>NZ_CP135440.1:0-2401490 GCF_032342915.1 Neisseria sp. DTU_2021_1001991_1_SI_NGA_ILE_055 | reverse complement strand
GAGATTAAGCTCGGAAAATGGAAGATTTGGGAAATACAAGAAGGCGGAGCAGACAGGCAATCCAATAAAAATCAGATTTTTATGACACGCCCGCTGCTTTCAGACGGCCTTGCGCACAGAGAAAAGCAAGGTTGGGCGATTATACCCATTCCGCTCTTTTTTATCCACAACCGCCGCAAAATTTTATCCACAAATTCTATCAATGCATCAAACCCGTTGTCACACTTTAGCCGACGAAAAGTTTTTATATTGATTGACAAAAGCAACAAATTGGAGTGTAATTCACGGTTTAATTATCTACCAATTTTTAGGAAACATCATGAAACGCACTTATCAACCTTCCGTTACCAAACGCAAACGCACCCACGGCTTCTTGGTTCGCTCCAAAACCCGCGGTGGTCGCGCAGTATTGGCTGCCCGTCGCGCCAAAGGCCGCAAACGCCTGGCTGTATAATTTTGAATTACGGCTTCTCGAAGCAGTATCGCTTATTAAAAACGGATGATTTTTCATCCGTTTTTGCGTTGAAAAACCGACGCAGCCGCGATTTGCTGCAAGTCTCCCAGTCCACAGACAATACGCTCGGCCATCCGCGCCTTGGTTTGGTCGTCAGCAAAAAGACCGCCAAACGCGCACATGACCGTAATTATATGAAGCGCGTCATCCGCGACTGGTTCAGGCTGAATCAACACCAGCTGCCGCCGCATGATTTTGTTGTGCGCGTGCGTCAGGCGTTTAATCGTGAAACAGCCCCGAAAGCCCGAAACCAACTTGCCCAGCTGATGAAAAAACGCCGATGAACACCCTGCTTTCCAAGCTCATCCTTGCACTCATCCGCTTTTACCAATATTGCATCAGCCCCCTCATTCCGCCGCGCTGCCGTTATACCCCGACCTGTTCACAATACGCAGTCGAAGCCGTCAAAAAATACGGCGCACTCAAAGGCGGATGGCTGGCCATCAAACGCATCGCACGATGCCACCCTTTCGGCGGACACGGACATGACCCTGTTCCATAATGCTGCTGTCAACCATTTAAAGAACACGATTTCCTTTAATTTCCCGTCGGTTTCTATATAATGCCGTCTGAAGCAGTTTTCATCTCGATTACCTATCCGTCAATTCCAGGAATCTCTTATGGATTTTAAAAGACTAATGGCGTTTTTTGCCATTTCAGTGGCAATCTTTGCCGGCTGGGAACATTTCTTCCCCAGCCCCAAACCTAATCCGGCGCAACAAGCCGCGCAACAGCAAACGGCCGCTGCTCCGGCAAAAGCCGCTGCTGAAGCCGCGCTTGCCCCGGCCTCCCCTATTACCGTTACCACGGACACAGTTAAAGCCGTCATCGACGAAAAAAGCGGCGACCTGCGCCAGCTGACCCTCTTGCAATACAAAGCAACCGGTGACGAACACAAACCTTTCCTCCTGTTTAACGACGGCAAGGAATACACCTATGTTGCCCAATCCGAGCTTTTGGACGCACAAGGCAACAACGTTCTGAAAGGCATCAGCTTTACCGCTCCGCAAAAACAATACAGTTTGGAAGGCGACAAAGTCGAAGTCCGCCTGAGCGCACCTGAAACCAACGGCCTAAAAATCGACAAAGTTTATACTTTTACCAAAGGCAGCTACTTGGTTAACGTCCGCTTTGACATTACCAACAGCAACGGCCAACCCGTCAACCTGAGCGCAGACTACCGCATCGTCCGCGACCACAGCGAACCCGAAGGCCAAGGCTACTTTACCCGCTCTTACGTCGGCCCGGTGGTTTACTCCCCTGAAGGCGGCTTCCAAAAAGTCAGCTTCTCTGATTTGGACGACGATGCTAAATCCGGCAAATCCGAAGCCGAATACATCCGCAAAACGCCGACCGGCTGGCTCGGCATGATTGAACACCACTTCATGTCCACTTGGATTTTGCAGCCTAAAGACGGCCAAAGCGTATGCACCGCAGGCGACTGCCGTATCGACATCAAACGTCGAAACGACAACCTGTACAGCGCAAGCGTCAGCGTGCCTTTAGCCGCCATTCAAGCCGGCGCGAAAGCCGAAACCGCCATCAACCTGTATGCCGGTCCGCAAACCACTTCCGTTATCGCCAACATCGCCGACAAACTGCAACTGGCCAAAGACTACGGCAAAGTACACTGGTTCGCCTCCCCGCTCTTCTGGCTCTTGAACCAACTGCACAACATCATCGGCAACTGGGGTTGGGCAATCATCGTTTTGACCATCATCGTCAAAGCCGTGCTGTACCCGTTGACCAACGCCTCTTACCGCTCTATGGCAAAAATGCGTGCCGCCGCACCTAAATTGCAAGCCATCAAAGAGAAATACGGCGATGACCGCATGGCGCAACAACAAGCTATGATGCAGCTTTATAAAGACGAGAAAATCAATCCGCTGGGCGGCTGCCTGCCTATGCTGTTGCAAATCCCCGTCTTCATCGGCCTGTACTGGGCATTGTTCGCCTCCGTAGAATTGCGCCAAGCGCCTTGGTTGGGCTGGATTACCGACTTGAGCCGTCCGGATCCTTTCTACATCCTGCCTTTGATTATGGCGGCAACCATGTTTGCACAAACTTATCTGAATCCGCCGTCAACCGACCCGATGCAGGCGAAAATGATGAAAGTCATGCCTTTGATTTTCTCCATCATGTTCTTCTTCTTCCCTGCCGGTTTGGTTCTGTACTGGGTAGTCAACAACCTCTTGACCATCGCCCAACAATGGCACATCAACCGCAGCATCGAAAAACAACGCGCCCAAGGCGAAGTCGTTTCTTGATAAAGGTTTAGGTAACACAAAGGCCGTCTGTTGTTCAGACGGCCTTTTTTATTTCCCCAAACAAATACAGTTTGAAATTGAACCCAATCCAGTTTTACGCTGCATGCAACACAAAAATCGTCGGGCGTTTTTTCAAATTCGGCATTTCTTTTCTTTTCCGCCACTGCGCAATCGTCTGGCTGATGATTTCCTGTGTCGGCAAGGTTAAGTCCGTGGCCACGCATAATCGCGTTTCAGGATGCAGGTTTTCCACCGCATCAGCCAACAACGCATCGTTGCGATACGGCGTTTCGATAAACAGCTGCGTTTCATTCTGCTGGCGCGAACGTTGCTC
The DNA here is from genome assembly GCF_032342915.1 of Neisseria sp. DTU_2021_1001991_1_SI_NGA_ILE_055. NCBI lineage: Bacteria > Pseudomonadati > Pseudomonadota > Betaproteobacteria > Neisseriales > Neisseriaceae > Neisseria > Neisseria sp. DTU_2021_1001991_1_SI_NGA_ILE_055. The sequence goes on along the minus strand of NZ_CP135440.1, from coordinate 2,398,375 downwards.
CAAAGCCTTCAAACGCTGAATCCGCTCATTTTTTTCAGACGGCAAATAACCCTTAAACGCAAAGTTCTGACCATTCGCACCCGAAGCCATCAGCGCCAGCAACAAACTGGACGGCCCGACCAAAGGCCGTACTTCAAAACCGTGTTTATGAGCCAACGCCACCAAATTCGCGCCCGGGTCGGCAACAGCCGGGCAACCTGCCTCGCTGACAATACCCATACTGCGCCCTTCTTGCAAAGGTTTCAGCAATTCCGGCAAAGTCTTCAAATCCGTGTGTTCATTCAGCGTTTGCAGATTCAGCTCGCGGATAGGCGTAGTCACACCCAAGTGTTTCAAATGCGCGCGCGCTGTTTTTTCCGCTTCCACAACAAAATCCGTCAGCCCGACAATCGCCTGTTGCTCATGCGGCAACAGGCATGGCGTATCAGGCGCACCCAAAGGGGTAGGAATCAAATACAAAATCGGTTTCATTCTTGCAGCTCCCAAAAATCTCAGGCCGTCTGAACACATTCAGACGGCCTCAAACTATAAAACTTCCACACCTTCGTTTTTCAAAAAATCAATCAGACGGAAAATCGGAAGGCCAATCAAAGCATTTGGGTCCGTACTTTCAATCCGCTCCAACAAAGCAGCGCCCAAACCCTCGCTCTTCGCCGCGCCGGCACAATAAACCGCATCCGGCTCACGTTCCAAATATCGGCTGATTTGTTCCTGCGACAACTGGCGCATGGTAACCACCGTATGATCGACATGATGCTGAACCTTGCCCGTAGCAGTATTCAAAAGCACGATTGCGCTGTAAAATTCAATCCGTTTTCCACTTAAGTTTTCCAGCATCTGTTGTGCATTTGCGACGTTCATCGGCTTACCCAATTGACGTCCTTCGCACCATGCGACTTGGTCTGCTCCGATAATCAGCGCGGCAGGGAAAGCTGCCGCCAATGAACGGGCTTTACCTTTAGCCAAACGCAGCGCCGTTTCGCCCGCATGCTCGCCCGCAATAGGTGTTTCGTCAAAATCAGGCGATGCCGTCTGAAAATCGACACCCAAACGGCGAAGCTGTCCGCAACGGAAAACCGAAGTCGACCCTAAAACCAAAGGCAGTTTTACTTCCATATTTTTACTTAAAAACATTGACGTTAGACCGCCGAAATTATATCATACTCCGTTTATGTCATACCCTAATTTGATTGACCCAGAAGTTTTCGCCGCCGAAGGGCAGAATCTGCAAGGCAGCTTCCTGCTCGAAGAATTGGATGAACGAGTCAGTTCGCACGATTATCCGGCCGACAAACAGACGCGCGTGTCGTTTACGCTGCAAGGTGGCCGCGACCGGCTGCAACGTCTGTTTCTCGATTTGAACGTCAAAGCCGATATGCCCCTGATTTGCCAGCGCTGCATTACGCCCATGCCGTTTCTGCTCGATGAAACCAGCCGTATCGTCTTGTTTGCCGATGAAGAGAGTTTGGACGAAGCCATGCTTGCCGATGAAGAATTGGAAGGTATGCTGCTCGAAAAAGAGCTAGACGTACGAACTCTGGTCGAAGACCAAATCCTGATGTCGCTCCCTTTCTCCCCTCGACACGAAGACTGCGGCAACAATGGGACACTGGAAGAAGTCAATCGGGACAAACCAAACCCCTTCGCTGTTTTAGCAGGTTTGAAAAGCAGTTAATTAGGACACAGTTTATTTATTTAGGAGCTTGAAATGGCCGTTCAACAAAACAAAAAATCCCCTTCTAAACGCGGTATGCACCGTTCACACGACGCTCTGACTGCGCCTTCTCTGTCTGTCGACAGCGCGACCGGCGAAGTGCATCGTCCACACCACATTTCTCCAAACGGTATGTACCGTGGCCGTAAAGTGGTAAAAGCTAAAGGCGAATAATCCGTTCGTCTGACTGAAAAAGCCAGAATATTGCCATGCAATGACTGGCTTTTTTGCATTGCACCCTGTATTTTCCTCTTCGGAAGCACACCATGAAACGTAAAATCTGGTACACCTACGACGACATCCACCGCGTAATCAAAGGATTGGCGGAAAAAATCCAAAACTCCGGCACCAAATACGATGCCATGATTGCCATTGGCGGCGGCGGTTTCATCCCTGCTCGCATGTTGCGCTGCTTCTTGGAAATCCCGATTTACGCCGTGACCACAGCCTACTACGACAACGATCACGAAGGTCAAGTGACCGAGGAAGTGAAAAAAGTCCAATGGCTCGATCCCGTTCCCGATGTACTGAAAGGCAAAAACGTACTGGTTGTTGACGAAGTGGACGACAGCCGCGTTACCATGGAATTCTGCCTGAACGAATTGTTGAAAGAAGATTTCGGCACCATCGGCGTGGCAGTATTGCATGAAAAAATCAAAGCCAAAGTCGGCAAGATTCCCGAAGGCATCCCTTATTTCAGCGGCATTACCGTGGAAGACTGGTGGATCAACTATCCTTGGGACGCGCTGGACATCGACGAACACAATAAATTGGCCGCGCAAAACCGATAAATCCGGCATGACCGTCGCAACAAGCCTTTCCATCTGATTTTCAATTCATCTCCTGAAAATCAGATGAATGTGCTCGTCCGATGGTCCGAGGCCGTCTGAAACACACAAACCGGAGAACAACATGATTACACTGGCCGTAGATGCCATGGGCGGAGATGCAGGCCTTGCGATTACCGTCCCCGGTGCAGTGGATTTCCTAAAACAACAATCCGACGTACACCTGATTATGGTCGGCGATGAAGCAGCAGTCCACCAAGCATTAAGCTCGGCAGGCGCGCCCATGGACCGCATTACCGTCTGCCATGCAGCACAAGTTGTTGAAATGGATGAAGCGCCGCAATCCGCGCTGAAAAACAAAAAAGAATCATCCATGCGCATCGCCATCAACCAAGTTAAAGAAGGCAACGCGCAAGCCGCCGTATCGGCAGGCAATACCGGCGCATTGATGGCGACCGCCCGATTCGTCCTCAAAACCATTCCCAGCATTGAGCGCCCTGCCATCGCCAAATTCCTGCCTTCCGACAGCGAACACGTTACTTTGGCTTTGGATTTGGGTGCCAACGTTGACTGTACGCCCGAACAACTGGTTCAATTTGCCATCATCGGCAGCGAGCTGGTACACGCCCTGCACCCGGAAAAAGGTAGCCCGCGCGTCGCCCTTTTGAACGTCGGTACAGAAGACATCAAGGGTACGGATGCCGTCAAACAAACCTTTAAACTGTTGAGCAGCAGCAAACTCAACTTCATCGGCAATATCGAAAGCAACAGCGTTTTGTATGGCGAAGCCGATGTCGTTGTTGCAGACGGATTTGTCGGCAACGTTATGCTCAAAACCATCGAAGGCGCAGTTAAATTCATGAGCGGCGCCATCCGCCGTGAATTCCAAAGCACCCTGTTCAACAAACTTGCCGCCATTGCCGCCCTGCCCGCGCTCAAAGGCTTGAAAGGCAAACTCGATCCGCGCAAATTTAACGGCGCCATCCTGCTTGGTTTACGCGGTATCGTGATTAAGAGCCACGGCGGAACCGACGAAGTCGGCTTCCGTTATGCTTTGGAGGAAGCCTACCACGAAGCCAAATCCGCCGGCCTCGCCCAAATCGAACAAGGCGTAGCCACCCAGTTGGCCGCTTTAGAAGCCGCCAAAGCAGAAGCAGAACAGGAAGAAACCGCCGCTCCGGCCACGGAAGCTTAAGGCTGATATACACAGGCCGTCTGAAACTTCAAAATGTTCAGACGGCCTGTTTTTATCTTTGAAACACCAACTTCATGCTTCATATTGGGAATTTCCCCATTTTCGCTTACAATATCCGACTATCTGAATTAACTCTCTAAAAAGGCCGTTCTCATGCAATATGCCAAAATTTCCGGCACAGGCAGCTATCTTCCTGCCAACCGCGTCAGCAATGACGACCTTGCCAAAAAAGTGGACACTTCCGACGAATGGATTACCACGCGTACAGGCATCAAATTCCGCCATATTGCAGACGAGGGCGAAAAAACCAGCGACTTGGCCGCCGAATCAGCACGTCGCGCCTTGGCAGATGCCCATTTACAGGCTGACGACATCGACCTGATTATCGTTGCCACAGCCACTCCCGATATGCAGTTCCCCTCTACTGCGACCATCGTTCAGCAAAAATTAGGCATAACCAATGGCTGCCCTGCCTTTGACGTACAAGCCGTGTGCGCCGGTTTTATGTATGCCATGACCACTGCCAATGCCTACATCAAAAGCGGCATGGCGAAAAACGCTTTGGTTATCGGCGCGGAAACCTTCAGCCGCATCGTCGATTGGAACGACCGCACCACCTGCGTCCTCTTTGGTGACGGCGCAGGCGCGGTTGTCTTAAGCGCATCTGACGAGCCGGGCATCATACACGGCAAACTCAAAGCCGACGGCAACTACCTCAACCTTTTAAACGTCCCCGGGCAAATCGCCAACGGCCAGGTTTGCGGTTCGCCCTACATCAGCATGGACGGCCCCGGCGTATTCAAATTTGCCGTCAAAATGCTGGCAAAAATTGCAGATGACGTTATCGAAGAAGCCGGTTACACCACCGATCAAATCGATTGGATTGTGCCGCACCAAGCCAACAAGCGCATTATCGACTCTACCGCCAAACACTTGGGCTTGAGCATGGACAAAGTGATCTTGACCGTCCAAGACCACGGCAACACTTCCGCAGCCTCCATTCCGTTGGCACTGGATGTCGGCATTAAAAACGGACAAATCAAACGCGGACAAAACCTCTTGCTCGAAGGCATCGGTGGCGGTTTTGCCTGGGGTGCGGTTTTGGTGAAATACTAACGGTTGGGCCGTCTGAACATCCCTTTCAGACGGCCTATTCTGCTCAAACCCATGAAATCCCTAACGTTTGCACTCTGCATCAGTAGCCTGTTTTTAAGCATAACGGCTGTAATATTGCCCAAACTGGCAATCGCCTATCTCGTGCTGAGCGCATACGTTTTCCTGCTTTACTACCAAGACAAACAGCGCGCACGCAAGCACGGCAGGCGCATACCCGAAGCAAAATTGCACCTGCTCAACCTGCTTGGCGGCTGGCCGGGCGGTTATTGCGGCAGCCTCGCATTCAGGCACAAAACCAGCAAACCCGAGTTTGTCCGCACCTTCCGGCTGAGTGCCTCAACCAATATTGTCGCCACCCTCCTTCTGCTGGCAGACACCCTCAAACATTCAAACCAATAAGGAATTACCATGTCTTTCGCATTCTTTTTTCCCGGACAAGGCTCACAAAGCCTAGGCATGATGAACGGTTTTGCCGAGCAAACCATCGTTAAAGCCACATTTGACGAAGCTTCCGCCGTATTGGGTCAAGACCTGTGGGCAATGATTAACGGCAAAGATGCCGAATTAATCGGTCAAACCGTCAACACCCAGCCCATCATGCTGGCTGCCGGCATTGCCACCTACCGCGCCTACTTGGAAGCCGGCGGAAAAACCCCTTCCGTCGTTGCAGGCCACAGCCTCGGTGAATACACCGCCCTCGTCGCTGCCGGCGCATTGGATTTTGCAGACGCGGTCAAACTGGTCCGCCTGCGCGCCGAACTCATGCAATCTGCCGTACCGCAAGGCGTAGGCGCAATGGCCGCTATTTTGGGTTTGGAAGACGAACAAGTCAAAGCCATTTGTGCCGAAGCCGCACAAGGCGAAGTCGTTGAAGCCGTCAACTTCAACTCCCCAGGCCAAGTCGTGATCGCCGGCAACACCGCCGCAGTCGAACGCGCCATGGCCGCCGCCAAAGAAGCCGGAGCCAAACGTGCCCTGCCGCTGCCCGTTTCCGTTCCCTCACATTGCAGCCTCATGAAGCCCGCAGCGGAAAAACTTGCCGAAGCATTGAAAGACATCACCATCAAACAACCGCAAATCCGCGTCATCCATAATGCCGATGTTGCCTCTTACGATGATGCCGACAAAATCAAAGATGCCCTAGTACGCCAACTGTACAGCCCGGTGCGCTGGACAGAAACCGTCAACGCGCTTGTTTCTGAAGGCATCACCGAATCCGCCGAATGCGGCCCCGGCAAAGTCCTCGCAGGCCTCGCCAAACGTATCAACAAAGAAGCCGTATGCAGCGCATTGACCAATGCCGATCAAGTGGCTGCATTTATCGAAGCCCACTAAAACGTTTTCAGACGGCCTTATCCTGTCAGGCAAGGCCGTCTGAAAGATCAGCTCCACTCCAATCCGAATACATTATGAAAAAAACCATTATTCTTGCCGTTCCCTACATGTACGGACTGGATCAATGTATCGAAAAAAATCTGCGTTTTCTTGGTTTTGAGGTCATCAACCTGTGCTATGACGACCGGGATTCCTATTACCCGAACTTGGGCAGCAGACTCAAAAACCTCTACCACAAACACATCACCAAAGACGGCAACTATAAAAAATACCTCAAATACAGCCGCTACCTCGACGACATTCAGCAAAAATTGGCCTTGCTAAACGGTAAAAAAGCCGACTATGCGCTCTGTATCCGCGCCAATATTTACCCCAAAGAAATCATCGCCACCATCCGAGAACACAGCAATGTTTGCGTGAATTATCAATGGGATGGCGTAGGTCGTTTTCCAGATATTATTGAATATTTGGATTATTTTGACCAATGTTGGGTTTTCGATCCCGACGATATTCAAAAATATCCACAATGCCATTTCAAAGCCACCACCAATTTTTACTTTGACTTTCCCGTGGCTGAATATGCACCCACTAACAAACTCTACTTTTTAGGCGGCTACGAACTTAGACGCGAAGAGCAAACCAAACGTTTTATCCAAGAAACCGAACGACTCAATTTACCCTTGGATTTCCATATCTACTGCAAAGATGACAGGGCCGAAAAAGCCTTCGGACACAACGGCATCCGCTATCTCGACCGCAGCAGCATCCTTAGCTTTGAAGAAAACCTCAGCCAAGTGCAAAGTTGCGGCGCAGTCGTCGATTTTGCACAATTCGAACATTACGGCTTATCATTCCGTATCTTTGATGCGTTGCGTTTCGATAAAAAACTGATTACCACCAACAAACATATCTTAGAGACTGACCTATACCACCCAGACCGTGTGTTCGTATGGGACGGCGGTAGTTTAGACGCATTGCCTGAATTTTTGGCACGCCCGTATCAGCAACCCGCCCCTGAAATCAAAGCCTATTATTCATTTACACAATGGCTAAACCGCCTGCTCGGCATTGATTAACCCTATGCCGATAGCAAATATCCCTATCTGACAAAATATTATATTGAATACATTATGAGTAAGAAAAAAGTCATTCTCGCCATGCCGGAACTCTTCAAAATCCACGAACTCATTATTGAGAACTTGGAAAAATGCGGATTTGAAGTGCTGTCTCTGACCTATGAAGAAAAAGAGTTCAAATACAAAAATGTATTTCAACGGCTGAAAAAAATCTGGTATCGAAATATTCTTGGACAAAAAGACTTCAAAAAACGGACCATGTTCCGCGCCGTAGAAGAACGCCTCAATACCCTGTTAAGCGAACATCCCGAACAAGCGGATTATTGCTTCATGATTTGGCTGGGTGCCTATCCGAAAGACTTTATCGCCAAGCTCAGGGCGCATTCCAAACTGATGGTGTACTACAACTGGGAAGCCCTGACCTTCTTAAAAGAAGACTTCGACAACATCGAGTTTTTCGACAAATTTTACTTTTTCGATCCGTTTGACCAGGGCAAACATCCCGAATACACCAAAAAACTCTTTCCAACCACCAGCTTCTACTTTGACTGCTTCAGGCCGTCTGAAAACCCGCAAAACAAAATCTTGTTTATCGGCTCGTACGCTGCCGACCGCAACAACGACATCCGCGCATTTTGCGAAGCTGCACGTTCAATCGGTTTAGAAATAGATTTCCGCTTGGCCAGCAAGAAAATCGAAGAAGAAAAAGCGGCTTTGGGCATTCCCGAAGTCGAGTTCTTCTCCTTTGAAAACGCCCTCTCCTATCGTCAAAACTTGGAAGAAGCGGCCAAATCCTCCGTATTGGTAGATTTCCTCAACCGCAAGCACTACGGCCTCTCTTTGCGGATTTTCGAAGCGATCGGTTTGGAAAAAAAACTGATTACGACCAATCCGACCATCGTACATTACGATTTTTATCACCCGAACAATATGTTCTACTGGAATGGAAGCAACCTTGATGAACTCAAAGCCTTCCTGACCTTGCCGTATGTACCGCTTGCCCCCGGCCTAAAACACAAATACAGCTTCAGCAACTGGATCAGCTGCGCATTTGATATTGAACCGAATATCCCTATCGGATTACCTGAAATCGATAGAGAAGTTGTGGAGAATTTAAATGTTTGACAAGGAAAAGCTGCTGACTTCTGTAATTCCTATCAGGACACACCAGCCAGCAGCAACCGTGCAACATATTGTCTATGCGGCCGATCAAAACTACATCCGCCACATCGGCACATCCATGCTCTCTGTTTTGGCAAACAACCGCTTTCCTATTCATTTTCATCTCTTGGTCAGCGGTTCGGAAAATTATGACTTCGATATTTTCAACCAACTAGAAAATATCAATCCAAATTACGCCGTAACGGTTTATCACCTGAATACAGATTATTTTTCTACCCTGCAGACAACCAGCTATTTCACCATCGCCATGTACTACCGGATGTGCATACCCGCCATACTTGGCGATATAAGCGATACTGCACTCTACTTGGACACAGACGTTCTCTGCTTAGGCGATATATCAGAACTGTTTACCGTCAACCTTGACCGCAAACTTCTCGCAGCCGTTCCAGAAACAACACTTTACCGTGCCTACATCAACAAATTGAATGTATTCGGTTTTAGAAGTACAGACCCCTACTTCAATTCAGGCGTACTGCTGTTTAACAACAAATTTTGGAACGAATCATCCACTTACACTATCCTAAGCGAGAAAATACGGCAGGTCGAACTCAGCAAATTTATCTTGGCATGTCCGGATCAAGATCTGCTCAATCTAAGCTGCAAAGGTAAAGTAGGGTGGTTGCCCGATTCCTACAATTGGATACATTGGCACCACCGGGCAGAAGAACTAAACGATAACCCTAACAATATCCGGCTTGTTCATTTTATCGGCGGAACCAAGCCTTGGCATCATCTTGGTTTCCATCCTGTTTATGATTCTTTTTATAAAAAGTCTCCTTGGTATGATGGTTATTTCCATCAAAATCTAAAAACTACATTACACTTCTCTAATTCCTACCAAAAATACAAACAAGCTGCCAATCGCTTATGGCAGCAAGGAAACAAAAAACAGGCATTAGCGTACTACAAAGAATACTTACTACGGAAATTTAATCTTATGAAACAAAAATCATCCCTTGGAGTAACTTATCTATGAGTAAGAAACCCATTATCCTACTCGGCATGCTTCGCGTTAATAAAATGGAAAGTTTAGTAATTGACCATCTTAAGAAATACGGTTTTGAGGTCGTAGATATAAGCTACGACCACATTGCCCCTCCGTTCAAATATAAATCTCTCCGCATGAGGCTGGATACATTTGTCCGAAAAAATATCTTCCGTAAAAAGGATGCTAAAAAGAAATTAATTGAAGAAACGGCTAGGTTGCACTTTGAAGCAATCCATAAGAAAACATCCGAACTCATAGACAATTACGAATCTTTTGACTATGCCCTCATTCTGGGTGGTCAGGTGTACCCAAAAGATCTGCTGCTCAAAATCAAACAAAAAACCCAAAAATCCATAGTTGCCTACCAACCTGACGGTATAGACAGATTTCCCCAAGCTAAAGAAACCATAGAATTATTTGACCGCTTTTATGTCTTTGATCCCAAAGATATTAAGAAATATATGGGCCACCTCCACCCTGCAAGCAATTTTTATTTTGAAAACTTAGCAGAAAGCTCAGAAATTTCATCTGACTTCTACTTTATCGGTGCACATCTACCCGTTCTAAAAAGAGATCAGGCAATTGCCACTTTTGCACGCTATGCATCAGAGAAAAACTGGAATTTGGACTTTACCATCTACCATATTGACCAAGGAAGCCTGGCACTACATCACGAGACCTATCCCGAAAACATCAAAGCCACCCTGCAACCTATCAGCTTTGCCGAAAACATACACCGAGAGCAACAAAGCAAGGTATTGCTAGATTTCAAAACCCCCATACACACAGGATTATCCTTCCGCACTATCGAAGCAGTTGGTTACCGTAAAAAACTGATTACTACCAACATCCATGTTGCTGAATATGATTTTTACCATCCTGACAATATCTATATTTGGGATGAAAAAACCTTTGACGGACTGGACGAGTTTTTGGAAAGACCTTATCACGAGCTTCCGGCCAAAATTTATCAAAAATACAGTTTCAGAAACTGGGTCAACTATGTTCTAGATATTCCGCCATACATAGTAATCGGCTTACCCGAAGCAGATTCATAGCATACACAACTCTTTCAAACGACCTGCCGACAAAAATTAGATTAAAAAACCTATTCGTGGTATAAGGCCGTCTGAAACCATTTTTCCAATCGCAATTAAGGAATAAAACATGAGTACACAAGATTTGAGCGGCAAAATTGCTTTAGTAACCGGCGCATCGCGCGGTATTGGTGCGGCGATTGCCGATACTTTGGCTGCGGCCGGTGCAAAAGTTATCGGCACGGCCACCAGCGAAAGCGGCGCGGCTGCAATTAGTGAGCGCTTGGCTCAATGGGGCGGCGAAGGCCGTGCATTGAATTCTGCCGAACCTGAAACCATCGAAAACCTGATTGCCGACATCGAGAAAGAATTCGGCAAACTGGATATTTTGGTCAACAACGCCGGCATTACCCGCGACAACCTTTTGATGCGTATGAAAGAGGAAGAGTGGGACGACATCATGCAGGTTAACCTCAAATCCGTCTTCCGCGCCTCCAAAGCCGTATTGCGCGGCATGATGAAACAGCGTGCCGGCCGCATTATTAACATCACATCTGTTGTCGGCGTGATGGGCAATGCGGGTCAAACCAACTATGCAGCCGCAAAAGCGGGCTTGATCGGCTTCTCCAAATCTATGGCGCGCGAAGTCGGCAGCCGCGGCATTACCGTCAACTGCGTCGCCCCGGGCTTTATCGACACCGATATGACCCGCGCCCTGCCGGAAGAAACCCGCAAAACCTTTGAAGCGCAAACTTCTTTGGGTAAATTCGGCGAAGCGCAAGATATTGCCGATGCAGTCTTGTTCTTGGCTTCTGATCAGGCAAAATACATTACCGGTCAGACACTTCATGTCAACGGCGGCATGTTGATGCCTTAAACCGTTTGTTTATTTAAAGGCCGTCTGAATATTTCAGACGGCCCTTTTTGTCAATCAAAACACTATTTTACATTCTATCTTGATATAATCTTAATAATCCGTTAGATAACGCTCGAAACAGTAAATCCAAATAAGCATGATACGGGAAATCAAATCGCAGGAATAAATTGCGTTCTGTGCGTTTTTATTTGGGTTTGCTGTCGGTTTTCGACGTGTTTCAGACGGCCTCTATATAACAATATTTACTTTTAATGAAAGGCCGCCCACTCTATGCACGAATTTTCCCTTGGTCCCATTGTCATTGTTCTGTTGGTTGCCGTTATTACGGTTATCTGCTGCCGCAAATTCAACATTCCTTCCATGCTCGGTTATCTTTTGGTCGGTTTTATTGCCGGTCCGGGTATGTTCAGACTGATTCCTCAAAGCCACGCTACCGACTATTTGGGCGAAATCGGCATTGTGTTCTTGATGTTCAGCATCGGCCTCGAATTCTCCCTGCCTAAACTCAAAGCCATGCGCCGCCTCGTATTCGGTTTGGGCGGTTTGCAAGTCATCGTTACCATGCTCTCGATTATGGGTATTTTGATGGCGATGGGTACGCCGTTTAACTGGGCGTTTGCCACCGCCGGCGCATTGACCATGTCGTCCACCGCCATCGTCAGCCGCATTTTGTCGGAGAAAACCGAGCTGGGTCAGCCGCATGGTCAAATGGCCATGGGTGTTTTGCTGATGCAGGATATTGCCGTTGTACCGCTGATGATTCTGATTCCGGCACTTGCTGGCGGCAGCGAAGGCAACTTGTGGGTAGAGCTGGGCTTGGCCGGCTTGAAAATGTTGCTGACCTTGGGCATTTTGTTCGTTATCGGCAGCCGTGTGATGTCGCGCTGGTTCAGACTGGTTGCCAAACGCAAATCGTCCGAACTCTTCATGATCAACGTTTTGCTGGTTACTTTGGGCGTAGCCTATCTGACAGAACTTGAAGGCCTGTCCATGGCATTGGGCGCATTCGTCGCCGGTATGCTGCTTTCCGAAACCGAATACCGTATTCAGGTGGAAGACGACATCCGTCCATTCCGCGACATCCTGCTCGGCTTCTTCTTCATCACCGTCGGCATGAAGCTGGATATTCAGGCGCTGATCGGCAACTGGCAGCAAATTCTGATTTTGTTGGCAATCCTGTTGGTCTTGAAAACACTGGTCGTCTTCGTCATCGCTTTGCGCATGAAAAACCCTGTGGGCGACAGCCTCAAGAGTGCGCTTTATTTGGCGCAAGGCGGCGAGTTCGGTTTCGTGATGCTGGCCATTTCCAGCAAAATCAATATGGTTTCGCCCGAATTGGAACAAGCGGCCACTGCAGCCGTCTTGCTCTCCATGATTGCCGCACCATTTATCTTGGGCAGCAGCGATGCCATCATCGGCCGCTTCGTCAAATCCGACTGGGACATGAAAGCCTTGGACTTGCATTCCATGTTGGTGGAAACCATGAGCAAATCCGAACACGTCCTGATTATCGGTTTCGGACGCGGCGGTCAATCCGTCGCCCGCGTATTGGCGCAAGAAGGCATCCCCTACTTTGCCCTCGACTTAGACATTGCCCGCGTACAAGTGGCACGCAACGCAGGCGAACCGGTTTCCTTTGGCGATGCCAAACGCCGTGAAGTTTTGGAAGCCGCCGGATTGGGACGCGCAAAAATGGTGGTCATCACGCTGAACAATATGCACGAAACCCAACATGTTCTCGGCAACATCATGTCCATGCATCCGAGCATGCCGGTTTATGTTCGCGCCACCAATGACGATTACGTCAAAACCTTTACCGAAATGGGCGCAGAAGAAGCCGTTTCCGATACCAAAGAAACCAGCCTGGTGCTGGCAAGTTATGCCATGTTGGGCCACGGCCTCTCCTACAACCATGTTTATCAAACCATAACCCATATCCGTCACAGCCGCTATGCATCGTTGCAAGACTTGTTTATCGGCAGCGATGATGACAGCTTCTCAGACGAAGACAGCAAAGCCATCTCCCGTCACGCCTTCCCGTTGCACGGCGAGGCACACGCCATCGGCAAAACCATCCGCGAATTGCCCTTGTCCGCCCATCATCTGAAGCTATTGTTTATCCGCCGCAAGACCGGAAAAATCCAAGAACTTGATCCTGATTTTGTTTTGGAAAACGGCGATATTTTGATTGTCGCAGGCAAGCAGGAAGAAATTATTTCATTTGAAAACTGGTGCTTACAGGGGGATATCTAATAATCGGCAAATAAATCTTGCGCGCATCAGGATTTTTTGGTTTAATAGCGTCTTCGCAATTTTGCGCACGGGTGATTAGCTCAGTTGGTAGAGCGTCTGCCTTACAAGCAGAATGTCGGCGGTTCGACTCCGTCATCACCCACCAAGTTTCTTTTTCATTGTCTTTGACAGTGGATGCGCGGTGGTAGCTCAGTTGGTTAGAGTACCGGCCTGTCACGCCGGGGGTCGCGGGTTCGAGCCCCGTCCGCCGCGCCATTATTTAAAAATACTGATTTTTCAGTATCTCCCTTTTTCGGGTGATTAGCTCAGTTGGTAGAGCGTCTGCCTTACAAGCAGAATGTCGGCGGTTCGACTCCGTCATCACCCACCAAGTTTCCTTTTTATTGTCTTTGACAGTGGATGCGCGGTGGTAGCTCAGTTGGTTAGAGTACCGGCCTGTCACGCCGGGGGTCGCGGGTTCGAGCCCCGTCCGCCGCGCCATCAAGTTAAAAATAAAAAATACCGGTTTTTACCGGTATTTTTTTCGTCTGTATCCTATGCCTTTTCGTAAAGAGTCTGATTATTTAGACAAGAGAAGCCGGAAATAAACTTAAAACATACGTCTTCAATACCGAAGATAAAACCATACATCTCAAGCTGATTCACACCAAACGCTTATTCATCCAACCCCTGAATCAGCCTTCAAAATAGACATAAATACTTACCCCTCTTACACAAAGGCCGTCTGAAACGTCAATACATTTTCAGACGGCCTTTTTTAGCTTATCAAGCCTGATACCTCATCACGCAGGAGGCCTTAGCATCAATCCAATGTTCGCCACCGGGCTGAACAATTTTAGACACCAGCTTATCCAAATCGCGTAAATAATCGGTTGACTTCGGGCTATTGATAATGACGACAACCAACAACGGCTTTTCGCCCAACCAATACCCAGCCAGTGCGCGGACATCTTTGAGCGTACCGGTTTTGAGGCGCAGGTTTTCACCGGGCTGTTTCAAGCGTGTTTTAAGCGTGCCGTCTTTACCGGCAATCGGCAGCGTACTAATAAACTCGTTTTTAAACGGGCTGAAATAGGCTTTTTCCAACATTTGCGCCATCATTCGCGCATTGAGCCGTTCTACGCGGGACAGGCCTGAGCCGTTTTCCAACACCAGCCCTTCCGTATTGATACCGGCAACCGCCAACTCGCTTTTTACGATAGAGGCAGCCTTGGCCTGCGCCTGCTTGTAATCAGATATATGTCCGGCAAATTTAAGGAAAACCGAACGGGCAATCAGATTATTGGAATGCTTGTTCATATCGGTGAGGATATCGGCAAGCGGTTTGGATAGATGACTCGCCAACACATGCGCGTCATGAGGCGCGACACCTGTTGTCAGGCCGTCTGAAACCGTGCCGTCTTGTTGGCGCCATTGGTTGACAAAACTTTTGCCGACAAATTCTTTCATGCTGTACATATTTAAATACAGCTCTTTGCCCAAACAGCTTTCCGGCAGCTTGCCCGATACGGTCAGCGTATTGTTTTTATAGGAAGTTTTCATGTGGTTTTTTAAAACGCTGCACTTCCCTTCCTTATCTTCAAGCGTCAATTTATTTTGAATATTCAGATTCGGCAGCGGCGGATTGGTACGGATGACCAAGCGTCCGTCTGCTTCTTTTTCAGCGCTAAGTTCAACGGTTTTATACGCCAACATATTAGGGTCGGGCGGCGTCATAAAGCTTTCGGCAGAATCAGAAGCAAAATCATCCGGATTCTTCACATCGCCCCAGAGGCTGCGGTCAAGTATCAGATGCCCGTCAATATGGCGTATGCCCTTATCGCGCATCTGTTGCTGCATTTGCACCAAATCATGCTGGTCAAACACAGGATCACCGCTCCCCACCCAATACACATTGCCTTTCAGCGTATCACCTTTGATTGTGCCGTTGGTTTTAAACTCGGTTTTCCAACGATAATCGCCGCCCAGCATACGAAACGCGGTAAACGCCGTTACCAGCTTCATGGTTGAAGCAGGATTGCGCAACTCATCGGCACGGTGTTCCACAATCACTTTGCCGCTGTCCAGTTCCTGCACATAAACGGAAATCTCATTTTCAGGAATACGGCCGAAATCCAAAGCCCATGACGGACACGCCGCCACCATCAGGCTGATTAATAAAATATTTTTTAACTTCATTGTGTTACAAAAAATTAATACATCTGTACGAGGTACTGAGGCCGTCTGAACGTTTCAGACGGCCTGTTATTTATTTCTGATGCGCTTTCAAACGCAAAGCAAACATGACGACAACGACACCGACAACCAAAGCGCAACCCATCGCCAAATGGATACCGTCCAGCATTGCCTGTTGCGGCATATTTGCACCGGAGAGCTTCTCGCCGATATTGGTTGCACCGACGAAAAACGCCGCGCCGATGGCACCGGCAATCGGATTGATGGTGGTCAGAATCGCCGCGCCGTGCGGATTGAGCGTTTTCGGCAATGAATTCAGACCATGGGTTTCACCGGTTACGCAGGCAGACACGGACACCGCCAACAACGTAAACATTGCCGTCAGCATCATCACTTGCGTGTCAATCCGTAAAAACAGCCACAATACCGCCAACGACACCACCAGCATCACGGTTGCCGGCAAGACGACAAAGCGTCCGCCCTTTTTGTCCAACAATTTGCCGAACAAAGGCGCGGCAACCGCTTGGGCAATACTGGCGGGCATCAGGATCAGGCCGGTTGCCGTACCGGTCAGCATCAGCACCTGCTGCGTGTACATCGGCACCATCAGTTCCAATCCCAAAAACAGGAATACCGCGCCGGCCAAAATCACAACGCAATATCTGAACTGCTTGTATTCAAACGCACGAAGGTTCAACAACGGCGTTGCCAAACGGAACTGACGGTGCGCAAACCAACCCACCAGTACAATGGAAGCGGCAAAGAGCAGGATGAATTCCACCAGCGGCAAATGGGCGAAATTACTGCTCGCATACACCAGCCCGCCGAAACCGGCGACCGACAAAACGGCCGACAACACATCAATCTTCGGACGGCTGATGTTGCTCAAATTGACCGTCAAATATTTGCCCACCAATACCATCGCCGCCAGCATAAACGGCGCGGTAAAGCCGAACAGCACGCGCCAATGCGTGTGGTCGATGATGATGCCCGACAGCGTCGGCCCCATTGCAGGCGCGGCGGTAAACATCATGGTAATCACGCCCATCGCTGTTCCGCGCTTGTTGGGCGGGAAAATCGACAACACGCCGTTAAACAGGAGCGGAACGAAAAACGCGGCAGACACTGCCTGCACCATCCGCCCCACAACCAGAATTCCGAAAGTCGGCGCAAACGCGCAAATCAGCGACCCTGCCAAAAACGTTGCCTGCGTAAACAGCACCATTTTGCGCGTTTCAAACCATTGAATCACGCCTGCCGTAATCGGCGTAAACGCGCCCATAACCAGCAAAAAGCCCGTCGTCAGCCATTGAACCGTGGTCTTATCGACACCGAAATCCTTCATAATCGGCGTGAGCGCGACATTCAGCAGGGTATCGTTGAGATAGCCGAAAAATGCGCCGATAAACAGCGTCGCCACAATGGTTTTAGCAGGAAAATCAGGATTGTCGGCGTGGTATTCGTGCGCCGTATCATTCTCTTGAAAATCAGAAGCGTGCATAATAATTTGAAATATCAGCGAAACTGTTATTTTAGCATAAACTGTTTTGACAGGCCGTCTGAAACCTTGACCGCATCCATAGACAACACTAAAATCTAGAATAGTTTTCATTTTTATTATCAAACAGGAGAAAAACATGTCAAAAAAAGTCAGCATCTTGGTCGGCAGCCTGCGTAAAGGTTCGTTCGCACGAAAAATCGCACAAAACGTCATTTCCATGTTCCCCGAAGGCTACGAAGCGCAAATCGTCGAAATCGGCCATTTGCCTTTGTATAACTTCGACTACGACGATCCTGCCGTTACCGACTTCCCCACTCCGCCCAGCTATACCGAGTTCCGCGAAACCATCAAAGCCTCTGCCGGTGTATTGTTCGTGACTTCAGAAAACAACCGTACCGTCCCGGCCTGCCTGAAAAACGCCATCGACATCGGCTCCAAACCAAATGCCGATGTTGCCTGGAAAAAAACACCGGCCGGCATCATCAGCCATTCCGTCGGCAAAATGGGTGGTTATAGCGCGCAAAAAAATCTGCGCCTTGCCCTTTCGTATTTCGATATGCCGCTGACCGGCCAGCCGGAAGTATTCCTCGGCAACTCGCCCACCCTGTTTGACGACAACGGCCGACTCATCGAATCCGCGCGTGAATTTGTCCAAGGCTATATCGACCAACTGGTTGCCTTGATTGAGAAAAACCCCAAATAATCGGGATTGAAGCATACAGGCCGTCTGAAAACCGAATTTCAGACGGCCTCATCGTTTGCAAAAATCAGTTTTTCAACCCTTCCTAAATTTTTACTAATTGAGTGCGGTTATAATCACTGTCCACCCATCCTTTGGAGAACTTCCATGCGCGTATTATTGGTTGAAGACGATGCCATGATTGCCCAAGCCGTCAGCGCCAATCTGAAAGACGCCGGCTACGCCGTCGATTGGGTCAGCCGCGGTTTGGAAGTGGCCGCGGCAGTGGCGGCGCAGGCATACGATTTGCTGCTCTTGGATTTGGGTTTGCCCGGCAAAGACGGTTTGGACGTATTGGCGCAAATCCGCAACAGCGGCTGTACCGTTCCCGTCTTAATCGTAACCGCGCGCGACGATTTGCACAGCCGGCTCAACGGCCTGGACGGCGGTGCAGACGACTACATCGTCAAACCCTTCGACATGGCGGAACTGCAAGCCCGTATGCGCGCCGTATTACGCCGACACGGCGGACAAGCGCAAACGCTGCTGACCAACGGCATCATCACGCTCAACCCTTCCACCCATCAGGCGGAAGTAGTCGGGCAGGAACAAGCCGTCATGCTCAGCAACAAAGAATTTGCCGTCCTCCAAGCCCTGCTGTTGCGTCCGGGCATGATTCTGTCGCGCAGCGATTTGGAAGACAAAATTTACGGCTGGGGTGAAGAAGTCGAAAGTAACGCCGTTGACTTCCTGATTCACGCCTTACGCAAAAAACTCGGCAAAGAAGCGATTCAAAACGTCCGCGGGGTCGGCTGGCTGGTTGCACAAAACAACCAGGCCGTCTGAAAAATCACAACAATATCAACACACAAATCATGCAACGCCTTATCCACACCATCAAACAATCCCTGCAAGTCCGAATCAGCCTCGCCCTGATCTGCATGCTCCTGCCCCTCTCCATTCTTGCAGGCATATTTTCTTATTACGATACTTATCACGAGACCCAAGAGGTTCAAGACGACCTGTTGCGCCAAGTCGCGAACTATCTCGACCCGAGCGATGCCGATGACGAGAAACACTCGCTCGACAACGACAACAAGATTTCCGTTCAATTTCCCAATACGCCCAACCCCATTGTCAGCCTGCCTGAGCAGATTTCAGACGGCCTGCACACCATTCAGGCCGATGACGACGACGATTACTACCGCGTTTACACCCGCACCACCAAACAAGGCCGCATTGCCGTCATGCAGGAAAGCGACTACCGCGAAGAGCTGGCCGAAATGGCTGCCGTGCAGAGCATCCTCCCCATGCTCCTCGCCCTGCCCCTGATTATCCTGCTCACCGTCTGGATTACCCACCGCACCATGCGTTCCGTCAAAACCCTGTCCAACGATTTGGAACAGCGCAAAATCAACGACCTCTCACCGATGGACACGCAAAACATTCCCAGCGAAATCCAAGGCTTTGTCGTCGCCATTAACAACCTGTTGCAACGTACCGATGAAAACGTCCGCCAACAGCAACGCTTTATCGCCGATGCCGCACACGAATTGCGCAGCCCCATGACCGCCCTTTCCCTTCAGGCAGAGCGGCTCAACAATATGCAGCTGTCCGCCGAAGCGCGCGAGCAGTCCGCCCTGTTGCAACAAAGCATACAGCGCAACCGCCACCTGCTCGAGCAACTCCTCTCCCTCGCACGCGCCCAAGCGCCCGAAACTCAACGCCCCAAAACCTTGATCAGCCTGCAAAACCAGTTCCGCCGCGTCTTGCAGGAACTCATGCCGCTGGCGCTGGCCAAAGGTCAAGACATCGGCGTTGCCGTTGAAAACGACTGCCAAATCCACGCCGATGACACCGAAATCTACACCCTTATCAAAACCTTGACCGACAACGCCATCCGCTATACTCCCAAAGGCGGCCGTATCGATTTGGGCTTTGACGAAACTGCCGAATACCTCAACATCTGGGTGGAAGACAACGGCCCCGGCATTCCCCCCGGTGAACGCCAACGCGTTATCGACCCTTTCTACCGTATTCTCGGCACCGAACAACAGGGCACCGGACTTGGCCTGTCCATCGCAGACACCATTGTCAAACGCCATCAAGGCCGTCTGAAACTGGCCGACAGCCGACGCTTTGACAGCGGCTTGCTGATTATTGCCGAGTTGGATAAAAAGACGCTTTAAATAATTGGCCCGCCCAAATTGGTTTATCTAGCTTTAAGCCGATAAATCAAAACGCTTTAAAACCAAAGGCCGTCTGAAAATACCTTTCAGACGGCCTTTTTATATTTTGAAGCAAACCTACTTCATTCCTCACAAATACGGTTGCAAGGTTTGGCGGAGGATTTCCATATCGGTAATTTCGGTGATATTGGCTTTGCCCAAGTATTCCAACCCGACAAAACGCATGATGCCGCTGCTGACTTTTTTATCGTGGCTCATGTGTTCAATCCATTTTTCAAAGGAGAAAACGGGCGGCGCAGACGGGAGGGAAGCGGCTTCCATTAAAGCGGAAATGCGGTCGGTATCGGCCTGTCGGGTTTTGCCCAAGATTTGCGACAAACGGGAAGCAAGGACGCAACCGGCGGCAACGGCTTCGCCATGCAGCCATACGCCGTAGCCCATTTCGGCTTCGATGGCATGGCCGAAAGTGTGGCCGAGATTAAGCCATGCGCGGATGCCCTGCTCGGTTTCGTCTTGGGCAACAATATTGGCCTTCATTTTGCAGCAATGGTAAACGGCTTCCGCCATTTTTTCTTGATGTTGCGCCATCAGGTCGACCATGTTTTCTTCCAACCAGGCAAAAAATTCGGCATCGCCCAATGCGCCGTATTTGATGACTTCGGCCATGCCTGCGGAAAGTTCGCGTTGCGGCAGCGTTTGCAAGGCGGTCAAATCGGCCAAAACGGCTTGCGGCTGGTAAAACGCGCCAATCATGTTTTTACCGAGCGGATGGTTGATGGCGGTTTTACCGCCGACCGAGGAATCGACCTGGCTGAGCAAGGTGGTCGGTACTTGAATAAAAGGTGCGCCACGCTGATAAGTCGCTGCGGCAAAACCGACCATGTCGCCTATCACGCCGCCGCCCAAAGCGATTAAAGTGGTTTTGCGTTCGGCACGGTTTTGCATCAGGCCATCGTAAATCAGGTTGAGCGTCTGCCAGTTTTTATATTCTTCGCCGTCGGGAAGGATGATGCTGAAATGCGGCACGCCCAGTCTGTCTAAGGCCGTCTGAAGTTGCTTGAGATAAAGCGGCGCAACGGTTTCGTTGGTAATGATGGCCGCTTTTTTGCCTAAATAGGGCTGAAGCAGCGTATCGGCCTGCTCGATCAGTTTATGCCCGATAAAGATGGGGTATTGATGGGACGGGGTTTGGACAGTCAGGGTGCGCATGGTGTTCCTTTGTAAAGCGTGTTATTCGCTCAATATTTCAATCAGCCGTTTGAGCGTTTTGTGGCAGCTGTCGGATTCGATGACGAGATGGGCGGTTTGACGGTACAACGTATCGCGTTGGTCATACAGCTCTTGCAGTTTGGCCAAAGGGTCGGCAACTTGCAACAGCGGCCGGTTGCTGTCGTAACGGGTACGCTCCAGCAAGGTTTCAGGGCTGGCATGCAGATAAACAACCGTACCGTTTTGACGCAGAATCTGTCTGTTTTCACTGCGCAACACGGCGCCGCCACCGGTCGATAAAACGATGTTGCGCCGGGAAGCGAGCTTCTTCAGCATATTGGTTTCGCGGTTGCGGAAGCCTTCTTCCCCTTCCATCTCAAAAATGGTCGGAATGGATACGCCCGATGAAGTGCAGATTTCGTAGTCGCTGTCGTAAAACGGGCATTCAAACATTTGGGCAAGCTGCTTGCCCAAAGTGGTTTTGCCCGCGCCCATCAGCCCGATTAAAATTAAATTGCCGTTGATTTTTTCCATGAGGGTCATTTTATACGATATGGCGGTTTCGTGGAAAAGTTCGTGGTTTTTCAGACGGCCTGAAACGAAAGGCCGTCTGAAAACGAAAACAGGCATACCTTTGCAGATATGCCTGTTTGTCATTCTAAAATCAATAACGTAGATTGTTACCCACATTGTCCATAATGCGCGGCGTGATAAAAATCAACAGCTCACGGCGGTTTTCACGTTTGCCGCGTGATTTGAACAGATTGCCGACAACAGGAATATCGCCCAAAATAGGTACTTTGTTCACCGCATTGGTGCTTTCTTCCTCGTAAATACCGCCGACGATCAGCGTACCGCCATCTTCAACCATGGCTTGGGTATTCAAGTGTTTGGTGTTGATACACTTGGTTGTCAGAGAATCCACGGTACAGTCGATCGGGGTATCGCGATTAATCTTCACCGTCATGATGATTTGACCGTCAGGCGTAATGTTCGGCGTTACGGTCAAACCCAAAACGGCTTTCTTGAAGGTAATCGAAGTCGCACCGCTGGAAGAAGCTTCTTGGTAAGGGATTTCCGTACCGGATTCAATTTTGGCTTCTTTACGGTCTTGTGTCAGCACGCGCGGATTGGAAATGGTTTTGCTCTTACCTTGCTCTTCAGACGCGCTGATTTCCAAACCCAATGCGCCGGACGAGAACGCTCGCACCAGCGCAATGCTGTTGACTGCGGCTGCGGTCGGCAGACTGACGTTCGGATCCAAAGTCCATGTGCGGTAGCCTACGTCACCACGGTTAAACGAGGCATTGGTATTGTAGTTGGTTTGCGCATTGCTCCAGTTGCTACCCCATGCCGTACGGCCGCTCGCACCACCGGAACCGAATTTAACGCCCAAGTTGCGGAAGAAGGTATCTTCTGCTTCGACAATGCGCGCTTCAACCATCACTTGACGGGTCGGAACGTCCAATTCATCAATCAGTTTACGGAATTTCTCAATCACGCCGCGGTTGTCGGTTACGATCAGCGTATTGGTGGCCGGATCGATTAAGGCGCTGCCTCGGTTGCTCAACAGAGTGTTGCGGGTATTGGAATTATTGCTGTCGTATTCTTCCAAACGCAAAATTTTCCGGAATTCTTCCACGTTTTTGTATTTCAACTGGAAGGTTTGAGAATACAGCGGACCCAATTCGGCAATCTCTTTTTCCGCCTGCAAGAAAGCTTTGTCTTTTGCCAACAATTCATCGCGGGGGGCGATATTAATGATATTGCCTTGACGGCGCATATCCAAATTGCGCGCCTGCATGACCAAATCCAATGCCTGATCCCAAGGTACATCTTTCAAGGACAGGGTCATGGTACCTTTGACGGTATCGCTGGCAACAATATTCACGCCGGACTCTTTCGCCAAAATCTGCAAAATGGTACGGACTTCTACATCTTGGAAGTCCAAGGAAATTTTACGGCCTTTAAACGATTTATTCGCATTTTGGTTCAAGCCGCCGGATTCGGTATTGGCGGCTTTAGGCGATATTTCAAATACAAAACGGCCGGAAGAGGCTTTGGTATTGATGTCCCAATTCGCATTATTGTTGCGGATAATGAGCTGGGTAGAATTGCCGATACGTTTGAGCGTAACGTTTTGTACAGGCGTATTGAAGTCAGCCACATCCAAACTGCGTTGCGCTTGTGTCGGCAGCGTATGGTTTTTCAAGGTTACAACGACGCGGTCGCGTTGCTGTTTGATGTCCGGCTGTCCGCTGAAACCCGGAGCGGACAATTCAATAATGCCGGAATTGCGTGCGCCTTTGCGGAAATCGATATTGGCAGCCGAAACGGCTTGATAAGCCTGAGTAGCGCGCGCGGTAGACGGTGTAGCCGCACGTTCATTTGCAACGGCCGCATTGGTTTGGTCAGTAGATTCGTTTACGAATACCCAAACTTCGTTGCCGCGAATTTCAGTATTGTATTGGCTGATTTTGTTCAAACCCAAAACCACGCGTGCGCGGTCGTTGTTTTGTGCCGCAGTAATTTGATTCAGCAAGGGGTCGGCATATTCCAAAACAGGCTGGGGCAAACGGATATTGGTGTTGGCAAAATCCAATGCAATACGCGCCGGAGTAGATGTTACAAAACCATGAGGTGTGGTGACGTCTTTGTCGAAACGGATTTTGATAATTTTTTGGTTGTCAGGCAAAGTGGAAACGTTGATATCGGTAATATTGCCTGCAAAGGCCGTCTGAACAGCGAGGGCAACGCTGAAGCCGGCAAATAATTTTGTCATGTGCTTGGTTTTCATAATCGAGTGAGACCCCTAAATTAATTTGAATTCGAACTATCTGAGCTATCGGAAGAATCTGCCTCTTTGCTGCTCAACGGCAATTCTGCCTTCCGGTACACCCAGTTGCCGTAGCTGTCTTCAACTTGCTCGGTCAGGATAATTTTATCTTCAGTAATACTTTGGATTCTGCCGTAATTCTGACCGATGTAGTTTCCGGGATAAACGGTATAAACATGGTCGTTGACTTTGATAAATCCGGAAACTTTGCCGCCGCTTTGCAGCGTTCCGACAAAAGCCATGTTTTCCAGACTGAAGGCTTCCAAGGTTTCTTTCGGACGGTTTACATCCGGCGCATTACCGCCTTTGGGGGCGGTATCCAAACGGCGTGAATCAAACGCATTCAAGCCCTTAAAATTTGGAGGGTTATACGGCTTGGGCAATGTAACCGTCGGCTCTTCAAACGGAATAATCTTGGATTTTGCTTCCTGACGGGTTTGCGTCATCCATTGAGTCAAATCTTCATAGCTTTGCGTGCAGGCTGCCAAGGGAAGAAGACTTAAGAGTAAGATGATTTTTTTCATGATTTCCCTATTCTTTTATTTTTGCTCATTCTCGGCAGGTTTGCCTTCTTCCTGCGCCTGTTGCGCAGCCAATTCAGCGGCAATCTCTTCGGCCGGACGGGCTTTGTAAGTCGTCGCAATCGCGCTCAGTGTCAACTCGCCTTTATTGCCTTTGCCTTCTTTATCCTCGCCTGCGGTTACGAGCTTCAAAGAATCCAACGTAATAATGCGCGATAAATCGCCTACGTCACGGGTAAATTGGCTGATCTGAGCGTATTTGCCTGTGATGGAAATCTGATACGGCAGTTTTTGAATCGGGCCATCATTTTCAGGTTGGAGCGGTGCAACGCTGTCCAAACGCAAGCCGTTGGTCGAACCCGCCTGATGCAATTCTTGAATCAGGTTCGGAATTTCCGCGTCAGTCGGCAATTGTTTCAACAAAACGTCGAATGCAGAACGAATCGAAGCCAATTCTGCTTTCAGATTATTCAAACTTGCCGCCTGAATGCTTTTACGCGTAAAGGTTTCCTTCAGCTCATCTTCTTTGGCTTCCTGCGTATTCAAGGTTTCAATCTGATCTTTAAAGACGCCGACATAGCCCAAAGCCAACATGCCGACAATCAATAAACCTGCCAGCAAAAGTTTTGAAGGCATATTGAGCAGGTACAGGTTTTGTACGTCCAATTGTTTTAGGTTTTTAGATGCCATTATTGAGCCTCCGGAGCAGGTTCGGCCACAGGTTCGGCCATTTCACCGCTGCTTTGGGCAGTCGGTGCGGGAGCCGGCGTATTCACCTGGTTGATTGAAGATTTCAAAGTAAATTCTTGGTAGTTATCTACTTTTTTAATGCTCAACAATTCAGGCTGCAAAAAAATACCTGTACTCGGCAGGGAGCGCATCATAACGGCGATTTTATTGTCGCTGATGGCATGGCCGCTGATTTTATAGCTGGTCGGGCTTTCGGCTTCCAACGCGGTCAAATAAGTATTATCGGGCGTAAGCGTATTCAAAGAATCAAGGATATAGGCCGCTTGATAGCGTTTTTCCTGCAATTCTTCCACTTTCAGCTTTTTAGCCAAGAAGGCTTCTTTTTCTTGCTGAAGTTTATCGATTTCGCCCAATTCTCTATCAAGTCTGTCAATTTCGGTTTGCAGGAAGTTGTTGCGCCCTTCTTGATTGCTGATGGCGCTGTCAATACTGAGATAGGTAGCGGCCGCCAAGCCCAAACCCACTGCAAAAGCACCAAGCATCAATATTTTGAATTGCTGCTGCTTGCGCTGTTTAATCTCTTCCCGATATGGGAGAAGGTTGATTCTGGTTAATTCGATCATGTTCTCAAAGTCCCCTTAATGCCAATCCGAACGCCAAAGTCAGTGACGGCGCATCAATTTGAAACTGCGGCAATTCTACTTTTGCACTGCGCTCCACATATGAAATCGGATGCAGGTATTCTGTTGCCGTATTGGTTTGCGAGAAAATGCTTTCTGCCAAACCTGCCTGCTGCGCGGTAAAGCCGGTCAGCAGGATGTGTTTGATATTGTGAAAAGAATCAGTAACCTGCGTGGTATAGTAAAATTGCAGAACACGCTGAACTTCTTGTGCAACCTGTACGTTAAAACGGTCGGCAATCTGAGATTGGTAGTCGGAAGGCTTGTTTTGAGAAGCCATCATTTGCGCGGCTTTTTCTTCCGTTACCTGATAAGTACGCTGAATCAGCTGATTGAGTTGCTCTGTACTGACCGGCGTTTCTTGTTTGTAGAGGATGCGGCCGTTTTGCAGGATCAGGGCATACATTTGCGTCGCATGAATGCCGAACACGGCAACCTTTTCCTCTGCCATCTCGGGGGCATGCGTATTCATCCAATAGACGAAGGCATTGCGTTGCGCCAGCAAGTCCAAATCCAAAGCCGACAAAGGCAGGCCCGCATTCTCAAACATTTCAATACGCGGCTCGACATCGTCTTTTTTGGCGGCAACCGCTAAAATATGCTGGACAGAACCGACTTCTTCAGCTTGAAAGTCGTAGTTCATCTCTTCAATCGGCGCAAATTGGCCGACTTCCGCTTCGACAAACTCTTCCAAATCCAAATCGGTATCACGCGGGTTGTAAATAATTTGCTCGACTGTCGCCAAGTTTTGTGGCACGGCCGCAACAATATTTTTGCAAGAACTGCGTAATTGTGCGTAAGTATGCTGGATGTAGGTAGCAAGCTGATCGTAGTCTTGAATTTTGTTGCCTTTGACAATATTTTTAGGCAATTTGGTAATAACGTATTTTTCCAGCTGAATTTGGTTTAAACTACGGCCTGTCAGTTGTACCATCTTAATGGCATGTTGACTGATGTCGACGCCGATGGCAGAGCGGTTGTTCAATCCGCTAGAAGCCTTGCCTGTTTTGGTATCTTTCGTGCTTTTAAATAAGCGCATGATTTGACTTCCCTGTATCATTTAGGAGTGAGTAACTGTTTCGTTATCCGTAAAGGACTTCTTATTCTTTGCACAGTATTGACTGTGGCTGATAGAAATCGTTTCCCATTTTACTTTATTTATCGCCATTAATGGCAAATTATTACTTAGTCATGATTAAAAAGATTATAACGACCTGCCTGGGTCTCTTATTGGGACTGGCTCTTTTCGGTGTGGGGCTGCTTGCAATTGCAATTTTGGTCACCTATCCGAAGCTGCCGTCTTTGGACACTTTACAACACTACAAACCCAAAATGCCGCTGACGATTTATTCTTCAGACGGCCAAGTGATTGGCGTTT
The DNA here is from genome assembly GCF_032342915.1 of Neisseria sp. DTU_2021_1001991_1_SI_NGA_ILE_055. Taxonomy (NCBI): domain Bacteria; kingdom Pseudomonadati; phylum Pseudomonadota; class Betaproteobacteria; order Neisseriales; family Neisseriaceae; genus Neisseria; species Neisseria sp. DTU_2021_1001991_1_SI_NGA_ILE_055. Next base: position 2,370,953 of record NZ_CP135440.1, on the reverse strand, counting down.
ACGGCGAGCAACGGCGTGAATTCACCAAAATCGGTGACTTTCCCAAAGTTTTGAAAAATGCCGTGATTGCCGCCGAAGACAAACGCTTCTACGACCACTGGGGCGTGGACGTTTGGGGTGTGGCGCGCGCCGCGATCGGCAACGTCATGGCCGGCGGCGTTCAATCCGGTGCCAGTACGATTACGCAACAGGTTGCTAAAAACTTCTACCTGAGCAGCGAGCGTTCGTTTACCCGTAAGTTCAACGAAGCCCTGTTGGCCTATAAAATCGAGCAGTCTTTGAGCAAAGATAAGATTTTGGAGCTGTACTTCAACCAAATCTATTTAGGTCAACGCGCTTATGGTTTCGCATCTGCCGCCCAAATTTATTTCAACAAAAATGTTAACGAGTTAACATTGGCCGAAGCCGCCATGTTGGCCGGCTTGCCCAAAGCCCCTTCCGCCTACAATCCGATTGTAAACCCTGAACGCGCCAAACTGCGTCAGGCTTATATTCTGAACAATATGCTGGAAGAAGGCATGATTACCCTGCAGCAACGCGATCAGGCTTTGAAAGAAGAGTTGCATTACGAGCGTTTCGTACAAAACATCGATCAAAGTGCCCTGTATGTTGCCGAGATGGTGCGTCAAGAGCTGTTTGAAAAATACGGCGAAGATGCCTACACACAAGGCTTCAAGGTATATACCACCGTCGATACCGCACACCAGCGCGTAGCCACAGAAGCCCTGCGTAAAGTTCTACGCAACTTCGACCGCGGCAGCAGCTACCGCGGCGCAGAAAACTACATCGACCTGAGCAAAAGCGACAACGTAGAAGAAACCGTCAGCCAATATCTTTCTACGCTTTACACCGTCGATAAAATGATTCCGGCGGTTGTATTGGAAGCCTCCCGCAAAGGTGTACAGATTCAGTTGCCGAGCGGCCGTAAAGTGACGCTGAACAGCCACGCTTTAGGCTTTGCCGCCCGCGCCGTCAACAACGAAAAAATGGGTGATGACCGCATCCGTCGCGGCTCCGTCATTCGCGTTAAAGGCAGCGGCGATACCTTTACCGTCGTTCAAGAGCCTTTGTTACAAGGCGCATTGGTGTCTTTAGACGCGAAAACCGGTGCAGTCCGTGCATTGGTCGGTGGCTACGACTACCACAGCAAAACCTTCAACCGCGCAACTCAAGCCATGCGCCAACCCGGCTCGACGTTCAAACCGTTCGTTTATTCCGCTGCTTTGGCAAAAGGCATGACTGCCTCCACCATGATTAACGATGCGCCGATTTCCCTGCCGGGCAAAGGTGCAAACGGCAAAGCGTGGAACCCGAAAAATGCAGACGGCCGCTATTCCGGTTACATCACGCTGCGCCAGGCTTTAACCGCTTCGAAAAACATGGTGTCCATCCGCATCCTGATGTCTATCGGTATCGGTTACGCGCAACAATACATCCAACGCTTCGGCTTCAAGCCGTCTGAAATCCCTGCCAGCCTGTCTATGGCTTTGGGTACAGGCGAAACCACGCCGTTGCGTATTGCAGAAGGTTACAGCGTCTTTGCCAACGGCGGTTACAAAGTGTCCGCACACGTCATCGACAAAATCTACGACAGCCAAGGCCGTCTGAGAGCGCAAATGCAGCCTTTGGTAGCCGGTGAAAACGCGCCTCAGGCCATTGACCCGCGCAACGCCTACATCATGTACAAAATCATGCAAGACGTTGTCCGTGTCGGTACCGCACGCGGTGCAGCCGCACTCGGCCGCGCCGACATCGCCGGTAAAACCGGTACCACCAACGACAACAAAGACGCATGGTTTGTCGGCTTCAACCCTAGCATTGTGACTGCCGTCTATATCGGCTTTGACAAACCGCGCAGCATGGGCCGTGCAGGCTACGGCGGTACAATCGCCGTACCGGTTTGGCTGGAATACATGCGCTTCGCCCTGAAAGGCACCAGCGTCAAACCGATGAAAGCCCCTGAGGGCGTGGTTTCGAACGGCGGCGAAGTGTACATGCGCGAACGCATGACCACCAGCTCCGATCTGGCCTTGGACAACAGCGGCGTTGCACCGCGCCCCGCTCAACCTGCCCGTCGCGCGGTTCCGAATGAAAACCGCCGCCGCACCGAGAGCGGCAATGCGCCAGCCCGTGAAGAATTAGACGAAACCCCAGTTCTGCCAAGCAATACCGGCAACAATAACAAACAACAACTGGACTCTCTGTTCTAACAAATCAAGGCCGTCTGAAACGTTCAGACGGCCTTTTTTGAGAAAATTCAAAGCAAAACCATGATTGATTTACACTGCCATTCGACCGTTTCAGACGGCATGCTCTCCCCAACCGAAGTCGTCCGACTCGCCCGTCAAAACGGTTGCACCCTGCTCGCCCTGACCGACCACGACCACACCGGCGGACTGGCCGAAGCTCGTGCCGAAGCCGATACCCTCGGCCTCCCCTTCGTCAACGGCGTAGAAATATCCGTCACTTGGCGCGGCCGTACCATCCACGTTGTAGGCTTGGACTTTGACGAACACAACGAAACCCTGCAAAACCTGCTTGCCGAAGTCCGCAAAGGCCGTCTGAAACGATTGGAAGCCATCGCGGCCAAACTGGAAAAAAAAAGCATCACAGGCGCGTATGAAGGCGCACTGGCATTGGCCGCCAACAAAGAAATGGCCAGCCGCACCCACATTGCCGAATTCCTCATCCGCGCAGGCCATGTCAAAAACAAACAGCAGGCGTTTACCAAATACCTGGGAGACGGCAAATCCTGTTCCGTCAGACATGAATGGGCCACACTGGAAGACTGCGTAGCCGCGATTACAGGCGCAGGCGGCATGGCCATTATCGCCCACCCGATGCGCTATGAATTATCCGCCACCGCCAAACGAAACCTGTTTCAAGAATTCAAAAATCTCGGCGGTGCGGGGATTGAAGTACACAGCGGCAACTGCTGCAAAAACGACCGCCTCAACTATGCCCTGCTTGCCGACCGCTTCGACTTTCTTGCCAGCGCAGGCAGCGACTTCCACCGCCCCAACGACTTCAGCGGCGGCATACTCGGCGCCTGTCCCGACCTACCCGAACAATGCCGTCCGGTCTGGGAACACTTTAAGGCCGTCTGAATTTTTGACAGCAATTTTTCAGACGGCCCGCCAAGTATGAGACAGTTATAAACATATCACACTCTACATATTGAAACTGCCTGCCCGATACACCATAATAACCCTATAAATACCCCAAAAATAAAGGTTAACACCATGTGCCAACTGCTCGGCATGAATTGCAACACTCCCACAGACATCATGTTTTCTTTTGAAGGCTTCCGCCGTCGCGGCGGCATTACCGACCACCACGCCGACGGCTTCGGTATCGGCTTTTTCGAAGGCAAAGGCGTGCGCTTGTTTCACGACGACAAACCCAGCGCCAACTCGCCCGTTGCCGACTTGGTACGTGCCTACCAAATCAAATCTGAAAACGTTATCGCCCATATCCGCAAGGCCTCACAAGGCCAGACCTCATTGGCGAACACTCATCCCTTCATGCGCGAGATGTGGGGAGAATATTGGCTGTTTGCCCACAACGGCCATTTGATTGATTTTTTCCCCGAGCAGGGTGAGTACTACCATGCCGTCGGCTCAACCGATTCCGAACGCGCGTTCTGCTTTATTCTCAACCGCCTGCGCAGCTGCTTTGCCACCAAGCCCGAACCTGAAGTTTTGTTTGATGCCATTGCCGGCCTGACCCATGAAATCCGCCGCTACGGCTTGTTTAATTTCGTGATGTCCAACGGCGACTGCCTGTTTGCCCACGCCAGTACCTTGCTGCACTACATCGTGCGCAAAGCCCCGTTTGGCAAAGCGCGTTTGCTGGACGATGATGTCATGGTCGATTTTTCAGAAGTAACCACCCCGAACGATAAAGTCTCCGTCATCGCCACCCTGCCCCTGACACGGGATGAAACCTGGTCGCAATTGGCAGTCAATGAATTGGTGATGTTTCAAGACGGCGACATTGTCCTCAGCGACCGCCCCGACAATCCAGTTTACATGAGCGCGGAAGAAGGTTTGGAAATCGCCCGTACCGTCGGCGTATCGGTTTGACGTTTGATTGACTGAAAAACACAAGGCCGTCTGAAAAGCCCGACTTCGCCAAAGTTGCCCTTTCAGACGGCCTTTTTATACCTAAATTCTACGCAAAAGCCTTTACTATACGAAAATAACGCAATCCGCTACAATAATAGTTCACAAACAATAAATTCAATTGCTTAGCGACCTTGCCGAGCGTATGACAAGGAAACCCGATGAAGTGCCCGTTTTGCCAACACCCCAACACTCAAGTAACCGACTCGCGATGGCTGGAAGACACCAACAGCATCCGTCGCCGCCGCAAATGCTTGGAATGCGGACAACGCTTCAGCACTTTTGAAACCGTTGAAATGCGGATGCCGCAAGTCATCAAATCCAACGGCACACGGGTTCCCTTCAATCCGCACAAACTGCAGACCAGCCTTGAGCGCGCGCTGCACAAACGCCCTGTCACGCAAGAACAAATCGATGAAACCGTTGCCCTGATCGAGCAGCGCCTCTACCGTTTGGGCAAAAAAGAAGTCGCTTCGCGCATCGTCGGCGAAATGGCGATGGAAGAGCTGGCCAAAATCGACCAAGTTGCCTATGTCCGCTTCGCGTCCGTCTATAAAAGCTTTAAAGACGTTTCCGAATTCACCCAAGTCATCGCCGAATGCAAAGCCAAATAAGGCCGTCTGAAACCATGTTTTCCGCACTTGATACCCAAATGATGCAAACCGCCCTCGAGCTGGCCAAGCTTGGGCGGTTTTCTACTTCCCCCAATCCCCGCGTCGGTTGCGTGATTGCACACGGCACCCAAATCGTCGGACAAGGTTTCCACGTCAAAGCAGGCGAGCCGCACGCCGAAGTTCACGCCTTGAGGCAGGCCCAAGCGGCGGTAAAAGGCGCAACAGCCTATGTCACGCTGGAACCTTGCAGCCATTACGGCCGCACGCCGCCATGTGCCGAAGCGCTGATTCATTCCGGCGTAGCACGCGTGGTCGCCGCCATGACCGACCCTAACCCGTTGGTCGCAGGCAAAGGTTTGTCCATGCTGGAAGTCGCCGGAATCCGTACCGAAAGCGGTTTGCTGGAAGCGCAGGCGCGCGAGCTCAACCGTGGCTTTCTGTCGCGTATCGAACGCGGCAGACCGTTTATCCGCCTCAAATGCGCCGCCAGTTTGGACGGTAAAACCGCTCTTTCAGACGGCCGCAGCTTTTGGATTACCGGCGAAGCGGCGCGCGAAGATGTACAAACTCTCCGCGCCGAAAGTTGCGCCGTTTTGACCGGTATCGGTACCGTACTTGCCGACAACCCGAAACTCAACGTCCGCAGCTTCCCCACCCTGCGCCAGCCTGCGCGCATCATCTTGGACAGCCGGCTGCAAATCCCTTTGGACTGCCACCTCGTGACCGATACCGACAGCCCGACCGTTATCGTTACCCTTTCCTCAGACGAACAGCGTTTGCAGGCGCTGGGTAAGTTTGAACATATCCGCATCATCAGGCCGTCTGAACACATCAACGGCCGCATCAATCTTCCTTCCCTCATGCCGCAACTGGCAGAGCTTGGCTTTGGCGAAGTTCTGGTAGAAGCCGGCTCAACACTTGCTTCAGCCTTCCTGAAGGATGACTTGGTGGATGAAATCGTCCTCTACCAAGCACCAAAACTGTTAGGCGCAGGCAAACCTCTTTTCTCCCTTCCTGAAAATACGGCCGCCCTACTTTCAGACGGCCCTTGGAACAGTCAATCGGTAGAAATCATCGGGCAGGACATTAAATGGGTTCTCCGAAAAAAATCCGTCTAATTGCCTCAACTTAATAATTAAGCCATTGCAAATAGAATATATCTATCATTTATATAGCAATAAATGTAATTTTTTCGTCAATATATTATAATGACTTTAGCGTATTCCAATTTAAAACTTTGACTTAAGTTAACTATCCTCAAGCGGATTGTCGACAAATTTTCTTTTTTTTCATCACGAAATAATGGATTATTAAGATAAGTTAAGCCACGAAAATTTATTAAAAGTTTTTATTCTAGAAGGGTTTTAAACGGCATAAACGGTAGTTCCATTTCATGAACCATACATTTGACAAAATAATATCTAAAATCAAAACATGTAGTTAAACGTAACTTCTGAAAATTAAATATTCAAAAATACCGTTTTCATACCTTATAGGCAGCCTGAACGACCGTTAAACTTTTTTGATTGAGACGAATCTGATAAATGCTTATGATTTCGCCCGCTGAAATTATAAGTACGGTTTTGAGGCTTCACACGATACGGCAGCCGGTTATGCGGTTGCAGCAAACAACTCAGGCATCGGGCAAACACTCCCGATTTACTCATTCATTACACGAAAGACATCATGAAAAACATTACGATACAAAAATTTGCCGATAAGACCGCAAAAATCGGCATCGTCGGCTTAGGCTACGTCGGTTTACCACTGATGCTGCGCTATGTGGACATCGGTTACCAAGTTTTGGGTTTCGACATCGATAAAACCAAAGTCGACAAGCTCAACAAAGGCGAAAGCTACATCGAGCATATCCCTTCCGACAAAATTGCCGCTGCTTCCAACAGCCTGTTTGAAGCAACGACCGACTTCTCCCGCATCGGCGAAGTAGAAGCCGTGATTTTGTGCGTACCGACTCCGCTCAACAAATACCGCGAACCGGACATGAGTTTCGTTATCGACACTACCGACGCAGTCAAACCTTACTTGCGCGCCGGTCAAGTACTGTCTTTGGAATCCACCACCTACCCCGGTACTACCGAAGAAGAATTGCTGCCGCGCATGGAAGAAGGCGGCTTGAAAGTCGGTCAAGACGTGTTCTTGGTTTACTCTCCTGAGCGTGAAGACCCGGGTAACCCTAACTTTGAAACCCGTACCATTCCAAAAGTCATCGGCGGCCATACCCCTGCTTGTTTGGAAGTCGGCCTTGCGCTGTACCAACCTGCCATCGATAAAGTTGTTCCAGTAAGCTCCACCAAAGCTGCCGAACTGACCAAACTTCTGGAAAACATCCACCGCGCCGTAAACATCGGTTTGGTGAATGAGATGAAAATCGTTGCCGACAAAATGGGCATCGACATTCACGAAGTCATCAATGCCGCTGCAACCAAACCGTTCGGCTTCGTTGCTTATTACCCAGGCCCTGGCTTGGGCGGCCACTGTATCCCTATCGACCCGTTCTACCTGACTTGGAAAGCACGCGAATACGGTGTAAACACACGTTTCATCGAGCTGGCCGGCGAAGTGAACTCCCACATGCCCGACTACGTTATCGAAAAAGTCGGCCTGGCTTTGAACGACCACAACCGTTCCATCAAAGACAGCAAAATCTTGGTATTGGGTATCGCCTATAAGAAAAACGTGGACGATATGCGTGAGAGCCCGTCTGTGGAAGTAATGGACCGCCTGCACAAACTGGGCGCAGTGGTTTCCTACTCCGACCCGCACGTTCCAGAGTTCCCACACATCCCCGGCCACCACTACTTCGACTTGAAGAGTGAAGCGCTGACCCCTGAAACTGTCGCCCAATACGACTGCGTGGTTCTGACCACCGATCACGACAAATTCGACTATGACATGATTACCGAACATGCCAAACTGATTGTCGATACGCGCGGCAAATTCCCAGTGAAAAATCCTAAAGTCATCAAAGCATAATCTTGCTTCAGACGCATCCGGCTGCCTCCGGTTTCCCCGACCGGGATGGCGGCCGGTTTCCCAAGGCCATTTGTTTTTCAGACGGCCTTGGGAAACCGGCAACGGTAACAACGCATCTCTTACGAAAAACGCTCAGCTCGAACTTCCGGCCGTCTGAAAACAAATAATATGAACGCGAAAAAAATCCTCGGCTACGCATTGGGCCCGATAGGAAGCGCCGCTTTCGGCCTGCTTTCCCTGCCGCTCATCTCATGGTACTTCCCTGCGGAAGACATCGGCCGTATCGTACTCTTGCAGACCATTGCCGGACTGAGCATCCTGTTGCTGGGCCTGGGGCTGGACCAATCCTATATTCGCGACTATTACGCTGTTAAAGACAAGGCCGCGCTGTTCAAATCCGTTTTTTTATCGCCATTGATTCTGACGGTGGCGGTTGTGGTTTTAGTGTTGCTGATAAACGCATCATGGCCGTCTGAAATCATTTTCGACATCCCCAGTGCGAATTTGGGGATTCTCTTCCTGATTTTCTTGGCCACCACACTGATTATCCGTTTTTTAGCCTTGATTTTGCGGATGAAAGAGCAGGCACTGGCTTTTTCACTCAGCCAGCTTGCACCGAAATTTTTGATTTTGGTGTTGGTTTTTGCCGTGATTGCTTCCGGCCTGCCCGCCAATACCACTTCGCTGGTTTTTGCCTACACCGCCGCCCAAGTGCTGACCGTTGCGCTGTTGATCTATCAACTGCGCCGAGACCTGCAAGCTGTTTCCCATGCGAAATGGTCGCCCGAGCTGCATCGGGATGGCCTGCGCTACGGCCTGCCGCTGGCATTCGGCAACTTGGCCTATTGGGGTTTGACTTCGATTGACCGTTTTGTCCTCAAAAATATCTCGGGCTTGGACGAGTTGGGTATTTATTCGATGGCGGTCAGCTTTGGCGCCGTCGCCTTGATTTTCCAAAGCGTGTTTTCCACCATTTGGGCGCCTTTGGTGTTCAAATGGGTAGAAGAAAAAACCAATCTGGACAAAATCGGCGACATCACGCTTTCCATGACCGTCCTCATCAGCGCAATGATTTGCCTCATCGGGATTTTCTCGCCGATGGCGACTTGGATACTGCCGGAAAAATACACGCAGGTTCAATTTATCCTGCTCTCGTGTATGCTCTTTCCCCTGTTTTACACGCTGACCGAAGTCAGCGGCATCGGTTTGAACGTCGTCCGCTCGACTTGGCTGATTACCGTCATCAACATCGTTGCCTTTATCGCCAATACCGCCCTGCTCTATCTGCTGGTGCCGAAATTCGGTGCAAAAGGTGCGGCTATGGCCAGCGCAACGGCTTTTTGGCTGTTTTTTATCTTGAAAACCGAATTCTCTTCACGCCTGTGGCAACCTTTGCCGCGCCTGAAGATTTATACCAACTCAACGCTCTGCCTGATAATCTGCCTTGCCTACACTTGGCTGGGTACGCGAGACAACTATATTTGGTTTGCGCTGGCATGGGCAGTCGGACTGGGTTTCCTGTTCCTAAAATACAAACACGCATTATTTGCCGCGACCGAAAAAATCAAAGCCAAATTAAACCGTTCGGCAAAATAGCCAACCTGAGATTCACGTCTCTACGATAACAACAGCACGACTATGAAAATAAAACGTCTGAACTTATACACTTACATCCTCTACATCATGCTCGCAGCCTATATGCTGGGGCCCGCGCTGTCCTTTAAGGTCGGCGTGCCGCGTATCGACAACCCCTTGACCCTGATATTTGTACTGCTTGGTTTTGTCGTATTTTTTCTGGAAAGCAAGCATATTCCGCGCAAGATTTTTGCCATGCTCTGCGCCCTGACCGCCATGTGTATCTGGCCTGCCATCCACATGGGCATTACGTCGCTGACGCCGACGCAGTACATGGATATTTTGTTTTTTATGGCGGTTCCGGCTTTCTTCTACTTGTTTTACCAAGTATTGAAGCGCGCCGACGACCCTCTGAGGACAATTCAGAAGTTCCTCGTCGTATTTACGCTGTTTATCGCCGTGCCGCCGTTTGCAGAGCTGGCCACCGGTATTCAGTTTGTGAGTGCCAGCGATGAGTTGGCTATTGATGAAGGCTCGCTCAAAGGCTTGTTCTTTAACCCGAACAACCTTGCCGCCACCGCAGTCTGCCTTGCGCCTGCCATTTTGTTTTTCTTCCAACTCCAAGGACGGAAACACAAAGAAAAACTGCTGGGCTGGGGCTTGTTCCTGCTGTTGGGTATGGCCATTTTCGCCAGCGTATCGCGTACCGCCATCGGCTGTTACCTGTTGATTTTGCTGGTTTATACGGCCTATCGCAAAAACGGTTTTATTACGGTCGGCGTCGCAGGTTTGCTGGCGTTGGTGTTGTCGATGATTCCGTCACGCGCGATTGCGGAATTTTTGCTGTCGCTCAACGGCAACCAGTTTTTGGAACGCTTTTCCAGCCGCGTGTACCTCTTCCTGTACGACTTGGGCAGCGACAACTCCGTGTCCTACCGTCAGGAGATTTACAACTACTTTTGGAACAACCCGCCCCTGCTGCTGACCGGCTACGGCCCTAAAAACTTCCGCGAATATTTCGGCGGCCATTTGAGCGGCAGCTTGGGCTTTGAAAACCCGCACAGCTTCATCATCGAGCTGTATTTGGGTTTCGGCATGATTTCCTTACTCGGCTTTATTGCCTTTGTGGCGTGTTATTTCCTCTACACCGCCTCAAACCGCGCAGTAACCGGCAAATCACGCGTTTTGGCCTGGGTTGCCTTGGGCATTTTCCTTCTGGCCGGTTTTATTCCGTCCACCATTTTGCGTATGCCGTTTATCTGGCTGCCCTGCCTGCTGATTTTTATTTACAGCGTATTTGTCGCGCCCAAGCTGAAAGATATGGCTGCTTACGCATACAACGAAACACTATACGATACGAAGAAACCATCATGAAAATCATCCTGACTACCTCCATGTCCGGCCTCGGTGGCACTGAAAACGCCACTTTCCGCCTCGGCCGCCTGCTCAAACAACGCGGACACGATATCGTATTGGCCTCTTCAGACGGCCCTTTGATTCAGGAAGCGCAAGCATTGGGCATCCGTTGGCAGCCGATTGATTTTTACCAAGGCGGGCTTTTGGGTTACATCAAAGGCATGTTTGCCTACATGAAACTGCTGAAAAAAGAGAAACCCGATGTGATTCACTGCCAAATGGCGCGTATCGTTCCGGCCTGCGCCATTGCTGCCAAGTTCGCTTCGCCGAAAACCAAAGTGTTCTACCACGCGCGCGGCCTTGATCCGGAAACTTATCCGAAAATTGCCAAGCTTTTCGACAAGCTGGGCGTGTACATCATCGGCAACTGCAAACACGAACGCGAAAAACTCATCCGTTACGGTTTCCCTGCCAACCGCATCACCTACACTTACAACGCCCTGCACAAAGCGGATTACGTTCCCGAAAAAACAGTCAAAGACTATGTCCAACTGGGCACGCTTTCCCGTTTGGACACCGTCCGTGCTGTGCATCTGATGTTGGACATTCTCAAGAAAATGGTTGACCGCGGTATGCCTGTACGCCTCAACGTTGCAGGCATCGGCGAAGAAATGGACAACCTCAAAGCCCAAGCCAAACGTTTGGGCATCGAAGACAAAGTTACCTTCCTCGGCGGCGTCCGCGACTTGACCGGCTACTTCAAAGAAGTTGATATTTTGGTAAACACGCCGCATTGCGTGGGCGACCACGGTGCAGGCGTCGGCAACAATATTTTGGAAGCCGGCCTCTACGACACACCTGTCGTGACCTACAACATGGCGGGCATTTCCGAAATGGTCATCACCGGCCAAACCGGCTACTGCATTCCTTTCGGCGATGAAGAAGCGTTTATCGAAGCCGTCGATACACTCATCAAGCATCCAGAGCTGCGCAGTCAAATGGGCAAAGCCCTGCACAAACACGTCGAAACTTTATGCTCCGACGACGAAATCTACCGCACCACCATGGCTGCGTACGAAATGTAAGGCCGTCTGAAACATGAACATTACCATCGTCGCCCCTTATTGCTCGCTGCCGTCCGAGCCGCATTTCAACCGCTTCTGGTATCTTGCCGAGCTGTTGTCGCAGTCGCATGACGTATTGCTGATTACCAGCAACTTCAAGCACTACGACAAATCTTTCAGACGGCCCGAAGATGCAAAGGCCGCCTCACAAGGCCGTCTGAAAGTGATGTTGTTGGAAGAAAGCGGATACAGCAAAAACGTGTCTTTAGGGCGCGTGACCAGCCATCACCGCTTCGTCAAACATTTTGAAAAATGGTTGGAAAACTGCCGTCCGGGCGAGCAAGACGTCGTCTTTTCCGCCTATCCGCTGATTGCCACCAACCTGCTGTTGGGCAAACACAAAGCGCGTTTGGGCTACAAGCTGATTGTCGATGTGCAGGACGTATGGCCGGAGTCCTTCTCTTCGGTCGTACCGTTTTTGAAAAAAGTACCGCACAACCTGCTGCCCTTTGCTTCGCGCGCCAACCAGGCCTACCGCTACGCCGACGCGCTGGTTGCCGTATCGCAGACTTATCTCGACCGCGCCAAAGAAGCCAATCCGAACGTACCCGGCGAAGTCGTCTATATCGGCGCGGATTTTCCCAAACTCGATGCCGCGCCTGCCAAAGATTTTGGCGACGACAAAACCCGCTTCTTCTACTTGGGCACGCTCAGTTACAGCTATGACGTGGAAACCGTGTGCAAAGGCGTTCGGAAACTGTTGGATGCCGGCGAAAACGTCGAATTGCACATCATGGGCGGCGGCCCCGATTTAGACAGGCTCAAACAATACGCCTGCGACGGCATCAAGTTTTACGGCTACATTCCTTACGCCGAAATGATGTCGGTCGCCAAAGGCTGCGACATTTCCGTCAACGCCATCCACTCTTACGCCATGCAGTCGATTACCAACAAACTTTCCGACTATATGGCTTTGCAAAAACCAATTCTGAACAGCCAGGTCAACGACGAAGTTGCCGAAGTCCTTACCCTGCTGCCGCACGCAAACTACCGTTCCGGCGATGTGGACAGCTTCGTTCAAGCCGCCAAAGATATTTTGAAGCGTAAAGACGATCCTGTTCAGTCCGAAGAAATCGTCCGCCGCTTCAAGCGCGACGTTGCCTATCAAAAAATCGTCAACCTGATTGAAAGATTAGCTCATGAATAAATTTTTCAAACGCCTGTTTGACATTGTTGCCTCCGCCTCAGGGCTGATTATCCTGTCGCCTGTGTTTTTGATTTTGGTGTACCTCATCCGCAAAAACTTAGGCTCGCCCGTGTTCTTCATCCAAGAGCGGCCGGGCAAAGATGGCAAGCCGTTTAAAATGATTAAATTCCGCTCTATGCGCGACGCAATCGATAAAGACGGCAACCCGCTACCGGACAGCGAGCGCCTGACCGATTTCGGCAAAAAATTACGTGCCACCAGCTTGGACGAACTTCCTGAATTATGGAATGTCTTAAAAGGCGAGATGAGTTTGGTTGGCCCTCGCCCGCTGCTGATGCACTACCTGCCGTTGTACAACGACTTCCAAAACCGCCGCCACGAAATGAAACCGGGCGTAACCGGTTGGGCGCAAGTCAATGGCCGCAACGCTATTTCATGGGACGAAAAGTTCGCCCACGATGTTTGGTACATCGACCACTTCAGCTTCTGGCTGGATATTAAAATTTTGTTCCTGACGGTTAAAAAAGTCTTCGTCAAAGAAGGCATCTCAGCCGAAGGAGAAGCCACTATGCCTTATTTCACGGGTAATAAAACTGATGAAAAAAAATAACATACTGATTCTGTCGGCAGGCCGCCGCGTCGAATTGGTGCAGGACTTCCAAACCGAAGCCGCACGTTTTTCAGACGGCATCGGCGTATTTGCCACTGACCTCAATCCCCACATGTCTTCAGCCTGTCATGTCGCCGACCGCGCTTTCAGCGTACCGCGCATCGACGCAGCCGAATACATCGACAGCATTTTCAAACTGGCCAAACAACACAACATCGGCCTGATTGTGCCGACCATCGATACCGAACTGCTCAAGCTGGCCGAAGCACGCGACCGTTTTGAAGCCGAAGGAATACACATCGTCATTTCCGACGCCAAACTGATTACCCTGTGCCGCGACAAGCGCCTGACCGCAGGCCTGTTTGCACAATACGGCATCCGTTCGCCTGAAATTTACGAACGAGACCGCCTGGCCTTCCCGTGTTTTGCCAAGCCTTATGACGGCAGCCGCGCCATCGGTGCGAAAAAAATCAACACTCCGGCCGATCTGACTGCCGACATTGCAGAAGATCCGAAAATGATGTTCGCCCAATACATCGATATTGAAAATGCTTTTTCCGAGTTTACCGTCGATATGTATTACGACCGTCAAGGCCGTCTGAAATGCGCCATTCCTCGCGAACGTTTGGAAGTGCGCACCGGCGAAGTCAGCAAAGGCGCAACCCGACGCAATACCCTGTATGAAGAGTTGGTTGAAAAAATGGCCGTATTGGAAGGCGCACGCGGCTGCATTACCGCGCAATTCTTCGTCAGCAAAACCGACAATACGACCTACGGCGTGGAAATCAACCCGCGTTTCGGCGGCGGTTTCCCACTGACTTACGCCGCAGGCGGCAACTATCCGGGCTGGCTGATTCAAGAATATATCGGCGGACAAGACATTCCCTTCTCCGACGACTGGGAAAACAATTTAATCATGCTTCGTTATGATGCTAAGGTTTTGGTAAGAGAACATGATTAAGCCGGAAGAATCCGTCATCGTTTTTGACCTTGACGATACGCTTTACTCCGAACATGACTACAAATGCTCCGGAATACGGGCAGTTGTAGAGATGATTACGTCGCTTTATCCGCAATACAATGCCGGCGTACTATATGAAATTGCCGACAATAAAAGTAAAGACTGGCTCGACAATTTGTGTCATCATTGCAAATTAAACGAATCAGAGAAACAATCACTCTTGTGGCAATATCGGCTGCATCGGCCTGCCATCCGACCCTATGTCGAACCGTCTTTTTTACGGAAGCTGATGCGCCCTTTTGCCGCACGCGCCCTGATTACAGACGGCCGCAGCCTGACACAGCGGTTGAAAATACAGGCCTTGGGCCTGACCGATTTGTTTGACGACATTTTGATTTCGGAAGCCATGCAATCGGAAAAGCCCGACGACAAGCGTTTCGTTTTCCTGCAAAACAAATATCCGGCCGCAAAACGTTTTATTTACATCGGCGACAACATCAAAAAAGATTTTGTCGCCCCCAACAAACTGGGTTGGCTCTCCATAGGCATCATGCCTAAGCCGCACAATATTCATCAAGCCGAGCCCGAGCAATACGGCCGTGAATACCAGCCCACCCTTTGGATAAACACCCTGGAAGAATTGACTACACTGACAACTTCCGCCACCGAAAAAGCAAATGCATAAGGGACATTTCTCCATGAAAATCTTATTTATGGGTCGTAAACAGGTTTCCGCCAACCTGCTTCGTTTTTTGACCAAACAAGACCATATCGAAATCGTCGGCGTTTTGACCGACAGCCATCTGCAAGGCTCGCCGACCACGGCTGCCGCGCAGGAATTGGGCCTGCCCCTGTACACCTTCGATACGGCTTTGGAAGCAATGCGTGAAGGCCGTCTGAAATACGATTTGGGCTTGTCCGTCCTTTACTGGCGCAAGCTGCGTGATGAATTCCTGAGCATTCCGACTTTGGGCACGATCAACTTCCACCCTGCGCTGCTGCCCGAATACAAAGGCACAGGCGGCTACAACCTGGCCATCATGGATGAGCTGAACGAATGGGGCAACACCGCCCACTACGTCGATGCCTCCATCGACACCGGCGAAATCATCGAAGTGGACCGCTTCCCCATCGACGCCGAAACAGAAACCGCCCAATCGCTCGAACGCAAAACCATGCAGGCGCTGGAGCCGTTCGCACAACGCATCATCGCCCGCGCCATCGAGTCGAAAACCAAATTGCCGACCACGCCCAACATCGGCGGCCGCTACGTCAGCCGCGACGAAATGGAAGCCATGAAGCAAATCCTCGACGGCGACAATATCGAGAAGAAAATCCGCGCCTTCTGGTTCCCTCCTTACGACGGCGCATACGTCGAAATCAACGGTCAGAAATACACCCTGATCAACCGCCAACTGCTGGAAGAAATCGCCCCCAAAGGCTCAACCAGTCTTTTCGCAGGAAAAACAAATGCTTAATACATCACTCTCCCCATGGCCAAGCTTTACTCAAGAAGAAGCCGATGCCGTTTCCAAAGTCCTGCTGTCCAACAAAGTCAACTACTGGACAGGTACGGAATGTCGCGAATTTGAAAAAGAATTTGCTGCCTTTGTCGGCACGCAATACGCCGTCGCCCTTTCCAACGGTACGTTGGCTTTGGACGTAGCCCTCAAAGCAATGGGCATCGGCCAAGGCGATGATGTGATTGTCACTTCGCGCACCTTCTTGGCTTCAGCGTCCTGTATCGTGACCGCCGGCGCCAATCCGGTTTTCGCCGATGTCGATTTAAACAGCCAAAACATCAGTGCCGAAACCATCAAAGCCGCGCTGACGCCAAACACTAAAGCCATCATCGTGGTTCACCTTGCCGGCATGCCTGCCGAAATGGACGACATCATGGCTTTGGCCAAAGAACATAACTTGTGGGTTATCGAAGACTGCGCCCAAGCGCACGGTGCGAAATACAAAGGCAAATCTGTCGGCTCTATCGGCCATGTCGGCGCTTGGTCGTTCTGCCAAGACAAAATCATGACCACCGGCGGCGAAGGCGGCATGGTCACCACCAACGACAAAGAGCTGTGGAGCAAAATGTGGTCGTACAAAGACCACGGCAAAAGCTACGATGCCGTGTACCACCGCGAACACGCACCCGGTTTCCGCTGGCTGCACGAAAGCTTCGGTACCAACTGGCGCATGTTGGAAATGCAGGCGGTCATCGGCCGCATCCAGCTCAAACGCATGCCTGAATGGACGGCGCGCCGCCAAGAAAACGCCGCCAAACTGGCTGAAAGCTTGGGCAAATTCGCCAGCATCCGTTTGGTTGAAGTGGCCGACTACATCGAACACGCGCAATACAAGTTCTACGTTTTCGTCAAACCCGAACACCTCAAAGAAGGCTGGACGCGCGACCGCATCGTCAGCGAACTGAACGCGCGCAAAGTCCCCTGCTATCAAGGCAGCTGCTCCGAAGTGTATTTGGAAAAAGCCTTCGACAACACGCCTTGGCGTCCGAAAGAGCGGCTGAAAAACGCTGTCCAACTGGGCGACACCAGCCTGATGTTCTTGGTACATCCGACCCTGACCGATGAAGAAATTGCGTTCTGCAAAGAAAACATAGAAGCCGTATTGACTGAAGCCACGGCATAATCATTTTCAGACGGCCTGCAACTTCAGGCCGTCTGAAAAAAGCAAAACAGCCTGCTTCAAACAATCCGTACCAAGCCACATTACAACACTCAGACACAAGAAATATAAAATGAACTTGGAAACCCTGCTGGCTCTGCCGCGCAATCTAAAAAAAACCTTCTTCGTCATTCACGATATCTTGATGATCTTCGTGGCGTTTTGGTTTGCCCAAAGCCTTAAAGTGCAATACTCCGACGAATGGTTGAGTATCGCCAACTGGCTGGCTTTCGGCAGCACCGCGTTGCTGACCATCATCCTTTTCATCCGTATCGGCCTCTACCGCGCCGTTACGCGCTTCGTCAGCGTCCGCGTCCTGACCGCCGCCGCATTCGGCAGCATTATTTCAGCGGTCTTGTTCTGCCTGACCACCCTGGTTTTTGAACAAAAACTGCACCTTGCCCTGCCCATCGTCTATTTCTTGGTCTTGGTGGTCGGCGTGACCAGCTCGCGCATGATCCTGCGCGCGATTCTGACCGACCACCACCGCAAACAGATGACGCCCGTCATCATCTACGGCGCAGGCCAATCCGGCCGCCAATTGTTGGAAGCCATCAAACAGGTTAACGAATACTCGGCCATCGCCTTTGTCGATGACAACCCGAAAATCCAACGCACCGTCATCTATGACCTTGCCGTCTACAACCCCAACGAAATCCCGATGCTGATCAGCCGCTACGGCGTACGCAAAATTCTGCTGGCGATTCCAAGTTCTACGCCTGAAGAACGCAAAGACATCATCCGCCGCCTCGAAGCCTACAAATGCGAAGTCCTGACTATTCCGGGCATGAAAGATTTGGTGGACGGCAAAATCAGCGTCAGCTCATTGAAAAAAATCTCCGTGGTCGATTTGCTCGGCCGTGCCCCTGTGGCACCGCGCCCTGAATTGATGAGTGCCGACATCAGCGACAAAGTCGTGATGGTGACCGGCGCAGGCGGCTCTATCGGCTCCGAACTTTGCCGTCAAATTCTCAACTGCCGTCCGACCAAACTGCTGTTGTTTGAATTGTCCGAATTCGCCCTGTACAGCATAGACAAAGAATTGCGCGAAACCCAAGCCGCGCAAGGCAGCCAAGTCGAAGTCGTACCGCTTTTGGGTTCGGTTCAAAACAAAGAACGCCTCAGCAGCGTCATGAAGGCCTATCACGTCGATACCGTCTATCATGCCGCAGCCTACAAACACGTCCCTATGGTCGAGTTCAACACCATCGAAGGCATTCAAAACAACGTGTTCGGCACACTCTGCTGCGCGCAGGCTGCCGTAGATGCGGGCGTTTCAACCTTTGTTTTGATTTCCACCGACAAAGCCGTCCGCCCGACCAATACCATGGGCGCCAGCAAACGCATGGCCGAACTCTGCCTGCAAGCCCTTGCCGCCGAGCCGGAACAAAAAACACGCTTCTGCATGGTGCGTTTCGGCAATGTATTGGGTTCGTCCGGCTCCGTTGTCCCAGTATTTGAAAAACAAATTGCCGAAGGCGGTCCGATTACCCTGACCCACCAAGACATTACCCGCTACTTCATGACCATTCCCGAAGCAGCGCAACTGGTTATCCAAGCCGGCGCAATGGGTAAAGGTGGCGACGTCTTCGTCCTCGACATGGGCGAATCCGTCAAAATCATCGACCTTGCCCGTCAAATGATTGTCCTCAGCGGCCTCAAAGTCAAAGACGAGCAACACCCGCACGGCGACATTGAAATCAAGATTACCGGCCTGCGCCCGGGCGAGAAACTTTATGAAGAACTGCTCATCGGCGACGAGGTGCAAAAAACCACTCATCCCCGGATTATGACCGCCAGTGAAGTAATGCTTCCATGGACGCAATTATCTGACATACTGTCGGAACTCCAAACCGCTTGTCTCCAAAGCGACCAAAACAGCCTGCGCCAGCTTCTGCTGCGCGCACCGACAGGCTTCGTACCTAAAGACGGCATCTGCGACTTGGTTTGGCAACAAAACAACAAGGCCGTCTGAACATTTTCAGACGGCCCGGACACCATACTGCAAGGACTACTACATGAAAAAAACGCTTTCCCTGCTTACTCTATTTGCACTGGCTGCCTGTAACAGCACGACAGTCATTCCCGGTTCGACCATCAAAACCCGAACCAAAACCATTGTTTACACCGACAACGACACCGCAGCCGATACCAACCTCGACAGCCGCGTTGCCGTTTACCCCATCACGCCTAACCTGATTGAAAAAATGCGTACGCCGCCCGTACTTTCCCAAGCCAACCAAGGTTTGGAGCAAAGCAAGAGCGCTTACCGCTACCGCATCGGCAGCGGCGACGTCCTCAACATCATGGTTTGGGCGCATTCCGACCTCAACTCCCCCATCCAGCAAAGCAACCCGCAAACCAACCAAGTCAGCCGCGGCGCTTGGGTGGATGAGGGCGGTTACATCACTTACCCATTGGCAGGCAAAATCCAAGCCAAAGGCAAAACTTTGGACGAATTGCAAAACATCTTGACCAACCTTTTAAGACGCTACATCAAAAACCCTCAAGTCGCCATCAACGTTACCGAGTTCCGCTCGCAACGCGTTTCCGTTTCCGGCGCCATCAACCAAGCCGGCCAATTGCCGATTACCAATATCCCGATGACCATTTTGGATGCCATCAACCAAGCCGGCGGCGTTACCCAAAGCGCCGACACCCAGCACATCAAATGGACGCACAACGGCGTCGACCGCACCATCTCCCTGCAAAACATGCTGCAATACGGCGATATGTCGCAAAACCACCTCCTCAGCCATGGCGACATCGTTTACGTTCCTAACAGCAGCAACAACAAAATCTACATCATGGGCGAAGTCGGCAAACAAGCGACCCTGCCGATCGGCAACCACGGCCTCAACCTGACCCAAGCGCTCGGCGAAGTGGGCGGCATGAACCAAGCCTATGCGGATGCAACCGGCGTATTCGTAATCCGCCGCGTACCTGAAGATGCGGCCAAACCTATCCACATCTACCAGCTCAACCTGAAAGATGCGACCTCTTACGCGCTGGGCAGCGAATTCAAACTGCGTTCCGAAGACACCGTTTACGTTACCTCCGCCCCGGTTACCCGTTGGAACCGCGTAATGTCACAAATTACCAACTCCATCAGCAACGTCAACACCCTCGACAATACGTTTAAATAAGCAGTGGTTCCTGCTGTCAGACCCCGTTTGACAGCAGGATACAAAATCACGCACAATCCGACCAAATTACATAAACGGCATATAAAAGCCGTACACACCGCACAAACGGAAAAGCAGTACCTTATAGTCTGACTCACGCTTTTTTCAGACCATAAACCGAAACAATATCATGTACCACAACATACTCATTGTCTGCCTAGGCAACATCTGCCGCTCCCCCACCGCAGAGCGGATTATGCAGAAAAAACTACCCGGCCACCGCATCAGCAGCGCCGGCATAAAAGCACTGGCAGGTAAGGATGCCGATTTCCAAGCCATCAAAACCGCACTCAAACACGGCGTTATCGTTGCAGGCCATACGGCACGCCAACTGACTGCCCAAATGTGCGAACAGGCCGATTTGATTCTCGTCATGGAGCCCTGTCAAATCGACATGGTGGCCGACATCCATCCGCCGGCACGCAGCAAAACCATGCTGTTTGCCCAATGGTTGCCGAAGAAAACCGTACCTGACCCATACAAACAAAGCAGCGAAATGTTTGAAGCCGTTTTCGAACAGCTCAATGCTGCCGCAGACACTTGGAAAACCAAACTAAACGGAAAAACTCAACCGGTATAAAACCGGCATGAACAAGAAAGCAAGCAATGAAAAAAACGACCTACACACCTTATAGCGCAGACAACGACGAAATCGACTTCGGCCAACAGCTCCGCGTCATTTGGATGCACAAATACAAAATCCTCGCCGCCCTGCTTGCAGGCGGCATACTCGGCGCGGCCTTCAGCCTGGCATCCACCCCGCAATACCGCGCCGACGCCATGTTAGAAATTGAAACGCGGCAAAACCAAATCCTGACCGAAATCAACAACATCTTCAACAACCAAACCACGCCGTCTGAAGCAGAAGTCGAGCTGGTTCAATCACGCCTGGTGCTGGGTAAAACCGTTGACGACCTCCAACTCGACCAAGAAGTCAAAGCCAAATACACGCCCGTTATCGGCAGCCTGATGCACAATCTCAGCGGCAACCCCGATCCCAAACTGACCGTCGGCAACTTTACCGTACAAGAAGAATGGTTCAACAAAACCTTCACGCTGACCGTCAAAAACAACAAAGCCTATACCCTCACCCTGCCTGACAAACGCGTCGTCGAAGGCAAGGTCGGCGTACCTCTGAAAATCAACAACCAAACCATCCTCAAAATCGATCAAATCCTGGCCGATCCGGGCCAAGAGTTTGCGTTGACCAAATTCTCACGCATCAGCGCCATCGAAAACATCCAAAGCAAACTGGCGGTCATCAGCAAAGGTAAAACCAGCCCCATCATCAACCTTACCTTTACCGGTACCGACCCTAAACGCACCAGCGTCATCCTCAACAGCATTGCCGACAACTACGTTGCGCAAAACCGCGAACGCGACGTCCAAGTCGCATCCAGCGGCTTGGCTTTCATCAGCGAAGAATTGCCACGCCTGAAAGAAACCTTACAAGACGCTGAAAACAAACTCAATGCCTACCGCCAACAATCAGGCTCCCTCGACATCCCGCTCGAGTCCAAAGGCGCATTGGAAAGCCTGACCGGCATCGAAACCCAAATTACCCTGCTCAAAACCGAAGAAGCAGGGTTGGCCGAGCTGTACACGCCGGAACACCCTTCCTATAAAGCCGTATTAGACAAACTCTCCGTCCTCGAACGCGCCAAAAACAAAATCAACCAACAAATCGCCGAATTGCCCAATACCCAACAAGAAGTCATCCGCCTGACCCGCGACGTAGAAACCAACCAAGCAACCTACGTCCAACTGTTGAGCAAACAACAAGAGCTCAACATCATGAAAGCCAGTGCGCAAGGTAATGTCCGCATCGTCGATTATGCTTACGTCCCTGAAAACCCGGTTGCACCGCGCAAAGCCGTCATCACGCTCCTGAGCGCACTTGCCGCAGGCTCGTTGACCGCTTTGTGGCTGATGATCCGCAACCGCATGAAAAACGGCATTACTTCATCCGAAGAAATCGAAAACCTCAACTTAGAAGTCGTTGCTCTTGTTCCGCACTCCAAAACCCAGCAAAAACGCGACTTCTTCAAAAACAAATTCAAGAAAACCGGCGGCCGTTCCAACTATCTGCTGGCCAGCGAAGACCGTACCGATACGGCCGTCGAAGCCATTCGCGCCCTGCGCACCAATATCTACTTCTCCATGCTGGACGCGCCCAACAACGTCCTCATGATTACCGGTGCCGCGCCTGAGGCAGGTAAATCCTTTATCTCCGCCAACCTCGCCGCCGTAATGGCGCAATCGGGCAAACGCGTCCTGCTTATCGATACCGATATGCGCAAAGGCTACCTCGACCGACTCTTCGGCCTTACCCCCGAGTTCGGCTTGTCCGACATCCTAAGCGGCAAGGCGGCTCCGGCCAAAGCCGTACAAGAGACCGGCATTGAAAACCTCCACCTCATCAGCAGCGGCAGCTATCCCAGCAATCCGTCCGAGCTTTTGATGGACAACCGCTTCAACGAGTTGCTCGCCCACGCGCGCCAACGCTACGATTACGTCATCTTGGACACGCCGCCCGTATTGGCCGTGACCGACGCCGTCATCATCGGCCAACATGCCGGCACCGTCCTGATGATCAGCCGTTATGCACACACCCGTGCACGAGAGCTTGAGGCCAGCGTCGAACGCCTCAAACAAAACCACATCAACATCAAAGGTGTCGTCCTCAACGGCATGAAGCGCGAAGCCAACAACAGCTACGACTACTACGCCTACGATGCCTACCATTCCGGCAACAATAAATCATAAACCGAAGCAGGCCGTCTGAACTTTCAGACGGCCTGAGGCTTTTTAAACGGCACAAAATGTTTTTCACAAACGCCGCCCTTGCACCCCAAAGCCGTTTGTTTTAAAGTAAGCCCCGTTCCCATATGGAAGAAAAACATGAAAATTACCGTCATCGGCGCAGGTTCGTGGGGTACAGCTCTCGCGTTGCACTTTGCGCACCACAACAATGAAGTCGCCCTTTGGACACGCAATCCCGACCAAATCCGCACCCTGCAAGCAGACCGCGAAAACAAACGCGGCCTGCCCGGCTTCCCTTTCCCCGAGTCCCTGACCGTTTATGCCGATTTGGGCGAAGCGCTGAAAGATAGCCAACTTGCCTTGATCGTTACCTCCGTAACCGGCCTCAGAAGCAGCGCCGAGCTGCTCAAACAGCATAACGCCGCCGACATTCCCGTTCTCGCCGCCTGCAAAGGTTTTGAACAAGATACCGGCCTTTTGACTTTCCAAGTACTGAAAGAAGTCCTGCCAAACAATAAAAAAATCGGCGTTCTCTCAGGCCCGAGCTTTGCCCAAGAACTGGCCGCCCAACTGCCTTGCGCCGTCGTTCTCGCCTCCGAAAACAAAGAATGGGTGGAAGAAACCACCGCCCAACTGAACACCAACGTAATGCGCCTGTACGGCAGCACCGATGTCATCGGCGTTGCCGTGGGCGGTGCCGTTAAAAACGTCATGGCGATTGCCACCGGCCTTTCAGACGGCCTCGAATACGGACTCAATGCACGCGCAGCCCTAGTAACGCGCGGCCTCGCCGAAATCACCCGCCTTGCTATCGCCATGGGCGCGCAACCCAAAACCATGATGGGTTTGGCCGGCATCGGCGACCTTATCCTGACCTGTACCGGCGCACTCTCGCGCAACCGCCGCGTCGGCCTCGGCCTCGCAGAAGGCAAAGAATTGCATCAAGTGCTTGTCGAAATCGGCCACGTTTCCGAAGGCGTCAGCACCATCGAAGAAGTCTTCAACACCGCCGCCAAATACCAAATCGATATGCCCATCACCCAAACCCTGCTGCAACTCATCCGCAAAGAAATGACCCCGCAGCAAGTCGTTGAACGACTGATGGAACGAAGCGCGCGCTTCGAATAAACGGTCGCACCGTCTGCCATTCAGACGGCCTGACGCACAATATGACGGCCATCAGGCCGTCTGAAGGGAAACACATGAACCAATCACTGAACAATCTGGAAATCAACGTTTACCAACTTGTCCAAAAATTTGAAACGCTGGTATCAGAAAACCGCCGTCTCAACGAAGAAATCGACAGACTCAAACTTGAGCAAGAGCAACAAAAACGCCAACACGACGCAGCCATTGACGAACTCAGCGAAGCCTTGCTGGTTCAAGTCGGCAAACTCAAAGAAGACCTGCAAAGCAAAATTGACAGCCTGACCGTCGAAAAAGAAAACTACCGCAACGCACTGGCCCAAAGCGCAGACCAAATCCGCAGCCTCATTGCCCGACTGCCCCAAGAAACACAACAATAAAAGGACGCCCCGTGAGTATCGAACAAGTCAATCTCGACATCATGAATGTCAACTTCACCATCAACACGCCGAGTGAAGAAAAAGCCACCCTCCTGCAAGCCGTTGAAATGCTCAACAAAAAAAGCGACGCGATTAAAGAAAGCGGCCGCATCGTCGGCACGGACAAAATCGTCGTCATGGCAGCCCTCAACGTCGTACACGACCTTTTGAAAACCACCCTCAACGACGATTTGGCAATCGGTGAATTTGAGCGTAAAATAACCGACATGAGCAACGCGTGCCAAAAAGCACTGGCGCGCTTGGAGCAAAACTAATTTCCCCTTTTCCCTGCGGTGTTCGCGAAGGCATATATTCCTTTGAACCAATACGTTCGCTTTAGGTTGCCGGGAGTTGTAGTGGGCGCGAGCGTCCGTTTGCCGGACGCACCCGAAACTACCCGAGGTGACCGCCTTGTCAGCAAGGTTCAAGCGGATTCAGCCCAAACGGCACTCGTGGGGATTCCCTAAAAAAGCCATACCGAAAGGTGTGGCTTTCCCCTTTCCGAGTAAAGACTTTCGTAAAGATTTCCGGCCGTCTGAAAAAACCGCATATTCATGCATCAAACACGCTCAATTAAGATTGACAAAAACCAATCTCCTCTTTAAAATCCATAACTTTCTATATATATCTGGATTCCAACCATGAAAACCTTCTCTGCAAAACCCCATGAGGTGAAGCGCGAATGGTTCGTCATTGACGCAGAAGACAAAGTTCTGGGTCGTGTCGCAGCCGAAGTCGCACACCGTCTGCGCGGCAAACACAAACCCGAATACACCCCTCACGTTGATACCGGCGACTACATCATCGTCATCAATGCAGACAAACTGCGCGTGACCGGTGCTAAATTCGAAGACAAAAAATACTTCCGTCACTCTGGTTTCCCAGGCGGCATCTACGAGCGCACTTTCCGCGAAATGCAAGAGCAATTCCCTGGCCGCGCTTTGGAACAAGCCGTAAAAGGCATGTTGCCTAAAGGTCCTCTGGGCTACGCCATGATCAAAAAACTGAAAGTGTACGCCGGTGCCGAACACGGCCACGCTGCACAACAACCTAAAGTTTTGGAACTGAAATAATAAGGACACGACATGAACGGTAAATACTACTACGGCACAGGCCGCCGCAAAAGTTCAGTGGCTCGTGTATTCTTGACTAAAGGTACCGGCCAAATCATCGTAAACGGCCGTCCCGTTGACGAATTCTTCGCACGTGAAACCAGCCGCATGGTTGTACGTCAACCTCTGGTTCTGACTGAAAATGCCGAATCTTTCGACATCAAAGTTAACGTAACCGGCGGCGGCGAAACCGGTCAATCCGGCGCTATCCGTCACGGCATCACCCGCGCCCTGATCGACTTCGACGCAGCCCTGAAACCAGCTCTGTCTCAAGCAGGCTTCGTTACTCGCGATGCTCGTGAAGTTGAACGTAAAAAACCAGGTTTGCGCAAAGCACGTCGTGCAAAACAATTCTCCAAACGTTAATACGTTTTCAGAATCGAATCAAAAGCCTTGCTCTGCAAGGCTTTTTTCATTTATCAAACAAACAATCATTCAATCTTTTTTCACGGCACAATACATGAAGAAAACCCTGCTCCACTACACCAAATCATTGCTTCAGGCCGTGATTATTTTCATTTTTCTCTCCTTGATTGTCGACTGGGTACGCAAACCCGACCAACCCTTACAATCAGCAGCGCAAACCCTCACGCTAACCAACGGACAAACCACTTCCCTCCAATCCTTCAGCCAGAACCGTGTTGCCATTGTTTACTTCTGGGGTAGCTGGTGCGGTATTTGCTCGTACACATCGCCGACCATAGAAAAACTGCATCAAGACAATATTCCGACTCTGGGCGTAGCCTTACGCTCCGGAAGCAACAATGATATTGCCCGCCATATGCAAGAAAACAATCTATCCTTTCCAAACGTCAACGATTCAGACGGCCTGATGGCCCAAAAATGGAATATCGCCGTCACACCGACCATTATCATATTAAAAGATGGAAAAATGATTCATCACACATCCGGACTTTCCAGCTACATCGGCTTAAAAATCAGAATTTACTTAGCAGACATCTTCGGCTAAATTCATTGAAAATCCACTAAAAATAGAAAATCCAAAGAATCATCTCCGCCGAATATATTTACCCTATTCCACTTCATAAATAAATAAACTATCTCTTTCCCGATAACATATGATTTTGTTGAGATTATAAAGAAAATAGACTAAGATATAACCATAAGAACAATTGGAAACATTATTATCAAAACAAACTGTTAGAGATCTTCATCTAATATTGTGGCCGTGATGCTTTTGTTCCCATAGACCCGGTTGCCGACGGCAGCCTTAAAACAGCAATATTCGCCTTTATTAATTTACCTCACGCTTCAACGGTTTGATTTTTGATAACCCCGGAGACTTAGTAATGCCCAACCAATCTAAACATGCATCTATCAATATCGGTCTGATTCAGGCAAGGGAAGCATTGATGACCCAATTCCGCCCTATTCTGAACCAAGCCAATATTACTGACCAGCAATGGCGTATCATCCGGCTCTTAGCGGAAAACGGCACACTCGACTTTCAAGACTTGGCCAATCAGGCCTGCATCCTCCGTCCCAGCCTGACCGGCATTCTGACCCGCTTGGAAAAAGCAGGTTTGGCCGTGCGCCTGAAGCCTTCCAACGACCAACGCCGCGTTTATCTGAAACTGACGCCCGAAGGCGAGAAACTCTATGAGTCCACCGGCGCATTGGTTGACGAGCGCTATGACGCAATTGAAAAAGTCCTTTCCAAAGAAAAAATGGCACAACTCAAAGAACTCTTGGCAGAGCTGGCAAAAATCGAACAGGCATTAAAATAAAGCGAGCCGGATGACAGATTCAACACACACACTCAAGAGATCCTTCCGAGATGCCATGGCCTCCTGTGCCGCCGGTGTACACGTTATCACGACAGACGGTGAAGCAGGGCGCTATGGCATTACCATGACTGCCGTCACCGCCGTTACCGACGAGCCGCCGACGGTCATGCTGTGCATCAACCGCCAATCCGCCATCATCCCCATCCTGCAGGGCAACCGCGATTTGTGTATCAACACGCTCAACGACAGCCAGCAGGATGTCGCCGAACACTTTGCCGGACTGACCGACCTCTCGCCCGAAGAACGCTTCGAATACCATATTTGGCACAGGGGGCAAACCGGACAGCTCGAAGTCGAAGGCGCGCTGGCGCACCTGCACGGCAGCATTGTCGATCAACGCGAAATCGGCACGCATTACGTCTTTTTCGTTCAGATCAACGAAATCCGCAATACCGACACGCAAGCGCCGGCATTGCTGTATTT
Organism: Neisseria sp. DTU_2021_1001991_1_SI_NGA_ILE_055; assembly: GCF_032342915.1. Lineage (NCBI taxonomy): Bacteria > Pseudomonadati > Pseudomonadota > Betaproteobacteria > Neisseriales > Neisseriaceae > Neisseria > Neisseria sp. DTU_2021_1001991_1_SI_NGA_ILE_055. The sequence continues at coordinate 2,342,910 of NZ_CP135440.1, read as the reverse complement.
CCGTAGGCAATTCAAATCTTTGGCATAAATAAAGGTCTCAGACCGTCTGAAACATCGGTTTCATTTTTTCAGACGGCCTGAGACTTTTTCTGTTTCATACATTATAGGCACACCCATGAAAGCAATGATATTGGCCGCCGGTCGCGGCGAGCGCATGCGCCCCCTGACCGACCACACGCCCAAACCTTTACTCGAAGTAGCAGGTACGCCGCTTATCGGCTGGCACTTACGCCGCCTGCGGAAAGCAGGTTTCACTGAAATCGTCATCAACCATGCCTGGCTTGGCCAGCAAATCGAAGAGACATTGAAAGACGGTTCAGCCTACGGCGTACACATTGCCTATTCTCCCGAACGCGCCGGAGGCCTGGAAACTGCCGGAGGCATTGCCACCGCCCTGCCGCTTTTGGGCGACGAGCCGTTTTTGGTCGTCAATGGCGACGTATTGACCGACATTGATTTCCAAGCTGCACGACTGGCTGCCCAGCGCATACAGGAACACAACCTTCTCGCCCATTTGTGGCTGGTGGACAATCCGCCCCATCATCCCGAAGGCGACTTCGGCCTGCTTTCAGACGGCCTGGTATCCGCATCATCCACAAACGGCCAAGCCATGACTTTCAGCGGCGTGGGTGTTTATCATCCCGCGCTTTTCAAAGACACACCGGCACACCAGGCTGCCAAGCTTGCCCCTCTGTTGCGTCAAGCCATGAGCCAAAACCAAATCAGCGGCGAACACCATAACGGCCTTTGGTTGGACGTCGGCACAGTCGAACGCCTGCAAGAAGCCGACCGTATCGCCCAAAGCTGGTAAAACAAAAGGGACGTATCCGATACGCCCCTTTTAATATTCAAGGCCGTCTGAAAACATTGATCAAATCATTTTCAGACGGCCTCAATCCATCAATCAAATTTTGCCAATTTCTTTTCTTTCTTCATTCCCAACAGGCCATTGGCAATCATCACGCACAATCCCGACCAAATCAGTCCGTAGCCGATCAATGCGCCGCCTTGCACCGGCTCGTCCAGCCACACAATCGACACAATAAAAAGCAATACAGGCTCCAAATAGCTCAACATACCGAACACCGCCACCGGCAGCAACTGATTTGCCTTCAAATTCAAATGCATGGATATTGCACTATTAAAACCCAGCAAAACAATAAAAAAGATTAAAACCGGTTTGGCCGCAATCATCGCCGGCGTATCCGTTGCCAGCACAATATACGCCAACGCAAACGGCGTAATCATCATCAAATCAAAGGTCAGCCCGATTAAGGAAGGCACGCCCAGCTTGCGGCGCAGCAGATAATAAAACGGATAAGTACCGAACACCCATACAGTCGTCCACGAAAACGCACCCGACCGTAACAATTCACATGCCACGCCTGCACATGCCAATACAACGGCAACCATCTGCAATCGGTTTAAACGCTCTTTAAACCAAATCCGCCCACCCAGCATCATCGCCAAAGGAAACAGGAAATAACCCATGGCGATGTTTACCCCCTCCCCATTGACCGGCCCCCAGACAAACAGCCACAACTGGCTGGCAAATATCGGCGTCGGCAATACAATCAACAGCCACCGCTTCCAATCGCGGCCGACGCCATAAGCAAAACGCATTGCCGCCTGCCAACCGTTGACCATGGTCATCAGCACGCACAAAGCCGACAGCATGGCAACCATGCGCCAGGCAAACACCTCCGTCCCCGTCATCGGCCTCATCCACATGCCGTACAGAAACAGCATGGAAAACAACAAATTGGACGCTACCGCAGCCAGCAAACCTTTGGATAAATTCGTCATTTCAGACGGCCTTTTGCAATCAATCAAAGTTAATATTGTAGAAAAAACGGATGAAAAAATTACTCATCTTTTTGAATGAAGTTTTACCGCAAACATCTATTTCATTAAAGGCCGTCTGAAAACCCTGTCTTCAGGTTTTCAGACGGCCTTTCATTACATCGAAGCAGTCTAATGCATCAACCCTGCTTCACAATATCCGACAGCGGCCAGCGCGGCTTGACATTGAATGCACCGACAGCCTGACGCTCGGCAAGACGCATCGCGCCGGCAAAGGCAATCATTGCGCCGTTGTCGGTACAATATGCCATCGGTGGGAAATAGACATTGATTTTTTCTTCCTGCGGCTTGGGTTTGCCTTTTTCAGACGGCATCTTGACGGTCAAGCGCGAAAATTCATCGCGCAGTTTCCAGTTTGCACCCACACCGCCGGCAACCACCAAAGTTCTGAAACCGGTATCCAACAATGCTTTTTTGGCTTTGGCCGCCAACACATCGACTACCGCATCTTGGAAGGCGCGGCAAATGTCGTTGCGTGTTTGTTCCGGAATTTCATCGCTGCCGGTTTCGGCGCGGACTTTTTCGACAGCGGTCAAAACGGCGGTTTTCAAACCGGAAAAGCTCATCTGCAAATCGTGCGAATGCAGCATGGGGCGTGGGAACGTGAAGGCATCAGGCGTGCCGAGTTTGGCCAACTCGGATAATTTGGCACCGCCGGGATAAGGCAGCCCCAACAGCTTGGCCGTTTTGTCGAACGCCTCGCCTGCCGCATCGTCCACGCTCTCACCCAGCAAGGTGTAATCGCCGATACCGCGTACAGCCATAAATTGCGTATGTCCGCCCGACACCAGCAAAGCGACAAATGGAAATTCAGGCTTGTCGTCTGCCAACAAGGGTGAGAGCAAATGGCCTTCAAGATGGTGGACGGGGATAACGGGCTTGCCGATGGCAAATGCCAACGCATTGGCAAAGCCTGAACCGGCCAGCAATGCGCCGCCCAAGCCCGGGCCTTGCGTAAAGGCAACCGCGTCGATGTCGGCATAGCCTACGCCTGCTTCCTTCAAGCAACCTTGCGTCAACGGCACCACACGGCGGATATGGTCGCGGCTGGCCAATTCGGGGACAACGCCGCCGTATTCGGCGTGCATCGCCATCTGGGTGTGCAAATGATGCGCCAACAGGCCGCGCTCGGTATCGTAGAGCGCAACGCCGGTTTCGTCGCAAGATGATTCAATTCCTAATACCAACATGGTTTGAGGCCGTCTGAAAAAATGATTAAAAACGATTCAGACGGCGTTTTCTCCGAAAACGGAAAAAGGCCGTCTGAAATAAAGTGCGGAATAAGCGGTTTACAAAGTGCCGTAAGAGTGCAGGCCGCTCAAGAACATATTCACGCCGATAAAGGCAAAGGCGGTAATGACCAGGCCGATGACCGCCCACCAAGCCAACACTTTGCCGCGCCAGCCTGCCACCAGCCGCAAATGCAACCAGACCGCGTAATTCAGCCAAACGATGAATGCCCAAGTTTCTTTCGGGTCCCAGCTCCAATAGCGGCCCCACGCGTCGGCCGCCCACAATGCGCCGAGAATGGTGGCAATCGTGAAGAACAGGAAACCGACGGCAATCGCTTTGTACATGACTTCTTCAATGACTTGAGATTGCGGCAGCCATGATTTTTTGCCCGCATCTTCTTTTCTGAGCGCCAACAGTTCGGCAATACCCAGCATGGCGGCGATACAGAATGCACCGTAGCCGATAAAGTTGGCCGGAACGTGGATTTTCATCCACCAAGACTGCAAAGCAGGAATCAGCGGCTGAATGGTATGCGCCTCGCGCGAAACGCTGTACCACAAGACAAATCCGACCACGACCGCCATAAAGCTGAAGACAAATCCGCCCAGTTTTTGTACGGCAAAACGGCCTTCGTAATAGAGATACATCAGCGCCGTAATGACCAAGAACAAGATGAATACTTCGTAAAGATTGGAGACTGGAATATGGCCGGCATCGGGACGCAGCAGATAGCTTTCATGCCAGCGTACCAGCAGGCCGACAAAGCCCGCCATCGCGGAAACCCAGGCAAACACGCTCCCCATGCCCAAAAGCGTATTGGTCGGCACATTCTTGCGCACCGCCGCTATCGCGCCGACGATATAGGCAAACAAGGCAAAGAACACAAACGCGCATTGCCACATAATCGCCGACTGGCTGCTTAACAGGTATTTGAGCAGGAAGCCGTCTGCGCGTTTGATGTCGCCGCCATACAAATCAACGGCAAAATACGCCAGGCACACGCCCACAGGGATAAACCAGCGCATCGGTTTGAAAAACCAACCCAGAAAAACGGCAATACCGGCACTCGCCCACAAAATCACCATTTCGTAGATGTCCATGTGCAGACCGGCCTGGGTTTGGGCAATAAACGCACCGATGGCAATCAGCAGTGCGAATGCCCAGTCGAAGAGGTTGAGGTTTCGGATAAATGATTTGTGTGTCAGAAGCTCATGCTCGGGCAAGGCCTGATGTTTGTTATTCATGGTTCAAATCCTTGGCAAGCTGCTGCAATTGCCGTGTGTGTTGCGGAAATTCTTTCTGCAAGTCGCGTTCGTTGCGGCTGGAAGACATGGCAAAACGGATACGGCCGTCTGAAAACAGCAGCCAAGCGCGTTTTTCACGAATATAGAACATAAACACCGTACCCAACACTAGCAATACCGAACCCAGATACACCAAGAATGCGCCCGGCGAACGGGTCATCTGCAATCCGGAAGAGCGCACTTCGGAATAGCCGTCCAATTGCAGCAACATCGGCGCAGGATACTCGGTCAAGCCGGTGTAAGCATCCATTGCATGCAGCAGGAAGCGGTTGCGCTTTTCGTCTTGCGGCCAAGCCGGCAGGTTGTATGTACTGATCGTGTCTTCCAAAGCGGCGTTCATCACGCCATAGAGCATCTCGTAGAAATAGCCCTGCATTTTTTCCTGCTGGTCTTTGGGAATATTGGTGGTAACAAATTTGTCCAAAGCCAAATAGCCGCCTTTGGCAAAAATCGACAAGGTATTTTCCGCCGCCGCCATGAATTGCTCGCGGATTTCGGCGGGCGCGCCTTTGACGGCGTTGGCAACAGTTTTACGGCGTGCCGCATCGTCTTTCAAATATTGGCGCAAAGCCATAAAGGTATCGATTTTACCGTTTTTATCCATCGGAATGCGCAACCAGCGGTATTGCTGCGCCAAGCCGCTGCGCGTGCCGGTAATGAAGAAATAGTCTTCATCTTGTTTCAGCGGCAACATATAGTTTTTATATTCGACCGCCTGCCCCGCTTTGTCGCGGATGCGGTAAACGATAGACGGGCCGATATTGGTGTATTTTTTGTCCTCCTGACGGACGGAGCGAACATCGTTGAGGGCGGATTTCAGGTTTTGCTCTTTTTCAGACGGCTCGCTCATGTCTTCGACGTTCATCGAAGTAAACTGGTCGAATTCCAGTTTATAAGAGGTCTTGCCCAAATCCAGCGGAAACTCGCGCATGGAAGTCGCTTTGAGTTTGACCGGAGTGCGGTCGGCATCGGCCAGATTCCACGCTTTAAACGTCAAGTCCGAGCCGCCGTCGGCGAAACTTGCCTGATAAACCGTAATACCGTGCAACGTCAAAGGATGGTTGACGCGGATGGTGTGTTCGCTGACTTTGCCGGTCGCCTTGTCCGTGACTTCCAAGTCGCTGGCGAAATCGCGCGGCATACCGGTATCGTAAAAATCAATATGAAATTTCTTCAATTTGACGGAAAACGGCAAGTCTTGCACGAGTATGCCGTTATCCGCATTCAGAAACACTACGTCCGCGCTCTGCCCTTCCGAAATATTGACATTGCCCCTAAACGACAAATTGGACGCACCCAACACGCTTTCGGGCTTAAAGTCTTTGGCGTAAACCGCCGTATTGTCCGGCACGACCCGGCCGGTGAGCATGCCGATTTTCAGCAGGATGTTGCTGTCTATCAAACCGCCCAAACAAATCACAATCAGCGCGGCATGGGCAAAGATATAGCCCCATTTGTTCATCGCGCCTTTTTTCGCCGCCACCAAAACCGAACCGTCTTCACGCGTAACGGTTTTGCAGCCGTAGCCCTGCACTTCCAAATAACGTTGTGCAACTTCGGGCGTTACCTGTCCGTCTAAAACGATGGAATGACGCATTGCCGCCAGCGATTTTTCCTTGGCGTTTTCACGGAAGGAACGAATCTCGCGCAAAAACGGCGGAACATTGCGAATCAGGCACAATCCGGTGGAAATCACCAAAAACATCATGATGACAACGAACCACGCCGAGGCGTACACGTCGTACAGGCCCAAAAAGCCGAAAATCTGCGACCAAAACGGGCCGAATTTCACCAAATAATCGACTTGCGGCTGGTTTTGCTGCAAGACCGTACCGATAATCGAAGCCACGCCCAACAGGCTGAGCAGGGCGACGGCAAAACGCATGGAGCTGAAAAAGGCAAACCACGGTCTGCGGATGAGTGGGACGGATGATGAAGATTTACTCATGTCTCAAATGTCGGCTTGGGGCAACCCGATTGATGGAACGGACTGCAATGACGTGTGATGCGAAAGGAAGAATACTGCATATTGCAGTAAAAATCTTGCCGTCGCTATTTGAAAAAACCAATCAGGCTTATCGGTTTATATTGGCTAAGGCCGTCTGAAGGGTTTTCAGACGGCCTGTATCAATAAACTCGTTTCAGAACGAAATTTAGTGCAAACCTTGAATAAAGTTGGCTACTGCGTTCAACTCTTCTTCGCTCAGGCGGTTGGCAATATCGGCCATGATGGCGTTTTTACGTTGGCCAGATTGGTAAGCTTTCATTTGCTCGACAACGTAAGCTTTGTGTTGGCCGCCCAGACGAGGATAGGCTTGGATTTCAGTACCGCCGCCAGGGATACCTGCGCCGCTAGGACCGTGGCAAGACATACATGCCGGCAGTTTTTTAGCGCTCAGGCCGCCGCGATAGATTTTCGCGCCCAGCTCCGGGTTTTCTTTAGGATTGGCTTCGCCCGGTTTGCCTTGTTGTTTGGCGTAGTAGGCGGCAGCGTCGCGGATGTCTTGTTCGGACAAGTTCATCACCATCGGTTTCATCACGCCGGCAGCACCGTGGGTACGGGTACCGTCTTTGATGGCCATGGTTTGGCCGTAGACGTAGGCCGCAGCCTGACCTGCCAGTTTAGGATAAGTTGCGATACCGCTGTTACCATCGGCTGCGTGACACGCCGCACAGATAGTAGTCGCTACCTGTTTGCCTTTTTCAGCATCTGCTTTAGGTGCAGCGGAAACCGCACCGGCAGCCAATACCAAGGCCAATAAAGTCAATCGTTTCATGGAGTGCTCCTGATTACAGCATTGCGTACCGCGTCAATGCCTTTTTTATACTCAAATACCGGGGAATTTTCCCGATTAAAACCGATAATTCTATAAACGTGCTATTCTATACCAAGTTTACATTAAATTACTACTCAAATTACCAAACTGCTGCAACATAAATGCCCGATACAAATTATGATGTTGCAGTTTTGTTTCCATGCAAGGAAATACTGATGAACCTTTTTCAAAACGCCAAATTCTTTACAACGGTCAACCATCTGAAAGACCTGCCCGACACGCCGGCCGAAATTGCCTTTGTCGGCCGAAGCAATGCCGGCAAATCCAGCGCCATCAATACCTTAACCAATCATGTGCGCCTTGCCTATGTTTCCAAAACACCGGGCCGCACCCAACACATCAATTTCTTTGAGCTGGAAAACGGCAACTTCATGGTCGACTTGCCCGGCTACGGCTACGCGCAAGTACCGGAGGCCATCCGTGCGCACTGGGTCAAACTCTTGGGCGATTACCTGCAACAACGCCGCCAACTGATCGGCCTGATTCTGATTATGGACTCGCGCCATCCGCTCAAAGCTTTAGACATTCAAATGCTGGACTTTTTCCACATCACCGGCCGCCCTGTGCATATCCTGCTGTCAAAAGCAGACAAGCTGTCTAAAAACGACCAGATTAAAACTTTGGCGGCGGTAAAAAAATCACTCAAACCCTACACCGACCGCCAAAAAATCAGCGTTCAACTGTTTTCCAGCCTGAAAAAGCAAGGTATGGACGAAGTCAATCAAGTGGTCGGCTCATGGTTTAACGCGCATCGCGAAGAAATCGAGAATTTTGCAGGAGAAACATCGCCTGAATGATTGTAAAACAAGGAGGAATAAGATAAGTTGACCAACCGCAAATCTTATTCCGTCATTTGGTTTCTCAACATCGCGTTTACCATTTAATTCGGGGCATGTCTCACACATGCCCTTTTTTTTCATCACGCTTTTTTGTTTTCACACGCAAACCACAATCTCCACCAAATATACCATCACAATATATCAGCAAGACCGTCTGAAAGCGCGGCTTCAATCTCCATTATTATTAAAGTGTTAATTTTAGTATTGCAACTAATTACACATCTTAGCATTTTGCTCATATTCAGCTAATTGTTGAGGCATAGAATGCATTCATCGTTCAACAACACAGTAGGAAAGAAAATCATGAAACGCATTAATGCTTTTATTTCAAAAAAACTCATCATTGCCGGTATTATTGCTTCAAGTTTGGGCGTTGCCGGTGCTGCGGGTGCCGTGGCTTTTAAAGAAGGCATGTTTGCGCAGGTTTCCGGTCAGCAAGCGGCAGCAACGGCAGTGGCGCAAGTTGGCGGCGTGGCCAAAGATGTTGATTATAAATACAAACAGCATTTGGGTGGCCGTTATAAGGTGGAAATTTTAAAAGACGGGGTCGAATATGAGGCTCTGGTTGATGCTCAAAGCGGCAAAGTATTGGCGGTAGCGCAAGATAACGATCAAGACAAACGACACTTTGATAAGTATGATAAGCATCATAAACATGACAATGCTGAGCCCTCTTCATCGCAAAATACAGATTATCAGGCTCCTGCCGATGCTGCACCTGGCACACCTGAAAATGCAACCGCTTCCGAGGTAACAAAATCTTAATTTATTTAAACTTTAAAAAAGCCAATGCCGTCTGAAACTTTCAGACGGCATTGGCTTTAATGCAGCATTGTTTGAAACACAGCTCCTATCAAGCCCAATCGTTTTCAGACGGCCTTTGCCTCATCTTCGCCATCAGTCCAACCCGCTTCTTTCAATTTCCGCTGTTGCGCATCATATCTGGCTTTTTCCGCCCAATACATTGTCTGAATACAGGCATCGCCGCACTCGCTGCTGCAACATTCCCACGACTCGGGACGGACGGGTTCGTCTAAAAGCGGCTCGCCCAAGATGGCTTCGGCCTTATTCTTCAGGGTCGTATCCATCGGCGATTTCCAAGCACGCACCGTCAAACTCAATCACTTCGCCGCCTCGTATCTTGGCGGTTTTACGCGTTTCGGTTTCGCCGTTGCGCAACACCAGCCCTTCGGCGATAAACGCTTTTGCCTGTCCTCCGCTTTCGGCAAGTCCGGCCAGTTTCAACAGGTCGCATAAGGCGATGTATTCGTTGTCTTCAAGATAGACAGTGGCTTCCATAATTCAATCCTTTTTAATGATGGCAATATTTTAACATGGCCGTCTGAAAGAAAATCCTCCTCCTGTTTTATTCATTCTGATAAAACTTGCTACGCTTAATTTTAGCGAAACTCGCTTCTCTCATTTCAGACGGCCTTTGTCAACCCTGCTACAATACAGCTTTTCTTTTTCCGCCGATTTTGCCATGACCGAGCCGACCTATATCCCCCTGCGCCTACATACCGAGTTTTCGATTACCGACGGTATGGTGCGGATTAAAAAACTGATCGCCAAAGCGCAGGAATACGGTTTGCCTGCTTTGGGCATCAGCGATTTGATGAACGAATTCGGTTTGGTGAAATTCTATAAAGCCTGCCGCAGCGCAGGGATTAAGCCCATCGGCGCGGCGGACGTGTGGATAGGCAATCCGAATGCGCCCGACAAGCCGTTCCGCGCCATGCTGATTATCCGCAACGATGCGGGCTATCTGCGCTTGAGCGAGCTTCTGACGGCGGCTTATGTCGGCAAAGACCGCAATGTCCATCATGCGGAACTCAATCCCGAATGGCTGGAAAACGGTGACAACAGCGGCTTGATTTGTTTGAGCGGCGCGCATTACGGCGAAGTGGGCGTGAATCTCTTAAACGGCAATGAAGACGCGGCGCGTGCGGCAGCGTTGAAATATGCGGCGTGGTTTCCCGATGCGTTTTATCTGGAGCTGCAACGCCTGCCCGAACGTCCCGAATGGGAGGCTTGCGTTTCGGGCAGCGTGAAGCTGGCGGAGGAGTTGGGTTTGCCGGTGGTGGCGACGCATCCGACGCAGTTTATGAGCCGCGACGATTTCAACGCGCACGAGGCGCGGGTGTGCATCGCGGGCGGCTGGGTGCTGACGGACAAAAAACGTCCGCGTGATTTTATGCCGAGCCAGTTTTTCATTCCGCCGGAAACGATGCTGGAGCGTTTCGCCGATTTGCCCGAGGCCCTAGAAAACACGGTGGAAATCGCCAAACGCTGTAATCTGCACATCACATTGGGCAAAAACTTCCTGCCGCTCTTCCCTACTCCGGGCGGCCTGTCGCTGGACGATTATTTGGTGAAACTGTCCAACGAGGGCTTGCAGGAACGCATGGTTCAGCTTTATCCCGACGAGGCGGAGCGTGCGGCAAAGATGCCGGAATATCAGGAACGTTTGGATTTTGAGCTGAACATCATCATCCAGATGAAATTCCCCGGCTATTTCCTTATCGTACAAGACTTTATCAACTGGGCGAAAACGCACGGCTGCCCGGTCGGGCCGGGCCGTGGTTCGGGCGCAGGCTCGCTGGTGGCGTATTCATTGAAGATTACCGACCTTGATCCGCTCAAATACGCACTGCTGTTCGAACGCTTCTTGAACCCCGAACGCGTTTCCATGCCCGACTTTGACGTCGACTTCTGTCAGGCAAACCGCGGCCGCGTGATTGAATATGTGCGCGAGAAATATGGCGCAGATGCGGTGAGCCAGATTGTTACCTTCGGCACGATGTCGTCCAAAGCGGTGATCCGCGACGTGGGGCGCGTGCTGGAACTGCCGTTTATGCTGTGCGACAAACTGTCCAAGCTGATTCCGTTGGAAGCCAACAAACCCCTGAGTTTGGAAAAAGCCATGGAGGCCGAGCCACAGATTCAGGAATTGATTGAAGCGGAAGAAGCGGATGAACTGATTACGTTGGCGAAAAAGCTGGAAGACCTGACGCGCGGTCTGGGTATGCACGCGGGCGGCGTGTTGATTGCGCCGGGCAAGATTTCCGATTACAGCCCCGTGTATCAGGCGGACGAATCCGCCTCGCCCGTATCCATGTACGACAAGGGCGACGTGGAAGACGTGGGTTTGGTGAAATTCGACTTTTTGGGTCTGCGCAACCTGACCATTATCGAAATGGCGCAGAACAACATCAAAAACACCACCGGCGATATTGTCGATGTCGGCAAAATCCCGCTCGACGACCAGGCCGCCTACCAAATCTTCCGCGATGCGAACACCACCGCCGTCTTCCAGTTCGAGTCGACCGGCATGAAAAAAATGCTGAAAACGGCGCACACCACCAAGTTTGAAGAACTCATCGCCTTCGTATCGCTCTACCGCCCCGGCCCAATGGACAACATTCCCGACTTCGTCGCTCGCATGAAGGGGCAGGAATTCCAATACATCCACCCGCTGCTGGAAGGTATCCTCGCGCCGACCTACGGGATTATGGTGTATCAGGAACAAGTGATGCAGGCGGCGCAGATTATCGGCGGCTACTCGCTCGGCGGTGCGGACTTGCTGCGTCGTGCCATGGGTAAGAAAAAGCCCGAAGAGATGGTGAAACACCGCGAAATCTTCGCCGAAGGCGCGGCAAAACAAGGCATTTCGCGCGAAAAATCCGACGAAATCTTCAACTACATGGAAAAATTCGCCGGCTACGGTTTCAACAAATCCCACGCCGCCGCCTACGCCCTGATTTCCTACCAGACCGCATGGCTCAAAGCCCATTACCCCGCCGAATTTATGGCGGCGACCATGTCGTCTGAATTGGACAACACCGACCAGCTCAAGCATTTCTACGACGACTGCCGTGCCAACGGCATCGAGTTCCTGCCGCCCGACATCAACGAATCCGACTACCGCTTCACGCCGTATCCGAACATGAAAATCCGCTATGCACTCGGCGCGATTAAAGGCACGGGCGAAGCCGCCGTCGAATCCATCATCGCCGCGCGTCAAAGCGGCGGCAAGTTTACCGGCCTCTTGGACTTCTGCGAGCGCGTCGGCAAAGAACACATGAACCGCCGCACCCTCGAAGCCCTGATACGCGGCGGCGCGTTCGACAGCATCGAACCCAACCGCGCCATGCTCTTGGCAAATATCGACCTCGCCATGAACAACGCCGACCAAAAAGCCGCCAACGCCAATCAGGGCGGGCTGTTTGACATGATGGAAGACGCCATCGAACCGGTGCAGCTCATCGACGCGCCCATGTGGAGCGAATCGGAAAAACTCGCCGAAGAAAAAACCGTCATCGGCTTTTACCTGTCCGGCCACCCGTTCGGCCCGTATGCCCAAGAAGTCCGCCAAATCGCCCCGACCAAATTAGGCCGTCTGAAACCGCAAGACAGCGTGCGCCTCGCCGGATTCGTGACCGCCGTGCGCACCATGATGGGCAAGCGCGGCAAAATCGCCTTCGTCGGCCTCGAAGATTTGAGCGGACAAATTGAAATCATGGTCAGCGGCCAGACGCTGGAAAACTGCGCCGACTACCTCAAGTCCGACCAAGTGCTGATTATCGAATCCAAAGTCAGCCGCGACGACTACGGCGGTGGCGACGGTCTGCGCATCATGGCAAACCAAGTCATGACCCTGCAAATGGCGCGCGAACGCTACGCCCGCAGCCTCAGCCTCGCCCTCGCACCCGGCCACGACATCACGCGCCTCGCCGCCATCCTCACCGCCCACCGCCTGCCCGATACGGCGCACATCCCACTGCAACTGTCGTACAGCAACGGCAAAGCATCAGGCAAATTGAAAATTGCGCCCAAATGGATGGTAACGCCAAGCACCGCTTTGTTTGAAGAACTGGAAACATTGCTCGGCAGCAGGGCAGTCCGCGTGAATTGGTAACACTAAAGGCCGTCTGAAACCATACGTTCAGACGGCCTTTTTCAATTTCATTACAAAAGCTATTTTCCTTTATGATTTTTCTAGAATGAAAGTATTGCCATAAAATAAATACCCTGTAGTTTTAACAAATTCTATCCGGCGTATTCATTCCTAAATCAAAATATTGTGCCCAAACATAAGACCGTACCATCACCGCAATAAATATTGCAAGCACCAATATACAGAAAATCTGTCGTCGTTTGGTCTTTTATGTAGAAATCACGACATAGCCTAGCTTTCCCGACGTGGTACTTTCAACCCCATACTCTTCACGACACCGTTCTGATCGGTTTCTTTAACCGTCAATGAAAACCCGTCAACGACAATGCGGTCGCCCTCGACGGGCTGCGCGCTGCCTCCTCTGGATTGAAACCATTCGAGCAGGCTCATACCGGCTTCGCCGTCTTCCAGCTTCAACCCGTACGCCGCTGCCAAATCGCCGGTATTGACATACGGGTCGACGGCAAATTCGCCGAAGAAATCAAAATTTTCGCGCACATTCTGCCCGGTTTCACTGAAGTATTTCGCCATTTTGTCCACTTGGCTGTCAGGCAGGATATACCAAGCCGAGACCTTTGCAAAATTCCTTTCCTTCCGACAGCCGAGATCCAAACAAAGATTTTCGGCTGTTTTTGTTTCAAATATGCACTGCTTCTACTCAAATCCCCCCTTAATCCCCCTTGGATACCTGATAATCAGGCATCCGGCCGCCTTTTAGGCGGCAGCGGGCGCACTTAGCCTGTTGGCGGCTTTCAAAAGGTTCAAACACATCACCTTCAGATGGCTTTGTGCACTCACTTTAATCAGACCGAAATAGGCTGCCCGGGCATAGCGGAATTTACGGTGCAGCGTACCGAAACTTTGTTCGACCACATAACGGGTCTTCGACAAATATCGGTTGCGTTTGGTTTGCGCTTCCGACAGCGGATGTTTGCGGTGGGCTTTGCGCATAATACCGTCCTGCAGCCGATGCTCTTTCAGATGTTGCCGGTTTTCCTTACTGTCGTAGCCTTTGTCGGCATAGACGGTCGTGCCTTCGGCAATGCCCTCCAACAAAGGGGAAAGATGGTTGCACTCATGGACATTGGCGGGGGTGATGTGCAGTTTCTCGATATAGCCTTCCTCATCGGTACGGGTATGTTGTTTGTAACCGAGTTTGTAGAGGCCGTTTTTCTTTATCCAACGGGCATCGCTGTCTTTACTCGGTGTGGCTTGGCCGCTGACTTGTCCTTCCTCGTCGACTTCTATGGCCTGGCGCTGTTTGCTGCCGGCGGTCTGAATAATAGTGGCATCAACGACGGCGGCGGATGCTTTCTCTATTTTTAGGCCTTTTTCGGTCAGTTGGCGGTTGATCAGTTCCAGTAGTTCGGACAGGGTGTTGTCTTGCGCCAGCCAGTTGCGGTAGCGGCATAAGGTGCTGTAATCGGGGATGCTCAGTTCGTCAAAACGGCAAAACAGGTTGAAATCGATGCGGGTGATGAGGCTGTGTTCGAGTTCGGGATCGGAGAGGCTGTGCCATTGTCCGAGCAGGACGGCTTTGAACATGGACAACAGGGGATAGGCGGGACGGCCGCGGTGGTCTCGGAGGTAACGGATTTTTTGACGATTCAGGTATTGTTCGATCGGTTGCCAATCAATCACCTGATCCAACTTCAATAGCGGGAAGCGGTCGATGTGTTTGGCAATCATGGCTTGTGCGGTTTGCTGGAAGAAGGTACTCATGAAAAATCCCCTAAATGTCTTTGTGGGAATTTAGGGGATTTTGAGGAATTTTGCAAAGGTCTCAAGCCGTATCGCCTTCCCTCAAAACCGTATCATTCTGCATTTCGATTTTCCGCCCGTCACGTATCAGCGCGAAACAGCGCAAGTCAAACGACTCCGAAATGGGGGTGACGGCATCGGGATGCTTGCCTTCCGCCTCAGATTCCTTCGTTACCTTAAAAGAAAACAAAGCCACGGCTTCGTGTTCCGACAGCCAAATGTCGTGCATTCCTTCCGGCTCGGGTTTGGGCGGCATGGCGACCTTGAGCAGACGCGCCATGACGGGTATCGTCGTTCCTTGAATCAGCAGGGAAAGTACGACGACGGCAAAGGCGACATTGAACAACAGTTCAGAATTCGGCACGCCCATGACCAAAGGCATCATCGCCAAAGAAATCGGTACTGCGCCGCGCAACCCGAGCCAACTGATGTAGGCTTTTTCACGCACACTGTATCCGAATTTCCACAAGCCGCTGAAAACGGCAAGCGGACGGGCGACCAGCATGAGGAATACGGCGATAACCAAGGCATCGACGCTTTTTTCCCAAACGCTGCTGGGCGTTACCAACAAACCCAGTACGACGAACAAAGTCGCCTGCGCCAGCCACGCCAGGCCGTCCATCACACGCCAAACGTGTTCGGTTGCGCGGGTATGCTGGTTGCCGACGATAATCCCCGCCAGATAAACCGCCAAGAAGCCGCTGCCACCGATGGTATTGGTAAATGCGAATACCCACAGGCCGCCTGACACAATCATCAGCGCGTACAATCCTTCCGCAAGGTTCAGACGACGTACGAGTTTCGCCAACACCATTCCGCCCGCCCACCCCATCAGCAGGCCGAAGCCGATTTGGAGCAGCAGCATCCATAAAAATGCCAACACACCTGATTGTTCGGGGTTAGTAATCATGGTAATCAGGGCGGTAACTAAAAAAATCGCCATCGGATCGTTCGCACCGGATTCGATTTCCAAAGTCGCCTGTACCCTGTCATTTAGGCGCACGCCGCTGTGGCGCAGCAGACTGAACACGGCCCCCGCATCGGTTGAGCCGACAATCGCCGCCATCAGTACACCGAATTTCCAATCCAAACCCAAATAAAATGTGGCGAACAATCCCAAAGACAACACGGTGGCAAACACGCCCCATGTCGCCAATACCGCAGAAGGCTTCAATGCAATTCGGAAACTTGAAAGCTGGGTCCGCAACCCGCCGTCAAGCAAAATGACGGCTAACGCAAGCTGACTGATGACGTTGGCCAAAACGAAATTGTCAAAATCGATGCGCCCGATACCGTCCTCACCCGCCAACATTCCAACCGCCAGAAACACTAACAAAAGCGGCATCCCCAGCCTTGCCGACAAAGTGGTCGAAACCACGCTTAAAAACAATAACGCCCCGCCGAGCAAAAACAGATTGTTCATCCAGTCCACGTTGCAAAAGTCCTACCGTTAATAAAAACGAGGCGAAATTGTATCATAAAATCA
Organism: Neisseria sp. DTU_2021_1001991_1_SI_NGA_ILE_055; assembly: GCF_032342915.1. Taxonomy (NCBI): domain Bacteria; kingdom Pseudomonadati; phylum Pseudomonadota; class Betaproteobacteria; order Neisseriales; family Neisseriaceae; genus Neisseria; species Neisseria sp. DTU_2021_1001991_1_SI_NGA_ILE_055. Next base: position 2,326,630 of record NZ_CP135440.1, on the reverse strand, counting down.
ATAAGATTTACTGAAGGCCTACCCATTATACAGAAATAAAAAAACCGTCTGAAAGACGGCTTCGTTCATACAACAAACCGCTTTACCCAAACGGCTTTTTCTGCCAATAAAACTTACCCCTTCTCAGACGGCCTTATTGAATAGAGCAATTATCTGAAAAGTTTACTGCAAAAAGCCTTTGACTAATAAGGAAAGATAACCCACAACAAAGGGGAGCGACAATGCCGAAAGAATGCCAAGCACCCAGTAAATACATTGGTTCAGTACAGTTTTTGAGGCGGTAAGCCGCAGCAGTTTGAAATACAGAGAGAACCAGGCGGATGACAAGACAATAATCAGCACAAAGCTGACTAGGGAGAAGGAACCGGAGAAAACGTATCCCAGCATTGTCCCTATCGCGGCATAAAGCATGCCTGCGCCTAGCGCCCATTTCCAGATGGGATAAAGCCTATCGGGGAAATTCAGTGTTCCGGAGGCTTGGAGCCTGCCGAATACCAATACAAATATGATGTCAAACATGATAATGGCTGTTTTAGTGTAGGGTACGACAATATATATGAAAAGGGGGTGAAAATACACCCCCTTTCCCTACAGATGCCCCATATCAGAGGCCGTCTGAAAAACAGTTTTATTTAACGATTTCAACCGGACCGTGGTCGTCGCAGTGGTCGCCGTGTTGGTGATGCAGGCGGCCGTTGACGATGTAGTCGACGTGATCGCCGTGCGGTACGGCTTCATGGCCGCAACCTTCGCCGTGAACGTGGCCGTGGCAGGTGTCAACCGGATGGCAACCGTCAGGATTGGTTTCATTGACGCTCAGGGCGTGCTCGTCGTAGTGGCCGTTGTGTTCATGGTGCAGGTGGCCGTCGTGCAGATAATCGACGTGGCCTTCGTGTTTGATGGCAGTGTGGCCGCAGTTTGCGCCGTGAACGTGGTCATGATGTTCGTGGGTTTTACAGGTCATTTTTTCTCTCCTAATGTTCAGTGAATAGCAATCTTTCGCGATTGATTTTTTATCTTATCTTTTTTTGATGCAAACGTAAAAAATTTTACAGTTATTAATATATTGTTACGATATATCATCTGTTGATATATCAGCCTATTTTATTTTTCAGACGGCCTTTTATTTATCATTCATTTATTTTCAGTGGGTAATTTAACCCTTTCCGCCTATGCTGAATATCGAATTTTTCAGCCGTAACGGGTAATATTGAAACCAAGGGATGAATCCTTCAAACAAACAGGTACTGCAATGGGAAAACAAGCCAGACTTTATATGGTTCGCAGCACGCAAGGTGCGCTTTATGATGTATTTTTTGAACGCGGCGTGGCGGCGTTGGCCTGGCCCATGCTGGCCGAAGCGGCGGCCAAGGGTTTTGGCCGAGAGGAACTGACGGATATTTACCGTTCGGCCGTGCCGGATGTGAAGTTGAGAACGGCGCAATCGGGTGCGGCTCAGATGTGGCGGTTTGTTAATGAGTTGGCCGATGGAGATGCCGTACTGACCTACTCGCCTGCCCTGCGCCGTTATCGGGTCGGCAGGGTTACGGGCGGCGCGGTGCATTGTCCGCAATGGGACGATGAAAAAATGTCGCTGGTGCGGCCGGTTGAGTGGCTGGGCGAAGTGTGCCGCGACGATTTGAGCGCGGCGGCGCAACGGGCTTTGGGCAGCGTGGCGACTTTGTTTGCGGTATCGGAAGCGTGTGCGGCAGAAATTTTTGAACGCATGGGTTTTCAGACGGCCTAAGAAGGGAAAGGAAACAGGATTATGTGGAACACCATGCATGAATGGCTGAACGCTTTGCCTGTCAGTGAAGAAATCATTAAATCGGCATTGATGTCGGTATTGATGATTGTGGCCGTTATTGCCGGACGCAGCATTTTGCTCTCGGCGCATTTTCGCAGCCATCCGGATTTGAGCATTGAAAACAAACGCCGCTCGCTGGTGTTCAGCCGCAACGTAACCATGCTGCTGATCCTGCTCGGGCTGGCGATGATTTGGGCGGCGCAGATTCAAACTTTGGCGTTGTCCATGTTTGCGGTAGCCGCAGCGATTGTGGTGGCGACCAAAGAGCTGATTATGTGTTTGTCCGGCAGCATCCTGCGCTCGGTAACCAAACAATACTCCATCGGCGACTACATCGAAATCAACGGCCTGCGCGGACGGGTGGTCGATATCAATATGCTGAACACGCTGATGATGCAAATCGGCCCTAATCCGTTGATCGGCCAGCTTTCCGGCAAAACGCTCTCGTTTCCCAACAGCCTGCTTCTAAGCCACACCGTGCGCCGCGACAATATTTTGGGCGATTATGTGATTCATACGGTGGAAATCCCCGTACCGATTCATTTGGATTCGGACGAAATCATAGGCCGTCTGAAAGATGTTCTTGAACCCTTGTGCGAGCCTTATGTCCCTGCCATCAAGCAGCATTTGGAAAACGTGCAAACCCAAAAATTGTTTATCACGCCCGCCGCCCAGCCGCGTGTATCCCGAGTGCCACATGATGACAAAGTGTACAACATCATCGTGCGCTTTGCCTCGCCCGTAGCCAAACGCTTGGAAATCCAACAGGCGGTTTTGGACGAATTCTTACGCACGCAATGCCGATTACTCAATAAATTAAAATAGTCCAGTTTATATATACTATCAAATACCTTACAATACCGAGGTTCACAATAAACAATAAGGAAAACTCATGTTGCCCGAATCAGCACTTGCCGAAATGTACCCAGTCATTATGACCCCCAGCCATGACGGCAAATATTTCCACAACTACACCCTCTCGCTTCTGAACATCGTCCACACCAACGCCGCACACGGCCTGCCGCTTCAAGTAATGATGCAGCGCGGCGAAAGCCTGATTACGCGCGCGCGCAACAACTGCGTGGCCAGATTTTTGGAAAACAAAGAATGGACGCATTTATTCTGGATTGACTCCGACATCGGTTTCTCTCCCGACTCATTCTACCGCCTGCTCTTGGCAGACAAAGACGTTGTAGCAGGCATTTATCCGCTCAAACGCGACAACTGGCCTGAAGAAGGCGTTCCGGCTGGCACAACCCAAGCCGACTTCGAGCGCATGTACACTTCTTATACCATCAACACCAACGACAAAGACGAAAACGGTGAAATCGTACTGAAAGTCGATGAAGACGGTTTTATGAAAGTCCATGACGCGCCAACCGGCTTTATGGTTATCAAGCGCAGCGTATTTGAAAAAATGATGGCAGCCTACCCCGAGTTGAACTACATCTCCGACAGCGACTACAACAGAGAAGACAAAGGCCTACACTACCGCTTCTTCGACTGCATGGTTGATCCGAAAAGCAAACGCTACCTGTCCGAAGATTACACCTTCTGCCACCTCTGGCGTCAAATCGGCGGCGAAGTGTACGTCGATGTACAATCCAACCTGACCCACCAAGGCGCAAAAGTATATCGCGGCTCGTTTGCCGAATCCCTGCAAACCAATGTTGCCAATGCCGTATTTGCTCCGAAAGGCACACCGATGCGCCTCGAACTGGCCGCCCCGTTGCACGCCAATCCGCGCGGTCCGGAATAAGGTTGGCCGACAGGCAGGCAAAACACTTTAATTCTGCCTGTCTGCCACCATATAACGCCTATCGTTTTCTTTTCAGACGGCCCAAAGGCCGTCTGAAACCATCTTATTCAGGAGAAACCATATGAGCGACAACGTCCTGCTCCACTTGGGCGAAGAACCCCGTTTCGACCAAATCAAAACCGAAGACATCAAACCCGCCCTGCAAACCGCCATTGCCGAAGCGCGCGAACAAATCGCCGCCATCAAAGCGCAAACGCACACCGACTGGGCAAACACTGTCGAAAAACTGACCGACATTACCGAACGCGTCGGCCGCATTTGGAGCGTGGTTTCCCATCTCAACTCCGTAGTCGACACGCCCGAGCTGCGTGCCGTATACAACGAATTGATGCCCGAAATCACCATTTTCTTCACCGAAATCGGTCAAGACATCGAGTTGTACAACCGCTTCAAAATCATCAAAAATTCTGCCGAATTCGACACCCTCTCCCCGGCGCAGCAAACCAAGCTCAACCACGACTTGCGTGACTTCGTCCTCAGCGGTGCCGAATTGCCGCCCGAACAGCAGGCAGAACTGGCGCAATTGCAAACCGAAGGCGCGCAACTGGGTGCCAAATTCGCACAAAACATCCAAGACGCAACCGACGCTTTCGGCATTTACTTTGACGATGCCGCGCCGCTTGCCGGCATTCCCGAAGACTCCATCGCCATGTTTGCCGCCGCCGCGCAAAGCGAAGGCAAAACAGGCTACAAAATCGGCCTGCAAATTCCGCACTACCTCGCCGTCATCCAATACGCCGACAACCGCGAACTGCGCGAACAAATCTACCGCGCCTACGTTACCCGCGCCAGCGAATTGTCCGACGACGGCAAATTCGACAATACGGCCAACATCGACCGCACCCTCGAAAACGCATTGAAAACCGCCAAACTGCTCGGTTTCAAAAACTACGCCGAGCTGTCGCTGGCAACCAAAATGGCCGACACGCCCGAACAGGTTTTAAACTTCCTGCACGACCTTGCCCGCCGCGCCAAACCGTTTGCCGAAAAAGACTTTGCCGAAATCAAAGCCTTTGCGCGCGAGAGCCTGAATATCGAAGATCCGCAATCTTGGGATTTGAGCTACGCCGCCGAAAAACTGCGCCAAGCCAAATACGCCTTCAGCGAAGCCGAAGTGAAAAAATACTTCCCTATCAGCAAAGTATTGGCAGGCCTGTTTGCCCAAATCAAAAAACTGTACGGCATCGAGCTGGCTGAAAAAACCGTCCCAGTTTGGCACAAAGACGTGCGCTATTTCGAGCTGAAACAAGACGGCCAAACCATCGGCGGCGTTTACATGGACTTGTACGCACGCGAAGGCAAACGCGGCGGCGCATGGATGGACGGCTACAAAAGCCGCCGCCGTTTCGCCGACGGGACGCTGCAACTGCCGACCGCCTACCTCGTCTGCAACTTCACCCCTCCGGTCGGCGACAAAGAAGCGCGTTTGAGCCACGACGAAATCATCACCCTCTTCCACGAAACCGGCCACGGCCTGCACCACTTGTTGACCCAAGTTGACGAAGTGGGCGTATCCGGCATCAACGGCGTCGAATGGGACGCGGTCGAGCTGCCTAGCCAATTCATGGAAAACTTCGTTTGGGAATACGACGTATTGGCGCAAATGTCCTCGCACGAAGAAACCGGCGCAGTATTACCGAAAGAGCTGTTCGACAAAATGCACGCGGCCAAAAACTTCCAACGCGGTATGTTCCTCGTCCGTCAAATGGAATTTGCCCTCTTCGACATGGAAATCTACCATCAGGAAGATGAAGGCCGTCTGAAAGAATGGTCGCAAATCTTGGAAAAAGTGCGTCAAGAAGTCGCCGTAACCCAACCGCCGGCATACAACCGCTTTGCCTTGAGCTTCAGCCACATCTTCGCCGGCGGCTACGCCGCAGGCTATTACAGCTACGCATGGGCGGAAGTTTTGAGCGCAGACGCTTACGCAGCGTTTGAAGAAAGCGACGATGTGGCCGAAACCGGCCGCCGCTTCTGGAAAGAAGTGCTGGCCGTCGGCGGTTCGCGCAGCGCAGCCGAATCCTTCAAAGCCTTCCGCGGCCGCGAACCAAGCTTGGATGCCCTGCTCCGCCACAGCGGTTTCGACAACGCAGCTTGATTTGAAAACCCGCCGTTTTAATTGCTGATTCAACGCTAAAGGCCGTCTGAAATGTTTCAGACGGCCTTTCGGTTGGCACAATTAATGAGGAACAATAAATACGTCCAATCTCTAACAATTTTTTCGGGAGAACTTGAAGCACGTATTTCAAAACCCAATCTCCCCGGCCCATCACTAAAATTAGTTTTTGCCCTTTTTATCGCCGGTGGCCAAACGCATATTGATAAATTCCATCATCAAATCTTTTTTCGTCCAGAAAAAGGTTTTCATTTTTTCCAAAGAATAGATTTTCCGAATCATCGCCGGCAATCCTGCGTGAACGATGGCCGCGACTTCGCCATTGGTTGTTTCATTGTCCATGGCGGCTTTGAGGTTTAGATTGCGCGTATTTAGGTAGTCGCAAAGCGCTTTTCTGACGCTGCTGCTGATTTCAAATTGTTTCATGTTTTCCGTCCATAATGCTTTTATAGTTAAATAGCATAGGATTCTAGCAAGTTTTTTGCATTGTGCATATCTCAATGTGCATATTATTGCGGAATTTACAATTTGGCTTTTGGGTAAAATCATGCCTGCAACACATTGTTGCGGCGCACCTTGTCGGATTGTTTTGACTATTTTGTTTCGGCTTGGGCCGCATTGCGGATAAAATAACGGTTTTAGGTGTTGAGGCCGTCTGAAATGTATTTGTGGTTTAAGCTGTTACACATATTTTTTGTAATTTCTTGGTTTGCCGGACTGTTTTATCTGCCGCGGATTTATGTGAATCTGGCACAATTGGAACCCGGCAGCGCGGAATATGTACGGCTGACGGATATGTCCCGGCGGCTGTACCGCTTTATGTCGCCTTTGGGCTGGGGAACACTGATATTCGGCGCGGCCATCGGCTTTGTCAACAATTGGTGGGGCAACGGCTGGCTGGCGGTTAAATTATTGTGCGGCCTGCTGCTCTTGGCTTACCAGCTTTATTGCGGCCTGCTGCTGCGCCGTTTTCAAAACGGCAGCAATGTGTATTCGCACCGCTGGTATCGGGTATTCAACGAACTCCCCGTATTGATGATGGTGGCCGCGCTTTATATGGTGGTTTTCAAGCCGTTTTGATCTTCAGACGGCCTGTTTGGTAAATAAGGAAAGAATTCATGACGGTCGAAATCGAACGCCGCTTTTTGCTGGCGGATGACAGTTGGCGCGAAGCGGCAAGCGAGCCGCTGGTGTTGCAACAGGGCTATTTGAGCGTGGAAAAAGAGCGCACCATCCGTGTGCGGATTATCGGTTCGCAAGCCTGGCTGACCCTGAAAGGCTATATTTCCGACATGACGCGCAGCGAGTTTGAATACGAAATCCCGTTGGCTCACGCGCAGGCGATGATGGCGGATATGTGCCCGTTTAAAATGGAAAAATACCGCTATCGTGTCGAATTTGAAGGCTTTGTGTATGAAATCGACGAATATTTCGGCGACAATGCGCCCTTGATTGTGGCGGAAATCGAATTGCCGTCTGAAGATACCGAGTTCCCCAAACCGTCTTGGCTGGGCAAGGAAATCACGTCTGACGGTAAATTCACCAATGCGTATTTGAGCAAACATCCGTATTCGTCTTGGACGGAATAACGAGTACGACCCACATACAAAAAAGGCATGTATCGCACATGCCTTTTTTCTTTTCAGACGGCCTGATTTGCCTTACCGATATTTGCATCGAGCTGCTTTCGACATACCGTTTCAAATATCGGGCAAGCCCGTGTATTTTATCCGTTGAACCTTATGCCGGACGGCAGGCCACCATGTAGTTGACTTCGGTCGAATCGCACAGGGAATAACGGCCGCTCAACAAATTGTAGGTCATGCCCTTGCTGCCGACGGTATCCAATCCGGCTTGGCGGCACATGCGCGCGAGTTCTGCCGGCGTGATGAATTTTTTCCAGTCGTGCGTGCCTTTGGGGACAAATTTCAACAGATATTCCGCGCCGACAATCAGATGCAGATAAGATTTGGGATTGCGGTTGATGGTGGAGAAAAACACCATGCCGTCTGGTTTGACCAGTTTCGCACAAGCTTGAACGATGGCGGCCGGATCGGGAACGTGTTCCATCATTTCCATACACGTTACCACGTCAAAGCTATGCGGCTGCTCGGCGGCGAGGTCTTCGACGCGGATGCAGCGGTAATCGATATTGGCAACGTGTTGGGCGGCCGCATGGGCAGCGGCGGTTTGCAGGGATTTTTCCGCCATATCGATGCCGGTAACGTGTTCTGCGCCGCGTTTGGCCATGCTTTCCGACAAAATACCGCCGCCGCAGCCTACATCCAGCACGCGTTTGCCCGCCAATCCGGCATAGCCGTCGATATAGTCGAGGCGCAAGGGGTTGATGTCATGCAGGGGCTTGAATTCGCCGTTTTTATCCCACCATTTGTCGGCAATTTGGCTGAACTTGGCGATTTCGCCGGCATCTACGTTGTCGTGTTGATTGCTCATGGTTTGCTCCTGCATAAAATCATTCGCCTGATTTTAGCCGATTGCGCTTCAAAATAAAATGTTTCAGACGGCCTTTGCCCGTTTATCGGCCCTATTTCAACTTTCATCCGCCTGCCCATAAAAAACGCACCTTGTGACAAGGTGCGTTTCAATCGGCATGATTTAGAATTTAGCGCCGGATTCGTTGGCCATGTAGTCAACTGCGGCTTTCACTTCGTCGTCGCTTAAGCTGCCGTTGCCGCCTTTGGCAGGCATGGAATTGAAGCCTTCGAGGGCGTGTTTGTGCAAGGTGTCTTTGCCTTGTTTAATGCGAGGCGCCCAGTCTTCTTTTTTGCCTACGGCCGGAGCGCCGGGAATCAAGCCGCCGTGGCATGCTTTACAGTTCGCTTCAAAAACAGCTTTGCCGTCCACTTTGGCGGATTCGGCAGGCTTGGCTTCAGTGGCAGGCGCTTCGGCTTTCTCTTCGGGCTTGGCGGCTTCTTCAGGTTTGGCAGCTTCCTCTGCTTTGCTGGCAGCGGCTTCAACCTTATCAGCTGCTTCTTGAGCGGCAGATGCAGTCGCATCGGCAGCAGAAGCGGCTTCGGTTTTCACTTCAGATGCAACGGCTTGAGCAGTCTCTTGTGTCTCCTGTTTAGCCTCTTGGGAACAAGCTGTCAAACCAGCCATCATCATTACGGCAATCAGTAATTTGTTCATGTTCTGTCTTTCCTTAATTTTATTTAAATCACTGTTTTATATAAACAGCTCAAAAATTCTAACACAGAAACTAATACTTTCGACCTACACTATAATAAATATTGGTATAAATCAGATTTTGTCTCAAAAACTGAAAAACATATTGACACCACCTCTCTACTCGGATAGAAATTCACCCCATTTGTCATGAATCGAGATAACTTTCATTTTATTGTTCAAGCAGTTACTAATCTTATTTTCAAAGTTTCTTTTAGAATTCAACTTTTTACAAACTTTCCAGATAATACCACAAGCATTAAAACATCTTTTATCCTAAAAAGGCCGTCTGAACCCCAATCAGGTTTCAGACGGCCTTTTTGAATCATGTTAATAAACATTTGCCGCTTGGCCATGCAAAAGACACCGGCAGGCCTACTTGTTTATAGAGTTTTTCATATTCCGACTACGATTTAATCCAATACCATTAGCCTTTTGCCAAGGTTTCAGCTTCAGCCCACAAGTCCCGCTTCTGATCCGCCGTCAATTTCTTAATCCCAATTTCCCGTTTCAGCGCCTCACTTTTAGTCAGGCCGTCTGAAACGATGCGCATCTCGACAGGCTTGTTCAAACGCGTGTATTTCGCGCCTTTTCCTGACAAGTGCGCCGCAAACCGCTCTTGCGGACGGTTGCTGATGCCGCAATAAAACGCGCCGTTTTCGCACAAAATCAGATAAACACACCAATTTTCCGCGTTCATAAATCCCCTTCCTTGGCAAAACTCTCAGTAAAAATGCGCACGGCGGCTTCGGTTTTGGCAGACTGCACACGATAAGGCGTAACCAAATAAAGGCTGACCGGCGGCAATGTCCATTCGGGTAAAACGCTTTTCAGACGGCCTTGGGCGATTTTCTCCCTCACTTCGCCGCCCACCTGCAAAGACAAACCAAATCCGCTTTCAGTCAGATTGCACACGGCGGCGAGATGCGTGCAGGCAATGCTGTCGGCGACGTCGAGGAAATAGCTTTCCTCACCGTTTTGCAAGGTCGTGCGGACAGGTAAAAAATGCAGCCAGCGGTGCGCATGAAGCTGCGCGGGATGGGTAATGGGCGGATGGCGGTCGAGATAATCGGGCGCGGCGCAAATGATGTACGGCCAGGTAACGAGATGGCGCGCGACCAGATTAGCATCGTCCAAAGCGCGGTCGCCGCCGCGTATGGCGATGTCGGTCTGATTGTGTTGCAGGTCGTCCAAAGTATCGCTGAAATTAAGGATAGGACGGATTTTAGGGAACTCGGTTTGCAATCGCGAAAAGGCTGTCTGAAAAGCGCGGGATTCGATGACCGTAGAAGTCAGGGCAATCCGCAATTCGCCGACGGGTTCGGTTTTCAGATTGTCGATAACGGTACGCGTATCGGCAAGCGTGGCGGCGAAACGGCGGCAGTATTCGCCCAAGGCGCGACCGGCATCGGTAGGCGCAAGGCTGCGCGTGCTGCGGTTTAACAGCTTGATGCCGTGCAGGGTTTCGAGGCGGTTGATGTGCTGGCTGACTGCCGACGGGGTCATGCCCAGCGCGGCAGCGGCGGCGTTCATGCTGCCGTGTTCGAGGACGGCGGCGAAAACGAGCAGGGGTTTGATGTCTTGCATTTCGACTGATTATGTAGTTCAACTTCACAATCATAACAGCAAAACAGGGATTATCAAGCGTTTCAGACGGCCTTACAATGCACTCATCTAATCAATCACATCCCCACAAGGAGTCAAACATGAAAATCGCAGTCATCGGTGCAACTGGTTATGTCGGCAACGCAGTCGTGCAAGAATTGGCAGGCCGCGGTCATGAAGTAACCGCTTTCGCCCGCAATACAGACAAAGTGTTCCAAGCGCAAAATGTTGCCGCCGTCTCCGCAGATGTCAACGCGGCGGACTTCGCCGACAAGCTGGCCGGTTTTGACGTCGTGGTCAGCGCGTTCAATCCTGGCTGGACCAATCCCAATATCGGCGCGGATTTCACACGCGGCGCAAACAGCATCGTCGAAGCGGCAAAAGCAGCGCAAGTGCCGTATCTCTTGATTGTCGGCGGCGCGGGCAGCCTGTATGTCGCGCCCGGTTTGCAAGTTGTCGATACGCCCGACTTCCCGAAAGAAATTTACGACGGCGCCAATGCCGCACGCCATCTCTTGGCAGAACTCCTGCCGCGCCGCGACGTGAACTGGTCTTTCGTTTCCCCTCCGGCACGACTGGGCGCGGACGGCGGTTTCAACGAAGACAAAACCGGCAAATACCGCTTGGGCAAAGACGATTTGCTGATGGACGGTGAAATTCCGGCAGGCATCAGCGTGGCCGATTTAGCAGTCGCCATCGCCGACGATGCGGAAAACAAAGCGCATTTGTTTGAACGCTTTACCGTCGCCGCCGCTTAACTGCCTTCATTTAAAGGCCGTCTGAAACCCAAAGTTTCAGACGGCCTTTTGCTATAATACGCCCATTAAATTTACCTATACGCGAGTTCTCATGTCCGCATCCCAACCCACCATCGCCGCCATCGCCACCGCACCCGGACGCGGCGGCGTCGGCGTGATCCGTCTTTCCGGCAAAAACCTGCTGCCTTTGGCGCAAACCCTCAGCGGCGGTAAAACACCCAAACCGCGCACCGCGCTTTACACGGACTTTCTCGGCGGCGACGGGCAGCCGATAGACAACGGCATCCTGCTCTACTTCGCCGCCCCCGCCAGCTTTACCGGCGAAGACGTGATTGAATTGCAGGGACACGGCGGCCCCGTCGTGATGGACATGCTGCTTTCGCGCTGCCTCGAACTGGGCGCGCGTATGGCGGAGCCGGGCGAATTTACCAAACGCGCCTTCCTCAACAACAAACTCGACCTTGCCCAAGCCGAAAGCGTCGCCGACCTTATCGACGCCTCCAGCAAATCCGCCGCACGTATGGCGTTGCGTTCGCTCAAAGGCGCGTTTTCCCAACACATACACGAGCTGGTGGACGACCTTATTACCCTGCGGATGCTGGTTGAAGCCACGCTTGACTTCCCCGAAGAAGACATCGACTTTCTCGAAGCCGCCGACGCGCGCGGCAAGCTCCAAGCCCTGCAAGGCCGTCTGAAAACCGTGCTCGCCAGCGCGGAACAAGGTGCGATTTTGCGCGAAGGCATGAATGTCGTCCTCGTCGGTGCGCCCAACGTCGGCAAATCCAGCCTGCTCAACGCCTTGGCGGGCGACGATATCGCCATCGTGACCGACATCGCCGGCACCACCCGCGACACCGTGCGCGAACAAATCACCCTCGACGGCGTACCCGTCCACATCATCGACACCGCCGGCCTGCGCGAAACTGACGACGTGGTCGAACAAATCGGCATCGAACGCAGTCGCAAAGCCGTCTCCGAAGCCGATGTCGCCCTGATTCTGATTGACCCGCGCGAAGGCGTGAATGCCAAAACCCAAGCTATTTTGAACAGCCTGCCCGAAGGTTTGAAAAAAATCGAAATCCACAACAAAGCCGACCTGACCGGCGAACCCGTCGCCGTCCGTTCAGACGGCCTCGCGCAAACCGGCGCGGACACCGTTATCAGTCTGTCCGCCAAAACCGGCGCCGGTCTCGATTTGCTCAAACACGCGCTGTTGCAAGAAGTCGGCTGGCAGGGCGAAAGCGAAAGCCTGTTCCTCGCCCGCAGCCGCCATCTCAACGCCCTGCACGAAGCCGAAGCCGAGCTGGAAAACGCCGCCCTCTGCAACAACAACCAAATCGAGCTTTTCGCCGAACACCTGCGCCTCGCCCAAAACGCGTGCAGCGAAATCACCGGCGAATTTACCGCCGACGATTTGCTGGGCGTGATTTTCTCGCGCTTCTGCATCGGCAAATAAAACGGTTTGCCATCAAATACAAAGGCCGTCTGAATGTTCAGACGGCCTTTTTTATCACCAAAACAAACTTAATTTCACTTGCGTTTATTTATTGGCAGCTTCTGCCATATTTTTTGCGATTTTGGTCGCGCCAACTGTCAAACCGGACATGCCGATCAGAGAAGCCGCGGCCAATTTGATTAATGTTTTCATTTTAACTCTTTTCTGTGTATTTAAGGGTGTGTTGTGTATTTTTTATTTGTCGGCATCAGCCATATTGTGGGCGATGTTGGTTGCGCCGACGGTCAGGCCGGACATGCCGATTAAAGAGGCTGCAGCCAGTTTGATTAAAGTTTTCATTGTTTGTCTCACTTTCTTGTCTGTTGGCCGAAAAACGGCCTAAGTTGCGTTTTCTAAGGTATTGTAATTGCTTCGTTTATAATTGAATTATTTGTGTACAGCCGTTTCGATATTACGGGAGATGCCGATGGCAGAAGCGGATATTCCGGACATACCAATTAAAGAAGCGGCAGCAAGCGTTATTAAATTTCCCATTTTAAGTAGTCCTTTTTCATAGAAACAAAATGTTATTTAACAACATACACATTTTTTTCATCGGCATCTGCGCTACCGACAGGGCGAATCATACCGTTTTAAATGTAAACTAATGCAGCTTAATCGTAAATATATAGCGCAAAAATCAAACATACCAATATTTTTTGTTAATTTTCATTATGTTTTGAAAATGACACCGATGTCTTACCAAATGACACCGATGTCTTGATTACATGCGCACTACAAACGTGTTTCATTTCCCCCATAAAATCGCGCTTTTTTTGTTGCAAAATTGCACTCTAAATAAAATATATTTTAAAATTCAATATCTTATAAATTTATATTTATTGCTACAAAAATAACTATTTAGCCAAAAACAATACCCTTGATAGCTTCTTTTAAAAGAAAACCCACGTTACCCGCACACATCCGACCATAAAATGCGTTGCAAATATATGATATAGTGAAACATTCCGCATATTGACTATTTCCAGCATGAACACCACCCTAATCCTGACCGGCGCGGCCGCATTTTTAATCGGCGCGCTGTTTGCTTGGCTGATGACACGCTACCAAGCCCAAAGCCGACACTTTACCGTTTTGCAAGAATTGGCCGAAGCCCGCCGCCTGCATGAGTTTGCCGAGCAGGTGCAGGCTCAAACTGCGGCAGACTTGGCGCAAAGCCGCCATACCGTGCAGGAATTGCAAGACGAATTGCAGGAGACGGGCAACCGCTTTGCCGCAGCCGAAAAACAGATTGCCTATCTGCAAGATTGCGAGGCCGAAGCCGAAGCTTTAAAACACGAATGTGCAAAATGGCAGCAAAGCGCGCAAAACCTGCAAATCAACAATGAGCGCCTAAACACTCAGCTGGTTCAAGAGCAGGCCTTGAGTGCGGATAAAAATACGCTTTTACAACAGCAGGAAACGGAAAAAGGCCGTCTGAAACAAGAATACGACACGCTGTTAGAGCAAAACCATGCGCTGCAAGTCCAAAACGAACGCCTCTCCACACAACTGACCCAAGAAAAAGCCAATATCGACGACAAAAACAGCCTTTTACAGCAACAGGAAGCCGAAAAAGGCCGTCTGAAACAAGAATACGCCGCCCTTTTGGAGCAAAACCACGCGCTTCAAGTCCAACACGAGCGCCTCAGCACCCAATCGGAAAAAGACCGTCAGGCCGCCGAAGAAAAATTGGCCCTGCTGGCAGATGCGCGTCAAAACCTGAGCGACCAGTTCCAAAACCTCGCCAACACTATTTTGGAAGAGAAAAGCCGCCGCTTTACCGAGCAAAACCACGACCATCTCCAACAACTGCTCAATCCGCTCAACGAACGCATCCACGGCTTCAGTGAGCTGGTGCAACAAACCTATGAAAAAGAAGCCAAAGAACGCCTGACCATCGAAAACGAGCTCAAACGCCTGCAAACCCTCAACACCCAGCTCCACCACGATGCCAAAGCGCTGACTACCGCGCTGACCGGCACGCAAAACAAAACCCAAGGCAACTGGGGCGAGATGATTTTGGAAAGCGTATTGGAAAATTCCGGCCTGCAAAAAGGCCGCGAATACATCGTCCAAGCTTCCAGCGTCCGCCATGAAGCAGACGGCACCCAACGCCGCCTTCAGCCCGACGTCCTCATCAATCTGCCCGACAACAAACAAATCGTCATCGACTCCAAAGTATCGCTGACCGCCTACGTCCGCTATACGCAAAGCACCGGCGCAGAAGCAGAACGCGAGCTTGCCAACCACGTCGTCAGCATCCGCGCCCACATCAAAAGCTTGGCAGCAAAAGATTACACCGACCTTGAAGGCGTCAAAACGCTGGACTTCGTCTTTATGTTCGTCCCTGTCGAACCTGCCTACCTCCTCGCCCTGCAACACGATCCGAACCTCTTCCAAGAGTGTTTCGACAAACGCATCATGCTGACCGGTCCCAGCACCCTGCTCGCCACCCTGCGCACCGTTGCCAACATCTGGCGCAACGAGCAGCAAAACCAAAACGCGCTGGCGATTGCCGAAGCCGGCAGCAAACTCTATGATAAATTTGTCGGCTTTATCGAAAGCATGGACGGCATCAATAAAGCGCTTGGCCAGGCACAATCCCAGTTTCAGACGGCCTACAGCCGTTTGGTTTCAGGCAGGGGCAACCTCATCAGCAGCACTGAAAAACTGCGCAAATTGGGCATCAAAGCCGGCAAACAGCTGCAACGGGATTTAGTAGAAAAGGCCGTGTCGGAAACCGAAGACTACGCCGCTTTACCCACCACGCAAAATCAAGAAAATAACTGACCAACTCCAAAACATTGTAAAAAAGGGAATTTAATCAATGAGCGACATCACCATCGTCCTTGCCGCCGATACCGGCTACGCCGAGCAGGTTCATACCCTGATGAAGTCCGTCTGTACGCACAATACAGGTGTCAATTTCTACCTCATGCACAACACTTTCAGGAAGGAATGGATCAACTATACCAACCAAAAACTCGCCGCCAGCGCCAGCCGTCTGAATGATGTCAAAATTGAAATGGACTTCAGCCAATATCGCCGCCTGTCCCATATTTCGGATGCCGCATTTTTCCGCCTGATGATGCAGCACCTGCCGGTCGATCGCGCCCTTTATCTCGATAGCGATATGGTGGTTACCCAATCCTTACACAATTTGTTCAACCTCGATATGCGCGGCTATCCCGTTGCGGCGGTACAAGATTCCTTTCTTGCCCGTACCGAATGGAATCACCCGACCGGCCTGCACACCACGCCCTATTTCAATTCCGGTATGTTGTTGGTAGACCTGGCGCAATGGCGGGAACACAATATCGCGGCGCAACTGCTGCAAACTGCTGCCACCATTGATAAATCCGTTCCCTACGGCGACCAATGCTTTCTAAACACCGTATTTCAAAAAAACTGGCTGCAATTGGAAGAATCTTGGAATTTCCAAACAGGCGCAGTCGAATACTTCCAAAAACGAAACCTCGGCGAAGTATTCCCCAAACCCGACACCGTTCCGCCCGTTATCCACTACACCACACGCGCCAAACCGTGGTTGTGCGATTACGGCGAAATTCCTTTTATCGAAGTCTATTGGCAATACTATTGCGCCGACTGGCCGGAAGCGTAGTCTCAGACAGGGAATACCCTTCCCTTGCCTCAATTGACCTTAAAACACCCTATCATCAAAAACAAAAGGCCGTCTGAAATCGTTTCAGACGGCCTTTAAACCATAAAAAACAGGCAGAACATTCTGCCTGAGACCTTTGCAAAATTCCTCAAAATCCCCTAAATTCCCACAAAGACATTTAGGGGATTTTTCATGAGTACCTTCTTCCAGCAAACCGCACAAGCCATGATTGCCAAACACATCGACCGCTTCCCGCTATTGAAGTTGGATCAGGTGATTGATTGGCAACCGATCGAACAATACCTGAATTGTCAAAAAATCCGTTACCTCCGAGACCACCGTGGCCGTCCCGCCTATCCCCTGTTGTCCATGTTCAAAGCCGTCCTGCTCGGACAATGGCACAGCCTCTCCGATCCCGAACTCGAACACAGCCTCATCACCCGCATCGACTTCAACCTGTTTTGCCGTTTTGACGAACTGAGCATCCCCGATTACAGCACCTTATGCCGCTACCGCAACCGGCGGCGCAAGACAACACCCTGTCCAAATTGCTGGAACTGATTAACCGCCAACTGACCGAAAAAGGCCTAAAAGTAAAGAAAGCATCCGCCGCCGTCGTTGACGCCACCATTATTCAGGCCGCCGGCAACAAACAGCGCCAGGCCATAGAAGTCGATGAGGAAGGACAAGTCAGCGGCCAAACCACACCGAGTAAAGACAGCGATGCCCGTTGGATCAAGAAAAACGGCCTCTACAAACTCGGTTACAAACAACATACCCGTACCGATGAGGAAGGCTATATCGAGAAACTGCACATCACCCCCGCCAATGCCCATGAGTGCAAACACCTGTCGCCTTTGTTGGAAGGTCTGCCCAAAGGTACGACCGTCTATGCCGATAAAGGCTATGACAGTGAGGAAAACCGGCAACATCTGGAAGAGCATCGGTTACAGGACGGCATTATGCGCAAAGCCTACCGCAACCGTCCGCTGACGGAAGCGCAAACCAAACGTAACCGATATTTGTCGAAGACCCGTTATGTGGTCGAACAAAGCTTCGGTACGCTGCACCGTAAATTCCGCTATGCGCGGGCAGCCTATTTCGGGCTGATCAAAGTGAGTGCGCAAAGCCATCTGAAGGCGATGTGTTTGAACCTGTTGAAAGCCGCCAACAGGCTAAGTGTGCCTGTTGCTGCCTAAAAGGCGGCCCGGATGCCTGATTAATCAGGTATCCAAGGAGGATTAAGGGGGGGATTTGGGTAGAATCAGTGGATATTTGAAACAAAAACAGCCGAAAATCTTTGTTTGGATCTCGGCTGTCGGAAGGAAAGGAATTTTGCAAAGGTCTCAGGCTTTTTCACCTACCCTCAACCGGCGTCATCGTTATCCGATTAAATACCGCGCAACAATTCATTCACGCTGGTTTTCGCACGGGTTTGCGCGTCCACACGTTTGACGATAACGGCGCAGTAGAGGCTGTGGCTGCCGTCTTTAGAAGGCATACTGCCGGATACGACAACCGAACCAGCCGGTACGCGGCCTTGATAGATTTCGCCGGTAGTGCGGTCGAGGATTTTGGTGGATTGACCGATGAACACACCCATAGAAATCACGCTGCCTTCTTCGACAATCACGCCCTCAACGATTTCAGAACGCGCACCGATGAAGCAGTTGTCTTCAATGATGGTTGGGCTGGCTTGCAGAGGCTCGAGTACGCCGCCGATGCCGACGCCGCCGCTCAAGTGGACGTTTTTACCGATTTGCGCGCAAGAGCCGACAGTCGCCCAAGTGTCGACCATCGCACCTTCGTCAACGTATGCGCCGATGTTGACATAAGAAGGCATCAACACGACATTTTTCGCCACAAAGCTGCCTCGACGGGCAACCGCACCCGGAACTGCGCGGAAGCCTGCGCTGCGGAATTCGTCTTCCGACCAGTCGGCAAACTTGGTCGGCACTTTGTCGAAGTATTTGTTCACACCGTCGTTGAGGATTTCATTGTCCTGAATGCGGAAAGACAGCAATACGGCTTTTTTCGCCCATTCGTTGACTTTCCATTCGCCCACGCCCAAGCGTTCGGCAACGCGCAGTTTGCCGGAGTCGAGTTGATGAATGGTTTCCAAAACCGCTTCACGCACTTCCGGAGTAACGGTATTCGGATTGATTTCGGCACGGTTTTCAAAAGCCGTTTCAATGATGTTTTGCAAAGACATGTTGATTCCTTCAAGAGATCAGGGCCGTCTGAAACCTATTCAGGCCACCCCATTACAAATATTTAACTCGTTATTTTGCCATGTAAAAGCGATTTCGTCAGCTATTAACATGATGAGCGCCGCGCGTTACACGGCCAGATTTCGGCTAAGCCAAGATTTTCAGACGGCCTGTTCAAGAGAATGGAATGGCGTTTATTTTCCAACTGGTTTCCCAATCACAATATGCAGACTGTCGATTCTACCGACACGCCGTGCCGATAAATCAATCTTCGCCGCCAATCTTTTGTAGAAGATTTTCAGCCACCACGCCGCATTCGATATTCCGCTTTAACGGTTTCGCATTTAAATCCTTCAAGGCCGTCTGAAAGTCGGCAAAATCCATCAATCGCGAACCGAAACGGCGCATATGTTCCGTATCCTGCTGACAGTCTATCAGCGCAACGCCCAAATCCGCCAAAAACGGGACGGCGCAGGCAAACGCAATCTTGGACGCATCGGGACGCAAGGCAAACATCGACTCGCCATAAAACACGCAGCCGATTTGCACGCCGTAAAACCCGCCGGCCAACTGCATTTCGCCTTGCTCATCCGGCAGCCAACATTCAAACGAATGCGCATACCCCTGATGGTGCAGCTTCAAATAGGCCGTCTGAAACGCAGGTTCTATCCACGTTCCGTCCTGCTCCGGACGCGGCACATCGGCACAATGGGCAATCACTTTTTCAAAACAGCGGTTGACCGTTACCCGATACGGCTTGTGGCGCAAAGTTTTGGCGAGCGAACGGCCGATATGCAGGCTTTCCGGCACAATCACGGCTCGCGGCGCAACCGCATACCAAAAAAACCAACCGTCGCGGCTAAACCACGGAAAAATCCCCTGCCGATACGCCGACAACAGCCGCCCCGTATCCAAATCGCCGCTGACGCCGACCAAGCCGTCGCATTCGGCCAAAGCGTAAGACGGGTCGGGGAAACGATAATCCCGTGGCGCAAGTAAAGGAATCTTCATCGCAAAGCCCATAAAGTTTCAGACGGCCTCAAGCTGAAAATGCCCAAGGCCGTCTGAAAAATCAACATCCAAACTGATTAACGTTTGGTTTTGGTTTGGCAATCGCCGCATACGCCGTACATATACAGCGCGTGGTCGACAATGCGGTAGCCGTTTTCTTCGGCGATTTTGTCTTGCAGCGCTTCGATTTCCGGATTGTGGAATTCGGTTACTTCGCCGCATTTCACGCAGACGATGTGGTCGTGGTGGTCGCCTTTGTCCAATTCGTAAACCGCTTTGCCGGTTTCAAAATGGTGGCGTTGCAAAATGCCGGCCTGTTCAAACTGGGTCAGCACACGGTAAATCGTCGCCACGCCGATTTCCACGCCCTCTTCCAACAGGATGCGGTACACATCTTCCGCACTCAAATGCTCCTCGGCATGAGTTTCAAACAAGTCCAAAATTTTCAAACGCGGACCCGTAACTTTCAAACCACTGTCTTTCAATTGCGCAATGTTGCTGAATTTTTCCATAATATTCAATATCCCTGTAAGGTAATAACCGTTATAATACGCACTTTCCGCCCGTTTGCCCACTATTGGGCCGTTAAAGGACGGCAATCTGCCGCCGGTCTTGCAATTGAAAATCGGCGAAAAGAAAAATTAAGAAGATGATTATCGTTTGCTTTTTAAAAATATTCAAGCGATGATAAACATCTTTTCCGAAATGACACAGAAAGGTAAGCCCGTGAATAAAGCCTTATGCCTTGCCATCGCCGCTATTTTAGGTCTGGCCTCATGCAGTGCCGAGCGCGTATCCAACTTTCCATCCTACAAACTCAAAATCATTCAAGGTAACGAGCTCAATCCCCGCGCCGTGGTTTCCCTGCGCCAAGGTATGACCCGCGACCAAGTCCAACTGCTGCTCGGTACGCCGCTCCTGCGCGACGCCTTCCATGCCGACCGCTGGGATTACACTTTCAACACCAGCCGCAACGGCATCATCAAAGAACAAAGCAACCTGACCCTGTACTTTGAAAACGATGTCCTCGCACGCGCCGAAGGCGATGCCATTCAAAAATCCATCGAAGCCGTTCAAGCCGGACAAAACATCGTTCCGACCACCGAAACCAACGCGAAATAAGGAAGTCCCATGAGCGCATTGAAAATCGCCATTGCCGGCGTCAACGGCCGCATGGGTCGCGTTTTGGTTGAAGCGGTCAACAACCATCCCGATGCCGTCCTCTCCGGCGCACTCGAGCATTCCGGTTCGGAAGTATTGGGTTTGGATGCAGGCTTCGCCTCCGGCCTCAAAACCGGCATCGCCATTTCAGACGACGTGGATACCGTGCTGGCTCAAAGCGATGTCCTCATCGACTTTACCCGTCCCGAGCCAACCCTGAAACACCTGCAAAAATGCGTGGAAAAAGGCGTCAACATTATCATCGGCACCACCGGTTTTGACGACGCAGGCAAAGCCGCCATCCAAGCCGCAGGCGAGAAAACAGGCGTCGTCTTCGCCGCCAACTTCAGCGTCGGCGTCAACCTGACCTTCCACATCCTCGACACCGTCGCCCGCGTGTTGAACGAAGGCTACGACATCGAAATCATCGAAGGCCACCACCGCCACAAAGTCGATGCCCCAAGCGGTACCGCATTGCGTATGGGTGAAGTCATCGCCGACGCCCTCGGCCGCAACCTCAAAGAATGCGCCGTTTACGGCCGCGAAGGCCATACCGGCCCGCGCGATCCGTCCACCATCGGTTTTGCCACCGTCCGCGCAGGCGACATCGTCGGCGACCACACCGCCCTCTTCGCCACCGACGGAGAGTGCGTGGAAATCACCCACAAAGCCAGCAGCCGCATGACCTTTGCCGCCGGTGCCGTACGCGCCGCAGTTTGGGCAAACGGCAAAAAAGGCCTGTACGATATGCAAGACGTATTGGGTTTGAAAAACCGATAAACCCGCATTATCAGGTTTCATCCCTGACAAGGCCGTCTGAAAGCACAACGTCGATTTTCAGACGGCCTTATTAAAAAGAAAGCCCCACCATGTCCTATCAACAAATCACCATCAACGTCAACGATGCCGTCGCCGAACGCCTTGCCGACGCGCTGATGGAACACGGCGCATTGTCCGCCGCCATTGAAGATGCCTACGCCGGTACAGAAAACGAGCAGGCCATTTTCGGCGAGCCGGGCATGCCGACCGAGCAAATCTGGCAACAAAGCAAAGTCATCGCCCTTTTCGGCGAAAGCGACGATGCCGCTTCCATTATCGAAGCCGCCGCGCAGGAATGCGGTTTGAACGATTTGAAATACACCGGCGAAATCCTTGAAGATCAAGACTGGGTACGCCTGACCCAAGCGCAATTCGACCCGATTCAAATTTCCGACCGCCTGTGGATTACCCCGTCTTGGCACGAAGCGCCCAACGGCAACGCCGTCAACCTGCAACTCGACCCGGGCCTTGCCTTCGGCACCGGCAGCCATCCGACCACCCGCCTCTGCCTCAAATGGCTCGACACGCAGCTCAAAGGTGGCGAAAGCGTATTGGACTACGGCTGCGGCTCCGGCATTTTGGCCATTGCCGCCCTCAAACTCGGCGCAGGTTCCGCCATCGGCGTAGACATTGACGAACAAGCTATCCGCGCCAGCAAAGACAATGCCGCGCAAAACAACGTCGACGCGCAGTTCTACCTGCCGGACGGCCTGCAGCAAGGCCAATTTGATGTCGTTGTCGCCAACATTCTGGCCAACCCGCTGCGTATGCTCGGCGAAATGCTTGCCGCACGCACCAAACAAGGCGGCCGCATTGTCTTGTCCGGCCTTTTGGACGAACAAGTCGAAGAACTCAGCGGCATTTACAGCCAATGGTTCGACATCGAGCCTGCCGAAATCGAAGAAGGCTGGGCGCGATTGAGCGGCGTCAAACGCTAAAGCTGTTTTCCGATACAAAGGCCGTCTGAAATTTAAGCTTTCAGACGGCCTTTTTGCACTTAAAACGCTGAATATTCCAGCAAAATCAGGTATAATTGCCTATTATTTTGACCTTTCGGAACACATCCGCCGCGCCCGTTTGACATTTCATTGCGCGCACGAAAAATTTCCTTGAAATTCAGCAAGAAAAGACCATGACTGACCAAAAACACGAAGAATACGGCGCCGACAGCATACAAGTGCTGGAAGGCTTGGAAGCGGTACGCAAACGCCCTGGTATGTATATCGGCGACACGCAGGACGGCAGCGGCCTGCACCACATGGTGTTCGAGGTGCTCGACAACGCCATTGACGAAGCGCTCGCCGGACATTGCGACAAAATCACCGTAACCATCCATGCCGACAATTCCGTCAGCGTGGCCGACAACGGCCGCGGCATGCCGACCGGCATCCACCCGAAAGAAGGCCGCTCCGCCGCCGAAGTCATCATGACTGTCTTGCACGCAGGCGGCAAATTCGACAACAACAGCTACAAAATCTCCGGCGGCCTGCACGGCGTGGGCGTCTCCGTCGTCAACGCACTGTCCGACTGGGTAACGCTGACCATCTACCGCGACGGTAAAGAACACTTCGTCCGCTTCGTACGCGGCGAAACCGAAGAGCCGTTGAAGGTTGTCGGCGATTCCGACAAAAAAGGCACGACCGTGCGCTTCCTCGCCAGCGCGGAAACCTTCGGCAATGTCGAATACAGCTTCGACATCCTTGCCAAACGCATCCGCGAGCTTTCCTTCCTGAACAACGGCGTGGACATCGAACTGACCGACGAACGCGACGGCAAACACGAAAGCTTCGCCCTCTCCGGCGGCGTGGCCGGCTTCGTGCAATACATGAACCGCAAAAAAACGCCGTTGCACGAAAAAATCTTCTACGCGTTCGGTGAAAAAGACGGCATGAGCGTCGAATGCGCGATGCAGTGGAACGACAGCTATCAGGAAAGCGTGCAATGTTTCACCAACAACATTCCGCAACGCGACGGCGGTACGCACCTGACCGCATTACGCCAAGTGATGACCCGTACCATCAACAACTATATCGAAGCCAACGAAGTGGCCAAAAAAGCCAAAGTGGAAACCGCCGGCGACGATATGCGCGAAGGCCTGACCTGCGTGTTGTCCGTCAAACTGCCCGATCCGAAATTCTCATCGCAAACTAAAGACAAACTGGTTTCCAGCGAAATCGGCCCCGTTGTCAACGAAGTCATCAACCAAGCCCTGACCGACTTCCTTGAAGAAAACCCGACCGAAGCCAAAATCATCACCAGCAAAATCGTTGATGCCGCCCGCGCGCGCGAAGCCGCCCGCAAAGCCCGCGAAATCACCCGTCGCAAAGGCGTGATGGACGGTTTGGGACTGCCGGGCAAACTCGCCGACTGCCAAGAAAAAGACCCTGCCCTGTCCGAACTCTACCTCGTCGAGGGCAACTCCGCAGGCGGTTCCGCCATGCAGGGCCGCGACCGCAAATTCCAAGCGATTTTGCCGCTCAAAGGTAAAATTTTGAACGTCGAAAAAGCACGTTTTGAAAAAATGCTGGCCAGCCAAGAAGTCGCCACGCTGATTACCGCTCTAGGCGCAGGCATCGGCAAAGAAGAATTCAATGCCGAAAAACTGCGCTACCACCGCATCATCATCATGACCGATGCCGACGTGGACGGCGCGCACATCCGCACCCTGCTCCTGACCTTCTTCTACCGCCAAATGCCCGAGCTGGTCGAACGCGGATACATCTACATTGCCCAGCCGCCTTTGTACAAAGCCAAATACGGCAAACAAGAGCGCTATCTCAAAGACGAATTGGAAAAAGACCAATGGCTGCTCGGTTTGGCCTTGGAAAAAGCCAAAATCGTTTCAGACGGCCGCACCATCGAAGGCGAAGAGCTTGCCAATACCGCCAAACAATTCCTGTTGGCCAAAACCGTCATCGAGCAAGAAAGCCGTATCATTGACGAACTCGTCCTGCACGCCATGCTGCACGCTTCGCCGGTTGACCTCAGCACTGCAGAAAGCGCAGACCGCGCCGTTGCCGAATTGAGTGGCCTCTTGGACGAAAAAGAAGTCGCACTCGAACGCATCGAAGGCCACGAAGGACACCAGTTCATCAAAATCACACGCAAGCTGCACGGCAATGTGATGGTGAGCTACCTCGAGCCTAAGTTCCTCAACAGCAAAGCCTATCAAACCCTTACCCAAACCGCCGCCGCACTCAAAGGCATGGTCGGCAAAGGGGCGAAGCTCTACAAAGGCGACAACGAATACGACATCGACAGCTTTGAAGCCGCTTTGGACATCTTGATGAGCGTTGCCCAAAAAGGCATGTCCATCCAGCGATACAAAGGCTTGGGCGAGATGAATCCGGAACAACTTTGGGAAACCACGATGGATCCTACCGTCCGCCGCCTCCTGAAAGTCCGCATCGAAGACGCCATTGCCGCCGACGAAGTGTTCGTCACCCTGATGGGCGACGAAGTTGAACCGCGCCGCGCCTTCATCGAAAACAACGCCCTGCTGGCACAAAACATCGACGCCTAAGCATGGAAAGATAAAAGGCCGTCTGAAAAACCATTTTCAGACGGCCTTTTTGTTTTTGTACTTTGTTTCTTACAACTCAAATCCCAACAACTTCACGTATTTTAGTAGAACGTTCCAACTGATTCAGATTCGGGTCAATCCCAAATAACCCGTTTGAAACGCCCCAATCCGCTTCCGATTTATTCCGCTTTTCCCAAAATCATCGCATCGCCATAGCTGAAAAAGCGGTATTCCTGTTCCACGGCATGGCGGTAAACGCTGCGGATATGCTCCATGCCCGAAAACGCGCTGACGAGCATCAGCAAGGTTGATTTGGGCAGGTGGAAATTGGTAATCAATCGGTCGGCAACATTGAAGCGGTAGCCCGGCGTAATGAAAATATCGGTATCGCCGCGACCTGCTTTCAGACGGCCTGTTTCACGTGCGGCGGATTCCAAGGCGCGCATGGAGGTTGTGCCCACTGCCCACACTTTATTGCCGCGCGCTTTGGCGGCTTCAACGGCGGCAACGGTCTCGGCCGGTACGTCAAACCACTCGCTGTGCATTTTGTGTTCTTCAATTTTATCGACGCGCACGGGTTGGAAGGTACCGGCACCGACGTGCAGGGTTACTTCTGCGGTTTCTACGCCTTTGGCTTTCAGACGGCCCAATAATTCATCGGTAAAGTGCAAGCCTGCCGTCGGTGCGGCCACTGCGCCTTGATATTTGGCGTACACGGTCTGATAGCGGCTGTCGTCTTCATCATCGGCCGCGCGTTCGATATAAGGCGGCAAGGGCAGATGGCCGTTTTGCTCTAAAAGTTCGTAAACGGTTTGCTCGCCTTCAAATTTCAGGCAAAACAATTCTTCCGCACGCTCCATCATGACGGCACGGATATCGCCTTCAAAAATCAATTCTGTACCCGGTTTCGGCGATTTGGACGAACGGATATGCGCCAATGCGGTATGCGCGTCCAATACCCGTTCAATCAGGGCTTCAATTTTGCCGCCGCTGGCTTTTTGGCCGAACAGGCGCGCCTTCATCACTTTGGTATTGTTAAACACCAGCACATCGCCCGATGCGACATAATCGGGTAAATCGCCGAAATGTTTGTCTTCAATCGGCAATGTAGGCAAGGCAACCAGAAGCCTGCTGCTGCCGCGCACTTCCGGCGGATGCTGGGCAATCAGTTTTTCGGGCAATTCAAAATCAAAATCGGAAATATCCATTGTCGTGCATAATTTAAAAAAACAGGCGCCATTATACGCGCAAAGTGGGTTTTCAGACGGCATGTTTTGTCGAAAAACCAATAAATTAGAATAAACGCTCTTGGGGAAATCTCTTTTTAACGAAAATCAGCGTTCCTTTCTTTTTTCGCCGAAAAACGCCTTTTTTCTATCTTTTACTGGACATTTACCGACAAGTTCGGGAAAATAACCAGATTCATTTCTCAGGCTCCGCCCTGTTCCGACATTATTTAAACGCCGGATGGCAAACCTGCCTTCCGACGTCTCAGGAAATCATCTAAAACCACAGCGGCGCATACCCAATATGCACTTTATGCCGCGCTAAAAAGGAAAAGCAATGGATTTGCGTAAATTAAAAAAACTGATTGATTTGGTCGAAGAATCAGGCATTGCAGAAATTGAAGTTACCGAAGGCGAAGAAAAAGTCCGCATTACGCGCACCACTGCCGCCGCAGCTCCCGTTTATGCTGCTCCGGCACCTGCCGCAGCTCCGGTTGCCGCCCCTGTTGCTGCTGCTCCGGCCGCAGCCGCTCCAGCTGCCGCCCCTGCCGCTCGCGATTTGTCCAACGCGCAAAAATCGCCTATGGTCGGTACGTTCTACCGCGCCCCCGGCCCGAACGCCGCCGCTTTCGTCGAAGTCGGCCAACAAGTCAAAGCCGGCGATACTTTGTGCATCATCGAAGCCATGAAGCTGATGAACGAAATCGAAGCCGAGAAATCCGGTGTCGTTAAAGAAATTCTGGTTGAAAACGGTACTCCGGTCGAATACGGCGAGCCGCTCTTCATCATTGAATAATCCGCTTTTTCAGACGGCCTTTATCTTCAAGGCCGTCTGAAATTCCTTTTTCTGTTCATTAAGGACAAACCATGCGTCTGATTTTGGCTATTTTCTTGCCATGGTTGCAGTTTTTCACCATCGGCCGTCCGTTTGCAGGCATCATCTGTCTGATTCTGCAATGTACGCTGGTTGGCTGGATACCGGCAGCCATGTGGTCGGTTTACGCCTTGAGCCAATACAAAACCGACCAAAAAATCCGCAACGCATTAGGCGGCCGCTGAGGCCGTCTGAACCATCCGGAAAGATTATCATGCTGAAAAAAGTATTGATCGCCAACCGGGGCGAAATCGCCCTGCGCGTCCTGCGTGCCTGCCGTGAAATGGGCATCGCCACTGTCGCCGTCCATTCCGAAGCCGACAAAGACAGCCTGCACGTCAAACTCGCCGACGAATCCGTGTGCATCGGCCCTGCCGCATCCGCACAAAGCTACCTCAACATTCCCGCTCTCATTGCCGCTGCCGAAGTAACCGAAGCCGACGGCATCCACCCCGGCTACGGCTTCCTCGCCGAAAACGCCAATTTTGCCGAACAAGTCGAACAATCCGGCTTTGTCTTCATCGGCCCTAAAGCCGATACCATCCGCCTGATGGGCGACAAAGTATCCGCCAAACACGCCATGATCGAAGCCGGCGTACCTTGCGTTCCCGGCTCTGACGGCGCATTGCCGGACGACGGCGAAGAAATCCTCAAAATCGCCGATAAAGTCGGTTATCCCGTCATTATCAAAGCCTCTGGCGGCGGCGGCGGTCGCGGTATGCGCGTCGTCGAGAAAAAAGAAGACCTCCTCCAGTCTGTCGAAATGACCAAAGCCGAAGCAGGCGCGGCATTCGGCAACCCGATGGTTTACATGGAACGCTACCTGCAACGTCCGCGCCACGTCGAAATCCAAGTGATTGCCGATGAACACGGCAACGCCATCTACCTCGCCGAACGCGACTGCTCCATGCAGCGCCGCCACCAAAAAGTCATCGAGGAAGCACCGGCTCCGTTCATCACTGAAGAAGAACGTGCCAAAATCGGCAAAGCCTGTGCCGACGCTTGCAAACGCATCGGTTATCGCGGCGCAGGTACGTTTGAATTCCTGTACGAAGACGGCGAATTCTTCTTTATCGAGATGAACACACGCGTTCAGGTTGAGCATCCGGTTACCGAGCTCATCACCGGCGTGGACATCGTCCAAGAGCAATTGCGCATCGCATCCGGCCTGCCTTTGCAATACAAACAGGAAGACATCCAAGTTGAAGGCCATGCGTTTGAGTGCCGTATCAACGCCGAAGACCCGTACAACTTCATTCCAAGCCCGGGCCTGATTGAAAGCTGCCACCTGCCCGGCGGCTTCGGCGTCCGCATTGACAGCCATATTTATCAAGGCTACCGCATCCCTCCTTACTACGACAGTCTGATCGGCAAAGTCTGTGTCGTCGGTAAAGACCGCGACCAAGCCATGGCCAAAATGCGCGTTGCCCTCGATGAGCTGGCAATTACCGGCATCAAAACCAATACGCCGCTGCACCGTGACTTGTTCAGCGATCCGGGTTTCCAAAAAGGTGGTGTCAGCATCCACTACTTGGAACACTGGCTGGAAGAACGCAAAGCCAAACAGGCTAAATAATCCCTTGTTTTGACTAAAAATCAGGCCGTCTGAAACGCAAAATAAAGTTTCAGACGGCCTTTTTTATAACACTATCATTTATAAAAACAAACAATATTAGATTATTAATTAATAATATTTATTCTAAATCGGTTTCATAGTTCCAATAGTGAAAATCTTTCTGTATAGTTTGATTCATAGCTTGAAACAAACTATATTTAAATATCGATATTGAAAATTTATTATATTTTGTATAGAAGCATTCCGTCTTGGAAACCATTTCATCAACCTATAACAACTTCACAAAGGAAATCACTATGTCTATCTCCAAATGCCCAGTCACCCATCTGACCATGAACAACGGCGCGCCCGTTGCCGACAATCAAAACAGCCTGACGGCTGGTCCGCGCGGCCCGTTGCTGGCGCAGGATTTGTGGCTGAATGAAAAACTCGCCGACTTCGTGCGCGAAGTCATCCCCGAACGCCGTATGCACGCCAAAGGTTCGGGCGCGTTCGGTACGTTTACCGTGACACACGACATCACAAAATATACCCGCGCCAAAATCTTCAGCGAAGTCGGCAAGCAAACCGAGATGTTCGCCCGTTTCACCACCGTAGCAGGCGAGCGCGGCGCAGCAGATGCGGAACGCGACATCCGCGGCTTTGCGTTGAAGTTTTATACCGAAGAAGGCAACTGGGACATGGTCGGCAACAACACGCCTGTGTTCTTTCTGCGTGACCCGCGCAAATTCCCCGACCTGAACAAAGCCGTCAAACGCGACCCGCGCACCAATATGCGCTCCGCCACAAACAACTGGGACTTCTGGACGCTGCTGCCCGAAGCCCTGCACCAAGTCACCATCGTCATGAGCGACCGCGGTATCCCTGCCAGCTACCGCCATATGCACGGCTTCGGTTCGCATACATACAGCTTCTGGAACGAA
The DNA here is from genome assembly GCF_032342915.1 of Neisseria sp. DTU_2021_1001991_1_SI_NGA_ILE_055. Taxonomy (NCBI): domain Bacteria; kingdom Pseudomonadati; phylum Pseudomonadota; class Betaproteobacteria; order Neisseriales; family Neisseriaceae; genus Neisseria; species Neisseria sp. DTU_2021_1001991_1_SI_NGA_ILE_055. The sequence goes on along the minus strand of NZ_CP135440.1, from coordinate 2,296,896 downwards.
GCGGGCGAGCGTTTTTGGGTGAAATTCCATTTCCGCAGCCAGCAAGGCATTAAAAACCTGACCAACGAAGAAGCCGCAAAAATCATCGCTGACGACCGCGAAAGCCACCAGCGCGACCTGTATGAAGCCATCGAGCGCGGCGAGTTTCCGAAATGGACGATGTACATCCAAGTCATGCCTGAGGCCGATGCGGAAAAAGTGCCGTATCATCCGTTTGACTTGACCAAAGTTTGGCCGAAAAAAGACTATCCGCTGATTGAAGTGGGCGAATTCGAGTTGAACCGCAATCCCGAAAACTTCTTCGCCGATGTGGAACAATCCGCCTTCGCACCGAGCAATCTGGTTCCCGGCATCGGCGCCAGCCCCGACAAAATGCTGCAAGCCCGTTTGTTCAATTACGCCGACGCGCAACGCTACCGCTTGGGTGTGAACTTCCGCCAAATCCCCGTCAACCGCCCGCGTTGCCCTGTTCACAGCAACCAGCGCGACGGACAAGGCCGCGCCGACGGCAACTACGGCAGCCTGCCGCACTACGAACCCAACAGCTTCGGCCAATGGCAGCAACAGCCCGACTTCGCCGAACCGCCTCTGAAAATCAACGGCGACGCGGCGCACTGGGACTACCGCCAAGACGATGACGACTACTTCAGCCAACCGCGCGCCTTGTTCAATCTGATGAACGACGCGCAGAAACAGGCTTTGTTCGACAACACCGCCGCAGCCATGGGCGACGCCCCCGACTTCATCAAATACCGCCATATCCGCAACTGCTACTATTGCGACCCGGCATACGGCGAAGGCGTAGCCAAAGCCCTTGGACTGACTGTCGAAGATGCCCAAGCGGCACGAGCCAACGACCCGGCTTTAGGTCAACCTGGTTTACTGTAAGGAGGCATTATGTGGATAGAAATTGAAGAAATCTTGTCTCAAGCTGTCCGATACAGCCGTTCAAACAAAAAGTAACGGTTTAGATTATTAAGCAGGCCGTCTGAAACGCAAAATAAAGTTTCAGACGGCCTTTTTTGATGATGAAGTTTATTTGATTGCTTCTGATTCAATGGAACTTGGCTATCCTTATTTCTCTGTAAATCATGGCATGCCCTCTGCACCATCTCACACCTCTACCGGCAAATAAAAAAACCGCACGGCTGCTTGCCGTGCGGTTTTGCTTTTTATCTGAAGGTTTCAGACGGCCTTACAGCATGCCGCCCATACCACCCATGCCGCCCATATCAGGCGTAGCAGGTTTTTCTTCAGGGATTTCAGCAATCATGCAGTCTGTGGTCAGCATCAGGCCGGCGATGGATGCGGCGTGTTGCAGCGCAGAACGGGTTACTTTGGCAGGATCGAGTACGCCCATTTCGATCATGTCGCCGTATTCGCCGGAGCCTGCGTTGTAACCGTAGTTGCCTTTGCCTTTCAACACTTTGTTCACAACTACGCTAGGCTCGCCGCCTGCATTGGCAACGATTTGGCGCAGCGGAGACTCAATTGCTTTAAATATAATCAAAGCTCCTGCAAGTTGATCGTTATTAGTTAACATCAAATGTTCAGGTAAGATTTCTTTTAATTTAGAAGTAATCTCTGACAACTCTTCTGCATCTGGTTTTATTTTCTGAATTATAGCTTGATAAGCACGCAACAGGGCGACGCCGCCGCCTGCAACCACGCCTTCTTCAACGGCTGCACGGGTAGCGTGCAACGCGTCTTCCACGCGGTCTTTTTTCTCTTTCATTTCCACTTCGGTAGCGGCACCGACTTTGATCACTGCCACGCCGCTGGCCAGTTTAGCCACGCGCTCTTGCAGTTTTTCTTTGTCGTATTCGCTGGTTGAGGTTTCGATTTGTTGGCGGATTTCGGCAACACGCGCTTCGATTTGGGCTGCGTCGCCGAAGCCGTCGATGATGGTGGTGTTTTCTTTACCGATTTCGATGCGTTTGGCTTGACCCAAGTCGTCCAAAGTCGCTTTTTCCAGAGACAGGCCGACTTCTTCGGAAATCACCACGCCGCCGGTCAGGATGGCGATGTCTTGCAACATGGCTTTGCGGCGGTCGCCGAAGCCAGGGGCTTTAACGGCAACGGTTTTCAGGATGCCGCGGATGTTGTTCACGACCAAAGTCGCCAAGGCTTCGCCTTCTACGTCTTCAGCGATAATCAACAGCGGACGGCTGGCTTTGGCCACTTGTTCCAAAACAGGCAGCAGGTCGCGGATGTTGCTGATTTTTTTGTCGAACAACAATACAAACGGATTGTCCAGCGCGGCGATTTGTTTTTCCGCGTCGTTGATGAAGTAAGGAGACAGGTAGCCGCGGTCGAACTGCATACCTTCAACCACGTCCAGCTCGTTTTCCAAAGATTTGCCGTCTTCAACGGTAATCACGCCTTCTTTGCCGACTTTTTCCATCGCTTCGGCGATAATTGCGCCGACTTGTTCGTCAGAGTTGGCGGAAATAGAGCCGACTTGGGCGATTTCTTTAGAAGTGTCGCAAGGTTTGGCGATGTTTTTCAGCTCGTCAACCAAAGCGGCAACGGCTTTGTCGATACCGCGTTTCAGGTCGGTCGGGTTCATGCCGGCGGTCACGTATTTCATGCCTTCGGCAACGATGGATTGTGCCAATACGGTTGCAGTAGTGGTACCGTCGCCGGCTACGTCGTTGGTTTTAGACGCCACTTCTTTCACCATTTGCGCGCCCATGTTTTCGAATTTGTCTTTCAATTCGATTTCTTTTGCAACAGACACACCGTCTTTAGTGATGTGCGGGCCGCCGAAAGCGCGGTCGAGCACCACGTTACGGCCTTTAGGGCCCAAAGTTACGCGTACGGCGTTTGCCAATACATTGACGCCGTTTACCATTTTTTGGCGAACTTCATTGCCGAATTGTACGTCTTTTGCTGCCATGTTTTATCTCCAGAAAATATAATTAATTTTCAATGCACTATAACTCTTAGAGCCGTGCTTCTTGCAATTTCATTTCTTGTTGCTGTTCTTCACCAAATGCTGTGCTTTGGATATGAATATCACCATTAATCAAACCTTGGGAAATGGAAATAAACCCAACCACTTGTTCATCTGATTGATTTTGCAAATCAGGAAAAATTTGTTTCATTTGCTGAACTGTAACACCTGCTTTGTCAGCTCGTGCTAAAGTTGCAGCACCTGATAGCAGCCTTGCAGTACCTGCTGGATTTGAAAAAGTATTGATTGTGGCATCAATAAATTGTTTGCCAGTTTCTTTAATAGACATTCACTTTATCCTCAAAAATCAGGTTTATTCCACAATCCCGAAAATATCTTCTTCACGCATTACCAACAGCTCTTCGCCGTCGGCTTTTACAGTTTGGCCGCTGTATTTGCCGAAGATCACTTTGTCGCCGACTTTGACATCCAGCGGACGGCGCGCGCCGTCTTTACCGATTTTGCCCGCACCCACGGCGATTACTTCGCCCATGTCGGGTTTTTCAGCGGCCGCACCCGGCAAAACGATGCCAGAGGCGGTTTTTTCTTCAGCTTCCAAGCGTTTGACGACGACGCGGTCGTGTAAAGGACGGATAGTCATGTTTTATGCTCCGATAAATAGTTTGAAAACAATCATCTACCTTCATCCGGCAGATACGGTTTGAAAAAGTAGGCGGCAAGTTTGTCGACAAACTTACCTGAACACAGCGACAAATTAGGGTTTGACCCGATAAATTCAAGAGAATAATGTAAAAATTTTCCATTTAAGGCCGTCTGAAAACAGACACGATAATTTCGCACCCTCTTTCCCTATTTGCAACGCCGGCCAAACTGGCAAATATTTTCAGACGGCCTCTTACCAAAAGCAAACGCCAAACGTCCCAATCAGAAAAAGACACTGTTAAGTACAAACCTATGCACACCTTTACAAAATGATATCCTAACTTTAAAATAATAAATAGAAATTATTATTAATAAATATTTTTTGTTGAAGAACTAAACTTATCCCCAAAAGGAAATTTCTATGACTTCACCCCTGTTCCGATTCAGCCTGCTTTCACTGGCACTCGCCGCCGGCTTTGCCCACGCAGAAGACGAAGCGAAAGAAAGCGTTACCCTTGATACTGTTACCGTGAAAGGTCAGGCTACAAGCGCCACACACCGTGTAACGACGAAACGTATGGAAGAAACGACTTCCACTGATTTAAAAGACGTATTGTTCAACGAGCCTTCTATCAGTTTCGGCGGTGGCAACGGTCAGTCGCAATGGGTAACCATCCGCGGCATGGGGCAAGACCAAATAGACTATAAAGTTGACGATACCTACACCGACAGCCAGATTTTCCACCACAACGGCCGCTTTATGCTTGACCCTGCATTGGTAAAAGTCGTTGCCGTGCAAAAAGGTACAGGTTCTGCCTCCGCAGGTATCGGTGCAACCAGCGGCGCGATTGTTGCCGAAACGGTTGAAGCCAAAGATTTGCTGAGAGAAGGTCAAAATGTCGGTTTCAAAGTCAATGCCGGCATCAGCAGCAATAAAGGCTATTCTCGCGGCGTAAGCGTTTATGGTCAGGCAGGCGGTTTTGACGCTTTGGTTTCAGGCAATTTCGTACGTGAAAAAGAATACACGGCAGGCAAAGGCTACCGTAATCTGCTCGGAGGCGATAAGGTTTTGAACAGCGCATTGGGTTCGCGCGGTTTGCTGGGCAAAATCGGCTATCGTTTTAACGAAGACAACCGCATTGAATTGAGCCACCGCCAAGAAAAACAATATGGAGAACGCGCCCTGCGTGAAGAGTTCGATTTCTCGCAAGTCTTCCAAACCGACCGCAAGGGTCAATACGTTTTGGATGCCAACGGCAACCGCATTCCGAATACCGCCAACAACGCGCCGCGTTACCGCACGCTGACCCAAGACACCACCAACTTGGAATTCAAAGGCGGAAACTTGGGCTTTATCGACAAAATCAAAGCCAATGTTTACCGTTTGAATACCAAACGTGACGAAGTCCCCAATCCAAATTATGAATTGGACGGCGAAGTACGGACATACGGAGCCAATCTGAATCTCGACAGCCGTCTATTTGACCGCCATACCCTGAAATACGGAGTAAACTGGCGCACTCAAAAAAGCAGCTCAAACGGAGAAGGCGGCGAGAAGAAAAACGATGCCGGCGTATATGTAGAAGGCATTTGGGATTTCTCTCCGGTTACGCTGACCACAGGTTTGCGCTATGACCGTTGGAAAATGAAAACCAGCAGTAATACAGAAAATTCAGACGGCAACCTCAATCCAAGCATTGGCTTAGTTTATGACATTACCCCTGATTTTTCCATCAACACCAGCCTGAACTATGCAACCCGCAGCCCTCGCCTGTACGAAGCAGCTTTAGCAAACAACAGGCCGATTGTTGCATCGCCTGACTTGAAAGCAGAACGCTCGCGAAATGCAGAAATTGGCTTTAACTACCACTGGAATTCTGCCCTGACGCTCTCCGGCAGCTATTTCCATCAGCAAATCAAAGATGTACAGGCCATCCGTCAAGAAGGGCGAAACTACGTCTGGTATAACGGCGGCAAGCTGAAAAACAGAGGTTACGAACTGAACGCCGCCTACCGTTGGAAAGGTCTGACCGCCCGCGCAGGCGTAGCTTACAGCAGACCGAAGCTGAACGGCGATACAGCCGACATCGTGACAACCGCCATCCCGATGGGACGCACATGGACAACCGGCCTGTCTTACCAATTCGACAATCCGAATCTGGAAATCGGCTGGCGCGGACGTTATGTCCAAAATGCAGGCTATGCCCCGACCTCGCGTGGCTCTGATGTGGCTCTGAATGTCGTCCGTGCAGGCTACGGCGTCAACGATATCTTCGCCAACTGGAAACCGACAGGCAAAGACGACTTGAACGTCAACTTCTCCGTCAACAATGTCTTTGATAAAAACTACAAGCCGCACAGCCAGCGCGCAGGTGCCAGCGCCCTATCTGAACCAGGCCGCGATGTCCGCTTGAGCGTAAACTACCGCTTCTAAGCAATCAGCTTGAAAAGCCGTCTGAAAACAAAAGTTTTCAGACGGCATCTAGCTTTATAATCCGATACAAGTTATCATTTCGATTTACTTTATTCCCGACCACGGAGAAACCCTATGTTACGTTTGACCGCTTTAGCCGTATGCTGCACCCTTGCTTTGGGTGCGTGCTCACCGAAAGATTCTGCTTCCAACCAAGCCCAAACTGCTTCCGCTTCTGCCGCCCAAACCGAAGGCGCAGGCCTGACGGTGAAAACCGCGCGCGGCGATGCGAAAGTGCCGCAAAATCCTGAACGCATCGCTGTTTACGATTTGGGCATGCTCGATACTTTAAACAAATTGGGTGTGAAAACCGGTTTGTCCATCGACAAAAACCTGCTGCCTTATTTGGACGAATATTTCAAAACGACCAAACCCGCCGGCACGCTGTTTGAGCCGGATTACGAAGCACTCAATGCCTACAAGCCGCAGCTCATCATCATCGGCAGCCGTGCAGCCAAGGCGTTTGACAAGTTGAACGAGATTGCGCCGACCATCGAAATGACCGCCGAAACTGCCAATCTGAAAGAAAGCTCAAAAGAGCGTATCGACGCGCTGGCGCAAATCTTCGGCAAACAGGCCGAAGCGGACAAGCTGAAAGCAGAAATCGACGCTTCGTTTGACGCGGCGAAAACTGCGGCACAAGGCAAAGGTAAGGGTTTGGTGGTATTGGTCAACGGCGGTAAGATGTCGGCTTTCGGCCCTTCCTCACGTTTGGGCGGTTGGCTGCATAAAGACATCGGCGTTCCCGCTGTTGATGAATCAATTAAAGAAGGCAGCCACGGCCAGCCTATCAGCTTTGAATACCTGAAAGAGAAAAACCCTGATTGGTTGTTCGTCCTTGACCGCGGCGCGGCCATCGGCGAAGAAGGCCAGGCGGCAAAAGATGTGTTGAACAATCCGCTGGTCGCTGAAACGAATGCCTGGAAAAAAGGACAGGTGGTTTACCTTGTTCCTGAAACCTATTTGGCGGCCGGCGGCGCGCAAGAATTGCTGAACGCTTCCAAACAGGTTGCCGACGCATTCAACGCGGCGAAATAGTTGTTTCGGCGGGCGGCAATGCCCACCCTTCCGTTTCACGGCATCCGGACGGCCTTTGCCCGAGCTGTATTTTGGTTATCAGGCCGTCTGAAACGGGCATTCTTGCCCGTTTGCTTCGTTATCTTTGAAAACGATACAACTATAAAATAATGCCTTTGTTTCTTTTACGACCTTATCGTTTATGTTTCACAAGCCCTTTTATTTGAACCTTATCAACGGCATCGCGCTTCTGATATTGTTTGCCGTCAGCCTGTCGGTCGGGGTCGCCCAATTCGACTGGTCCGCCCTGTTTTCGCTCTCCGACAGCCAACAGGTTATGTTCATCAGCCGCCTGCCGCGCACGTTTGCCATTGTGCTGACAGGCGCATCGATGGCCGTGGCCGGCATGATTATGCAGATTTTGATGCGCAACCGTTTTGTCGAACCGTCGATGGTGGGCGCAAGCCAAAGTGCGGCTTTGGGTTTGCTGTTGATGTCCTTGCTGTTGCCGGCCGCGCCGCTGCTGGCAAAAATGTCGGTTGCCGCCGTTGCCGCGCTGATCGGGATGTTGGCCTTTATGCTGCTGATCCGCCGCCTGCCGCCGACCGCGCAGCTGATGGTGCCTTTGGTCGGGATTATTTTCGGCGGCGTGATTGAGGCGGTGGCCACCTTTATCGCGTATCAAAACGAAATGCTGCAAATGCTGGGCGTGTGGCAGCAGGGCGATTTTTCCGGCGTGTTGCTCGGGCGGTATGAGCTGTTGTGGGCAACGGGGGTTTTGGCTTTGTTTGCCTATTTGATTGCCGACCAGCTGACGATTTTGGGTTTGGGCGAAACGGTGAGCGTAAACTTGGGGCTGAACCGGACGGCGATTCTGTGGTCGGGGCTGATTATTGTGGCGCTGATTACGTCTTTGGTGGTCGTAACGGTCGGCAATATTCCGTTTATCGGCCTGGTCGTGCCGAACATCATCAGCCGCCTGATGGGCGACAAGCTGCGCCAAAGCCTGCCGGCGGTGGCCTTGCTGGGCGCGTCTTTGGTGTTGCTGTGCGACATTGTCGGACGCGTGATTGTGTTTCCGTTTGAAATCCCTGTATCGACTGTTTTCGGAGTCATGGGTACAGTGTTGTTTTTGTGGCTTTTATTAAGGAAACCTGCTCATGCCGTCTGAAAAAAATATCGATTTTATGGCAGGAAGCAGCCGTCCGTTGTGGGTGGCTTTTGCGCTGTTGCTGGTTTCCTGCGCCCTATTTATGACGCTCAACGTCAAAGGCGATTGGGACTTTGTTTTAAACCTGCGCCTGACCAAACTTGCCGCGCTGCTGATGGTCGCCTATGCGGTCGGCGTGTCCACGCAACTCTTCCAAACGCTGACCAACAACCCGATTCTGACCCCTTCGATTTTGGGTTTCGATTCACTGTATGTGTTTTTGCAGACCTTGCTGGTGTTTACGCTCGGCGGCGTGGGCTATGCTTCCCTGCCGTTGACGGGCAAATTCGGCTTTGAGCTGGTCATCATGATGGGCGGCTCGCTGCTGCTGTTTTACACGCTCATCAAACAGGGCGGACGCGATTTGTCGCGCATGATTTTAATCGGCGTGATTTTCGGGATTTTGTTCCGCAGCCTGTCGTCTCTGCTTTCGCGCATGATTGACCCCGAAGAATTTACCGCCGCACAGGCGAATATGTTTGCCACCTTCAATACCGTCCACTCGGAATTGTTGGGTATCGGCGCAGTCGTGTTGCTCATCAGCGCCGCCGTGATCTGGCGCGAACGCCACCGCCTCGATGTTTACCTGCTCGGCCGCAATCAGGCCATCAATTTGGGCATCAACTACACGCGCAATACCTTATGGCTGCTGTTGTGGATCGCCGCACTGGTTGCGACCGCGACCGCCGTTGTCGGCCCGGTAAGCTTTTTCGGCCTGCTGGTGGCCGCGCTGGCCAACCATTTTTCCCCGTCAGTCAAACATTCCATCCGCCTGCCGATGACTTTTTGTGTCGGCGGCATCCTGCTGGTCGGCGGGCAAACCATCTTCGAACACTTCCTCGGCATGCAGGCCGTATTGAGCGTGGTCGTCGAATTTGCAGGCGGCTTAGTATTTTTATATTTGGTGTTGAAAAAGAAATAAATTAAACGCGCCCAAACAGCTTTAAGCCGTCTGAAGCCCGTGTTAAAAAATATTTAACCATTGAAATGAAACTAAATTTCTGACATGTACTCATAGTAAACATCACTAAATTTACTAAAATTACAAAAAATGAGTACGACATTAAAATACCGTCCCGACTTAGACGGCATCCGAGCTTTGGCTGTCTTGGCCGTTATTATTTTCCACATCGACGCCGCTTGGCTGCCCGGCGGCTTTCTCGGCGTGGATATGTTTTTCGTTTTGTCCGGCTATCTGATCACCTCCATCATCAGCCGCGAAATGCAAAACGGCAGTTTTTCGTTTTTAGAATTCTACAAACGCCGCGCCAAGCGTATTTTGCCCGTTTTCGCCTGCGTATTGCTGTGTACGAGTTTGGCCGCCGCAATCTTTTTCTTGTCGTTTGACCTGCGCCAATACGTCAAATCGGCAGTGTTTGCGTTGCTGTTTTCGGCTAACCTGTTTTTTGCACGGCGCGGCGGTTATTTTGATGCCGACGCGGCGGAAAAACCTTTGCAACACATTTGGTCTTTATCGCTGGAAGAGCAGTTTTACTTTGTTTTTCCGGTTTTGCTGATTGCCTTTTTCCGCTTCAGCAAAGGACGCAGCATCCGCCAATTCATCCTTTTGCTGATTGTATTGAGCCTGCTGTCCGTCTTTTTGCCCACCTTCGGCATGGACCCTTATTTCCTGCCTTATGTGCGCGCATACGAGCTGCTGATCGGCGCACTTTTCGCCTTTATTCCGCCCTCGCAAAACAACGACCGCTTCAGCACGCCTTTGGTCGGCTGGGCGATGATGGCGGTGATTGCCGCCATGCTGCTGCTTCCTTACGGCGTGTTGCCCGGTGAAGGTAATATCGAACGATTGCTGTGCTGTACGGCGGTCGGCGGCTTGATTTACTCGGGCAAAGCCCTGCAGACGCAAAACGGCTTCAATACCGCCAAACTGTTGAGCCTCAAGCCTGTTGTGTTTATCGGTTTGATTTCCTATTCGCTGTATTTGTGGCATTGGGTGGTCTTGGCCGTCATGCGCTATGTTTACATGGACAACGCTTTACCGATGTCCGCGATTGTATTGGCCGTGGTGCTGATGTCAGGCTTGTCCGTTTTGTCCTATTACTTCGTCGAAACACCAGCGCGACGGATAAAGAATTTCACCACCCCAAAATTCATCGGGGTAATCGCCGCCTATTTCGCCCTGCTGATTCCTGCCGCCGGCTACCTGCTGACTGCCAAACCGGCCGCATACGAGGCAAACCTATATACGGTTGATGAAAGTAAAATCTGCGCGGATACCTTGACCAAAACCGACTGCGCCGTCGGCGCGGAAAACCAAAGCAGCAAAGTCCTGCTGATGGGCGATTCCCACGCCGCCCACCTGACGCCCTTTATCGATATAGTGGGCAAACGGGAAGGCTTTGCCGCCGACGTTATCTCGTCCAACAGCTGCGGCGTTGCCTTCGGCTTTATGTTACCGCAAAGCGACCGCCGTGCCGACCGTTGCAACCCTTACAACCGCTTTATCGCACAAAAGATCGAAAACTATCCGGTGGTCTTTATCTCGCAACGTTGGTTCCTGCATACCGAAAAGCCCGGTTTTACGGAGCATTTCGGCAAAATGCTCGACACCCTGATTCAACAGGGCAAGCAGGTTTACGTCTTTGCCGACACGCCGATGAACGCGCAACTGCCCCTGCGCCATTACTACCTGAAACAACGCCTCGGCCTCGACATGCAATACGTTTCCGAGCATAAAAAAGCCGAAATCGCCCGCTCCGCCGAAGCCGACAAGACCATAGAAAACATTGTCAAACAGCGGCCTGCCGTGCATTGGGTCAACATCATGGGGCCGATTCCGGCAGACAAAACCATAGACGGCCTGCCGATATATTTCGACACCAACCACCTCAACACCCACGGCGCGACAAAACTGGCCGAAAAATTTATACAGGACAAACAAATACTCTTAAAATAACATCCATGCCAAAGGCCGTCTGAATATTTCAGACGGCCCGGGCAAACCCGCAAAGGACAACCCTCATGACACAAGAACATTTCCCATCATTCTTCAACCAAGCCCCGACCATCACCGTCCAAGACGCATTGGCCGACTTCCTCGGTGCAGCCGAAAACGGCATCCTCACTTACCACTACGCCGATGCCGTACGCCTGTGCGGCCACTCCTGCCCGACTGTCGCCGGTGCCTACCTGATGGTCATCAAGGGCCTGAAAGCCCTTTACGGCGAAGAGCTGCCGCAACGCGGCGACATCGAAGCCTTTATGCAGGGCGAGCGTGACGAAGGCACGACCGGCGTTACCGCTTCCGTTGTCCAACTCCTTACCGGCGCAGCACCCGAAACCGGCTTTGGCGGCGTAGGCCCTGCCGGACGCTTTGCCCGCCGCCATTTATTGTCCTTTGGTGCAGGCGAAATCAACGGCACACTCGCACTCCGCCGACGCGATACCGGCAAAACCGTTGCCGTCAGCCTCAACGCCGCACTCCAACCCTTCGCACCGCAAATGCGCGACATCATGCCCAAAGCCGTCAGCGGCAGCGCAAGTGCCGACGAACTCAAACAATTCGGCGAGCTTTGGCAAGAACGTGTCCGCGCCTTCCTGATCGATCAAGCCGACAATCCCGAATTTGTGACCGTCAGCGAAATCTAACCACTCCATACAGAAATAAAATTCAGACGGCCTCACGCTGAAAGGCCGTCTGAAACCCCAAGTTTTCCATACTCGAATCCGCCTATGATTACCATCCGCAACGTCAGCCACACCATCGGCAGCAACCCCATCCTCAACGACGTCAGCCTCGACATCCCCGAAGGCGGCATTACCGCGCTAATCGGCCCGAACGGCGCAGGCAAGTCCACCCTCCTCTCCTTTATGGCGCGCCTACAGCCCTTGGTACACGGCGACATCAGCTACGCAGGCAAAGACATCAAAACCACCCCCACCGCCGAACTCGCCCGCACGCTCTCCATCCTCACCCAAGAAAACAGCATCATGAGCCGCATTACCGTGCGAGACCTGCTCATGTTCGGCCGCTATCCCTACCACCAAGGCAGGCCGTCTGAAACGGATAAAACCATCGTCGAAGAAGCGCTTGCCGAGTTCCACCTGCAAGGCTTTGCCGACCGCTACCTGACCGAGCTTTCCGGAGGTCAACGCCAACGCGCCATGATTGCCATGGTGTTCTGCCAGCGCACCGACTACGTTTTATTGGACGAGCCGCTGAACAACCTCGACATGTATCATGCCCGCTCCCTCATGCAAATCCTGCGCCGGCTGACCGACGAGTACAAACGCACCACCGTCGTCGTCCTGCACGACATCAACCAGGCCGCCGCCTACGCCGACCACGTTGTCGCCATGAAAAACGGCCAAGTCGCCATGCAGGGCGCGCCCAACGATATTTTTACCGCCGAAAACATCAAATCCCTATTCGATATGGACGTCAACGTCCTCGATTACGAAGGCAAAAAACTGGTTATCCACCACGTTTGAATCCAATAAAAAAGGCCGTCTGAAACCCGATTCCCCACGTTTCAGACGGCCTTTGCCTATTCAAAAAATTTATTTTTTATCGTACAAACCGCGCACTACCCTGCCGATGGCGGCGATGCCTTTTTCCAGCGTTTGAGCATCCTGAGCGATGCTCATGCGGATACACTCGCGGGCGTGCGGGTAATCCCGCGTGTCGATGCCGACGAAGAAATGTTCGCCCGGAATAATCAGCGTGCCCTCGGCCTTGAGCATTTCGTACAAGGTTTGCGACGAAACCGGCAGGTTTTCAAACCAAAGCCACAAGAAAATCGCACCTTCAGGCTTGTGGATTTTCAACGGATACGCACCCAATTCGCGTTTGAGCAGGGAAACCGCCGTTTGCGCCTGCTGACGGTAAAACGGCTGAATCACTTGGTCGGCCAACTGTTTCAGACGGTCGTCGTTTAACAGCGGCGCCGCAATCGCCGCGCCAAAACGGGTTGGCGACAAATTCACAATCGCATTCAAACTGCTGACGGCTTTGACCACTTCCGGCGCGGCGACAATAATGCCGGTACGCACGCCGGGCAGGCCGATTTTAGAAAGGCTGAAGCAGAGGATGATGTTTTCGTGCCAGTTGAGCGTTACATCGCTGTAGATAATATTCGGGAACGGCATTCCATAAGCGTTGTCGATAATCAGCGGAATCCCGTGTTCCTGCGCCAACGCGTCCAAACGCGCCATTTCGTCGTCGGTCAGCACATTGCCGGTCGGATTGGTCGGGCGCGAACAGCAAATCGCACCGATTTTGCCCGCTTTCAATTCAGGCAGGCTCTCCAGCGCGTCAAAGTCCACACGGTATTTGAAAAAGCCCGCTTCACCTTCGTGTTCGACATTTTCGATTTTCGGTTTTACCGAAATAAAATGCTGCCCTTCGACATGCACGTCGGCATAACCGATATATTCAGGCGCAAGCGGCAACAAAATGGCTTTTTCAACCGTTTGGCCGTCTGAAAGATTGAATTTGCCGCCGAACAGGTTGAACAAATAGAAAAACGCGTTTTGCGAACCATTGGTCAGCGCAATATTGTCCGCCGTCAGATTCCAGCCGTATTCGCGGTTGAGAAACTCAGTCAAAGCCGCAATCAGCGCCGCATCGCCCTGCGGATTGGAATAATTGCCAATATTCTCAACCGCGTGTTCCGCCGCCAGTTTAGAAAACACATCGGCGAACACCGCATTGACTTCCGCAATCTTCGCCGGATTGCCGCCGCCAAGCATATTGACGGGCTTGTCGCTTTTGAGCGCGTCGCCCAAATCGTCCATCAATTGCAAAATGCCGCTGTGTTGCGTGAATTTTTCGCCGAATGCTGAAAACTGCATGGAAACTCCGTTGCTGGGTGCGTGAAAACAATAAACCGCTATTATAAGAACAAAGGCCGTCTGAAAACCAGTTATCCTGATTTTCAGACGGCCTTTACTATTCAATCTTTCCTTTAACGGCCAAAATTGTCTCGACGTTCACGCCAGTCTTGGCGGATGGAGCCACTTTTGCCGACCGGCGTGTCTTGTTCGACTTCCCAAATAAAATTCGTTCCGCCACCTATCGGATGAGAACCGCGCAAGCCGATGTGGCTGCCTTGGTCGGCAATGGCAGTGCTGCTGTGTGTTTGGCCGCCGAAACGGGTTTGCGAGGTTTCGATGCCGCTTTTGATGCTGCCATAAAGCTGTACGTCGGCATGTGCGGCGAGTGCGGCGGTGGAAAGTGCGGCAGTGAGGAGAAGTTTCAAGTTCATGGTTTATCCTTTTTTTGGAGAGGAATTGTGAGGCGATTGTATCGGCCTTGTGCGTAAACAAGTTACAATTCTTGCAAAATCTGACAGGAGTTTTGATGATGCGCTCTTTACGCGCCGCCGCTGTGCAAATGGTGTCGTCCACCGACCCCGAAACCAATATTGCCACGATGAAACGCCTTGTTCGCGAGGCGGCCGAACAAGGGGCGGATTGGGTGTTGCTGCCCGAATATTGGCCGCTGATGGGCAAAAACGATACGGACAAGCTGGCATTTGCCGAGCCTTTGGACGATGGACGCGTTGGCGAAACCTGCGACACCCTTTTTCAGACGGCCTTAAGCGAAACAGCAAGGGAATGCGGCGTGGTGTTGTTTGGCGGTACGATTCCGCTGCAAAGCCCAAACGCGGGCAAGGTGATGAATACAATGCTTGTATATGACCGCAACGGCAACCGAATCGGGCTTTACCACAAAATGCACCTTTTCGGCTTTTCCGGTTTGGGCGAACGCTACGCCGAAGCCGATACAATACTGGCAGGCAGCGATGTGCCGAAGCTGAGCGTGGATGATGTTCCGCTGGCAGCCGGCGTCTGCTACGATTTGCGCTTTCCTGAGTTTTTCCGCGCCCAGCAGCCGTTTGATGTTTTGCTGTTGCCGGCCGCGTTTACCTACACGACCGGCAAGGCGCATTGGGAATTGCTGCTGCGCGCCCGTGCGGTGGAAAACCAATGCTACGTCATCGCGTCGGCACAAGGCGGACTGCATGAAAGCGGCCGCCGCACATTCGGCCACAGTATGATTATCGACCCTTGGGGCGATGTGTTGGCGACGTTGCCCGAAGGCGAAGGCGTGATTTGTGCCGATTTGGATACCGCGCGCCTGCAAAGCGTGCGCACGCGCCTGCCTGCCCTGAAACACCGATTACTTTAAAACACGCACTATGTCCCACTCCCAACCTACACGCATTCTCGGCATCGACCCCGGCAGTCGCGTGACCGGCTTCGGCGTTATCGATGTCCACGGCCGCGAGCATCATTATGTTGCTTCCGGCTGTATCAAAACGCCGACCGGCGCGTCGCTTTCCGAACGCATCGCCGTGATTGTCCGCCATATCGACGAAATCATCCGCCACTATCAGCCGCATCAGGCGGCCATCGAACAAGTGTTTGTCAACGTCAACCCGGCCGCGACGTTAATGCTCGGTCAGGCGCGCGGTGCGGCGATTGCCGCTTTGGTCATGCACGATTTGCCCGTGTTTGAATACACCGCGCTTCAGGTCAAGCAGGCGGTGGTCGGCAAGGGCAAGGCCGCCAAAGAGCAGGTGCAGCATATGGTGGTCCAAATGCTCGCGCTTTCAGGCACGCCGCAAGCCGATGCCGCCGACGGACTCGCCGTCGCCCTCACCCACGCCCTGCGCAATCACGGATTGGCTTCGCAACTCAATCCCGACGGCCTGCAGGTCAAACGCGGCCGTTTCCAATGGTAAGCCAACATTCAGGCCGTCTGAAATCGTGTTCCAGCCCGTTTTCAGACGGCCTTTCGGTTATAATAGCCCTTTGCCCACATACAGCGAGCCTTCATGAAAGCCGCCTTCCTTTTTCTCTACCTCATCCGCCTGCTGCCTTTTTGCGTGTTGCACAAAATTGCCGACGCGATCGGTATTCTCGCCTATTACGCAGTCAAACCGCGCCGCAAAGTCGGCGAGGTCAACCTCAAAAAATGCTTTCCCGAGCTGAACGACAGCCAGCGCACCGCCCTGCTCAAACGCCATTTCCAACACATGGCCAAGCTGATGCTCGAATACGGCCTCTACTGGTACGCGCCTGCGGACAAACTGCGCTCGTTGGTGCGCTATCAAGACAAACACCATCTTGACGAAGCCCTCGCCGCCGGCGAAAAAGTCATCATCCTCTATCCGCACTTTACCGCATTTGAAATGGCGGTTTACACGCTCAATCAGGATGTACCGCTGACGAGTATGTATTCGCACCAAAAAAACAAAGCCCTGGACGAGCAAATCCTGAAAGGCCGCCACCGCTACAACAATGTTTTCCTGATCGGCCGCACAGAAGGCCTGCGCGCCATCATCAAACACCTGCGCAAAAGCGATGCGCCCTTTCTTTATCTGCCCGATCAAGACTTTGGCCGCAACGATTCCATTTTCGTCAATTTCTTCGGCATTCAGACGGCCACGATTACCGGCCTCAGCCGTATCGCCGGCATGACCAAAGCCAAAATCATTCCCGCCATCCCCACGCGCGAAGCCGACAATACCGTAACCCTGCGCTTCTATCCGGCTTGGGACAATTTCCCGACCGAAAATATCGAAGCCGACACCCAGCGTATGAACGACTTCATCGAAGAGCGGGTACGCGAGCATCCCGAACAATATTTCTGGCTGCACAAACGCTTCAAAACCCGTCCCGAAGGCGAAAGCAGCTTTTATTGACTACATAAAATTACAATTTAAGCATGAAAAAGCGGCAAAACATTTCTTTTGCCGCTTTTTCATTTTAATTGTATCAAACCCAAGCTCGGCTTCAATTTCAAACAATCAAATCAAATTCCACTTTAAATGCTTTAAAAACAACTTTTTTCAGAGCAATTGAAACTTTCAAACAACCTTATATTTTTTCTCAAATAAAAATTGCTCTATTCAATACCCTTTTCATTTATATGTTAAATTTAATTTAATTTAAAAACAAAATGTTATAGAATAACTTTTAAAATAAAACAAATTTTAATCATTCGAAATATGAAATTAAATTAAATTTAAAGCAAGAAATACAAAATAAACATCTAATTTTAAATTAATTATGAAATTTAATTGCAAAAATATGACAATAACTGCAATTCACCCCGAACCAAACCTTCAGAAAAAAATACTTGGCAAACTGTAAAAATTCGCGTAAATTTCACTACATCAAATTACAAAGCATTCAGACGGCCTAGGCCGGTTTTAAATGTTTTTGTAAGCAGTTTTCTGATATTGCAAGCAATTGCAGTATTTTTAGAGGATTTCGGTGCAATACCCGAAATGAAAGTTTACCGGTGCAGAGTTGAGCTGCATCTGTAAAGCCGCAGGTGAAAGCCTGTATTGTTTGTGAAGCGTAAATCTCTGATTTGAGGTATTGGGGCAATCCTGTGGGGGATTGCCTCTTTTTTTATCTGCGCCGTCATGCCACAATGGCATCATTCCTTATCCAACCCGATCACGCCATGACCCCGATACTCGCCTTCGACATCGAAACCATTCCCGACGTAAACGGCATCCGCCTGCTTTACGATTTGCCTGCCGATTTGCCCGACAACGAAGTTGTCCTGTTTGCCCAACAGCAACGCCGCGCCAAGACCGGCAGCGACTTTATGCAACACCATCTGCACCAAGTCGTCGCCATCTCCTGCTGTATGCGCTGGGGTCAGGACAAAATCCGCATCAGTACCATCGGCGATCCTGAAGACAGCGAAGAAGTCATGATTGCCAAGTTTTTCGAGGTCATTGAAAACTATACGCCGCAACTCGTCAGCTGGAACGGCGGCGGTTTCGACCTGCCCGTCCTCCACTACCGCGCCCTGATACACGGCATCAGCGCCGCCCGCTATTGGGATATGGGCGACGGCGATTTTGGCGACAGCCGCGACTTTAAGTGGAACAACTACATCAGCCGCTACCACACCCGCCATTGCGACCTGATGGATTTGCTCGCCCTCTACCAACCGCGCGCCAGCGTGCCTTTGGACGATATGGCCAAACTCTGCGGCTTCCCCGGCAAACTGGGCATGGACGGCAGCAAGGTTTGGGACGCTTATCACGCAGGCCGTCTGAAAGACATCCGCGACTATTGCGAAACCGATGCCGCCAATACCTACCTGATGTACATGCGCTTTCGCATGATGAGCGGCGCGCTCGACGCCGACGAATACGAAGTCGAAATCAAACGCATCAAACACTATCTGGCCGCACAAGCCGAAGAAAAACAACACTGGGCGGAGTTCGTCGCCGCTTGGCGTTAAACCAGGCTGTCTGAACAGCTAAACAAAAAAAACCAAAAGGGCGTGATTAACACGCCCTTTTTTATATTCAGACAAACCATGCCCACTAAGTAGGCAAACGCCCCAGCGTGACCCTGTCCAATCCTGCCAAATCCTGTTCGGTTGCCACTTCGACAAAACCGTTCTCCAGCATAATGTTCCGCACTGCTTCGCCTTGGTCATAGCCGTGTTCAAACAGCAGCCAGCCGTTGGCCTTCAGGTATTTGGGGGCTTCTTGGGTAATGTGGCGGATATGGCTGAGGCCGTCTGAAAAGTCGGTCAGCGCGTTTTGCGGTTCAAACCTCAAATCGCCCTGCGACAAATGTTTATCGCCGTCCTCAATATACGGCGGATTGGAAACAATCACATCGTATCGGCCTTCAGACGGCCTGTCGGTATCAAACCACGAACCCTGCGCAAACTCGACTTTTGCGCCCAATTTGGCCGCATTTTGACGGGCGGTATCCAAAGCACCGGCGCTGATGTCGGATGCGCGAACATCGGCATCAACGCGTTCAAGCGCGATGGTCACGGCAATGGCGCCGCTGCCCGTTCCCAAATCCCACACGCGGCCTTGCTGTGGCAAGAGTTTAAGCACAGCTTCCACCAAATGCTCGGTTTCAGGGCGTGGAATCAGCACATGGGGATTGACGGCAAAGCGTCGTCCGTAAAACTCGCGTTCGCCCAACAGATAGGCCATCGGCTCGCCTTGCAAACGGCGTTGCGTCAAAATCTCCAAGGTTTGCAGGGCGGATTCTGCCAAATCGTCCGTACCGCGTGTCACTAGCTGCGCGCGCGTATAACCCAGCGCATATTGCAACAACATCCGCGCTTCATTTTTGGGCAGTGCCGATTGGCGCAACCATTCATCAAGCGTCATTTTTCGTCCCATCTGCCAGCATTGCGGCTTTTCTTTCCTTATTCTTTCCGGCAAACGTGCCGATGGTGGCAACCGCAAATGCGGCATACCACAAATAAAACCCTGCACCGTAACGCACGATATCCGCTGTATTCCCTGCTTCATCGACGTGTACGGCTTTCACACTGAAAGCCACCAACGCCAAACCCCAAAGTGCCGCATGGACAGGCACGACCTTCTTCCGCAACGCCAGCAACACAATGGCCGCCAACCAAACATAATTGGCATAGGCCGCACAATACCTGATATCCAAAGAAGCAAATATCGACCCCAAAATCAAAACGGTCACACCCTTCATGCTTTCATGATTGCCCAAATAAAATGCAACATTGGATAAAGACGCTATCCACAGGGCAACCGACACCAGCAACGTCACTATAGGAAAACTTGATTTCCGATTCTGTTCCTGCATGGTTTTATCCTAATGTAAAAGGCCGTCTGAAAACCTTTCAGACGGCCTGCCGTTTAAATTTCGCTACCGCCGACGGTCAGTCCGGCATCAATCCTCAGGGTCGGCTGTCCGACGCCGACAGGAACACTTTGCCCTTCTTTGCCGCAGACGCCGATGCCGCTGTCGAGCGCGGAGTCGTTGCCTATCATGGAAACGTGTTTCAGCACTTCGGGACCGTTGCCGATGATGGTCGCGCCTTTGACAGGGTATTGCAACTTGCCGCCTTCCACCCACCACGCTTCGGATGCGCTAAACACAAACTTGCCGCTGGTAATGTCCACTTGTCCGCCGCCGAAGTTAACGGCGTAAATGCCCTTGTCGATGGACGCGATGATTTCTTCCGGCTCATAGCCGCCATTTTCCATAAAAGTATTGGTCATGCGCGGCATAGGTGCGGAGGCGTAACTTTCGCGGCGGCCGTTGCCGGTCGATTGCGTACCCATCAGACGGGCGTTGGTTTCGTCCTGCATATAGCCGACCAAAATACCGTCTTCAATCAATACAGTGCGGCGGGTTTCATTGCCTTCGTCGTCGATATTGAGCGAACCGCGTCTGTCGGCAATATCGCCTTGATCCACAACGGTAACGCCTTTGGCGGCGACACGCTCACCGATTCGACCGGAGAAAACGCTGGTTTCTTTACGGTTGAAATCGCCTTCCAAACCATGTCCGACCGCTTCGTGCAGCAACACGCCCGGCCAGCCGTTGCCCAAAACGACGGTCATCTCGCCGGCAGGCGCAGGACGGGATTCGAGATTGGTCAGCGCTTGTTTGACGGCGGAATCGACAAACCGATGCACCAAGTTTTCATCGAAATACGCCAAATCATAACGCCCGCCGCCGCCCGCGCTGCCCTGCTCGCGACGCTCGCCCTGCTTGGCAATGACGGTAACGTTCATGCGCACCATCGGGCGGATGTCGGCAGCGTGTTTACCGTCCAAACGGGCGATGTACACCATGTCGTATTCGCAGGTCAAACCGGCCATCACTTGCATGATACGCGGATCGGCGGCTTTGGCCAGCGTTTCGACTTTGTTTAACAGCGCGACCTTGGCGGCGGAATCAAGACTGGCAATAGGGTCAATCGCCATGTGGACAGGTTTGCCGTAGGCAGGTGTCGGTACTTTGACGCTGGCCTCGCCGCCGGCCGCACCAATCACGCGAACGGCTTTGGCAGAGCGGTTGATCGAATCGATACACAGGCTGTCGGCGTAGGCAAAAGCAGTTTTATCGCCCGAAACGGCACGCACGCCCACACCCTGATCGATTTGGAAGCTGCCCGATTTGACGATGCCTTCTTCCAAATGCCAGCTTTCATAGGCAGTACGCTGACAATAGATGTCGGCATAATCGACATGGTTGGCGCCGATAATGCTCAGGCTTTGGGCGAGCAAATCGGGGGAAAGGTGGTTGGCTTCGAGCAAATCTCGCTGTACGGCGGCATAGGTTTGTTGCATAATTTTTCAGACGGCCCGACAAGCAGGCAAAGTTAATTTGGCCTTGATTATACGGTATTTTATATGGCTTTGGATATGTTGATTGCTTGGGTTTATGAGTGATTGAAACAAATCAAAAGGCCGTCTGAAATATAGGAATATAGGGTTGAAATGTTTGCCTTGCCCTATTTCAACGTCAGCCGCGTAAAGAAGATAACAAATCATCGTATGATTGATGCAGCGGCAGACTGATAAAAATTTAAATCATAAATAGATCGGACTTGAAATGAAAAAATTACTTGTTGTATTGTTGGGACTGATAAGTCTTAATGTTTATGCCAACGGCTGTGGTGGTGAATACCAGCCTGCAACTGGAACCTGTCGCATTATTGACAGCTCCGGTAGACAAATTTTATATAACGTTCCATCTCAATCAAATACTCATACACAACCTAAGAAAATTATTTATTATGATGTAAAAGTTCCTTCCAAATTTGGAGCTTTAGCTTTTGATGCAAGGTCTGGGAATATAGGTGGAGCATTAAATCAAAATTCAAAAGCTGAGGCACAGAGAGCTGCGATTAAACAATGCGGTGCTGGAAATAAAAATATTCATTGTAAAGTACTCAGTTGGGTTCGAAACGGATGTGTAGCTGCCGCTACTGGAAAACTGAATAAACAAACTAGAGTCATAGGAGGTGCTGCAGAACAAGGAGCTGCAGAAAAGACTGCTTTATTAAATTGTAAGAATGAAGGAATGACTGAATGCAAAATTGTTATGCCTGAAGGTTGTTCTCTGCCTTAGTAGTTAGATAAAAGTGTACTGTCTGAAATTTCAGATTTAACGAGTACAACACGATAAAACGCTTATCCAGTTTTGTTTTAACTGCGACACTGTTGCCATTTTCTGTCTCTGCCGGCAAGCTGCCGACAGGAGATGCCAAATATGCTTGTAGGTCATCAACGGCCTTTTCAATCACAGCAAAACCAACACTAAAACTTAATTTCCATACAAAACAAACTATTATAGAAAAATCCCTTATTTTTTCAATTTTGCTATTGATAATAGTTATTATTAGCGTATAATCAAAACCACTCGGAAGACGTCCTAATCCGAGCCATTAAACGACAGATTTTATCCCCCTCTTCCCCATTATCTCTTGATACTCGGAGTGCGCATATACGAAACATACCTGTTCCCCTTTATATCAGATACTCAAAACCGAAAAACATGAAACCCACTGCCGATACAGTGGGTTTCGTGTTTTACGGCGTTCGGTTTATCAGGCTTTTCCGGCTGCTTATCAGGCCGTCTGAAACCGAATAGGCCTGATCATCGACAGGTTTTCATGTTCAATTTGCCATAACGGCCGACAATGTTTCTGATGTCTTGGGCATCGCGCTCGTCAACCGCCATAAAGACCACGGTCATGCGCGCCACGCTCAAACCGGTATCGGGTGCGCTTCTGTCTTCCTGTTCGACAATACGCGCGCCGCCGAAACCTGCGCTGGACAAGCGTGAAATCAAAACTTGGGCGGAAGAGCGGCTGCGTGTTACGTCAATGCTGATTTCGCCGTTGTGAATGCTGCCGCTAAAGCCGCGGCTGCCCAAGGCGTCAAGCTGGGCAGAAGTGTCGCCGTCGGCAGGCAAGACCACGCGGAAGGTTTTGGAAGAAGTTTCACCACCGGATGCGCCGTTGCGTTTTTCGATACTGCGGCTGGCCGCATGGGGCCATTTGCCCAACAGGCCTTTGATGCGGTGGTAATCGTCTTCGTCCATTACCACGGTGGCGCTGCTGGTACACAAGCGTTCCACGCCGGCCGCGTCCATCTCTTCTTCGGCGGCGCGGCGTTCTTGCGCTTCTTTCTCGCGGCGCATTTTTTCTTTTTTCTCTTTCAACTGCTGCGCTTCTTGTTTTTTACGCAAGGCTTCTGCTTCTTCGGATTCGGGTTCGGCCATGATCAGGCCGTCTGATTCATCCGCCACCCAATCGGGCTGCGATGCCTGCTGCGGCTCGGCTTTGGGTGCGTCCAAAGAAGACGGGCGCAATAATTCGTGCGTGCCGCCTTCCAAGGCCGATTCGGGTTTGGCGGTTTTATGCTGTGTCCGATAGGCAACCATGCTGCCAAAAACAATGATGTTGAGTGCGACCAAGACCGCAAACAGCCATTTCATGATGCGTTTTCCTTTTTATTGTCCGTTGCGATGGGCAATCCAATGCAAGAGCCCGTGAATCACGAGATTATCGACGATTTTCACTTGATTGTCATGAACAAATGCCTCGGGCAAGGCCTGCACGACTCTGGCCGCACCGCCGCCCGTGATAATAATATCGACCGGTTTGCCCCCGCCCGTTTTGTCTTTCAGACGGCCATGCATCATCATCAGCGCGCCGCAAACGGCATCCATCATGCCGCTGGCAATGGCGTTCGGCGTTGTGGTCGGGAAAGGATATACTTTGCCGATGGGGCGGTTAAGGTTGGCGGTTTTAAGCGCCATCGCCTCTTTCATCAAGTGGAAACCGGGCATGATGGTGCCGCCGAGATAATGATTGTCTTCCGTCAGCGCGTCGGTGGTTACGGCGGTGCCGCAGCTGACGACGACGCAGGCGTTTTGCGTGAAGCGGCGGCTGCCCAGCGCATTAAACCAGCGGTCGGAACCATGTTCTTCAGGGCGGCGGTAATGATTGCGGATACCCAAAGCCTGCGGCATGGAAGACAGCCATTCGACTGGACGGGTTAATTGTTCTTCAACCATCGCTTTTTTTACCGAACCGCACACGGCGCAACCGACAATCTTCACATCATCATCGGCAAATTGCAGCCATTCTTCGCCCAGCTTGGCCAAATCACGATACGGCGCGCGGCTGACTTCGGTAAATGTGCCGTTCTCCACCCACGCCCATTTCAACTGGCTGTTGCCGCCGTCCAGCAGCAAAAAGCGTTCCGGCTTGGCGGCGGCAGGTTGTGCCGGGCGGTTATCCGGGCGCAAGCTGATTTCGCCGCTGACAATGGTTTTCTCGCCCTTGTCCGTCAGTAAACGCAACGCGCCTTGCGCGTCCACGCCTTTGACCACACCTTCGTGGACAACGCGCCCTTCTTGAAGCAGCAAGACCGGCCTGCCTGTGTCGCGGTTGGCGGCATCGTATTCGCCGACACATGATGCAAATCCGTTTTGCGCGTACTCGTTCAACAGCGCATCGAGTTGCGCCAACACCGCATTCAATAAGGCTTCGACGCTTACGCCCTGCTTAGAGGCCGTCTGAAACAAAGCCTGTACGGAAGTAGCGTTTTCCACTTCTTTCGGCAATACAAAATTAATGCCGATGCCGATGACGGCGACGGTTTTATTTTCCACCCGCGTCGTTTCAATCAACACGCCGGCCAATTTATCGTTGGCCACGACCAAATCGTTCGGCCACTTGATGTTCACGTCCAAACCAATATCGGCAAGCGCACGGCGGCAAGCCAATGCCACCACCAACGCCAGCGACCCCAACTCATACTGCGGCTTGTCAAACGCCCAGCCCAGACTGAACATCAAGCATTCGCCCTGTCGGTTGACCCAGCTTCGCCCCTGCCGTCCGCGCCCTTTGGTTTGAAAATGCGCCACACACAAGGCCTTGTGCGCCAAATCTGCCGACTGGCGCGCCAACGCCATGATTTCATCGTTGCTAGACGAACATTCGTGTTTCAACTGCGCGCGAAAACCATGTTTCCCGGCCATTTGTTGCAGAGATTCTTCGGCAAACACAGCCAATGGGCGCACCAAGCGCCATTGCCCGTCATGCTGGCGCAGCAAACCGCGGATATGCCCCGGCATCTGCTGCCAAAATCCGTTTAATTGTTGCGGCTTCATCCCGGCCGCACGCGCCAACTGAGAAACGTGTTGCGGCAGGCCGTCTGAAAGCGCGGCGAGCAAGGCCCAATGGCGGCTGTTCAAATCCGTCATGCGCCTCCTCCGGCTTCGCGGATTTTCGCCAAAGTTTTAGTGGTCGAAGTCTGATGTAAAAACGGAATCGAAAATACTTTGCCGCCGCGCGCAAACGTTTCGGCCGCACCGACAATTTTATCCACAGGCCAATCGCCGCCTTTAATCAACACATCGGGTTTGACCATTTCAATCAACGCGGCCGGCGTGTCGTCATCAAACCATGTAACCAAATCCACGCTCGCCAATGCCGCTGCCACTGCCGCGCGGTTTTCCAAAGGATTAATCGGACGGTCGTCCCCTTTGCCCTGACGGCGCACCGAAGCATCGGTATTCAACGCCAATACCAAAGCCGCACCGGCCGATCGTGCCTGCGCCAGATACGTTACATGGCCTCGGTGGAGAATATCGAAACAGCCGTTGGTAAACACCAGCGGACGGGGCAATGCCGCCAAACGCTCCGCCAGCTTTTCGGGCGGACAGATTTTGGATTCGAATTCTGGAGCTGACCATTCGGACATGATGCGGTTCCTTTGGGAATAAAACAGAAAATAATCGGGGTATTATAAAGGATAACGGCGAAACGCCATAAAAAGATACCGAACGGTACAATATTTGGGCTTGACTGCGTATTCATCGGCATCTGACAGACACCGAAGACGCCGTTTTTGCCGCTGCCATGATGAAACAGTTTGATGAATACTGTTTTTGAAACCCAATAAACTTGAATTAAAATTCAGGGCATAAACGGGAAAAAGCCTGCATACAATATGCAGGCTTTCATCTGGGGTGGCTGATGGGGCTCGAACCCACGACAACTGGAATCACAATCCAGGGCTCTACCAACTGAGCTACAGCCACCGTAAAAATTGGCACGCCCGACAGGAATCGAACCTGTAACCCCCGACTTAGAAGGTCGGTGCTCTATCCGGTTGAGCTACGGGCGCTCATGCCGATTCGTGCTTAGAATTTTGTGGTCGGGGCGGTGGGATTCGAACTCACGACCCTCTGCTCCCAAAGCAGATGCGCTAACCGGGCTGCGCTACGCCCCGACTGAAGACCCGAACTATACAGACCCTTTTCAATCCGGTCAACACTTACTTTGCTTTATTTTTCTATTCTTTATTTATCTTATTATTTTTAATCATTATTTATTTTTATGTTTCGTCATTGGGGTCACTCTTTTGTGTCAGGCCGTCTGAAAAATGCGATAATTTGAACGCAATATTTGTCCCTATTTAGAAGGAAAATCATGACTGCTCAACTTATAGACGGAAAAAAAATCTCTCAGCAACGCATCGAGGCGGTCGCGCAGGCGGTAAAGGCGCGTCAGGAAAAAGGTTTGCACACACCTTGTTTGGCGGTGGTATTGGTCGGCGACGATCCTGCCAGCGCGGTTTATGTACGCAATAAAAAACTGGCCTGCCAAAAAAGCGGCATTGAATCGCGCTCTTACGAGCTGCCGTCTGAAACCACGCAAGACGATTTGCTGAAACTGGTGGACGAATTGAACGGCGATTCTGCCGTTGACGGTATTTTGGTGCAACTGCCGCTGCCGGCCCACATCGACAGCCAGGCGGTTTTGGAACGTATCGTGCCGCATAAAGATGTGGACGGCTTCCACCCTTACAACGTCGGCCGCCTGGTCGTCAAAATGCCGCTGATGCGCCCGTGCACGCCCAAAGGCGTGATGACTTTGTTGGAAGCCTACGGCATCGACCCGAAAGGCAAAAAAGCCGTGATTGTCGGCGCGTCCAATATTGTCGGCCGCCCGCAGGCGTTGGAATTGCTGCTGTCCCGCGCGACGGTAACTATCTGCCACAGCGCCACGCAAAACCTTGCCGATGAAGTTGCCGCCGCCGATATTTTGGTGGTCGGCGTGGGCATTCCGAATTTTGTTAAAGGCGAATGGGTCAAACCCGGCGCCGTCGTTATCGATGTGGGCATCAACCGCTTGGACGACGGCAGCCTGTGCGGCGACGTGGAGTTTGACGTTGCCAAAGAACGCGCGTCCATGATTACGCCCGTTCCCGGCGGCGTCGGCCCGATGACGATTGCCACTTTGTTGGAAAACACGCTACACGCGGCCTCATTGCACGATTAACCGCCGTCATTAAATTAGGCCGTCTGAACATGGTTTTTCAGACGGCCTGACCTGTTTTTTGTTTTTTTACCTTATCGGCTTCACATGTCCTTACTCGCTTCCCACACCGACAACCCGACTTTCCGCAACGCTTCCTATATCCTGATGGGTTTGGCTTTGCTGATTGTCTTGCACTACCATTTGCTGCCGCTGCTGCTGTCGGTTATCCTGACCTATATCTTTATTACGCGCACCAACGGCGTCATCCTCAAACTCCGCCGTCGTGTTTTACCGCGCAACACGCGGCTGCATAAATCGCTCAATGCGCACAATATCAACCTGATTTCCACCACGCTGACGCTGGCCATCGTGTTCAGCATCATTGCGATGATGTCTTTGGGCATTTACCACCTGATACACGGCGGTCATGTTAGCTTTATGCTGGCGAAGCTGGCGGCGATTTTGGAAGATACCAAAAACAGCCAAGACCTGCCTGCAGCTCTTCTCAATATGCTGCCCAACAATATGGCCGAAATCAAAGCCTCGGCAATCAAGCTGATTGAAGAATACCGCGCCGCACTGACCCGCATCAGTAAAAACAGCATCACGTCCTTCGTGTACATCCTCATCGGCATCATCATCGGCGCCATGCTCAGTTTCCACCGCCTGAAAATGCGCAAAAACCGCCACAAAATGCCTCTGTTTAAAGCCGAATTGATGCGGCGCATCGTCAATTTTGAAACCAGCTTTGAACGCGTGTTCCTCGCCCAAGTCAAAATCTCGCTGATCGACACCTTCCTGACCGGTCTGTACCTCTACTTGGTTTTGCCGCTGTTCGGCGTTGACCTGCCGTTTAAAATGACCGTCCTGATCGTCGCCTTTATCGTCGGCCTGATTCCGGTGGCGGGCAACCTGATTTCCAACACCATCATCATTATTTTGAGCCTCGGCGCATCGCTTTACGTCGCACTCGCCTCGCTGGTGTTCCTTGTTGTCATCCACAAGCTCGAATATTTCCTCAACGCCAAAATCATCGGCTCGGAAATCGAATCCAGCGCATGGGAATTGCTGGTGGCGATGGTCGTCTTTGAACGCATTTTCGGCATCGGCGGCATCATCGTCACGCCGGTTTATTACGCCTATTTGAAAAACGAATTGAAACTGAGAAAATTGATTTGAGTGTTGACACGGTAATACAGAAAAGCCGTCTGAGAAATTTTCAGACGGCCTTTTTATATTTTTATATTATGAGTTTGTCTTAAATTCACGTCCCATTTTAAAAGTATAAGCAAAAGGACTATTTTCTACTGATTGTACAATCGGAGGACTTTTTAGCCATTTAGAACTAAAACAAAGCATTGCTCCTGCTGCTAATTGAACACCGATATCAGGAATATATGGAGCTAATAGCGGTATTTCTTTAGCAATGCTTGCAATAGTGGGAGGTGTAGCAAAAAGGCTATATTTATCTGTTGGTAATATATTTTGAAAATGTGCTTTCATCGAATCTAGTCGAGTACGTATTTTATTTTCATTAAATAATCTATTTAAGTCATATAAATCTTTTTGAATCTCCTGTATTTTTTTATGATAAGTTTTTTGCATCTCTTCAGATTGAATGATAGAATTATAAATAGTATCTAAATGTTCACGAAGCCTAATTAACTCATCTCTTCTTCGATATTTAAAGTCAAGAATTTCATAAATTGGTGTACTATCAATAGGAACAGGTAGTGAATTTATTAAATTAAACTCTATAATTTGCTTTTTATTATCTTCATTTATCAAAGGAAAGTATAAATCATCTGTCTCAAAAATATCTTGAGCAAGAGTCCATTGTCCTTTAGCTGATTTTATATGTTGCTCTAGAGCCCATAATTGTGATTTTAAAAATAAATCAGGATTAATTCCATTATTATAAAATGGATACATGGTTCTAGTAAGAATACCTTGCGCTTCTAACATTATTAAATCTGGATCAGCCAATCCTATAAAACATTGTGAATTTGCGGGATAATCGATTTTATCCCAATAAACTAAATATTTAATAATATCTGAAGCTCGTAAATTCTCTTTAAACGATAAACCACTAATTTCCTTTAACTCAAAAAAAGTCTCTCTCGGCGGAATCAGCAGTTTATTCCTGTAAGATATAAGACCTTCTACATGATTGGAGGGTTCTTTGGTTGAAGTTACTTTATATATTGGTTCGAATATATCTGAAATAACAACTCCACGCTCTACACACATTTTTGTTACCTTTCAAAGCTAGGAAGTAATTTAAGGTAGTAATTATATTGGGAAGTAATGATACATTTACAAGGATATTTTTAATTTTAATCTGATATAAAAAAGGCCGTCTGAAAACGACAATCGGGTTTTCAGACGGCCTTTGCTTTACCTTTTCTTACACTTTACGGCATAATGGCAGCCACGCATTTCTAGAAGAAAGATAAACAATGTCAACCAAAACCCCATCCCTATTCGGCGGCGCGATGATTATCGCCGGTACGGTTATCGGCGCAGGCATGCTTGCCAACCCGACCGCCACCTCCGGCGTATGGTTTACCGGCTCGCTGGCCGTGTTGCTGTACACCTGGTTTTCCATGCTCTCCAGCGGCCTGATGATTTTGGAAGTCAACACCCATTATCCGCACGGTGCCAGCTTCGACACCATGGTCAAAGACCTGCTCGGCCCGACTTGGAACGTCATCAACGGCGTTGCCGTCGCTTTCGTTTTATACCTGCTCACTTACGCCTACATCTTCGTCGGCGGCGACCTGACCGCCAAAGGCATCGGCAGCGCGGTAGGTGGCGAAATTTCGCTTACCGTCGGCCAACTCGTCTTCTTCGGCATTCTCGCCTTTTGCGTTTGGGCATCCGCACGCTTGGTTGACCGCTTCACCAGCATCCTCATCGGCGGCATGGTACTCACCTTCATCTGGGCAACCGGCGGCCTGATTGCCGATGCCAAAATGCCTGTCCTGTTTGACAGCCAAGCCCCTGCCGGCACCAGCTACTGGATTTATGTCGCTACCGCTCTGCCCGTCTGCCTTGCCTCATTCGGCTTCCATGGCAACGTCTCCAGCCTGCTCAAATACTTTAAAGGCGACGCGCCCAAAGTGGCCAAATCCCTGTGGGCAGGTACGCTGATTGCCTTGGTAATTTACATCCTCTGGCAAATCGCCATCCAAGGCAACCTGCCGCGCAGCGAGTTTGCACCGGTTATCGCCGCTGATGGACAAGTATCTATCCTCATCGAAACACTATCAAAATTTGTTCCTACCGGTAACATGGCATTAATACTGTCTTTCTTTTCCTACATGGCAATTGCTACATCCTTTTTGGGCGTAACTCTCGGACTATTTGATTACATTGCTGATATATTCAAATGGAACGATAGCCCCTCAGGACGCACCAAAACTGCAGCTGTTACTTTCCTCCCTCCCTTGATTTCCTGCTTGCTTTTTCCTA
Organism: Neisseria sp. DTU_2021_1001991_1_SI_NGA_ILE_055; assembly: GCF_032342915.1. NCBI lineage: Bacteria > Pseudomonadati > Pseudomonadota > Betaproteobacteria > Neisseriales > Neisseriaceae > Neisseria > Neisseria sp. DTU_2021_1001991_1_SI_NGA_ILE_055. The sequence continues at coordinate 2,266,088 of NZ_CP135440.1, read as the reverse complement.
CTGGCTTTGTCACGGCCATTGGCTATGTTGGACTCGTTGCTACCGTATGGACCTGCTCTACACCAATCTTATTACTGTTCCATTCCCGTCAGAAATTTGGTAAAAGCAAAACTTACACTGTTTATGGAGGTGCATGGCTAATTTACTGGGTAGCTCTCTTCGGTATCGTCAATATACTGGCATGGAGCTTAAACAAAATGGAGCTCGTTCCCGTATTTAAAGGTTAAATTCCCTTAAGGCCGTCTGAAACACCCTCTTTCAGACGGCCTAATTCATTATTTTCCGCTACAATACCCCCTTTCCCCCAACGAACACCGTCCATGTACGACAATATCCGTTTCCATCTCGACGAAGACTATCCCGACCAGCTACCGCCCGAAAACGCCGCCACCCACATCGGCATGTACTGGCAGTGGGCGGCAAAATCAGGCCTCGTCAACCCCGTCTGGCAAACCGCCCCCGAAACCGCGGCCGACTTCGCCGCCATGACCGCAGGCACAATCAGCGGACGGCACTTCCTGCTCAAACACATGGACGGCGCATTGACGGCGGACGACTTTACCGAACTCGGCCAACGGTTTACCGAGTTCTACTACACCGACGAAGAAGACGGCTACGGCGCATTTATGGAAGACTACGTCCTCGCCCTCGACACGCCCTCGCTCGGCGGCTTCTACCACGTCAAAAACACCCCGGAAACCTTCGCCAAACTGACACCCGTTTTTCAGACGGCCTTTGAAAAATGGCAAAGCAGTTTGAAAGCAGAAAAATAAGGGCCCGAACCATGAAACTCATCATCCTCGACCGCGACGGCGTCATCAATCAAGACCGCGACGATTTCGTCAAATCCGTTGACGAATGGATTCCCATCGAAGGCAGCATGGATGCCATCGCCTTTTTAACGCAGGCAGGCTACACCATCGCCGTGGCCACCAACCAATCCGGTATCGGCCGCAAATACTTTACCGTGCAAGACCTGACTGAAATGCACGCGAAAATGCACCGTCTTGCCGTTCAAGCCGGCGGCACCATCGACGGCATATGGTTTTGCCCGCATACCGCCGTCGATAACTGCGAATGCCGCAAACCCAAACCCGGCATGATTCTCGACATCATCGAACGCTTCAAGGCCGATGCCGCCGAAACCTGGCTGGTCGGCGACAGCCTGCGCGACCTGCAGGCCATTGATGCCGCAGGTGGCAAATCCGCGCTCGTCCTGACCGGCAAAGGCAAAAAAACGCTGGCCCAACATGAGCAAGACCTGCCCGAACACACCCAAATCTTCGACAACCTGCTCGCTTTCTCGCAATACATCATGCGCGAAAACACACAAATCGAAGAAACCGCGCAAGCTATCTTATAAACAAACAACAAGGCCGTCTGAAACCTGATCACACCGGCGTTCAGACGGCCTTCCAACGACAGACTTTTCCACGATATGCTGATTATCCGCAACCTGATTTACTGGTTCATCCTTTCCTCCAGCATTATTTTGCTGTTCCCCTTTATGCTGCTTGCCCTGCCCTTCCAAGGCGGCGCGCACAAAATGGCACAAGTTTGGGTACGCATCCTCAACTGGTCGCTCAAACACGTCATCGGTTTGAACTACACCTTAAGCGGTGCAGAAAACATTCCCGACCGCCCGGCCATCATTTGTGCCAAACACCAAAGTGGCTGGGAAACCCTCACCCTACAAGAAATTTTTCCGCCTCAAGTCTATGTTGCCAAACGCGAACTTTTCAAAATCCCTTTCTTCGGCTGGGGCTTGAAACTGGTTAAAACCATCGGCATCGACCGCAGCAACAGCCGCGAAGCCAACAGGCAGCTGATAGAGCAAGGCCTTGCGCGTAAAAACGAAGGCTATTGGATTACCATTTTCCCCGAAGGCACACGCTTGCCGCCCGGCGAAAAAGGCCGCTACAAGCTCGGCGGCGCGCGTATGGCAAAAATGTTTGAGATGGACATCATCCCCGTCGCGCTCAACAGCGGCGAGTTTTGGCCACGCAACTCCTTCCTCAAATACCCGGGCACCGTCAGCGTCATCATCGGCAAACCCATTGCCTACGGCAGCGGCAACGAAGCCGAAATCATGGCTCAATGCGAGCAATGGATAGAAAGCCAGCAGCCCCTGATTACCGGACAAGGTCCGTTCGCGCCACAAACCAAATAAATTATTCCATCGGGTGGGCCGCCATGCCCTCCCCTTTCCCTCAAACACCATGCCCCGCCTCCATACACACACTCTTTCAGACGGCCTAACCATTCATATCCAGCTCAAACGCAGTGCCAAGAAAAACCTCATCTTGCGCCCCGTTTCCGCCGATACCGTCAGCATCAATATCCCGCCGTTTGTGACCCAGCGCAACTTTACCCAATGGCTGAACGACAACGAGGCCATCCTGCGCCGCACCCTAAACAAAACACCTACTCGGCAAACACCTACCGACACGCTTCCCGAATGGATTTGGTATCAAGGCGTTCAGACGGCCTTGTCCGTCCACACAGCAAACCACATCCAAATCAGGCCGTCTGAAATCCTGTTGCCCAAAAAAGAAACCGCCGCCCAACTCACCCATTTGCGCCGCTTCCTGCACGAGCGTGCGCGTGAGTATCTGCTGCCGCGCCTCGAAAGCCATATCCGAACCACCCGCCTGACCCCGAGCGCCATTTCCCTTTCCAACGCCAAAACCTTCTGGGGCGTTTGCCGCCACACCACCGGCATCCGCCTCAACTGGCGGCTTATCGGCGCACCCGAATATGTCGCCGACTACGTCTGCCTGCACGAACTCGCCCACCTGCGCCACCCCGACCACAGCCCTGCATTTTGGGCGCTGACCCACTCGCTCACACCGCATGTTGACCAAGCCGAACAATGGCTGAAGGCGCACGGCGGCGAATTGTTCCGCCTCGGCTAAGTCTTTCCAGCAGCATTTTTCTGCAAGCAAACACCAGCCCAAAGCAAAGAATCAACGCCCTCCAAACAAATCATGTAGCCGCGCGTAAAATCAGGTTTATCCGCTTGCCGCCCCTCAGTCATGCCGATAAGATGATGCCGTTCTCAAAACCCTTTTCAGAAAGGAAAACCGATGACCAAAGCAAAATCGTTACTGGCCACCGGCATTTTGGCTCTTTTCTCTGCCACGGCATTCGCCTCCCCGCTGCCTTCCGAAATCTACCGTCCGGCAGGCGCGCACACCATCAAAGCCGACCATCAAGGCGACGGTGAGTTTGAATACGAAGCCGAACTTTCCGGCCGACACAATTCCATTCCTTCCCTGGCCAAAAAAGTGATCGCCCACGCGCGCAGCAAAGGTTTCCATGTGGTCGAGTCCGAAATCAAACACGACGATGCCGATCTGAAATTCAAACGCGGCAAACAAGAGCTGGACGTTTCCATCGAAGACAAAGGCCAAGGCCGTATCGAGTACAAAGCCGATTTGGACTTGGACAAAAACTAAATCCGATCCGCAAACAAAGGCCGTCTGAAATCCCATCGGGTTTCAGACGGCCTTTTGTCGTCTTTATCAGATAAAATGGCAATCGGTTTGCAAAATTTCCGACTCAAAACATTGTACAATCTGCCCACTTATACCGATAACATCCCCAACATTGCCATGAAAAAACGTCTGCTCCTGCTTGCCATCCTTCCCCTTTCCCTTTACGCCGCCGATGTGCCGCCCAACGTAAAACCCGAGCTTCAAGTCAACACTGCCGAACCTCAACAACCCGAAGCGCACAACATCCCTGCCGAACAGACAAACAGGCCGTCTGAAAAAATCATCAACGTCGATGCCGACACCCTGCTTGCCAACACCGAATTACTGGCACGCGCCATGTATTCCGCCGTCGTCACCCACAACATCCCCGGCATCAAAGCCGTTTTGCCCATTTACGAACAATGGCCCGAACACGACCGCGCCATGGCACGCTATGCCAAAGGTTTGCTTGCCCAATCCGAAGGGCGCGCCGCCGAAGCCATCGACCATTACCGCCGCTTTATCGCCGAGCAGCCCGACGCTTCCGCCGTCCGCTGGCAGCTTGCAACCGCCTTATTTGAAGACAAACAAAACGAAGCCGCAGCCGACCAGTTTGACAAACTGCAAACCGAGTCCCTCCCGCCCGCCTTGCAAGAACGCATCGAAACCTACCGCAAAGCCCTGCGCGAACGCGACTCATGGCAATTCAACGCCGGCCTGAACATCACGCGCGAACAAAACATCAACCAAGCCCCCGGCCAACGCCGTCTGGGCAACCACCTGAGCGACGAACAATGCCGCGCCGTGCGCCTTGTCTATCCCGACGACGACTGCTTCCGAGGCTGGACCTTCCCCGAGCCCATCGATGCCACCGCCGTCCACTACCAAATCGGTGCAGAAAAAAAATGGTCGCTGCCGCGCGGCTTCTATGCCACGGCAGGCGCAGACCATTACGGCAAAATCTATCCCAAACACACCAACTACAACGACCTCACCACACGCCTCTCGGCAGGCCTCGGCTATGCCGACCAGCGCAGCGATATCGGCATTACCCCGTTCCACGAACGCCGCTTCTACGGCAACGACCCCTACACCTACACCAACGGCGCACGCCTCCACTACAACCATTGGTGGCAACCCAAGCTGCAAACCCTCAGCGCATTTGAAGCAGGCCGTCTGAAAAACAGCCGCCGCGAACATTCCGACAATACCAGTCAACTGCTCAGCAACTCCATCGTGTACTACCGCAACGCGCGCCAATACTGGGTAGCCGGCATCGACCTCTACCGCGAACGCAACCGCGACGACAAGAGCGACAGCTTCAACCGCTACGCCCTGCGCACCACATGGGGACAAGAATGGCCCAAAGGCCTCTCCACCGTCCTACGCCTCAGCGCCGCCCAACGCCGTTACCAAGCCCCCGGCTTCTTCAGCAACGAACAAAACCGCCGCGACAAAGAAGCCTCCGCCTCCCTGAGCGTATGGCACCGCGCCCTCCATTTCAAAGGCATTACCCCGCGCCTGACCATTGCCCACAACAAAACATGGAGTAACGATAAGTTCTACGAATACGGCAAAACCAAAATGTTTGTCGAATTGAGCAAAACGTTCTGACAAGTAGAACCAATCTGTAGATAAAGCAAAAATGCCTGTCCTGCATACTGATTTACAAGACAGATTCAAACTTTTACAGATACCGGATAAATAGATCTTTTAAGGCGTAATTTCTTATTAAATTCATATTTATCAAATAGATGAAATTTAAGCCCATATTACTTTACAATGTAACGTACAACAATACATAACGTTACAAAAAAATCAGGCCGAGACCTTTTATTATTAGATTTCTAAATTTATCATAATGTCTATATTATAGATATATATTCAATATAACATTCACTCAAAATTTTTAAATTAACCCTTTATTATCAACACTAACTCATAAATAAAAGCCTAAAATTTAAAAATACATTTTAAATTTAATATCTTGGAATAAATTTTTAAGAATAAAATCAATAAAAAAGTAGTAAAGAATTCCTCATCAATTAAACCTGGTGGGGATCTACTTCCCAAAACAAGGAATTATATATCTAAAACAGAATGAAAAAAATGTGTCCCGTATCGTCCATCTATCTGTGTAATAGCTAATTGATTACCTTTTCCTGCCCCAACAAATTTTGCCGCACTAACTAAATTAATCCACCCTTGAATTGGTATCAAGTTACCACACAACATATCTAAATTATTCATTGAATGAGCAGAATCTAACGAAATCAAATCAATATTATGTTTATATAATACCTGTATCAACTCAGCCTGACTATTCGAATCCATATTACTTAACCACAATCCCAAAGGTGACTGTTTATCCAATTGATATTGGATTATTTGTTCAAGCATTTCATTTAAGTTTCCCTTAATCGTACTATTGGATCGAAGCATACGAATTTTAATTAATTCTTCTCGAATTAATGTTTTTCCAAGTAACAAGGAACATGCTGCTTCATTAGCATTAGTACTATTTACAGATAAAGCAATGATCAAAGCATGTTTAATTTTTTCTTTTTCCAACCAATCCTGAATTTCGTCAGGTTGAAAATCTGCAGCATTTTTTAGTAGGATATCAGGCATTTTTTGACAATTTTGTTCCTTTAATAAACGGATTACTAAATCAACGCTATTTTCCCCTAAACGACGATTTATCAGATCTTTCTCACTATGAAATTTGTCCTCCACAATAATAATTTTTAGATTTTCACCCTCTAAATCCTGTATTTTTTCTAAATCAGGCAAATGATGGAAAAGAATTTTTTCCAAAATAATTTCTTTCTTATCATAACGTTTGGCAAATAAATCCTTTCCCGTATCAAAAAATGAAAAAGGAGTAATTACTTGCTGAAAATTATGACGGATTTTTCCACTACTAACAGCCTCTATTAAAGGAATTTTAGTAATATCTATATTATCTGGCAAAATAAGAGTGTAATCATTAACATACCAATACATCTGCGCCCACTGCTGCCATTTCCGGTGAATATTTTCTTTTTCCACTTCCCATGATTCATGTTGCTGCTGTTTATTATATTTATAACTGAACTGCAAATAGAAAAATACTAAGCACACGAACAAAGGAGGAAGTGCAGCAATACCTAATCCAGTAATCAATGGGATACCAGAGTAGGTCATACTTATAGCAACCAATACACCAACAATAGAAATAACTATAAGAATAAGTAACCATTTCTGCCAATTTATTGGTTTGGGGGCTTTGAATTCTGGAATTTCAGGGATTGCCCAACGGGTTCGTTTCATATTTTAAAAATTTTAAAAAATTAAATAACAAAGATGCCGAAAACGGATATCTCCATTTCCGGCAACTCTTTCAGATATGGGTTAATTCGCTTTACCATTCAATCCAATATGTTGAGAAATATCTCCTTCGGGTTCGTATTTCATCCAAGTAGCTGTATTGCCCTCAATACGATAAATTCCCCGATAGCGTGCAAGTCCTTGACCATTACCAAAAACAAAGGTCGGCCAATAACTACTGCCTATCCTAACCCTACCACTATATTCCAACAATCCCATACCAATATAAAAACTAGCTTGAGAGTCATGAACATAGTCATTATAAAACAGTTTTATAGCTTTCTCCCCATATAAATCTTTTTCGTATTCATCATTTTTTTCATCAAGATATATACGAGGCCTCTCCCGATATTTTTCCAAAATACCTTTTACAGTTGGATGATAGCTATGTTTAACTCCAAAGGTAGATAACCACCGACGATTAAAAACACTCAAACCTTCTTCCAACAGATCATTAACCACCTTAAGCCCAATCACAGAATTAGAATTTGGCGGCTGTCTCTCCAAATGCTGCTCCAATTTATCTGGATCAAATTCATTCTCACGTTTTTTCTCTGCTTTACTGAGCGACATCGCAGGCACTTCGGAAATTGGTTTCTTAGTCGACTCTTGAGCTTGCGTCCTCTCTGCATCACCATTTGCGCGAAGATAAAAATCCTGCCACTCAAAACGAGGAACACTCTGTGAGCTACCATACCAAGTTTTAGTTTGAGTTTGATATTTAGATGGAGTCTTATTTGAAAGGGAAATCTTACGTAACATAATGCCTCGGTACACTAAATAACTTTGGTTATACTGAGCAATATTATTAGCATGAGTACAAACATCTCCTCCTTCTTGCGCAACGCCAATCCCTTTAAGCATCTTACTCATATCATCTTTTATTACATTAAACGCTGTGAAAAAATCATGGTGCGCTAATATCTCACCATAATCAGTATGTACATCATCTAATTTCATCTGGTTGATATTGTAAGGCATTAGATCTTTAAATGGAGTACCTCCACTAATAGCTTCATCATACATTTCTCTACCGGGTATAACAGACATATCGTATTTACCCTGCTCCATAAACCCATAACCACCACCTACATCCGAATGGGCTCCAGGATAAAGTTTAAGAGTATGATTACCTTGATGCTCCGTCATAGTCAATGGAAAACAGGCTCGAGCCTCATTACCGGCAATATAGTGTACACAGCGAATATTATCCGGTACAACTAGATTTTCAGGAGAAGCCCAAGACCAATGACCATCCACTAAACTACCAAACCAACGAGGCAGAATACCGTTACCACGGAATGACTTGATATCGACCATGCCTACCGAGGCTACAGTGTCGAAAATACCCATAAACTTTACTTCAACATCAATGCCACCAAATTTCAACTGCTCAGGCGAGCTACCACTCAATCGGGAAAGGCGGTTGACAAAACTGCGAGCCTCTGCTGCACCGCGCGAAAAGCCGAACACATACAGGATGATTTTGCTGACCTTGCTGGTTTTCTTCCTTTTTTTTTCCTGACTTTTCAATAGTTTCCCTTAAGTGCTTATTCAGATATTCAGGAAAAGTATCAACATTATTTTCAATTTTGTCTGGACGCTTGCTTTGTTCCCAATTAATCCCATTCTCAAGCCCTTCTTTATTCATTATAATTGAATAAAGTCTCCAAAAAGCATAACAAAGTCGTGCATTTCCTCCGTAGCCAAGTGCGGAGCCCAAAATACTACCTGCCCCCTCATTGGGATTACCTTCTTCATTTTCAGAAAAGGGAGTGCCTACGCCAGGAATATATTCTTTATATAAAGAGTTTTCATTATTCTCATCAAACAACAAAAATAGTTTCGCTACATTGCTTAAATAACTAGTAATTTTTTGCAACTGCTGCGAATCATAATTATCAACATTAAGCCTTTTAAGATATACTCTGGTTTTCTTCTCATCAGTAAATCTATTATTTCCCGTACCGTCAAAAAATAATCCAAATCGGATTTCTTTCTGGCAGGAAAATTTTTGTACTACTCCTGTCGGCATTTTTCTGTTCCTTTCTTAACTATTCCCAAACTCAATGACATTTACCTATTTTCTTTTCCGTTTAGGATCATCATTTTCTGCCCAGCCGTAAGGATAATCAGGGTAATCAGGCGTCTTAGCAGTTACAAAAGCTTTAATGGTGTCATTAGGAAAAAAGTGTATCGCCAAATAAAATAAATCTTTATCCTCATATTTCGGCAGTTTGACAAATGCCCGTTTCGGTTTGGTATAGATCTCATCATTACCCGCCCATTGGAAAAAAATGGTGTAATTGGGATCCCATTTATCGGGTACCCTCCACCCACTCCCTGAAGTTGAATGGTATGCAGATACTCCTCCACCATTTGCTCCCCATTCATAGCCTAATTCCCCCCCTTTCCAGTCTTTTTTAGTTGCATCAGTCATATTGAAATTAATAGCTTTAGACGTATGGTTATATACTTTGACGGAAAGGCCAATAGTATTGGAATGGCTACTGCATGCAGCAAGCAGGGCAGATAATCCCATGAACAATAAAGTAATAAGCTTTTTCATATTCATTGTTTACTCCTTAATTTCTTACAGTTAAATTTTTCAAAATGGCGTGTTCAAACATCTTTGATATTTTTTCGGATAAACTGAACCAAATTAGTAAAGCTTCCCTGTATTACATCCGTTTTCTCCAACAATTCAAAAATCCTGCTATATATTGCTGCAGAGTCCGTACTGTTGCCTGGATTATTTTTCTGTATTTTTGCCCAAATCTGATCGGGCAGACTTTGACTGTACAGCATTTCCAATTGATGATCATTTAAAATTAACGCGGTTGCCACCTGATTACTATAGGCAGGGGTATAACTGCAAAATTTCCCAAAGCGGTTTATCCATGCAAATTTCTCGATCGCACCAGCAATAGCAGCTTCTTGTGAAGCAGTAAAAAATTTATTCTGTGGATTAAATATGATGGAAAGTACCCGGGTATCAAAATACCTTAATAACAATGCTAATCCTTCTTCTGTATGTACATTTGCTATCCAAGTTAAAATATCTGGCCACTTATTGGGAGCGTTGTTTTTTATCCGTATAAAACTGATAAGGGGTAATTCTGCCGCATAATTCTTCAAAATCCCCCTCAACCATCCAAAATCATCCAAAGATAAGTGTTCTGCACGAATAAAAAGTGGCCCTAATTCTTCTACGTCGGAAAATATGTGTCCGCGCTGCCATAATCGCGAAAAACCAGCTAATTCGAAAATTGCCCGCTCATCATCATTTAACATAGAACCATCTATCAAGACGATGGTTTCGTTAGCTTTCTGCCCAACCCAACTAATTGCCTCCTCAATTACCTCTATATCAGGAGCTGAATGTAAATAATGCATTATTCCCTCCCTGCCAGCGGACTTCCGTTTTCCAAGGCTTTCTTCAAACATTCTTTACAAACTGCTTCAGAAAATTGGGGATAACTATAATCCAACGTATTCACACCTGTTTCTATGAGGCCTCCACTTCTATGCCAAATCTGATTTGGAGATCCCATTTCAATTGTCCCATCCTTGATACGGATATAAGCTGTACCACTAGTCAATAAAATCTCTTCCTTCCCTGCCAAAACGATTTTATTATCGGTACTCATCAACGTCATCTGCCCTTTAGAAGTTTGCTTTAATTCTCCACCTTGAGCCTGAATATCAATATCTTGTCTCGACGAGTAAATTTGCATTCCACCGTTATAACTATATAAACTGATTTTTTCTTTTGCAGAAGCAGTTAGATTATTCATGGACTGCAAATCGGTATTATTCTGACTAACTTGTAAAAGATTATTTTCTGTTGTTAGCTGTATACTACCCGAACTAACTGCAGCAATCCCATCAGGCGCACTCAACACGATAGCTTGTTGTTGCAATTGTTGATAGACATTTGTTAACTGGTTTTTTTGATCCTCTATATCGGCTAACTCCGCTCTAGCAGCCTGTATTGCATTATTAAGGTTTTCAACCTCTTCAACAGCTCGACGCAACTTCTCTAATGCTTTGTCCATATCCAATACTTTATCGTCAGGACTTTTACTATCGGTGCTAATAAAGATACCTTTACCCGCCCTTACCGCACCCCAACCGTCGGTTCTGAGTTCGAAGCCTTCGCCGTTCTCTCCGCGTTTGTTGCGGTTTGAGTCGACGATGTGGCCGAGGTTAAGTTGGGATTTCTGATAGTCGGTGGCGAGTTTGATGTGTTCCTGACCTTTTTGGTCTTCCATCCTGAGTTTATTGTTCGCCCAGGTACGGATGACGTTCCTTGTGTTCCAATCGGCAGGGATATGGTCGGGATGGGCGCTGTCGTGCATGACGCCGGAGATATACGGGCGGTCGGGATTACCTTGGACGAAGGAAAGCATCACTTCGGTGCTTTCGTGTAATGGGAAGTGGATGCCGTATTCGGGACCGGCATAGGGTTTGGCCAGCCGGACGGGACGGCTTTCGCCGCCGGGACTCCATTCGTCCAAATCAAACGGCAGTTTGACCCGGTAGCGGCCCATATCGTCGATATAGGCATAGGTGCAGTTCTCCGCCGCGGTTACCCGTGCGGGCAGTGTGCCGGCGATGTGCGGACGCGGGGTGGTGCGTTTGGGACGGTAGGCGAGTTGGGCGGGAATGGCGGTAAAGGTATGGCTGTAGGCGGTATCGCGGCTGCCGCTGTGTTCCATACTGAGCACCAGCCAGCCGTCGGGTGCTTCGGGGAAGGAGACATCGGTTTGGAACACCTTCATCGGCGTCATGGAGACGACGTTGCCGCTGCCGGCTGCGACGGTTTGGCGGCAGAGGACGGCTTCGTTCAACAGGGTCGTCTGAACTTGGGCTTCGTCGGGGGTTTTGGGATGAAGGCCCCAATGCTGCCGTTTGCCCAATAAGACGGTATTGTCGGCAGACTCTTCGGACTGTTTGTTGTTGGTTTCGGCAAAGAGGTCGGTATCGGCGCTGCGGTAGTTGTAGTCGGCCGTGCGTATGCCTTCGACGATGGGGTTGTGGCGGATGCTTAAGTTGAACAGTGCTTCGGTACCGACGCTTTCCAATCCGGCATGGGGGCGGTAGGAAACGGGCAGACTTTGGTCGCGGAAGTAGTGTTCGGGACTGTCGCCGAAGACGACTACGTCGCCATGTTGTTCATTCTGCTCGAAAGCATACCAAATACCCTCTTCTTCACACAGACGGTTGATAAAGTCGAAGTCGCTTTCGAGATACTGGGTCACATACTCGCGGACGCTGTAGTTGCGGCTCTTTTGGAAACGGTAGTCGACACCGGAGAAGCCGTGGTGTTTGAAGACCGCTGCAACGATGTCGGGGACGGTTTGGTGTTGGAACAGCCGGGAGGTTTGGAAATGTTTCATTGCCGCGAAACGCGGCTCTAAAACAAAGCGGTAAACGGTTTCATCCTTGGAAACGGACAACTTCTCGCATGAGGTGATAATGCCCTGCCATTGCCTCGCCGGAGGATCGTCTGAAGCAGACCCGAATGCACTGACCACTTCCGACAGTAAGCCTTCCTGCGGACGAATCTCAAACGCTGCGCGTTGGTTGAGGTAGGAAGAGAGAGGCAGCGAGGAATCGGTCGAGGTGGCGGTGATTTCGACACGGTAAGCGGTATTGGCCGCTTCGGATGCGCTGAAGGAGCGGACTGAAAGTGAAGGTGAGAAACGGGTAAAGGTGAGGTGGTAGGATTGGCGGGCGGTCATGACGGGACAATTTTAGAATGACAATGAATTTGATATATTAACTTGGATTATGACTATGGTAAAGCGAATGGGATAAATGGAAATAAGGCCGTCTGAAAGGCATCCGACCCATCGGCTCCCCTTCAGACGGCCTTTACTCCGCCTTATTCAAACAAAACGTCTATACCTTCTTCTCCAACCTCCAAGCTCGCTCGCTCCGGCATATGACCCGCCGTCTGCTGCCATTGTAAAAAGCTTTGGGCTATCGCCGGCATCACCTGACGGTTCAGCAGGTGGTCGATGTTGCGCGCACCGCTGTCGCCGGTCGTACAGGAATCGGCCAGCAGCGCCGCAAAGTCCTCACTGTAGCTGAGGCGCGTTTGATGGGCTTCATACAGCCGGTCTGCTATTTTATCCAACTTCAATCTGACGATTTGGGCCAATGCTTCTTTTTCCAATGGACGGTAAGGAACGACCTGCATGCGCGCCAACAATGCGGCCTGGAAGTGGTCTGTCAGTATCGGACGGATGGCTTCCGCCAGTTCTTCCAAGCTGTATTCGGGTGCTTCTTCTGCTTCGGCAGGGCCGTCTGAAACCTCGGTGTGCTCAGGGGAGGTTTCCGGCATTTGTGCAGAAAGTTCTACTTTGGTATCGGCGATCTGTTCTTGTCCATTTGCTTCTTGGTTTTCTTCTGCAGCGGCTTCTTCTGCCTCTTCTGGCTCTTGCGGTTTCAGCAACTGGGTCAGTTCGTTTGCGCCCAAGTTCGAAGTCATCAGGATAACGGTGTTTTTGAAGTCGATTTCCCGGCCCTCGCCGTCACGCATCATGCCTTTGTCGAAGACTTGGTAGAAGAGGTTGAGGATGTCTTTATGGGCTTTTTCGACTTCGTCCAGCAATACGACGCTGTATGGTTTTTGACGTACGGCTTCGGTCAATACGCCGCCTTCGCCGTAGCCGACATAACCCGGAGGCGAGCCTTTAAGTTGGGAAACGGTGTGTGCTTCGCGGTATTCGGACAGGTTGATGGTAATCAGTGATTTTTCACCGCCGAAGAGTGCGTCTGCCAATGCCAGGGCGGTTTCTGTTTTGCCGACACCGGATGGGCCGCTCAACAGGAATACGCCCAACGGGGAGTCGTTGGTTTTCAGGCCGGCTTTAGCGGCCCTTAAACTTTGCGCAATCGCATGGATGGCTTCGCTTTGTCCGACTACGCGTTGCTCAAGAAGGCTTTCGAGCTGCAGCAGGTTAGCCAGTTCGTCTTTGAGTACGCTGCCTGCGGGCACGCCTGTCCAGTCGGCGATAATGTCGGCAATCACGGTTTCATCGACGCTGGTAAAAATCAGCGGTTTGCCTGCGACGACGGCATCCAGCTGTTGCTGTTTCTCGGTCAGGCTTTGTTGTGCGGCTTCCCGCTCTTCGGAAGTCAATTCTGTATTTTTGGCGGCTTCCATTAAGGATTGGATTTCGTCCGCCAATTGTTTTTCTTCCTGATAGCGGCGGTTCATTTCTTCGCGTTGTTCGTTCAGCTGGGCAATTTCCTGCTCGACTTGTCGGATGTTTTCTTCTTGCGATGCGTTCAGACGGCCCAGTTGTTTGTCGGCATCCAATGCTTCCAATTCCCGTTGCAGCGAGGAGGCCTGTGCCTCCATCAAGCCGAAGATATGGGGAACGGTATCCAAGCTCATGCGGACACGGGCGGCGGCCGTATCCAACAAGTCTACGGCTTTATCGGGCAGCTGGCGGCCGGTAATGTATTTTCTGGAGAGTTGCACGGCTGCGATGACTGCGGAATCCTGAATATGGACTTTATGGTAGGCGGCATAACGCTGTTTCAAGCCGCGCAGCATGGTAAAGGCTGATTCGTCATCGGGCTCTTCTACTTTGACCATTTGGAAACGGCGCTCCAATGCGGCATCTTTTTCAAAATATTGTTTGTATTCGCTCCAGGTTGTGGCGGCAATAGTGCGCAATTCGCCGCGTGCCAAGGCCGGTTTTAAGAGGTTGGCGGCATCTGCGCCACCGGCGCTGTTGCCGGCGCCGATTAAGGTATGCGCTTCGTCAATAAACAATAAGATGGGTTCTTCGGAATTTTGAACGGCTTCAATCACGTTACGCAGGCGTTGTTCGAATTCGCCTTTGACACCCGCACCTGCCTGCAGCAGGCCCAAGTCCAAGACCAATACCTGTGTGTTTTCTAATATTTTAGGCACTTCGCCTGAGGCAATTTTCAAGGCCAGGCCTTCTACCAGTGCGGTTTTGCCGACACCTGGTTCGCCGACCAAAATCGGATTGTTTTTACGGCGGCGCGATAAAATATCCATCATTTGGCGGATTTCTGTTTCGCGGCCAAATACGGGGTCGATACCGCCTTGGGCTGCTTTTTCAGTCAGGTTGACGGTAAAGCGAGCCAATGCATCGTTTTGTCCGGTTGCTTTAACCGGTTGTGATTTGGATTCTGCCTGAGTGCCGTCCTGGCCTTCTTCGGCAGAAATTTGGGCAAACGTATTGTTGGTGCCTTCGATGGAGACTTCATCCAACCATGTTTTCAGACGGCCTATTTGGGTCTCCGTCAGACTCAACAGCGGCCATGCATCCTGCGTCATCAGACGGTAAGGGGATTTCAACAATGCCTGATACAGATAAGCGGAACGGATTTCCGATGCGCCTTCATCACTTGCCAGCAGCCATGCGTCTGACAATAGGCTGACCAGTGATTTGGACAGTGAAGGATTACCGCGGACATTGCGCGGCAGTTTGTCCATCGTGTCCAGCAAAGGGTTCCAGATGTTTTCCGAATCAATTTCGTAACGTCTCAATAAGGCGCCGACATCGCCATCCCCTAATTCCAATAACTTGATAAACAAATGGTCAACCGTAATTTCGGCATGACCCCGTGTTTGACATAAACCGGCGGCGGCTTCCATTGCCTGTTGGCAATGCGTATTCAGACGACGTAATAATAAGGCTTGATCATGTGCAGACATTTGATATCCCTGATGTAAAAATGTGTTATAAAAAAGTGCTACCTTTATCAGGCAGCACTTTATGTGGATGATTAAGCGCGGCTTTCGTTCCAGCTGTCGGAATGAATGATGTTGCCGTCTTTATAAGTCCAAGTGATTTTTTCGTAGCGCAATTCAACGCGTTCCAAGTGGTTGTAACGCTCGCGTGCAGGGTCTTTGATATTGTGCATTACAGGACCTACTGCGACAACTTTAACGTTGTCCAGTTTGGTATTGAAGTACTCTTTCTCTTGACCAGATGCATCAATTTGATACCACTTGATTTCTACTTCTTTTAAAGTTTGACCGGTGGTTACCGCTTTGTACAAGTATGGAGAAGACGCATCGTATTCTTTGTACAATACGATAGGTTCATGAACGCGGGTACCTGTCAGTTTGCCAGTATTGGCATCTGTAGGAATGCGGACGTTGTGTTGGAACTCAACGATCTCAACACTGTCTTCACGGCCGTGAACGTCAACGGAACCTTTAATAGCGGAACCGCCATCGTCTTTCAGCCACATATAAGCAGGAATTGCCATATTTTTACTCCTTAGTTTTATTAAAAACGCTTTAAGTTTTAAGGCTTAAAGCAACTTGTGCTGCATTGAATTACTGTGTTGCCGAGGGAATAAGGATAATCTCAACCCTACGGTTCTTGGCCTTACCGTCTTCTGTTTGATTGTCTGCAATCGGTTTGGTATCGCCCAAACCTTTGACTTCAAACCTGCCTTCCGGAACATTGGAAGAAATCACCAACCAATCTTTGACGGATTGAGCCCGTTTTTCTGACAACTGCTGATTGGAAACAGGATTTCCAACATTATCGGTATGACCTTCAATTAAAATGCGGGTATCCGGATGTGATTCGATTGCCTTCAATACGCCAATTAATGCTTTATTGGCATTATTTTTTAATTCAAACTGTCCGGTTTCAAAAAGTGCCAAACTGTCCAAGGTAAGAACTACCGGATCCGGCTTCTTAACAGGCTTGGGTTCGGGTGCTTTAGGAATTTCGGCAGGGATTAAGGCTTTTAATTTTGGGATATAGGCCTGCGCACGATACAGTCCCAAACCCAAATATGCAGGAACGCCGTGATCACGGTATCCTTCAAGCAATTTCAAGTCCTGCTTCAACAACCCTAATTTTCTATCCTGTTCGGCTTTATCCGTTTCCATACGGAAGTCCGCTATATGCATGCCAATTTGTTCCAACAAACGGCTGTTATTGACGGTTGAAAACGACGTAGCCAGAAAAAAACCGGCAACACCAACGAATAATACCTTAAAAATCATATCTGAAATATGATTTCTATGATAAACGGCATATTTATCCAGATATTCGGATAGGATGTATCTTACCGAATCATGTTGAACGCTTTTTGCCGTCGGAATAAGACCATCTGTATTTTTTATAAGATAAGCAGCCCATTCAGATGTATTTTGAAAATTTCCGCCATCGGCAAGGCTTAAACTGCATATGTCTACATACTCCCATCCGCTATCTGTATTTTTTAAGAATTTTTCTTCTAAAAAATTCAATGCTTCCATCAGGTAAATATATTGATGACTGTACCGAGCATTGCTGTCATGCAGGAATTTAAGGGACAGGGCATTTTTCAGATTCTTTAAGAATTCGTTTATCTGCAGTCGATTGTGTTCTTTCTTATTGATGATAGAAAAAACAGAATGGCTGTTTTTTCTATCAAACAAAAAAGATACCGGCGTTTGAATCAACCAGTGAACCGGGATAGTCAACCCCGTGTTCTTCTGCAGAAAAAGTATGTTACGCAACCATGTGCGTAAAGTGGTCGCAATATCAGTATTTTCCGCCAAGGAAAGCCACAGCTCCAGACTCACAGAAACATACTTATGGGATGTATTTTCAAGTAAATTGGAAACGACCGGATACAGATTTTCCGAACCCGATATATTGATATAGACGGTTTCATTTACCCTCTCCACCAACTTTCTCGGCGCAGAAGAGTCATGCAGACGAATGGTATAGCAACCCAAATCTCCGTTGGAATCCAATTCCCCTGAGATTTTCTTCCAAAAATCCGTATTGATTTGTTCGTGTTTTTTCTTTAGATAAAAACGCCAATAATAAAAGGCAGCCCCAACGGACAATGCCCAAGCACAGCCTTTGATTATCCAACCTGCCTGCCAATATACTGCGAACACATACAGTAAAACGAGCTCAAAAACAGCCAAGGTCGCCAGAACCGAAATTTTCCGATAAGTCATTATATAAACACTTGAAATTACAATGCTTGTATTTGCTCAACCAAACCATCCAGATAATATCTAAATGCAAAGTATGCAACCGCTGCTACAACAATGCTTCCTACAAGCAGCCAGGCAGGACGGAGGCTGAATGCTTTTTTCAGCGGCGTTCCCTTTTGATCTATATAAAACAACTTACCGTCTTCCGATACGGCATTGCTTGGGAAGGCAGGTGTGATTTTTTTCAACTGTTCCTGTGCGGTGTGCAATGCATCTTCATCCAGAACATATCGGCCCCTGAACCCCAAATTAATCACACTCAGATAGGTTTCTGCCACCAAGGGGCTGGCATCTTTGTGGTTTTTACACAAAGATTCGATTCGGTCACACAGGATATCCCCTGCATTATATGATTGGAAAAAACAAACCTGCATAGGGTTTCTTTCCCATACTTCCCTGTCGTTACCTTTCAGCGTGCGCAGTGCAACCTCATCCAAAAGGGCACATTGTGCATATGAAACTTCTTCAATATCCGCCTCTTTCCATCCAAGCTCGGCTAATTTTGCCTTTAAATCTTGAATCAGATTTTTGCAATGGGCATACCATGATTCGGAATGGTCAGGTGTAAAGCCGGCAGATAATGCGGATACCGCCAAAGCAGTATCTCTCAAAACGGTTCTAATTAAGGGTTGATTATTCATATTAAATACTCACTACTGCAAATAGGCTTAAATGTAAATCAGAAATAGAGGCCGGAACATAAATGCTGCATACTTGTGACTGCATCATCCTGTCAAACGCGACATGCCGTTTATCCAACCTGAAATACACATTGTCCATTCTAAAAGGCAGGCCCGGCGGAGTCTGATGGAGGTGATGTAAAGGTACGCCGACCACTGCCGTATTAATTACACGCTCCACATCATCGGGTGCACCGATTTTGCTGACCAAAGGCAGCTGTTTTTGCAATTCCAAGAAGTCGACGGAGTCGGAATGGGCGGAAAGGTAAAACTCTGCATCTGCATTGATTCGGTCATCAAATATCTGAGCACGCCAATGTGTCGATTTAAGATGCTCCAGCGACAATTCGATAACAGGGGAAGGAATAACTTCATCCAGCAAATCACGGATCTTTTGTTCCAAACGGTTGAATGTTCCAAACAAGTCAAAGTGATCATATGAGTCTATTTCTTTAACAGACTCGTTGGCTCTAAAGGTATACAGCATACCCAGCAGGCGTACCAAGAGTTTATAAAACTCTTCCGGATGTTTCTGCGGGTAATCATTCAGATGCTTCAATTCCGGATAAATGGTATTTAAGCCATGCAAAAACCAAAACAGCATCGAATCGGAAACTGAAAAATCGACAACACTTTCGCTCCGAGAACGGCGGCGGACAGACAAATTCTCTATACGAGATAATACCATCAAAGTGATGCGGTTAAGACAAGAGAATAAGGTTTCCGACCCCGTTATGGATAATAATGGCGGGATATAGTTTTTAGCCCAAACAAAAGCACCCGTCTCATCTTTCTCTATTGCACCGATAGGGCAGGTAATATAGTCGTCATTTTGCTCAAAGTCGAAACGAATGGAGAGATTCAATCCCTCTACCGCAAATTCTGTTTCTTCGGTAGAGAAAATATCCTCCACCTTCTCAAAGCTTTTAACAAAACGTTTGGGTGTATCTTTAGTTTCATTTTCATCTACCAAGTTTGAAACATGTGCCTGATAGACTGGCAGTGCCAACAATACAACATTTCGTTGCTGTAAAGGCAGACCTTCAATATTGCGCACATTGACGTGGCGTCCGCCGGCCTGCAAATCAATTAAGGTGCCATCCGGCAAGCATGCCTGAAGTGTATCTAATTTGATTTTTCCAACTTCTAATGCCTGACGGTCAAATTCACATTGAAAACAGCCCCATCTAAAATCCCCCATCATTCTCATTAACAGGGTATGCATATGATTGTTGAATTTGTCTTGTTGTTGAAAATGTTGAGGAGATAAGAGTACCCCTTCTTCCCATAATGGCTTGTGAAATTTCACTGAAAAACCTTTTTCCGGTAAATTTGAATACGATAGACAAGCTATCTGTCTAACATTTATACTAACCAATCAGGATATTTCCTGATCCCATACCTTGCATTTTATTTGAAAAAATGACATAAGTGTCATTTAATCTATCAAAAAAGGATAAATTTCATCGTGAGCAAAAGTTTTCAAAACGAAGTTCCGCCTTCCCGCATCAATATTAAATTGGATTTGCACACCGGCGGTGCACAAAAAAAGGTTGAGTTGCCGCTTAAGCTTTTAGTAACCGGCGATTATAGCAACGGTCAAGATAAACGCGACCTTGCCGAAAAAGAAAAAGTCAATATTAACAAAAACAACTTTGATTCAGTATTATCCGATTTCAATCCTAAAGCCAATCTGACCGTCAAAAACACACTTTCTCCTGCCGGCGGCGAGATGAATGTGAATTTGGATTTCAAATCTATGCGTGACTTCCATCCGGAGCAAATTGCCCAAAATGTACCGGAATTGCGTGCCTTGCTGGCTATGCGCAACCTGCTTCGCGATTTGAAATCCAACTTATTGGACGACTCTGCTTTCCGTCGCGAATTGGAAACCATTCTGCGTGACGAGAACCTGTCTGCAGAACTACGCGACCGTCTTGAAAAAATCGCACCTATCAATAATAAGTAACATTAAAGGCCGTCTGAAATACCCGTAAGGATTCAAATATGCAAAAAAGCCAAAAGGCCCAAGCCCAAACTACAGTGATCGAACAAGAAAGCACAAACAGTGTTTATGAAGATCTGTGTAAAAAAATCAATCTGAACGCCGTTGACTCCGTCATTGATATCGAGCAATTCCAAAGTGCCGAGAAAATGTCGGAAGCCTCTGCCGACGAACGTATCGCGGCAGCTGTCAGCGTCTTCATGAAAATGATCCAAGACTCCTCTCAAAAGGTGGAGCGCCTGGACAAAAGCCTGCTCGATTACCACATCGCACGTATCGACGAACAACTCAGCCGTCAACTGGATGAAATCCTCCATAACGAAGAATTTCAAAAAATTGAATCTGCATGGCGCGGTTTGAAATTCTTGGTTGACCGAACCGACTTCCGTCACAACGTTAAAATCGAAATCCTCGACGTCTCCAAAGAAGATTTGATTCAAGACTTTGAAGATGCACCTGAAATCGTGCAAAGCGGACTGTACCGCCACACTTACAGCAACGAATACGACACCCCGGGCGGCGAACCTATCGGCGCCGTAATTTCAAACTACGAATTTGACCGCAGCCCCCAAGATATGGCTTTGTTACGCAATATCTCGCGTGTTTCCGCTTCTGCACACATGCCCTTTATCGGTTCGGTTGGCGCATCCTTCTTCGGCAAAGAAAGCATGGAAGAAGTGGCCGCCATCCAAGATTTGGCCAACTACATGGATCGTGCCGAATACATCAAATGGAAAAGCTTCCGCGAAACAGACGATGCACGCTATATCGGCTTGACCCTTCCCCGCTTCCTCGCCCGTCTGCCGTACGGCAGCGATACCGTGCCTGTCCGCAGCTTCAATTACGAAGAACAGGTAAAAGGTACGGAACATAACCGCTATTTGTGGGCAAATGCATCATTCGCCTTTGCCGCCAATATGGTGCGTAGCTTCATCAATAACGGTTGGTGTGTTCAGATTCGCGGCCCGCAGGCCGGTGGCTTGATTGAAGACTTGCCTATTCACATGTATGACTTGGGTACCGGCAATCAAATGAAAATCCCGACAGAAGTCCTGATTCCGGAAACCCGTGAATTTGAATTTGCCAATCTGGGCTTTATTCCATTGTCTTTCTATAAAAACCGCGATTACGCCTGTTTCTTCTCCGCCAACTCGACACAGAAACCTGCGTTGTATGAAACCAAAGAAGCAACTGCAAACAGCCGTATCAACGCCCGTTTGCCTTACGTCTTCCTGCTTTCCCGTTTGGCGCACTACCTCAAACTAATCCAGCGTGAAAACATCGGTACCACCAAAGACCGCCGCATGCTTGAGTTGGAACTGAATACTTGGATTAATACCCTGGTAACGGAAATGACCGACCCGAGCGATGAGCTGCAGGCCACACATCCGTTGAGAGAAGCAAAAGTATTGGTGGAAGATATCGAGGACAACCCGGGCTTCTTCAAAGTCCGCCTGTTTGCCCGCCCACACTTCCAAATCGAAGGCTTGGATGTCAACTTGTCATTGGTATCTCAAATGCCTAAAGAAAAGAAATAAGCAATTTAGCAAGCTTGAAAAATCCTCTTTCCTTTTGGGAAAGAGGATTTTTTCAATCACTTCCAACACTGGGCAGGCTACTAATCAAAGCACATCCACACGCAGTCTTACAACCATCGACAGCAACTGCTTTGCCCTCAAAAATCATATACTGACTGCCTTCAATAATCGGATTATCACCATGACCGGGTATAGGGCAACTAACCAAATCGCCAACCAGGGCCGCAGGTTTTCCTTCAATAGTCATTTGAGAAGATGCTTGAATGACCATGCCACCATGCGTAGTAGAATCACCCAATCTAATAATACCCTTCATCTTTACATTCCTTTTTCTTCAAAATTCCTATAGGTCAGTTCTAGACTCAGACATTACTATAAGCCTGAATCAAACGCCCCATATAAAAACCCTTATCCGTATTCCAACCAAATAACTGATTTTTCTGCTCAGTATTCTCAACAGCCAAACCTAACATGAGCAATTGATTTTCCGAAGCAAGAGGTCCCATAAAAAGTCCAGGATTATGCCTTAAAATACTATTTCTGTCATAATGCCAGTCTCCTCCTGCTGCCTTAATACCATCCATATATTGCTGAATTTCCTCATAAGAGGAGGCAAACCATACCGCATCAACCGCTTCACCATGCAGTCCATAATCCACATATTTTTTCAACAACTGTGGCTGTTTTCCATCTTCCAACGTAATAGGTCGTTGTACCCATGCACGAATTGGTAGGTTATTCTGTTTAGCCAAATACAGAGAAGAAAAAACCATCCAAGTGACTGTCTCAGTAAATTCTAAATCGTCTATATCTGGATTTAACCAAGCAGACAAGACAGCATGGATACCTTCAGGTTCGGATTTCTCAAACCAATTATCGATAAATTCACTCATATCCTGCAGAGGCATTATGGCTAGATCCAAGTTTTCTATACCAATAGTTTCCGACATATTAATTAGCTTATTTTGCCAGGCTTCATAAATATCATTGTCAGGAGTATGGATATGCACAGTCAATTTTTTTGAAAACCCAGCCAAAGACTTAATTCTTTCTTCTAGTTGCCACACCGTTGTTTCATGACACAATGGTCGTTCAAAGCTATCTTCTTCATCATCAATAAAAGCAATGCAATCAAATCTCTCATTACCTTTAGTTTCAGCAATGACATCATTTAGTGCAATTTCAGACGGCAGAGCTACATAAGCGTCTATTACAGCAACCCTCTTACTAGCCCACTCTGTCCACTTCCTACGAATATTGTCTTTTTCTTTCTGCCATGCCTCCATAGCGGCATAACGATGGACTGAAGAAATATAGCGGTAAGAAAGTGCTGCAAACCATATAACAGGAAATACCAACGAATAAATTGCATACTTTTTCAGCAATAAAATCCATAGCAATGAACAGCAACATGCAAATGCCAAAGTAGCGGCCCACATCCATGGTTTTCCCCACTTATTTTTGACTTCTGGAACTAATGTTGCGGGAACTTCAGGAATATTCCATTGCATTTTAAATAGCCTTATACTCAAAAAATCAAGGGGCTGACGTAGATTAGCCCTAAATTCCACACCAATCCCGCAGAATTTTTAGTTGCCGGGACGGTGTGCCGAAGTTAAACCGAAATTCGCATTCTTTCAAGAACAGCGGGAAGGATTTGCGATCGATTCCGTTGTATTTGCGTAAGACGCGTTTTGCCTGATTCCAAAAATTCTCAATGCCGTTAATGTGGTTCTGACGGTCTGCAAATTCCTTGGAATGGTTGATGCGGTAATGAATAAAACCACTCACGTCCAACTTGTCGTAACTGCTCAGACTATCGGTATAAACAATACTGTCCGGCATAATTTCCTGTTTGATAACAGGCATCAAAGTATCGGACTTAGCATTATCTACGACAACGGTATAGACTCGTCCGTTGCGTTTCAGGATGCCAAAGACAACTACTTTTCCTGCTGCACCGCGACCACGTCTGCCTTTACGCCGTCCGCCGAAATAGCTTTCGTCCAGCTCAACAGAGCCCTCAAAAACCTCATCGGCAGCCAAGGCCAAATGATGGCTGATGACCATACGGATTTTACGGTAGAACAGGATGGCGGAGTTGGGCTGAATGCCCAAAATATCGGCAGCGGAACGAGCGGTAACTTGGAGTACAAAAAATTCAAGCAGTTTCTTTTGAAATCTCTTGCTTAATTTACAATTGGTTATCTGCATTTTCGTAGCCTAGCATAACTGCTAATCTACGTCAGCCCCAAAATCAATTATATATAAAAATAACCATATTGGTTAAACATTAGCACATAGATTCTTAATATTATCTATGTAACTATCTAGTCGTTTATTAACTAATTAAACGTTTAATATAGAACTATACAAGCTCTTCTAAAAAATTTTCACATCCTATATACAAGTTCATTTAACCATGGGCTTAACTATATGCAATATATCAAATTTATTCTAAGCTTCAAAAGACTTCCAAATAAAAGTCCAACCTGCTATAAAACAAAGCATTTTAAAATATTATCTTCAAACTAAAATACTTATGCGAAAAAACAGATAATTTCCCACTAAACTTATTCCGCTCCAAACAACAAATTCTCCTTGATCCCCCTAATCCTATCCCTTAACACCGCTGCTTCTTCAAACTGCAAATCCCTAGCCGCTTGCTGCATGGCTTTTTCCAGTTTGGCGATTTCTTTAATCGCGTCTTCTTCGTTGTGAATCTCGCCGACTTTAACCTTGTTTTTACCTTTCAGACGGCCTTTGCTGCTATCTTCTTCGTGGTACACACCGTCGATGATGTCTTTAATCTGTTTTTTAATCTGCTGTGGCACGATGCCGTGTTCTTCGTTGAATTTCATTTGTTTTTCGCGGCGACGTTCGGTTTCGTCGATGGCGGCTTTCATGGAATCGGTGATTTTGTCGGCGTACAGAATGGCGACGCCGTTTACATTGCGCGCGGCGCGACCTATAGTTTGAATCAGGCTGCGGTGGGAGCGCAGGAAGCCTTCTTTGTCGGCGTCTAGGATGGCAACGAGGGAGACTTCGGGGATGTCCAAGCCTTCGCGCAAGAGGTTGATGCCGACGAGTACGTCAAACAGGCCGAGACGCAAATCTCTAATAATTTCAACGCGCTCGACGGTGTCGATATCGCTGTGCAGGTAACGCACTTTGATACCGAGTTCGCTGTAATAGTCGGTGAGTTGCTCCGCCATGCGTTTGGTGAGGGTGGTAACGAGTACGCGTTCGCCTTTTTGGATGCGGTCGTTGATTTCGCTCATTAAATCATCGACTTGGGTGGCGACGGGGCGGATGATGATTTTGGGGTCGACCAGCCCTGTGGGGCGGACGACTTGTTCGACCACTTGTCCGGCGTGTTCTTCTTCGTATTTGGCGGGGGTGGCGGAAACGAAGATGGTTTGCGGCATGACTTTTTCAAATTCGTGGAATTTGAGCGGTCGGTTGTCGCGGGCGGAAGGCAGGCGGAAGCCGTAGTCTACGAGGTTTTGCTTGCGCGATGCGTCGCCTTTGTACATGCCGCCGATTTGGGTAACGGTAACGTGGCTTTCGTCGATGAACATGATGGCGTTGTCGGGCAGGTAGTCCATCAGTGTAGGCGGTGGTTCGCCTTCTTTTTTGCCGGAGAAGTGGCGGGAGTAGTTTTCGATGCCTTTACAGAAGCCCATTTCGTAGAGCATTTCGAGATCGAAGCGGGTGCGCTGTTCGATGCGTTGTTGTTCGACGGGGCGTTGTTCGCGGGCGAAAAATTCGATGCGTTCGCGCAGCTCTTCTTTGATGGACGCGCAGGCGCGCAATACGGTTTCGCGCGGAGTAACGTAGTGGCTGGACGGGAAGACGGTGTAGCGGCCGACGCGTTGGATAAGGCTGCCTGAAAGCGGGTCGAACATATCGAGGCGGTCGATTTCGTCGTCGAACAGGCTGATGCGCAAGGCGTTTTCGGAGCTTTCGGCGGGGTACACGTCAATCACGTCGCCGCGTACGCGGAAGCTGCCGCGTTTGAAGTCCAAATCGCCGCGTTCGTACTGCATAGAAACGAGCGTGGCGATGATGTCGCGCTGCTCGATGGTGTCGCCTTCTTTGACGGACAACACCATTTGTTGGTATTCGGTCGGGTCGCCGATACCGTAAATGGCGGACACGGTAGCGACGATAATCACGTCGTCGCGCGTCATCAGGTTTTTGGTGGCGGAAAGGCGCATTTGCTCGATGTGTTCGTTGATCGCGCTGTCTTTTTCGATGAACAAATCTCGGCTGGGCACATAGGCTTCGGGCTGATAATAGTCGTAGTAGGAGACGAAATATTCCACTGCGTTTTCAGGGAAAAACTCGCGCATTTCGGCGTAGAGCTGGGCGGCAAGGGTCTTGTTGTGCGCCATGATGATGGCGGAGCGGCCGCTTTGGGCGATGACATTTGCCATGGTGTAGGTTTTGCCCGAACCGGTTACGCCGAGCAGAGTTTGATAGGCCAGGCCGTCTGAAAGCCCTTCGAGCAGGCTGGCAATGGCGGTGGGCTGGTCACCGGCGGGCGGGAAGGGCTGGTGGAGTTTAAACGGAGAATTGGGATATTGGATGACTTCCATAAGACAGCCTGTTTTATATTCTGGGAAAGAGAAGATTATAACAAAGGGCCGTCTGAAAATTGATAGTAACCAATCTAACAAGACTAAATTTCATCTCCTCTCTTTGCTACTTGAGGCTTATTCTGTTGAATCTCTCCTCTTCATTCCCCTACCCCATAAAAGGCTTACACTCCGCATCATTACCCCTAAATATCTCCTCGCCGTCCGTACAACTGCCCTTCCCCTTCATCTTCCCGCACACCACCGCCGTCAACGACTCGTTCAAGCGCAGCACCCTCGGCTCCGCCTCCCTGTCCAGCGCCACCGCCTTCAAGGTAAACTTACCCTCCAGAATCCCCTTAGCCTGACCGCTCATCCTGATACAGAAACCGCCCGCCTCCTTCACCGGCAATTCCGGCCACTTCGTCGACGTCAGCTTAAAGCTGCCCTTTTTCGCGTAGAACTGCTCCATAAAGCGCGCATTTTCCAGCAGCGCGGCATGCGCCGCACGCAGGTTGGCCGAGCGGACCGATTCCCGATAGGCCGTAAAGGCCGTCATCGCCAAGATCGAAACCAGCAGCATCACCACCAACAGCTGTACCAAAGAATACCCCCTCTGCACAGTTGCTCCATTCCGTTTTCCGTCAAATGCTTTTAAGTACATATCTTTATTCCCTTTATCTTTTATATCCCCCATCCAACAAGAGGCTATCCGTTTGTCCCTTAACCCAATGTAAAGCCCCCACTGGTTCAAGCTTTATTCCCGCCCCAAACAAAGCCGCCCCGGGGCCCAACCGGCAAACGGTTCGGCCGCAGGGCGGCATACAGGCAGAGTCCGGCTTATTTTTTCACGGCAGGTTGGGCGGCCTTAGGCGCGGCAGAAGAAACCGTCGCCTCCGCCTTCAACTTGTTCAGCACCGCATCACCGATGCCCTTCACGTTTTTCAGCTCCTCCACCGATTTGAACGCACCGTTCTTCTGACGGTATTCCACAATCGCCTTCGCCTTAGCCGGGCCGATACCCGGCAATGCCTCCAGTTCCGCAGAAGAGGCCGTATTGACGTTCACGGCAGCCAAAGAGAACGCCGTACAAACGGCGGCAACTACACCAAATAAAAATTTCTTCATCAGGGTTTTCCTATAACGTGTCAGATTGAATCAACCGGGCCGTCTGCAGGACGGTTTTCCCCACCCCGCCGACACTGCCACACGACAGTAGAACACGGCCCCATTCCATATAAATGCATACGACATATTAACGCAAATACCGTTCGATTTCAAACATTCCAAACGGTTAACCGTAACTTTCGGTACTTTTGTGCAAGAATAACAACAGGATAAATATTTCTAATTCAAATGCCAAGATGCACGAATACTCCATAAACACCGGTACATCACTATCCCAATGTTTGACCCCAACACCTGTTATCCCAATTCTGCCGCCAAACCGATAGAAACGACAGGCATATAAAAAGCCCCCGACATCAGTCGGGGGCTTCGGAATGGGTGTTTGGCGGTGACCTACTTTCACATGGAAGAACCACACTATCATCGGCGCTGAGTCGTTTCACGGTCCTGTTCGGGATGGGAAGGCGTGGGACCAACTCGCTATGGCCGCCAAACTTAAACTGTTACAAATCGGTAAAGCCTTAATCAATTATTCGGTGATGACTGAATCAGTCAGTAAGCTTTTATTATTTGAAGTTCTTCAAATGATAGAGTCAAGCCTCACGAGCAATTAGTATGGGTTAGCTTCACGCGTTACCGCGCTTCCACACCCCACCTATCAACGTCCTGGTCTCGAACGACTCTTTAGTGTGGTTAAACCACAAGGGAAGTCTCATCTTCAGGCGAGTTTCGCGCTTAGATGCTTTCAGCGCTTATCTCTTCCGAACTTAGCTACCCGGCTATGCAACTGGCGTTACAACCGGTACACCAGAGGTTCGTCCACTCCGGTCCTCTCGTACTAGGAGCAGCCCCCGTCAAACTTCCAACGCCCACTGCAGATAGGGACCAAACTGTCTCACGACGTTTTAAACCCAGCTCACGTACCACTTTAAATGGCGAACAGCCATACCCTTGGGACCGACTACAGCCCCAGGATGTGATGAGCCGACATCGAGGTGCCAAACTCCGCCGTCGATATGAACTCTTGGGCGGAATCAGCCTGTTATCCCCGGAGTACCTTTTATCCGTTGAGCGATGGCCCTTCCATACAGAACCACCGGATCACTATGTCCTGCTTTCGCACCTGCTCGACTTGTCGGTCTCGCAGTTAAGCTACCTTTTGCCATTGCACTATCAGTCCGATTTCCGACCGGACCTAGGTAACCTTCGAACTCCTCCGTTACTCTTTGGGAGGAGACCGCCCCAGTCAAACTGCCTACCATGCACGGTCCCCGACCCGGATTACGGGTCTGGGTTAGAACCTCAAAGACACCAGGGTGGTATTTCAAGGACGGCTCCACAGAGACTGGCGTCTCTGCTTCAAAGCCTCCCACCTATCCTACACAAGTGACTTCAAAGTCCAATGCAAAGCTACAGTAAAGGTTCACGGGGTCTTTCCGTCTAGCAGCGGGTAGATTGCATCTTCACAACCACTTCAACTTCGCTGAGTCTCGGGAGGAGACAGTGTGGCCATCGTTACGCCATTCGTGCGGGTCGGAACTTACCCGACAAGGAATTTCGCTACCTTAGGACCGTTATAGTTACGGCCGCCGTTTACTGGGGCTTCGATCCGATGCTTGCACATCTTCAATTAACCTTCCAGCACCGGGCAGGCGTCACACCCTATACGTCCACTTTCGTGTTAGCAGAGTGCTGTGTTTTTAATAAACAGTCGCAGCCACCTATTCTCTGCGACCCTCCAGGGCTTACGGAGCAAGTCCTTAACCTTAGAGGGCATACCTTCTCCCGAAGTTACGGTATCAATTTGCCGAGTTCCTTCTCCCGAGTTCTCTCAAGCGCCTTAGAATTCTCATCCTGCCCACCTGTGTCGGTTTGCGGTACGGTTCGATTCAAACTGAAGCTTAGTGGCTTTTCCTGGAAGCGTGGTATCGGTTACTTCATGTCCGTAGACACTCGTCGTCACTTCTCGGTGTTAAGAAGACCCGGATTTGCCTAAGTCTTCCACCTACCGGCTTAAACAAGCTATTCCAACAGCTTGCTAACCTAACCTTCTCCGTCCCCACATCGCATTTGAATCAAGTACAGGAATATTAACCTGTTTCCCATCGACTACGCATTTCTGCCTCGCCTTAGGGGCCGACTCACCCTACGCCGATGAACGTTGCGTAGGAAACCTTGGGCTTTCGGCGAGCGGGCTTTTCACCCGCTTTATCGCTACTCATGTCAACATTCGCACTTCTGATACCTCCAGCACACTTTACAATGCACCTTCATCGGCCTACAGAACGCTCCCCTACCATGCCAGTAAACTGGCATCCGCAGCTTCGGTTATAGATTTGAGCCCCGTTACATCTTCCGCGCAGGACGACTCGACCAGTGAGCTATTACGCTTTCTTTAAATGATGGCTGCTTCTAAGCCAACATCCTGGCTGTCTGGGCCTTCCCACTTCGTTTACCACTTAATCTATCATTTGGGACCTTAGCTGGCGGTCTGGGTTGTTTCCCTCTTGACAACGGACGTTAGCACCCGCTGTCTGTCTCCCGAGGAACCACTTGATGGTATTCTTAGTTTGCCATGGGTTGGTAAGTTGCAATAACCCCCTAGCCATAACAGTGCTTTACCCCCATCAGTGTCTTGCTCGAGGCACTACCTAAATAGTTTTCGGGGAGAACCAGCTATCTCCGAGTTTGTTTAGCCTTTCACCCCTATCCACAGCTCATCCCCGCATTTTGCAACATGCGTGGGTTCGGTCCTCCAGTACCTGTTACGGCACCTTCAACCTGGCCATGGATAGATCACTCGGTTTCGGGTCTACACCCAGCAACTGTTCGCCCTATTAAGACTCGGTTTCCCTACGCCTCCCCTATTCGGTTAAGCTCGCTACTGAATGTAAGTCGTTGACCCATTATACAAAAGGTACGCAGTCACACCACAAGGGTGCTCCCACTGTTTGTATGCATCAGGTTTCAGGTTCTATTTCACTCCCCTCCCGGGGTTCTTTTCGCCTTTCCCTCACGGTACTGGTTCACTATCGGTCGATGATGAGTATTTAGCCTTGGAGGATGGTCCCCCCATATTCAGACAGGATTTCACGTGTCCCGCCCTACTTTTCGTACGCTTAGTACCACTGTTGAGATTTCGAATACGGGACTATCACCCACTATGGTCAAGCTTCCCAGCTTGTTCTTCTATCTCGACAGTTATCACGTACAGGCTCCTCCGCGTTCGCTCGCCACTACTTGCGGAATCTCGGTTGATTTCTTTTCCTCCGGGTACTTAGATGGTTCAGTTCTCCGGGTTCGCTTCGCTTATCCTATGTATTCAGATAAGGATACCTCCTAAGAGGTGGGTTTCCCCATTCGGACACCGCGGGATCATAGCTTTATTGCCAGCTCCCCCGCGCTTTTCGCAGGCTTACACGTCCTTCGTCGCCTATCATCGCCAAGGCATCCACCTGATGCACTTATTCACTTGACTCTATCATTTCAAGAACCTCTCTGACTTTGTTTACCTACCCGTTGACTAGGGAAGCAAACTTGAAATTCCTACTTTGATAAAGCTTACTGCTTGTTGTGTCTTAATCCTGCCTTTTGTGTTTCAGGATTAAGTCGATACAATCATCACCCAAATACTGTGTTTGTTTTCTTTTCTCTTGCGAGAGATTTTTTATCCTTTGCAAAGAATAAAAAATCAAAACAAACTCATTGTCTTTGTTTGTTGATTTCGGCTTTCCAATTTGTTAAAGATCGATGCGTCGATATTTCACTTCGCAAATCAAAATAAGCTGCTAAGTATAGCAGGCTTCCTTTGATTTGTAAAGTGCTTGGTGGAGGCAAACGGGATCGAACCGATGACCCCCTGCTTGCAAAGCAGGTGCTCTACCAACTGAGCTATGCCCCCGTTCTTGGTGGGTCTGGGAGGACTTGAACCTCCGACCCCACGCTTATCAAGCGTGTGCTCTAACCAGCTGAGCTACAAACCCGGATTCTCTTCTTAAGCGAATCTTGTCTTCACTCAAGCTTTTCTCTTCCGCATCTTTTACAGTTTACCGATAAGTGTGAATGCATCAGTCCTCTTCTTTCTCTAGAAAGGAGGTGATCCAGCCGCAGGTTCCCCTACGGCTACCTTGTTACGACTTCACCCCAGTCATGAAGCATACCGTGGTAAGCGGGCTCCTTGCGGTTACCCTACCTACTTCTGGTATCCCCCACTCCCATGGTGTGACGGGCGGTGTGTACAAGACCCGGGAACGTATTCACCGCAGTATGCTGACCTGCGATTACTAGCGATTCCGACTTCATGCACTCGAGTTGCAGAGTGCAATCCGGACTACGATCGGTTTTGTGAGATTGGCTCCGCCTCGCGGCTTGGCTACCCTCTGTACCGACCATTGTATGACGTGTGAAGCCCTGGTCATAAGGGCCATGAGGACTTGACGTCATCCCCACCTTCCTCCGGCTTGTCACCGGCAGTCTCATTAGAGTGCCCAACTTAATGATGGCAACTAATGACAAGGGTTGCGCTCGTTGCGGGACTTAACCCAACATCTCACGACACGAGCTGACGACAGCCATGCAGCACCTGTGTTACGGCTCCCGAAGGCACTCCTCCGTCTCTGGAGGATTCCGTACATGTCAAGACCAGGTAAGGTTCTTCGCGTTGCATCGAATTAATCCACATCATCCACCGCTTGTGCGGGTCCCCGTCAATTCCTTTGAGTTTTAATCTTGCGACCGTACTCCCCAGGCGGTCAATTTCACGCGTTAGCTACGCTACTAAGCAATCAAGTTGCCCAACAGCTAATTGACATCGTTTAGGGCGTGGACTACCAGGGTATCTAATCCTGTTTGCTACCCACGCTTTCGAGCATGAACGTCAGTGTTATCCCAGGAGGCTGCCTTCGCCATCGGTATTCCTCCACATCTCTACGCATTTCACTGCTACACGTGGAATTCTACCTCCCTCTGACACACTCTAGTCACCCAGTTCAGAACGCAGTTCCCAGGTTGAGCCCGGGGATTTCACATCCTGCTTAAGTAACCGTCTGCGCTCGCTTTACGCCCAGTAATTCCGATTAACGCTCGCACCCTACGTATTACCGCGGCTGCTGGCACGTAGTTAGCCGGTGCTTATTCTTCAGGTACCGTCATCAGCTGTCGGTATTAGCAACAGCCTTTTCTTCCCTGACAAAAGTCCTTTACAACCCGAAGGCCTTCTTCAGACACGCGGCATGGCTGGATCAGGCTTGCGCCCATTGTCCAAAATTCCCCACTGCTGCCTCCCGTAGGAGTCTGGGCCGTGTCTCAGTCCCAGTGTGGCGGATCATCCTCTCAGACCCGCTACTGATCGTCGCCTTGGTAGGCCTTTACCCCACCAACTAGCTAATCAGATATCGGCCGCTCGAATAACGCAAGGCCCGAAGGTCCCCTGCTTTCCTCCTCAGAGAATATGCGGTATTAGCTAATCTTTCGATTAGTTATCCCCCATTACTCGGTACGTTCCGATATGTTACTCACCCGTTCGCCACTCGCCACCCAAGAAGCAAGCTTCTCTGTGCTGCCGTCCGACTTGCATGTGTAAAGCATGCCGCCAGCGTTCAATCTGAGCCAGGATCAAACTCTTATGTTCAATCTCTAACTTATAACTTCTGGTCTGCTTCAAAGAAACCGACAGGACAATGTCTAAAACATCATCTTGTCTGTCTTTCAAACAGTGTGAGGCCTAATGCACTCACACTTATCGGTAATCTGTTTTTTAAAGAGCGAATCGAATTATACAGTACAATTTTCAAAAGTCAACTAAAATTATCGAAAATTTCAACCAACTGTGTTATACTGTCTGCTTCGTTTTCTTCACCGCGTCAGCAGCGAAGAACCGAACTATACGCCTCCCAACAAAACCAGTCAACACCTTTCTCGAAATTATTTTCGAAAATTTAATCACTCCCCTGTTTTAACAGGTTTTTTATTTTTCTAAAAACATTCAAATCTTCCCTATTCGCTTCCAAAATCCAACCCGATTCAATACTAAGGCCGTCTGAAAGAGTATTTCAGACGGCCTTTTTGTATGGTTTCTATTTATCCAATACGATGCAGGATAATTTCTAAGACAAATTTACTGCCTATATAGGCAAAAATCAGACTGACAAATCCGACAATGGTCCAAACGGCGGCTTTTTTACCCCGCCATGCGGTCATGCTGTGTTTCAACAATAATGCGCCATAAATCAGCCACGACATAATACTGAAGATGGTTTTATGCGTGAAGGTCATGGGTTTGCCGAAAACGGCTTCTGCAAAAAACGTACCGCTGATAACGGAATAGGTCAATAAAATGAAACCTGCCCAAATACCTTGGAACATGAGTTTTTCCAAACTCAATAATGGCGGCAAGAAGCTGACCAATGCGGAAAAACGGCGTTTGTGCAGATTGCGGTCGAGCAAAAGGATTAGGATGGCAAATAAGGTAACGATGCCAAATAGTCCGTATGCAAGCAATGATGATGCGATGTGCGACAGCGGCAATAAGTCTACGATTTGACGGCCTGTGAAATCTCCCGGGAAAAGGAAACCCAGCAATAAGGTCAATGTGGCACAGGGATACAATAAGAGTTGCACTCCGCGCAGACAATAAAAGAAGCTGCCCAAGCAGTACATCATCAGCATCAGCCAGACTATCAGACTGAGTGAATAACCAAAACCGGTAATCAATACCCTATCCTGCAATACCGGGAACATCAATGCTGCGCCATGTACCAATAATGCGCCACTCAAAATCAGCAGCTCGGTTTTCAGCGGGTAAGATTTATTATTGTGCTTTTTATGTTGCAACCAGGAAAATGCGCCCAATCCGGCATACACCAGCATCAGGCAGATTAAGACAATCGGCATAAATATCTTTCTCAATAGATACTATGAACACTTGACGTACGGCCGGCAGGGTTTCAGACGGCCTTGGTGTACGTGTTTGTGTTCTTGAAGCATAACTTCGGACTATCGTGTAAAATAATCCCAATTTTATTTTAACAAAGAATGCCCTGTATTGGGCAGCTATTCTCATTATCAAGGATAAGTATGTTAGACAACCTGACCAACCGCTTCAGCAAGGTACTTAAAAATATTCGCGGCCAATCAACGCTGACCGAAGACAATATTAAAGAAGCCTTGCGCGAGGTTCGTCTTGCCCTGCTGGAAGCCGACGTTGCATTGCCCGTCGTTAAAGAATTCGTCAACACAGTCAAAGAACAGGCTCTCGGTCAAGAAGTCGTCGGCAGTCTGACGCCTGACCAAGCCTTTATCGGCGTGGTCAACCAAGCCTTGATCGAATTGATGGGCAAGGAAAACAAAACGCTGGATTTGTCGGTTTCACCGCCTGCCATCGTTTTGATGGCCGGTTTGCAGGGTGCCGGTAAGACAACAACCGTCGGCAAACTCGCCCGCCTGCTGAAAAACGATCAGAAGAAAAAAGTTTTGGTGGTATCTGCCGACGTTTACCGCCCGGCCGCGATTGAACAGCTGCGCCTGTTGGCCGAACAGGTCGGCGTGGACTTTTTCCCGTCCGATACCAACCAAAAACCGGTTGAGATTGCAACTGCCGCTGTTGATTACGCCAAAAAACATTTTTACGATGTCTTGATGGTCGATACCGCCGGCCGCCTGGCAATCGATGAAGAGATGATGAACGAAATCAAAGCGCTTCATGCGGCGGTCAACCCGGTTGAAACTTTGTTCGTCATCGATGCCATGCTGGGTCAGGATGCGGTAAACACTGCTCAGGCATTTAATGAAGCCCTGCCGCTGACCGGTGTTGTATTGACCAAGATGGACGGCGACTCGCGCGGCGGTGCGGCATTGTCCGTACGCCATGTAACCGGCAAACCGATTAAATTTATCGGTGTCGGCGAGAAAATCAACGGCCTCGAACCTTTCCACCCCGACCGTCTTGCCAGCCGTATCCTCGGCATGGGCGACGTATTGACCCTGATTGAAGACGTTCAAAAAGGTATTGATGAAGAAGCCGCCGCCAAAATGGCGAAAAAGCTGCAAAAAGGCAAAGGCTTCGACCTCAACGACTTTAAAGAACAAATTCAGCAAATGCGCAATATGGGCGGCTTGGAAAACCTGATGTCGAAAATGCCGGGCGAACTGGGTCAAATCTCGAAACAAATCCCCGAAGGAACGGCTGAAAAAGCGATGGGCAAAGTAGAAGCCATCATCAACTCGATGACCCCTAAAGAACGCGCCAACCCTGCCCTGCTCAAAGCCAGCCGCAAACGCCGTATTGCGGTGGGTGCGGGCACGACCGTGCAGGAAGTGAACAAATTACTCAAACAGTTTGAACAAATGCAACAAATGATGAAGATGTTCAGCGGCAACGGTTTGGGCAAACTGATGCGTTTGGCCAAAGGCATGAAGGGAATGAAAGGCATGTTCCCGGGTTTGTAAGCTAATTTGACAGAAAACGCCGTCTGAAAAGTTTCAGACGGCGTTTTGGTTTTGTATTCAGATTTAAAACCAGAAGGCTTTAAGCAACCATCTATTCTATAAATCCTAAATATAAAAGGCCGTCTGAAATCCTATTTTCAGACGGCCTTTACTTATTCAGCCTTCAACTTATTGCGGTTTTTTCTGCTCTTCGCGTACTTTGTCCACCAGTTGGTCAATCGTGGTCATGCCGGACTGCCAGTCTTTAAATTCGACTTGGTATTTGCCGCCGACGATCACGGTCGGTGTGCCGCTGATTTGGAATTTATTGGTCAATTCTTCCATTTGAGCCGCACGTGCTTGGCTTTCGGGCGCTTCAAATGCAGCCAATACTTTTTTGCCGTCAAACGCTGTTTGCTCGGACAACCATTTTTTCAGGGTATCGGTATCGGCCAGATTGATTTTTTGGTTAACCATCGCATCGAAAATATGGCTGTTGGCTTTATCTGATTCACCGGCTATTTCCACTGCGGCCGCCAAACGTGCCAGAGGTTTCATTTCATCACCCCAAACGACATGCTCCCGGCGCATATAGGTATCGTCTTTAAACGTTTTGATGTGTTCACTCAAGACCGGCTCCAAATGGGCGCAATGCGGGCAGAAGTAGCCGAAGAATTCCAATACTTCGATTTTGCCGGCCTGCTGTTGCGGAATCGGGTTGGACAAGACGGTGTAATTGACACCTTCTGTCAATGCGGCAGGGGTTGCCGGGGCGGATGTGCTGCTTTGGGCGCTGTCTGCCGGAACGCTGGTTTCCGCCTGTTTGCCGCAAGCGGCCAATACCAACAGGGTTAATGAAGTCAAGGCTAAGGTTTTCAGTTTCATAGGTATCTCTTTACATTCAAATCAATGGGCGGATTTTATGGCATTTTGTTGGAGGTGTGTTCGATTTGAGTGAAAAAATGTGTTTAGTTTTATTTCGACCTTTATAAAAGGCCGTCTGAAATATGGCTTAGATCATAGCCTTATTTTCAGACGGCCTTTGCCTGATTTCATCAGAAACGGTAATTTACCCGGGCAGTATAGCCGTGCGGATTACCCGGCATGGCGTCCGAACGCCAATATTTTTGATTGAGCAGATTGGCTGCGGCAAAGGTAACGTTGACGTTTTTATGGTTCCAGCCGAGCATGGCATCAACTCGGGCAAAGCCGGGAAGCGTAGTCACTTCTTTGTTTCTTGAGTCGTAGCCGTAGCGTTTGCCCGTACCGGTTACGCCGATTTCGCCGTAGAGGTTTTCGGTCGGCGTGTAACGGAAGAACAGGTTGCCGGTAACGTTGCTGGTGTTGTCCAAATGAATGCCCACTCGGTCGGGATTTTCTTTGTCTTCAACGACTTTTGCCTGCATCACGCCCAACGATCCGCGCAGATAAAGTTTTTTGGGGATGATTTGTCCGATGGCGGACAATTCCACGCCACGCGAACGGTGTTTGCCGCCGACTGCCCAAGTGTAGGGATCATTTTGCGCGTCGGGACGGTAGCGGATATTAAAGCGTTCGATTTGGTAGGCGGACAATGTGGTGCTGAGGCGGTCGTCCAGCCAACTGCTTTTCACGCCGGTTTCGTATTGGCGGGTGTACTCGGGGTCGGCGTTGAACACGGCGGCAGACGACGTGTCGATACTCAAATAGCCGCCGCGTCCGCCATAAGGCGCGAAGCCTTTGTTATACGAGGCGTAAAGCGTGTGGGCGGGTGTTACGTTCCACACTGCGCCGATATTGGGGCTGAACGAATGGCCGCTGTATTGGCGGCTGCTGCCGGTGAGTTTATTTTCGGAATTAAAGGTGTACTTATCGTAACGGCCGCCGAGGACGAATTTCAAATCGGGCGTGGCAGAGAAGATGTTTTGCACAAAGATGCCGTAGGAGTCGGCTTTGTGGCGATTTTGGGTCAGGATAGGCTGCAATCTACCCGAAGCCGGCCAGCTTGCGCGGTCGTAGGGGTCGATGGAAGCGGAAAAGGCGCGGCTGTAACCCAATGTCGGGTTGCGGTGTTCGCGACTGTAGTCCATGCCTACGGTCAGGTGGTTTTCAAAACGCCCGATGTTGTAGTCGCCGTTGAGTGTGAAGTTGGACGACAGGGTTTTGTTGTCGGTCTGCTGCCAGGCGTAGTTACGCTTGATTAGGCTGCCGTTTTCGCTGCCTGCATAGAAATGGTCGAAATCCTGCGCCGCCGTGCGGTGGGCGAGCTGCCATTGGGCGCGCCATTTGTCGTTGAAGGCGTATTCGAGGTCGGAACGCCAAACTTGCAGCTTGTCTTTGACAAAATCGTTCGGGTGGGCGAAACCCATGCGGTAAGGCAGTCCGAAGCGGTCGTACACAGACTTGGTCGGACTGCGGTCAGGCGTGCGCTCCACATTGTCGTAGGTGTATTGCCCCGTCCACTTCAAGCCGTTGTCGAGTTTGACGGTAATACTGGGCGAAACCATGACGTTTTTGCTGTCTATGCCGCTGCGGAACGAATTGGCGCGCCCGACTTCGCCGGTGAGGCGGATGGCGACGTTTTTGTTCAGCACTTCGTTAATGTCCATATTCAGGCTGCGGTTTGCCCACGAGCCGTAAACTGCACCGATGTTGCGGCTTTGTTTGAAGTTGGCGTATTTGCTGACCATATTGATGACGCCGCCGCCGTTGGTACGGCCGTAAAGGACGGAAGACGGGCCTTTCAGGATTTCCACGCGCTCGATGTTGGCGGTACTGCGGCGGACCTGTCCGCTTTCGCGCACGCCGTCGCGGTAAATATCGGATGCGTCGGCTTGAAAACCGCGCAGGAAAATGCTTTCGCCGCGCATATCGTAGGCAGCGTCAATGCCGGCGTTGCCTTCGAGGATGGAACTCAAATCGTTCGCGCCGTAGTTTTTGTTTTTCTGGATGTTAAGCGTATCGACGGTTTGCGGCGTTTCTTTGATGAGCTGGCCGTTGCGGGTAACGGCGGCTTCGTCGTAGTTGATGTAGCCTTTGAGTACGCTGGTGTCGGACTGCCCAACCACGGAAACGGTGGGCAGCGTGGCGGTGTAATGTTCGCCATTATCCTGCGTATCGGCGGCAGCAACAGGGAAGGAAGCGATAATCAACGTGGGTAATAAAGCCAAATGAGATGGTATTTGCATTTTTATACTCAATTTAACGAAACAACCGAATTATATTGCTTCTAAAAAGAAATGAGAATAGTTTCTTTTAATTATATTTAACATGATATTTGCAAACAAAGGCCGTCTGAAACACATATCGGTTTCAGACGGCCTCTCTTCTTGATAGACACTTCTAAACTACTTACTCAACAGCATTTCCTGCATCAGCTTCATGCCCCATTGCCAGCCGCCGAGCGCGCCGTTTAACCGGCCGGAATGCGGCGATTGAAGCAGGCGCGCCTGCCAGCGGTCGGCCTGTTCTTGCGCCCAATCGCGTGGCGTGCCGTTTGTTTCAGCGATGACCAACGCCGTACGGCAAGGACAGCGGACGCGTTGGAACGTATGGATTTCGTCTTCGGGAAAAGCTTCGGGACGCGGCGAGACCAAAATAATATTTGTCAGGCGTTTTTGCGTCAGGATGTCGGTTTGATACAGCCATGCCAAAAATGCAGACACACCGACACCATGAGCCACGACGGCAATATTTCTGCTGACGATATGCTCAAAGGC
Organism: Neisseria sp. DTU_2021_1001991_1_SI_NGA_ILE_055; assembly: GCF_032342915.1. Classification (NCBI taxonomy): domain Bacteria; kingdom Pseudomonadati; phylum Pseudomonadota; class Betaproteobacteria; order Neisseriales; family Neisseriaceae; genus Neisseria; species Neisseria sp. DTU_2021_1001991_1_SI_NGA_ILE_055. The sequence goes on along the minus strand of NZ_CP135440.1, from coordinate 2,226,176 downwards.
CGTCCGAATGGCGTGTTGCCATTCGGAAACGGTTTGCCGACCATCGGCTTCGGCGGTTTGAACAATCGGATAGCTGACCGCCCAGCGGTCTATCCACATTTCCGCTTCATCCGCATCGCGTATCAGAAACAGTGCCATTTCTTCGAGTTCGAAGCTCTGCATTTTCAGACGGCCTATTTGAGCAAGTCGTTGAGTGTAAATGCGATCAACAAGGCGGCAGGCACGCTGAGAATGGCACAAGTCGCCAGACACAGTACGATGTTGGCAATCAGCCGCCAGCCCTTCCAAGCAAAGCATTTGGCCGCAATCAGCAGGCAAGGCAATGAAAACAGCAGCCACACCAACGCCCAAGTCGGATTGGCCTTGGTCGGCGCAACCCAGCCGGACATCCGCGCCAGCATAAATATTGCCCACACCAGCATAGGCAGCACAAATGCCGCCACAACCCAAACCGCACCTACGCCGGTTTTACTGTTTATATTCCAGTCGTACTTACCAAAAAACTTATTCGGCAACATAGTCATACTCCACAACTAAAGGGGCGTGATCCGAGAATTTTTCATCTTTATAAACATGTGCGGAAACGGCTTTGGCGGCCAGCTCCGGCGTAACCATCTGATAATCGATACGCCACCCGACATCTTTCGCATACGCTTGTCCGCGGTTGCTCCACCATGTATAGCCCGGCACATCGGGATAAAGTGTGCGCCACATATCCGTCCAACCGAGCTTGTGGATGACTTTGCCTATCCATTCGCGCTCTTCAGGCAAAAAGCCCGAATTTTTCTGATTGCCCTTCCAGTTTTTCAAGTCGATGTTTTGGTGGGCAATATTCCAGTCGCCGCAGACGACGATGTCGCGTCCTTCGTTCTTCATGGCTTCGAGCATGGGATAGAACGCGTCTAAAAAGCGGTATTTCACTTGTTGGCGCTCTTCTGCGCTGCTGCCGCTGGGCAGATACAGCGAAATTACCGACAACTTGCCGAAATCGCAACGGACAAAACGGCCTTCCCTGTCAAATTCTTCAATGCCCATGCCGATTTGCACATTGTCGGGTTTGCGTTTGCTGTACACCGCCACGCCGCTGTAACCGCGCTTTTCGGCGCAATGCCAGTAGCCGTGCATACCGTGCGGATTTTTCATATCGTCTGACAGGTCGGCTTCTTGAGCTTTCAGTTCCTGCACGCAGACAATGTCCGCGCCCGATGCGGCGATGTATTCGTAAAAACCTTTTTTATAGGCGGAGCGGATGCCGTTGACGTTGGCAGAGATGATTTTCAACATAAGATTTGAGTGATGTTTAAAAATAGATAATAGGATTGCAGTTTTCAGACGGCCTGCAAGTCATAAACAAATACTTTGGAATTGCGGCCGTTGGCATTGTATTCCTGCCGGCGTTCGGCAGGCAGGTCATCGGCCGAGGCCGTCTGAAAGCCCCGTTCGACAAACCATTCGCCCGTGTGCGTGGATAAGGCGAAAAGCGTTTTGATATTTAAGGCGCGCGCTTTTTGGAATAAATGTTCCAACAGCAATTCGCCGTAGCCGCCGTCACGAGCTTCGGGCGACACCACCAGGCAGGCCAATTCGCCGCAGTCCGGCTCGGCAAAAGTTTTCAGCGCCACGCAGCCGTAAATGTTTTGATCGTGTTCCAATACGGAAAAACTGGAAATATGGTTTTCCAAATACTCGCGGCTGCGGTGTAACAAGATGCCTTGTTCCGCCAGAGGACGGATTAAGGCGATGATGTGCGGAATGTCGTCGCTGCGTGCCTGACGGATGGAAACAAACGGCCCTCGGGCAATAGACGTACCGCTGCCCTCGCGGGTAAACAGCTCGCGCAACAGGCTGCCGTCTTCGCGGCCGTTGAGAATCTGCACCCGCGATACACCGTTTTCCAGTGCGCACACTGCCGCATGGAGTAAATCAACCGGCGCATCGGGATTGCCGCGCACCAATTCCTGCACTTCGCCGACAGACAACGTATTGGCCAACGAACCATCGGCGCGGCGGATACCGGCTTCTTCGGTCAGGAAAACCAGTTTCTCCGCCTGCAAAGCCATGGCCACTTCCTGCGCGGTTTCACACATACTCAGATTGAAGGTTTTGCCGCTGTACGAATGCCCCAAAGGACTGATCAGCACCACCGCGCCGCTATCCAAGCGCAAACGGATCTCTTCCGCGTCGATTTTGCGGACGGTACCGGTATAGCCCATGTCCACGCCGTCGATAACGCCTAACGGGCGGGCGGTAATAAAGTTGCCGCACGCGATAACCGGCGGCTTGCTCCGTTGCTGCGCAGATACGCTGCTGAACAAAGCTGCTTCGACATCGCTGCGGATAATCCCCGCCACCTGCTTCACTTCCATCAGGGTCGCTTCATCGGTAATCCGTCGGCTGCCGCTGTATTTCGGAACAAAATTCCGACCCGAAGCCAATTTGTCGAGCAAATGCCGCGAACCGTGCACCAAGACCAAACGCAAGCCCAAGCTGGCCAACAGGTTCAAATCTGCGGCCAAACGGATCAGGGTTTCGCCTTCCAACAGGCTGTCGGTCACGCCGACCACCATGGTTTTGCCACGCAAATATTGAATATAGGGCGCGGCTTCGCGAAAGCTGGCAACAAAATGAGCGATGTTACTCATAGCAGGGCAAGATAAAAGAGTTGCATAATCAAAACCGTCAGCGCAATCAGCGATGCCAGCGTCCAGTTGAAACCGTCCTTGCGCGTTTTGACCGCCGCCTGCTCTTCCGCCTTGGGCTCTTCCTTGAGCGCGCTGTTGAGCAAATCGGAAATTTCTTTGCGCGAAAGTTTGGAATGCTTGAGGATTTGCGCGCCGATGTTATGCACGAGGCGCACATCCGTTACCGCCACAGGCAAATGGGCAGGATCGGCCGGAAGGTTGCCCGACAGATAATCCTTGGCCTTAAACATCCCCGAACAACGCGTGCAGACCACGAAACCCTGCGCCACGTTCAATTGGGTATCTTTCACCCAATGCGGCGTTTTACAATGAGGACAAGAACAAGCAGGCATGAGTATTTTCCGTAAGTGTATTGAATCAAAAATATATTTTAGCCAATGCTTCAGGCCGTCTGAAAACTGTTTCAGACGACCTGAGCATGATGTTATGGTTTAAACCGCGCCGTAACGTTCGCGATAGGCTTTGACCGGCTCGAAGAAGCCGCCAAATTCGGCATTGTTTTGCAAGAGCGTGAACAAGTCGTTCAAGTTGGCAATCGAAACCACCGGCAGGCCGTATTGTTTTTCCACTTCCTGCACCGCCGACAATTCGCCTGTGCCTTTTTCCATGCGGTCGAGCGCAATGGCCGCTGCGGCAGGCGTTGCGCCTTCGGCCTCAATCAGTTTGACCGACTCGCGCACGGATGTACCGGCGGAAATCACATCATCGATGATCAGCACGCGGCCTTTCAAAGGCGCGCCCACCAACACGCCGCCCTCGCCGTGGTCTTTGGCTTCTTTGCGGTTGTAGGCAAACGGTACGTTTACGCCTTTTTCCGCCAACATCATCGCTGTTGCCGCCGCCAAAATAATGCCTTTATAGGCTGGGCCGAACAGCATATCGAACTTTACGCCGCTGGCAATAATGGCTTCGGCGTAAAACTTCGCCAGCTGCAAAGTCGATGCGCCGTCATTGAACAAACCGGCATTGAAAAAATAAGGCGACTGACGGCCGGCCTTGGTCGTAAATTCGCCGAATTTCAACACGTTTTGTGCCAAAGCGAATTTGAGGAAGTCTTGACGGAAATCGGACATTTGGGTTCTCCCGAAAGATGTTGATTTATCAAAGAAACGATTATAAAGGATTCATGCGGAAAAATCAGGCCGTCTGAAAAACGGGTTCGCCCCACTTTAAACCGACAAGGCGGCATTGCCGTCTTATCACGGCAATCAAAGCGAATTATTCCCGATGATAAGGATGGTTGTGCAAAATCGAAACGGCACGATAAAGCTGCTCGGTCAGCAAAACGCGCACCATGCCATGCGGCAGGGTCAGGCTGGAAAGGCGCATCATCATGTTTGCCTGCTGTTTCAAACGGTCGGTCATGCCGTCTGCGCCGCCGATAATAAAGCAGACGTGTTCGCCGTTTTGCTGCCAGCTTTTCAAATGTTGCGCCAATTCGACCGAAGTCGGCGCTTTGCCGCGCTCGTCCAATACCACCAAAAACGCGCCTTGCGGGATGGCTTCCAGCAGGCGTTTTTCTTCAGCCGCCATGCCCTGAGCCGCATTCACACCCGCGCCTCGTTTTTCAGGCTTGATTTCTTTCAGCGCATAATTGACATCGCGCCCGAAGCGTTTGGCGTACTCGCCGACGGCCTCATCTACCCAACGCGGCATTTTCGTGCCGACAGCCAAGACGGTGATATTCATGGAGTATCCTTTGTTATCGAATTGTCGGTTGGGCATTATGGTTAAACAAGTTCTCAACCTTTTCAAACCATGAGCCAATGCCCACGCAACCGACTGAAAATAAAAGGCCGTCTGAAAGCCGAATGTATCCCGTTCGGCTGTTTCAGACGGCCTTTCAATGATTAGCAGTGAACCAGCGTACCTTCGTTTTCGCCGGTTACCACGCGTTTGAGCGAGCCTTCTTTAGCAATGCCGAATACCACGATATTGAGCTTGCGTTCGCGACAGAGGGCGAAGGCGGTGGCATCCATCACTTTGAGGTTTTTCAACAAGGCTTCGTCAAAAGTAATGGTTTCGTAGCGTGTTGCCGATGGGTCTTTTTTCGGGTCTGCGGTGTACACGCCGTCAACGTTAGTGGCTTTGAGCATCACATCGCAGTTCATTTCCGCACCGCGCAATGCGGCAGCAGTGTCGGTTGTGAAGAACGGATTACCGGTACCGGCGGCAAAAATCACGACTTTGCCTTCTTCCAAATATTGAATGGCTTTAGGACGGGCGTATGTTTCAGCGATTTGCTGCATAGACAGTGCAGATTGAACACGCGCTTTGATGCCCAAGGTTTCAAATGCGTCTTTGAGTGCCAAGGCGTTCATCACGGTTGCCATCATGCCCATGTAGTCGGCAGTGGCGCGGTCCATGCTGCCTGCTTGTGCAGATACGCCGCGGAAAATGTTACCGCCTCCGACAACGATACCGACTTGCACGCCCATTCTCACGATTTCGGCAATTTCGCCGACAGTTTGAACGATGGTATCGTGATTGATGCCGAATGGATCAGAGCCCATCAGGGATTCGCCGGAGAGTTTCAGTAATACGCGTTTGTATTTGATTTGCTGTGTCATGGGATACCTTGCTTTCTTGAATGTCGTCGGTCGGGGGGCGGGCCGTCTGAATTTTCAAACGGTCGGAATATTAATGATAGGGTGTGTCGGTTTATTATTGTTTTGGTTTTCAGACGGCCTGAATATTCGGCCGTCTTAAATTAGGTACCGTAAACGGTTTTCTCAAAAAAAAGCACCCTGATTCGTTTGGAATCCAGGTGCTTTCTTTTTCATAAGTGCCTTACACTTTAGCAGCGGCAGCAACTTCGGCCGCGTAGTCAACAACGGCTTTCTCGATACCGTCGCCTACTTTGTAGCGTACGAAGCTGATCACTTCAGTGCCGTTTTCTTTAGCGAATTGGGCAACAGTTTGGTCAGGGTTCATCACGAACGCTTGGCCGTTCAGAGTGATTTCAGCCAAGAATTTACGGATACGGCCTTCGACCATTTTAGCGGCGATTTCAGCAGGTTTGCCGGAAGCAATGGCTTGCTCGGTGTAGATGTGGCGTTCTTTTTCGATGGTTTCGGCATCCACTTCGGCTTCAGATACGCATTGAGGTTTGGCGGCAACGATGTGCATACCGATTTTGCGTGCTACGTCTTCAGAGCCTTTGTACTCAACCAATACGCCTTCGGTAGCCAAAGCACCGTGGATGTAGGCAACCAGTTGGTTGGCAGTGTCGATCACTTGGAAGCGGCGAACAGACATGTTTTCGCCCAATTTAGCGATGATGGCTTTACGTTCTGCTTCAACCAATTCGCTCAGTTCTTCAACGGTAGCCGGTTTTTTCTCGGCAGCAGTTTTAGCAACGAAGTTAGCAAATTCTACGAAGCCGGCGTCTTTAGCAACGAAGTCGGTTTCGCAGTTTACTTCAACCAATGCGCCGACATTGCCGTTGATCGCGTAAGCCAATACGCCTTCGGCAGCAGTACGGCCAGCCAGTTTACCGGCTTTCGCACCAGATTTAATACGCAGGATTTCTTCGGCTTTGTCGAAGTTGCCTTCAGCTTCAACCAAGGCTTTTTTGCATTCCATCATACCCAGGCCGGTAGCGGCGCGCAGGTCGGCAACCATTTTTGCAGTAATTTCTGCCATTTTGAATCTCCTAGATTTTTGGGAACACGGCCATTGCCGTGTTTGGAAATAGTGGCCGTCTGAAACGGATTTCAGAACGGGATTTGAGAAAAGGGGCATAACGCCCCTCTTCCGTGTACCGAATTACTCGGCAGCAGCTTCTTGGGCAGCGGCTACAGTTTCTTGCAGCGCTTGGTTTTTGCCTTCCAAAACTGCGTCGGCGATGCCGCGGCAGTACAGGCGGATGGCTTTGGCGGAGTCATCGTTACCAGGGATAACGTATTTCACGCCGTCAGGGCTGTTGTTGGTATCGACTACGGCGATAACAGGGATGCCCAGTTTTTCAGCCTCAACCAGAGTACCTTTTTGGTAGCCGGTATCGATAACGAAAATCGCGTCAGGCAGGCCTTTCATGTTTTTGATACCGCCCAAAGAACGTTCCAGTTTTTCAACGTCGCGTTGCATTTCCAGAATTTCTTTTTTGTTGAAACCGCCTTCAGCAGCGTTTTCCAGGGCAGCAGTTTTTTCTTCCAGGCGTTTGATGGATTGCTTAACGGTTTTGTAGTTGGTCAGCATACCGCCCAACCAACGGTGATCAACGAAAGGCATACCGGCACGGGTAGCTTCTTCGCGGATGATGTCGCGGGCTTGGCGTTTGGTACCTACGAACAACACTGTACCTTTGTTGGCAACCAGACGGCGTACGGCTTCTTGCGCCTCCTGGAACATCGGCAGGGTTTTTTCCAAGTTTACGATATGGATTTTGTTGCGCGCACCGAAAATGTATTGGGCCATTTTCGGGTTCCAGAAACGGGTTTGGTGACCGAAGTGAACACCGGCTTCAATCATCTGACGCATAGTAATTTGAGACATGTTATTTCCTTGAAAGGGTTAAAGAGCACACATTCAATCGCATAGAACTTGATAGGCGGCGCCTATTGTCAAGCACCCTTCGGCGAAAGTGGGCATAAGTTTTAAAAAATAAAAGAGTGTTTCCGAAATGGAAAACTGACGGATTATAGCGGATAAGAGGCCGTCTGAAAAGGGATTTTATACCTTTCCGTCCTGTTTTTCATCCGCCTGTACCGCCTTTTGGCGGGCCGCTTCAAACTCCGCCTGCTCCTGCCGTTTCATCAGGCGGTTGCGGCGGCGGATGGTCACGACAAAGACCGTAAACACAGTGGGCAACACTGCCCAAAAAACCAAATAAATCAATGCGCGCGCAATACTCGGCTGCGCGGCGGAAAACATCACGGCAACAAAAAGATAGCCGATGGCGACAATGTGCCACATCGTGTGCGTCCTGTTTGAATGTTAACAAAATCGTTATAATCGCAACATTCTACCGCAATCCCGAAAGGCCGTCTGAAAATGAGGAATCCCGAAAAATCGGCACTACGCAAACAGTTCCGCCGCGCACGCGCCCAAATGAGCGCCGACGAGCGAAACGCCGCCACCGAAACCATCAACCGCCTGCTCAAACCCTACATCAAAAAAGGACGGAAAATCGGCGTGTATTGGCCGATGGGCAAGGAATTGCGATTGGACGGCTTTGTCCGTGCCGCACAAAAACGCGGCGCAAAACTCTACCTGCCCTATATCGAACCGCACACGCGGCGGATGTGGTTCACCCCCTACCCTGCCGACGGCGCCAAACAAGAACGCAAACGCGGCCGCGCCAAATTGCACGTCCCCCAATTCACCGGCAAAAAAATCCGCATCCACCAACTCAGCCTATTGCTGGTCCCCATCGTCGGTATCGACAAACGCGGCTACCGCCTCGGACAAGCCGGCGGCTATTACGACGCCACCCTCTCCGCCACGAAATACCGCCTGCAAACCAAAACCCTGGGCGTAGGCTTCGGCTGCCAGCTGACCGACACACTGCCGACCGAACCACACGACCTGCCGCTGGACGGGTTTGTATCGGAGTCGGGCGTGCTGATGTTCAAACATCATTAATCAATAGCTTTCAGAAGACCTCAGAGATGCCGTCCGTTAAGACACTATAAAAGGTCGTCTGAAAACTCAAACCATCAAATACAAAGGAAACCTCCATGACTGATTTCTCATCCACTCCCGTTTTATCCTTCGACCGCGTCCGTCTCGAACCTTTAACAACGGCACACGAAGCCGGTTTGCGCGAAGCAGTTTGCGACGGCGAAGTTTGGAAGCTGAACGTAACCACCGCGCCCGAACCCCACCAAGTAGCTGACTATATCCGCATCGCCATACAAACCCGCCTCGCCTTTGCCGTCATCGACGAAGACACGGGAAAAATTGTCGGCTCAACTTCGCTTTACCACATCGACCCCGCCATCCCACGCCTCTACATCGGTTTCACATGGTATGCCCTGTCGGCACAGCGCACGCACATCAATACCGCCTGCAAAATCATGTTGCTCGACTACGTTTTCGACACTTTAAACTGCCGCTGCGTCTGCTGGCAGACCGACAACCTCAATACCGCCTCCCAACGCGCCATCGAACGCTTGGGTGCACACCAAGACGGCATCTTGCGCTGCCACAAGCTGCGGAAAGACGGCAGCGTGCGCGATACGGTTGAATACAGCCTGCTGCGTGAGGAATGGCCGCAGGCAAGGGTAAAACTGCTCGAAAAAGCGGCAGCTTATGACGCGTCCTGAAAAAACGTTTTCTTCTTCATTTTTTCATCAGAATACGCCCATCTTGCTGACAATCCGAACTCTTTAAAAAATTAATGAAATAAGGTGCAACACCATCAATCCCCTGATAAATAAAGGCCGTCTGAAAGTTTCAGACGGCCTTTATTCGGATTAAACCTTACTTGGCATCCTTAAATCCACGCTTCAAATGCACCATCAGCAATGCGACGGCGGCAGGCGTTACGCCGGAAATGCGGCTGGCTTGGCCGACGGTTTCGGGTTTGTGTTGGTTGAGCTTTTGCTGCACTTCGGCGGATAAGCCTTTGACTTTGCTGTAATCGATGTCGTCGGGCAGCTTTAAGGTTTCGATGTCGCGGCGGCTGTCGATTTCTTCGTTTTGGCGGTCGATATAGCCTTGGTATTTGACTTGGATTTCGACTTGTTCGACCACGCTGTCGGCAAGTGCGGTTTCAGGTTGTGCGTCGGGCAGGGTCATCAGCGCGGCGTAGTCGAGGTTCGGGCGGCGCAGGAGGTCGTGCAGGTTGGCTTCGCGGCTGAGTTTTTGGCCGAATACGCGCAGCTGCTCTTCTTCGGCGAGTTTTTGCGGCGTGTACCACGTTGTTTTCAAACGTTGGATTTCGCGTTCGATGGCTTCGCGTTTTTCGTTGAACATGCGCCATTGTTCTTCACCCACCAAGCCGATTTTGTAGCCGTCTTCGGTCAGGCGCATATCGGCGTTGTCTTCCCTGAGTTGCAGGCGGTATTCGGCGCGGCTGGTAAACATGCGGTAGGGTTCGTTCACGCCTTTGGTGATGAGGTCGTCCACCAATACGCCGAGATAGGCTTGTTCGCGGCGCAGCAGGAGCGGGTCTTGTTCGCGGACGTATTGCACGGCGTTTGCGCCTGCAAGCAGGCCTTGTGCGGCGGCTTCTTCGTAACCGGTTGTGCCATTGATTTGTCCGGCGAAGAAGAGGCCTTGGATGGTTTTGGTTTCGAGGCTGGCTTTGAGGTTGCGCGGGTCGAAGTAGTCGTATTCGATGGCGTAGCCGGGGCGCAGGATATGGGCGTTTTCCAAACCTTTCATGCTGCGCACGAGGGCGATTTGAATATCGAACGGCAGGCTGGTGGAGATACCGTTTGGATAGTATTCGTGTGTGGTCAGGCCTTCGGGTTCGAGGAAAATCTGGTGGCTGTCTTTGTCGGCGAAGCGGTTGATTTTGTCTTCGATAGACGGACAATAACGCGGGCCGACGCCTTCGATTTTGCCGGTAAACATCGGGCTGCGGTCGAAGCCTGAGCGGATAATTTCGTGGGTTTGCGTGTTGGTATGCGTAATCCAGCAGGACACTTGGCGCGGGTGCATATCGGCGCTGCCGCGTACGGACATTACAGGAACGGGTATGTCGCCGGGCTGTTCGGTGAGCTGGGAAAAATCAATCGTACGTCCGTCGATACGCGGCGGTGTGCCGGTTTTCAGACGGCCTTGCGGCAGATTCAATTCGCGCAAACACCCGCCCAGCGATTTGGCGGCGGGGTCGCCGGCGCGGCCGCCTTCGTAGTTTTCCAAACCGATGTGGATTTTGCCGGACAAAAACGTGCCGGCGGTCAACACAACGGCGCGTGCTTTAAACTCCACGCCCATCGCGGTAACCACGCCGCTGATGCGTTCGCCATCAAGCGTTACGTCTTCGACGGCTTGTTGGAAAAGCTCCAGATTTTCTTGGTTTTCCAACATTTCGCGGATGGCGGCTTTATATAGGATACGGTCGGCCTGCGCGCGCGTGGCTCGCACTGCCGCGCCTTTACTGGCGTTCAAGCGGCGGAACTGGATGCCGGATTTGTCGGTGGCCAACGCCATCGCACCGCCCAATGCGTCGAGTTCGCGCACAAGGTGGCCTTTGCCGATGCCGCCGATGGAAGGGTTGCACGACATTTGACCGAGGGTTTCGATGTTGTGTGAAAGCAGCAGGGTTTGCGCACCCATGCGTGCGGCAGCAAGCGCGGCTTCGGTACCGGCATGGCCGCCGCCGACGACAATCACGTCGTAGGTTTTGGGGTAAATCATGTAAGTCATTTTTATGTGTTCTGTAAAGGTTTCAGACGGCCTTTTGTTGATCAGGCCGTCTGAAAAGTGGAATCAAATCTTAAAAAACCAAGCTTAGAAGGTATAGCCTGTTTCCAATTCGTCATCGCCGACCAATTCGACCAGCAACGCATATAGCGGCGCCAAATCGTTGTAACGGCGGGATACGCGGCGCAAATAGTTCAAGAAGCGCGGGATTTCCGGGCGGTATTTGTCTTTGCCGTCGCGGTAGTACAGGCGGGCAAAAATACCGGCCACTTTCAAATGGCGTTGTACGCCCATCCATTCAAACCAGCGGTAGAACTCGTCAAACTCGGCAGGCACGGGCAACTCGGCAGCGCGTGCTTTTTCCCAGTAACGGATGACCAAGTCCAATACAAATTCTTCTTCCCATTCGATAAACGCATCGCGCAACAGCGACACCAAATCATAGGAAATCGGGCCGTAAAGCGCGTCTTGGAAGTCCAATACGCCCGGGCGGCCTTTTGCCAGCATCAGGTTGCGGACGATAAAGTCGCGGTGGACATACACTTTGGGCTGCGCCAACAGGGGCGGCAGCAGCGTATCGACAGTTTGCTGCCACAACTGGCGTTGCTTGAAGGTCAGCTCGCGGCCCAATTCTTTGGCCACAAACCATTCGGGGAACAAATTAATCTCACGCAGCATGACTTCGCGGTCGTATTCCGGCAGTTTGCCGGGTTGGCTGGCTTTTTGCAGCTCGATCAGTTCGTCGATGGCTTCGAGCAGCAGGGCTTTGTGGGCGGTTTCACTGTTTTCCTGATTCATGGCAGTCAGGAATGTGGTGTTGCCCAAATCGTTCAACACCATAAAGCCCAACGCTTCATCCACATGAAGCACTTGCGGCACATTGACCATATTAAACAGTTTTTGCACTTTCAAATACGGCGCAACACTCATCTTCTCAGGAGGCGCGTCCATACAGATGACAGTCTGGCCGTCTGAAAACGTCGCACGGAAATAACGGCGGAAGTCGGCATCGGCTGCCGCAAAGCTCAATTCGAACGGCTGGTTCGGGTAAACAGACTCCAGCCAGTTTTGTAATTCGGTTTGTCGTTGCATAGCGGTATCGCAGAATTTCAGGTTACAATAACCGCTATTCTAACTGGCAAACCGATTTAAGGGGCGATTTTGGCTCGTTTATTTTCACTCAAACCCTTGGTACTCGCCTTAATTATGGGCTTTGGCGCAACAGCCGTGCGCGCGGAAGATGCTTCCGTTCCGCGGGCGGAAGACTATACCCCTGCCCACACCGCCGAATCCAAACCGGCAAAAACCGGCCAAAGCGAAGCCGATCCGCTTTCCTTGGGCAGCACTTGCCTGTTTTGCGACCACGAAGATGCCAAGCCGGCCGAAACCGCCGAAATCAAACGCAGCGGCGAGCCTGCCCTGCCTGCCGATTACACCCGCGTCAACGCCGATAAAATAGAAGGCCAGACCCAAGTCGGCGTCCGTGCCGAAGGCGACGTCATTGTCGAGCGCAATGCCGATGTTCTCAACGCCGATTGGGCGCAATACGACCAAGCCGCCGATACCGTTACCGCCGGCGACCGCTTTACCCTGTATCAAAACGGTTCGACCGTATCCGGCGACCAATTGGTTTACAACCTCAAAAACCAAACCGGTTCCGGCACTGCCGTGCGCCTCAATACCGAACAAGGCGGCCGCCGCCTTCAAAGTGTCAGCGAAAAAGCCGAACTCAAAGGCAAAGGCCTCTACAAACTCATCAATACCAAATTCAACACCTGTTCGCCCGGCGATGCCAGCTGGTATATCCAAGCGCAAAGCATCGAAGCCGATGAGTCGACAGGCATCGGCGTAGCCAAACACGCTTCACTGGTATTCGGCGGCGTCCCCGTCCTCTACACGCCTTGGGCGGACTTCCCCATCAACGGCAACCGCAAAAGCGGCCTGCTCGTTCCGACCATTGCCACCGGTTCAGACGGCCTTGAGCTGAGCCTGCCCTACTACTTCAACCTTGCGCCGAATTTGGATGCCACCATCCGCCCGGGCATCATCAGCAAACGCGGTGTGCAACTGGGCGGCCAAGTGCGTTATCTGCAACCGAATTACAGCGGCGAAGTCGATGGCGACTGGATGCCGAACGACCAAAAAAGCGTCCACAACAACCGCTACCAGTTCAAATGGAAACACCAGCAGCAGCTGAACAGCAAAATCAGCGGCGGCATCAACTACAACCAAGTTTCCGACGACGATTACTACCGCGACTTCTACGGCCGCGAGGACATCGCGCGCAACGTCAACCTTGACCGTCAGGCATGGCTCAATTACAGCGACAAACTGTTGGGCGGCAGCTTCGACGGCTCGTTGCGCGTACAAAAATATCAAACGCTTGCCAACCAAGACGGCTATAAAGACGAGCCTTATGCCATCATGCCCCGTCTGACCGGCCGTTGGCAAAGCCATCTCGGCAAAGCGCAACTCAACGTATTCAGCCAATTCACCCGTTTTGACCACGATACCAAGCAAGACGGCAGCCGCGTGGTGCTCTACCCGAGCGTCAAATGGGACTTCCACAACCAATGGGGCTACATCCGGCCTAAAGTCGGCGTACACGCCACTTATTACAGCCTCAACAGCTTCAACGGCCAAAGCAGCCGCAATGTCAGCCGCGTCCTGCCGATCATCAACGTCGACAGCGGCCTGACTTTCGAGCGCAGGGCCCGTCTATTCGGCGGAGAATACCTGCAAACGCTCGAACCACGCCTGTTTTACAACTACATTCCGACCAAGTCCCAAAACGACCTGCCCAATTTCGACAGCTCTGAAAACAGCTTTACCTATTCGCAGCTGTTCCGCGAAAACCTGTATTCGGGCAACGACCGCATCAATTCGGCCAACAGCCTGACGCTGGCCACACAAAGCCGTATCCTCAACCCCAACACCGGTGCGGAACTCTTCCGTGCAGGTATCGGCCAGAAGTTTTATTTCAAAAAAGACAACGTCCTGCCTGACGGCAACGTCAGCCGTTATCCGCGCAGCCAGTCCGACTGGGTAGCCTTTGCACACGGCAACATTACCCCGAGCATCCGCATCGACTTGGACATCCACTACAACCAAAACCAAAGCCGTGCCGAAAGCTACGCCGCAGGGATCGCCTACAACCCCGAACCCGGCAAAGTCTTAAGCGCGCGCTATAAATACGGACGCAACGAGCGCATCTATCTGCAAGCCAACGGCGACTATTTCTACGACAGGCTCAGCCAAATCGACCTTGCCGCCCAATGGCCGTTGAGCAAAAACCTGTACGCCGTTGCCCGTTACAACTACGAAATCGAAGCCAAAAAACCGCTGGAAATGCTCATCGGTGCAGAATACAAAAGCAACTGCGGCTGCTGGATCGCAAGCTTGGTCGGCCAACGATATGTTACCGGCGAAAACAGCCACAAAAACGCCGTATTCTTCAACCTCCAACTCAAAGACTTGAGCAATATCGGCAACAACCCATTCGAAAAACTCCGCTTAGCCATCCCCGGTTACAGCAAAACCAACGAGGTAGTCAAACAATGAACTTCAAACCCCTGATTCTCGTCGCCGCACTCACTCTCGCAGTAGGCGCACACGCCGCTCCTAAAGCCAAAGCAGGCAAAGCGCGCGCAGCCAAAGTAGCTGCCGTCAGCGCCACCACCATGCCTGCCGTACAAAGCGGTGTACATCTTTCAGACGGCATTGCCGCGGTTGTCGACAACGAAGTCATTACCCACCGCCAAGTAGCACAAGCCGTAGCGCAAGCGCGTCAAACCATGCCTAAAGGTACACAAATGGACGCCAACGAGCTGCGCCAACAGGTTTTGGCACAAATGATCAACCAATCCCTGATCCTCCAAGCAGGCAAACGCCGCAACATCCAAGCGACCGATAGCGAAATCGAAGCCGTTATCGCGCACAACCCCAACATCAAAAACCCATCTGCCGCCGTCCGTCAAGACATCGCCGACAGCATTATTGTTGAAAAAGTGCGCCAACAGGCCATCATGCAAAACAGCCGCGTCAGCGACTCCGAAGTAGCACGCTACATCGAGCAGGCCAAACAACAAGGCATCACCCTGCCCGAAGCCGACCCTGTGCGCCAATATCATGCCCAACACATCCTCATTAAAGCCGACAACGATAACGCCGCTGTCGGAGCAGAAAGCACCATCCGCAAAATCTACTCACAAGCCCGCAGCGGCGAAGATTTCGGCGGTTTGGCACGCCAATACTCTCAAGACAGCAGCGCCGGCAATGGCGGCGATTTGGGCTGGTTTGCCGACGGCATGATGGTTGCCCCATTTGAAGAAGCCGTCCACAAACTCAAACCCGGCCAAATCAGCGCCCCTGTCCGCACCCAATTCGGCTGGCACATCATCAAGCTGAACGACGTCCGCGAAGCAGGTACGCCTGAAGAGCGCCAACAAAACGCCGTCCGCCAATACCTGTCCCAACAAAAAGCGCAACAGGCGACCACCAACCTCCTGCGCGAACTGCACAGCAGCTCCTACGTTGACGTACGCTAATCGCGCGTATTGTTAAAAAGGCAGAAATCCGTACAATAAGGCCGTCTGAAATCCATTGTTCAGACGGCCTTTTCTCCTTTTCCTCACGCAACCCATTGATTAAAGCACCCCATCATGCCCATCCGTCCCAACTGGCAAACCGCCACCCTGCTGCAAGCCGAAGAAACCGCCCTGACTTCCGCCCATACCGGCCGCACCTACCGTATTCAAGCCGCTGCACTCGGCAAGCGTCCGGCAGGCGGCTATCCCGTGCTGTATATTCTTGACGGTGATGCCTTTTTCCCCGCCATCCTTAATATGGCGCAATCCCTGCTCATCAACCCCATCACCAAAAGCCATGCCGCCTGCCTGATTGTCGGCATCGGCTACACCGGCGGCACCATCCGCGACTTAAGCCAACGCGCCCTCGACTACACGCCGCCGCTGCCCGACAACGCGCCCGAATCCGAACGCAAACAATACGGCCAAGCCGACCGCTTCAGCCGCTTTATCGATGACGAACTCTCCGCCCTGCTCGACAGCAAATACCGCATCGATGCCCAAAACCAAGCCGTCTTCGGCCATTCATTCGGCGCACTGTACGGCCTCTATTCCCTGTTCACCCGCCCCGAACGATTCCGCCATTATTTACTGGTTTCGCCGTCTATCTGGTGGCAAGACCGCCGCGTACTCGATTGGCTGCCCGACACTTTGCCGCAAGGAATCGGCATCCGCCTCAGCGCAGGCGAACATGAGGGCAGAAACAACCGCCCCGACCAAACCAGCCGCGGCATGGTCGCACAAGCCAAAATCCTTGCCGGCACTTTGCACCACCTCGGCGCAGATGTCCGCTTTACCCTCTACCCCAACGCCAATCACGGCAACGCCCCGTTTTACGCCCTGACCGACTGCATCGAATATTTGCGTAGCGCATGGCAGCGTTGAAGCAGGTTTGCCAAACATCGCGGCCGTCTGAAACGCAAACTTAGAAGCGTATTGAACCTATTGGATCAATCTAAAATCCAATTATAAAAAGGCCGAGACCTTTGCAAAGGTCTCGGGGCATGAAAAAGGGAGAGGCTACCTGAAAAATAGATTTTCAGGTAGCCTCAAACTGGTTTGGCATGCATCCGAAACGGAAAATTTGAGCGGTTACATACCTTGGGTTGGTGGCAGTGTTATTTCAACTTGGCTGCCAATTCGTCGAATTTTTGTTTGATGTCGGCCTTGAAGGCTTCCACTTTCTCTTTGCGTTCGGCTTTGCGCTGTTTTTTCCACGCTTCGTGTGCCTGACGTGCCACTTCTTCCTGCGCTTCTATTGCTGCCAATACGTCCCGTTGGGCAACGGCTACATCTTGTCGGAGAATAACGGTTTTGAAACGGTGGAAGAAAGCATCCAATACAGCTTCGTTGGATTCTTGCGCCAAAATAATGATCGCAGTACTGCCGTTATCCAGTTTTTTGGCTGTATTTTCTAGCAACGCCCCCTCTCCCAATGTTTGGGCAGTGCCTACATCACTGCCGATGAGTGCGCCAGTAGCTCCACCCAACAGAACACCGATAGGACCGCCGAGGATGCCGACCAGCGAACCAATGAGGCCGCCCGTCCATGTGCCTTCGACCGTATTGGCGGTAAAGTCGGTGCTTTCTGCTGGGATAATCAGACCATTTTCCTTTTTAACCAAAACGGCTTGTGCCACCAAAGCATCTGTTGTCTGCGAGTAAGCTTTCAATTCAGAAAAGGCTTGATAAGCTTCGCTGGAGATGTTGAATAAGGCAACGATGATGTTTTGTTTCATAAGTCCACTCCCGTAGATTGAAAGATTTAAGAACATACTAGTTGTATGCAGTGTCATTGTAAATTACAAGGGGGGGGGGAGCAATGTGGCAAACAGAACTTTACCTATATAAAGCCTGTAGAACCGGCAAACGGATAACGAACAATACCCAGCCTTTTGCCTGTAGGAAATCGTCGCATTGTTCACACCACAAGTTGAGAAAAATAAGCCTGCAAGACCTCAAGCGTCGTCTGAAATCCGTTTCCACTCCAACGCTAAATCGTACAAGGTTTTTTTGCTTTCGCCGGTAATCTTGGCGGCAAGCTCGGCGGCTTGTTTGGTCGGCAACTCGGCCGCAAGGATTTTCATCGTGTTTTGCGCCGCCTCGGGCAAATCGCTGTGTTTCTCTTTCACGGCAGGGTGCAACACCAGCACCATCTCGCCGCGCGTTTGGTTGCTGTCGTTTTTAAGGGCGGCTTGGATTTCGGCAACCGTGCCGCTGAGGAAGGTTTCAAACGTTTTGGTGATTTCGCGCGCCAAAGTCAAACGGCGTTCGGGGAACTGCGCGACCATATCCGCAAGGCTTGCTTCGATACGGTGCGGCGTTTCAAACATCACAATCGGAAAATCGGCTTCTGCCCATTTGGCCAGCAGCTTTTGGCGCTCGCCGGCCTTAGGCGGCAGGAAACCGTTGAAGTAAAAATCGGATTCCGTCACACCAGCCACGCTCAACGCCCCCATGACCGCGCTTGCGCCGACCACAGGCACTACTTTAAATCCGGCTTCGCGCACGCGGGCGGCAAGTTTCGCACCCGGATCGCACACCGCTGGCGTGCCCGCATCCGAAACTTGGGCGACGCTCAGGCCGTCTGAAAGATGGGCGATGATTTTATCGGCCATTTGCTGCTCGTTGTGTTCGCGCACGCTCACGAGTTTGCCCTGAATGCCGTACGCACTCAAAAGCTGGGCGGTAACACGGGTATCCTCGGCGCAGATCATGTCGGCCTTTTGCAGCACGGCCAGCGCACGCAGCGTTATGTCGGCTAAATTGCCGATGGGTGTGGCGACAACGTATAATGTCTGTTTTTCGATGCTGTCGACGGCTTTTTGCAGGTGTTTTGTGTACATAGATTCAAGGCCGTCTGAAACGGCGTTTCTTTAAAAACAATAATTATATAACGGGTAAACTTTTCATGCGCTTAAACCACAAACAGGGGGCGGCGGCCGAAGATGCGGCACTGGCGTTCCTACAGACCAAAGGCTGCTCGCTGCTGGCACGGAACTGGCATTGCGCCTACGGCGAAATCGATTTAATCGTCAAAAACGGCGGTACGATTGTGTTTGTTGAAGTAAAATACCGCAAAAACCGAGGTTTCGGTGGTGCCGCATACAGCATCTCGCCGTCCAAATTATTGAAATTGCAACGAAGTGTAGAGTATTATCTGCAAAAGCACGGGTTAAACCATGCGCCCTGCCGCCTGGACGCGGTACTGATCGAGGGCGACGGCCCGCCCGAATGGATTCAAAATATTACAGGTTAACCTCATGACAACATTACAAGAACGCGTTTCCGCACATTTTGCCGAGAGCATCCGTGCCAAGCAGGAAGCTGAAAAAGTACTGGTCGAGCCGACCGCACAGGCAGCCGAGCTGATGCTGCAATGCCTGATGAACGACGGCAAAATCCTGGTCTGCGGCAACGGCGGTTCGGCTGCCGACGCGCAACACTTCGCCGCCGAAATGACCGGCCGTTTTGAAAAAGAGCGCATGGAATTGGCCGCTGTCGCGCTGACAACGGACACTTCCGCCCTGACCGCCATCGGCAACGACTACGGTTTCGACCATGTATTCAGCAAACAAGTGCGCGCACTCGGACGTGCCGGCGACGTATTGGTCGGCATCTCCACCTCCGGCAACTCCGCAAACGTCATCGAAGCCATCAAAGCGGCACACGAACGCGATATGCACGTCATCGCCATGACCGGCCGCGACGGCGGCAAAATCGCCGCCATGCTCAAAGATACCGACGTTTTGCTCAACGTCCCTTATCCGCGCACTGCCCGCATTCAGGAAAACCATATTTTGCTGATACACGCCATGTGCGACTGCATCGACTCCGTCCTGCTTGAAGGCATGTAACCCTTTCTTTTCAGACGGCCCATCCCTTAAAGGCCGTCTGAACGCCCACCCGTCCATACCCAAGGAAAAGGATATGAAGAACATCAAACGCTACGCCCTCCCCGTTCTGACAGCGACCCTCTTGAGCCTGAGTCTGAGCGGCTGCGTCGGCGCACTGATCGGCGGTGCAGCCGTCGGCACCAAATCCGCCGTCGACCGCCGCACCACCGGCGCGCAAACCGACGACAACGTTATGGCCTTGCGCGTCGAAACCACCGCACGCTCCTACCTGCGCCAAAACAACCAAGTCCAAGGCTACACGCCCAAACTGAACGTTGTCGGCTACAACCGCCACCTGCTCCTGCTCGGCCAAGTGGCCACCGAAGGCGAAAAACAATTTGTCGAACGCATCGCCCGTTCCGAACAAGCCGCAGAAGGCGTGTACAACTACATTACCGTCGCCTCGCAAGCGCGTTCGCTCGGCGACGTGACCAACGACACTTGGGGTACATCCAAAGTCCGCGCCGCCCTGTTGGGCCTCAGCCCGGCCACCCAAGCACGCGTCAAAATCGTAACTTACGGCAACGTGACCTATGTCATGGGCATCCTCACGCCTGACGAACAAGCTCGCGTGACCCAAAAAGTCAGCACGACCGTAGGCGTACAAAAAGTCGTCACCCTCTATCAAAACTACGTTGCCAACTGATTCACAGGCAACCCGGGGCCGTCTGAATATTCAGACGGCCATTCCTCCAACAATTACCTGCCACGTCATGTCCAAGAATAATAAAACCCCTTTCCAACTTAAGCCCAAACACCTAATCCGCGCTTTATTCCTTGTCAGCTTTATCGCCGTCGCAGCCCTTGTTGCCGGCGTATTCAGTACCCTAAACTCCAGTAAAACCGATGTACCCGAAAAAAGCCCTGCCGAACAAACCGACACACGCATTGAAGTTTGGCGCCCCAACGGCGCAGTCGAACCTGAAACCGTTCAGCCTGCCAAAGACGGCGACGCAAAAACCATCTCCGGCAATCCTGTCGTCCCACAGGACGAAAAAGGCGAAAAAGCGGAAGAAGGTGTAAAAACCGACCGCCCCGCTGCACACCGCAGCAAACGCACAGAAAACAAACGCGCTGAAGCCGACAAATCAGAAAACACACCATCTGACAACAACAGCCCTGCCGCTCAAAACACACCTCAAACAGACAGCCAGCCGGTAGCAAACAAAGCCGCAGAAAACAAACCGGCCGCACAAGCAGCAGAAAACAAACCGGCAAAAGCCAAAGCCCCCGAGTCCAAACCGACTCCCAAAGCCGAGCCTGAGGCCAAACCACAAACCAAACCGCGCAATAAAGACAATCTCGACAACCTGTTTTAAACAGACGGCACACCCGTCCCGTTCAGACGGCCCCCATGCCGTCTGAAACAAGAAGGAAACCTCATGGACAAAGTCATCATCAAAACCCCCGAAGAAATCGAAAAAATGCGCGAACTCGGCCGCTTGGTCGCCGAAGCCCTCGACTACATCGGCCAATTCGTCAAACCCGGCGTCACCACCAACGAAATCGACAAACTCGTTTACGACTACCACGTCAACGTCCAAGGCGGTTATCCGGCTCCCCTCAACTACGGCAACCCGCCCTACCCGAAATCCTGCTGCACCTCCGTCAACCACGTCATCTGCCACGGTATTCCCGATGACAAGCCGCTGAAAGAAGGCGACATCGTCAACATCGACCTGACCATCAAAAAAGACGGCTTCCACGGCGACTCCAGCCGCATGTTTACCGTCGGCAAAGTCTCCCCGATTGCCCAGCGCCTGATCGACGTGACCCACGCCTCCATGATGGCGGGTATCGAAGCAGTCAAACCCGGCGCCACCCTCGGCGACGTCGGCTATGCCTGCCAACAGGTTGCCGAAAATGCCGGCTACTCCGTAGTGCAAGAATTCTGCGGCCACGGCATCGGCCGCGGTTTCCACGAAGCGCCGCAAGTGGTCCACTACGGCCGCAAAGGTCAGGGCCTCGTCCTCAAACCAGGCATGATTTTCACCATCGAGCCGATGATCAACCAAGGCAAACGCCACCTACGCATCCTAAACGACGGTTGGACAGTGGTCACCAAAGACCGTTCCCTCTCCGCCCAATGGGAACACGAAGTCTTGGTTACCGAAACCGGCTACGAAATCCTCACCATCAGCCCTGCCACCGGCAAGCCTTAAACTTGAAAAATTTTCAGGCCGTCTAAAAATACAGATTCAGACGGCCTGAAATTTATCCGTTTTCCCGACCCGTCAAACCGAATAAAAGCTCAAAATTAAGTTTTTACCCATAATGAATTGTTTAGTTATGTAAAAATTTGCCCACGCCATATTTAAGATAACCGCATAATTTGATGATTTATATGCCAAAAATTATACGAAATAATGAATTAAGAAATATTTACACAAATTATGGCAAACAGCGGCAAACTTCTTTCGAATATACTGTCTAATTATCTAGATCAGTCATTTGCAATACGCCCACATATCACCCCAAAAGCCTACAGGAAAAGGGATGCCGGCATTCTTGCAGACCCATTTTTATGCCTAGAGGCATGCAACAAATACCACAATAAGGAAGATTCATGAAATCGTTCGAAAAAATTGAAAACATCCGCGATATCCGTAAAAAACTCGGCCTGAACCAAATGGACTTCTGGAGCCGCATCGGTGTGACTCAATCCGGTGGTTCCCGTTACGAATCCGGCCGCAATATGCCAAAACCTGTACGCGAATTGCTGCGTTTGGTACACATCGAGCGCGTCGATTTGGCTAAAGTAAACCGTGACGACTTGGCCGTTGCGTCCTTGCTGAAAAACCGCGACCCTGAGTTGTACGCTTCTCTGAAAAAAGAAGCCAAAGCCGACAACAAAGGCAAATAATCAAGCCATTCAAAAGGCCGTCTGAAATTCGTTTTCAGACGGCCTTTTTACTTTCTACACTCTAAGGGCATGTCGCATACATATCCTTTCTCCTTTACGGCTGATACTGCTTGAAATAGTCCAACACCGTTTGCGGCAGCCATTGCAGATTCAGACGGCCCCGATCGCGGCTGACAAAGCCGACATGACCGCCGTATGCCGGTTGCAGCAGCGTAACGGCCGAGGACACGTCCCGCCCGGTCGGCAGGGCTTCCGGCGGCAAGAAGGGGTCGTTGACGGCATTGAGCAGCAGCAACGGCGTATCCACGCCTTTCAGAAACGGTTTGCAGGAATTGCGGCGGTAGTAATCGTGGCGGTCGGCAAAACCGTGAAGCGGCGCGGTAAAGCGGTCGTCAAAATCGCCAAGCGTTTTGCAGTTTTGCCGGCTCAAGGCCGTCTGAAACTGAGGAATCGCTCGGGCTTTCGGCAGCAGCGAATTCAAAAAATAACGCGTGTAAATCAGTCGCGTCATGCCCTGATCAAAACGCGTACCGGCCGCCACGGCATCAACCGGCGCGGAAACGACGGCA
The DNA here is from genome assembly GCF_032342915.1 of Neisseria sp. DTU_2021_1001991_1_SI_NGA_ILE_055. Lineage (NCBI taxonomy): Bacteria > Pseudomonadati > Pseudomonadota > Betaproteobacteria > Neisseriales > Neisseriaceae > Neisseria > Neisseria sp. DTU_2021_1001991_1_SI_NGA_ILE_055. The sequence continues at coordinate 2,203,241 of NZ_CP135440.1, read as the reverse complement.
GAAGCGCGCGGAACGGCATTACTGCCCTGCTCGCCCAAATATTTGGCCAAGGCATTGCCCCCCAAAGAAACGCCGACGGCGTAAATGGTTGAATAGCGTCGGGCCAGCGTGTTGAGCATAAAGGCGATTTCAGTCGTATCGCCGAGGTGGTAGAACACGGGCGCGGTGTTTGCGATGCCGCCGCAACTGCGGAAATGGGCAACCACGCCGTTCCAACCGCGCTGCTGTACGGCTTTCATCAGCTCGACCGCGTAATGGCTCTCGCTGCTGCCTTCCAGTCCGTGGAACAAAACCACCAGCGGCGCATCGGGGTCTGCGCTGTCGACAAAATCGTAGGCAACTTGGGTTTTGCCGGTGCTGTCGGGCAGAAGCTCGCGGCGGTAGTCGGGCGCCTTGCCTTGCAGCAGTTTGGCAAACAGGGTATCGGCATGGCCGTTTCTGAGCCAATAAGGCGTGTTGGGTGAACGTGTATTCATAATTCGTTTCTTCTATTTTTCAGACGGCCTGAAGATAAGCATATACACCAGCAAGGCAGTCAGCGTGCCGTTTGTCCAACCTGCCCAAACATCGGTGGGATAATGCACGCCCAAATAAATGCGTGAAAACCCGGTCAACAGGGCAAAGGCAATACCGACCACCCAAGCGGCGCGGCGGTAGCGCGTGCGGCGGCAAAGCAATATCAACATGACGGCAATGGCGGCGGAAAACGTGCTGTGGCCGCTGGGGAAGGAAAAATTGCTCTCTTCAATCAGGCGTGGCCAAAGCAGCGGACGTTCGCGGGCAAACCATACCTTCACAATCAGCATGTTCAAAGTCGGCACCAATGCCGCCAACACGCAAAACAGTGCTTCGCGCTTCTTATCGGCGAAATACAGGGCTGCGGCGACTGCGCCGATCAGCGGCACGGCAATCGCGGTTTTGCCCAGATAGTGCAACACGGTGGCAATCGGGTCAAACCATGTTCCCGCGTGGGCATGGACGGCGTGCATCAGCGGCGGCTCAAAAGCGAAGCCGCCATATTGCGCCAGCCAAATGCCGATAACGAGGGTCGGCGGTAAAAACAGCAAAGAGGCAAAAGTCAGTGCGCGTTTGGCTTGGGCCGGAGACAAGTGCATTATTCCACCGTTTCTTTCAAAGTCGCGCCAATTGCCTGCAAACCCTGCAATGCATCTGCCCACGCTGCATCCAGCAAGCGGCAGGCCTCGCCTTCCGCTTTGATGCCGAACTCGATATGCGGCGGAATATAACGGCCGTCTGAATCGGTACGACCCACGGTGGGCAGGCTGTACGAACGGACACCGGCGTAGGTGCGCTCAAGATGTTCCATAATCGGCGTAATGCGCGATTCGGGTTGGTCGAACACATACACGCTGCGGCTGCCGCGTTCGGTTTGGTTGAAGCGGTCGGCGTAATAAGTTTCCAATACCCATTCGGCCATCGGGTGCGCCATCACAGGGAAGCCGGGGAAGAAATAATGCCCGCGGATGGAAAATCCGGCGATGTTGTTAAACGGATTGGGCACCAATTCCGCGCCTTCGGGAAAATCCGCCATTTTCAGGCGTTGGGCGTGTTCCGGCGAATCAAGCGGCTCGCCGCGTTTCAAGGTTACGCCTTCGATAAACTTGGCGGCCTCAGGATGGCGGACGACGGGCAAATCCAAAGCAGCCGCTGCGGCTTGGCGCGTGTGGTCGTCAGGTGTAGAGCCGATGCCGCCGGTAACGAAAGTCGGCAAGCCGTCTGAAAAGCTGCGGCGCAGCTGTTTGACCAGCAAATCAGGTTCGTCAGGCAGATATTGCACCTGATTGAGCTTCAGCCCGCGCGATTCCAATAAAGATTTGAAAAAGGCGAAATGCTTGTCTTGACGGCTGCCGTGCAGGATTTCGTCGCCAATGATAATGAGGTTAAAAGCGTTCATGATGAAGTTTCTTTAATACGGCCCTCCGAACATTCAGACGGCCCAATTGCTGACAATGTATTCCATTTATAAGATAATGGTTTCAACTTTTCAAGTCTGGAGAAATTCCCATGAGCCAAAACCATACCATTTTACAAAATCTCCCCGTCGGTCAAAAAGTCGGCATCGCCTTCTCCGGCGGCCTCGATACCTCCGCCGCACTGTTGTGGATGAAACTCAAAGGCGCGCTGCCTTATGCCTATACTGCCAACCTCGGCCAGCCCGACGAAGACGATTACAACGCCATTCCTAAAAAAGCGATGGAATACGGTGCGGAAAACGCCCGCCTGATCGACTGCCGCGCGCAGTTGGCACACGAAGGCATCGCCGCCATCCAATGCGGCGCGTTCCACGTTTCCACCGGCGGCATCGCCTATTTCAACACCACGCCTTTGGGCCGCGCCGTGACCGGCACCATGCTCGTTTCCGCCATGAAAGAAGACGATGTGAATATCTGGGGCGACGGCAGCACCTACAAAGGCAACGACATCGAGCGTTTCTACCGCTACGGCCTGTTAACCAACCCGGCGTTGAAAATCTACAAACCTTGGCTCGATCAACAATTTATCGACGAACTCGGCGGCCGTCACGAAATGAGCGAATTTCTGATTGCCAACGGCTTCAACTACAAAATGTCGGTTGAAAAAGCCTACTCTACCGACTCCAATATGCTCGGCGCGACGCATGAAGCCAAAGATTTGGAGTTCCTCAACAGCGGCATCAAAATCGTCAAACCCATCATGGGCGTTGCCTTCTGGGACGAAAACGTCGAAGTCAAACCCGAAGAAGTCAGCGTGCGCTTTGAAGAAGGCGTGCCGGTTGCATTAAACGGCAAAGAATACGCCGACCCCGTCGAACTCTTCCTCGAAGCCAACCGCATCGGCGGACGCCACGGCTTGGGCATGAGCGACCAAATCGAAAACCGCATCATCGAAGCCAAATCGCGCGGCATCTACGAAGCCCCGGGCATGGCATTGTTCCACATCGCCTACGAACGCTTGGTCACCGGTATCCACAACGAAGACACCATCGAACAATACCGCATCAACGGCCTGCGCCTCGGCCGCCTGCTCTACCAAGGCCGCTGGTTTGACAGCCAAGCCCTCATGTTGCGCGAAACCGCCCAACGCTGGGTCGCCAAAGCCATCACCGGCGAAGTCACCCTCGAACTGCGCCGCGGCAACGACTACTCGATTCTGAACACCGAATCGCCTAACCTGACCTACCAACCGGAACGCCTGAGTATGGAAAAAGTCGAAGACGCAGCGTTCACACCGCTCGACCGCATCGGCCAACTGACCATGCGCAACCTCGACATCACCGACACCCGCGCCAAACTGGGTATTTACTCGCAAAGCGGTTTGTTGTCCTTGGGCGAAGGCTCCGTATTACCGCAATTGAATAATAAGGAGTAGAATCAGGGGGCTTTAAAGCCCCCTGATTTTTCAAAGGAATAAAATGAAAGAATATAAAGCCGTCATTTATCAAGAGAACCTGCTTTCCAGTTTGGTTTTCGGCAGCGCCAAAATCAATCCGGTCAAATTCAGCGATTTCCTCAACAGCCATGCTTCACAAGGCTGGAAGGTCGTTACCATGGAAAAAGACCAGCGCCGCATGCTGCTGTTTTTCGTGCGTGAAGCCTACGTCGTCATTTTGGAAAAAGAACGTGTTTAAACTCGGCGTCTATGCCTGTCTCGGATTGTTCGTCAGCTGGGTGTTGCTCTTGATTTTGCAACTTTGGTTTTCCTTCGTCGATGCCGATTTGTTTCTCAAAATCACCCTGACCATGGCAGGTCTTTTCATTATTATTCTGGCCAGCTTACTGGTCATCAGCCAGTATTTTTCCGAAAAGAAAATGAAAGACGACGGATTTATCAACTGATACTACTTCGGGAAGCGCCATGTATGCTTTATCCGAAACCTTGACGCAACATCCTTGTTTAATAGACAAGGCCGTCTGAAATGTAAGTTTCAGACGGCCTTATTACCCTTCCCAAATTTATCAAATACCATGAAATTCTTTTCTCACTTTTATCTTGAAAATCATATGTATTTCAACGACTACTTGAAATACATCCTGATTTTCGCCGCCCTCGTCATCCTCCTGCTCGCCGTATCGCAATACCTGCGCCACCGCATGGACACCAAATACCGCGACCTGAGCATAATTGCGCTGTTGCTGCTCATCCTCATCTGCGGCACGCAATATCTTTCGTACAGCGAGCGTCAAAACTTTGCCGCCGATACTTCGCACATGGTTGGCTTTCTCAATGCCTTGATTGAAAACCAAAAAGTCGAAAAACAAGACATCATCGTCAACAGCACGCGCCTGTTCAACGGCATGATTATTGGCATCAAAAACCAATACTACGAAGTCCATTTCAATCAAGACTTCTCCGCCTACACGCTGACGCCCATCAATTTGGTCAACAACAATATCAAACTCATCGATAAAGAATAACAGGATACACACACATGGAAGCATACTCCCTGCTCGCCCTCAAACTGCTGATGGGTATTTTAGGTTTGATTTTGCAAATCAACCTCTTAGGTAAAGGCAACCTCGCGCCGACCTCCGCCATGGACCAAGTGCAAAACTATGTACTCGGCGGCATCATCGGCGGCGTGATTTACAGCGACAGCGTCGGCCTGTTGCAATTTTTCCTCGTGCTGATTTTGTGGACGCTGTTGGTCTTGAGCCTGAAATTCATCAAAAACCACAACCGCTGGGTCAAATCCATCATTGACGGCAAATCCGTCTGGGTTATCGTCAACGGCAAAATCCAAACCGATGAATGCATGAAAAACGGCATCAGCGCACACGACCTCATGTTCAAACTCCGCGCCGCCGGCATCTACGAAATCTCTGCCGTCAAACGCGCCGTGATGGAACAAAACGGCCAGCTCACCGTCATCCAGTACGGCGACGAGAGCCTGCGCTATCCGCTGATTACAGACGGCCAAGTCGACCCCGACATCCTCGAAATCATTAAGCGTGACGAAGAATGGCTGCAACAAGAGCTTGACCGCCTCCACCTTGAAGCCTCACAAGTCTATATCGGCGAATACATAGACGGAAAATTGGTGGCACACCGTTATCCTTCTTGATTTGAAAATAGCAGGCCGTCTGAAACCTTGATTTCAGACGGCCTTGACAGTATCTCTACTCCACTTACTATTTACAGCTATAGGAAATTAAGTTATTGTTAGAATACCTTTTAACTGGTAGGAGATCGCCATGTTTTTGAAAAATTTGAAAAAGGCTGTTTCCAAACAAGTAAAAACTCCTAAAACAGCTCAGCGTATAGAGCAAGCTTTTAATGAGGCAGAAAAAAGTAATGCTGCTTTTGAAGCTAAAAAACAACGGATTATACAGGAAATGAGAAATGGCACACGACGAAGTAGTGGGAAACTCCCTATATGACTTTATTTATATTAATCATGAAGCCCTATCTTTATACAATGCTCAACTGGATAAAGATGGGCTTTTAACTCATCAAGTCATTACTAAATCTGTTAGTGATCAACAAAAAAACCAATTGGGAGCCAGTGCAAAAATTATTTCCGGAGGACTTGAAAATCAAAGCTCGGTATCAGAATCAATGCAAAGTAACTTTGATGCTAGCCGTGCAATGCCTCTAAATGTTATTCGGGAATTAAATCGGCTAGGATTGATTCAGAAAGATATAGAAAAAGCTAAGCTTGGTCAGATCGTTTTGTTTTCAGGAAGACTTCAAATTGTGGATTATGCTCTAATGGCTTCGCTTATTCGGCCTGCAATGCATATGCACATCCATGAAATGCCCTCAAAAACTCCTAACGATAAAATTAATAAAAAAAGCAAACAAGCTGAACTTGATGCTTTTGCTAACTTAATTGAACAAATGCCCAAATTAGTACAATTTCGATTATTTGATGATAACAATTCAGCTTGGGGAACAATTTCGGCAGGTAACCTAATGGTACATTCATTAGACTTTGTGATGAAACATTCGATCACAATTCCCGGCCAATGGCATATTTTAGCAGTTTTAGATGCAGTACCTGACAAAGACGATGAGGCAGAAATTGATAGTGCAGCTTTAAAATATATGACACAGATGGAAAGTGGCTATGTTGAAGCCTTTATGCATCTACGTGGCATGATGGGGCGACGCCTAAAAGAATATGGTGTGTCTCCACTAGCGATTTTTCGTAAAGTGGAATAAGTACGCAAATACAGGTCATCTTAAATTTCTTAGATGGCCTTTTTTCTACCCCAAAACTCTGTTTTCCCCATATAAACAACCTAAAAGTAGGTACTATCTTAGATTCTTTTAATAAAAACAAGTACGAAAAATAGCAAAAAGTTAGTAATGCTAACTTCCGTTTACTACAAAAACCACCTAAATCAAGATTTCCATCTATACCTTACCTAATCGCGATATTCAAACGTTGTGCCCAAAAATTGAGTCAGTGCAGAGACGTGGGAATGTCGGGGGTCTTTGACGGCGGTCAGCAGCAGGATATTGCCGTGTTGCCGCTCCAAATCCAGCAGCCGCTTAATGGCGGCTTGTGCAGTTTCATTGTGCAACTCTTCGTGATAACGGCTGACAAAACCGTCAAAATTTTGAGCCGGATTTTCATGATACCAGCGGCGCAGGTTTGCACTGGGCGTAATGTCTTTCAGCCAAAGCGCCGTAGCGAAAACTTCTTTATGGACGCCGCGCGGATAAAGGCGGTCGATAAAGACGGCGGTTTGTTTAGAATCGGGTTGATAGGCGTAAATGCGCTGTACGGTAAACATTTTTTCTCGTCTCCAATGGATTCAGGCCGTCTGAAAATTCAGACGGCCTGATGTTTTTTAGGGTTTAAAACAGTTTTTTGACTTCGGCTTCGATATCGTCGGCTCGCATAAAGGTTTCGCCGATCAGGAAAGTATGCACACCGTGGCCGCGCATGAAATCGACGTCTTCTTTGTTGCGGATGCCGCTTTCGGTAACAACGGTTTTGCCGTTTAATTCGGGCAAGAGGTCGAGGGTTTGTTGCAGGCTTACTTCAAACGTACGCAGGTTGCGGTTGTTGACGCCCCACAACGGCGTGGTCATGTTGCGGCATTTTTCCAGCTCGGACGCATCGTGCAATTCCAACAATACGGTCATGCCCAATTCGTGGGCAACGGCTTCAAAACGCTCAAGCTGCCCGGCTTCCAGTGCGGCGGCAATCAGGAGAATTGCATCCGCACCCCACGCGCGCGCCTGATAGATTTGGTATTCGTCGATGATGAAATCTTTACGCAAGACCGGCAGCGCCACGGCCGCACGCGCCTGTTTCAAATACTCGGGCGAGCCTTGGAAGTAAGGTTCGTCCGTCAACACGGACAAACAGGCCGCGCCGGCTTTTTCATAGGCGGCGGCGATTTCGGCAGGATGAAAATCAGGACGGATCAGGCCTTTGCTCGGGCTGGCTTTTTTGACTTCGGCAATAATGGCGGGCAGATTCTGCGCGTGTTTTTCACGGATCGAGCCGATAAAGCTGCGAACCGGCGCGGCTGCCTGCGCTTGGGCTTTGATGTCTTCCAAGGAAACGGCGGCTTTTTGGGCGGCCACTTCTTCTGCTTTGGTGGCAAGGATTTTGTTGAGAATATCGGTCATGGCGTTTTTCTACTGGGCTGATTTTCGGGTTTGAATCGTGCAACATGCCGTTGCCGATTAGGTTTCAGACGGCTTGAATGCCGTTATTTTAATGGTTTGAAAAAAGGCGGGCAAGAATGCCCACCTTTGTGCTTGCTTCAATTAGTGGTGTATGCCCAAAACGGTCGCGTTGTGGCTGATGATTTCGTCTGCCAAAGACGGATTGTCGTTCAGCTTGATACCGTAACCGGGCACCAATTCTTTCAGACGGCCTGACCATGATTCGGCATGATCGGGGAAGCATTGGTGGACAAGTCTGATCATCAGCGGAACTGCTGTCGATGCACCGGGAGACGCACCCAGCAATGCGGCCAGCGAGCCGTCGGCATGGGCGACGATTTCGGTACCGAATTGGAGTACGCCGCCTTTTTTCGGGTCTTTTTTGATGATTTGCACACGCTGACCGGCGGTAATCAGTTCCCAATCGTCAGGGTTGGCTTCGGGATAGTAGTCAAGCAGCGAGGCGAAGCGTTCTTCTTTGGTTTTGCGCAATTCGCCCAAGAGGTATTTGGTCAGCGGCATATTGTCCCAACCGGCGCGGAGCATAGGATAGAGGTTGTCCATGTGGATGGACATCGGCAAATCCATGAGCGAGCCTTGTTTGAGGAAGTTGGGGCGGAAGCCTGCATACGGGCCGAACATCAGATGGCGTTGGCCGTCCACGTTGCGGGTATCCAAGTGCGGAACGGACATTGGGGGCGCGCCGACGGAGGCTTGGCCGTACACTTTGGCGTTGTGTTGCGCGGCCGTTTCGGGATTGCTGTTGCGGAAGAAGAGGCCGGAAACCGGAAAGCCGCCGTAGCCTTTGCCTTCGGGGATACCGGATTTTTGCAGCAGGGTCAGTGCGCCGCCGCCTGCGCCGAGGAAGACGAAACGGGTGCGGAGTGTCAACGGGTCGTCATCGTCTTTGGTGCTGCTGGTTTTCAGCACCCATGCGCCGTCCGATTCGCGGTTGAGGTCGTCGACATGGCGGTTGAATTTGATTTTTACGCCTTTGTCGCTCAAGTATTTGACCATCTGGCGGGTCAGGCTGCCGAAATCGACGTCCGTACCTTCGGCGGAGTAGTTGGCGGCGATGGATTGGTTTTCATCACGGCCGTTGATGACCAGCGGCGCCCATTCGGTGATTTTGGCGCGGTCGGTAGAAAACTCCATTTTTTCAAAGAGTTTTTGGTTTTTGAACACGTCGAAACGTTTTTGCAGATAATCGCAATGATCGGCGTTCATCACCAGCGACATATGGGGGACGGAATTGATGAAAGAGCGGTCGGCCAGTTTGCCTTCTTCGACCAAACTCGCCCAAAACTGGCGGCTGATGTGGAATTGTTCGGCAATATTGAGGGCGCGGGTCGGATCGATCGTACCGTCGGCAGTCAGGGGGGCATAGTTCAATTCGCACAGGGCAGAGTGTCCCGTACCGGCGTTGTTCCATGCATTTGATGATTCCAACGCCACATCTTCCAAGCGTTCAATCAGGGTAATTTCCCAAGATGGTTCGAGCTCCTTGAGCAATACGCCCAAAGTGGCGCTCATAATGCCGCCGCCTACTAATACGACATCGGTTGCTTCAGCCATGGTTTTACTCCTACTAAAGTCAGGCATGGTTTGCCTTGTGGTTATCTATCATTATAAACAACTGATTTCAGAGGAATTGTTTTGTTTTTGTAGTGTGTGAAACTTTTTTGCCTGCTGAGTTTCCGAGCGTAAAGGGCGGGAGGCAGTTTCGGTTTGGGTTCCAGATTTCAGGTCTTTATAATATGTTATTGAGAATTTAGTAGATTTTACGGAGAAATGCAAAGATTTTCTGTTCGGTTCATATAAAAATAAGAGATTAGGCCGTCTGAAAACGTTTTCCTACCCTTTATCTGCCAAGGTTTGCCAAGAAAAAAGAATTTTTCATTTCTTTTTTAATTGACCGTTTTTGTCAGCAATTTCAGCGCTAACAAACGTGAATCAACCGCCAATCTGCTATCATTTCGACTTATCCCACAACAAGGCAAACCGCCATGTATCTGACACAAGAAAAACCCTACCGCCCCCTATTGGTGGCACTGATGTTCCTCACCCTGCCGCTGGCGATGATATTGCACAATATCGTGCAAATCGCCTTTTCAGACGGCCAAGGCCTGCTGATAACGGTCAAAGACGGCGCATGGGCATGGCAAAGCGGCTGGCAGGATTCCGTCGCATGGTTTGTCTGCGGCATGTTTGCCTTCCTCAACCTGCCGATTGCCGGCGGACTGACCAAGCTGGCGTATAAAAAAATGATGCGCCGGCATTCGCGTTACGCCCTATTCCTTGCCGGTGTCGCAGCGTGTGCCTCGGCGGCGACAGGCTTGATTTTTGAATCCATCTTAGGCAATGCCGCATTGGCCGGTATGCGCGGGCAAGGCGTGTTCTACTACACCCTCTCCGTATGGATCATCGCCATGCTGACCCTGCCCAAACAGCTCACGCGTGCGCCGGAGCAGCCCATCGTCTTTCACAAAATGAAACGTTGATTCAACAGGCGCAAACATTTTCAGACGGCATGCTTTCCGTTACCATTACATCCAACGCGTTTTAACCAATAAGGAATAACAAATGAATCAGGCGCAACAGCTCCGCGACGGCATACAGGCACTGGGTTTGGACATCGACGAAGCCAAACAGGCCAAACTGCTAGACTATGCCGCCCTGCTGCAAAAGTGGAATAAAACCTACAACCTGACCGCCCTGCGCGATCCCGCCCAAACCGTCAGCCACCATCTGCTCGACAGCCTGACCCTCTTGCCCTATATCGAACACGCGCAAACCATGCTCGACGTCGGCTCCGGCGGCGGACAGCCCGGCATACCCACCGCCATCTGCCGCCCCGACCTCGACATCACCCTCCTCGATGCCAACACCAAAAAAACCGCCTTTTTACAACAAGCCGTCATCGAACTCGGCCTTAAAAACGTCCGCGTCATCAGCGGCCGCGTAGAAGCCGCCGCCGACTGCCGCGCCGACGTCATCACCAGCCGCGCCTTTGCCGAACTCGCCGACTTCGTCAACTGGACCGAGCACCTCCTCAAAGACGGCGGCTACTGGGCGGCCATGAAAGGCGTATACCCACAAGAAGAAATCGACAAACTGCCCGAAAGCGTCGCCGTCGAAAAAGTCGAAGCATTGCACGTCCCCCAACTCAATGCCGAACGCCATATCGTCATCATCCGCAAAAAGGCCGTCTGAAAACAACCCAAGCATACCGAATAACGGTACAATCCAGCCATCCACACTTAACACGACAGCAAAGCACATGAGCGCACAAATCCTCGCCGTCGCCAACCAAAAAGGCGGAGTCGGCAAAACCACCACCACCGTCAACCTAGCCGCCTCCCTGGCCTCCAAAGGCCGCCGCGTCCTCGTCGTCGACCTCGACCCCCAAGGCAACGCCACCACAGGCAGCGGCATCAACAAAGCCACCATCGAAAACGGCGTTTACCAAGTCGTCCTTGGCGAAACCGACATCCCCAACGCCGTCGTCCGCAGCAAAGAAGGCGGCTACGACGTATTGGGTGCCAACCGCACACTGGCCGGCGCAGAAGTCGAACTCGTCCAAGAAATCGCACGCGAAATCCGCCTCAAAAACGCCCTGCAGCTCGTTGCCGACGACTACGACTACGTCCTCATCGACTGCCCCCCGTCCCTGACCCTGCTCACCCTCAACGGCCTGGTCGCCGCCAACGGCGTCATCGTCCCCATGCTTTGCGAATACTACGCCCTCGAAGGCATTTCCGACTTAGTGGCCACCGTCCGCAAAATCCGCCAAGCCATCAACCCCGACCTCGACGTAACCGGCATCGTCCGCACCATGTACGACAGCCGCAGCCGCCTCGTCGTCGAAGTCAGCGAACAGCTCAAACAACACTTCGGCAACCTACTCTTCGATACCGTCATCCCCCGCAACATCCGCCTCGCCGAAGCCCCCAGCCACGGCCTCCCCGCCCTCGCCTACGACGCCCACGCCAAAGGCACCCAGGCTTATCTCGATTTGGCCGACGAACTGATTGCACGGTTGGAAAAATAAACAGAAATATGAATATAAAAAGGCCGTCTGAAAGTGGAGAAATACTTTCAGACGGCCTTTGGTTTGATTGGAAAGAATATTTCTTAAAGACCGCGTGCGTGCGTACCGCACACACCCTACGTATAAATTTCAAACTCTTTATGATTCATAGGTAGGGTGCGTGCCCAAAGGCACGCACGCGGTTTGATGTAGGCTACAGCTTGCTGGTTCAGGCGACGTTTGGGGAGAGGGTAGAGGGAAGATTTGTTTGGCAAAGAGGCAAAAGGTCGTCTGAAAATGGGTTTCAGACAACCTTTAGGAAAAGAGATAGCCAGTTAGCAATCCAACAGATAACAATCTTGTCAAATGAGATTTTAACAACTTAAATTGTGTTTTTTAGGAATTTCTGTAAAATAACAGTTTGAGGTATAAATAGATTTGTTGTCCTGCTTCGGGATAATTTAAAACAATGTGCCAAGGGTAACGCGTCTCGTGCAGTCTGCACTCGTCGCTAATTACCCTTATCTTTCTTGACTGCATGAGAGTATTTATGCCTCTTCTTAACGATCCAATAACCATTTGAAACTTATAAAGTCATGTCTAACTACTTGAAAAAATTAAAATCATGTAAAACAGGCATCGATTTAGTCAATATTTTTTCTAATGAACTAGGAGTTCCTACCAAACTCTTTTGGGATACCATATATTCTCTTAATCATTTCTCACAATATACATCATTTATTATCCCCAAAGCATCAGGCGGAGAAAGAACTATCCTTATTCCTCCTCAACCGTTAAAAGACTTACAGAAAAAGTTTGCAACTATTTTAAATTTTTGCATACAAGAGATACAACAAGAAAATCCAAGCTACTTAGTCTGTAATCATGCTTTTGAAACAAAAAAATCTATTATAACAAATGCACAAATTCACAGAAATAAAAAATATATATTAAACATTGATTTATCTAATTTTTTTGGAAGTATTCACTATGGAAGAATTAGTAACTTTTTTAAAGCAGACAAATATTTTAAATTAAACGATAAAGTTGCAAAAACTATCGCTCAATTAGCATGTTTTCGCGATAAAAATAATAAAACTTTTTTGCCGCAAGGTTCACCGTTATCACCAATAATAGCTTCTCTCATTGGTAACTTGTTGGATGCAAGGCTAGTAAAAATTTCCAAAGAATACAAATTAACTTATAGTAGATATGCTGATGATTTAACATTTTCATCCAACAAACCAATTCATGAAGATTTAGTAAGGTGGAACAGTGAGAATTCTATATGGGAAGCTGGTGATAGATTAAGAAGAGTAATAGAGGATTCAGGGTTTAAGATAAACGACAAGAAAACCAGATTATTTTCTGCTAAACAACGTCAAACTGTTACAGGTATTATTGTTAATAAAACTCTTAACATATCTGAATATTACCAGAAGTACAATAGAGCAATGTTGTACAGTTTATTCACTAGTGGGAAATTTTCAATTGGTGATAAAGAAGGAACAATAAATCAGCTAATTGGGCGACTTAATTATGTCGCGTCAGTTAAATATCTAAAACAACACCATGATATGTCTATTCAAGAATGGGAAGAAGAAAGAAGGAAATTTGCTTATTTGTGCGCTTTTAATAACAAAGAAAACTCAAATCGCAGCATTAGACTATTAAGACAAGCAATTTTCTATAAATATTTTATTGGAAATGAGAAGCCAATAATTTTTCCAGAGGGAATAACAGACTCAATATACTTTAAATTAGCAAATAAAATCCTTAATCCAAATGAATATAAAGAAAACTATATTATTCAGTCAATAAACTCAGAACTTACAAAAATAAGCTTAGGTGGTGGAACTGCTTTAATTAATAGTTTTCTTTCACACGCATATAATGATTATTTTATAAACTTAAAAAATCTGAAAATTAAAAGCAAACATCCTGTTATATTTGTTCTTGATTATGACCAAGGGTTAGATGTTAAAGATAAAAATGGGAAATCAAAAAACAATATTCCTGAGACTCACAACATGAAAGATGGGCAACAATGGGTTCATGTTAGAGAAAATATTTATTTAGTTCTATTAAGACCATTAACCTTAGAAAATAAAAAACCAACATTCAGGAATATATCAGAGATGACTTGTATTGAAAATTTATTATCTCATATTTCTGTTGGAAAAATTAAAGTAGATGATGAAAATCATGAAAATATAAAATTTAGGAATAAAGTATATCCCAAAACCGTTTTCGCAAAATACGTTACGAAACACTCTACTCATTTTAATTTTTCAGAGTTCAAGAAAATATTTGAAATACTAGATGAAATCAAACAACATTTTTATCAAAATAGTGCTTCTGTTTAGAACCGAAAGGTCATCTGAAACTTTCAGACGACCTTTCTTTTTACCCTTTATCCAAACTCCCCCACTCCTTCAACAACCGCTTCACCGACACCGGATACGGTGTCTTCAATTCCTGTGCAAACAGTGACACCCTCAATTCTTCAATCATCCATTTAAACGCAGCGAGGTCGTCTGAAACGGGTTGTCCTTGTTTTATCAAGCTATCCGTTTTTTCCTGCCACATTTGTTCCAACTCCTGTATATCGGCTTCGCGGGCGGCGTCTCGTGATGGGTTGCCGCTGTATTTTTCGAGGCGCAGGGTCATGGCTTTGAGGTAGATGGGGAGGCGCGGCCATTGTGCCCACGGGGTTCGGGTGGCGAAACCGGCGGCGAGCAGGGTTTGCAGGCGTAGTCTTAGAAGGTGGGTCAATGGGTGTTTGCCGAGTTTGCCGTTCAGTTCGGCGTAGGCGGCGGCGGTTTCCTGCAAGTAGCGGCTGAGGGCTTCTTTGACGGCGGGCAGGCGGCTGCGGGCGCGTTTGATTTGTTCTTTGAAGGCTTTTTCGTTGCGTGGCAGCTCGTCTTCGCCGATAAAGGCGCGGTCGCAGACGGTCTGGGTGAGGTCGTCGCGCAGGGTGTCGGCGTTGATGTGTTTGAGCAGCATGGCGGCTTGGGTGAAGCCTTGGATGCCTTTGTTTAAATCTTTTACCTGCTCTTTTAATTGCAGCTTCATCAATTCGATCACGCCTTGACGGTGTGCCTGTTCGGCGGCTTCTATGGTGTCGAACAGGCGCAGGGCGATGCGGCCGTCTTTTTCTTTTTGCAGGCCGAGGTAGCCGGTGAGCTGTTGTTTGCCGCGTGCGAACTTGATGGATTCGGGCAGGGTGCCGATGTCCCATGCGGTAACGTTGTCGCGCTCGAATTCTTGGGTGTTGTCGCGGAAGGTAACGGCGGCGGCTTGGCCGAGCTGTTGTTGCAATTCGTGCAGTTTGCGACCGCCGGCAAGCTCTTGTCCGCCGTCGTCGATAATGCGCAGATTCAGATAGCAATGTTCGGGCAATTCTTGCGCCGCCCATGCGTCTTGGTCGATTTGCTCGAGAATCCGCATATCGCCTGCGCTTTTGGCGATAAAGTGCGCCAACTGGGGAATGATGGCCGCTTGACGGTCGGGATTGCTTTCGAGGAATTTGGTGATGAAATCGGGTACGGGCACGCAAATGCGGCGGATTTGCTTCGGCAGGGCTTTAATCAGCAGCTGGATTTTTTCGCGCAACATACCAGGCACCAGCCATTCGAGCGACGGCGCGTGCAGGCGGTTGAGGACGGTCAGCGGCACGGTCATGGTCACGCCGTCGAGCGGATGGTGCGGCTCGAAGCGGTAGGAAAGTTTGAACTTGCCGTCTGCGGTTTGCCAGAATTTGGGGAACTGCTCTTCGGTAATGTGCGCGGCGGCGTGTTGCATCAGATCGTCGCGGCTGAGGAACAGCAGGCGCGGATTGTCGCGCTCGGCGGTTTTGAGCCAGGCTTCAAAGGTGCGGATATCGGCAAGGGGCAATGGTTTCAGACGGCCTTTTTGAGATGCTGGCTGCTTTTTGGGTTTGGGGTCGTCTGAAACATTTTGTCGGGTATGTGAACTCGGTTCGCGCTCGCGGTTGTCCGCATCTTTGGAATCCGCGTGCGCGGCTTGCGCCACACGCCCTGCGTTTCGCTGGTTTGCTTGTCCGTTTTGTCCGGTTACATTATCCGACTGGGTTTGTTCGCCCTCTTCGCTTCCCCAAACGCCGCCTTTCGCGTCTTTCCACACCAGCTCGGGCAGCCGTTCGTTATAAAACGCAAACAGGGCTTCGTCATCGACCAATACGTCTTGCTTGCGCGATTTGTGTTCGAGTTCGGTAATTTCTTTAATCAGCTTTTTATTGTGAACAAAAAAGGCCGTCTGAAGATTGCTTTCCTGTGCCACCAATGCGCCGCGGATAAAGATTTCGCGCGCTTCTTCGGGCGCAACTTTGCCGTAAGACACGGGGCGGCGCGGCAATACGGTCAGGCCGTAAAGCGTCACGCGTTCGCTGGCGACGACTTCGCCGCGTTTTTGTTCCCAGTGTGGCTCGAAATAGTGGTAGCGGACGAGGTGCGGCGCTTCCTGCTCTATCCATTCGGGCTGGATAACGGCGACGTCGCGCGCGTAAAGGCGCGTGGTTTCAACCAATTCTGCCGCCATCACCCATTTGGGTTTGGCTTTAAACAGGGCTGAGGCGGGGAAAAGGTGGAAGCGGCTGCCGCGCGCGCCGGTGTAGTCGTTGCCGTCGGGCGATTTCATACCGACGTTGGCGATAAGGCCGGTCAGCAGGGCGCGGTGGATTTGTTCGTAACCGGCTTCTTTGGCGGCGCGGATTTGGGCGCGGTGTTGTTTCTTGTCCAGTTGTTTTTGTTTGAGTTTGGCCGCCAAATCTTGGTCGCCTTGACTTTCAGACGGCCTTAATTGTTCTTGGGAAGGAGGTTGTCTAAACGCGGCTTCTTTGGTGGTCAAACCCATTTCAATCGCGGTTTGGGCAAGCTGGTGGTGCAGCTCG
Organism: Neisseria sp. DTU_2021_1001991_1_SI_NGA_ILE_055; assembly: GCF_032342915.1. Classification (NCBI taxonomy): domain Bacteria; kingdom Pseudomonadati; phylum Pseudomonadota; class Betaproteobacteria; order Neisseriales; family Neisseriaceae; genus Neisseria; species Neisseria sp. DTU_2021_1001991_1_SI_NGA_ILE_055. Next base: position 2,186,673 of record NZ_CP135440.1, on the reverse strand, counting down.
CGCCATTCGCGCATCCGCAGGTGCGACAGGAAATATTGGCGGCACCACTGCACCAGCTGCTTGTTGGACAAACCTTTATCACGCTCGCGCTGGAAACTGTCCCAAATGTTCAGATAGGCAAGGAAATCGGATTGCTTGTCGGTAAAGCGCTCGTGTGCCTTGGCGGCGGCATCGCGCGCTTCCAAAGGCCGCTCGCGTGGGTCTTGAATCGACAGCGCGGACGCGATCACCAATATTTCTGCCATGCAGTCGTGTTTCTTCGCCGCCAACAAAATACGCGCGATTTTCGGGTCGATGGGCAGACGCGCCATTTGTTCGCCGAGCTTGGTCAGGCGGTAGCGCGTATTGGCACCGATATGGCCCGAACTGTTTTGCAGGCCGTCTGAAACATTGGCTGGGTTGGATCGGGCATCCGTGCCTGATCTGCGTGCTTGGTTTTTCATATTTTGCATAGTCTTGTCGGTCGGGCATCTATCCCCGACATCATCTAAATTTATCTTTATTGGTTTTCACGCCGCTTATTGCGGATAAACATACTCCGCCTTGCCGTCGCGAATGTTCAAGCTGCCTGCATCGCCTGTAATCAGGTTGCCCGTTACCGAGCCTTCGCTACAACCTGAAACCGGCATATCGTAGCCCAGTGTGTGAATCAGGAACGTTGAAAGCTGCTGATGGAAGGCAATCTCGCAAGGTGCAAAAGCTTGGTTGGCAGCCTGTTGCACGGCCTTATCCGGGCTGTACAACACCAGTGGCACAAGATAGCTGTCGGGCTGCACCGTGCCTTGATTGTAGGTATCTTGGCGCACATACTGACCATGATCGGAGGTATAGGCAAACAGCCAGTTGCCGTCAGGCTGCTTTTGCAGCTGCTCGAATACGGTTTGAATCATTTGGTCGGTTTTGTGGATGGTGTTGTCGTATTTATCCACAATATTGGCTTCGCCGAATACTTTATCTTGAGGCTGCAACAATGCGCCGTATGGAACGTGCGAACCGCGTTGGTGCAACACGATAAAATGCTTGCCCTGCTGCAAATTGATTTTGTCAAACAGCGGCAGCAGTTTCTCATCAGGCATATTGTCGCTGTTGCCGTAGCCAAGCTGCGTCGGCTGAATCAGATGGTCTATCCATTTCTTACCGATTAAGTTCAAAATTGCCATCTCGTTTTCCGCCTGCGCGCTGTAAAAATACGTTTCATAGCCCTGCTCTTTGGCGAGGCGGAACATATTGGTATCGCCGCTGCTGATTTGCTCGTAGCCGTTGGCATGCGGTATCGCATTGAAAAAGCTGGGCAGGGACACAGCCGTCATCAAAGCGGCGGAATAGCTTTGTTTCACAATCGGCTTAAATTCGGCTTGCGACAGCTGGGTCAAAAACGGCGAAGTCTCACGCCCGTAGCCAAACAGTTTCAAATGCGCCGCGCTTTCGCTTTCGCCCATAATCAAAACGATATTTTGAACACTGCCCTGCCCGATTTTGCTTGGCGCAGGCTGTTTGAACACAGGAATCTTGCTTAAATCAAACAACTGATACGGCAATACGCGCCCGACAAAATAGCCGAAGCTGAAATAATTGGCTTTGATACGACTGTATGTCGGTTTGGGCGAAATACCGTGTTCCTGCGTCGTACTGAATGAACGTCCAAAAATCAGCAACATCGCCGCAATAAACACAATATCGGCGGCAAAATGCGTCTTACGGCGGAACTTGGCAAGGCTGCAAAACAGCACGACTTCCAACACGCCCCACACCACAGGCAGCCACAACTTATCCAACATCGACGCGCCCGCGCTGCCGACTTCGGTAACCTCTTTCAGCATCAGCCAATAATTGATGCCCGTCATCCAACTTTGATAAACCGCATAATGCACATTATTGGCAATGATGCTGAACGCGAAAAACACCGCAATCAACAAACGCGTCGCCTTATAACGCGCAAACAGATACAGCGCAGCAATTACAAATGTCAGCGCAAACGTTTCCGCAATTTTCGCCGCAGGTAAGGTTTCAATTCCGAATACAAAACGATAGGCAATTTCGCTGGCAGTCAGTAAAGACGAATACAGAACAAGCGTGAGGAAAGATTTTTTCATCATTAATATTTCACAATAAAAAATTTACCGATTGAGTTTTAAAACCCAATATTCCCTTTTCAATAGTTTTTAGTTTCTCAATGATTTAGGCCGTCTGAAAATGAAACATGGCCTGCCTTTTTATGAAGAAAGTTTTTATTTTCAGACGACCTCTACCGCTCCCAATTCCAGCAACACCTGAAAACCGTCATTGATATACCGTGAATCGGGCATTTCTAAAAACGGGAATGCCGCCACATCGCCCAGGTTCAGCGATGCCATGCGCAGGATGACGGCGGCGAGGTTACTGCGGACGATTTCGGGGTCGGTGAATTCGGGGCGGCTGTTGAAATCTTCTTCTGAAAACAGTCGGATACATACGCCTGCGGAGACGCGGCCGCAGCGGCCGGAGCGTTGGCGGGCGGCGGCTTGGGAGATTTTTTCGACATGAAGCTGCTCCACTTTCGCCCGTGCGGAATAGCGTTTGACGCGCGCGAGGCCGGTGTCGATGACGTATTTGATGCCCGGCACGGTGAGCGAGGTTTCAGCGACGTTGGTTGCTAACACGATGCGGCGTTTCGCGCCTGAGGGGTGGAAGATTTTGTGCTGTTCGGCGTGCGACAGGCGCGCGAACAGGGGCAGGATTTCGTCGTTGCGGCGCAGCGTGGACTTGCGCAGGGCTTCTGCCGCTTCGCGGATTTCGCGTTCGCCCGGCAGGAACACCAAAATATCGCCTTCGCCGTAGCGCGCCAATTCGTCGGCTGCATCGACAATCGCGTCGGTCAGCTCGACTTCTGCATCGTCTTCGTCTTTGCTGGTCAGCGGTCGGTAGAGGATTTCGACGGGATACGTCCGTCCGCTCACTTCCAGCACGGGCGCGCCGTTGAAGTGTTGTGAGAAGCGTTCTGCGTCTATGGTTGCCGAGGTGATGATGACTTTCAAGTCGGGGCGGCGCGGCAGGAGCTGTTTCAAATAGCCCAAGAGGAAGTCGATGTTCAGGCTGCGCTCGTGCGCTTCGTCTATGATAATCGTGTCGTAGGCGGTGAGATAACGGTCGGCCTGGGTTTCTGCCAACAGGATGCCGTCGGTCATCAGCTTGATGCAGGCATCGCGCGAGGTGTGGTCGGTAAAGCGTACTTTATAGCCGACCGCGCTGCCGATTTCGGATTTCAGCTCTTCGGCAATCCGCTCTGCCACGGAGCGCGCGGCCAAACGGCGCGGCTGGGTGTGCCCGATTAGCCCCGCTGCCCCGCGTCCGAGTTCCAAACAAATCTTGGGCAACTGCGTGGTTTTGCCCGAACCGGTTTCGCCGCAAATAATCGTTACCTGATTCTCGGCAATGGCTTTTTTGATTTCGTCGAGTTTTTCGTGAACGGGCAGCGTGTTGTCGAACTCAGGTTTGGGCAGTTTGGACAGGCGTTGCAGATAAAGATCGTGCGATTTTTTGTATTTTTCTTCAACCTTGGCCAAGCCGCCGTATTTTTTTGGGTTTTTAAAGGCGGATTGCAGAAAATAGCGGTCTTTGGAGAGGGTTTGGGCGAAATCGGGTTGCGGCATGATGGTGCAATGAATTAAATAATGTGAAAAGAATGGAATTATAGCAAAAGGCCGTCTGAAACTTGCTTGCTTTCAAGTTTCAGACGGCCTTTGTATGGATAAACCGTTTTAGTCGGCGGCGTGCCAAGGTTTTTGCATACCGGCGTGGAAACTCGGTTTTTCTCCGCCCCACAAGGTGTCGATGTCGTAGAAGTCGCGCACGGCAGGGAGCATGACGTGGACAACGAGGTCGCCTGCGTCGACGAGCGTCCATTCGCCGCTGTCGCCTTCGGTGCTGAGGATTTCGAAACCGGCTTCTTTCAAATCGACGGCAACGTTGTTCGCCAGTGCTTTGACTTGGCGTGTGCTGTCGCCGCTGGCAATAATCATGCGGGCGAACAGGGAGGTTTTGTCTTGGGTTTCCAAAACGGAGATGTCTTTGGCTTTGATGTCTTCGAGGGCGTTTACGGCCACTTCGACCATTTTTTGCAGGTCTTGCAATTCTTGTTCGTTCATTATTTTCCTAGTTGAAATGTTTTCAGACGGCATTATAGCTTATCTGCCTGAATAAACGCTATTTTTCATAGAGTTTGTGTTGGCGGATGTATTGGGCGACAGGTTGCGGCAGGCCGTCTGAATGGTGCGTTTTGGAGAGATCGGCACGAATTTGGGTTGAGCTGGTGTTGTGCAGCGGCGCGTTGAGGATGCGGACGCTGCCGTTTTGCAGTGCTTCGCCGAGCCATGCGTGCAATTCGCGCGGTGTTTTGTTGAGGTTGTCGCCTTGTCGCATGGCGATGGCGATATGGGTCTGGCGCACGAGGGTTTGCCATTTTTTCCATGTGTGCAACTGCATCAGGCTGTCGCTGCCCATCAGCCACCACAGTTGCGCACCGGGAAATTGCTGGCGGAAGATTTGGACGGTGTCAAACGTATAAGTCGCGCCGTCACGGACGATGTCGCAGTCGCTGGCGGCGAATTTCGGCTCGTCGGCGATGGCGAGTTCGACCATAGTGAGGCGCTCTTGTGCCGGCGTGCGCGTGCTGTCTTTGTGGTACGGGTCGCCTGCCGGCAGGAAGACGACAAGGTCCAAACCGATTTCGTCGGCAAAGGCGCGGGCGATGTGGAGGTGGCCGTTGTGTATGGGGTCAAACGTGCCGCCGAATAATCCGATGTTTTTCATTTCGTGGTGGTGTCTGCGTTAGATGTTTTGGCCGTCTGAAGCAGGCAGGCTGCCGTCAACAATCAGGTTGAGCTTGCCTGTGGTCGGATGGATGACCAGGCCGTGGATGGCGATGTTGTCGGGCATCAGCGGATGTTTGCGAATCAGCTCGACGGTATGGCGCACGCTGTCTTCGACATCGTCAAAACCGGTCAGCCAGCCGTCCAAATCGATACCGGCATTGCGCAGGGTTTCGATGCGGTCTTCGGGGATATTGCTGTCGTGTACGCGTTGGAGGAACTCTTCGGCATGCAATCCGCGCATACCGCAGTCGTGGTGGGCAATGACCATGATTTCTTTCACTTTGAGTTCAAATACGGCCACCAACAAACTGCGCATCACCGAACCCCAAGGGTGGGTCACCAGCGCACCGGCGTTTTTGATGAGCTTGGCATCGCCGTTTTTTAAGCCCAAGGCATTGGGCAGCAATTCGATAATGCGTGCGTCCATGCAGGAAAGAATGGCCAGCTCGCGGCCGGGGTATTTGTTGGTGAAATATTTTTCGTACTCTCCCGATTCAACGAAACGTTGGTTGTAGGAAAGGATATCGGTCAATTCACTCATGATGATGTGCTCGTTTCGGATGATTTACTCTATTATAGCGGTTTTCAGGGGGTATGGTTGTTTTGCAAATTCGCCGTAAACGGCTAAAATCGACGTATCTTTAGTTCTTTTGGAGGATGCGCCATGTCTCAGTCTTTCCGTTTTGAACAGGTATTCACTCCCGATGTCCACGACGCATTGTGGGATTGGGCGCAGACAAGCTATGGCGCATCCGACGATTGGTGCATTCTGTATCTCAACGGCCTGCCTTTAGGCCGTCTGAACCCATTATGGCGCGAACGCCTCGGGCAAGATTGGACAGGCAGGAAGTCGACGCTTTCAGACGGCCTGAATTTGAAAACAGACAGCTGGCCGGAAATGGGCGACAGTTTACAAACACTGGCGCAACAATGGCACGATTGCGGTTGGCTCAAAGGTTGGCGCGGTGAAAAGTTCGACATCTGCGACCAGTCGGGCAAGCCTTTATGCACACTCGAACGCGCCGCCTTCCGTCCGTTCGGCCTGATGAGTCAGGCAGTTCACTTAAACGGATTGGTCGAAACAAAAGACGGTTTGCGCTTTTGGATAGGCCGCCGCAGTCCGCACAAAGCCGTTGATCCGAACAAACTCGACAACCTGACCGGCGGCGGTATCAGCAGCGGCGAGAGGCCGTCTGAAGCCGTCTGCCGCGAGGGCGAAGAAGAAGCTGGTATTCCCGCTTCTCTGACACCCCATATCCGACCGACTGCCCAAATATATAGTTTGCGCCCTGTTAATCGCGGTGTCCACAACGAAATCCTGTATATCTTCGACATCGTCCTGCCCGAAGGCTTCCAACCCGCCAACCAAGACGGCGAAGTCGCCAGTTTTGAACTGATGGACATCCCCACCCTGCTCGATGCCATGTTGGGCGGACATATGATGCACGATGCCCAGTTGGTCACGATCGAAGCCTGCCGGCGATACGGCCTGATCGACCCCAAACATCCGCTGTCCGCATGGCTCGACAGCATCCGTTGCCGCCCCCATTTTTAAAGGCCGTCTGAAACCATGTTACAACTCAAAAACATCAACAAACGCTTCGGCAGCAAAACCGTTGCCCAAGACATCAACCTAAACGTCGAAGCAGGCGAAATCCTCGCCGTGCTCGGCCGCTCTGGCTGCGGCAAATCCACCCTGCTCAAAACCATCGTCGGCCTGGTGCGTCCCGACAGCGGCGAAGTCTGGCTCAACGGCGACAACATCACCGACATGCCGTCTGAAAAACGCAATATCTCGCTGATGTTTCAAGACTACGCCCTTTTGCCGCATTTAACCGCCCTCGACAACGTCGGCTTCGGCCTCAAAATGCGCCGCCTGCCCAAAGCCGAAATCGAAGAACAATCCATGCAGGCCTTGCGCGACATCGGTTTGGAACACGAAGCGCAACGTAAACCCGAAAGCCTCTCCGGCGGCGAACAACAACGCCTCGCCCTAGCACGCGCCCTAATCACGCGCCCGTCGCTGTTGCTCTTGGACGAAGCCTTCTCCAGCCTCGACACCCACCTGCGCCACCACCTGCGCACCCTGACCGCCGAACGCATCCGCAGTCAAAACATCCCCGCCATCCTCGTGACCCACTCCGCCGAAGAAGCCTGCACAATGGCCGACACCATCGCCATCATGCACGAAGGCCGCATCCTCCAACACGGCACGCCGGAAACCCTTATCCGCCGCCCCGTCAACGCCCAAGCCGCCCTACTGCTCGGTTTGGCCAACACCGGCGACACACGCTACATCCCCCAACACGCCATCCGATTCGACCCGAACGGCACAGCCGTCCGCATCAGCGAAGCCGTCCCCCTCGCCGAAGGCACACGCCTCACCCTCGCCCATCCGCAATACGGCGATTTGATTTGGTATCCCCACGCCGACCACGATACGGACAAACCGCAAACCGGACAGGAAATCCGCATCAGCGTGGATGAAGGTCAAATTGTTTGGTTTGATTGAATTTGATGGATTGAGAAAAAGAAAAAGGCCGTCTGAAATTTAAGTTTCAGACGGCCTTTGTTATTATCAAGAACAATTAAGAGACCTCGTGTATAGTCACACAAGGGATGCCTGCAAATTCAGCAATTTTCTTGCACAAGCTGCTAGATGACACTTTGCCGACATCCGGGAAAACAACAGCAAAATCGGAATATGCCATATCGGCATAAGTGGTATTCGACGGTAAAAAGCAATAATACAAATCTTCAGTTCCACAAACAGAACAAGTGAGATGGCCACCTTCGTCATCAAAATCAAACGAAGGCAATAGCTCTTCTATATTCATCTCTTCACCTCGAGCATAATGTTGACTGCAATGCGGACAAACAAGCTCGCCTTCTCCAAAGTTTTCCAAAGCAGTGAACAGCGTCGGCTCATCTTCAATCTGAAAGTAGATGCCGTAGGAATATTGGGCATTTTTTTCACCTAAAAATTCAATAATTCCTTTATTGGTAAACGTATAACCTAGTTCTCCATAATAAAAAACTTCTTGCAACTCAGGATAAATCCAACCTTGCTCCAGCATATAATTTCGGATCTGTTCTGCAAGCTCCTTTTTTTTCTCCCCTACGGGAGATACAGGAACTATATAGTAGCGATGTTCAGACATTATTTTCCTTTCTTAAAAGAGGCTGTTTCAAACGGCCTTTTTTATTTATCCAGCAATCAGACAACACCATCTAACCGACGGTTGCTTTTTACTTCACTTTCGTACATACCTCACGGGCAGTCCCGTCTTCAGACACCAATTTGCCTGATTTATCCAGTTGATACACATCATCTTTTCCGGGTTTGTCCATCTCCGCGACCAATCCGGTGTACATCATGCTTTCCAAGAGTCGTCCATCCTCCGACTTTTCCAACCACGCCAGCGTTTCGGGGCTGTGCTGTCGTGAAACTTCGCTATATTTGATTTGGCTTTCCGTCAAGGCATTGTTTTCAAAACGCCATTTCCCTGAACCGACAACACGGTATGCTAAGATATTGCCGTCATCATCGATTTTGAATATAGCGTCGCCACGGAAACTGCCGTCCTGAAGATATTCGACTTTTGTATCACTGTGAATGTTTTCATCAGAGCCAACGCAATGCCATGTACCGACAATCGGAGAAGCCAGGGCAGTTGTTGCGGATAAAAGCATCGGCAAAATAAAGAGTTTCATCTATTTTCTTTTTTAAAGGGGCCGTTTGAAAAGTTGCAACGACATTGAGGCTGCATTTTCAGACGGCCTTTGCGGGTATTTTACTGCAGGCAGACGTTCAAGAAATATAAATCACGAGCCCGGCAATCAGCACCAGCTGGACACCCAACTTCATCAGCGCAGTACGACTGACAAAATAGATAAACCAAGTGCCGGTCAGAATCAACAGTAGAATAATCAGCCATGGCCGCCATTTGTTGAGGTGGACGGCTTCGGTAAAGCAGGTATGAATATGAAGTACGACGATGGCAACGATGGGCAATATAGGCATAATGAAGTCCATCATTTGATTTCCTTTTGATGAGGCCGTCTGAAATTTAAGTTTCAGACGGCCTTGTCTATTCAATCAAAATCAGTCTTTCAACTTCGCCAACTGAGTTTGAACTTTCGCCATTTTGTCTTCCAATTCCGCCAAATCGGCTTTGTCTTTTTCCACCAAATGCGCGGGGGCTTTTTCGGTGTAGCCGGGTTTGGAGAGTTTGGCGTTGAGTTTGTCCAAGGCTTTTTGCAGCTTCTCGGCTTCTTTACTCAAACGGGCGGTTTCGGCGGCTTTGTCGATTTCGACTTTCAGCATCAGGCGCGCGCCGTTGCAGACGGCGACAGGTGCGTCTTCTGCTTCGGGCAGGCTGTCCACCAGCTTGGCTTCGGTCAGTCGGGTCAGCGACGGCAGGTATTTGAGCAAGCCTTCGAGTTCTGCGCTGCCTTCGACGAAGAGCGGCGCTTTGACGTTTGGCGCGATACCCATTTCGCCGCGCAGTTTGCGCACTTCTTCCACCAAGTCTTTCAATGCGGCCATTTTGTCGAAGGCCGTCTGAACGATTTGTTCTTTATCGGCTTGCGGATAGGCGGCCAACATGATGCTGTCGGCGGTTTTGGCATTCGCCAGAGGCGCAACGACCTGCCACAACTCTTCGGTAATGAACGGCATAATTGGGTGCAGCAGGCGCAGGATGGTTTCGAGTACGCGCACGAGGGTTCGGCGTGTGGTGCGCTGAGTTGTCGGGCAGCCGGTTTGGATTTGCACTTTTGCCAGCTCGATGTACCAGTCGCAATATTCGTTCCACACAAATTCGTACAGCGTTTGCGCGGCAAGGTCGAAGCGGTAAGTTTCAAAGGCTTCGGCAACGGCGGCTTCAGCTTGTTGCAGTTTGCCGATAATCCATTGGTCGGCTAAAGTAAACGCCAACGGCTGCATTTCGTCTTGACCGCAATCTTTGTCTTCGGTGTTCATCAACACGAAGTTGGTTGCGTTCCACAATTTATTGCAGAAGTTGCGGTAGCCTTCGGCGCGTTTGAAGTCGAAGTTGACGCTGCGGCCGAGGCTGGCGTAGCTTGCCATGGTGAAGCGCAATGCGTCCGCGCCCATGCTCGGAATGCCTTCCGGGAAAAGTTTTTTGGTTGCTTCTTCCACTTTCGGCGCGGTTTCGGGTTTGCGCAGGCCGGTGGTACGTTTTACCAGCAGTTTTTCCAAGTCGATGCCGTCGATCAAATCCACAGGGTCGATGACGTTGCCTTCGGATTTGGACATTTTTTTGCCTTCGTGGTCGCGCACGATGCCGTGGATGTACACGTCTTTAAACGGTACTTTGCCGGTGAAGTGGGTGGTCATCATAATCATGCGCGCCACCCAGAAGAAGATGATTTCGTAGCCGGTAACCAAGACATTGGACGGCAGGAAAGCTTTGAGTTCGTCGGTTTCAGACGGCCAGCCGAGCGTGGAGAACGGTACGAGCGCGGAAGAGAACCATGTATCCAATACGTCTTCTTCGCGGGTCAAACCGGTTTTGCCGGCTTGTTTTTCGGCTTCTTCTTGATTGCGGGCGACGTAAACATTGCCTTCGTTGTCGTACCATGCAGGGATTTGATGACCCCACCACAGTTGACGCGAGATACACCAGTCTTGGATGTTGTTCATCCATTGGTTGTAGGTGTTGACCCAGTTTTCGGGGATAAAGCGCACTGCGCCGCTGTCGACGGCTTTTTTAGCTTTGTCGGCGAGGCTCAAGCCTTTGAATTCGCTGTCGGGTTCGCCGCCGTTTGGCGTTGCGGACATGGCGACAAACCATTGGCTGGTCAGCATCGGCTCAATCACTGAGCCGGTACGGTCGCCTTTCGGCGTCATCAGCGTGTGCGGTTTGATTTCGACCAAGAAACCTTGTTCCTGCAAATCGGCAACCATTTGTTTACGCGCGGCAAAGCGGTCTAAACCTGCGTATTTTTCAGGCAGGGCAAAGCCTTGTTGCGCTTCGCCTTTGAAGTTGAACACTTCGGCGTTTGCCAACACTTTGGCTTCCAAGTCAAACACATTAATCAGGCGCGTGTCGTGGCGTTTACCGACTTCGTAGTCGTTGAAGTCGTGTGCAGGCGTGATTTTCACGCAACCGGTGCCAAAATCTTTTTCAACGTATTCGTCAGCAATCACGGGGATGGTGCGGCCGGTCAGCGGCAGGATCAATTCTTTGCCGATCAAGTGGGTGTAACGTTCGTCTTCGGGATTGACGGCAACGGCAACGTCGCCCAGCAGCGTTTCGGGACGGGTGGTCGCCACGATAACGGCTTCGGCAGGATTATCCGCCAACGGATAGCGGATGTGCCACATAGAGCCTTGTTCTTCCACGCTTTCCACTTCCAAATCCGATACCGCCGTGCCAAGCACGGGATCCCAGTTCACCAAGCGTTTGCCGCGGTAAATCAAGCCTTGTTCAAAAAGGCGCACGAACACTTCGGTCACGGTTTCGGCGCGCACGTCGTCCATCGTGAAATACTCGCGCGTCCAGTCGGCAGAGCAGCCCACGCGGCGCATCTGCTGCGTAATCGTGCCACCGGAAACTTCTTTCCATTCCCACACTTTTTCCAAGAATTTTTCGCGGCCCAAGTCATGACGGGACACATTTTGCGCGGCAAGCTGACGCTCGACCACGATTTGCGTGGCGATGCCCGCGTGGTCGGTGCCCGGAATCCAGGCAGTGTTGCAGCCTTTCATGCGGTAGTAGCGGGTCAGGCCGTCCATAATGGTTTGGTTGAAGGCATGGCCCATGTGCAGCGTGCCGGTTACGTTGGGCGGCGGCAGTTGGATGGAGAAAGACGGTTTGGTCAAATCCATATCAGGCTGGAAATAGCCCTGCTTTTCCCAGTTTTGATAATGTTTGGATTCGATTTCGGCTGGATTGTATTTGTCTAACATGATGGAACTTTGTGAAATTAAGGTTATTTTTGATGTGCGGATTATAACGCAAAAAGGCCGTCTGAATCATTTCAGACGGCCTTTGGCATACGGGTTTTAAAAATGGAACAATACCAGACTGACGGCAATCACCGCCATGCCCGTTGTCAGGCCGTAAACGGTTTCATGGCCGTCTGAATAGCGTTTGGCGGCCGGCAACAACTCGTCCAACGCCAAAAACACCATCACGCCGGCTATCACGCCAAACACCGAACCAAACACGGCAGGCGATAAAAACGGCTGCAAAACCAAATAGCCCAAAGCCGCCCCCAAAGGCTCGGCCAAGCCTGATAGCAGACACGCCCATACCGTTTTCTTACGGCTTCGGGTGGCAAAATAAACCGGCGCGGCGATGGAAATACCCTCCGGAATATTATGGATGGCAATCGCCAAGGCCAAAGGCATCCCGACCGCCGGATTTTCCAAGGTGGCAAAAAACGTCGCCAAACCTTCGGGGAAATTGTGCGCCGTAATCGCAAACGCCGCCATCATGCCGACTCGCGCGATATGGCGGCGTTTACTTTCTTGAAACGACGGGTCTTGCGCGTCTAATGTTTCATGCGGGTTCGGCACCAGGCGGTCAATCAGCGCGATGCCGCCCATCCCGGCCAAAAATGCCATGGTCGCCGCCGCAAACGCGTGGTCTTTATCATAAATTTCAGCGAACGCCTCGCTGGACTTGCTGAAAATCTCCGTCAGGGAAACATACACCATCGCACCGCCGGCAAATGCCAAACCAAACGACAACACGCGCGGATTGGGCGTTTTGGAAAACATCACCAAGCCGCTGCCTAATACGGTAAACAAACCGGCAGCCAGCGTGATGGAAAAGGCAACGGCCAAATTGGACATCGAAAAATCGGGCATGAGAAAACCTGCGCTAAAAGCTGGGACAGGTTCAGACTAACACTTTTTAATGCATATGATAATAGTTATTATTTATTTTATTGATTGGATACCGGATTTTGAAACAAAAGACCGTCTGAAAAATGGTTTTCAGACGGCCCTTAAGTTTGAAATATCACCAAACCTTATCGCTTTCCAGCTTAAGCCTGATAGCGCGACAGGCTCAAGTCGTCGCTGCGGATTTCGGTGTCTTTGCCGCTCACGATATCGGCGGTTAATTTTGCCGAACCCAGCGACATGGTCCAGCCTAAAGTACCGTGGCCGGTATTCAGGAACAGGTTTTCAAAGCGGGTGCGCCCGATTAACGGCGTACTGTCGGGCGTCATCGGTCTGAGGCCGCTCCAGAACAATGCCTGATTCAAGTCGCCGCCTTCGGGGAACAAGTCGTTGACGACCAAAGCCAGCGTTTCGCGGCGTTTTTCGGGCAGTTTGATTTCGTAGCCGGACAATTCCGCCATGCCACCGACGCGGATTCTGTTGTCGAATCGTGTGATGGCGACTTTGTAGCTTTCGTCCAAAACGGTGGACACCGGCGCGCCGTCGGAATTTGTGACCGGCAGGGTCAAGGAATAGCCTTTGACGGGATAAATCGGCAGATTGAGATCCAACTGCGCCAACACCGTCCTGCTGAAGCAGCCGAGCGCGCAGACGAAAGCATCTGCTTCAAACCGTTCTGTTTCGGTTTCCACTGCGCTGATGCGCTGGCCGTTGTGGTCGATGCGGCGGATGGTTCGGTTGAAATGGAACTGTACGCCTTTTTCCAGACACAGTTTGTACAGGTTTTCGGTGAAGAGGTGGCAGTCGCCGGTTGCGTCTGCAGGCAGGTGCAGGCCGCCGGCAATTTTTGCGGTAACGCGTGCCAGCGCAGGCTCGAATTCTGCGCATTCTTCGGGCTTCAGACGGCGGTATGGCACGCCGTAGCGTTCCAAAACGGCAATGTCTTGTTCTGCCGCTTCGACTTCTTTGGTTTGGCGGAAAATCTGCAACGTCCCTTTTTTGCGCCCTTCAAAATTCATGCCGGTTTGCGCTTCAAAACGGCGGAACATTTCACGGCTGTATTCGGAAATCCTGACCATGCGCTCTTTATTGATTTGATAGCGCGCTGCCGTGCAGTTTTGCAGCATTTGCCACAGCCATTCGATTTGATACAGGCTGCCGTCAGGGCGAAACAGCAAAGGCGGATGGCTTTTAAACAGCCATTTCAGCGCTTTAGTCGGGATACCGGGTGCAGCCCAGGGCGTGGTATAGCCGTAAGAAAGCTGGCCTGCGTTGGCAAAACTGGTTTCCATCGCCACGCCCTCGGCGCGGTCGATGACCGTTACTTCATGTCCTGCCTCTGCCAGATACCACGCGGAAGATACGCCGGCAACACCAGCACCTAAAACAAGCACTTTCATTTTTCTCCTCCTCTGACTTTTTTCAAAACAAACTGATATACATCGGGCCGTCTGAATATTCAGATTCAGACGGCCTTGGACATCAATGCGGCAATTCGCCGTTTTTGATTTTTTGTTTGAAGTCTCGCGTTTCATTGACGATGACTTTCGCCATCAACAAAAGCGCAATCAGGTTGGGCAAAGCCATCAAGCCGTTGAATGTGTCCGAAGCCAGCCACACCAAATCAAGGCTCAACACGGTACCCAGCATGACGGAAGAGACGTAACCCACGCGGTAGAGGGCGGCAAAGCGTTCGCCGAAGACGTACACCGCGCATTTCTCGCCGTAATAACACCAGCCGAGAATGGTTGAGTAGGCAAAGAAAATCAGGCCGATGGTGACAATCCAGCCGCCGATGCCGGGCAGCATTTTTTGGAACGTGACGGTTGTCAGCGCCGCGCCGCTCAATTCCGGTTTGACAAACTCGCCGCCTGCGCCGAGCAGACCCATGACCAACACGATACCGGTAATCGAGCAGACAACGATGGTGTCCAAAAACGTACCGGTCATGGAAACCAAAGCCTGACGGACGGGGTGGTCGGTTTTCGCGGCGGCAGCGGCAATCGGCGCAGAACCCATGCCCGCTTCATTGGAGAACACGCCGCGTGCCACGCCGTAGCGGATGACCGTGCCGATGGCGCCGCCGGCCACAGCTTGCGCGCTAAACGCATCGGAGAAAATCAGTTTGACGGCGGGCATCAGCGCGTCAGAATTCACGACAATAATGGAAATACCGCCCACTACATAAAATACGGCCATGGCAGGCACGATAAAGGACGCGGCTTTGGCAATGCCTTTAATGCCACCTAAAAGCACGATGGCCGTTAATACGGTCAATATCACGCCGGTGTAGGCAGGTTCGACACCGAAGCTGGTTTGCACTGCCTGCGCAACCGAGTTGGACTGCACCGAGCTGCCGATACCGAAGGAAGCGAATGTGCCGAACAGCGCAAATGCGACGGCCATCCATTTCCAGTTTTTGCCCAAGCCTTTTTCGATGTAATACATCGGGCCGCCGGACATCTCGCCTTTGGAGTTGGTCACGCGGTATTTCACCGCCAACACGCCTTCACCGTATTTGGTGGCCATGCCGAAAATAGCGGTCATCCACATCCAAAATACCGCGCCCGGGCCGCCGGTTACCACCGCAGTCGCCACGCCGGCGATATTGCCCGTACCGATGGTGGCCGACAGCGCGGTCATCAACGCCGCGAAATGGGAAATATCGCCTTCGTGGTCTTCGCCGTCTTCATGCTTCTTTGACGGCACAAACGCCTGTTTCAGTGCATAACCCAACATGGTGAACTGCAAGCCTTTCAGCAAAACGGTCAGCAAAATGCCCGTACCGACCAGCAGCATCAACATAATAGGCCCCCAGACCCAGCCGCTGATGGTTTCAAAAAAGGCTTTGAGATTGTCTAAAAGCAATTGCATGGTTTTTCTCCTTTGTCTGTTTTATTTTTTTAAAACACCACTTTTTTGTAGTGTCCTGTAATTTCAGCACAGAATGTTTAAGATTACAACATATTTATTTTCAAAAACTTTTCGTATTTTTACCCTAAATAAAACCCAATCAACACCAAGAAAATTGTTTACAATCCAGAGCAGGCCTAGACCCCAGCCCAATTAAAATGACAAATAAAAGCATGCTTTAAAACATCTTCCTGCCAACTGTTTAAAAAAATTCAGGCCGTCTGAAAAAAATCTTTCAGACGGCCTGAATGTGCGTGCCGCAATCCTATTTCAGCAACCCGGCCAACACTCGGGCAAAACGCTCCGCCGCACCTTCGCTGGTGTGCAGGTACAGGGCGGGTTCGATGAGTTCCAACTCATTAAGCAGGAAGGTGTCGCCAATCAGTGTGCCGTCCACGCGGGCATAAACCGGCATTTGCGGCAAAGCGGCCAGTACGTCTTGCGCGGCACGGACGGCAAACTCGGGCGGCTCGATACCGAACACTGACACGCCATAGGCCGAGTTGGCGCGCCATTCGCCTTGCGGCGGCTGACGGCGCACGGCATGGCTGAATGTGCCGTTGAAAAACACCAGCGAGGTTTCGCCCGCTGTTTCGATTTCGCGGATATACGGTTGAACCATCATGCCTTGCGGATAATCCGCCATATCCACGTCCAATGCTTCCGCACAAACTTTAACCACGCCTTTGCCGCTCTGACCGAATGCGGGCTTGATAACTGCTTCCGTCCAGCCTTGTTGTTTCAGAATATCGGCCAATTTGTCTTTATGCGCGGGAACGAACACGCTGGGAATTACTTGCGCGCCGCGCGCCGCCAAATCGCACAAATAAGTCTTTTCCATATTCCAAGCCATCAATTCGGGCGGATTGATAAAACGCTGCCCCGCCTGCCCGGCTTGCTCCAGCCATTGGCGGAAGGCTTCGGGTTCGGCGGCATAATCCCATGCGCACAAAGGCAGCAAAAACGGCGCGGACGGATGGTTTTGCCACGTATCAAATACGGTTTTCACACCCATGGTTTCCAAATGCGCCGCCAATGTTTTCAGGTTGTCCGACGGTTCGGGATAGGTTTGGCAGGTAATGAGTGCCAAAACGGTTTGCTCGGTCATGGTTGCATCTCGTTGCTAAAACCAAAATTATATAGCGAAATCAAACCAAAAGATTTTTCAGACGGCCTGATACATAAGGCCGATTCTGATAAAATGGTTTCCCCTTTTCCGTCGGAACATGCTCATGAAATCTGCCCACGTCCTTGTCTGGTTCCGCCGCAACCTCCGCCTGCACGACAATGCCGCGCTTAATGCTGCCGTTGCAAGTGGTTTGCCCATCGCCTGCGTCTGGGTCAGCCAAAGGCCGTCTGAACACCACAATCCGCGTCAAAGCCTGTTCCATTATCAAGCCGCGCAAGAGCTGCATACCCGTCTGGCGGCACACCATATTCCCTTATATGTCGTCGCTTCTGACGAAGACCTCCTCCCCTTGGCTGCTGCGCTCCATGCACATACCGTCATCACTGACGAAGCCTACACCGAAGCCGAAATCCGCCAAGACAACCTCCTCTGGCACAATTTCGACCGCGCAGGCATTGCCCTGCAACACGCCAACGACCGCGGTATCTTGGCCAAAGCCCCCCTCATGGATGCCAACGGCCTGCCCCACACCGATTTTGCCGCCTATAAACAAGCATGGTTGCAGGCCTATTCAGGACAAAGGCCGTCTGAAACCGAATTGCCTGTTCAAATTGGACAAAACGTTCCACTGTTTCCAGCCCATACCGGCGCAGTATTGCCTGCCTATCAACAGGGCGGCGAAACCGCGGCCTTAACGCAATGGCACGCGTTCAAACAAAATTTGGTTCACTACCCGATTACCCAAAACTTTCCGGCACGAAAAAACACCAGCCTCCTCAATGCCTATCTGTCCGCAGGCTGCATTTCACCGCGCCTGCTGGCTGCCGAAGGCTTGGCAAACCGACATTTCGAGTGGCTGGACAAGCTTATTTTCCGCGACTACTGCTACCAGCTCGCCTACCACCGCCGCCTACCCGAAACAACCGATGCCGCCCCGGTGCGCGAATACTGGCGCAACGGCCGAACCGGCGTACCCGTCATCGACGCCTCCATCCGCAGCCTTGAAGCCACCGGCCACCTACATCCTGTTCTCCAGCAGCTGTGCGCCCACTATTTCTGCCACGCCCTCAACCTCGACCCCAACCAAGGCATCGCGTGGACAGCCTCCGTCCAAACCGGCACCGACCCTGCGCTCAACCAAGCCAACTGGCACCTTGCCGCCCAAGACACAGCCACCGTCCGCTATGCCCACCGTTCGCACCAAATCGACCCCGACGGCAGCTACATCCGCAGTTACCTCCCCGAATTGGCACACCTGCCGTCCACCCTCATTCACACACCGTGGGCGGCCGCCGATGACATCGACACACACGGCTACCCCTTCCCCAAGGCCGTCTGAAACAGAGCTTCACACCAAAAAACCACACTAAACACAACTAAAAAACGCCCAAACAAAATATTTTGGTTTCAGACGGCCAAACAGATTGAATAGCCAAGATTTACACGGTAAACTTACGTCATTAAAAAATTTTATTATTTCATTACAATGAAACCCGCATTCGACATAAAAACGTCACGTTTGGACGTCTTATCCATCCATCTGCACACCGCAGATCTAACCGAATTGGAAGAATTCCTGCGCCAACTAGCAGGCCAGTCCCAAGACGAATTCGTTCCCTTCATTTTAGACGTACAAGATTTCGACCATCCCGAATCCATCGATTTGGGTGGCATGATTTCCCTGTTTGCCCGTTACGGCATGCAAATTTTAGGGCTGCACCACACCAGCGACACATGGGCGGCAGCGGCAGCGCGTTACCACTTGGTCTTCAAACAAGGCAACTCCACACAGGCAGCCGACACACAGGCAGCGCCCACCCCGCGCCAAGCCCCACAGCCGCAAGACGTACAGGCCACCGTCATCAACAATCCGACCGTATTGGTCAGCACGCCCGTGCGTACCGGCCAGCAGGTGTACGCTGAAAACGGCGACCTCATCGTTACCGGCATCGTCAGCCAAGGTGCAGAACTTATCGCCGACGGCAACATCCATATTTACGCCCCCATGCGCGGCAGAGCGTTGGCCGGTGCAAAAGGCAACACCAACGCGCGCATCTTCATCCATTCCATGCAGGCCGAGTTAGTCTCCGTTGCCGGCATCTACCGCAACTTCGAGCAAGACCTGCCCGAGCATCTGCACAAAAAACCCGTACAAGTATCATTGCAAGACAACCGACTGGTTATCAGCGCAATCGACGCCGAATAAACATCAGTACTTAAAAAGGAAATATCGTGTCCAAAATCATCGTAGTAACTTCAGGTAAAGGCGGCGTAGGCAAGACCACTACCAGCGCCAGCATCGCAACCGGCCTGGCCCTGCGCGGCCACAAAACCGCCGTAATCGACTTCGACGTCGGTTTGCGCAACCTCGACCTGATTATGGGTTGCGAACGCCGCGTCGTGTATGACCTCATCAACGTCATCCAAGGCGAAGCCACACTCAACCAAGCCCTGATTAAAGACAAAAACTGCGAAAACCTCTACATCCTGCCCGCCTCGCAAACCCGCGACAAAGACGCGCTGACCCGCGACGGCGTCGACAAAGTGATGCAAGAGCTGTCCAGCGAAAAAATGGGCTTCGAATTCATCATCTGCGACTCCCCTGCCGGTATCGAACAAGGTGCACTGATGGCGCTCTACTTTGCCGACGAAGCCATCATTACCACCAACCCGGAAGTATCCAGCGTCCGCGACTCTGACCGTATCTTGGGCATTTTGCAAAGCAAATCCCGCAAAGCAGAACAAGGCAGCACTGTTAAAGAACACCTGCTGATTACCCGCTACTCCCCTGAGCGTGTGGCCAAAGGCGAAATGCTGTCGGTACAAGACATCTGCGACATCTTGCGCATCCCGTTGATCGGCGTGATTCCTGAATCACAAAACGTCCTGCAGGCCTCCAACGCCGGCGAACCTGTCATCCACCAAGACAATGCCGCCGCCGCAGAAGCCTACAAAGACGTTATCGCCCGCCTCTTGGGTGAAAACCGCGAAATGCGTTTCCTCGAAGCTGAGAAGAAAAGCTTCTTAAAACGACTGTTCGGAGGTTAATACATGTCACTGCTCGATATGCTGTTCGGCAGAAAGCCGAAAACCGCCACCGTCGCGCGCGACCGCCTGCAAATCATCATCGCGCAAGAACGCGCACAAGAAGGCCAAGCTCCGGACTATCTGCCGACCTTGCGCAAAGAGCTGCTGGAAGTCCTGTCCAAATACGTCAACGTATCATTGGACGACATCCGCATCTCCCAAGAGAAACAAGACGGCTTGGACGTTCTTGAGCTGAACATCACCCTGCCGGAACAAAAAAAGGCTTAACACATGACCTTGACCGAATTGCGTTACATCGTAGCCGTCGCACAAGAACGTCACTTCGGACGTGCCGCACGACGCTGCTTTGTCAGCCAGCCCACCCTCTCCATCGCCATCAAAAAGCTGGAGGAAGAGCTGTCGGTATCCCTGTTCGACCGTAGCAGCAACGACATCATCACGACCGAAGCGGGCGAGCGCATTGTCGCCCAAGCCCGCCGGGTTCTGGAAGAAGCCGAACTCATCAAGCACCTTGCCAATGAAGAGCAAAACGAATTGGAAGGCGCGTTCAAACTCGGCCTGATTTTTACCGTTGCCCCCTACCTTCTGCCCAAGCTCATTACCGCGCTGCGTGAAACCGCGCCGAAAATGCCGCTGATGCTGGAAGAGAACTATACCCACATCCTGACCGAGTCGCTCAAACGCGGCGATGTCGATGCAATCGTCGTTGCCGAACCGTTCCAAGAGCCGGGCATCGTAACCGAGCCCCTGTATGACGAACCTTTCTTCGTCATCGTTCCCAAAGGACATCACTTTGAAGAACTCGATGCCGTTACGCCTCAACTTTTGAGCGAAGAACAAGTGTTGCTGCTGTCCGAAGGCAACTGTATGCGCGACCAAGTGTTGGCAAGCTGTTCCGAATTGGCTTCCAAGCAAAAAATCCAGGGCTTGACCAATACCCTGCAAGGCAGCTCCATCAACACCATCCGCCACATGGTTGCCAGCGGTCTGGCCATCAGCGTCATGCCTGCTACCGCATTGACCGAAAACGACCACATGCTTTTCAGCATTATCCCGTTTGAAGGTACTGCACCGCACCGCCGTGTCGTTTTGGCTTATCGCCGCAACTTTGTCCGTCCGAAAGCACTGACTGCCTTGCGCACTGCCATTTTGCAATCGCAACTGACCGGCGTAACCTTCGTCAACGAATAAACCGCAAAACAAAAGACCGTCTGAACATTCAGACGGCCTTTTTATTTTTAACCGAATAAAGGATTAGTAGCGGGTATGAACTTGACTGCCGATAACGCCACCCAAAGCCGCGCCACCCAAGGTAGAGCCGGTATCGCCACCAATCAAATTACCTGCCACGCCGCCCAATACCGCACCAGCAGCAGTGTTGCGTTGGGTTTGAGTCATATTGGCACACGCGCCCAAAGAAGCGGCCAGCATGATCAAGGTCACAGTTTTTGCAAAAGTTTTCTTCATGGTTTGATTCTCCATCAGGGGTTAAGCTTTATGTGGAACAGTATGGCACAACCTTTCATTAATATATTTTCTGATAAGTAAAGACAGATTAAACTAAGATAACGCTCTTAATGAACGGTTAAATGCAAAAATAAACGGCAATTCCAAAGGAATATTTATAAAATTTAATATGTTTGGCATAAAATTGCGCATACATCAACCGCATTCGGTAGTGATACAATGACGACTTGTCTGAATTACCGGAAACACCCGTCATGAGTATCTACGCACTGGCACACATCATCCACGTTTATTGCGCGATTGCCTTTGTCGGCGGCGTATTTTTCGAAATGCTGGTCCTCTCCGTTTTACACACCGGCCGCGTTTCGCGCGAATCGCGCCGCGAAGTCGAACGTGCCATGTCCTATCGTGCCGTCCGCGTGATGCCGCCTGTCGTCATTACCCTGTTCATCAGCGGCATCGTGATGGTGTACAACCGCTACCTGCCGATACTGCACCACCCATTCGACAGCTCCTTCGGCATCATGCTGAGCATCAAAATCCTGTTGGCAGTGAGCGTTTTGGTGCATTTTGCCATCGCCGTTGTCAAAATGGCCCGGCACACCCTCACCGTCGGCTGGTCGAAATACATACACGCCGTTGTATTCAGCCATATGCTGTTTATCGTCTTTTTTGCCAAGGCGATGTTCTACCTGTCTTGGTAAACCTTACCCATACCCCACACACAAGGATTGTTTATGACCCAATACCCGTCCGTCGGCTCGCCGATGTTTTACGGCATCTTCTTTATTGCCGTCTTAATCATGATCGCCATCGATATGGTATCGCTGAAAAAAAACGGCGCCCACAAAGTCAGCATCAAAGAAGCCCTCGCCTGGAGCGGCATTTGGGTGGCCGTATCCTGCGCGTTTGCAGGCTGGCTCTATTTTGAACTGGCGGGCAACCCGACTTACGGGGCCGTTGTCGCCAAAGAAAAAGTCCTCGAATTCTTCACCGGCTATGTACTCGAAAAATCCCTCGCCGTCGACAACATCTTCGTTTTCCTGATGATTTTCGGCTATTTCAAAGTCGAACCCAAATTCCAACACCGCGTCCTGCTCTATGGCGTATTCGGCGCCATCGTCCTGCGCGCCATCATGATTTTCATCGGCGCGGCACTGGTACAGCAATTTGAATGGATTCTCTACCTTTTCGGCGCATTCCTGCTCTATACCGGCATCCACATGATGAAACCCGAATCGGACGAAGAGGAAGACCTTTCCCAAAACAAAATCCTGACCCTGCTCAAAAAAGTCATCCCGACCAGCCCACAGTTTGACGGTGAAAAATTCTTTACCATTGAAAACGGCAAACGCATCGCTACGCCGCTTTTACTGGTATTGATTATGATCGAATTGAGCGACGTCATCTTCGCCGTGGACAGCATTCCCGCTATTTTTGCCGTCACCACCGACCCTTTCATCGTCCTCACTTCCAACATTTTTGCCATCTTGGGCCTGCGTGCCATGTACTTCTTACTGGCAGACTTTGCCGAACGCTTTATTTTCCTCAAATACGGCTTGGCTTTCGTGTTGAGCTTTATCGGTATCAAGATGCTGATTATGCACTGGGTGCATATCCCGATTTCCATTTCCCTGTCCGTCGTCTTCGGCGCACTGGGCGCGTCCATCCTGACTTCTTTGGTGTACACGCGTCAGCAAGAGAAAAAATAATCTGCCGATATAAAAAGGCCGTCTGAACATTTCAGACGGCCTTTTCAAATATCAAACACCAGCTTATTTAGCAGCGTCTTTCAATTTATCGGCAGCTTCTTGAGTCGCATCGGCTGCTTTACCCATAGCGTCTTTAGCTGCGTCTTTGGCAGCATCTTTAGCATCAGAAACTGCATCTTTAGCTTCTTCAACCGCTTTACCTGCAGCATCTTTAGCGTCAGAAACCGCTTTATCCGCAGTTGCTTTAGCATCTGCAGCAGCGTCTTTAACATCAGAAACAGCTTGCTCAGCCGCACCTTTGGCTTCAGAAGCAGCAGCATCAACAGCAGACGCTGCATTTTCAGCAGCAGCGTTTACATCGGAAGCAACAGCAGAAGCCGCCTCTTGAGTTTCTTTTTTCGCTTCTTGTGTACACGCAGCCAGACCGGCTACCATCATTGCAGCAATCAATAATTTTTTCATATTGTATATCCTTTGGTCTAAAAAATATCTGCCAAAGCTGACAGACCCAAAAATCATAACATAATAAACGCTCAAAAAAGGGAGAATTAACGCCAAATAACAGCCGGTTTACGTTTTTTGAAAAAAAAATTCAAAAAAACAGTTGACGGAAAGAAACAAGCTCCCTATAATGCACAGCTTATCGGGTCGTTAGCTCAGTCGGTAGAGCAGCGGACTTTTAATCCGTTGGTCGAGCGTTCGAATCGCTCACGACCCACCAGATATGAAAACCTGCTTTGAAAAAAGCAGGTTTTTTTATATTCTCCATCAAGCCTCTCTTCACTCGATACCTTTCTCATCATCAAAATCAAGCAATATCCGAGTTTGTCACAATGCTGTTATGGACTCAACTCAAGGTATCACACCCGCACCAAACTCTATATCCAACTCCCCCACCCATCATCTTTTTCTAAAAGCTTCCAAACACCTACCATCAAACTACGCCAAATCCTCTTGTATGCCAGACAATTTAGGCATAGACTAAAACTACATCCAACTACAACAACAGGAGAAGGTTTGATGAAACAACTGTCTATGTATATCAACGGCCGCTTTGAAACCGATTTTAACGGCACATGGCGCGATGTATTGAATCCGGCAACCGAAGAAGTCATCGCGCGCGAGCCTAAAGGCGGAAAAGCCGATGTTGACCGTGCCGTTGCCGCCGCCAGAGAGGCGCAAGCCGCATGGGAGCGTTTGCCTGCCGTTGAACGCGGCGCATACTTGCGCAAAATCGCCCAAGGCATCCGTGAACGTGCCGACGAGCTGACCGACACCATTGTCGCCGAAGGCGGCAAAACCAAAGACTTGGCACGCATAGAAGTTATGTTCACTGCCGACTATCTCGATTATCAAGCCGAATGGGCGCGCCGTTATGAAGGCGAAATCATCCAAAGCGACCGTCCGCGCGAAAACATTTTATTGTTCAAACGTCCTTTGGGCGTAATCGCCGGCATTTTGCCGTGGAATTTCCCCTTCTTCCTGATCGCCCGCAAAATGGGCCCGGCTTTGGTAACAGGCAATACCATCGTCGTCAAACCGAGCAGCGTCACCCCAATCAACTGCCACATCTTTGCTGAAATCGTTCACGCTTCAGGCTTACCGGCCGGCGTATTCAACGTCGTCAACGGCCCGGGTGCAGAAATCGGCAATGCCTTGGCATCACATCCGCAAGTCGACATGGTCAGCCTGACCGGTTCTGTAGAAGCAGGCCGCCAAGTAATGGAAGCCGCCGCCACCAACATTACCAAAGTCTCATTGGAACTCGGCGGCAAAGCCCCTGCCATCGTTTTGAAAGACGCGGATTTGGACTTGGCAGTGAAATCCATCTTGGCTTCACGCGTCGGCAACACCGGCCAAATCTGCAACTGCGCCGAGCGCGTGTATGTCCACAGCAGCCTGAAAGACGCGTTTATCGAAAAAATGACTGCCGCCATGAAAGGCGTTCGCTACGGCAACCCGGCCGAAGCCGAACCCGGCGCGCTGGAAATGGGCCCGTTGATTGAAGAGCGCGCCGTCAAAGCCGTTGCCGAAAAAGTGGAACGCGCCGTCAAACAAGGTGCGACACTGGTCTGCGGCGGCAAACGTGCCGACGGCAAAGGCTACTTCTTCGAACCTACCCTGCTGACCGATACCGACAACAGCATGGACATCATGAAAGAAGAAACCTTCGGCCCTGTCCTGCCGGTTGCCACTTTCGACACGCTCGACCAAGTCATCGCTTTGGCAAATGACAGCGAGTTCGGCCTGACAAGCTCTGTCTATACCACCAATCTGAATGAAGCGTTTTATGTAACCCGCCGCCTGCGTTTCGGCGAAACCTACATCAACCGCGAAAACTTCGAAGCCATGCAGGGCTTCCATGCCGGTTGGAAAAAATCAGGTATCGGCGGCGCGGACGGTAAACACGGTTTGGAAGAATATCTGCAAACCCAAGTCGTCTATTTGGAAACCGATATCTAACCGCCGATACTGCCCTTCATGAAACAAAAGGCCGTCTGAAACCGATTTTTCAGGTTTCAGACGGCCTTTCTGCCTTTATAGAAAAAAACACCGACATCGCGTAAAATAGAGCCAATTTTTCACTTTATTCAGGCCGTCTGAAAACTCCGGCAGCCTGACTTATTTTCCGGAAAACACCATGAGCGAACAAAACAATCCTCAAATCGAGCCGCAGTTGGACGAAAACCAAATCATCGCCCTGCGTCGCGAAAAACTGCACAACATCCGCAAAGAACGCAACGCTTACCCTAACGATTTCAAACGCGACAGCTTTGCCGCCGACCTGCACACCCAATACGGCGAAATCAGCAAAGAAGAACTCGACCCGCAAGGCATTCCCGTCAAAGTGGCCGGCCGTATGATGCTCAAACGCCAAATGGGCAAAGCCAGCTTCGCCACCATTCAAGACGTGACCGGTCAAATCCAACTTTATCTGAACAACAAAGGCGTGAGCCAAGAAGTTTTGGACGACTTCAACCACTGGGACTTGGGCGACATCGTCGGCGCGGAAGGCACTTTGTTCAAAACCAACCACGGTGAGTTGACCGTGCGCGTGTCCAACATCCGCCTGCTGTCCAAATCCCTGCGTCCGCTGCCGGACAAACACAAAGGCTTGAGCGATCAGGAAACCAAATACCGTCAACGCTACGTCGATTTGATTGCCAACGAAGAATCGCGCAATACCTTCATCAAACGCAGCCAAATCATCCAATCCGTGCGCAATTTCATGGTGAACGAGCATTATTTGGAAGTTGAAACCCCGATGATGCACCCGATTCCTGGCGGTGCGACGGCGAAACCGTTCGTGACCCACCACAACGCTTTGGACATCCCGCTCTACCTGCGCATCGCCCCCGAGCTGTATCTGAAACGCCTGGTGGTCGGCGGTTTGGAGCGCGTGTTTGAAATCAACCGCAGCTTCCGCAACGAAGGCATGTCCGTGCGCCACAACCCTGAATTCACCATGATCGAATTCTACGAAGCCTTCTCCGACTACGAACGTATGATGCAAATGGCGGAAGACATCATCCGCAACGCTTCCCGCGCGGTAAACGGCACGGCAAAAATCAGCTACAACGGCAAAGAAGTCGATTTGGAAAGCCCGTTTGAACGCCTGACCATTCTCGAAGTCATCAAAAAATACAATCCGCACTATACCGACGAGCAGTTGAACGATGAAGAATGGCTGAAAAAAGAAATCGTCAAACACGGCGAAAGCCTGCCACCGTCCCCCGGTATCGGCAGCCTGCAACTGGCCCTGTTTGAAGGTTGCGCCGAGGGCAAACTGTGGAACCCGACTTTCATTATCGACTACCCTGTCGAAGTGTCGCCATTGGCACGCGCATCCGACAGCAAACCGGGTCTGACCGAGCGTTTCGAATTGTTCGTTGTCGGCCGTGAGCTGGCAAACGGCTATTCCGAGTTGAACGATCCCGAAGACCAAGCCGAACGCTTCAAAGCGCAAGTAGCACAAAAAGACGCCGGCGACGACGAAGCCATGCACTACGATGCCGACTACATCCGCGCCATGGAATTCGGCCTGCCGCCGACAGGCGGCTGCGGTATCGGCATCGACCGCTTGGTAATGTTGCTGACCGATTCGCAAACCATCCGCGACGTGATTCTGTTCCCGCAAATGCGTCCCGAATAACGCATTGAAATAAAATCAAGGCCGTCTGAAAACAAGACTCTGTTTTCAGACGGCCTTTTTGTTCAAATATGTAAAACGGAAGAGTTTAAATCGATAAATCCTTTACACCATAATAATAAAATTACATGATAATCAAAAAGATAATATAAAAAAGAATATGTAAACGTTTTTCAGTTTGTTGACAGTCTGCTAGAATACATCCAGTTACAGACAGCCTCCACACACAGGCCGTCTGAAAATACAGAAACTCTGAAAGGTTTGTATGGATCAATTTTTCGAACAGCTTCACGGCTTGGTAAACGCCATCAACGACCAAATGTGGTCGGGATTGGTATATATGCTTTTAGGCGCAGGCCTATTTTTCACCGTTACCACCGGTTTTGTACAATTCCGCCTCTTCGGCCGTAGTATCAAAGAAATGTTGAGCGGCCGCAAACAAGGTGATGATCCGCACGGAATCACACCGTTCCAAGCATTCGTTACCGGCTTGGCCAGCCGCGTAGGCGTAGGCAACATCGCCGGCGTGGCGATTGCCATCAAACTCGGCGGGCCGGGCGCGGTATTCTGGATGTGGGTAACCGCCTTAATCGGCATGAGTTCGGCGTTCGTCGAATCTTCACTGGCCCAACTCTTTAAAGTCCGGGACTACGACAACCACCACTTCCGCGGAGGTCCTGCCTACTACATAACTCAAGGCCTGGGACAAAAATGGCTGGGCATTTTGTTCGCCCTGAGCCTGATTTTCTGTTTCGGCTTTGTATTTGAAGCCGTACAGACCAATACCATCGCCGATACCACCAAAGCGGCATGGGGCTGGGATCAACACTATGTCGGTGTCGCCCTGGTCATTCTGACTGCCCCTATTATCTTCGGCGGTATCCGTCGCGTATCTAAAGCCGCGGAAATTATCGTTCCGCTGATGGCGGTTTTATATCTCGTCATAGCACTCTTCATCATTGCTACCAATATTTCCCTGATTCCTGACGTGTTCGGTCAGATTTTCTCCAACGCGTTCAACTTCGATTCGGCTGCAGGCGGTTTCCTCGGCGGTCTGATTTCGACCACCATGATGCAGGGTATCAAACGCGGCCTGTATTCCAATGAGGCGGGTATGGGTTCCGCGCCGAACGCCGCAGCCGCAGCCGAAGTGAAACACCCCGTCTCCCAAGGCATGATTCAAATGCTGGGCGTTTTCGTCGATACCATCATCGTCTGCTCATGCACCGCCTTTATCGTCTTGACCTATCAACAGCCTTACGGCGACCTGAGCGGTGCGGCGCTGACCCAAGCGGCAATCGTCAGCCAGGTAGGCGAATGGGGAGCGGGCTTCCTTGCCGTCATCCTGTTTATGTTTGCCTTTTCAACCGTTATCGGCAACTATGCCTATGCCGAGTCCAACGTCCAATTCATCAAAAGCCATTGGCTGGTTACCGCCGTTTTCCGTATGCTGGTTTTGGCATGGGTCTACTTCGGTGCAGTTGCCAACGTACCCTTGGTATGGGATATGGCAGACATGGCCATGGGCATCATGGCATGGATTAACCTCGTTGCTATCCTGCTCCTGTCCCCACTTGCCTTCCTGCTGTTGAAAGACTACACAGCCAAGCTGAAAATGGGCAAAGACCCAGAGTTCAAACTCTCTGAACACCCGGGCTTGAAACGAAAAATCAAATCCGATATCTGGTAAAACCAAAGGCCGTCTGAAATTTCAGACGGCCTTTTTAATCCCTGCCATTTAGACAAAACGATGCCCCTTAAAGCAGAAGCCTTAAGGGGCAGAGCGTTGCGGCACATCTTTTCAGACGGCCTTATTGTAGCAACGTTTCTCATTTCGCAGTGCAACAATATGGACAGATTCTAATTCCAAATCGGTACCTAGTCAAGTATTTCATTTGCATGGTAATACTTACCTAGGATATATTTATACTTACCAAACATCACATTACGGAGAAACTGATGGCTGCATTCAAACCCAATCCAATCAACTACATCCTCGGCCTCGATATCGGCATCGCATCCGTCGGCTGGGCGATGGTAGAAATTGACGAAGAAGAAAACCCCATACGCCTGATTGATTTGGGCGTGCGCGTATTTGAGCGTGCCGAAGTCCCGAAAACAGGCGACTCTCTCGCAGCGGCAAGACGCTTGGCACGCAGTGTTCGCCGCCTGACCCGCCGTCGCGCCCATCGCCTGCTTCGGGCCCGCCGCCTATTGAAACGCGAAGGCGTATTACAAGCCGCCGATTTTGATGAAAACGGCTTGATCAAATCCTTGCCGAATACACCATGGCAACTTCGCGCAGCCGCATTAGACCGCAAACTGACGCCTTTGGAGTGGTCGGCAGTCTTGTTGCATTTAATCAAACACCGCGGTTATTTGTCGCAAAGAAAAAACGAGGGCGAAACTGCCGACAAGGAACTTGGCGCTTTACTCAAAGGCGTAGCCGACAATGCCCATGCCTTACAAACAGGCAATTTCCGCACACCGGCTGAATTGGCTTTAAATAAATTTGAGAAAGAAAGCGGCCATATCCGCAACCAGCGCGGTGATTATTCGCATACGTTCAGCCGCAAAGATTTGCAGGCAGAGCTGAATTTACTGTTTGAAAAACAAAAAGAATTCGGCAATCCGCATGTTTCAGACGGCCTTAAAGAAGGTATTGAAACCCTGCTGATGGCGCAACGCCCTGCCCTGTCCGGCGATGCCATTCAAAAAATGTTGGGGCATTGCACCTTCGAACCGACAGAGCCGAAAGCCGCTAAAAACACCTACACAGCCGAACGTTTCATCTGGCTGACCAAGCTGAACAACCTGCGTATTTTAGAGCAAGGCAGCGAGCGGCCGTTGACCGATACCGAAC
Source organism: Neisseria sp. DTU_2021_1001991_1_SI_NGA_ILE_055 (assembly GCF_032342915.1). Taxonomy (NCBI): domain Bacteria; kingdom Pseudomonadati; phylum Pseudomonadota; class Betaproteobacteria; order Neisseriales; family Neisseriaceae; genus Neisseria; species Neisseria sp. DTU_2021_1001991_1_SI_NGA_ILE_055. The sequence goes on along the minus strand of NZ_CP135440.1, from coordinate 2,156,662 downwards.
GCACCATGCTTATGGACGAGCCATACAGAAAATCCAAATTAACTTACGCACAAGCCCGTAAGCTTTTGAATCTAGACGATACGGCATTCTTCAAAGGCTTGCGTTACGGCAAAGACAATGCCGAAGCCTCAACACTGATGGAAATGAAGGCTTACCACGCCATCAGCCGTGCGCTGGAAAAAGAAGGTTTGAAAGACAAAAAATCCCCATTAAACCTTTCTCCAGAATTACAAGATGAAATCGGCACGGCATTCTCCCTATTCAAAACCGATGAAGACATTACAGGCCGTCTGAAAGACCGTGTACAGCCCGAAATCTTAGAAGCGCTGTTGAAACACATTAGCTTCGATAAGTTCGTTCAAATTTCCTTGAAAGCCTTGCGCCGAATGGTACCTCTAATGGAGCAAGGCAAACGTTACGATGAAGCCTGCGCCGAAATCTACGGAGACCATTACGGCAAGAAAAATACGGAAGAAAAGATTTATCTGCCACCGATTCCCACCGATGAAATCCGCAACCCCGTCGTCTTGCGCGCCTTATCTCAAGCCAGAAAAGTCATTAACGGCGTGGTTCGCCGTTACGGCTCCCCTGCTCGTATCCATATTGAAACGGCAAGGGAAGTAGGCAAATCGTTTAAAGACCGCAAAGAAATCGAAAAACGCCAAGAAGAAAACCGTAAAGACCGGGAAAAAGCTACCGCCAAATTCCGAGAGTATTTCCCCAATTTTGTCGGCGAACCCAAATCCAAAGATATTCTGAAACTGCGCCTGTACGAGCAACAACACGGCAAATGCCTGTATTCGGGCAAAGAAATCGACTTAGGCCGTCTGAACGAAAAAGGCTATGTCGAAATCGACCATGCCCTGCCGTTCTCGCGCACATGGGACGACAGTTTCAACAATAAAGTGCTGGTATTGGGCAGCGAAAACCAAAACAAAGGTAATCAAACCCCTTACGAATACTTCAACGGCAAAGACAACAGCCGCGAATGGCAGGAATTTAAAGCGCGTGTTGAAACCAGCCGTTTCCCGCGCAGTAAAAAACAACGGATTCTGCTGCAAAAATTCGACGAAGACGGCTTTAAAGAACGCAATCTGAACGATACACGCTACGTCAACCGTTTCCTGTGCCAATTTGTTGCCGACCATATGCAGCTGACAGGTAAAGGGAAAAGACGTGTCTTTGCCTCAAACGGACAAATTACCAATCTGTTGCGCGGCTTTTGGGGGTTGCGCAAAGTGCGTGCGGAAAACGACCGCCATCATGCTTTGGACGCCGTCGTCGTTGCCTGCTCGACCGTTGCCATGCAGCAGAAAATTACCCGTTTTGTACGCTATAAAGAGATGAATGCGTTTGACGGTAAAACCATAGATAAAGAAACAGGAGAAGTGCTGCATCAAAAAACACACTTCCCGCAACCTTGGGAATTTTTCGCACAAGAAGTCATGATTCGCGTCTTCGGCAAACCGGACGGCAAACCCGAATTTGAAGAAGCCGATACCCCCGAAAAACTGCGCGCGCTGCTTGCCGAAAAATTATCTTCCCGTCCCGAAGCCGTACACGAATACGTGACGCCACTGTTTGTTTCACGCGCGCCCAATCGAAAGATGAGCGGGCAAGGCCATATGGAGACTGTCAAATCTGCCAAACGACTGGACGAAGGCATCAGTGTGTTGCGCGTACCGCTGACACAGTTAAAACTGAAAGACTTGGAAAAAATGGTCAATCGGGAGCGCGAACCCAAACTATACGAAGCGCTGAAAGCACGGCTGGAAGCACATAAAGACGACCCGGCCAAAGCCTTTGCCGAGCCGTTTTACAAATACGATAAAGCAGGCAACCGCACCCAACAGGTAAAAGCCGTACGCGTAGAGCAAGTACAGAAAACCGGCGTATGGGTGCGCAACCATAACGGCATTGCCGACAACGCAACCATGGTGCGCGTAGATGTATTTGAGAAAGGCGGCAAGTATTATCTCGTACCGATTTACAGTTGGCAGGTAGCGAAAGGGGTTTTGCCAGATAGGGCTGTTGTTGCTTATGCAGATGAAGAGAATTGGACGATAATGGATGATAGTTTTGAGTTTAAGTTTGTACTTTATGCGAATGATCTGATTAAGCTAACTGCTAAGAAAAATGAATTTTTAGGCTATTTCGTCAGCCTAAATAGAGCCACAGGAGCAATTGATATTCGTACACATGATACGGATAGCACCAAAGGGAAAAACGGCATTTTCCAAAGTGTTGGTGTCAAAACCGCCCTTTCATTCCAAAAATACCAAATCGACGAACTAGGTAAAGAAATCAGACCATGCCGTCTGAAAAAACGCCCATCTATCCGTTAAATTAATCTATCCCTGTTTCAGACGGCCTGAAGCAGGGATTTTTTATATAAAAATAAGGGAAAAACATGACTTGGCGCAGCCTGCTCATTCAAAACGGCGGCAAACTATCCTTGCAACGCCGGCAACTGCTGATTCAACAAAACGGCGAGTCCCATACCGTACCATTAGAAGACATCGCCGTTATCATCATCGAAAACCGCGAAACCCTGATTACTGCCCCGCTCCTATCTGCCTTAGCCGAGCATGGTACAACTCTGCTGACATGTGACGAGCAGTTCCTCCCCTGCGGACAATGGCTGCCTTACGCCCAATATCACCGCCAACTTAAAATCCTCAAGCTGCAGCTGAATATAAGCGAACCCTTAAAAAAGCAACTCTGGCAACATATCGTCCGCCAGAAAATCCTAAATCAAGCATTTGTCGCAGACGAAACAGGCAATGATCTTACAGGCAAACGGCTGCGCACTTTGGCAGTCGAAGTCCGTTCGGGCGACACCGGAAACCGTGAAGCCCAAGCTGCCGCCCTCTACTTCCAAGCCCTCTTTGGAGAAAAGTTTACCCGTAATGACAACAATGCCATCAATGCCGCATTGAACTATACCTACGCCGTACTCCGTGCAGCAGTTGCACGCGCCCTGACCTTATATGGTTGGTTACCTGCATTAGGCTTGTTTCATAGAAGCGAACTAAATCCATTCAACCTCGCCGATGACTTTATCGAACCCTTACGCCCATTGGCCGACCTGGTCGTTATACATTTGCATGAACAAGGCCGTCTGAAAACTGATCTGACCCCTAACATCAAACAAAACCTTATCAAGACCCTTCACTGTCAAATCTGCATCGAACGGCAACACTTCAGCACCTTGGCCGCTATCGACAAAATGATTTCTTCATTTCAAGCCAGCATCACCGACAAAAACGCCAAACAGCTGAAATTGCCTGAAATCTTGCCATTGAAAGAATACCAATATGAGTGAGGCCAAATTTATGAGGATTATCGTCTTCTTCGACCTACCGGTTACCACGGCGGCCAAGCGCAAAGCCGCCAATCAATTCCGCCAGTTTCTATTAAAAGATGGATACCAAATGCTCCAACTTTCCGTATACAGCCGTATTGTCAAAGGTCGAGATTCGTTACAAAAACACCACAATAGGCTATGTGCAAACCTACCGCAAGAGGGTTCAATCCGCTGTTTGGAAGTAACAGAAAAGCAATTTGCCACCATGAAACTGCTGTTGGGAGAGCTAAAAACCCAAGAAAAAAGGGTCAATTCAGACCAACTATTATTATTTTAAAGCCACTTTTTTAGTCAAAATAAAACGGGAAACCCTTATAGAATAAGGATTTCCCGTTGGAGTATTGTAGCACTGCGAAATGAGAAAGGGAGCTACAGCGATTCCACAGGTGTGCAATCAGGTCGGGTTATTGTAGCACTGCGAAATGAGAAAGGGAGCTACAGCTAATGCCGGTGGCTTGGCTCACGGATTTAAATTGTAGCACTGCGAAATGAGAAAGGGAGCTACAGCAACCAGTGGCATGATTGCGCCACAGGCTAAATTGTAGCACTGCGAAATGAGAAAGGGAGCTACAGCGACACTTTCAAATTTGCCAAAGACAGAATAATTGTAGCACTGCGAAATGAGAAAGGGAGCTACAGCATACATATCATATTCAACAGTTCCCGTCACATTGTAGCACTGCGAAATGAGAAAGGGAGCTACAGCTTCTACAATTTCATCAACCATTTGGTCAATATTGTAGCACTGCGAAATGAGAAAGGGAGCTACAGCAGCAGCAGACTTAAGCACATCAGCGGGAATATTGTAGCACTGCGAAATGAGAAAGGGAGCTACAGCTTGAATTTGTTGGAAATTCAGGCCACGGCGATTGTAGCACTGCGAAATGAGAAAGGGAGCTACAGCAAGCCGTGAGACCATCTCGTTAAAGTGTCTATTGTAGCACTGCGAAATGAGAAAGGGAGCTACAGCAAACAGCGTATCGGCTTGGCTGTCCTGTTTATTGTAGCACTGCGAAATGAGAAAGGGAGCTACAGCTGGTAGAGTAAAAACAAAAGATGGATGTTTATTGTAGCACTGCGAAATGAGAAAGGGAGCTACAGCATTTATTGCGCTCCAACGCCTCGACTTTCTATTGTAGCACTGCGAAATGAGAAAGGGAGCTACAGCGAGAATCTGCTTGGTCTTGTTCCGCGCTTCATTGTAGCACTGCGAAATGAGAAAGGGAGCTACAGCAAACAGGAGCATTGGCGCAAACAACGACACATTGTAGCACTGCGAAATGAGAAAGGGAGCTACAGCGTGTCGTCATTGATTGGCGTGATTAGCTCAATTGTAGCACTGCGAAATGAGAAAGGGAGCTACAGCATGAAAGCAGACAGCGGCTTCGACCGCGTTATTGTAGCACTGCGAAATGAGAAAGGGAGCTACAGCGTAGGCGTTTCCGTTATCTCCTGCGGTTGCATTGTAGCACTGCGAAATGAGAAAGGGAGCTACAGCTTTCCTTTAATGATTTTCGTCTCGCTGACTATTGTAGCACTGCGAAATGAGAAAGGGAGCTACAGCTCTAAAAGCTGACGCTGGTCTTCCTTATCCATTGTAGCACTGCGAAATGAGAAAGGGAGCTACAGCATGACTATGCTCACTTCTGCCAAGTCTGTGATTGTAGCACTGCGAAATGAGAAAGGGAGCTACAGCGACGAGGGCTGTGTAACGGCGGTTGCACTTATTGTAGCACTGCGAAATGAGAAAGGGAGCTACAGCAAAGGTTTGAGTGTGTCCGCCAGATGCAGAATTGTAGCACTGCGAAATGAGAAAGGGAGCTACAGCCTTCTTCTTGGTCTCGCCCGCCTTACCCTTATTGTAGCACTGCGAAATGAGAAAAGGAGCTACAACTATATTCACCCCATTGAATGAAACAATAAAATTGTAGCGTTGCAAAATAAAATAGAGACTTCCTAAATGAAAAAAGCACTACCTAAACAGGTAGTGCTTTCATATAATTGCTTATTCAGCAGAATCAGCTGCTTTATCAACCAATTCAACCAATGCCAAAGGAGCATTGTCACCTTTACGGAAACCGTATTTCAGTACACGAACATAGCCGCCGTTACGAGCAGCAAAGCGTGGACCCAATTCGTCAAACAATTTAACTACAACATCGCGATCGCGAGTGCGGTTAAAAGCCAAACGACGGTTTGCCAAAGAAGGTTTTTTACCCAAGGTAATCAAGGGCTCAACTACGCGGCGCAATTCTTTTGCTTTAGGCAAAGTTGTCACGATGGTTTCGTGAGTCAACAAGGAATTCGCCATATTGCGCAGCATCGCAGCACGGTGGCTGCTAGTACGGTTTAATTTGCGGTTGCCATTACGATGACGCATGTCATTATCCTTTAATCTTCAAACTTACGGCTTTTCTAAGCCTACAGGCGGCCAAGCTTCTAATTTGGAACCTAATGTCAGACCTTTAGAGGCCAACACTTCTTTGATCTCATTCAAAGATTTACGACCCAAATTAGGGGTCTTGAGAAGCTCGGTTTCAGTACGTTGAATCAAATCGCCAATATAGTAAATATCTTCAGCTTTCAGACAATTAGCTGAACGTACGGTTAATTCCAAATCATCTACAGGACGCAGCAAGATAGGATCGATAGGAGGTGCTTTTTCTTCAACCTCTTCAACCGGAGTACCTTGCAGATCTGCAAAAATAGACATTTGGTCAATTAAGATACGTGCGGCACTACGTACAGCTTCTTCTGGATCAATAGAACCATTGGTTTCAATATCCAAAACCAATTTATCCAAATCCGTGCGTTGCTCTACGCGTGCAGGTTCAACTTCAAAGCTAACACGACTGATGGGCGAAAAGCTCGCATCCAACTGAATCGCACCAATCTGTTTGTTCTCATCACGCAATACGCGACGACCTGAAACAGATTGATAACCACGACCTTGCTCTACTTTAATTTCCATGTCGATTTGACCATTGTCGGACAAGTGGCAAATAACATGTTCAGGATTGATGATTTCCACATCATGTGGCAAATCAATATCACCGGCTACAACAGCACCGGCACCTGCTTTTTTCAAAGTCAACTGAACGTGATTACGACCGTGAAGCTTAAATACGATACCTTTAATGTTCAAGAGAACGTCAACAACATCCTCTTGAACACCATCAATAGTAGAGTATTCGTGCAATACGCCAGAAATAACTACTTCAGTTGGGGCAAAGCCATTCATGGATGACAGTAAGATACGACGCAAAGCATTACCTAAAGTATGACCAAAACCACGCTCAAATGGCTGCATAGACACCTTAGCTCGAGTAGAAGACAAGGTATCTACATCGATTTGACGAGGTTTCAAAAATTCGGTTGTGCTATTTTGCATTTAACTGTCCCTCATTGAGCTAGCATTATTTAGAGTAGAACTCTACCACCAGCTGTTCATTAATATCGCCAGACAATTCTGAGCGATCCGGCATATTTTTGAATACGCCTTCCAATTTGTCGGCATCAACAGATACCCAGCTTGGCAAGCCAATTTGAGTAGCCAAGCTCAATGCCTCTTGGATACGTACTTGTTTCTTAGCTTTTTCACGAACAGCTACAACATCGCCTGCTTTAACTTGGAAAGAAGGGATATTAACAACCTGACCGTTTACAACGATAGCTTTATGAGAAACCAATTGACGTGCTTCAGCGCGGGTAGAGCCAAAACCCATACGATAAACGACATTGTCCAAACGGGACTCCAGCAATTGCAACAGCAATTCACCGGTAGAACCTTTACGACGATCAGCTTCCGCAAAGTAACGACGGAATTGGCGTTCTAACACGCCATAAATACGACGGATTTTTTGTTTTTCACGCAATTGCAAACCGTAGTCTGACAAACGTGGTTTTTTCGCACCGTGCTGACCAGGTGCAGAATCCATTTTACATTTTGAATCCAAAGAGCGACGTGCACTCTTCAAAAACAGATCCGTACCTTCGCGACGTGCTAATTTACATTTAGGGCCAATATAACGTGCCATGTTTTAAATCACTCCAATATTAAATACGACGTTTTTTAGGCGGACGGCAACCGTTATGAGGCAACGGGGTAACGTCAGTAATGCTGGTAATCTTGAAACCAAGAGCGTTTAAAGCACGTACAGAAGATTCGCGACCAGGGCCAGGGCCTTTAATGCGGACTTCTAAATTTTTAACGCCATACTCTTGGGCAACTTTACCAGCTGCTTCTGCTGCAACTTGTGCTGCAAATGGTGTACTTTTACGAGAACCTTTAAAACCAGCGCCGCCAGAGGTAGCCCAAGACAATGCATTGCCTTGACGGTCAGTGATTGTAATGATGGTATTGTTGAAAGATGCATGAACGTGCACAATACCTTCGCTTACGGTTTTACGTACTTTTTTACGTACACGCGAAGCTGTGTTTGCTTTAGCCATTAATCAAATTCCTTAAAATTTATTTCTTACCGGCAATCGCTTTGCGCGGACCTTTGCGGGTACGAGCATTTGTGCGAGTGCGTTGACCACGACAAGGCAAGCCACGACGATGACGGAAGCCGCGATAGCAACCCATATCCATCAGTCGTTTAATGCTCATCGTTACTTCACGACGCAAATCGCCTTCAACTTCATATTTAGCAACTTGCTCACGCAAAGCGTCTAATTGAGCCTCGTCCAAATCTTTTGCTTTAGTAGTAGGAGCAATATTTGCTGCCTCACAAATCAATTTAGCACGAGTCGCACCAATACCATAAATAGCCTGAAGGCCAATTACGATATGGGCATTATTAGGGATATTTACCCCTGCAATACGAGCCATATTTTTTCCTTTTTAGGGCAAAGTATGTCACTATACCACAAAATCAATAGTTAAGAAAACTAGCTTCTTAACCTTGACGTTGTTTGTGACGTGGGTCAGTACAAATTACGCGAACTACACGATTACGACGAATAATCTTGCAATTGCGACAAATTTTCTTTACAGAAGGTTGTACACGCATTTTATTTCCTTTTATCGTTTATCTTGCTCGGAAAACAATCCGAGCACGGGTTAAATCATAAGGAGTTAATTCAACTGTTACCTTATCACCTGGAGAAATACGGATATAGTGCATCCGCATTTTGCCAGATATATGACCAAGTACTACATGATCATTTTCCAGTTTTACTTTAAATGTTGCATTGGGCAAAGTCTCAAGGATTTCGCCCTGCATCTGTATGGTATCTTCTTTAGCCATAAGCCTACTTACGTGACAAAGATTTCATATCTGGACGACTCATCAAGTCTTCATACTGACTACTCATTATGTATGAATTAATTTGCGTCCTAAAATCCATTGTAACAACGACCAAAATAAGCAAAGATGTACCACCGAAATTGATAGTAACATTCCATGCAGTTGTTAAAATTTCAGGTATCAGACAGATTGTAGTAATGTACAAAGCACCAAATAATGTCAACCTTAGTACCACTTTTTCCAAATATCTAGAGGTTTGCTCACCTGGTCGTATACCTGGCACAAATGCACCACTCTTCTTCAAATTTTCTGCCATCTCTTTAGGACTGAATACTAAAGCAGTATAGAAATAGCAGAAAAAAATGATTGTTGACGCAAATAATACGATAAATAAAGTTTTACCATGCTGTAGTTGAGCTGCAATCTGATATAAAACAGAATTTGTATTATTGGAACCAAACCAACCTAAAAGTGTAGATGGAAACAAAATGATACTGGAAGCAAAAATAGGAGGAATAACACCCGCCATATTTAGCTTAAATGGCATATGAATGCTTTGTCCTGACATCATTCCCGAGCCAAACTGTCTCTTCGCATAATGAACAGGAACTTTACGCTGAGCACTCTCAAAATAGACTACAACATATATTAATAGCAACGTACCTAAAGCTATTAATACGGCAGTATGCGATTTCTGATCTAATAATTTAGTAATCCCTGATGGGACACCAGATACAATACCTGCTGTAATAATTAAGGAAATACCATTACCAATACCACGCTCGGTAATTTGCTCCCCTAACCACATCAGAAACATAGTACCTGTAACTAAACAGACCACTGTAGAAATATAAAACTCAAGCGCAGTCGTTACAACAACACCTTGTTGATAAACAAATGATGCAGCCGCAAAGCTTTGCAATACAGCCAACAATACCGTTCCATACCTAGTATATTTCGTAATTATTTTCCTACCAGCCTCACCTTCCTTCTTTAAAGCTTTTAAAGAAGGAATAATCTCCGAAGCAAGCTGTACAATAATCGATGACGAAATATAAGGCATAATGCCAATTGCAAATATAGTAAAGCGCTCCAACGAACCACCCGAGAACATATTTAACATTCCGAATATGCCGTCACGAGCGCCTTCGAATAATTTAGCTAACGCAACAGCATCTACGCCCGGTACAGGTATATGAGCACCAATACGGAAAACGACTAAAGCCCCTAAAAGGAACACTAGACGCTTTTTCAGATCACCAAATTTGGATAATCCTGATAAAGATTGTTGATTAGCCACTATAGTGCAAGCCTTATTCTTCTACTGTGCCACCGGCAGCTTCAATAGCAGCGCGTGCACCTTTAGTAGCTTTTACACCTTTCAAGGTAACTGCTTTTGAAATTTCACCAGAAGCAATAACTTTTACATTAGAAGCAGTTGCAGGAATCAGACCAGCTTGTTTAAGAACCAAGACATCAATCTCGTTCACAGCAATCAGATTTAATTCACTCAAACGAACTTCAGCATTAGCGGCAGCAGTCAAAGATTTGAAACCACGTTTCGGCAGACGGCGTTGCAAAGGCATTTGACCGCCTTCAAAACCTACCTTGTGGAAGCCACCAGAACGGCTTTTTTGACCTTTATGACCACGACCACCTGTCTTACCCAAGCCGCTACCAATACCACGGCCTACACGACGGCTAGCGTGAGTAGCACCCTCAGCAGGTTGAATAGTATTCAAAAACATATTAAGACTCCACTTTCAACAAGTAGCTGATCTTATTGATCATGCCACGGTTTTCAGGGGTATCCAAAACCTCTACTGTATGCTCACGGCGACGCAAACCTAAGCCACGAGCACAAGCACGATGAGATTCAATTGTACCAATCAGGCTCTTAACCAATGTAACTTTAATCTTTTTTTGCTCAGTCATGGTTAGCTCCCAAAATATCTTCTACTGTCAAACCACGTTTAGCAGCAATATCAGCAGGGGTATACAGTTTAGACAAACCGTCTAATGTAGCACGTACAATATTGTAAGGGTTAGTAGAACCATGCACTTTGGCTGAGATATTATGGATACCCATAGCATCAAATACTAAACGCATTGGACCACCAGCTTTTACACCGCTACCTTCTTTAGCAGGTTGCATAAATACCTTAGTAGCGCCATGACGACCAATAACTTCATGATGAATAGTACCATTTTTCAAAGGTACTTTAATCATAGAGCGGCGTGCTTGATCCATTGCTTTTTGAACAGCAACTGGCACTTCTTTTGATTTACCCTTACCCATACCGATGCGACCATCGCCATCACCAACAACAGTCAGTGCAGAGAAAGCCATAATACGGCCACCTTTAACTACTTTAGTCACGCGATTAACTGCGACCATCTTTTCAATCAGGCCATCACCGCGTTCTTCAATTTCATGTTTTGCCATCTGAAAGTCTCCAAATATTAGAAGCTTAAACCATTTTCACGTGCAGCTTCAGCCAAAGCTTTCACACGACCGTGATATTGGAAACCTGAACGGTCAAAAGCAACTTTTTCAACACCTACTGCTTTAGCTTTTTCAGCAATACGCTTACCAACTACAGCTGCTGCTTCAACGTTGCTACCTGATTTCAGGCTACTACGTACTTCAGCTTCCAATGTAGAGGCTTGAGCCAATACTTTATCACCTTCAGCACTAATTACTTGAGCATAAATATGATTATTGCTGCGGAACACACATAATCTTACCATTTTCAAGTCCGCAATACGCGCACGGGTTTTGCGTGCACGACGGAGTCGGGTTGTATGTTTATCCATTAGTGAACCTCAATTATTTTTTCTTGGCTTCTTTCATCACTACCACTTCACCTACATAACGAACACCTTTGCCTTTATAAGGTTCAGGAGAACGGAATGCACGAATTTCAGCAGCGACTTGGCCAACCACTTGTTTATCTGCACCAGTCAAAACGATTTCTGTTTGGCTAGGAGTTTGAACAGAAACACCTTCAGGCATTTCGTATACGATTGGATGAGAGAAACCCAAAGACAAGTTCAAAACTTTGCCTTGAGCTTGGGCACGATAACCCACACCAATCAATTGAAGTTTTTTCTCAAAACCTTCAGAAACACCCTTAACCATGTTATTAACCAATGCACGAGCAGTACCAGACATAGCATTAGCCTGTTTACTGTCATTCTTTGCAGCAAAAGTCAATTTACCATCGTTTAGTTCAATAGCAACATCGGAATGCAAAGGAAAAGACAATTCGCCATGTTTACCTTTGATTACCAATGCATCTGTTCCGAATTTTACTTCTACACCAGCAGGAACAGTCACTGGGTTTTTTGCGACGCGTGACATTTACATTTCTCCACTAGGCTACGATGCACAACAACTCACCACCAACACCCTCAGAACGGGCTTTGCGATCAGTCATCACACCTTTAGAAGTACTAACAATAGCAACACCCAAGCCATTCATTACGCTAGGGATCTCGCTTGATGCTTTGTAAATACGCAAACCAGGACGTGAAACACGTTTAATTTGCTCAATCACAGGGCGACCTGCATAGTATTTCAATTGAATTTCCAATACCGGTTTTGCATCAGCAGAAACCGTAAAATCCTCGATATAGCCTTCATCTTTCAGAACTTTTGAAATTGCACATTTCAATTTTGAAGAAGGCATGGCAACAGTTGCTTTATTAGCACGTTGCGCATTGCGAATACGAGTCAACATATCGGAAATAGGATCATGCATACTCATTATTTATACTCCTATTACCAGCTAGCTTTAACAACACCAGGAATCTCGCCACGCATAGCGATTTCACGGATTTTAATACGACCCAAACCAAATTTACGGAAAGTGCCACGAGGACGACCTGTTAAAGCACAACGACGACGTTGACGTACAGGTGCTGCATTACGAGGAATGGATTGAAATTTCAAACGTGCTTCAAAGCGTTCTTCTTCAGTCGCATTAGCATCATTAATAACAGCGAAAATTGCCTCACGTTTAGCTGCAAACTTTTTCGCCAATGCTTGACGTTTCAGCTCACGATTAATAAGTGCTTTCTTAGCCATGATTATCCTTTAAACGGAAACTTGAACAGTGACAACAAAGCTTTCGCTTCTTCATCAGTTTTTGCAGTAGTTGTAATAGTAATATTCAAACCACGCAAAGCATCAATCTTATCGTATTCAATTTCCGGGAAAATAATTTGCTCACGAACGCCCATATTGTAATTGCCCCGACCATCAAATGATTTACCGCTTACACCACGGAAGTCACGCACGCGAGGCAATGCAATAGTAATCAAACGATCTAAGAATTCAAACATTTGATCACGACGCAATGTTACTTTGCAACCAACTGGATAGTTATCACGGATTTTAAAACCTGCGATAGATTTACGGGCAACAGTAACAACTGGTTTTTGACCAGCAATTTTCTCTAAATCAGAAACAGCGTGCTCCATAACTTTTTTATCAGCAACAGCTTCACCCACACCCATATTCAAGGTGATTTTCTCAATACGTGGAACTTCCATTACTGATTTGTAGCCAAATTGTTTAACCAATTCAGGAACAACTGTATCTTTATAAAACTCTCTCAAACGAGCCATGTTATCTCCTTATGCTCCAATGATAGAGCCATTTGATTTGAAGAAACGAACGCGTTTAACTTTGCCTTCATTTTCAATCAGCTTAATACCAACACGGTCTGCTTTATTAGTTTCCGGATTCAGGATTGCAATATTAGAAATATCCAAAGGCATTTCTTTAGTAACAATGCCACCCTCAATACCACGCATTGGATTAGGTTTTTGATGGCGTTTTACAACATTCACACCCTCAACCACAACTTTATCACCCAACACTCGAACTACTTGACCTTGCTTACCTTTATCTTTACCGGCAATCACTACAACCTGATCGCCTTTAATGATTTTATTCATCGCGCTATTCCTTATAATACTTCAGGCGCCAATGAAACGATTTTCATAAATCGCTCAGTACGCAATTCACGGGTTACCGGGCCAAAAATACGAGTACCCAGAGGTTCAAGTTTATTATTCAACAACACAGCAGCATTGTTATCGAATTTAATTAACGCACCATCAGGACGACGCACACCTTTAGCAGTACGAACAACTACTGCATTGTATACATCACCTTTTTTGACACGACCACGTGGGGCTGCATCTTTAACTGCAACTTTAATAATATCGCCAACAGAAGCGTAGCGACGCTTAGATCCGCCTAATACCTTGATACACATCACGCGACGCGCACCAGAGTTATCAGCCACATCTAAGATGGTCTGCATTTGAATCATATTAGTACCTTTAAATTAACCAACTTAATTTACCACTTTCATATAACTTGCACCTTACTTTAAGCTGCTTATTAAATGAAACCATCATGGTTCTAGTAAACCAGTCTTGGATCCCGAAGGGAGAGAAACTTCCATAAGAAGCTGGAAGATAAGAAACGAAGTTTACACGCAAATTAATTTTGCTGCAAGACTTCGTTTCTTATTAAGCTGCATTACTGTATTTTAAATCAAACAGTACGTGCTTTCTCAACCAATTCTTTGACAACCCAAGACTTGGTTTTTGACAAAGGACGAGATTCTTCGATTACCACTACATCACCGATGCCATATTGATTGCTTTCATCATGTGCATGGATTTTAGTTGATAAACGAATGATTTTACCGTACAGAGGGTGTTTAACTTTACGCTCAACCAATACTGTAACAGTTTTGTCCATTTTGTCGCTTACCACTTTGCCTTGCAAAGTACGAACATTTTTAGCTTCGCTCATTACTTAGCACCTTTTTCAGTTAAAATGGTTTTAATACGAGCAATATCGCGACGTACACGTTTCAACTCGCTAGATTTACCCAACTGACCGGTTGCATTTTGCATGCGCAAGCCAAACTGAGCTTTCAACAAGTTCAACAAATCAGAGTTTAATTGCTCAATAGATTTGTCTTTCAATTCATTTGCTTTCATTATTGACCCACCTGTCTTACCACAAAGGTTGTAGGAATAGGCAATTTGGCAGCGGCCAATTCAAATGCTTCACGAGCTAAAGACTCAGGAACACCGTCCATTTCGTACAATACTTTGCCTGGTTTAATTTCAGCAATGTAATATTCCACATTACCTTTACCGCCACCCATACGAACTTGGATAGGTTTCTCAGTAATTGGTTTATCAGGGAATACACGAATCCAAATGCGACCGCCACGTTTAATATGACGAGTCATAGTACGACGAGCAGCTTCGATTTGGCGGGCAGTCAAACGACCACGGCCTACGGCTTTCAAACCGAACTCACCGAAACTTACTTTGTTACCGCGAGTAGCAATACCGGTGTTACGACCTTTTTGTTGCTTGCGATATTTCAGTCTAGTTGGCTGCAGCATTACGTCCACCTGCCTTTCTTTGTTTCTTCTCATGCTCAGGTTTAGCAGATTTAATATTACCTTCTGTATAAACCCAAACTTTCAGACCCAGTACACCATAAGTAGTATGCGCTTCGCTAGTTGCATAATCTACGTTCGCACGCAAAGTATGCAAAGGCACACGACCTTCACGGTACCATTCGCTACGAGCGATATCTGCACCATTCAGACGGCCTGAAGTCATGATCTTGATGCCTTTAGCACCAGAACGCATTGCATTTTGCATTGCGCGTTTCATGGCGCGTCGGAATTGAACACGTTTTTCAAGCTGCTGGGCAATACCATCAGCAATGATTTGTGCATCCAATTCAGGGCGACGGATCTCTTCAATATTTACATGAACAGGCACACCCATTAGGGCTTGCAAGTCACGTTTCAAGATTTCGATATCCTCGCCTTTTTTACCAATAACCACACCTGGACGAGCAGAGTGAATGGTAATACGTGCAGATTTAGCAGGACGCTCGATTACTACGCGACCAACTGAAGCATTTGCCAATTTTTTGCGCAAGTAATTACGAACATCAATATCTTGTTTCAAAACGGTTGAAAAGTCTGTGCTTTTAGCAAACCATTTTGAAGCCCAGTCTTTAGTTACCGCCAGGCGAAAGCCTGTAGGGTTAATCTTTTGTCCCATAGCTTTTCCTTAGTTGCCCACTGTCACATTAATATGACAAGTTTGTTTCTCGATGCGGTTACCGCGACCTTTGGCACGAGCTTGGAAACGTTTCAAGCTTGGGCCTTTGTCAACAAAGATAGTTACCACTTTCAGTTCGTCAATGTCAGCACCATTGTTATGCTCGGCATTGGCGATTGCTGATTCCAATACTTTTTTAATCAGCTCAGCACCTTTTTTAGGGCTGAATGCCAAGATATTCAAAGCTTGGGCAACGTCTTTACCACGAATCAAATCAGCTACCAAACGAGCTTTTTGAGCTGAAATACGGGCATTTTTATGTTGTGCACTTACTCTCATGATTCACCTTATTTCTTTTTAGCCTTTTTATCGGCCAAGTGGCCTTTAAAGGTACGGGTCAATGAGAACTCACCTAATTTATGACCAACCATGTTGTCACTGATAAACACAGGCACGTGAGTGCGACCGTTGTGCACAGCGATAGTCAGACCAATGAAATCAGGCAAAATGGTAGAACGACGTGACCAAGTTTTAATTGGGCGTTTGTCGTTGCTTGCACGAGCAGCATCTACTTTTTTCAGCAAATGCAGGTCTACATATGGGCCTTTTTTTAATGAACGAGCCATACTAATTAACCTTTATTTGAGTAACGACGACGAACAATCATGTTATCCGTGCGTTTGTTATTACGAGTGCGGTAGCCCTTAGCAGGAGTACCCCATGGGCTAACCGGTTCGCGAGCTTCACCAGTACGACCTTCACCACCACCATGTGGGTGATCGACAGGGTTCATGACAACACCACGAACGGTCGGACGAATACCACGCCAGCGGTTAGCACCAGCTTTACCAATTTTTTTCAGGCTTTGTTCTTCGTTACCAACCTCACCGATAGTTGCACGGCAATTTACGCTAATTTTGCGTACTTCACCAGAACGCAAACGAACTTGAGCGTAAGCACCTTCTTTTGCAAGCAATACCGCAGAAGCACCAGCCGAACGGGCAATTTGTGCACCTTTACCTGGTTTCATTTCGATACAGTGAATAGTTGTACCAACTGGAATATTGCGAATCGGCAGAGTGTTACCTACTTTGATAGCAGCTTCAGCACCGGAAACCAATACTGCGCCGGCTTGAATACCACGAGGAGCAATGATGTAGCGACGTTCACCATCTGCATAGCACAACAGCGCGATAAATGCAGTACGGTTAGGGTCATACTCGATACGCTCTACTTTTGCAGGGATACCGTCTTTGTTACGTTTAAAATCTACAACACGGTAATGGTGTTTATGACCACCACCTTTATGGCGGGTAGTGATATGACCATTGTTGTTACGACCGGCAGTAGAATTTTTCTTTTCCAGCAGAGGTGCATAAGGTGCACCTTTGTGCAAACCTTCTGTTACCACGCGAACCATGCCGCGACGGCCTGCAGAGGTCGGCTTCATTTTAACGATTGCCATTTTGTTTATTCCTTATCTGCAGCTGCAGCAGCGGCTTCCAAATCCAACTCTTGACCGGCAGCCAGGCTTACGTAAGCCTTTTTAACATCGCTGCGACGACCTAAAGTGCGACCAAAACGTTTAATTTTACCTTTAATGGTAACAGTAGTAACGTCTGCAACTTGAACACCGAACAACAACTCAACTGCTGCTTTAATTTCAGGTTTGGTTGCATTTGCCAAAACTTTAAACGTCATTTGGTTACGTTTTTCAGCCAATACGTTGCTTTTTTCAGAAACGATAGGTGCCAAGATTACTTGAGTCAAACGTTGTTGATTCATACCCATTGCTCCTCTAATTGTGCAACTGCATCTTTAGTGATAACGACTTTTTTGTAACGCAGCAAGCTGTAAGGATCAACTTGTTGGGCTTCCAAAACCAATACGTTAGGCAAGTTGCGTGAAGCCAAGTAAACATTCTCGTCGAGCTGTTTAGTTACAAACAAAACTTGCTCCAAACCCAAGTTTTTTACCTGTTCGGCAAAAACTTTGGTTTTAGGAGTTTCAGCAGTCAATGCTTCGATTGCAAACAAACGTTCGTCACGAGCCAATTGGGACAGAATAGTCGCCATACCGGCACGGTACATTTTACGGTTCACTTTTTGAGTAAAGTTTTCGTCAGGTTTGTTTGGGAATGCACGACCACCTTTACGCCACAGCGGAGAAGAAGTCATACCGGAACGAGCACGGCCGGTACCTTTTTGGCGCCATGGTTTTTTAGTAGAGTGATTTACTTCGGCACGAGTTTTTTGAGCACGGTTACCAGAACGGGCATTTGCCAAATAAGCAGTAACCAGTTGGTGAACCAGAGCTTCATTGTATTCGCGAGCAAACAAAGCATCAGAAACAGCCAAGCTGCCAGATACTTGTCCTTTAGCGTCAATTACTTTCAATTCCATTACGCACCTACTTTCACGCTAGGACGAACCACGACGTCGCTGTTAACCGAACCCGGAACAGCACCTTTAACCAACAAGAGTTGGCGTTCAGCATCAACACGTACAACTTCCAATTTTTGAACAGTTGCTTTAGTGTTACCGTATTGACCTGCCATACGTTTACCAGGGAACACTCGACCAGGGTCTTGTGCCATACCGATAGAACCAGGAACACGGTGTGAACGGGAGTTACCGTGGGAAGTACGTTGAGCACCGAAGTTGTGACGTTTGATCGTACCAGAGAAACCTTTACCTTTAGAGGTACCGGTTACATCCACTAATTGACCAACTTCAAACATGGAAACGGTAATTTCATCACCGGCTTTCAATTCAGCCAGCTTCTCTTCAGTTAAAGCAAATTCAACCAAACCACGGCCGGCTTCAACACCTGCTTTCGCAAAGTGACCAGCTTCAGCTTTGTTGACACGATTAGCTTTTTTCTGACCAAAGGTAACTTGTACAGCAGTGTAGCCGTCAGTATCTTTGGATTTTACTTGTGTAACGCGGTTGGCAGACATATCCAAAACAGTTACCGGAACAGAAACACCCTGTTCGTCGAACACGCGAGTCATACCAACTTTGCGTCCAACCAGACCTAAAGTCATGATTATTTTCCTTTTTAAGTAAAGGGGCGGGCTACGATTGGCCTGCCTTTCAGACAAAGTTAAACTTGATACGAATGTACCAAGTCCGCCATTATAATTGACAACTCAAAGAAATATCAACAAAAATTTCAATTTAACTTCTTAAGCCCCTCTTTTTTTCTGACAAATACTACAAAATATCAGAAATTTTCAGACGGCCTAAGAATTTTATAAAAAACCGAACAGCTAAGCTGTTCGGTTTTCCAGTTCTTATTGAACTTTAATTTCTACATCTACACCTGCTGGAAGATCCAGTTTCATCAGTGCATCAGTAGTTTTATCAGTCCAGTCCACAATGTCCATCAGACGCAAGTGGGTGCGGATTTCCAATTGTTCACGAGAAGTTTTGTTCACGTGAGGAGAACGCAAAATGTTGAAACGTTCGATTTTGGTTGGCAAAGGAATCGGACCTTTAACAACAGCACCAGTGCGTTTAGCAGTTTCAACGATTTCTTGTGCAGAACGGTCAATCAGACTGTAGTCATAAGCTTTCAGGCGGATACGGATTTTTTGGTTTGCCATTTATCAATATCCCTCAATTAAGCGATGATAGAAGAAACCACACCTGCACCTACGGTACGGCCACCTTCGCGAATCGCAAAGCGCAGACCTTCTTCCATAGCGATAGGTGCAATCAGTTCTACAGTAATGGTTACGTTCTCACCCGGCATTACCATTTCTACGCCTTCTTCCAAAGTAACTGCACCAGTTACGTCGGTAGTACGGAAGTAGAATTGTGGACGGTAGTTAGCGAAGAATGGAGTGTGACGGCCACCCTCTTCTTTGCTCAGTACGTATACTTCTGCTTTGAATTTGGTGTGAGGAGTGATGGTACCCGGTTTAGCCAATACTTGACCACGCTCTACGTCTTCACGTTTAGTACCACGCAGTAATACGCCTACGTTGTCACCTGCTTGACCTTCGTCCAGCAGTTTGCGGAACATTTCAACGCCGGTACAAGTGGTTTTTTGGGTTTCTTTCAGACCTACGATTTCGATCTCGTCACCAACGTGGATGATACCGCGCTCTACACGACCGGTTACTACTGTACCACGGCCAGAGATAGAGAATACGTCTTCGATAGGCAACAAGAAAGGTTTGTCCACAGCACGCTCAGGTGTTGGGATGTAGCTGTCCAAAGCAGCAGCCAGTTCGAAGATTTTTTCTTCGTAAGCAGCATCACCTTCCAAAGCTTTCAATGCAGAACCTTGTACGATTGGGCAATCGTCGCCTGGGAAGTCGTAGCTTGACAGCAGGTCACGGATTTCCATTTCAACCAGTTCCAACAGCTCGGCATCGTCAACCATGTCGCATTTATTCATGAACACGATGATGTAAGGTACGCCTACTTGACGGGCCAACAGAATGTGTTCGCGAGTTTGCGGCATAGGACCGTCGGCTGCGGAACATACCAAGATAGCGCCGTCCATTTGGGCAGCACCGGTAATCATGTTTTTAACGTAGTCGGCGTGGCCCGGGCAGTCTACGTGTGCGTAGTGGCGGGTTTCGGTTTCGTA
The DNA here is from genome assembly GCF_032342915.1 of Neisseria sp. DTU_2021_1001991_1_SI_NGA_ILE_055. Taxonomy (NCBI): domain Bacteria; kingdom Pseudomonadati; phylum Pseudomonadota; class Betaproteobacteria; order Neisseriales; family Neisseriaceae; genus Neisseria; species Neisseria sp. DTU_2021_1001991_1_SI_NGA_ILE_055. Next base: position 2,136,322 of record NZ_CP135440.1, on the reverse strand, counting down.
TTCTACGTGAGAGGTATTAATGGTAATACCGCGGGCTTTTTCTTCAGGAGCATTATCGATTTGGTCGTAAGCTTTTGCAGCGCCACCGAATTTTTTAGCCAAAATAGTAGTCAATGCAGCAGTCAGAGTGGTTTTACCATGGTCAACGTGACCGATAGTACCAACGTTTACGTGCGGTTTGCTACGTTCAAATTTTTCCTTAGCCATGAGCTAATTCCTTTACATATAAAGATCGATTAAAGAACAATGGCCGTCTGAAAATTTATTTTCAGTTTCAGACGGCCTTTTCTGATTAGCCTTTACGGGCTTCAGTTACAGCAGCAGCTACGTGAGCAGGAGCTTCAGCGTATTTTTTGAACTCCATGGAGTAAGTAGCACGGCCTTGGGTTGCAGAACGCAGGTCGGTTGAGTAACCGAACATTTCTGCCAGAGGTACTTCGGCACGGACTTTCTTACCGCCGATACCGTCATCATCCATACCCAATACGACACCACGGCGACGGTTCAAGTCACCCATTACGTCACCCATGTATTCTTCAGGTGTTTCCACCTCAACTGCCATGATTGGTTCCAACAGAGCTGGATTGGCTTTACGCATACCTTCTTTGAAAGCTTGAGACGCAGCCAATTCGAAGGCCAGTTGAGAGGAGTCAACGTCGTGTGAAGAACCGAAGATCAGACGTACACGTACATCAACTACTGGGTAACCGGCAACGATACCGTTAGGCAAAGTATCGCGAATACCTTTATCGACAGACGGAATAAATTCGCGAGGAATCACACCACCTTTAATTTCGTCGATAAATTCGTAGCCTGCACCACCTGGTTCCATAGGTTCCATTTTGATCACAACGTGACCGTATTGACCTTTACCACCAGATTGTTTGGCGTGTTTGTATTCAGCTTCAACTTCTTTGCGGATGGTTTCACGGTAAGCCACTTGAGGTGCACCGATATTTGCTTCCACGCCGAATTCGCGTTTCATACGGTCAACAATAATTTCCAAGTGCAGCTCACCCATACCGGAAATAATGGTTTGACCGGATTCTTCGTCTGTACGAACGCGGAAGGAAGGGTCTTCTTTCGCCAGACGGTTCAGGGCAATACCCATTTTCTCCTGGTCGGCTTTGGTTTTCGGCTCAACGGCAATGTGAATTACCGGCTCAGGGAATTCCATGCGTTCCAAGATGATCGGTGCACTTTCTGCACACAAGGTCTCACCAGTGGTTACGTCTTTCAGACCGATAGCGGCTGCGATGTCGCCAGCACGTACTTCTTCAATTTCAGTACGGTCTGCAGCAGTCATTTGCACCAAGCGACCGATACGTTCGCGAGTACCTTTTACAGAGTTCAATACGGTATCACCGGATTTCACCACACCAGAGTAAACGCGGATGAAAGTCAGCTGACCAACGTATTTGTCGTTCAACATTTTGAATGCCAACGCAGAGAATTTCTCTTCATCGCTGGCTTGACGGCTGTCAGCTTCTTCAGTGTTAGGGTTAACACCTTGAACTGGAGGAATGTCGGTAGGAGCAGGCAGCAATTCTACAACTGCGTCCAACATACGTTGAACACCTTTGTTTTTGAATGCTGAACCGCACAACATTGGTTGAATTTCGCCGGCCAAAGTACGTTGACGCAATGCGCCTACAATTTCTTCTTCAGTCAGCTCATCACCGCCCAAGTATTTGTCCATCAATTCTTCGCTGGCTTCTGCTGCGGCTTCAATCATGTTTTGACGCCATTCTTCGGCAGTCTCAACCAATTCAGCAGGAATATCGCCATAGGTAAAGGTTGTACCTTTATCGGCTTCATTCCAAATAATGGATTTCATTTTCAACAGGTCAACAACACCGCTGAAGCTGTCTTCCGCACCAACCGGAATCACGATAGGTACAGGATTTGCGCGCAAACGGGTTTTCATTTGCTCAACAACGCGGAAGAAGTTAGCACCTTGACGGTCCATTTTGTTTACAAATGCCAAGCGAGGTACTTGGTATTTGTTAGCTTGACGCCATACGGTTTCAGATTGAGGTTGAACACCGCCTACTGCACAGTAAACCATTACTGCGCCGTCCAATACACGCATAGAACGCTCTACCTCTACGGTGAAGTCAACGTGTCCCGGGGTGTCGATGATGTTGAAACGGTGCTCAGGGAACTGTTTCGCCATACCGGACCAATAAGAAGTCACAGCAGCAGAAGTAATGGTAATACCACGCTCTTGCTCTTGTTCCATGTAGTCGGTAGTAGCTGCGCCGTCATGCACTTCGCCCAATTTGTGAGTCAAACCTGTATAGAACAAAATACGTTCTGTTGTGGTTGTTTTACCCGCGTCAATATGGGCAGAAATACCGATATTGCGATACAGGCTGATAGGGGTCTTACGAGCCATTTTGTTAGCCTTTCGATATTAGAAACGGAAGTGAGAGAATGCTTTGTTAGCTTCAGCCATGCGGTGTACTTCTTCACGTTTTTTCAACGCACCGCCACGACCTTCAGCCGCATCAATCAATTCACCTGCCAAACGCAGGTCCATAGATTTCTCACCACGTTTACGGGCCGCATCGCGAACCCAGCGCATTGCCAAAGCCAGACGACGTGAAGGACGAACTTCAACAGGAACTTGGTAGTTTGCACCACCTACACGGCGGCTTTTCACTTCCACGATAGGTTTGGCATTTGCAATGGCTTCGTTAAATACTTCGATTGCTACTTTGCCGGTTTTTTTCTCAATTTGCTCCAGCGCACCGTAAACGATACGCTCTGCAACAGATTTTTTACCGTCAATCATCAATACGTTCATGAATTTAGTCAGCTCAACGCTGCCGAATTTTGGATCTGGCAGTACGTCGCGCTTAGGGACTTCTCTACGTCTTGGCATTTTAATTTCCTTTAGTCTATTCAGTTGGGTCTATTCCCATGAATACCCAATTAAGTATTCACTTACTCGGCCGTTGTTCAGCTTAGGCGGCCGACGTGCCTATTTGAGTCCCGATAATTATTTAGGACGCTTAGCACCGTATTTAGAACGGGCTTGTTTACGGTCTTTAACACCTGCAGTATCCAAAGAACCGCGTACAGTGTGGTAACGTACACCTGGCAAGTCTTTTACACGACCGCCGCGGATCAATACGACGCTGTGCTCTTGCAGGTTGTGGCCTTCACCACCGATGTATGAAATGACTTCAAAACCGTTGGTCAGGCGAACTTTACATACTTTACGCAATGCAGAGTTAGGTTTTTTAGGGGTAGTTGTGTATACACGGGTGCATACGCCGCGTTTTTGCGGGCAAGCTTCCAGTGCAGGCACTTTGTTTACGTACACGGGCTTTTGACGGCCTTTGCGTACCAATTGGTTAATAGTTGGCATATTTTCTCGTCCTGTTGAGTTAAATACTTGCCGACACCATGTCGACAAGATTGGAATTATATTTTTATTGCAAGGGTTTAGTCAAGCAAATGACTGATAAAGTTTAGTGTTTTTCTATTCATCTTTAAAATTTTGGAAGCAATGGCCGTCTGAAAGATTCAGACGGCCTCGCTCTCTACCCTATTTAAGCCCTCTATAAAATAAAACTGCAAAACTGGCTTGCGGTTTTATTTTCACGAAAATCCTTCCGGATTATTCGTCTGAAGCTTCGATTTCAGAAGTTTCTTGATCGGCTTGCTGCCATTGTTGGTGACGGCTACGGTGGTAGGTCAAACCTGTACCGGCAGGAATCAATCGACCGACAATCACGTTCTCTTTCAAACCGCGCAGCTCGTCTTGTTTGCCCATGATAGCGGCCTCGGTCAAGACGCGGGTTGTTTCTTGGAACGATGCAGCAGAAATGAAGCTGTCGGTAGACAAGGAAGCTTTGGTAATACCCAACAACACATTTTCATAACGTGCCGGCTCTTTGCCTTCAGCGATGGCTTTCTCATTGGCAAGCATCACATCGCTACGCTCGACTTGTTCACCGGTAATAAACTCTGTATCACCAGCATCCACAATGTTCACACGGCGCAGCATTTGGCGGATGATGACTTCGATGTGTTTATCGGAAATCTTCACACCTTGCAGGCGGTAAACCTCTTGTACCTCTTGAACAATGTAGCGAGCCAATGCTTCGATACCTTGAAGGCGCAGAATGTCGTGCGGATCTACGGCACCGTCCACAATGGTTTCACCGCGGTTTACCACTTGACCGTCGTGTACCAAAATCTGTTTCTCTTTAGAAATCAGCGTTTCGTATGCTACACCGTCTACGTCGGTAATAATCAGACGCTGTTTACCTTTGGTTTCTTTACCGAAGGAAACGGTACCGGTAATTTCAGCCAACATGCCGGCATCTTTCGGCACGCGTGCTTCAAACAACTCAGCAACGCGCGGCAAACCACCGGTAATATCGCGGGTTTTAGAAGACGCTTGAGGAATACGCGCCAGCACATCACCCTTACCGACTTCCTGACCTTCACGGACAGTAATCACTGCACCGACCGGGAACGCCATAGAAACCGGCGTAGTCGTGCCTGGGATACAGATTTCCAAACCATTTTCATCCAACAATTTGACAGTCGGACGCAACAGCTTAGAAGCACCGGAGGAACGACGTTTGCCGTCGATGACCACCAAAGTAGACAAACCGGTTACATCATCGGTCTGTTTCGCAACGGTTACACCCTCTTCTACGTTTTCGAATTTCACCAAACCTGCATGTTCGGTAATCATCGGACGGGTATGCGGATCCCAAGTTGCCAAAGTTTGACCGGCTTTAATGGCTTCGCCGTCTTGTACCAACAGGATTGCACCGTAAGGTACTTTGTGGCGTTCACGCTCACGGCCGATTTCATCGTGAATCACAACTTCACAAGAGCGGCCAATGACAACCAATTCGCCTTTGTTGTTGGCAACGTAACGCATTTGGCTGCTGAAACGAGCTGTACCGTTGGATTTGGCTTCCACTTGGCTGGCAGCAGCCGCACGAGATGCCGCACCACCGATGTGGAACGTACGCATGGTCAGCTGAGTACCTGGTTCGCCAATAGATTGTGCAGCAATGACACCTACTGCCTCACCGGCGTTAACCAGTTTACCGCGCGCCAAGTCGCGACCGTAACAGTGTGCACACAAGCCATGGCGGGTTTTACAAGTAATCGGAGTACGGACTTTGACTTCATCGACACCGGATTGGTCAATCATATCCACCAGTTTTTCAGTCAACAACGTACCGGCTTCAACTAAGGTCTCGCCACTTGATGGATCAACAACGTCAGACGCGGTAACACGACCCAAAATACGATCGCGCAACGCTTCAATTACGTCACCGCCTTGTACTACTGCTTTCATGACAAAGCCGTCTGAAGTACCGCAATCGTCTTCAACAACGACCAAGTCTTGAGTTACGTCTACCAGACGACGGGTCAGGTAACCGGAGTTCGCGGTTTTCAACGCGGTATCCGCCAAACCTTTACGCGCACCGTGGGTCGCAATAAAGTATTGCAATACGGTCAAACCTTCGCGGAAGTTAGAGGTAATCGGCGTTTCGATAATAGAGCCGTCAGGTTTGGCCATCAAACCACGCATACCGGACAACTGTTTAATCTGAGCCGCAGAACCACGGGCACCAGAGTCGGCCATCATGTAAATAGAGTTGAAGGACTCTTGATCAACTTCGTTGCCGTCACGGTCGATGACTTTTTGTTTGGACAAGTTGTCCATCATCGCTTTAGCGATTTTATCGCCGGCACGACCCCAAATATCGACTACTTTGTTGTAGCGTTCGCCGTTGGTGACCAAACCTTGACGGTATTGGTCTTCGATTTCTTTAACCTCGGCATTGGCTTCAGCCAACAAGGCTGCTTTTTCTTTTGGAATTTCCATGTCGTCAACAGCAATGGAAATACCGCCTTTAGCCGCAAAACCGAAACCGGTATACATCAAGTGGTCGGCGAAAATAACTGTCTCACGCAGGCCGCACAAACGGAATGATGCGTTAATCAGTTTAGAAATTTCTTTTTTCTTCAGCGCTTTGTTGATGTACTCGAACGGCAGGCCTTTAGGCAGGATTTCGCTCAACAATGCACGGCCGACTGTTGTTTCGTAACGGTTAACAACAGGTTCAAACTCACCTGCTTCGTTTTTCACCCATTCGCGCAGGCGTACGGTAATTTTCGTACCCAATTCAACCTGTTTGGTATGGTATGCACGATGTACTTCTTTCACATCGGCAAACAGGCTGCCTTCGCCTTTGGCATTGATACGGTCGCGGGTCATGTAGTACAGACCCAATACGATGTCTTGGGAAGGTACAATGATTGGTTCGCCGTTAGCTGGAGACAATACGTTGTTTGAAGCCAGCATCAAAGTGCGCGCTTCCATTTGTGCTTCCAAGCTCAATGGAACGTGCACGGCCATTTGGTCACCGTCAAAGTCGGCGTTAAATGCGGCACATACCAATGGGTGCAACTGAATCGCTTTACCTTCAATCAGGATGGGTTCAAACGCTTGAATACCCAAACGGTGCAGGGTTGGCGCACGGTTCAGCATAATCGGATGTTCGCGGATCACTTCTTCCAAGATGTCCCATACTTCCGGTACTTCTTGTTCTACCAATTTTTTCGCTGCTTTAACGGTTGAGGCCAAACCTTGTTTTTCCAATTTGTGGAAAATGAACGGTTTGAACAGTTCCAAAGCCATTTTCTTCGGCAGACCGCATTGGTGCAAACGCAGGTATGGGCCTACGGTAATCACGGAACGACCGGAGTAGTCCACACGTTTACCCAGCAGGTTTTGACGGAAACGACCGCCCTTACCTTTAATCATGTCGGCCAACGATTTCAGCGGACGTTTGTTGGCACCGGTCATGGCTTTACCGCGACGGCCGTTATCCAACAGCGAGTCAACTGCTTCTTGCAACATACGTTTTTCGTTGCGGACGATGATGTCAGGCGCATGCAGTTCCAACAGACGTTTCAGACGGTTGTTACGGTTGATGACGCGACGGTACAAATCGTTCAAATCGGAAGTGGCAAAACGGCCGCCATCCAATGGAACCAAAGGACGCAAATCAGGTGGCAATACCGGCAGCACATCCATAATCATCCATTCCAGTTTCATACCGGAACGATGGAAGGCTTCCAACACTTTCAAGCGTTTGGCAATTTTTTTAATTTTGGTGTCAGAACCGGTAGATTCCAGCTCTTGACGCAGGATTTCGATCTCGCCGGCAATATCCAAGGTGCGCAGCAATTCACGGATACCTTCCGCACCCATTTTGGCATCAAAGTCGTCGCCGTATTCATCCAGCTTATTGTAGTAATCGTCTTCAGTCAGCAATTGACGGCGTTGCAACGGAGTCATGCCGGGATCGGTCACCACGAATGCTTCAAAGTACAATACGCGTTCGATATCACGCAACGTCATGTCCAATACCATACCCAGGCGGGAAGGCAGGGATTTTAAGAACCAGATGTGGGCAACAGGTGCAGCCAATTCGATATGGCCCATGCGTTCGCGGCGCACTTTGGACAGGGTCACTTCCACGCCACATTTTTCACAGGTTACGCCTTTAAATTTCAAGCGTTTGTACTTACCGCACAAACATTCATAGTCTTTGACCGGGCCAAAGATTTTGGCGCAGAACAAACCGTCGCGCTCTGGTTTGAACGTACGGTAGTTGATGGTTTCAGGTTTTTTAACTTCGCCATAAGACCATGAGCGGATGGTTTCGGGAGAGGCAATACCGATTTTGATGGCATCAAACTCTTCTTCCATGCCGGCGGTTTGCAACGGATTAAATAAGTTCAACAAATTCATTTTTGCTCCTTGAAGGAAGTATTTTTACCGCGTGGCGGATTTTCGATATTGGAAACGGTACTTTTGATTTCAGACGGCCTAAATGCCGATTGCTTTATTCTTATTCTGAAACCGCTTTTTTAGACGACCTTAAAAGGCCGTCTGAAAACTTCTGTTTAGTAGCGTTCCAAATCGATATCCAAGCCCAGTGAGCGAATCTCTTTAACCAATACGTTGAAGGATTCAGGCATACCGGCATCGATTTTGTGTTCGCCTTTGACGATGTTTTCGTACATTTTGGTACGACCGTTCACATCGTCCGACTTCACTGTCAGCATCTCTTGCAACGTGTATGCTGCACCGTATGCTTCCAGTGCCCAAACCTCCATCTCACCGAAACGTTGGCCACCGAACTGGGCTTTACCGCCCAGAGGTTGTTGGGTAACCAGACTGTACGGACCGGTAGAACGGGCGTGCATTTTTTCATCAACCAAGTGGTGCAGTTTCAGATAGTGCATCACACCGACTGTTACCTTTCGGTCAAACGGTTCGCCAGAGCGTCCGTCATACAGCGTGATTTGGGTTTTGCTGTCGTTAAAGCCCAATTTTTCAACTTCTGGATCATCGCTTGGATAAGCCAAGTTCAACATTTCGCGAATTTCAGACTCTTTCGCACCGTCAAATACTGGGGAAGCGAAAGATGCGCCTTTACGCAAGTTAGAAGCCAATTCAATGATTTCTTCATCTGTCAGGCTGTCTAAATCTTCTTTCTTACCGCTGCTGTTGTAGAGTTTGTTCAAGAACTCGCGCAGCTCGCTGGCTTTGCGTTGCTCTTTCAGCATACGGTCGATGCGCTCGCCGATACCTTTTGCCGCCCAACCCAAGTGAACTTCCAAAATCTGACCGATGTTCATACGGGAAGGTACGCCCAACGGGTTCAGTACGATGTCCACCGGACGTCCGTCAGCCATGTAAGGCATGTCTTCCACCGGCAGAATGCGTGATACCACACCTTTGTTACCGTGGCGACCCGCCATTTTGTCACCGGCTTGCAGACGGCGTTTGATGGCGATAAATACTTTCACCATTTTTTGTACGCCCGGTTGCAGCTCATCGCCTTGAGTCAGTTTTTTCTTCTTAATCTCATACAACTCGTCCGCTTCTTCGCGTTTTTGTTGCAGGCTTAATTTAATCAGTTCCAACTGTTTGGCCAAATCTTCGTCAGACAGGCGGATATCGAACCAATCATGTTTGCTGGACAGGCTTGCCAGATATTCAGTAGTAATCTCGCTGCCTTTAGCCAGCTTCATCGGGCCACCGTTGGCTTTTTGGCCGACAATCATGCGCTCAATACGGTCAAATGCATCGTTATCAAAAATACGCAACTGGTCGCTCAAGTCTTGACGGTAACGTTTCAGCTCAGAATCAATAATGGATTGAGCACGTTTGTCGCGTTGGATACCTTCACGGGTAAAGACTTGAACGTCGATAACGGTACCGCTCATACCGGTAGGCATACGCAATGAAGTATCTTTTACGTCAGATGCTTTTTCACCGAAGATGGCACGCAGCAGTTTTTCTTCAGGAGTCAGTTGGGTTTCGCCTTTAGGCGTTACTTTACCTACCAAGACGTCACCAGCTTCTACTTCCGCACCAATGTAAACAATACCGGATTCATCCAAACGGTTTTGCATACGCTCAGACAAGTTCGGAATATCGCGGGTAATGTCTTCCGCACCCAGCTTGGTATCGCGGGCAACAACGTTCAATTCCTCAATGTGAATCGAAGTATAGCGGTCGTCTGCAGCTACTTTTTCAGAAATCAGAATCGAGTCTTCGTAGTTGTAACCGTTCCACGGCATAAAGGCGATGGTCATGTTTTGACCCAGAGCCAATTCGCCCAAATCGGTGGATGCACCGTCGGCAATCAAATCGCCGCGTTGCAAAACATCGCCTGCTTTGACAGCCGGACGTTGGTTGATGTTGGTAGATTGGTTGGAACGGGTAAATTTAACCAGGTTGTAAATATCGACACCTACTTCACCGGCAGTCGCCTCATCATCATGGACACGAATCACCACACGGTTGGCATCTACATACTCAACCACACCGCCGCGGCGGGCAACGATTGCAGTAGCAGAGTCAACGGCAACGGAACGCTCAATACCGGTACCAACCATCGGTTTTTCAGGGCGCAGGCAAGGTACGGCCTGACGTTGCATGTTGGCACCCATCAATGCACGGTTCGCATCATCGTGTTCCAAGAACGGAATCAGGGATGCCGCTACGGATACCACTTGACCGGTTGCCACGTCCATATATTGTACACGGTCAGGCGTTGCCATAATGGTTTCGCCTTTTTCACGACAAGTAACTAAATCGCCAATCAAATTGCCGTCTTTGTCCAAATCAGCATTCGCCTGTGCAATCACATAGCGACCTTCTTCGATGGCAGACAAGTAATCGATTTCTTCAGTTACCTTACCATTAACAACGCGACGGTAAGGTGTTTCCAAGAAGCCATAATCATTGGTGCGCGCATAAACGGACAATGAGTTGATCAAACCAATGTTCGGACCTTCAGGTGTTTCAATAGGACATACACGGCCATAGTGGGTCGGATGTACGTCTCGCACCTCAAAGCCTGCACGTTCGCGAGTCAAACCACCCGGGCCCAACGCAGATACACGGCGTTTATGGGTTACTTCAGACAATGGGTTGGTCTGATCCATAAACTGGCTCAATTGGCTAGAACCGAAGAATTCTTTAATCGCAGCAGAAACAGGTTTCGCATTAATCAGGTCATGCGGCATCAAGTTCTCAGATTCCGCTTGATTCAAACGTTCTTTAACGGCACGTTCTACACGAGCCAAACCACTGCGGAATTGGTTTTCTGTCAACTCGCCTACGGAACGAACGCGACGGTTGCCCAAATGGTCAATATCATCTACTTCGCCATGACCATTACGCAATTCAACCAATGTGGCAATGGAAACTACAATGTCTTCTACGCTCAGAACGTAACCGCCTTTTTCAGCTGCGCCGGCCAAAGTCTCATTCAACAGACGGCCATACCAAGAGTTTTGTTGTGCTTCAGACAATTTTTGCTCGTATGTGCGCGTATTGAATTTCATACGGCCTACACGAGACAAGTCATAGCTGTCTTCACTGAAGAATAAACGGTTGAAGAGCTGCTCGACAGCTTCTTCGGTAGGGGGTTCGCCAGGACGCATCATGCGGTAAATTGCTACACGCGCAGCTTGTTGGTCGGCAGTTTCATCTGTACGCAGAGTGCTGGAAATATAACCGCCTTGGTCCAATTCATTGATATACAGGGTAGTAATTTCTTTTACGCCGTTAATATCAAGTTTGGCCAACAGATCTTCTGTGATTTCATCGTTAGCAGAAGCCAATACTTCTCCGGTTTCCGGATCAATCAGATCAGTAGCCAATGCTTTACCCAACAGGCTTTCTGGTTCCACATCCAGTCGAGTCAAGCCTGCATTGGTAATATCACGGATATTTTTCGCAGTAATACGTTTACCTTTGGCAACCAATACATTGCCTTCTTTATCCAAGATATCAACTTTGGCAGTTTCGCCTTTCAGACGGCTTGCAACCAGATCTGTTTGAACACCGTTTGAAGACAAATAGAAAGTTTCTTTATCGTAGAAAATATCCAAGATTTGTTCATTGTTGTAGCCCAAAGCTTTCAACAAAATCGTAACCGGCATTTTACGGCGACGGTCGATACGGAAATACAGCAAATCTTTTGGATCAAATTCAAAATCCAACCATGAACCACGGTAAGGAATAATGCGGGCAGAGAACAACAGCTTACCAGAAGAATGAGTTTTACCACGGTCATGCTCAAAGAACACACCTGGAGAACGGTGCAACTGGGAAACAATTACACGCTCTGTACCATTGATGACAAAAGAGCCACTTGGCGTCATCAACGGAATTTCACCCATATATACTTCGTTTTCACGAACTTCTTTTACAGTCGGTTTAGACGCTTCTTTATCCAAAATCACCAAACGGATACGTGCACGCAATGGAGCCGCATAAGTAATACCGCGCAATTGACATTCAGGAATATCGAACAAAGGTTCGCCCAATGTGTAATGCACAAACTCCAATCGTGCATAACCATTATGGCTCACAATCGGAAAAATAGAATTGAATGCTGCTTGCAGACCATCATCAGTACGTTGGTCAAAAGCGTTTTCCAGCTGCAAAAATTTCGCATAAGAATCAATTTGGGTTGCCAGCAGGAAAGGAACATCCAAGACATTCTCTCGCTTTGCAAAACTCTTACGGATACGTTTTTTCTCGGTAAACGAATAGCTCATATACACTCCGAAAAGCAATTTTAAATAATAGGCCGTCTGAAACAACGGCATGCATCAATCTAATATTTACATTTATTTGCAATGATTTTATAAAGACTATGCAAATAAATGTAAACAATACCTGATGCTTATTTTAAGAAGCAAAATAAGGCTGGCAGAAAACTGCCAGCCTTCATAGGAAGCATCAAATTATTTGATTTCGACTTTAGCGCCGGCTTCTTCCAGTTGTTTTTGGATGTCTTCAGCTTCAGCTTTAGAAACACCTTCTTTCAGAGTTTTAGGTGCACCGTCAACGATGTCTTTAGCTTCTTTCAGACCCAAGCCAGTGATAGCGCGGACAACTTTAATCACGCCAACTTTTTGATCACCGGCAGAAGCCAATACTACGTCAAATTCAGTTTTTTCTTCAGCAGCAGCTGCACCAGCACCTGCAGGACCTGCAACTGCAACAGCAGCAGCAGAAACGCCAAATTTCTCTTCAAAAGCTTTAACCAAGTCGTTCAATTCCATTACGGTCAAAGAACCAACGGCTTCCAAAATGTCTTCTTTAGTAATAGCCATGCTATTTTACTCCAAATATTGTATTAAAAAATAATTGATTAAATGAAACAAAATCGATTAAGCGGCTTCTTCGCCGGCTTTTTTCTCTGCCAAAGCAGCCAAACCACGTGCAAAGCCTGATACAGGAGCTTGCATAACGAACAACAGTTTGGACAACAGCTCTTCGCGGCTTGGAATAGAAGCCAACTCAGCAACCTGAGCAGGATTCATCACTTCGCCATTGTAAGAACCGGCTTTGACGATGATTTTGTCATCTTTTTTCGCGAATTGGTGCAGCACTTTAGCAGCAGCAACAGCATCTTCAGAAGCAGCATAAACCAATGGACCAACCATTTGATCGGCCAAAGCTGCGAATGAAGTACCCTCTACTGCGCGACGAGCCAGAGTATTTTTCAGAACACGCAAGTAAACGCCTTCTTTACGTGCATTCGCACGAAGCTCAGTCATGCTGGAAACACTGATACCGCGATATTCAGCGACTACGAGAGTTTGAGCGTTAGCAATTGCTGCGCTAATTTCCTCTACGGCCACTTTCTTGGTTTCAATATTGAGACTCAAGGTCTACCTCCCACTGTTTATAAACAGGATACCGAAATGATATCCCACCAGCGCGGTAACCTAAAAAGACATCTTACAAGCAATCTTGCAATGTGTTTCAGGACTACCGTCTGCGTAGGGCAGTTACGATTAAATCTTACGATCCCTACGGTCTTGGACATCTACTTAATTTTAAGTAGCCCAAATTCAGGCAATCCAGAAAGCCGGATCACCTGAAAATTTCTTAGTTGTTCACGCTTGCAGTATCAACGCGAACACCCAAACCCATAGTGCTGGATACAGCAACTTTTTTCAGGTACTGACCTTTAGCAGCAGCAGGTTTGGCTTTAACGATAGCATCCAGTAACGCATTGAAGTTTTCTTTCAAGTCAGCTTCAGCGAAAGAAGCACGACCGATAGTTGCATGAACGATACCGGCTTTATCTGTACGGTATTGTACTTGACCTGCTTTTGCATTTTTAACTGCTTCAGCAACGTTAGGAGTAACAGTACCTACTTTAGGGTTTGGCATCAGGCCACGAGGACCCAAGATGGTACCCAATTGACCAACGATACGCATTGCATCAGGAGAAGCAATAACAACGTCAAAGTTCAGGTTACCAGCTTTGATTTCAGCGGCCAGATCTTCAAAACCAACGATATCTGCACCCGCTTCTTTAGCAGCTTCTGCATTTGCACCTTGTGTAAATACAGCTACGCGAGTTGTTTTACCGGTACCTTTAGGCAGAACGACTGAACCACGAATAACTTGGTCAGATTTACGAGGATCAACGCCCAAGTTGAAAGATACGTCAACAGACTCGTCAAATTTAGCGGTAGCAGCTTTTTTAACCAAAGCAATTGCTTCGTCGATTGCGTACAGTTTGTTAGCTTCAACAGAAGAGCGAAGAGCTTTCAAGCGTTTAGATACTTTAGCCATTATACAACACCCTCCACGTCCAAGCCCATTGAGCGAGCAGAACCTGCGATAGTACGAACAGCCGCATCCAAATCAGCAGCAGTTAAATCAGGCTCTTTAGTTTTAGCAATTTCTTCCAACTGAGCACGGGTCAATTTACCGACTTTGTTAGTCAGAGGATTAGAACTACCTTTTTGCAGACCAGCAGCTTTTTTCAACAAAATAGAAGCTGGTGGAGTTTTCATCACAAATGTGAATGATTTATCTGCAAATGCAGTAATCACGACTGGAATTGGCAAACCAGGCTCCATACCTTGGGTTGCAGCATTAAATGCTTTACAGAATTCCATAATGTTCAAACCACGTTGACCCAAAGCTGGACCTACTGGGGGAGATGGATTGGCTTTACCTGCAGGAATTTGCAGTTTAATGTAGCCGATAATTTTCTTTGCCACTTAAAGGACTCCTAAAAACGGGTATAACGCGGAACCATTCCGCTTCCCAAACAGAATTCGCGATTATATCCGCTTAAAAAAAAATTTTCAAGCGAATTAAACCACTTAAATCTTTTCAACCTGACCGAACTCTAATTCAACCGGTGTTTCACGACCAAAAATCTGAACTGAAACACGCAGTCTATTACGTTCGTAATTAACTTCATCAACAATACCGTTGAAATCAGCAAATGGGCCTTCGTTTACTCGAACTTGCTGACCAACTTCAAACTCAACTTTTGGTTTTGGCTTCTCAACACCTGTCTTAGCTTGTTGCAAAATAGCATCCGCATCTTTTTGAGAAATTGGGATCGGGCGATTTCCACTACCGCCTACAAAACCATTTACTCGAGGAGTGCTCTTAACCAAATGCCACGAGTCATCAGTCATTTCCATTTCGACCAATACATAGCCTGGATAGAATTTACGCTCACTGATGGTTTTTCGACCATTCTTGATATCTACTACTTCCTCGACGGGCACAAGAATCTGACCGAAATAATCTTCCATGTTTTCACGAGCAATACGCTCTTTCAATGTTTTTTGGACATTTTTTTCAAAACCGGAATAGGCCTGCACCACATACCAACGCTTTGACATCTTTACCCTTTCCTATTTAATAAAACATCAAAAAACAACCATGAAATAATTGTATCTGCCACATAAATGAAGGCTGCCAAAATCGCAACAAAGATAATTACAAATACAGTCATTTTGACCGCTTCATCCCGACTCGGCCAAACCACCTTCTTGAACTCGGTCCAAGAGCTCTTAAAATATGCAAACAGACCTTCTTTCTTTTCAGGAGCTGGCTTACTACTTACCACCACTTCCTTTTTCTGATGGCCTTCTTTGTGTCCAGACGAATGTTCTGTCATCTTTACTCACTTATCAATGCCCCACCCACCATCCATTTTAGATAGCAGCATTGATCCATATAATTAATTCTAGATAATCTTAAAACTTAAGTACAAAAAAATTAACCGGCACAAGGCCGGTTAATTTTTTATTTGGCAGGCCAAGAGGGTCTCGAACCCCCAACCCTCGGTTTTGGAGACCGATACTCTACCAATTGAGCTATTGGCCTCTAAACTTAAGCGATGATAGAAGAAACCACACCTGCACCTACGGTACGGCCACCTTCGCGAATCGCAAAGCGCAGACCTTCTTCCATAGCGATAGGTGCAATCAGTTCTACAGTAATGGTTACGTTCTCACCCGGCATTACCATTTCTACGCCTTCTTCCAAAGTAACTGCACCAGTTACGTCGGTAGTACGGAAGTAGAATTGTGGACGGTAGTTAGCGAAGAATGGAGTGTGACGGCCACCCTCTTCTTTGCTCAGTACGTATACTTCTGCTTTGAATTTGGTGTGAGGAGTGATGGTACCCGGTTTAGCCAATACTTGACCACGCTCTACGTCTTCACGTTTAGTACCACGCAGTAATACGCCTACGTTGTCACCTGCTTGACCTTCGTCCAGCAGTTTGCGGAACATTTCAACGCCGGTACAAGTGGTTTTTTGGGTTTCTTTCAGACCTACGATTTCGATCTCGTCACCAACGTGGATGATACCGCGCTCTACACGACCGGTTACTACTGTACCACGGCCAGAGATAGAGAATACGTCTTCGATAGGCAACAAGAAAGGTTTGTCCACAGCACGCTCAGGTGTTGGGATGTAGCTGTCCAAAGCAGCAGCCAGTTCGAAGATTTTTTCTTCGTAAGCAGCATCACCTTCCAAAGCTTTCAATGCAGAACCTTGTACGATTGGGCAATCGTCGCCTGGGAAGTCGTAGCTTGACAGCAGGTCACGGATTTCCATTTCAACCAGTTCCAACAGCTCGGCATCGTCAACCATGTCGCATTTATTCATGAACACGATGATGTAAGGTACGCCTACTTGACGGGCCAACAGAATGTGTTCGCGAGTTTGCGGCATAGGACCGTCGGCTGCGGAACATACCAAGATAGCGCCGTCCATTTGGGCAGCACCGGTAATCATGTTTTTAACGTAGTCGGCGTGGCCCGGGCAGTCTACGTGTGCGTAGTGGCGGGTTTCGGTTTCGTATTCTACGTGAGAGGTATTAATGGTAATACCGCGGGCTTTTTCTTCAGGAGCATTATCGATTTGGTCGTAAGCTTTTGCAGCGCCACCGAATTTTTTAGCCAAAATAGTAGTCAATGCAGCAGTCAGAGTGGTTTTACCATGGTCAACGTGACCGATAGTACCAACGTTTACGTGCGGTTTGCTACGTTCAAATTTTTCCTTAGCCATGGCAATATCCTATAATCTAAGCTTTTGAAAGAAAGGGTAATAATGAGATGGTGCCCATGGGCAGATTTGAACTGCCGACCTCTCCCTTACCAAGGGAGTGCTCTACCCCTGAGCTACATGGGCGAAATTGTTTGGAGCGGGTGAAGGGAATCGAACCCTCACCGTAAGCTTGGAAGGCTTCTGCTCTACCATTGAGCTACACCCGCATACTCACTATTTGCTCCAAGTAAGAATTTTGGTGGAGGGAGAAGGATTCGAACCTTCGAAGCTTACGCAACAGATTTACAGTCTGCCCCCTTTGACCGCTCGGGAATCCCTCCAAAAGAGAACGTTAGTTTATTTGCAACTCAGATTTCCGTCAAGATTTTTTTTCACTTATTTCTTTAAAAATATCCAAGTTTTTGCTTTTAAACATTATTTACTTAAACTGAATGATTTTTTCGTACTTGGCCATCAGTTCTTCGTGCGTTTCAGGATGTTCTTCATCGATCAAGATACAGTCGACAGGACATACCTGTTGGCACTGCGGCTCATCGTAATGGCCCACACATTGCGTACACAAATTTGGATTGATTTCGTAAATTTCTTCACCTTGCGAAATGGCATCATTAGGGCATTCCGGCTCGCACACATCGCAGTTAATGCACTCATCTGTAATAAAGAGCGACATTTCTATTTCCTTTTTTCTTAAATTATCAAAACCGATTGGGCGCGGATTATAGCACAAATGACGTCGGAACAATCCGTTTGAAAGAATGTTTTACACCTTGGGAATGATTCTCAAATTCCATACTATTCAGCAACTTGCGAATAGAGCAACAATTCAAACTTACTCATTCCCGCCTTTCCTTCCCGATAAGTTTCCAGCCAATCCGGTTTTTCAGGCAACTTCCCTGCTTCAATATAGACCATTGCCCCATTTTTCAAGTGGCTTTGCAATCGGATAAACAGATTTTGCCAATCTTCCCATGCAAACGGCGGATCAAGAAATACGACATCAAATTTTTCAGACGGCCTTGTCAGATAAATCATGCCGTCTGAACACTCGATTTCTGCCTGTTTCAAACCTAATTCACGAATATTTTTCTGAAGCGTTTGAACAGTTTGGCGGTCGTTATCGACCATTACCACTTTTTTTGCATTACGAGAAGCAGCCTCCATTCCCAAAGCACCACTGCCGCTGAATAAATCCAATACCGTTTTGCCGGTTAAATCCTGACCCAACCAGTTAAACAATTTTTCACGCACGCTGTCAGGTGTCGGACGCAAACCATCTGCGGACAGAAAAGTTAACTTTCGTCCCCTACATTGCCCGCCAATGATGCGTACTTGATTGGTGTGTTTGGAATGTTTGTTATTTGCCATAATTTTTTAAAAGATGCCAAGTTTTCAGACGGCCTCAATTATATAGTGAAACTGCTATCAAACCGTATTTCGATCTCTGCTTTTAGAGACAAAAGGTCGTCTGAAAATTTTTCAGACGACCTTTTCAGTTTGAATTTGACGACATGAAATACTGAACTATGTTTCACCGTGAAGTGCGTTTTAAACTTAAACTAGATAAATTACATTTACTTATTTATAATGAGTATTTCTCTGTGAAATGTTTATATAAGGTTATTATCATGTCAGACCTGAATCTCAGTAACAGTATATTCCAAGGTTACAACGACAAACATGGTTTAATGATTTGTGGGTATGAGTGGGGTTGGAGTAAAGCCGATGAGGTTGCTTATGTAGCAGGTGAATACAAACTCCCTGAAAACAAAATCGACCATACATTTGCAAATAAATCCCTCTATTATGGTGAGCAGGCAAAAAAGTGGCGTTACGACAATACGATAAAAAATTGGTTTGAAATGTGGGGACACCCCTTAGACGAAAATGGATTGGGCGGTGCTTTTGAAAAATCCCTAGTGCAAACCAACTGGGCAGCTACTCAGGGTAACAAAATTGACAATCCAAACAAATTTCTCCAACCCGAACACGTCGATAATTTTCTCTACCACATTGAGAAACTACGTCCTAAATTGATTCTCTTCATGGGAAGCAACCTGACAAATTATCTTAATTGCGCAAATGTATTGCCGCGCTTCGAGCAGCTTGTCGGAAAACAAACTCAACCGCTCCGAGTAGTACAAAAAGATTTTAGCGGTACACGTTTCAAAATCAGATTCCAATCGTTTGAAAATTGCGAAGTCGTCTGCCTGCCTCACCCCAGTGCCAGCCGCGGTCTATCTTACGATTACATAGCCTTATTTGAACCAGAAATGAACCGTATTTTATCGGACTTTAAAACGACACGCGGATTCAAATAAACCAATCACAGAAAAGCAAAAGGTCGTCTGAAAATTTTTCAGACGACCTTTTCTCTTTTAAACCGACCTAATCTCACTCTTTCGGTGCAGGCGGTTCAATCTGCTCTTTCCAGCCGCATTCTTTTTGCGGGCAGACTTTTTCCACGCCCCAGCGTTTGGTAGTTTTGATGGTCAAGACCGGCCAATGGCAGTTCGGGCATTCTTCGGCGACGGGCGGGTTCCATGTGGCGTAGTTACAATCCGGATAGGTACTGCAACTGTAAAACAGTTTGCCGTAGCGGGATTTGCGCTCGACGAGGTTGCCTTTTTTGCATTGCGGGCATTGGACGCCGGTGTCTTTGGGTTTTTCCAGCGGCTCGACGTGTTTGCATTTCGGATAGTTGGCACAGCCGATGAATTTGCTGCCGGTACGGCTGTATTTGTACACTAGGCGACCGCCGCATTTAGGGCATTCACGTCCGTCAAGTTCGGCTTGTTCGGCCTCGGCTTTGGCGATGCGCTCAGCGGCTTCTTCGGCGGTTTCGTTAACGTTGCGGGTGTAGCTGCACTCGGGATAGCCGGCGCAGGCGACGAAGCGACCCATTTTGCCGAATTTGATTTGCAGTTTATGTTCTCCGCATTTCGGGCAGGTTTCGTCGAGTTCCTGCGTGGTAAATTTGGCGCGTTCGATACCCTCTTTTTCTTCCACTTGCTTGATAAACGGCTTCCAGAATTTGTCCATAACAGGAATCCATTGGCGTTTGCCGTTGGCAATTTCGTCAAGCTGGTCTTCAAGTTTGGCGGTAAAGTGGTAATCGACATATTGGGCGAAGTGTTCGGTCAGGAATTTATTGACGATGTCGCCTGTGTCGGTAGGCATGAAGCGTTTTTGCTCAAGGGTAACGTATTCGCGGTCTTTGAGCGTGGAAATAATACTGGCGTAGGTAGAAGGACGGCCGATACCGTATTCTTCGAGGGCTTTAACCAGCGTGGCTTCGTTGTAGCGCGGCGGCGGAGTGGTAAAGTGTTGTTCTCCGTAAAGTTTGTCCACGGGCAGTTTGTCGCCTTCGCTCATTTCGGGCAGTTTTTTGCTGTCTTCGCCTTCTTCATCATCGCTGCTTTCTTCGTAAACGCTGAGGAAGCCTGCGAAGGTTTGCACTTGTCCGGTTACGCGGAATACGCCTTTGCCGACGGTAATATCGACGGTGGTTTGGTCGAATTTGGCGGGCGTCATCTGACAGGCGACAGTGCGCTGCCAAATCATTTGATAGAGTTTGAACTGGTCTGCGCTCAGGAAGGGTTTGACGCTTTCGGGCGTGCGGTACACGGAAGTCGGACGGATGGCTTCGTGCGCTTCTTGGGCGTTTTTGGATTTGGTTTTGTATTGTTTGGCGGCACTCGGCAGATATTCTTTGCCGATTTTGTTTTCGATGTAATGGCGGATTTCGGTTAGCGCTTCATCGGCCAAATTCACGCTGTCGGTACGCATATAGGTAATCAGACCGATGGCGCCCTGCCCCACGTCTATACCTTCGTAAAGCTGCTGGGCGGTACGCATGGTGCGGTCGGTGGTAAAACCGAGTTTGCGCACGGCATCCTGCTGCATGGTAGAAGTGGTGAACGGCGCGGCGGGATTGCGGCTGCGCTTTTTCTTTTCAATGGCGGTAACGACTGCCTCTTTGCCTTCGAGTTCTTTCAATATGTCGGCTTGCGCGGTTTCGTTCGGCAGGTCGAATTGTTCGAGTTTCGCGCCGTTGTATTGGGCGAGTTTGGCGGTGAACTTGCTACGGCCTTTGTGGCTGTCGAGATGCACCGTCCAATATTCCTGCGCTTCAAACGCGCGAATTTCGTTTTCGCGTTCGCAAATCAAACGCAGGGCGGGACTTTGCACGCGGCCCGCGCTCAAACCGCGGCGGATTTTTTTCCACAACAATGGCGAGAGGTTGAAACCGACCAAATAATCCAAAGCTCGGCGGGCTTGTTGTGCATCGACCAAGTCCATTTCGATTTCACGCGGATGGGCGACGGCATCGAGGACGGCGTTTTTGGTGATTTCATGGAACACGACACGCTGCGGCTTGATGTTTTTCAGACCGCGTTTGGATTTGAGGATTTCCAAAAGATGCCAAGAAATGGCTTCGCCTTCCCTATCCGGGTCGGTTGCGAGGTAGATGTTTTCGGCTTCTTTGGCACCGGCGACGATGGCATCGACGTGTTTGCTGTTGCGGCTGATCAGCTGGTACTTCATGGCAAAGCCGTTATCGGGATCGACTGCTCCGCTTTTGGGTACCAAGTCGCGGACATGACCGTAAGACGCTAAGATTTCAAAATCACCGCCCAGATATTTTTTCAGGGTTTTGGCTTTGGACGGGGATTCGACGATTAATAGGTTTTTCGCCATTGTTGTTCTCTTTTGGATGTATTGGGTTTATGTTTCAGACGGCCTTTATGATTGAGGCCGTCTGAAAAAAAAGTTTAGTGCATCACGTTTTGTCCGGTCAACGCACTCATCAAGTCGTCGCCAATCAGGACGGGCAACTCGCTCTTGTGCATCCACAACACCAGCAATACCAACACTTTGGCGGTATCGAGGGTGATTTCGTCTGATGGAATGTGCATCAGGGCGTGAATGACGATTTCGCGCTGCTCATAAGTAATTGCGTGTTCGGCAACCAAATACTGCATCAAGCCCATGACTTCCTGCGGCAGGTTTTCAGCTTCTTCACGGCAGAATACGCGCAGGGAATCGCTGTTAAACGGCTCGGCATAAAATTCGGATGTATTGAACAAGACTTCCATCATCATCAATGTGTTGCCGATTTCCGTAGCGTCAAAACCTGCATCTTCCAGCAGGCGACCCAAATCCTCCGGAGGCGGACAGTTGTCGAAATCTTGGAAGTGTTCGATTAAATAGGCAATGACTTCGGTCATGCTGGTTCCTTAAATATAGATAATTTATGCTTTGATGCGCTGGTAACGGCCGCCCGGCAAAGCGGCAACGATACCGTCGAGTTCGTATTCCAAAAGCTGTGCGTACACGTCTGCCGCCGCTGTATTGGTTTGTTGCGCCAAAATATCGGGGTGTATTGGGTCGTAGCCCATTGCTTCCAATAAAGCGCTTGTCGATGGGGCGGCAGATAGGTTTTCAGACGGCCTTTGCGGTTCATCCGCTATTGTTTTGGGTTGCAGACGTTTGGTTTGATCGTTTTTCGGTTTTACCGTCTTATTTATAGAATATGATGGAACAGGCGTATTTTGCAATAGCTGCGGACATTCGTGAAGAATATCGTCCAAACATTCCACCAATTTTGCCCCGTCTTTAATCAGCTTGTGGCAGCCTTTGCTGTGCGGATTGTCTATCGAACCGGGTACCGCCATCACTTCGCGTCCCATCTCCGCCGCCAGCTTGGCAGTAATCAATGAGCCGGATTCCAATGCCGCTTCGACCACCAATGTCAGCTGCGACAACGCGGCAATCAGACGGTTGCGGCGCGGAAAATTGCCTGCAAACGGACGCGTGTCTAAAGGGAACTCGCTGACAATCAATCCTTTTTCAGCGATTTCATAAGCAAGGTTTTTATTGGATGGCGGATAAATGCGGTCTATACCGGTTCCCCAGACGGCGATGGTACCGCCATCTGCCTGCAATGCGCCCTGATGGGCGGCGGTATCGATACCCGAAGCCATACCCGATACGACGGGAATGCCTTTTTCACTCAACGCCCTGCCGAAATCTTTGGCAATCCGCATGGCCTGCGGTGTGGCATGGCGGCTGCCGACAATCGCGGCAGAAGGTGTGTGCAACAGTCCTGCATTGCCGCGCAAAAACAAAACCGGCGGCGCGGTAATGCCTTGTGTCAGCATTTCAGGGAAATCATCATCTTGCAGCAGCAACAAACGGCAACCGTCCTGCATTTCCCATTGTAAAGCGGCTTCGGCAGACTGCTGCGCCAAAGCCCGTTTGTCCGCATTGCGCCATGACTCGGCCGCCTGTTTATGGCGTACCAGGGCGGCAATTTTTTCTGCCGGCGCATTCAAGGCAGCTTGTACACTACCGAATTGCTGCAACAGCACCAAAAAACTTTCTGCGCCGATATAGGGCGTAAATGCCAGTTGCAACCAAGCAAAACGCTCGTTTTCCGTCATCAATCTGTTCCCTTTTCGTAATGTTTTTTCAGACGGCCTGAAGTAAATAAAGGCCGTCTGAAAATTTTATTGGTATAAAACTTTTGTCGGCCCAAAATGCAAAACAACAATGCCGGGCCATATCATTATTCTTTATCAAATATTGCTTATCCAAGCAAACCGTCAAATGACGATGCCGTCTGAAAAACCTGATGGCTTTCAGACGGCCTCTTTTGTGTTTGAACCGATATTGCGCTTATTCTTCGGATTTGTCGGCGCTGCGGCGCGATACGCTGATACCGAGTTGTTTGAGTTTGCGGTAAAGGTGTGTACGCTCCAAACCGACCTTTTGCGCCACGCGGCTCATATTTTGGCCTTCTTGGGCGATGTGGTACTCAAAGTAACGGCGCTCGACTTCTTCCCTCAATTCGCGCAAAGGCATATTGAAATTGAAGCCACCGATGATTTCTGTCGCCGTCGCGTTTTCCTTCTGACCCAAAGCCACGGCAACGGCCTGCTCGTCCACTTCTTTGCCGTCCGATTCCAACATGATGTTTTTCACCGTTTCGGCAAGCTGGTCGTAATTGCCCGGCCAATCGTATTGGCGCAAAACCACCAACGCGCTGTCGCTGAATTTTACCGGCTGGATTTTTTGACTTTCGGCCAAATCGGTCATGATGCGGTTGATTAAAAAGACGATGTCGTCCGGTTGGCTGCGCAAAGAAGGAACATTGATGCGCTCTTTCAACAGCTCCGCCAGTCGGCCAGCAACGACGTCATCGGCGCTCTCACCGCGTTTAAAGCCGCATGAAGCAATCACACGGACATTGTAGCGGTCGGCTTTTTCCAGCAAGAAAGCAATGCCGTTTTGGATGTTTTTGCTGTAACGGGCAATATCGCCGACATACAAAATACCGCCCGATGCTTTTTGCAACAGCTCCAACGGCGTATCGACAATGTGTTCGACACGGTCGGTTGCCACCCAAGGCGTACCGCTTTTGTGCAGATAGCGGGCGACAATCTCAAACGGCGAGCCTGCCTCACCGGCCAACAGCAGCGGGCGGTTGTGTTTGGCGGCCGCTTCAATGCTGCCGTTCATTTCTTGAATGACGGGGCTGTTGCCAAGTTTGTCCAAAGTCATGCCGGAGGCCGTCTGAACTTCGCCATGTTTCAAGGCGCGTTCTACTGCGGACAAGAGTTTTTGCAGGGCAATCGGTTTTTCCAGAAAATCGAGTGCGCCGATTTTGGTGGCTTCAACCGCGGTGTCGATGCTGGCATGGCCGCTCATCATGACCACGGGCATATTGAGTTGGCCGTTTTTCGCCCACTCTTTCAACAAAGTAATGCCGTCGCAATCGGGCATCCAAATGTCCAGCAATACCATGGCCGGACGCGTTTGGTAACGCAATTGGCGCGCTTCTTCGGCATTTTCGGCCAAAGTAACGGTATAGCCTTCGTCTTGAAGGATTTCGGAGAGCAGGTCGCGGATGCCTACTTCATCATCTACAATCAAAATATCACTGCTTCGCATAAGTTTCTGCCATTTCCGGTAAAGCTATTTTGACGCACGCGCCGCCGCTGTTCTGATTGCTCAGGCTGATGCGGCCGCCATGCTCCTCGATAATTTTTTTCACAACGGGCAAACCCAACCCCGTTCCTGTCGGTTTGTCGGTAACGTACGGCTCAAAAGCATTGTGCAGCATTTCTTTGCTGAAACTTTTGCCGTTGTTGCAGACAGTCAGGAAAACCTGTCCGCCTTCGCGTCCTGTTTCGATGTTTACTTGCGGCGCTTCGTCCGACTCCGCCGCTTCTGCGGCATTCTTAAATAGGTTATGCAACACTTGGCGCATGGCCGTCGTATCGGCGGCAATCGGCAGGGCATCCGTGTTGAGCCGTGCATTAAATTTGCACGCGCCTGCCTCATATAATACCAATACTTCCGACACCAAACCGTTTAAATCTTGTTTTTCTAAATTCAGCGACGGCGCACGCGCATAATTGCGGAACGCTTCGACCATTTCTTTCAGCGCGGCAACCTGTTTGACGATGGTATCGGTTGAACGGCTGAGGATTTGGGCGTCTTGCTCGTCAAGTTTATCATGCAATTTCCATGCCAATCTCTCAGCGGAAAGCTGGATGGGTGTAAGCGGATTGCGGATTTCGTGCGCCAAACGTTTCGCCACTTCGCCCCATGCAGCCTCTTTTTGCGCGCGTATCAAGACGGTAATGTCATCAATCACCATCACCACGCCGTTATCGTTGTCTTCCGGCAGGATGGTGGCTTTGCCCAACAAGATTCGGGCATCGTCGGGCGCGGCGTATTCGACTTGGACGGGTTTGTCGCTGTCGGCGGTTTCATTGATGGCGGCAAACACATCGGCCAACAGGGTTTGCTGCGGCGATTTGCCGTGCCATTGATGCCAGTTGCTGCCCCACAAAGACACCAGCGAAACGCCCAAAATCTGTTCGGCGGCTTTGTTAAAGGTTTTCAGACGGCCGTCGGCATCCAAAGTAATCACACCTGTGGTCAAACTTTCCAACACGCATTCCAAATAATGGCGTGCGGCTTCTTCGCGCAAACGGTTGCGCTCGTCCGCCTCTTTGGCAATCGCCAATTGCTCGGTCATGTGGTTGAACAACTGGGTCAAACGGCCGAACTCGTCATTGCGGAATACCGGCCGGGTCTGGCTGAAGTCACCCTGAGCCACCGCCCGTGCACCCTCTGCCAGCGATAACACCGGCGCCACAAAACGGCGGGCAAAATACAAAGCCATCACCAGCGCCAAAAAGATGGCCAACAATGTCGCGACCAACAGCGTGGACAGGAAAAAGGTTTGCAGGCCTTTTTTGGTATAACTCAGCTCAGCGTATTTGGCGCGGGCCGCTTCGATCAGCGTCGCATCTTGGGCAACATCTTTCGGAATCGGCTGACGGAAAAACAACGCATAATCCTGATTTTTATGCGTACCGATCAGCATCCAGCCTTGAGCATACAGCACGCCGCCGATATTTTCCAAGCTGCGTACCGAGCCGGTCTGCTCCAGCTGCTCCCATCCTTCTTTGTTGAGCGTCGGTTGATTCAGTTTCAGGGGATTGATGCTTTTCTCGGCTTTATGGGTAGTCGCGTTGTAAAGCGCCAGCTGGGCAAATTCGGAAGTAGGCGCGGATTGGGTCAGCGTTTGCCCCAAGTCGCCGTCCAGCGAAGCGGCGCTGATTAAGTCGATTTGCACCGGCGTGGCGTTGCTGACCGCGTTGTCCACCGCCAAATTCAGCGCGGATTTGCTCAAATTTAAGCTGCGCTCCAAAGCCTCATGGGTGTCGTTGCCAAACCAAGAATTAATCGTGCCGTTAATAAACTGGGCGGAAATACCGAACAAAAACACGCCCGGCAATACGGCAACCAAGGTAAACATCCCTGACAGCCGGCGCGCAATCTGCGAGCCGAACACGCTTTTGCTGTTGTCGCGCATCAAAAGCACGACATAGCGCACCAACACCGCGGCCAACACCAGCAACAGCAAGCCGCACAAGGCGACAATCCACCAGAAATAATCGGACAATACGTTGCTGCTGCCCGTTGCAACAGTCAGACCGTACAACAAAACTACGGCGAATACAGCGGCAATCAGGAGAAAGCGGCGCATGGTTTACTCCTGCACGACCGACAAGGATTTCCACCCCGAATCCAAATGCCAATTTTTAGAAGTCAGGGCATTGATTTGGAACGGTTTGGGCAGCTTGGCGGTTGTCAGCAGCAGGCGGATTTCAGCCTTCGTGTCTTTGGCGGCCACATCACTCAGCGCGCCCTTGGACAAAACCTTCCAATTCGCAACCGCGCCCACTGCGCGCAAGGCGGCTTCAAGCGTGTCGTACTCGGTAGAAAACGTACCGACGGTAACGCGATAGCGGTTGGTCAGCGGATGGAAGGACAGTTTGTATTGAATCGTGCTGTCGTTGTTGAGCAGCTGGTCAAACTTGAATTTATAAGACGCCACGGACGGTGCCGACAGCTGCCAACTTAAATTGAAATGCAGGGGGACGCCCTGTTTGAGTGCTTCTTTGAGCTGATCGGGCAGGTCGGTGCGGAAACGGCTGCTGACGGAAAGCTGTCCGGCATGGGTCAGCTTTGCCTCGGCACGGGTCGCACTGATGCCCTCGCCCGCCGCGTTCAGCGACACGGCGAGCAAGAGCGGTACAATCAGCGTTTTACTGCTTTTTAATAAGCGCGTAATAAAAGCCATCTTGATGTTTGTTCGGTAAAAGCACATGCGATTCGATCAACTCGGCATCGGCATGGCGGTTAAGGAATTTTTGCAATTGACCGTCGTTTTCTTCGACAAAGACCGAGCAGGTAGCCAGCAACATCCTGCCGTTTTTCGTCAGGGTCTGCCACAGCGCGTCTAATAATGCTTCCTGTTGGCGTGCGGTTTTGACGGCATCGGTCGGTCGGCGCAGCCATTTGACGTCGGGATTGCGCCGCGCCACACCCGAAGCGGTACACGGCACATCGGCCAAGACAGCGTCAAAGGCCTTGCCATCATACCACGCTGTCAAGTCCTGCGCATCGGCACAAGCCAAAGAGGCCGTTTGAAAGCCTAAACGGTCAAGATTGCTCTTCACCCTGTTCAGACGGCCTTCGTCTATATCCAAAGCAGTAACATGACAATCTGCCAGTTCCAAGATATGGCCTGTCTTACCGCCCGGCGCCGCACAGGCATCGAGGATGCGTTCTCCGTCTTTCGGGTTCAACAAATAGGCAGCACGCTGCGCACCAAAATCCTGCACAGACACCAGGCCGTCTGAAAAACCGGGCAGGCAGCTTACCGGCACGGCTTCTTCCAACATCACGGCGTATTCGTCCAACGCCCTGGCCGCAATACCTTCCGCAGCCAGTTTTTCCAAATAACTTTCGGCATTGCCGTGTCGGCGGTTGACGCGCAAAGTCATCGGCGGATGCGATTGCAGCGCGGTGGTGATGTTGTGCCAATGTTTCGGATAATGGTTTTTCAAGTAAGCCACCCACCACAGCGGCAAATTGTGTTTCGCCACATCGTCTTTTTTGCAGGAAGCCGCGAGCTTGTCGCGTTCACGCAAAAAGCGGCGCAAAATCGCATTGGCAAACGAGCGGAACTGGCCGCGGCCGATTTTGGCAATGCTTTCCACCGCCTCATTGACCACGGCATGAGGCGCGTTGCGCGTGTAATGCAATTGGTACATCGCCGCCAAAAGCAGGCTTTCAAGCTGCGGATTGTCAATCGGCTTTTTCAGCATCTGCGCGAGCATATATTTCAAACTGCCCAAATAACGTTGGCAACCGTAGGCAATATCCTGCAACGCACCGTTTTCCTGCGCCGTCAGCTGCGGATGCGCCGCGCGGATTTCCGCCAAAACATCCTGAAGATTGCGCCCTTCGGCAACCGCGGCAACGCTGTCGGCGGCCAGTTTTTGGGCGAGGGACATACTCATATTTTTGCTTTCTGATTTATATTTGATTTCAAGTGTTCGGCGGATTTCAGACGGCCTGTTCGGCAGCCAGCAATGCCCGATAATATTCGGCATCTGTTTTGGAAAAACAGCAAAAGATGATTTTTTCCACTGCCGGACATTGCGGCAGGGTTTGCTTCAAACTCTCCAAAGCGATACGCGCGGCGGCTTCGGCCGGGAAGCGGTACACACCGGTGCTGATGCACGGAAAGGCGATGCTGTGAAGATCGTGTTTCTGGGCAAGCAGCAAAGAATTGGCATAAGATTGTGCCAATTTGGCCTCTTCATTTTGTTTTCCGCCAAACCATACCGGCCCGACCGTATGAATGACAAAACGCGCAGGCAAACGGTAGCCTTTGGTTATTTTGGCTTCGCCTGTGCGGCAACCGCCCAAAGTGCGGCACTCCTCCAGCAGCTCTTTGCCCGCGGCGCGGTGTATTGCACCGTCTACGCCGCCACCGCCCAACAGCGATGAATTGGCGGCATTGACAATCGCATCGACTGCCAATCGGGTAATATCGCCCTCAACCACTTCAAAAACAGCCATTATTTTCTTTCCTCTGCGTTGATTTCCAGCCTGTTACAAAACCGTTCCGACTTCAATCGTCCGGCCTGCCGCAAATGCCTGTATGCTCATGCGTTTGCTGCCGGAAGGCTGCAATTCGGTGATGTTCAGCGCGTTTTCACCGCACGCCACCAGCAGGCCGTCTGAAGTGCAGGACAATACTTCGCCTGCCTTACCCTGTTTGGCCACGACTTCGGCACGCCAGATTTTCATCGGTTTGCCTTGATACTCGACCCACGCGGCAGGGACGGGGTTAAAGGCGCGGATTTTGCGCTCGATAATGTCCGCGGACTCGTTCCAATCGATACGCGCCTCTTCTTTGCTTAATTTTTGGGCGTAGGTAACGCCTTCTTCAGGCTGTTTGACCGCGTTCAGACGGCCTTCCGCCTGCAAACGCTGCAAGTCGGCCACAATCGCTTCGGCACCCAAACCCATCAGCGCATCATGCACTTCGTTTGCAGTATCTGTAGGTTGGATGGCATAGCGGTGTTCGCTGACCACAGCGCCGGTGTCCAAGCCGATGTCCATCTGCATGATGCACACGCCGGTTTCTGCGTCGCCGGCTTCAATCGCACGTTGAATCGGTGCCGCGCCGCGCCAACGGGGCAACAGCGAGGCGTGGATATTGAGGCAGCCGTGTTTGGGCGTATCCAACACTTCCTGCGGCAAAATCAAGCCATACGCGGCCACCACCATCACATCCGCGCCCGTATCTTTGAGCATTTGCAGGGCTTCGGCGTTATTGCGCAACTTTTCCGGCTGCGCCACGGTCAAACCCAATTCCAAGGCAGCCTGTTTGACCGGCGATGCGGTCAACTGCATGCCGCGGCCTTTGGGGCGGTCGGGCTGGGTCAACACCAGCGGAATTTCAAAACCTGCGGCGGCGATGGCTTTCAAGGCGGCGGCGGCAAAATCGGGCGTACCGGCAAAGATGACTTTCATGTTGTGTCCTTGTGGAAATGGTTTGAATGGGCGCATTGGGCAAACTGTTTCAGCTGAAAAGGCCGTCTGAAAGATTGAAAACCGAAGTCTGCCTTCTGTTTTGTCTTTTCAGACGGCCTTTAAGCGATGCTTAGGTCAGATGGTGTGTTTCTGACGTTTTTTCAGTTTGGTTTTGATGCGGCCTTGTTTCAGCTGCGACAGGTGTTCGACAAACACGATGCCCATCAGGTGGTCCAATTCGTGCTGCACGCAGATTGCCAACAGGCCGTCTGCTTCCAGCGTGAATTTCTCGCCTTTTTCGTTCAAGGCTTCGACTTTGACGCGCTCGGCACGGGTCACGGTATCGTAAATGCCCGGCACGGACAGGCAGCCTTCTTCATAAGTTGTCTCGCCGTCTTTTTCGACAATGACGGGATTGATGAACACGCGCGGCTCGCTGCGGTCTTCGGTCAAATCCATCACGACAATGCGCTCGTGTACGTCAACCTGAGTGGCCGCCAAGCCGATACCGCGTGCTTCGTACATGGTTTCAAACATATCGGCAACCAATGTCTGGATGCGCTCGTCTATTTTCTCAACAGGTTTGGCGACCGTGTGCAAACGCTCGTCAGGGTATTGGAGGATGTTCAGTAAAGCCATAATATTCTCGTTTTATAAAGCTGATGTGTGATTTTCATACAGATTTGGTTTCCGCCGCCACAATCTCCTGTCATGACAGCAACATTCAATGCTAAAATAACGCCGAAAAATGTTAAGATAGCGCGACAGAGGCCGTTCGTTATCGTATTGATGGATGGGCGGCAGTTTCGCAAACTCCGGCCTTCTCTGTTTATCATCTGAAGACAAACCAAACCGATTTCAAGGGGAACGGTTATGCAACAACGTATTATAACCCTGCTTTGCATGGCAGGCATGGCTATTTCTGCCCACACTCAGGCAGCTTCTTTAAAAATCCGCCCCAATGCGCCGCAACGCTACGTCGTTAAAAACGGCGATACCTTGTGGGGTATTTCCGGCAAATATCTGTACAGCCCGTGGCAATGGAACCGCCTTTGGGGCGCCAACCGCAACGCCATCCGCAATCCACACCTGATCTATCCGGGGCAGGTGTTGGTTTTACGCTACGTCAACGGCCAGCCGCGCCTGGGTTTTGAACACGCCCAAACCCGTTCAGACGGCATTCCTGTGATCAAACTGCATCCGCGCGTACGCGAAACTTCCGGCTACGGTATTCCGACTGTCAACGTCAACCTCTACCGTATGTTCATGAAACATCCGCAGATTATCGCTCCGGAAGAAACCGCCAACGCGCCGCGCCTGATTGCAGGCCCCGACAACCGCGTCCTCTACACGCAAGGCAACCGCGTGTACGCATACGGCCTGACCGAACCCGGCCGCTACCTGACCTACCGCGTCAATAAAAACATCACCGATCCGGAAACCGGCAAATTCCTCGGCCAAGAAGTCGTGTTCAGCGGCATCGCCAACACGCTGCCTTACACCGACTCCGCCTTGGAACACCGCACCCGCGCTTCTGACGAAAAACTCAAAAGCAACGAGTATTACACCCAAGTCAACAAAGTCATGAAGCTGCGCACCCAGTCCGCGCAACCTTTGGTTATCGAAGAAGCCGTTTCCGAAATCCGCAAAGACGACTATCTGCTGAAACTGCCCGAAGGCCTCGACAGCTTCAATGTGATGCCTCACGCCCCTGCCCGTCCGATTCAGGCCAAAGTCGTTTCCATCTTCGACGGCGTGGGCGAAGCCGGCCAGTTCCAAACCATTACGTTGGATAAAGGCGAACTCGACGGCTTGGACAAAGGCACGGTGGTCAGCCTCTACAAACGCGGCCGCCAAGTCCGTGTCAATCTGTCCAACAACCTGATTCGCAAGCCGAAAGACAAAGATACGGTTGAATTGGTTTCCATTCCGGCGGAAGAAATCGGTTTGGCAATGGTGTACCGCACATCCGACCATCTGGCCTCAGCCATTATTTTGGAAAGCCTGAACAGCGTTTCCATCGGCGATACCGCCTCCGAGCCCGGCCGCGATTTGGACAATATGGCCGATGAAAAAACCATGGACAAACCGACCGAAGACGAACAGGAAAGAGAAATCGAACTGGAAGTCCGCAGCTGATTGAGCTTTTTTAGCAGCGATTCGGCAAACAAAGGCCGTCTGAAAACCTGTTTTCAGACGGCCTTTTGATTGCCTATCAGAATAAAGAAATCGGTAACACGTTGTTTAAAGCGCAAACAATATCCCATGTCTCCAGCCTTTAATCGGCTGCTCCCCTTTTCTATTGTCTTGCCGTTCTGCCATTCCAATCAGAAATATGAAAAGCCCGACACGCTATTTATTGCCTATTGATTGTTTCATCTGTTCCTGCCAATCAAAAAGGCCGTCTGAAATCTTCAGACGGCCTTTTTATCCACCACTCAAATCCGATTATTTGAATTTGTAAGTGTATTGCAAGCCCAAGATGTCCGCTTTGTTTTTGAAGCGAGCAGAGGATGCACCGCGGCTGTCCACGTCGTTGCCGCTGGCTTTGCCGGTACGGTAAACCGTGTCATTGATGTGGATATGGCTGTACGCCGCATCGATGACATGGTTTTTGCCCAGTTGATATTTAGCGCCGACGGAGAACCAAATACGGTTGCCGTCAGGCAGGCTGTTCATGCGGTCTTCAGCACTTTTAACCGGTGATTTGTCGAAAGCGATACCGGCACGCAGTTGCAATGGTTCGGTAACTTGGTAAGAGCCGCCGAATGCAACTTTATAAGTGTTGCGCCAGTTAGGCGTAATGACGGTACGGTCGGATTTGCCGTTGACAACGTTTTTGGTATTTTCAAACACCAGCTCGGCTTTGTTGAAGCGGCTGTGGCGCGTCCAAGTCACATCGCCGAACAGGTTAGTTTTGTCAGTGGCGCGGTACATACCGTGAACAGACAAAGACTCAGGCGTGACGATTTTTACGCTGGCTTTTTCGTTCGGCACATAACCGCGTGCAGCCATTGCACCCAAATCCCATGCGCGTTTTGCATATGCGCCGTCAGCTTCCCAATCGGCAGTACCTTTCAGCGTATGCGATACTTTGGAACGATAGTTCACACCCACGCGTGCGCGCTCGTTAATGTCCCACATCCACGCCAGTTGATAGCCGAAGCCCCAATCGTGGCCTTTTACATCGGCATGACCGTCAGCTTTGCCGGTCGCATCGACAGCAACGGGACGGCCTGCTTGACGGGAAGCCAAGCCGCTGGCCAACTGGCTGATGGCGCCGGAAGCATCCCAGTCGGAGTATTTGCGCAATTCGGCTTTAGAATATTGGGCAATCAAACCGGCACCGACAGCGTGCTGCTCATTCAGTTTCCACGCGACTACCGGCTCTATGGCAATGGTGGTCAAACCCAGTTTGTTGATGTTGTGGCGCAATACGGAATCTTTTTCGTATTCGGTTGCAGAGCCGAAGGGAACGTACATGCCCAAACCCAAAGTGATATCGTCGCTGGCTTTGTACGCGCCATAGATGTGCGGAGCAACGGTGGTTTCGGTAATTTTGCCGCTGGTCGAGCCGCTGACATCGGCACCCGTGCGGAAGTGTTTCGCAGATTCTGCCTCATAGTGAATGCTTGGGAAAACGATATTGGCGTTGACGGAAATTTGACTGCTGTCAATTTTGCTCAAACCGGCCGGGTTGTAGAAAATGGTTGATGCATCGGCGGCTTCGGCGGCGGCGGCGTTGGCCGTGCCTTGTGCGTTAACGGATTGTGTACCGAAGTGGTAGCCGGAGGCTTGGACGGCGGTAGATAACAGTGCTGCGCTTAAAATAAATGCTGTTTTTTTCAGATTGAAATGAATCATTTTGGTTTACCGTGAAAGTAGCGGACAAAGAAAAAGGCCGTCTGAAACGTCCTTTATTGATTTAGTATAGGTACTCAATTCTATACTACATCATTATTTTTGCCTAATCTTTTCTTTTTTTACACAAAAAAAGCAGGCTAAAACAGCCTGCTTTTCCAATCATCGGATCACTGCAATTATTTGACCTGCAACACTTCCAGCGTATTGGTCGAACCGGATTCGCGCATTTTCGAACCGCTGGTGATGATGTATTGGTCGCCGCTTTGGAGGATTTTGTGTTCTACCAACATGGCTTCCACTTCGTTCAGCGCGGTATCGTGGTCGGTACTGGTTGCCAAAATCAACGGACGCACGCCGCGGTACATCGCCATACGGCGTTGCGCTGAAACACTCGGCGTCAGGGCAAAAATCGGCAGGGTGATGTTGTGGCGGCTGACTTCGAAGGCGGTCGAACCGCTTTCAGTCAGGGCAACAATGGCTTTGGCGTGAACCGCGCGCGCCACGCTGACCGCGCCGCCGGCAATCGCCAAGTTGGTGCTGACGGCTTCGGGATAATCGACCTGTTCGGCAACGCCGTTGAGCGAATCTTGTTCTTTTTCCGCAGCCGCACAAATAATCGCCATTTGGCTGACGGTTTCAAACGGATACGCGCCGACGGCGGTTTCGGCGGAACACATCACCGCATCGGTACCGTCCAATACCGCGTTGGCTACGTCACTAACTTCCGCGCGGGTCGGTACGGGGTTGGTAATCATCGATTCCATCATTTGGGTTGCGGTAATGCTGAAGCGGCGCAACTCACGGGCGCGGCGGATCATGCGTTTTTGCAGGGCAGGTACGGCGGCATGGCCGACTTCCACTGCCAAGTCACCGCGGGCAACCATAATACCGTCGCTGGCAAGAATGATTTCATCTAGGTTTTCAATGGCTTCTACGCGCTCGATTTTGGAAACCAAACCGGGGCGTACGGCGGTGCTGCCTTTCATTTCTTCTTCGACTTTGGCGCGTGCGATGTGCAAATCTTCGGCAGATTTCACAAAGCTGATGGCCAAGTAGTCGCAACCGATGGCAATCGCGGTTTTCAAGTCGCGGAAGTCTTTTTCGGTCAACGCTCCGGCAGACAGGCCGCCGCCGCGTTTGTTGATACCTTTGTTACTTTTCAGCACATGGCTGTTTTCTACCCTTGTAATAATCTTACTTCCTTCAACCGCTTCAACGGTCAAAGTCAACAGGCCGTCGTCTAGCCACAAAACATCGCCGGCAGCGACGTCATTGGGCAAATCGCGGTAGTCCAGGCCAACCGCTTCGCGTGTGCCTTCGCCTTCAAGCGCGGCATCTAAAATCAAGGTTTCACCCTTATTCAGCTCGATGCTGCCGCCTGCAATTTTGCCCACGCGGATTTTAGGCCCTTGCAAGTCGGCAAGAATGGCGATTTCCTGACCCGCACGTTTCGCGGCTTCGCGTACGATACGGGCATTTTCTTCATGAAACTCCGGCGTACCGTGGCTGAAATTGAAACGGACGACATTAAGGCCGCCGACACGGATCATGTCTTCCAACAATTGTACATTGTTGCTGCCCGGACCCAGTGTGGCGACAATTTTGGTATTGTGGCTGATACGGGTTAAATCACGTTGCAATTGGCTCATGTAAACGTCCTTTCCTGTTGATTTCACGTTTGATAATGAAGAGGATTGTACTCTTAATGCAATAATGTTGGCGTAAAATTACATCATTTTCTGACTTAAACTAAATTTATTTTTGCATTAACCTACTTTTCTATCGGATACAATATACCCTCACGTCGTCATGTTTAATTTTCAGACGGCCTCACTCATCCGAATAGAATACTGAAATATCCGACCGATCCATGAAACGTTTTTTGACTCCTCTGCCCATCGGCATCGTTTTGGCCGACCTGATATACGGTTTCGTCCTGAATGTGATGCAAGGCTTAAACTTGCAACAAACTGCATCCAACCAGTCCGGCACGCTTTCCGTTACGCCCGACATCGCCTTCAACAGCCTGCAAATCGTTGCCAACGGCGGCATGGTCTGCATCATCGGCTTCGGTTTGATTGTTTTGTTCCAACTCAACCGCGCCGTATTACGCCGACAAATCCTGCCCATCGGCATTTTCCGAACCCTCGGCCTGTTGGCTGTTTTGGCATTCAGCATTTCGTCTTTGTGGGAATGGTTGCATGCCGCTTTGTCGCTGCTTTCCGGCCGCAATGTTTTAAACTTCAGCAACCCGCGTTATCTGGTTACCGCAGCCTGCATGCCCATTATTGCTTTCTTGTGCATCTTGCGCCTGTACAATTGGTATCGCCTGCATCGGACTGTTGCCACCGACGACACCTCCGCTACCCTCTAATTAAGCTGCAAAAAGGCCGTCTGAAACAGAAAAACCTATTTCAGACGGCCTTGTCATTATATATCTCAACGTTGATGGCTGGTTTCTACACCGGCCTTAATCTCGCCATACATTTGCGAGCTGCCTCCGCTGCCTGATGCGCAAGCCGCCAAACTCAGTGCCAAAACAGCCGCAGTCAAAATCTTCAACATGGGATTCCCTCTTTCTACAACCATTATTTCGGATCGCAACGGAAATGGTAGGCGCAAATTTCAAATCCGTTTTTGAAGTAGAGACGATGCGCATCTGCGCGGTCATGGTTCACATGGACATTCAGATGGATTTTGGTTGCGCCGGTTTCCGCACCGATTTTGCGTACTTCTTCCAACAAGCGCGAAGCATAGCCTTTTCGGCGGCTTTGAGGCATGGTTACGATGTCGTCAATATGGATGTGGTAACCGCTGGCCAAATTGTACGCGGCATGGAAACCGCATACGGCTACGGCATTTTGTTTGCCTTCTTCAAAAATACCCAACAGGCGGTAGCCGGTTTTGCGCTGATGCTCGTTGATTTGTTCGACAAAACGGTGAATATCGGTCAAAGAAGAACGCAAAATGCTCAATGCCGCAAAAGCGGTCGCAGTTTCTTCCGGCGGAATTTCACGCAATACGCCGACCACAGGCGCGGCAGCTTGAGGCTCGGGCTGGGTATCGGCCGCTTCCGCACGCTCGGCGGCGTGTTTTTCTTCAATCGCCTGCGCCAACAAAACGCGCTCGACCGGCACTTCGCCCTGCTGCTTGCTTTCTTGCTCTTTAAGTAAGGCTTTACAGTCAATCACGCGCAAATCGTTATCCGCTGCAAAATCCATCAAGAAACGGAACATTTGCGGATTGTCTTCTTCCAGTTTTTTATCGACTGCCACACAACGGACATTGTCCACCAAAATCGGGCGCACCCAATTCGAATAGGAAAGGCGGTTGTCTTTAGTGAAGGAAGACAAAATACCGCACAGGCGCTCCGCCCAGTCGCTTGGTCGGAAAATCTTGCCTTTGCTGGTCGTACCATGGATCACAACTTCATAAGGATTACACACTAACATAAGCAGCTTCCTGAGAGTAAATGGCTGAAGGAATATTTCGCCGCTGCCGACATCAGAAAAAGTTCCGATACATAGCAACAGATTATTGAAAAAATATCAGTAAGGTTTTGAAATACGACAATGATGAGACGGCTTGCCGATCCTGACAATCCGTTTCGAATTCTTTGATTATTATACCCGATACGCCTCTTTTTCTTCAAAAATCATTTGAAAAATAACAACAGGCCGTCTGAAAACAAGTATTTCGGTTTCAGACGGCCTGCATA
The DNA here is from genome assembly GCF_032342915.1 of Neisseria sp. DTU_2021_1001991_1_SI_NGA_ILE_055. Classification (NCBI taxonomy): domain Bacteria; kingdom Pseudomonadati; phylum Pseudomonadota; class Betaproteobacteria; order Neisseriales; family Neisseriaceae; genus Neisseria; species Neisseria sp. DTU_2021_1001991_1_SI_NGA_ILE_055. Next base: position 2,098,400 of record NZ_CP135440.1, on the reverse strand, counting down.
TTTTGAATATCAATACAACAATTTCTTGCGGGGCTTTTGCTCGCCACTGGATCTAATTTCTAACAAATTGAAATTCAATATGCTCAAATCCAAAACGCTTTCAGAAGTGCATTGATCGCCAAAGGCATTTTCATAAGTGGCTTTCAGTTTCAACACGCCGCCAAATGTCTGATCCGGCAATTCGGCAGCCAGCGCCAACATGCTTGCAAACACGCCGCCATACAATTCGCCCGATGCCAGCATATCCACGCCGCCGGAAAACATCTCCAAGCGCATAACCGCATCGGCAACCAGCTTGCTCGGCAAGTGATCCGGCAAAGCCTCAGCCTCAAAACGCACATTCTTCGCCAAGCCCTTACCGCTATTGCGGACAACCAAAACCAATAAATCTGTTTGCCCGTCAGAACGCTGCAACGTTGCATGCAAAACAGGATGAATGCTCTCTTTTTGAATCAGCTGCTCACGGTGCAACATCTTGCTTTTTGCTTTGGATCGCGCAGAGACGACAGCCCAAATCAACCAAACAAATGCAACGGCAGAAATGGCTGTAACCAAAAGGGGAAGGTTGGCCAAATAGGCTTGCTGATTAAACCAAACTTGTGCTGCTAAAAATCCGACAAAGAAAATCAAGACGTATAAAATTGGGGCAAACCGGCTTTGTATGGATGAGTGCATGAGTTTTCCTACATTTCGTATCATGTTATTAAAAAATAATGCCTTTCGGGCGAATAATGTCATCAACCCGGAAGGCATTATTTTAACGTAATTTTAACGCAATTTGCTTAATATCTTGCTTTTTATGAAACTAATGTATCAAGCAGACAACTCAAACCGTATAGCTGTATTTTCAGACGGCCTGAGATTTTTATCAGGCTTCGGCAACCGAATCACGCGAGAAGGTTTTTTCGCAATAATGACATTTCAAACGCGTCTGCCTATGATGTGAGCGGACATAAAAACGGCTGATGACCGGCTCGCCATGACTGGCGCAATTGGTATTCGGACAGCGGAATACCTCCGAAATTTCATCCGGCAATGATAAATGCTGTTTCTCAACGACCTTAAACCGATCGATTTTGTTGACCACTGCCTCAGGGGCAAACAAAGCCAAACGGTTTGCCGCATTGGCATCCAACCATACGCCGCTGATTTTAATAATGTCTTTGCTGCCCTGCGTTTTGCTGGGCAAATTGAAGCCAACCGTTACTGCATTGCCATAATGCAACAGCTTGAACTGCCTTAAAATGGCCAAGCCTTTACCGGCAGGAATATGGTCAATGACCGTACCTTGTTCGATCGCTTCCACGCTGAGTTTTGAGTTTTCCATCTTTCGCTCCTTAAACTTCTTCGTTCAATACCAAAGACAAAATTGCCATCCGTGCATACACACCGTTGGTTGCCTGTTCAAAATAATAGGCATGAGGTGTTTTATCCACATTCGGATGAATTTCATCTACCCTCGGTAAAGGATGCAAGACGCGCAAATTAAGTTTGGCATTTGCCAACATTGACGCATCAAGATTGAATTTACCCTGGATTTTGGCAAATTCCTGCTCATCAAAACGTTCGCGCTGAACGCGGGTCATGTACAAAATATCCGCCCATTCGACCGCTTCTTCCAAGCCGGGCAAAATTTGATAAGGGCAACCGGCCTCTTCCAGCTCTTCAGTGATATAGTCCGGCATCGCCAAGCTGGGAGGGGAAACAAACGCAAATTCACAACCCCAACGTTTCAGCGCCTGACATAATGAATGTACCGTACGGCCATATTTTAAATCACCGGCCATCGCAATCTTCAAATTGCTCAAACTGCCCTGCGTTTCATAAATCGTGACCAAGTCCAAAAGCGTCTGACTCGGATGTTGGTTGGTACCATCGCCGGCATTAATCACGGGCACGCTCGAAAACTCGGCCGCCACACGGGCCGCACCGTCTTTCGGGTGTCGCTGAATAATCGCATCCGTATAGCTGGAAATAATCCTCGCAGTATCCGCAAGCGTTTCACCCTTTTTCGCACTGGTATTCGCGCCATCGGAAAAACCGATAACTTTCCCACCCAAACGCTGTACCGCCGTTTCAAAAGACAAACGCGTACGGGTGGACGGTTCAAAAAAGCACGAACCAATCAACTTGCCTTCAAGCAAATCTTCACGAGGCTGCTTTTTCAACTTCAAGGCCGTCTGAAGCAGCAATTCGAGCTGCTCCGTCGTCAAATCTGAAATTGAAATAATATGTTGCCGATAAAGCGGATTAGGCATGACCATTCCTTCCCATAAAAAAACCCGCAAAGCGGGCGTTTCAAGCAAACCGATTCCATCGTTGTCCGGCATGATTCCAACCGGACAGTTTCAACCATGTTTCTACCACACCCATGAAATCTTCCGCATTATCGCATATTTAACAGACGACTGCTTCTATCAAATTTTCAGACGGCCTGATACCTTTGCAAAAAATCCTTCATCCTCAACAGCCAAAATTCAAACACAGGGATTTGACGGTTTCCTTTTATCTTCCCAATACTCGCATCTTGTAGGAGCAAACAAGCGCAAGTAAGCTGTTAACCACTTCAACGATTCAAACATATCGCTTTCGAATAGCGTTGCACACCCATGTTGCCTAAAGCAAATTAGGTTCACAGCCTGATTTACAGTAAAACGTAACAAAGCTTTGTTCAACTACATAACGGGTTTTTCAACAAATATTCGGTTGTGTTTGATTTGCGTTTCCGTCAATGAGTTGTTGCAAAGGGCTTTGCGATAATGTAGGTCTGTAGCTGATGTTTTTCTATGTGCTATCTGTTTTGCTGCCGTAGCCTTTGATCGAGCATTCTGCCATACCTTATCTCGTAGACATTGACGGAGTGATGTGCAGTTTCTCAATATAGCCTTTCAAAATAGATACAGATATATGTTTGCTGTATCAACCAGCTTTTTACCCTGCAGACAATGCTATCTTTGCTTGGTGTAATTTGTCTGCAGCCTTTATCTTTTATTGTCCTTACCCATGACCGCTCGGGCCGTCTGAATAATGTTGCATCAATAACTTAAACTACCGCTTTCTCTACTTTTAAACTTTTCCACTCCGTTTACAGTTAATTCCCAATAGTTCTGACCAGGGCATTACCTTCCGATGGCTGGTTGCAGTGTCAACATAAGGTACTGGATTTGAAATATTCAGTTCGTCAAAATAATAAAACGGATTAAGACAATAATGCTGTACTCGAGGTTGAGATCAGCCCTACCAAAAGACGTGCCCGCGCACGTCCTTTTTCTTCTCCTTTATCCATTCCACCCTATTGTTACCCCATAAAAGGCTTACACTCCGCATCATTACCCCTAAATATCTCCTCGCCGTCCGTACAACTGCCCTTCCCCTTCATCTTCCCGCACACCACCGCCGTCAACGACTCGTTCAAGCGCAGCACCCTCGGCTCCGCCTCCCTGTCCAGCGCCACCGCCTTCAAGGTAAACTTACCCTCCAGAATCCCCTTAGCCTGACCGCTCATCCTGATACAGAAACCGCCCGCCTCCTTCACCGGCAATTCCGGCCACTTCGTCGACGTCAGCTTAAAGCTGCCCTTTTTCGCGTAGAACTGCTCCATAAAGCGCGCATTTTCCAGCAGCGCGGCATGCGCCGCACGCAGGTTGGCCGAGCGGACCGATTCCCGATAGGCCGTAAAGGCCGTCATCGCCAAGATCGAAACCAGCAGCATCACCACCAACAGCTGTACCAAAGAATACCCCCTCTGCACAGTTGCTCCATTCCGTTTTCCGTCAAATGCTTTTAAGTACATATCTTTATTCCCTTTATCTTTTATATCCCCCATCCAACAAGAGGCTATCCGTTTGTCCCTTAACCCAATGTAAAGCCCCCACTGGTTCAAGCTTTATTCCCGCCCCAAACAAAGCCGCCCCGGGGCCCAACCGGCAAACGGTTCGGCCGCAGGGCGGCATACAGGCAGAGTCCGGCTTATTTTTTCACGGCAGGTTGGGCGGCCTTAGGCGCGGCAGAAGAAACCGTCGCCTCCGCCTTCAACTTGTTCAGCACCGCATCACCGATGCCCTTCACGTTTTTCAGCTCCTCCACCGATTTGAACGCACCGTTCTTCTGACGGTATTCCACAATCGCCTTCGCCTTAGCCGGGCCGATACCCGGCAATGCCTCCAGTTCCGCAGAAGAGGCCGTATTGACGTTCACGGCAGCCAAAGAGAACGCCGTACAAACGGCGGCAACTACACCAATGTGGGGGACTGTTAGTTTTTGCACAAATAGATAGGAACAAAAATCGGTGGAAATTCTTTTGATATAAGGATTTCCACCGATTTTTTCATTGAAAACGGAAAAATAACTTCTGCACAGAAATAGCAGGATTTGTGACAACTTTTGCACAAAAGCTATCGAAAAATGAACAGGTTTAAATAGGTTTTAAATCAGTTTACGGTACGGCCGAACCATTCGACGCGACCGACGATGGCAATGTCGTCGTCTGTATGGCTTAGGTCTATTTCAAAGGGGGCGTAATGTGGGTTGGCTGATGTTACCAATAGCTTGCCCGGTATACGTTGCACGCGTTTGACGAAAAGGTCGTTTCCTATGCGTAGGACGTACAGGCCGTCGCGCGGCTCGGTTTCGGCGTGGTTGATTAGGATGTTGTCGCCGTGGTTCAGGATGCCTTCCATTGAATCGCCTTTGACGGCGATTACGGAGAGCTTGTCTGTCTGCCGGGTAACGTAGTTTTCTATCCAGTATCTCCGGAAAGCCATGCAGAATAATGGTTTTTCATCATTCACCGCTTGTCCATGCCCTGCCGCCGCTTCCACGCTGTATCGCGGGATAAAGACAAACTCACGCAGATCAACCGGATTGCCCAAGGTATCTACCGCGCCCGAGCCGGTATTGGATACCGGGAAGGCTCCAACGTTTTCCGGTCTTGATTTGTCAGCAAACGGCAAACCTTTGCCGGTCAGTAACCAGTTTAAATCACAGCCGGTAACTTCTTGAATTTTTATAAGTGTTTCAGCCTTTGGCAAACCATCTTTAGCAAATACCTTATTCAGTCCCATGTAGGACATATCTATCTTGGAGGCTATATCCTCCAATGTCGAATCCGGCCATAAAAGCTGAAGTCTGCTTTTAAAAGTCATGTGTTTCTCTCTAACAAAAAGACTAACCAAAAAACCTTCCCTTTTGGTTAGAAATAATCTTAATCAAAAACAAAAGTTTATAAAATAATCGCCATTTGTTTGTAAATTAACTAACCAAAAGGGTTTACAACTATCCTTTTAGTTAGTATTATTCGTTTCACTAAGTCAAATGACTTAGCAAACAAACCCAAAAGGAATGTGTATGGAAACCCTAAAAGAAAGATTAATGGTAAAAATTGAAGATGCGGAAAGACAAAAACAAGATTGGCATCGTGCGGAAATTGTGGCAGCAGTTCGTAAACGCGGGAAAACAATTACTGCACTATCAATCGAATCCGGGTTAAGCGCGAATACATTAAAAAGCGCGTTGCAATTTAAATATCCAAAAGGCGAACGGATTATTTCAGACTTTCTCGGCATTCCACCTCAAGAGATTTGGCCTAGCCGTTATCCCAAACAGGTTTAACTTACTCAAAAGAGTAAACAAAAGTTTATATCAGGAGCAGTAAATGAGCAACACCATATCCTTAGAGGAGCTGAAAAATTTAAGTTTGCCCTGTCTTCCCAAGAACCTAGAAAGCATTAGATATCGTGCCAAAACGCAGGACTGGCCGTACATCGAAGAAGTTGGCAAAGCGCGTGGAGGCCGTCTGAAAAAATACTTGATCGCTTCCCTTCCCGCCGAAATCCGAGCGGAAATCATGAAACGGCAGGCTGACGAGATACTGGCTAAGTCTGACCCTCCGCCTTTACCCAGTACGACGAAGGTGCAACGGCAGAAGATGTTGCAGTTGGGGCTGCCAATCAATGAGTTGGCGGGGAGGTTGAACGATAAACAGCAGGATGTAAGCCATGCGCGGGCGGTGTTTGTGGCGGAGGTTTGCAAAATGCGCGATACCGCGGGAATGAGCTTAAGGGCTGCCGCGGTGTATGTTGAGAATCAAATCAAAATGGGGCTTTTGCCCGAGCAGTTGATGCGGTATGTGCCGATTGCTAATGCTAGAAGCAACGGTAAGCGCGGTATCAGCTGGCGGTCTTTAATAAATTGGGTGAAGGAATTGGAAGGTGTCGAACGCGGCAGTGCGGTTTTGGTGGCTCTGGCACCTAAAAAACCGCATGAGGAACGCAGTTTGATGGCGATTGAGTGGCTGCCGGCATGGTTGAGCGTGTGGGCAGACCCTAATAAGCCGAGCCTTAAACGGTGTTACCGGGTTTTTGCCCACCGATATGCGATGAAACATGGTGCCGATGCGGTGCCCAGCGAGGGTCAGGTTGCTTATGTACATAAGAAGCTGCCTGAGGTGCTGAAACGCCGCGGACGTGATACCGGTGCTGCCTATAAGGCGATTATGCCTTATGTCAGCCGTGATTGGCTGATGTTTGCGCCGAATACGATTTGGGTCGGAGACGGCCACGGTTTTAAGGCGAAAGTGGCCCATCCGATACACGGCGCTCCCTTCCAGCCTGAGATTACGGCGATTATCGATGCTTCGACCCGTTTTGTGGTCGGCTGGACGGTGTCGCTTGCGGAATCGACGGTTGCGCATGCGGACGCTTTGAGGAATGCGATGACGCACAATGAACCGCCCCTTATGTACTACACGGACAATGGCTCGGGCCCTACGGGCAAGATGTTGGACGATGAGGTAACGGGGATTTTGACCCGGCTTGGGATTGAGCATCCGACCGGTTTGCCGGGGAATCCGCAGGGTCGGGGCATTATTGAGCGGTTGTGGCAAACGGTAACGATACCTTTGGCACGCACTTATGAGACTTTTGTGGGCGATTCGGCTGATTCTTCTGTGAAAACGTTGAATATCAGGAAGTTGAACAGTGCGATACATGCGGAACGCCAAGGCAAGGATTTGTCGGAAGAGCAGTTGCGGTACCGTAAGAAGTTGCCGTCTTTTGCACAATTTTTAAGGGATTTGGAAAACGCTTTTAATGATTACAACTTGAATCATCTGCACTCGGAGCTGAAAAAGGTCGCCGGAGCGGAATTTGCGACACCTGCGGCTTATCGTGAGATGAGGTTGTCGGAGGAGCAGATGACGAATACGCCTTTGAGTCATACGGAGCTGGAGCTGATGTACCGGCCCGAGGTTGAGCGGACGGCTTCGCGCGGCTTAATCAGCCTGTTCGGCAACAGTTATTTCAGTATGGAGCTGGCTGAGTTTCACGGGGAAAGTGTCCGTGTGGGTTATGACCTGCATGATGCGAGCGAGGTCATTGTGAAGCGGATGGACGGTTCTTTCATCTGTAAGGCCCGATTCGAGGGGAATAAGGTGCCGGGTATGCCGGTAACGCGGATTGAGCAGCTTAAGGCGGAACGTGTCAAGAATGCTGTCAAACGGCATGAGGACAAGATTGCGCTGGCTAAGGCGGAGCTTAAACCTGCGCTTGAACATCAGCCTGATTACGGCCTTTTGGTCGGCAATGGGATGGTTATTGAGGCGGATTATGAGGTTGTACAGGCTGCCAAGGCGGAACCTGAAACGAAGAAGTATGTGATGTTTGAAAGTGATTTGGAAGATTAATCAATAGGAGTATGAAAATGAAAATGAATTTGCAAGTACGTTTGAGTCAGTTTTTAGAGGCTTCCGGCTACTCCCAAGTGGCAGTCGGCAAGGCTATCGGTATGACCAGCGCGGTTATCAGTGCTTATCTGCGCGGTAAATATACGGGTGATGTGGCGAAGTTGGAACGTAAATTGGAGGCGTTTTTAACGCTGGAGGAAAACCGCCGCAATGAGCGTAAGCTGAACATTGATTATGTGCGTACGAAAAGCGGCAAGCGTGTGGCGGATATTTTGAGACTAGCCCATGCGGATGGCCAGGCTGTGGTGGTAATCGGTCAGGCCGGTTTGGGTAAGACTAGCGCGTTGCGTGACTATGCGGTGCGTAATCCGGACGTGGTGTTGATTGAGGCTGATCCGACTTTTACGGCAAAGGTGTTGCTTAAACGTGTGGCTGAGAAGCTGGGCTGCGACAGTAAGGGCAATTTGAATGATGTGATGGAATCTATTGTGGACAAGTTGACTGATTCCGGCCGTCTGATTGCTGTCGACGAGGCGGAAAGCCTGCCTTACCGTGCGCTTGAGTGTCTGCGACGTATTCATGATAAGGCGGAGGTCGGCCTGGCTTTGGTGGGTATGCCGCGTTTGTTGGTAAATCTGCGCGGCAAGCGCGGTGAATTCAAGCAGCTATACAGCCGTATCGGTTTCAAGCTTGATTTGGGTACGGAACTGAGTGATGAGGAGTTGACGGAGATTGTGGTCAAGAATCTGCCCGAGGCTGACGATGAGACGATTGCGGAGCTGGTGGTCGCTGCGAATGGTAATACCCGGCGATTGGTCAAAATGCTGCATGGTGTAAGCCGTATGGCGAAAATTGCGGGCGAAACGGCAAATGCGGAGATGGTTAAGCAGTTTAAAGAGATGCTGATTCATTAAAGGATATGAAATGAGTGCGCAATAATTTTTTTGCCTTAAGGAAATATTAAGTAATTGATTTATAAGGAAATAGGAAAATGTCTAATTTGTTTTGCGAACGGAAAACCAAGTGGATCGGTTTGGCTTTTTGGTTGTTGTTTTGGGCGGTTTTGGCGGGAACGATGCTGCACAGCTGCTCTAAGCCGGTGGTGTCGGCGGCGAAATTGGAAATGTCGCGTCGCGAGCGGATGGCGGATTTGGAGGCTCAAGCCTTGGGCGAGCAATACGAATCTATGAGTACGGAAGAAAAAATGAAAGGGATTGTTTATGAGCGATAAGCCAATTTTATTGAACCCTGCGGCGAAAAAAGAAGCTTTGGCACGGGCGGTAAAGGAAATCCGCGCGAAATATGGCGATAAGGCGATTGTGAAAGGATGTGTGAAATGAGTTTCGGACGACGTAATACGGATTGGCAGGCTTGGGGACAACACCGCAGGCGTGCGACGGCGCGAATAGCGCAAAAAAGCCGGGAGCGTGAAATCGAGGAATATCAGGCGCGTTTTAAACGGCCTGCCGATGAGAAAAAGGAGGAGAAAAAATGATTTGGTTTGTTGTCGGATTGGCGGTGTTGGTGCTGCTGGGGATTTGGCTTGAAATGCTGGCCAGAATTGTCGTGTTGCACATGATCGGCGAAGGCCATGACGGGTATGACGACAATTAAGGCATTGATGTCGCTCTATATTTTTTTGCCTTATTAAAAATATAAGATATTGATTTAAAAGGATTTAAGAAATGAATCAAAAAGAAATTACCGAATGGCTCGAAGACCGTGGCGAGCTGATGATTATGAAAAAGGACGGCGAAGGCTTTGTGATTGCCGCGCGTGCGCCGGACGGGATGTGGAAAACGGCGGAGGCGGAAACTTTGGCCCGGGCGATAACTTTATGGGAGGAAGCGTGATGGACATTGAGCAATACAACCCTAAAAAAGACCCTAAATACATTGGCTATATTTTCCGATTTTTGAAGAAAAAAGCCAAACTGCTCGAAGCTTCAGGAGCTTATCCGCGAATTGTTAAGTTTAAAGATGGGTTCGGCTGGTATATCGGCTGGTTTATTGAAGACGGTCTTGGAGACTTTATTGGCAGCAGGATTTATTACGGCTCCGAAAAAGTTGAGACATTTTGTTTTGTTAAAACCCCTGAAACAGAGGTGGTTGCCGAAGTTAAATGGGACGAATACGAACGTATCGGAGGGTGTGCATTAACTGAATGGCATCATAAATGGATTTATGCCAATAAACAAACACGCAAATGCCGCCACTGCGGAAGATGGGAACGGAAAGTCGTCAAGACCGTTAAGACGATTGAACGTCGAACATTATGGGAGAGTGAGTCATGAACGTGAAATGCCCGAACTGCGGGGCGGTGCATAGCCTGGACGCCTTAATCAATGATGCAGAGGCTTCGGCGGTATTAAAGGCTGTGTTGGAGATGGATGCGGAATTGGGCAAGGCGGCGATACGGTATATCGGTTTGTTCCGTCCTGCGAAATCCCAGCTCTCTTGGGCGCGTACCGCGAAACTGCTGAACGAGTTGATGCCGATGATTAAGGCACAGGAGGCGGCACGCGACGGGGTTTGTTTCCCCGCTCCTACCGAGGCTTGGATTCATGGTTTTAACGAGACGGTCAACGCACGCGACCAAGGCCGTCTGAAACTGCCCTTAAAGTCGCATGGTTATTTGCTGGAGATTGTCAGCCAGTGGCAGGGTTCGAGGGTGCCCTCTCCCCAGTCCTCTCCAACAGGGAGAGGGGGCGAAGGTGGTGCGCCGTCCAAGCTGCGGCAGGGTGTGGCAGCCTTGGGCGAATGGGCAGGAGAAGATTGGGCGAAACGAGAAATCGCTTCAGGGTTTGCATTGCTCGCCGCGCTCAATCTGCCCGACCGCCCCGCAGCGCAAGACCTGACGGTAGTCGCAGAAATTTGGTATCGGCAACTGAAGGAAGCCAAGGAAATCGTCTCGCCGAAGTATGACCCGATACGGATTCAGACGGGGTTTAAGGTGTTGCAGGCGGCAGAAACATGGCCGCAACCCGCCGAACTGCGCCGCAACCTACCGCCACGGTTGATACCGAGGGCGATGTTGGCGAAGCCCGCGCCGGACAAAGAAAAAGGCCGTCAGAAAATGGCGGAAGTGAAAGATGTTTTAAACAAGAAAGGTAAGTGAAATGAAAGAGTATGTTTTTAAAATTATTTCGGAAAATGGGAAGTGTCGCGTCGAGTTGCCCGAAATCAAGCTAAACGGTGAGTATCAAGCTCCTGACCTGATGGCTGCGTTGACAATTGAATTTTTAGACAGCGTATGCAGTGATGCCGCCCGAGATACGGAAGGATTTATCAAGGCTGCTGTCACTAATTTAAAAGCATTGCAACTGGCAAGACAGTTGAGAGATGCGGAACGAAAGGTAAATTAAGGAAGGAAAAAGAAAATGGCTAAAGTCATTATTACTATTAAAGATAGTACCAAAAGCTTATTTGATTTTGAAATCAAAGGATTGGGAGACGATAGTGAAAAAACTCCTGCAATATTTGCCGGACATGCTGTAGCAGGCTATCTGAGAAAAAGGCAAACAGCCCTCCACGAGAATTTTTTAAGTCAAATTTTACGAGACTTATCAGATCAAGATTAAAGGAAAACATCATGATTGAACCGCACGAATACCGTCTATTGGACGAATATTTAGAGCAGGACTGGGATGCCTTTATCAGTTTTGCTGAAACTAAAGGATTTGAAGCAAGCGAAGTATATCAACTACTCAACAAACTGGAGGAAAAAGCAAATGGCTAAAACCCGAATCAAACAGCCCGCTATCGAAGCGGCACAAGACAAAGCGGAAGTTACTGCGTTTATCCGCAAAATCGGCGATTTGCAGCGCGAAGTCAAACGCCTGGAAACCGAAGCCGGAGACAAAAAAGCGGTTATCGAAGAAGAATATGCCGCCAAAGCTGCGCCGATGTGTGCCGAAATCATGAGCCTGACCGAACGTGTGGCCGCCTACTGCGAGGCACATAAGGACGAGCTGACGGAAAACGGTAAAACCAAAACCGTGGACTTTACCACCGGCCTGATTAAATGGCGCATCCGTCCGCCATCCGTCAAGGTAACGGGCGTGGCCGCCGTCTTGGCGTGGCTCTCGGAAAAATCCGCCTTTGCCGAGTTTGTCCGCACTAAAAAGGAAATCGACAAAGACGCCATCCTGAATCAAAAAGAGCGTTTTTCAGACGGCCAAGTGCTGGGAATTAAGATTGTGTCGGGGCTTGAGGATTTTGTGATTGAGCCTACTGAGCAGGAGTTGGCGTGATGGCGAAAATTGTAATTGAAATTGAAGATTTGCCTAATGGTAAAGTTAGCTATGTACCTCATGGAGATCTCCTTATCCGAGATGGCGGCACTCCTGCCCAATTAACTTGGATTGCTGTGCAAGATGTTATTGATATGCTTGGAAAGATTGGGGCTATACAAGGTATGTCAAAGGATGAATCATGAAGCAATGGGTCATCGAAATCATCCACAATATCGATATTTTGTGTAACGTTGCTTTTTGGATATCGGCTATGGCGCTATTTGCTTTGTCTCTTAATGGCGATCAATCTGCTAAAGAGATTGCTGGATTTTGGTTGAAAGTCTTTCTGGTCTCGTTATTTGGTGTTGTGGTTATACCGTCGAAAGAGGTATTAGAAGCAATGCTTTAAAAGGCATTTAAAGGCCGTCTGAAATGGGGTTTAAAACCTGTTTCAGACGGCCTTTTAGTTTATAGTCATACTGCGTATAATCAAACAACATTTTGACTATATCATATGAGGATAAATCATGAAGAAACTATTAATTGCCTGCGTCACTTTGGCTTTGGTGTCGATGCCTTTAACTGTACAAGCTAAGGGCCGTCAGCCTTGTTCGGGTAAAAAAGGCGGTGTGTCGCATTGTGCGGGGGATAAGTTTGTATGCCAAGACGGCAGTATTAGTAAATCAAAACGTATTTGCGGCCGTTAATTAAGGGGTTGGTCATGAAAAAATATTTAATGGGTATTGCGGTAGGACTGGCTTTAGCCGCTTGCGGGCAGCAGCAGTCGGAAACTCATCCGGCTCAACCTAAGCAGGAAATGACGGCAGAACAGGCAAAGTATGTGTTGTGCGGCCAAGCTTTGGATTTGACGGCAGAACAACTGTTGAAGAATATGGATGAGGGATTGCGGGCTACTAAGGCGTCACCTGCGATACTTGATCAGAAGCTCACTGCCAATGATTGCGGCTATACGTTGGAAATGGCCATGACTTACGGCACTATCCGTCTGGAATTGGATGAGCAACAGAAGGTGCGCAATTTGGCTGTCGGATATCAAAACATCAGCGGTCAAGAGGGATTGCTGAAAAATATGAATAATGCCTTTGCCTCTTTGCAAACGGTAATGTCGGTTAATGGGTCAACCAAATTCGGTGAAACGGAATTGGGGAAAAAGCTGTTTACTACTTTGATCGATTTGATGGCTGAGAATAAGAATTCCGCCGGTGCGGCTACCAGGGATGTTGATTTTGATGGTAAGCGTTATACTGTTGGTATTGAAGGCCGTACTGTGGCGATAGTTGTGCGGAAGATACCTTAAGGTTTTTGAAATTTGGGCTGTCTGAATTATTCAGACGGCCTTTTTTGCGTCTGTCGGTTTCGCAAAAAAAACATCGACTTAATACTACATATTGTATTTTATTGGTATAATATGCGCTAATTTATACTATATGTTGTATTGGAGAGATAATGCGCCGGGCGTTGATTGCGAAAATTAAGATTGCTCAAAAGGAGCTGGGCTTGGACGACGGTACCTATCGTGCGGTGTTGGAGCGCGTGACGGGCAAGCGGTCTTGCACCGAGTGCAGTATCCCTGAGCTGGAACGCGTGGTCGAGGATTTGCGCCAGCATGGGTTTACGCCTAAAGCTAAGGGGAATCCACATGGGAAACCCCATTTGCAGCGTACATCTGCTAAGGCGATGTTGGGCAAGGTGGAAGCCTTGTTGGCGGAAGGCGGATTGCATTGGAACTACGCGCATGCGATGGCTCGACGGATGTTTGGTAAGGATAAGGTCGAGTATTTGGACGATAAGGAGCTGCATAAGCTGGTAGCGGCCTTGCAAATCAATGAGAATCGGAAGAAAAAGGTGTAGCGATGGCGGATGCGGATTTGAGTCGGGTGCAGCATTTATTGCCTGAATCAATGATTGAGATTGTTGATGTGATTGGTATTAAAGCTGCTATTGAGTTGGTTAAAGCCATTGGCGGGGCGCGTTTTAAGTTTGGGCGCGGCCGGCGTGATACGGAGCGGCTGAATATTTTGTTTTCGGCCATCGGGGAACCTAAAACACATGCGTTGCTTAAGGTGTTTGGCGGTGAGGATTTATATGTGCCTCGGTGTGAGGAAGCGTTGCGCGAACTGAGGAACGAGCAGTTTTGTATGGAGTTCCGCGATTTGACTGAAAATCAGGGGGTCAGCCGTCTGATGGCGATGTCTAGGCTTTGCCCTAAGTATCAAATCTCGGAGCGAACGGGATATACAATTATCCGTAATCATTACGAGCCGGTAACTCGTCAAATTAGTATGTTCTGACGGAGATCTATTTGCCCTGCATTGTGCAGGGCTTTTTTTTTGGGTGTCGGGAATAGGGGTGAAATGCGTGCGGTTCTTTTAGGTTGATTGATAGAGGTTAAATAAGGTTTTGAAAATAAATTGTGATTTGATTTTTGGAGATGTTTATGGGCAAAACTGTAACTTTAACCGCCGGACACAGTAACACCGACCCGGGCGCGGTCAACGGCTCCGACCGGGAGGCGGACTTAGCGCAGGATATGCGCAACATCGTGGCATCTATCTTGCGCGATGACTACGGCTTGACTGTTAAAACCGACGGCACGGGCAAAGGCAATATGCCGCTGCGCGAAGCGGTCAAACTGATTCGCGGCTCGGATGTGGCGATTGAGTTTCACACCAACGCGGCGGCGAACAAAACGGCCACTGGCATTGAGGCGTTGAGTACCGTCAAAAACAAACGCTGGTGTCAGGTGTTGAGCAAGGCTGTTGCCAAGGCGACCGGCTGGAAACTGCGCGGCGAAGACGGCTTTAAGCCGGATAACGCAGGCCAGCATTCGCGCCTGGCTTATGCGCAGGCCGGCGGCATTGTGTTTGAGCCGTTTTTTATCAGCAATGATGCGGATTTAGCCTTGTTTAAATCTACTAAATGGGGCATTTGCCGCGCGATTGCGGACGCGATTGCGCTGGAATTGGGAGCGGCGAAGGTATGAAAAAGTCTTTGATTGCTTTGGCTCTGTCTGTCTTGAAACCGCAGATGCCTGAATTTGAGATTAAGCCTGCCAGTATTGGCTATTTAAAACAACATCCGTCTATGCGCCTGGGCAAGTCGGGCGTGGCGGCTGCCAAACGTGCGGCGCGTAAACGCAAGAATCGTCGTTAATCATGGGACAGGTTGAGTTTTACGAAAAGATGATTGAGCTATGGTCGCGCAAAAGCCGTGAGGCAAGCGAACGGGCAGACTTGCCTGCGTTTGAATTTGCGGAGGCGAACTGGCCAATTATCGGGAAATGCTGCAACGGCACCTACAAACCAAAACTATGGAATAGCAATGCGTATTTTGGATATTTTTAAAAACCCGGCTACCGGTAATGTGTCGCACTCTAAGCTGTGGGCAAACGTTGCCTGTGCGGCTGGGACGTTTAAGTTTGTGATGTTGCCCGACCCTTCGGCAGAGGTTTGGGCGGTTTATTTGGGCATCGTGGGCGGCTATGCGGTGGCACGCTCGCTGGTCAGCGTGAAACGTCAGGAGGTCGAGAATGAATCTCGTGAAACTGCTGGCGAATAACTGGCAACCGATTGCCATCATCGCGCTTGTCGGCACGGGCTTGGCTGTGTCGCACCATCAAGGCTACAAATCGGCGTTTGCGAAGCAGCAGGCGGTCATCGACAAGATGGAAAAAGACAAGGCGCAAGCCCTGCTGTTATCGGCTCAAAACTACGCTCGCGAACTGGAACAGGCACGCGCGGAAGCGAAAAAATATGAAGTCAAGGCGCACGCCGTCGGCATGGCTTTGGCGAAAAAACAGGCGGAAGTCAGCCGTCTGAAAACGGAAAATAAAAAGGAAATCGAAAATGTCCTTACTCAAGACCGTAAAAATGCAAGCGGTAATTGTATTGACGGCTTTGGCCATCACGGCCTGCAGCTCTACAATCGCGCCCTCGGCTACGGAAATTAAGGTTGTCGAAAAGGCGGTCATGCCGATGCCGCCTGCCGCGTTGATGGTCGCGCCGGTACGCCCGAATCCGCCGAAAGACGGCAAGACGGCCACGCTGTTGGAACACGCCGCTGAGTTTGGCGGCTATGTTTCGGAGCTGGAAAACCAAAATCAGGCGTGGCGCGACTGGGTCAACAGTCAAGCGAAAGTTGACGGTTCGGAGGGCGCGCGATGACGACTTATCGTGAGTTGGTACAACGCACGGTCGCCTGCCGCCATGCGGATTTAGAGCTGGGATTGAGCCGCGCACGCGAACAAGAGCCGTTTGTCATTCATGTTTCCAATCTGCTGGATAAGGCAGGATTTGAATATACGGTACGGATGAATAAGGATTTTCAGACGACCTTTTGTGTGGAGTTTTCCGCGACCGCTCCTGCTGATGTGATTGGTATTTTGCGGAAATATTACTCAGTCTTTTTTGACGGCCAAAAGGTTGAGGTGGCAAGTCGTCATCCCGAAGGCTATGCAGTGCGTATCGTATTCGGCGACGTGCCGGTTTAAAGGGGTTTTAAATGGACTTTGAATTTGGGTTTAAAACCCTGTGGCCGATTGCAACGGCGGCGTTTTGGTTTTGGGTCAACGGCATTTCAGGCCGTCTGAAAGAGGCGGACAAGCGTATCGACGACCTTAAAGAGGAGCTGCACGCAGTCAAGCTCTCTTATCACACCAAGGCGGACGCCAAGGCAGACAGCACTAATATTGCGGCGGCGTTGGAACGCATCGAAAACAAGTTGGAAAAAGTAAACGAAAAACTGGACAGGAAAGCGGACAAATCATGAGCGACCCGATTTTGGATGCCTTGGCGCGTATTGAAAACAAGACTGATCAAACTCTGAAAAATCAGAAGGAAATGCAGGCGGAAATTGCACAAATCCGCCAAGACACGAAACGCACGGCCATTACATTCGGCGCGATCGGCGGCGGTGTGATTACGGTCGGCTGGGAATTGCTTAAAGCGAAAATGGGACTTTAATTATGGCTCACCCGCAAGAAATCCGTGAAAAGTTACGCCGGCTCTATGTGAGCGGAGAGCAAACTTTGGAAACGGCGGCCTTGATGTGCGAAATCCCACAGGCCACTGCGCGTGCGTGGAAACGTGCGGATAAGGAAAAAGGCGACGACTGGGATAAGATGCGCGCCGCCTACACTTTGGCCGGCGGCGGTATTGAGGACTTGAGCCGTGCGATGTTGGCCGGTTTTATGGTGCAGTACAACAGCACGATGACGATGCTGCAGGATTCGAGTACCGAAGATTTGCCGCCGTCCGACCGCGCCAAGCTGTTGGCCAGCCTGGCCGATGCGTTTACGAAAACCGTATCGGCCAATGCCCGCGTGATGCCGGAAACGTCAAAACTGGCGACGGCTTTGGAATTGATTGAGTTCTTGATGGCGTTTGTGCAAGAAAAACACCCCAAACATTTGCCTGCCTTTGTGGAGGTATTGGAGCCTTTTGGGGCGGAAGTGGAGAAGAAGTTTGGATAAGCAAAAACCTACCGTCGGAAGCCTTTTTGCAGGTATTGGCGGGTTTGATTTGGGATTTGAACAGGCTGGTTTTAACACTGCTTGGCAAGTAGAGATTAATCCTGTACCCCGTGCAGTTTTGACCGACCGCTTCCCACACGCAAAACAGTTTGAGGATGTCAGAACGGTATTGTCAGAATTATGGCCGGTAGATGTGATTATTGGCGGATTCCCATGTCAGGATGTATCAATAGCCGGTAAGCGTAAAGGGCTTGCCGGGGAAAGAACAGGTTTATTTTATGACGCAATGCGCATTGTCGACCAGCTTAAACCCCGCTGGATTGTCCTTGAAAACGTTACGGGTTTGCTCAATAGCAACAATGGCGAAGACTTTCAAACAGTCATCCAGTCCCTTGCCGAATGCGGGTATGTGGGATACTGGCGCGTGCTTAATGCAGCATATTTCGGAGTCCCCACGGCACGCCGTCGGGTTTTCTTGGTCGCTGGCTTGGGAGAGTACCCCCCCTATGAGTTTATGGCTGACGCCGGCTCAATTGGAGTCTTACCTCGCGCGGTTGAGACGTATGGGCTACAAAAGCCACATGGTACTTTGCTTAGAGGGATTTCCAAGGGAGCCATTGACCGCTCAGGCGCAAATATTCTCGTTACGCCCAACGGACGGGGTGCGATGGTTGAGCGGCAAAGAGCGTCTAACGATGATGGGCTTTGCCTCGGAATGGATGAGGCCAACATTGCGGAGGCTCAAGCTGCGGGAAACGCCGTCTGTCCGCCGGTCTCACGCTGGATTGCCGAAAAATTGATTAAGACGTTTTAAACGCATGAAAACAAAAGAATTTCTCAAGTCTCTTGCCGAACTGGCCTCCAGCCTGCGCCAAGTCATCGAAGCGGAAGTGGACGGCTTCGATACGTCGCCTAAGGCTATTACTGCACGCCGTGCCAAGGTATTTGACCCGGTAGGCGGTTACGAATATTTCGTCAACACCTACTTCCCCCATTATATCCGCTCGCCTGAGAAATCCGAACTGCATGCGTTTTTATTCAGCCGTCTGCCGGAGATTATCCGCTCCCCAAAAGGGGAAAATGAGGCGGTGGGCGCGCCGCGCGGCGAGGGTAAATCGACGCAGGTTACCCAGCTGTTTACGCTGTGGTGTATCGTGACCGGCCAAAAACATTATGCCGTTATTGTGATGGACAGCATAGACCAGGCATATCCAATGCTCGAAGCCATCAAGGCGGAATTGGAATTTAATCCGCGTCTGAAAACCGACTTCCCGGAAGTATGCGGACAAGGCCGTGTATGGCAGGCCGGTACGATTGTGACGGCCAATGACGTTAAGGTGCAAGTGGCCGGTAGCGGTAAAAAGCTGCGCGGTTTGCGTCACGGCCCATACCGCCCTGACTTAACTGTTTTGGACGATATTGAGAATGACGAGCAAGTCCGCAACCCGGAACAGCGCGACAAACTCAATGCGTGGCTGACTAAAACGGTATTGCCTTTGGGCGGTGTCGGTCAGAAATACGATGTGATTTATATCGGCACGATTTTGCATTACGACAGCGTACTTAACCGCACTTTGAATAACCCGTTTTGGCACGGTATTAAGTTTAAGGCGATGAAACGCTGGCCCGACCGCATGGATTTGTGGGACAGATGGGAGGAACTTTTCCGAAACGACGGCGAGACGGTGGCCGAGGCGTTTTATCTCGCCAACAAAGACGAGATGGAGCGCGGCGCGCAAACAAGCTGGGCGGCTCGCGGCGTGTTGGCGTTGATGAAAATCCGCGCCCGTGACGGTCATGCGACGTTTGACAGCGAATACCAAAACGACCCGGTCAGCGGCGAAGATGCGCCGTTTGCCAATGCAATGCAGTTTTGGACGAGTTTGCCGGATGATTTGATTTACTTCGGTGCGCTTGATCCGTCTTTGGGTAAGGCAGGCTCAAGTCGCGACCCCAGCGCGATTATTATCGGCGGCTATCAGCGCGGCAGCGGCAAGCTGTTTGTGGTCGAGGCGCAAATCAAGAAGCGTTTGCCCGATTTAATCATTGAGGATGTCATCCGCCTGCACATGAAATATCGGTGCAAGCTTTGGTTTGTGGAGACTGTTCAGTTTCAGGAATTTTTGAAAGACGAATTGGTGAAACGCAGTGCCGCCCGTGGTGTTCCTGTTCCTGCGCGTGCAGTCAAGCCTCTGACGGATAAGTTGCTGCGTATCGAAACGCTGCAACCGCATATGGCTAACGGGCTGATTCTTTTACATGACAGCCAACAGGCCCTTATTCAGCAGTTTCGGCATTTCCCTAAAGCAGACCACGATGACGGCCCGGACGCGGTGCAGATGGTTTGGGCAGGTGCTGTGGCAAACTCTGCCCCAATAGAATGGCAGAGTGTTAAAGATGATGCGGATTTCGATGACGATGCGGATTTCGATAATATTAGAAGTAAGTGGGCTAAATAATGGCTAAAAAAGACAAAAAACTACGTCCTGATGCGGAGCTGCAAACCGATGTGGCGCAGATGACGGCTACCGGCCGGGTAATTGCGGAACATCCGTCGACTTTTATTACGCCTCAAAAAATGCGCAGCCTTTTTGAGGAGGCGGAAACGGGCGATATTACTGCGCAGCATGAGCTGTTTGCCGACATCGAAGAGCGCGACAGCGATATCGGTGCAAATATGGGGACGCGAAAACGTGCTCTATTAACTTTGGACTGGCGTGTATCGCCGCCGCGTAATGCTACTGCGGAAGAAGAGAAATTGACCGAGGCTGTCTTTGAAATGATGGATGGCTTGGCCGGTTTCGATGATTTGTTGATTGATCTGATGGATGCTGTCGGACATGGTTTTGCCGCGCTTGAGATCGAATGGAGGTTTTCAGACGGCCTTTATCTGCCGCATCACTTTATTCACCGTCCTCAAGGCTGGTTTCGATGGAGTAAGGATGACGAGCTGTTGTTAAAAACGCCCGATAATCCGATGGGTGCGCAGTTGTGGCCTTTGGGCTGGATCGTCCACAGTCATAAGTCACGCAGCGTTCAGCAAGCGCGTAACGGTTTGTTCCGCTCGCTGGCGTGGCTGTATATGTTTAAGCATTATGCGATACATGATTTTGCCGAGTTTTTAGAGCTTTACGGTATGCCTATCCGTATCGGCAAATACGGCGCGGGTGCGACCAAGGAGGAAAAGCGCACGCTCTTGCGCGCGGTGGCGGAAATCGGCCACAACGCGGCAGGCATCATGCCCGAAGGAATGGAAATCGAGTTGCACAATGTGGCCAATGGTACGACTGCTACCAGTAATCCGTTTTTGCAGATGGCGGACTGGTGTGAGAAATCGGCTGCTCGCTTGATTTTGGGGCAAACGCTCACCAGCGGAGCCGATGGTAAATCCAGCACGAATGCGCTGGGGATGATCCACAATGAGGTGCGCCGAGATTTGCTGGTGTCGGATGCAAAACAAATCGCGCAAACCATTACGCAGCAGATTATCCTGCCGTTTTTACAGGTTAATTTCGGCGACACCAGCCGTACGCCGCGATTTGAGTTTGATACGCGAGAAGCGGCTGATATTGCTGTGTTTGCCGAGGCTTTGCCGAAATTGGTGGACGTGGGTGTGCAAATCCCTGAGGGCTGGGTGCGCGATAAGTTGGTAATTCCGGAAGCGGCCGAGGGGGAGAAAGTGTTGTCTCGCGTTGTAACGGATAATCCAATCAACCGCACGGCTTTGGCGGCGTTGTCGGCGCAAAGGCCGTCTGAAACACGCGCAATCTCGCGCGAACAGGCAACACTGGATGCGGTGTCAGACGAAGCGTTTGCACAGCCCGACTTTAATGCCCAGCTCAACCCGATTATCCGCCAAGCTGTGGCCGCGCTGGCTGCCTGTGGCAGCTATGAAGAGGCTGATGCTGCATTGACTGCCCTGTATCCGGAACTAGACAACCGCGAATTGGAAATTTATATGCGTAATGCGTTGTTTTTGAGTGATTTGCTGGGGCAGGCTAATGTCAAAAATTAATTTTGTCCTAGGACTGGCTCCTGAAAAGGCTGTCGAATGGCTGAAAACCAAACAGGTAACGGCGGAAAGCTACCGTAATTTGACTGCCTCTGAAATAGCCAAGGTGTACACGATTGCGCGTATGACCGATTTGGATATGCTTAACGATATTAAGCAGAGCATGGTTAAGGCTGCATCGGACGGCCAGTCATATAATGATTGGCTTAAGGATATTTTACAGCACCTGCAAAACAAAGGCTGGTTGCACCCGAACGGCCATGACGGCAAGGTCATTATCGATCCGGGCAGCGGAGAAGTCTTCGGTGCGCCGCGCCGCTTGGAAAACATCTACCGCACCAATATGCAGATGGCTTACGGTGCAGGACAGTATCAAGGTTATATGGCCAATATCGACAGTCGCCCTTATTGGATGTATGACGCGGTGGGCGACCATCGTACCCGCCCTGCTCATGCGGCCATGGACGGCTTGGTATACCGTTATGATGATCCGTTTTGGACAACTTTTTACCCGCCCAACGGCTACCGTTGCCGATGTTCGGTTATTGCCTTGAGCGAACGCGATATGCAGCGCGATGGTAAGGTGTTGAGCGAGTCGGGCGAGCATAACTTAGTTGAGACCCATAAGGTGTACAACAAGAAAGGCGACAGTTATCTGACTATGGCTTACAAAGCCCCTGACGGCAGCCTACATACCACCGACAGGGGCTTTAATTATAATGCCGGCCGGATGAACTACCGGCCTGATTTAGACCAATACAACCGTGGACTGGCGCATCAGTTTGCGAAATCGGAAATGGGCGGTGCTGAGTTTAAAGCGGTTTTTAAACAGCTTTCGAGTGAGTTTTATGAAGTGAAAGACCGCTTGAAGATAGATGGTAAACCGAAAAAGGATGAGAAAATTGATATCCGCAACAAGCTGTCCCGTCAGGTAAAATTCGCCGCCGGCGTATTGGCCGATGATGTGCAGAAGGTTGCCGGGCTTAAACGGGCAACCGTATGGCTGTCGGATGATACATTGATTAAGCAGGTGGACAGCCGTGAAGGTCAGGATTTTGGAGCGGATTATTATGCGTTCCTGCCTGATTTTTTAGGGAATCCGGAACATATCGTCAGGGATGGCAGGGAGTTGGTTTTTACGACCCGTCAAAACGGCGAATATTTATGGGCGGTTTTGAAATATATCGATAAGGTTGAAGAGATATATTTACAGTCGTACCGAATCAGCAATGAGAAAGAAATCAGAAAACTGATGGAAAAGAAAGAGGTGTTGAAGTAAGACATCGGGCAAGGCTCGAAATCACTTGCACACGCTCTCGGTCTCCCTGATGGGAAGGCTGCGGTATCGAGATTGTCACCGCTTTTCCGATGTCTTGGGATGATTATAGATGATTGAAGTTCAAATCGACAACCTGTTCGTGGTTCAAAATCAGCTTGAACGTTTGGGGGACGGCGTACAAAACCGCTACTTGCTGATGCGCCGACTGTCGGAAACGATGCACAAGGGCGTGCGGGATAATTTTCGCGCCGGCGGCCGTCCAAATTGGCTTGGGCTGAAGTATCGAAACGGTAAGCCGTTAAATGACACGGGTGCGCTGCGCAACAGCTTCAGTACGCTCTCGGACAACGATACGGCATTGGTCGGTACGAATTTGGTTTATGCCGCCATCCATAACTTTGGCGGTATGGCCGGACGCAACCGGAAAGTACATATCCCGCAGCGTGAGTTTCTGGCTTTAACCAATACGGACAAACAAGCATTGATGGATGATGTTCAGGATTATTTCAGTAGTTTGATTTAAAGATTTCCAAAGGCGGCCAAAAACGCGATTTTACGCGTTTTAAGTGCTTAGATAGGCAAACCCCTATAAAGAGAATTTAAAGCTATCTGTGTGTGGCTTTAAAGGGTCTTTAAAGGGGTTTTGTTTTATTGGTTGCCTTGCTGGGAATATTTACGTTATTCAGGTTGAAGCACCTACTCTCCATGCGGTTTTATGGAAGGCGGAAAATTGAGGTATTGAAGGGAGTAGATATGCCAAAACACAAACAAAAGTTGATCTTGGCTGCATGCAGCTTTGAGGTGCAGCCACATGACGGCCGTATTCAGTTATTGCCGTATGGTGAGTTTCGTGCGATTGACGGTCGCCCGACGGATGCGCCGGCTTGGTATTTGACCGAGGAGAACGGCCGTGACGTGGTGGATTTGGCTAATGCTTCGCGCAACCAACTGGTGGTCGATTACGAGCACCAAACATTACACAAGGAAAAAAACGGCCAACCCGCCCCTGCGGCCGGTTGGATGACTTGGCTGTCTTTTACCCCTAAAGGTATTTTTGCCGATGTGGAATGGACAGACAAGGCCGCGGCTGCGATTGCGGCAAAGGAATACCGTTATATCTCTGCTGTGTTCTCGTACGACACAAAAGGTTATGTACGCAAAATTTTTCATGCCGCGCTGACGAACTATCCGGCGTTAGACGGTATGGACGAGGTGCTGGCGGCAGCGTCGGCGCAGTTTTTAAAACCGGAAACGGAGAAAAAACCGATGAATGAGTTGTTGCAACAACTGTTCGGTATGCCTGAGGCATCCGAAGAAGAACTGACGGCTGCCTTAACCGCGCTGTTAAAAGATAAACCTGAAAATGTTGCCTTGTCTGCCGACGTATTTGCCCAATTGGCCGAGAAGGACGGCAAGATTGCGGCTTTGTCTGCTAATTCGCCTGAGCCTGATTTGACAAAGTATGCCCCGGTTCAGGTTGTGCAAGATTTGCAACGCCAGGTTGCCGCGTTGACTGCGGAACGTGATCAGGAGAAAGGCGCGGATCTGATCCAGGCCGCCTTATCTGCCGGCAAATTGTTGCCAGCCCAAAAGGAATGGGCCGAAGGCGTACTGAAGCAAAGCAATGGTCTGGCATTTTTAACCGGCTTTATCGAATCGGCACAACCGGTCGCCGCACTGACCGGTATGCAGACAGGTGGTCAAGACCCGAGTCATACGCATGTTGCCGCACTGACTGCCGAGGAAAAACATGCGGCAAAAATGTTGGGTATGACCGAAGCGGAATATACCCTGGTTAATCAATCAAAAAAGGAAGGTAATTAATGGATAAGGCTGCAATTTTGGTGGCGTTGACTGCGGCATTCCGCAAAGAGTTCCAAGATGGCTTGGATGCTGTGTCAACGACATATAAACAGGTCGCAATGACTATTCCGAGCACTACTGCCACGAATACTTATGCCTGGCTCGGCAAGTTCCCGAAAATGCGCGAATGGGTAGGCCAACGCCAGATTAAGAAAATGGGCAATCAGGCAATGAGCTTGGCCAATAAAAAGTTTGAAGCAACCGTCGGTGTCGAACGCACCGACATCGAAGACGATCAGGTCGGTATGTATCGCCCGATGATGAAGGCGATGGGCGAATCAGCCGCCGAGCTGGCCGACGAGCTGGTATGGCCCCTCTTGCCCAAAGGTAAATCGACCGTTTGTTACGACGGCCAGTATTTCTTCGACACCGATCATCCGGTTTTTGCAAATGCCGATGGTACCGGTGCGAATACGCCTGCTTCCAATATCACTACCGGTACCGACAATACTGCGCCAACCTGGTATGTGATTGACGACACGAAAACGCTGAAGCCTTTTATTTTCCAAGAACGCACTGCCGCGGAATTTGAGACGAAATTCGACCCGTCTAAATCCGACAAGGTGTTTATGGAAGACATCTATTTGTATGGCTCACGCCGTCGTTGTAATGCCGGTTATGGTTTGTGGCAATTGGCCCATATGGCGGAAAAGACGGCTCTTAATCGTGCAAATTTGGCAAAAGTTGTTGCGCGTATGCAGACCATCAAATCAGACGGCGGTTATGTTTTGAATGTTAAGCCGAGCCTGCTGGTGGTTCCGCCGGAGTTGGAAGATGCCGCCCGTGAATTGTTGGAAGCCGACAAAATCAACGGCACAACCAATACCTTCAAAGGCCGTCTGAAACTGCACGTTTCCGTTCACCTGTAAACCAATCAACTTTAGGCGGTCTTTAAATCCTGTTTAAAGGCCGTCTAAAACGGAGAGAAAAATGGCTAAAACCACTGAAAATATTGAAACTGCGGCATCCGATGATGTTGTCAATGAAGTACAGGCACAACTGGATGCGGCAAAGGCAGAGCTTGAGGTCGTAATTACTGAAAACGAACGTTTGAAAGCAGAAATTTCCAGGTTGAATGCTCAATTGGCTCAAGTTCCGGCAGGTGCAACACAGGAAAACACGCAGCCTGCAGGCCGCGAAGATGATGAAATGCTGGTGTGTGCTGCCAACGGTACTGAATTTTGGCGTTGCGGCATCTTGTTTACCGGCCAATGGCAGATCGTGAAACGCGCCGATGTCGGCGAAGAGGCATGGGGGCGTATCTTGGACGAGGCCATGCTGAAAACCAAGAAGGTTAAATAATGGCTTACGCCGATGTAGCAGATATGGTGGCGCGCTTCGGTGATTTGGATGTGATTCAAATTACCGACCGCAACCAAGACGGTCTTGTTGATGAGGACGTGGCTTTAGTGGCGCTTGAAGATGCAACGGCGGAAATCGACACTTATTTAGGCCGCTTTAAACGTCCTTTCAAAGATACTCCGCCGATTTTGGTGCGCTTGTGTTGCGATATTGCCCGTTACCGGCTGACTGCGGCTTCGGGTGTATTGATTACCGAAGAAATCCGCAACCGCTACAAAATCGATGTGCTTGATTTGTTGCGCGCTTTGGCCAAGGGCGAAGTACAGCTCGGCTTGGATGATGATGGCGGACAGATTGAGGCAGATTCAGACGGTATTGTGTTTATGAATGCAAAAAATAGGATTTTTTCCCGTGATAACACGAATTGAGCAAGCTATTACCGACCGTCTAAAGCGCGGCTTGGGACAGATGGTTCGTACTGTTAAAAGCTACAACGGCGAAGCCGACGACTTGGCAGGACAAATCCATACCCTGCCTGCGGTGTGGGTAACATTCGGCGGCTGTAAGGTGGAAAAGGCCGATAGCGGCAATTTCCGCTACCGCAACAGCGGCGAGTTTGTGGTGATGTGTGCCACGCGCTCGTTGCGCAATGAGCAGGCTTTACGTCAAGGCGGCATCGATATCCGCGAGGTGGGCAGCAATGATTTGATTACCGCCGTGCGCCGTCTGCTTGATGGGCAGCGTGTGGCCGGTGATGATTCCCGTGGCCTGATCCCTAATGCGATACGTCCGATTGCCAATCATGTATTGGTGACGAATGCAGCGGTGTCGATTTATGCGGTCGAATATACATTGCACTGGAACAGTATGGCTTTAGAAAACGGCCGCTTCCCCGAGGAAGCCCGAGACCCTGCCGACCCCGATTACCTGTTTACCAAATACAAAGGCGAATTGTCCGCACCGTATCCGCCGTTTGAAATTATGGACGGCTTGATTATTGACCCAAAACGCGGCGCAAAACTGCCGCACCATTTTGATTTGAGGAAATCCGATGGACAAGATTAAAGTCAAGGCCGCCGACGGCCTGAATGTGCCGATGGCGCATAACCCTTATGAATATATCGGCGATATGCCGGTAGAAGTGGACAACGCGCTCTACTACCGCCGTCTGATTGCCGAGGGTGATTTGATTCAGGTTGCGAGCAGTGTTGAGTCTGAATCAGATAAAAAGAAAGGTGCTGAATAATGGCTGAAAAAATCTCTTTCGATACGATCCCCGGAGCTTTGCGCGTACCGGGTCAATACATCGAATTTAATACCCGTACTGCGGTACAGGGGTTGCCTCAGAATCCGCAGAAGTTGCTGATTCTCGGCCCGATGACGGCAGGCGGTAAACAGCCTGCACTGACTCCGGTGCAGCTTTACAGTGATGCGCAGGCGGGCGATTTGTTCGGTCAAGGCTCTTGGGCGCAGGCTATGGTCAAGCAGGTATTTTCCAATAATGCTTATTTGGACGTAACTGTTATCGGTGTGCCGGATCATGAGGCTGGCGTGGCTGCCGTCGGCAGTGTGGTCGTATCCGGCAATTCAACTTCTGCCGGTGCGGTAGATTTAATTATTGGCGGCGTGGAATACAGTATCGCTGTGCCTGCCGGTATTAGTGCCGAGGCGGTGGCCGATAAGTTGCGTGCCAAGCTGACTGCCTCCCCTGCCTGTCTGGTGGCCGGTGGCGGTTCAGGTGCAACGTTGTCGCTGACGGCTAAAAACAAAGGCGAAATCGGCAATGAAATCAGTGTTAAGGTTCAATCCGGTGCCGCGGGTCTGAATTTCAAGGTAACGGCAATGGCCAATGGTCAGAAAAATGCCAATATTAGCGAGGCGTTGGCCGTTGTCGCCGGTAAGCAATATCACGTTGTGGTGTGCCCGTTTGTCGATGATGCCAATGCCAAAGCGTTAAGCACTCATTTGACCGATGTATCCAATGCCATTGAACAGCGCGGCTGTATCGGTGTATTGGGCTGGCGCGGTACGCTGGCCACCGGTATTGCGTTTGCGGCAAAAATCAATGACGGTCGTGCGACCTGTGCCTGGTATAAAGGGGCGGTAGAAGGCAATGCTTTGATTGCCGCCGGGTATGCGGCTCAATTGGCCGCCGAGCAAGACCCTGCCAAGCCGTTGAATACGCTGGAAGTACGTGGTTTGACTGTTACGCCTGATGCGGATTGGCCGTTGTTCACCGAATGCAATAATGCACTGTACAACGGTATGACCCCGCTGACTGTGGTTAACAACAAGGTACAGATTATGCGTGCGGTCTCCACGTATACTAAATCGGCGGCTAATGTCGACGACCCTAGCCTGTTGGATATTACGACTATCCGCACGTTGGATTACACGCGCAAGGCTGTAAAAGAGCGTATTGCTCTGCGTTTCCCACGATCCAAGCTGTCTGACACCTTGGTACCTAAGGTCAAGTCGGAAGTTTTAGACGTGTTGATTAAACTTGAAGAAGCCGAAATCATTGAAAATGCCGAAGCCAATAAAGGTAAATTGCAGATGGTTCGTGCAGAAAATGACCCAAACCGTTTGAATGCGGTCATTCCGGCTGATGTGGTCAACGGCTTGCATGTTTTTGCCGGCCGCATTGATTTGATTTTGTAACCCTTTCAGACGGCCTTTAAGGCAATCTAAAGGCCGTCTGAGAATGAAGAAAAGGATATAGCATGAGCGACGCTACTTATGCAGGTGCGATTGTTATGGAGGTTAACGGTGCGGAAGTTGAAATCATCAGCCTGAAACCTCAAACAACGACAGGCCGAAAGCCAGTTAAAACCATGAACCGTAAAGGCCGCGTGTTGGGCTATGCCGACGGCGTGACCGAACATAAACTGTCTGTGACGGCCGCAATCCCGATCGATGGCACGGAAATTGATTGGGACAACATCACTAAAGCCAAAATCACAATCTATCCGATTAACAAAGAAGACCGCCGTACGTCTTATCTCGACTGCTTCACGATTGAAACATCGGAACAGTATGAGGCGGACAATGAAGCTCGTATCGATATCGAAATGCAGGCTTTGCATAAGGTTTTGGAGTAATACATGAAGCAGGATTTAGTTTTGACTTGGGGATTGCCATATCAAGACGGTATTTTTAAAAACGTCGTTGTCCGTCCATTGACCATTGGCGGCGAGTTGAACGCGTTGGCCGCTTTTGATGATTTTGCAGACGGTAAAGAGTTGGATAAAAACTCGACATCGGTTGCCATGACTTTGGCTTATTGGACTCAGCAGGTTGAGTTCGGCGGTGTCCCGGCCGAGGCGTTAACGGTGGATTATTTGATGAACAATCTTGTCGGCGAAGATTATCGTTTGATTATGGAGGCTATGGACGAGCTGCGTGCAAAATCCGCCGCCGCTACGGTGAACCGCGAAACCACCGCGGCGGCAGAAACGAACCATATAGCTACCGGACAGTCCACGGAAACTACCGGCGAATCGTGATACTGATGGCAAAAGCCGGCTTGACCGCTTGCGAAGTATCCTCTATGAGCCATGCCGAAGCCGCAGCATGGGCCGACGATGTCCTGCTCAGTATGGGTATCAAGCCGGAACGGGGCGATGTGATTATTTCGCAGCGACGTAAAAAGCAGGAACAGGAATAAGCCAGGCTGTCTGAGAACTTCAGACGGCCTTTCTCAGTTATGGGGTTGAAAAGCTTTAAATCCTGATTTAATAAGCCTTTGAACGATAATTGACCTTGAGTTAATTTAAGTTCAAGGGCTTTTTTATGGCTGACGGAAACATGAAGCTTTTGCTGCTGTTGCAAGGTAAAGACGGTGGCGCATTGCGGTTGATTAAGGATACCGAATCCCATCTTAAGCGGTTTGGCCCGGCATTGCGGGATTTAAATAAGCAAAGGATGGCAAACGCCCAATTGGGTATCCGCTCCGAAAAGGAGATCCGACGTGAGATCCAGCAGACTCAGGCAGCTTATAACCGGTTGGCGCGCAGCGGTCGTGCGACAGGTAATGACTTGCAGCGTGCGGCACTGGCGACGAAAAACCGTATCCGCGAACTGAATCAAGAATTAAAAGACGGCGTTGGATTGCAGGGTAAATTCGGCAAGGGGTTGGCCGTTGGCGGCGCGTTGAT
Organism: Neisseria sp. DTU_2021_1001991_1_SI_NGA_ILE_055; assembly: GCF_032342915.1. Classification (NCBI taxonomy): domain Bacteria; kingdom Pseudomonadati; phylum Pseudomonadota; class Betaproteobacteria; order Neisseriales; family Neisseriaceae; genus Neisseria; species Neisseria sp. DTU_2021_1001991_1_SI_NGA_ILE_055. The sequence continues at coordinate 2,068,381 of NZ_CP135440.1, read as the reverse complement.
TGCCGGTGGAGCGGCCGCTTACGGTGTGCTAAAGCCTGCAATGGATAATGCCAAGCAACTTGATGCCAATATAACACAGGTTGCCTTCCAGGCTTTTGGTGAGGATAAGGATAAATCGGCGGGTTGGATTGCTACCCAAGGCAAGGCGGAAATTAAGGCATTGGCAACCGAGCTTGTCGATAAAAACGGCGGTACCGCAGATGCTGCCTTAGGTCTGATTAACAGCATGATGGCCAACGGCATGAGCTTCGAGCAGGTTAAAAATAATGCCCACTCGTCTCATCGGCAAATGTTGGTATCTGCTGAAAGAATCGGCGAATACAACCCTGATGAAGCGGCAAAACTGATGAAAGTTTTAGGGGATTTCGGATTCAAGGGCAATGATTTGGCCAAGGCTTTTGAGTACGCGATGAAGTCGGGGATGCAGGGGAACTTTGAAATTGCAGACATGGTCCGTGAGTTGCCTGCACTCCTCCCTGCTGCCAAAGCGGCAGGTATGGACGGATTGGAGGGCTTCGGCTTCCTGCTGTCAACTTTGCAATCTGCCGCGAACAAGGCGGGGTCAAACAGTGAGGCGGCAAATAATGTGCGCAACCTGTTGGAAAAAACATTATCGGCAGATACGGTAAAGCGGTTGAAGAAGATGACTAATCCAAGCGCGGATGGCAAGACAATAGACTGGGAAGGGTCTGTGTTGCGCGGTAAGGAAAAGGGCGAAAGCGCGGTGCAGGTATTGTCGCGTTTGGCGAATGCTATGCTGGAAAAGGACGCTCAATATCAAGCCTATAAAAAACGTGCGGATGCCGGTGATAAAACTGCCGAAAGCCAAATGAATATCATGAAGGGCTTTGTGTTGTCTTCTTTAATGCCGGACATCCAAGCTAAAGGCGGCTTATTGGCCGCCACCGATATGGCGCAAATCCAAGAGTATATGCAAGGGCTGATGGGGCTGGATCCTGCCGACAGCTTAGTCGATAAAAAGTGGCAGGTCATGAAGAGCTCTGCAACATTCCAACAGGAGCAATTAGACGCTAAAACTATGCTCGGACAAGATCCAAGTGTGGCTATTGAGGCGGAAACTGCTTTAAAACGGCTTTCTGCGGAGTACCCTAATGCGGCTCTTGCCGTTAAAACTTTGGCTGCGGCGGCAACGGCCGCCGCCGGTGCTTTGGGCATTATGTCTATTGCGAATATTGGCGGTATGGGCGGGATGATTGGGGGCGGCCTCCGTGGTGTTGGAGGGATGATCGGCGGAGGCATTCGTGGTGCTGGAGCGATGATTGGTGCCGGTGCGAGTGCAGTTGGGGGTTTTGCGATTCCTCTTGCCGCTGGTACTGCCGGTGGTTGGGCGGTATGGGACTCGCATGACCGAATCAACCGAAATGAGGGTAAGAAGTTCTTCGAGGGCGGGTGGGATAGCCGTGGCACTGGCTATTTGCAATCTACTGCGGGCGGTGCCGCTATTGGTGCGGCTATTGGTTCTATCGTCCCCGGTATCGGCACTGCCATTGGTGCGGCTATCGGTGGGGTTGGCGGATTGATTCATGCCGCGATTACTGATGCGGTGCGCGATACCCCACCTAGTACCCCAGTCGCTCAACCGGTTGCTCCTCCGCCTCCTCCTGCTGTTCCTATGCCTCCTATTCCTGCAGAGCCGCCTGAAAAGCTTTCTCCGTTCATTGTCCAGCAAACCGCTACTTATCAGGCCGCGATTATGCAACAGACGGGCGAGTACACGGCGGCGGTGCAGGCAAATGCGGAGGCCGTCGGTTCGCGTATCGACCAAGTGTCGGCAGCGTTGGCGGCAGTCAATCCGACGATTACTAATAATATGACGGTAAATCTTGATGGCCGGGTAATCGCCAATGAGGTGGCGCGTTATCAGGTGGCTATGTTTAGTCGGGGAGCAGGTCAATGAGTGGTTGGCATACTGTTTTACAAGAGGCTTCGTTTAAAGGTGTGCCTTTTGAGATTGAACGTATTGAAGAGCGTAACGCCAAGGATTTGGCCGCGCATGCCCGGCCTTTTACATCGGGTGTTGATTTGGAAGATATGGGCAACACCGGGCGTGAGGTTAATATCAGTGCGGTATTCTTCGGGCGGCAGTATTCGAGCCGACTGCTGAAGCTTTTGGAAGTATTGGAAGAAAGCGGCGGCGGTGTGCTTGTCCATCCTGTTTGGGGGCGGATGCAGAACATGATTCCGGCAAGTTGGAATTACCGTCATGAGGCCGATAATGTTGATTGGGCGGCGATTGACATCACGTTTCGCGAAGCCACGGAAGCGCAGCCGATTTTGGTGTTTGAAAACTCATTTTTAATGTCTTTGGAGCGTCTGATTGCGCGTATCGACTCTTACCGCAGTGTGGCTGAGGGATTTATTGACGCTATATTTGCGGTAAAAGGCGGTGTGTCGGATTTATGGGGCAGCGCACAGGGGCTGTTGAGCGGACTATCGGGGGTATTTGCATCTATCCGCTCGCTCTTGGGTTTTGATGCCATCGGTTGGCCTTTCAAGGGTGGGAGTTATAGCCAGGCTGCTTTCCACGTGGGGGCGAAAAATTCGGTGAAACAAATCGGCGAATTGATTGAGGCTGGTTTGCGCCAAGCAACCGATGTCGGCACGGCTATTGATGTTCAAATGGGCGGTTTTTCCGTGCGCCAACGGTTTGACGAGGCGGTTAAGGCCGGTGAATCGGTATTGGCAGTGCCAAACCGCTTGCGCCAAGACCACCGCGGCAATGCTGTATCGGATTTGAGCCGCCTGACGGACAGACAGCTACAGGCAATACGGCTTGTGCTTGAACTATCTGTTACCGGCGTGCTGGTGGAGATCGCGTCCGAAATGATTGAGGATTACGGCGAGGACATGAGTGCTCCGGACTTGATGCAACTCAACCGATCTGTGCGCTTGCGCGTACAGGCTGCAATTGATGCTTTGCGTGAGACTGAGAAGGCGGCTTTGTCTGAACAGTTGTCGGCGGAATCTGTTTATAGCACCTGCCATCAAACCATTGAGGCTATGCGTGAGACGGTAGGCCGTCTTAATGCGCTGGTGGTGGCGGCTATTGATCAAAAACCACCGCTGATTGTGCGCCGTGCGCCTTCGGACGGTACTATCCATCAAATTGCGTTTGCTTTTTATGCCGATATCGGTCGTGCGGATGAGTTGATGCGGCTGAATCCGCATATTACCCATCCTTCTTTTATCCGTCGAAATACTTTGGTCAATGCTTATGCAAAATAACAGTTATAAAAACACTATTTCCATCCGTATTGGCGGCAATGAGCACCGCGATTGGGAGGCTTATAGTATCGACAGTGATTTCTTGATTCCTGCCGATGCTTTTGATATGACGGTCGGCCTGCACTACGGTGCCGCTGAAATCCCTGATTTATCGGGAGAATCCTGCGAGGTATTGATTAATGGGCAAGTCGTCCTGACTGGCATCGTCGATAATCAAAGCGACGATAAAAGTAAAGGCCGTCGGGATTTGCGCTTGTCCGGTCGGGATTTGGCCTGCTTTTTGGTCGATTGTTCCGCCCCTCAACTCAATGTTAAAGGGATGACGGTATTGGCTGCGGTGAAGAAGCTGGTTGAGCCGTGGCCGCAGATTGCCAGGGTGGAACTTCGTGCGGAAAAGAATGAAACATTGGACAAGATTGACATTGAGCCTGGCGAAACGGTATGGCAGGCTTTGACGCATATCGCCAATTCGGTCGGCCTGCATCCTTGGTTTACGCCTGACGGCATATTGGTAATTGGAGGAGCAGATTACAGCAGTGAGCCGGTGGCAACGCTATGCTGGAGCCGTGATGATAAAAGGCGTAATGTGGAACAAATCAATATAGAACGCGGCGTTGAAAACCGTTATTCGGAGGTAACGTTTTTGGGGCAAAGCCATGCCAAGCGCGGTGACAGTAGTAAGCATGATTTGAAGTGGGTTCATAAAGACCCGACAATGAGCCTGCACAAACCTAAAACCGTTGTTATTCATGATGCCGAGAATTTGTCTGCCTTGCAAAAGCAGGCAAAAAAGCAGCTTGCCGATTGGCGGTTGGAGGGTTTTACGTTGACTATTACTGTTGGCGACCATAAGACCGAAGGAGGCGTGCTGTGGCAACCCGGACAGCGTGTTCATGTTATTGATGAGGAGGAAGGCATCGATGCTGTGTTTTTCTTAATGGGCAGGCGTTTCGGACTAAATCGGAGTAATGGCACGATTACTGAACTGCGCCTGAAGGAAGATGGTATATGGACACCTGATGCTTATCAGGTAAAAGCCGAAAAAGCGAGAAACCGCAAGGGTAAGAAAAAAGGCGTAACCGATAAGGGTAAAAAGGCGGCTGCCAATAAGCGCACTCAGGCACGCAAGACCCGTGCAACACAACGCAAGGCGGCTAAATCAAAATCAGGATTGGGCGGAACGGCGGTGTTTGAATGAGTTTGGCAAAAATGGCAAGGCGTGTCGGCCAAGTGGCGCGTGATATTGGCGATACCGTGCGTGCGGCGTTCCGCGGCAAGGTTACTTTAGTGGTTTCTTCGGAGCCGGTTCAACGCATACAGTTGAGCGGTCTGGCCGACGAGATGCTTCAGGACTTGGAACACTTGCAGGAGTTCGGGTTTACGAGCTGTCCGCCCGAAGGTACGGAGGCTGTGGTCATACCGTTGGGCGGCGATACTTCGCACGGTGTGATTGTGGCTACGGAGCATGGCAGCTTCCGGATTAAAAACCTGAAGCCCGGAGAAACGGCAATTTATAGTAACGAAGGCGCGAAAATCGTTATTAAGAAGGGGCGTATTATTGAGGCGGATTGTGATGTTTATAAGGTTAATTGTAAAAGTTACCAGGTCAATGCCAGCTTAGGCGCTGAATTTGACACGCCGAATCTGAGTGCGACCCAGCAAGTGACGGCGGCCGGACAAATCAACGGCAACGGCGGTATGGCCATTCAGGGCGGTAGCGGTACGTCTTTTACCGGAAATGTGAATATGGCCGGGGATTTGAAGACTACCGGTGCATTAACCAATAATGGCAAAGATGTCGGCAGTAATCACAAGCACTTCGAGACCAATGGCGCGCAAACCGGCGATGTTATTTAAGGTTCTTTTAAAGGCCGTCTGAAGCAGTATTTAAAGCTGTTTCAGACGGCCTTTTTACGCTTCGGGGTTGAAGGACGTTTTCTCTATCTGGTTATTTAGCTTGAATAAAATGATGAGATGGAAAAAGAACTTGATACGGTAACGGGTGATTACACCGGCCGCTCCATCAACAATTTGAAGAATGCTGTCTATATTCGCTTAAAAACGCCATTAGGAAGTTGGTGGGCCGATAAAAAAATAGGCTCCCTTCTGCACCTGCTTGAGCGTGAGAAAGACATCGATCGTGTTGGTCTGCTTGCTAAACAATATGCTGAAGAGGCTTTGCAGCCGATTATTGATGATGGCCGCGCTGAAAGTATTACGGTTGAGGCGGAGCAGCCACACAACGGCATTTTGTATCTGAATATTAAAGTGGTCACGGCCGATGGCGGATTTGACTACCGGCATGGTGTTTCGGTGATTTAAAAGAGGTTTAAAGATGTTTCAAATTCCGACTTTTGACGATGTGCGCTCTAGTATTCTGCGCGATACGAAGTCTTTAGATCCGTCAGCCGACATCAGTAATGACAGTGACCATTTTGTTCATGCTAGTCGGTTGGCAAGCGTTGCCGTCGGTCAATATGCTCATCAGGCATGGATTGCGCGACAAATTTTCCCTGACACGGCGGACAGTGAATATTTGGAACGTCACGCCAACCTGCGCGGCATACGTCGCCGAAATCCTACGGCGGCTGCCGGATATGCATCCGGTGAAGGTGCATTGGCCGATGCTTTGATTGAGGCGGGTATCCAAATCAAACAAGGCGAACGGTTCTTTATGACAACCGAGCAGGCAGTCGTGCAGTCAGACGGGCGTTATCGCGTGGCGGTAAAGGCGGTTGATGAAGGTTTGGGGGGTAATGTGTCAGACGGCCCGGCTCAATTTATGGCCGCGCCTGCAGGTGTGCCGAGTGGATGTGTGATTAATGCGGAAGGCGGTACCGATGCTGAGAGCGACGGTTCATTGCTGACACGTTTGCTGGCTCGAATCAGACGGCCTGCTGCCGGAGGAAATAAATACGATTTCCAAGACTGGGCTCTTGAGGTGGACGGGGTGACGAGTGCTTATGTTTATCCGTTGCGCCGTGGGCTGGGAACGGTCGATGTGGTGATTACCAGCGGCAATAAATTGCCTACGCCGGAAACTATTAAGGCCTGTCAGGATTATATCGACAGTGTGCGTCCGGTTACGGCCAAGAATGTGCTGGTAATGGCACCTAAGGCGGTAGAGGTTGATGTGGTCGTTGATGTGGTGATGCCCGGTATCGATGATGTGCAGACCCCTGTTGAACGTGCGATCAGTGAATATTTCGACATGCTTCTGCCGGGAGAGGATTTGGTTAAATCTCAAATTGAGGCAGCTGTCAGTGCGGTATCGGGTGTGGAAGACCGAATCTTGTATGAGCCGTTACGCAATATGTCGGCAGACAATGAAAACGATGATGTTATTTGGTTTCGTTTAGGTGATGTTGTGATTAACAGTATGGGTTGATGGGATGAATATTCAAAATACTCTGCTGGGGCTTTTGCCGCCTGTTTCTTATGCGCGAAATGCTGAATATGTAGTCAGACAGGCAAGGACGGATGGCCGGGTATTGCAAAATGTAGCCGATACGTCCGGCACGGTATCGGGCGCGGTCACGCCTGAGCAATCGAATGAATTGTTGAGTAGTTGGGAGCGCGTACTGGGGCTTGATAACTCTAATAAGCCCTATCAATACCGAGTTGCTGCGGTTGTTGCCAAGATTAACGATACGGGCGGTTTGAGTATTCCTTATTTTTTAAATCTGGCCGAGCAGGCCGGGTATGAGATTTACATCGACGAAGAGGATGTATTCCGCGCAGGAACCAGCTGCGCCGGAGATGAGTTGAACATCGAAGAGGCAGAATATCGATGGTGTGTCCAGGTGGTTAACGGCGATGTCAGTACATATCTATTCCGCGCGGGAGAGGCACGAAGCGGCGACCTTGTGTCGTGGCAGGCTGATCCGATAATCGAATCTATATTTAACGATCTTAAGCCGGCATGGACATATTGCCGTTTTGAATACCGAGAGGAAATTCATGCATAAAATTGGAAGTAAAACCGGATTGTTTGAGAACGGTACGCGTCGTGTTCCGGGTACGCCTGTGACGGCGGATTGGCTGAATGCCGTTCAGACCGAATTAATTAATATTATTCAAGAAGCGGGAATTGCGCCGGATAAGGAAGACCAGCGTCAGCTTTTAGGCGCGATAAAGAAAATTGTCGCTAATACGATTCAGGGGTTGGCCGGGTTGAGTTCGCCAAGCTTTTCGGGCGTGCCTGAAACTCCTGAGCCGGATGGGGCGAATAAGAACCAGATTGCGAACGTCGCTTATGTTGAGAAATTGTTGTCCGAAGCGTTGTTGAAGTTTGCGACTGAAAATCCCGGCTCTATCGAAGAGCTGCAGAAACTGCTTGCGAAGTCTGATAAGACTGATGCTATTGCGCTGTTGCAAAGTTTAATTAATCAATTGATGGCGCAGATGTCGGGGATTGGTGTTCACAATGTGGATATGTGGCTGGCTCAGGCCGTTACCGATGTTAACGGACAGGTGGCTTATGGTGTGACCCATGGCGGCGATTTTTATCAGCCGTCGGCGACTATTCAAAATAATGACAATTTCCCCGGCTGGGCTATGGTTGATCGTCGAAATCACTTGCTGTTTGGTTTCCATGCGCCCAACGGGGAGATGATGTTGCCCGGCGGTCATATCGGCCTGCATGAGGATACTGCTTATGTGGTAACTGACCAGGATGGCCGTGCGGCCACACATATCAAACCGGATGGTTCGGTTCATTTTTCGGGGGGTGTGGCAGATGATTCCGGTATGGTTTACCTCAAAGATGGTGATGTTTTCCGACAAAAAGGCGGTGTGACAACACGTATTACCCAGCGTGGCGATGTGGAGGCCTGTCAGGCATACGGCCAATCTATACGTTATGTTGCGCCACGTCGCGGCGTGATGCTGACATATGAAGTCACGGGCGGTAAAACTAAACAGGTCTTTGAGGAAAGTTCGACTGACGGCTATATCGTGACCGGCCAGTCATTGGCTGAAGGTGGTGCGAATCAGGCAGTCACTAAAACTCCTGTTGCCGTCGGCAGAGCCTATATGATGGATACTGGACCTGTTCCTAATCAATCCCGATCCGCAGGCAGTCGTCCGGTTGACCTGAAAGAGCAAGTGTACGAGACGATTTGCAGTTCTTTTGCCGCCTGTGATTTGAAAAGCCATGATCGCCGATTAATGATGATTGGGGCGGCTCACGGCGGCATGGTTTATAGCCGCTTGAAAAAAGGTGGGAATACCGGGACTTACGAGAAAATCATCAAGCAACTGAAAACAATGATGAACTTCCCTTTTAAGCCGACTTATAAAGCTTTATTCGTTATTCACGGTGAAGGCGATGGCAATATTAGTAATACTGCCTATGATAAGAATTTGATTGAGTGGCTGAACGATTTTACTGCCGACATCAAGGCTATTACCGGGCAAGAGGAGCAACCTGTAATGCTGACCTGCCAAACAAGCAGTGCGGCCGGTTATAAAGGTACGGCGGAAGGCCGGCATCAGTTTACAACTCCATTTTTACAACTCAAGGCATCCGAAGAGCATCCGCGTATTTTCTTGGTTTGTCCAAAGTATCAGTTCAACTATAAAGACTATGCGCATATTCTTGCTCCGGATACTAAATATTTGGGGGAATACTATGCGAAGGTTAAGAAAATCGTAGTGGACGAAGGTGGGGATTGGCTTGGTTTAAGACCTAAGACATTGACTAAGGTTGATGCCCGTACTGTAGATATTGAATTTCATGTGCCTGTTGCGCCATTGGTATTGGACGAAGAACAAGTGGTTAATCCCGGCAACTATGGTTTTGCGCTGTATAACTCGGGTACTGCCTCTATACATTCGGTTAAATTGCTGGCCAATCAAAATAAAATACGTATCACCTCAACCGAGGATATCCCGTCCGGAGCCAAGATTACGTATGCTTTTGACAACGGCGTTGGCGGTAAGAGCGGCAGAGCGGAGGGTTCTCGCGGTAATTTGCGGGATTCTGATACGGCAGTTTCTTCAGACGGCCAATTTAAATTATATAACTGGGCTTTTGCTTTCGAGCTGCCCGTCAATCAGGAGTAAATTATGGGACAACTTGTTCGTTTAAATACTGTATTCGGTAATAAAAAACTGCCGGTAATCATTGACCGCGATATTTCGGCGTTGGAAGCTGAAATCCGTGCCTTGCCAGGATTGCGAGCCTTTTGGGATATGAGCGATCCTGCAGTCCGCAATGTATCAGGCGGGCGTATTGTTAAAATTACCGATAAATCAGCTCTCGGCAACCATCTGACGGCGACACCGGAACAGGCTCCCTTACTGGATAACAGTATTTTAGGTGGGGTTTCATCTGCTTATTTTGACGGATCTAAGGGCATGGTTTCGGATACTGATGCCTTCAAAGCCTCAATGAATAACATGACGATTGTCGTGTTTGCTATGAAGAGTGAGGCAACTACTCCGGTAAGTTCGATTTTGGTTTCTGGAAAAGAAAATGCATTCGTTTCTGTTTATGCTCGTAATACAAGTATTTCAATCAACTCTGCCAATTTGGATTTGAATAAGGGTAATCTTATCGGTAAGCCGTTGTCTTTAATTGCTTCAACTGATTTCTCGGCAAACCGCAGTACCATCCGTGATGATAAAGGCTTTAATTCGGGAGCAAATTTAACGCCGCGAAAACTGAAAGACGAGCCCGCGCTTGTGGGTAAATGGCCTGCTTCTGCGAACCCGGAGAATGCTGTTGGCTGGAAAGGTTATGTCGGTCATGTAATGGTTTTTGATGGTTATATTGCAGATAATCAATATACCAGCGACTTGCTCCTTGAATATGCCCGCCGTAAATACAATACTCCGGCTTGGGAGTAATAATGCAGCCGCTTACCTGTAAACAGCGTTAAAATCCGTAGCAACTTCGATAAGGCAAAACAGTCTATCTATCTGTATGTCGAAGAGTGGAGTAATTAAGCGAATGTTTACTGGTTTTAAAACTAATAAAAGACCCATTTAAATCATTTTTAAATGGGTCTTTTGTGCAAAAGTTATTATCTTTGCTGTGCGGCTAGTTGTGTAAAAGTCGCCAATTAGGTGTGCAAAAGTTTTTACCGCCTTACACCAAATAAAAATTTCTTCATCAGGGTTTTCCTATAACGTGTCAGATTGAATCAACCGGGCCGTCTGCAGGACGGTTTTCCCCACCCCGCCGACACTGCCACACGACAGTAGAACACGGCCCCATTCCATATAAATGCATACGACATATTAACGCAAATACCGTTCGATTTCAAACATTCCAAACGGTTAACCGTAACTTTCGGTACTTTTGTGCAAGAATAACAACAGGATAAATATTTCTAATTCAAATGCCAAGATGCACGAATACTCCATAAACACCGGTACATCACTATCCCAATGTTTGACCCCAACACCTGTTATCCCAATTCTGCCGCCAAACCGATAGAAACGACAGGCATATAAAAAGCCCCCGACATCAGTCGGGGGCTTCGGAATGGGTGTTTGGCGGTGACCTACTTTCACATGGAAGAACCACACTATCATCGGCGCTGAGTCGTTTCACGGTCCTGTTCGGGATGGGAAGGCGTGGGACCAACTCGCTATGGCCGCCAAACTTAAACTGTTACAAATCGGTAAAGCCTTAATCAATTATTCGGTGATGACTGAATCAGTCAGTAAGCTTTTATTATTTGAAGTTCTTCAAATGATAGAGTCAAGCCTCACGAGCAATTAGTATGGGTTAGCTTCACGCGTTACCGCGCTTCCACACCCCACCTATCAACGTCCTGGTCTCGAACGACTCTTTAGTGTGGTTAAACCACAAGGGAAGTCTCATCTTCAGGCGAGTTTCGCGCTTAGATGCTTTCAGCGCTTATCTCTTCCGAACTTAGCTACCCGGCTATGCAACTGGCGTTACAACCGGTACACCAGAGGTTCGTCCACTCCGGTCCTCTCGTACTAGGAGCAGCCCCCGTCAAACTTCCAACGCCCACTGCAGATAGGGACCAAACTGTCTCACGACGTTTTAAACCCAGCTCACGTACCACTTTAAATGGCGAACAGCCATACCCTTGGGACCGACTACAGCCCCAGGATGTGATGAGCCGACATCGAGGTGCCAAACTCCGCCGTCGATATGAACTCTTGGGCGGAATCAGCCTGTTATCCCCGGAGTACCTTTTATCCGTTGAGCGATGGCCCTTCCATACAGAACCACCGGATCACTATGTCCTGCTTTCGCACCTGCTCGACTTGTCGGTCTCGCAGTTAAGCTACCTTTTGCCATTGCACTATCAGTCCGATTTCCGACCGGACCTAGGTAACCTTCGAACTCCTCCGTTACTCTTTGGGAGGAGACCGCCCCAGTCAAACTGCCTACCATGCACGGTCCCCGACCCGGATTACGGGTCTGGGTTAGAACCTCAAAGACACCAGGGTGGTATTTCAAGGACGGCTCCACAGAGACTGGCGTCTCTGCTTCAAAGCCTCCCACCTATCCTACACAAGTGACTTCAAAGTCCAATGCAAAGCTACAGTAAAGGTTCACGGGGTCTTTCCGTCTAGCAGCGGGTAGATTGCATCTTCACAACCACTTCAACTTCGCTGAGTCTCGGGAGGAGACAGTGTGGCCATCGTTACGCCATTCGTGCGGGTCGGAACTTACCCGACAAGGAATTTCGCTACCTTAGGACCGTTATAGTTACGGCCGCCGTTTACTGGGGCTTCGATCCGATGCTTGCACATCTTCAATTAACCTTCCAGCACCGGGCAGGCGTCACACCCTATACGTCCACTTTCGTGTTAGCAGAGTGCTGTGTTTTTAATAAACAGTCGCAGCCACCTATTCTCTGCGACCCTCCAGGGCTTACGGAGCAAGTCCTTAACCTTAGAGGGCATACCTTCTCCCGAAGTTACGGTATCAATTTGCCGAGTTCCTTCTCCCGAGTTCTCTCAAGCGCCTTAGAATTCTCATCCTGCCCACCTGTGTCGGTTTGCGGTACGGTTCGATTCAAACTGAAGCTTAGTGGCTTTTCCTGGAAGCGTGGTATCGGTTACTTCATGTCCGTAGACACTCGTCGTCACTTCTCGGTGTTAAGAAGACCCGGATTTGCCTAAGTCTTCCACCTACCGGCTTAAACAAGCTATTCCAACAGCTTGCTAACCTAACCTTCTCCGTCCCCACATCGCATTTGAATCAAGTACAGGAATATTAACCTGTTTCCCATCGACTACGCATTTCTGCCTCGCCTTAGGGGCCGACTCACCCTACGCCGATGAACGTTGCGTAGGAAACCTTGGGCTTTCGGCGAGCGGGCTTTTCACCCGCTTTATCGCTACTCATGTCAACATTCGCACTTCTGATACCTCCAGCACACTTTACAATGCACCTTCATCGGCCTACAGAACGCTCCCCTACCATGCCAGTAAACTGGCATCCGCAGCTTCGGTTATAGATTTGAGCCCCGTTACATCTTCCGCGCAGGACGACTCGACCAGTGAGCTATTACGCTTTCTTTAAATGATGGCTGCTTCTAAGCCAACATCCTGGCTGTCTGGGCCTTCCCACTTCGTTTACCACTTAATCTATCATTTGGGACCTTAGCTGGCGGTCTGGGTTGTTTCCCTCTTGACAACGGACGTTAGCACCCGCTGTCTGTCTCCCGAGGAACCACTTGATGGTATTCTTAGTTTGCCATGGGTTGGTAAGTTGCAATAACCCCCTAGCCATAACAGTGCTTTACCCCCATCAGTGTCTTGCTCGAGGCACTACCTAAATAGTTTTCGGGGAGAACCAGCTATCTCCGAGTTTGTTTAGCCTTTCACCCCTATCCACAGCTCATCCCCGCATTTTGCAACATGCGTGGGTTCGGTCCTCCAGTACCTGTTACGGCACCTTCAACCTGGCCATGGATAGATCACTCGGTTTCGGGTCTACACCCAGCAACTGTTCGCCCTATTAAGACTCGGTTTCCCTACGCCTCCCCTATTCGGTTAAGCTCGCTACTGAATGTAAGTCGTTGACCCATTATACAAAAGGTACGCAGTCACACCACAAGGGTGCTCCCACTGTTTGTATGCATCAGGTTTCAGGTTCTATTTCACTCCCCTCCCGGGGTTCTTTTCGCCTTTCCCTCACGGTACTGGTTCACTATCGGTCGATGATGAGTATTTAGCCTTGGAGGATGGTCCCCCCATATTCAGACAGGATTTCACGTGTCCCGCCCTACTTTTCGTACGCTTAGTACCACTGTTGAGATTTCGAATACGGGACTATCACCCACTATGGTCAAGCTTCCCAGCTTGTTCTTCTATCTCGACAGTTATCACGTACAGGCTCCTCCGCGTTCGCTCGCCACTACTTGCGGAATCTCGGTTGATTTCTTTTCCTCCGGGTACTTAGATGGTTCAGTTCTCCGGGTTCGCTTCGCTTATCCTATGTATTCAGATAAGGATACCTCCTAAGAGGTGGGTTTCCCCATTCGGACACCGCGGGATCATAGCTTTATTGCCAGCTCCCCCGCGCTTTTCGCAGGCTTACACGTCCTTCGTCGCCTATCATCGCCAAGGCATCCACCTGATGCACTTATTCACTTGACTCTATCATTTCAAGAACCTCTCTGACTTTGTTTACCTACCCGTTGACTAGGGAAGCAAACTTGAAATTCCTACTTTGATAAAGCTTACTGCTTGTTGTGTCTTAATCCTGCCTTTTGTGTTTCAGGATTAAGTCGATACAATCATCACCCAAATACTGTGTTTGTTTTCTTTTCTCTTGCGAGAGATTTTTTATCCTTTGCAAAGAATAAAAAATCAAAACAAACTCATTGTCTTTGTTTGTTGATTTCGGCTTTCCAATTTGTTAAAGATCGATGCGTCGATATTTCACTTCGCAAATCAAAATAAGCTGCTAAGTATAGCAGGCTTCCTTTGATTTGTAAAGTGCTTGGTGGAGGCAAACGGGATCGAACCGATGACCCCCTGCTTGCAAAGCAGGTGCTCTACCAACTGAGCTATGCCCCCGTTCTTGGTGGGTCTGGGAGGACTTGAACCTCCGACCCCACGCTTATCAAGCGTGTGCTCTAACCAGCTGAGCTACAAACCCGGATTCTCTTCTTAAGCGAATCTTGTCTTCACTCAAGCTTTTCTCTTCCGCATCTTTTACAGTTTACCGATAAGTGTGAATGCATCAGTCCTCTTCTTTCTCTAGAAAGGAGGTGATCCAGCCGCAGGTTCCCCTACGGCTACCTTGTTACGACTTCACCCCAGTCATGAAGCATACCGTGGTAAGCGGGCTCCTTGCGGTTACCCTACCTACTTCTGGTATCCCCCACTCCCATGGTGTGACGGGCGGTGTGTACAAGACCCGGGAACGTATTCACCGCAGTATGCTGACCTGCGATTACTAGCGATTCCGACTTCATGCACTCGAGTTGCAGAGTGCAATCCGGACTACGATCGGTTTTGTGAGATTGGCTCCGCCTCGCGGCTTGGCTACCCTCTGTACCGACCATTGTATGACGTGTGAAGCCCTGGTCATAAGGGCCATGAGGACTTGACGTCATCCCCACCTTCCTCCGGCTTGTCACCGGCAGTCTCATTAGAGTGCCCAACTTAATGATGGCAACTAATGACAAGGGTTGCGCTCGTTGCGGGACTTAACCCAACATCTCACGACACGAGCTGACGACAGCCATGCAGCACCTGTGTTACGGCTCCCGAAGGCACTCCTCCGTCTCTGGAGGATTCCGTACATGTCAAGACCAGGTAAGGTTCTTCGCGTTGCATCGAATTAATCCACATCATCCACCGCTTGTGCGGGTCCCCGTCAATTCCTTTGAGTTTTAATCTTGCGACCGTACTCCCCAGGCGGTCAATTTCACGCGTTAGCTACGCTACTAAGCAATCAAGTTGCCCAACAGCTAATTGACATCGTTTAGGGCGTGGACTACCAGGGTATCTAATCCTGTTTGCTACCCACGCTTTCGAGCATGAACGTCAGTGTTATCCCAGGAGGCTGCCTTCGCCATCGGTATTCCTCCACATCTCTACGCATTTCACTGCTACACGTGGAATTCTACCTCCCTCTGACACACTCTAGTCACCCAGTTCAGAACGCAGTTCCCAGGTTGAGCCCGGGGATTTCACATCCTGCTTAAGTAACCGTCTGCGCTCGCTTTACGCCCAGTAATTCCGATTAACGCTCGCACCCTACGTATTACCGCGGCTGCTGGCACGTAGTTAGCCGGTGCTTATTCTTCAGGTACCGTCATCAGCTGTCGGTATTAGCAACAGCCTTTTCTTCCCTGACAAAAGTCCTTTACAACCCGAAGGCCTTCTTCAGACACGCGGCATGGCTGGATCAGGCTTGCGCCCATTGTCCAAAATTCCCCACTGCTGCCTCCCGTAGGAGTCTGGGCCGTGTCTCAGTCCCAGTGTGGCGGATCATCCTCTCAGACCCGCTACTGATCGTCGCCTTGGTAGGCCTTTACCCCACCAACTAGCTAATCAGATATCGGCCGCTCGAATAACGCAAGGCCCGAAGGTCCCCTGCTTTCCTCCTCAGAGAATATGCGGTATTAGCTAATCTTTCGATTAGTTATCCCCCATTACTCGGTACGTTCCGATATGTTACTCACCCGTTCGCCACTCGCCACCCAAGAAGCAAGCTTCTCTGTGCTGCCGTCCGACTTGCATGTGTAAAGCATGCCGCCAGCGTTCAATCTGAGCCAGGATCAAACTCTTATGTTCAATCTCTAACTTATAACTTCTGGTCTGCTTCAAAGAAACCGACAGGACAATGTCTAAAACATCATCTTGTCTGTCTTTCAAACAGTGTGAGGCCTAATGCACTCACACTTATCGGTAATCTGTTTTTTAAAGAGCGAATCGAATTATACAGTACAATTTTCAAAAGTCAACTAAAATTATCGAAAATTTCAACCAACTGTGTTATACTGTCTGCTTCGTTTTCTTCACCGCGTCAGCAGCGAAGAACCGAACTATACGCCTCCCAACAAAACCAGTCAACACCTTTCTCGAAATTATTTTCGAAAATTTAATCACTCCCCTGTTTTAACAGGTTTTTTATTTTTCTAAAAACATTCAAATCTTCCCTATTCGCTTCCAATATCCAACCCGGTTCAATACTAAGGCCGTCTGAAAATCATATTTCAGACGGCCTTTTTGAGGTTTTATGTCTATTATTTTAGTCGGCAAACTGTTTTTTCATTCGTTCGCGTCGCTCTTGCGCTTCTACGGACAGTGTCGCGGTCGGACGTGCCAGCAGGCGTTTGAGGCCGATGGGTTCGCCGGTATCGGCACAGAAACCGTAATCGCCTTCGTCAATGCTGCGGATGGTCGCTTGTACTTTGCTAAGAAGTTTACGCTCGCGGTCGCGGGTGCGCAGTTCTAAAGCGTACTCTTCTTCTTGGGTGGCGCGGTCGGCAGGATCGGGGGCGGATTCGTGCTCTTGGAGATGGCCGGTAGTGGTGTTTGCATTTTCAATCAGCTCTTCTTGCATTTTAACCAGTAGTTCGCGGAAGAAGGCCAATTGGTCGCTGTTCATGTAGTCCTCTTCGGGACCATCCCAGTTTAAAATATCTTGTTCTGTCAGCTTTGCCATGGTGTCTGCTTTCGGTTTATGTTAATGATTTGGATGCTACGGGTTTGCTTTTATTGGGTTTTCTTGAATTTCCGTTTTGGAAATTGGGCGAATCATATCATGTTTTACCTATTCATTTGTTCTTTATATTTCGATTTGCACTTTTTTGCACTACCTTACGCCTAAATATATTAATGCGCTTTTTAGGACGTTGTATTTTTGGTCGTTAATACCTGCTGCGCTTTCAGACGGCCTATTGGAGCAACCATATATTCGTTTGCTGGATAAGCTGGGGAAACCATCGTGTCAGCCACAACCATAATAAGAGTGCCAGCAAACTGCCTGAAAAATCGTATCGCCCTGCGCGTAACAGGGAAAACGGTTTGAGCAATGGCTGCAGGATTCGTTCGATGGCATAGGTCAACGGCGAATAGCGGTCCTGTATACTGGACACCATTCTGATAATCAGAGCGATAAGTAATGTATAGGCTGCGGCTTTCAGCATATGGAGTGCGGCAAACCAGAAGTTTGCCAGAATCAGCTTATTGCTGATGGATAATGCCGGCGAGATGAAAATAATGGCGGTACAGGCAAGGTAATACACCAGAAAACCTGCGGGCAGGCAGTACCAATCGGTTTTCTCGCCGCTTGGAAATGCTTTTTGCCAAGGTTTGGTCAGCCAGCCTGTTGCCTGTATGCTGAATTTGAGCAGGGGATGTTCTGCCGCCAATCCTGCGTATCGGAGCAAAAAGCGTGTGATACACAGGATGGCAATTGCGTCTGCCAATAATAGGAGCAAGTCGCCGCGCATGTTCAGACGGCCTTGTATTGTTGCGCCATTTCTTGCGAACGTTTGACGCAGGCTTCCACGCCCTGTTCGATGGCCTCGGCAACGTGACGGGCTTTGAAGGTTTCGATGGCTTCGTGTGTCGTGCCGCCTTTAGAAGTTACGTTTTGCTGTAATTGTGCGAATGCTTCGCCGGTTTGTTCGGCCAAAGCCACTGCGCCTTTAAATGTGGCGAGGCTCAGTTCGCGTGCGTCTTGCTCGTTGAAACCTTGTGCCAAAGCCGCATTTTGGAGCGCGCCCAAAAGATAGAAAACATAAGCGGGGCCGCTGCCGCTGATGCCGGTAATATTGTGGAGTTGCTCTTCCTCGTTCAGCCAAACGGTTGTGCCGACAGAGCGCATGATGCCGTCTGCGGCTGCGCGGTCGGCTTCTGAAACACTTACATCGGCAAACATACCGGATACACCCAGGCCGATTTTGGCCGGCGTATTGGGCATGATGCGCACGATACGGCGTGTGCCGCCCAGATAATGGCTGAGGGTATCGATGGACAATCCGGCCGCTACGGACAACACCAGCGCGCCATTCAAACGGATGTTTTGACAGGCTGCCTGCATGTCTTGCGGTTTGACGGCGAGAATGAGGACGTCGTCCGCGCTCAATTCGGGCAGGTTTTCAGAAGTGGCTACGCCCAATTCTTGAACCAGCTGCGCCCGTCTTTCGGCGCCGCGTTCGACAATGTGGACACGATAGCCGTCTTGTTTGACCAAACCGCCTGCAATGGCAGTCGCCATATTGCCGCCGCCGAGAAAATAGATATTCATAATATATGTCACTCCTTTGTGATATCGATCAGGCCGTCTGAAACTGCTGTCTGCCCTGTTCAGACGGCCATTAATTTTACGCTTGAGGATAATGCCGCTTGCCGAAAATCGCGCTGCCGATGCGGACATGGGTTGCGCCGCATTCTACCGCGATTGGCATATCGCCGGACATACCCATAGACAAAACATCTGCTTCTACGCCTGCCGCGTTCAACTCAGCCAACAGCCGTTGCATGATGTGAAACTGGCTGCGCAACTCATCGTCGCTGCTGTCGGCCTTGGCCACACACATCAATCCGCGCACTTGAATATTCGGCAACTTGGCCACTTCAAGGGCCAGCCCGACCGCTTCATCGGGCGCCACGCCGTGTTTCGCCTCTTCCGCGGCAATGTTCACTTCAATGCACACCTGCAACGGCGGCATTTCAGACGGCCTTTGTTCGCTCAAGCGCCGCGCCGTTTTCAGACGGCCTATCGTATGCACCCAATGTGCGCGCTCGGCCACAAATTTGGTTTTATTAGACTGCACATCGCCGATAACGTGCCAAACAATATCCGGCAAATCGGCCAGCGTTTCCGTTTTTTCAAACCATTCCTGAATATAGTTCTCGCCAAAATCGCGCTGACCGGCCGCATACACTTCGCGGATATCGTCTGCCGGAAATGTCTTACTGACCGCCACCAGCTTTACCGCATCCGCAGGCCGCCCTGCAGCCTCAGCCGCCTGTTCAACCGCCCGGCATACGTCCCGATAGTTTTGTTGCAATACCGACATGGTTTTCTCCTTTAACCCGTTCATCACTCGGCATTTTGAAAATTTTACTTGGTCGAACGGATTTATCTATTTAAAATAAAGCGATTTTATTATTCTAAACCAAAACAAGGCCACATTATGCAGATTACCGACTTACTCGCGTTCGGCGTGAAAAACAAAGCCTCCGACCTCCATTTGAGTTCGGGCATTTCCCCTATGATACGCGTACACGGCGACATCCGCCGCATCAACCTGCCCGAGATGAGCTCGGAAGAAGTCGGTACCATGATTACCTCGGTCATGAACGACCACCAGCGCAAGCTCTATCAACAAGATTTTGAAGTCGATTTCTCATTTGAGCTGCCTAATGTTGCCCGTTTCCGCGTCAACGCCTTTATGACCGAACGCGGCCCGGCCGCCGTATTCCGTACCATTCCGAGTACCGTCCTGACGCTGGAAGAATTGCGTGCGCCGCGCATTTTCCAAAAAATTGCCGAAAATCCGCGCGGTTTGGTCTTGGTAACCGGCCCGACCGGTTCGGGTAAATCCACCACGCTGGCGGCGATGGTCAACTACATCAACGAAACCCAACCGGCCCACATTCTGACCATCGAAGACCCGATTGAGTTCGTCCACCAAAGCAAAAAGGCGCTCATCAACCAACGCGAGCTGCATCAGCACACCCACAGTTTCACCAACGCCCTGCGTTCCGCCCTGCGCGAAGACCCCGACGTGATTTTGATCGGCGAGATGCGCGACCCTGAAACCATCTCCCTCGCCCTGACCGCCGCCGAAACCGGCCACTTGGTTTTCGGCACGCTGCACACGACCGGCGCCGCCAAAACCATCGACCGTATTGTCGACGTATTCCCAGCCGGCGAAAAAGAAATCGTGCGCTCCATGTTGTCCGAGTCCTTGCGCGCCATCATTTCCCAAACCCTGCTGAAAACCCGCGACGGCAACGGCCGCGTCGCCGCGCACGAAATCCTGATTTCCACACCGGCCGTGCGCAACCTCATCCGCGAAAACAAAATCGCCCAAATCAACGCCGCCCTCCAAACCGGTCAGGCCCACGGTATGCAAACCCTCGATCAAGCCCTGCAAACCCTTGTCCGCCAAGGCACCATCAGCCCCGAGATGGCACGCAGCAAAGCGCAAAACATCGAAAACCTCTCTATTTTCTAAACTATACTCAGGCCGTCTGAACCCCATCATCCCGTTTTTAGACGGCCTTTGAGCCTGACCGAATACCCGTTTTAAAGAGAATCATCATGAGCGACCTCGCCCCTCTGCACGACCTGTTAAGCGAAATGGTGCAAGCCTACTCACAAAAAAACCAAGCACCGCACATCCCCACACCGGCCGAAATCGGCACGCATCTTCACCCCCTGCTCGACCGCATGTGTGAAGAGGCTGAAAAACGCAACGCTTCCGACATCTTCATCAGCGCAGGCTTTCCCCCTGCCATCAAAGTCGGCGGCACCCTCACGCCCATGCCCCACAAAGCACTGACCGGCGCGGACACCGCCGCCATCGCCGAATCCACCATGAACCCCGACCAGCTCGAAGCCTTCAACCGCGACTGGGAAATCAACTATTCCGTCCAATCGCGCAGCAACACGCGCTACCGCGTCAACGCCTACCACGAGCAAGGCCGCGTCGGCATGGTATTGCGCCGCGTCAGCCAAGACATTCCCGAAATGAAGACCCTCGGTTTGCCCGAAAAACTCCAAGAGCTCGCTCTTGCACCACGCGGCCTGCTGATCCTCGCCGGCCCGACCGGTTCGGGCAAATCCACCACCATGGCCTCCATGCTCAACTACCGCAACCAAAAGCTGCCCGGCCATATCGTTACCATCGAAGACCCCATCGAGTTTATCTACAAACCTTGCCGAAGCATCTTTACCCAGCGCGAAATCGGCATCGATACCGACAACTGGAAAACCGCCGTTCAAAGTGCCATGCGTCAAGCACCCGACGTCGTCTGTATCGGCGAAGTCCGTAGCGAAGAAAGCATGGAATACGCCCTCCAACTGGCTCAAACCGGCCATCTGTGCGTTTTCACCATCCACGCCAGCACAGCCTCCCAAACCATCGAGCGCATCATTAACTTCTATCCGGAAGACCGCCGCCAACAGGTTTTGATGGATTTGGCGTTAAACCTCGTCGGCATCATCGGCCAACGCCTCGTCGTCAAGAAAAACCGCCAACGCACGGCCGTTACAGACCTCCTGCTCAACACTCCGGCCATGCAGGACTTGATTTTCAAAGGCGAATTGCTGGAAATCCGCGACCTGATGGCACGCTCCGGCAGCAACGGCATGCAGACGTTCGACCAAAACCTCTTCAACCTCTATGCACAAGGCCAAATCGAACTCAGCGAAGCCCTGCGCCAAGCGTTTTCCGCCAACGATTTGCGCCTGCGCATTCAAATGCACGACGAGGGCAACAATACCGAGCGTCTCTACGACCGCATCAGCGACCTCAACCTGATGACCTGATGACGCAGGCCAAACAAGGCCGTCTGAACAGATGCGGAAACGAAATCAAGTATTTCGCCGTATCCGTTCAGACGGCCTTATCTCATTTAAAGCATTCTGAAACCGACTGAAAATCCTGTTAAAATCCAATCATTCATCTCATAACAAATAAAACAACCCAACCATGAACACCCCGCCGCTCAAACCTCTGATCATTGCCTCCCTACCCGTCTTCGCCAGCGTATTCATCGCCGCCACACTCGTTTGGCACTTTAACACCCCCAAACTCGCCATGCCCTTCGTACTCGGCATTATTGCCGGCGGTTTGGTCGATTTGGACAACCGCCTCACAGGCCGTCTGATAAACATCGTTATCACCGTCACCCTGTTTACCCTCTCCTCACTGCTTGCCCAAAGCACCATCGGCACAGGCGTTCCCTTCATCTTGGCCATGACCCTGATGACTTTCGGCTTCACCATCCTCGGCACCGTCGGCCTCAAATACCGCACCATCGCTTTCGGTGCGCTCGCCGTCGCCACCTACACCACGCTGACCTACACCCCCGAAAGCTACTGGCTGACCAATCCCGTCATGATTCTGCTGGGCACAGTCCTATACAGCGTCAGCACCCTGATCTTCCAAATCATCCTGCCCCACCGCCCCGTCCAAGAAACCGTTGCCAACGCCTACGATGCACTCAGCAACTACTTCGATGCCAAAGCCGACTTTTTCGACCCCGACGAAGCCGCATGGTTGGGCAACCGCCAAATCGACCTGGCCATGAGCAACACCGGCGTGATTACCGCCTTCAACCAATGCCGTGCCGCACTTTTCTACCGATTACGCGGCCAACACCGCCATCCGCGCACCGCCAAAATGCTGCGCTACTACCTCAGCGCGCAAGACATGCACGAACGCATCAGCTCCGCCCACGTCGATTACAGCGAAATGGCCGAGCAGCTCAAAAACACCGACCTCATCTTCCGCATCCGCCGCCTGCTCGAAATGCAGGGTCAGGCGTGCCGCAACATTGCCGCCACCCTGCGCAACAACAAACCCTACACATACAGCAAACGCCTCGGCCGCGCCATGGAAGGCTGCCGCCAATCCCTCGGCCATTTTGCCGAAACCCACGCCGACAATGCCAACCTCCACAATATCCGCCGCCTGCTCGACAACCTCAGCAGCGTCGATTACCAACTGCGGCAACTGCAAAACGATGCGTCCCTTGCCGAAAGCGACAACACCGACACCCGCATCGCCGCCCTTGAAAACACCAAGTTCCGCAACATCGGCGAAACCGTCCTCAGCCAGCTCAATTTCGAATCCGGCGTCTTCCGTCATGCCACCCGCCTTTCCATCGTCGTGGCCGCGGCCTGCATCATCGTCGAAATCCTCCATCTCAACCTCGGCTACTGGATTCTGCTGACCGCCCTCTTCGTCTGCCAGCCCAACTACACCGCCACCAAAAGCCGCGTGTACCAACGTATCGCCGGTACAATTCTCGGCGTGATTGTCGGTTCGCTCGTCCCCTACTTCACCCCGTCCGTTGAAACCAAGCTTTGGATTGTCATCGCTAGCACCACCCTGTTTTTCATGACCCGAAGCTACAAATACAGCTTCTCTACCTTCTTCATCACCATCCAAGCCCTGACCAGTCTCTCGCTTGCCGGTTTGGACGTGTACCACGCCATGCCCATCCGCATCATCGACACCATCGTCGGTTCCGTTATCGCATGGGCCGCCGCCACCTACCTCTGGCCCGATTGGCGTTACCTCACCCTCAGCCACACCGCCGCCCAGACCATCACTGCCAACGGCCGCTATCTCGACGCCATCCTCGACCAGCTGCAAAACGGCAGCCGCGACGATGTCGACTACCGCCTCACCCGCCGCCAAGCCCACGAAAGCACCGCCGCCCTCAGCAGCACCTTATCCGACATGAGCAGCAACCCGAAAAAATACCAAGACCGCCTGCAAGACGGTTTTACCCTGCTCAAAACCAGCTATGCGCTGACCGGCCACATTTCCGCCCTCGGCGCATACCGCGACCAGGTTCATCACGACGGCAGCGATACCTTCGCCCCATATGCCCGCCTGACCCACCACATCGCCGAACTCCTCAAACAAATGCCGCAGACCGAACCGGCCACCTTCGATGCAAGCATCGAAGCCATCCGACAGGAGTTTGCCGATTTGGAGCAGACCGACAAAGAGCAGTCCCAACAAAACCAAATCCTCAAACACCAGCTCGACCTTATCATCCGCCAGCTTGCACCGTGTTATCAGGCATTGCACAGACAGTCGGATACGCAAACCGCCTAAACCGATAACACATTTCAACAAAATAAATAAGGCCGTCTGAAACCTGATTTCCAGATTTCAGACGGCCTTTATTCAGCCATCGAGATTAAAACCGATTATGCGCCGCGTTTTTCCAAAGCGGCTACGGCAGGCAACTCTTTGCCTTCCAAGAATTCGAGGAACGCGCCGCCGCCGGTGGAAATGTAGCTGATTTGGTCGGTTACGCCGAATTTGGCAATCGCCGCCAGAGTGTCGCCGCCGCCGGCAATCGAGAACGCATCGCTTTGGGCAATCGCTTCGGCCAATACTTTGGTACCGCCGGCAAATTGGTCAAACTCAAACACGCCGACCGGGCCGTTCCATACGACAGTGCCTGCGGCTTTGAGCAGCTCAGCCAAAGCAGCGGCGGATTTCGGGCCGATGTCCAAAATCATGTCGTCTTCAGCAACGTCGGCAATGTCTTTCACCACAGCTTCCGCATCGGCGGCAAAGGCTTTAGCAACGACGACATCGGTCGGCAGCGGAACAGAGCCGCCTTTGGCCGCCATTTTCGCCATGATTTTTTTGGATTCTTCCACCAAATCGTGTTCGGCCAAAGATTTGCCGATGGCTTTGCCTTCTGCCAACAGGAAGGTATTGGCAATGCCGCCGCCAACGATGAGTTGGTCGACTTTGTCGGCCAAAGATTCAAGGATGGTCAGCTTGGTGGACACTTTGCTGCCGGCAACGATGGCAACCATCGGATGAGCCGGTTGTTTCAGGGCTTTGCCCAAAGCGTCGAGTTCGCCCGCCATCAACACGCCGGCGCAGGCAACCGGTGCGGCTTGGGCAACGGCTTCAGTCGAAGCTTGGGCGCGGTGGGCGGTACCGAATGCGTCGTTAACGAATACGTCGCACAAAGAAGCGTAGGCTTTGCCCAGCTCCAAGTCGTTTTTCTTCTCGCCTTTGTTGATGCGCACGTTTTGCAACATCACGACATCACCGGCGTTCAAAGTCGGTTTGTTTTCACGCCAGTCGTTCAATACTTTCACGTCTTTGCCCAACAGTTTGCCCAAATGCGCGGCAACAGGCGCTACATCGTCTTCAGGATGGAATTCGCCTTCGGTCGGACGGCCGAGGTGGGTCATCACGATCACAGACGCGCCGTTGTCCAAGCAGTATTTGATGGATGCGAGCGAAGCACGGATACGGGTGTCGTCGCTGATGTTGCCGTCTTTAAACGGTACGTTCATATCGGCGCGGATCAGAACGGTTTTGCCTTGAACATTTTGTTCGGTCAGTTTCAAAAATGCCATGATGATTCCTTTGTGATGGTTGGGAACGGGAATGTTTGGGATTATCCGCGAATGAGGCGCGACGGTAAAGATTGGCAACGGCCGTGCTTGATGTGAATCAGCAGATAAGGCCCGGGCCGTCTGAAACATTCGGCCAATCTTTGCAAATTTTCCGCTATACTTTGGCGATTGATTTTCATTTTACGGATTGAACCATGTTACGCCGAATTGCTTTAATGCTTGCCTTCGCACTGCCTGCCGCTTCATGGGCGCAGACGCTTTCTGAAACCCTGCCCAACGGTCTGAAAATCATCGTCAAAGAAGACCACCGCGCGCCAGTGGCCGTTTCGCAGATTTGGTACAAAATCGGCAGCGTGGATGAAAAACCGGGCAAAAGCGGCCTGAGCCACGCTTTGGAACACATGATGTTTAAAGGCACGAAAGATGTTCCCTCCGGCGAGTTCAACCGCCGCGTGTCCGAGCTGGGCGGGCAAAACAACGCCTACACCAACCGAAATGAAACGGTGTATTACGAAAACGTCGCCGCCGCCAACCTGCCCGAAATTCTGAAGCTCGAAGCCGACCGCATGCACAACCTCAACTTCAGCGACAAAGAATTCCTCAACGAGATGAACGTCATCCGCGAAGAACGCCGCCAACGCACGGAAGACACCGCCGACGGCAAAATGTGGGAGCAAGCCTATCTTGCCGCCTTTACCCAACCGTCTATGCGCGCCTCCGTCATCGGCTACATGAAAGATTTGCACACCCTCAAAGCCGACGACTTGCGCGCGTGGTACAAACAATATTACGCGCCCAACAATGCCGTATTGGTCATTGTCGGCGATGTCGATGCCAAACAAACGCTTCAGACGGCCGCCAAACTCTTCGGCGATATTCCCGCCAAAGCCCAGCCGCCGCGCAACAAACTGAATACCGAACCCTATTTGCGCAAGCCTGTTACAGTCAAAGCCACTTCTCCGGTCACACACCAGCCGCTGATTGCCATCAACTTCCGTGTGCCGAAACTCCAAAAACTCGATGACACGATGCCTTTCGCCCTCGACATCCTCTCCGATATTTTGGCAGGCAACGCGTCCAGCCGTTTTGACAAAAACCTCGTGCGCGGCAAGCAAACCGCATTGAGCGCAGGAACGCATTACGACATCATCAGCCGCGAAATGCCGCTGTTCAGCGTAATAGCCATGCCTGCCGAAGGCGTGAAAACCGATACTCTGATTGCCCAGCTGCGCCAAGAAATCAAAGACATTGCCGACAACGGCGTTTCCGAAGAAGAATTGCAACGCGTCAAAACCCAGGCAACGGTCAACGAAATCTACGCCAAAGACTCCATGTCTTCCCAAGCCTCCATGATGGGCCGCCTCGAAGCGCGCGGTTTCCAATATACCGACGAACAAGAAATCCACCGCCGCCTACAGGCAGTCAGCGCGCAAGAAGTACAGGCCGCCGCCCGGATGTTGACCGACGAGCGCATGAGTACCGTCATCATCGAGCCGCAAAAACCTGCCGCCGCGCCAAGCAAAAAAGCTGCCAAACGCCGATAAACATCAGGCCGTCTGAAAGCCCATACCCTTTCAGACGGCCCTAACAGAAAGCCACAACATGAAACCCACCCTGCTCGCCCTTGCCCTCCTCCAGCCCTTAAGCGTCCAAGCCGCCACCGACATCCAACGCTGGCGCAACCGCGACGGCACCCAAATCCTCCTTGTCGAACGCCACGAAAACCCCATCATCGACCTTGAAGTCAGCTTCAAGGGCGCAGGCAGCGTCGCCAATCCGGACGGCAAAAGCCAAGTTGCCGAATTTACCGCCGCCCTCCTGACCGACGGCACCCAAGAGCTGGACGAAGAAGCCTTCAATGCCGAAGCCGACAACATCGGCGCACAAATCAGCAGCGACAGCAATGCCGAGAGCGCGTCCGCAGGCTTCCGCAGCCTCAGCAAAGCCGACATCCGCGACAAAGCCGCCAACTTGCTCAACCACTCGCTAACCCGTCCGCGCTTTGACGAAGCCGTTTTCCGCCGCCGTCAAACCCAATCCATTACCGGCTTGCAACAACAAGAAACCACCCCCGACTACACCGCCACGCGCGAACTGACCAAACTCATCTACCCGAACCACCCCTACGGCAGCGGCGCAAACATAACCGTTGACAGCCTCAAACGAGTTAGTCTGGACGACATCCGCGCCTTCCACCGCACCCACTACGGCAAAGACAACGCCATCGTCGCCATCGTCGGCGACCTCAACCGCAAACAGGCAGAGCAACTGGTCGAACGCGTCCTCAAAGACCTGCCGGCCAAAGCCACTGCAACCCACGCCATCCCGCCCGTTTCCAAACAAACCGCCCAACGCCGTGACATCCCCTTTGCCGGCACACAAGCACAAGTCCTGCTCGGCACCTCCCTCATCAAACGCCACGACCCCGACTACTACGCCCTCGTTGCCGGCAACTACATCCTCGGCGGCGGCGGTTTCGACAGCCGCCTCATGAAAGTTTTGCGCGACCAACACGGCTACACCTACGGCGTATACAGCAGCCTTGCCCCGGCGACAGAAGAAGGCACGTTTGCCGTTTCCTACTCCACCCAAAAGAAAAACACCAAAGCCTCACTGGCCGATACCCAAGCCGTCATCGAACAGTTTATCGCCGAAGGCCCGACCGAAGCCGAACTGAAACAGGCCAAAGCCAACATCGTCGGCAGCTTCCCCCTGCGCTACGACTCCAACGACAAACTGCTCAACTACCTGAGCCTGATCGGCCTCTACGACCTGCCCAACGACTACTTGGAAGCCTACCCCAAAGCCATCAACAGCCTGACCGTCGAACAAGTCCGCGACGCATGGCAACGCCGCGTCAAATTCAAAGACCTCAACACCGTCGTTGTCGGCGCAGAATAAAACGCTTTAAAACAACAGGCCGTCTGAAAGATTTTTCAGATGGCCTGTTGTTTGACAATTATTCAGATTACTTATGCACTATGATACAATTTCTTACTTTTCAAATATTAATCATAAAAGGGGTTTTCATGAAAGTATATAAGATATTTAAAGATTCAATAGGCCAATATGAAGCGGTCAAACAAGGCTGGTCTTGGCCTGCATTTTTCTTTGAAGGTATCTGGGCATGTGTGAAGAAAATGTGGGGGGTGGGTATCATCCTTATTATTCTATCTATAATTTTAAGTTTTTTTAATTTTGGAGCTGAAAAACTGGTAAGTATGAACCCCGCCTTCGCAATCTTTCTCCCCTTTCTATTTCTTATTGGTATTACCATTAAAATCCTAATGGGTGCATACGGTAACAAACTACGTGAAAAAAATTTGATAAACCGCGGCTATCAATATCAAGAGGATGCCAAAGTTATCTTTGCTCAAAATCCTCAAGCTGCTGTCGCACAATATATTTCCGAATACAAAAAATAAATCAGGTTCTTAAAACATAAAGGCCGTCTGAAACCTTGAAATAGGTTTCAGACGGCCTGAGCCTTTGCAAAACTCTTTACATCTCAAACCTTTCTGAAATCCGGCGGGCCAAGCGCCTGCCCGGTTTTACCCTTTTCTATTAAGGAGCCGCCATGTCCCATCTGCAAACCATCGCCGAACACCTGACCAGCCGCCGCCAAACCGTTACCTGCGCCGAGTCCTGCACCGGCGGCCTGCTTGCAGGTGCGCTGACCTCCGTTCCCGGCAGCTCGCAGTGGTTTCACCAAAGCTTCGTCACATACAGCAACCAAGCCAAACAAGACCGCCTCGGCGTCATGCCCGACACCTTGCTGAAACACGGCGCAGTCAGCCGCGAGACCGTCTATGAAATGGCACGCGGCGCAAAAGCCGTCGCGCAGGCAGATTACGCCTTGAGTATTTCCGGCATCGCCGGCCCCGGCGGCGGCAGCGCGGCCAAACCGGTCGGCACAGTCTGGTTCGGCCTAGCCACGCCCGAAGGCTCGTTTGAGCAAACCGCGCTATTCACGGGCGATCGCGAAGCAGTAAGGGCGCAAGCCGTCGAATACGCATTGGCTTTCTTGGCGGAACATTTGGTTTGATAGCAAAAACTCAGGCCGTCTGAAATCTGGAAATCAGGTTTCAGACGGCCTTTTTATCTATTCAAACCATCGGCGGATTTATACGCCCAAAAGCTCTTTGCCGAGGAAGCTGCCTTTTTCGACACCCGGCAGGACGAAGAAATAGCCGCCGCCAAACGGGCTGATGTATTCCTCCAGCGGCTCGCCGTTGAGCAGGTTTTGCACGAAGATGAAGCCGTCGGCCAAGTTGGCCTGATAGCAGATAAACACCAAGCCGACATCGAGCTGGCCGTTGGCGGCGAGGCCGCGCGAGTAGTTGAAGGCGCGGCGGTAGAGCAGGTGTTTTTTCATGAACTCAGGATCGCGCGGATTGGCAAGGCGCATATGGCTGTCTTTGGGTGTGATTTTGCCGTCGGGGTCTTTGGCGAAATCGGCGGTATCGCCCTCTTTTTTACCGTCCATGGGCGCGCCGCTGTATTTGCGCCGACCGAAAATATCGGTTTGTTCCTGCATCGGGGTGCGGTCCCAAAACTCGACAAAGTGGCGGATGAGGCGGACGGCCTGATAGCTGCCGTTTTTCGTCCATGCCGGTTCGTCCAAGCTGTTGGCGGCAACGCCCGTCCAGAGGACTTGATCGGCGACTTTGGGATCTTCGACTTTAGGATTGCCGGAGCCGTCGCGGAAACCTAAAAGGTTGCGCGCGGCAATGGCACCAGGTTCGGCTTTAGGCAGCCAACCGTCTATGCTCCAACGGATGACGGCAAACTGGGCGGTATTTTTGATGATGTCACGCAGGGCGGCTTGGCAGGTTTCGGGGGAGAATGCGCAAATTTGCAGGCTGAGGTCGCCGTCGCACCAAGATTTTTGGAGTTTGTCGTTGGGGAAGTCGCGCATTTCCTGCAGGTGTTTCGGCTTTTTGTCTTTGAGGCCGAAGCGGTCGTCAA
Source organism: Neisseria sp. DTU_2021_1001991_1_SI_NGA_ILE_055 (assembly GCF_032342915.1). Taxonomy (NCBI): domain Bacteria; kingdom Pseudomonadati; phylum Pseudomonadota; class Betaproteobacteria; order Neisseriales; family Neisseriaceae; genus Neisseria; species Neisseria sp. DTU_2021_1001991_1_SI_NGA_ILE_055. The sequence goes on along the minus strand of NZ_CP135440.1, from coordinate 2,038,122 downwards.
AAAGGCTGCTGCCGACGCCGACGGTAACTGTCAGTCCGTCGGGGCGGAATTGTTTGCCGAGGATGCCGCTGCCCGCAGGCGGGAGCTTGTCGTCGCCGTCTTGGTATTCGCCGCCTTGGGTGAGGAATTCGATGCGGGCGGTCAGGGCGCGGAACAGGTTTTCAAGTTGTTTGGCGTCTTTGGCGGTAACATCAAAGGCACACATGATGCCGAAGAGCTGGTGTGGCGTAACGATGCCTGCCTGATGCTCGCCGTAACACGGATAGGCCAGCTCGGAATGTTGGTTGTTTTGGGTCTCGGCGGCGGCTTCGCCTTGTTTTTTGCCGGCAAAATAACCGGCAACGCCGATGGCGCCGGCGGCAAGGGCAGTTTTGAAAAGGGTTCGTTTTTCGGGTTGTGCCGGTTGTTTGTTTTGGCTCATGGTCTGCTCCTTGGCAGGGAACGGAAAGATTGCAATCGTGTGAAGTAAGGTCGGTTTTCAAGCATATTTGTGTGGGCGGCAATAAGATTCAGACGGCCTTTCAATATCCAAAGGCCGTCTGAAAACGCGTTATCTTATTTCAAACCCAAAATGCCGCGCAGTTTGGCCAAGTCTTCTGCCAAAGCATTAATCGGCGCTTGCAGGGCTTTGCGGTCTTCTTCGCTCAGTTTGTCGTACAACTCGAAGCCGTCTTGTTTTTTGTATTTCGCCAAAATGTCTTCAACCTGTTTGAAGTTGGCATCGGTTTTTTCCAACAGCGCTTTGTCTTTGGCTTCAATCAGCGGACGGAACAAATCAACGATTTTTTTGGAGCCGTCTATATTCGCTTGGAAGTCGCTCAGGTCGGTATGGCTGTAACGGTCTTCTTCGCCGCTGATTTTGCTGCCGGCCACTTCTTCGATCAAAACAGCCGCGCCGCCAACCACTTTGCTTGGCGGGAAGGAAAGGGCGTCGATTTCTTTTTGCAGGGATTCAACGTCTTTCATCAGCTTGTCGGCAGTCTCTTTCACGCCGGATACGTCTTTTTTCACCCACAGGGCGTGTTCGATGCGGTGGAAGCCGGTAAAGGCCGCGTCGTTTGCGCCGTCTTTGAAATCGTCTTCACGCGCGTCGATGGCGGGGTCGAGTTCGTTAAAGAGTTCGGCAATCGGCTCGATGCGTTCGTAGTGGGTGCGGGTGGCGGCAAACAGGGATTTGGCTTTTTCGATGTCGCCGGCTTTGACGGCTTCGGTAAAGGCTTTGGTTTTAGCGACCAACTCTTTGGCTTCTGCCTGAACATAAGCTTTATAGTCGGCCAGAGGTTGTGCCAGTTTTTCCAAATCGGCTTCGTTGGCCGTGTCTTTGAAGCCGCTGTCGGTAACAATCAGCTTACCGCGCGGATTGGTCAACAGACCGCAAGTCATTTCGTATTCGCCCGGCAGCAGGGTAACGGTCATTTTGTCGGATAAACCCGGGGCGATGTTTTCACGCTCGTCCACCACCATCACGCCTTTGAGGATTTCCCATTCCAGCTTGCGGCCGCTGTCGTTTTTGATGTTAAACACGACTTGGCCGCTGGGGACGGTCAATTCCATCGGTTCGCAGGCAATATCGTTCACACCGATATTGACCGAACCGTCGGCATTGGCGGCAGCGGATGCGCCTGAAGCGGCAGGCGCGGCTTTTTCGGCTTCAGGCGGCTGACACGCGGTCAAACCCAGAGCCAACATTACGGACAAAGCAGTCAGATTGAATTTTTTCATTTTCATTCCTTTTTATTTAGTTAACGTTTTTGCCGGCGCGCTGCCGCGCAAAAACCAAATCATGACGGGAACCAGATACAGCAGCCAAATCAGGACTTCGCCTTCGGTCGGGTGGTCGGTATAGCCGAAGAAACCGCCGAGCAGCACGCCTAAAGGGCTGTCTTCATGCAAATATTTCGATGTGTCGAAAGCAATGTCCTGCATCACATTCCATACGCCGGCCTCATGCAGCGCGCGAAACGAACCGGCCAACAGACCGGCCGCCACCACAATCAGAAACGCGCCCGTCCAACGGAAAAACTTCGCCAAGTTCAGGCGCATACCGCCCTGATAAATCAGCGTACCGATGACAACCGCCGCCAACAGTCCCAACACTGCGCCTATCGGCATAGACCACGTCGGGCTTTGCTGGAACACGGCCAGCAGGAAAAACACACTCTCCAAACCTTCGCGCGCCACGGCCAAAAACGCCATGCCGACCAAGGCCCATCCCTGGCCGCTGCCGCGGTTCAAGGCCGTCTGAACAGAATCCTGCAGATGCTGTTTCATCGAACGCGCGGCCTTTTTCATCCACAAAATCATGTACGTCAGCATGGCCACGGCCACCAGGCCGATGACGCCGACCACCAATTCCTGTTCCTTCTGCGGAATCTCGCCCGTTGCCGAATGGATGCCGTAACCGATACCCAAACACATGACCGAAGCCAAAAACACGCCCAGCCAAACCTTCGGCATCAGCTCGCTGTGTCCCGACTGTTTCAAAAAACTGGCAACAATACCGACGATCAGGGCGGCTTCGATGCCCTCGCGCAGCATAATCAATAAAGCAATCAGCATAAAAAACTCTAAAGTGAAACGTTCATTTATTAACGCATTTATAACGCTTTATATTTAATAACGCAAATTATTTTCATTTTTTAATAACCCCATATTTCTTAAGATTTTTTAAAAGAAAATAACGGACGTAATCAATAAAAATTAAAAGGCCATCTGAATTTTATTTTTTCAGACGGCCTTAAAAACAGTAACTAATTGTAAATAAATAATAAAAAAGTTCCATAGTATAAATTTCCCTATCAGTGATATTTTCAAAATTTATCAAATTTAAAAGGTTGATTTACAACAAAAATTAAAACCGCCTTATCTTTTATAGTTGGTATATTGCTGGTGCAATCAGCAATCCATTACATAACAAACGCATAACAAAGGAACCCTCCTATGCCACGTTTAAAACTCCACCAAATCGCTTTGGCTTTGGCCGTTTCTGCCGCGCTGACCGCCTGCGGCGAGAAAACGGCTCAAACAACCGAAACCCCTCAAGCGGCTTCTGCCGCGAGCGCTGCCGATGCTGCCGCAAGCACCGCCGCCGTTTCAGCCCCTCAAAATTCCGCCGATGTTTCTGCCGAAGACAAAGCCCTGTTGGAACGCGCGCAAGCCGTGTTCAAACCTCTGCCTGATGCGGCCGAAATGCAAAAAATCCGTCCGTTTACCGAAGAGCAGGTCAAACTCGGCCAACAACTTTGGTACGAAACCCGCCTGTCCAAAGGCAATACCGTCAGCTGTAACTCTTGCCACAACTTGGCAACGGCCGGCGTAGACAACATGCCGACCAGCGCGGGCCACAAAAGCCAATTCGGCGCCCGTAACTCCCCAACTGCCCTGAATGCCGCCTTGTTGGGCAGCCAATTCTGGGACGGCCGTGCCGCCGATGTGGAAGAACAAGCCGGCGGCCCATTGCTCAACCCGGTTGAAATGGCCAACGCGACCGAAGCCGATGCCGCCGCCAAAATCGCCGGTATTCCCGAATACCAAGAGAAATTCAAAGCCGCATTCCCTGAAGACGGCGCGGTTTCCTTCAAAAACATCACCGCCGCATTGGGCGCGTTTGAACGCACCCTGCTGACCCCGACCCGTTGGGACGACTACCTCAAAGGCAACGTATCGGCCCTGAGCGAACAAGAACGCAAAGGCGTACGCGCATTTATGGACAACGGCTGTATGTCCTGCCACAGCGGCGTCAACTTGGGCGGTACCATGTTCCAAAAATTCGGTTTGGTGGACGGTCCTTACTGGAAACACATCGACGATCCTAAACACGACAAAGGCCGTGCGGACGTAACCAAAAAAGCCGAAGACGAATTCTTCTTCCGCGTTCCCGGCTTGAGAAACGTCGAACGTACCTACCCATACTTCCACAACGGCAGCGTTTGGGAACTGGATAAAGCCGTCAACATCATGGCGAAAGCGCAATTGGGTAAAACCCTGGCTCCGGAAGACACTGAAAACATCGTTGCCTTCTTGAAAGCCCTCTCCGGCAATGTTCCGGAGTCTGCCCGAACCATGCCTGAGCTGCCCATCTCCCACGATGTCAAATCCCAACCTGACAACAAATAAGGGTTAGCATAAAACAAAGGCCGTCTGAAAATCCGTTTCAGACGGCCTTTTTGCTGCCGGCCATATGGGCGGCTTTGTTTCACGATTGCGCACAATATGGTAATCTTGAGCCGATTTTCACCATACATCCGAAAGGAACATCATGAGCCTGATTATTGAAGACTTGCAAGAAGGCCACGGCAAAGAAGCCGTCAAAGGCAAAGAAATCACCGTACATTACACCGGCTGGCTGGAAGACGGCACCAAATTCGACTCCAGCCTTGACCGCCGTCAACCGCTGACCATCACCCTGGGCGTCGGCCAAGTGATTAAAGGTTGGGACGAAGGCTTCGGCGGCATGAAAGAAGGCGGCAAACGCAAGCTGACCATTCCTTCCGAAATGGGCTACGGCGCACACGGTGCCGGCGGCGTGATTCCTCCGCACGCGACTTTGATTTTTGAAGTCGAGCTGCTGAAAGTGTACGAATAAGCATTTGACGCTCCCAAAGGCCGAGGCCGTCTGAGACCCGAAGTTTGGTTTTTCAGACGGCCTGTTTTTATCAAGATTCGGTATAATGCCTGTTTTACAAACAAACCATTTCCCAAGGAACCCTCATGCTTTTACCCGAACAAGTCAAAACCCTGATTGAAGGCGTTACCCCTTGCGAACACGTCGAAGTCGAAGGCGACGGCCATCACTTCTTCGCCGTAATCGTTTCCTCTTCCTTTGAAGGCAAAGCCCGCCTCGCCCGCCACCGCCTGATTAAAGACGGCCTCAAGCCGCAACTCGAAAGCAACGAATTGCACGCGCTGTCGATTTCCGTTGCCGCCACGCCGGCCGAATGGGCGGCCAAACAGGCTTAATTCGGAATCAAACAAAAGGCCGTCTGAAACTTCAGACGGCCTTTTTGCATTCAAACCCAAGCAGCCTCAGCTTCCGGCCTGCATCTGTTTTTTCGGGAAAAACTGCACCACGTTCTCTCCTTGCGGCAACACCAATTTCTTCACGGCATGGCCGTACACGGTTTCAAGCGTGATGTTCAGACGGCCTTCGTTGGCAAAAATCTTATCCACAGCTTCCTTGGCCGCTTGCGGATTGCTGAACTTCAACGCATTCCACAATCCCAAAGTTTCCATGTCCTGCCAAAACGTCCCGGCTTTTTTATAGCTCAACTCAAGCTTGGCCGTGTCGGTTACCGGATCGTAAAAGCCGTTGTCGGCGAGCATATCGCCCAAGTCGTGCATATCAATCAGCGTGGGCGCTTCGCATTCGATGCCTTCATGGTTCAGACGGCCTGTCAGCTCGGTCAGGCTGTCGCGGCCAAAGTGCGTGAAAAACAATAATCCGTCGGTTTTCAAGGCAGCGGCCCAGTTTTTCAATACCGGCAAAATATCGTCGGCGCGGCTGAGGCTGAGGTTGGCCCACAACATATCGGCGGCTGCTTCAGGCAGCGGCGCGGTCAGGGCTTGGCAATGTTGCGGAATGGTTTTGCCGGTCAGCTTCTGCCAGAAACCGCCTTTGCGCGCGGCCGCTGCGGTTTTCAAAAAGTCGGCATTCGGATCGTATTCTTCAAACACGGCGTCGGGATAACGCGCGGCCAGCAGGCTGCGGCTGATGTCGGCATCGGCACCAATCAGCATGATGCGTTTGGGTGCATTGCGGACCAGCTGCAGGCGCTCGTCGGTGTCTTGGGCGAGATGGCGGTGAATTTGCCAGCGTTTGTCTTGTTCGGTCATGGTGGGTCGTGTCAGCGGGCTTTGCCCGACAATATTCTGTTTTTATGGTTGATGTTTGTTTCAGACGGCCTTTTCAACAAAATTACGGTAGGTTTCGGCAAATTCGTCGGCATGGCTTAAAAAGGGCGCGTGTGCGGCTTTGTCGATAAGGACCAGCTCGCTGTTGCTCAAATGGCGGTGTAAATATTCGCCCATGCGCGGCGGCGTAATGGCGTCTTTCTGTCCAAACACCAGCAATGACGGCGTTTGAATCAGCGGCAACAGCGGACGCGCATCGGCATGGTTGACCGCTTCAAGCGCGGCCTGTAAGGCGGAAGGCGTGCCGCAGCGCGCCAAATCGGGCAGCACCCGGTTTAAGATTTCGCCGGAATGGGGCGTGTGCAGCAGTTGCAGTTGTAGAAACTGTTTAATATGTTTGGCATAATCCTGCTGGAATGCGCCGACCATCTTGCCCAAGGCAGGTTGTGCCAAGCCTTCGGGATAATCCGTGTCGGCAGTCAATCGGGCAAAACTTGCCGTCAGGCAGAGCGATTGGATTTTGTCGGGATAAAGCGCGGTCAGATACAGGGCAACCAGTCCGCCCAGCGACCAGCCGAGAATGTGTGCCGGCGTGTCGATTTGTCCGGCGAAGGCTTCGGCAACGGCGGCAATATCAAACGGTTCGGCAAAAGGCGCATCGCCGTGTCCGGGCAAATCAAGCGCGCGGACGTCCCAACCGGCAGGCAGGCGCGGTATCAAATCGTCGAATACATGGCGGTTCGCCGCCCAACCGTGTATCAGATAAACTTTTTTGGCGGAGTGTGGCATGAATGTTCTTTCTTGGTGGCGCAATTTGAAACGGCTCAATGCGCGACGTTGCGTATTATGCCACGATTCCGTTTCAGACGGCCTTTGCCGAGGCTGCGCAAACGATTTGACGGAATATTTTATCGACGCGGCACAAAGCTGTCCTTTGTGTTTCCGCCATGTCGCGGGCGGGGCGGTGTGCGGCAGTTGTCAGAAAAAGCCGCCCGCATTTGATAGAATGTGGGCCTCGCTGTATTACGAACCGCCCGTCAGCAGCATGATACGCGAGCTGAAACACTTGGCCGACTTGGGCATGAGCCGTCCGTTGGCGGATTTGATGAGCCAAAACGCACCGGACTGGCTGGCGACGGAACACTTCGATTTCGTCCTGCCCATGCCTTTGAGCAAAGAGCGGCGGCTCAAGCGCGGATTCAACCAAAGCGAGGCGTTGACGGATATTTTGGCGAAACGTTACGGCTGGACGCTGCTGCCGCGCCACGCGGTTTTCAGACGGCATGGCGAGCCGCAAAGTACGCTGAAAAGCAACGAACGTCGGCGAAATATCAAGAATGCATTTAAAATCAAAGCCGAATTGCCGAAGGCGTGTAATATTCTGTTAATTGACGATGTCTTTACCACCGGCTCGACTTTGGACGAATTGGCAAAAACGCTGAAAAAATCAGGCGCAGGCCGGATTTGTTGTTGGTCTTTAGCGCGGCCGCCAATGAAAAAATAGCTTAAAGTTTTTGACACCCATGGAACATTTCGGCATTATGCCACTCTATAAGTGATTGATTTATATGTTTACCATAGTTTTGTACCAACCCGAAATCCCGCCCAATACGGGTAATATCATCCGCCTGTGCGCCAATACCGGTGCCGATTTGCACTTGGTTAAGCCGCTTGGTTTCCCGCTGGATTCGTCCAAAATGAAACGCGCGGGTTTGGATTATCACGAGTTTGCCAAACTGACGGTACATGAGAATTTCGAAGACTGCCTCAAGGCACTCGAAGGCCGCCGCATTTTCGCGCTGACCACCAAAGGCTCTACCCGCCCCGACGAAGTTTCCTTCCGCGAAGGCGACGTGTTGCTGTTTGGTCCCGAAACACGCGGCCTGCCTGCCGAAATTCTCGACAGCCTGCCTGCCGGACAAAAAATCCGCCTGCCGATGATGCCCGGCAGCAGGAGCATGAATCTTTCCAATACTGTCGCCGTTATTCTGTTTGAAGCATGGCGACAAAACGGTTTTGCCGGCGGCGTATAGCAGGCCGTCTGAAACCGCTGCGTTATCAACTCAAGAACGGAACCCGTTTTGACTTTTACCAAAAAAACCCTCCTTTCCTTAGCCGCCGCTACCATCGGCGTCCTTTCCATCAATGCCGCCGTTGCCGACAGCGTGGTCCGAGTCGAAAAACTGCATCCTTCTGCCAACCGCAGTTACAAAGTTGCCGGCAAACGCTACACGCCGCTGACCCAAGTTTCCTCTTTCAGCCAAACCGGCAAAGCCTCATGGTACGGTAACCAATTCCACGGCCGTAAAACTTCCAGCGGCGAGCGTTACAATATGAACGCCCTCTCCGCCGCCCACAAAACCCTCCCTATTCCCAGCTACGCACGCGTGACCAATATGCAAAACGGCAAAAGCGTCATCGTCCGTGTCAACGACCGCGGCCCTTTCCACGGCAACCGCGTCATCGATGTTTCCAAAGCCGCCGCCCAACAATTGGGTTTCATCAACCAAGGCACGGCCAACGTCAAAGTTGAGCAGATCATCCCCGGCCAAACCGCCGCTCAAACCATTATTTCCCCAAACAACAAAGAATTTTTTGTTGATTTGAAATCCTTCGGTACCCAACGCGAAGCACAGGCTTATCTGAACCAAGCCGCACAAAGCCTGCCGTCAGACAGCAAAGTCATGCTGGAAAAACGCAACTACGAATACGTTGTCAAAATGGGTCCGTTCAGCAGCCAAGAACGTGCCGCCGAAGCAGGCGAACGCGCCCGTCATCTGAATCTGGTGTCCGCCATCTGATTTCGTCCGCGTTAGCGCTGAAGTTTGATACAATACAAGGCCGTCTGAAACTCGATTGCAAGGTTTCAGACGGCCTTTTTTAATCACAGGGGAACACTATGATCAGCAGGCTCACAGGCAAATTGATTGAGAAAAATCCGCCGCAGGTCGTTATCGACGTCAACGGCGTCGGTTATGAAGCCGACGTTTCCATGCAGACTTTCTACAACCTGCCCCCCGTTGGCGAAATCGTCCATCTCTACACCCAGCTTGTCGTCCGCGAAGACGCGCATTTGCTGTTTGGATTCGCCTCAGCCGAGGAACGCGCCACCTTCCGCCAACTGGTCAAAGTCAGCGGCATCGGTGCCAAAACCGCATTGGGCATTTTGTCGGCCATGAATGCCGACGAGCTGGCGCAAGCCGTCGCCGAAGAAGACGTCAAACGCCTCTCCTCCGCCCCCGGCATCGGCAAGAAAACCGCCGAACGCATGGTGTTGGAACTGCGCGGCAAACTCGTGTCCCATACCGTTTCAGACGGCCTGTTTGCCCCTGATGCCGTTGCCGACGAAAGCCAAGACATCATCAACACCCTGCTTGCCCTCGGCTACAACGAACGCGAAGCCAAAGCCGCCACCAAAGGCATTCCCAAAGGCACGGAAGTCGGCGAAGGCGTGCGCCTAGCCTTAAAAAACCTGCTCAAATAAGGCCGTCTGAAACATGAAAACCGCCGTCCTGAGTGCCGCCTTGCTTCTAAGCGCGTGCGTTTATACCGAGACTCCGTACGGGCGCACCGCCGTCTTAGACCTGCCCGTCCACGCGCAAACCACTGTCAACAAAACCGTGACCATCAACGCTCCACCCGGGACGACCGTTATCTATCAAGACAGCGAACCCGTCCGCAATTACCCGGCCTATCCCGTTTATCCCCGCCGGGTTTATCGTTATCGATAAACAACGCTGACCGTTTGAAACCATAGGTTCAGACGGCCTGTTGAGAGACCAACCATGAAATACATCCTTCCCCTGCTTTTACTCCTGAGCGCCTGCACACCGGACACCAAGACCACCACGGATGCCGCATCCGCCCCCAAAACACACGGCTTCGCACACCGCCTGACCGAAGGCGAAAAACTGCTGACCCAAGCCCTCATCAAACAAGACCTCGCCGCCTACTTCAAACACGAAACCGGCGGCGCATTTGCCGAACAAGCCCCCTTATTCTCGGCCCAGCAACTTGCCGAACAGAAAAACATCCCCAAAAACGATGCCATCGGCGTTTACGGCAAAATCATCAAAACCCAAGGCCGCACCGCCTGGCTGCAAACCGACAAGCAAACCCTCAAACTCGATTTGGCCGAACCGCTGCAAGAAGCAGAAGGCGAAGTTACCCTCGTCTGCCAACATGAAAACACCGCATTCCAAGACTGCCAAACAGAAGCAAACTTCGCCCGACGCTTTACCGAACAAATCTTCTCGGCGGTCGAGTCCGGACGCGTATCCGCCCAAACAGACGCACCGGCCGAAGAAATCATGGCCGGCCGCCTCATCCCGTTTTTGAGTGCCGCCAGCGACTTTACCGGCAACTTCAAAGCCTGCGCCACCACCATGACCGAATACTGCACCAGCCGCCTGGCACGCGAAATGCCCGAATCCGCAGTCCGCAAAAAAGCACAGGAATTGGGTTTGACCGAAATAGCATTTAAAAAGAAAAAATAAATATTTAGGCCGTCTGAACCCTATGGCGGCTGTGTTATAATCCGCACCTCATACAGGTCGGACAGACAGTCGCCGCGTATCGCGTAAGGCATACGGGGAGGAAAGTCCGGGCTCCACAGAGCAGAATGCCGGCTAACGGCCGGGCGCGGCAACGCGACGGAAAGTGGAACAGAAAGCAATACCGCCGATGATTGCCTTCGGGCAAAACAGGTAAGGGTGAAAAGGTGCGGTAAGAGCGCACCGTGCATTTGGTAACAAAGCGCAGCAGGCTAAACCCCATTCGGAGCAAGACCAAACAGAACGCGATGACGCTGCTCGCCGAGCGTTCGGGTAGGTTGCTTGAGCACACCAGCAATGATGTGCCTAGAGGAATGACTGTCCGCGACAGAACCCGGCTTACCGTCCGAGCTGTATGTCCCCATACCGCGGCAGGTTTTTAAAACCTGCCGCATTTTTATAGAAATAAAAAGGCCGTCTGAAACCTGAATCTTGGTTTCAGACGGCCTTTTTTAAAACCGCTGTTTATGGGCGGTATTCCGGTTTCATGCCGTTGGGCAGAAGCTGCCATACATAGCCGGTGGTTTTCATTTTGCCGGCCACTTCGCCTGCCTCGTCGCCATAGCCCCAGAAATAATCCACACGGACCGCGCCTTTGATCGCGCTGCCGGTGTCTTGCGCCATAATCAGGCGGTTGAGGGCTTTTTTGGTAATCGGATGGGCAGTGGCGACAAACAGCGGTGCGCCAAGCGTGATGTAGTGGCGGTCAATGGCACCGGCGTATTCGCCCATCAACGGCGTACCCAATGCGCCCACCGGGCCGGAATCGCCGCTGCCGGTCAGCTCGCGGAAGAAAACGTAGCTTGGGTTTTGTCCCAAAACTTCGGCAAGGCGGCCGGGGTTTTGCTTCATATAGGCCTTGATGCCCTGCATGCTGGTCTGACCCAGCGGCAGATAGCCTTTGTCCGCCATATAGCGGCCGATGGAAACATACGGATGCTCGTTTTTATCGGCAAACCCGACACGGATGTATTTGCCGGACGGGGTTTTCAGACGGCCTGAACCTTGAATGTGCATAAAGAAAAGTTCGACCGGATCATCTGCATAACCCAAAATCGGCGCTTTGCCGTTAAGCGCGCCGCCGTTGATTTGACTGCGGGTGTAGTAAGGAACGAAACGGCTGCCTTCAAAACGGCCTTTCAGCGCAGTGCTGCGTGCTGTAATCGGGAATCTGGACAAGTCGGCCGTGTATGTGCCGCTGTTGTCGATGACGCCGCTGTTTTGGCCGGTTTGGCGGATGCGGACGGTGGCTTTGCTGCCCCTCAAGTTTGCAGCCAGCGGAACGGAAACAAAATCGTTCGGAATGCCGTAAATAGGGAAGCGGGATTGGCTTGTAGGCTTGTCGTCGCCGTGCAGGACCGGTTCGTAATAGCCGGTAATGGTACCGGCAGGATTGCCGCCGTTATCGACGCGCCATGCGGTGAAATAGCGCTCGAAAAAGTGTTTGGCTTGGAAATGGTGCGCCGGCGTTTGCATGGCTTGGATACAAACGTCCTGCCAGCCTTGGCGGTTTTTAAGTTTTTCACAGCCTAAACGGAAAGACTGCAGGCTTTTGGTAAAGTGTTGGAGGTCCCAGTGCGGCAATTCGTTGTAGGAAACTACGGTGTAGTTTGCTCCTCCCCCGCTCACTGTCGTACCGACGGGATCGGGCGTGCCGGTGGGGCGGTCGGGGCCTTTGATAACGCTGGTGTCGGTTTCGGGGAGGTTTTTAATGCTTTTGCTCGGACAGGCGGCAAGAATGGCCGCGGCAATGCTGACGAGCGTAATGCGGTACAAATGTTTTTTCATGGAATCAATAGCGTGTCGAAAGGCCGTCTGAAAGCGATTTTTCAGACGGCCTATGTTGGAAAGTGCTGATTTTAACACAAAAAAGCGTTTTATCGGCGCGGCGGCAATTTGACGACAACCGTATCGGCCAGCATATCGTAGAGCGTGCGGCGGTCGCGTTTGACGGAGAAGAGCATGATGAAGTTGATGAAGACTATAAGCAGAGAAATCAGGTTTCCACCCGTGTCGCTTATTGCCAATGATACAATAGTTACCACTACACCAACAGCAAGCGCCCAAACAACTTCGCGGATTAAAACCGTTCCTTCAAAACCTGGATTATTCCCGTCACTTTTTAACACGCGGATGCCCATAATTTTTTTACCTAAAGACTGACCGTCCCGGCTCATGTAATACAGTTGGAAGATACCAAAAACCAAATAGACAGCCAAAGAAATAAAAAATGTTATGACTGCATAGTCAGGGGTATTAGAAAGAGAAGACTCCGAAACTAATTCTTTGCTTTCATCAAAAGTGAAAACTACCATCACAATGAATGGTACCCATATCAAAAAAGTAAACAGATTATTCAACAAATATGCCGCAACCCTCACCCCCGGCGAAGCAATATGGACATCTACTATTTCTGTTTTAGGCAAATCCGACAAATTGATTTCGCTCATTTAATCTTCCTCTGTACCATTAATGAAATGTAGTTTCATTATTATTTTAACCTATTTTTCCATCATTCTAAAAAATTTCGATAAAAACCTTTACATTTTCCGCAGACGGCGTTAAAACGTTTGTTTTCCCCTTTTTTATAGTGGGTTAACAAAAATCTGAACAAAGCGGCAGGCGATGCCGTTCCGATTTTTGTTAATGCACTATAAACTTATCCGGATTTTCTTTGTAAGGAGTAACACATGAAAGTAGGTTTTGTCGGCTGGCGCGGTATGGTCGGCTCTGTTTTGATGCAGCGTATGAAAGAAGAAAACGACTTCGCCCACATTCCCGAAGCGTTTTTCTTTACCACTTCCAACGTCGGCGGCGCCGCACCTGATTTCGGTCAGGCAGCCAAAACATTGTTGGATGCTAACGATGTTGCCGAATTGGCAAAAATGGACATCATCGTAACCTGCCAAGGCGGCGATTACACCAAATCCGTGTTCCAACCCCTGCGCGACAGCGGCTGGAACGGCTACTGGGTTGACGCGGCTTCTTCCCTGCGCATGAAAGACGACGCGATTATCGTCCTCGACCCTGTCAACCGCAACGTCATCGACAACGGCCTTAAAAACGGCGTGAAAAACTACATCGGCGGCAACTGCACCGTTTCCCTAATGCTGATGGCTTTGGGCGGCCTGTTCCAAAACGATTTGGTCGAATGGGCAACCAGCATGACCTACCAAGCCGCTTCCGGCGCGGGTGCGAAAAACATGCGCGAACTCATCAGCGGCATGGGCGCGATTCACGCCCAAGTGGCGGACGAGCTTGCCGATCCTTCCAGCGCGATCCTCGACATCGACCGCAAAGTGTCTGATTTCCTGCGCAGCGAAGACTATCCGAAAGCCAACTTCGGCGTACCGCTCGCCGGCAGCCTGATTCCGTGGATTGACGTGGACTTGGGCAACGGCCAGTCCAAAGAAGAATGGAAGGGCGGCGTGGAAACCAACAAAATCCTCGGCCGCAGCGACAATCCAACCGTAATCGATGGCTTGTGCGTGCGCATCGGCTCTATGCGCTGCCACAGCCAAGCCATTACCCTGAAGCTGAAAAAAGACCTGCCTGTTTCTGAAATCGAAGCCATCTTGGCAGGCGCAAACGACTGGGTAAAAGTCATCCCCAACGAAAAAGAAGCCAGCATCCACGAGCTGACGCCCGCCAAAGTAACCGGCACGCTGTCCGTCCCCGTCGGCCGTATCCGCAAACTGGAGATGGGCGGCGAATACATCAGCGCGTTCACTGTCGGCGACCAACTCTTGTGGGGTGCTGCCGAGCCGTTGCGCCGCGTATTGCGCATTATCTTGGGCAGCCTGTAATTGAGGTTGGCATGAAAAAAGCAACGGTTTGAGCCATTGCTTTTTTTGGATAATAACAAGGCCGTCTGAACCTTTCAGACGGCCTTTTTCCTATTCTTTCTTACCGGCCAAACCGATTTCTTTGGTGGAATCGCCAACTTTGATTTGCGCCTTACCGGCAATTTCTTCAGCCTGCGGGCCGAAGAGTTTCAAATCGTAACGGCCGTTTTCGATACCGTTCAAACTGGTTTTACCGCTGATGGCGGCTTTGCCGTTGTTATTGGCAATGCCTGCGGCAAGCAGGTCGACATTATTGTGGGAAGCCATGCTGCTGATGTTGCCGTAACCTTGTTTTTTATCGAAATCAACGGTGTATTTCAGACGGCCGCTGCGGTCATCGCCGTTAAACGCGATGCCCGAATACTGATAGCTGCCTTGTTTGGGCAAATTGCGATACGCAGTTTCATCGCCTTGGACTTCGCCGACGGTGAATGTGTATGTATCGAGGTTTTGCAGCTTGCCTGCATCATCGGCTTTTTGTTTGGCGTAACGCGCGGCAACAGTGGAATAATTTTGTTTATACACTTGAAAGTCGCCTGTTTCCAAAGTGATGACTTGGCCGTTTACCTTGATTTTTTGGGCGTAGTCGTAAGAGGATACTTTATCGGTTTTCAAAAAGCCGGTATCGAGTTTGTCACCTTTTTGCAGGGTTTGCGTTTTACCGTTGGCCGTCAGATCCAACGTACCGTTTTCAGGGACGGATTCGTTTAATTCAACGGACAACACGCCTTTCGGATGCGGATTGAGCGGCTCGGTAACGGCATTCGACAAGCCGCTTGTTGCGCCGCCGCAGGCAGCCAACATCAAAGACAGGGAAGCCGTCAAAGCAGAAATGCGGAGGGTTCTCATCATTTTTTCCTTTCCTTTTTATTTGGTATGATATTTATCATATCCCTAAAAAAATGAACAATAAATGATTTTTGTCAAAATCAAGCATTTTGAATATTGATTTTATAAATATTGAAACATTTTTAAAATATCGGGTATTCAGTCTATTCAAAGTCCCTTCCGCTATAATCATTTTATTTTACAAACGGATTTCATCATGCCGAAAATTACCCTTATCGCCGCCTACGCCGCCCGCCGCTGTATCGGCATCAACAACACCATGCCTTGGCATTTGCCCGAAGATTTTGCCTTTTTCAAATCCTACACCACCGGCAAACCCGTCATTATGGGCCGCAAAACATGGGAATCGCTGCCGCGCAAGCCGCTGCCCGGCCGTCAAAATATCGTCATCACCCGCCAAGATTATCAGGCCGAAGGCGCACAAACGGCGGCTTCTTTGGAAGATGCGCTGGCTTTGTGTCAGGGGGTTGAAGAAGTCATCATCATGGGCGGCGCGCAAATTTATGCACAAGCCCTGCCGATTGCCACCGATTTGCGCTTGACCGAAGTTGGTTTGGATGTGGACGGCGATGCGTTTTTTCCTGAGTTTTCCACAGAAACATGGCAAGAAGCCTCTCGGGAAAACCATGTTTCCGCCAAAGGCATCGAATACGCGTTTGTGCATTATGTGAAGGCATAATCCGACAACACAAAGGCCGTCTGAAACCCTGTTTTCAGGTTTCAGACGGCCTTTTTATTTCGTTTGTTTACGGCATACCGTTTAAGCTGTTTTGTTTTTCAAAGGCAGTTTGATATGCGGTTTGGCCGGCTTGGGCGCTTCTTTCAGTCCAAGTTCGATTTGCTGCTCTTCGCTCAACAAATTGCTCCAGTCGCCTTTTTTATACCAGTCGCGGCCGTCCAATTCGATAGGGTGTTGGATACGTTCGCAACCGTTGCCGCATTGCAAATCGTCTTCTTTGCAGTATTTGTCGCAACCCCAGCAGATACGCTCGGGATTTTTCGGAAAAATGGGAAATTTCTTGGCCATGATGTTCTTCTTTTGTTTGTGTGCGGTATGGGCAGAATTATAAGTGATTTGAATGGGGCTGGCGGCGGGTTTATCGTGTTTTACGCTGATTTTTTAAGATGTGTTAACCTTTCAGACGGCCTATACTGTAAAAACTATCTCTATTCGGTACAACAAGAGGACCCAATATGAACATATGCCGTCTGAAGCCTGAATTTGTCGAGCCTTTAGCCCTCGCGCTGTTTGAGGAATGGCACGATTTTGCGCCGTGGTCGTCTCTGGACAAAATCCGTGCGTATTACGCGCAATGCCTCGATGGGGATAACTTGCCGCTGGCGTTTGCGGCTGTGGATAAGGAAGGGCGGCTGATGGGTTCGGCGGCATTGAAGCGGTTTGATATGGCGTGTTTTCCCGAATACGAATATTGGCTAGGCGATGTGTTCGTTTTGCCGCAGTTTCGAGGTTTGGGCGTAGGCAGGCAGCTGGTTTTGTTTTGTCTGGATAAAGCACGCGAACTGGGTTTGCCGCATCTGTTTCTCTATACGCCGGATGTGCAGGCTGTGTATGAAAAGTTCGGCTGGAAAGAAATCACGCAGACTTGGCACAACGGGGAAACCGTATCCGTCATGAAATTGGATTTATAGCTTGAAAAGAATAAAAGGCTGTCTGAACATTTGGTTTCAGACGGCCTTTTATTTTAAATTATCCACAACTACCCTATCCGTTTAAACGGCGGCAGACAGGCCAATAATTGCTGGCCGTAGCGTTGCGTTTTGACGCGGTTGTCGAGGATGGTCACGCGGCCGTAATCCTGTTCGGTACGGATAAGGCGGCCGACGGCTTGGATCAGTTTGATGCTGGCTTCGGGTACCGTAATTTCAATAAAGGGATTGCCGCCGCGTTGTTCAATCCAGCGGTTTTGCGTTTTCTCGATGGGGTTGTCCGGCATGGCAAACGGCAGCTTGGCGATAATGACCTGTACGCAGGCCGCACCGGGCAGGTCGAGGCCTTCGGCAAAACTGTCGAGGCCGAAAATAATGCTGGCTTTGCCTTCGGCAATGGCTTGATGGTGCCTTTGTAAAAGAACAGCCTTGGGCAACTCGCCCTGCACAAGCAGAAGCGGCAAGTATTCGTCAGGTAGGCGCAAGGCGACGTCCTGCATTTGTTTGCGCGAGGAAAACAACACCAGCGTGCCGATGGCTTCAACCGGCGAAACCAGCTTCGGCAACCATTCGACAATGGCGGCCGTATGCGCATCAGGGTCTTTGGGACTGGCATGTACGGGCGGAATATATAGCTCGCCTTGCGCATCGAAATTAAACGGGCTTTCCAATGCAAGCGTGGTGGTTTCGGGCAGCCATAATAGGCCGGTTTGGCGCAAAATCAGGTTGAAGCTGCCGAGCGATTGCAGGGTAGCCGAAGTCAACACCGCACCTGCCGCGCGCCGCCACAGGCTGTTGGCAAGGTGGGATGCGCTGCTGATGGGGCTGGCGTTGAAAATATAGTCGTTTTTGTCGTCGGCACGGCGGGTTATCCATTTTGCCAACGGCTCTTCGCCCTCAATGGGAACGGTGGAGAGTAAATCCCAAACCGCGCTGATTTGTTCGATACGGGCGATAAAAAGGCCGAACTCGCTGGTCAGGCGGTCGATGAGCGCGCCGTCCTGCTCTTTTTCGCGGCGGGCGACGGAAAGCGCATCGTTCAGCCCGATAACGTGTTTGAGCAGGCTGCGTGCAGCAATGGCCGTATTGGAAACTGTGGTTTCCAGGCCTTCGGGGATTTTGCCGTCTTCCCACAGCCAAGTCGGTTCGTTGTGTTTCCGCCTGTCGTTTTCAGACGACCCCAGACTTAAAGACGGCTCTTCCGCCAAGTGAAACTGCCATTCGTGCAGGCTGTCGAGCAAGGATGTGGCAGCTTCGTCGGCAAGGTTGGCAAGTTCGGCTTTATCGGTGAGCGCGGCAATTTTGCCGGTCAGCTGCGGCAATTTTTCCAGCGTCCAAACGGCAATATTCCATGAATGTTCGGCGGCAAAACGACTGAGGGCTTTTTTGGGCAGGTGGTGCGCTTCGTCTATGCAATAAAAACTGTTTTCGGGCGCAGGCAGAATCACGCCGCCGCCCATGCTGATGTCGGCAAGCAGAAGATCGTGGTTGGCAACGACGACATCGACGGTTTCCAAAACATCGCGCGCCAGGTAAAACGGGCATTCCGGACGGTTGGGACAGGCGGATTTCAGGCAGCCGTGGCGGTCGTTGGTCACTTTGAGCCAAATCGCGTCATCGATTTTTTCCGGCCAAGTGTCGCGGTCGCCATTAAAGCGGCGGGCGGAAAATTCATCGGCAATGTCGCGCAACAGGTTCAATTCTTCCGGCTTGGGTTTGCTGTCCCACAACACTTCCAGCGCTTCAAAACCAAGCAGGTTTTGCTGGGCGTTGTTTTGCGTCAGTTGATAGAGTTTGTAGGGGCAAAGATAACGGCCGCGCCCCTTGGCAAGCGCAAAGGTCAGCTCCAAACCGCTTTTTTCCACCAGAAACGGCAAATCGCGGTCAACCAACTGCTCCTGCAAGGCCACCGTCGCGCTGCTGACAATCAACCGTTTGCCGCGTGTTTGCGCCATGATGCCGCCGGCCAAAAGGTAGGCCAACGATTTGCCCACGCCGGTCGGCCCTTCGATCACGGCAATGCTCTCACCCTCGCGTTTGGGCGCTTCTTCGCCTTCTTCACGCGTCAACGTCCGCGAAAAAGCGTTGGCAATCGCCGCAATCATTTCCCGCTGCGAAGCGCGCGGACGGAAACCGGGTAGGTTTTTGCCGATGTTTTGGTAATGGTCGCGGATGGCGTTTTTTTCTAAATCGGTGAGCATTGAGGCCGTCTGAATGGGTTTGCAAGAATAGCGTATTTTAGCATTTTTACCTTCATGAAGCCTTCGTAAAGTCTTACTCTATTTTAGGGTTTGGCATTTTGATGGCAATGGCCAAACCGAAAAACCATAATCGGTTTTAATCAAGCAAAAGGCCGTCTGAAACTTTAGCCGCACTGATGCAGAGGCACCCACAATTTTTGCTTCTCGGATTTGTTTTTCTCGTAGCGGTTCCACGTTTTTTCGTGAAAATAAAAGACGACGGTATTGACGATGGGTTCGACCAAAGCCACCGCGCTGGAAACGCCGATACTGCCGGTCAGAATATAGGCGACACTAAATGCAACGCTGAAATGCAAAATAGCAAATGTAATGGTTTTAATCATTTTGTTTTCCTGATACATTGATGTTTTAATAGCTACATAATAATTATTATCAACTAAATCGTATATTTTAAATCCTTTTTCCTTATTTAGATTTTATAAATCGATATTTTATTTTTGATAGGAATTTTATGAATCCGCTCCAAATTGTCGTCCTCGACCGCGATACCCTCGTCAACCGCCCGTTTGACTTTGATTTTCCACATACATTAAGCAGCTACGGCACAACCGAAGCGCACGAAACGCTGGCGCGTATCCGCGGTGCGGACATTGTGATTACCAACAAAGTCGTGATTTCCGCCCAAGCATTTGCCGAAAATCCACAACTCAAGCTAGTTGCCGTTACCGCGACAGGCGTCAACAATGTGGATGTTGAGGCCGCCAAACAAAACGACACGGCAGTGTGCAATATCCGCGCTTACGGCAATGAATCCGTGGCGGAACACGCGTTTATGATGATGATTACCCTGATGCGCAACCTGCCTGCCTATCAGCGCGACGTTGCGGCAGGCTTGTGGGAAAACTCGCCGTTTTTCTGCCACCTCGGCGCACCGATGCGCGATTTAAACGGTAAAACGCTGGCGATTTTCGGTCGCGGCAATATCGGTAAAACGCTGGCAGCTTATGCACAGGCTTTTAAAATGAATGTCGTGTTCGCCGAACACAAACATGCCCAAAGCATCCGCGACGGCTATGTTTCCTTTGACGAAGCCATCCGCTCCGCCGATGTCGTGTCGCTTAATTGTCCGCTCACGCCGCAAACGGCCAACATGATAGGCGAAGCCGAATTGCAGCAAATGAAACCCGGCGCCATCCTCATCAACTGCGGGCGTGGCGGCTTGGTTGATGAAGCCGCTTTGGTTGCGGCGTTGAAATACGGCCAAATCGGCGGGGCAGGTTTTGACGTATTGACACAAGAGCCGCCACGCGACGGCAACCCTCTGCTGAAAGCCCGACTGCCCAACCTCATCGTCACGCCACACATTGCATGGGCAAGCCAAGAAGCCGCCAACCGCCTGTTTGACATCCTTTTGGACAACATCAACCGCTTCGTGGCCGGCAATCCGCAAAATCTGGTTTAATCTATGGAAAACCTGTTGATAAGGTTGTGAACAATTTTAAAGGCCGTCTGAGATATTCAGACGGCCTTTATTAATCTTTATTTATTTCATAAAGTTATCTATCAAATACTATAAATTGTTTCATTCTTTATTGTGGATAACCCTATAAAAAGCTGAAATCAGGCTTTCGGCTGAATGAGGTGGACATCACATTGTGGGAATGGGATGTTGATGTTGGCTTCGCGCAGGTTTTCGACGACCTGCTCGTTCAAACCAAATCGGAATAAGGCCAAATCCGCTTCGTTCGTCCATGCCCAAAGCGTGATTTCGATGGCGCTGTCGCCAAGGTTGGTAATGTATACGACGGCAGGTCGTTCTTCGGTTTGAACACACAATGGATGCTCGGTTGCCGCTCTCAATACGGCGTCTTTGGCAACTTTTAAATCACAGGCGTAATCGACGCCGACCACGACTTGGGCGCGACAGAGGGATAGGGAGGAGCGGTTGACGATGCTGTTGCTCATGACCATGCTGTTGGGCAGGACGACTTCTTCGTTGTCCGGCGTACTCAAAGAGGTCTGCACCATTTTGATTTCGCGGACGATGCCTTCAAAACCGTTGACGCGGATAAAGTCGCCGACTTTAAACGGGCGGAACAGGATAATCAGCGCGCCGGCGGCGAAGTTGGATAGTTGGTCTTTCAAAGACAAAGCCACGGCCAAGCCTGCGCCACCGATCAAGGCGGTAACGGAAGTGGTCGGGATGCCGAGTTTGCCCAGTGCGGCGATGATGATGAGGATCAGCAAACCGATATTGGCGACGTTGCCGAGGAAGCTGACCAGCGTTTTATCGATTTTGGCGCGAGTCAGCGCGGCTTTCATCAGTGTCACCACGCGTGTGGCGACCCAGCGGCCGATAAAGTAGATGGCTAAGGCGGCCAGCAGGTTCGTGCCGAAAGACATGCCGGTTTGGGCGAGTTGTTCCCAGCCGGAGAGCGAAGAGAGGGCTTGAAGATCGAAATTCATAATTGTGTGTACGTGTGAAGTTGTTTAAAAGGTCATTGTAAAACAAGGCCGTCTGAAAAACTAATGATTTGGTTTTTCAGACGGCCTTTAATCTTTCTTAAATCTTTTTCAGCTTAACGTAAAACGGTTTTGCTCCAACGGCTCACCCATTGTTTTTGTTTGGTGTTGATGTCGGCGCGGTTGGGGGAATCGCTGTGTTTCGGGGTTTGGGCAAACTCGAATACTTTGGGCAGCGACGTGTTTTTGACTGCCGGATAGACCCACATTTCGGCAGGCAGGGCTTTTTGCACGTCGCCGCTTTGCAGCCAGCTTACCAGTTTGGCCGCCAGCTCGGGTTGTTTCGCGCCTTTCAAAACGGCCGCGCCTTCAACTTGGCGGAATGTGCCGCCTTTGAGGAAGAGGTTGCCGGTGGGCGGGGTGCTGTATTTGCCTTTGGAGTAGTGGACTTCGGCCGCCGGGCTGGTGGCATAGCTGACCACGAGAGGATAGGCGCCGCCGTTTTGGGTGAAGTCGGTATAGTAGGCTTCGCTCCAGCCTTTGGCGATTTTCACGCCGTTTTGGCGCATTTGCGCCCACCATTTGAACGCGCCTTCTTCACCCATGCCGCCGATGTTGGCCAAGAGGAAGGAGAGGCCGGGCGAGGATGTGGCGGGAGACGGGGTCACCAGAAGGTTTTTATATTCCGGTTTGGTCAGGTCTTGCAGGGTTTGCGGCAGGGGCAGTTTTTTCTGTTCAAACCATTTTTTGTCGTAGTTGATGGCGACATAGGCGTAATCGACAGCCAGCGCATCGGGCAGGGAAGCGGTTACGGGCGCGGATTTGGGTTGGTTGGCGGCGAGGATGCCGGCGGCTTTGGCTTTGCCGATGTTGGCGTTGTCCAAACCGTAAACTGCATCGGCAATCGGGTTGGCCTTGCTCAAAATCAGCTTGTTGAGCATTTCGTTGCCGCTGCCTGCCTTGATGACGGACACTTTGGCATCGTTGGCTTTTTCAAATTGCGCGATGACGGATGGGGGCAGGCTGAAGGATTTGTGCACGGCCAAACGCACTTCGGTTTGTGCGTACAGGTTTGCCGAAGCCAGCAACAGGGCGAGGGCGGACAATTTCAGTTTCATTCTCTTTCCTTTGTACGGGTAAAATACGAAATATCATAACAAAATCTGCATATCAAGGCACGATATGAATCATTCCCCCGTTTGGCTGTTTGACCTCGACAATACTTTGCACAATGCCGAAGCCGGTATTTTCTACATCATCAACCGCGCCATGACCGAATACATGGCAGGCCGTCTGAAGCTTTCCGAAGAAGCCGCCTCCCAACTGCGCCAAGATTATTGGCACCGATACGGCGCGACGCTTGCCGGTTTGCAAATCCACCATCCCGAAGTCGATATCGATGAATTTTTGCGTGAAAGTCACCCGCTTAAGCAAATTTTGGCAAAGGTGGAGGGTATGGATGGAACTGATGATGTTTTAGGCCGTCTGAAAGGGCGAAAAGCCGTATTTTCCAACGGGCCTTCATTTTATGTCCACGCATTGGTTGAGGCGTTGGGCTTGGAAGCGCATTTTGACGGCTTGTTCGGCACGGACGACTTCGGCCTGCTCTACAAACCCAATCCGCAAGCCTATCTCAACGTCTGCCGCCTGTTGGGCGTCAATCCCGAACAGTGCATCATGGTGGACGACAGCGCCGACAATCTGCACCAAGCCAAAGCCTTGGGCATGAAGACCGTTTGGTACGGCGAAAAAGCCCATCCGTTGTCATTTGCCGACGGCATAGCAAAAGATATGCAGGGTTTGCTTGAATTTTGCACAAAACTGCCGTGAAATTTTTAAAAATCAAGTACAATACACGGTATTGACGACATTTAAAAACAAGGACAACATCATGCGTAAACTCGCTTTAATCCTGACCGCCGCCGCCGTTTTGGCCGGTTGCTCTTGGGAAACCTACACCAACGAATCCGGCCGTACCGCCGTACGCCAAAAATATGCTACCGGCACGCCTATCGTTTATCAGGACGGTACTTATTCTAAAAACATGAATTACAACCAGTTCCGCCCAGAGCGTCGCGCCGTCCAATCCAATCAAGCGGATCATGCTGAACACGGCGAACGCGGCCAACACTGGCAAAAACCGCAATTTGCCAACCCACAGCCAGCAACCGAATAACAATATCCCCAAGGCCGTCTGAAACGGAGTGAAAAACAATCAACACTTGTTGCCCCACTTTTCAGACGGCCTCAAACAACGACAACGGAAACCGTATCATGGCTCAGACAGCTTTAAATATCGTCATCCTCGCCGCCGGCAAAGGCACGCGCATGTACTCCAAAATGCCCAAAGTGCTGCACCGCATCGGCGGCCTTCCCATGGTTGAGCGCGTTATTGACACCGCCGCCTCCCTGAATCCCCAAAACATCTGCGTCGTCATCGGCCACGGCAAAGAGCAAGTCTTGGACACCGTCAAACGCGATGTCGTTTGGGTTGAACAAACCGAACAGCTCGGTACCGGCCACGCCGTCAAAACCGCCCTGCCGCACCTGTCCGCCGAAGGCCGCACGCTGGTGTTGTACGGCGACGTCCCCCTGATTGACGCAGCCACCCTCGAAACCCTGCTCGAAGCCGCAGGCAACGAAGTCGGCCTGTTGACCGACGTGCCCAACGACCCGACAGGCTTGGGCCGCATCATCCGCGACAGCAACGGCAACGTAACCGCCATTGTCGAAGAAAAAGACGCCGATGCCGCCCAAAAGGCCGTAAAAGAAATCAACACCGGCATTTTGGTTCTGCCTAACGCCAAACTTGAAGCTTGGTTGAACAGCCTTTCCAGCAACAATGCCCAAGGCGAATACTACCTGACCGACCTCATCGCCAAAGCCGTTGCCGACGGCATCAAAGTTCATCCCGTCCAAGTGCGCGCCTCCCATCTGGCCGCCGGCGTGAACAACAAACTCCAGCTTGCCGAACTCGAACGCATCTTCCAAACCGAACAGGCGCAAGAATTGCTCAAAGCAGGCGTCACCCTACGCGATCCGGCACGTTTCGATTTACGAGGCCGTCTGAAACACGGACAAGATGTCGTGATTGACGTCAACGTCGTCATCGAAGGTGAAGTCGAGCTCGGTGACAACGTCGAAATCGGTGCCAACTGCGTGATCAAAAACGCCAAAATCGGTGCCAACACCAAAATCGCCCCATTCTCCCATTTTGAAGGTTGCGAAGTCGGCGAAAACAACCAAATCGGCCCATACGCCCGTCTGCGTCCGCAAGCCAAACTGGCCGACGACGTACACATCGGCAACTTCGTCGAAGTCAAAAACGCCACCATCGGCAACGGCACCAAAGCCAACCACCTCACCTACATCGGTGATGCCGAGATCGGCAGCAAAACCAACTTCGGCGCAGGCACGATCATCGCCAACTACGACGGTGTGAACAAACACAAAACCGTCATCGGCGACGAAGTGCGCATCGGTTCAAACTGCGTCTTAATCGCCCCCGTAACGCTGGGCAACAAAGTCACGACAGGCGCAGGCAGCGCGATTACCAAAAACGTCGAAGACGGCAAACTCGTCCTCGCCCGTTCGCGCCAAACCGTCATCGAAGGCTGGGTGCGTCCGGAAAAAGGCGATAAGAAGTAAAACCGGCCTTTTATTTATTTTCAGACGGCCTTGAGAAACAACAGGCCGTCTGAAATCCAGATTTGCCGTTTCAATGAATATAAAACGGCGTTTTCCGACTGCCGCTTTCGGGAGCCGGAGCAGCAGTCATTTTCTCAAACTTTTGATACTAAGGAACTTATATGTGCGGTATCGTAGGTGCTATTCGCGCCAATCACAATGTAGTCGATTTTCTGACCGACGGTCTCAAACGCCTTGAATATCGGGGCTACGATTCGTCAGGTATTGCCGTAAACATGGACGGCAAAATCAAACGCGTCCGCCGCGTCGGCCGCGTGCAGCTGATGGAAGATGCAGCACGCGAAAAAGGCGTGTTTGGCCATATCGGCATCGGCCATACCCGTTGGGCTACCCACGGCGGTGTAACCGAGCCTAACGCCCACCCCCACATTTCCGGCGGCATGATTGCGGTTGTCCACAACGGCATCATCGAAAACTTCGAAGCCGAACGCGAACGCCTGCAAGCTTTGGGTTATACCTTCGAATCGCAAACCGATACCGAAGTCATCGCCCACAGCGTCAACCACGAATACACACAAAACGGCGGCAAACTGTTTGAAGCCGTCCAAGCTGCGACTGCCCGTTTCCACGGCGCATACGCCATTGCCGTTATCGCACAAGACAACCCTGAAGAAATGGTTGTTGCGCGCATGGGCTGCCCGCTGTTGGTGGCCTTGGGCGACCAAGAAACCTTTATCGCTTCCGACGTATCCGCCGTGATTGCCTTTACCCGCCGCATCGCTTACTTGGAAGACGGCGACATCGCCCTGTTGAATGCAAACGGTATCGAAAAACTGCTCGACAAAACCGGTGCGCAAACCGAACGCGCGGTTAAAGTATCCGAATTGTCTCTGGCTTCTTTGGAGTTGGGCCCATACAGCCACTTCATGCAAAAAGAAATCCACGAACAGCCCCGCGCCATTGCCGATACTGCCGAAGTCTTCTTGGACGGCGGTTTTGAACCTGAAAACTTCGGCGCCAACGCCCGAGAAGTGTTCGACGATATCCACAGCATCAAAATCCTTGCCTGCGGTACGTCCTACTATGCCGCGCTGACTGCCAAATACTGGCTCGAATCCATCGCCAAAGTGCCGACCGATGTGGAAATCGCCAGCGAATACCGCTACCGCGACGTGATTGCCGATCCGAAACAATTGGTCATCACCATTTCCCAATCCGGCGAAACCCTGGACACCATGGAAGCCCTGAAATACGCACAATCCTTAGGACACAAACACAGCCTGTCTATCTGTAACGTGATGGAATCCGCCCTGCCGCGTGAAAGCGAATTGGTACTGTACACACGCGCCGGTGCAGAAATCGGCGTCGCCTCTACCAAAGCGTTCACGACCCAACTGGTTGTCCTATTCGGCTTGGCTGTTACCTTGGGCAAACAACGCGGCCTGGTTTCCGACGAGCAAGCAGCTGCATACGTTGAAGAATTGCGCCAACTGCCGGGCAGCATTCAGCACGTTCTCAACCTTGAGCCGCAAATCGCCGCTTGGGCGCAAAAATTTGCCAAGAAAACCAGCGCACTCTTCCTCGGCCGCGGCATCCACTTCCCAATCGCCCTTGAAGGTGCATTGAAGCTGAAAGAGATTACCTATATCCACGCCGAAGCTTATCCTGCGGGTGAGTTGAAACACGGCCCGTTGGCCTTGGTGGACGAGAACATGCCCGTTGTCGTGATTGCCCCGAACGACAGCCTGTTGGACAAAGTGAAAGCCAATATGCAGGAAGTCGGCGCACGCGGCGGCGAACTCTTCGTCTTCGCCGACCTCGACAGCAACTTCAACGCCACCGAAGGCGTGCACGTCATCCGCGCCCCACGCCACGTCGGCGTACTCTCGCCGATTGTGCACACCATCCCCGTGCAACTCCTGTCTTACCACGCCGCCCTCGCACGCGGTACAGACGTGGACAAACCGCGCAACTTGGCTAAATCGGTAACGGTTGAGTAAGTAATTGACCGGTTAAAAAAGGCCGTCTGAAATACTCAGACGGCCTTTTGTTTGCCCAGGCAAATTAAATATCGTATGTGGTTGAAGCGGTATCGCCGCCTTTACCTGTCCAGTTGGTATGGAAGAACTCGCCGCGCGG
The DNA here is from genome assembly GCF_032342915.1 of Neisseria sp. DTU_2021_1001991_1_SI_NGA_ILE_055. Lineage (NCBI taxonomy): Bacteria > Pseudomonadati > Pseudomonadota > Betaproteobacteria > Neisseriales > Neisseriaceae > Neisseria > Neisseria sp. DTU_2021_1001991_1_SI_NGA_ILE_055. The sequence continues at coordinate 2,010,906 of NZ_CP135440.1, read as the reverse complement.
TTTGTCGGTACGCTCGTAAGTGTGCGCGCCGAAGTAGTCGCGTTGGGCTTGCAGCAGGTTGGCAGGCAGGCGCGCGGAAGTGTAGCCGTCAAGGAAGGTAATGGCGGAAGCCATGCAAGGCATCGGAATGCCACATTCGATGGCTTTGGCAACGACTTTGCGCCATGCAGGCAGACAGGTTTCCAACACGCCTTTGAAATAAGGATCGGAACCCAAGAAGACCAAATCAGGATTGGCTTCGTATGCGTCGCGGATGTTGCCCAAGAACGCGCTGCGAATGATGCAGCCTTCGCGCCACAAGAGGGCGGTGTTGCCGTAATTCAATGCCCAATCGTTGTTTTCACTGGCTTCGCGGATAAGCATAAAGCCTTGTGCATAAGAAATGATTTTGGATGCCAACAGGGCTTGGCGCAACGCATCCACCCATGCGGCTTTGTCGCCTTCAATCGGGGTAATGATTTTGCCAAACAGGCTGTTTGCTTGGACGCGTTGGTCTTTGAACGCAGAAACGCAACGTGCAAACACGGCTTCGGAAATCAGCGTCAGCGGGATGCCCAAATCGAGGGCGTTGATGCCGGTCCATTTGCCTGTGCCTTTTTGACCGGCAGTATCAAGGATTTTTTCGACCAAAGGTTCGCCGTTTTCATCTTTGTAGCCCAAAATCGCGGCGGTGATTTCAATCAGGTAGGAATCCAGCTCGGTTTTGTTCCACTCGTTGAAGATTTGGTGCATTTCGTCATAAGACAGGCCCAAGCCGTCTTTCATGAATTGGTAGGCTTCGCAAATCAACTGCATATCGCCGTATTCGATGCCGTTGTGCACCATTTTGACGAAATGGCCCGCGCCGTCGCGGCCGACCCAGTCGCAGCAGGGTTCGCCTTGCGGGGTTTTGGCGGAGATAGCTTGGAAAATCGGTTTAACTGCAGGCCATGCGGCTTCGTCGCCGCCAGGCATAATGGACGGGCCGTGACGCGCGCCTTCTTCGCCGCCGGAAACGCCCGCGCCGATAAAGCGGATACCTTTTGCCGCCAGCTCGTGCGTGCGGCGGGTGGAATCGGGATAATTGGCATTGCCGCCGTCAATAATGATGTCGCCTTCGTCCAAAAACGGAACGAGTTGTTCGATAAAATCGTCAACAACAGAACCGGCGCGTACCATCATCATGATTTTGCGCGGTTTTTCTAATTTATCAACCAAATCTTGCAGTGAATATGCGCCGATAATATTGGTATTTTTGGCTGCGCCGTTTAAAAAATCATCTACTTTGCTGGTCGTACGGTTGTATGCGACAACTTTAAAGCCGTTGTCGTTCATGTTGAGAATCAGGTTTTGCCCCATTACGGCAAGGCCGATTACGCCAATGTCGCCTTTCATTTCGTGAAACTCCGTTATTGATTAATTTTATCAAGCGTAACTCTAGCTGATTTACACGTTTTTAACAATCCTTAACTTTTTAATTTTTTGAAAAGATGCCTTTACGTTTCAGACGGCCTTTGCCTTCGGGAAAACAAACTATAAATAAGATTTTAAACAATAAATAGAAGATGATATTGAGTATTGCCACAGCTTGTTGATAACTTTGATTAAAACAATTTTTCAAATACTTAGCTGATATTTTTTGATGAGGATAAAGTATGGTTGGCCTTGTTTGCGTATGTGGGTAAAAATTTTCTGCCGCTTCATTCTGTGGGTAACTTTTTGCCTGTGCACAATCTTAGCTTGTTTTATACTTCTCCAATCGGAACTGATTGAGTAGGGAAATAGTCAAATGGTTTTTTATTTCTGAATATTTTCATATTTCCTCTTGTTCAAGTTGGGAAAAGGCCGTCTGAAAATATTTAAATTTATGGAGTGAATATGAAATTTTCCTTTAGTATTAAATTGTTATCTGTTTTGGTATTGGCTGCTTGTGCGCAACAGCCGGCTCTGAAACCTCAAGTTGCCCTGCCCTCTGTATCTGTGGATAACCATGCGCCGGAACAAGGGACGGGGCTGACTGAGCAGAAGTTAATCCGCGCCAAGCATTATATGGCGGCGTCTGCCAATCCGTTGGCGACCGAGGCGGGATATGAGGTTTTGAAACGCGGCGGCAGCGCGATAGATGCGATGATCGCCATGCAGACGACCTTAGGTCTGACCGAACCGCAGTCTTCTGGTTTGGGCGGCGGCGCGTTTTTGGTGTATTGGGACAATAAGGCGAAAAAGCTGACGACGTTTGATGCCCGAGAAACGGCGCCGAAAGCGGCAACGCCGGCGCTTTTTTTGGATGAAAACGGCAAGCCGATGGGCTTTATGAACGCAGTGGTCGGCGGCCGTTCGGTCGGTGTGCCGGGGATTCCGAAGCTGCTGGAAGATGTCCACAAGCGTTACGGCAAATTGCCTTGGGCAAGTCTGTTTGACAAACCGATTGCTTTGGCGGAACAAGGCTTTACCGTTTCACCGCGCATGGCGAAATCCATCGAGCAGAATCTGGAGCCTTTGAAACGTTATCCGCAAACCGCCGCGTATTTCCTGCCCGACGGCAAGCCTTTGGCAGCGGGAACGGTGTTGAAAAACCCTGAATTTGCCCGCTCCGTACGCCTGTTGGCGGAAAAAGGCAGCGCGCCGTTTTATCAGGGGGCGCAGGCGCAGAATATTGTCCGTGCCGTTACCGGTGCTGTGGATACTCCCGGCAAAATCAGCATGGCGGATTTGAAAAACTACCGCGTTATCGAGCGCGAACCGGTTTGTGCGCCGTATCGTGAATACGAAGTCTGCGGCATGGGCGCGCCAAGTTCGGGTGCGATTGCTTTGGGCGAGATTTTGGGCATATTGCAGAATCAGGATATGAAGGCGTTGGGTGCGGAAAATATCCACAGTTGGCGCTGGATAGGCGATGCGTCGCGGATTGCTTTTGCCGACCGTGATTATTATGTCGGCGATCCCGCGTTTGTCAACGTCCCGGCCCGCGCCCTGATTTCTCAGGCTTACCTGAAACCGCGCGCCGAAGAAATCCGCAAAGCTGACAAGGCATTGGAAAACATTCAGGCGGGCAAGTTCGGCAAGGCATACGCGCAGGGTATGGCGGTCGAGCTGCCGTCCACCAGTCATTTGGTGGTTGTGGATAAAGACGGCAACGTCGTGTCGATGACGACTTCAATCGAAAACGCATTCGGTTCGGGACTAATGGCAAACGGCTATCTGCTCAACAATGAATTGACCGATTTTGCTTTCAACCCTGTCGGCGCGGACGGTAAAACGGTGGCCAACAGCGTGGCAGGCGGCAAACGGCCGCGTTCTTCGATGGCGCCGACCATTGTGCTGAAAGACGGAAAACCTTATATGGCGGTCGGTTCGCCGGGTGGCAGCCGCATTATCGGTTTCGTCGCTAAAACGCTGGTGGCGCATATCGACTGGGGCATGGACATTCAGGCGGCAATCTCCCTGCCGAATATGCTCAATCGCGGCAGCCAGTATGAAATTGAGGAAAAAACCGCAGCGACGGACAAAGCGCCAGCATTGGAAAAACTGGGCTATAAAGTCCAAATCCGCGATTTGAATTCCGGCGTACAGGGCATTGTGATCGGCAAAGACAGTTTGCTCGGCGGTGCCGACCCGCGCCGCGAAGGCAAGGTTATGGGCGATTGATATTGTCGGTTTGACATGAAAAAGGCCGTCTGAAACCAAGTTCAGACGGCCTTTTTAGTTTGGGAAAATATATGGATAAGATGTGTATAAGAATAACGTTAAATTTTAATATTTTTATTTTTCAATAAGATAAAAAGAATGAATATGTGGATAATTAATTGTGGAAAATGACATGATTTAGGCCGTCTGAAAGGTTCAGACGGCCTTTTCATTGGATTGCTTTATCTACTTTCTATCAGGCTGCCGGCAGCTCGTGAAAAGCGGTGGGCAATTCTTCGTCATCGGCAAACTCAACCCATTCATAAGCCGTTTCGTCTGCCAAAACGGCACGCAACAGCGCATTATTGATGGCATGACCTGATTTGTAACCTTCAAATGCGCCGATAATCGGATGGCCGACAATGTACAAATCGCCGATGGCATCCAGGATTTTGTGGCGGACAAATTCATCGGGATAGCGCAAACCTTCCGGATTCAAAACGTCTATGTCGTCAATCACAATAGCGTTGTTCAAATTGCCGCCCAATCCGAGATTATGGGCGCGCATCATTTCCACTTCGTGCATAAAGCCGAAGGTACGGGCGCGGGCAATTTCATCGATATAGGATTTTCCTGCAAAATCAATCTCGAAAGTAGGTGCGCTGCGGTTGAACACGGGGTGGTCAAATTCGATGGTTAAAGTAACTTTAAAGCCGTCGTAAGGCGTAAAGCGCACCCATTTTCCGGTTTCTTTGATTTCAACAGGTTTGAGGATTCTCAAAAAACGTTTTTGGGCTTTTTGATCGACAACGCCCGCATCTTGCAAAAGATAAATAAACGGCAGGCTCGAGCCGTCCATAATCGGGATTTCGGGTGCGTTCAATTCAATCAAGGCATTGTCGATGCCGTAGGCAGACAGAGCCGACATAATGTGTTCAATCGTACCGATGCGCACGCCTTTATCGGTAACAATGGTTGAAGAGAGGCGGGTATCGTTGATCAAATAAGGATTCAATTGGATGACTTCGCCCATTTCCCCGCTCAAATCAGTACGGCGGAACGAAATACCGCTGTTTTCTTCGGCAGGATGCAAAGTCAGAGCGACCCTTTCGCCCGAATGCAGGCCAACGCCGGTAACGCTTACTGATTTGGCTAAAGTCCGTTGCAGCATAATTGCTTCCTTTTAAAAAGTCTAATGGGCAAATGATACGTTAAAAAGGAAAAAACAAGCCATCATTTTTAATAGTATTTGCCAATATGGATGTTTTGCAGGGATGAACTTCACGTTTTGAATTATCCACAAAGGTGTGTGAAATTGAAGTGGGTAATTTGGTTTTTATCCATAGATAAATAGGGAAACTAAGATTTTATCCTTTTTTATTCCGACATTCAGTTGGGGTTTGCCTCAAAGATAAAAAGTAACTATCGAATTGGTTTTAAAGAAAGTTATCCCGTTATCCACAGATAGTTTGGTTCTTCATCAAAATCATCATTTTAAAAATTAAAATATTATGATTTGAAGAAAACACTGAGTTATCAACACAAAAAAGGCAAAATACGGAGGAAATAGAACTAAATTTATGAAAATCATAAACTTATAAAAAAACTAAAATAAAAAAATGAAATTTATGAAATAAAATACCAAAAAACAGGATTATTTAGACAAATTCGATATTTTCCTACAAACAAGAATTTCATGTTTTCTTTATTTAAATCAAACAACTTAAAAGTAATTATCTGTAATCCTAGAAAGTAATTTTGTTTCAGGATACAATGGCCTTACTGAAAAATTTTTCCCATTCCATCTAATTAGGAGTAGCAAAATGAGTATTAAAGTAGCGATTAATGGTTTTGGCCGTATCGGTCGTCTGGCATTGCGTCAAATTGAAAAAGCCCAAGGTATCGAAGTCGTTGCTGTTAACGACTTGACTCCTGCCGATATGTTGCTGCACCTCTTTAAATACGACAGTACTCAAGGCCGCTTTGAAGGCTCTGCCGAATTGAAAGATGATGCGATTGTTGTGAACGGCAAAGAAATCAAAGTATTTGCCAATCCTAATCCTGAAGAATTGCCTTGGGGCGAGCTGGGTGTGGACGTCGTCCTCGAATGTACCGGTTTCTTTACCAGCAAAACCAAAGCTGAAGCCCATATCCGTGCCGGTGCGCGCAAAGTTGTGATTTCTGCCCCAGGCGGCAATGATGTGAAAACCGTTGTATACGGCGTAAACCAAGATATTTTGGATGGTAGCGAAACTGTTATCTCCGCCGCTTCTTGTACGACTAACTGTCTGGCTCCTATGGCTGCGGTATTGCAAAAAGAATTCGGTATTGTTGAAGGCCTGATGACCACCATCCACGCTTATACCGGCGACCAAAATACCCTTGACGCACCACACCGCAAAGGCGACTTCCGCCGCGCCCGTGCCGCTGCCTTGAATATCGTACCGAACAGCACCGGTGCCGCTAAAGCCATCGGCTTGGTTATCCCTGAGTTGAACGGCAAACTTGATGGTTCTGCCCAACGCGTTCCCGTAGCTACCGGTTCTTTGACCGAACTGGTTTCTGTTCTCGAACGCCCTGTTACCAAAGAAGAAATCAATGCAGCCATGAAAGCTGCCGCCAACGATGCTTTAGGCTACACTGAAGATCAAATCGTTTCTTCCGACGTCATCGGTATTGAATACGGCTCACTCTTCGATGCCACTCAAACCCGCGTGATGACCGTAGGCGACAAACAATTGGTGAAAACCGTTGCTTGGTACGACAATGAAATGTCTTACACTTGCCAATTGGTTCGTACCTTGGAATTCTTTGCCAGCAAAATCTAAAGGATAACAGGCTGAATCAATCAGTCTGTGGATAACTCAAAGGCCGTCTGAACATTTCAGACGGCCTTTCGTTTGTAGAAAATTTCAATCTACAATCAGATTGTGGATAGTTTAATCACTGTGGCACATTTGTTTTCTATCCTAAACTGCACTTCATAATCCGCAATATTCATTACATAAATCCGTTCGGGAATATCTTGGTAGGCAGGACGGGGATCTTGGGCAATGCTTTGCTCAATAAGATGTTTTTCTTCTGTGGATAAATGTTCCGCAAGCGTACTTTCTGCCCAGACTACGCTCAATTCTTCAGGTTTGCCGCTGACAAAGCCCGATGATGCGTCAGGTTTGGATTCGACAAACGGGATGTAGGGTTTGATATCCACTACTGGAGTACCGTCCAACAGGTCTGCGCCGCTGCAATAAATGCGGACAGGTTTGCTTGTTTCGATGCGTTCGAGTTTTAGCAGGGATAAACCGAGATGATTGGGGCGGTGTGGGCTGCGCGTGGCAAATACGCCCATTTTTTGTTTGCCTCCGAGCCGTGGCGGACGCACCATTTGCGCCCAACCTTCATCCAATACGCCGTGGAAAATAAAACTTATCCATACATAATCGAAATCTTCCAAGCCCCGAACGCTGTCTGCGGTAAATTCAGGAGTGAGTTCAATGCAAATTTCTGCTGCAGGAACCAAACCGGGTTGGCGGGCAATACCGAATTTTTGCTTGTAGGGGGAATGAACGGTTGCAATAGGCGTAATCGAATAGGACATAATTTGTGGATAAATATACTGTGCAAATTGTCATCATATCACAGATGTTTTCCCACATTTTGCAGTCGTAATTTGTTATAATACAAAGCATTTATTCCAAATGTCCGAACATTGGCAATAAATGTAAAATTTAAATTATTTAAAATAAAATCAATAGGTTATATTAATCCATGATTGTTTCTATCGATGTAGATGCACAAAAAACGTTTACGCCTTTGTGTCCGAAAGAATTGCCTGTTGCCGAAGGTCATCTGATTGCGGATGAACTCAATGCCCAAGCCGCATTGGCGGATTTACGCGTGATGACGAAAGATGCGCATCATGTCGCGGCAAAATGGCTTGTGGATAATCCTGTTGATATGTTAAAACCGACGGGTTTACCCGATGCGGATTTGACTTGGGTGTCACATGCGATGGTTGGAACATATGGCTATGAATTGTTGGATGGCCTGCCTTCAGCCAAAGAATACGATTATTGTGTTTGGAAAGGCGTTGATCCTGAATTACACCCTTACGGCGCATGTTTTCACGATATTGAAGAAAAGCTCAGTACAGGTTTGATCGAATGGTTGCGCTGTCAAAATGTAGATACAGTTATTATCGGTGGCTTGGCTACGGATTATTGTGTGAAGACAACAGTTTTACAGTTGCTTAAAGGCGGGGCTTGGAAAGTTATCGTCAATCAGGCGGCTTGTCGCGGTATTGCTCCGGAAACGGTTGAATCCGCATGGCAGGAAATGCGTTCCGCTGGAGCTATTATTTTAGAAAACGCCGAAGAAATAAAAAAATACATTAATAATCAATAAAATATATTTTAAATTCTATTGTTTCACGTGAAACATCTTTCAAAATATGAAGATTTTACTTGTCCGCTTGTCCAGTATGGGCGATTTAATTCATACGTTGCCTGCAGTTGAAGATTTGGCGCGACAATGTCCTGAGGTAGAGCTCCATTGGCTGTGTGAGGCAGGATTTGCAGATATTGCCCGCTTACATCCTTTTGTCAAAAAAGTTCATGTAATGAAATGGCGGCAATGGCGCAAGCACCTTTTTCAGGCTGAAACGTGGCGTGAAATAGGCCGTCTGAAAACGGATTTACAGGCTGAATCTTTTGATTTTGTTTTAGATAGTCAAGGACTGATTAAAAGCGCATGTTTTGCCAAAATGGCGAAATCCCCTATTTACGGTTTGGATAAACACAGCGCGCGTGAAAGTTTGGCTGCTCTTGCGTACAGCAAAACGTTTGCCGTGCCGAAAGGTAAAAATGCGGTCTGGCGAAACCGTGAATTATTCGCCCAAGTTTTTGGTTATACAATGCCTGAAACGCAGGTGTTTGGTTTGTCGGTTCCTGAATCAGGCCGTCTGAAAAATGTGCAATCTCCCTATTATGTTGCTTTGCATGCAACCAGTCGCGACAGTAAATTATGGCCGGTAGAACACTGGCGTGCATTATTGAAGAAGTTGAATGAAAAACAACGATGCACCGTATATCTGCCGTGGGGAAATGAAACCGAAAAAATGCGTGCCGAACAGATTGCAAGCGATTTACCGTTTGTTTTCGTCTGCGACAAAATGAATTTATTACAGGCCGCATTTTTATTGAAAAACGCAGAAGGTATTATTGGAGTAGATACCGGGTTGCTGCATCTTGCCAATGCATTGGAAAAGCCTGTCGTTGGAATTTATACAGATACAGATCCGGCTAAGACCGGCGTTCAAGTTTCGGCTTATGCAAAGAATTTAGGCGGTATTGCTCAAATTCCCAATGTTGACGAGGTTTACCAAACCTTAATGGATTGTGTTGCAGCATACGGTAAATAATTGCTGGGGAGTTGGATTTATTTTCTGAGTAAATGCTTTAGAAATGATATAATTCCGCTCTATTTGCCAAGATTTATATAAATTTGGTTTTGTCATGTTGGTGAAAACTAAATTGGATTTTATATAAAGAATGTATCAAAAGCAGTATGCTTGATTTGATGGACATTCTTTTTAGGAGAATTGAATGAAAGCACTGGTCGCAGTAAAGCGCGTAGTGGACTACAACGTCAAAGTTCGTGTGAAAGCCGATGGTTCCGATGTGGATATCGGTAATGTCAAAATGTCGATGAACCCGTTTGATGAAATCGCGGTAGAAGAAGCTGTCCGTTTGAAAGAAGCCGGAAAAGTAAGCGAGATTGTTGCTGTTTCTCTTGGTGAGAAAAAATGCGAAGAGACGTTGCGTACTGCTTTGGCGATGGGTGCCGACCGTGCGGTTCATGTTGAGACTGATGCGAAATTGGAGCCTTTGGCCGTTGCAAAATTGCTGAAAGCTGTTGCGGATAAAGAAAATCCGCAAATTTTACTGCTGGGCAAACAGGCAATTGACGATGACGCCAACCAAGTTGCCCAAATGCTGGCTGCGTTGTTGAATGCGGCTCAAGGTACTTTTGCATCAAAAGTGCAAATTGAAGGCGAAGAAGCATTGGTAACCCGTGAAATTGACGGCGGCGAAGAAACTGTTGCGTTGAAGTTGCCTGCGGTGATCAGTGCGGATTTGCGTTTGAACGAACCACGCTTTGTCAAACTTCCTAATATCATGGCGGCAAAGAAAAAGCCTTTGGAAAAATTAAGTCCTGCCGATTTGGCTGTGGATATTTCTCCGCGTTTAAATACCGTGAAATTTGCCGAACCTAAAGCACGTCAAGCCGGTGTGAAAGTGGCTGATGTTGCCGAATTGGTTGAAAAGCTGAAAAACGAAGCCAAAGTGATCTAAGGAGTATGAAATGAGCGTATTGATTATTGCGGAACATAATAACCAACATTTGAATCCTGCTACTTTGCATGCGGTAACGGCTGCCGCCAAATTAGGGAATGTAGATTTATTGGTCGTCGGCAGTAATGCTGCTGCGGTGGTTGAAGAGGCAAAACAGGTAGCAGGCGTGGCGAAAGTTTTGGTAGCCGATGCGCCCTATTACGCTGAAGGTTTGGCAGAAGAATTGGCGCCTTTGGTTGTTAAACTGGCTGCGGATTACCGCTATGTGGCTGCGACTGCAACTGCGTTTGGCAAAAATCTTCTGCCCCGAGTAGCAGCCCTATTGGATGTGCCACAAGTTTCCGATTTAACCGAAGTTGTGGATAACTTGACATTTGTCCGTCCGATTTATGCCGGTAATGCGTTTGAAACTGTTCAATCCAATTCTGAAAAACTGGTGCTGACTTTCCGCGCGACAGCATTTGATGCTGCTGGACAAGGCGGTAATGCAGAAGTGGTCAATGTTGAAGCAACGCCTGCTCAAAACCTGAGCCGTTTTGTAAACCGTCAACTTTCCCAATCTGACCGTCCTGAATTGACTCAGGCTAAAGTAATTGTTTCCGGTGGCCGTGCGTTGGGCAGTGCTGAAAAATTCAATGAAGTATTGACTCCTTTGGCAGATGTTTTGGGTGCGGCTATTGGTGCGTCCCGTGCGGCAGTGGATGCCGAGTATGCGCCAAACGATGCCCAAGTAGGTCAAACCGGTAAAGTAGTTGCGCCGCAACTGTACTTCGCTATCGGTATTTCCGGTGCTATCCAACACGTTGCCGGTATGCAAGACAGTAAAGTAATTGTTGCCATCAACAAAGATGCTGACGCGCCTATTTTTAATGTGGCAGACTACGGCTTGGTTGGTGATTTGTTTGAAGTTGTGCCTCAACTGACTGAAGCACTGAAAAACTGATGTTTCACGTGAAACGTTCAGACGGCCTTTTATAACAAAGGCCGTCTGAAAATATTTTGGCATGATTACGACCTATAAAACCATTATCACACCGACACAGGCTGAATTTAAAGATAAAGGCAGCCGGTTCATTGCATACGCCTATCCGATTCGCACTTTGGCTGATGTGAAGAAGTATCTCGACCCATTAAAGGAAGAGCATCACAAGGCACGACATTGGTGTTACGCCTATCGATTGGGTATAGATGGAATGCAGTTTCGCGCAAACGATGATGGAGAACCGTCTGGAAGCGCAGGCCGCCCTATTCTGGGGCAGATTGATTCTGTCGGCGTAACGGATGTGTTGGTTGTGGTTGTGCGTTATTTTGGCGGTACGCTATTAGGCGTTCCCGGTTTGATTCATGCCTATAAGGAATCAACGGCTCAGGTACTGGCGATAGCTGAAGTTGTTGAAAAGAATGTTGAAAAAACGGTTTGGTTGAAGTGTGAATATCCGGTTTTGAATGAGGCGATACGGATTGCCAAACAATATCAGGCCGATATTGTGGAACAGGATTTACAGCTGGATTGTAAGTTGACAGTGAAAATAGCATTGGCCGATTATGAAGCTTGTATTACTGCTTGGAAAAATACGCGCCAAATTGAAGTAGATACTGAGAAACCGTTTGAATAAAAGGTCGTCTGAACATATTTGAGAAATCAAAAGTTTCAGACGGCCTTTGATGTTTTAGCCTTGGTATCTGTCTAAAGCATTTACGCTTGAGCGTAGGTGTTCCCAAGCCAGTTGATGAAATTCCCCCAGTGCGTTCCATAGGGCATCTTCGCTCATAATGCTGTATTCGCCCTGTGTGCGCAAATCAACATCTGCTCCTTCTTCAATGGCTTGATGGTATGCTTGGTATTCGTTGGTATAGAAGTCATCCATGTCTTGCATGAGGCTTGCAGCATGTTTCCAGCGGGCGATATCTGCTTCCAGTTGCGGCAGTAATTCGCACCATTCGCGGTATTTGCTTTGAATTTCGTCAATACGTTTTTGCATGATTTGTCCTTTCGTTGTTTGAAATTAGAGTATGGTTGTCTCGGTGCAATATTATTCTTAATTTGAAACAGCTATGCAAGATGGAACAATATTCCATCGATTGAATTTTATTTACAACATCTATTCTTCAAGGAGACGGTATGAAATTGCTCGTTATTGGTAATGGTGGACGTGAACACGCACTGGCTTGGAAATTGGCGCAGTCGTCTAAAGTAGAAACTGTCTTTGTTGCACCTGGTAATGCCGGAACGGCAATTGAACCTAAACTTCAGAATATCGCATTAACGGCGCATCAAGATTTGATTGATTTTTGCCGTAATGAAAATATTGCTTTTACTGTAGTCGGCCCTGAAGCGCCTTTGGCTGCAGGTGTGGTCAATGACTTCCGTGCTGCCGGATTGAAGATTTTTGGCCCGACTCAATACGCGGCCCAGCTGGAGAGCTCAAAGGATTTTGCTAAAGCGTTTATGGCAAAATATAACATTCCAACCGCGCAATACCAAACCTTTGAAAATGCCGATGCGGCACATGATTACGTCAACCGAAAAGGTGCGCCGATTGTTATTAAAGCGGATGGTTTGGTTGCCGGTAAGGGCGTGATTGTCGCCATGACTTTGGATGAGGCCCATGCCGCTATCGACGATATGTTGTTGGGCAACAAAATGGGCAATGCAGGCGCGCGCGTCGTGATTGAAGATTTCCTGCAAGGCGAGGAAGCGAGCTTTATCGTTATGGTGGACGGCAATCATGTTTTGCCGATGGCAACCAGTCAAGACCATAAACGCCTGCTGGATGACGACAAAGGCCCTAATACTGGCGGTATGGGTGCATACAGCCCTGCTCCGGTAGTAACGCCTGATGTGTACGAGCGTGCGATGAATGAAATTATTTTGCCGACTGTGGCCGGTATGAAAGCAGAAGGTCATGAGTTTACCGGCTTTTTATACGCGGGCTTGATGATTGATAAAACCGGTGCGCCTTATACCATCGAATTTAACTGCCGTTTCGGCGACCCTGAAACCCAGCCGATTATGAGCCGTTTGAACAGCGATTTGGTGGATTTGGTTGAAGCGGCAATCGACGGCAAACTGGATAGTGTTACCGCCGAATGGAATCCGCAGACTGCCGTAGGCGTGGTGTTGGCCGCACAAAACTATCCTGACTCTCCGAAAAAAGGCGATGTGATCTTTGGCTTGGATAAGGCCAATCAAATTGGTAAAGTTTTCCATGCCGGTACTGCAACGAATGAAAAAGGCGAAGTGGTAACCAACGGCGGCCGTGTGTTGTGTGTCGTCGGTTTGGGCGATGATGTTGCACAAGCTAAAAGCAAAGCTTATGAGGCATTGGAAACCATCCGTTTTGACGGTATGCAATACCGTAAAGACATTGCCGATAAAGCCATCAACCGTTAATAATGAATAGAAATAGGCCGTCTGAACACAGATTGTCTGACAATCGCAGTTTCAGACGGCCTTGGTATATGATGATGTTCCCCAGAATTTTATCGGCTGCAGCCCAACGCAGGTTGCAGGTGCATCTTAAAAAAGGCGGTTTGGTCGCCTATCCTACCGAGTCTTGCTATGGCTTGGGCTGTGTCCCTACTTTGCCTAAAGCACTCAATCAACTGATTCATCTGAAAAAACGACCGCAACACAAAGGCATGATTGTCATTGGCCATAGCTTGGAACAGTTGCAACCTTTGCTGCAAAGGCCGTCTGAAAATATCCAAACCATGCTGCATGAAGCATGGCCGGCTCCGAAAACTTTTTTATTGCCGGCCGGCAAAAAAGTATTGCCCTCATTGCGGGGAAAAAGACGCAGTAAATTGGCTGTCAGGGTTCCAGCGCATGCAGGTGCAAGGCGTTTGTGTCAGGTTTTGGAAATGCCTTTAGTCTCTACTTCATGCAATCGCGCAGGCAAACGGGCGTGCAAAACGGAAAGGGAAGTCAGAAGACAGTTTGGCAGGAAAGTATGGGTTGTAGGCGGATTGATAGGTAAGCAGAAAACGCCCAGCCAGATTATTGATGGAGAAACAGGGGCAAGGCTGCGTTAAAGAAGGGCTGCATCATCAAAGGAAAGGTATTCATTTGGAGAAGCAAATTTTTTCCAAAAGATTGGAATACCTGTTTGAAAAGTATTTAATGCAGATCCAGTTTGATACATAGCAGTCTGTAAATACAGATCGAGACTTTTGCAAAACTCCCCCCTAAATTCCCATCAAGACATTTAGGGGATTTTCCATGAGCACCTTCTTCCAGCAAACCGCACAAGCCATGATTGCCAAACACATCGACTGCTTCCCGCTATTGAAGTTGGATCAGGTGATTGATTGGCAACCGATCGAACAATACCTGAATCGTCAAAAAATCCGTTACCTCCGAGACCACCGCGGCCGTCCCGCCTATCCCCTGTTGTCCATGTTCAAAGCCGTCCTGCTCGGACAATGGCACAGCCTCTCCGATCCCGAACTCGAACACAGCCTCATCACCCGCATCGATTTCAACCTGTTTTGCCGTTTTGACGAACTGAGCATCCCCGATTACAGCACCTTATGCCGCTACCGCAACTGGCTGGCGCAAGACAACACCCTGTCCGAACTACTGGAACTGATCAACCGCCAACTGACCGAAAAAGGCCTAAAAATAGAGAAAGCATCCGCCGCCGTCGTTGATGCCACTATTATTCAGACCGCCGGCAGCAAACAGCGCCAGGCCATAGAAGTCGACGAGGAAGGACAAGTCAGCGGCCAAGCCACACCGAGTAAAGACAGCGATGCCCGTTGGATAAAGAAAAACGGCCTCTACAAACTCGGTTACAAACAACATACCCGTACCGATGCGGAAGGCTATATCGAGAAACTGCACATTACCCCAGCCAATGCCCATGAGTGCAAACACCTGTCGCCTTTGTTGGAAGGTCTGCCCAAAGGTACGACCGTCTATGCCGATAAAGGCTATGACAGTGAGGAAAACCGGCAACATCTGGAAGAGCATCGGTTACAGGACGGCATTATGCGCAAAGCCCACCGCAACCGTCCGCTGACGGAAGCGCAAACCAAACGTAACCGATATTTGTCGAAGACCCGTTATGTGGTCGAACAAAGCTTCGGTACGCTGCACCGTAAATTCCGCTATGCGCGGGCAGCCTATTTCGGGCTGATCAAAGTGAGTGCGCAAAGCCATCTGAAGGCGATGTGTTTGAACCTGTTGAAAGCCGCCAACAGGCTAAGTGTGCCTGTTGCTGCCTAAAAGGCGGCCCGGATGCCTGATTAATCAGGTATCCAAGGGGGATTAAGGGGGGATTTGGGTAGAATCAGTGGATATTTGAAACAAAAACAGCCGAAAATCTTTGTTTGGATCTCGGCTGTCGGAAGGAAAAGAATTTTGCAAAGGTCTCAGATCGATTAAGCAGATATTAAGTCAGTAAATAGAGTAGAAAGCAGTATTTTGTGAAATGCTCTGGCAAAGAATGAAGCAAATTTTGAGCGTAAATGAATCGCTGTAATAAATTATTTTTGAATAAACAAATTTTGTGGATAAATTTGAAGATAAATTTCCATAAAAACATAAAAAGGCCGTCTGAAACTTGATATTCAAAGCATTCAGACGGCCTTTTAAATATTTAAACTGTGGATAACTTTGTGAATAAGTGTGGATTAAAGCTTATGTCCGCACACTGTTTCGTATTGTTTTTCAGTAATCGTGCCGCTCATGACGCTCATTGGGCGGATGCTGGTCGGTGTATAGCTTTGGTTGGAAATCACCCGGCCGTGTTCGTCCATCAGTTGCAGTGCTGCCAAGCGATAGGTTTTGTTTGAGCAATGAATTTCCCAGCTGCCGATGGCCGTTTTATAGGCAGGTGTGTTGACGAAACGTTCCTCTTTCAGTTTGGAAACGGTTTTTTTATCGCGGAAAGTAACCAGTGCGCCATTTCTTTTAATGCTGCTTTTATCAATGGCCACTTTGATATTGCCTTCAGAGATGGTGCCGATGTTGGTCCAGCTGCCACCGCCGCTCGATGTGGTGGTTGTTTCACAGGCACTCAACATCAAAGCCGCAAATACGGTTGCAGCTAGGGAAAAACGTTTGATATTCATAAAACCTCATTATTTACAGAAAGTCAGCCGATATTATCCGTGAAGATGGCATATATCGTAAATCGATTTTGCAAAGTTGAACCTCTGAAAAGAATTTTATGAGAAATACGCTGAAAAGGCCGTCTGAAACCTGTCTTTCAGACGGCCTTGAAGTGTAAAATCATGTATAATTGCAAACAATTTGGTTTTCATCCCATAGGAAGATCCGACATGATTAACCCTATCGCTGCACTTTCCCCATTAGATGGCCGCTATGCCAAATCCGTTGAAGCATTGCGTCCGATTTTCTCCGAATACGGCCTGATGCGTGCACGTGTCAAAGTTGAATTAAACTGGCTCAAAGCCCTTGCCGCCGAGCCTAAGATTGCAGAAGTTCCTGCTTTCAGCGATTTTACGCTTGCTGAAATCGACAAAGTGATCGAAAACTTCTCGCTTGAAGATGCCGCCGCCGTCAAAGCCATTGAGGCGACCACCAATCACGACGTCAAAGCCATCGAATATTGGCTTAAAGAACGCTTCTCCGGCGTGCCTGAAGTGGCTGCTGCCAGCGAATTCATCCACTTTGCCTGCACCAGCGAAGACATCAACAACCTGTCCCACGCTTTAATGTTGCAAGAAGCGCGTGAGACTGTTTTGCTGCCGAAACTGGCCGAAATCATCGAAAAACTGACCGGCATGGCGCATGAGTTGGCTGCCGTCCCTATGATGAGCCGCACGCATGGCCAGCCTGCTACACCAAGCACATTGGGTAAAGAAATCGCCAATGTCGTGTACCGCCTGCAACGCCAGTTTAAAAACCTGCAAGCGCAAGAGTTCCTCGGCAAAATCAATGGCGCAGTCGGCAACTACAATGCCCATATGGTCGCCTATCCCGATGTGGATTGGGAAACCCATTGCCGCAACTTTGTCGAAATCAGCCTCGGCCTGACCTTCAACCCCTACACCATTCAAATCGAGCCGCACGACTATATGGCGGAATTCTTCCAAGCCATCAGCCGTGTCAACACGATTCTGATCGACTTCAACCGCGACGTTTGGGGCTATATTTCTTTGGGTTACTTCAAACAAAAAGTCAAAGCAGGCGAAGTCGGTTCTTCCACCATGCCGCACAAAGTCAACCCGATCGACTTTGAAAACTCTGAAGGCAACCTTGGTATGGCCAATGCCGTATTGGGCTTTTTGTCTGAAAAACTGCCGATTTCCCGTTGGCAGCGCGACCTGACCGACAGCACCGTATTGCGCAATATGGGCGTAGGCGTGGGCTATACCGTATTGGGTTTTGCCGCCCATCTACGCGGTCTGAACAAGCTTGAGCCGAATCCTGCCGCCCTTGCTGCCGATTTGGACGCTACTTGGGAGCTGTTGGCCGAGCCGATTCAAACCGTAATGCGTCGTTACGGCGTAGCCAATCCTTACGAGAAGCTGAAAGACCTGACACGCGGTAAAGACGGCATTACGCCTGAAGTATTGAAATTCTTTATCGAGTCGTTGGAAATTCCGGCAGAAGCCAAAGCCAAATTGCTTGAGCTGACCCCTGCGTTGTATGTGGGCAAAGCCGAAGAGTTGGCAAAACGAATTTGATTTATAAAAAAGCCATTTGAATCTTCAAATGGCTTTTTTTGAATTAAATATATATTATGAAAATAATGAAGGAAGTTTTAAATGTTTAAATACTTTCCAAGTAAGGAAAATTTGATTGTATGGTTACCAATCGGCTTGTTAGTCAGTATATTACATTTTCATGGAAAAATTCCTTTTAAAAATATATTTGATACTTTCATGGGTTTGACTCCAATATATGTATTATTGGCATATCTTCATTTTCTTAGGTTTCTACAATTATGTAATTTTTCGTATCTTGTTTCTATTCAAATAGAGGCAAGGATTATTGATGTTTTAAATAGCATTGTCTCTTTTCTAATCGGATTCTCGATATGTACAAGTTTTTTTATACCCTTTTGGAAAGAAAGTTCTAAAGGATATCTCTTTCTTTTATGTTTTAATATTGCGGTTCTAGTGTTTACGATGCTTCCTATATGCTTGCATTTATGGAAAGAAATTAGAGATAAAAAAATTAAATATATTTTGATATCAGTAATGTATTTAATATTTTCTATTGCATCATTTTATGACATGACTAAATAAATTATAAATTTAAGGCCGTCTGAAATCTTTTTCAGACGGCCTTTTTCGATTCAATCCGTTATTTCACTTTGTCTTTCAATGCGCCGTAGCCAGCAGCGTCCATTTCTTCCAAAGGAATAAATTTCAAACTTGCGCCGTTGATGCAATAGCGCAGGCCGCCTTTGTCTTGCGGGCCATCGGGAAAGACATGTCCCAAGTGCGAATCAGCGGCGTGGCTACGCACTTCGGTGCGGCGCATGTTGTAGCTGAAATCGTCGTGTTCGGTAACGGCGGCGGCGTTAATCGGGCGGGTGAAGCTCGGCCAGCCGCAGCCGGAATCGAATTTGTCGGCGGAAGAAAACAGGGGTTCGCCGCTGACGACGTCTACATAAATGCCGGGTTTGAACAGATGGTCGTATTCGTGGCTGAAGGCATATTCGGTCGCGCTTTTTTGGGTTACTTGGTATTGTTCTTCGGTCAGGATGCGTTTGAGTTCGGCATCGCTGGGTTTTTTATACGTCGCCGCGTCGAAGCCTTTGCCTTGCGGGGCGGCTTTGGTTTTGCCCGGCAGCGGTTCGTCGGCTTTACGGATATCGATGTGGCAATAGCCGTTGGGGTTTTTAATCAGGTAGTCCTGATGGTATTCCTCGGCGTCGTAGAAGTTTTGCAGCGGCTCGTTTTCGACGACGAGGGGCTGTTGGTATTTTTGCTGCTCGCGTTTGAGCGCGGCGGCGATGACGGCTTTTTCGGCGGGATCGGTGTAGTACACGCCGCTGCGGTATTGCGTGCCGGTGTCGTTGCCTTGTTTGTTGAGGCTGGTCGGGTCAACGACGCGGAAATAGTATTGCAGGATGTCGTCTAGGCTGAGTTTGTCGGCATCGTAGGTGACTTTGACGGTCTCGGCATGGCCCGTGTTGCGGTAGGACACATCTTCGTAGCTTGGGTTTTTCGTTTTGCCGTTGGCATAGCCGGATACTGCGTCAACCACGCCGTCTATGCGTTGGAAATAGGCTTCCAAGCCCCAGAAGCAGCCGCCGGCGAGGTAGATGGTGCGCGTATTCATGATTTTTGAATCCTTTTTCTGTGTGTCGGGTTTGTAGAACGAATTTTTCAGACGGCCTAAATCGGCATTCGGGTCGCGGATTAACGCCAATGCCTGCGCTTCGTTGATGCTGCCTTTGACGATGCGCTGCACGTCGCCGTCTTTACCGATTAACGCCCAAGAAGGGTAAACACTGATATTCAGGCTTTGGGCGATGGTGCCGCCGTTGTCGGTCACGACGGGCAGCTTGGGATAGTTCAGACCGGCATACCATTTTTGGAAGTCGCCGTCTTTTTTCTCGTGTAGAAAACCGGGCGAGGCAACGGTAATCAGGTTGGCAGAACTGAATTTTGTATCTTGCGCCCATTTTTCGGTTTGTCCCAGTTCGGACAAACACAAAGGACACCAACTTGCCCAAAATTTAATCAGGGTTGGTTTGTCTTTTTTCAGATAAACACTGGCAGGGCGGTTGTCAGGAGTTTTCAACGAGGACAATGCCTGCGGTACAGTTGCGGCTTCGGTATCCATCATTTTGGATGAGCAGGCACCCAGCGCAAGCAGGCAGCCGAACTTGGCACAAAGGGAAAAGAAGGTACGGGGTTTCATCTCTATGTTTCCTGTATGGATGGTTTGTCTCGTTAGACGTTGGAAATGCCAAAACCTGACAACCTTGATTTTCAGACGACCTTGCCACGTAAAATACGCTACAATACTCCCTATTTCAAGTTTCTAAAATTAAAAGGAAAATTTAATGTTCAGCTTCTTCCGTCGCAAGAAAAAACAGGAAACTCCGGCTCCTGAGGAGGCTCAAGTTCAGGAAACCGCAGCAAAAGTAGAATCTGAAGTTGCTCAAGTAGTTGAAAATATTAAAGAAGATGCCGAATCTTTAGCGGAAAGCGTCAAAGGGCATATTGAATCAGTTGTCGAATCGGCTGTTGAAACTGTCAGCGAAACCGTCGAGCAGGTGCGGGAAACTTTGACCGAAACGCCGTCTGAAACAGTCGAAAAAGTGGAAGAACACGTTGAAGCGGCAAAAGAAACGGCCGTTGAAACCGTCAGCGAGGCTGTTGAACAGGTTCAAGAAACCGTTGCCGAGATGCCGTCTGAAGCGGCTGAGGCTGTTGAGGAAGCAGCAGAACAGGCTGAGGCGGCAAAAGAAACGGCTATTAAAACCGTCAGCGAAGCTGTTGAACAGGTTCAAGAAACCGTTGCCGAGATGCCGTCTGAAGTAGCTGAGGCTGCTGAAGAAGCAGCAGGACAGGCCGAAGCAGTCAAAGAAGAAGCTGTTGAAGCATTTAGCGAAGCTGTCGAGCAAGTTCAAGAAACCGTTGCGGAAAAACCGGTTGAAGCCCCTGCTCCGGTGGAAGAACCCAAGCTCAGTTGGGCTGCGCGTTTGAAACAAGGCTTGACCAAATCGCGTGACAAAATGGCGAAATCGCTGGCCGGCGTGTTCGGCGGCGGACAAATCGACGAGGATTTGTACGAAGAGCTGGAAACCGTGCTGATTACCAGCGATATGGGCATGGAAGCCACCGAATACTTGATGAAAGACGTGCGCGACCGTGTCAGCCTTAAAGGCCTCAAAGACGGCAACGAATTGCGCGGCGCGCTGAAAGATGCGCTGTACGACTTGATTAAGCCTCTGGAAAAACCTTTGGTCTTGCCGGAAACCAAGGAGCCTTTCGTGATTATGCTTGCCGGTATCAACGGCGCAGGCAAAACCACATCTATCGGCAAATTGGCCAAATACTTCCAAGCGCAGGGCAAATCTGTGCTGTTGGCGGCAGGCGATACTTTCCGTGCCGCCGCGCGTGAGCAGCTTCAAGCTTGGGGCGAGCGCAACAATGTAACCGTGATTTCGCAAACCACAGGCGATTCCGCAGCCGTTTGTTTCGATGCTGTCCAAGCCGCCAAAGCACGTGGCATAGACATTGTGCTTGCCGATACAGCCGGCCGTCTGCCGACGCAGCTTCATTTGATGGAAGAAATCAAAAAAGTGAAACGCGTGTTGCAAAAAGCCATGCCTGATGCGCCACATGAAATCATCGTCGTGCTTGATGCCAACATCGGTCAAAACGCCGTCAACCAAGTGAAAGCCTTTGACGAAGCATTGGGTTTGACCGGCCTGATCGTCACCAAGCTAGACGGTACGGCCAAAGGCGGTATCCTTGCCGCCCTTGCCTCTGACCGCCCAGTTCCTGTCCGCTATATCGGCGTAGGCGAAGGCATCGACGATTTACGTCCGTTTAATGCCAAAGCGTTTGTGGATGCCCTATTGGATTAAACAGATAGGCTGAGGCTTTGTGAACGCAGTTTGCGGGGGATTTCTGAGCCGTATTTTGAAAGACTCCGTATTTGGTTGATACCAGCCAAACAGGCTGTTAAAAAGGCCGTCTGAAACCTAAAATTAGGTTTCAGACGGCCTTTATTTTATTCGCAGGTTCAGTTTTTCCGTGCAGTAACAAACTCTGCCAGTTGGCGCAGGCGCAGGGCTTTGCCGCCGAATGGCTCGATTAGGGCAACGGCTTCTGCAATCAGCGTTTCTGCGTAAGTACGCGCGGCGTGCAGGCCCATCAGTTTGACGTAGGTCGGTTTGTCGTTGTCCGAGTCTTTGCCGGCGGTTTTGCCCAAGGTGGCGGTATCGGCTTCGCAGTCCAATACATCGTCGATCACTTGGAAAGCCAGGCCCAATTTGGCGGCGTAGTAGTCTAAGGTTTGGATTTGCGCCGGTGTTAAGTCCGGGCAGGAAAGTGCGCCTAAGGCCACGGCCGCGCGGATGAGTGCGCCGGTCTTGAGGCTGTGCATCTGTTCCAGTTCGGCCTGATTCATGGCTTTGCCGACATTGGCCAGGTCGATGGCTTGTCCGCCCGCCATGCCGAGGCTGCCGGATGCCTGGGCCAGTGTGGACAACATGGCAAGCTGGCGTTCGGCAGGCAGGCCTGTCGGACGGCTCAATACATCAAAGGCTTGGGTTTGCAGCGCATCGCCGACCAAAAGGGCGGTGGCTTCATCGTATTGCACATGGCAGGTCGGTTTGCCGCGGCGCAGGCTGTCGTTGTCCATCGCCGGCATATCGTCGTGAACCAGCGAATAGACGTGCACCATTTCAATAGCCGCCATCGCCTGCTCGACGGCATTTTGGTTTGCTTCGCCCAATTCGGACGCGGCAAGCACCAAGAGCGGGCGCAGCCGTTTGCCGCCGCCGAGGGTAACGTAACGCATGGCTTCGTGCAGCGTGTGCGGCACTTGGCTTTCAGACGGCAAGAAATGCGCCAGCAGCAATTCGGTTTGCGCTTGGGCTTTTTGCTGCCATGTTTTAAGTTCATTCGCCGGGTTCAAGGTTTAACTCCTTCAGTTCGCCGGCATCCAAGACTTGCAGTTTCTGCTCGACTTCCGCCAATTTGGTTTGGCAGTATCTGACCAATTCGTTGCCTTCCTGATAGGCGGCCAGGGCGTCTTCCAGTGGCATTTCGCTGCTTTGCATGGCCTGGGTCAGGGTTTCGAGGCGGGATAAGGCTTCTTCAAAGGATTGGGGGGCGTTTTTTTTCATGGTTTGAAATGATGGGCAGAAAAGGGGAATTGTAGCATTTTTAGATGATGAAGGCCGTCTGAACAGGGATGAAAACGAAATCAAAGATTTCTGTTTCTGCGTTCAGACGGCCTTTTTTCAAACGGAATAACGTTATCAGCCCGGTAAAACGGCTTTTTGATAGTTGAGCGCGATAAACTGCTTCTCGGCATCCAATTCAGTGATTTTGAACAATGCCTGCGATTTGGGCAGCGCGTCAAACGGAATACCGGTCGCGCGCGTTACCAGCGGCAGCCCCTCAATGCGGACGAGGTCTTCTTTGAGGATGGTGGCCGTCAGCTCGCTCGTACCTTGCTGTTGCAGGTAGACGAGGCTCCAGTAGGCTTCCATTTGGCGTTGGAAGTCGGCGTAGGCTGTATAGGCGGCATCGAAGTCGCGCAGCGCGGCGAAAAGCTCGGCATCGCTGTTTTGATACAGCGGCTCGGCAGTGTCGTCAATCAGGCTGATCAGTTGCTTTTGGTTGATGTAGTCGGCGGCGCGGCGTAGCGGTGAGGTAAACCAGCCGTAATGCTGCACGCCCATGCCGATGTGCGGCTCGGATTTGGTACTCATGCGCACTTTGCCTGCCGGTTGGACGCGGAAAAGGCCGGGCAGCTCGTTTTCGTCCAGCATTTGCGCCCAAGTGCTGTTGGCAAGAATCATCATCTCGCTGACCAGCGTATCGATGGGCGAACCGCGTTCGCGGCGGACGACGGATACGTTGCCTTCCTCATCCAATTCGATGCTGTAATCGTATTGCGGCGCGCGGTCGGGTTCGTATTTGCCGCGCGCTTTTTGCAGGGCGATGGCGAATTGATAGAACCAAATCAGGTCTTGATGGTGGGCAAACATCATTTCGCCGGCTTCGTCCAAGCCGGTTTCGGCGTTGAAATGCGGCTCGATGGCTTGAATGCGCAGGTTTTCGGCGATGTTGACGGCTTCAATTTTGCAGGTTGGTGCGCCGATGTTGAACTCGCTGTCCACATCGAAATAAATGCTGACGGCAGGGCGGTACGCGCCTGCATCAAGGCTGAACGCGGCAATCCAGTTTTCGGGCAGCATGGTGATTTTGCCGCCGGGGAAATAAACCGTGCTCAAGCGTTCCATGATGTTTTTTTCCATTTTGTCGCCCGGTTTAACGGCAAGCGACGGCGCGGCGATGTGGATGCCGACGCGTTTCATGCCGTTGCCCAAGTCGGTCAGGCTCAAAGCATCATCGACTTCGGTGGTCGATTCGTCGTCAATGGAAAAGGCGGTAACATCGGCTTTGGGCAGATCGGGCATTTCAGGAAGCGGAAGATCGGGGAAACCTGTTCCTTTGGGGAAGTATTTGATTTCAAATCCGTCTTGCAGGTATTGCGGAATGGATGTAATGCCGCCCGTTTTTTTTGCCAATTCGTAGGCGGAGGTTTTCAGCGCGTCGGCAGCTTTGGTAAAGGCTTTGTAGGTCAGCGACTGCTTGTCGGGCGCGTGCAGGATGGTTTTCAAATCCGCCGCGATTTCAGACGGCATCTCGCCGCGTTTCAAGGCTTCCGCCCAAGCGTCGATTTGCGCGTCTTGCTGTTTTTTGCGTTCGATGGCGGCAAGCGCTTGTTTCAAAGTTTCTTCAGGCGCGGCTTTGAACACACCTTTGGCTTTTTTGTAGAAATACATCGGCGCGGCGTAAAGCGCAATCAAAGTTGCCGCCAGCTCGGTTTTGGTCGGTGCATGGCCGTAATATTCTTCGGCAATCGCTTCGGCGGTAAACTCCTCTTCGCCGCATACTTCCCACAATAAATCGGTGTCGATGTCCGCCACCTGCGCCTGCGCGTTCTCCAAAAACGCCGCCATATCGCCGTCAAACTCGGCAAAGACATTGTTTGCCTTCACTTTGGTGCGTTTGCCGTGTTGGGTATCGACTTGGTAGGTGGCGTCGTTTTTTTGGACGATGGAGGCAACTTTGAATTGGCCGGACTCTTCGTAAAAGATATTCATTTTTTTAGGATTTTATGATTTGTAGGAAACGCGTGATTTTAGCAGATTTGCACAAGAAAGGCCGTCTGAAAAACATACTTTCAGACGGCCTGTTCAAACGGCGGATGATTAATACTGATATGCCGCCAGTTTGCGTTTGATTTCAGGCAGGGCGGCGCGTGCGGCCTGTTCGCCCAATTGGATGGCGCGTTGTTTTTGGTCGAAACCGCCAACCGAACCCAGCTCCAAAACCTGCGGTTTGATGACCACATTGGCTTGGCCCAATTCTTGGTGTAAGGCGGTTTGACTCATTACGTTGAAGGTTTGGTCAAGATAGGAGAACATGCCTTGGCTGACGTTTTTGGCCGGACGGGCGGAAATATCGACGGCAATGATGAAGTTTGCCCCCAGTTTTTTCGCCGCGCTGACCGGTACGGGCTGAGACAGGCCGCCATCCACATATTTGCGGCTGCCGATAACGACAGGTTGGAACACGTTCGGAATCGAAGCAGAAGCGCGGACGGCCTGTCCGGCATTGCCTACGTTGAACACCACCGGTTTGCCGCTTTCAAAATCGGTCGCAACCGCGGCAAATTTGATGGGGAACTGCTGCATCGGGCGGTTGCCGACTTTGCGGTTGATGTAGTTTTGCAGTTTTTCGCCTTTGATAAAGCCGCTGGTGGACAAGGTCAAATCCACCAAATCGGTTTTACCCAAAATTTCCGCTTCCAATTCGAGGCGGTCGGGCGACATTCCCGAAGCGTACATACTGCCGACAATCGAGCCTGCGGATGTGCCGGTAACGATTTTGATCGGAATATTGTTTTCTTTCAAAACCTTAATAATCCCGATATGGGCAAAACCTTTGGATGCGCCGCCGCCCAAAGCCAGCGCAACCGTGGCTTTCGGTTTGGGTGCAGTATGAGAAACCGTATTTTGACCCTGCGTAGAAGGTTTGGATTGCGGCGCGTTGCCGCTCGGACAGGCAGCCAATACCAAGACGGACGAAGCGGCTAAAAACGTTTTGAATGTGGAAAAAAGTTTATTCATGTTCAGACAGCCTTTAATATGTCGAAAGGGTTATTTTACTCTGAAATTAAGTCGAAAGGCCGTCTGAAATTAGGATTCAGACGGCCTTTTAAATCCGGCTTAAGCCAATTCGAGCTGTTTTTCCAAACTTTCGACCAGCTGGTCGTCCAAATTCAAAGCTTGGGACAAACGGCTCAGGAACACGATTTCCTTGCGCGACAAGTCTGCGCAGACCAATCGGGCCGCCAGATAAGTTTCGGCTGCCAAAGCCTCGTCATTGCCGACAGAAGCGGCAATTTGCTCGATAGAGGCCGGTTGTGCATATTCCGCCTGCAGCCATGCCGCCGTTTCCGCATCGCTGCCACTTTCACGCTCAATGGCCGCGCGTTCCGCATCGTCAATCAGGCCGTCCGAAGCCGCCGCCGCAATCATTGTTTGCAAAATCACACGGCTGTGGTTTTCACCAATCAGGCCGGCAGGTTGGAACGCACTTTGCGGCAATTCGTCCTGCTGGCGGTTTTGTTTCCAGTTTTGATAGCCTTTATAAGCCAGAAAACCCAAAGCGGCAACCGAGCCGGCCTTGACCAGCTTCTTTGCGTTTTTCTTTTTCAACAGCATCGATGCCAAAGCACCCGTCAGCGCGCCGCCGCCGAAAGAATTGAGCGGGCTTTCCGCCACCGCTTTGCCGCCTTTTTGAGCCGCACCCAAAACCTGATTGAGCAACTGACTGAAATCCATAAAAAAATCTCCTGAAAACCAACACATTGCAAATATAGAGTAGAAACACCCAAAAACCAAGCCAAAGAAAGTTAAAAGGTGCAAACAAGTTTTCAGACGGCCATAGCCGACTTTCGGTACAATCACACCATTCCAAACAATAAACCCCATCATGACCGATACCGCCCAAATCATTACCAGCTATGGCCGCCGCTATATTGTCCGCACCCCTGACGGCCAAACATATGACGCTACCACCCGCAAAAAACGCGTCGATTTCGCCTGCGGCGACCAAGTCCGCATCAGCCCCATCAACGGCGAACAAGTCGTGATTGAAGACTACCTCCCGCGCGAAAGCCTGCTCTACCGCCAAGACGCGTGGAAAACCAAACTGATTGCCGCCAATGTTACCCAACTGCTCATCGTAACCGCCGCCAGCCCCTCACCCAGCGAAGCCCTGTTGCAACGCGCCCTCCTCGCAGCCGAAGCGGCCGGCATTAACGCCGTCATCGTCCTCAACAAAGCCGACCTCCCCGAAACCGCCCAATGGCGCGAGAAACTCAAATTCTACGAAACCCTCGGCTACCCCGTGGTCGAAACCAACGCATTGGAAAACGCCGACATCCTGCGTCCCATTTTAGAAGGGCAAACCAACATCCTGCTCGGACAAAGCGGCATGGGCAAGTCCACCCTGACCAACTCCCTACTCGGCAACCAAGCCGCCCGAACCGGCGACATTTCCACCGCGCTCGATTCCGGCAAACACACTACCACCCACGCCCAACTGTACGATTTAGACGCAGAAACCCGACTCATCGATTCCCCCGGCCTGCAAGAATTCGGCCTGCACCATCTCCAAGCTGCCGATTTATTACAATACTTCCCCGACCTGCGCCACCTTATCGGCCAGTGCCGTTTCCACAACTGCACCCACCGCGCTGAACCCGGCTGCGCCGTCAAAGCCGCTGCCGAATCAGGCGAAGCCAAACCCGAGCGTATTGAGTTTCTGCAACGCGTTACCGATGAATTGTTGAGATAAAGTTTGAGTGGAAATAAGCGTTTGGATAAATAAAAAGGCCGTCTGAAACTTTCAGACGGCCTTTTGTTGAAGTATAACCAAATTTACCTTTCAACCAGTATCGGTACCTTAGCGGGAAAGAGACGGTGCTTTTCGTGGCGGATTGATCATGAGAAGAACGGCTTCTTCAATTTGTTTGCCCTCCCGATCATGGAGCTCTACCGGAAACTTCAGACGCAATACTGTCACAATAGCGCCAACCGATAAGCCTGCATCATTAAGCAACTCAATTTCTTTAAGTACCGGAGCGGAAAGGTTTAACATGGTTTCTCCTTATGGTTTGGCTAAGCCTTAGCCCACTTTATCCCCGGGCTGCGCGCCTGCGTCAACGTCGAGGAGCTTCAGTTTGCCCTCTGCCGTGGCGGCGGAGAGGATCATGCCTTCGGATACGCCGAATTTTGCCATTTTGCGCGGGGCGAAGTTGGCGACGGCGATGACCATGCGGCCATTCAATTCGGCAGGATTTGGGTAAGACGCGGCGATGCCGGAGAAGATGATGCGTTTTTCAAAACCGAAATCGAGGTCGAATTTTAAGAGTTTGGTGCTGCCTTCGACGGCTTCGCAGTTCAATACTTTGGCGACGCGCATGTCGATTTTCATAAAGTCGTCGAAGCTTGCCTGTTCGGCAACTTTTTCGTATTTACTTTCTTCGGCGGCAGGCGCGGCGGCGGCGATGCTTTGTTTGTTGGCTTCGATCAAATCGTCCACTTGTTTTTGCTCCACTCGTTGCATGAGATGTTCGTACTTGTTGATGGCGTGTTCGCCCAAGGTTTCGCGTGTATTTGCCCAAGTGATGGCTTCCAAATTCAGGAATTTGGCGGCGTTTTCGGCCACTTTCGGCAATACGGGGGCGAGGTAGGCGGTCAGCATGGTAAAGGCGTTGATGAGCTCGCTGCATACTTCATGCAGGCGTGCGTCTTGGCCTTCTTGTTTCGCCAGTTCCCACGGTTTGTTGGCATCAACGTATTCGTTGACAATGTCTGCCAAGGCCATGATGTCGCGCAGGGCTTTGGCGTATTCGCGGCTTTCGTAGCATTCGGCAATGGCTTCGCTTTGCGCAGTCAGTTTTGCCAGCAATTCGCTGTCGGCAACGTCTTTCAGACGACCTTCAAAACGTTTGGCGATGAAACCTGATGCGCGGGCGGCGATGTTGACGTATTTGCCGACGAGGTCGCTGTTGACGCGGCTGATAAAGTCTTGCAGGTTCAAATCGATGTCTTCGATTTTGCTGTTGAGTTTGGCGGCGATGTAGTAGCGCATCCACTCGGGGTTCAGGCCTTGTTCCAGATAGGATTTGGCGGTAATGAAGGTGCCGCGCGATTTGGACATTTTTTGTCCGTCCACGGTCAGGAAGCCGTGTGCGTACACGCCGGTCGGGGTGCGGTGGCCGGAGAAATGCAGCATGGCAGGCCAGAACAGGGCGTGGAAATAGAGGATGTCTTTGCCGATGAAGTGGTACATCTCGGTTTGGCTGTCGGCTTTGAAGTATTCGTCGAAATCGATGCCGATGCGGTCGCACAGGTTTTTAAACGAGGCCATGTAGCCGACGGGCGCATCCAGCCAAACGTAGAAATATTTGCCCGGTGCGTCGGGGATTTCGAAACCGAAATACGGCGCGTCGCGGGAGATGTCCCAGTCGGAAAGCGTGGTTTCTTCGCCTTCGCCCAGCCATTCTTTCATTTTGTTGAGGGCTTCGGCTTGCAGATGGGGCTTGCCGTCGTGCGGGTTGTTGCCGGAAGTCCATGCTTTGAGGAAGTCGGCGCATTCGCCCAGTTTGAAGAAGAAGTGTTCGGATTCGCGCAATTCGGGTTTGGCACCGGAAACGGCGGAATATGGATTAATCAGTTCGGTCGGGGAATAGGTCGTGCCGCAAACTTCGCAGTTGTCGCCGTATTGGTCTTGGGCGTGGCATTTGGGGCATTCGCCTTTGACGAAGCGGTCGGGCAGGAACATTTGTTTTTCAGGGTCGAAAAGCTGCTCGATGACGCGGCTCTCAATCTTACCGTTGGCTTTCAATGCGCGGTAAATATCTTGGGAAAACTGTTTGTTTTCAGGGGAATGGGTACTGTAATAATTATCGTAGCCGATGCCGAAACCGGTAAAGTCGGCGAGGTGCTCTTCGCGCACTTTGGCAATCATGTCTTCAGGCGCGATGCCTTGTTTTTGCGCGGCCAGCATCACGGGCGTGCCGTGGGTGTCGTCGGCGCAGCAGTAGTAGCATTCGTGGCCGCGCAGTTTTTGGAAGCGTACCCAAACGTCGGTTTGAATGTGTTCGACCATGTGGCCGAGGTGGATGCTGCCGTTGGCATACGGCAGCGCGGAAGTGACAAGGATTTTGCGTGTCATGGTTTGTGCTTTTAAAAACAATGGATAAAGATGTCGGGAATTATACCGCAAAACAATACGCAAAGGCCGTCTGAAACCCGATTGCCGGTGTTTCAGACGGCCTTTTATTTATCGGCTGCGTATGGAATCAACCGCGTACACGTTCGATTTTTGCGCCTACGCCGCCGAGTTTTTTCTCGATGTATTCATAGCCGCGGTCGAGGTGGTAGATGCGTTCGACGATGGTTTCGCCATCTGCGACCAAACCGGCCATGACGAGGCTGGCGGAGGCGCGCAGGTCGGTTGCCATCACAACGGCGCCGGAGAGTTTTTCCACGCCTTTGATGTAGGCGGTGTTGCCTTCGGTGGTGATGTCTGCGCCCATACGGTTGAGTTCGGGAACATGCATGAAGCGGTTTTCAAAAATGGTTTCCACCACGCGGCTGCTGCCTTCGGCAATGGCGTTCATGGCCATAAACTGCGCCTGCATGTCGGTTGGGAAGCCTGGGTGGACGACGGTGCGGATGTCCACGGCTTTGGGGCGTTGTTGCATGTCGATGGAAATCCAGTTGTCGCCTGCTTCGATGATGGCGCCTGCTTCGGTCAGTTTGTTTAGCACGACTTCCATGGTTTTGGGGGCGGCATTGCGCAGGACGACTTTGCCGCCGGTCATGGCGACGGCGCAGAGGAAGGTACCGGCTTCGATACGGTCGGGAACGACGCTGTGTTCGCAGCCGTGCAGCTCTTTTACGCCTTCGATGGTCATGGTTGCTGTACCGATGCCGCTGATTTTTGCGCCCATTTTGACGAGGCATTCGGCCAAATCGACGACTTCGGGCTCGATGGCGCAGTTTTCGAGGATGGTGGTGCCTTCGGCGAGTGTGGCCGCCATCAGCAGGTTTTCGGTACCGCCTACGGTTACGACGTCCATGGTGACGCGTGTGCCTTTCAGACGGCCTTTGGCTTTGACGTAACCGTGTTCGATGGTGATTTCCGCACCCATGGTTTCGAGGCCTTTGAGGTGTTGGTCAACCGGGCGCGAACCGATGGCGCAGCCGCCGGGCAGGCTGACTTGGGCTTCGCCGAAACGGGCGAGGGTCGGGCCTAAAACCAAGATGGATGCGCGCATGGTTTTCACCAGTTCGTAAGGTGCGCAGGTGTTGTTGACCGTGCCGCCGTTGATTTCAAATTCGGAAATGTTGTCGGTCAAAACGCGTGCGCCCATGCCTTGCAGCAGTTTTTGGGTAGTTTTGACGTCGGCGAGCATGGGTACGTTTTTCAGGCGTAAAGTGCCGGAAGTCAGCAGGCCGGCACACATCAGCGGCAGGGCGGCGTTTTTCGCGCCGGATACGGTGATTTCGCCGTTGAGGGGGCCGTTGGCAGAGATTTTGAGTTTGTCCACAGGATGTCTTTCGTTATTTGTCTGCACGACTTATGCCGCACAAATGAAATGAGATGGGTAATAAACCATCAATTATAAGGGATTATGCCCTTGCTGTTAGATTTGGCAGTATTAAATTTTCACAAGGTTTGTTTACGTTGCGAAAGGATAAGATTTCAGGCCGTCTGAATGGTTCAGACGGCCTGTTTGCCAAGGTTTATTTTTTGGCTTTGAAGCCTAAGAGGTGTTGCGTGGTGGCCAGCCATGCGCCGAATACGCCCAGCGCGATGACGAAGCCGAATACCAGCGACACTTCGCTAAATGTGAAGAAACGCCAGCCGATGTTCAGACCGTAGGGTTTGAAAATCGCGTCCACCAGCGGCCGTACTTCGGCCAAAAGCCAGGCCGACAAGCCCAAGCTGACGGCGGCAGAGAAAATACTCTGCCACATTGCCTGATAAAGGAAAGGACGGCGGATGAAGGAAGCGGGCGCACCCAATAGCTTGGTGATTTCCAGCTCTTCCTTGCGGCTGAGGATTTGCAGGCGGATGGTGTTGTGTGCCACCAAGACAAAGGCCATGCCCAATGTCAGCGAGAGGAACCACAAAATCTTGCGGATAAATTCGTTAATACGATACAGGGTTTGTACCCATTCCGTATCCATGGTTGCCGATTCGACGCGCGGCAGCTTGGTAATGTCTTTATAGATGGCCTGCATCTGATCCGGAGAAGTGGCAGGGTCGGGCGTAACGATAAAGACGTCGGGCAACGGGTTGCCATCGAGCATGGAAACGAGGTTTTGGTCGAGATTGGTCTGCAATTCTTCCAAACCTTCCTGCTTGCTGATGAAGCGGACTTTATCGATACGGCTGTCGCGTTGGAGCAGGTTTTTCACCGTATCGGCATCAGAACTTGCCGCATCGGTGTCCATATAGACCGTAATTTGCGGCGACTCGTTGAGTTTGCCCAACACGCTTTGTCCGCTTTGGATACCCAAATACATAAACAGCGGCAAGGTCATGGCAACGGCAAGCATGAGCAGGGTCAGCAGCGTGCCGATGGGTTGGCGCAGAAGCTCTTTGAGCGCGGCGCGCGCCGATTCGACGTGTAACGAGATGTAGTGAATCATGCTCATGCGAGGCGTCCTTTCTGTAGGCGCAAGACGCGATGGCCGTAATCCGCCATCAGTGTTTCATCGTGCGCCGCCACGATCACGGTCGTGCCTGCTTCATGGAAGGTTTTAAACAATTCCATAATATCCAGCGCGTAGGCGCGGTCAAGACTGGCGGACGGCTCGTCGGCAATCAGCAGGCTGGGTTGGTGAACCACTGCACGCGCGATGCACAAACGCTGCTGTTCGCCGCCGGACAAAGTGATGGGCATATCGTTTTCGCGGCCTTTCAAGCCGACTTTCTCAATCGCAATACGCGCACGCTCTTCCGCTTTGCGCGGCTGATAGCCGCTAATCCGCAAAGGCAGGATAACGTTTTGCAAGACATTGCGGTCGTAGAGGATTTTGTGGTCTTGGAAGACAATGCCGATATGTTGGCGCATAAAGCCGATCTGATTGTCGCTCAAGGTGCCGAGGTCTTGGTTGTTGAACCAAACCTTGCCTTTGGTAGGCTTGGTAATGCCTGAAATCAGCTTCAAAATGGTGGATTTGCCCGAGCCTGAATGGCCGGCGATAAAAATCATCTCACCTTTGTTAATCTGGAAACTGACATTTTTCAGGGCTTCGAAACCGCCGGGATAGGTTTTGGAAACTTGTTCGAAACGGATCATGGGTTTTCCTGAAAATAGGGATTCAGACGGCCGGCGTCATCGATAGGCAACATGCCGTCTGAAAAAATGGGGATATTCACAGATTATAAATATTTCGGCTGCTTTTTGATAGTGAAACCCCGGTTCTGCCGGCGGATACACTGCCGGTTTGCAACACAAAACAACATGGTTTGAAAAAAGGCCGCCTGAACGGTTGGGTTTCAGACGGCCTCGGTATCAGCATAGGTTAAGCACCCTATCCGCTGTTTTATTTACATTTTGTTTTGGCCAAATTCACGGCGGCAGTCAGGCTTTTTTCGTTGACTTCTCCGGTGATGGTTTGTTTGTAGCCGCATTTCGGCGCTTCAACGACAGTGAAAGGCAATACGCCGACGTTGTTGCCGTGGGCTTTCATGAAGTTGCGGCTGTTGGCGCCGGTGTAACGCCAAATCGGGTAGCTGACCGGCGTTTGTTTCAGGAATTTGCCGATATTGTCGGTCGTATCCAGTGCGATGCCGACCATATCGACGCTGCCTTTTTTCTGCGCTTTGTACCATGCGGACATGGCAGGCATTTCTTTACGGCAGGGGCCGCACCAGGTTGCCCAAAGGTTGACCACGCGCACGGGGGCTTTGAGCGATTCTAGGCTTTGCGGTTTGTTGTCCTGCCAACCTGCCGTTTCATCGGCGGCAAAGACCGGTGCAGCGGTAAAAACGGCGGCGGACAAGAGAAGGGCGGTTAAGGCTTTCATGGTTGTATCCTTGAGGTTGCCAATCGAAATTGGGTTTATTGTAAAACGGTTTAGTGGGTATGCCTACCGATTCGTATCAAGATATCAAGTAAAAAGTTTGAGTAAAAATCAGTTGCAGACGATAATAACCGCCATCATTGAATGATTTTGCAATAATACGGAGAGTTTCATGCCGTCTGAATTCACACTTTATCACAACCCGCGTTGCAGCAAATCGCGTGCCGCGCTGGCTTTGCTCGAAGAAAAAGGCGTTGCCGCCGACGTGGTCAAATATCTGGATACCGCGCCCGATTTGGCGACTTTGCAGGATATGTTTGCCAAACTCGGTATCGAATCGGTGCGCGGCATGATGCGCACGAAAGACGATTTGTACAAAGAATTGGGTTTGGACAATCCCGATTTGGACAATGCCGCTCTGCTTCAGGCAATCGCCGAACACCCCGCCCTGCTCGAGCGTCCCGTTTTGGTAACGCCTACGCGCGCAGCCATCGGCCGTCCGTTGGAAAACATTGCCGCCCTACTCGGCTGATAGGGTTGGATAAGGCCGTCTGAAGATGATTTCCCTGCTTAAAAGCCGCAATGGCCTGCGATATTACCTGTTTCGCGGCCTTGCTTTGAGCGTTTTGCTGGTGTGCGGTATTTTTTTGAGCGGCACATGGCAGATTTACCGGACAGGTTCGCACACCTTGCCGAAGGACGCTCATGCCGATGCGGCGGTGGTGTTGGGTGCGGCGGCGTGGGACAAACGCCCGTCGCCGGTATTCCGTGAGCGCATCAACCACGCCATCACGCTCTACCAAAGCCATCGGGTTGGCAAAATCATTTTCACCGGCGGCACGCCCAAAAAGGGATTCATGACCGAAGCCGAAGTGGGGCGCCGATACGCGCTCAAGCAGGGCATACCGGCGCACAATATCCTGTTTGAAAACACTTCGCGCAACACTTACGAAAACCTGCGCAATATCGTCCCCATCATGCACGCCAACGGAGTCGGCAGCATTATCGTTGTCAGCGACCCGTATCATTTGGCGCGCGCAGAAGAAATGGCCGCCGATTTGGGCTTGTCGGACGCGCAGTTCTCCGCCACCCCGACCACGCGCTTTGACGAGCGCAACAAGAAAGCCAAGTTCCTGATGCAGGAGAGCTATTCCTTGTTTCTCTACCGTATCGGCAAATGGAGCGATGCGGTTTGGAATTGGATAGGTGGTTGAGCCTTCGGTAATCCATGTTAAAAGGCCATCTGAATCCTTTTAGGTTTCAGACGGCCTAAATGTATGCTTACTTATTGATATTGATTTGCAGCTGCACTGCCAAAAATGACTACAGCTACAGCCAGTACCAGATAGATGACAAACAGAATCAAGGCAGCCTTGAAATAATTGGCTTTATTCGGATTGGTGTTTGAGCCGAATGCCCATACAAGCGTCATAACTATATTGACTAGCGGAATCATCAAAATCAAGTTTGTTAGCAACCATTCTTTGATGCTGACGACCGGAGCCTGAGGCTGGTCGATTTGGTTTTGTCCGTTCATACGTACCCAGTAATTTTGTTGAAAGAACAGTAATTATACTCATTAAATCTTTATCGGCATAGCATGTTCAGGCCGTCTGAATCTTCAGACGGCCTGAGCCTATGATTTTTGCAGCCGCTATTTCAATCGGATGTAAAACGTACCGTCCGGCATGACGGGCAGGTATTTGCGGTAGAAGTCCAGATAGGTCTTGTTTGGGTCTATGTCGGCAAACTGCTGCGGATACAGGGTTTTGGCGATAAATTGCGCGCTGGCCAAATCGGTGAGCGAGCGGGAGGCGGTGTGGTAGATGCCGTAAACGCGTTTGTTTTTGACGGCAGGAATGTCTGCCCAGCCTTTGCGTTTGACAAATCCGGCCAGGCGGCGTTGCGCATCGGCCTGGCTGATGCCTATGCCCATCGCCATAATGTCAGGCTTGTCTTTATGGCCGTTTTCCGTCCCCGAAATGACGATGACGTCGGGTTTGGCCGTCAGGAATTTTTCAGGGTTTACCGGTCCCCAGTTTTTAACGTAAGGCGCGGCGATATTGTTGCCACCTGCTGTGTCGGCAATCGCGCCCCACATATCTTTGCCGAAGGTGTAGCTGTATTCGGACGGGCCTTTGTCGCCGAACTCGATATAGATTTTCGGTTTGGACTGCTTGGCGCGCGCGACGCGTTTTTGGATGTCGGCAATGCCTCGGGCGTATTCGGCGGCAATTTTTTGGGCGCGCGCCTGCGTACCGTTGAGTTCGCCGAAAATTTCCGCACTGCGCGTGTGCCGCGCGACGGTTTCGGCGTTGAAATCGACCACGACGACGGGTATGCCTGCCGCTTCGATACGCGGCAGGTGGGTGGCGACGGCCTTATACTGCCAGTCGGCCAGAATCAATACGTCCGGCTTGAGCGCGAGCGTTTTCTCCAGTGAAAACGTGCCGGTGTTGATGTTGCCGATGTCCGCAATGTTTTGCAGCGTAGGCAGCTTCTGTTTGAACATCGCCCAGCTGCCGGGATTGAATTTCTCCCAAAACTCACGCGAAATGCCGATGACGTTTTTAAATTTGTCCGCGCCCGTTACCGCGATATAGTCGGGGTAGTAAAACGCCAAAACCGCGCGTTTGACAGGGACATCGACTTTGACTTCGCGTCCCAATACGTCTTTGATAGTTTTGATTTCGGCTTGGGCAAAAAGGGGCAGGAGGGCGAGGGCGGCAAATAAAGCGCGTTTGTTCATGAGCGGATACTTTCAAAGAAATGATTATCATTTGTTTTGTTTTTAGGAGAAAAGTTCCCAGACGGTCCTTCTGCGCCGACATTATTTTCAGACGGCCTTACATTGTTTAAACCTTGCCGAAAAAGTAAAATAACCGTTTTAAAAGATTTTGGAGCCATCATGACCGTCAAAACCCGTTTCGCCCCCAGCCCCACCGGCTACCTGCACATCGGCGGCGTACGCACCGCCTTGTTTTCATGGGCGTTTGCCCGCCATCATAAAGGCGAGTTCCTATTGCGTATCGAAGACACCGACTTGGCGCGCTCTACTGCCGAATCCGTCAACATCATCCTCGACGGCATGAAATGGGTCGGCCTGGACTACGACAACGCCGACAACGTCGTGTATCAAACCCGCCGTTTCGATCGCTATAAAGAAGTCATTGCCGAACTTTTAGAAAAAGGCCATGCCTACTACTGCTATTGCAGCAAAGAAGAGCTGGAAGCCATGCGCGAGAAAGCCGAAAAAGAAGGCACGGCGACTTACGACCGCCGCTGGCGTCCGGAAGAAGGCAAAACCCTGCCAGAAAACCCTGCCGACGTGCAACCCGTCGTCCGCTTCAAAACACCTTTGGACGGCGTGACCAAATGGACGGACTTGGTCAAAGGTGAAATCTCCATTCCCAATGAAGCGCTTGACGACCTGATTATTGCCCGCGCCGACGGCACACCGACCTACAACTTCTGCGTTGTCGTGGATGACTACGACATGGGTGTTACCCACGTTATCCGCGGCGACGACCATGTGAACAACACCCCGAAACAAATCAACATCTTAAAAGCCATTGGCGCCACCCTGCCCGAATACGGCCACCTGCCCATGATTCTTAACGAACAAGGCAAAAAAATCTCCAAACGCAGCGGTGATACCGTTGCCATTACCGACTTCGGCGCAATGGGCATCCTGCCCGAAGCCATGCTCAACTATTTGGCACGCTTGGGCTGGGCGCACGGCGACGACGAATTCTTCACAATGGAACAATTCATCGAATGGTTTGATTTGAAAGACGTTTCCCCGTCTCCAAGCCGTATGGACTTGAAGAAACTCTACTGGATCAACGGCGAACACATCAAAATCACGCCCAACGAAAAACTGGCTGAACTCGTTAAACCCCGCCTCGCCCTGCGCGATATCCATGAAACCAGCAAGCCTGCTTTGGAAGACGTGTTGGCATTGGTCAAAGACCGCGCCCAAGACCTGAACACCCTCGCCGACGAGTGCCTCTACTTCTACGTCAAACAAACGCCTGCCGAAGCAGATGTGCAGAAACACTGGGACGATGAAGCTGCTGCCCGTATGCTGCGCTTTGCCGAACGCCTCGAAGGGCTGGAAGACTGGAACGCCGAAGCCATCCACGACCTCTTTAAACCTTTCTGCGACGAAGAAGGCATCAAAATGGGCAAACTCGGTATGCCTCTGCGCCTCGCGGTCTGCGGTACGGCGAAAACCCCAAGCGTCGATGCCGTATTGGCATTAATCGGCAAAGAAGAAGTGTTGAAACGGATTCGTTCGTAAGGCATGAATGATAAAAGGCCGTCTGAAATGTTTCAGACGGCCTTTTTATTTTGAACAGGATTTATTTATTCTTCTTCGTTCGGTTTGTTTTTATCTTTTTTGCGCCATAGGCCTTTAAACAATGCGCCTGCTGCAACAGCACCGAAAATAATCAGTTTGCCGAATTTAGCCAGTAATGCGCCGGCCAAGGCCAATAATCCCAGTTTTTTTGCAGCGATACCGCCAACCAAGGCAGCCAGTCCGTATTCGGCCACTTTGTCGGTTGCGGCATTGAAATCGCTGTAACGCTTGCCTTCATTGAATTCGATATTACCCAACAATTCTTGCACAATAGGTTTGTATTGATCTATGCTTTTCAAATCGGTGATCATAGTCAATTCAATATAGCCTTCGCGTCCCAGCTGGAAAGTATTGTAGTTGATGGTAGGATTGGGGTCGGGTTCGTTTTTATTCAGAATGTCAATCGACCAAATCAGACGATGGGTCTTTGCATCATATTGCGGTTTTTCTACCCAGCCGCGTGTTTCTATTTCCGGTATGTTGCGGGAGGCTCGCTCTTTGTTTTGTTCCTCGGTGCCTTCTTTCAGCTGCTCGAGCATGGCTTCAACATCCCATTCTTTGGCATCATCATCTTTGATGTAGCCGGAATCGGTAAAGGTCAGGTCTACTATCCAATTGGTGTCACCGTCCTCGTTTTCCGACTCGGGGAGAATCAGGCCGTAGCGGTTGGGATCTGTGGCGTTGCCTGCTTCCCTCATCATGGCGTTGGCGCGATTTTTTTTCACAAAGACCATTTTTGCAGGCAGTTTCAGTTTGGCCTGATTGCCCAAATCAACGGTTGCCGGGCCTTGGACGATCTGGTCGTCAACATAGTTTGTGGCAGAATCCGGAGCTTGTTGCGCTTCTTGCTCAGATGCCTCAACGGCAGAAGCAGTGTCAGCTTTGGCAGCAGACGCAGGTAAGGTTTGGATAGATAAGAGGGCGGCCAAAACAGCGTAGGCGAGACGGTTGCTTTTCATCATAGGGTTCTCATGAAAGAAGAATTAAAAAAGATGCAGACAGCCGCAACACCATATGCTCCGGCATGACTAAAGGGTAAATTTTACAATAAATAAATCATATTTACATATCTAAATATGACTGTAATTTAAAAAATACAGGAAAGTTTTTTGAGGGGAGGCAAAGTAATCGTTTTGAAATTTAAAAAGGCCGTCTGAAAATTTTCAGACGGCCTTTTCTAATAAAACCAGAAAATAATGGAATAAGGCGGAGAATATGAGAAAATAATAGCCGCCTGCCTGTCACAACTGCTGATCGAATTAACTTTTATCAGCAGCCTGAATGTCCGGATTGGATAAAATAAGCCATCAAGAACAAAGACCAATAAGCCTATTATGTAAACTTGGCGGCTGAAAAATCGGCTCTGCGCTTTACTTTACAAATCAAACAACTTTAAAGGAAACCCATGAAAAAAACCTTACTTGTCCTGATGATGTTATCCGCCGCCGCAGCGTATGCCGGTGAGGCGGAAGACCGTTTGCTGTCCGTCCAATCGGTTTACCGCGCTGCTTTGCATGAGCAAAACAGCAACGATAGCAAAATCATTTCCCTGCAAAGTGATTTGGAAAGCGCGCAGCGCCGTTTGCAGGCTGCGCAATCCGATATTGACCGTTTGAAAGGCGAAATTCAGACGGCCTTGGCTCAGAAAGAGCAGCAAAATGCCAAGCTGCAACAAGCCGGCCAGATGTTGGACGCGGCGTGGAATGCCGTTTACGGCGCAGGCGGCAGCAAGGCGAATCAATAATTTAGACATTGTATTATTTACGTTTTACGCTTCTTTTATCATATTTATAAGGAAACCTCATGTCCCTACCTCCCTGCCCGAAATGCCACTCCGAATACACTTACGAAGACGGCGCTCAATACGTTTGCCCTGAGTGCGCCCATGAGTGGAACGAGGCCGATGCTGCGGCTGCCGGCGATGATGTATTGGAAGTCAAAGATGCCAACGGCGCGGTCTTGCAAGATGGCGATACGGTTGTCTTGATTAAAGATTTGAAAGTCAAAGGCAGCTCTATGGTCATCAAGCAAGGCACCAAAGTCAAAGGCATCCGCCTGCAAGAGGGCGACCACAATATCGGTTGCAAAATCGATGGCAGCGCGATGAACTTGAAATCTGAGTTCGTCAAAAAAGCCTAAAGATTTTATTTTTGAAAGGCCGTCTGAAATCCGAAGATTAGGATTCAGACGGCCTTTATACATCTCATTCAAAATAAAATAAATCTTTATTTAAAATTAAATAAATTTAATAGGGTTGAATTCCAGGCCGTCTGAAAAAGCGGCGGCAAAATGTTCCACACATACGCGGGTGTAAAACCGTTAAAATAACGCTTTCCCCTATTCTACGGAACCATGATGCCTCAGCCGACCGCCAAACAGATTTTGCACGAAGTATTCGGTTATCCCGAATTTCGTGGCAAGCAGGAGGCTATCGTCAATGCTTTGGCCGGCGGCGAGAGTTTGATGGTGCTGATGCCGACGGGCGGGGGCAAGTCTTTGTGTTACCAGATTCCGGCGCTGATGCGCGAAGGCGTGGCGGTTGTCGTATCGCCGCTGATTGCGCTGATGAACGACCAAGTGGCCAGCCTGCATGTGGCCGGGATTGAAGCGGCGGCAGTCAACAGCAGCACATCGGCAGATGAGGCGCGTGAGATTGCCGACAAGCTTGCCCAAGGCCGTCTGAAACTGCTTTATGTTGCGCCGGAACGCTTGGTTACCGACCGCTTTTTACGTTTTCTCGACCAACAAACCGTCAGCCTGTTTGCCATTGATGAGGCGCATTGCGTCAGCCAATGGGGACACGATTTCCGCCCCGAATATCAACAGCTCGGCATGCTTGCCGAACGCTATCCGAACGTCCCGCGCATCGCCCTGACCGCTACCGCCGATGCGGCCACGCGCGCCGACATCAAGCATTATCTGCACTTGGACAATGCACCCGAATTTATTTCCAGCTTTGACCGTCCGAATATTTATTATCAGGTTATCGAAAAAAATAATGGCAAAAAACAATTACTGGATTTCATCCGCAAGCAGATGCATGGGCAAAGCGGCATTGTGTATTGCCTAAGCCGCAAAAAAGTCGAGGATGTGGCGCAGTTTTTGTGTGAAAACGGCTTGGAGGCGATTCCGTATCATGCCGGTTTGAGCATGGATGTGCGCGAGGAAAACCAACGCCGCTTTACGCATGAAGACAATATTATTGTGGTGGCGACCGTGGCGTTCGGCATGGGCATAGACAAACCCGACGTGCGCTTTGTCGCCCATCTCGATATGCCCCAAAGTGTCGAACATTTCTATCAGGAATCTGGGCGCGCCGGCCGGGACGGGCTGCCTGCCGTGAGCTGGCTGTGTTAT
This sequence comes from Neisseria sp. DTU_2021_1001991_1_SI_NGA_ILE_055, assembly GCF_032342915.1. Lineage (NCBI taxonomy): Bacteria > Pseudomonadati > Pseudomonadota > Betaproteobacteria > Neisseriales > Neisseriaceae > Neisseria > Neisseria sp. DTU_2021_1001991_1_SI_NGA_ILE_055. The sequence continues at coordinate 1,969,423 of NZ_CP135440.1, read as the reverse complement.
GGCTTGAACGATTGGGTGTTGCTGCGCGAACGGATTGCCGAAGGCAACAGCGACGAAGTGCAAAAGCAAATCGAAATGCAAAAACTTGATGCCATGCTTTCCGTCTGCGAAACCGCCGCCTGCCGCCGCGTACTGCTGCTCAAACATTTCGGCGAAGAATCCGAACCCTGCGGCCATTGCGACAACTGCCTGCATCCGCCCGTGCGGTTTGACGGCACGGTGTTGGTGCAAAAATTACTCAGCTGCGTGTACCGCGCCGGACAACGTTTTGCCGCCGGTTACATCACCAACCTTTTACGCGGCAAAAGCGACGATTGGATACAGCGCAACGGCCATGACAAGTTATCCACATTCGGCATCGGCAGCGAACAGACCGACAAAGAATGGCGCAGCGTCATCCGCCAGTGCATCAGCTTGGGCTATCTCACCGTCAATGTCGAGCAACATCAAGCCCTGCAGCTGACCGAAGCGGCAAAAAAAGTCCTCAAGGGCGAAACCGAAGTCATGCTGCGTCCCCTACGCCGCGAAAAAACGGCCACCCAAAAGCCGAAAGACGATTGGTTGCGTACGGAACGCGAAGAGCGTTTGTGGCAGGCATTGCGCCAATGGCGGCAACAACGCGCCCGGGCAGAGGAAGTGCCGGCCTATGTGGTTTGCGGCGACAAAACCCTGCGCGATATTGTCGAAAAAATGCCCCGAAGTTTGGAAGATTTACATCAAATTTACGGCTTGGGCGAGGCGAAAATCAATAAATTCGGTTTGGAGATACTCGACGTTTGCGAAACGGCCGAAGCCGCTACGGTTTCCACAGACAGCGCACAAGTTATCTACAGCTTGGGCGAGCGCGAACAAGCCTTAAAACAGGCTTTGGAAACTTGGCGCGAGCAGCAGGCAAGTGCTGATCAAGTCACGCTGGGAACGGTATTCTCCAACGAGAGCATGGACGATTTGCTGACCAATACGCCTGCCGAACCCATCGACCTTTTGGGCGTGTATAAACTCGGCGAAAAACGCATCGAACAATACGGCGAGGGCATTTTAAACATCTGCCGCCCGTTTTCAGACGGCCTGAGCGAAGAGGACAAACGCAAACGCCGCTTGATGCGCCGCCTGCTTCAGTGGAACATCGATACTGCCCGCCATGAAGGCCTCGAAGCCTATCAGATATGCAGCAAAGTTACCCTGCGCGCCATTGCCGCCCGACGGCCGCAAGATTTGGCGGAGCTGGCGGAAATCCACGGCATGAATGAGGAAAAAACTGACAAATACGGCGCGGAAATTGTTGAATTGTGCAAACAAGCGGATTAATGGATTGCAATTATCATCAAAGGCCGTCTGAAACCCAATCAAACATGGTGTTTCAGACGGCCTTTTTGAATTTTTAATCTTTATAAAACAATGAATAAGAAAATATCTTCATTTGTTTTGTCAGTTTTTTAAAGCTGCCGCGTCTAAACAGGCATGAAAAATGGGATGGTGTCGATGGATTTTTCGTCCCATCCCATTCGACACACATCGATTAGGAAAATAAATGAACACCTCATCCAACCCCTCTTGGCAGGCCGCTTTCGGTTTGTTGGCACTCAGGCTTTTTACCGCGTATGAATTTCTTGAATCCGGCCTGGAAAAATGGAACGGGGAAAACTGGTTTGCAGAAATAAACAGTCAATTTCCCTTTCCGTTCAATTTGTTGTCGGATACGGTCAACTGGAATTTGGCGATGTATGCGGAACTGGTTTTGCCTGCGCTGCTTATCGTCGGCTTGGCAACGCGGCTGTCTGCGTTGGGATTGATGGTTGTAACGGCTGTCGCATGGTCTGCGGTACATGCCGGCTTGGGTTACAATGTGTGCGACAACGGTTATAAAATGGCACTGATTTATTTGGTGGTTTTATTTCCTGTCCTGTTACAGGGCGCTGGCCGTCTGTCTTTGGATGCACTGCTGAAGAAACGCTGTTGCCGCATCAAGCATTTTCTTTAAGGATTATCTTTAAGGATTATCTTTAAGGATTAATGGTCGCGGGCCGACTTTAAATGCCCGATATTATCCCTTGATTTATTTAAACCCATATTTTAAAAAGGAAGTTGAAATGAAAAAAAATGTAGCTGCTGCTTTGGCCGGTGCACTGTCCCTGTCTTTGGCTGCCGGTGTTGTTGCCGCTGATAAAGCCGCCAGCGACGTGGCCGTTGAGAAAACTGTTAAAGCTGCCGAAGGTACTTGCGGCGCGGCTGCCAAAGCCGGTGAAGGTTCTTGCGGCGCAGCCATGAAAAAAGCACACGCCAAAAAAGGCAAAGCATCTAAAGCCAAAGCTGCCAAAGTAGTAGAAGGCAAATGCGGCGAAGGTAAATGCGGTTCTAAATAATCCTGCAACATACCTTTAACAAAGTCGCATTTTACAAACGAAAATGCGACTTTGTCGTTCATACGGCACCATAACAGGACATCACCATGATTCAACATGCAGGCTTGGGCTACCGCCGCGACTTAGCGGAAGACTTCCTCTCGCTTTCAGACGACAGCCCGATATGCTTTATCGAAGCCGCCCCCGAAAACTGGCTGAAAATGGGCGGCAGGGCGCGCAAACAGTTTGACCACGTGGCAGAGCGGCTGCCGCTGGCATTGCACGGATTATCCATGTCGTTGGGCGGACAAGCCCCGCTGGATACCGCCTTGATAGACGGAATCAAAGAAATGATGCGCCGTTACGATTGCACGTTTTTCTCCGACCATTTGAGCTACTGCCACGACGGCGGTCATCTCTACGACCTTTTGCCGCTGCCCTTCACCGAAGAAATGGTGCAACATACCGCGCGCCGTATCCGCGAAGTGCAAGACCGGTTGGGCTGCCGCATTGCTGTAGAAAATACGTCCTACTACCTGCATTCCCCGCTTGCCGAGATGAACGAGGTTGAGTTCCTTAACGCCGTTGCACGCGAGGCCGACTGTGGCATTCATCTCGATGTGAACAATATTTACGTCAACGCCGTCAACCACGGCCTGTTGTCGCCCGAAACCTTTTTAGAAAATGTGGATGCAGGGCGCGTGTGCTATATCCACATCGCCGGACATGATGTGGAAACACCGGAATTGTTGATTGATACCCACGGCGCGGCGGTTTTACCGACCGTTTGGGATTTGCTCGAACTGGCCTATGCCAAACTGCCGACGATTCCGCCCACCCTGTTGGAACGCGATTTCAATTTCCCGCCTTTTGCCGAACTCGAAGCTGAAGTCGCTAAAATCGCCGACTATCAAATGCGTGCCGGAAAGGAATACCGCCGTGCAGCCTGAAACCTCCGCCCAATACCAACACCGCTTTGCCCAAGCCATACGCGAAGGCGAAGCCGCCGACGGACTGCCGCAAGACCGCTTAAACGTCTATATCCGCCTGATACGCAACAATATTCACAGCTTTATCGACCGCTGCTATACCGAAACGCTGCAATACTTTGACAGCGAAGAATGGGGCCGTCTGAAAGAGGGTTTCGTCCGCGACGCGCACGCCCAAACGCCCTATTTTCAAGAAATTCCCGGCGAGTTCCTCCAATACTGCCAAAGCCTGCCGCTTTCAGACGACCTTTTGGCATTGATGGACTTTGAACACACCCAGCTGCTCGCCGAAACCGCTCAAACCGACAGCGAAGCCTCGTCCGCCGATTCAGATGATTTGGCGCACACCCTTTCTCCCGCCGCTTTTGTGCGCCGTTATCAGTATGACGTGACGGACGAATTGCAGGAGGCGGAAACCGCCGTTTTGGTGTGGCGCGATAAGGAAGACGACGTGATGTATCAAACGCTTGATGGATTCGACGCCTTATTGCTGGAAACGCTGGCAGAGACGCCCACTTCCCTAAACGGCCTGCAAACCATGCTGGCAGAGTTCATGCCGTCTGAAAACGTTTGGCAGGACGCATTAAGGCAGAAATGGACGGATTGGCTGGAACAGGGCATTTTGGTTGCGGCATAAATCAAGGCCGTCTGAAACGGGCGCAGTCGGTTTCGGTAAAACAAAAATACTACTGAAATCGTTTATAGATTCAATCGCATGCTCTTGCCGTATCAGCGTAAAATCAGAAGCATATTGATCATTCCTTTCATACTGATACATTATGGCCCTACCCGAACTGACCGATGCCGAGCTTGCCGAATCCCGCAAACTGCTGCTGCGCTTTGCCCATATCCAGCTGCCCGACCGCCCCGATTTGGCGGAAGACCTCGTACAGGAAACCATGCTTTCCGCCTACCGCGCGGCCGAAGGTTTCAAAGGAGATGCACAAGTGAGCAGCTGGCTGTTTGCAATCTTAAAAAACAAAATTACCGACTGCCTGCGCCAAATCGGACGGCAACGCCAAGTTTTCGTCACGCGCGACGAGGAAGCCTTGGATGAAGCCTTTGAAGGACATTTTGCCGCAGACGGGCATTGGACGGACGAAGGACAGCCTCAGGGTTGGGACTCGCCCGAAGCCAGTTTGAACAATAAAGAGTTCTACCAAGTTTTGCAGACCTGCCTCTACCACCTGCCGGAAAACACCGCCCGCGTGTTCACCATGAAAGAGATTCTCGGATTTTCAAGCGATGAAATCCGCGAGCAATGCGGCATCAGCCATGCCAACTACCACACTATTATGCACCGCGCGCGCGAAACCTTGCGCCAGTGCCTGCAAATCAAATGGTTCTCCCATGTCTGACAGGAAAACGCCATGAAAAAATGCCGCAAAATAACCGATCTGATTTCCAAACAGCAAGACCAAGTGCGTCTCAGTCTTTTTAACCGCATTGCCCTTGCCGTGCACCTGTCGCTCTGTCCCCGTTGCCGCGAATATAAGAAACAGCTCGAATTAATCAGCAACGCCATGCACAAGATGTTTCGATGATTCAAAAAAAGGCCGTCTGAAACCTGCCCTGTCAGTTTCAGACGGCCTTTTTGTGTTCGCTTGATTTATCGCTAATCTTGAATAAGCCGTGGCTGGCCGCTCACTTTTTTAGTTGCCTTTATTTTCAAACTTGCGCCGTTGGCCTTTGTCTTTTGAGGCATGGGAGAAAGATTCTAATACGGTAGAACAAGATAAAGGCCGTCTGAAAGATGAATTTCAGACGGCCTTTTTCACGGCTTTTAGTGTTGTTCTTCCGGCTCGGGTTCGTCTTTGCCGAACCAGTTGTCAAAGCGGATGGTGTATTTCAATTCGCCGCCGGATGAGCGTGTGCCGATGCGGGCAATGGCTTGGATGGCGCGGGTCAGTTGGTACACGAGTTTGACGGATTGTTCGGCGCTGGAGATGCCATATTCGTAACCTACGTAGAGGTTGTTGGTGAGCTGTTTGCCGACGGTCAGGACCTGCTCGGCAGGGTTGAGCTCGCCGGTTTGGGCGTTGCGGCTGCGTTTGCTGGTAAAGCCCAAATCATCGACAAGGCCGATGCGGTCGTTGACTTGGCCGGCAAGCAACGCGCTGGCGGCGGCGGAGAGCGTGGCGTTGTCGCCGTCGCTGCCGCTGCTGGCACGGTTGAGGATGAGCCAGGAGAGTTTGTCTTTTTCGCTCATGGCTTCTTTGGCAACCAGGGTTACGCGCGGATTGGTGAGGCTGCCGAGAACTTCGACACCTGCGCCGACCGGGGAGAGGCGGCGTTCGGCACGGATGTTGAGATTCGGATCGGTCAGCGGGCCGACGAAGGAAACCGCGCCTTTGGTGATGTCGAGGTCTTGGCCGTAGGCTTTGTAGCGGCCTTTGACAACGCGCACGGTGCCGACGCCTTGGACGGCTTCGCCCGGGCGGGACGTGATGGTTAGTTTGCCGCCGATGGTAACGTCTGCGCCGTAGCCGACAAAGCGGACATTGTCGTTGATGTTCAAGACAAGGTTCAGATTAATCGGCGTGGTGGCCGTTGCTTCTTTTTTGGTTTCGCCCAGTACAACCACGTCGTCATCGAGGGTCGGCATGGAGGATTTTTGCGAACCAAACCTGCCGTAGTCGGTGTTGAGCGTGCCGTTGAGCGATACGCCTTTTTCCGGATTGTAGAGGACTTTGGCCGCGCCGGAGAGCTGCAGTTGGCGGTTTGGACGCGAGAGGGTGCGGTATTTGTCGAAGACGATGTCTACGTCGACATCGGGGTTGGCGTTGGCAAGGTTGACCGCGCCTTTGAGTTCAATCGTGCCGCCTCGGTGGAATTTGAGGCTGTCGATGACCCATTTTTGACCCTGCAGGCGTGAACGCAAGACGCCGTTATCGAGAATCAGGCCTTGGGTTTGATGGCGGTAATAGAGGTTGTCGCCGTTAATCAGTCCACTCAGTTGCGGATCGTTCAGACGGCCTGCCAAGTTGACGGCGGCGTTCAGACGGCCTTTGAGGGTTTGGCCGACGGGCAGGAAGTTGCGGAAGACTTCGAGGTTGGCAACGTTCAGGTTGAGCTTGCCGCTCAGAGGGGCGGTATCGAAGCTGGTACCCTGACCGATGTTGACAATGCCGTCTGCTCGGCCGTAATTGGTTTGGAGGTCGAGGTTGCTGTTGACAGTGGGCGAACCGAGTCGGCCGCCGATGGTGGCGGTCGCGTTCAGACGGCCTGCAATGCCTTGGGCTGTGGCCGGCATAAAGGATTTGAGCGAGCCCAAATCGGGAACGCTGATATTGACCTTGCCGCTGACAGGGGCGTTGTTGATGTTGTTGCCGAACTGTTGGGCGATGCCGAGCGTGCCGTCAACTTTGCCGAAGCGGGTGTTGCCTTCCAGCGTGCTGTCGATGCGGCCGTTTTGGAAACGGGTGCGCAGGGCGAGTGCGGAAAGTCCCAAAGGCTGTTTGTTTTTCGGGTCTTTGTTCGGCAGGATGATGTCGCCGCTTTGTCGGCTGATGTTGAGGAAGCCGTGCGCGTTTTGACTGTACGCCAAATCCCAGTCGCCGCCCAAGACGAGGTTGTGTTCGATGGGCGGGGTGTAGAAGTTGTGCAACTCGGTAATGTGCAGATTTTGTGCGCTGCCTTTGCTGGTAATGCCGGCTTTTTTGTCCCAAACGAAATTTTGCAGGTTGAGGCTGCCGCCCATGGCCGCCCAGCGTGCGCTGCTGAGGGAGACGCGTTCGCTGCCGGCTTCGAGGTTGAGGCGGTTTTGCAGTTTGAGGTTGAACGCGCCGCTGATGTCGAGCGTGTCGACCGTGCCTTTCCATTGGGTTTGGTCTTTGTTGAGGCCGCCGGCGGCGTCGAGGTCGAGCTTGTAGCGTTTGTTGTCCACCGCCATGTTGCTGTTGCCGCGGATGTGGTGGTGCGAGCCTGTGCCGCTGATAAGCAGGTTGACGTTGTCAATCATGGCTGCGCCGCCGGATACGGCGATGTGTTCGCCTTTGATATCGGCACTCAACGGACGGTTGGTGTCGGGCGAACCCTTAAGCTTGAAGTCGAGGGTGCGGATGTTGACGGCATCGGCGACTTTGAAGTTGCGCGCTTCGCCGTTCAAATCGGCTTCAAGGGTTTTGAGGCCGTCTGAAAAGCTGCCGGAGATGTAGCCGCGCGCGTTGAGCAGGCCGCCCAAGCCGAAGCCGAAACGCGACAAATCGGGGGCGGTAATGTTGAGGTTGAGGCGGTCGCCTTTTTTGCCGAAGCTGCCGTTGGTTTTGACGATGTTGCTGCCGAGGGTCAGGTCGGTCAGGGCGCGCGAGAGGTGTTTGTTTTCATAGGCGACGTCGGCTTTGCCGCTGAGCGGAACGCCGTTGAGCGTACTCGGTGCAAACTGCATTTTGCCGGCGAATTTTTCTTGCGCCAGTATGCCGGTCAAGTTGATGTTGCCGTTGACGCTGCCTTGCGGAAGCTGCGGATCGATACGCGCAGGGTTGAAGGCTTTGCTGACGATGTCCAATTGCAGTTTGCGGTCTTTGAAGAGCTCGAGCGAGCCTTTGGCGTTGAGTTCGCCGCCGTTTTGCGGAACCAGGCGGACGTTGTCGAGCTTGAGTGTGCGCTGGCCGAGCTGTTTGTCGGTTTGGAAAAACAGCATGCCGTCTGTACGCGCAAATCCGCTGTCGAGATTCCAGTTGACGACGGGGGAGGAGGTTTCACCTTTGACGTCGATGCTGCCGTTCAGACGGCCTGCGATGTTTTGACGGACAAAGTCGTCCGCGCCGGTATTGTTGATGCCCAGTGCGAGTTTGAGCTGGTCTTGGGCGGTGTCGATAGAGCCGGATACGTCAATGCTGCCGTCTTTGAGCAGGCCGACGCCGATATCTTCGATTTTGACCGTGCCTTTGTCGTCGACGATGAATTCGCCGAGGATGCGTTTGACGGGGATATGGTTTTCATCGGCAAAACCGGCTTGGTCGTTTTCCAAGTCTATCGAGCCTTCCAGCGCAACGCCGTCTGTAAAGGACGGAATGGTGGTGGCGTCGAAATTCAGACGTGCTTTGGGCAGGGTGGGCAGGAAGGCCTGCGGATTGATGTTGGAACCTTTAACCAGGATTTCGCCGACGGTTTCGTTGAGGCTGTCGGCGAATGGGTGGATGGTGGATTTGGCAGACAAATGAACGTTGTCGCCGTCGAGCAGCAGGTCGGTGTACACGTCTTGCAGGCTGCCCCACAGGCGCACCGTGCCGTGTATGGTTTCGCCCTCAAGCTGGCCTTTGGTGTAGATGGCGGTATTGAGGACGTAAGGTTTGTTCAAACTGAGCACCACCGCGCCTGTCGAGCTGCTCCAGGGCGTATCGGCGGTTTTGATGTGGAGGCGGTGTTCTTTTTTGTCGTAATGGTAGGCCGCGTGCAGATGGTCGAGATAGACGGTCTGCTTGTCAAAACGCTTGCCCACGCTGATTTTGCCGGTTTCCAAACGGTCGAGATAGGCGGTAACGGGCAAGTCTATGCTGTCGGGCAGGCCTTTTGACGGCTCTTCTTCTTTGGGCGGCGTGCGCTTGGTCACAATGGCGATGTCGCCGGCCACGACTTCGGTAATATGCAAAGACGGACGGAACAGCTCGGACGGTTTCCAATCAAAGCGGAAGCTGCTGATTTTGATGTCCGCACCGTCTGTTTCAATCAACCATTTGTCGCCTTCAAAACCTTCAATCAGCGTGCCCTTCAGTGTGTCCGAAGAGATTTTGACGCCGAACCATGACGGGATTTTGTACAAACCGAAACGCAAACCCGATTCCGTACCGACCAGCCAGCCGATCGCGCCGGCGGAAACGGTCAATACGCCCAGGGCGGACAGGACAAAGCCGCGCAACAGGCGTTTTTTGCGCTTTGGCGGGGCGGGCTGTTGTTCAGACGGCGTGGAAGTGTTTGCAGTATCGGTCATGATATTTTTCTGTTTGTCTGTTGTTCAGACGGCCTGGAATGGCTGAGGCCGTCTGAAAGAATGGATGGTGTATGTTTGTTAAAACCTTGTGCCCAAGCTGATGTGCCAGCGGATTTTTTTGTCGTGGTGGCCGTAGGCAATGTCGAAGGAGAACGGCGCAACCGGGCTGAACCAGCGCACACCCAAGCCGGTACCGTGTTTTAAGGTCATGTGTTTGAAGTTGCTTGCCGCGTCGCCGACATCGTGGAAGATGGCGCCGGAGAAGCTTTTGGTAACCGGGAATTGATATTCGAGGCTGCCGACCACCAAGGCGCGTTGCGGCAGGACGGAGCCGTTGGGGCCGGCCAAACCGATGCTGTCGAGTTCGTAACCGCGTACGGAAGTCGCGCCGCCGGTGCGGAACATCAGGCTGGACGGCACTTCTTCGCCTTCGCGGGCATAAACGTAGCCGGCCTGTCCGCGTACGATGAATGTACCGATTTTTTTGTTTTCAGGCGTGAAGAAATAGCCTGCCCGTGCCGTGGCGCGTGCCATTTGGGTGGAGGAGAGGAGTTTGCCCAAAGTCGTGCCGATTTTTCCGTCGAGGTAGTAGCCGTTTTGAGGGTGCAGCTCGGTTTCGATGCTTTGCCGTTTCCATGAGGCAGTCAGCATGGTGGCATGGCTTCGGCCCAAATCGTAGCTGGTGTCGGGGACTTTGCGGTCTTCGGTAATGAATTCGAGGCCGAAGCGGGCATCGATATTGTTGCGGTCGCGGACATACCAAATGCCGCTGGACAGGGCGCGTTTTTCAAGGTTTTGCGTGGTCGAGCGGTTGTAGGAAACGTTGCTTGTCCAGTAGTTGCCGCGGTTGTTGCGCGGCTGGCTGATACCGGCGGCCAGCGTGGTTTCGTATTTGTCCATGTCCCAAACGACCGAGCCGATGTAGCCCTTGTTAAAGAGGTTGTAATAGTCGTAGGCGATGCGGCCGCCGATTCCGTATTCGGAGTCGTAGCGGATACCGGTTTCCAGTTTGTGGCGTTTGACTTCGGTCACGTTGATTTTGACGGGAACGCGGTCGCCTTGCAGTTGATCGAAGTCGGCCTGTACGGACGCGCCGGAATAGTGGCCGTTTTGCTCGAGCGCCTGTTGCAGGTCGAGGATTTTGTCTAAGTCGTAAGGCGAACCGGGTTGGAAGCGCGCCATGCCGGAAACCACGCTCTCAGGGTAGCGGCGTGTGCCGGTGATTTGGAACTCGCCGAAGTAAATCGGGCGGTTGCTCTCCACGATGACGTTCAAGTCGGCTTTTTGGGTATTGGGATTGATGGTGGCTTGGGTGGTGGTGAGTTTTGCCAACGGATATTTTTTGCGTGTTACCGCGCTGAGGACGGAGGTTTTACTCGCACTCCAGCCGTCTTGGTCGAAGTTTTCGCCGACGGGCTGCTGCCAGTTTTCCATCGCATTTTGGTAGTACCCGGCCAAGTTGTCGTCATTCAATACGTCGCCGAGGATGGCCACGCTGACGTTGTCGACTTTGGTGCGCGGGCCGGGGGTAACGTTGACGGTGTAGCTTTCGCCGTGGTCTTGAATATTGACGTTGCTGTTGAAGTAGCCTTTGGTCCGGAGCATGGTTTTGACGTTGTCGGGCGCCTCTTCGGCGAGGAAGCCGACCTGCTCTTTGTCCAGCTCTTCGTCCTGCTGCTGGGTAATCAGCGGCAAGTATTCTTCAAGCATTTCTTTGACTTCGCTGTCTTGAGTGTCGATTTTGACGGGGAATTTGGGCTTGAGTTTGCCTGTTTGGTCGTCTTTGGGCTGCTTGGGCATTTCGGATTCGGGGACGGCCTCGTAGTCTTCCGCTTTGGGAACGGAAGTATCTACTGCCAACGCGTGTCCGTAGGCGAGCGCCAAAGATGCGAATAAAACAGGGTAGGTCAGTTTGGTCATGATGTTGTTCGACAGCGACAATTCTTCAGTCTGTGGATTTTAACATTATTTCTGCAAGGTTTCAGGCTATGGTTATAAACGGAAATTTAGCGCGATAATGTTGCCAAATGCGACTTAAGGGAAGATTTTGGTTTGTTTCTATACGATTGTAATATTTATGTTTTTGTGTTTTTACTGATGAAGTTGCCTTTGTCTTCGGCCTTATGGCGCAGATTTCAGGCCGTCTGAAATCAAGATACAGAGGGATAAGGCAATGGTATGGGTATGCTTTAAATTAGGGTTTGAGTGGGTTTGACTGTATTTTTGGCATAAAGTGCCAATTGTGTTATAAATGTTAAACTTTAATGCTGTTTTTGTGAGGTGTGCATGAAAACCTCGCCGACAAATGATTTTTTATTTTAGAATGTAAGACTTTTTTAACATATCTTTAAATTGAAGGAACGGATATGGCAAGTGGCAATCCGCTTTTGAACGCGCTCAACAGCGTCAGCCTGGTGGCACAAATCGCCATCGGCTTGGTTTTAGGTATTCTTGTGGGTGCAGTTGCGCCGCAAGTCGGTATCAGCGCAGGACTGCTGGGCAGCCTGTTTGTCGGTGCGCTTAAGGCTATCGCGCCGATTTTGGTATTTGTTTTGGTGACTGCCGCCATTGCGCAACACCAAAAAGGCAATCAGGCCCACATCAAACCGATTTTGATTTTGTATATTTTCGGTACGTTTGCAGCGGCTGTGGTGGCGGTTGTCGCCAGCATGGCATTCCCGACCACGCTGATTCTGCGTGCGGCCGGCGATGTATCCGTTGCACCGCCTTCCGGCATTATCGAAGTGTTGAAAACGCTGCTGATGAATTTGGTGGCCAACCCGATTAATGCGCTGGCCAATGCCAACTATATCGGCATTTTGGCTTGGGCCCTGATATTGAGTGCAGCTTTGCGCCATCACGGTTCGGATACGACCCGCCAAGTGGCGGCTGATTTGGCCGATACCGTTTCGACCGTTGTGAAATGGATTATCCGTTTTGCGCCGCTGGGTATTTTCGGCTTGGTGTCCTCTACCATTGCGGAAACCGGTTTTGAAGCGCTTGCCGGCTATATGCAGCTGTTGGCCGTATTGCTCGGCTGTATGCTGTTTATTGCGTTGGTGGTCAATCCGATTATTGTGTGGACGCAAATCCGCAGCAATCCTTTCCCGCTGGTGTTTACCTGCCTGCGCGAAAGCGGCGTGTATGCCTTCTTCACCCGTTCTTCCGCCGCCAATATCCCTGTGAACATGGCATTGGCGAAAAAACTGGGTCTGCACGAAGACACTTACTCTATCTCCATTCCATTGGGTGCAACCATCAATATGGCCGGTGCGGCCATCACCATTACCGTTTTGGCGATGGCTGCGGCGCACACGCAAGGCATTACGGTTGACTTCGCCACCGCCTTGCTGCTGAGCCTGGTGGCTACCGTCAGCGCGTGCGGTGCATCCGGTGTGGCCGGCGGTTCGTTGCTGCTGATTCCTTTGGCGTGCAGCCTGTTCGGTATCGACAACGATGTGGCCATGCAGGTGGTTGCCGTCGGTTTCATCATCGGCGTGATCCAAGACTCTGCAGAAACTGCGTTGAATTCTTCCACCGACGTTTTGTTTACTGCCGCTGCCGATTTGGGTCGTCAACGTAAAGAGTAGTTTTTAGGGTTAAGCCCAATCCGGCAAAGGCCGTCTGAAAAGTTTCAGACGGCCTTTGTTTTGGGCAAAGAAAAGGGATTTTTAGATGGCCAAGCCGATAGATTGGTTTGGTCGGACTGACGGTATCTGCTGTCATCAGTCGGATTTTTCCCGTAAAATACAGCCTTGAATGTATTTGAGTTATCCTTTTCAGACGGCCTGGCCGTCTTATCAAATTTGCAAAAACAATGATTAAAAAAATATTCTCATGGTTCGAGTCCCGCATCGACCCTTATCCCGAAGCTGCCCCGAAAACGCCAGAAAAAGGGTTGTGGCGGTTTATTTGGAGCAACATTGAAGGCGTGCGCAAATGGATCGCCGTGTTGGCCGTGTTTACGGTCGGCGTCGGCATCATGGAAGCCTTGATGTTCCAGTTTATGGGCAAGGTGGTCGACTGGCTCGGCACTTATACGCCGCAAACGCTTTTTGTTGAAAAAGGCCATGCATTAATCGGCATGATGGCCATGGTGGCATTTTTTGCCGTTTGGACCTTTTTCGCTTCCAATGTACGCCTGCAAACCCTGCAAGGCGTGTTCCCCATGCGTCTGCGCTGGAATTTCCACCGCCTGATGCTGGGTCAAAGCCTGGGCTTTTATCAGGACGAGTTTGCCGGCCGCGTGTCCGCCAAAGTCATGCAAACCGCGCTGGCGCTGCGTGATGTGGTGATGACCGTTGCCGATATGGTTGTGTATGTGTTGGTGTACTTCATCACTTCCGGCGTGATTCTGTCCTCATTCGATGCCTGGCTTATCGTGCCGTTTATCTGCTGGATGATTGGATTCGCGATGATTATGCGTTTCCTGATTCCTAAGCTCGGCAGAACCGCTGCGCGTCAGGCCGATGCGCGCTCGCTGATGACCGGCCGCATTACCGACGCCTACTCCAATATCGCCACCGTCAAACTCTTCTCCCACGGCGCACGCGAGGCCGCTTATGCCAAGCAGTCGATGGAAGAGTTTATGGTAACCGTCCATGCCCAAATGCGTTTGGCAACGCTGCTGCACACCTGCAGTTTTATCGTCAACAGCTCGCTGACCGTCGGCACGACCGCCTTGGGTATTTGGCTTTGGTATCACGGCCAAGTCGGCGTGGGTGCGGTCGCCACCGCTACGGCCATGGCATTGCGCGTGAACGGTTTGTCGCAATACATCATGTGGGAATCCGCCCGATTGTTTGAAAACATCGGTACCGTCAACGACGGCATGGCCACCCTGTCCAAACCCCACACCATCCTCGATAAGCCGCAAGCCCTGCCGCTGAAAGTTACCCGAGGCGAAATCAAGTTTGAACACGTCGATTTCTCCTACGAAGCAGGCAAACCGCTCCTCAACGGCTTTAACCTGAACATCAAACCCGGCGAAAAAGTCGGCTTGATCGGCCGCAGCGGCGCGGGCAAATCCACCATCGTCAACCTACTCCTGCGCTTCTACGAACCGCAAAGCGGCACGATTTCGATCGACGGCCAAAACGTGGACAGCGTGACCCAAGAAAGCTTGCGCGCCCAAATCGGTCTGGTGACGCAAGACACTTCCCTGCTGCACCGCTCCGTGCGCGACAACATTATCTACGGCCGCCCCGACGCCACAGACGCCGAAATGATTTCCGCCGCCGAACGCGCCGAAGCCGCCGACTTCATCCCCAACCTTTCCGACGCCAAAGGCCGGCGCGGTTATGACGCACATGTCGGCGAACGCGGCGTGAAACTTTCCGGCGGTCAGCGCCAACGCATCGCCATCGCCCGCGTTATGCTTAAAGACGCGCCGATTCTGTTGCTTGACGAAGCCACCAGCGCGCTCGACTCCGAAGTCGAAGCCGCCATCCAAGAAAGCCTCGACAAAATGATGGAAGGCAAAACCGTGATTGCCATCGCCCACCGCCTCTCCACCATCGCCGCGATGGATCGCCTCATCGTCTTGGACAAAGGCCGCATCATCGAAGAAGGCAGCCACACCGAGTTGCTCGAGAAACAAGGCCTGTACGCCAAACTTTGGGCACACCAAAGCGGCGGTTTCTTGAGTGAGCATGTCGAGTGGGAAAACAATTAAACGCTTTGAAAGAAGATAAAAGGCCGTCTGAAAACATTTTCAGACGGCCTTTATTCATGAAGCAAAGGGCAGGCGGGATAACCGCCCTTTTCAGTTGAAACCTTAGTTTTTTACAGCCCCAGCGACCAAGCATTTTGGTGTTCGGACAAATCTTCCAAGCGGTTTTCGTAATGGGCGAAGATTTCTTCGATGATTTCGTCTTCGTCGTCGATGACGCGGATCAGGTTCAAGTCCTCTTCCAAAATCAGGTTTCTGCCCAGCAACTGCTCGCGTATCCAGTCCAACAGTCCCGCCCAAAATGCTTTGCCTACTAAGATAATCGGGCGGTCGGGCGTTTTGCCGGTTTGCACCAAAGTCAGGCTTTCAAACAATTCGTCCAACGTGCCGAAACCGCCGGGCATGACGACATACGCCACGGCGTGTTTGACGAACATGACTTTGCGCGGGAAGAAGTGTTGGAATTTAATCGACAAATCTTGATACGGATTGGCTTTTTGTTCGTGCGGCAACACGATATTCAGCCCCACCGCCGGACTTGCGCCTGCAAACGCGCCTTTGTTGGCCGCTTCCATAATGCCCGGCCCGCCGCCGGAAATCACGGAAAATCCGGCATCCGACAGCTTGCGTGCCAAGCGCAATGTGAACGCGTAGTCGGGATGGTTTCCAGGTGTACGCGCGCTGCCGTAAATGCTGACGGCCGGCTGAATGGCGCGCAATTCTTCGCCGGCTTCGACAAATTCGGAAATAATCTTCAATACATGATACGACTCGCGCGCCTGAATATCGCGGCGTGTTTCGTCGGGCAGCATGGGTTTGGGCAGTTTTTTGAGCAGGCTCACGGCTTTTCCTTCGTGTTTTTATGTGCCGTATTGTAACCCGAAAGGGGCGGGCCGTCTGAAAGTCGGGTTTCGGCGGCAAGTGTGCCTGCTACATTTTCAAAAGCCCGTTACAATATCTGCTTTTATTCCGACTGCTCCGCCATGCTCGATATTATCCACCGCGACAGCCGCACCATCGCCGTCAACAAACCTGCCGGAATGCTGGTGCACCGAAGCTGGTTAGACAAACACGAAACCCGTTTTGCCGTGCAGACCCTGCGCGACCAAATCGGGCAACACGTCTATCCCATCCACCGCCTCGACCGCCCGACTTCCGGCGTTTTGCTGTTTGCCCTCGATACGGAAGCCGCACGATTATTAACGCAGCAGTTTGAAAACAAAACCATCGAAAAAACTTATTGGGCGATTGTTCGAGGTCATCTGCCTTCAGACGGCCTGATTGATTACGCCCTCAAATATATGCCCGACAAAATCGCCGAAGCGCAGACCGAAGCCACTTTGCAGGAAGCGCAAACCGCCTACCGCTGTCTGGCGCAAACCGAGTTGCCGTTCCAATCCGCCCTGCGTTACCCGACCTCTCGTTATTCGTGGGCCGAACTCACGCCGCACACCGGCCGCAAACACCAACTCCGCCGCCATATGAAACACATTTTCCACCCCATCGTCGGCGACACCAACTACGGCGATTTGCGCCAAAACCATGCCGTTGCCGAACATATCGGCACGCAACGCCTGATGTTGCACGCGCGAAGCCTCAGTTTTCAAAGCATAGGAGACGGCAGCCGGATGACCGTACAAGCACCGATAGACTATGACTGGCAGCTTTGGTTGGAAAAATTCAAAACCGAGGCCGTCTGAAAACCCAAACCGCACATTTTCAGACGGCCCGGTCATGGAAAAAAACAGGCAAATCCCTTACAATACGCCCCTAAAATTTTGAAAGAACACAAGAATCATGGAAGCCGAAGTAATCAACCAGCTTAACAACACCCTAAACGACTTGGAGAAGCGCAGCGAAGACATCCGCGTCTACATGGACTATCAAGGCAAGAAAGACCGATTGGAAGAAGTCATCGGCCTCTCCGAAGACCCGGAACTCTGGAACGACCCCAAACGCGCCCAAGAAATCGGCAAAGAGCGCAAAATCCTCGAAGGCATCGTGTTGACGCTCGACAACATCGCCTCAGGCATCGAAGACAACCGCATGCTGATCGAAATGGCCGTTGAAGAAAACGACGAAGAAGGTTTCGCCGCCGTGCAGGAAGATGTAGCCGGTTTGGAAAAACAAATGGCCGACCTCGAATTCAAACGAATGTTCAACCAGCCTGCCGACCCGAACAACTGCTTTATCGACATCACCGCAGGCGCGGGCGGTACCGAAGCCGAAGACTGGGCGGGCATGCTGTTCCGCATGTACAGCCGCTACGCCGAGCGCAAAGGCTTCAAAATCGAAATCCTTGAAGAAGACGACGGCGAAATCGCAGGCATCAACCGCGCCACCATCCGCGTGGAAGGCGAGTACGCCTACGGCCTGCTGCGCACCGAAACTGGCGTTCACCGCTTGGTGCGCTATTCGCCGTTTGACTCCAACAACAAACGCCATACGTCGTTCTCGTCCGTGTTTGTTTACCCTGAAATCGACGATTCCATCGAAATCGAAATCAACCCGGCCGACTTGCGCATCGACACTTACCGCGCATCCGGTGCCGGCGGTCAGCACATCAATAAAACCGACTCCGCCGTGCGTATTACCCACGAGCCGACAGGGATTGTGGTGCAATGTCAAAATGACCGCTCGCAACACGCCAACAAAGCCGCCGCGATGGAAATGTTGAAATCCAAACTGTACGAATTGGAAATGCGCAAACGCAACGAAGAGAAACAGGCGTTGGAAGAAGGCAAGTCCGATGTGGGTTGGGGCAGCCAAATCCGTTCGTACGTCTTGGACTCCTCGCGCATTAAAGACTTGCGCACAGGCTACGAAGTCGGCAACACCAAAGCCGTATTGGACGGCGACTTGGACGGCTTCATCGAAGCCAGCCTGAAACAAGGTGTGTAAACCGTAAGAGATAAACAGGCCGTCTGAAAGATTTCAGACGGCCTGTTTGTTAGTAACTATACCTACGACTACTGAAAAAATTAAATTGAAAAAAAAATCTAAATCTATAAAATATAGAAACGGAAATAAAAGTCCGTGTATCTGAAAACTTAAGTATAGAATGGAGCAATAATGGCAAATAATCAGACAGGCAACAGTAACCCAAACTGGCCAAGCAAAACAGGTAATCCGTCAGGCGGCGGACGTGGTAACAATCCCCCGTCAGGTAGCGGAAAATCTGGTGGGGGCAAAAAATAAACAATTTCTTTAAGCCCTACTTTTTTAAGTAGGGCTTTATTTTATCTGTTATTTGTATCACATAGTTTTCAGGCAGCCTGAAACTACTCTAAAGTCTTATCAGCCTAAATGGAATACCGAACGCAGTAAATATATCCGTTTTCGGCCACATGAAAAATACAATATAGAAAATCTAAAAATTAATGGGTTTTTGAATATGTAGGGCATGACGGAGATGGCCGCGATATCCTTGTTATGTAGCTATTGAGTTCTTTTTAGATACGAATCTTAATCTTTCTGTAAAAATATGCTTTTTAATGTTTTGCAAATGCAAAGATTGGCGGTAATATATAGTTTCTATAAAAATGATTGGTAGGTGCAATAGGCCGTCTGAAGCCTGATCCTGTCCAATATAATTAGGAGAACTTATTAAATGTCCGGTCAAAAGCTGTCTTCTGCCGAGAAAACTTTCTTCGGCCATCCTTTGCAATTATCCACCCTATTCCATATTGAGCTGTGGGAGCGTTTTTCCTTCTACGGTATGCAGGGCATCCTGCTGATTTATCTGTATTACACCGCGAGTCAAGGCGGTTTGGGTATGGATAAAGCCTTGGCCGGCGGCATTGTCGGCGCGTACGGCGGCAGCGTTTACCTGTCCACCATTCTCGGTGCGTGGTTGGCCGACCGCATTTGGGGTGCGGAGCGTACCCTGTTTATCGCCGGCATCGTCGTGATGACCGGCCATATTTTATTGGCGATCGTACCGGGTTTGATGGGATTGCTGCTGGGCTTGGTGTTTATCGCGCTGGGTAGCGGCGGCGTGAAATCGTCTGCCGGTTCGATGGTCGGTTCTTTGTATGAACGGGAAGACCTGCGCGAATTGCGTGATGCCGGTTTCTCTATTTTCTATATTTCTATCAATATCGGCGGCTTCTTAGGCCCGTTGTTGACCGGTATTTTGCAAGACAGGATGGGTTTCCATTACGGTTTCGGCGCGGCGGCCGTCGGCATGGCATTCGGCCTGCTGTGGTATTCGCGCGGCCGTAAAAACCTGCCGCATACGCCGGTTCCCAATCCGTTGCGTCCTGAAAAGGTGCAGACCGCCATGGCTGTCGGCGTGTTGCTGGTTTTGGTGTTGGGCAGCGTGATTGCTTCCGGCGCGCTCACCCTTGAAAACTTCTCCCGCTGGCTCTTGGGTGTGGTTATCGTTACCGTCGTCGCTTATTTCGCGCGCCTGTTGGGCAGCAGTCACGTTGAAGCAGCCAATAAACGCTATATTGTGGCCTATATTCCGCTGTTTTTGACCATTTGTATGTTCTGGGCGGTTTGGTTTCAGGTGTACACCGTTGCGACGGTCTATTTTGACGAAACGGTGGACCGTACTTTCTTCGGCTTTACCGTGCCTGTTTCATGGAAAGATTCGATACAGGCCATGTGGGTGGTCCTCTTTTCCGGCGTGATGGCGGCGGTGTGGACGAAAATGGGCAAACGCCAACCTAAAACGCCGTTGAAGTTTGCACTGGCCATGTTGGTAACCGGCGTCTCTTATTTGAGTTTTATTCCGTATATTTCATCCGGAACCCCGATGCCGATTATCGTGTTTATGCTGGTGTTGCTGGCGATTACGATAGGCGAGCTGATGCTGTCGCCGATTTCGCTGTCGTTTTCTACCAAAATCGCACCGAGCATGTTTAAAACACAAATGGTTGCTTTGAATTTCTTGGCATTGTCCATCGGCTTTACCTTGGGCGGAGTGTTGTTTAAAGACTACTACAATGCTCAGTCGCCATTGGACTTCTACTGGATGCTGGCCACCATCGGCGCGGTAACCTGCGGTATCCTGTTGGTACTCGCCCCGGTATTGAACCGCATGCTCAAAGGTGTCGATTGATTTTTCCATTTAAATGGATGTGATGTACGCAGGCCGTCTGAAAATAATCTATTTCAGACGGCCTCATGCTTTATTGGGAATTGGAAAGAGGGTGGATTCGGGGCATAAATCGGATAGGCGGAGAATCCGAATGAAATGATACATGATTAAACCGAAATTAAAATTTGGAAATATTAAATACAAATAAGAATTGTTCTCATAACTTTATTGAATTTATTGAGGTTTTTTTGCTGATTTGCTGATATTTACCTTTAAATGGCTTTTGAAATTCGATAAAATGGTAATCTATTTTTAAGATTTGTCTGTCAACCAGTTAGGTACGACCATGTTGGCCAGTTATTTTCCCGTCCTCGTATTCATCCTCGTCGGCCTTGCGGCCGGTGTGCTGTTTATCCTGCTCGGCACGATTTTGGGTCCGAAACACCACTACGCCGAGAAAGATGCGCCTTACGAATGCGGTTTCGAAGCCTTTGAAAACGCAAGGATGAAATTCGACGTACGTTATTACCTCGTCGCCATCCTCTTTATCCTCTTCGATTTGGAGGTTGCGTTTATGCTGCCGTGGGCAGTGGTATTTAAAGAATTGGGTACATACGGCTTCTGGTCTATGCTGGTGTTTATCGTCGTTTTGACGGTAGGCTTTGTTTACGAATGGAAAAAAGGTGCGCTGGAATGGGAATAGAAGGCGTTTTGAAAAAAGGTTTCATCACCACCAGCGCGGATACGGTGCTGAACTATATGCGTACCGGTTCGCTGTGGCCGGTTACTTTCGGTTTGGCCTGTTGCGCCGTGGAAATGATGCACGCGGGTATGGCGCGTTATGACCTTGACCGTTTCGGTATCATTTTCCGTCCGTCCCCCCGTCAGGCCGACCTGATGATTGTGGCGGGTACGCTCACCAACAAAATGGCGCCCGCACTGCGCCGCGTGTACGACCAGCTTGCCGAGCCGCGCTGGGTATTGTCTATGGGCTCGTGTGCCAACGGTGGCGGCTATTATCACTATTCTTATTCCGTCGTGCGCGGTGCCGACCGCGTCGTGCCGGTAGATGTTTATGTGCCGGGTTGTCCGCCGACTGCGGAAGCCCTGATTTACGGCCTGATTCAGCTCCAACAAAAAATCAAGCGCACTTCCACCATCGCGCGTGACGAGTAAGGAGAGGACGATATGGCAAGCATTCAAAACTTATACGAGACCGTCGTCGGCGTGCTCGGCGAGCAGGCAAGCAAAGTCATTTCCGCTTTGGGCGAGATTACCGTCGAGTGTCTGCCCGAACACTATATTTCAGTCATGACCGCATTGCGCGACCATGAAGATTTGCATTTCGAGCTTCTGGTTGACTTATGCGGCGTCGATTACAGCACTTACAAAAATGAAGTATGGCAGGGCAAACGCTTTGCCGTCGTCAGCCAGCTGCTTTCCATTAAAAACAATCAACGCATCCGCGTACGCGTCTGGGTTTTAGACGACGACTTCCCCGTGGTCGAATCCGTAGTCGATATTTACAACAGCGCGGATTGGTACGAACGCGAAGCCTTCGATATGTACGGCATCATGTTCAACAACCATCCCGACCTGCGCCGCATCCTGACCGATTACGGCTTTGTCGGACATCCGTTCCGCAAAGACTTCCCGATTTCCGGCTATGTCGAAATGCGTTACGACGAAGAGCAAAAACGCGTGATTTACCAACCCGTTACCATTGAGCCGCGCGAGATCACGCCGCGTATCGTCCGTGAGGAGAATTACGGTGGCCAATAAATTAAGAAACTACACCATCAACTTCGGTCCGCAACACCCTGCGGCGCACGGCGTATTGCGTATGATTTTGGAGTTGGACGGCGAACAAATCGTCCGTGCCGACCCGCATATCGGCCTCCTGCACCGCGGTACTGAAAAACTGGCTGAAACCAAAACCTATCTGCAAGCCCTGCCCTATATGGACCGCTTGGACTACGTTTCCATGATGGTCAATGAGCAGGCGTATTGTTTGGCAGTAGAAAAACTTGCCGGTATCGACGTGCCTATCCGCGCCCAATACATCCGCGTGATGTTCGCCGAAGTAACGCGCATCCTCAATCACTTGATGGGCATTGGTTCCCACGCCTTCGACATCGGCGCGATGACCGCCATCCTTTACGCTTTCCGCGACCGCGAAGAGCTGATGGACTTGTACGAAGCCGTGTCCGGCGCGCGTATGCACGCCGCCTACTTCCGTCCCGGCGGCGTTTACCGCGACCTGCCCGACTTCATGCCCAAATACGAGAGCAGCAAATTCCGCAACGCCAAAGTATTGAAGCAGCTCAACGAATCCCGCGAAGGCACCATGCTCGACTTTATCGACGCCTTCTGCGAACGTTTCCCGAAAAACATCGACACACTCGAAACCCTTCTGACCGACAACCGCATTTGGAAACAGCGTACCGTCGGCATCGGCGTTGTCTCTCCTGAGCGCGCCATGCAAAAAGGCTTTACCGGCGTCATGTTGCGCGGTTCGGGCGTGGAATGGGACGTGCGTAAGAAACAGCCTTACGAAGTGTACGACAAAATGGATTTCGACATTCCCGTCGGCGTCAACGGCGACTGCTACGACCGTTACCTCTGCCGTATGGAAGAAATGCGCCAATCCGTACGCATCATCAAGCAATGTTCCGAGTGGTTGCGTGTCAATCCGGGTCCGGTCATTACCACAAACCACAAATTCGCTCCGCCCAAACGTACCGAAATGAAAACAGGTATGGAAGACCTGATTCACCATTTCAAACTCTTCACCGAGGGTATGCATGTTCCCGAGGGCGAGACCTACACCGCTGTCGAACATCCGAAAGGCGAGTTCGGCGTTTACATCATTTCAGACGGCGCAAACAAACCCTACCGCCTGAAAATCCGCGCACCCGGCTTCGCCCACCTGCAAGGCATGGACGAAATGGCAAAAGGCCACATGCTGGCCGACGTCGTTGCCATCATCGGTACGCAGGACATCGTATTCGGGGAGGTTGACCGATAATGTTATCCGCAGAATCCTTAAAACAAATCGACATCGAGTTGGCAAAATATCCTGCTGACCAACGTCGCTCCGCCATTATGGGCGCATTGCGTATTGCCCAGACCGAAAAAGGCTGGCTTGCTCCCGAGACCATCGCTTTTGTCGCAGACTATATCGGCATCTCGCCTGCGCAAGCCTACGAAGTCGCTACTTTCTACAATATGTACGACCTTGAGCCTGTCGGCAAATACAAACTGACCGTCTGCACCAACCTTCCTTGCGCCCTGCGCGGCGGTATGGATACCGGCGAATATCTGAAGAAAAAACTCGGTATCGGCTACGGCGAAACCACGCCCGACGGCAAATTTACCCTTGTCGAAGGCGAATGCATGGGCGCATGTGGCGACGCACCGGTCATGCTGGTCAACAACCACAGCATGTGCAGCTTTATGACCGAAGAAGCAATTGAGAAAAAATTAGCAGAATTAGAATAGATCGTCTGAACATATTCGGTTTGTAATCAAACTTACTAGTTATTCCAAAATTTTAAAGTAACAATAAAAAGGGAAGCGGTTAATGAAAGGGATAATTGTTAAGTGGGATGATGAAAAAGGTTATGGTTTTATACGGATAGATGGTAGTAAACAAGAAATTTTCTGCCATATTTCTGACTTTTCCCAAAGAAGCCCTCGTCCTGAACTTAATGAGGCGGTTGGCTTTGAAGTATCTTCTAACGGAAAAGGAAAAAATGTTGCTAAACAGATTCGTTACTTGAATCGTGAGGCAAGAGATTTTAAGCAGAATCATAACCATTGTTCGAGTGCAAAGAAAAAATCATTTTTTGCCTTAGATACGTCGTCTTCCATATTGACGAAATTGGTAGGGTTGGCACTTTTCGGGTTAATTGGTTATCAGATATATCAATTCGCCGCAGCAAAATTAGTTCCTAAACAAACTAATGCACCAGTAGAGCTTAATGATCCAGCTGCGATACAAGCTAAAAAAAGCAATAGTAATAAATATCGTTGTGATGGTAGGCAATATTGTTCCCAGATGGTGTCATGTGAAGAGGCTAAATGGTTTTTACAGAATTGTTCTGATACCAAAATGGATGGTGATGGTGATGGTATTCCATGTGAAGATAAATGCGGTGGATGGTAATAACTTCAGCAAAGTAGGCTAGGTCTACAACCATGAAAACGAAACACAAGGTCGTCTGAAATATCAATTTTATAAACCAATATTTTTATTTAGTCGGCATGTAATCGATATACAAAGGTATATTAGGCCGTCTGAAACAACGGCTGCAACTTATACGAAAACGAACAGGCACACCAAAAATGGCTATTTACCAATCAGGCGTGATTTTTGACCAAGTGGATACCGCCAATCCCGATTGCTGGACATTGGACGAATACGTCAAACGTGGCGGTTATACCGCCCTGCGTAAAATCCTGTCCGAAAACATCTCGCAAAGCGATGTGATTGACGAGGTCAAAGCCTCCGGCTTGCGCGGTCGTGGCGGTGCGGGCTTCCCGACCGGTTTGAAATGGAGCTTTATGCCCCGTTCCTTCCCAGGCGAAAAATACGTCGTTTGCAACACCGACGAAGGCGAGCCGGGTACATTTAAAGACCGCGACATCATTATGTTCAATCCCCATGCCTTGATTGAGGGCATGATTATTGCCGGTTACGCGATGGGTGCGAAAGCGGGCTACAACTACATCCACGGCGAAATTTTCGAAGGCTACCAACGCTTTGAAGCTGCTTTGGAGCAGGCGCGTGCTGCAGGCTTTTTGGGTAAAAATATTTTGGGTTCGGATTTTGAATTTGAACTCTTCGCCCATCACGGCTACGGCGCATATATTTGCGGTGAAGAAACCGCATTGCTCGAATCTCTGGAAGGCAAAAAAGGCCAGCCGCGCTTTAAACCGCCATTCCCTGCTTCGTTCGGCTTGTACGGCAAACCGACCACCATCAACAATACCGAAACGTTCTCCTCTGTCCCCTTCATTATTCGTGACGGCGGACAGGCCTTTGCCGACAAAGGTATTCCGAATGCAGGCGGTACCAAATTGTTCTGTATTTCCGGCCACGTCGAGCGTCCGGGCAACTATGAAGTGCCATTGGGTACGCCGTTTGCCGAAGTCTTGAAAATGGCGGGCGGTATGCGCGGCGGCAAAAAACTTAAAGCCGTTATTCCCGGTGGTTCGTCCGCGCCAGTTTTGCCTGCCGATATCATGATGCAGACCAATATGGACTATGACTCGATTTCCAAAGCAGGCTCGATGCTGGGTTCCGGCGCGATTATCGTGATGGACGAAGACGTGTGCATGGTGAAAGCCCTTGAGCGCCTGAGCTACTTCTACTACGACGAGTCTTGCGGCCAATGTACGCCTTGCCGAGAAGGTACGGGCTGGCTCTACCGCATCGTCCACCGCATCGTAGAAGGCAAAGGCCGCATGGAAGACTTGGATTTGTTGGATTCTGTCGGCAACCAAATGGCAGGCCGCACCATCTGTGCCCTCGCCGATGCCGCCGTCTTCCCTGTCCGCAGCTTTACCAAGCATTTCCGTGATGAGTTTGTGCATTACATCGAACACGGCGGACCGATGAAGCCCCATAAATGGGGCAGCTAGTAAAGTGTAGACTGCCTAAACGCTTCGGATGGCACGAACGCTTTGATTAATCCAAGGAACAGACTAATGAAAAAGACAGCAGCATGTATTCTATTTACTGTATTTACCGCATTGAACACGCAACAGGTATCGGCCAAACATCATGACGATGCCCAAAAAATTGCAGTGGTCAAGGGTTTTTTGGATTGTAATGCCAAAGGCATTTGTGTTAATGAGAAAACTGCCGATGCGGCTACTAAACGCTTTCTCAGTAGGACGGCTGTCGCCGTGCTGAATCAAGAAAAAAGGCGTTTTCAGGCGGAAGATGATTGTAACGCGGTAGTTCCCAGATGTTACAGCAGCCTTTGGACGGAACCAGGCAATGGCGGCTTTGAGTGGCATACACCCAAATTTACGGTTCAGGGCAACACGGTATCTGCTGATTTCGGTAAAAAGGACGGCGTGGCCCGTTTCAAGCTAGTCAAGGAAAACGGGCGGTACAAAATAGATAACTCCATTCATGTTTTGCCTGCTTATCAAACAGTGTGGTGGAGATAGCGCTGTGCAGGCTACCTGAAACAGGAGTCAATATATGGCAGAAATGAGTGGTTGTTATTCTCGGTGTGATGGTCTGCTATATGGCCGTCAGCTATATTAATATTAGAGGGCTAAGGCGCGGTCAGACGTAGACAAAATCGTCACTATATTGCTCGGTAAACCCGAAGTTGCCGCATGGCTCGAACAGAATTTGACGGGCAGCAACGTGGTTGACAAAGGTTGTCCACCCGCAATTCGGGCTAGCACTGAGGGAAGTCGAAGCCCTGTTTAGACAAATATCAGGCGTAATGAAAGCAGCCTGCACCCCTTTTCAAAAATCCAGTAACTAGGAACGAACCATGTTACAAATCGAAATCGACGGCAAACAGGTATCTGTGGAGCAGGGCGCGACGGTGATTGAAGCCGCGCACAAGCTCGGTACTTATATCCCGCATTTCTGTTACCACAAAAAACTTTCCATCGCTGCCAACTGCCGTATGTGTTTGGTAGACGTGGAAAAAGCCCCCAAACCTCTGCCTGCCTGTGCCACACCGGTTACAGACGGCATGATTGTGCGTACGCATTCGGCAAAAGCCCGAGAGGCGCAAGAAGGTGTGATGGAGTTCCTGCTCATCAACCATCCGCTTGATTGTCCGACCTGCGACCAAGGCGGCGAATGCCAGTTGCAGGATTTGGCGATGGGCTACGGCAAAACCACCAGCCGTTATACCGAAGAAAAACGTTCTGTCGTCGGCAAAGACATGGGTCCTTTGGTTTCCGCCGAGGAAATGAGCCGTTGTATCCACTGTACCCGTTGCGTGCGTTTCACTGAAGAAATCTCCGGCGTGCAAGAAATCGCTATGGCCAATCGCGGCGAACATTCCGAGATCATGCCTTTTATCGGCAAAGCAGTGGAAACTGAATTGTCAGGCAACGTCATCGATTTGTGCCCGGTCGGCGCATTGACCAGTAAACCGTTCCGCTTCAACGCGCGTACTTGGGAATTGAACCGCCGCAAATCCGTTTCCGCCCATGACGCTTTGGGCAGCAACCTGATTGTACAAACCAAAGACCATACCGTCCGCCGCGTGTTGCCGTTGGAAAACGAAGCCATCAACGAATGCTGGCTGTCCGACCGCGACCGTTTCGCCTACGAAGGCCTGTATCACGAAAGCCGTCTGAAAAACCCGAAAATCAAACAGGGCGGTGAGTGGATGGACGTGGATTGGAAAACCGCGTTGGAGTATGTCCGCAGCGCGATTGAATGTATCGCCAAAGACGGCAACCAAAACCAAGTCGGCATTTGGGCCAATCCGATGAATACGGTTGAAGAGCTGTATTTGGCCAAAAAACTTGCCGACGGCTTGGGCGTTAAAAACTTTGCCACCCGTTTGCGCCAACAAGACAAACGTCTTTCAGACGGCCTTAAAGGTGCGCAATGGTTGGGACAAAGCATCGAATCTTTGGCTGACAACGATGCCGTATTGGTAGTCGGTGCGAACTTGCGCAAAGAACAGCCACTCCTGACCGCCCGCCTGCGCCGCGCCGCCAAAGACCGCATGGCCTTGAGCGTATTGGCCAGCAGTAAAGAAGAATTGTTTATGCCGCTGCTGTCTCAAGAAGCCGCACATCCCGACGAGTGGGCAGGCCGTCTGAAAAACCTGTCTGCCAATGCGGAACACGCCGTTACCGCCAGCCTGAAAAACGCTGAAAAAGCAGCGGTGATTTTGGGCGCGGAAGTGCAAAACCATCCCGATTACGCCGCCATTTATGCCGCCGCGCAAGAGCTGGCAGATGCGACCGGCGCAGTGCTAGGCATTTTGCCGCAAGCCGCCAACAGCGTTGGTGCGGATGTCTTGAATGTAAACTCCGGCGAGAGCGTTGTCGAAATGGTAAACGCACCGAAACAGGCAGTTTTGTTGCTCAACGTTGAGCCTGAAATCGATACGGTTGACGGTGCAAAAGCCGTAGCTGCCTTGAAACAGGCGAAAAGCGTGATGGCGTTTACGCCGTTTGTCAGTGAAACGCTGCTGGACGTGTGCGACGTATTGTTGCCGATTGCGCCGTTTACCGAAACCTCGGGCAGCTTCATCAATATGGAAGGCCGTCTGCAATCTTTTCACGGCGTGGTACAAGGCTTCGGCGATTCGCGTCCGATGTGGAAAGTGTTGCGCGTATTGGGCAACCTGTTTGACCTGAAAGGTTTTGAATACCACGATACCGCTGCGATTCTGCAAGACGCGCTGGACGCGGAAAGCCTGCCGTCCAAACTGGACAACCGCAGCACATGGGCAGGGGAGGGCGTTCAGACGGCCTCAGACCGCCTCGTCCGTGTCGGCGGCGTCGGTATTTATCACACCGATCCTATCGTGCGCCGTTCCGCACCGTTGCAAGAAACCAGCCATGCCGCCGTGCCTGCCGCGCGTGTAAATCCGAACACATTGGCGCGCTTGGGCCTGCAAGACGGACAAACCGCTGTCGCCAAACAAAACGGCGCAAGCGTATCGGTTGCCGTCAAAGCCGATGCCGGACTGCCTGAAAACGTGGTGCATCTACCGCTGCATACCGAAAATGCCGCGCTGGGTGCGTTGATGGACACTATTGAACTGGCGGGAGCTTGATCATGCAAGAATGGTTCCAAAACCTCTTTGCCGCAACGCTCGGTCTGGGCGATTTGGGCATCACCGTAGGCTTGGTGGTATCCGTCATCGTCAAAATCGTGATTATCTTGATTCCGCTGATTCTGACCGTTGCCTATCTGACGTATTTCGAACGTAAAGTCATCGGCTTTATGCAGCTTCGCGTCGGCCCGAACGTAACCGGCCCGTGGGGTCTGATTCAGCCGTTTGCCGACGTGTTCAAACTCTTGTTTAAAGAGGTAACCCGTCCGAAGCTGTCAAACAAAGCCCTGTTCTATATCGGCCCAATTATGTCGCTTGCCCCGTCTTTCGCGGCATGGGCGGTGATTCCGTTCAACGAAGAATGGGTGCTGACCAATATCAATATCGGTCTTTTGTACATCCTGATGATTACCTCGCTGTCGGTTTACGGCGTGATCATCGCGGGCTGGGCTTCCAACTCCAAATATTCGTTCTTGGGCGCAATGCGTGCTTCCGCGCAAAGCATTTCCTACGAGATTGCCATGAGTGCCGCGCTGGTGTGCGTTGTGATGGTATCGGGCAGCATGAACTTCTCCGACATCGTTGCCGCGCAAGCCAAAGGTATTGCCGGCGGTTCGGTATTCTCTTGGAACTGGCTGCCGCTCTTCCCCATCTTCATCGTTTATCTGATTTCCGCCGTTGCCGAAACCAACCGCGCGCCGTTTGACGTGGCAGAGGGTGAGTCTGAAATCGTTGCCGGTCACCACGTTGAATACTCCGGCTTCGCATTCGCACTGTTCTTCCTTGCCGAATACATTTTCATGATTCTGATTGCCGCGCTGACATCGCTGATGTTCCTCGGCGGCTGGTTGTCTCCGTTCCCGCAAAGCTGGGGCTTTATCGGTACGCCTTCCGCATTCTGGATGTTCGTGAAAATGGCGGCAGTGTTGTACTGGTACCTGTGGATTCGTGCAACCTTCCCGCGCTACCGTTACGACCAAATCATGCGTTTGGGCTGGAAAGTGCTGATTCCGATCGGCTTTGCCTACATCGTGATTTTGGGCGTGTGGATGATTTCACCGCTGAACTTGTGGAAATAAGTTTCAGACGGCATCTTGAGGCCGTCTGAACAAAGCGATTTTGAATACCTAACGAAATCCCTGTTTTGAGGGAACATAAATATGGCTAACTTAGTAAAAACCTTTCTGCTTGGCGAATTGGTCAAAGGCTTGGGCGTAACGCTCAAAAACTTTTTTGCCCGCAAAGACACAATTTATTTCCCCGAAGAGAAAACGCCGCAATCCGTGCGTTTCCGCGGCCTGCACGCGCAACGCCGTTATCCGAACGGCGAAGAGCGCTGTATTGCGTGTAAATTGTGTGAGGCAGTTTGTCCGGCAATGGCGATTAACATCGAATCGGAAGAACGCGAAGACGGCACCCGCCGCACCAAGCGTTACGACATCGACCTGACCAAGTGCATCTTCTGCGGTTTCTGCGAAGAGGCCTGCCCGACCGATGCGATTGTGGAAACCCATATTTTTGAATATCACGGCGAGAAAAAAGGCGACTTGCACATGACCAAGCCGATTCTTTTGGCCATTGGCGACAAATACGAACCCGAAATCGCCAAACGCAAAGCCGCTGACGCGCCGTATCGTTAAGGAGCAGACGAATGACTTTTTCCGCGATTCTGTTCTATATCCTTGCCGCCATCGTTTTGTACGGTGCGGTTCGTACCGTTACCGCTAAAAACCCTGTCCACGCCGCTTTGCATCTGGTGCTGACCTTCTGCGTAAGCGCGATGATTTGGATGCTGATGCAGGCCGAATTCTTGGGTGTGACGCTGGTGGTGGTTTACGTCGGCGCCGTGATGGTGTTGTTCCTGTTCGTCGTGATGATGCTGAATATCGACATTGAAGAAATGCGTGCCGGTTTCTGGCGTCATGCGCCTGTTGCCGGCGTGGTCGGCACATTGTTGGCGGTTGCCCTGATCCTGATTTTGGTCAACCCGAAAACCGACCTTGCTGCATTTGGCCTGATGAAAGACATTCCGGCCGATTACAACAATATCCGCGATTTGGGCAGCCGTATTTATACCGATTACCTGTTGCCGTTTGAGCTGGCGGCGGTATTGCTGCTGTTGGGTATGGTGGCGGCGATTGCGCTGGTTCACCGTAAAACTTTCAATCCGAAACGTATGGATCCTGCAGACCAAGTTAAAGTACGTGCCGACCAAGGCCGTATGCGTCTGGTGAAAATGGAAGCGGTCAAACCGCAAGTCGAATCTGCCGAAGAAAGCGAAGTTTCAGACGGCCTCAAGCCGGAAGGGGAGGGCAAAGCATGATTACCTTGACGCATTATCTGGTATTGGGTGCGCTCCTGTTCGGTATCAGCGCAATGGGTATCTTTATGAACCGCAAAAACGTGCTGGTATTGCTGATGTCCATCGAGCTGATGCTCTTGGCGGTGAACTTCAACTTTATCGCTTTCTCCCAATATTTGGGCGATACTGCCGGACAGATTTTCGTATTTTTCGTACTGACCGTTGCTGCTGCTGAATCCGCCATCGGTTTGGCGATTATGGTACTGGTGTACCGTAACAGAAAAACAATCAACGTTGCCGATTTGGATGAGTTGAAAGGGTAATCATGAACGACATGACTTTATATTTGGTAATTGCCCTTGTGCCTTTGGCAGGCTCGTTGATCGCGGGTTTGTTCGGCAATAAAATCGGTCGTGCCGGTGCGCATACCGTAACAATACTCGGTGTGGCGGTGTCTGCCTTGCTGTCGGCTTATGTGCTGTGGGGATTCCTCAATGGCAGCCGTACCAAGTTTGACGAGAACGTTTATACCTGGCTGACAATGGGCGGCTTGGATTTCTCCGTCGGCTTCTTGGTCGATACGATGACGGCGATGATGATGGTCGTGGTCACCGGCGTATCGTTGATGGTACATATCTATACCATCGGCTATATGCACGATGAAAAAGTCGGCTACCAACGCTTCTTTAGCTATATTTCTTTGTTTACTTTCAGCATGTTGATGCTGATTATGAGCAACAACTTCATCCAGCTCTTCTTCGGCTGGGAGGCTGTGGGTTTGGTATCGTACCTTTTGATCGGTTTCTATTTCAAACGTCCGAGCGCAACATTTGCCAACCTGAAAGCCTTTTTGATCAACCGTGTCGGCGACTTCGGCTTTTTGCTCGGTATCGGCTTGGTGCTTGCCTATTTCGGCGGCAGCCTGCGCTATCAAGATGTATTCGCTTATCTGCCTAATGTTCAGACGGCCACTATCCAACTGTTCCCCGGTGTGGAATGGTCTTTGATTACTGTAACCTGTTTGCTCCTGTTTGTGGGTGCGATGGGTAAATCGGCGCAGTTCCCGCTGCACGTTTGGCTGCCTGATTCGATGGAAGGCCCGACACCGATTTCCGCATTGATTCACGCCGCAACCATGGTTACTGCCGGTCTGTTCATGGTATCGCGTATGTCGCCGATTTATGAGATGAGCAGCACTGCGTTGTCTGTCATCATGGTAATTGGTGCGATTACTGCCCTGTTTATGGGTTTCTTGGGCGTGATTCAAAACGACATCAAACGTGTGGTGGCGTATTCCACCTTGTCGCAACTGGGCTACATGACCGTGGCTCTGGGCGCGTCTGCCTATTCCGTGGCGATGTTCCACGTGATGACCCACGCTTTCTTTAAAGCCTTGTTGTTCTTGGCCGCAGGTAGCGCGATTATCGGTATGCACCATGACCAAGATATGCGCCATATGGGCAACCTGAAAAAATACATGCCGATTACTTGGCTGACCATGCTGATCGGTAACTTGTCGCTGATCGGTACGCCGTTCTTCTCCGGCTTCTATTCCAAAGATTCGATTATCGAAGCAGCGAAATACAGCACCCTGCCGGGCAGCGGCTTTGCCTATTTTGCCGTCCTCGCCAGCGTGTTCGTTACCGCATTTTACGCGTTCCGCCAATACTTTATGGTGTTCCACGGCGAAGAAAAATGGCGCAGCCTGCCTGAACATCATGACGATCATCATGGCGAAGAACATCACGGCTTGGGCAAAAACGACAATCCGCACGAAAGCCCGCTGGTCGTTACCCTGCCGCTGATTCTGCTTGCCATTCCGTCCGTCATCATCGGCTATGTTGCCATCGAGCCTATGCTTTACGGCGATTTCTTCAAAGACGTGATTTTCGTCAATACCGACGCGCATCCAACCATGCACATCATGAAGGAAGAGTTTCACGGCGCATTGGCAATGGTGTCACACAGCCTGCATTCGCCTGTACTCTACCTTGCTATCGCAGGCGTGTTGAGCGCATGGCTCTTGTACGTCAAACTGCCGCACCTGCCTGCGAAAATTGCACAGGCGTTCCGTCCGATTTACGTTTTGTTTGAAAACAAATACTACCTCGACGCCCTGTATTTCAACGTCTTTGCCAAAGGCACGCGTGCATTGGGTACTTTCTTCTGGAAAGTCGGCGATACCGCCATTATCGACAACGGCATCGTCAACGGCTCTGCCAAACTGGTCGGCGCGATTGCCGCGCAGGTACGCAAAGTCCAAACCGGCTTCATCTATACCTATGCCGCCGCTATGGTATTCGGCGTATTGGTACTGCTCGGCATGACATTCTGGGGATTGTTCCGATAAAAGCGGGATTTCAGACGGCCTGTCTATAGTTTGTGTATAGGGCCGTCTGAAAAAGAAAATTTGAGCAACAATGATTGAAGACAAATTACCGCAAACCCTGGACGAAGTCCGCGAAGTCATCGATGGTTTGGATAAGGGATTAATCGAATTACTCGCCCGCCGGCAGAAATTGGTACGGCAGGCTGGTCGTCTGAAACCTAAAAATGATGTCCAGGCGGTTTCCGCGCCCGAACGGGTGGCTCAAGTGATTGCCTCTCGCCGCGCTTATGCCGAAAAGGCCGGTTTGTCGCCCGAAGTAGCAGAAGCAGTTTGGCGCAGCATGATTGATGCGTTCATTAAACTTGAGATGGACACCAACCGTACCGACGGAGCGTAGTCAAAATCTTCGGATAACGGTTTTGACAAGAAAAATAGGGAAGAGGCCGTCTGAAATATAAAGGCGAGAAAAAACCATGTCGGACACACAAATCATCTGCTCCGCCGAATTTACCGCTTCCCGCGCATGGGGCGCACTCGATATCGCCAATATGAACGGCATCACCGTGCGCCTGCACTGGACGAACCAGCCCTACACATGGCACATCAACGACGGCGAGGAAGTGTTTGCTGTGATGGATGGCGAAGTTGAGATGCACTACCGAGAAAACGGCGAAGAACACATCGTTCGTTTGAAAAGCGGAGATATCTTCTACGCAGGAATCGGCACGGAACACGTCGCCCATCCGTGCGGCGAAGCGCGGATTCTGGTGATTGAGAAAGAGGACAGTGTTTGAGGCCGTCTGAAAAGAAGGTTTGAGACAGCAACAGAATAAGAGAATGACGGCAGATATACATTTTTCTTGATTTTGCCGTACACAAAATACACAATCTTTTTCAGACGGCCTCCTGAAATGTCGTCTGGAAACCAACCCATACAACTATATTTTTTATTTTAACCACAGGTTAACCACTATGTTTTCCAACTACCTACTCAGCTTGGCAATATGGATACCCATCGCCGCAGGTGTGCTGGTTTTGGCGACCGGTAAGGACAGCCGTGCGCCGCTGGCGCGTGTGCTTGCCTTCATGGGTGCGCTTGCCGGTTTCTTGGTAACGCTGCCCCTGTTTACCGGTTTCGACCGTTTGAGCGGCGGCTATCAGTTTACCGAGTTCCACGAGTGGATTCCGCTGCTGAAGATCAACTACGCATTGGGCGTGGACGGTATTTCAGTGCTCTTTATCATCTTAAATGCGTTTATTACGCTGTTGGTGGTATTGGCCGGTTGGGAAGTCATTCAGAAACGTCCGGCGCAGTATATGGCCGCTTTCCTGATTATGTCGGGTTTGATTAACGGTGCGTTTGCCGCGCAGGATGCGATTCTGTTTTATGTGTTCTTCGAGGGTATGCTGATTCCGCTGTACCTGATTATCGGTGTATGGGGCGGTCCGCGTCGCGTCTATGCTTCGGTCAAGCTGTTCCTCTATACGCTGATGGGTTCGCTTTTGATGCTGGTTGCCATGGTTTACCTGTACTATCAGACAGGCAGCTTCTCTATTGTCGATTTCCAAAACATCAAACAGATTCCGTTGGGCGTGCAACAGCTTTTGTTTGCGGCATTCTTCCTGTCATTTGCCGTAAAAGTGCCGATGTTCCCTGTGCACACTTGGTTGCCGGATGCCCACGTTGAAGCGCCGACCGGCGGTTCGATGGTGTTGGCGGCCATTACGCTGAAGCTGGGTGCGTATGGTTTCTTGCGCTTTATCCTGCCGATTATGCCGGATGCAGCACGCTATTTTGCCCCCGTTATCATCGTATTGAGCCTGATTGCCGTGATTTACATCGGTATGGTGGCTTTGGTGCAAACCGATATGAAAAAACTGGTGGCATACTCTTCCATCAGCCACATGGGTTTTGTTACTTTGGGCATGTTCCTGTTCGTGAACGGCCAATTGAATGACTGGGCATTGAAAGGCGCAATCGTTCAAATGATTTCCCACGGTTTTGTGTCTGCCGCGATGTTTATGTGTATCGGCGTGATGTACGACCGCCTGCATACCCGCAATATTGCCGACTATGGCGGCGTGGTCAATGTAATGCCTAAGTTTGCGGCGTTTATGATGTTGTTCGGTATGGCCAATGCCGGTCTGCCTGCGACTTCCGGTTTCGTGGGCGAGTTTATGGTGATTATGGGCGCGGTTAAAGTGAATTTCTGGGTAGGCGCGTTGGCTGCCATGACCTTGATTTACGGTGCGTCTTATACCCTGTGGATGTACAAACGCGTTATTTTTGGTGCGATCCACAATCCGCACGTTGCCGAAATGAAAGACATCAATTGCCGCGAATTTGCGATTTTGGCGATTTTGGCGGTTGCTGTTTTGGGCATGGGTCTGTATCCGCAAGCGTTTATCGAAGTGGTGCATCAAGCGGCAAACGATTTGATTGCCCATGTGACACAAAGCAAGATTTGAGGTGTGTAAATGAACTGGTCTGATTTGAATTTAATGCCTGCCATGCCCGAAATCGTGCTGCTTGCGCTATTGGGTGTCGTATTGCTGGCAGACTTGTGGATTTGCGATAAAAACCGCTATCTGACCCATCTGATGAGTTTGGGAACAGTCATCATCATGGCCGTTACCCAGTTGGCGGTATGGGAGCAGGGCAGTGTCGATGCCTTTCACGGTATGTATATTGCAGACGGCATGTCCCGTTTGGCAAAACTGGTGCTGTATGCGCTGACTTTCGGTCTGTTTATTTACAGTAAACCGTACAACCAAGACCGCCAAATCTTTAAAGGCGAGTTTTACACCCTGTCGCTGTTTGCCCTGTTGGGTATGAGCGTCATGGTCAGCGCGGCACATTTCCTGACTGCGTATATCGGTTTGGAATTGTTGTCTTTGTCACTGTACGCCATGATTGCCCTGCGCCGCGATTCCGGTCGCTCTGCCGAGGCTGCGCTGAAATACTTCGTATTGGGCGCGTTGGCCTCCGGTTTGCTGCTCTATGGTATTTCCATGGTTTACGGCGCCACCGGTTCCCTCGATTTTGCTTCCGTCTTGGCTTCTGCTTTCAATGAGCAGGCCAATGAATGGTTGTTGAAATTGGGTATGGTGTTTATTGTGGTTGCCATTGCATTTAAATTGGGTGCGGTTCCATTCCATATGTGGGTACCCGATGTGTACGATGGCGCGCCGACATCCGTTGCCGCCTTTGTGGGTACGGCTCCGAAAATTGCCGCCGTTGTCTTTGCGTTCCGTATTCTTGTGACCGGCATGGGTACAGTACATTCAGACTGGGCACCGATGTTAGCCATCCTTGCCGTTGCTTCTTTGGTGGTCGGTAACCTTGCCGCCATCATGCAAACCAATATCAAACGTATGCTTGCCTACTCCACCGTATCGCACATGGGCTTTATCCTGTTGGCGTTTATGGCAGGCGCAGTCGGTTTTACCGCAGGCCTGTATTACGCCATTACCTATGCTTTGATGGCGGCAGTCAGCTTCGGCGTTTTGATGGTATTGTCCACCAAAGACATTGAATGTGAAAACATCAAAGACCTCGCAGGCCTTAACCAACGCCATGCATGGTTTGCCTTCCTGATGTTGCTGTCCATGTTCTCCATGGCGGGTATTCCGCCGCTGATGGGCTTCTACGCCAAATTCGGCGTGATTATGGCACTCTTGAAACAAGGCCATGTTTGGTTGTCCGTATTTGCCGTCATCATGTCGCTGATTGGTGCGTTCTACTACCTGCGCGTGGTCAAAGTCATCTACTTCGATGCACCTGACCATGACCAGCCGGTCGGCAGCAACTATGCCGCCAAATTTGTCCTGACGGTCAATGCCTTCCTGCTGCTCCTGTGGGGTATCATGCCGCAAACCGTTATCGACTGGTGTGCCAAAGCATTGATAAATACCCTGTAAGCTTCAAACAAAACCAACGGCGGCTGTTCCAAAGTCGCCGTTTTTGTTAGGATTCGCATTCGGATGAAATATACCCAAAGGTCAGACGGCCTCAAGCCTTTGAGCAATCATCAAGCGGGCATCATCGAGATATTGAATATTCCACGAATGATGGGTAAGAATGCCCGTTCAACATGTTAAAATCACACACAGGCCGTCTGAAAACAGAAAGACCACCATGACCGCATCCATGTACATTCTTTTGCTGTTGGCACTTATCTTTGCCAACGCCCCCTTTATTACCACCAAATTTTTCGGCATCGTCGCCCTGAAACGCAAACACATCGGCCATCACTTGATCGAATTGCTGGCGGGCTTCCTTCTTACCGCGATCCTCGCCTATATCCTCGAATCGCGCGCCGGTGCCGTACATGCCCAAGATTGGGAGTTTTACGCGACCGTTGTCTGCCTCTACCTGATTTTTGCCTTCCCATGCTTTGTATGGCGTTATTTTTGGAATGAGCGAAATAGAGAGTAGGAATCGGATTTGAATAGGGAAAAGGCCGTCTGAAAGATTTTCAGACGGCCTTTATTTTGTTTGATGTTAAATATCGGTTAGAAAACAAGGCTGTTGGGGCGTAAAGCCTTGTCGTGAGGGCGGTTTAACGGTACTATTCTCGGTTAATCCTGTTTTATTCCTATGAAATTGAAAGTATAAGATGATTAATGATATTCAAAAGACAGCTGAAGGCAAAATGCAGCGTTCTCTGGAAGTATTGAAAGAAAACTTGGCTAAGGTGCGTACCGGCCGTGCGCATACCGGCCTGCTTGACCAAGTGGAAGTGGAATACTGGGGCAGCATGGTGCCTGTGAGCCAAGTGGCAAACGTAACGCTTTTGGATGCGCGTACGATTGGTGTGAAACCTTTCGAGAGCAATATGGCTTCAAAAGTCGAGAAAGCGATCCGTGATTCTAACTTGGGCCTGAACCCTGCTTCTGTCGGCGATTTGATCCGTGTCCCTATGCCTATGCTGACTGAGGAACGCCGTAAAGATTTGATCAAAGTGGTACGCGGTGAGGCGGAAGAGGGCCGTGTGTCTATCCGCAATGTGCGCCGTGATGCAAACGACCACATCAAAAAATTGTTGAAAGACAAAGAGATTTCTGAAGACGAAGCCCGCCGCGGCGAGGAAGCGGTTCAGAAATTGACCGACAAATACATTGCTGAGGCAGACAAGCTCTTGGCTGCCAAAGAAGAAGATTTGATGGCGATTTAATCCTGTGTGCAAACCGTTCAGACGGCCTTTGGACGGTTTGCTCCCTGAAAGGCAGACATGAAAAGCAGTACGCAGACGATTTTGGAACACTCTGCCATCCCCCGACATATTGCCGTGATTATGGACGGCAACGGACGTTGGGCAAAGAAGCGTTTTCTTCCCCGTGTGATGGGGCATAAGCGCGGCTTGGATGCGCTGGAGAACATGGTGAAGCATTGTGCTGAGCTGGGTGTGCGGTATTTGACCGTGTTTGCTTTTTCGACTGAAAACTGGCGACGCCCCGAGGAAGAGGTTTCTTTTCTGATGGGGCTGTTTTTGCAGGCTTTGCAAAAGCAGGTGCGCCGTTTGCACGATAACAATATGCGCTTGAAAGTCATCGGCAGCCGTGAGCGGTTTAATGCTGAAATCCTGAAGGGGATTGAGGCGGCCGAGGCGTTGACGGCAAACAATACCGGTTTGACTTTGAGCATTGCCGCCGATTATGGCGGCCGCTGGGATATTTTGCAGGCGGCAAATCAGTTGATTGCCGAGGGTGCAACCGAGATTACGGAAGAGGCGTTGTCACGCTATTTGATGTTGGGCGATGCACCTGAGCCGGATTTGTTTATCCGCACCGGCGGCGAGACGCGCATCAGTAATTTCCTGCTGTGGCAGATGGCGTACGCGGAATTGTATTTTACGGATACGCTGTGGCCTGATTTTAATGAGAAATCGTTGAACGAGGCGATTGCTTCGTTCCAAAAACGGGAACGCCGCTTCGGGCGGACTTCCGAACAGCTGCCGCTTGAGCAGCAACGGGGTTGAGAATTATGTTGAGACAACGGATTTTAACGGCGCTGTGGCTCTTGCCGCTGATGCTGGGTATGCTGTTTTATGCACCTATGTGGCTGTGGGCGGCGTTTTGCGGCCTGATTGCTATGTTGGTTTTGTGGGAATATGCCCGCATGAGCGGCTTGGACAAGCTGAAAATCAATCATTATTTGGCGTCAACGCTGGTGTTCGGCGTGATTGCCTATGCCGGCGGTTGGCAGCTGCCCAATTTGGTTTGGTGTGTCGTATTGGCGTTTTGGCTGATTGTCATGCCTTGGTGGCTGAAAGCGAAATGGAAGCTAAACGGCGGCTGGCAGGCTTACACGGTCGGTTGGTTGTTGGTGATGCCGTTTTGGTTCGCACTGGTTTACCTGCGCCCTCAGCCTGAAGACGCGCTGTCTTTATTGGCGATTATGGGCTTGGTGTGGGTGGCTGATATTGGCGCGTATTTCTGCGGCAAGTCGTTTGGTAAGCGCAAAATTGCGCCGACCATCAGCCCGGGTAAAAGCTGGGAAGGTGCGATCGGCGGCGCATTGTGCGTTGCCGTGTACATGACCATCGTATGGAAAGCCGGTTGGCTGGCTTTTGAAGCCGGTTGGTTCAAAACGATTTTGATCGGCTTGATTCTGACCGTGGTCAGCGTGTGCGGCGATTTGCTGGAAAGCTGGCTCAAACGTGCGGCCGGTATCAAAGACAGCAGCAATCTGCTGCCGGGGCACGGCGGCGTGTTCGACCGTGTGGACAGCCTGATTGCCGTTATCAGCATTTATGCCGCCTTTGTATATTTGTTTTAAACCGCCTGTCTCACATGGCTGGAGGAGCTGATTATGTCCGAACAAAAACAGATTTCATCTTTATCGATTTTGGGCGTATTGTTGGCACTGGGATTGATGGCTGCGGCGTTTATTTTGGGCGTGCAGTTTAAGAATCTGCGTCAACCGGGGACGATTACCGTAAAAGGTTTGGCGGAGAAAAACTTCCAATCCGACAGTGCGACGTGGAATACGGGCGTAAATGCGCACGGCGAGAGCTATCAGGAAGTTTTGGATTTGCTGACGGCAAGACGCAAGAAGCTGTCTAAGTTTTTGGGCGAGCAAGGCTTTACGGCGGCTGAAATGAAAGTGGGCCTGCCCGAAGTGTCGCGCGTTTTCAATGAAACCCGCGACGAACTGGGCAATGTAACCCGCACGCCCAACGGCTACGACGGCGACCTCAATATTGTGGTCAACACCAAAAAACTGGACAAAATCCAAGCCGCCCAGCGCGCCATTTTGAATTTCCGTGCGCAAAATGAATTTATCCACTTCGACAATCCGCAATATTTGCTGGGCAATTTGGAAACCATCAAACGCGATTTGATTACGCAGGCGACTGAGGATGCGCAGAAACGCGCGGCCGAATTTGCCAAAACCGGCGGCGGCAAAGTGGGCGCCATGCGTTCTGCTTCACAAGGCTCGTTCAACATCTATGCCGACACCGGCAGCAGCGAGGATGACGAGTACGGCGGTTCTTACGATAAAAGCACCGTCGGCAAACAAGTCCGACTGGTTGTTACCATCGAATACGGCATTGAGTAATTCTTTCAGACGGCCTGTTTAGCCGGGAGGCAAAAGGCCGTCTGAAAATTGGAAACGGCAAAGAAATCTATTTCAAATACAATGAATACCGTTTGCACAGCACACAAAGAACACACCATGACACAACAAGTTCTGACCATATTAGGCAGTACCGGCAGCATAGGCGAAAGCACTTTGGACGTTGTTTCCCGCCATCCCGAAAAATTCCGCGTGTTCGCGCTGGCAGGGCATAGGCAGGTAGACAAGCTGGCGGCGCAATGCAAACAGTTCCGCCCGGAATATGCCGTTGTCGGCGATGCCGGCCATGCGGCCGAGCTGGAAAAGAAACTCAAACAAGAAGGCATCGATACGCAGGTTTTATATGGTGCTCAAGCCCTGATTGATGTGGCTTCGGCCGATGAAGTCAGCGGCGTGATGTGTGCCATTGTCGGCGCGGCCGGTTTGCCCTCGGCTTTGGCCGCCGCTCAAAAGGGCAAAACCATTTATCTGGCCAACAAAGAAACGCTGGTGGTTTCCGGCGCATTGTTCATGGAAACCGCCCGTCAAAACGGCGCCACCGTCTTGCCGATTGACAGCGAACACAACGCCATCTTTCAAGTATTGCCAAGGGATTACACAGGCCGTCTGAATGAGCACGGCATCAATTCGATTATCCTGACCGCATCGGGCGGCCCGTTCCTTAACACTGATTTAAGTACATTTGACAGCATTACGCCCGAGCAGGCGGTCAAGCATCCGAATTGGAGCATGGGTCGCAAAATTTCCGTCGATTCCGCGTCAATGATGAATAAGGGCTTGGAGTTGATTGAGGCGCATTGGCTGTTTAATTGTCCGCCGGAAAAACTGGAAGTCGTCATTCATCCGCAATCCGTGATTCACAGCATGGTGCGTTATCGCGATGGTTCGGTATTGGCGCAGTTGGGTAATCCCGATATGCGTACGCCGATTGCTTATTGCTTGGGCCTTCCCGAACGTATCCATTCCGGCGTGAGCGAGCTGGATTTCGGCGCATTGTCCGCGTTGACCTTTCAAAAGCCTGACTTTGACCGGTTCCCATGTTTGAAACTTGCCTATCAGGCCATGAATGCAGGCGGCGCCGCGCCTTGCGTGTTGAACGCCGCAAACGAAGTGGCCGTGGCCGCTTTTTTAGATAAACGCATTAAGTTTACCGATATTGCCAAAGTCGTTGCCCACTGCCTTGCCCAAGATTTTTCAGACGGCCATCATGATATTGAAGGTCTGCTGGCGCAAGACGCGCAAACACGCAGGCAGGCAGAAGCCTTTATCGGCAAACAATAAAGCTTCAATGACAGGCCGTCTGAAACGTCAACCGCTTGGCATTTAGGCAGACAAAATGGAACAACTGCCTTTATAATCGGTTTTCAGACGGCCTTATCCGTTGATTATCACATTCCACTCAGGGGATTTTTTTGCAAACCTTTTTAGCCTTTATCGTCGCCATTCTGATTTTGGTCAGCCTGCATGAGTTCGGACACTATATTGT
The DNA here is from genome assembly GCF_032342915.1 of Neisseria sp. DTU_2021_1001991_1_SI_NGA_ILE_055. Taxonomy (NCBI): domain Bacteria; kingdom Pseudomonadati; phylum Pseudomonadota; class Betaproteobacteria; order Neisseriales; family Neisseriaceae; genus Neisseria; species Neisseria sp. DTU_2021_1001991_1_SI_NGA_ILE_055. Next base: position 1,926,960 of record NZ_CP135440.1, on the reverse strand, counting down.
TGCCCGCTGGTGCGGCGTTAAAGTCGTGCGCTTTTCCGTCGGCTTCGGTAAGCCCTTTTTCACCCGAAAACGCGGCGATACCGAGTGGTGTCTCGCCCCGATTCCGCTGGGCGGTTACGTTAAAATGGTCGATACGCGCGAAGGCGAGGTGGCAGAGGCAGATGTGCCCTACGCCTTTGACAAGCAGCATCCGGCCAAGCGTATCGCCATTGTCGCCGCCGGCCCTTTGACCAATTTGATTTTGGCCGTTTTGCTTTACGGTTTGAGCTTTTCCTTCGGCGTAACCGAGTTGCGCCCCTATGTCGGCATGGTCGAGCCTGCCAGTATTGCCGCCAAAGCAGGTTTTCAGGCAGGTGATAAGATTGTATCGGTCAACGGAATCGCCGTTAAAGACTGGAGCGATGCGCAAACCGAGATGGTGTTGAACCTTGAAGCCGGTCCTGTAAAAGTCGCTGTTCAGACGGCCTCAAATACCCAAGTCGTCCGCATAATTGATGCCGCCGGCACGCCTGAAGCAGGTAAAGTTGCGAAAAACCAAGGCAACATCGGCCTTTTGCCTTTTAGAATTACTAACCGCATCGGCAAAGTCTTGGCTGATAGTCCGGCCGAAAAAGCAGGCTTGAAGGAAAACGACAAACTGCTGACCGCCGATGGGAAGCCCATCGAAAGCTGGCAGGCATGGACGGAACTCTTCCGCGCCAGCCCCGGCAAACGAATCGAGCTGACTTACGAGCGCGACGGCAAAGTGCTGGCGACCGCTATCCGGCCGGACAGCGTCGAGCAGTCGGCTGGCGTGCTGGTAGGTAGAGCAGGGCTTGCCGCCCAGGCGGATAAAGAGTGGGATAAAACCATCCGCTACCGTTATACGCCTTCCGTTGCCCAGGCCTTTGAATTGGGTTGGAACAAAACCGTCAACTATTCGTGGACGACCCTCAAATTTTTCGGAAAACTGGTTACAGGCAATGCCTCTTTGAACCATATTTCCGGCCCCCTGACCATTGCCGATGTCGCCGGACAATCCGCCAAACTCGGATTGCAGAGCTATCTTGAATTTCTGGCCTTGGTCAGCATCAGCTTAGGCGTATTGAACCTTTTGCCCGTACCCGTTTTAGACGGCGGACATTTGGTCTTCTATACCGCCGAATGGATACGCGGAAAGCCTTTGAGCGAGCGCATACAGGCAGTCGGCCTGCGCTTCGGACTGGCAGCCATGCTTTTGATGATGGCTGTGGCTTTCTTTAATGACATCAACCGTTTGTTTGGATAATTTATGAAACTGAACCAGATTGCTTCCGCTTTAATGGTATTGAGCCTGTCGCCAATGGCATTGGCTGACTTTACCATTCAGGACATCCGCGTCGAAGGCCTGCAACGCACCGAGCCGAGTACCGTCTTCAACTACCTGCCCGTTAAAGTCGGTGATAATTTCAATGATGCGCGCAGTGAAGAAATCATCAAAAAACTCTACGCAACCGGTTTCTTTGACGACGTACGCGTCGAGACCATGGACAATCAAGTCCTGTTGACCGTAATTGAGCGTCCGACCATCAGCTCGCTCAATATTACCGGCGCGAAAATGCTGCAAAACGACGCCATCAAGAAAAACCTTGAAGCCTTCGGTTTGGCGCAATCCCAATACTTCAACCAAGCAACGCTGAACCAAGCCGTTGCCGGTTTGAAAGAAGAGTATTTGAGCCGCGGCAAACAGTCGGTCAAAATCACTCCGACCGTTACCAAACTCGCCCGCAACCGCGTGTCTATCGATATTGCCATCGAAGAGGGCAAATCTACCAAGATTACCGATATTTCCTTTGAAGGCAACGAAGTTTATTCCGACCGCCGCCTGCTGAAACAAATGTCCCTGAGTGAAGGCGGCATGTGGACTTGGGTGACCAAGAGCAACCAGTTCAATGAGCAAAAATTTGCTCAGGACATGGAAAAAATCACCAATTACTACCAAAACAACGGCTACTTCAACTTCCGTATTTTGGATACCGATATCCAAACCAACGAAGACAAAACCAAGCAGACCATTAAAGTAACCGTCAGCGAAGGCGACCGCTTCCGCTGGGGTAATGTACGCATCGAAGGCGATACGCTGGAAGTGCCGAAAGAAGATTTGGAAAAACTGCTGACCATGAAGCCGGGCAAATGGTACGAGCGTGCGCAAATGTCCAATTCGCTCGAAGCCATCCAAAACCGCATGGGTCAGGCAGGTTACGCATTCAGCGAAATCAATGTCCAACCGATTCCCAATGCCGAAACGCATACCGTTGATTTTGTGCTGACCGTCCAACCGGGCCGCAAAATCTATGTAAACGAAATCAACATTACCGGCAACAACAAAACCCGCGACGAAGTCATCCGCCGCGAGTTGCGCCAAATGGAATCGGCGCCTTACGACTCTGCCAAACTGCAACGTTCTAAAGAGCGCGTTGAATTGTTGGGCTACTTCGACAACGTTCAATTTGATGCCGTTCCTGTGGCCAATACCCCCGACCAAGTTGACCTGAACATGAGCCTGACCGAACGTTCAACCGGCTCGCTCGACTTGAGCGCAGGTTGGGTTCAGGATACCGGTTTGGTAATGTCTGCCGGCGTGGCTCAGGACAACCTGTTCGGTACGGGTAAATCCGTTGCCCTGCGCGCGTCCCGCAGTAAAACCACAGTAAACGGCTCGTTGTCGTTTACCGACCCATACTTCACACCGGACGGCGTAAGCTTGGGTTACGATATTTACGGCAAGACTTACGACCCGCGTAAAGCTTCTTCCAGCGCGAAACAATATAAAACCACGACTTTCGGCGGCGGTTTGCGTATCGGTATTCCGGTTACCGAATATGACCGTGTGAACTTCGGCCTGGCCGCGGAACGCTTGACTGTGAACACCTACAAAGGCGCGCCTAAACGCTATGCCGACTTTATCAACCAATATGGTAAAGGCGACGGCAGCGGCGTGGGTAACTTCAAAGGCTGGTTGTACAAAGGTACCATCGGCTGGGGCCGCAACAAAACTGACAATGCCTTGTGGCCGACCCGCGGTTACCTGACCGGCGTAAACGGTGAAATCGCACTGCCGGGCAGCGACCTGCAATACTACACCCTGACCCACAACCAAACTTGGTTCTTCCCGTTAAGCAAAGATTTCACATTGATGCTGGGTGGCGAAGTCGGCTATGGCAACGGCTACGGCAAAACCAAAACCATGCCGTTCTTTGAAAACTTCTACGGCGGCGGCTTAGGCTCTGTCCGCGGCTTTGAAAGCGGTACGCTGGGCCCGAAAGTCTATGACGAATACGGCGAGAAAATCAGCTACGGCGGTAACAAAAAAGCCAACGTTTCCGCAGAGTTGCTCTTCCCGATGCCGGGCATTAAAGACTCGCGTACCGTCCGTCTGAGCCTGTTTGCCGATGCGGGCAGCGTGTGGGACGACAAAACTTACAACGACAGCAGCAGCAATACTTATTACACCAATGGCGCGCTCCAAAACGTGTACGGCGTAGGCAAAACGCACAAATCGACATTCAAAAACGAATTGCGTTACTCTGCCGGTGCTGCCGTGACCTGGCTCTCTCCGCTGGGTCCGATGAAGTTCAGTTATGCTTATCCGATTAAGAAAAAAGAAGGCGACGAAATCCAACGCTTCCAATTCCAACTCGGTACGACATTCTGATGATGTTTAGGCCATCTGAAACCGGGTTTGTCCGTTTCAGACGGCCTCATGGCAGATTGGCGGCAGGCTTATTGCCAACCGCCCGTCTGTTTTCAAGCAAGGATTTTTATCATGAGTAAAATAGCCGACACCCTCCGTGTCCTCGCCGTAGCCCTGCCGGGTTTCGTGCTTTTGCCGCAAGCGGCGGCGGATGGCGTACAGAAAATCGGTTTTATCAATACCGAGCGCGTTTATCAGGAATCCAAGCAGGCGCAAAACATTCAGACGACTTTGGAAAAAGAGTTCAAAAGCCGTCAAACCGCCTTGCAAAAGCTGCAGCAGGAAGGCGAGGCTTTGGAGCAAAAACTGAGCAGTGACAAGCTCAGCGACAGCCAAAGGGAAGCGGAAACCCAAAAATGGCGCAATCTGGTACAAAAATTCCGCAAGGAGCAGGCCGAGTTGGCTGAAGACTACAACCTGCGCCGCAATGAAGAATTCGCCGCGCTCCAGCAAAATGCCAACCGCGTCATCGTCGATTTGGCCAAACGCGAAGGTTACGACTTCATCTTGCAGGACGTAATTTACGTCAACGGCCGCTACGACATTACCGACAGCGTTATCAAAGCCTTAAACGCACACTGACCCTGCTCGGCAGCGAATGCAACCATACAGACAAACCTAAGGCCGTCTGAAACCCAAACCGGCAACTTTCAGACGGCCTGACATCTTGACGGCAGATTATCATGACTTCACAAGCATACACCCTGTCCCAAATCGTTTCCCAACTCGGCGGTGAATGGAAAGGCGAAGACATCGCCATTACCGCCGTCCGTCCGTTGGATCAGGCGCAGGCGGAACACATCAGCTTTTTGGCCAACCCGAAATACAAAGCCGAAGTACACGACAGCCAGGCAGGCGCAGTGATTGTGTCGCCGAAAGCCGCAGACGAATTTGCAGGCCGCAACTTGATTGTGGCTGCCGACCCTTATCTTTATTTTGCCAAAGTGGCACGATTGTTCTCGCCGATTGTCAAAGCACAGGGCGGCGTACATCCGACCGCCGTTGTCGAGGCAAGCGCCAAAGTGCCGGCAAGCTGCGAAATCGGCGCAAATGCCTATATCGGCGCGAATGCCGTATTGGGCGAAGGCTGCCGTATTTTGGCCAATGCCGTTGTCCAACACGATTGCACGTTGGGCGATGAAGTCGTGCTGCATCCCAACGCCGTCATCTATTACGGCTGCACTTTGGGCAACCGTGTCGAAATCCACAGCGGCGCCGTCATCGGCGCAGACGGTTTCGGCTTGGCCTTTGCCGGCGATTCATGGTTTAAAATTCCGCAAACCGGCGCAGTCACGCTGGGCGATGATGTGGAAATCGGTTCGAACACCAATATCGACCGTGGCGCGATGAGCGACACAACCGTCGGCAACGGCACCAAAATCGACAACCAAGTCCAAATCGGCCACAACTGCAAAATCGGTTCGCACACCGTGATTGCCGCCAAAACCGGTATTTCCGGCAGCGTCACCATCGGCAATTATTGCATTATCGGCGGCGGCGTCGGCACGGTCGGACACATCGAAATCGCCGATAAAACCACCATCGGCGGCGGCACATCCGTTACCCACAGCATTACCGAAAGCGGCCAGCATTTGGCCGGTATTTTCCCGATGTCGGGCTACAAAGACTGGGCGCGCAATGCCGTTTATATCCACCGTTTGAGCGAAATGAACAAACGCCTCAAAACGCTGGAAAAACAGCTTGCCGACAGCGACGAAGCCTAAAGGCGGTGCAAACAGTCCGCGCCCCGCATCCGAATACGTTTAAACCCAATACAAACAAGGAAAGACGAACATCATGGACGTACAACTCCCGATCGAAGCCAAAGACATTCAAAAACTTATCCCACACCGTTATCCGTTTTTGCAACTCGACCGCATTACCGCGTTCGAACCGATGAAAACCCTGACTGCAATTAAAAACGTCACCATGAACGAGCCGCAGTTCCAAGGCCACTTTCCCGACCTGCCCGTGATGCCCGGCGTGCTGATTATCGAAGCCATGGCGCAAGCGTGCGGCACACTCGCCATCCTCAGCGAAGGCGGCCGCAAAGAAAACGAATTCTTCTTCTTTGCCGGTATCGACGACGCCCGTTTCAAACGCCAAGTCATCCCCGGCGACCAACTGGTTTTTGAAGTCGAGCTGTTGACCAACAAACGCGGTATCGGCAAATTCAACGCCGTTGCCAAAGTCGACGGCCAAGTTGCCGTTGAAGCCGTGATTATGTGCGCCAAACGCGTGGTGTAAGAATGGGACAGGCCGTCTGAAAGCTTCAGACGGCATCTTGCAGGCAATACCTGTATCAGACAGCAAGGAAACAGCATGACCCGTATCCATCCGACCGCCGTCATCGACCCTAAAGCCGAACTCGACTCCAGCGTCAAAGTCGGCCCGTACAGCATCATCGGCCCCAATGTGCAAATCGGTGCAAATACTGAAATCGGCCCGCACGCCGTCATCAACGGCCATACGACCATCGGTGAAAACAACCGCATTTTCCAATTTGCCAGCCTCGGCGAAATTCCGCAGGACAAAAAATACCGCGACGAGCCGACCAAGCTGATTATCGGCAACGGCAACACCATCCGCGAATTTACGACGTTCAACCTCGGTACGGTTACCGGCATCGGCGAAACCCGTATCGGCGACGACAACTGGATTATGGCCTACTGCCACCTCGCCCATGACTGCGTGGTCGGCAACCATACCATCTTCGCTAACAACGCCTCACTCGCAGGTCACGTTACCATCGGCGACTACGTCGTCTTGGGCGGCTACACGCTGGTGTTCCAATTCTGCCAAATCGGCGATTACGCCATGACCGCGTTTGCCGCCGGCGTACACAAAGACGTACCGCCGTACTTCATGGCCGCAGGCTACCGCGCCGAACCGGCCGGCCTCAACAGCGAAGGTATGCGCCGCAACGGTTTCACCGCCGAACAGATTGCCTCCGTCAAAGATGCGTATAAAACCATTTACCATCGCGGCATTCCGTTTGAAGAAGCCAAGGCAGACATTCTGAAACGTGCCGAAACCCAAAGCGAATTGGCGGTATTTAAAGACTTTTTTGCACAATCCACACGCGGCATTATCCGTTGATGGATGGATTGAAGGCCGTCTGAAACTTTTTCAGACGGCCTTTGGATTGCAAAAATCCGCGCAGTAGGGCAGGTTTCCTGTCCGTTTGCCGCAGATGCCGTCTGAAAACGGGTGGGCAAATATCTGCCCAAAATCTTTTAGCGTTTAAACCTCAACACATGAACTCCAATCCTTCCCCCCTTATCGCCATCAGCGTCGGCGAAGCTTCCGGCGACTTGCTTGGCGCACATTTAATCCGTGCCATTAAGGCGCGTTGCCCGAATGCGCGGTTTACCGGCATCGGCGGCGAGCGCATGAAGGCGGAGGGTTTCGAAAGTTTGTACGATCAGGAAAAGCTGGCGGTACGCGGTTTTGTTGAGGTCATCAAACGCCTGCCGCAAATTTTAAAAATCCGCAAAGGGCTGGTGAACGATTTAATCCGCCTCAAGCCGGATGTGTTTATCGGCATCGATGCGCCGGACTTTAATCTCGGCGTGGCGGAAAAACTCAAGCAGGCAGGCATTCATACCATTCATTACGTCAGCCCGTCGGTTTGGGCGTGGCGGCGCGAACGGGTCAATAAAATCGTGCATCAGGTCAACCGCGTGTTGTGCCTGTTTCCGATGGAGCCTCAGCTTTATATCGATGCCGGCGGCAAGGCCGAATTTGTCGGCCATCCGATGGCGCAAACCATGCCCGTGGAAGCGGATAGGGCGGCGGCGCGGCAGAAGCTGGGCCTTCCTGCGGATGTACCCGTGTTTGCCATTTTGCCCGGCAGCCGCGTGAGCGAAATCGATTACATGGCGGCGGTGTTTTTTCAGACGGCCTTATTGCTGCTGAAACGTTATCCGCAGGCACAGTTTTTGCTGCCTGTAGCGACGGCCGCAACGCGCAAACGCATTAGCGAAATTTTGGCGCAGCCTGAGTTCGCCGCCCTTCCCATCACGTTGACCGACAAGCAGTCGGATACGGTTTGCACCGCTGCCGACGTGGTATTGGTCACCAGCGGTACGGCGACTTTGGAAGTGGCCTTGTGCAAACGGCCTATGGTCATCAGCTACAAAATTTCGCCGCTGACTTATGCGTATGTGAAAAACAAAATCAAAGTGCCGCATGTCGGTTTGCCCAATATTCTGTTGGGTAAAGCTGCCGTTCCCGAGCTGCTGCAACACGATGCCGTCCCTGAAAAACTGGCGCAGGCCGTGGCAGACTGGTATGACCGCCCTGAAGCCGTGGCCGCGTTGGAACAGGATTTCCACGCCTTGCATCTGCTGTTGAAAAAAGATACGGCGGCATTGGCGGCGGCGGCAGTATTGGAGGAAGCCGGATTTTCAGACGGCCTGAAAGACAAGTAAGGAAAATACATGAATTTATTGGGAGCCTTGGCCAAGGTTGGCAGCCTGACGATGGTGTCGCGCATTTTGGGCTTTGTGCGCGATACGATTATCGCCCGTGCGTTTGGTGCAGGCATGGCGACGGATGCGTTTTTTGTCGCGTTCAAACTGCCCAACCTGTTGCGGCGCGTGTTTGCAGAGGGCGCATTTGCCCAAGCCTTCGTGCCGATTTTGGCGGAATACAAAGAAACCCGCTCTCCTGAAGCCACGCAGGCGTTTGTGCGTCATGTGGCCGGTATGTTGTCGTTTGTGTTGGTCATCGTTACCGCGCTGGGCATCCTCGCTGCGCCGTGGGTGATTTATGTTTCCGCGCCCGGTTTTGCCAAAGATGCTGATAAGTTTCAGCTCTCCATTGACCTGCTGCGGGTAACGTTTCCTTATATTTTATTGATTTCACTATCCTCTTTTGTCGGCTCGATACTCAATTCCTATCATAAATTCGGCATTCCCGCCTTCACACCGACATTTTTGAACATCTCCTTTATCGTCTTTTCCCTGTTTTTCATACCGTATTTTGATCCGCCTGTTATGGCGTTGGCGTGGGCGGTGTTTGTCGGCGGCGTGTTGCAGCTGGTGTTCCAACTGCCTTGGTTGGCGAAATTGGGCTTCTTGAAAATGCCCAAACTCAGCTTTAAAGACGCAGCGGTCAACCGTGTGATGAAACAGATGGGGCCGGCTATTTTGGGCGTGAGCGTGGCGCAGATTTCCTTGGTTATCAACACCATTTTTGCCTCGTTTTTGCAGTCCGGCAGCGTGTCGTGGATGTATTACGCCGATCGACTGATGGAATTGCCGACCGGCGTTTTGGGCGTGGCACTCGGTACGATTTTGTTGCCTACCTTGTCCAAACACGCAGCCAGTCAGGATACCGAGCAGTTTTCCGGTCTACTCGACTGGGGTTTGCGCCTGTGCATGCTGCTGACCCTGCCTGCCGCCGTCGGCCTTGCCGTGTTGTCTTTCCCTCTGGTTACGACCTTGTTCATGTACCGTGAATTTACGCTGCACGACGCGCAAATGACCCAATATGCGCTGATTGCCTATTCCTTCGGCTTGATCGGTCTGATTATGATTAAAGTGTTGGCGCCCGGTTTCTACGCCCGCCAAAACATCAAAACCCCCGTTAAAGTCGCTATTTTCACGCTGATTTGCACGCAGTTGATGAACCTTGCCTTCATTTCGCCGCTCAAACACGTCGGTCTGTCCCTAGCTATCGGTTTGGGCGCGTGTCTGAATGCAGGCTTGCTGTTTTTCCTTTTGCGCAAACACGGCATCTACCGCCCCGGCAAAGGTTGGGCTGCATTTTTGGTCAAAATGGCCATCTCTTTGGTCGTCATGGGTGGCGGTTTGTGGCTGGCGCAATATTATCTGCCGTTTGAATGGGTACACGTCGGCGGCTTTAAAAAAGCAGGCCAACTCTGCGTCCTGATTGCATTAGGCGGTGGCCTCTACTTCGTTTCCCTCGCCGCGCTCGGCTTCCGTCCGCACCATTTCCGCAGGGTGGAAAAATAAGCAGCTGCAGGGCGTATTGCTTGGTTTAAAGACTATTCGCTAAAAAGGCCGTCTGAAAATGTTCCAGACGGCCTTTTCTTATTTTACGTTTTAACTGTAAAGCTTCGCTCCTCTTTTGACGAACTCAATCGCTTTTTCTTCCATACCTTGCTGTTGGGCTTTTTGCTTGTCGGCATAGTCGCGCACTTCCTGCGTGATTTTCATCGAACAGAATTTGGGGCCGCACATCGAGCAGAAGTGGGCGATTTTCGCGCCTTCGGCGGGCAGGGTTTCGTCGTGGAAGCTCTCGGCGCGTTCGGGGTCGAGGCTTAAGCGGAATTGGTCGCGCCAGCGGAATTCGAAACGCGCCTTGCTCAGGGCGTTGTCGCGCAACTGTGCGCCCGGCCAGCCTTTGGCGAGGTCGGCGGCGTGGGCGGCGAGTTTGTAGGTGATGATGCCGGTGCGCACGTCTTCTTTGTCGGGCAGACCCAAATGCTCTTTCGGGGTAACGTAGCAGAGCATGGCTGTGCCATACCAGCCGATATTGGTTGCGCCTATGCCCGAGGTGATGTGGTCGTAGCCGGGGGCGATGTCGGTAACGAGTGGGCCGAGGGTGTAGAAAGGCGCTTCAAAGCAATGTTGCAGCTCTTCGGTCATGTTTTCTTTGACGCGTTGCAACGGCACATGGCCGGGGCCTTCGATCATGACTTGGACGTCGTGTTCCCATGCTTTGGCGGTCAATTCGCCCAAGGTGTGCAGCTCGGCAAATTGGGATTCGTCGTTGGCATCGGCAATGCAGCCGGGGCGCAGGCCGTCGCCGAGGCTGAACGATACGTCGTAGGCTTTCATGATTTCGCAGATTTCGTCGAAATGCGTGTAGAGGAAGTTTTCCTGATGGTGGGCGAGGCACCATTTTGCCATGATAGAGCCGCCGCGCGATACGATGCCGGTGAGGCGTTTGGCCGTCATCGGCACATAACGCAGCAACACGCCTGCGTGCAGGGTGAAATAGTCCACGCCTTGTTCCGCCTGCTCGATTAAGGTGTCGCGCACCAAATCCCAAGTCAAATCTTCGGCGATGCCGCCGGTTTTTTCCAAAGCCTGATAAATAGGTACGGTGCCGATGGGGACGGGCGCGTTGCGGATAATCCATTCGCGCGTTTCGTGGATATGCGCGCCGGTGGACAAATCCATAATCGTGTCCGCGCCCCAACGCAGCGACCACACCATTTTTTCGACTTCTTCGGTCAGGCTGGAAGTGACGGCGGAGTTGCCCAAGTTGCCGTTGATTTTGACGCGGAAGTTGCGACCGATAATCATCGGTTCGAGTTCGGGGTGGTTGATGTTGGCAGGGATAATCGCGCGTCCGGCGGCGATTTCTTGGCGCACGAATTCAGGCGTGATTTGGTCGGGGTGGGTTGGGATATTCGCGCCGAAACTTTGCCCTGCGTGTTGTTTCAAGAGTTTGGCGTATTCAGGCCGTCTGAAAAGCTCATCCAACTTCATGCGTTCGCGTATGGCGACAAACTCCATTTCGGGCGTAATGATGCCTTGTCGGGCGTAGTGAAGCTGGGTTACGTTTCGGCCTGCTTTGGCGCGGCGCGGACGGGTGATTTGGTTGAAACGCAGATGGGCGGTTTTCGGATCGTGCGCGCGTTCGGTGCCGTATTCGCTGGAGAGCTTGGGCAGGATTTCGGTATCGCCGCGTTCGTCCAGCCATGCTGTGCGGACGTGCGGTAAACCCTGTTTCAAGTCGATGTGTGCCGCCGGATTGCCGTATGCGCCGCTGGTGTCGTACACCGGAATCGGCGGATTGGCTTCCGTGCCTTGCGCCGTGTAGGTGTCGTCCTGACGGATTTCGCGCAAAGGCACGCGGATGTCGGCGCGGCTGCCCGGGATATAGACGCGGTCGGAGTTGGGATATTGGAAGCGGATGCCGATGTCTTCGCTCAAGTCGGAAAGACGGCGCGCCTCATCGCCGGTTTTTTTAGCGGTAGTCATAAAAATTGCTCCTGTTTCTCGGTTATGAAATGGAAACAGGAGCATTGCTTTTTTTCAGACGGCCTTGCGGATATCTTCAATCGACCGTCTAAAATCACCTTTGCCGAAACTCCCCACGCAGGTATTATCCTGTTCGGGTGTAAAGGGTATTTCTCAGCCGCTCGGTTTGAAAGCAGCACCCCTGTTTCTTTATTAACGAAAATTAAACCACGCGGCCGGTTTTTTGTAAAGCAACGTTTGGATATTTTCTGTCAAAAACGCTTGACAGCAATTCCGCCTTTCTGTATAGTTACAACTTCTGACGCGGGATGGAGCAGCATGGTAGCTCGTCGGGCTCATAACCCGAAGGTCGTAGGTTCGAATCCTGCTCCCGCAACCAAATATAAAAATCCCCTGCAATCGCAGGGGATTTTACTTTATGCGGCATGTGTTGCGAATTGCGGATGAATTGATGGAAAGGCCGTCTGAACCATTGAGCTTCAGACGGCCTTTTGCTGTCTTGCGGCGGGGTTTGGGTAAAAATACGACAGACTTTTTTCAGACGGCCTCTTCCGATTTGGGCTTGTTGTCGTTGCGCAGGTGTTCTTTGAGGCGCTGCAACTCTTTTTTGTCCAACCATTTATTGCGCGAACGTTGCAACAGGATTACCAATGCGGCGATTTCGTTACGCATATTGGTGCTGAGCCAGAGGAAGCCTTGCCAGTCGTAATGCAGGCGGGCGGCCGGTTTGCTTAGTTCGGCATTGAGCGAAGTATCGATGCGGATGCGGCGGGCGTAGTGGCCTTTGATGAGGCGGACGGTCAGGCGCAGTTCGCGTTGGAGCTGGTTGAAGTGGCGGTCGAGCAGGCGGATTTCGCTTTCGTTGAGCGTGGGCGCACGCAGTTTGGCGGCGGTGGTCAGGAGCAGCTCGGTGGTGTTGACGATTTTGCGGTGGGCATGCTGCATGGCTTCCATCATATTGTTGCTGATGTGGCTTTCGCCGGATGTGGCGGCCAGATGGCTGCGGCTTTTGACCATGCGGGCGTTGATTTGGCGCATTTTAATCATGTTTTGTTCCAAACGCTTGCGCGTCATGCGCTTGCCGTTGCTGATTTCGGCAATCATTTTGGCGCAGTCGGTGAGGTTGTCGGCAAGCATGAAGCGCCACATGAGTGTGGAGCGCAGGGGCAGGAGTTTGGCGGCGGCAATAGCGATGGCGGCACCAATCAAAACGTTCATGGCGCGCATCAGGCCGCTGTCGAGCCAGTGGTGGCTGCTGTCGCCGATGAGCATGCACATGGTCAAACCGGCAAGCATGGCGACATAGCCGTTTTTGCCGACCGCAGACCAACCGGCCACTGCGCTGGCGGCACCGATAATCAGATAGAAGAAAACGCCGTCTTGCAAATAATGCTGGTTCAACCATAAAACGGCCAAGCCGACGCCCAAACCGATGGCCGTGCCGAGCATGCGTTCGACTGCTTTGGAGTAAATCGCGCCTTGGAATTGCAGCATGCCGAGGACGACAAAGACGGTCATGCCGATCCACTCGCCGTGTTGCAGATGGAAGACTTTGGCCAAGAGGGTGGAAAACACGATCGCCAAGCCGAGGCGGAAGGCGTGGATATGGCGGCGATAGCGGTAGCGTTCGTAGGCGTTGAGCCAGCGTTCGGAAAAATGGAGGCGTTCGGATTGGGCAGGCATGTTGTAAGACGTATGGGTATGTGGGGATGTAAATTATAACTGATTGGTAAAGCAGATGAAATTTGAACTGCTTCCCAACGGTTTGAACTATTGCAGAATTTCTCTGCCGCAAGCGGATATAATGGCGGCTTTGAATCAGACAGGCGGTGAAGAAATGGCGACGGTTTTAAGCGCAGGCGTGGACGAAGCGGGGCGCGGCCCTTTGGTCGGCAGCGTATTTGCGGCGGCAGTGATTTTGCCGGAACATTTTGATTTGCCGGGTTTGACTGACTCAAAAAAACTGAGCGAAAAAAAGCGCGATATGTTGGCGCAGATGATTAAGGAGCAGGCGGTTGCGTGGAGTATTGCCTTTGCCGACCCCGACGAAATCTTGAGACTGAACATCCTGCACGCAACCATGGCCGCGATGAAGCGCGCCATCGAGGGGCTGTCGGTCATACCCGACAAAGTGTGGATAGACGGCAACCGCGTGCCGAAAGATTTGAATGTCCCTGCCGAAGCCGTAGTCAAAGGCGACAGCAAAATCATCGAAATTTCCGCCGCTTCGGTTTTGGCCAAAACCGCGCGTGATGCGGAAATGTATGAATTGGCGAAACGCTATCCGCAATACGGGTTTGACCGCCACAAAGGCTACGGCACGGCGCAACATTTGGCCGCCTTGAAACAATACGGCGTCTTGCCGGAACACCGCCGCGATTTCGCACCGGTCAAAACCTTATTGGCACAAGGCAATCTGTTTGAAGAATGAAAGCACATCAAAAGGCCGTCTGAAAGATTTCAGACGGCCTTATTTTTGGAAAAGTATTATTTCAACGCAGCCAAACACTCTTTAATCAATTCGGGGCCGCGATAAATCAAACCGCTGTACACCTGAACCGCACTGGCGCCCAAGCGGATTTTTTCTGCCGCGTCCGCGCCGTTCATGATGCCGCCGACGCCGATAATCGGCAGTTTGCCGTCAATGCGTTCTGCCAAAAGTTTCAACACCTGATTGCTTTTCTCGCGCACGGGCAAGCCGCTCAAGCCGCCTTGTTCGCCTGCGAGCGGATGGCTGCCCAAGCTTGATTTGTCAATGGTTGTATTAGTGGCGATGATACCGTCCATTTCCACGGATTTGACCACATGGGCGATGTCGTCGATTTGCGCTTCGTCTAAATCCGGCGCGATTTTGACCGCCAGCGGCACATATTTGCCATGCGCGGCCGCCAGTTGCGCCTGTTTGTTTTTCAAGGCTTCCAACAATGCGCTCAATTCGTCGCCGCCCTGCAAGGCGCGCAGGTTTTTCGTATTGGGGGAGGAAATATTGACCGTGATGTAGCTCGCGTGGGCGTAGGCTTTTTCCAGGCAAATCAGATAATCGTCGGCCGCGTTTTCAATCGGCGTAACGGCATTTTTACCGATGTTGATGCCCAAAATGCCGTTAAATCGGCTGTTTTCAATGTTGCGGATCATCGCATCGATGCCGTGGTTGTTGAAACCCATGCGGTTGATGATGCCTTGGTGTTCGGGAACGCGGAAAAGGCGCGGCTGCGGATTGCCCGGTTGCGGCTTGGGCGTTACCGTGCCGATTTCGACAAAGCCGAAGCCCAAAGCGGCAAACGCATCGATGCACTCACCGTTTTTGTCCAAACCCGCCGCCAAGCCCACCGGATTGGGCAGCTGCAAACCCATCAGCTCGGTTGGCCGGGTGTGGCTGTCCACCTTGGACAGCAGACCGAGTTTTTCGGCGGTACGCAAACTGTTGAGCGTGAAATGATGGGCCTTTTCAGCATCGAAACGGAACAGGATGGGGCGGACGAGTGAATACATGGCGGCGGCTTTCTGAACGGTTGATGAATTTGGCGTTATTTTACCTGAAACCGTCAAACTGCCCCAAACGTCTGTATCGATATGATTTTATGGTTTGGCGGCAAATGAAAATAAATAGGGCTTTTGCGTGTATTCGGATAGTTTATTAAAATGGCAAAAGAGAGGTTTTTCAGACGGACTGATGGATGTATCAAAAGGCCGTCTGAAAAGTTTCCGGTTCGATTGTTTACCTGAAAAGGAATATTTTTATGAAACAGGCGGTTGATCCTTATGCGAGTTTCCGTGAGCTGACGTTGCGGGGGATGATACTCGGCGCGTTGATTACGGTGATTTTTACGGCATCCAATGTGTATTTGGGCTTGAAGGTGGGTTTGACTTTTGCGTCTTCGATTCCGGCTGCGGTGATTTCGATGGCGGTTTTGAAGTTTTTTAAAGGCAGCAATATTCTGGAAAATAATATGGTGCAGACTCAGGCTTCGGCCGCGGGTACGCTCTCCAGTATTATTTTTATTTTGCCGGGTTTGCTGATGGCCGGTTATTGGGCGGGCTTTCCGTTTTGGCAGACAACGCTGCTGTGTATGTCCGGCGGTATTTTGGGCGTGATTTTCACTGTGCCTTTGCGTTATGCGATGGTGGTGAAGAGCGATTTGCCTTATCCGGAAGGCGTGGCGGCGGCCGAGATTTTGAAGGTCGGCGACCATGATGCGGACAAACAGGAAGGCGGCAGCGGTATCAAGGAGTTGATGTCGGGCGGCGCTCTGGCCGGTTTGATGAGCTTCTGCGCAAGCGGTTTGCGCGTGGTGGCGGACAGCGCGAGTTTTTGGTTTAAAGGCGGCGCATCGGTGTTTCAAGTGCCGATGGGTTTTTCGCTGGCTTTGCTGGGTGCGGGCTATTTGGTCGGACTGACCGGCGGTATCGCGATTTTGCTGGGTATTTCGATTGCCTGGGGCGTGGCCGTGCCTTATCTGTCGGCGCATATTCCGCAACCTGCCGATATGGAGATGATTCCTTTTGCGATGTCTTTGTGGAAGGAAAAAGTCCGTTTTATCGGCGCGGGTACGATCGGTATCGCGGCTATTTGGACGCTGTTGACTTTAATGAAACCGATGGTCGAGGGCATGCGCCTGTCTTTCCGCAATTTCGGCGGCGCGCAGATGACCGAGCGCACGGAACAGGATTTGTCGCCTAAGGCGATGATTGCCTGGGTGTTGGCGATGATGCTGGTGTTGGGCGTGTCTTTCTTCCACTTTATCGGCGACTCGCATATTTCCGGCGGTTTGGCTTGGCTGTTGGTGGTCGTATGTACGCTGCTGGCTTCGATTATCGGCTTTTTGGTGGCGGCGGCCTGCGGTTATATGGCCGGTTTGGTCGGTTCGTCTTCCAGCCCGATTTCGGGTGTGGGCATCGTCTCTATCGTCATTATTTCGCTGGTGTTGCTGTTGGTCGGTGAATCTGGCGGCTTGATGGCTGATGAGGCAAACCGCAAATTCCTGCTGGCGTTGACGCTGTTTTGCGGCGCGTCTGTGATTTGTGTGGCTTCGATTTCCAATGACAACCTGCAGGATTTGAAAACGGGTTATCTGGTAAAGGCAACGCCTTGGAAACAGCAGGTTGCGCTGATTGTCGGCTGCGTTGTCGGTGCATTGGTGATTTCGCCTGTGTTGGAGCTTTTGTATGAAGCCTACGGCTTTACCGGCGCGATGCCGCGTGAAGGCATGGATGCGGCTCAAGCCCTTGCCGCGCCTCAGGCAACTTTGATGACCACCATCGCCCAAGGTATTTTCTCGCACAATCTGCAATGGGATTATATTTTCACCGGCGTGGGCATTGGCGTGGCGTTGATTGCGGTCGATTTCACATTGCGCAAATCTTCCGGCGGCAAGCGCGCTTTGCCGGTATTGGCCGTGGGCATGGGCATTTACCTGCCGCCGTCTGTGAATATGCCGATTGTAATCGGCGCGGTATTGGCGGCGGTGTTGAAATCCGTTATCGCCCGCCGTCAGGAAAACCGTGAAGGCCGTCTGAAAAATGCGGAACGTATCGGTACGCTGTTCTCCGCCGGTTTGATTGTAGGCGAGAGCCTGATCGGTGTGATTATGGCGTTTATCATCGCCTTCTCCGTAACCAACGGCGGTTCGGATGCACCTTTGGCCCTGAACCTGGAAAACTGGGATACGGCCGCCAAATGGCTGGGCTTGGCGTTTTTTGTCTTCGGTATGTTCGTGTTTGCACGCCGCGTGTTGAAAGCAGGACGTTAAGTTTGTAGGTTGAGAAAAGGCCGTCTGAGACCCAAAACATTGGGGTTTCAGACGGCCTTTTCAGTGGAAATTTGTTTGGAATGATTTTAGAAAGTTTGGGTATAATTGTTGCGGGGCTAGGTAGTGAAACAGCCCCATGGCAGTGGGGCTGTTTTATTTGAACCTCCCTAGAAAGGAGAGTTTCAACATGAAACGAACCAAGCCGAAAGGTCGTTCATGGCTGAGACTGCGGACAGTCGTTAGGATTATCTTAACCCTGTTCCTGCTCTTAGTCAATTAAACGGCTGAAAACAAAAAACTGTTTTTCAGTTTCCGCCTGTTTGTCATGAACGGGCGGTTTTTTATTGTTTAACGCTGGTTCAAACAATCTGCAATCGCTTTAGCAATTTTGGCACTGGCGCCTTGGTGTTGCGAAATGAATTGATCGGTGTGGCTGATCAGCTGTTGGCGCAGCGTTTCGTCGTCGAGGTATTGGCGCGTGGTTCTGTACCAGGCTTCGGCGGTTTCGACGCTGACGGCGGCTTTGGCTTCGACTGCACCTTTGCAGGCTTGGGCGAAGTTGTAGTTGGAGTAGCCGAAGAGGGTGGGGACGCGGCAGGCGATGGGTTCGATGATGTTTTGGCAGCCTGCATCGACGAGGCTGCCGCCGACGAAGGCAATGTCTGCGCTGAGGTAGTAGGCGGCAAGCTCGCCCATGCTGTCGCCTATCCAAACCTGTGTATCGGGGGAAACGGGTTGTCCGTCGCTGCGTTTTTGGACGGTATAACCAAGCGATTTGGCGGTATCGTAGGCCGTCTGAAAATTTTCAGGGTGGCGCGGGACGATGACCAGCAAGGCATTGCCGCGGTAGCCCTGCCATGCTTTGAGGAGCAGCTCGGCTTCGTCTGTGCCTTTGTACACGCGCGTGCTGGCGCAGACGACGACGGCTCGTGCGCCGATGCGTTCTTTAAAGGCGGCGGCAAGCGGACGCAGGTCGTCGGGGGGCGTGATGTCGTATTTGGTGTTGCCGCAGACGTGGACGTTGGATGCGCCGATGAGGTGCAGGCGTTCGGCATCGGCGGCGGTTTGGGCAAAGCAGCCGGAGAGGGTTTGCATGGCAGGCTCGACCAGCTTGCGGATTTTAAGATAGCCACGTTGGGATTTTTCGGAGAGGCGCGCGTTGGCTAAAAAGAGGGGAATGCCTGCTTCTTTGCAGCCGTGCATCAGGTTGGGCCAGATTTCGGTTTCCATCAAAATGCCGCAGATGGGGCGGTGTTCGGCTAAAAATCGGGCGACCCATTCGGATTTGTCGTAGGGCAGGTAACGGCATTGCGCATCGGGGAACAGGGATTGCGCGGTGGCGCGGCCGGTCGGCGTCATTTGGGTAATCAGAAACGGCGAGTCGGGAAAATGGCGGCGCAATGCCTGCACCAAAGGCTCGGCCGCACGCGTTTCGCCGACCGATACGGCGTGTATCCAAATCGGGCGTTGCACGGGATTGGGATACGCCTGCCCGAAACGCTCGTCCCAATGCTCGAGATAGGCTGGGGATTTGAGGGCGCGTCGGCGCAGGTGGCGGCGGATCAGGAAGGGGGCGAGGTGCCACAGCGTGGCGTAAAGGCGGCGTATCATGCTTACGGGTCTTGTGTCGGAATAGGCCTATTTTATCGGAAACTGAAACGGAAGATATAGCTTTAATGCGGGTTTTACGCAAAGGAAATAGGCCGTCTGAAAGGTTTCGGACGGCCTTTGGTTCAGACGTAAACGCTTTTACTTCACTTGCGCCATGTATTTTTTCAGACGGCCTTTGCTTTGCATGGCGCGGTTTTCCATTTCATCGACAACGGCTTGCGCTTTGGCTTTGTTCACCGGTTTGCCGACCTGAATCACACCGCTCATGTTCATCATGCGGTGCGGCGGGCAGGTATAGACGTATACGCCTTCTTTATCGAGTTTGAGGGTGAAGTCTTTACCGTCTTCAGAGAGGAAGTCGGCAACGCCCTCGGGCAGGGCTTTGCTTTGCACCCAGTGGCCGCTGTTGGTGGCTTTGAAGGTTACGGTGTCGCCGACTTTGGCGTTGACGTAGCCGGGTTCGAACACCATACTGCCGTCTTTGCCGTTGTCGAGCATTTTGACTTCGTGGTTGGCGGCGTATGCGCTAAGGGACGCGGTCAGCATCAGGAGGAAAAGGGATTTTTTCATGGGGGAGTCCTTTCTAAGGATAAAAATATGGGTCGGGCTGATGAGTCGGAGAGGCAAGCCTTGGGCTTACCGCCCTCTCCCTAACCCTCTCCCACGGGAGAGGGGATGAGTTGCAGGGAGTTCGCAGGCCGGATGCTCAATCCGACATTTCAGGAGCGGTTAGGTTACGCACTCTGCCGCATCGGGCGGATAACGGGCAGACCCTTGCTGTCGTATAAGAGTTCGATATCCACTTTATACAGTCTGCCGATCATGTCCGCCTGCAACACGTCCTGCGGCGCGCCCTGCGCCTGTACTTTGCCTTCTCCGAGCAGAATCACGCCGTCTGAAAACTGCGCGGCGAGGCTCAAATCGTGCAAGACCATCAGCGTAACCAGATTGTGTTCGTGCGTGTATTGCACCACACGCTCCAAGAGGTTCAACTGGTGGTGCATATCCAGCGCGCTGACCGGTTCGTCCAGCATCAGGATTTCGGGGCGGCGCAGCATGACTTGGGCAAACATGACGAGCTGCCGCTGTCCGCCGGAAAGCCGCATGACGTCGCGGTGCGCCAGATGGCCGATGCCCAGTTCCGCCATGATACTTGCGGCTTCGTGCAGCAGTTCGTCGCCGACGTGCATGTGCAGCGCGTCCATGCGGCCGAGCAACACGACTTCCAGCGCGGTCAGCGAGGCTTCGGCGGCGGTGTCCTGCGGCATATAGCCTATGCGTTTGCGCCAGCTTTGCAGGTGGATTTTGCTCAACGCTTCGTCGCCGTAGCGGATGGTGCCTTTGTGCGCCACTTCGCCGAAAATCGTTTTCATCAGCGAGGATTTGCCCGTACCGTTCGGGCCGAGCACGGAATAGACTTTGCCTTGTTCCAGCGTCAAATCGATACTGTCGGCGACCACATAATCGCCGCGCCGGATGTGTACGTTTTCAAGTTTCAACATTTCAGACGGCCTATCGTTTCGTTAATACAATCCAGAAGAAGAACGGCACGCCGACAAACGACGTAACAATCCCCACCGGAAACAGCGCGCCGGGGATAATCACCTTGGACAACACGCTCGCGACCGATAAAAACGCCGCCCCCGCCAGCATCGCGCCGGGCAGGAAAAAACGTTGGTCTTCGCCCAAAAGAATCCGCGCCACATGCGGCGCAACCAGTCCGATAAAGCCGATGACGCCGACGAAACTGATGGCCGTCGCCGTCATCACCGCCACCAACACCAGTGTTTTCAGGCGCAAAAGTTGCAGATTGATGCCCAGCCCGACGGCGCGTTCTTCGCCCAAGCGCAGCGCGGTCAGCTTCCACACGTCGCGCGAAAGCAGAAACACGCATACCGCCGTAACCGCCGCCGTAACGATGACCGTCTCCCAAGTTGCCTTGGTCAAACTGCCGAACAGCCAAAATAGAATCTGCTGCGAAATCTCAGGCGCGGCGATAAACTGAATCAGCGACAGAATCGACTGAAACAGAAACAACAGCGCAATCCCCACCAACACCAGCATCGCCGAGTTGAAGCGGCGCGCCGAGGCAAACAGAAACAAGATGCCCGAAGCCAGCATGGTCATCACAAACGCGCCGATGGGGACGGCGACCGTTTCAGGCAGTCCGAAACCGCCGAACGCAATCACCACCGACGCGCCCAAACCTGCCGCCGCCGCCAAGCCCAGTGTATAAGGGCTGGCCATCGGATTGTTCAAGAGCGTCTGAATCTCCGCACCGCCGACACCCAAAGCCGCACCGACCACCAGCGCCATCACCGCGATCGGCAGGCGCAAATCCATCACAATCAGGCGGTTCATTTCATCGACTTCGGGTTTGCCCAGCAAAACATTGACCACTTCGCCGACCGGCAGCGTGTCCGTCATCGCCGGGCCGGTGGCGATGTCGAATAAAAAACTGACCGCCGCGATGATTAAAAACATCAACACAATCAACCAACGCTTGCCTTCCAACTTGCGCTGGTTTTTCACAATCTCGGCGACAACCGAATCATTCATGTTTCAAACCTTTAAAAAAGAGTGTTGTGAAAAGGGAGAACGGGTTTGCCTTTTTCTTCCGCAAAAATTTCAGACGGCCTTCCGATTTAAAAGGCCGTCTGAAAATCTAAACTACCTTATTGTCCTTTCGGATAGAGGTAGAACGTACCGTTTGGTACAACAGGCAGGTTTTGGCGGTAGAAGTCCAGATAGGTTTTCTCAGGGTTGAAATCCTTAAACAACTGCGGATAAATCGCTTTGGCCATAAACTGAATCGACGCGCTGTCGGACAGCGTGCGCGAGTTGGCGTGGTAGGCGGCGTAGAGGCGGTTGTTTTTAATCGCAGGCAGGTTGGCCCAGCCGGCGCGTTTGGCAAAGCCTGCCAAGCGTTTTTCCGCTTCCGCTTTTGGAATGCCCCAGCCCATCACCATGGCGGCAGGGTTTTTCTTCAATTCGGTTTCGCGGCCGGTAATCACGATCACGTCGGGTTTGGCAGCGAGGACTTTTTCAGGATTGATCGGGCCGTAGAATTCGACCGAAGAAGCGGCGATATTGTTGCCGCCGACCAGTGTCGCCATCGAACCCCACATGCTCTTGCCGAAGGTTACGCTGTGTTCGGCAGGGCCTTTGTTGCCGAACTCGACATAGACTTTAGGCTTGGGCAGGTTGGCTTTTTGCACGCGCGCTTGGATGGTGTCGGCAACGCGTTTGTAGTCTGCCGCCAGTTTGTCGGCTTTTTGCTGCTGGCCGGTCAATGTGCCGATGAGTTTGGTCGATTGAACGTGTTTGGCCACTGTTTGCGCGTTGTAGTCCAACACGACGATGGGGATGCCGGCTTTGTTGATGCGGTCGAGATCGGAACCCAGAGCCTTGTATTGCCATTCGGCCAAAACCAGCAAATCGGGTTTCAACGCCAATACTTTCTCAATCGAGAATGTGCCGACTTCCACTTCGCCCACGTCGGCAAGCTGGTTCAACTTAGGCACGGCTTTGCTGAAGGCCGCCCAGCTTGGCGGCGCCCAGTCGGCCCAAACCGCTTTGGAAAAACCGACGACGTTGTCCAGCGCGGTTTTGCCGCCGATGGCCATGTAGTCTTGGTAGTAGAAGCCCAAAACCACGCGTTTGGCAGGCAGGTCGACGGTTACCTTACGGCCGACGGTATCGGTCAGCTGAACGGGTTTGGCAAAAGCGGATACGGAGCCGACTGATAAAGCTGCGACGGCAATCAAAGCAGAAAGTTGCGTAAATCTCATGAATCATTCCTTTAAAATATGATGATAATTACTATCTTTTTATAAATTTACAAGGTATTGAATCTTTTTTCAAGTGAATGTAGGGATAGACATATTTCGAAATAAAAAGTTTCATCATTAAAACGAAGGGATAGTGTTTATATAGGGATTGGGTATGCTGAAGAATTAGTGAAAAGGAATGATATGGTGTGTCTAAAGCCATAGTGGGCAGTAGCAGGAAGGGATAGGTAAAGGGTTTTTTATTGCAAAAATAAAAGGTATCCGGTTGAATACAGCAGGCCGTCTGAAACCTTGCAATCGGGGTTCAGACGGCCTTTGGTGTGGGCATAAAAGTTTTATTTCACTTGCGCCCTATATTTTTCAGACGGCCTGTAAGCAGTGTTTGGGAAAAGTGAAAAAGGTTGGTTTTTGAAATGGCGAAATAGGGAAGAAGAGGGCTTGAGGGAGAATCGGGCATAAACTAAAAATGGGGACGAATAAAAAGGGCGTGTATCGAAACACGGCCCTTTTTAGAGATTCAGACGGCCTTGTCTTCGTTCTGCTCGCTTTGGTTGAGGATTTTAATCAGTTTCTCGGCTTTTTCCGGGTCTTCGCAGCGCAGGATTTTGGCGGCATCGTTTTCAAGATGGCCGGTGTGGCTGTGCAGGATGATGTTTTTAACCGAAAGCAGGTTGTTGGGATTCATGGAGAATCGGCGCAAGCCCATGCCGAGCAATAGGCGGGTAAAGACGGTATCGCCGGCCATTTCTCCGCAGATGGAGACGCCTTTTTCCATACGGTTGGCGGTGCGGATGATGTGCTGCAGCGTTTTGAGGACGGCAGGGTGGCCGGGTTGGTAGAGGTGGCTGACGCTGTCGTCGCCGCGGTCGACCGACAAGAGGTATTGAATCAGGTCGTTGGTGCCGATAGAGATGAAATCGACGAGCTTGAGGATGCTGCCGACGGTCATGGCGGCGGACGGGATTTCGATCATGCAGCCGATGCTGACCGGGCCGAAGGTTTCGCCGCGTTCGGCGAGTTGGCGTTGGGCCGTGTCCAGATGGATAAGGCATTGGCGCACTTCGGAAATGGACGTAATCATCGGCCACATCATGCGCACGGGGCCGTGGGCGGCGGCGCGGAGGATGGCGCGCATTTGGGTGCGGAACATGACGGGCTCGGCGAGGCACAGGCGGATGCCGGTCAGGCCGAGTGCGGGGTTGAGGCTGCCGTTGGGCGTACTGTTTTGGCCGAACCAGCGCGGATTTTTATCGACACCCAAATCGACGGTGCGGACGGTGATGCTTTTGCCTTTCATCTTTTTCACAATCGCGCTGTACACTTCGTATTGCTCGTCTTCAGACGGCATGGTGTCGCGGTTGAGATAAAGAAATTCGCTGCGGAACAGGCCGACGCCGTCTGCGCCGAAGTTGTGCAGGGCTTTGATGTCTTCGGCGGATTCGATGTTGGCCAAAAGTTCGATGTTGATGCCGTCGGCCGTGGTGGCGGCGGTTTTTTTGATTTTGTTGAGTTCGCGCTTGTGGCTGCGGTATTCGCGGGCAAGGCGGCGGTATTCGTTGAGGACGACTTCGTCGGGATCGATGATGAGGATGCCGTTGATGCCGTCGACGATGACGATTTCGTTTTCGGTGATGAGTTTGCGGGCGTTGTGCAGGCCGATGACGGACGGGATGTCGAGGCTGCGGCCCAAGATGGCGGTATGGCTGGTCGGGCCGCCGGCATCGGTCACGAAGGCGGTAATGTGTTGCTCTTTGAACAATACGGTATCGGCAGGCGAGAGGTCGTGCGCGATGAGGACGGTGTCGTCAAACAGGTTGCCGGCGAGGTTGATTTCGTTGCTTTGGCCGACAAGGTTGTTGTGGATGCGGCGGACGACTTGGAGCATGTCCTGTTTGCGTTCGCGCAGGTAGTCGTCGTCGATGCTGTCAAACTGGGCGGCGAGCTTGTCGCTTTGCAGTTTCAATGCCCATTCGGCGTTGATTTTCTGTTCGCGCAAAATGTCGATGGGTTCGCGCGAGAGGGTGACGTCGGTCAGCAGCATCAGGTGCAGGGAGATGAACGCGCCCAATTCGGTCGGGGCATTTTCGGGAATCGCGCCGCGCAGCTGTTCCAGTTCTTTGCGCGTGGCTTTGATGGCGTTGTCGAAACGGGCAACTTCGGCATCAAGTTTGTCGGGATCAATGTCGTATTGGGGAACTTCCGCCGCGCCGCGCGTGATGAGGTGGGCGTGGCCGATGGCGATGCCTTTGCCTGCGGCCACACCGTGTAGGACGATGCTCATTATTCGCCCTCGCCGAAGTAGTCGTTGATGAGGTCGGTCAACGCCTGCATGGCGGCGGCTTCGTCTGTGCCGTCTGTTTCCAGCTCAATCACGGTGCCTTTGGCGGCGGCCAGCATCATCAGGCCCATGATGCTTTTGCCGTTGACGCGGTTGCCGTTTTTGGTAACCCAGACTTCGCTTTGGAATTGGGAGGCGGTTTGGGTGAATTTGCTGGAGGCGCGCGCGTGCAGGCCGAGTTTGTTGATGATTTCGATTTCTTGTTTGAGCATGGATTTCCCCTAATGGTTGTAAAGTGAATGGTTTCAGACGGCCTTAGCCGTTTTCTTTGCACACCAGGTCTTCGGGTGCGGATGTAATGGCGAAAATGCCCCGGATGGCGGCTTCTTTGACGGTTTCGGTGAAGTCGGAGAGGTTTTCGGCTTGTGATGAGTATTGGATAGCTTTAATCATCATCGGGGCGTTGAGGCCGGTCAGGATGGCGGATTTGTTTTCGCGCACCAGCCGGCGTGCGGCGTTGCACGGGGTGGCGCCGAAGATGTCGGTCATGATCAGTACGCCGCGGTTGTCGGGAAATTCCTGCAAGGCGGCGATGGCGTTGTTGATGATGTCGTTTTGGTCTTCATTGGGCTGAACGCCGAGAATACGGACGTTTTCGGGAAAGCCGTTGGGGAAGAAATGGTGGGTCAGCCCTTGGTAGGCTTCGCCTATGGTTTCGTGCGTGATGATAAGCAGGCCGATCATGATGTGTTCCTAGTGTTGGTTTGAGGCCGTCTGAAAACCTTTCAGACGGCCTTGGTTTTATTTGTTGTTTAAGGCGTAGATTTCGCCGAGGTTGCGCCAGCAGCCGGCGGCATCCATGCCGTAGCCGAAGACGTAGCGGTTGGGCACGTCCAAACCGATATAGTCGGCTTGGGTCGGTTTTTCTTTATCGATCAGCTTGTTGGCAAATACGGCCGCACGGCAGCTTGCCGCGCCCATTTCCAACAGTTTTTCCTGAATGGCGGCCATGGTGTGGCCTTCGTCCAAGATGTCGTCCAAAACGACGACATGACGGCCTTTGATTTGCTCGGGGTCGGGCATGCGTTTCCAGTTGAACGCGCCGCCTGCGAGTTTGTCGCCGTAGCGGGAAACGTGGACGTAGTCAAAGTCCAGAGGGAAGCGCAACAGCGGCAGCAGCTGTCCTGTAAACACCACCGCGCCACCCATCACAGGCAAGAGCAGGGGATATTTGTCGGCCAAGTCGCGGGTAATGTCGTCGGCAACTTTTTGTAAGGCCGCGCGGCATTGTTCTTGGTCAAACAGCAAGTCGGCATTGTCCAGCATGGCTTGGGTTTCAAGGCGTTTGGTTTCTAAGTCGGTCATGATAGGTCGTGTTGGGTACGGTTAAAAACAAATTATATAGCGGATTCAATCAATTTTCGATACAGGCCGCAATGGCGCATGGGAAGGGAGAAAATTGAAACCGAACGCGTTCAGACGGCCTTTTGCCCTTCCGCTTCGTCCACCAGCAAAAATGCAGCCAAAGCCAAAGCGGTCAATACCGCCGTCAACACCATCGCCCGTCCGTAATTGTCCGCACCGGCGCGTCCGAGATAATCGTAAATCAAAGTGGTCAGCGTCTGCCATTCGGGACGCGACAGGAACAATGTGGCCGCAAATTCGCCGATACACGTTGCCGAAGCCAAAGTCAGGCCGCGCCGCAAGGCCGGTTTCAATAAAGGCGCGGTTACATAACAGGCCGTCTGAAAACCGTTTGCGCCCATGGTGCGCGCCGCTGCCGCGTAATCTTTGGGCAAACCGTCCCATGCGGCCAGTACGTCTTTGGCCACAAACGGATACGCCAACAGCGCATAAGTCGCCGTCAGCAGCCACAGCGAAGCCGTCCACTGCGGATAGAGCAGCAATACGCCAAACGCGATGCACACGGGCGACACCATAAACGGCAAAAACATCAGCGCGCGCAACCACGCCATTTGCCGCGCCGCCGCCGCATACAGCACGCCCAAAACCGTCGCCGCCGCCACCGCTGCCGCAGAAAAACGGACGGTGTTCCACGCAGCCGACCACGTTTGCGCTTCCAGCAAAACCGCCCACGAAGAGCCTGCCGCTGCCGCCTTGAGCCACACCGCCGCCAAAGGCAGCAGGCAGCACAGTACCAACATGGCCAATACCGTTGCCGTCAGCCATTTTTCCCAAGCCCGTACCGGCGCGCGCGGAGGCAAAGGTGAGACCGACTTATCCACAGCCACGCGCTTGCTCCAATACGCATACAAACCGCCTGCCGCCGCCGTAGCCGCCAGCACCAACCACACCAACACCGACGCACGCGCCATGTCCAACTCATACGCCACCAGCCGGTAGATTTCCACTTCCACCGTTGCAAAACGTTCGCCGCCGAGCAGTAAGGCCAGTCCGAAGCCTGAAAAACAATATAAAAACACCAGGCACGCGCCGCCGGCGACCCATGCACGCACCACCGGCCATTCGACCCAGACAAACCGCCGCCACGCGTCCGCGCCCAAAGATTGCGCCGACAGCAACCGCGCCTGCGGCACGCGCACAAATCCCTGATACGCCGAGCGCACCAAAACCGGCAGGTTGAAAAACACGTTGCCGTAAATCAGCAGCCACGGCGTGTCCTGCCAACCTGCCGCCAGCATGCCGTGTGCGCCAAACAAGGCCAGCACGCCCATGCCCGCCACCAAAGTCGGCATCACGAAAGGCAGCATCAGCAGACGCAAAACCATACGCCGTCCGGCAAAATCCATCCGCGCCAGCACCCACGCTGCAGGCACGCCCAAAGCTGTAACCAAGACGCAGGTCAAAACTGCCTGCGCCACCGTCCAGCCCAAGCGCAGGCGCATATAGTCATCAGCCACCACTTCCGCCCAAGCACCCTCGCCGTCGTAAAACGCCAGCGACAGCAAAGGCGCGGCCACCATGACCGCCAAGAAACCCAAAGGCAGCAGCAACAGCGCACACCGCCGAATCCAAACCTGCATCGATGCGTACCCGAGAATAAAAACGTCTATTTTAGCCCGAGTTCGGCATAGAAGGTGGTATTCCTACCCTTGTTTTCAGACGGCCTGGGCAGCCTGACGGATAAAACTGATGTTTATTCAAAATTTTCAAACATTTACGAAATGTCTTCAAAAAGGCAACATAATTGGTTGGGCATTTTTGATACAATCCGCCGCTTCAAAAAATCAAATAAATCAAAAACAAGGAAACATTATGACCACTACACGCCCCCAAACCTACGATACCGTCTCGCGCGCATTGCACTGGCTGACCGTACTCGGCTTCATCGGCATCCTGACCACCATCGCCATCTGGACCATTTATGACGGCGAAGAATGGGTCGGCGCACTCTTCGGCGTGCACAAATCCATCGGTTTCATCACGCTGCTGGTGATTATCGTGCGCATTGTTTGGGCCTTGCTCAATGCATCCAAACGTCCTGCCGCCGACAGCTTTGCCGCCAAAGCCGGCCACCTTGCCCTTTACGTCCTCATGCTTGCCGTTCCCGTTATCGGCATGATCCGCCAATACGGTAGCGGCCGCGGCCCTTTGAAAGTATTCGGTGTCCAAGTGATGCAGGGTTCGCCTGAAAAAATCGAATGGATGGCCAACCTCGGCAACATGGCGCACGGCAAACTCGGCTGGCTGCTCTTCGCGCTGGTCGCCGGCCACATCGCCATGGTCGTCGTCCACCGCATTCAAGGCCACGACGTTTTGTACCGCATGGTCGGCCGCCGTCCTTAAGTGTAAAACGGTAAACAGACAAGGCCGTCTGAAAACAGTTTGACCAAGCAAAACTGTTTTCAGACGGCCTTTTTGTATTTGTGTTAATCTGCAAAAGTAGAGTAGGCATTTCGCCTGACTGTTGTCTAAATACTGTAAACCGTACCGAGAAACACCATGACTGCTCCCATCCTCGCCATCACTTCCGGCGAACCGGCCGGCATCGGCCCCGACATCTGCCTTGATTTGGCTTTCGCCGACCTTCCTTGCCGCCCCGTTGTTTTGTGCGATAAAAACCTGTTGGCGCAAAGGGCCGGACAGCTCGGCAAGTCCGTCATCCTGCGTGATTTTCAAGCCCAAGCGGCCGATCCGTTGCCCAAGGGCGAACTCGAAGTCCTGCATATTCCCTTAGCTGCCGAATGTCGGGCGGGCGAACTCAATCCTGCCAATGCCGCGTATGTCCTCCGGCTGCTGGATACGGCGTATCAAGGCATTTCAGACGGCCTGTTTGCCGGTATGGTGACTGCGCCGCTGCATAAAGGCATCATCAACGATGCCCACGCAGGCAACGGCTTTTTCAGCGGCCATACCGAATACCTCGCCGAAAAAAGCCATACCGAACAAGTCGTCATGATGTTGACCGGCGGCGGCCTGCGTGTGGCGCTGGTCACCACCCATCTGCCGCTGAAAGACATTTCCGCCGCCATCACGAAGCCTTTAATCGAGTCGGTTGTCCGCATTCTTGAACACGACCTGCGCCATAAGTTCGGCATAGCCAAGCCGGTCATCCTCGTTACCGGCCTCAATCCCCACGCCGGCGAAGGCGGCCATTTGGGACACGAAGAAATTGACACCATTATTCCGGCGCTTCATGCCCTGCAGGCCGAAGGCATAGACGCACGCGGCCCTTATCCGGCCGATACTGTGTTCCAACCCTTTCTGCTCAAAGATGCCGATGCCGTCCTCGCCATGTATCACGACCAAGGGCTGCCGGTACTCAAATATGCCGGTTTCGGCGAAGGCGTGAATATCACCCTCGGCCTGCCCTTTATCCGTACCTCCGTCGATCATGGCACGGCCTTGAGCTTGGCCGGTACGGGCAAAGCCGATTCCGGCAGCCTGATGACCGCCGTCCGCGCCGCGCTCGATATGGCGCACAATATGCAGAAACAGGCCGTCTGAAGCGTGGAGGTTTGATCGTTTGTCGGCGTAAAGTGTTCCTGTAAGAGCATCATCAGGAAATATTTATCTGCCGATTTGATAAAGCCGATGAGTGTTTGGACAATAATCAGCGTTTTATTGTAAAAACCATATCAAAAGGCCGTCTGAAACCCCGATGTTTAGGGTTTCAGACGGCCTTTGAGTTTTTTGGTTTACCAAATTTCAGACAAAGTTTCTTTGACTTTGGCCTTCACTTCCGCACCGAAGCGGCGGCTGAGCATTTTGCTGAAATCGTCTTGCGGCGTGTAGTTGACCAGCTCGGGGGCTTTGACGACATCGCGGGCGACGCTGTAAATGCTGCCGAAGTCGTCAATCAGGCCGACCTGTTTGGCTTCTTTGCCGGTGTAAATACGGCCGCTGAAAACGTCGGGATACTGTTTGTCTTTCAACCTTGCACCGCGGCCGAGTTTGACGGCTTTGATGAATTCTTGGTGGATATCGCCCAACATGCTTTCCCAAATTTGGGTTTGTGCCGGGGTTTCAGGCGTGAAAGGGTCGCCCATGCCTTTGTTGCTGCCGGCGGTTTTCAGACGGCGTTTGACACCGGCTTTGTCCATCAGGCCGGTAAAGTCGAAACCGCCGCCGATCACGCCGATGCTGCCAACGATGCTGGAAGGGTCGGCGTAGATTTTGTCGGCTGCGGCGGCAATGTAGTAGCAGCCGGAAGCGCACATGTCTTCGGCAACGAGGTAAACGGGGATGTCTTTGTGTTCGGCCTTGAGGCGGCGGACTTCGTTAAAGGCTGTGTTGGATACGACAGGCGAACCGCCGGGGCTGTTGGCGCGGATGATGATGGCCTTGGCGTTGCCGTTTTCGTAGGCGGCTTCCATGCTGTCACGCAGGATTTGAACTTGGTCGTCGATGTCGTTGCCGATTTCGCCGGTCAGGTCGATAACGGCGGTGTGTTCGCTGCGGGCTTGGACCGACGTGGTTTTTCCTTCTTCTTCTGCAAGGCCGAAAATCAGGCTGAGGAAGATGAGGACGGCGACGCCGCGCCAGATATTGCGCCAAATGCGGGCGCGGCGTTGTTCTTGGTAGGCGGCGAGGAGGACTTCGCGCAGGGTGTTGCGCTCCCAGTTGTCAACGGGGGTGGAGGCGGAAGAGGGTGTGTTTTGGGCATTGCCTTCACGGTGGATTCGGTATTGCATGATGTGATGTGCTTTCGTGCAGGCCGTCTGAATGTTCAGACGGCCTTATCGGTTTTAGTTGATGGAATAGCCGCGCAGGTATTGCGTGCGTTCGCGGGTCATGCGGGTTTCACACTGCAGGCGCAGGTATTCTGCTTGTGCGGCATTGTCTGCGGACGCGGCGGCTTGTTGGCAGTTGAGTTTTTTGCTTTGAATCCAGGCGCGTTGCTCGCCGAGGATTTGTTGTTTGACGTCGCTGTCCATGCCGCCCCAGAGGTCGTTGATCTCGCCGTCCGCCTGACGGTTTTGCGCGCGCGCGTTGTCAAGTTCGCTTTGGCTGAGGCCGGGCGGCTCGTTGCGTTGGGTTTCATGGTCGGGGCGCAGGACTTCGTAATCTGAATCGTCGCCGTCATCGGTCAGGCCGGCAGCCTGGCTGGCGGCGTTGTTTTCAAGGATGTCTTGCGGATTGGGGGTGGGCGGTTCTTCCGTGTTTTGGTTTTGCAGCAGTTTGATGGCCTGCTCTTTGGACACGGGTTTGCCGTCTATCATGACGATGCTTTTCACGCCGTAGGGCAGCAGGGTGGCGGAAAGGGTTTGGGCGGTGGAACTCAGGGTATTGTCTTCGAAAATCGGTTTGCCGTCTTTGTCGGGGGTGTAGAGCAGGGTGGTGCTGAACGTGTTGTTTTCAAAGGTCAGGTTGCTGCCCATCAGTTTTTGTTCGAGTATGTCGGCCAACGGGGTGCTGCCGTAAATCAGCGGACTGTTGTCTATGGCTGTTTTGAGGATGGTGTCGGGAATGCGGATTTTGAGGTTGGCGCGGCAGATGGCTTTGCCGTCGTCTTCGGTTTCTTTGGGGTCTTCAAGCAGGGTTTCTAATTCGAGGCCGGCGGCGATGATTTTATCGGCGTCGACGAATTGGCGGTTGTCATTGCGGGCGAAGGAGCGCGCTTGTTGTTTGAGGGTGTCTTCGATGGTGGTACGGATGTTTTGCAGTGTGGCCGGTTGGGCGCAATCAAGTGCGGCTTTGGGCTCTTCTTTGCTGCATGCGGCAAGCAGAATCGTGCTTAAAATCAATACGGAAGCGGTTTTTTTGTACATAGGTACTCCTGAAGGTGACGGCCTTTCAGACGGCCTGACGTGCCTATCATAGCAAAAGCACTTGCAGCAAGTAAATGCGGCAAGTGCTTTTCTATGTCGGACGTATCAGCCTTTGATGACGCTGACGAAGCCGGAGAGGATGGCGGCGTTGAGCAGGTCAACGAAGAACGCACCCACCATAGGCACAATCAGGAAGGCTTTGTGCGAAGGGCCGAAAGTTTGGGTAATGGACTGCATATTGGCAACGGCAGTCGGGGTGGCGCCCAAACCGAAACCGCAGTGGCCGGCTGCCAAGACGGCGGAGTCGTAGTCGCGGCCCATGAAGACGTAGGTAACGAAGGTTGCGTACAAAATCATGACGACGGTTTGTACGGCCAGGATGATGGTTACCGGGCCTGCCAGACCGGTCAATTCCCACAGTTTCAGGTTCAGAAGGGCCATGGCGAGGAAGAGCGACAGGGAGGCGTTACCGAATACGTCGATGGCGCGGTCGAACATATTGACTTTGAAGGTTGCAGTCAGGACGTTGCGGATGACTACGCCGGCAAACAGACACCATACGAATTTAGGCAGGTCGAAGAAGGCTTTGTCGTAGCCGTCGACGATTTCGGCAAAAGCCAAACATGCGGCAAACATCGCGAGCGTTTCGACAGCGGAGTCAGCCGTAATCAGACGGGTACGTTGTGCTTTTTCGAAGACGTCGTCGGTTTGGTCGTTGTCAACTGGTTTTTTGTTTGTTTCCAGAGGTTTGCGACCCATTTTGTTGATCAGGCGACGGGCAACGGGACCGCCGATCAGGCCGCCGAATACCAGGCCGAAGGTGGCGGAAGCCATACCCAAGCCGGTTGCGCCGGTCAGGCCGAATTTGCTTTCAAAGTCAGGACCCCATGCGCCGGCGGTACCGTGACCACCGGTCAGGGTAATCGAACCGGTAATCAGGCCAATCAGTGGATCCAGATTCAATGCTGTTGCCAAACCGACACCGACGAAGTTTTGGACGATGATGAATGCACCCACCACGGCGGTAAAGATAACCAAAGGCAAACCGCCTGCTTTCAAACGGGAGAAGTCGGCGCTCAAACCGATGGATGTAAAGAAGATAAGCATGAACGCATCTTGCAGCGGTTTTTCAAATTTGAAGCTGACGCCGTAGGCTTCGTGCATGGCGAACAGGACGATAGCGGCAACCAGACCGCCGGCGACCGGCTCGGGAATATTGAAGTCTCGTAAGAATTTGATTTTTTGAACCAGAAATTTACCAACCAGCAACACGAGCGTGGCGGCAATCAGTGTGTAATAACTGTTGAATTCCCATTCCATGTTGTTTCACCTCCTAGAAATGTTTTTCCGAGTATCCGTTTCTTTCCGGATGTAGTGTGTTTCAACGCTTGGCGTTATCCGCCGAGTGTCATGGTATTGATGCGCGGACAAGGTGTTTCCGGAAAGAAATGAAAACGATGGCTTGTCCGTGAAAAATAACTGGCAAATATTAGGGGAATAGTTAAAGATTGTCAAAAAATGCGTGTGTAAATCTTTTCAGACGGCCTTTTCCCCGATGGCATGATGCGCTTCGCGGCGCCATTGTTCTAAGAGGGATGTTAATAACCCGGCCGAGGTATGCCCGTTGCCGATGGCGGCCTGCAGCCAGTAGCAGGCAGTCGGAACATGGCAGCTTACACCTTGCCCGTGATAGTAGAAACAGGCGAGGTGGTATTGGGCGGAAGGGTGGTTTTGTTCGGCAGCGATGGCGTACCAGTGGGCGGCTGCACGAGGGTCTTGCGCCGTACCGAGGCCGTAATGGTAGATGCGGCCTAAGGCCGCCGCCGCATTTTTATGATGGAACTCGGCCGCTTCCATGTAATTTTTGCGCGCGGCATTGTAGTCGGCAGGACGGCCGATGGCGCGGGCTTGTGCTTCCGCCAAACGGTATGCAGTCTCGGTTTGTTGCTGTTGCAGGGCGGCTGTTTTGATTTGTTCGTATTGTTGCGGATGGTACAGCGCGGCATCGCTGATGAGTTTTTGTGCGGCGGCGGCAGAACCCAGCGCGGCGGCACGGTGGTAGTAATCATGTGCGACATGGTTGTCGGCTTTGATGCCGAGGCCGTAGCGGTAGAGGTCGCCCATGATTTTCAAGGCTTCGGGATGGTTTTTCTCGGCGGCGGCTTTGGCGTAGCGTGCCGCTTGGAACGGGTCTCGTTCGGAAAGTTCTCCGGTCAGGGCGTATTGTGCCAGCTTGGTTTGAGCTTCCGCTTGTTCCTTGTCGGCGGCACGATGATACCATTCCAAGGCTTCGGGTCGGCGTTGGGCGGCAAGAAGGTCGGCCAGCAGGGTTTGTGCGGCGATGTGGCCGGCTTGCGCGGCTTGTTCGAGGTATTGTTCGGCTTGTGCGTGGTCGGGGCTGATGCCTGTGCCGTAGAAGTAGATTTGACCGAGTTGCCAACAGGCGGCAGTCACGCCGAGGGCGGCCGCTTTTTCGTATTGTTCGACGGCTGTCGCAACGTCGCCTTGGCGTTGATGATGGCGCGCCAGATGGTAATACGCGGGCGCGGCATATCGGGCGGCAGCAAGCTCCGCCCAGTAGAGGGATTGTGGGTCGTTACGTTGCGCGTGGTAACGCATGAGGATTAATTG
Source organism: Neisseria sp. DTU_2021_1001991_1_SI_NGA_ILE_055 (assembly GCF_032342915.1). Taxonomy (NCBI): domain Bacteria; kingdom Pseudomonadati; phylum Pseudomonadota; class Betaproteobacteria; order Neisseriales; family Neisseriaceae; genus Neisseria; species Neisseria sp. DTU_2021_1001991_1_SI_NGA_ILE_055. The sequence continues at coordinate 1,892,033 of NZ_CP135440.1, read as the reverse complement.
GGCTTCAGGGTGTCCCTGCTCACCCAGCCAGGCATAGTCGTTAAGAAGCTGTCCGGTCGGGGTGCCGTTGTGTTCGCGCTGTTGCAGCAGGGAGAAGAGCGCTTTGGGATGGCGTTGGGCCGCGGCGGCTTCCAACCATGAAAGTGCCTGTTCCGGTTGGCCGTTTTGTAGCAGATGGTTGCCCAATACGAAAGCAGCTTCCGCATAACCTTGCTCTGCCGCCTGTTGCAACAGGGGCAGGGCTTGGGCGGTATGGGATTGTTCCAAAAGGGCGGCGGCTTGCCGGTAGAGGATTTCAGGAGCGGCGGTCATGGTTTGCGGGCGGATAAAGTGGAAGACGGGTGCTGCGGCATATAGACGGCGATGCCGGTCGATGGCTTTGTAAAAAAATAGGGTTCGGCACAGTTTTTCAGTTGCCTTAGCGGCCTGCCTTTAAAGATGTTTGGCTTGTTGTATTATTTTCCTGGGGAAACATCTCTATTCAGTACGTTACAAAGCTTTCGGCTTGAGTCGGCATGCGTTCATGACAGCTTGGTCATTATACTGTTTTTGTAATTTATTGTTAATGATAAATGCGGTTTTTTATGGTTTGTTTACATGACGGCGGCTGGGATGTTGATTGTTTCAGGCCGTCTGAAATGTTTTTCAGACGGCCTGAATTATTTTTGCTAAGTCAGGTTGTCGGAGTGGAAGAGTCGGAGGTTTTTTTGTCGGGGAAAAACACCTGGCTGTAGAAGTTGCCGTTAATTTGGGTTACGTTGAGGTGGTACATACGGTAGGCATGGAACAGGTCGCTGTCAGGCGGTGTCGGATGATTCCAAAATTCTGCCAAGGTATTTTGGTCGGTTATGCCGGGAATGTCGTAATGGGCGCGGCCGAGGACTTTGACAGGCATGTTGTGGATCAAGCCGGACAGGCCGCTGGTGCTGTTGATGGTAACCATGCCGAGGCCGTGGCGCAGGAAAACGGGCAGGGGGACATCATGGACGTAAGTGATACGGCCTTTGAGTTTGGGGTGTTTTTTGATAAAGCGTTTGATGTCGCGCGAGTAGTCGATAAAGCCGCGGTCCATCGGATGATGCTTGATGATGAGGTTGGTATCGGCAGGCGCGTGCGCGGCAAAGGAGGCCAAAACATGGAGCAGGAAGCTGCGGACGCTGGAAAAGTCGCAATGGATGCGGACTTGGCTGTCGTTGAATACCTGCAAGGGAACAATAAAAAACTTGCCGTATTTGCCCGCCTCCACGCGTTTGGCGATTTGGATGTCTTCAATATAGTAGTTCAAACGCTTGAGGATGGAGATTGACCACAGTTTGAGGTAATGGCCGGCATTGGATGCGCGGTGGTGGATGTAGTTCGGGTACTTGTTCGGGTTGCGGAACAATTCGATATAGTAACGGACGGCGTTTTTGGCCATAGGCGTAAACCCGCCGCGTACCGGTGTCGGCGCTTTGTATTCTTGTTGGGCCAGCTTGGGGAATTGTTCCAGAAAAAAGTCGGTACGGCGCGGCAACGGAGAAAATGCGTTGACGCCGTCTTTTTCTAATGTGATGTAGTAGGGGCGGAAATAGCCTTCTTCAAATGCCCAGAAACTGGCTTGGTTTTCGTTTGCAATGCGTTTTGCAATGACGTGATAAGGGCGTGTGTCGCCAAAGCAGACAACGGCTTGGATGTGATGTTGAACGATGTATTTTTGCAAAAATTCGGGAAAGGCATCGTAGCTGTCGTTAAACGCAACGGTATGCGCTTGAGTGGGCGGATAAAAATAGTCGTCGCCTGCATTAAAGTTGAATTTATGCACGGTTTTGCCGTTTGCGGTCAGCCAGCCGGCGAGGCGCTGAAAAAAATCGCCGACAGGGCCTTGAAGCAGCAGGATGTTTTCTGCGCTTTCAAGTAAGTTTTGCAGGTTGTTTGGGAGGACGGGCTGTTTCATGTCGCAATGTGATTTTGTTTTTTGTGTAATAGTTTTGGGTTGAACTTTTAAGCATACGCCAAGCGTATTAACGATGCAAAAGCAATGATGCCGCAATTGAAGCCGGTTTATGACGTATTGTTAATTTTGATGGCATTTATTTAAAAGATCGATATAGTTGTTTGATTTTACCTAATTTTTTGGCAAAGTACCCGCGATGTAATCCGTTGTTGTTTTTTTGCATATTTTTTTGTCGTATCAGGATTTGGGCAGCGGTTTCCGCATTGATGGCCTGATGGGTTTCGGGATGGATGTAGTCGGGGTAGTGGATGAGCGTGCCGGCGATCAGCTGCCAAAGTTCAAGCCTGCGGCTGCGGCGCGGAATAGGGAGCAGATCTTGGGTAAGCCCCCAGCCTGCGTAAAAAGGCAGGCCGTAGCAGCTGATTTTTTTGCCGCGCAACAAGGCTTCAAAACCGGTCAGCGAAGTCATGGTGTGAACTTCGTCTGCGTGTTGGAGACAAGTCAGGATGTCGGCCTGTTCGGCGGTTTGGTCGGCATATCGTGCCGTATCTTCAGGGGAGATATGGCCGATACGGTTACCGCTGACTACATCGGGATGCGGTTTGTAGATGATATAGGCGTCGGGGTTTCGTTCGCGTACGGTACGGAGCAAATCCAGATTGCGGTAGATTTTGGGCGAACCGTAGCGGATAGACGCATCGTTTTCAACCTGACCGGGAACGAGGATTACGGTTTTGTCGGTTGATGGGGCGGTAAAGTCCGAGCTGCCGACGTTGTATTTGCTGATGTGGTTTTCGGTCAGCATTTTTTGCAGCTTCAAGGCCGTCTGAAAGTCTTGATTGTCGAAGTCTTGGTTTTGCAGGATATGTTCAAGACGGGACGGGGTTTCGGCGTTGAAATAAATGCCCATATCGTCGGTAACGAGCGACAGCGGTGGGACTAAATTAGAACCAAGCCCGACCGAACGGATAAAGCCGTCTTCCATGCGCAACAGGGGGATGTGGTGTTGTTCGGCAAAACGGACGATGGCCTCTTTGCCGTTGCCCCAGGCGAGGATGCGTGCATCGTCGGATAGTTTGACCCCGGCCAGTTTTTGGGTGGAGGAGATAAATTTCAGACGGCATGAGGGTACGTTAAAGAACGGTTTGGCAACTGCGCGTTTCCACAAAGACATGCCGACGCAATACAACTCGCCACGCAATTTGTCGTTTTTGCGTTTGACCGTCGCCAGATAGTCGATGACATCAAAGAGGCTACCTGCTTCGCCGGTATTGGGGTTGAGGTAGCGGCTGTATTGCAGATAGGCCGCGGCGAAGAGCTGCAGCAAGTTGCGGGGGGTGCGGCGTTGGGTTTGAACAAGGCTGTCGATTTGTGGGTGGCGGTCGTCGCTCACTCCCCATCCGGCGTACCACGGCAGACCGAAAGTGGTCAGCGGTTTGCCGCACAAAAGCGCCTCAAAACCCATTTGCGAGGTAACGCAATAAACTTTATCGACGTTTTGCAACAAAGAAATCGGATTGATGTCTTCTGCCAGAAGATGGACGCGGTGTTGCTGCACCAGCCGGGTTAGATAGCCTTGTTTTTTGCCGCACAAAACATCGGGATGGGTTTTAACCCAAATATCGGCTTGCGGGTTTTCATTCAAGGCCGTCTGAAACATCAATTCAAACGTAGAGGCGTCTGCGCCGCCATACTGGATGGCCATATCGCCGAAGGTTTGGTCGATGATGAGGACGGTTTCGGGCTTGGATGGGGAACGCAAAGGATGATCGTCTGAAAGTTCGGGCGCGTGGTTGTATTTGGACAGGTGGTGTTGCAGGATGAAATCCATCGCCTGCTGCGCTTGAGCCAAGGTTTCAGACGACATAGTATCGGCAGCGAGAATCAGTTGTTCCAAACGCGAAGGACGCGTGGTGTCGTAGTAGATACCGATGTCGTCATAGACGATGGAGTAGGGCGGATAACCGGAGACGCCCAGTCCGACTGAACGTAAAAAGCCGTCTTCAAGATTGAGCAGGGGCAATCTTAAGATATGTGCTAATTTTCTGCGTTTGGGATGTTTCTTGCCCCAAAATAATGCGGTCTTATCCGTTGAAATTTTATCTAAAAATTTGGTTAGCAAGAGACGTTGTCTAAATAGGCCGAATGTTGAAAAAATCATTTTAAATTATTATGTTATCTATCAAATGTCATTAATGTAAGAATTTATTCTGCCTCTATTTCAAAGTAAGTGTCCATAAAATTTCGGAAATGTAGGGCATAGTTTTTATCCGCATTATTACTGCTTGAATCGTTAATGCAGAAGGAGTGGGGCATATGAAGGTATTTCTTCTTGAATAACAATTTCTTATATTGAGTCTGGGCGTGTGAACTGCGTATATTGAAATAGTAGCAAATTTCACGTTTCGGTGTGGCATATCCGTCAAGGTACATCAACCAAGGTACTAAAAAACTGGCCATATTAAGTTCAGAATTATGGCGTACCTTGTTATTTAGAAAAGAATTTATTTCATCTTCAAATAATGACCATGCTTTTTGAAAGGATGTTTTTCGTAGTGGAACGTAAGTATGTACTAGCGGTGTATTGATATTAATTGTCGGATAATGTCTTTTTAAGAGCTTTAATGCGTGTTCTGATGCGGTCAATGTCGGTGTGATTAGACCCCGTTGACGCATTTTTTGAAAACTTTTATTGGCAACAAATAGGGAAGCCAAGCCATTATTTTCAAAAAAGTGGTTAGGTGTCAGTGGTCTTGCAACGAAAACATCATCATTGAAATAAATAAAATGTTCACTTAAATCTGGAATTTTATATAAGTTTGCTTCAATGACGTGGGAATTGAACGTTGGTAAGTATTTGGCGTCAATAATTTGCGAATGATTGATTAATTTAATTTTAGAATGGGTGTTTTCATCTAACCATTTGGGTTTTTGATCCGCCGTTACAATAAAAATATTGCGGACCCACGGCATAAACTTCTGTACGGCCTGTACTGAATAAAAAAGTTCATTATGGTTGGAAAAGCGGGCAGGGTCGGTCGCATACAGGCCGATATCTTTCTGATCAATGGGCTGCAGGGTACGGTAATACTGTTCTTGCCATGCTTTATCGGTATTATCGACCCAAGTAAAAACAACATCGATGGGAAAGTTTGGCAAAACGTTTTCTGTGAGCGATGCAAGATTGGCATCTGCATTGATCAGAGTAAATTCTTCAGTTTCAGGAATAGGCTGTTCTACATTATAAGGAGGAAAGCGTTTATTTAGAAAATCCCTAAAGAAAATATGGGGCTCTCTAAAAAATTTTCTAATTTTATTTAAATTCATTTGAAACTTTCTAATACTACAAAATAGAAACAGTTGATTCTGTTATGTTTTGAAGTCATTCAAACGTGACGGCTTCGGCCAATACTTTGCCTGCCAAGTCTTTAGGCGACAGGTTCGGCTCACCTTGCAGCGGCCAGTCGATACCGACGGTCGGATCATTCCAAATCAGCGAGTGTTCGGCTTTGGGATTGTAATAATCCGTGCATTTATAGACGAACTCGGCTTCGTCACTCAGTACATAGAAGCCGTGAGCGAAACCTTCGGGTACCCACAGTTGGCGTTTGTTTTCTGCGGACAAGATCTCGCCTACCCATTTGCCGAACGTGGGGGAGTCTTTACGCATATCGACGGCTACGTCGAATACTTCGCCGACAACCACGCGCACGAGTTTGCCTTGTGTGTTTTCAGTTTGATAGTGCAGGCCGCGCAATACGCCTTTGCTGGATTTGGAGTGGTTTTCTTGCACGAAGGTGCGGTCGCAGACTTGGGTTTTGAACCACTCGTCGCGGAAGGTTTCCATAAAAAAGCCGCGCGCGTCGCCGAAGACTTGCGGCTCAAGCAGTTTTACGTCAGGAATGGCGGTATCAATGATGTTCATCGTTTTATCTTTCATCTAAAGGCCGTCTGAAAAGTTTCAGACGGCCTCAAACATTATTTTTTCAACAGGCGCAGCAAATATTGGCCGTATTGGTTTTTCGCCATCGGGCGTGCAAGCTCTTCCAGTTTTTCATCGGAAAGCCAACCGTTGCGCCAAGCGATTTCTTCCAGGCAGGCGATTTGCAGGTCTTGGATGTTTTGCACGGTTTGGACGAATGAAGCGGCTTCGTGCAGGCTCTCGTGGGTGCCGGTGTCCAACCATGCGAAACCGCGTCCCAAAAGTTGTACCGACAATGAACCGTCTTCCAAATACATTTGGTTGAGATCGGAAATTTCCAATTCGCCGCGGGCGGACGGTTTGATTTGTTTGGCGAACTCGACGACGCGTTGGTCGTAGAAGTACAAGCCGGTTACCGCCCAATCGGATTTGGGCTGTTGCGGTTTCTCTTCGATAGACAGAGCGTTGAAGTTTTCGTCAAATTCGACTACGCCGAAACGCTCGGGGTCTTTGACCTGATAACCGAATACGGTTGCGCCGTGGGTCTTGGCGGCGGCCTGTTTCAATGTTTGCGTAAACGATTGGCCGTAGAAAATATTATCGCCCAAAACCAAGCAGACATTGTCGTTGCCGATAAATTCTTCACCGATGATAAATGCCTGTGCCAAGCCGTCCGGACTGGGTTGCACGGCATAACTGATGGAAATACCGAAATCGCTGCCGTCGCCGAGCAGACGTTTGAAAGAGGCGTTGTCTTTGGGCGTGGTAATCACCAAAATATCGCGGATTCCTGCCAGCATCAATACGGACAGGGGATAGTAAATCATGGGCTTGTCGTACACGGGCAGCAGCTGTTTGGATACGCCGCGCGTGATGGGGTAGAGGCGTGTGCCGCTGCCGCCGGCAAGGATGATGCCTTTCATAAGTTTCTCCTGAAGGGGTGTGTTTTTAATTTTCAGACGACCTCTCTGACTGAGAAGGCCGTCTGAAAACTTATTTTCCTGTTCCTAAACGTTCCAAACGGTAGCTGCCGTTCAATACGTTTTGCCACCAGGTTTTGTTGTCCAAATACCATTGCACTGTTTTGCGGATGCCGGATTCGAATGTTTCCTGCGGTTTCCAGCCCAGCTCCCTGCCGATTTTGGCAGCGTCGATGGCGTAGCGCACGTCATGGCCGGGGCGGTCTTGTACAAAAGTAATCAAATCTTCATAACGCGCCACACCGGCCGGTTTTTCAGGAACAAGCTCTTCCAGCAGGGCGCAGATGGTTTTGACGACTTCAATATTGGCTTTTTCATTGTGGCCGCCGATATTGTAGGTTTCGCCGACAACGCCTTCGGTAACAACCTGATACAGCGCGCGTGCGTGGTCTTCGACAAACAGCCAGTCGCGAATTTGCATTCCGTCGCCGTAAACAGGCAGCGGTTTGCCGTCAAGCGCGTTCAGAATCATCAAAGGAATGAGTTTTTCCGGGAAATGGTAAGGGCCGTAGTTGTTGGAGCAGTTGGTTACAATGGTCGGCAAACCGTAAGTACGCAGCCATGCGCGGACGAGATGGTCGCTGGACGCCTTGGAGGCAGAGTAGGGGCTGGACGGCGCGTATGGCGTGGTTTCGGTAAACAAATCGTCTGTGCCGTGCAAATCACCATAGACTTCATCGGTGGAAATATGGTGGAAGCGGAAGGCTTCGCGCTTTTCAGACGGCATTTGTTGCCAATAGGCGCGTGCCGCTTCAAGCAGATTGAATGTGCCGACGATATTGGTTTGGATAAACTCGCCTGCCGAATCGATAGAGCGGTCGACATGGCTTTCCGCTGCCAAGTGCATCACGGCATCCGGCTGGTGTTGTGCGAATACGCGGTCGAGTTCGGCTCGGTCGCAAATATCCACTTGCTCAAAAGCATAGCGAGGATTATCGGCTACCTCGGCCAAAGATTCCAAATTGCCGGCATAAGTCAGCTTATCGACATTGACGACAGAGTCTTGGGTATTTTGGATAATATGACGGACAACGGCAGAACCGATAAAGCCAGCGCCGCCGGTAACAAGGATTTTTTTCATAAGTTTCAGAGGATAGTCAAAATAATATAAACGGATTATAGCAGACAGAATGTATGTTTTTCAGATTAAAGAAGCCGTCTGAAAACATCTCTTTCAGACGGCCTGTATCAGGTCAACTCAATCGTCGTAGCCATTTGGGTTGTTGCTGACCCAGCGCCATGAGTCTTCCATCATCTGCGCCAAATCGCGTTTGGTTTCCCAACCGGTCTGCGCTTTGGTGTAAGCAGGGTCGGCGTAGAAACAGGCCAAATCGCCATCGCGACGCGGTTTGATTTGGAACGGAATGGTCAAACCGGATGCCGCCTCAAAGGCACGGATGATTTCCAGTACTGAATAAGCACGCCCCGAACCCAAATTAAACAAGTGTACGCCCGAAACATCACTTTTTGCCTGCATCGCCGCCACATGGCCTTCCGCCAAATCCATCACATGGATATAGTCGCGCATACCCGTACCATCGGGAGTAGGGTAGTCGTCGCCGAAAACCGACAATTGCGGCAGCTTGCCTGAAGCCACTTGGCAGATATAAGGCAGCAGATTGTTTGGAATACCGTTTGGCTGCTCGCCGATCAAACCGCTTTCATGCGCACCGATAGGGTTGAAATAGCGCAACAAAATCACGCTCCAACGCGGATCGGCCTTTTGGATATCCGTCAAAATGCGCTCCACCATAGACTTAGACGTGCCGTAAGGGCTGGTCGTATCCCCCGGTTGCATATCTTCCGTATAAGGCACTTTACCCGGATCGCCGTAAACCGTAGCCGATGAGCTGAACACAATCTTAAATACACCGGCACGCGCCATTTCTTCAGCCAAAACCAAGCTGCCCGACACATTGTTGTCATAATATTTCATTGGTTCGGCCACGCTTTCACCGACTGCCTTCAAGCCGGCAAAATGAATGACGGCATCAATATCGTGTTCTGCAAAGATTTGACGCAACACTTCACGATCACGGATATCCCCTTGGTAAAAAGGCACAGACTTGCCGGTAATCTTTTCCAAGCGCGGGAGGATGTTGGCAGACGAATTGCATAAATTATCCAAAATCACGGCATTAAAGCCTGATTTCAGCAGGGAAACAGCGGTATGAGAACCGATAAAACCGGTACCGCCGGTAATAAGAATAGTCATTGGTTTCCCTTAATTAAAATTGTGTTTGGAAGTCGTGAAACCGGTTGGCTGAAAATACAAACGCTTTCAGCTGACCTGATGTAAATGTTGTCAAAGAGGGACTGTTTTATTTGGATATTGTATATTTAGTTACCTGAAAAGTTAAAAAATATGGGATAATTACAGTGTTATGCACAGGGTGCAAAGCGTTATCATTTCAATTTTAATAAAAGGATCTTACCATGTCAGTATCTAACGAAGTTTTGGCGTTGATTTCACAAGTTGCACAAAAACAAGTGTCAGCAAATGAAGAATTGTTGTCTACAGGACTTATTGATTCTGTGAGCGCAATGGATTTGGTTATGGCCATCAAACAAAAATTTGATGTTGATTTGCCGTTTGAGCAACTGGTTGATATTTTGGCAAACTCAGCCAATATTATTCAATATGTTGAGAATAATTATAAAGGCTAATCATGAAACAATTAAATGAATTCCAAAATCTTGATGATTTTTTGGAATACCGTTTCAACCAAACTTCGGGAAAAGCGTTAGTTAATGATACTCAGGAATGTTCTTGGGAAGAGTTGCGTGTAAAAATAGCCGCATTTATCGAGGCTTACAAAAGCATAGCAGATATTACCAAAAACATTCCTCTGGTGTTGCACGGCCATAAAGAAATTGATTTTGCAGTGGCAATTTATGCCTGCTTATTAAACAAAATCCCTTTTATTCCGGTGGATAGTATTTATCCTGAAAGCCGTCTGAACAATATCTGCCAACTGTCAAAAGCACGCTTTGTATACCGTTCGGCAACGCAAACTTTTGAAAAGCAGACTGACGAAGAAGTAGAGCTGGCTGAAAAAGATTTGGCTTACATCATGTTTACTTCAGGAACAACCGGCGCACCTAAGGGTGTGCAAATCGGTCGTGAAGCCGTGTTTAACCTGATGAAATGGATGAAAGAGCAGCTTAATTTAGCCGCACCTAATGTGTTTATGAATCAGGCTCCGTTTGCGTTTGATTTGTCAATGTACGAAATCTTTGGCAACTTGGCTTACGGCGGTTGTATTGTCATGAACAGTCGTGATGCTATTTCTAATCCTGTCACCTGGATTGATTTTTTGGCCAAACAACAAATTACTACTTGGGTTTCCACGCCTTCTTTTGCCATGCAGCAGCTGCTTAACCCTAAATGTAGTCAGGCTACTTTACCGAGTTTGAAAGAATTTTTGTTCTGTGGCGAAAAACTTGGCAAACCGGTAGTAAATATGATTTTTCAAAAATTTCCCGGTGTCCGTGTTATCAATACCTATGGTCCGACTGAGGCTACTGTAGCAACAACTTACGTTGATATTACACCTGATATGCTGGCGGCAGAAGAAGAGTTGCCTGTAGGCGTTGCCGTGCTTAATTCCAAATTAGAGATTGTTGACGAAGAGATTTGGATTAGCGGTAACCATGTAATGCGTGGCTATCTGAACAACGAAACTGAAAATGCCAAACGCTTGGTCGTACACAGTGCAGATAACCGTACTTATAAAACAGGTGACTACGGTTTTGAAAAAAATGGATTGTTCTATGTACAAGGCCGTAAAGACGAGCAGATTAAGCTCAATGGCTACCGTATCGAACTTTCAGAAATTGAAGAAAAAGTCCTTAACCTTAAGGAATTTGCCTTTGATAATGTGGCAGTAGTGGCTTTGAAACGCAACACAGGCGCAGTATTGCGTTTGGTGTGTTTCTATACAGCCAAGCAAAGTGCCGATACTCAGGAGATCAAAGACGCATTAGTACAAAATTTACCGTCTTACATGATGCCGTCTGAATTTATTCACATTGATGAAATTACAGTCAGCACCAACCACAAAACCGACAAAAAAGCATTGTTGGAAAAATATCAGCGAGGTTTATAAAAATGGATTTATATAAAATTCAGCAAAACATCTTACGAAAAACCAAGATTGATCCTCAAAAGGTTAACGCTTGGATTTATGACAATCAAAGTATAGTGTTCGATTTTCTGTTGAACGACTATTTTGTCAGCATCAGCTATTCAACATCAGGGCAAACTTTTAACTTTATTGAGCGTAATAAGAGCAAAGTTTCTAAAATTTCTATTTTTCCAAAATTCCTGAAATATATTTCAGAAGTTTATGGAAGTTACCCACAATCGGTTAATCAAGAAAAGACAGTATTGTCTTTTAAATTTGCTGAAGCCGATTGGGCAAAAATCGAGGATAAATTTAGTGAGATTTTAGAAGTTACTTCCATTTATCTTGGCAGCGAACTGTGCTACATCCTGAATGTTGAAAAACATAAAGGCATTAACTTAGCCGAGTACTTGAATAAGCCGGAAGTTGAATACATTGGTGTTAAAGGCGACAGTAATGAGTTTTTTCTAACCTATGCTCGGAAACATGGTTTAAGTAATTATGTTTATGAGCTAAATAATAGAGGCTTTTTAGCTGTTGAACACAAAATGGGCGTAAGTATGTTCCGTCGTGTGAATAAGCACAGTTATAAAGATCTTTTAGCCTATTTCCCAGACTCTTTCCATGAATTGGAAAATGTACTTTATACTGTTGAATCACCTAAATCCATTAACGCTAATAAGAAGAACTTATTAATATTATTTTCACATACGCATAAAAATAATGAAAATATGCTAGATAGGTATTATAGTCATCCATTTCCATTTATTGCTAATAGTATTATGCCTAATACCTATATTATCCGTGTAACTGATATAGCAGGTGCATTTGGTAGTCATGGTTTAAATACTAAGTTTGATGAAAATATTGAAGATAATATTCAGCGGTTTATCAAGAGTCTAATGAATATTTATGGAATAGAAAAGGAAAATGTAATACTCTCAGGATTCTCTTCAGGAGGTACTAGTGCTATCTATCATGGATTGATTGGGGGGTATAAAACTTTTGCTATTGATCCTTTTTTAGGTAATCATAATAGTTACTATAATGGGAAGGATCCTGTGTATTTATATTCAATCCGCAAACCGATTATGGAAACATTTAAAGAACTGCCTACCAAAATCAATCATAATTTTGAGAGTCAAGTGGTTATCTCCTCTGCTAAGGTTTCTGAGTTTTATCCAGATATTAAAGAATTTAAACGATCTTTGCCTGCAATCGTATTATATGAATTTGATTTTGAGAAGATCCAGAAACATACTGATTTCCCAAGTAATGCTTTATTCTTAATAAATACTATTATTAATAATCTACTGCTAGGAATTCACATCACTGATTCAGACATTAATTTGAATTAAGATCTGAAGTAAATGGATGGTAGAATTTGATTAGTTCAGCTATCCAATAGTAAAGGCCGTCTGAAAATATTTCTTTCAGACGGCCTTTATCAGGTCAACTTACATCTGCGCCAAATTAAGAATGTTAATACCAATCAAGAAATAGAGTATTTTTTAACCAGCTTAAAATCCTGCAAGTCTATAACAGTATCATGTATAAAAAAAATGAATTAAACTTTTTCAAAGCCTTATTCTTTAAATATTTCAAGTATTGCCAAAGATGAGTTACTGTTAAAATTAAAGGTATCAGAGGATTTTGTTAATGTTTTTTGCGAGCTTAATGCCAGTTTTGAATAGTACTCTCCAGATTTAATTGCAATATACAGTTGATATTCTGCTTTGGGTAAGTCAGAAATATCGATGCCTTTTAAATCAAGTGTTGTGAAATAGCCTTTGTCATAGATTACAAAATCACCATCAAACAGCTCTCTAGTCAGGTGGGGACGATGCAGTTTTGCTAAACCTTTGGTGTATGTTTCTCGAGTACGAGTATTCTGAAGAATCAGTTCATACTGTACATCGCTGTAATTGGATATGTGTACCCCTTTTAATACCGCAACACCTTCTATAAATAGAATCTTGTCTTTATATTCACAGTTTCTAACATCTACATAAGGAGTCGGATTCGCTACATTCGGTTTTGGTATTGGTTGAGTGCCAAAGAAATTGACTTCGCCTTGATTAAATCGGGGAGTCGCTTCCGAAGCTAATGCATAATAAATTCCAAGCAACAATGCGGTATGATGCGATGTAACCTGATTATGCTCTCGGACAAATGCCGAATAAGTTTTTAACAAGTTGAAATTCCGATATTTGCGGAAATCATCTAAATGCGGTTGAATCTCGGTTGGAAATTGGATATCGGCTTCCGAGGTCAGTAAATAAATATTCTTGTCTAAATCTTGATCTTTTTTCAATAGGTTTACTATTAGTTTATCAAGATAATCTATTTGTGCATTGTGATAGTTTTTTCCCATCATGTGGGTAGCAACTGATTTCCAGAAATTATCTACATAATTTCCGATATGAAGCTGAGGTACAGTAACCACAATGTTTTTAATATTCATGCTTAGGGCATGATAAAGGGCCGCACTCCCTCCTTTAGAAAACCCGGTAAAGGTGACATTTTCAGGAGATAGATTACGCTGATCTATTTGAGATTGGATGAATTCCTGTACGGCTTCTTTAACCCGAAAATCCATATCTATACACAGATAATAGGTATACATTCCTTGGAAATTATCATTAATCCAAATAACGTCAGCAGGACAGTCCGTCATAGCATTAATAAAGTCATAATTGCCAGGCGTTGCATTGAGAAAACCTGAAAATACGACGATTAAATGTTTAAAGTCATATTTACTGGGTTTATGTCGGTAAATAACTTCGATGCCATTACTGGCAGTAAAAATTTGTTCGTTCATTTTTCTTTCTTAACGGCTGGCTGCCTTATATGAGGCAATAGTTTTACTATCCGGGTACTTTTCTGTAAATTGTTCGAGCAATGTCTTTTCAGTTGTTGTGTTGCCTTGATTATGCAGTTCCTGCAGGTAGGCGGGAACCAGATCTTGCGGCATCATTAATAAATCTTGGCCAAAGGCACGGTTAATCTGAGTAAACAGTTTTTCACCGTTTTGACGCAGTTTTGCCAAACGTGCAATGGCAATTCGACATGCAATATCACCTCTTTGGTACTCTTCATAACGTACTAGATATTTATGAGCTTGTTGGAAATTGTTTAAGCGCATACAGAGATAGCTTGCTAAAAGTTCCAGCTTAAAGGTCTTTTTATCTTCAACTGTAAAAAATTTAGCCAATAATGTTTCAACCAGGGCAAGAGCAACAAAATACTCTTTTTTAAGAATTTTTTCAGCTAATAATTGAATTAGACGGTAATGTTCCGATAGCCCGGATGAAATATATTGGTTCAGTTTTTTTACTGATTTGACATTATTCTCTAAAGAGGCTGCCAGCATAGCAATTAATTTATCTTCTAAAGTACCAATATTGTTTTTAGAAAAATATTTAATTCCTAAAGTAGGTTTGCCAATTTGGAGGCTGACTTTAGCTTTCCAGTAGTCGGCATCAAAGGTAGGATGTTTCTCCAGCCAATTTAGTAATTCTATGAATCTATTATGTTTAAACAATATATTTGTACATTTGTTTTCATAATATATTCTTTCTTTCTGAGTTAGATCAGAATTTTTTTCAAGTAGAATTGAAATATGCGAAGCTATAATGCCCCAGTTATTAAATCGCTCAGCATTTACAATTTTATTCATAAGCACTGATTGGCTATAAGTACTTTCTGGTTTATCTAGATCGATAATAGCTTGATAGACTCGTTCGCAGTTACCACCTTGCTGGAATGGGAAAGTTTCCTCAATACGTTGTAAATATTCAGGCCTTGCTCTTCCGTCTTTCATAATTATACTTAATTCAGACAAGGTCTCTTCTTTGGTGAGGGTAACAGGCCCAAAGCCATCGTCTTCATAAGAAAAATAGCCTTTTTGATAGGTGTGGTTACCTGAAAAGAAAGACTCTTTATCAAATTGATAATAAATTATTGCTTTATTTAAATAAGCCATATCGAATGCGACAGATGAGTAGTCGGTAACTAATATGTTACAACGTCCAAAAAGGTTTTGAATGCTTTCTGTTTCATGTAAACCACTCCAAATTTTAATGTATTTAGGGACATCAAAAATTGCTAGATAAGGCTCAATATTTGGATGGGGAGCAAAAATTACTTCATAACCATATTTTTCAGTTAGCGCTTTCAGTTCGGATGAGTGTAGAAAAGTATGCCATTGCTGTGCATATTCTGTCTGCATGAAAGAATTATTTAATGTCCGAGTATTGCTGCCAATACCAATATTCTGACCAACAATATAGCTACGCCACGTCGGCATAATCAGAATTTTTTTGCTATCTGGTTGGTTTTTTTGTAATAATCTATCGTATCGAGGTAGGCCTGTTAATACGACTTCTTTTGCAGTCAATTTATATGGACCAAAATCAGCCTTTATTGATTCATATTCTGGTTTCGTTGTAGTAACAAAGCAATGCAAGTTTTTCTTAGTATTTATCCAAGCAGATAAGTTATCTTTAATAACTCCATGCTGTAAGAAAACAAATTTTTTGCTGTAATCATATAGATCATCAAAATAGTTATTGATGTGTTTTTCTAAGTGACTGGAAACAATTTTTTCCGCTTGACGTAAGCGTTTCTCAAATTCTTTACTACCAAATTCAACCAGTTTAAAACCTTCCTGTTTGAGACGATCCCAATCAGGAGCTGTTTTATTTAATGCAAAATAGCATGTTTGCTCAGGATGATTTTTCATCATATAACGATAGAAATGTTCAGCGTTATCATCCGCTTTAGTTTCTCTATCCATTAATAGCCAACTGCCATCTGACTGATATTTTTCAGACGGCGTAAATAAGCCAGTTAATTCTTCTATGGTAATACCCTTGGCAAAATTCTTTCCTCGGATGGAAATTCTCATCTTTTTTTGGTTTAAAAAGATGTTTAGGATAGCCGAGTGTTCAATATTCTCATATGAAACCCATAATCGTTTCTCATAAGCAAATAATTGTTCATTTAGAGTGTTAACAACTGTTTTCTCGTGAGTTGGAATAAGTTCATTATTGTCTGCTTTAATAGAATAGGGAAAGTCATGATGCGTGAAATAGCTGATTAAAAACTGTTTACGCTCACGATCAATATTTTCAATGTAGGCAATTTGGAAAGAAGGTTCTGCATTTTTAAATGCGCCTAACATACCAATTTTATGGAACATCCAAACGCCAGCTAAGTTAAACTCCATAACGGTTTTTTCATGGATGTATGAAAAAACAGTATTCATTAAGTTATAGAATTTTTGTTTTTGTACTTCGCTCAGAAAGTTAATTCGTTCAGGACGATTTAATAGGTATTGAACATACCAACTCATATCATAAAGTGCAGTTTTTTGAATAGAAGCAGGGACGGCTCCAAACCGTTCTTTATAGTTTTGGAGCATCGGGATGAAACCAAATTCAAATACATCTGAGTATTTTTCAAATTTTTGCCAAGAAGTATCGAGAGTTGACGTGCCATCATCTCGTTTACGGTAAAAATAGATTGCATCTTTATCAAAAATTACCTCGGAGTTCTGTAGTCCGAGTAGATAGTCAGCAATAAATTTACCATCTTCAAAATTTGGTTTAACTCTATGGTCAAACTGTAGTTGTTTTTCTTGGATTTTTGAATATCTGAAGAACGTAGAGGCTGCTGATAAATTAATAAATTTATCTAAATTGGCTACTTTAATAGCACGTGTTTTTTCAAATCGGAAACGTAAAGGATGTGTTGCTTTTATAATATTTTGATTTTCAATAAAGAATTCCATATTTGTTGCTAAAGCAACAGCAGATGGATTTTTACTTAAGTTACGATCTATTGATTTGAAATAGTCAGGGTGAAGAAAGTCATCAGGGTCTGTAAAAACAACCCATTCGGTTTCGACATATTGCAAGCCTAAATTACGCGCAGAGGCTTGTCCGCCGTTTTCTTTATAGAAATAGCGAATATTTTGAGGAAACTTCTGTTGCCACTTTTGAATAATCTCAGCTGATTTATCGACTGAGCCATCATCAACTAAAATAATTTGAATATGCTTTTTAAAGTTTAGTCTTTGTTTTGTCAGGCTGGAAAAGAAGTCATCTAGATATTTCTCAACATTATATACTGCAGAAACAACAGTATATTGGTTTTTCCCGGCTCGTTTAATTGGTAGATATCTTTTTACTTGTTTAATTCGTTTTTTATACATATCTACAAAAAAAAGTTTTGGGTCACGAAGAAGTTTTCTAAGCTTTCTATTCATTGTACGTTATCCAATATGCGTATTAATGTTCTTAATAGTTATTTAGATCAAATAGATCTTATTTGGGAAATTGTTGGTGTCGAAAAAGTAGAGTATTTAACCAAATTCTTCCAAAAAATTAATATGTTATACAGAGAATTTACTATAATGATAACATATTTTACAATGTGGTATAGGTGGAATAGCTGGCTTCTTGGCGTTATTTGGTATGGAATTTGTGGGGAAGGAGTGTTTCGCTATTTTTAACGAAGCTACATACCGTTTTGAAACTGCCGGTTTTAATAATGGAATGGTGAGTCAAGGAAGCGCATCGACAATTGTGATAAGGTATGATTTGCGAGGAGATTGCGGCCAGCAAAGAGGATGCTAGGTTTTTTAAGTCGTTTCATTTTTGCAATGTGGTAAAAATCGGACGTCGTTTTTCAGACGGCCTAAATTGATTTTCAGATGTTATAATGATGGAATTGAATTCCAAGTATATTAGGATTTTATCTGTGTTTAAAGCTAAATTTTTTGGTCAGCGCGGGATGTTGCTGATGTTCAGTACAGTATTGTCGGCGTGTAGTCTTCTTCCTGCTTCCGGTCCAAGTACTGGTAAAGTTGTTGCGTTGGGGCAACAGAATGAGGCAAATATTCCCGATGTGGAATTAGTAGATGTTAATGCTGATGTGGCTGCTTCTCTTTATCAAGCTCAAGTTGGTCAATCCTTGGCCCAGCTGGGAGAGGGCTATGCTTCTGTCGGTGCCATTGACGTCGGCGATATGTTGGATATTACGATTTGGGAAGCTCCTCCGGCTGTGTTGTTTGGCGGGGCTTTGTCGTCTACCGGTTCGGGTAATGCGCAGCAAACGAAGCTGCCCGAACAGATGGTCAGCTCTTCAGGCACGATTTCTGTGCCATTTATTGGCGATGTGTCTGTCCTTGGTAAAACACCGGTTCAGGTGCAAAACATTATTAAAGGCCGTCTGAAAAAAATGGCGAACCAACCGCAGGTCATGGTGCGCATGGTACAAAACAATGCGGCGAATGTATCGGTTATCCGTGCGGGTAACAGTGTACGTATGCCTTTGACGGCTGCAGGCGAGCGTGTGTTGGATGCGGTGGCTGCGGTGGGCGGTTCGACTGCGAATGTACAAGATACGAACGTACAGCTGACACGCGGTAATGTTGTGAGAACGATTGCTTTGGAAGATTTGGTGGCGCATCCGCGTCAAAATATTTTGTTGCGTCGCGGTGATGTAGTCACAATGATTACAAATCCGAGCACATTTACTTCTATGGGTGCAGTCGGTCGCTCACAGCAGATCGGTTTCTCTGTGAAAGGCTTGTCTTTGGCCGAGGCTGTGGGACGTATGGGCGGTCTGCAGGATTATAGTGCAGATGCGCGCGGCGTATTTGTATTCCGTTATGCGCCTTTGTCTGAGTTGCCGCCGGAAAAACAATCTAAATGGGCCGAAAAAGGCTATGGCGATCGCGCGGAAATTCCTGTGGTTTACCGTTTGAATTTGACAGATGCGAATTCTATGTTTTGGATGCAGCGTTTCCCTGTGAAGGATAAGGACGTGGTGTACGTATCGAATGCGCCGTTGGCTGAAGTACGTAAGTTCTTGTCATTTGTGTTCTCACCGGTGGTTAGCGGTGCGAGCAGTATTAGTAATTTAACGAATTAATGGGGAAAATAATGTCTGAACAAGTTTCTGCAAATGTGGATGTGAAACCGGAACAACCGGCTCCTGAAAAGAAAAAGACCAAGAAGTCTTGGTTGCGTAAGATTAATCCGTTGCTTTGGGTAACGGTTATCGTGCCGACTTTGTGTTCCGGTGTGTATTACGGAATATTTGCTTCTGATCAGTTCACATCCCAGTCTAGCTTTGTGGTGCGTTCTCCTAAGAGCCAATCATCTTTAAATGGTTTGGGTGCCATTTTGCAGGGTTCGGGTTTCTCTCGTGCTCAAGACGATATTTATACCGTGCAGGAATATATGCAGTCGCGTTCGGCTTTGGACGCGTTGCGTAAGAAAATGCCCGTTCGTGATTTTTATGAAAAAGAAGGCGACATTTTCAGCCGTTTTAATGGTTTTGGCCTGCGTGGCGAGGATGAGGCCTTTTATCAATACTACCGCGATAAGGTATCCATCCATTTTGACTCTGTCTCAGGCATTTCCAATTTGAGCGTTACATCGTTCAATGCCGGTGAATCTCAAAAGATCAATGATGCTTTGCTCAAACAGGGTGAGGTATTGATCAATCAGCTGAACGAGCGTGCGCGTCAAGATACGATTCGTTATGCTCAGGAAGTGGTCAACTCTGCTGAAGAGAAAGTTAAAGAAGCTTCTGCCCAATTGACAAAATTCCGTGTGTCCAACGGTATTTTCGACTTGAAGGCGCAATCTGATGTGCAAATGGGTTTGGTGTCCAAATTGCAGGACGAGTTGATTGTCATTCAAACCCAGCTTGACCAGGTAAAAGCCGTTACGCCTGAAAACCCGCAAATTCCAGGTTTGATTGCGCGTGAGAAGAGCTTGCGTAAAGAAATCTCGCAACAAATGAAAGCGATTTCCGGCGGCGGCGAGGGTTCGTTGTCCAATCAGGCGGCGGAATATCAGCGCGTGTATTTGGAAAACGAATTGGCCGAGAAACAATTGGCTGCGGCGATGACTTCTTTGGAAAGTGCGAAAGCGGAAGCAGATCGTCAGCAATTGTATTTGGAAGTGATTTCCCAGCCGAACAAACCTGACTTGGCGCATGAGCCAAACCGTCTGTACAACATTGTGGCAACGTTTGTCATCGGTTTGATTGTCTATGGCATTGCTGTGTTGCTGTCTGCAAGTATCCGTGAGCATAAAAACTGATGAAAGAGCTACATAAAACATCGTTTTTGGAGTCGCTGCTTATCCAAAAAAGGGTAATCGGCGCACTCTTAATGCGTGAAATTATTACTCGCTACGGTCGTAATAACATTGGTTTTTTGTGGTTGTTTGTCGAACCTTTGCTGCTGACTTTGGTTATGGTGTTGATGTGGAAATTCTTCCGCATGAACAACGTGTCAGCTTTGAATATCGTGGCTTTCACGCTGACAGGCTATCCGATGATGATGATGTGGCGTAATGCTTCCAATCGTGCCATCGGTTCGATTGCGGCCAACACAAGCCTGCTGTATCACCGAAATGTACGCGTTTTAGATACCATTTTTGCGCGTATGTTGTTAGAGATTGCCGGTGCCACCATTGCGCAGGTTGTGATTATGTTTGCATTGGTCCTCATCGGCTGGATTGATGTACCGGCAGATATTTTCTATATGTTGTTGGCTTGGCTGCTGATGGCAATGTTTGCCGTTGGGTTGGGATTGGTCATCTGTTCGGTGGCGTTTCACTTTGAGCCGTTTGGCAAGGTTTGGAGTACCATCAGTTTTGTGATGATGCCTTTGTCCGGCGTGTTTTTCTTCGTACACAACCTGCCTCAGCAGTTGCAACATTATGTATTAATGCTTCCGATGGTGCATGGTACAGAAATGTTCCGTGCCGGATATTTTGGTAACAGCGTTACGACTTACGAAAATCCTTGGTATATTTTGTTGTGTAACTTGGTTTTGCTGCTGCTTGGTTTGGCGATGGTGGCGAGATTCAGCAAAGGGGTTGAGCCGCAATGATTTCAGTTGAACATGTTTCCAAACGCTATCTGACCCGCCAAGGTTGGCGGACAGTCTTGCACGATATCAACTTCAAAATGGAGAAGGGCGAGAAAATCGGTATTCTCGGCCGCAACGGTGCAGGTAAATCGACGCTCATCCGTTTGATCAGTGGCGTTGAGCCGCCGACTACGGGCGAAATCAAGCGGACAATGAGTATTTCTTGGCCTTTGGCATTCTCCGGTGCGTTTCAAGGCAGTCTGACCGGTATGGACAATTTGCGTTTCATCTGCCGGATTTACAATGTCGACATCGATTATGTGAAGAACTTTACCGAAGAGTTTTCCGAGCTGGGTCAATATCTTTACGAGCCGGTCAAGCGTTATTCTTCAGGTATGAAGGCGCGTTTGGCATTTGCTTTGTCGTTGGCGGTAGAGTTTGATTGCTATCTGATTGACGAAGTGATTGCGGTTGGCGACTCGCGCTTTGCCGATAAATGTAAGTATGAGTTGTTTGAAAAGCGCAAAGACCGTTCCATCATTTTGGTGTCGCACAGCCACAGCGCCATGAAGCAATATTGCGATAATGCGATGGTGCTGGAAAAAGGGCATATGCACCAGTTTGAAGATATGGACAAAGCCTACGAATATTATAATTCGCTGCCTTAAAGCGATTGTTTTTAAATCAGGCCGTCTGAAATTTCAGACGGCCTGTCCGTTGGAATTCTATTGATGAACATTACTCAAATTCTCTCCCAAGAACTTTCGGCTACCGCCGCGCAGTGTCGCATTGGAAAAGTTTTGAAATGGTTGGTTCATTCAATATGAAAAATTTAATCCTAAAAATTTAATGTTAATAGAAGGCACCAAATGACCGAACAATCCAATGAAATCCAAAGTATTAGCGACTTAACTCAAATTCTTAAAGAATTGGGAGAGCCAATACATGGCAAAACACGCTTCTTTCGCGGGCATGCAGTACAAACATGGCAAATTCTTCCTAGCATTTATCGTGAGCAATACTTAATTGAGAACGAAGATAAAATCATCAAAGATGCTCTAACCAACTGCCCTGATGACTTTTCACCAAATGATACGTTATTTGAGAAACTAGTTAAGTTGCAGCACTATGGATATGCCACACGATTACTGGATTTAACAACAAATGCATTGGTTGCCTTGTATTTTGCTTGTAATAAAGAAGAACATCATGAAGAGCTTGGGGAGTTTATTATTTTCGACATTCCCGATACAAAAATTAAATATGGGGATAGTGATACCGTAGCTATCTTGGCTGCACTATCCCTTCGAAATAAAGATTTTGATTTCTCAGAATATATGAGGAATTCAGATATCATTTCTAATAGAGAGATAAAAGAAAAAGCTTTAGATGAGATACATCTTACAATTCAAAGAATGGAAACTCTTGAATACCTAAAAAAACAAGCACCAGATATAGAAAAATTTCTTCAACTAGATGGAACTAAACAACTATATAATCTTGATGCTATAAAATTAGAAAACTTCAATAACCAGAATGAGGTCATTTCATTGATACATGATGTTCGCACTGATAAACCTAGTTTTCGCCCAGTTATTGAACCAGAAGATTTAACCCAAGTTTTATGTGTCCGTGCCAAACTCAACAATATCCGGATTTCTAGGCAACAAGGTTGCTTTTTACTTTTCGGTATTAATAATGAAAAATGCAATCCTGCTGAAATTTCAGATGATTGGAAACGGCTTCCAACAAAAGGAAAAAGGTTTATCGTTAGAAATAAAAAACAAATCATGCAGGAGCTCAAAGCATTCGGTATTAGCAGGCAAACCCTCTTCCCCGAGCTCGAAAGCCAAGCTCAAGAAATCATGTCGCAATACAAGCCAAAATAACCTTTTAGGCTACCTGAGAATTTTACTTAAATCTATACCTAAAAAGCAGTTTGAACACATCAATAAGATCCCCCATGGACATCACCCAAATCCTCTCCCAAGAACTTTCGGCTACCGCAGCCCAAATCACCGCCGCCATCGAGCTGTTGGACGAGGGCGCGACCGTCCCCTTTATCGCCCGCTACCGCAAGGAAGCCACAGGCGGGCTGGACGATACGCAGTTGCGCCAGCTTGCCGAGCGGTTGCAATACCTGCGCGAGTTGGAAGAGCGCAAAGCCGTTGTTTTAAAAAGCATTGAAGAGCAAGGCAAGCTTTCAGACGACCTCAGGGCGCAAATCGAAGCTGCCGACAACAAAACCGCGCTGGAAGACCTGTATCTGCCCTACAAGCCCAAACGCCGCACCAAAGCGCAAATCGCGCGCGAACACGGTTTGCAGCCGCTGGCGGACGCGCTGCTTGCCGAGCAGCCGCAGGACGTGGAAGCCGCCGCGCAAGGCTACCTGAACGAAAACGTCCCCGACACCAAAGCCGCGCTGGACGGCGCGCGCGCGATTCTGATGGAGCAGTTTGCCGAAGACGCGGAACTCATCGGCACGCTGCGCGATAAGCTGTGGAACGAAGCCGAAATTCACGCGCAAGTCGTTGAAGGTAAAGAAACCGAAGGCGAAAAATTCAGCGATTATTTCGACCACCGCGAACCTATTCGCACCATGCCCAGCCACCGCGCGCTGGCGGTGTTGCGCGGCCGCAACGAGGGCGTGTTGAACATTGCGCTCAAATACCAGCCCGACGACACGCCGATTACGCAGCAAAGCGAATACGAGCAAATCATCGCCCGCCGCTTCAAGGTTTCAGACGGCCACAAATGGCTGCGCGACACCGTGCGCCTGACTTGGCGCGCGAAAATCTTTTTGTCGCTGGAACTTGAAGCCTTAGGTCGTCTGAAAGAAGCCGCCGACACCGACGCGATTACCGTGTTCGCCCGTAATCTCAAAGATTTGTTGCTCGCCGCGCCTGCCGGAAGACTGACGACTTTGGGTCTCGACCCCGGCTACAAGAACGGCGTGAAATGCGCCGTGGTGGACGACACAGGCAAGCTGCTGGATACGGTCATTGTCTATTTGCACCAAGAAAACAATATGTTGGCAACGCTGTCGCGCCTGATTAAGCAGCACGGCGTGAAGCTCATCGCCATCGGCAACGGCACCGCCAGCCGCGAAACCGACAAAATCGCGGGCGAACTGGTGCGCGGAATGCCGGAAATGGGGCTGCACAAAATCGTCGTTTCCGAAGCCGGCGCGTCGATTTATTCCGCGTCCGAACTGGCGGCGCGCGAGTTCCCCGACTTGGACGTTTCCCTGCGCGGCGCGGTGTCCATCGCCCGCAGGCTGCAAGACCCGCTCGCCGAGTTGGTCAAAATCGACCCCAAATCCATCGGCGTGGGGCAGTATCAGCACGACGTGAACCAAAGCCAGCTCGCCAAATCGCTGGACGCGGTGGTCGAAGACTGCGTGAACGCCGTCGGCGTGGACGTGAACACCGCGTCCGCCCCGCTCTTGGCGCGGATTTCCGGTTTGAATCAAACCCTTGCCCAAAACATCGTCGCCTACCGCGATGAAAACGGCGCGTTCGACAGCCGCAAAAAATTGCTGAAAGTACCGCGTTTGGGCGAAAAAACCTTCGAGCAGGCGGCGGGCTTTTTGCGGATTAACGGCGGCAAAGAGCCGCTGGACGCGAGCGCCGTCCACCCCGAAGCCTATTCCGTCGTCGCCAAAATGCTGGCGCAACAAGGTATTACCGCCGCCGAACTCATCGGCAACCGCGAGCGCGTGAAGCAAATCAAAGCGTCCGACTTCACCGACGAACGCTTCGGCCTGCCGACTATTCTGGACATCCTGTCCGAACTGGAAAAACCCGGCCGTGACCCGCGCGGCGAGTTTCAGACGGCCTCATTCGCCGAAGGCATCCACGAAATCAGCGACTTGCAAGTCGGCATGATACTCGAAGGTGTGGTCTCCAACGTCGCCAACTTCGGCGCGTTCGTGGACATCGGCGTCCATCAGGACGGTTTGGTGCACATCTCCGCCCTGTCCAATAAATTCGTCCAAGACCCGCGCGAAGTGGTGAAAGCCGGCGACGTGGTAAAAGTGAAAGTGCTGGAAGTCGACGCCGCACGCAAACGCATCGCGCTGACCATGCGTTTGGATGACGAACCGGGCGGCTCAGTCAAAGGCAACAGGCCGTCTGAAACCCGACATCAGGAACGCCGCGACCGTAAACCCCAACGCAACGACCGCGCCCCGACCAATTCGGCGATGGCAGATGCGTTTGCGAAGTTGAAGCGGTAACAGTAGTCGAAGTGCTATTTAAAGTAAAAACGTTTTAAAACAAATAAATAAAATTAAATTGTAAAAAAAATCCCGTTTTTTTATCATATCGAAGCGATATAGCAAAAAAACAGGATTTTTTTATCATTTAACCGAAACCCTAAAATGTACTCGATCGAACAATTCCCTCCCGAAATAGATTTCGAAACTGTCGCCGTCTTGAAAAAACTGGCTTCCGCCCATCGTTATCTGGCCGAATTAAAAGGCATCTGCCGCAGTATTCCCAACCAAGGCATTCTGATTAACACGCTGTCTTTGCAGGAAGCCAAAGACAGTTCCGAAATCGAAAATATCATTACCACCCATGACGAACTGTTCCGCGCAGGAATATCGGCAAGCCCGTCTAGTCCTGCCATCAAAGAAGTGCAGAATTATGCTTCAGCACTGCATTGTGGCTTCGAACTTATCCAAGAACACGGAATGCTAACCAACAATCATATTTTGACAATACAGGCCGAGTTGGAAAAGAACCGTGCCGGATTCCGCAAACAGTCAGGAACGATGCTGAAAAACGACCGTACAGGCGAAACCGTCTATACGCCGCCGCAACATATAGACGACATTATTTGCCTGATGAGCAGATTGGAAGCATTTATCAACAACGACAACACGGAAAAACCTATCGATCCGCTTATCCGTATGGCGTTGCTCCATCACCAGTTTGAAAGCATTCACCCGTTTTACGACGGCAACGGCAGAACAGGCAGGATTATCAATGTGCTGTATCTGGTTTTAACCGGATTGCTGGATATCCCCGTCTTATACCTCAGCCGCTATCTGGTACGGAACAAAAGTGAATATTATCGCCTGCTGCAATACGTACGCGATACGGGTGAATGGGAAGGTTGGCTGTTGTATATGTTGGAAGCCGTGGAACAGACCGCCAAGGACGGCATCGATACCGTGCAACATATCCATCAGGCAATGCTGGACTACAAACATCGTATCAGGCAAAAATTTAGCTTCTACAGTCAAGACCTGATTAACCATCTGTTCAATCATCCCTACACAAAAATCGATTTCCTGATGAAAACGCTGAACGTTTCTCGACCAAGTGCCGCTAAATATCTGGACGAACTGACAGAAGATGGGTTCCTTCACAAAGAAAAGATAGGCAGAAGCAACTACTATATCAATATCGCGCTGATGAATATCTTACTGCCAACTAATTGATAATATTTGAAATTTATATAATATTAAATCAATATATTATTTGCCATCATACTTGATGGCTTGCCGATATAAACAAGCGTATAGTTCCAAATATTACAAACTCATCATCACAACTTTAGGAGTTCAAACCATGAAACCTGTTTTGTTTGCCGCGCTGATTTCCTGTTTCTCCGTTGCGGCTTATGCGGCTTGTACCGACAGCCAGCAGCAGTGCGTGATTTATAAAAACGGTAATGTTGCGACAGAAGGTGGCTGTACAGTCAATAAGTGTCAGAATGCCGATGCGCAAGTGTTGAAATGGAAGCTGAAAAACGGCAAAGGCGTAACCATTGAAATCGGTAAAAACGGTAAGGTTTTGGTGAACAAGAAACTGGGTGCGAAAGCGAACAACAGCAATGCGTCAGGCATGGGTTTGACATGCTATGCCGCCGATGCGGACAAACGCGAACAGTTCTGCTCGACCAATTATTGATTGGATTGTTACTTTGATTAAAGGCCGTCTGAAAAGTGTTTCAGACGGCCTTGATGTTTATCCTTCCGATATTTTTTCATTGAGAAAGTCGATAAAGCTGCGCACTTTCGCGCTGAGAAAGGCCCTGTCGACATAGGTGGCGTTCAGTTGGTCTGTCCAGATGGTGTAATCGGGCAGGAGTTGGACCAATGTGCCGTCCTTCAATTCCTGCTGGACCGCCCAAAGGGGCTGATAGCCTATGCCTGCACCTGCTTTAATCAGCTCGCGGATCATCAGCGTGTTGTCGCTGCGGATAACCGGGGAGAGATGGAGAATGGCTTTTTCTGCGGTAGCGCGGTGGGTAATTTCCCAGTCTTGTTGACTGGTATAGGAAGGCAAGATGGCTTGGTGCTGCATGACGGCTTCGGGTGTATCGGGTGTGCCGTGTTGGGCAAGGTAGTCGGGGGCGGCAAGTAGGACGAACTCAATTTTGGCCAGCGGTTTGACGATCAGCGAAGGGGAGGGGGTTTTGGAAACGCGTAAGGCGAGGTCGAAACCTTCGGCGATGAGGTCGATATGGCGGTTGTCGAGGACGAGGTCGAGCGTGACTTTGGGATAACGCTGGCGGTATTCTGCCAACCATGCGCTCATATTGCCACCTGCAAACCACAAGGGCATGGTAACGCGCAACATACCTTGCGGCGTGTCGGCACCGCCTGCCGCTTTTTGGGCGGCGGTGTCCAAAGTATCCAGCGCGTAGCTGCATTGGCAGTAGTATTCTTCGCCTGCTTCGGTCAGATGAAGGTTGCGGCTGTTGCGGTGTAAGAGCTTGGCTTGAATGGTGTTTTCCAGATGGCTGACGTGTTTGCTGGCCATGGCGGTGGAGATTTCGAGCTGATCGGCGGCACGGGTAAAGCTGCCGCTTTGAACAACTTGGCGGAAAACTTTCAGGCTGAATAGGGTGTCCATGATTTCTTATTAGGAAACGTTGTATCAATAATTCGAGTATATATCTCTTGCTGGGAATTATCTATACTGTACTTATTGAAATTGCTCCCTACCTCTTTCAGGTAGCCATTAAAATAAGGATTATGAAGATGTCTGCCCTCAAATCATTCCAACCTGTTGTATTGTCCGTCTTGCGCATTGTGACGGCGTATCTGTTTTTGCTGCATGGTACGGCCAAGTTTTTCAGTTTTCCGATGTCCATGGGCGGAGCGCCCGAAGGCTTGATGCTGGTGGCCGGTATTTTGGAAATTGTCGGCGGTATCTTATTGATATTGGGCCTGTTTACGCGTCCGGCCGCGTTTGTTTTGTCCGGTCAGATGGCAGCCGCCTACTTTATGGCGCACGCGTCTTCTGGTAATGTTTTGTTTCCATTGGTCAACCAGGGTGAATCTGCCGTTTTGTTCTGCTTCGTGTTTTTGTACCTGGCAGTAGTCGGCGGCGGAGCGTGGGCTTTGGATAACGTTTTTGTTAAAGATAAAGATTAATTTAAGGAAAAGATCATGACTTATTCTGTTTTGCAACAAGCTGCTGAAACCCGTCGTTCTATCTATGCATTGAACAACACCCTGCCTCTGTCCAATGAGGAAGTAACTAAAATCATCGAACACGCCGTTTTGCATACGCCGTCTTCTTTCAATTCGCAATCTGCCCGAGTGGTCGTATTGTTTGGCGAAGAACATGCCAAAGTGTGGCATTTTGTCGAAGAAGCTTTGCGTGCGGTTGTCCCTGCCGAGCAATTTGAAGCCACTGCGCAAAAACTGAACTTGTTTAAAGCAGGCGCGGCGACAGTTTTGTTCTTTGAAGATCAAGATGTTGTCAAAGGCTTGCAAGAGAAGTTCCCATCTTATGCGGCCAACTTCCCGATCTGGGCAGATCAGGCAAATGCCATGGTTCAATATGCTGTTTGGACAACATTGGCGGCTGCCGGTATCGGCGCCAATCTGCAACACTACAATCCGCTGCCGGATGCGGCTATTGCCAAAGAATGGAACTTGCCGGAAAGCTGGTTGTTGCGTGCGCAAATGGTGATTGGCGGTATCGCGGCTCCTGCCGGCGAAAAAGCCTTCCAACCAATCGAAGGCCGTCTGAAAGTATTCGGCGCATAAATGAAATGATGTTTTAAACAAAGGGCACGATGTTTGCGCCCTTTTTGAAATAGCAAAATTAAAAAGGCCGTCTGAAAACAGTTTCAGACGGCCTTTTATCTATGACATAAAATCAACCGCGGCGCCAAGTCGTACCGCCGGCGTTGTCTTCCAGAATGATTTTGTGTTCGTTCAGAAGGTCGCGGATACGGTCGGATTCCACCCAGTTTTTATCCGCACGTGCCTGTTTGCGTCGGGCGATTAAGTCTTCGATTTCTTCGTTGGAGAGGCCGTCTGAAACCGCGCCGCCTTGCAGGAACTCAATCGGATCACGTTGCAACAGGCCGATGATGCCGCCCAAGGCTTTCAGGCAGCCGGCGAGGTGTGCGTCGTTGGTTTTGTTCACTTCGCCTGCCAGCTCAAACAACACGGCAACCGCTTCGACCGTACCGAAATCGTCGTTCATGGCGGCGTAGAAACGGCGGGTGTAGTCGTTGGCGTTTTCAGATAAATCAAACTCAGCCGCTGGTGTGTTTTTCAACGTGGTGTACAGGCGGGTCAACGCACCTTTTGCGTCGTCCAAATGCGCGTCGGAGTAGTTCAGTGGGCTGCGGTAGTGGGCGCGTAGGATGAAGAAACGCACAACTTCAGGGTCGTATTGTTTCAACACTTCGCGGATAGTAAAGAAGTTGCCCAACGATTTGGACATTTTTTCGCCGTCCACACGGATGAAGCCATTGTGCAGCCAGTATTTGACGTGGCTGGCGATACTTTGATCGTGGTGGGTTTGCGCGTGGTCGTGGCCGCAGGTATGCCCTGTCGCGCCGACACTTTGGGCGATTTCGTTTTCATGGTGCGGGAATTGCAAATCCGCACCGCCGCCGTGGATGTCGAAAGTATCGCCGAACAGGTTTTCACTCATGGCGGAGCATTCGATGTGCCACCCCGGACGACCATTGCCCCACGGGCTCTCCCATGCCGGTTCGCCTGCTTTGGCGGCTTTCCACAACACAAAATCAAGCGGATCGCGTTTGAAACCGTCCACTTCCACACGCTCGCCTGCGCGCAGGTCGTCCAACGATTTGCCCGATAATTGTCCGTAAGCGGCAAACTCACGCACGGCATAATAAACATCGCCGTTTGCTGCAGGATAAGCCTTGCCGTTTTGAATCAGGGTTTCAATCATGGCAATCATTTGCGGAATGTTTTCCGTCGCCTTCGGCTCAATATCCGGACGCAACACGCCCAAAGCATCGGCATCTTCGTGCATGGCCTGAATGAAACGCGCAGTCAGTTCGCCGATGGTTTCGCCGTTTTCAGCCGCACGGGCAATGATTTTGTCGTCGATGTCGGTGATATTGCGCACATAAGTGAGCGGATAACCACACTTGCGCAGCCAACGGGCAATCATGTCGAATACAACCATCACGCGGGCATGGCCTAAGTGGCAATAGTCGTAAACAGTCATGCCGCAAACGTACATACGCACGTTTTTAGGGTCAATGGGGGAAAAGGGTTCTTTTTGACGGGTAAGGGTGTTGTAGATGGTGGTCATGGAATTTTCAAATTTTGTGTAAACAGAGGGAAATTATTTTGGATTTTTTGTGCAGGCAAATTCTTTATTCATAAGTTAAAAAAGAATCAAAAATTAATCCATTTGAAATTATGGTTTGCTCGATTGGATTTACCCAATCGGCTAAATGTTTGTTTTTTAAATATTGATATTGATTTATCCATATTTGCAGCTGTGGATAAACCGATGAGTTATCAAAAATAAAACTTTCATCGGCAAACGGTAATGCGGTATGAAGGTTTTGCAGGCTCACATGGTAGCGTTTGAGGATTAACTCAGGATCTATCCAGTGTCCGCCGCTTGCGACGCGCTCCTGCATACGGCGGATATTTAATTCGGGCGTCGCAAGACCGATATAGTTGAGTATGACGTAGAATCCGGCATTGCGGGCCGTTTGAATGCGGGTAAGGGCGGATTTGCCGGATAAGGTCGATTCCATGGAAAAAGAAATTCGATTATCCAACGCTTGACGGAATAAGCGCAATGCAGTTTTTCCCGCTTCCATATCGGCTAAGCGAGGCATTTCAGGGTTAATTTCCGCTGCGATATGGTCAGAATCAATCACTAATGAGACACGGTCTTGATTGAATTGGCGCAGGGTAGATTTGCCCGAACCGTTAGCACCACAGTAAAAAATCGCTTTAGGCCGGTTGTTTGACATGGCCTACTGTTCTTTGATTACCGGAAGGATGATATTCGATCAGATTGCCTTCATTATCGACTACCGTGATTACGGCGTATTTCCGTTTTTCTGCTAGCCATGCCTGATACAAAATTTTAAGCATGGCTTGCTTTTTCGCCAACTCGGTACGTTGTTTATCAGAAATCATGCTCTTCCTTGCTTTTTAT
Organism: Neisseria sp. DTU_2021_1001991_1_SI_NGA_ILE_055; assembly: GCF_032342915.1. Classification (NCBI taxonomy): domain Bacteria; kingdom Pseudomonadati; phylum Pseudomonadota; class Betaproteobacteria; order Neisseriales; family Neisseriaceae; genus Neisseria; species Neisseria sp. DTU_2021_1001991_1_SI_NGA_ILE_055. The sequence continues at coordinate 1,860,758 of NZ_CP135440.1, read as the reverse complement.
TCCTGTATTCGGACAGCCCTATATTATATTAAAAAGGCCGTCTGAAATTTTTTACTCCGGCTTAAATACGCCTGTATCTGTTTTAGGCTGCTGCTCAGTAATTTCGGCTTTTGCGGCTGCTTGTTCCGCTTCGGCTTTCTCCGCTTCGATGCGTTTTTTCTCGGTCAGGTATTGGTTGATTTGGTGTACCAATTCCTGCGTGCCTTGGTGGGTTAGGGCGCTGATTTGGAAGAGGCGCGGGGTTTCCATGTCGAATTGGAAGCGGTCGTCTGGTTTGGGGTAATCCCAGCCGATGGCTTCTAGGAAGGCAGCAGTACGCGCTTGGGCTTCTTCTTCGTCGAGCATGTCGAGTTTGTTCAGCACCAGCCAGCGTGGTTTATCGTAGAGTTCTTCGTCGTATTTGCGCAATTCGTTGATGATGGCGAGGGCTTCTTCGGCGGGATTGACGGTCTCGTCGAAGGGGGCCAAATCAACAACGTGCAACAGCAGGCCGGTGCGCGATAGGTGTTTAAGGAAGCGGTGGCCGAGGCCTGCGCCTTCTGCTGCGCCTTCAATCAGGCCGGGGATGTCGGCCATGACGAAGCTGTGGTTTTCGTCGATGCGCACGACGCCCAAGTTTGGATGCAGGGTGGTGAAGGGGTAGTTGGCGATTTTGGGGCGCGCGGCGGAGACAGCGGTAATCAAGGTGGATTTGCCGGCGTTGGGCATGCCCAATAAGCCGACGTCGGCGAGGACTTTAAGCTCGAGTTGCAGGGAACGGGTTTCGCCTTCTTCGCCGGGCGTGGATTGTTTTGGGGCGCGGTTGACGGAGGATTTGAAGTGGATGTTGCCCAAGCCGCCTTTGCCGCCTTTGGCGAGGCAGACGCGCTGTCCGTGATAAGTCAGGTCGGCGACGATTTCGTCTGTATCGAGGTCGCGGATAAGGGTGCCGACGGGCATTTTGAGGACAATGTCGTCCGCCCCTGCGCCGTAGCGGTCGGAACCGTGGCCTTTTTCGCCGTTTTTGGCTTGGTAGCGTTTGACGAAGCGGTATTCGACGAGGGTGTTGGTGTTTTCGTCGGCTTCTGCCCAAACGCTGCCGCCTTTGCCGCCGTCGCCGCCGTCAGGGCCGCCGCGGGGTACGAATTTTTCGCGGCGGAAACTGGTTGCGCCATTACCGCCTTTGCCTGCGGCGACTTCGATTTTTGCTTCGTCGATAAATTTCATGGTGTTCTCTTATGGGTATTCGGTTGTTTCAGACGGCCTTTGTTAATAGAGGAGCTTGGTGTCTGAACGGATAAAATGTTGCTTATTATAAAGGATATTTCGGTTTTAGGCCGTCTGAAATGTGGTTTCAGACAGCCTTGGATTTATTGGGCGAGAGCCTGGTCGATTTCTTGATAGAGTTGGGTGAAATTGGGTTCGCCAACGTAGGTTTTGAGGATGTTGCCGTTTTTGTCGATCAGGACGGAAGTCGGGTAAACCTGTGTGCCAAAGGCTTTTGCAGCAGTTTTGTCGGCATCGTACATGACGGTGAAGGGAAGGCCGTATTCTTTGACGTACTGATGGACGCTCTCAATAGGGTCGATGGGCTGGGCAATGCCGAGGACTTGGAAGTTTTTGCCTTGATAATCTTGGGCGGTTTTGATGATTTTAGGCATTTCGCTCACGCAGCCGGGGCAGGAGGGAAACCAGAAGTTAATGAGGGTAACTTTGTCTTTCAAATCGGCATTGGTAATGGTTTTGCCTTGCAGGTCGGGCAGGGCGAACTCAGGGGCGGCTTTGTTGCTGGGGATAAGGACGAAGGTAAGAAGCGCGCCAATTGTGGCAATGACAAGGAGTGTGAGTATTTTTTTCATGATTCGAGGTTTTGAATGGCGTGTGCTAAGGTTTGGGGAACGCTGATGCTGCGGCCGCTTTCGCTGCTGACGGACATAAGGGTCACTTCGGCTTCGATGGCGGCTTTGCCGTTGGGCAGGGTCGCGGTTTGGCTGAGGATGATGTGGCGTGTGCCGATGTCTTTCAGACGGCCTGTGAAGGTTAAAACATCGCCTTCAAGCGATGGGCGGCGATAGCGGATATCAACGCGTGCAACAACGAACATGATGCCTTTGAGTTCGGACAGAAGGTCATGTTCTTGAAAAAACGTCCAGCGCGCTTCTTCGAGAAATTCAAGATAGCGCGCATTGTTGACGTGGCCGTAGCCGTCGAGGTGGTAGTTGCGGACGGTCAGTTTCATCAGTTGAGATTGATGGGTTGGAACTCTTCGCGTGCGATTGGTTCGTGTTCGAGGTCGGTAATCACGGTGGAGAGCTGGATGTCGAACCATTCGTTGAAAATGTCGGCGTCCAAATCCGGCCATTCGCTTTCGTCTTCGCACCAGTCGGCCAATTCGGCAGCAAAAATGTCTTCAAAACGCGCTTCGATTTCGTCCCATACTTCGTCGGCGGTTTCGCACGGGCGAACGAGGTAGGAATTGGCATCGGCTTGGATATCTTCAAGCGTCAGGCCGTCCAAGTGATTGCCGGGCAGGGATTTCAGCCAGTTCCAAAAAGGCTCGAGGGGGATAAGCAGGAAGACGCTGCGGTTGACTTCGTACATGGTGTTTTCCTTGGTTTCTGTATAGTTGAATGATATAGCAAAGGTGGTGGACTGGCTATCTTTTGGGGGATAAAGGCCGTCTGAAGAAGAGAAGTACAAAATTAAGGTATATCTAGATAGAGTTTGAGGTTCAATTTCACCAGAAAATACGAATCTTTAAAAACTCAGAGGAATTGTTTTCCAAATCTGTTGTGTAAATAACACGGGTATTTTCTGTATCTATATGGTATTCGTAGGATGATGTCGGTTTGGTTGATTTTATGTGCGCAGAATGAATTGTTTCTATGAGTCAGGGGCTGAAGCAAAATTGAAAGGTGAAGATAAATATTGGGTTAAATGAATATTTATTCAAATAAGATTTATATGTAATAATGACGGAGAGGAAATATCCTATTATAATCCATCCCTTATCTTTTTCGAGAAAACTCTACTATGAAGCCTATTACAACAGGGGTAATCATCTTTATTGGAAGTGCCATCAGCGCAATCCTATTATACTTTTTTGGCCAAAATCTTGGCATTACGTCGACTATTGCAAAAATTGTGGTCTGGGCATGTGTATCAATTGTGATCTCATTGATACTCCTTACTCCTTTGATTACGAGATTTTTTTGGGCTAGGAGCTCCGATAAATACTCCGGTTTGAAACATTTAAATCCTGAAGATTTAAGTGGGGATAATGGAGAGTCTTCGACTCTGATTGGTATAGCGGAACGTTGGGAGCAGCTACGCCATATTTACTTATTGACTAGACAATATAAAAAACATCGTAAGCCTTGGATTTTCGTTGTAACGCAAGAACCAATGCTCTTGGATAGAGTTTTGCCTAATATTCGCCCGCAACTGTGGGTAGAAACGGCTTCTGCGATTTGGATAGATGCTCAGGCAATGGAACCTGCGAATGGTTGGCAGTATCTGAGGGGTGTGGGAAAACGTCCTGCAGAAGGTATTGTTGAGCTTCAAGGGGAGTTTTCAGTTCAGGAAAATACCGCTCAACTGCTTGAGTTAATGAAAAAACTTGGCTGGAAACTTCCAATTAATCAAGTTCATTTTGTAAATGATGCTAATGAAATGCCATCAGCAGTCAGTCATGCTTTGAAATATGGTTCAACAGTATCTTCAGCAGAGTTGATGAAAGAGTTGGATCAATTTGCCAATCAGTTGGCAGCTGTGGGCACACGATTGATTGAAGCCGATTTAGAACAAACACCCATTGCGAAATTGTCCGCCAAACTGCCGTCACAAACTCAGGCTTTGGCTGATTATATTGCTGCAGAAAAGCGGGGACTGGGCAAACTGGATACTGTTGCTGGTATTTCTTTTATCCAATCAAATCAACCTGAACAATCAGGAGATTTGATTTTCCGTGCATTCAACGATTTATCTGTTTTGGGTTCCGGAAAGAAACTGCGTTTTTCTAAAACGGAAAAAATTTATTTGGGCTTAAGTGCAGTTGCCTTGCTTGTCGGTGGTGCGTTTGCAGTCAGTGCGTATAGCAGCTATCAAGAAATCAGCCGTTTGAAGACCGATTTTGAAAGCGTACAGAAAGTAAAATCTCGTGCTGAGAAAGTAGCTACACTTATTCGATTGCAACAAGATATTACAGATTTGGAGTCTCGTCGAAGCTTCTCACAATATGCAGTTAAGTTTTTGGGGTATGAGCATCGACAAGAGCTCTTGGCCGTTGCTTACCGTAAATATAATAATTTGGCAAAAGATGTTATCAGCCGTCCTGCTACTGCATTCTTTGAGAACAAGTTAGATGAATTGGTAATGTTGGAAGGCAGAATTCCTGATGACTTTGAACTTCAGGATAGTGCTTATCAAGACTTAAAAGCATATTTGATGTTGACGTCTCATGTTGAGAAAACAAAAAGCACAAAAGATGCGGAATTCTTAGTAACCAAGTTGACACAGATGTTGACAACGCAAAATGTAGCGGAAAAAGATGCGCAAACGTTGGCACAATTTTTTGTGTCGCGTATGTCACAGAAAAATAATTTGGCAGAGCCTGAACAAACTGAATTGGTATCAAGAAGCCGTCAGGTCTTGGTGGACTGGATCAATCGCGACCAAGGCAGTGAGCAATTGTATAAACGCATTATTCAGGGTACGAATGCCAAATTGCAAACCATTACCTTAGACAAATTGCTTAATAAGGATTTGAAAGGTATTTGGAATGTTGGAAAACCTTTGCCGCGTATATATACGGTTGAGGGTTGGGAAAAATATATTAAGCCGGGATTAGAACAGGCAATTAAAGACAGCAAGAGCAATGATTGGGTATTGGGCGGTAATGTGTACCAAGCTTCGGTAACAGAAGCGGCAATCAATAGCCTGAAAGAACGCTACTTTAAGGAATATGCTACCGCTTGGTATAACATGATGAACAGCATTACATGGCAACCGAGAACAACCAGCTTGGATGCAGTTAATCAGCTTCACGTCTATGCGGATCCTCAACGTTCGCCATTGGTGGCATTATTTAATGCAGTGAAAGAAAGCAGTCAGCTGGATAGCAAGAAAGTTGATGTCAATCCTGCTGTTGCAGATGCAGCAAAACGTGTAGCCGCAAGACAACTGTCCACTCGTTCGCGTAAGGTTGCAGATGCGGTATTGAATTCTCAATCTGAAAATATTAATGCTTTGGAAGATAAGGTAAATGATTATCTGGCAGGGCCGTTAGAAGCGGAATTTGAAACTCTGTTGCAATTGATTGATGCACAAATTAATCCAAAGAGTGATTTGAGCCTGCAGCGTTACCTTGAACGTGTAACTACTGTGAAGCAGCGTTTGATTCAAATGACGGCATCCTCTGATACTGGAGGTGCGGCAAGAACAGCCGTGCAAGGTGTTTTAAACGGTGGTGATAATGAGTTCCTTGACGGTATACAGTACGCACGTTTGATTGAGGCCGGCGTGGGTGACAGATTGTTGCCGTTTGCACGAAATGTTTTTGTATTGCCGTTTAATTCCGTATGGGATTCAATTGCTGGTGTTGCTCAAAAAGACATCAATAATTTGTGGGCAAGCAATTTTGTCAATCCTATGCAGTCTGAACTGGGTGGCCGATATCCATTTGCTCGATCAGAAATTGAAGTTTCGATTCCGGTATTGGCAAAATATTTGGATGTTAACAAAGGTGCACTTAATCAGTTTGTCACAACCCAATTGGCAGGTGTTTTAACCAAACAGGGTAACCAATGGATTGTTGCGCCCGGAAGTGAATTGAAGGTTAATCCGGGATTGCTGCAACAATTGAATAAATTGAGTGCTATTTCTGAAGACTTCTTTGTTAACGGAGAGGGCGGTTATAGCTTTGAGCTGAAACCGACATCTACTCAAGGTATTGTTCAGTATGATTTAATTATCGACGGTCAGTCTTTAGATTATTTCAATCAACAAACAGAGTGGAAGACATTCAAATGGCCTGGAGATGTCAGCAATGCCGGTCTTCGTATTTCTTGGGAAACTGAGGCAGAAGGTATGCGTAAGACTCAAGAAATTAGTGGTCGCTTCGGTTTTATCCGTATGCTTGAAAAATCTAGGGTTACACCGATTGATAGCGGCACTTATTTAGTCGAATTCCCATTGGAGAAAGACAAATTGATGAGGTTCTATATGAGAACTAATTCCGGTAAAGGACCTTTGGGATTGTTGGAACTGAAGAATATCCATCTGCCGAATAAGATTTTTGAGGTTAAATAATCATGACATTACCCCAATGGGTAAAGCCGATACTTGGTGATGAGGGTACATCAATCACAGATAACAATATTCATCGCTGGCAAGAGTGGCTGGAACCTGTTTCAGACGGCCACCCTTGTGGCGAGGATGTTGCATATGCCGATGATTTTGAGGCTATTAAAATTGAATTGGCCAAGCTTTCAGGTATTGATTGCCGATTGATTTTGGATGCTTCTGAACGCTTGTTAAAACGTCAATCTAAAGACTTGAGAGTAGCAACTTATTATATTTTTGCCGCTTTGCGAGACCGGGGATTGGCAGGTTTTTCAGATGGTTTAGAAATTTTATGCGGATTGCTGCAAAAATTTGATCAATCACTATGGCCGAAAAAGCCGGTACAAAAACGCAATGCATTAAATTGGCTGTCTGGGGAAAGAGTATTGGATACGCTCAAAGGGACTGAATTATCTAATTCGGTAGACCTTAAGCGGACATTATCGGCGTTAATGTCGTTGCAACATCATTTTGAGGGATGGGAAGAATCAGTACGCCCCAGTCTGTTTCCGTTATTGCAATATTTTGAAGAGTCATCTGTTCGTTTTTCATCACCTCAGACAAGTACAAGTCAAAGTCAGGAAGTTAGTACGCCTATTGACCAGGAAGTTGTACCACAGATTCGTCAAGAGGGTCAGAGGCCGTCTGAAAGTTTAGCTGTCACTCAAGTTAACTCTTCTAAAGCATTACTCGATCAAGTTAGGATTAATGCCGCCTATTTAAGAGAGCAGGATGATGGATATTGGCCTGCATATAAGATGATTCGTGCTGTACGTTGGGGTGGGCTAAATGGTATCCCTCCTCATCAAAATGGTCAGACTCGTTTGAAAGCTCCAAGGACAGATTTATTGGCAACTTTAAATCGTTTGGTTAATGAGCAGCAATGGCGGGATTTGCTTGATAGAGTAGAAGCGGCTTTTTTAGAAGGTGCTAATCAGTATTGGCTCGATTTGCAATATTACGCGTGGCAAGGACAGCAGGCGTTGGGTGGTTTATATCTTTCTCAGGTTGACTCATCATTATTTGAGCTGAAATCTTTACTGACCAGATGTGATGGCTTGATCGGATTAAGTTTTGATAACGGATTTCCGTTTGTCTCAGCCGATACGCTTACGTGGTTGGAGCAAAAGGTTATGTCATCCACGCGCAAGCAGACTAGTAGTCGAACAGTTCAAAAAGCAGTAATAGAATCATCATCTCAGGTAGAAAACCAAGAAAGTCAATGGCAACAGGCTTTGTTAAAAACACAAGAACAAGGCTTGGATGCTGCTTTTGCTTGGTTGGAAACATTACCAGAGTTGCAGTCAGGTGCAGGGCAGGTTAAAAAGTGGCTGATGATGGCCCGTTTGGCTGCAAACAATCAAAAAGTAGATTGGGCCTTGAAACTGTTGGAACAGGCTTCACGGCAGATGCAGGTTTTGACAGTAAAAGAGTGGGATAAACATTTTGCATTTGATGTATATGCTTTATGGTATCAATTGTTAAATGAAAATTTTGATAAGAAAGATACTGAAGCTACTGGGCAACTTGAATTTTTACGAACTGAATTAATGCAGGCTGATATTGTCCGTGCATTAGAATTAATCGATTAAACATATATTATGTCAGATCCCACATTACGTTATTATGAAGAAGAGATGCGGTATCTCAAGGAAGCAGGGTTAGAGTTCTCAAAAGCTCACCCTGATCGTGCCGCAATGCTGAATTTAGACAGAGTAGGTACACGCGATCCTTATGTGGAGCGCTTGTTTGAAGGCTTTGCTTTCTTAACAGGAAGAATCAGACAAAAACTTGATGATGACTTTCCAGAATTGACTGAGGGTTTGGTCAATATGCTGTGGCCTCATTATCTGAGGATGATTCCTTCTTTAACTGTTTTAGAGTTAATTCCAGATGATAACAAGTTGCAGGGCGGGCAGCTTGTTAAAAAAGGACTATCAGTACAATCTGAGCCCATTAATATTAATGACAGGTTGACGAGATGCCTGTACCGAACTACAGGTGATGTTAAACTCCAACCCTTGAGTATCTTGCATACGTTATTGGATTATGATGCAAATGGTCAAAGTGTCATCAAATTGACTTTTGGTATTCACAGGCAGACGCAGAAAGACAATTTGGATTTTTCTAAAATCAGAATTTATATTTCTGCTGATGAACCAGTCGCTTTCGCATTACGTCATGCCTTGTTAAATCAGGCTGCTCAAATCAGTATCCATCATGCCGAACTACCATCTGGAGGTAATATACGGTTTAAGGCCGTCGGATTTGCCGAAGATGAGAGATTGTGGGAAAAAGTAAATAACAGTTTCAGTGGATATCAATTACTATTGGAATATTTTTGTTTTAAACAGAAGTTTTTCTTTATTGATTTGATTGGTATTGATGCCGAAGAATGGTCGGAACGCATTAATGAGTTTAGTATTAATGTAGTTCTATCCAAACAATATCCTTCAGAGCTTAGATTTCCTCCAGATTGCCTGAAATTAAACTGTGTTCCTGCCATTAACCTCTTTGACATGGAGGCTGAGCCTATTCGGGTGGATCACAAGGCATTTGAATACCCTGTTAAGCCTTTGTTGCATGAAGGTATGGCAGTAGAGGTGTATTCAGTAAATGAAGTGGAAGCTGTAAATCATGAGACAGGCAAGCGCTACTCATATATTCCTTTCTCGTCATTCCAACATCGTGGTGGGTTGATGAAATATGATGCTCCGGAACGGTATTACCATACGAAGGTAAAACGAGGAGTATCTGGAAAGCATGAAACATTTATTATGCTTGGAGGATTGTTGTGGGATAGAAAAGATATTCTGCCTACTGAAACACTTTCTCTAAAAGTAGTAGGGACCAATGGTGCTTTGCCACGTAAGAGTTTGAGGGAAACCCAGATTCAAGACACTGATATAGCCGAGCCCAATATTAAAATGGTAAGAAACCTTACGACTCCGACGTTGTCATGCTATCCTCCAACAGAAGACAGATTTCAATGGCGTATCTTGTCCCATTTGTCACCAAATTATCTATCATTACTAAACGTTGATAGTTTGAAAGGTGCATTGTCGATTTACGATTGGACCGAAGATGAATTGAATAAGCGCAGATTGAACGGGATTGTTGACGTTAAGCATGAAACGGTACAAAGAATCGAGCGTGGTGCAGTTCATCGTGGAGTTCATATTACAGTAACATTTGATTCAACTGCATTTAATGGGGAAGCAGAAATTTATTTGTTCGGAGAATTATTGAACGAATTTTTTGCAATGTATGCTGATTTGAACCTATTTACCCGGTTCAGCATAGTTTCTCTGCCATCCGGGAAAACATATACATGGAAAGACAGCAAAACAACTATCACACGGTTTTAGAAACAGCGCATAAAAGTGCTAAAGAAAATAACGGCAGACAGACACTTCCTCTATGGGAGATTCCCAGAAATAAATCTCATCGCGAAGGTATAGCATCTGAAATTTTTCAAGAGAAATTGGGAGAGTTTATTGTACGCAATGCAGCAACAATGAATTTTTTCCAATTTTGTCGGGTTTTGGAAACGCTTGCCGATAGTGCTGAAGAAAAAGCTGTAGAGTCAATGGTAAGATTCAGAAGGGTGAAGTCTCTATCTTTCCCTTCTGGGGAAATTGCATCGGTTGAATATGATGCGGAAGCCGAGTTACCAACTGTAAGAACAACATTTTTAGGTTTGTATGGCGTAGATGCTGTCTTGCCGGATTATTTCCTGAACGATATTGCAACGCATAAAGACGGTAGTGAAAGCTTAGCTGCATTTTTGGATATTTTTAACCATAGAATTACAACCCTGTTTTTTCAGGCATGGAAAAAATACCGCTATCCGTTTTTGTTTCAAAATGAAGGGCAAGATGATTTATCTCGCTCTCTTCTGCACCTTATTGGGCAGGGGATGGTAAACGGTAAATTTATACATCCTTTGCTAGATAGTAGAATCTTGGGATTGTTCAGTGTTTTTTATCAGCGCACCCGAACAAAAGAAGGTATTATCAGTATAGTTAGATATTTGTTACCTTTTGCAGATGTAAAAGTAAAAGAATTTCAGCCTCAGTGGGTAATATTGGAAAAAAATCGTGAGTTGGGGAAAGCCGGTTTGAGATTGGATGGAGGAAGTGCATCTTTAGGCAGTAGAATAAAAGATCATAGTCATCTGATACGTATTGAGATTACACCAGATACATTTGAGAATGCACAACTTCTATTACCAAAACAAACATTACACCAAAAATTACTTGAATTATTGAAGCTCTATTTGGGTTGCCGTTTTGATGCAAGCATTTACCTAAACATCAAGAAGCAATGGATACCTCAAAGCCGTTTGGCAAAAAAACAAATGTTGGGGATTAATACCGGTTTAGGTACGATGCATCAAGACAAACAAATAAAAATAGCGAACTATACATATTCAAACTAATTTAAGAAAACGGAAAATCATGAATAAGAAAACTAGAATTCAGTCAGTCTGTGCATTAGCCTTATTGTGCGCGGTATTATCAGGTTGCGGGGTTTTGCAAGGCGTAAAAGATGGTACGACCAATGTAACTAAAAGTATCTTTTATACTAAGTTAAAGATATTAAAGATTGACTTGGTTGCTCGTAATGGTTTGAATCAAAATGAACGGGGTCAATCGTTATCGACAGTTGTTCGCATTTATCAGCTTAGAGATAAGCAGAATTATGAAGTTGCATCTTATCGTGACTTGCTTAATCAAGATAAAACCATTTTGGGCAATGATTTGGTAGAAGGGTATAAGCAATATACCATTCGACCTGGTGAAACTATCAGCTTGGATGAAACCTTGGATAAAGAGACCAAGTATGTTGGTATCGTGGCTTTTTATAATCGGGTAGGAGAGGATCAACCGTGGAAAATGCTTCTATCCAAAAAACAGCTGAAAAATAAAAAGCCTTTAGTTGTTGAGTTGGTAGATAATAAAGTTGTCATTCAAGAGACCGAAAAGAAAGTCAAATAATGGATGCAGCCCTCTATGAGAAATTGACGGGGTTTTATTCTGATGGCTTGCCACTAGATGGGCTTCCAGATGGTTTCCAGTTAGTTAGGAGTGTTTTAGATAATATCCAACGCATTCTCAATAGTCGGAGTGGTTCCTTGAAGCATTTGCCTGATTATGGAATCCCTGACCTTAGTATGGTTTATAAGAATTTACCGTCTAGTGCACATGATTTACGATATTTCATGCGGAAGACCTTATTGAAATATGAACCCAGATTGAGAAATTTAGACATTCGACTGACTGAGTCTAAAGACAATATTATGGTTTTATGCTATCAGCTTGAATGTGAAATTGAAAATGCTGGTGCTGTAGTCATAGACACTTATTTTATGCCTGAAGGAACGGTTTCTGTTAAACGCAGCCGAGCGTAACTTTTTAGGTATCAACAGATTACTTTAAAATTAAGAACTAAATATATGGTTAAACACTTTTTTCTTACTTGCAGTGTATTGCTTTCAGCAGCTGCCCAGACAGCCTTAGCTAAAGAGTATGATTTAGAAGGTACATTAGTTACTCAAAATAATTATGTACGAATTCAGAGTTGTAATCTGAAAAATACTTATGCTTTATTACCCGGTAGTGGAAATGGCTATGAAGCGACAGCAGAGATTGTCAGTGCCAGAAAAAATATGCCTGAAAGCACGCCAATCTATGTTGCTTTAAAAGGAAAATTAGAAAGCTCCAATTTTTTAGTTTCTGGAATTGAACTCATCAAAATAGGGGAAAATTGCCATACCGCCAAAACTAAATCCTCATCTCCTGAAAAAGCTGTTCAGAAATATCCAAGCGAAAACCAGCAGCCAGATTTAGAAGACAAAAATTCTAAGGCTGAGCCACACAATCCTGCATTGAAGCCGGTGGAAGCAGAACCAGCGGTGACAGAACCAGAAAATCTGAAACAAACAGCAGAAGAACCAGGAACAACGATATCAGTTGAGCCGGCTCATCATTCAAAAATTACACAAGCTGAAGACGGTAAAAAGTCTAAAGATAATCAATATTCTTCTGATAATCTTCTTGATAAGCAGGTTAAAACAGAAGATGCTAAACAGGCAGATATTGAAAAATTGGATAGAGGAAATGCTACTCCAGTTGATCCTGCAACGTTAAATACATCTAAGCCAAATGTTCAATCTGTAGAGACTCCTGAAAAGGTAGAGCAACCTGCAGTAGATGAATCTAAGGCTGTGGAAGAATCAGTAGTTGAAGAAACTAAGTCCGTAGAGCAGTCATCTATGGTAGAAACACCTGAGGCAGTAGAACAACCAATAGCAAGTGAATCTAAAGCTGCAGAACAACCAGTGATTGTAGAAACTAAGACTGTAGAACAGCCATCTGAAGCAGATATGCCTGCAGTAGTGGCGCAACCTATAGTGGATGAGTTTAAAGTTGAACAGCCAGTGGATTCAGCAACGGCTAAGACTGTAGAACAGTCATCGGCAGTAGAAGCATCCAAGGTAGTGCAACCACCGGTAGTAGATGAGCATAAAGTTGTAGAACAACCTGAGGAAGTCAAAGCATTTGAACAGACTGGAGCTTCTGAAACGGTACACAATCCTATAATAGAAGAGACTTCTATAGAGGCCGATCATAGGGTAGAAGAGAAACCGTTTGTACCAGAGGTTGTTACTCCAGCATTGTCCTCTGTGGAAGATCGTGTAACGGTATTTGAAACTCAGCCTAAAACTGATAATCAAGAATCTACACAATTAGAGGGTATTCCGTCTGTAGGTACGCAAGCCGACCAGGTAACAGAAGAAACTCATTCTACACACGATACTTTATCGGGAACCGAAGCATCCGCACCAATAACTGATTCATTATCGAATGAAGTTTCTGCACAGCCAGTTTATGTGAATCACATTATTGTGCATGAAGATGATGTGGCTGAGTAAAAGGTAACCAATATAGTCGAGTTAGTCTTCAGTTATGAGAAAAGGCCGTCTGAAGAATCTTAGTTTTAAGTTAAATGGATTTTGATTCTTCAGGTAATTGTAAAAGGTCTTAAGAAATTCGTTCTCGTGAATAAAAAAGCTTACTTAAATCATTAAGTAAGCTTTTTTGTATTTAATAGGCAGTAAGCATATGAATTATTCGTAGCTTTTGTAAAACTTCAAAATCTAGATTTCCAAAACACTACAAAGGTCATAGCTTGAGACCTTCGCAAAATTCCTTTTCCCCCGACAGCTGAAATCTAAACACAGGTTTTCGGCTGTTTCTATTCCAAATCACTCCTGACTCTACTCAAATACCCCCTTAATTTCCCTTGGATACCTGATTAATCAGGCATCCGGCCGCTTTTTAGGCAGCAACAGACACACTTAGCCTGTTGGCGGCTTTCAACAGGTTCAAACACATCGCCTTCAGATGGCTTTGCGCACTCACTTTGAGTAGCCCGAAATAGGCTGCCCGGGCGTAGCGAAACTTACGGTGCAGCGTACCGAAGCTCTGTTCGACCACATAACGGGTCTTCGACAAATGTCGGTTGCGTTTGGTTTGCGCTTCCGACAGCGGATGTTTGCGGTGGGCTTTGCGCATAATGCCGTCCTGCAGCCGACACTCTTCCAGATGTTGCCGGTTTTCCTCACTGTCATAGCCTTTATCGGCATAGACGGTCGTACCTTCGGGCAGTCCTTCCAACAAAGGCGACAGGTGTTTGCACTCATGGGCATTGGCAGGGGTAATGTGCAGTTTCTCTATATAGCCTTCCGCATCGGTACGGGTATGTTGTTTGTAACCGAGTTTGTAGAGGCCGTTTTTCTTTATCCAACGGGCATCCTTATCTTTGCTCGGCGTGGTTTGGTCGCTGACTTGTCCTTCTTCATCGACTTCTATAGCCTGGCGCTGTTTGCTGCCGGCGGTCTGAATAATGGTGGCGTCAACGACGGCGGCGGATGCTTTCTCTACTTTTAGGCCTTTTTCAGTCAGTTGGCGGTTAATCAGTTCCAGCAGTTCGGACAGGGTGTTGTCTTGCGCCAGCCAGTTACGGTAGCGGCATAAGGTGCTGTAATCGGGAATGCTCAGTTCGTCAAAACGGCAAAACAGGTTGAAGTCGATGCGGGTGATGAGGCTGTGTTCGAGTTCGGGATCGGAGAGGCTGTGCCATTGTCCGAGCAGGACGGCTTTGAACATAGACAACAGGGGATAGGCGGGACGGCCGCGGTGGTCTCGAAGGTAACGGGTTCTTTGACGATTCAGGTATTGTTCGATCGGTTGCCAATCAATCACCTGATCCAATTTCAATAGTGGGAAACGGTCGATGTGTTTGGCGATCATGGCTTGGACGGTTTGCCGGAAGAAGGTGCCCATGAGAAATCCCCTAAATGTCTTGATGGGAATTTAGGGGATTTTGGGGAATTTTGTAAAGGTCTCAGCTTTTATACCCAGAAAATCAGAGATTTTCTGATGGTGTTTGATACAGGCTTTGGGGATTGGCTGTATCGGGGATTTCTGCCGGAGCGGTTTGGGGTGCTGCTACCGGCTCGGAAGTGGCGTTGCTGTCCACTAAGTCATCAATGTCGATGTTGTCGTCTTCGCTTTGAGGGAGCGTGCCGCCGGTTTGTTGGGTGCGGACTTTCATGTAAAGGTCGCGTGTGTAGCTGTATTTGTCGATGGCTGCGCCTTCGAGGCTGTCGGTCAGGTCGAGCAGTTCTTCACGGGTGTTGATGGCCTGCAGGCCGATTGTGCCCCAGCGTCCTGCTCTGGTGTGGAAGACGGCGTTTTTAACTGGGTAGACGGTGGTAACGGCGTTGCCAATGGTATCGCGTACGGTAGATGGGCCGAACAGGGGGACAACGAAGTAGTTGCTGTTTTTCCAGCCCCATGAGGCGAAGGTGTCGCCGAGGGTGTTTTTATTGCTGGGTACGCCGCCTGCACCGGCTACGTCGATTAAACCGCCAAGGCCGAAGGTGGTGTTGATGCCGACGCGGACGAGGTCTTCGCTGGCGCGTTTGACGTCAAGGCGCAGAACATTGCTGCCGAAGCTGACGACATCGCGCAGGTTGTTGAAGAAGTTGCTCACGCCGGTACGCACTGGTTTGGGCGTTACTTTGCGATAACCGCGTACGACAGGGGAAAGGACGTATTTGTCTGCTTTGTCGTTGAACTTGGAAACGGTACGGTTGTAGCCTTCATAAGGGTCGGCCGGATTGCGTTCGGCCAGTGCGGGCGCGGAGGCAAGGCTGATGAGAAGGCAGAGGGAAG
Source organism: Neisseria sp. DTU_2021_1001991_1_SI_NGA_ILE_055 (assembly GCF_032342915.1). Lineage (NCBI taxonomy): Bacteria > Pseudomonadati > Pseudomonadota > Betaproteobacteria > Neisseriales > Neisseriaceae > Neisseria > Neisseria sp. DTU_2021_1001991_1_SI_NGA_ILE_055. The sequence goes on along the minus strand of NZ_CP135440.1, from coordinate 1,845,192 downwards.
CGGTGGTTTTTTTCATGATTGCAACCAGTCTTTGATTTCGTAAAGTTCGGCCAGTGCGCGGACGGAATCGGGAATATTTTGAATGGTCGGTTTTTTGTCTGTCCGGCGCAGAGCGTTGAGCAGCAGGGAAACGCAGGCTGAATCTGCTTTGCCTACTTGGCTGAAGTCTATGCTGTCTGTTTCTTTCAGACGGCATTGTTGTTCGTAGCGCGCAAAGGCGGAGGCAGTCAGGGTTTTGACGGTAACGTCGCCGCTGATGTAGAGCGTGCCGTTGCGGATTTCTGTTTGCATGGTGTCTTTATGATGTAAGGCACCATGCCGTCTGAACATCAGGCGGCATGGTGTGTGGGTGGATTATTTACCGCCGTTTTTGGCTTTCAAGTCGGCAATCAGGCCATCGATGCCTTTGGCCTTGATGGTTTCGCCAAATTGGTTGCGGTATACGGTAACCAAGCTTGCGCCTTCGACTGCGACATTGTATGCGCGGTATTTGCTGCCGCTTTGGTAGGTGGTGAAGTCCATGTTGACCGGTTTTTGGCCGGAAACGTTGATTTCGGCGCGGACAACGATTTCTTTACCGCCTTTGTTTACGACCGGGTTGTCTTTGATGTTGACCTTGGCGTTTTTGAATTTCAGCATGGTGCCGGAGTAGGTGCGGATCAGCAGGGTTTGGAACTCTTTGGTCAACGCTTGTTTTTGTGCGTCAGTCGCAGTACGCCATGGGTTGCCGACGGCCAAAGCGGTCATGCGTTGGAAGTCGAAGTAAGGGATGGCGTAGGCTTCGGCTTTTTGGCGTGCGGTGTTGGCATCGCCGCTGTTGAGGATTTTCAGCACTTGAACGGAGTTTTCACGGATTTGGTTGACTGCGTCGGCAGGAGAGGCAAATGCCATGCTGATGCTCAATACGCCGATGCTCAATGCGCTGATGAAGGAAGTTTTTTTCATGGGAGTGTCCTGAATATTGGGTTGATATGTGTTTATTGTTCGTTTTGACCAGCAGATTCACTGTCTGCGTTTTTTTCGGCAAAGCTGGTCATGAATTTGCCGATAAGGTTTTCCAAAACCATGGCGGAGCTGGTGACGGTAATGGTGTCGCCTGCCGCCAAAGAATCAGTATCGCCGCCTTGTTGCAGGCCGATGTATTGTTCGCCCAACAGGCCTGAAGTCAGGATTTGTGCGGAAACGTCGCTGCTGAACTGATATTGGCTGTCCAGATTAAGGGCGACTTTTGCCTGATAGGATTTAGGGTCGAGCTGAATGGAGGCAACGCGGCCCACCAGTACGCCTGCGGATTTGACCGGCGCGTTGGTTTTCAAGCCGCCGATGTCGCTGAAATCGGCATAGACGGTGTAGGTTTGAGAGGATTTGCCGAACGATTGTCCGCCGGCGGCGCGGAAGGCGAGAAAGCCGATGGCGGCCGCGCCCAATAAGACAAACAGTCCTACCCAAAATTCCAAAGCATTTTTTTTCATGTGCTATTGTCCTTGTTTCATTCTTTTTAAGTGTCGTTTCAGACGGCCTTTAGTCGGTAAACATCCATGCGGTCAAGATGAAGTCGACGGCGAGGATGGTCAGGGCGGAAGACACTACGGTGCGTGTACTGGCGCGCAAAATACCTTCGGAGGTCGGTACGCAGTGGAAGCCCTGATGTACGGCGATCAGCGTAACGGCTACGCCGAAAGCGGCGGATTTGATTAAGCCGTTGAGTACGTCGTAATGGAAGGTAATGTTGTTTTGCATTTGCGACCAGAAAATGCCGCCGTCCAAACCCAGCCATTCGACGCCGACCAAATACGCGCCGTAAATGCCGGCAACGTTGAAAATCGACGCCAGCAAAGGCATGGAAAACACGCCCGCCCAAAAGCGCGGCGCAACCACACGCGCCACGGGGTCGACCGCCATCACGTTCATCGCTTCAAGCTGCTCGGTGGTTTTCATCAAACCGATTTCGCTGGTCATGGCACCGCCCGCGCTGCTAGCAAACAGAATGGCCGCCAATACGGGACCCAATTCGCGCAACAGGGAAGCGGCAACCATATAGCCCAAAATATCGGCGGATTTGAATTTTGCCAGTTGCGTATAGCCCTGCAAGCCTAATACCATGCCGACAAACAGGCCGGAGACGGCGACAATCAGGACGGACAACACGCCTGCAAAGTAAATCTGGCGGATGCTCAGGCGCGGACGGGCAAACGCCGTGCCTGATTTGGCCAGGATCTGCAGGAAAAACAGCGTAATGCTGCCCAGCGATTGGATGAAGCCGAGGGTTTTTGCCCCGACGGAACGGATAAAATTCATAGGTTTCAGTTGATTGGTTAAATGGTTTTCAGACGGCCTTGTTTAAAATTCAGGCCGTCTGAACATCAGCCCAGCAAGTCTTGTTTTAAAGTCGTTTGCGCCGGATAGCGGTAGGCGACGGGGCCGTCTGCCAAACCGCCGACAAACTGGCGCACCCAAGGCGAGTCGAGTTCGCGCATTTCTTTGGGCGAGCCGGAGAACATGATTTCGCCGTGTGCCAAGAAAATGACTTGATCGACGATTTCCAGCGATTTTTCGATGTCGTGCGTTACCATCACGCTGGTGGAGCGCAGGGCTTTGTTAGCGCGGCTGATGAGGTGGGCGATAACGCCCAGCGAAATCGGGTCGAGGCCGGTGAAAGGCTCGTCATACAACATGATTTCAGGGTCGAGCGCAATCGTACGCGCGAGGGCGACGCGGCGCGACATACCGCCGGAAAGCTCGGAAGGCATCAGGTTTTCAATGCCGCGCAAACCGACTGCATTCAGTTTCAGCAATACTAAATCGCGAATGACTGCTTCGGGCAAATCCGTCAGCTCGCGCATGGGGAAGGCGATGTTGTCGAAGACGGATAAGTCGGTAAACAATGCGCCGTGTTGGAACAAAACGCCCATGCGGCGGCGGTGTTCGTACAGCTCCTGCGCCGAAAATGCGGCCAAATCGTGCCCTTCAATCAGCACTTTGCCCGATTGCGGGCGGATTTGACCCGTAATCAGGCGCATCAGCGTGGTTTTACCGCTGCCCGAACCACCCATTACGGCGGCGAAGTTGCCTTGTGGAATGCTGAAGTTGATGTTGTTCAGAATCGGACGGTCGCCATATGCGAAGGCAACGTCTTTCATTTCGATGAAGGGTGTGGAACTCATGCAGGAGGGGAGTGTCGAAAAATGTATTTTAATTACGGGTATTGTAAAGGGTATTGGATATTCGGGCAATTTTCAGACGGCCTGCGCTTAGGAATAACGGGTAAAAACGTGTGAAAGAATGCAGAAGTGTTGGTGCTACGGTCGTTTTGCAGCGTGTTGTGTCAAACATACAGACAGTTGTGTAGGTAAATAAAAGGGCGGGTAAATATGCCCGCCTTGTTTTTAATATTTCTGCAAACCTTCTACCTTGATTTCTTTGGCATTGGCATTGATGAAGGCTTGAGTCGCTTTCATCGTGGCTTGGATGCGCGGATCGTTCCAGCGCACGATTTGGTTGTTTTCATCGCGCTTGTCCGACCAGATAATCACGCCGTCGGTGTATTTTTTGCTGATTTCAAGCATTTTGCGCCAGCGGACGGGGTCGATGAACTGTTTGAAATAAGGGCTGTTGGTGGCCGAATAATATTGCGGCCAGATGTAGCCGATGATTTTTTTGTTGGGAAAGCGTTGATGGATGTCGTCAACGGCGGTTTTGACGTCTTTTTCCCATTGCACCAAATCGGGGGAAGTGATGTAGAACACAGGATTGGCATAGTCGCTGATGGCGGCGGTGGGCGCACGGCGTTTGCTGACTTGCCGCCATTTGGCCAAGATGGCTTCGTTGTCAACGTTGGGGCGGTAGTGGCGGATGCCGTGCAGGTGTTCGGAAGGCATGCCGTAGTTGCTGATGACGGCGCGCGGGTTTTCTTCTCTGAAGATTTGGTACATCCGGGCGAAGTCGGTTCTCAATTCGTCGGGTGTCAGCAGCTGGCCGTCTTTTTCGGCAAACCAGCTTTCGATGTCGGTGGAAATGGTGCGGTAGCCTTCGCGGCGCGATTGTTTGGCCAATTCGCGGATACGCGCTTCGTTGAGTACGCCGTGCTTGCGTTTGCCCGTCGGATCGGGTTTGACCAGCTCGCTTTCGTAAACCAAGAACACTTTGGAGAGTTTGTCGGCAGTAAGGTCGGGTTTGCCGACGTAGTCCATGAGGTCGTAGATGATGAAATCTTTGGCATGGGCGGAGAAGGCGGTCAATAAGAGGACGAGGGGCAAAAGGCGGTTGGGTTTCATGTTTTTAGGCAGATAAGGGAAAAGGGCCATTGTACGGGAAGCGGTGTTAAAGTGAGTCAAAGGCCGTCTGAAAGGATAAAAGTTCTTTCAGACAGCCTTTGTTGGATTGGGGGGATTCAGTTTTGAGGCTGGTGTGATTTACTGTACCGCAGTTTTTTCTAGTAATAGGAAAGTCTCGGCTTTATTGCGCGGTCTTGCGCCTTGCCACAAGGTTTGCCAGCCCGAAGGTGCGCCGATGTTGGCGGCTTGGCGGATGAGGCGGTAGCGGCAGGACGGGTTGTCGGTCGTGGTTTTAATATGGCTGTATTGTGTCCACGCAATGCGTGTGCGTTGGTCTTGGCTGTCGATGCTGATACATTCGAGGCCGTCTGAAAGCTGCTGTTTCAATTCGGAAGAAAGTGCGGCTTCCATTTGGTGTACGACCGGCGCATGGCTTTTGGCGGCGTTGAGCCACGGTAAAAACAGGGTCATCAGCAAGGCCCAGGCCAAGGTAACGCCGGCCGCCCAGTTGGTGACGGCTTGGCGGCCGCGGATGTTTTTACGCGTAATCGCCCAGAGCCACAACGGGGTAAACAGCAGGGCGACGGCCATCGGAATCGGGTCGATGTCGGGGATGTAATACGGGCTGAAATAGGCGGCGCGTTCGGCCAGTTTGGCGGGCCAGCCGTAGTTCATGGCGAAGAAGCCCAGCCACAGGAAGACGGCAATCAAACCGAATGCCATGATGCCGAACCAGTTGATAAATGCCGCTGCGCCGCGGCGCAGGCCGTCCAGTTGTGCCGCGCCGAGCAGGGCGAGTGGCGGCAACAGCCAAACGAGGTTGTCTTGTAGGCGTTGCGGGTTGATGGCGAGCAGAGCTGTCATGATAACCAGCCACGACAGGCTCAAAATGCCCCAGTTTTTATCATGGATACGCGTACGGCTGAGCGTCCATGCCGCCAGTGGCCAAGCAGGCAGGGTAAACCACAGCAGGTTTTTCAGATAATAGGGTAGGTTGAAGGCCGTCTGAATTTGATGGAAGCCGCCGAATACGCCTAAGGAATAATGGTTGAACCAAATATCAAACCATTCGGGATTGGTTTTGGATAAAACCAGCGGATACAGAATCAGCAGGGGCAGGGAAACGACGATGGCGCCAATCAGGGTCAGCAGATAGCGTTTGCTTTGCCAAGTGGAATGGAACGACAGGGCAAGTGCCAAAAACATCATGGCTGCGGTCAGCAGGTAGCCTGAGGAAAGGGTGAGTAAAACCCAGCCGCTGCACAACAGCAAAATGGCAATAATGACGCGGCGGCATGCCAGTGAAAAGCCGCACAGAATCAATCCAAACGCGGCAAAAGCGGCCGACATGGGATTGAGGAAGTGGGCGATGGGCAGTAAACCGATGCTGCCGATAAGGATCAAGACAACACTGCGGCCGTGGTGTCTGCCGAGAAAGTTGAAGCCGGCAAAACCGCAGGCGGTCAGTCCGATGGCGGTAAATACCACGCCGGCAAAACGTGCGGCATCATAGGCATCGGCCGCCCAAGGCGAAAACAGGGTTTGGAATGCGGTTGCCGCCCATAAAAAAGCAGGGGAGAGGGTGAAATCGGGTTGGCCGAAGATTTGTGCAACCAACAGGCTGCCGCCGTTTTTCATGGATTCGGAGGCGGTAAAGAGGGAGGGTTCGGCAGGGTTCCACAAGTCATGCGAGAACACGCCCGGCCACAGCCAGGCAAAGGCCATCAGCAGCAGAAGCCATGGTTTTTCATGGGTTTTTTGGGGACGGCGCGGATCGGGCGGTGTGTAAGTCAGCATGGAAGGTCAAAAAACGGTTGGTTTGAATAGCAATGGTACAGGGTTTGACGGGTTTGCGCGATATGCCGGACCGGAGAGCTTTGTAAAATAATGCTTACGGCTCGTTTTTATCGGGTATTTGGAATAATATGGCATTCGGTTGACGACAAAAAGCTTAGGCCGTCTGAAAGAAATATTTCAGACGGCCTGAATGCAAAAAAGACTGCACGAAGCAGTCTTTTTGACAAAGTGGCAATTAGCGTTTGAACAGGTTGCCGAATTTGTTGTTGAATTTGTCCACACGACCGGTAGTGTCGACGATTTTTTGAGTACCGGTGTAGAAAGGGTGGCACAGAGAGCAAACCTCAACGTTGAAGCTGTCTTTTTCCATTGCGGATTTGGTCACGAATTTGTTGCCGCAAGAGCAGGTAACGTTGATTTCGTGGTAGTTCGGGTGAATACCTTGTTTCATTTGATTTCCTTTCGATTAAGCGGGCACAGGGGTTTTGCCTGTACTTCAGTTAAGCGTGGAATTTTCGCTATTTTTGGCTGTTTCGTCAAGAGGATATTTTGTAGCAGGGCAGTTTCGCAACAGACAAGAACAGTTTAGAATAGACTCTCGAACCAAATATTATGCGGTCAGATTGTAATCTCACTGAAAAGAGGATGTAAAACCTCCTCTGATGTGAAACTTTAAGAAGAATAATAGTCTGAATAATATTTACGCTTGTACGAACAGGAGACGGAATCAATGTGGAAAAGGATATTGACGTGCATTTTGCGTGTTTGGGGAGGAATGTTGCCTCCGTCTTATTGCAAACCATTCGGCCGGATTGCGCAAAAATTCCGTGCTGCTTTGGCTGCGTGCATTTCTCCAAACATCGGTAAAAACGTCAATATTGAAAAAGGCGGATACGTTTTTCCGGATACGGTAGTCGGCGATAATTCGGGTATCGGCGTAAATTGCGAAATCTGCCGCGGTTTGACCCTTGGCAAGAATGTGATGATGGGGCCGGAATGCCTGTTTTATTCGACCAACCACAAATTCAACCCTGAAACCCGCCGTTTTGAAGGTTATACAGACATCCGCCCGATTGTGATTGAAGATGATGTTTGGATTGGTCGGCGTGCGATTATCATGGGCGGTGTTACCATCGGAAAGGGCGCGGTAATCGGCGCAGGTTCGGTGGTTACCAAAGATGTGCCGCCTTATTGCGTGGCTGCGGGCAACCCTGCGATTGTTCGGAAAAAACTGCTGGATGAGTAAGAGCTTGCAGCCGAATAGCGTAAACAAAATAGTAAAATAAAAGGCCGTCTGAAATTCAGACGGCCTTTTTTAATATTGATTAAGCGGCAATTTTTTGGCATTCTTTAATGCAAGCCAAGCAAGATTCGTAGCAGGCTTTGCATTCAGCGTGGTGGCTGGCGTGTTCTTTGCAGGCGGCAGCACATTGTTTGCAGGCTTCGATGCACACTTTTGCTAAAGACGGGGTCAGGCGTGAATTTTGGGCAGCGAGGTTTTGCAATGTGCCGCACAGTGCCAACATTTGGTTAGCGCCGGCTGCGCAGTCTTTCATGGAGGTATCGCCTTCGCTCAACAGGGCGATGCAGTGTGCCAGACAGATTTGACCGGCTTCAACGCAATGTGCGGCCGCTTTGCGCGCAGCTTCGTAGGCGCGCGGTGCAGAATGCGCGTGACCAGCATGGTGTGCATGGCCTGCGTGGTCGTGAGCGCGGGCGAAAGAAGCGGCGGCGGTGAGGGAAACAGCAGCAGCGCTGCCGATAAATTGACGACGGTTCATAAGATAGAGTCCTTTTTGCTTTGTAGAAATATTTGTAGAAATATCGGACGAATTATTTCATCCATTATTAAAAGGTTACCATGTTATTCGTTTTTAAACAACAGGCCGTCTGAAGGTATCGATAGCACGTTCAGACGGCCTGCTGTTAGGTATGATATTTGTTTAAATCAATCACAAATCGGATAGCTGAAATACGGCCAAGTGACTTTTTGCCGAGAAAATAGTCGGTTTATTCCGCCAACAATTCTTCCGGTTTGACTTTCTCGCCATACACGGGCAAGAGGGTTTTTTCATAGGCGGCTTTCAGACGGCCGTCTTTTTTCATGGCGGCGATTTCGCCGTTGACCCAGTTCAGGAGGTCGGTGTTGCCTTTTTGAACAGCCGGGGCGATGAATTCGGCAGGGCCGAGGTTGCCGATGGCGACTTCAAAATTCGGGTTTTCTTTTGCCCATGCCCACAGCAGGGCGTTGTCGTGGGCGAGTGCTACGCCGCGGCCGTCTTTCAGTGCGTCGAAGGTTTCGGTATTTTGGTCGAATTTCAGCAGTTTGACTTCAGGATGGCTTTTGGTGAAGAAGGCGTCGGCGGTGGTGCCTTTGTTGACCAGAAGGGTTTGGTCTTTCAATTGCGCAACGTCGGTAATCGGCTTGTCTTTGGGGGAAACTACGCCCAAGGCCACTTTCATGTAAGGGTCGGCGAAATCGACGGCTTCGGCGCGTTCGGGTGTTTTGGTGAAGTTGGCGAGGATGAGGTCGACTTTGCCGGAACGGACGTATTCGACGCGGTTTGCGGCCTCGGTCAGGACGAATTCGACTTTGTCGGGGCTGCCGAGCAGGTCTTTGGCCAGGTCTTTGGCGATTTCAACGTCAAAGCCTTGGTTTTTGCCGTTGGCGTCAACATAGCCGAACGGAGGCTTGTCGCCGAATACACCGATACGGATGACGCCTTTTTCTTTGATGGAGGCAACGGTCGCCGCGCCGCTGCTTTGTGAAGATTGGGCATCGCCGGAGCTGCCTCCGCAAGCAGTCAGGCCGACGGCGATGGCGGCAGAGGCGAGGAGGGCTTTGAATTTGGCATTCAATTGCATGAGTGTTTCCTTTTCAAAATGTTTGGTTGAAAGTGGAGGCCGTCTGAAAAAGGGTTCGGACGGCCTGAAAATAAAATCAGTAGTCCATGCCTGCCAAGAATTGGCGGGCGCGTTCGCTTTTGGGGGCGGAGAAGAAGGTTTCGGGGTCGGACGACTCGACGATGCCGCCTTTGTCCATGAAGACGATGCGGTCGGCAACTTTGCGGGCAAACCCCATTTCATGGGTTACGATGAGCATGCTCATGCCTTCATGGGCGAGTTCTAAAACCACTTCCAAGACTTCGCGCACCATTTCGGGGTCGAGTGCGGCGGTGATTTCGTCCAGCAGGATGACTTCCGGATTTAGGCACAGGGCGCGGACAATGGCGATGCGCTGTTTCTGGCCGCCGGAGAGTTCGCGCGGATAGGCGTTTTTGCGGTCGAGCAGGCCGACGCGTTCCAGCAGTTTGTCGGCTTGTGCCTCTGCTTCGGCACGGTTGCGGTTTTGTACTTTCACTGGGCCTAAGAGGATGTTTTCGATGACGGTCATGTGGGCAAACAGTTCATAGCTTTGAAAAACCATGCCGACTTTTTGCCGGGCGGTTTGCCAGGAAACGTCTTTGCCGAATTCGCCGACACCGTCCATCACGATGCTGCCGCCTTGGTGTGGCTCCAAACCGTTTACGCAGCGCAGGAGGGTGGATTTGCCGCAGCCGGACGGGCCCAGCAGTACGATGACTTCGCCTTTTTCCAAGTCCAAGTCTAAGGATTGAATGGCGGTTACGTTGCCGTATTGTTTGTACAGGTTGCGGATGCTCAGTAAAGCCATGTCAGTGTTCCCATTTTTGTTCAAGTTTTGCCGCCAGCAGTGACAGAGGCCAGCAACAGAAGAAATACAGCATAAAAATCAGGCCGTAAACCCAAAATGAAGCATTGGGTTGCGTCAGCAGCGAGTTTTCGATGATTTGCTGGCCGACTTTGACGACTTCGATGACGCCGATAAGGGAGGCGAGCGAGCTGGTTTTGATCATGCGCGTAAACAGATTGACGGCACCGGGCAATACGCGGCGGATGCTTTGCGGCAGCTCGATGTAGCGGAATACCTGCCCGCGGCTCAAGCCGAGTGCCAGGCCTGATTCAACCTGGTGTTTTTCAATCGATTCCAATGCGCCGCGGACCAAATCGCCCATTTCGGCGATGCCCCACATGGTAAATACCCAGACGCAGACCCAAAATCCGTCGATGTGGATGCCTGTCCAGACGGATAGGCCGAAATACAGGCCGAACAGCCACACCAAAATCGGCACGATTCGGATGGTTTCGAGATAAAACCGTCCGATAAAGCGGATGGGCCGGTTGCGCGAACGCAAAACCAAGCCGAACAGCGTACCTAATACGCAGGAAGCGGCAACGGAGGCCAGGGAAATTTGCGCTGTCAGCAATAGGCCTTCGCCCAAGCGTGCCGCGTTTTGTCCTTCAAATAGCCAGTCAAACACCATATTTTGCACTCCGTACGCGGTTTTCTGCCCAGCGCGCCAGAAGCGAAACGGGCAGAAGGATGATCAGGTAGCTGGCAAACAGCAGGAACAAGGCTTCGTTGGTTTTGTAGTCCATGCCGATGATGTCTTTGGTAACGAACAGCAATTCCGCAATACCGACCGCGCTGACGATAGATGTTTCTTTCATTAAAAACAATACGTTTGCGCCGATGGCGGGAACGGCGACCGCCCATGCCTGAGGCAATTCGACATAGCGGAACACTTGAAAGCGGCTCAAACCGATGGCCTTGCCCGCTTCGATCTGCCCTTTGGGGACGGCCAAAATACCGGCGCGGATGGCTTCCGCCATATAGCTTGCGCCCAAGAAAACCAGTGCGATCACGCCGCAGGTGAAACCGTCCCATTTAATGCCCATTTTCGGCAGGCCGTAATACAGAAAAAACAATTGGATCAGCAGGGGCGTATTGCGCGACAGCTCGATATAGGTACGTGCCAATGCGTAGAAGGGGCGGATGCGGTATGCCGTAACCACGGCAACGGGCAGGCCGAACAGCAACGACAAAACGACGCCATATACCGACAATTCCAGCGTCAGCTTTGCCGCATCGACAAATTTAGGGATGGCAGCGATCAGATAAAACCAGTTCATCAGAGTCAGACAATCAGCATGATAAAGGCAGTATTTTAACGGGTTTGTAAGAGAGTGTTAAATAATGGATAGGAATATCGATTGTGGATAAAACACAAAAAATGGAATAAGGCAAAGGCCGTCTGAAACGTTTCAGACGGCCTTGAAATGTCAAGGTTTCCGCGTCAGGCGGCAGCCGGTTTCCGTTCATGAATCAGTAAATTCAACAGGGCGGCTGCGCCTGCCAAGACTGCGTCGGCGTACCACATCCAGCCGTAATCGTTGAAGCGCGTGATGACGATGCCGCCGATGTATGAACCCAAAAAGCCGCCAATTTGGTGGCTCAACATGGTCAACCCGAAGAGGGTGGACAAGTAGCGCGTGCCGAAAAGTTTGCCGGTAATGGCGGCGGTGGGGGCGACGGTTGCCAGCCAAGTGAAACCGAGTCCGGCGGCGAAAAGATAGAAGTTCAAATCGGTTTTAGGGGCGGCCAGATAAATCAATATCATGGCGACACGCGAAGCATATAAACCGAAGAGGACGTATTTGCCCAAAAATCTGCCGGTACACCAGCCTGAAAAAATACAGCCGGCGATGTTTGCCAAACCAATAATGGCAATGGAGGTCGAGGCGACCGTAGCGGGGAGGCCGCAAAGTGAAATTTCGGTTGGCAGGTGGGTAACTAAAAAGGCGATGTGGAAACCGCAGGTAAAGAAACCCAAATGCAGCAAGATATAGCTGCGGTTGTTGAAAGCCTTGCAGACGGCCTGCTTCAAGGTTTGGCCGCCGTCGTCGGTATGGACGGTGTGAGAAGCATGTTTGCCGCCGGCCAGCCACCAAGAAATCGGCAAAATCAAGATGGCAATGACTGCCCAAACATAAAATGTCCCTGTCCAGCCGATGCGGGGCAGGGCAATCAAACCTTGAACCAGCGGCGCGAACAAAAATTGCCCTGCGGACCCGCCTGCATTGACCAAGCCGGAAGCCAAGCCGCGCCGATGAGTCGGCGTTTTGGCGGCGACCTGTCCCATAATGATGGAAAATCCGCCCGAACCCGTACCGAATGCCAACAATAAACCGATACCCAGCATCAGTCCCCAATAAGTCGGCATTTGCGGTACCATCAGACAGGCGGCAATCAACAGAACCGTACCGCCGGCTAAAACCTTAAACGCGCCGAAGCGGTCGGCTAACGCGCCGGACAAGGGTTGCGATATGCCCCACATCAATTGGAAAACGGCAATAATCAGGCTGAACTGGGTCATGCTCAACTCGGTCGAGTTGACGACGGGCAGGACAAAAAGCCCTAAAGTCATCCTCATGCCGATGGTAATCAGCAGGATGGAGGCGGCAGCGGCAATCAGCAGCCACAAATTGGGTAATTTGGCAGAAGAATCGGTCATGATGTTTGTGTGTGTAAGGGACAGGGAGCAAAAGCTATTCCTGCCGCTATATTATTTATTTGATTTCTCGGCGGGCCGATATATAAACGCGCGATTCTAGCATTGGGCAAGAAACGGCATAAATAACCGTTGGTTCTTTGGATATGGTAAAAAGTGATATGGCTTGAGGATGAGTAGAGAATGAAGCGGTCAAATATTCTTCGTTTGGCTCTGACGGAGCAAGCAAATGCCGTTGAATTTTCGTTTGAGAAGAAAGGCCGTCTGAAAAGTTTCAGACGGCCTTTGTTTGACTGACTTACATCAGATGATTTCCAAAATGAAATACTGACGCAGTTTTTCGTACACATTATTTTGTACGTTGATACAACCATTGGTTATGATGCGGTCGGCCACATTGGGAGAAGCGATGCGTTCCATGCGTCTTTCCTGCGGTTTGAGCGTCCATACCCTGTGTAACGCAAACAGAAAGTCATTTTCTTCTTTGAAGCCGATAACCTCGCCACCGTAACCCGGTTTGCTGGTCATCATCGGCGTCATATTGAATTTGCCTTTCGGCGTGGTCTTGCCAATCAGTACCGGATGGCACTGACCGTCATCGGCAAAGCAAAGCTCCGCCTTAGCTGTATTGACCACAACTTTTTTACGCTGGATATAGTCACTGACAGCATCGGCAGCGGCCAAAGAATTCAGACCTGCTGCCAAGGCTATACCCAATAGGATCCGTTTCAAATTTGTCCTTATTGACGGATGCGTTTAGGAGCTTCTTTAATGATCTCGCGGATGATCACTTGAGGCTCTTGTTTAGGTGTAGGTGCTGGAGGAGGACATACGGCATCTTTAGGGAATACTGGATTCCAGAAGAAGCTGCGTGCAAATTTGTCTTTGTCGAAGATCACTTTGTATTGGCAAGTAGTGATGCCTTCAACGCCGGAAGTGTTTTCAGGGTCAACACCTACGCCCGGGGTGTAGAAGTGGAACAGGTAGTCCCATTCACGCACGCCAACCATGCCTTCGTCGTAGTGAGGACGGCCGAGGATTTTGTAGATGTCGTCTTTGGTCAGGCCAGGACGCATTTGATCCAGCTCGTCAAAAGTCGGGAATGTACCGCGGTCTTTGTTGAAGGTCAGGGAGTAAGGTTTAGGGAAGCGTGGCTCGTCTGTAGTGCCTTCAGGAGTGATTTTGCTCTTAGTAGCACAGGCGGCCAGCAGGCCGGTAGCCAGCAGGACGAAGCCCACTTTTGCGATTTTTTTCATTTGATAATCCTTTTATTGATTTTACCGGCCGAACTTTTCAGACGGCCTGTTAGTGCCGGCAGCGAGTTTGCCGGTTTACCCAAATAATGTTGTGCTTCTTTAAAGATGTACCCGACGGTTTGACAAACAGAACATCGGCACATTCCGGCAGAGCATTGCGCCCCATCTCTGCTGTATCCGCCTGAATCGGCAGAACCGTTCAGACGGCCCGACTGACATTTATTGTCACTTTGTAACAATTTCACTGCGAGTAAGGCTTGGGGTTTAGAGATATCCGGTTTTCGATAAATCAGGTTGTATTGCGTAATACCTTGTTATCTTTGTGCTTTAGTTCATTTTGGCATTTGCCGGAGATTAGGTACTTAATCTTTCGGGTGTTATCCTTGCAAATTGTATGCCAGTTTTCCTTGATGCGCATAATTTGTGTATGCCGGAATGTTGGCTTTATACAACATTCATATTAACGAACCAGAAACGGATTGTACCTTTTCTCATGCCCGATGCTGGTCATGCGGCCGTGTCCGGCGATAACTTGCGTGTTTTCAGGCAGGGTTAATAGTTTAGCGCAGATATTGTTTATGAGGTCATCATGATTGCCGCGCGGGAAATCTGTGCGACCAACGGTCTCATAAAACAAAACATCGCCTGCGACTAAAAGCCCGTTTTCAGCGTTGTAAAAAACGACTTGTCCGGGAGTGTGGCCGGGAATATGGAGGACTTGGAAGCTGTGGTTGCCGACCTTGAGCGTTTCCCCTTCTTCCAACCAGCGTGTCGGCGTGAATGACGGAGAAACGGGGAAACCGTATTGCGCCGTTGTTTGCGGAAGGGCTTGGAGCAGGAATTCGTCGTCTTTGTGCGGGCCGAGAACAGGTACGTCGCAGGTTTTCAAAAGCTCAACCACGCCGCCTGCATGGTCAAGATGGCCGTGGGTCAGCCAAATGGCGGTCAGCTTGAGGCCTTTGTTTTGGACTTGTTGCAATAAATAGGGTACGTCGCCGCCGACATCGGTCAACACGGCTTCTTTGGTTTCGTCATCCCAAATCAGCGTGCAGTTTTGACGGAAGGGGGTAACGGCGTTGATTTCAAATTGGAGTGCCATGGGTGTTCCTGGGAAATGCTTATTTAATGTTGTTTACGTTTCAGACGGCCTTTGGTCTATTTAGAATCTAGGCATTGAGCAACCTTCAGGAGTTGTAATTTTACACTGAATTCCTCCTGAAGCTTGGCATTTCCTCAATGCTTCCACTTCAGCAAGACCGGGGTCGTTTATACCGAAAAAAAGTCTACCATCTTTTCTTTGAGCAGCTGCAATACAGCCATTACGAACCCAAGCACCAATTTTACACGGTTTATTTTTTCCACCTTGTTCGCAGGTTTTAATAGCCTGTTTTTTGGCTTCTTCAAGTGAATCCATCTCTAGTGCTCCACCTGATATACCTGTTTTAGAATTGATTGCCCATGCTCCATATTTTGAAGGGACTTTAATATGAATAATTTCTGTAGGCTGATTTCGTTGATTTTGACGAGACGAACCACAATTGGGGTTGTATCCGTATTGGCATAGGCCAGGGTCATTTTGCAACGCGCCTCTGGTTGCATCATAAGTAGGGTTGGCAACGCAGACATTAAGGCTTGCCAGCCCCAATAACACAAAAAACAATTTTTTCATTTCAAATCCAATCTATTAGTTATTTAAATCTGTGTCAGTTGAAGCATACCGTCATTTATAAGGTTTCCAATACGTCAGGCAATTCGGCCAGGCTGTTGAGCATGGCGACATGGGGTAGGGCGGAAAGCTGTTTGGCGGTATGTGCGCCGGTGGTGACAGCGATGGCGCGGATTTTGGCGTTGGCGGCCATTTCTAGGTCGTGGGTGGTGTCGCCGACGACGACGGCCTCTTCCGGCTCAACGCCCAGTCGGTCGCAGAGGGCGAGTACCATATCGGGCGCAGGTTTGGACGGATATTCGCTAGCGCAGGCGGTTTCCAGCCAAAAGGCTTGGGTGTCGGTTTGTGCGATGGCTTTGTCCAAGCCGCTCCGACCCTTGCCGGTCGCTACTGCAAGCCAATAGCCTTGTTGCTTCAAGCGTTGCAGGCAGGGCAGGGCTTCGGGGAACAGGGTCATGTTGCGGTTGTTGGGATTGAGGTAGTGCGCGGCATAGGTCTCAATCAGGGTTTCCTGAACGTGTTCGCTGACGTTGTGGGCAAGGCGGCGGATGATGCTGGAGAGGCTGTATCCGATGAGCGGGCGGATTTGGTCGGCTTCGGGAACGGGCAGGCCGCAATCGGCAAAGCTTTGTTGGAAGGTGTGGATGATGGGGTTGGTGGTGTCGGCAAGCGTGCCGTCCCAGTCGAAAATAATGAGTTTGGGTTTCATGAGTTTCCTTTCAGACGGCCTTTTCCTGATTTTCCAACATTAAAACGAATTGCGCCAATTCTTGCGGCAGGGGGGCTTTCAGAATCAGTTTTTCGCCGGTCAGCGGATGGGCGAGGTGTAGCTCGGAAGCGTGCAGGAACATTCTTTTCAAACCGAGTTTCTGCAGGCGTTTGTTGGCTTGATAGTCGCCGTAGCGTTCGTCGCCGGCAATGGGGCAGTCTTGCGATTGCAGGTGGACGCGGATTTGGTGGGTGCGGCCGGTTTTCAGGGTGGCTTCGACAAAGGTCAGGTCGGACAGGCCGACTTGGTGCAAAAGGCCGTCTGAAAAACGGTTTAATACGCGGAAGATGGTGTGGGCGGATTGGCCGTCTTCGCTGACGCGCACCATTTTTTCGCCTTGTGCGCCGGTGTATTTGAACAGGGGGAGCTTGACGTGGAAGCGGTCGTTCGGCAGCCTGCCGACACCCAGCGCGAGATAGATTTTTTTCGGATGGTCGTTGCGGATGGCTTCGTGCAGTTTCACCAAGGCGCTGCGTTTTTTGGCGATCATCAAAAGGCCGCTGGTGTCTTTGTCGAGGCGGTGGACGAGTTCGAGATAACGCGCTTCGGGACGGGCGCGGCGGATTTGTTCGATGACGCCGAAGCTCACGCCGCTGCCGCCGTGGACGGCAACGCCGGACGGTTTGTTGATGACCAAAAGCGCATCGTCTTCGTAAACGATGTCAAATTCGCGTGCCGGCGCGGCCTGACTTTCAGACGGCCTTTGTTTTTCGGCGGTGCGTATCGGCGGAATGCGGACGGTATCACCTGCCTGAATGCGGTTGTCGGGTTTGCAGCGTTTTTTGTTCAGCCGCACTTCGCCGGCGCGGATGATGCGGTGGATATGGCTTTTCGGGACGCCTTTGAGGATTTTTATCAGATAGTTATCAAGGCGTTGGCCTTCCTCGTGTTCGGCAACGGCAATCAGGCTGACTGAATCTTTGCGTATTGCGTGCATTTTCTCTATAATCCCAAACGTCCGTTTCGGGACTTGAACCTGCCGTCGCAGGCCGTCTGAAACGGATTTATTGTTAAAACGAGATTTTATATTAAAAACGCACTCCGCAAAGCATTTCCTTGTGTTTGTTCAAAGCCGGCAAACGCAATCCCGTAATTAAGTTTGAATTGAACCTGCCGTCCGGCCGGGCGTAAGACGCAGTCCGCGCAGCACCGTCCGAAATTACCGGCGCTACGATAATAAGAAGATGTAGGCTGCCTTCATTTTGTCCGAAACATCAGCATTCGGACGGCAGCGGAACCATCAACCTTTCCGCCGCATTGTTCTTTATTTCCTTCTTTATCCGAATCCGTCCGCACATGGCTTGAGTTTAAGCATGCAACCTTGCGGATTTCAAATCAAAAACTGGTTACACAGGGGTTCCCCCATCTTGCCTTTGCAGAGTGCCAACCGGACAGACAGGCCGTCTGAAAAAGATATTCACAAATCAAACGGCCGCTGTTCACGAGGTGACTATGAAAAGAATGTTATTCAACGCAACGCAGGCCGAAGAGCTGCGCGTTGCCATTGTCGATGGCCAAAACCTTTTGGACTTGGACATCGAAACGCTGGGCAAAGAACAGCGTAAAGGCAATATCTACAAAGGTATCATTACCCGCATCGAGCCGTCGCTGGAAGCGTGTTTCGTCGATTACGGAACCGACCGCCACGGCTTTTTGCCGTTTAAGGAAGTGTCGCGTTCGTATTTCCGCGACTACGAAGGCGGCAGGGCGCGTATTCAGGACGTGCTCAAAGAAGGCATGGAAGTCATCGTCCAAGTCGAAAAAGACGAGCGCGGCAATAAAGGCGCGGCGCTGACCACCTTCATCAGCCTGGCTGGCCGCTATCTGGTATTGATGCCGAACAACCCGCGCGGCGGCGGCGTATCCCGCCGTATCGAAGGCGAAGAGCGTCAAGAGTTGAAAGCCGCCATGGCAGAACTCGACATTCCGAACGGCATGAGCATCATTGCCCGCACCGCCGGCATCGGCCGCAGCGCGGAAGAGTTGGAATGGGATTTGAACTACCTCAAGCAACTCTGGCAAGCCATCGAAGAAGCAGGCAAAGCGCATCATGACCCTTACCTGCTCTTCATGGAAAGCTCGCTGCTGATTCGTGCGATTCGCGACTATTTCCGTCCCGACATCGGCGAAATTTTGGTGGATAATCAAGAAGTTTACGACCAAGTTGCCGAGTTCATGAGCTACGTCATGCCGAGCAATGTAGGCCGTCTGAAACTCTATCAAGACCACACGCCGTTGTTCTCCCGCTTCCAAATCGAACACCAAATCGAAAGCGCGTTCTCACGCAGCGTCAGCCTGCCGTCAGGCGGCGCAATTGTGATCGACCACACCGAAGCCCTGGTTTCCATCGACGTCAACTCCGCGCGCGCCACACGCGGCTCGGACATCGAAGACACCGCGTTCAAAACCAATATGGAAGCCGCCGAAGAAGTCGCCCGCCAAATGCGCCTGCGCGACTTGGGCGGTTTGGTCGTCATCGACTTCATCGACATGGAAAACCCGAAACACCAGCGCGATGTTGAAAACGTCTTGCGCGACGCGCTCAAAAAAGACCGCGCCCGCGTGCAAATGGGCAAACTTTCGCGTTTCGGCCTCTTGGAATTAAGCCGCCAACGTTTGAAACCGGCTTTGGGCGAAAGCAGCCATGTTGCTTGTCCGCGCTGTGCCGGTACCGGCGTCATCCGCGGCATCGAATCCACCGCCCTGCACGTTTTGCGCATCATTCAAGAAGAAGCAATGAAAGACAACACCGGCGAAGTACACGCACAAGTGCCTGTCGATGTTGCCACCTTCCTGTTGAACGAAAAACGCGCCGAGCTGTTTGCGATGGAAGAGCGTTTGGATGTGAATGTCGTCCTGATTCCAAACATCCACTTGGAAAATCCGCACTACGAAATCAACCGCATCCGCATTGATGACGTAGAAGAAGACGGCGAACCGAGCTACAAACGCGTTGCCGAGCCGGAAGAAGACGAATCCGCCAAACCTTTCGGCAGCGAAAAAGCCAAAGCGGCCCGTCCTGAGCCTGCCGTCAAAGGCGTGCGCCATACCCAGCCTGCGCCGACTGTCGCCACTGAGAAAAAAGCCTCTTGGTGGGACAGCTTCAAAGCCTGGTTGAAACGTATTTTCGGCGGCGAGCCTGCGCCTGCCGCAGTCGCTCAAGAGCCTGCCGAAAAACGCACGGCAAACAACCGCGGCCAAAACGGCAACCGCCGTTCGAGCAGCCGCCGTCAAAATCCGCGCCGCAACAACAAACACGACGGCAGCAAAGTCGAAGTGCGCGAAGTAGGTGCCGAAGCCGCCGACAGTAAGTTTGAAGAAAGCAGATCAAACGAAAGCCGCAACGACGAGCGTAAAGAAAGCCGCCGCAGCCGCAACCGCAACAACCGCCGCGATGAGCGCAACAACGAGCGTAACCGTGTTGAGGAAACGGTTGAAGACGTAAACGTTCAAGAAATGGCCGCACTGGCTGAGATGCCGTCTGAAAACCAAGCGGAACAAAACGGCAATAAACGCCGCCGCAACAACAGTCGCAACGAGCGCAACCGTAACCAATATGCGGAAAGCCATGTTGAAGACGCAAACGTTCAAGCCGATGGCGAACAGGCGCAAGTTGAAGCAGACGACAACGCCCGCAGCGAAGAGGGTGTGAAAAACAACGGTCGTCAAGGACGCGACCGCAACAACCGTCAGCGCAACAACCGCAACGACCGCCGTTCCAACAGCAAAAAACGCAATATCCCGTCTTCGGCAAAAATCGAGCAATACCTGAACATTACCGATACCGCCGACAAAGTCCTCTTTGCCGTAGCGCATGTTTTAGGTTTGAACGAAACCGCCGAAACTGAAAATGTGCCTTTGCCGCAGGAAGATGATCATGCCGAGCCACTGGTGATTGTGGTATCCGAGCCTGAAGTTGCCAGCGCAGAGCCATTCGTATTTGCCATTGAAAGCGAAGACGAGCCTGCCGTCGCGCAAACTGAAAGCGCCGATGCCGAGCAAGCCCTGTTGGCTTCTGCGGTCAGCAACGTCAAAGAAGCTATTTCCGCGGTATTGTCTCCGAATGAAACAGCCGTTGCAGAAGTCGCAGAACCGGTTGAAGCGGCAACTGAAACTGTGGCGACACAAACTGAGGCCGAAGCTGAAAAAGCGCCTGTTGCCGCTGTTTTGCCGGAAGGTTTGGGTGATTTGATTTTCGTTGAAACCGATCCGCAAGCCGTTGCCGCTTTTGCCGCGCAGCCGCAACCCGAACCGGTTGCCAAAACACGCCGTTCGGATGTGCCTAAAGTAGAAGTGGAAGACGTAGCAGTCGAAATGATTTTGGTGGAAACACGCAAAGACTAAGATTGGTTTTCCAGTTAAAAGCCCGATGTTGAACGCATCGGGCTTTTTATTGGTTGAGAGGGAGTGAGCCACTTATTTTTTGTATAGTGGATTAACTTTAAACCAGTACGGCGTTGCCTCGCCTTGCCGTACTATCTGTACTGTCTGCGGCTTCGTCGCCTTGTCCTGATTTAAATTTAATCCACTATATTTGCCATGAGTGGTTGCTTCATGGTTAAAAAGCAGGATAGCTTGCTGAGAAAGGGAGGGGCGTTATTTTCTCAAAGGGAAAGGCTTGACGATAAATAGATCGGTATGAAAAAAGGCCGTCTGAAATGGTTTCAGACGGCCTTGGCTTGTGTGTATGTTTGGGTATTGTGATTATTTTTTGTTCAGAGAGTCACGGATTTCGCGCAACAACAGAACTTCTTCGCTAGGCTCTGCCGGTGCTTCTTCAGCAGGAGCTTCGGCTTTTTTCACAGAGTTGATGGCTTTAACCACGCAGAAGATGGCAGCGGCGATGATCAGGAAGCTGATCACGGTGTTGATGAACAGACCGATATTCAGGGTAACGGCACCGGCTGCTTGAGCGGCCGCCAGGTTGGCGTAACCTTCTGCAGGAGCGGTTTGTGCGCCGTTTTTCAGGGTGATGAACAGGTTGGAGAAATCAACGCCGCCGATCAACAGGCCGATAGGAGGCATGATTACATCGTCAACCAATGATTTGACGATGCCGCTGAATGCTGTACCGACAACCATACCGACTGCGAGGTCGACAACGTTACCACGCATAATAAATTCTTTAAATTCTGAAGCGATTGACATAATTAATCTCCTGTATGTGTTTGAGTCAAAATCAGATGTGATTCAATTAATCGGCAGGCATCTTAACGCTTTATTAGTTAAGAAGAATTCAATAATGTTAAATTTTGTATTTTATGCCAAAAATGTCCTGCTTCTATGCCTTCTGTATGAAAAACAGGCCGTCTGAATTTTTTCTGTTACTTTTTTACACCACTTTTATCAGTAGCTAAGTATCAGATAATATGAATGTTATCTTTGGAATCAATGCTCTATCTTACTTTTTAAATGATATGAAATGATAATGTTGTAATGTTAGTAACATAATGCGCCAAAGTATACGACAATTTATGTTTCATGCTTGTATTTGAATTTCAGACGGCCTTATCGGCTATGCCATCATTCAAACCATAATGTAATGGCCATAAAAAACGCACTTTCATGATGAAAGTGCGTTTTGCGTAAAAACCGTTTAGTTCTCTTCGTCGTTCAGCGCGTTGATGCTGTAACCGCCGTCAACGTAGGTAATCTCGCCGGTGATGCCGGAAGCGAGGTCGGACAGCAGGAAGGCGGCTGTGTTGCCGACTTCTTCGGTGGTAACGTTGCGACCCAATGGGTTGTGGGAAGCGACGTGGCCCAAGAGTTTGCTTAAATCGGCGATGCCGGAAGCGGCCAGGGTTTTGATCGGGCCTGCCGAGATGCCGTTGCAGCGGATGCCTTCTTTGCCCAGGCAGGCGGCGGTGAAGCGGATGCCGGCTTCGAGGCTGGCTTTGGCCATGCCCATAACGTTGTAGTTAGGAATAGCACGAACGGCGCCCAAGTAGCTCAGGGCGACGATTGCGGCGTTGCGGCCCTGCATCATCGGACGGGCGGCTTTGGCCAGCGCAGGCAGGCTGTATGCGGAGATTTCGTGAGCGGTGTTGAACGCTTCGCGGCTGATGCTGTCGAGGAAGTCGCCGCTCAAGGCTTCTTTAGGGGCGAAGCCGATGGAGTGGACGAGGCCGTCCAAGCCGTCCCAATGTTTGCCCAAGTCAACGAACACTTGGTTGATTTCGTCGTCGCTGGCAACGTCGCAGCGGAACACGAGTTCGGAGCCGAGTTCGGCCGCCATTTTACGGACGCGCTCTTCCAGTTTGTCGACAACATAAGTAAATGCCAATTCCGCGCCTTGTTCGCGGCAGGCTTTGGCGATGCCGTAAGCGATGGAACGCTCGGAGATCATGCCGGTAATCAGAATTTTTTTGCCTTGCAAAAAGCCCATTTTCTTATCCTTTAGCAGTGGTATTGCGGTTGCATTAAACTGCGCATTATAGCAAAAACCGCTGTTTCGGCATAGAAAAAAACGGATAACCCTTTGTCTTGCCTCAAATAGGGATAAGGTTTTCTGCCAAGGCCGTCTGAAACCTGACGGAACGGCGGCAAAACGTTATACTTGATAGTCTTAATGACCGATGTTTCAGGAGTGAACCATGCCCGAGCAAAACCGCATTCTCTGCCGAGAACTCAGCCTGTTGGCGTTTAACCGCCGTGTACTGGCTCAGGCGCAGGATACGAAAGTTCCTTTGTTGGAGCGTTTGCGTTTTTTGTGCATTGTTTCTTCCAATTTGGACGAATTTTTTGAAGTGCGCATGGCGTGGTTGAAACGCGAAAACAAACTGCGTCCGCATCAGCTGCTCGACAACGGCAAAACCGCAGCCGAAACCATTGAGGCGGTGGCGAAAGAGGCGCAGGCTCTGATCCGAGAGCAATATGATTTGTTTAATAATGTGCTTCAGCCCGAACTTGACCGTGCAGGCATTCATTTTTACCGCCGCCGCAATTGGACGGCCGCGCAAAAGAAATGGATTGAAAACTATTTCGACAACGAGCTTTTGCCCATTCTCACCCCCATCGGCCTCGATCCTTCGCACCCGTTCCCGCGCCCGTTAAACAAATCGCTCAACTTTGCCGTCGAACTCGAAGGCACGGATGCGTTCGGCCGTCCGTCCGGAATGGCAATTGTGCAGGCGCCGCGCATTTTGCCGCGTGTCGTCCCCATGCCGTCTGAAATTTGCGGCGGCGACGCAGGCTTTGTGTTCTTATCGTCTATTTTGCACGCACATGTCGGTAAACTTTTCCCCGGCATGAAAGTGAAGGGTTGCCATCAATTCCGCCTCACGCGCGACAGCGATTTGACGGTGGATGAGGAAGATTTGAAAAACCTGCGTGCTGCGATTCAAAACGAATTGCACGACCGCGAATACGGCGACGGCGTGCGCTTGGAAGTGGCGGATACTTGTCCGGCATACATTCACGATTTCCTGCTCGCCCAGTTCAAACTGACTTCTACCGAGCTGTATCAGGTCAAAGGGCCGGTCAATTTGGTGCGCCTCAATGCCGTCCCCGATTTGGTGGACAGGCCGGATTTGAAGTTTCCTCCGCGCAACGCAGGCCGTCTGAAAGCCTTGCGCAAAAACGGCTCTGTATTCAAACTGGTCAAACAGTCGCCGATTTTACTGCACCACCCGTATCAGTCTTTCGATCCGGTTGTCCAAATGATACGCGAGGCTGCGGCCGACCCGGATGTATTGGCCGTCAAAATGACCATCTACCGCACCGGCAGCAATTCCGAGCTTGTGCGCGCATTGATGAAGGCTGCACTGGCGGGCAAGCAGGTTACCGTTGTCGTCGAACTGATGGCGCGTTTTGACGAAGCCAACAACGTCAACTGGGCGAAGCAGCTTGAAGAGGCGGGTGCGCACGTCGTGTACGGCGTATTCGGCTACAAAGTCCATGCCAAAATGGCTTTGGTTATCCGTCGCGAAGACGGCGTGCTCAAGCGTTATGCCCACCTCGGTACCGGCAACTACCACCAAGGCACATCGCGCATTTACACCGACTTCGGCATCATTACCGCCGACGAACAAATCACTGCCGATGTGAACACCCTGTTTATGGAAATCACAGGTTTGGGTAAGCCGGGCCGTCTGAACAAGCTCTATCAAAGCCCGTTTACCCTGCACAAAATGGTCATCGGCCGCATCAAGCAGGAAACCGACCACGCCAAAGCCGGCAAACCGGCGCGGATTACCGCCAAGATGAATTCCCTCATCGAGCCGAGCGTAATTGATGCGCTGTATCAAGCCAGCGCGGCAGGCGTACAAATCGACCTGATTGTGCGCGGTATGTGTACCTTGCGCCCGGGTGTCAAAGGCTTGTCCGAAAACATCCGCGTCCGTTCCATCATCGGCCGCCAACTCGAACACTCGCGCGTGTACTGCTTCCATAACAACGGCGCAGACGATACCTTTATCTCCAGCGCCGACTGGATGGGTCGCAACTTCTTCCGCCGCATTGAAGTCGCTACACCGATTACCACGCCCGAACTCAAAGAACGCGTGATCCGCGAAGGTTTGGAAATGGCCTTGGAAGACAATACCCAGGCTTGGCTGATGCAGCCTGACGGCAGCTACGTCCGCACCCAGTCGCAAGACGGCGAGCCTGCATTTGGTTTGCAGGAAGGTTTGTGGAAAATATACGGACGTTAAATTGAATAATGTCTCAGGCCGTCTGAAATGCAGGTTTCAGACGGCCTTTTTTGATTTTGCCGTTATAATTCCGTTTCACAATCTTTCAGACGGCCTTTTCCTATGAAATCTTACCCCGATTCCTATCTCCATTTTGAAAACCTCGAATCTCCCGAAACACAAAATTTTGCCGCCGCGGCGCATGCCGAAACGCGTGCGCGTTTTTTAGAAAACGACAAAGCGCGCGAATTGTCTGACGGCATTTTGGCGCAGTTGCAGGACACGCGGCAGATTCCGTTCTGTCAGGAACACCGCGCGCGGATGTACCATTTCCATCAGGACGCGGAATATCCGAAGGGCGTGTACCGCGTGTGTACGGCGGCGACTTACCGTTCGGGCTATCCTGAGTGGAAAATCCTGTTTTCAGTGGCGGATTTCGACGAATTGCTCGGCGACGATGTGTATTTGGGCGGCGTGTCGCACTTGGTGGAAAAGCCCAACCACGCGCTGTTGACCTTGAGCAAATCGGGCGGCGATACGGCTTATACGCTGGAAGTGGATTTGGAAGCAGGGGAGTTGGTAGAGGGCGGTTTTCATTTTCCGGCAGGCAAAAACCATGTGTCGTGGCGCGATGAAAACAGCGTGTGGGTGTGTCCGGCTTGGGACGAACGCCAGTTGACCGAATCGGGCTATCCGCGCGAAGTGTGGCTGGTGGAGCGCGGCAAGAGTTTCGAGGAAAGCCTGCCGGTGTACCAAATCGATAAAGGCGCGATGATGGTAAACGCGTGGCGTTACCTTGATCCGCAGGGTTCGCCGATTGATTTGATTGAAGCGTCGGACGGTTTTTACACCAAAACTTATTTGCAGGTGTCGGCCGAAGGCGAGGCGAAACCGTTGAACCTGCCCAATGATTGCGATGTGGTCGGCTATCTGGCGGGGCATCTTTTGCTGACGTTGCGCAAGGATTGGAACCGCGCGAACCAAAGCTATCCGAGCGGCGCGCTGGTGGCGGTGAAGCTGAATCGGGGCGAACTCGGGGCGGCGCAGCTTTTGTTTGCGCCTGATGAAACGCAGGCATTGGAAAGCGTGGAAACGACCAAGCGTTTTGTGGTGGCGAGCCTTTTGGAAAACGTACAAGGCCGTCTGAAAGCGTGGCGCTTTACCGATGGCAAATGGCAGGAAGTCGAGTTGCCGCGCCTGCCTTCGGGTGCGTTGGAAATGACCGACCAACCGTGGGGCGGAGACGTGGTTTACCTTGCCGCCAGCGATTTCACCACGCCGCTGACGCTGTTTGCGCTGGATTTGAACGTGATGGAACTGACCGTCATGCGCCGTCAGCCACAGCAGTTTGATTCAGACGGCATCAACGTGCAGCAGTTTTGGACGACTTCGGCCGACGGCGAGCGCATTCCTTATTTCCACGTCGGCAAAAACGCTGCCCCCGACACGCCGACCTTAGTCTATGCCTACGGCGGTTTCGGTATTCCCGAATTGCCGCATTATCTGGGCAGCGTCGGCAAATATTGGCTGGAAGAGGGCAATGCCTTTGTACTGGCAAACATCCGCGGCGGCGGCGAATTCGGCCCGCGTTGGCATCAGGCGGCGCAGGGAATCAGCAAACATAAAAGCGTTGATGATTTATTGGCAGTCGTGCGCGATTTGTCCGAACGCGGCATGAGTTCGCCCAAACACATCGGTTTGCAGGGCGGCAGCAACGGCGGCCTGATTACCGCCGCCGCCTTCGTACGCGAACCTCAAAGCATAGGCGCGCTGGTGTGCGAAGTGCCGCTGACCGATATGATCCGTTATCCGCTGCTGTCCGCCGGTTCAAGCTGGACGGACGAATACGGTAATCCGCAGAAATACGAAGTCTGCAAACGCTGGCTGGGCGAATTGTCGCCGTATCACAATCTTTCAGACGGCATCGATTATCCGCCCGCACTCATCACCACCAGCCTCAGCGACGACCGCGTTCATCCCGCCCATGCGCTCAAGTTCTACGCCAAACTGCGCGAAACCTTGCCGCAATCGTGGCTCTACTCGCCTGACGGCGGCGGCCATACCGGCAACGGCACCCAACGCGAATCCGCCGACGAACTCGCCTGCGTGTTGCTGTTTTTGAAAGAGTTTTTGGGGTAGAAGCAAGCAGCAGACTGACCGTTTTGTAAAGTTGGGAAACAAAATACTCTTGTTTCGGTAAGTGAAAAGAAGGCCGTCTGAAAAACGAATATTAAAGTTTTTCAGACGGCCTTCTTTTCTTTTAACTTTCAACATATCCCGATAAAATGGATACTTCGTAAGTAATCATTGATGGAAGACGCAATTATGGCAACCGAACCGAACCGAACCGAACCGAACCGAACCGAACCGAAATTATACACGATTTAGAAAATAATTTCAAACAAAACAACATATTAAAACTCAAACAACTCTTTCCCGAAGTCTTTTGCGAAGACCAAATCGACTTTGAGAAGCTCAAACTCGTCCTCGGCGCCGAAAACCTTGCCGACGCGGGCGAACGTTATCAGCTCGATTGGGCGGGCAAAACCGCCGCATATCTCAACCTGCAAAGCCCCACTTCCCGCACCCTCGTCCCCTGCAAAGAAGAATCTGCAGATTTCGACGGCACGCAAAACGTGTTTATCGAAGCCGAAAACCTCGAAGCACTGAAAATTCTGCAAAAATCCTACGCCGGCAGCGTGAAGATGATTTACATCGACCCGCCCTACAATACCGGCAACGATTCCTTTATCTATCCCGACAAATTCTCCGAAAGCCGCGAAGAATACGCCCGCCGAGTGGGCGATACCGATGACGCAGGCTACCTGAAACGCGACGGCGTATTTCAAGGCGCGTGGCGCAAAAACGGCAAAGACAGCGGCCATTACCACAGCAACTGGCTCTCCATGATGCTGCCGCGCCTGCATCTGGCAAAAACCCTGCTGCGCGAAGACGGCGTGATTTTCATCAGTATTGACGACAACGAACAGGCGCAGTTGAAACTGTTGTGTGATGAAGTGTTTGGGGCGGAGAATTTTGCAGGCCAAATTACAGTAGTAAATAATCCACGTGGCCGTGATTATGGTGGCATAGCAAAAATGCACGAGTATTTAATTACTTATACGAAGACATTAGAAGCTGAAATAAATAATTTAGAAAATAGAGATAAAGAATTTCCATTTAAAGATAGCTTGGGTGGGTTTGAATTAAGGGAATTGAGAAATCGTAATATTGCTTTTCATAAGGAAAATAGACCAAATTTATATTACCCATTTTATGTGAATGAAAACAGTGAGTTGGATAATGGTTTGTTGGAAATTTCACTAGAACCCAAATCAGGATTTCAAGCAGTCTATCCAAAAGTTTCTCAGGGTTTTCATACTGTATGGCGATGGGGAAAGGAAAAAGCTCAACAAAATTTAAATGTGGAAATTGCCGCTAAAAAAATGACTGATGGTGGTTTTATGATTGTGGAAAAATACAGAAAGACGAGTCAAATGGCACGTTCAGTATGGGCAGGGAAGGAAGATAATTCAGAAAAAGGCACTCTACTTGTCAAAGAATTATTTGATGGAAAGAAATTTTTTGATTTTCCGAAGTCAGAAGAAATGATTAGGAAAATTATTCAAATGGGTTCAAATAAAGACGACCTAATCCTAGACTTCTTCTCCGGCAGCGGCACCACCGCCCATGCCGTGATGCAACTTAACGCCGAAGACGGCGGCAGCCGCCGTTTCATCTGTGTGCAACTCCCTGAAGAAACCGACGAAAAATCCGAAGCGCGCAAGGCGGGTTTTGCCAACATCGCCGAAATCGCCAAAGAACGCATCCGCCGCGCGGGCAGGCAGATTTCAGACGGCCTTCAAGACGGATCGAAAATAGATACGGGCTTTAAAGTCTTCAAACTTGCCGAAAGCGGTTTCAAACAATGGCGGCAGCCCGCCGGCACCGATGCCGAAAGCCTACAAGGTGAATTGTTGTTGAATATCGATTCCGTGCTGTCTGAAACATCGTCTGAAAACCTGCTCTACGAATTGATGCTGCGTATGGGCTTGAAGCTGACTTGCAAGGTTTCGTTTTCAGACGACGTATATTTCGTGGAAGACGAGGATACGGGCGGGCTGTACGCTTTCCTGCTGGAACGCGTGGATCAGGGTTTGATTGATGCCGTGCTGGAGAAGCACCCCGTCAAGGTGGCGGTTTTGGACAGGCTGTTTGAGGACGACGACGCGCTCAAAAGCAATACTGTGTTGCAGATGAAGGACGCGGGCGTGATGTTCGAGTGTGTGTAGGGAGAAAACGATGGAACTGAAATTTGAAGAACTGCCCTATCAGCTTAATGCGGTAAATGCCGTTGCGAATCTTTTTGCAGGGCAGCCGAACCATGCCCGGACATTTGATTTGACCAGTCAGGGGACGGGGCGGTTTGTCGGCAACGGCTTGGATTTGGATTGGGAAACGCTAGGCCGGAATTTGAATGCGGTACAAAAGCAAAACGAACAGCCTGAAACGGAAATCGGCGCGCACGGGCTGAATTTTTCTCTGGAAATGGAAACGGGTACGGGCAAAACCTATGTCTATCTGCGTACGGTTTACGAATTGAACCGCCGCTACGGCTGGAAGAAGTTTGTGATTGTCGTGCCGGGCGTGCCGATACGCGAAGGCGTGTTGAAAAGCCTGGAAATTATGAAGGCACATTTTGACGGGGTGTTCGGCAGGCCGGTAATGCGTTATTCGGAATATTCAAGCGGCCGGCTGTCGGACTTGCGCGCTTTTGCGGTAAACGACCATATCGAGATTTTGGTGATCAACATCCAGTCGTTTGAAAAAGATGGAAACGTTATCAACAAGGTAAATGAAAGCGGGGAAGCACCGATTAAGTTTATTCAGGAAACATGTCCCATCGTCATCATTGACGAGCCACAAAATATGGAAACGGAAGGCCGTCTGAACGCATTGGCATCGCTCAATCCGCTCTTTACCCTGCGCTATTCGGCAACGCATAAAAAACCATACCACAAGGTTTACAGCCTGAATCCCGTGCAGGCATACAATTTGAAGTTGGTCAAACAGATCGAAGTTTTGCCGGTATTGGCGGAAAACGATGTGAACGGCGCATTTGCAGAGCTGCTGGAAGTAAAGCAGGCGGCCAAAGGTCGTCTGAAAGCCGATTTGAACATTCATTATCAGGATAAAAAGGAAACCAAGAAGAAAAAGGTATCCGTCAAATCGGGAGACGATTTGTTTGAAAAATCGGGCGGCAACGAAGCCTACCGCCACGGTTTTATCATTGACGGCATGGATTTCGAGAATCAGGAATTGGCGTTCTCAAGCGGTAAAACCATTACGCGCGGCGGAGACGGCGATGCGGTGCGCGATGAAATCATGAAAAACCAAATCCGCGAAACGGTAAGGGAGCATTTGGCGAAGGAGAAACGGCTGAATCCGCTGGGGATTAAGGTGTTGTCGCTATTCTTCATCGACCGCGTGGAGAACTACCGTGCGGCAGACGGAACAGCAGGCAAGTTTGCCCTTTGGTTTGAAGAAATCTATCGAGAGCTTGCAGGCAATACCGATACGACAGGCGTACACGGCGGCTATTTCTCGCAAGACAAGAAAGGTCGTCTGAAAAACACCGACGGCACAACGCAGGCGGACAACGATACCTACCGCCTCATTATGCGCGACAAGGAAACCCTGCTTTCCTTCGGCAGCCCGCTGCGCTTTATCTTTTCCCATTCCGCGCTGAAAGAAGGCTGGGACAACCCCAATGTATTCCAAATCTGCACGCTCAACGAAACCCGCTCGCCGCTGAAAAAGCGGCAGGAAATCGGGCGCGGGCTGCGTATAGCCGTTAATCAGAAAGGTCGTCGCGTGCGCGATGAAGATGAAAATGAAAAGGTGAACATACTGACCGTGGTGCCGAACGAAAGCTACGAATCGTTTGCCGCCAACCTGCAAAAGGAATACGAAGACGAATGCGGTATTAAATTTGCCGCCGAAAACATCAAGGACGGCAATAAGAAGAAAAAACAGCTATTCCGCAAAGATTTTCCGCTCGACCCCGAATTTCAGGCAATTTGGGACAAGTTGAAATACAAAACGCGCTACCGCGTGCGCTTCAATACGGAAGAATTGATCAAACAGGCTTCGGCGGCAGTGGCAGGCCTGCCCGAAATCCAAAAGCCGAAAATCCGCATCCGCAAGGCGCAATTGAAACAATCCCAAACCTACGGTATCGAAACAGTCGAAATTGCCAGCCGCAGCCGCGATATGGAAACCACATGGGAAATTCCCGACATACTCGGCGAAATCCAAAGAAAAACGGGGCTGACGCGGCGCACGGTGTACGAAATCATCACACAGTCGGGTCGTCTGAAAGATGTGGCAGGCAACCCGCAACGCTTCATCGACCTTGCCGCCGAAGCGGTAAACCGCAGCCTGTACGCACTGATGGCGGCAGGAATCGAGTATGAGCAAACCGGAGAAGTGTATGACCAAAAGTTGCTGGAAGACATGGAGCGCGAAGGCATCGAGTTTTACGAAAACGGTTTTACGTTCACAGTAAGCAATCCGCAAAAAACCATTTGCGAAAACTACATCCCTTTGGATTCCGGTACGGAAAAAACCTTTGCCGCCGATTGCGAGCATTATGATGCTGACCATGAAGGTGGTGTAGCGTTTTATTTCAAACTGCCCGGCTGGTTCAAAATTCCTACCCCACTGGGCAATTACAATCCCGATTGGGCAGTGGTAAAACAGGTTCAGGGCAAAGTGTACTTTGTTGCAGAAACCAAAAATACTGGCAAAGGCATTCAGGCTGGTGTGGATACGGACAAACTACGCCAGAATGAGAGGCTGAAAATCGAATGCGGCAAGCGGCATTTTGCAGCATTGGACGGGCTGGAATATCGTGAGACGGATGATGTGGGCAGTTTGGAAATATAATTGGAGGAAATATTTGAAATTGCATTAAAGCCGTTTGAGAAGCCGATATTAGGGTTTTCAGACGGCCGAGATTCACAATAATCAAACTTAACCCTATGATATCAAATAAAAACAATTTCCTGCTTGTAGGTTAAAATCAGCCTATGCTAATATGCGCAACAACAGGTTTTTACTGAATAATCTGTGCTAAAATGCAGGATTAGATGGAAAACTCTATCCGAATTCGGTACAATACCGACGAATTATTTCTCTTAAACAACCTGCCGCAAGGCGAAAAGGAACGACTAATTATGTCAAACATCGAACAACAAGTTAAAAAAATTGTTGCTGAACAACTGGGCGTAAACGAAGCCGAAGTGAAAAACGAATCTTCTTTCCAAGACGATTTGGGTGCTGACTCTCTGGACACCGTGGAACTGGTGATGGCTTTGGAAGAAGCTTTCGGCTGCGAAATCCCTGATGAAGACGCTGAAAAAATCACTACCGTACAATTGGCTATCGACTACATCAACGCCCACCAAGGCTAATCGGTCGCCTCAAACACCCAGCCTCTGCTGCGCCATCGCAATAGAGGCTTTTACCTTATTATTAAACCCCTGAAATTTCAGACGGCATGAGTTTTGCCCGTTTTCACGAAGAAAAAGAGCAAGGCTGCCGCGAAAATCCCGACAACCAACAGCGAGATTATCATGAGTCAGAGAAGAGTAGTCATCACAGGTCTTGGCCAAGTATCACCGGTCGGCAACGACGTCGCCACCGCATGGAGCAATCTGCTCGCAGGCAAAAGCGGCATCGGACGGATTACCCGCTTTGACGCATCCGACATCAACAGCCAAATCGCCGGCGAAGTGCGCGATTTCGATATCGGCCAATACATCAGCGCGAAAGAAGCGCGCCGCATGGACGTGTTCATCCATTACGGTATCGCCGCCGCCCTGCAAGCCATCAATGATTCAGGTTTGGACGATTTGGAAACCCTCGACAAAGACCGCGTCGGTGTCAACATCGGTTCCGGTATCGGCGGCCTGCCGAGCATCGAAGCGACCGGCAAAGCCGTTATCGAAGGTGGCGCGCGCAAAATCAATCCTTTCTTTATCCCAGGCTCGCTGATTAACCTGATTTCCGGCCACGTAACCATCCTTAAAGGCTACCGCGGCCCGAGCTACGGCATGGTTTCTGCCTGTACAACCGGCGCGCACTCCATCGGTGACTCTGCGCGACTGATTAAATACGGCGACGCAGACGTGATGATTGCCGGCGGTGCGGAAGGCGCGATCAGCACTTTGGGCGTTGGCGGTTTTGCCGCCATGAAGGCACTTTCCACCCGCAACGATGATCCTGCTACCGCTTCCCGTCCGTGGGACAAAGGCCGTGACGGTTTCGTTATCGGCGAAGGCGCTGGCGTGCTGGTGTTGGAAGAATTGGAACACGCGAAAAAACGCGGTGCGAAAATTTACGCCGAAATCGTCGGCTTCGGCATGAGCTCCGATGCCTACCACATTACCGCGCCTAACGAAGAGGGCCCTGCATTGGCAGTTACCCGTGCGCTGAAAGATGCCGGCCTGAACCCTGAAGACGTCGATTACGTCAATGCACACGGTACATCGACTCCTTTGGGCGATGCCAACGAAACCAAAGCCCTCAAACGCGCTTTGGGCGACCATGCGCACAAAGTCATCGTCAACTCCACCAAATCCATGACCGGACATTTGCTCGGCGCGGCCGGCGGTGTGGAAGCGTTGTACAGCGTGTTGGCGGTACACGAGCAAAAATCTCCGCCGACCATCAACATTTTTGAACAAGACGTTGAAGCCGGTTGCGATTTGGATTACTGCGCCAATGAAGCACGCGACGCGAAAATCGACGTTGCCATCTCTAATTCCTTCGGTTTTGGCGGTACCAACGGCACATTGGTATTCAAACGCTTTACAGGCTGATATAGCTTTTAAACCAGATTGGAAAGGCCGTCTGAAACTTGGTTTTCAGACGGCCTTTATATTGTCCGTATTATAAATATTGTTGATAATCTGTATCATTTATAGAATAATATGGTTTCGTCTAAAATTTGTCCGAGTTTTTCGGATGAATAGTCTAACCATATTCTACATCAGGAGTGAGCGATGAAACGCATCGGTATTTTGACATTGGCCGCTTTGGCCGCCATACCTGCATTTGCGGCTGATTTCGGCCATGAACAAGCATTGGCCATAGACGGCAAACCTGCTTATCTGGCAGAAACATCGGCCCGTATTTTGGCAAATGAAGATTTGGCTGCGCCGCAGTTGGTTGAAGATATTGCCGATGGGTTGGGTTCGAAAAAAATTCCGGGCTATAAATTGATGATTATGGGCCGTACTTATTCGGTAGCGGCGGAAACCAAACCGCCGAGAGAGGGCCAAACTCAGTGGCGGGACAATACGTTCATTCATCGCGGCGTAAAACTGTTTGTCGGTATTCCAGTTAAAAACGGCAAGATGGATTTGGCAGCTGCCCGATTGATTAATATCGGCGTGGTTGACGATAACGGTGGTGCCGCGCCTCATGATGAGGGTGAAAAAATCCGTCCGGTCGGCAAGCAGCTGATGTCTCCCGATACCAAAGTGGAAAATGTGAAACTCAATATTGCCAAACTGACGTTCCCAAATATGAAATTGGGCGAAACCAGTGGCGGTGGCGTGAAATTGGAAGCGTCGGCAACATTGGACGGTAAACCGATACAAACCAAAATCGACAGCACTTTCTCCCGCTTCTATTCGGCCAAACCAGCCGCTACACGGCCGTTTATGGCAGATGCACGGTTTGTGAAATAATCGCAAAGGCCGTCTGAAATCCAGTTTCAGACGGCCTTTTATTTATAAAACCGATTCAATACCGCATCATTTTACTGTCAACCTGCATTGCCCAAGCATCAATACCGCCTTGCAGGTTGTAAAGGTTTTCAAATCCGACATCTTCCAAATACATTGCCGTATGCAGGCTGCGGATGCCGTGGTGGCAATAGACGACGATGGGTAAATCATCGTCGGGCAGCTCGTTTTGGCGCAGGGGGATGAGGTTCATCGGAATATGAATGGCAGCGGGCAGGGTGCAGATGGCGCGTTCTTCATCAGTTCGGACGTCGAGCAGGTGAAATGCGCGGCCTTCGTCCTGCCATTGTTTCAATTCGGTGGGCGGGAGTTGGATGATGTCGGTCATAGGGTAGGGGATGAAAGCATGAGGCCGTCTGAATTTTCAGACGGCCTGTTGTTTAAAAATCGAAATCGCCGAACGGATTAGCCGATTTATCTTCCAAGTGGGTCACGACGGTGTCGAACAATACCTTTTCGGAAAACTCATTGCCGTTGCGTGTCAGCAAAAGCGCGTGTTGTACCGGTTTGCGGCCGACAATGATGACCATGCGGCCGTCGTCTTTCAATTGCTCTTTTAAGATTTCAGGCACTCGGTCTACTGCGCCGCCTACATAAATCGCATCAAAAGGCGCGCCTTGCGATGCTTCGGTCAGGCCGTTGTTTTGCACATAATCGACGTTGGCAAAGCCCAATTCGTCCAAGACTTTTTTGGCACGTTGCTGTTGCTCGGCATCGATGTCGTCGGTAATGACTTTGCCGGCCAGTTTGGACAGCAGGGCGGTTGCATAGCCTGAGCCTGTACCGATTTCTAAGACGGTTTCGTCTTTTTTCAGTTTCAAACCTTGAGCCAGGCGGGCAACGACTTTGGGTTCCAACATCTTATGGCCGTTGGCCAGCGGCAGCTCCATATCCGCATAGGCTAAGCCTTGAAAAGCCTCGCCGACGAAATGCTCGCGCCCGATCTCCTCCAAAGCATCCAAAATGTCGAAATCCAAGACATCCCACGGACGAATCTGCTGTTCAACCATATTGAAACGCGCTTTTTCAAAGTCCATATTTGTGCTCCGTTCAATTCTTAATTTTATCGAAACATACATTATAAATCCTTGTCGGAGAGTGTGCCATCTTTCAGACGGCCTCAAGGCTTGTTAATAATTGCCAAGCGCACATATATCCACTAAACTTTCACATTACACCACGCTACAACAAGCAACAACCAACACACGGAGCAATAAAGATGTATCACCAAATCGGAATGTGGGATCAAAAATGGGTTATCGGCAATTGGAAAATGAACGGCCGACTCCAAAACAACAATGCACTTATGCACCGCTTCCGCGTCATGCCAACCGCCGAACGCGTCCTCATCGGCCTGGCCGCCCCGACCGTGTATCTGTTGCAACTGCACAACGCCATGCAAATCGTTTTGAACAACCGCATCTTGACCTGTGCGCAAGACGTGAGCCGTTTCCCGAATAACGGCGCATACACAGGCGAAGTGTCCGCCGAAATGCTTGCCGACATCGGTACAGACATCGTCCTCATCGGCCACTCCGAGCGCAGCCTTTATTTCGGCGAGAAAAACGAAATCCAACGCCGCAAAATGGAAAACGTCCTCAACGTCGGCCTGATTCCATTGTTGTGCGTCGGCGAAAGCCTGGAAGAGCGCGAAGCCGGTAAAGAACACGAAGTCATTGCCCATCAGCTTTCCATCCTGCAAGGTCTGAACACCCAAAACATCGCCGTTGCCTACGAGCCGGTTTGGGCGATCGGTACAGGCAAAGTCGCCACCGTCGAACAAATCGCCGACATGCACGCATTTATCTACAAAGAAATCTTGTCTTTGTGCGGAAGCGATGTTAAAATCCGCGTTCTTTACGGCGGAAGTGTGAAAGCAGATAACGCAGCCGACATCTTCGCAGTACCTCATGTAGACGGCGCATTGGTTGGTGGCGCGTCATTATCCTATGACTCCTTTACCGCCATCATCAACGCAGCACAAGCCTCGTAGAAAACATATGGAAGCCTTTAAAACCCTTATCTGGATTATTAATATTATTTCCGCTCTATTCGTAATCGTGTTAGTATTGCTGCAACACGGTAAAGGTGCGGATGCCGGCGCAACATTCGGTTCCGGCAGCGGTAGCGCGCAAGGCGTATTCGGTTCTGCCGGTAATGCCAACTTCCTCAGCCGCTCGACTGCCGTTGCTGCAACATTTTTCTTTGCGACCTGCATGGCAATGGTGTATATTCACACCCACTCCAATAAGCACGGTTTAGACTTCAGCGATGTGAAGCAGACCCAACAGGCTCCTAAGCCTGCAACGCCTGCACAAAACAATACAACTCCTGTTGCTCCGAATCCTCAGCAGCAGTAAGACAATTTGATTTATGCCGACATGGTGGAATTGGTAGACACGCTATCTTGAGGGGGTAGTAGCCGTAGGCTGTGCGAGTTCAAATCTCGCTGTCGGCACCACATTAGAAAATCTAACCGCTTTTTAGCGGTTATTTTTTCGTCTTGAGAATCTGCCTTTCATTTATCTTTAGGCCGAGACAGGGAAATACAATGAAGCGTTTGGTTGTCGGCATCAGCGGTGCCAGCGGTTTTCAGTATGGCGTGAAGGCTTTGCAGCTTTTGCGTGAGCATCAGGTAGAAACGCATTTGGTGGTTTCGCAAGGGGCGGAGATGACCCGCGCTTTGGAAACGGATTACACTAAAGAAGACGTTTATGCTTTGGCGGATGTCGTGCATTCTAGCCGTAATGTCGGGGCAAGTATTGCCAGCGGTTCGTTTTTGACGGACGGAATGTTGATTGCGCCGTGTTCAATGAAAACTTTGGCTTCGGTTGCTCACGGGTTTGCCGATAATTTGCTCAGCCGTGCGGCGGATGTAACGTTGAAAGAGCGGCGCAGGCTGGTGTTGATGGTGCGTGAAGCGCCGTTAAACTTGGCACACATCGACAATATGCGCCGTGTAACAGAGATGGGCGGTATTGTGTTTCCTCCTGTTCCGGCTCTGTATCAGAAGCCCGAATCCATTGATGATATGATTACGCACAGCGTGTCTCATGCTTTGGACTTGTTCGGTATTGTTCAAACCGATGCGCCGCGCTGGCAGGGCTGATGTTTCAGACGGCCTGAAAATAAATTTAATACACTGAGAAAGAGGATAAAAATCATGCAAGCGATTCCTGCCAATATCGTTAAATTTTTGAGCAATCATCATGTCGTCAGTATTGCTGCGGCGGCAGACGGCGAAGTTTGGGCGGCTTGTTGTTTTTATGTGTTTGATGAAGCCAATGCCCGCCTGATTGTGCTGACTTCTTTGAAAACAAAGCATGGCGGACTGATGAGCCGTTCTGCCAAAGTAGCCGGCACCATCGCCGGTCAGCCCGACAGTATCACGAAAATCAGCGGTGTTCAGTTTGCGGCGACTGCCGCTTTGATTGAAGATGAAGCGGATTTGAAAGCGGCGCAGTCTTTATTTTACAAAGCGCATCCTGCTGCTCGAGTGATGAAAAGTGATGTTTGGGCATTGAATTTGGACAGTGTGAAATTCACTGACAATAAATTGGTATTCGCACAAAAAATGTACTGGAATCGCGAGGATTAAGAAAAGGCCGTCTGAAAGATGAAATTTCAGACGGCCTTTGATGCTTTAAGAATTAATCGTGTCCGATGTCTACGGTTTTTTCTTTGTAACGTGTGTCGGGAATCAAAACAATTTTATCGTCCACTTTGCCGATGGCTTTCACGTCTTTGCCCGGATAGTCCAGCTGGTGCAGGAAGTAGCGGATACAGTTCAAACGTGCGCGTTTTTTGTCGTCGGAGCGGATGATGACCCAAGGCGCGTCACCGGTGTGGGTGTGGAAGAACATGGCGTTTTTGGCTTCGGTGTAGTCGTCCCAGCGGTCGAGCGACTGGATGTCCACGGGGGACAGTTTCCAGTGTTTCAGGGGGTCGTCACGACGGGAGATGAAGCGGCGGAGTTGTTCTTCACGGGATACGGAGAACCAGAATTTGAACAGATGGATGCCGCTGGCAACAAGCATGCGTTCCAATTCAGGGGTTTGACGCATGAAGAGCAGGTATTCGTTAGGTTCGCAGAAGCCCATGACGCGTTCTACGCCGGCACGGTTGTACCATGAGCGGTCGAAGAATACCATTTCGCCTGCGGTCGGCAGGTTTTGGATGTAGCGTTGGAAATACCATTGGCCGCGTTCGGTAGTGGTCGGTTTTTCCAGTGCGACAACGCGTGCGCCGCGCGGGTTCAAATGTTCCATAAAGCGTTTGATGGTACCGCCTTTACCGGCTGCATCGCGGCCTTCAAACAGGCTGACGATGCGTTGGCCGGAATCTTTAACCCAGCTTTGTACTTTCAATAATTCGATTTGCAGCTTCTGTTTTTCTTTTTCGTAAACAGAACGGCGCATACGTTGTTTGTACGGGTAGTTGGCAGGAAGCGGTGCGCTGCTGGAATCCTCGTCAGTGCCGCGTCCTTCGTGTTCCAAAACAGCCTTTTCGAATACTTGCAGCTGGTCTTGTTTCTCGCCCAGTTCAACATTCTCGAATGGTTCTAGTTGGTGGTCTGCCATAAAGTCTCCTTATCGATTAAGTTTTAAATGATATAGTGTGGTATGGTTTGATTCTACCCTTTTATGCCTCGTTCGACTACATAAAATTACATTCGAGTGCTTTTTTTGAATTTGTCTGCTAACTTATGTAAAAGCAGCGTATAATCAGCCTATTTGTACAGCAATCATGCCTTATTTCGCCCTGTTTGACGATGCCGTGAGCGGCCGAGCAAAATTCTATCAAAATCATGTAGAAAGCCATCGGTTTTATCATAACGAACTGGATTCGTTAACAAGTATTTTGCAAGCCGGCTGGAAAAAGGGTTTGCATGCAGTGTTGTTTGCAGACTACGAATTCGGGTTGCCGCTGATGGATATTCCGTCTGGCCGCAGTGGCAGTCTGCGTTTGCACTGGTTTGCCGATTATTCCGAAATCGATGCCGAAAACTGGCTGGCCAATCATTCAGACGGCCTTGAGGCAGGCATCTCTACTCCCCGATTCTCTGTATCCGAAGCCGATTATCTCGAGCATATCCATCAAATCCACGAAGCCATCCGCCGCGGCGATACCTATCAAATCAATTACACCGCACGCCTGCACCTGCAAACTTACGGCAATCCGATTCAACTTTACCGCCGCTTGCGCCAGCCTGTGCCGTATGCCGTTTTGTCTTGTCTGCCTGACGGGGTAGGGCAGGACGCGTGGACTTTGTGTTTTTCTCCCGAACTTTTCCTCAAAATCGATTCAGACGGCCTGATTACAACCGAGCCGATGAAGGGCACTGCGCCGATTCTTCATGACGGACAAGATGAACGCCGCGCCGTTGAATTGCGAAACGATCCGAAAAACCGCGCCGAAAATGTGATGATTGTCGATTTGTTGCGCAATGACCTCGGCAAAATCGCGCAAACAGGCAAAGTACGCGTGCCTGAACCGTTTAAAGTTTCCCGTTTCGGCAGTGTTTGGCAGATGACCAGTGCCATCGAAGCGCAGGCGCTGACTGGTGTTTCGGTTGCCGATATTCTCCGTGCAGCCTTCCCGTGCGGCAGTATCACCGGCGCACCCAAACGCATGAGTATGCAGATTATTGAGTCCCTTGAATCCGAACCGCGCGGTTTGTACACAGGCAGCATCGGCTTTTTGCATCCGTGTGATACGGGTTTGGGGTTTGAAGGCGTGTTTAATGTCGTGATCCGCACCTTATCTCTGAAGCCGGTTTCAGACGGCCTTTATCAAGGTGTTTATGGTGTGGGTTCGGGGATTGTGATTGATAGCGATCCTGAAGCCGAATATCGCGAGTGCGGTTGGAAAGCGCGTTTTCTCAATGACTTGCGGCCTGATTTCGGTATTTTTGAAACCATGCGAGTGGAAGACAAACAATGCCGTTTGCTTGATTTGCATTTGGGCCGTCTGAAAATTTCGGCGCAAGCGTTTAACCTGCCTTGGCCTGAAAATGCAATAGAGCAAATCCAACATTATATAGATGCGTTGCCAAATGGGTTGTTTAGAGTCAAAGCCGCTTTGTTTTCAGACGGTCTTGCATTGAGCCATGCGGCTGTTTCTGAATTGGATGGGCAGCAATACGTCATCCTGAGTGAGCACACATTAAGCCAACGCGATTATCTGCGCCGTTTCAAAACCACACGCCGTGAAATTTTTGACCAAGCGTGGAAAACGGCAGAAGGGCAGGGTGCATTTGACAGCCTGTTTTTCAATTCAGACGGCCTGTTGTTAGAGGGTGGAAGAAGCAATGCGTTTATCAAATATCAGGGACAATGGCTTACGCCGTCTTTGGATTTGGATATTTTGAACGGGGTAATGCGCCAAGCGGTATTGAAGCAGCCGTGGCTTTTAGGTGCGGATACAATCAAAGAAACCCGCATCACGCGTTCTATGTTGGAAAATGCGGAAGAAATCCGCTTAAGTAATGCTTTAAGGGGCGTGTTTGCGGTTTCGCTCCGTAAATAAATGGCAATAGTCAAATCATCGTGATTCAAATTGTCGTAAAGCGGCAATATCCGATAGAATACGTCATTTCAACATTGAGGCCGTCTGAAAGGGAAAACAATATGGCAAAAGCAAAAGGATTGGGACGCGGTTTGGATTCGCTGATATCCAATGCGGTGGACAGCAGCAGTAGCGACCGCCTGACAACGGTTGCCATCGCCGATATTCAGCCCGGCCGCTATCAGGCGCGTGTGCAAATGGATGACGAAGCCTTGCAGGAATTGGCCGATTCCATTAAGGCGCAAGGCATTATCCAGCCGGTTATTGTGCGCGAACGTGGTCTGTCTCAATATGAATTGATTGCCGGCGAACGTCGTTGGCGCGCTTCCCAGTTGGCCGGCTTGACCGAAATTCCCGTCGTCATCAAAACCATCAGCGACGAAACCGCGTTGGCCATGGGTTTGATTGAAAACCTGCAACGCGAAAACCTCAATCCGATTGAAGAGGCGCAAGGTTTGAAACGCCTCGCCGACGAATTCGGCCTGACCCACGAAACCATCGCAAAAGCCGTCGGTAAAAGCCGCAGCGCCATCTCCAACAGCCTGCGCCTGTTGAGCCTGCCTGAGCCGGTTCAGGAAATGCTTTACCAACGCCGTCTGGAAATGGGTCATGCCCGTGCGTTGCTGACCTTGCATGTAGTTGACCAATTGGAATTGGCGCAAAAAGCTGTCAAAAACGGCTGGTCGGTGCGCGAGGTAGAGCGCCGCAGCCAATTGGCGCATCAAAAAGCCAAGCCCGAAGCAGCCAAAACCATCAGCCCGGATATCCGCCGCATCAATGATGCATTGACCGAGCATTTGGGTGTTAATGCCGAAGTCAAAACCAGCAATCAGAAAAAAGGCAAAATCGTGCTGCATTTTGATACGCCGGAAACATTCGAATATTTGCTGAAACAGTTAGGCATCAATCAAGCGTTCTAACGGCTTTATAAATAGAACAGGCCGTCTGAAAAAAGCTTTTCAGACGGCCTCAATTTTTGAAAAAGCGTAGAGCGTATAAATGTTTACAATACAAATCAAAATCTTCTGTAAAATCTATGTAACAACATGTAATTTGTGTTAAACTCCATTCCAGCAAAGATTTGTTTTATATGTGTTAATCATTTATTTGTGAAAGGTTCACAAAGATTAACATATTGCTTGACGTTAACAAACTTCTTGATTATATTAGCCTGCCTTGCTTTTTGGGGTACAAAGTACAATGAATCAGATAGTCCCATTGCAAGTGATTGTATTATTAATAATTTCAGTTGTTTGTGCATTATTTTCCGGATTGCCCGGCTTCCTCTCTGCTTTGGCGGGAGGATTTTCGTACATTGTGCCTACCCTTGTTG
The DNA here is from genome assembly GCF_032342915.1 of Neisseria sp. DTU_2021_1001991_1_SI_NGA_ILE_055. Taxonomy (NCBI): domain Bacteria; kingdom Pseudomonadati; phylum Pseudomonadota; class Betaproteobacteria; order Neisseriales; family Neisseriaceae; genus Neisseria; species Neisseria sp. DTU_2021_1001991_1_SI_NGA_ILE_055. The sequence continues at coordinate 1,802,714 of NZ_CP135440.1, read as the reverse complement.
CAGTTTTACTTTTAAAGTTTTCCCGACGAAATCCCGATCTGCAAAGTTCGATGTTTATCGGCGGAGAGGTTTTAAAAGTAGTGCTGTCGCTGGTATCTATGTTGGTCGTTTTTGCGATATGGCATCGATCACTGGTATTTTACCCATTTTTATTGGCGTTTCTTGGCGTCAGTCATTTGGTTTTTTTAGTATTGTTGAGAGTAAAACACTATGGCAGGTGAAACTATGACCGCTGCCGACTACATCAAGCACCACTTGCAAAGCTTGACCAGTATGTCGGATGTTACTCAGGGTCAAGGACTGAAAAACATTGCTGATTTTTCGTTCATTAACCTTGATGCAATCTTTTTTGCCGTTCTGTTGGGCGTAATCGGCAGCTTCCTTTTGTGGCGCGGTGCCAAAAAAGCGACGGCTGGCGTGCCTGGTCGTTTTCAAGCGGCTGTTGAAATTCTGTTCGAATTCGTGGATAACATGTGTAAGAGCATTATCCATAATGAACAATCGCGTAAAGCTGTTGCGCCTTTGGGTTTGACCCTGTTTGTCTGGATTTTCCTGATGAACGCCATGGATATGTTGCCGGTTGATTTGCTGCCGATGGTATGGCAAGGCGTTACTGGTAATCATCACGCACTGTTGCGCGTTGTACCGACTGCTGACTTGAATACGACTTTAGCCTTGGCAATTGGCGTATTGTTGGTATGTATTTATTATAATATCAAAATCAAAGGCTTTGGCGGTTGGATTCACGAATTGTTCAGTGCGCCTTTCGGTCCGATGCTCGCTCCGGCCAACTTCCTGCTCAACTTGGTAGAGTTTTTGTCCAAAACCGTATCCCACGGTATGCGGTTGTTTGGTAATATGTATGCCGGTGAGCTGGTGTTCCTGTTGATCGCTCTGTTGGGCGGTGCATGGGCGTCAACCGGCAGTGTCGAAACTTTGGATCCGATTTTATTTGTGTTCCACCTGATTGCCGGTTTGGCTTGGGCGATTTTCCACATTTTGGTCATCACCTTGCAGGCATTTATTTTCATGGCGTTGGCGTTCGTATATATCGGACAGGCGCATGATGCACACTAATCAAGTAGTTTTTTCGTAGTTTGTTTTTTGTAGTTTAACCTTTACTATTTTAAGGAGTTTAAAAATGGGTTTGATTGCTATCGCATGTGGTTTGATCGTTGCCTTGGGCGCATTGGGTGCCTCTATCGGTATCGCAATGGTTGGTTCTAAATACTTGGAATCTTCTGCCCGCCAACCTGAGCTGATCGGTCCTCTGCAAACCAAACTGTTCTTGATCGCTGGTCTGATCGACGCGGCTTTCTTGATCGGTGTGGCTATTGCCCTGTTGTTCGCCTTCGTTAACCCGTTTGGTGGTGCGTAATCAAGACGGAGCGATCCGTTCAGATACAGGCTTGCCGTCTGTTTGATTAACCCAGATACGAAGGTTAAGTAACGTGAATATTAATGCAACCTTATTTGCGCAAATCCTAGTTTTCTTTGGCTTGGTTTGGTTTACGATGAAATTCGTATGGCCTCCGATTGCCAAAGCATTGGATGAGCGTGCCGTAAAAATCGCCGAGGGCTTGGCTGCCGCCGAGCGCGGTAAGAGCGATTTTGAGCAGGCAGAGAAAAAAGTTGCAGAACTTATGGCCGAAGGGCGTAATCAGGTAACCGAAATGGTTGCCAACGCCGAAAAACGTGCTGCGAAAATTGTAGAAGAAGCCAAAGAGCAAGCTTCTCATGAAGCAGCACGCATTGCAGCCCAAGCAAAAGCTGATGTAGAGCAAGAAGTTAACCGTGCACGCGAAGTGTTGCGCGAACAGGTCGCTTCATTGGCTGTTAAAGGTGCGGAATCTATCCTGCGTAAAGAAGTCGATGCTTCCAAACATGCAGATCTGCTCAGTGCCTTAAAACAGGAGCTGTAATCTTATGGCAGAGTTCGCAACGATTGCCAGACCTTATGCGAAAGCATTGTTTAGTCTGGCTCAGGAAAAAAACCAAATCGAGTCTTGGTTGGGCGAACTGAAAGAACTCGCAGCGGTTGTTCAGGATGAGAAAGTCATTGCTTTCATCGAGCAGCCGGAAACGGGAGCTTCCGAAAAGGCAGAAACGCTCAAAGGTCTTGTCGGTATCAAAAATGTCGAATTGGCAAATTTTATTACCGTTTTGGCCGAGCAAAAGCGTTTGCTGGTATTGCCGGAAATTTATGCCCAATATCAAGATTTGACCTTGATACACAACAATACGAAATCGGCAGTAATTTACAGCGCGTATGAGCTCAGTTCTCAGCAGCTGGCCGATGTTACCGATATCCTGACAAAACGCTTCAACAGCAAATTGGATGTGGTAACTAAAGTTGCCCCTGAATTAATCGGCGGCATCAAAGTAGAAGTGGGTGATCAGGTCTTGGATTTGTCCGTACAAGGCAAACTGAATGCTTTGTATGCGACTATGACAAATTAGGAGAGTTTTCATGCAGCTTAATCCTGCTGAAATTAGCGATTTGATTAAAGCCAAAATCGAAAATCTGTCCGTCAATACAGAAGTGCGTACCCGTGGTACTGTTGTTTCTGTTACAGACGGCATTGTGCGCATTCATGGCTTATCAGACGCGATGCAAGGTGAGATGCTCGAATTCCCCGGTAACACTTTCGGTCTGGCCATGAACTTGGAGCGCGACTCCGTCGGTGCCGTAGTGTTGGGTGAGTACGAACACATTAAAGAAGGCGATACAGTTACCTGTACCGGCCGTATTTTGGAAGTGCCGATCGGTCGCGAATTGGTTGGCCGCGTAGTTGATGCATTGGGTCGTCCTATCGACGGTAAAGGTCCAATCAATACAACTTTGACTGCTCCAATCGAAAAAATCGCACCGGGTGTGATTGCGCGTAAATCGGTTGACCAACCCATGCAAACCGGCCTGAAAGCCATTGACTCTATGGTTCCGGTTGGTCGTGGTCAACGTGAGTTAATCATTGGTGACCGTCAAACCGGTAAAACAGCCGTAGCACTGGATGCCATCGTTAACCAAAAAGGTACAGGCGTTATCTGTATTTATGTGGCTATCGGCCAAAAAGCATCTTCTATTGCCAACGTAGTACGCAAATTGGAAGAGCATGGCGCGATGGAACATACTATCGTGGTAGCTGCGACTGCTTCTGAAGCCGCTGCGCTGCAATACATTGCTCCTTACTCCGGTTGTACCATGGGTGAATTCTTCCGTGACCGCGGTGAAGATGCACTGATCGTATACGATGACTTGTCTAAACAAGCCGTTGCATACCGTCAAATTTCCCTGCTGTTGCGCCGTCCTCCTGGTCGTGAAGCATATCCTGGCGACGTATTCTATCTGCACTCCCGTCTGTTGGAACGTGCGGCTCGTGTCAGCGAAAACGAAGTTGAAAAACTGACCAATGGCGAAGTAAAAGGCAAAACCGGTTCTCTGACTGCGTTGCCGATTATTGAAACCCAAGCCGGTGACGTATCAGCATTCGTACCAACCAACGTAATTTCGATTACAGACGGCCAAATCTTCTTGGAAACCGACTTGTTCAACGCCGGTATCCGTCCTGCAATCAATGCCGGTATTTCTGTATCGCGCGTAGGTGGTGCAGCACAAACCAAAGTCATCAAAAAACTGGGTGGCGGTATCCGTTTGGCGTTGGCACAGTACCGTGAATTGGCAGCGTTCTCGCAATTTGCTTCCGATTTGGACGAAGCAACACGCAAACAGCTGCAACACGGTGAAGTGGTTACTGAATTGATGAAACAAAAACAATTCAGCACATTGAACACTGCCGAAATGGCATTGACTTTGTGGGCGATCAACAACGGTTCTTACGCAGATGTTCCGGTATCCAAGGCCTTGGCTTTCGAAGCAGAATTCTTGAGTTTCGTACGTACGCAACATCCTGAGGTTCTGGAAGCGATTAATGCATCAGGCGCAATGTCTGACGAAAGCGAAAAAGCATTAACCGAAGCCATGAAATCTTTCAAATCTTCTTACGCTTACCAAGCATAAGTATTGAGATGAAAGGAGTCTGAAATGGCAGTCGGAAAAGAGATTCTCACCAAAATCCGTAGTGTTCAAAATACCCAAAAGATCACTAAAGCGATGCAAATGGTGTCGACCTCTAAAATGCGGAAGACTCAAGACCGGATGCGCTTAGCGCGTCCGTACGCCGAAAAAGTGCGTACAGTGATGAGCCATCTTGCACAGACCCATGCCGATCATGGTATCAAATTGTTGGAGCCGCACCGCGAAGTGCGTCGTGCCGGTTTCATTTTGATTACCTCGGATAAAGGTTTGTGCGGTGGCTTGAACGCAAACGTACTGAAAAAGTTTTTGGCGCAAGTTCAAGAGTATCAGGAACAAGGCATCGAAGTCGAAGTCGTGTGCCTGGGTAGTAAAGGTTTGGCTGCATGCCAAAGCATCGGTTTGAATGTTATTGCCAGCGCAACCAATTTGGGCGATACCCCAAAAATGGAATTGCTGCTCGGACCTCTGACCGAAATCTTCCAACGTTATGGGAAGCATGAATTAGACCGTATCCATATGGTTTACTCACGTTTTGTCAATACAATGCGCCAAGAGCCGCGTATGGAAGTTTTGCTGCCTATCGGTGAAAACGTTATTGACGACGAAGCGGGTCATTCTTCATTTACTTGGGAATACCGCTACGAGCCGAGTCCTATCGCCGTATTGGAATATTTGGTTCGCCGCTATTTAGAGTCTGTGGTTTATCAGGCATTGAGCGACAACATGGCATCCGAACAAGCCGCGCGTATGGTAGCGATGAAAGCCGCAACCGACAACGCAGGCAATGCCATCAAAGAATTGCGCTTGGTGTACAACAAATCGCGTCAAGCCGCGATTACCACAGAATTGTCAGAAATTGTAGCAGGTGCAGCGGCAGTTTAATGCCGTCTGAAGCCTGAACAGGAAATTAGGATACGATAATGAGCCAAGGCAAAATCGTACAAGTTATTGGTGCGGTGGTTGACGTGGAATTTCCACGCGACGCTATCCCGCATGTTTACGATGCCCTGAAATTGGACGAGAACGGTCTGACTCTGGAAGTTCAACAGCTTCTGGGCGACGGCGTTGTCCGTACTATTGCAATGGGTAGTTCAGACGGCCTGAAACGCGGCATGTCTGTAAGCAATACTGGTGCGCCAATCACTGTGCCGGTAGGTAAAGGTACATTGGGTCGTATTGTCGACGTATTGGGTACGCCTGTTGATGAAGCAGGTCCGATCGATACCGACAAGAGCCGCGCCATTCACCAAACTGCTCCGAAATTCGACGAGTTGTCTTCAACTACCGAATTGCTGGAAACCGGTATTAAAGTGATCGACTTGCTGTGTCCGTTTGCTAAGGGCGGTAAAGTAGGTCTGTTCGGTGGTGCCGGTGTGGGCAAAACCGTGAACATGATGGAATTGATCAACAACATCGCCAAAGCGCACAGCGGTCTGTCCGTGTTCGCAGGTGTGGGTGAGCGTACCCGTGAAGGTAACGACTTCTACCACGAGATGAAAGATTCCAACGTATTGGATAAAGTAGCCATGGTGTATGGCCAAATGAACGAACCTCCAGGCAACCGTCTGCGCGTTGCTTTGACCGGTTTGACTATGGCCGAATACTTCCGTGACGAAAAAGACGAAAACGGTAAAGGTCGCGACGTATTGTTCTTCGTTGACAACATCTACCGTTACACTCTGGCCGGTACCGAAGTATCCGCACTGTTGGGCCGTATGCCTTCTGCAGTGGGTTACCAACCGACATTGGCTGAAGAAATGGGTCGTTTGCAAGAGCGTATTACCTCTACCCAAACCGGTTCCATTACTTCCATCCAAGCCGTATATGTACCTGCGGATGACTTGACTGACCCGTCTCCAGCGACAACTTTCGCTCACTTGGACGCGACCGTCGTATTGAGCCGTGATATTGCCTCTTTGGGTATTTACCCGGCAGTTGACCCGCTTGATTCTACTTCACGCCAATTGGATCCGATGGTATTGGGTCAAGAACACTACGACGTAGCGCGCGGTGTACAGTCCACTCTGCAAAAATACAAAGAATTGCGTGACATTATCGCCATTCTGGGTATGGACGAATTGTCTGACGAAGACAAACTGACTGTAATGCGTGCCCGTAAAATCCAACGCTTCCTGTCTCAACCGTTCCACGTTGCAGAAGTGTTTACAGGTTCTCCAGGCAAATATGTCGCCCTGCGCGATACCATTGCCGGCTTTAAAGCCATCTTGAACGGCGAATACGACCATCTGCCTGAACAAGCGTTCTACATGGTAGGCGGCATCGAAGAAGCAGTTGAGAAAGCGAAAACCTTAAACTAAGGAGGTCGGCATGAGCGTCATGCAAGTTGAAGTGGTCAGTAGCGAGCAAAACATCTATTCGGGCGAAGCCAGCTTTGTGGTGGTTCCGACCGTTCAAGGTGAGCTTGGTATTTATCCACGACACGAGCCGATTATGAGTTTGGTACGCCCCGGCGCATTGCGTTTGACTGTTCCGGGTGAAGCTGAAGAAGTGCTGGTTGCTGTTTCCGGCGGTGTTTTAGAAGTACAGCCTGACAAGATTACCGTATTGGCAGACGTTGCCGTTCGCAGTACCGAAATGGATCAGGCGCGTGCTGAAGAAGCTAAGAAAGCAGCCGAGGCAGGTGTTTCTGCAGCCAAAGATGATAAATCTCTGGCCGAAGCGCACAAAGCATTGGCAGCAGCCATTGCCCAGCTGAAAACTTTGGACTACCTTCGTTCGCAAAAAAACAAGTAATGTGGGTTCATTAAGAAAAAGCACAACGAAATGTTGTGCTTTTTTATTTGCCTGAAGATAAGCAGCTTGGTATTGAAATGTCGATAGATGAGTAGATGGCAAACTTGAAATCGAAACGGTAGAATCAGTTTTTATGACTCAATTGTTGATGGATCATTGTCAAAGCAGTTAGCCTTGTTATTTGGCTAAGAATAGCCCACTCAATCTTTTTTAACCACAAAAAGCAGGTTGGATAATTCCTAATTTATTGCAACCGCAACAGATCTGAATTGGTGAGTATTGAAAATATTAGAATTTGTGGAAGTTTTTGTATAAACAAAAGGCCGTCTGAAAACCTGTTTCAGACGGCCTTTAAACCATTATGACGGCATTTGTTTATGATTGGTCGATGGTTTTATCTAGTCCTTGGGTCAGACCGTTGATGTCGCCACCATTCAGTCCCAATTCTTTTAAGAGACCGTCAACCAGCGGGGCTTGGCTGCGGTAGCGCAGGGCGCTGTTGACCATTTGGTCGGCGAGGCTGGCTTGTGTGGTTTGGCCGTCTGAAGCACCTTCCGCGCCGTTTGCACCACCGGCAAAGCCACCCAGACCATTGACTTGCAAAATCTTGATGTCTTCGATTTTTTCCATTGGGCGGACGGATTCGCGGATGATGTCAGGCAGGTGTTTCAAGAGGGCAAGGCGGACTTGCATTTCAACCTGCTCGACGCTCAGCACGTTAGCGGCTTCGTTGACGGCGCGGGTACCTTCGGCATCAACTTTATATTGTTGCTCTTGCGCTTGAGCCAACAGAATTTTGGCATCGGCTTCACCTTTGGCTTGCAGGCGTTGTTTCTCGGCTTCGGCTTCGGCGGCGATGCGCACGGCTTCAGCTCGGTCTTGTGCAGCTTGTTTTTCGGCTTCAGCGGCGACGGTGAGCGAAATCGCGTCTTTTTGTGCGGCTTCTTCGGCGGCAATCAATTCCACCGCTTTGGCGCGCTCTGCACGTTCGGTTTCGCGTACGGTAATCACGCTCTCTTCTTCACGAACAGCGGCAGCGCGGGCTTTGTCGGCCTCGGCTTTGGCTTCGGATTCGGCACGCGATTTCTCGGCAACGGCGATGGCGCGGTCTTGCTCAGCAAGCTCGATGGCTTTGCGGCGTTCAACCTCTGCCTGTTCAACGGCTTGGGCTTTGCGGATGTCTTCGTTTTTAATGTCGCGTTCGGCGGCAATGCGTTTCAAATCCACTTCGCGTTCGGCGGCAATTTTCGCTTCTTCCGCCTCACGTTTTTTCTGAGATTCTTGTTCGGCAATGCTGGCCTCTTGTTCGGCGCGGCGCACGGCGATCTCACGCTCTTGTTCGAGTTTGGCGTATTCTTCTTCGCGCGAGATTTTCAGGCGTTGCTGCTCGGCTTCGAGGTTTTTGGTTTTAATCGCCAAATCGGTGTCTTGTTCGATTTCGTTGCGTTTTTTGCGGCGGCCTTCGATGGTTTCGGTCAGTTTGGTCAAACCTTCCGCGTCAAAGGCGTTTTGCGGGTTGAAAAACTCAAAGCTGGTTTGGTCGAGGCCGGTCAGGGAAACGGTTTCGAGTTCGAGACCGTTTTTGAACAAGTCTTCGCTCACGACTTGTTGCACTTTTTGAACGAAATCAACACGTTTTTCATGCAGTTCTTCCATCGCCATTTCGGCGGCAACGGCGCGCAGGGCGTCAACGAATTTACCTTCGACGAGGTCTTTCAGCTCATCGGGGGACATGGTTTTCATACCCAGCGTTTGTGCGGCGGTCGCAATGCTCTCGGCGCTGGGTTTGACGCGGACGTAAAATTCAGCCATCACGTCAACGCGCATCCGGTCGCGGGTAATTAATGCTTGTTGGGCAGCGCGGCGCACTTCAAGGCGCAGTGTATTCATGTTGACGGGGATGATTTCATGCAGCACGGGCAGCACCATCGCGCCGCCGTTCATGATGACTTTTTCGCCACCGAAACCGGTGCGTACGAAGGAGACTTCTTTGCTGGCGCGGCGGTACAGACGGGTCAGGATGAGGCCGAGTACAATTAGCGCGACGAGTATGACGCCGGCGATGGTGCCGATGGAGACCAAGTTCATGGTTTTTCCTTTCTTCTTGTTAATATGCCTTTGAGGGCGGTGGATTCAGAAGGCTTTGAGGGAAAGAGGCCGTCTGAAAGGGTTAAAAATATGGGTTGAAATAAGAGGGTGGTTGTTTTTCTAATTGTTATTTCAAATTTCCAGATGGTGAGGATAGGGCAGTAAAGTATCTATTTTTCCCGTATCGATGAATCAGCGGTTTCAGACAGCCTCAATCCACCAAGCTTCCGCTCGGATTTAAAATTGCTTTAAATGTATTTCCGTCCAACGACACCAGCAATACCGCATCGCCTTGTTTCAATACATCATCAGAGTCAGGCTCTACCATCACATAATGCTGTTGGCCGTAAGCATCTTTCACGCGCACCTGTGCCGCATTGCCTACCCGAGCTTCGCCCAACACCACTGTGCCGACGCGGCCGATTAAACTTTCCTGCGAAACGGCAGTGGTTTCATCTTTCGGCATAATTTTGTACAAACCGCCAGCCGTTACGCGCACTAAGGGTAAGGAAAGAAACCAAACGATGACTGCTGCCAGCGTGCCATTCAGATAACTGCCGAATACAGTGGCAAAGGCCGTCTGAAACAGATAACCCGTTAATCCGTATACGGCAAGAAACACCACCATCAACATCAACACCGGGATACGTCCGACATACAGCCAGCTCAGGAAACGCACGAATATGCCTGCGTCCGCCACATCCAATCCGACCTCGGCGTGTGCAGTTTCGGTCAGGCTGTCGGGCAACAGGTTGTCCAACCAGTCGCTAATACCGCCTGCCAGCATGGAAATGACTTCAAACACACCGAGCAAAACCATCAGCGCAATGGCAATGCCGAAGATTTCAGTTTCGGGGGCGTTGATTAAATTCCACATATTGCATTTCCTTATTCTTTTTAATTTTCAGACGGCATATATTTTATTTTAAAGTTAAGTCGATTGGATATGGATATTTTTATTAATTTGTTATAACTGACAGGATTTTTCCCAATCCGGCATCTTTTTGTTATTGAGGTGTGTATGGTTTTCTTTTTTCAGACGGCCCCATGAAGATAAAGGCCGTCTGAAACCGCGATTTTCTCAATATGGCTTATGATTTCGCCTTCAGCGCCGCCAATCGTTCGGCAATGCGGTTGTTGCGGCTTAAGTCTTCCAGTTCTTTCAGCTTGGCTAACTGTGCCGCATCGGTGCTGCTGTGTACCGAGTTTTGGCGCCCCATCACGCGGTCGAAAGCGTTGCCGCTTTTTTCGGCATCACGGGCGATACGGTTGAGGTCGCTGCCGCCTGAAGCTTTGCCTGCACCAGTATTTTGTTGCGCGGCACGCCAGTCTTGCAACTGCTGCTGCATCTCGCGTTTTTTTGCCTGCAGGGCGGCGATAAAGCCTTCGAGCTCTTTTTCTTGTGCGGCACAATCGGCAATGGTGTTTTCCAAGATGGGCAGACGCGCTTCGATGTCCATCTGTTCGGCGATGCCTGCCTCGGCAAGGTCGTCGCGACCGGCATCTACGGCGGCTTGCAGATTGGCGTCGATGGCTTCGTGGCGGTTGCTCTCGTCCGCCATTTTCTTGGCGGCAAGGTGTTTCTGCGCCAACACTTTGCCCAACTCGGCGCGTACTTCGTCCACCGCCCGCTCGATTTCGCGGATGCTCTCGTTCATGACCGCTTCGGGTGCAAGGTTTTCCGCCGCATCAATCAGGGCATGAAAACCGCCGCTTACCAGACGGCCTACTCGGCGGGATAGGGTTTCGCTCATTTGGATTTTCCTTTCTTTATGAAATCATGAGAAATATTGTGTTTAACCGGCATTCGATTGCGCCAACCAGTCGTAACATTGCTCCCATAACAATGTTTCGTTTTCGTCTTCTTTGCCTTCCAGCAGGGCTTGTTCTAAAGCCCGTCTGAATGTGGCGCGGGTATCCGGGTGGGTAAACCAAGCCGACAATCGGGCGGCGAATTGCGTTCTATTCGGACAATGATCGGGCAGATAGCAGACTTTGTACCAATCCGGCTCATCGCTTCCATACGGAATTTCTAAATACAAGTCGACAAATTCGCGTAAAGCTGCCGTTTTATCCGCCTGCTTCATCCACACTGCCAACAGTTCGTCGACAACATCCAATCCGGCGAATTGAAACATATTCAGCCAAACGACCAAGCAGCCTTCGTAGCGGGGCGCAGTCAGTTGCGAGTCAAACCAAGCGACGGCGAAACGTTTTAACCAATCGATTTCTTTTTCTGTCCAGCATTCAGGTAAATCACAACGCAACTTATCGAGCAACGTTTCATCAAGCGGTCGGACGTCTTCGTCGTTGACCAAAGCCTGCAAAATACGCGGCAGAAAATGTTTCATGTCTAAAGCCGTCGCGGCTGCGTTATCTAAAGGCACGCTGCCCAAATAAGCCTGCAACATATCGACAGGAATCTCGTGTAACGGATATTCCAACAACGCCTGTTGGAAATCTTCGGGAGAGCAGCTATTGCAAGTACAGATATTCAGCGGGAAGCGCACGCTGTAAGGTGCAAATAATTCGTATGCTTCTGCTATCCATTTTTCCATCTTGTCGCTTCAGTCTTCGATGTTGAGCATTGGTATTTAGAAATGGGGGAAGGGGCGTTGTTCAGACGGCCTTAAACTTCATTTGCCTGTTGCACAATCTTTGCCAGTTTCAAAGTATTTTCAAGCTGTTGCAACACGCTGTCGTCGTATGCCGCGCCTTTGCCGGTTACGGCGAGTTGCAAGATGCTGTCGGTCAGGCGGACGATGCGCCACATCAGTTCGCGTTCGTATTTTTTCAAATCGTCGAGGTCGGCTTCTTCGGGCAGGTCGGCGGCGAGCGTTGCGCCTAAGTCGGGAAGCTGTTCAAACAACCTCGCCACGATATGCGAATGCACTCCGGCCTGTTTTTCAGCGTGCAAGATTTCGTGTTTCGCCGCTTGGAAAAATTGCTCCTGCGCCGTCAGTGCGGAGCTGTAATCGCGTGTTTGCGTATGCGCCAAGCGAGCCAGTTTGAGCAGTTCGCGGATTTTTTCAGACGGCGTATTCGCACCTTCGATTTTGAGTTCGGCAATAAAATCAGCATCTTCCTGAGTGATGCGCACGCTGATTGGGATACGGTTCGTTGCATTCATATTCGTCTGTTTTGGTTTGTATTCATTTGAATACAAATATACAAGATGGGATTCTGCGGCGCAATACCTGAAACCGTATATTTATGTAAACATCAGGCCGTCTGAAACTTGATTTTCGGTTTTCAGACGGCCTTTTCCTTTATAATCCGTACATTATTTTCATACACACAGCAGGTTCTCCATGTCCAACAAACCCACACTCCTTCTCGTTGACGGCTCTTCTTATCTTTACCGCGCCTATCATGCCATGGGGCAGAATTTGTCTGCGCCCGACGGTGCGCCGACTGGGGCGATGTATGGCGTGTTGAATATGCTGCGCCGGCTGCGTGCGGATTATGTGCATGACTATTGCGCGGTGGTGTTTGACGCGAAGGGTAAGAATTTCCGCCACGAGATGTTTCCCGACTATAAGGCGACGCGTCCGCCGATGCCGGACGATTTGCGCCCGCAGGCGGAAGCCTTGCCGGATTTGGTGCGCCTGATGGGCTGGCCGGTGCTGGTGATTCCGCAAGTGGAAGCGGACGACGTTATCGGCACTTTGGCTAAGATGGCTGGCGAAGCGGGTTGGAACGTGGTGGTGTCCACCGGCGATAAGGACATGGCGCAGCTGGTGAACGAGCGCGTGACGCTGGTGAACACGATGAGCGGTGAAACGCTGGACATTGAAGGCGTGAAAGAAAAATTCGGCGTGCGCCCCGACCAAATCCGCGATTATCTCGCGCTGATGGGCGACAAGGTGGACAATGTGCCGGGCGTGGAAAAGTGCGGCCCGAAAACGGCGGTGAAGTGGCTGGAAGCCTACGGCTCGCTGGCTGGCGTGATGGAACACGCTGCGGAAATCAAGGGCAAGGTCGGCGAAAACCTGCAAGCCGCTTTGGAACAACTGCCGCTGTCGTATGACTTGGTAACGATTAAAACCGATGTGGACTTGCACACCGAGCTTTCAGACGGCCTCGAAAGCCTGCGCCGCACTACGCCGAAATGGTCGCAGCTGGTTGTCGATTTCAAACGCTGGGGTTTCCGCACTTGGCTGAAAGAAGCAGAAAGCCGTATGCACGAAGCGCAAAACACAGATTTGTTCGGCAGCGAGCATATCGGCGAACAAGCCGCATTGGCGATGGAAACACAGCCTGAAAAACAACCCGAACTCGCCCCAGCCCCTGAAAAGCTGGATTATCAAGCCGTTACCACCGAAGCGCAGTTTGCCGCTTTGTTGGACAAACTGGCGCAGGCGGAAAAAATCGGCATTGATACGGAAACCACGTCATTAGACGCGATGAACGCCGCGCTGGTCGGTATCAGCATCGCGTTCCAAGCAGGCGAAGCGGTTTACATCCCCGTAGGACACAGCTTGACTGCTGCACCTGAACAACTTGATTTGCAAGACGTATTAGGCCGTCTGAAATCACATTTGGAAAACCCCGCCCTGAAAAAAATCGGGCAAAACCTCAAATACGACCAACACGTTTTCGCCAACTACGGCATCGCCCTGAACGGCATTGCCGGTGATTCCATGCTTGCTTCCTACATCATCGAGAGCCATCTCGGACACGGCTTGGACGAATTGTCCGAACGTTGGCTCGGCTTGGAAACCATTACCTACGAATCGCTGTGCGGCAAAGGCGCGAAGCAAATCGGTTTTGCCGATGTCGCCATCGGGCAGGCGACAGAATACGCCGCCCAAGACGCCGATTTCGCCCTGCGCCTCGAAGCGCACCTGCGCGCGCAAATGGACGCCAAACAGCTTGAAATGTATGAAAAAATGGAACTGCCCGTCGCGCAAGTATTGTTTGAAATGGAACGCAACGGCGTACAAATCGACCGCGCCGAACTCGCCCGTCAAAGCGCCGAACTCGGCGCCGAGCTGATGAAGCTCGAACAAGAAGCCTACGCCGCCGCAGGCCAGCCGTTCAACCTCAACTCGCCCAAACAGCTTCAAGAAATCCTGTTCGACAAAATGGGCATCCCCACCAAAGGCCTGAAAAAAACCGCCAAAGGCGGCATTTCCACTAACGAAGCCGTGCTCGAACAGCTCGCGCCCGACTACCCGTTACCCAAAATCATCCTGCAAAACCGCAGCCTGGCGAAACTCAAATCCACCTACACCGACAAACTGCCCGAAATGATTTCGCCCAAAGACGGCCGCGTGCATACCACCTACGCCCAAGCCGTCGCCATTACCGGCCGCCTCGCCAGCAACAACCCCAACCTGCAAAACATCCCCATCCGCACCGCCGAAGGCCGCCGCGTGCGCCGCGCCTTCACCGCACCGCAAGGCAGCGTCATCGTTTCCGCCGACTATTCCCAAATCGAGCTGCGCATCATGGCGCACCTCTCCGGCGACAAAACCCTCATCGCCGCGTTCCAAAACGGCGAAGACGTACACCGCCGCACCGCCGCCGAAGTATTCGGCATCGCCCCCGAAAACGTTTCGTCCGAACAACGCCGCTACGCCAAAACCATCAACTTCGGCCTCATTTACGGCATGGGCCAATACGGCCTCGCCAAATCATTGGGCATCGACAACATCTCAGCCAAAAACTTTATCGACCGCTACTTCGCCCGCTACCCCGGCGTCGCCGAATACATGCAGCGCACCAAAGAACAAGCCGCCGCGCAAGGCTTCGTCGAAACTCTGTTCGGCCGCCGCCTCTACCTGCCCGACATCCACAACAAAAACGCCAATGCCCGCGCCGGAGCCGAACGCGCCGCCATCAACGCCCCCATGCAAGGCACCGCGTCCGACCTCATCAAACGCGCCATGATAGACGTATCCCGCTGGCTGGTTTCAGATGACCTGCAAAGCAAACTGATCATGCAGGTGCATGACGAATTGGTGTTGGAAGTCCCCGAAGCCGAACTGGATTTAGTGAAAGAAAAACTGCCGCAGATTATGGCGAAAGTGGATGAAGGGATGTTGAACGTGCCGCTGGTGGCGGAGGTTGGTGTGGGGATGAATTGGGAAGAGGCGCATTGAGTTCAGGAAAGTCCCCCTACCTCATGTAGTCTGAAAAATAAATTCAACCGTCTGAGAAAAGATCAACTAAACAGGAAAAAAACATGCTGGAAACCGCTCATCAACAAGTTGTACAACTAATTGAAGACTTCAAAACCAACGCTGATTACTACCTTTCACCAAGTTATACCGAAGCTGCTGTCCGTCAAGATTTTATTGATAAATTCTTTACGGCATTAGGCTGGGATGTGGCACATAATCATCAGAAAAATCCATATCAGCAAGAAGTTAAAGTAGAAAAAGCCCAAAGACAGGAAGGTTCTCAGGCACAGAAACGTGCCGATTACGCTTTCCACCTTGCGCCAGATTATCGAACCGTACAATTTTTTGTCGAGGCTAAAAAACCAAGCCGTACATTGCGGAAGAATCAAGCTGACTATTTTCAGACGGCCAAATACGGCTGGAACTCACAAACAGGAGTATCCGTACTGACCGATTTTGAGGAATTTGTCATTATCGACTGCCGACACAAACCTGACTTTGATACTGCCTTATCTACTGAAATTAAATACTATACCTACACCGATTTTCTCAACCAAGATACATTTGCCGAAGTCTTCTGGCTATTTTCCCGCGAAGCCGTAGCTGCAGGCAACCTGCAAGCCTATATCAGCAATCTGCCCAAACCCAAAGGTAAAAGCGGCAAACAAGGCAATTTATTCGGCGGCGGTGCATCTATTGATGATAGTTTTCTTGAATACATCGACGAAATCCGTCTGCAAATGGCGCAAGCCTTTTACACCGGCAATCCTAACCTTGACAACTATCAATTGACCGAAGCTACTCAGCGCACTATTGATCGTCTTGTTTTCATGCGTTTCTTGGAAGACAAACAAATTGAGCCTGAAAATCTGCTACATAATATTGCCAATGCAGCCAAACCGTGGAAAAAATTTATTGCAGAATGCCGCCGCCTCGATATCAAATACAACGGCATTGTGTTTAAGCCGCATTTCATGGATAAAGATGGTTTTCTCGGCGCGGATGAAGCTCAATTTCGAGAAATTGCAGCTGATCTTGACCATACCAACACCCCTTACGATTTCAATTACATCCCCATCCACATTCTCGGTAACATTTATGAACGCTTTTTAGGTAAAGTTATCAGTATTCAAGATGGTAAAGCTCTTATTGAGCAGAAACCTGAAGTCCGTAAAGCAGGTGGGGTGTTTTATACGCCCAAATACATTGTAGATTACATTGTCGAACACACTGTTGGCCCATTGTTAGAAAAGGCGCGGTATCCATCCAAAGTTGCCGAACTGAAAGTCGCCGATATTGCTTGTGGTAGCGGTAGCTTTTTGATTGGAGTGTACGGTAAACTTTTGGATTGGTATCGCAGCTATTACAATCAGTACCCCACTGCTGCTAAAGAAGCAGGCTGCCATTGGGACGAAGAAAACGGCGTATGGGTATTGTCAATTCGTCAGAAACAACAAATCTTGCTTGATAATGTCTATGGTGTGGATATTGATATGCAAGCAGCCGAAGTAACCCAAGTTTCCCTCTTTCTCAAGCTTTTGGAAGATGAAACTATGGTGACTGCCAACGAAATGAACGTCTTGTTTGCCGAAAAAATCCTGCCTGATTTGAGCGGCAACATCAAATGCGGCAATGCTCTCATCGGCTACGATATCATGGACAATCTGCCCGATTTTGACCGTTCACACCAACGCAGTATCAACCCATTTGAATTCGAACAAGCCTTTCCCAAAGTTTTCAGACGACCTCAAAAAGGCTTTGACGCAATAGTCGGCAATCCACCCTACGTCAAAGTCAGCAGCAAAGAGCAAAAAGATCAACGTGCTTATTTCGAGCAACATTATCAACATCAAAACTACCAATACGACCTCTATTTGCTCTTCCTTGAGCGTAGTGGCGCACTTTTGGCGGAAAATGGCAAAATTGGCATGATTGTGCCGAATACATGGCTGCAATCTCTCACTTACACTGAAATCCGACGTTATCTACTCAACGATTACCGATGGCAGAAAATTTTGCACGGCAAAGAACACATTTTTGATGCTGTTGTCGATACCCATGTCTTGATTTTTGAAAAAGGCCGTCTGAACGGTAAAAATCTATTTGACGTAGAAATGGCAGAAAACTGCCAAATTTCGTCTTACCAGCGGCTTGACCAGAACCACTTCGATAAACAAGGCGGCATCATCAACATTCTTGCCACTCCCGAAGAAACTACACTGTTTGAGAAAATCAAAAAACAGTCTATTACTCTGAAAGACTGCACATTTTCAACTGTCGGAGTAAAACCTTTTCAAACAGGCAAAGGTAAACCTCCACAAAGTAAAGAAACCGTCAAAGACAAACCTTACGTTAAAGAAGATTGCCCCAAGCCCGAAGGTGAAAACTGGAAGCCGCTGATGCGTGGCAGTTTGATGAACAAATACATCAGCTACTGGAACGAAGACTCGTGGATACAGTACGGTGAATGGCTGGCAGAACCACGTCAACCGGAAATCTTCTCCGCCACCGAGAAAATTATTGTGCGCCAAACTGCTGACCGTATTATCGCTACACTTATCGGTAAAGACATTATTTGCCGTGATAACCTATACATAGTGATTCCGACAACTGTAAATGCAAAATTTGCCTTGGCAGTCTTAAATTCTAAGCCAACCGACTTTTGCTATTACCAGCTCAACCCTGAAAGTGGCGAAGTCTTGGCACAAGTCAAAAAAGCCCATGTTGAGCAGCTTTTGCTGCCGAAAGTGAACCAGGCAAACCAAACCTTGCATAATCAACTGGTCAAACTCGCCGACCAAATGCTTCAAGCCAAACAAAACGCAAAAACTGCTGAAACCGAATCTGACCAAACCTTCTATAATCAGCACATTGCCTTTTTAGATGACAAAATCAACCAAACTGTCTATCAGATGTACGGTTTGAATGATGAAGAAATTGCTCTGATAGAAAAGCGTGCGGGATAAACAAAAATATCGATTTGTCGCGTTGGTATCTCAAGGCAAGTATGCGATAGTTGAAACTCAAAACACATCCAAGGCCGTCTGAAAATCCTTAAACATTTTCAGACGGCCTTTTTATGCCGATTCTTTATATCCTATTTGCCGTATGCTTTTGTTCTCTGCCGTTTGTCTCTTTTTTTCATGAATAATGTTGCCGGTGTTACAATCGGCATATTCTTATTGTTATCAAACAGGTGTTTCATGCAGTTTTTCGGCCTGCTTATTCCTATTATTATCGGCTATTTTCTTGATGAGATGGCCACGGGCGTGATTATTGGGTCGTTGTTTTGGCTGGTTGCTTGGTCGATTGCCAAACAGCGTCAAGAAGAGCGTTTGGCTGAATCTGCTACGGCAGGCGACAGGATGCAGAAGCTGGAGCAGGAAATCGAGCTGCTGAAACGGCGTTTGTCGGTGTTGGAGCATGAGGCTGTCCGTGATGAGGAGAAGGTAGGGCAGGGGCTTGAGGCTCGGGCTGTTGCCGATGTTCAGACGGCCTCTGAGCCGCGTCATGTCCGGGTTGAGCCTGAGGCGGAAGCTGCGCCTGTTAGGCAGAAGATTGAAGAGGCGTTTGCTCCTTCTTTTTCTATACCTATTGATCCTGTTTCTACCAAGGCTGCTGCTTCGTCTGAGCCTGTTGCGGAAGAAGTTGTCGGGGCGGTTGCTCCGGTTGTTGCTGAACAAGCAGGGCTGCCTAAGGAAGAGGTTGTTGTTGCTTCGATGCCGTCTGAAAAAGAAGAAGCGCCATCGCGTCAATTCGTTATCCATAAAGTTCAGTCGGAAGGCGGAGAGTACAAGTTTTCCGACAATCCGATTGTTGCTTGGTTCTTGCGCGGCAATCCGCTGTTGAAAACCGGTATTGTGGTGCTGTTTCTCGGCTTGGCATTTTTGCTGCGCTACGCTTCCGAGCGGGTTCATGTACCGGTGGAGCTGCGTTATTTGACTGTGGCAGGCGCGGGTTTGGCAGCGGTGGTCGGCGGCTGGAAGCTGCAAAGCCGTAAGCGTGAATATGGCTTGGTGTTGCAGGGTTTCGGCGTGGCGGTGATGTATTTGACGGCGTTGGCGGCGTTGAAACTGCATCCGCTGCTGCCTGTGTCGGTCGTGTTCGGGCTGATGGTGGCGATGGTTGTGCTGATGGCGTGGCTGGCGGTAAGGCAGAATGCGCAGATTATGGCGCAGGTTGCTTTAATCGGCGGTATGGCCGCGCCTTTGCTGACTTCAGACGGTAGCGGCAATTATTTGGTGCTGTTTTCTTATCTTGCCCTGCTCAATGGCGGTGTGGCCGCGATTGCTTGGTTTAAGGCATGGCGTCCGCTGAACCTGACGGGTTTTGTCGCTACTTTTGCCATTGCCGCGCTGTGGGGCATGCGAAGTTATACGCCGCAACATTTTGCCACTACCGAGCCTTTCTTGATTTACCACTGGCTGCTCTATACCTTTATCGCGTATCTGTTCGCACGCCGTAAATTGACGGAAAACAGCGAAGACGGCGTTACGCCGATTGCCGACAATGCGACTTTGGAAGAAATCGGCAAGAGTATTTATACACACGGCCTGCGCGTGCATGTCCTCGACCATACTTTATTGTTTGGCACGATGGCGGCGGCGTTCGGCCTGCAATACCGCATGGTGGAGCATTGGCCGTCTGCGGATGCGCTTTCCGCATTGGGTTTTGCCGCGGTTTACGGACTGGCCGCGCTACTACTGAAACGTCAGCAGGGTTTGTATATTTTGCGTCAGGCGTTTTTTGCGTTGGCGGTGTTGTTCCTCACGATTGCTGTTCCGCTTTATTTTGAACCAAGCAATACGGTTATCTTGTGGAGTGCCGAATCCGCATTGGTTTATTTCTTCGGTCTGCGCCAACAGCGTCCGCATATCCGTTTGGGTGCGCTGATGGTTTATCTCTTGGCGGCACTGATTCAGTTGGGCAATTATCAGGGCTTCGGCACGGATACCGTTCTGGAAGGGCAGTGGTTTACGACGGTTGTGGTGTTGCTTGGCGGAGCGGCGATTTATTTATTGTGGAATTTCTTGCGTCGCGAAGGTTCGGCGCAATGGGAAAAATCCGTTCAGACGGCCGTGTTGTCTGCCGCCTTGCTGTACATCTCTATTTTGCCTTTGCTTTTCTTGGCCGAACAAGGCAGCATTGTCGCTCTTTCCGCTTTGGCGGCGGCGTGGGCATTCTGCCGACGCAAACACGAGCCGAATGTGTTCATCACATTTGCCTTGGGCAATGTATTGTTCGCCCTGTTGCTGCAATCCAGCATCATTTATGAATCCCAAGGCTTCCTGAGCCATCTGTACCTTATTGCTGCTACGCCTTTGCTGTTTGCGGCTGCCTACGCGCTGCAATATCCGCGCATGCCGGTTGCAAGTGAAAAGCCGGAAGGAAACGAGGTTTACTTTGCGCAGGTTTCAGGCTGGATCATCCTGCTTACTGCGTTGGCGACAGGCAGCTACGCCCTCTATATGCAATGGACAGGCGAGGAAACCCTGTTTATCGAGTTGTGGCTGTGGCCGATATTTGCCGGCTTGCTGCTGTTTGCCAAACGTTTGAAATGGGAAGAATTGCTACAGGCAAACTTGGCATTCCTGCCCGTGTTTGCCCTGCATTTTGTCTTCTACCATACCGAACACGCATGGACAGCCGCCGCAGCCTTGCCGCTTGCCGCCGCTACCGTGTTGAACTTCATCATTCTGAACAATTATCCGCGCCCTGATCTGATTTGGTTGCACAAACTCAATATCACGATACTCGGTGTACTTTGGACGCTTTGGACCGCGCTGTATGTCGGCGGCCTCCTCTCCGGCGTTTGGTCGCAGCTCTCATGGCTGGTCGTGCCTTTGGCGATGTGGATTGTTTTCCATACGCAGCGCCAACGCGAATTTTTCAGAAGGCATCAAACCATTTATCAGCATTTTGCCTTGCCGTTGTGCGCCCTTGCCGCCGCTTGTTGGATGCTGTGGACCAACTTTTCCACGCCGTTCCAACCTTCGCCGTTGCCGTATATTCCCGTGCTTAACCCATTGGAACTCGCCAGCGCCGGCATGCTTTGGTTTGCCCTGAAATCCCTGCCCGAAGCCTTGCCACCCGACCTTCGCCGTACCACGGCAACCACAGTCGCCGCCTTGGCATTTATGCTGATCAGCGCAGGCGTGATGCGCGCATGGCATTTCTACGACGGCATCACTTGGCGTCTCGACATCATGCTCCAATCCTTCGGCCTGCAAGCCAGCCTCTCCGTCGTTTGGGCAGTAACCGCCATCATCTTGATGGTACTCGGCAACCGCCGCAAACAGCGTTCCTACTGGATGACAGGCGCGACGCTGATGGGCATCGTAGTCGTCAAACTCTTCCTGATTGAGCTTTCCAACAGCGGCGGTATCGCGCGCATCGTCTCCTTCATCATCGTCGGCCTGCTGCTGCTTTTGGTCGGCTGGTTTGCCCCCGTTCCGCCCAAAGCAGAGAATGATGGCGAACACAAAGCCTAATCATTAACTTCAAATAAAAAGGCCGTCTGAAAAAGCAGCGTTATCTGTTTTCAGACGGCCTTTATTTTTTAGAAGGTAGCATCTGCTTTGTTCTGGAATGTCTAATTGTATTGAGTTATGATGTCTTTTAATATATAAATGGATACGCCGTAGGCCGTCTGAAAAAAGCAAACGGGTGCAACCCGAATATCCGCATACCACGCATGATGCGCCCGACAGACTGACCATGGGCGGACACATAAAGATAAAAACCGCTACCGAAGGAAATAGAAAATGCCTAACCGCAATGAGCTTCCCTTAATTTATTCTTGTTCCGGATGTTCCGATGTGGCGCAGCTGGCCAACAACACAGCCGTGGCGCTCGACCATGCCGGAGAATTTGAAATGTCGTGCATTTCCGGCGTGGGCGGCAAAGTCGCACCGTTGGTACGCAAAGCGCAGTCCGGACGGCCGATGTTGGTCATTGACGGCTGTCATCTGCATTGCGCCAAATCGTGTTTGGAAAATGTGGGCGTCGAAATCCCAGAAGGGCATCATGTGAAACTATACGAACTGGGCTACAAAAAACGCTTTGGCAAAAGCTATGACGAAGCTACGGTAGAAGAAGTTTATCAATATGTTTTGACGAAGAAGGGCGATGTATTGAGCAGTTAACAACTTTTATTTGCCTGATTGTCCCCAGAATATCGGTTGAGAATCTAATCCATGGGACTGTAAGTTTTACATATACATGATTTGGGACGTGAGAAAATAAAGATTTTAGGCCGTCTGAAAAACCATTTAGTTTTCAGACGGCCTTAATTTTTAGAAGTTGTATATGGTCCACAATCTGCTTTGTTCTTGCATGTTTTATTCGATCTGTTTTTTTGAAAAAAAACAATTCAGGTTATTAATTTATAGAATATCCTTACAAATTTTAATACTGTTGACAAAATTAGAAGTGATAATTAATATGCTGAATCTTTCTTTAGTTATTATTTTTTAAAAAGGGTAAAGATGAATACAAATTCGGAGCTTTATTTAAAAGCAATTCAACGTATGAATGAATTACGTTTTTCGGGAGAATATCATGAGGATAGAGAAGTTTTAGCTAATAAAGGGTTTGTTGTTTCTGAATTAAAGATTGATTCAAATCTACCTTTGACTCCAATCCGAACTGGGTTTACAAAAAATTCAGAGATACCTGAATCAGCAATAAATCTGTTAGGATATGTATGTTTACTAGGGATGTATCCAGTCGTTTATCAGGGAGAAAATGATGGTCGTTTAATCAGACATGTTGTTCCGAGAGTAGGTTTAGAAACACAGATTAGCTCTTATGGTTCTTCTTTGGACTTTTATCCTCATGTAGATAACCCTGATTTAAGATTGCGTGGAGAGGTTGATTTTCGTAGTCCAGTGCCTGATACATTAAGCCTATTGTGTTTGAGACAGCAAGATAACGTTGCAACTAGTATTTTAAAATTAGATGACATTTTGGATGAATTATCAGAGGAAGAGATTAAACTCTTAGAAGAAGCTGAGTTTACAGTGAATAGACCTGCATCTTTTGAAAAACAAGAATCTATAGATAAATTACCTTTATTATTTAAAGGTGATGACGGCTTGTATGTTTCAAGATTTGATTATCATAATGTTAGGGCAAGTAGTCCTAAATATGATTCAGTATTGGAAAAGTTTAAAAGAGCGAGTTTAGATCCTAAAAAGTGGGTATCATTATATCTTAAACTAGGGCAAGTTGTAACCTTTGATAACCAAAGAACGCTACATACAAGAAATGGATTTAAACCCAAATTTGATGGCAATGACCGTTGGTTGCTAAGGGTATTCGGATTATTTGAGAAATGCCATGATAAATATTTCTTAGATACTTCGTGCAAACATCACCTGCATACAAAAATTTAAAATTAATCAAGAGGAAACAATCCATGGAACAATTATTTATTCCCGGCAGCATTATTGCCGATTATTTTTATCTCGGCCTTTTCCTGCTGGTTGCCGCGTCTTTGATTGCGGGCTATGTCGATGCTATTGCGGGCGGAGCCGGGCTGATTTTGATTCCCGCATTTTTGATGGTAGGTTTACCGCCTCAGGTCGCGTTGGCACAGGAAAAATTGGTGAGTACCATCGGTACGGTGGCTGCGATTAAAAATTTTATGAAGAGCAGTTCGATCGTATGGCATATTGTGCCGGTTGGCATTGTTGCGGCTTTAATTGGGGCATTTGTCGGTGCAAAAGTCATTTTGATTCTTCCGGTGGAAACCATCAATTACATTATTCTTGCGTTTTTGCCCATAGGCTTGCTGGCAACTTTGTTTAAAGGTGTTTTGCTGAAAAAAGAAGACGAGCGTGGCGAGATAAAAAAATCCGTTATCGCGGTATTTTTAACTTGTCTGATTGTTGGTTTTTATGACGGTTTTTTTGGCCCGGGTACAGGTAGTATTTTCATCATTGCTTTGTTTGTCATTAACAAATTGTCGTTGTTGCAGGCTTCGGCTACTTCCAAGATTTTCAATTTTGCTTCTAACATCGGGGCATTTGTTGCCTTCTTGATAGCAGGGAAAATGGCGTTCCTAATCGGAATCCCGATGATTTTGGCAAATTTGTTGGGCAACCATTTTGGCAGCCTCCATGCTATTAATTCAAACGGAGAAGTTATTCGTAAGGTTTTGGTCGTAACGGTTTTGCTGATTATCGTTTCAATGGCATATAAGGCTTTTTCGGCTTAATAGGTAGATGTTAAAAGGCCGTCTGAAAATTTTTCAGACGGCCTTTATCATTCCAAGTCTTCTAATTTCTAAATCTCCTCCAGTTTCGCAAACTTGGTGTCCAGCTCTTTCACGCCCTGTTTGCCGAAGTTAATGGTCAGTCGGGCGGATTCGCCTTTGTCCACGGCATCGATGATGACGCCGGTGCCGAATTTGGCGTGGCGGACGTTTTGGCCGATACGGAAGCCTGCGTAGGTTTGCGGCTGTTTGTAATCGTCGATGATTTTGTCTTTTGGGGCGGCGGTTTGGCGCGGGCTGCCGTAGCTGTCGTAGGCGGGTTTTTTGACGGACAGGTAGTGCAATACTTCGGGCGGGATTTCTTCGACGAAGCGGGAGACGATGCCGAATTGGGTTTGTCCGTGCAGCATGCGTTGTTGCGCCATGGTGATGTAGAGGCGTTTACGGGCGCGGGTGATGGCGACGTACATGAGGCGGCGTTCTTCTTCGAGGCCGCCGTGTTCGGCAAGGCTCATTTCGCTGGGGAAGCGGCCTTCTTCCATGCCGGTGAGGAAGACGGCGTTAAATTCCAAGCCTTTGGAGGCGTGGACGGTCATCAGTTGGACGGCTTTTTCGCCTGCGCCTGCTTGGTTTTCGCCGGATTCGAGGGCGGCGTTGCTGAGGAAGGCGAGGATGGGGAAGGCGGGGTCGTCTGAAATGTTTTCGGGCAGGGTTTCAAAGTTGCTGTCTTCGGGTTTGAACTCGATGGCGGCGTTGACGAGTTCGTCGAGGTTGTCGAGGCGGTCTTGGTTGTCGCCTTTTTGGGTTCGGTAGTGTTCGGTCAGGCCGCTGTCTTTGAGGATGCCGACGATGATTTCGGACAGGGGCATTTGTCCGACTTGGTTGCGCAGGGCTTCAATCAGGCGGACGAAGGCGGCGATTTTGGTGGCTTTCGCGCCGGCATTGCAGGCTGCCTGCCAGAGGGTGATGCCTTGTTCGTTTGAGGCCGTCTGAAGGTTTTCGACGGTGCGTGCGCCGATGCCGCGCGGTGGGAAGTTGATGACGCGCAAGAGGGCGTTGTCGTCGTCGGGATTGACGGCGAGGCGCAGGTAGGCGAGGGCGTGTTTGATTTCTTGGCGTTCGTAAAAGCGCAGGCCGCCGTAGATTTTGTAGGGGATGCCGCTGCGGAACAGGCTTTGTTCGATAACGCGCGATTGGGCGTTGCTGCGGTAGAGGACGGCGATTTCGTCCAAATCCCAGCCTTCGCGTTCGAGGGCTTTGGTTTCGTCCACGATGAATTGGGCTTCTTCGAGGTCGGTAAAGGCGGAGTAGTAGCGGATTTTGTCGCCTGCTTCGGCGTCGGTGCGCAGGTTTTTGCCGAGGCGTTCGTCGTTGTTTTCGATAACGGCGTTGGCGGCGGCGAGGATGTTGCCGACGGAGCGGTAGTTTTGTTCGAGTTTGACGGGCGCGTCGATGTGGAATTCTTCCATCAGTGCGGTCATGTTGCCGACGTGCGCGCCGCGGAACCGGTAAATGCTTTGGTCGTCGTCGCCGACGGCAAAGACGGCGGCGTGGTTGCCGGCAATCAGTTTCAGCCAGGCGTATTGCAGCTTGTTGGTGTCTTGGAACTCGTCAACCAGAATGTGGTTGAAGCGGTTTTGGTAGTGTTGGCGCAGGATTTCGTTGTTTTGCAGCATTTCGTAGCTGCGGAGCATGAGTTCGGCAAAATCGACCACGCCTTCGCGTTGGCAGATTTTGTCGTATTCGGCGTAGCACTCAATCATGCGGCGCGTGTGCGGGTCGGGCGCGCTCAACACGGAAGCGCGCAAACCGGATTCTTTTTGCGCGTTGATAAAGCCTTGCAATGAACGCGGCGCGATGATTTCTTCGGCGATGTTGAGGCTTTTGAGCAAGCGTTTGATCAGGGAAAGCTGGTCGCCGCTGTCGAGGATTTGGAAGGAAGAGGGCAGGCCTGCGTCGCGGTGGTGCAGGCGCAAAAAGCGGTGGCAGAGACCGTGGAACGTGCCGAGCCACATGGCGCGGACGTTGACGGGAATCATCGCGCCCAAACGGGTTTGCATTTCTTTGGCGGCTTTGTTGGTAAACGTTACCGCCATAATGCTGTGTACGCTGGCTTGCCCGCTTTGCAAAAGCCATGCGATGCGCGTGGTCAGTACGCGCGTCTTGCCGCTGCCCGCACCTGCCAAAACGAGAGCGGATTGCGGCGGCCAGGTTACGGCGGAGAGTTGTTCGGGGTTTAAGCCTTGCAGGAGGTTGGGGGCGGATTCGTTGGGAAACATGAAGAGGCCGTCTGAAAATAAATGGGAATGCGCTATTTTAAAGGAAATACAAAAGGCCGTCTGAAAAGATGTTTCAGACGGCCTTTGTGTTGGAAGCCGATTAGAACGGACGTACTTCCAAACCAAACATACGGCGCGCGGTGTTCAGCATTTGGCAGCTGAAGCCCCACTCGTTGTCGTACCATGCGAACACTTTAACCATTTTGCCTTCGGTTACTTTGGTCAGCGTAGAGTCGAATGTGCTGGCTTGGGTGGTGTGGTTGAAGTCCATAGAAACCAGCGGCAGGGTGTTGTAACCCAAAACGCCTTTCAGACGGCCTTCTTTGGAAGCGGCTTTCATCAGCGCGTTGATTTCTTCGACAGAAGTCTCGCGGCTTGCTTGGAAGCTCAAGTCAACCAGGGAAACGTTGACGGTCGGTACGCGGATGGCGAGGCCGTCGAGTTTGCCTTTGAGGGCAGGCAATACCAAGCCGACGGCTTTTGCTGCGCCGGTTTTGGTCGGAATCATGTTTTCCACGCCGCTACGCGCACGGCGCAGGTCTTTGTGGCGTACGTCGGTGACGGTTTGGTCGTTGGTCAGCGCGTGGATGGTGGTCATTACGCCGTTTACGATGCCGATGTTTTCGTTCAACACTTTGGCCACGGGTGCCAGGCAGTTGGTGGTACAGGAGGCATTGGAAATAACGGTCATGTCGCCGGTAATCACGTTGTCGTTTACGCCGTAAACGATGGTTGCATCAACGTCATCGCCGCCGGGAGCGGAAATCAGTACTTTTTTCGCGCCGCTTTCCAAGTGGATTTTGGCTTTCTCTTTGCTGGTGAACGCGCCGGTACATTCCATTACCAAGTCAACGCCCAATTCGCCCCATGGTAATTCGGCTGGGTTGCGGGTAGAGAAGTAAGGGATTTTTTTACCGTCGATGATGAGGTGTTTCTCATCGTGGGAAACATCGGCGTCAAAGCGGCCGTGAACAGTGTCAAATTTGGTCAGGTGGGCGTTGGTCTCGATGCTGCCGCTGGCGTTGATGGCAACGATGTCGAGTTGGTCTTGCAGTTTGTAGTCGAAAATAGCGCGCACTACTTGGCGGCCGATGCGGCCGTAACCGTTGATGGCAACTTTGATACCCATGGCTTTTCCTCTTCTTTTGGGTTTGGGTTGTGGATTGAATGGCGGCAATTATAGCAAAAATGTAGTGCTGTGTAATTAATGTTTTATTGAAATTTTTTGGTTTGATTATTTTTGATTGTGGATGATTAGAGTAGAAATACGGGTTTAAAATTAATATTATTTTTGGTTTTTTGTCATTTTATTTTTTATTCATTTTATTTTTAATATTTTATGCTTATTTTAAATGATGGTGATGAATAGTGTAGAAAAAGGCGGATTGTTTTTGTTTATATTAAACAGAATTTGAGGACGGTTTCTTGATTACAACATGTAACAGTTAAATTTCAGACGGCCCGGATTGGACGAAGGAAAACAGGCCGTCTGAAACATTTTGATGACGGGGGATTTGAATGCGTTGGGTTGCCGCTTTTCCTTACGGGATAAGGGAAAGGCGGTTTGCGGCAAGGGCGGTTGTCAGTGGGAAGGGGAGGGGGAAACGGGGCTTGTGTGTTGCGTTTGGCTTGTATATAAAGAAGTGTATGAAGATTTTAGTCGTAGTGCATGAAGATTTTCCTTGCGATTTTAATGCAATACTGACTTGCCAACAGTGTTAAATTTTTTTACGATAAGGTCAGATTATGTTTGCATGGCCATAAGCGGTGCATTCTTTAAATACCGGATATTATCCTTGTCCGAATATCTATTTTAACCGGCCGCTTTGTCCGGCCTGATTTCTAAATATATACGCGCAAGGCCGGGAGGCCTTGACGACACTCGATTTTTAAGAGGTTCATTGTGTCAAATTCTCAATCCAGCGAACGCGCGACGTTTAGCAGTCGCCGTGCCTTTATGTTTGCCGCCATCGGCTCGGCCGTGGGCTTAGGCAACATTTGGCGTTTCCCTTACATCGCCTTCGACAACGGCGGCGGTGCTTTCGTCCTCCCTTACTTGGTTGCGCTGTTGACGGCAGGTATTCCGCTGTTGCTGCTCGACTATGCCATCGGCCACCGTTACCGCGGCTCGCCACCTTTGGCCTTCCGCCGCCTCGGCCGTTGGTTTGAGCCGGTGGGTTGGTGGAACTTCCTGACCAACGTCATCATCTGTATCTACTACGCCGTGATTGTCGGCTGGGCGGCAAGCTATGCCTATTATTCTTTGACTTCGGCGTGGGGTGCGGATCCGCAGGCATTCTTCTTCAAAGACTTCCTGCAAATGGCCGATGCCAAAGACTTGGGCTTGGACTTTGTCGGTAAAGTTGCCGGCCCGCTGATTGCCGTGTGGGTGTTTACGCTGGCGATTATGGCTTTGGGCGTGCAAAAAGGCGTGGCCGGTGCGTCCACATTCTTCATGCCTTTGTTGGTGGTGATGTTTGTCATCATGGTGGGCATCGCCCTGACCCTGCCGGGCGCGGCAAAAGGTTTGGACGCTTTGTTTACACCTGACTGGAGCCGATTGTCCGATCCGAAAGTCTGGGTAGCCGCATATGGCCAAATTTTCTTCTCGCTCTCCATCTGCTTCGGCATCATGATTACTTATTCTTCTTACCTGAAGAAAAAAACCGACTTGGGTGGCACAGGCTTGGTTGTCGGTTTTGCCAACAGCAGCTTTGAGTTGCTCGCCGGTATCGGCGTATTTGCCGCATTGGGCTTTATGGCTCAAGCAGCAGGCAAAGAAGTCAGCGAAGTGGCATCCAGCGGTATCGGTTTGGCGTTTATCGCGTTCCCGACCATCATCAACCAAGCCCCTATGGGTGCGTTGATCGGCGTGTTGTTCTTCGGCTCGCTGGTGTTTGCGGGGGTAACTTCCATGATTTCCATCGTTGAAGTGATTGTGGCCGCGATTCAAGACAAAATGAACATCGGTCGTGTCAGCGCAACGCTGATTGCAGGCGTGCCAATGGCGATTATTTCCACCTTGCTGTTCGGTACGACCACCGGCCTGCCTGTGTTGGACGTATTGGACAAATTCATCAATACCTACGGCATTGTGGCTTCTGGTTTTGTTTATGTTTTGGCGATTGTCCTGTTGCACAAGCTGCCGGAACTGCGCAACCACTTGAACGCGCTGTCTTCCATCCGTGTCGGTAAAGTGTGGACAGCCAGCGTGGTGGTTACCGTCGCTATGCTCGGCTATATGCTTTATCAAGATACCGCCGGCCTCTTAAAAGAGAATTACAGCGGCTATCCTGACAGCTTCCTCAATATCTTCGGTTGGGGCATGGTGGGCGCCCTCTTGGTATTGTCTGTCCTGCTGTCTTTCTTGCCGTGGAAACATGGTCAGAACTTCAACGTCAAAGACGAACATGAACACGAACGTGAAGGAGACGAATAATGAGTACTTCAGCCATTATTATGATGCTTGTCGCATTGATCGTCATTTGGGGCGGATTCATCGTCTCCGTCCTGCGCCTGCCTAAAGAATAAGGCTTGAGCAAATGAAAGGGCCGTCTGAAAGTCATTTTTCAGACGGCCTTTTTGCCGCACAGCAAGGGGACGGAAGAGGGTGAATTATCTTGGTGGACGTTTTTAATAATGGATGACCGGGTATGATGTATAAATTATATCTATTTGTTTTAAAAAGATTTAAATCCAATTATCGTGTTAAGAAACCGTTGTTCCCTTCAATCTTTGCCCGCTGTTTTCTTTGTTCTAGAATAGAGTCCGCAATGTCTTTATGAGGCATTAGGTACAGTATCCGTTTATTTGTTAAGGAGAATTTCATGGCTAAAGTACATCAACCAAGTAAAGAAGGTGATTCTGAAGATTTTGTTATCCGCCTCGATCCGCGCGAGTGGGATGGCACTTTTTCAGGAGAAGGCAAAGGACCTAATGACAGCTATGATGATGACCATACCATCCGCCTTGATCCACGCGAATGGGACGGTACTTTTTCAGGGGAAGGCAAAGGGCCTAATGACGGCTATGATGATCATACCATCCGCCTCGATCCGCGCGAATGGGACGGTACTTTTTCAGGAGAAGGCAAAGGGCCTAATGACGGTTATGATGATGACCATATCATCCGCCTTGATCCGCGTGAGTGGGAAGGTTTCGAGCCTGCGCAGCCGGCCGCGAAGCCGATATTGGAATCCAAAGCTTTCGATGGTGATGAACTTTTGAGCCGTGCCTTTGGTGAGGCTGATCCTCTTGATTCTTCTGCCGGTCTTTCCTCAGACAATGCGACCTATTCAAGCAATGGTACAGGTTCATCTGCGTTGGATACCATTCATGATTTAGCAGAGGCTTCTATTTTCAAACTGTAATCGTTCCATAATATAAAAGGCCGTCTGAAACCGATATATGTTTCAGACGGCCTTTTTGTGTATGGTCGTCGGGACGACGCCTAACTCATCATCCAAATTACCAAATGCACCATGGTCGGGCCAAACAATACCATAAACAGTCCGGCCAAAATCATGGTCAGGCTGGCCATCACGCCTTCGGTTTCGTGGCGTTGTCCGGCGCGCGATGTGCCGAAGCCGTGGGCGGCATTGCCGAATGCCACGCCGTTGGCGGTGTGGAAACGGATGCGGGTAAAGGCCAAAAACAGGTCGCCGAATATCATGCCGACAAAGCCGGTGATGATGGTGAACAGGGAAACGAGCGAGGCGGAGCCGTGGATTTCGCTGGCAAGGACGACGGCAAACGGCGTGGAGATGGAACGCGCCATCAGGCTGTTGGTCACTTCGTTGTTGAAATGGAACATATGGCTCATGAGGAATGCGCTGACTACGCCGACAAACATGCCCACCATAATGGCGATGGAGAGGATGGGCAGTTGGCGGCGGATGACTTCGCGGTTTTCATAAATGGGGACGGCAAAGGCAACGGTAACCGGAGTGAGCAGAAAGACGATGCCTTGGGTATATTTGTGGTAGGTGTCGTAATTGATGCCGAATGCCAGCAGCAGGAGGATGGTGCTGACGGAGACGGTAACGACGGGGGAGAAAATCATTAAGGGTTTTTTGCGGTGGATTTTTTTGGCAACGACATAGGCAAAGCAAGTCCAGATGAAGCAGGCGAGGGCGGTGTAGTCCATTTTTATTCTCTATTTTTAGGAGTGGAGTTTTTTGTAGAGGCGGCGTTTCCAGCGGTAGCAGAAATCGAGGGTCAGGGCGGTGCTGATCATCACGAGCGCGGTGCCGACGGCGATGGTCAAAATCAGCTGCCAGCCTTCGGACATCAGCAGGTCTTGATATTGCAAGACGGAAACCATGATGGGGATGAAGAAAAAGACGAGTTCGCCCAATGCCCATTTTGCGCCGCGGTCAACCATGCCCGGGCGGATGATGCCGAGCCCCAAAAGGGCGAGCATGAGGAACAAGCCCAATACGCCTGAAGAAATAGGCAGATGCGTGAAGCGGACGATAAGGTCGGAGACGCCCCATACTGCGCCGATGATGGCAAGCTGCAAGGCCGTCTGAAAAAATCTGGTGAGGGAATCCATGATGTGGGTGTGTGTTGAATGAAAGGCTTGATTATAGAAACCTGGTTTCTGCATAATATGAATTATTAAACGAATAATCATGCCTTAGAGGAATAATGGACTTCAAAAGCCTGTATTGTTTTGCCGAACTCATCCGCCTGCAAAGTTTTTCGGCCACGGCTTCCGCGTTGAATTTGACGCAGCCGACGGTCAGCAAAATCATTCAGGCTTTGGAAGAAGAATTGGGCGTGCCGCTTTTGTGCAAAGAAAACGGACGCAAAAAGCGGCAGGTGCAGCCGACCGCAATCGGCGAAGAAGTCTATCGCCACGCGTTAAACCTTTTACACGAACGCGATTTGCTGCTGGCCCGCATTGACGATTACCGCCATGTCAAAAGCGGGACGCTGCGTTTGGGCTTGGCTTTGTTTGGCAGCGATTTGCTCAGTCATGCGCTGTTTGATTTCCACCAAAAATGGCCGGACATCGAATTGTCGTTTTTGGAACAAGGCTCGCTCGCCATCGAGCAATCATTGCGCAACAACGAACTCGATGCCGGACAGCTGCTCGCGCCGGTTCACGAAGACTTCGACAGCATCACGTTGTGCGACTATCCGCTGGTGGTCTTGATGCCGAAAAATCGGGCGAGACACGATGCGCTGACGCTCAAAAGCCTGCAACACGAGCCCTTCATTCTGTTTGGCGCAGGCTTTTCCCTCAACGAAACCATTCAGACGGCCTGCCGCAATCAGGGTTTTACGCCTAACGTTGTCTGCCGTACAGGACAATGGAATTTGGTCGCCGATATGGTGGCGCACAATATGGGCATTGCCCTGCTGCCCGAATACTATGCCCGAAAAATCAATCCCGATGTCTTTGCCGCCATTCCTTTGGTCGAACCCGAAATCCGCTGGCAGCTCACCATGGCATGGAAAAAACACCAACGCCCGACGCCGGCCTTAAGGGCTTGGTTGGACGTGGTCAGGGAAGCGTTCGGCAGGCGAAACAAATAAAATCAAATCATCAGGCCGTCTGAAAAAAAGGAGTGTCGTTATCACCCGGTTTCAGACGGCCTTTCCCGTTAAAAATGGTAAAACGGCCTAAAAAAGAGTAGAATATGCACCGTTTACAACTCTGCGCCTCTCAGCAGGCTCGAATTATGGACCTTCCCAGTTCGCCTTTGAACTTCCCATCAGACACACAACAACCATAATCATCCCGCCGAAATGCCTCCCCGCGTCCGGCGGGCGGAGCATTTATGAGCATCGAACAAACCCCTCCGAATCTCGACCATACCCCCGACAATGAAGCGGTGGAAGACCGCATTTCTGACGATCGCATCTCTGACGATATCGACCGCATCCACGCCTTATGCGAAATCCTCGAGCCGTCCTTCGAACAAATTGAAGCAGGCGTGCCGATTGAAGACGAAAGCCTGCGCGACAAGTTCACCGAGCTGACCGTCCTCTTGGCCGAGCTGCACCCTGCCGACGTGGCCGCCGTCTTGGAATCCCTGCCGCCGCGCGAGCGTAACATCGTCTGGCTTTTGGTCGCCCCGGAAGACGACGGCGAAGTGTTGCTGGAAGTATCCGACGCCGTACGCGAAACGTTGATCGAGTCCATGGACAAAGACGAGCTGTTGGCCGCCGTCGATGATTTGGACGCAGACGAATTGGCAGAGCTGGCAGACGACCTGCCGCACCAAGTAGTGTACGAAGCGCTGCAAACGCGTGATGAAGAAGAACGCGAGCAGGTCAAAGCGGCGATGTCTTACGAAGACAACCAAGTCGGCGCGATTATGGACTTTGAATTGGTCAGCATCCGCGCCGATGTGGCGTGTGAGGTCGTGTTGCGTTACTTGCGCCGTTTCGACAGCCTGCCCGACCATACCGACAAGATTTTCGTAGTCGATGAAAACGACGTGTTGCAAGGCGTGCTGCCCATCCGCAAACTCTTGGTCGCCGACCCCGAAGACATGGTGGCGGACGTGATGGCCACCGATGTCGTGCGCTTCCGTCCCGAAGACGACGTGGAAGAAGCGGCGCAGGCGTTTGAACGTTATGACTTGGTGACCGCGCCGGTTGTCGATGAAAACAAAAAGCTGATCGGCAGGATCACCATTGACGAAATGGTGGACGTGATCCGTGAAGAATCCGAAGCCGACATGTTTAACATGGCCGGTTTGCAAGAAGAAGAGGACTTGTTCGCCCCAATTTGGGACTCGGTGAAAAACCGCTGGATGTGGCTCGCCATCAACCTGTGTACCGCCTTTATCGCCAGCCGCGTGATTGGCGCATTTGAAGGCAGTATCGAGAAAATCGTCGCACTGGCCGCGCTGATGCCCATCGTCGCCGGCATCGGCGGCAACTCCGGCAACCAAACCATCACCATGATCGTCCGCGCCATGGCAATGGGACAAATGACCAGCACGCAGGCAGGCCGCCTGCTGAAAAAAGAAGTCGGCGTCGCCCTCGTCAACGGCATTATTTGGGGCACCGTGATGGGCGTGATTTCATGGCTGCTCTACGGCAACATCGGCATCGGTCTGGTCATGGTGGCCGCGATGACCTTGAACCTTTTGCTGGCTGCGACCGTCGGCGTCCTCATTCCCGTTATGATGGACAAAGCCGGGCGCGACCCGGCATTGGGCAGCTCAGTGCTGATTACCGCAGTTACCGACTCCGGCGGCTTCCTGATTTTCTTGGGATTGGCCACATTGTTTTTGTTGTAACAACCTTTATCCCAATCAGCAAAAGGGTGGGTTTGTAACATCCTTCTTGATTGTTCAAAACCATTTGATAAGGCCGTCTGAAAACAAATATTATTCAGACGGCCTTTCTGATAACATGACAACAATTTTTCCGATTCGGAGCCGCCATGAATTTCCCGCCACTCAAATCCCCCCTGAAATTTTATGCCGTCGTTCCCACCGCCGACTGGGTCGAGCGCATGGTCAAAGCAGGTGCCGACACGGTGCAACTGCGTTGCAAAACCTTGCATGGCGATGAATTGAGACGTGAAATCGAACGTTGCGTCGCCGCCTGTCAAAACAGCGCAACCCAGCTTTTCATCAACGACCACTGGCGCGAGGCGATAGAAGCAGGTGCATACGGCGTACATCTCGGACAGGAAGACATGGACACTGCCGACCTTGCCGCGATTGAAGCCGCCGGTTTGCGCTTGGGCTTGAGTACGCACTCCGTCGCCGAACTCGACCGCGCCCTGTCCGTACACCCCAGCTATGTCGCCAGCGGTGCGATTTTTCCGACCACAACTAAACAAATGCCGACCGCCCCGCAAGGTTTGGACAAACTGCGCGAATACGTCAGACAGGCAGGCGGCACGCCCGTCGTTGCCATCGGCGGCATCGATTTGAACAATGCCGAAGCCGTACTTGCCACCGGCGTTTCCTCGCTCGCCGTCGTCCGCGCCGTGACCGAAGCGGAAAATCCCGAAGCGGTGGTTAAAGCGTTTCAGGCTTTGTGGGACCAATAAGGCCGTCTGAAAATAAGAAGTCTGACAAGAGGAGCAAACATCATGAAGATTATATTGAACAATGAAACCATTACATTAAACGGCACAACCATCGCCGACCTTATCTCCCAAACTTCGCCGCAAAAACCGTTTGCCGTTGCCGTCAATACCCAGTTTGTATCCAAAGGCGCGTATGCGGAAACGGTTTTGAACGAAAACGATAAAGTGGACATTGTGCGCCCCGTAGTCGGCGGATAAGAGATTTGTAATCAACAGGTCGGGTATTTGCGCCCGACTTTTTCCTGTTTGAATATCGGGCAGGGTTGCCCGATTGCCTTATGCTTAAAATCTAAAAAACAATACAAAGGAATCCATCATGTTTACCCTATACGGAGAAACTTTCCCTTCACGGCTGCTGCTCGGTACGGCTGCTTATCCGACGCCGGAAATCCTCAAGCAGTCTGTCCAAATCGCGCAACCGGCGATGATTACCGTTTCATTGCGCCGTGCCGGCAGCGGCGGCGAAGCGCACGGGCAGGGTTTTTGGTCGTTGTTGGAAGAAATGGGTGTGCCTGTGTTGCCCAATACCGCAGGTTGCCAAAGTGTGCAGGAAGCCGTGACCACTGCGCAAATGGCGCGCGAAGTGTTTGATACCGACTGGATCAAGCTTGAACTTATCGGCGACGACGATACCTTGCAGCCGGATGTGTTCCAACTCGTCGAAGCGGCGGAAATCCTGATTAAAGACGGCTTCAAAGTGCTGCCTTATTGCACTGAAGACCTGATTGCCTGCCGCCGCCTGCTTGACGTGGGTTGTCAGGCGTTGATGCCGTGGGCGGCGCCGATTGGCACGGGTTTGGGCGCAGTTCATGCTTATGCGTTGAAAGTCTTGCGCGAACGTCTGCCCGACACGCCGTTGATTATCGATGCTGGTTTGGGTTTGCCTTCGCAGGCGGCGCAAGTGATGGAATGGGGTTTTGACGGCGTGTTGCTGAATACCGCCGTTTCCCGCAGCGGCGATCCGGTCAATATGGCACGCGCTTTTGCGCTTGCGGTCGAGTCGGGTCGTCTGGCATATGAGGCGGAACCTGTGGAAGCGCGTGAGAAAGCGCGCGCCAGTACGCCGACGGTGGGTCAGCCTTTCTGGCATTCGGCGGAATATTGAAAAACATTAGGGCGTGTTGAACACGCCCTTTTTTATTGGTGGAAAACCTGATTTCAGGTTAAACAGAATGTTCAGACGGCCTTGGCCAAAAGCTGTTTCAATGGCTTTAAGATTTGCCATGCCTGCACTTTGAGTTGCGGCTGCATCAGCAGGCGGGCGGGGTGGGGAATGACGAAATGCGGCCGCTTCCCGCACAATTCGTTCATCAGTCCGATCATGTCGGGGCTGTCGAAGATTTTGCCGAGAAACAAGACTGCGCGCGCTTGCGAAGCGGTCAGCTCGTTTTGCATTTCGGCAAGCTCGGCGCGGATGTGTTCGGCATCGGGCAGGGCGGTGAACACGGGCGCGGTTTTGACCCATGCGGTTTTGTGCGCCTGCTCGGGTTTGAGGCCGATGGCGGCGAGGATGTTGTCGAGAAGCGTGCCGACGTCGCCGCTAAACAGCGTACCGTGCAGGCTGTCTTCGGTGGACGGGCAAATGCTGACCACCATGATTTCAGACGGCCTGATGGTTACGTCAAGACGGGGCAAATTGTCTGAATGCGCGGCTTTTTCTGTTTTTGCCGGTGTTTCGGCCATGGCTTTGGGAGCCGTTTCGGGAACGCGGACAGCAGGTTTGGCCGTTTGCGCAGTGGCGATGGCGGTGGTGCGTGCCTGATGGGCGCCTGCGGATAAAGTGCGCACGGCTTGCGCGGTATCGGCGGCAATGGTTTTGGGGCGGACGGGTGCGGCTGCGGCTTGAGGCGCGGCATGGATGATTTTGGCGTTTCGGTTCAGCCACATCGGGCCCAAGCCCAAGGCTTCGTGCAGGTGCAGGTAGCGGCTGCTTAACATGATTTCTCCATCAATACGGCATCTTCGCTGCCACCGTCGGGCAGGGCGTAGTAGTTTTTGCGGCGGCCGCAGGTTTGGAAACCGTGTTTGCGGTAGAGCTGTTGCGCGGTTTCATTGCTTGCGCGGACTTCGAGCAGCAATCGGGTTGCGTCTTGCCGTTGCACTGCGTTTTGCCAGTGTTGCAGCAGGGCGGACGCAATGCCTTGGCGGCGGTATTCGGGCGCGACGGCAATCAGGTGCAGTTCGGATTCGTCAAACACGGTTTGCCACACGATAAAGCCGGTAATTTGGTGGTCTGCCTGGCTGAGCCAAACGCTGTCGGGATGGTGTTGAACCGCCGATTCAAACTGCTGCGCCGTCCACGGCGAAGGATTGCCTTGTGCGTCGATGGTGGCAAGGGTGGGGCAGTCGGCAAGTACGGCTGGGCGCAGGTTCACGATTTGGCCTTTTGTTGGGCTTGCTCTTGCGCGGTCAGGGCAATTTTATTGCGGACGTAGAGCAGCTCGGCATGCGCCGCATCGGTGGCAACATAGCGGCTGCTGCGGGCAAGTTTGAGATAGTCGGCAGCGGTCGGTATATCGGCCTGACCGTCAAAAGGCGGTTTGTCGGCGAGGGCAAAGGCATTGCCGATGCCGCCGCTAGGCATTTTGTCCTCGGGCGCGGTAATGGCGGCGGCTTTGCCAACCGTGTAATCGCTCAAGCGGACGTGGTTTTGCGTATCAAACCATGCGTAGAACACTTCGCCCATACGCGCATCGGTGGCCGCCAGTACACAGCTTGATGGCGGCAGCAATGAAGCGGCGGCATCGAGGCAGGGAATGCCGATCATGGGCGTGTCAAACGGCGTGGCCAAACCTTGTGCAACCGCCGCGCCGATACGCAGGCCGGTAAATGCGCCGGGGCCCTGTGCATAAACGATGCAGCCCAAATCGGCGGCCGTGATGCCCGCTTCTTTAAAGAGGCGTTCGATTTGCGGCAGGATTTGTTCGGATTGCTTGGTGCCGACGTTTTCGTGAAACAGGCGGATTTCGCCTTGATGTTCCAATGCGATGGACAGAAAGGATGTGCTGGTGTCGATGGCGAGAGTCGGGCGGTTGTCGGTTGGCATGATGTTATTTTTTTAGAAGGATATGGGTTGCCATTATAGTGGAACGGCGAGGGGGAACAAAGCATTCAGGCCGTCTGAACATTCAGACGGCCTATTTTTATTCGGGCTTTTTCAGGCCTTCGATGTCGGTTTGGCAGGCATCGGCGTATTTTTGCAGGGTTTTGGCCGGTAGTTTGGCGAACACTTCGGGGCGGAAATGCCGGCGCAGCTGCCATTTCCATACGCCTGCCGCCATGGCCAAGCCGGTTTCATCATAACGGCAGCGGAACATATGGTAGTACAGCGGCGAATATTCGCCTTTTTCGACGGCTTCGCGCGCGGCCTGTGTTTGGGCATCGAGTTCGCACACCGCCATTTCGGTGGCGTAGGCTTCGTCCTGCCAACCGTTGCTGGTGGCCGCTTCGTAGTGGCCGTCGCGGGTGCCGTAGATGACTTTGCGGTGCCCGTGGTAGCTGGCGCTGTTGTCTTGAGGGATGTCGTCAATCTTCATTCAGACGGCCTTTACTGCTTCCAAAAGCATGAAACATGTTGAAAAACGACCGCTTTCCGGAACGTAACACAGGATTTTTTGGCCGTGTTCGATGGGGAAGGTGCGCATAAATTCTTCAAGGATGATGTAAATCGAGGCCGAACCCGTGTTGCCCTTGCTGTGCAGATTGGTAAACCATTTTTCCTGCGGAATGTCGAAGCCGATGTTTTTCAGGCCGTCTGAAAGGCGGTCGCGGAAAAAGCCGGAAGAGTAGTGGGGCAGGAACCAATCGATTTCTTCGGCGCGGATGCCGTGTTTGGCGGCGATTTGGGAGAGGGGTTTTTCCACCGTGTAGCGGACGATGTTTTCGTTCAGCAGTTTGACGTCCTGCTTGACCGCCATCAGGCTGTGGCGGCGTCCGTAATCGGCATCGGCGTGTTTCCAGCCTTCAAAGACTCCGTCGCGGAATTCTGCACCGGCATACATGCAGGGCGGCATTTCGTTGGCGTAGGAAAGCAGGTCTATCCAATGGATTTTCAGGCTGAGGCCGTCTGAATTGGGACGGTCGGACAGATACACCGCGCCTGCGCCGTCAGACAGCATCCAGCGCAAAAAGTCTTTTTCAAACCCGATTTCGGGGGACGCGTTTTCCAGTTTTTTATGGTCGGTTTCACTTTGAAACACTTCGCCGCGCATGACCGCCGAGGCGTTTTCGGAAGCAACGGAAACCGCATGTGCGTGTTCGCCAGTACGCACGGCGTTGTAGGCGTGTTTCATCGCCGCCATACCTGCCGCGCATACGCCTGCCATGCTGAACACTTCGCAAGGCGGCATATCCAGCAAGCCATGCACCATCACGCCGTGTCCAGGCATGGTTTGGTCGGGATAGGAAGTGGCGCAGGCCAGGCTGCCGACGGCTTCTGCAGGAACACCTTGGGCAAACAGGCCGTTGACCGCTTCGGCGGCTAGTTCGGCATTGGTGTGCGTCGTACGGCGGCTTTCGGGGTCGATGGCGTAATGTCGCGATAAAATGCCGTTGGAGCGCAAAATCATACGGCGCACGCGTGACGGTACATCGCCTGCCATGCCGAGGACGGCTTCCATTTCGTCATTGCCGATGGGGGCATTGGGCAAAAAGGCAGAAACGCGGTTGAGATAAACGTCTTTGAGTGTGTTATTCGATGTCATGATGTGTTTGTCAAAATAATCAACCGATAAACCGCGCCGCGTAGTCGCAGCTTGCAGTCAACGGGATGTGGTGTGCTTCGGCGTATTCCATCAGTGCGTCTACCAGCAGTTTGGCAATGCCGCGATGACGGAAGTTGGGCGAGACCTCGGTATGGTTTACGTCCCAGCCGCCGTTGTGTTCGGTATAGCTGATGTAGCCTGCTTCCAAACCGTCAATATCGATTTGAAAGCGACGGCGTTCGGGGTAGTGGATAACTTCGGGCATGATGGGTTCCTGGTTTGAGGCCGTCTGAAAAGTATTATCTGCCTGACGGTTGCGCATAATAGTCCGCCAGCTTTTTCAGACGGCCTTTAAGCAGCGGATGCAGCAGCTTTTTCAAAATCACGCTGACAGGCAAAACCACCAAAATCATCACCAATAAAAAGACGATGTAAAAGCACAGCAAGGCACGGCGCAAAAGCGGAGAAATCCTGCCTGCCGCCATCAAAAGCCTGCCCCAGACGAAGAAGCTGCGGCCGGCAGCGCGTTCGCTGAAAATCAGTTTTTCATTAACCGTCACTGCGCCCATGTTTTGAAACAGGGTTTCGTCCAAAGGCTGTTGGTTTAACAGCGTATCGCGTAATTTCGCACCAAACCGCGCCGCATCCGCCAATTCTTCTTCAGCAATGCCGGCGGAGGGCAGGGAGCGGAAATAGCGTTTGTCACCGGTCAGCATCCAGGCAGGCGTGGTAATGAAACTGGCCGCGCTGTTGCAGGCATCGATTTTTACGATGTTGCCGATGAGTTTTGCGCCGTTTTGTTTCAGCAAAGATTTCATTTTTTCCTGCGCGCCCAGCCACATATTGCGGCAGCCGATAAGCGTGATGACCGGTTTGCCGTCCAGCAGCCGGCGCGTTTCTTCGCGTTGCAAAAAGGCGGTCATCGGTTGCGAAGGAGAGAGGAACCAAACAGTGTAGGCAATGACCACCACATCGTAATCTTCGGATGGGATTTGCGGCGGCAGAATAGGAGCGGGTTTTAAATGGACGGTTTCAGGAAAGGTATCGAAAAAACGCCAAAACGGCCATGGAAACGGAAATGCCTGCTCCGGTACGATATTGACGCAATCGACCTGTATCCCGGCTGTTTGCAACGGTGCGGCAAAATTTCGAGCCAGGCTGGAGAGCTGCCCCGTTTGCGAGTAATGTACAATCAGCACTTTTTTCATTATCTTCCCTGCAATGAGTAAGTTATGGTTGGTTTGGACGGTATTATATAGTAAACCGACCGGCCTTGAACTTTATTCATATTCAGTATGTTCGCGAAGGTTTCAGCCGATTTGGATGGAAGCGCCGTATTTTGTCGGAATGGGGCGGTAAAGCGGATTTTTATGCCATGCCAACATGAACAACGGCCGTCTGAAATTTTTCAGACGGCCTTGTGTGGAAATCGGGACGCATGGTCTGGAACGGGATTTGCGCTAAGTATGGCGTGCAAATCGTATAGATAAAAAAATAACCGCTTCAAGGCGGTTGGTGGTGGCCAGAGGCGGAATCGAACCGCCGACACACGGATTTTCAATCCGTTGCTCTACCAACTGAGCTATCTGGCCTTCGCGTGTTTCGTTGCGAGATGTGAATTAAACCAAATTTCGTTGCCTTGTGCAAGCGTTTGTAGGCTTTATTTTTGAGGCGGTAAATTAAGATTTTGTTTTGTATTGAATTATTTTTCGTTTTAATTGGCGGTTTTTAAGTTTGCCGGTTTGATTTTCAGACGGCCTAAGATACAATCGGCTTTTTTGCTTTGGATTTATGCCATGCTGTATGTGTTTGTTCGTGATATGTGGGATGTTTTGCGTTTGCGCTATCGTTCGCCGGAGACGTATTTGTATTCGCCTTTGGTGATGGCGGCGGTGTTGCTGCTGTTGGGTGTGGTGAACGCGGCCAATATGTCGCCTTTGTTTGGCAGCGGCGCGGCGGCGGTGTGCCTGTCGGTGATTTTGGTGATGGTGAAATGGTTGGTGTTGAGCCGCTCGATGCGCAAGGTGCTGCATTATTACGGTGCGCCTCGGCTGCCTTTGTGGGGCTTTATTTTGGTGTCTGAGGCTTTGCTCTTGCCGCTGTTACTGGTGTTGTATGTGCCGGCGTTGGCTGCGTTTGCGCTGTTGTGGCAGGCTTGGGTGTTTGTGGTGCAGGTGCGCGGTTTGATGTGGATGGGGAATGCGACGGTAGGCCGTGTTTTAGTGGGTTATGTGTTGTATGGTATCGGCATGTTGTGCGTGGGTACGGTGATTTTGATGTTGTTTATTAACGCCGGTTGGTTGGACATGGAAACGTTAAAACAAAACCTGCAGGCGGTGATGTCTGCCCGTCAATAATCAATGAAA
Source organism: Neisseria sp. DTU_2021_1001991_1_SI_NGA_ILE_055 (assembly GCF_032342915.1). Lineage (NCBI taxonomy): Bacteria > Pseudomonadati > Pseudomonadota > Betaproteobacteria > Neisseriales > Neisseriaceae > Neisseria > Neisseria sp. DTU_2021_1001991_1_SI_NGA_ILE_055. The sequence goes on along the minus strand of NZ_CP135440.1, from coordinate 1,760,079 downwards.
TTTGGAAGGCCGTCTGAAATGTTCGGACGGCCTTTGTTTTATGTGTTTGTTTCGTGGTCTTGCAGGATTTTTTGATAGACGGGTTCGGGGAGGTAGCGGCCTATCATGTCGCGCCAGCCTTGTGGACCGACCAAACCTTTGACCATGGTGGAGGATACTTCGGCGATTTCGCGCGGCGGCATCAGGAAGACGGTGGAGATTTCGGGGGCGATGTCGCTGTTGATGTAGCGCATCGAGCGTTCGTATTCGTAGTCGGCGGCGGAACGGATGCCGCGGACGATGAAATTGGCGTTGGCCTCGCGGGCGTAATCGACCAAAAAGCGGTTTTCAAACACGCTGATGCGGACGTTGTGGAAGGGGTGGGTAATGGCATCGAGCATGGCGCGGCGTTCTTCTATGGTGTAGGTGCTGCGCTTTTCGGGATTGGTGCCGATGGCGACGATGAGTTCGTCAAAGAGGGATTGGGCTTCCTGTATCATCCACAGGTGACCGAGAGTGGGTGGGTCGAAGCTGCCTGCGTACACGGCACGGCGCGGAGTGGTCGTGGTCATTTTGGGTTGGGAATGGGGTTTGTGTGCGTTCAGGATAGGGGAGTTTGCCGGTGATGTCAAAAATCAAAAAGGCCGTCTGAAATTTCAGACGGCCTTTGCGGCTTGATCAGTCGTCACCGCTGAGAGAGATGAGGATTCTCAAGAGGCTGCTGAAAATATTGTAGATGGAGATGAAGATGGTCAGCGCCGCGCTGATGTGGCTGTCTTCGCCGCCGTCGATGACGGTACGCACCTGCCACATAATCATTAGGGAACTGAAGACAACGAAGCCGGCCGCGATGGTCAGGCTCAGGGCAGGGATGTTGAGGAAGATGTTGGCCACAACGGCAATCATGAGCACGATGGCACCGGCGCCGAGGAAGCTGCCGAGTTTGTTCATGTTCATTGTGGTGCGGCGTGCCATGGCGGACATGGTGAAGAATACACCGGCGGTCATGGCGGCGGCCGTACCGACGATTTGCGCGCCGTTGTTAATCGCCAGGGCGTATTGCAACATAGGGCTGATGGCAAGGCCCATACCGAAAGTGAAGATCATCAACAGGGCGACGCCGACGTTGCTGTAACGGTTTTTCTCGATCAGGAAGGTCATGCCGTAGAAGAAGCCGAAGAAGGCGGCCAGGGCAACATAGTATGAGCCGAATATGGCAAAAATGTTAAAGCCTGTTTTGGCGGAAAAGAATGCGCCGGCAATGGCAGGAATGAAAGACAGGCCGAGCAGGCGGTAGGTTTTTTGCAGGACGGTATTTTTGGCAACCGAGCCTTGCGAGGTATAGTCGTAAACGTCGTTTTGCATGGCGTTTGCTCCAGTGTGGATTGAAATGAATGAAATTTGGATTTTAACAGAGAATCATGGGTTTGTATGATTTATCTGTTCTATTTGTCTAATATGTGGGGCAATCGGGAATTTTAAAGGCCGTCTGAAAATTGGGTTTCAGACGGCCTCGGCGTTTAATGCTTATTTAGGCTCTTGCGGAACGTAGCCTTGTACGGCATCTGCGCCGTCGCCGAAGAAGTATTGTTCCATCTGCTGGGCGAGGTACTCGCGCGCGCGCGGATCGGCAAGGCTTAAGCGGTTTTCGTTGATGAGCATGGTTTGGTGGCGGGTCCAAGCCATCCATGCTTCTTGGGAAACGTTTTCAAAAATGCGTTTGCCCAGCTCGTTGGGCAGCGGCGGAAATTTCATGCCTTCGGCTTCTTTGCCGAGTTTGACGCAGTGAACCATACGGGTCATGGCGGTTTCCTTATGATGGGTTGCAAAGTTGGTATTTTAGCCGATTGCACGGATAGGGGAAAGCGTGGCTTTCAGACGGCCTGAAACCTTGCTATGATGGTCTTTTCTGTTTATTCAGGCAAAGATTATGAACCGCCTCGATACTGCCCGCCGTTATTCCCTTTTTCTCGCCCGCAACCTTGATTCAGGCAAACTCAAGCCCGAAATTTTCCTGCCCATGCTGGATAAGGTGTTGACCGAAGCGGATTTCCAAGCCTTTGCCGACTGGGACAAAATCCGCGCGGAGGAAAACGAGGAAGAGCTGGCACGGCAGTTGCGCGAGTTGCGCCGTTATGTGGTGTCGCAGATTATCGTGCGCGATATAAACCGCATCAGCGATTTAAACGAAGTAACCCGCACGATTACGCTGTTTGCCGATTTTGCCGTCAATACCGCGCTGGACTTTGCCTACGCCTATTATCGGGACATGTACGGCACACCGATCGGGCGTTATACCAAATCGCCGCAGCATTTGAGCGTGGTGGCGATGGGCAAGGCGGGCGGCTATGAGTTGAACGTGTCTTCCGACATCGATTTAATTTTTATCTACCCTGAATCGGGCGATACCGACGGCAGGCGCGAACGGAGCAATCAGGAATTTTTCACCAAAGTCGGGCAGAAACTGATTGCGCTGCTGAACGACATCACCGCCGACGGGCAGGTGTTCCGCGTCGATATGCGGCTGAGGCCGGACGGTGATTCGGGCGCGCTGGTGTTGAGTGAAACCGCGCTGGAGCAATATTTGATTACGCAGGGGCGCGAATGGGAACGCTACGCGTGGTGCAAAGGCCGCGTGGTCACGCCGTATCCGAACGACATCAAATCGCTGGTGCGCCCTTTCGTGTTCCGCAAATATCTGGATTACAGCGCGTATGAGGCGATGCGGAACCTGCACCGCCAAATCCGCAGCGAAGTCAGCAAAAAAGGCATGGCGGACAACATCAAACTCGGCGCGGGCGGCATCCGCGAAGTCGAATTTATCGCCCAGATTTTCCAGATGATACGCGGCGGACAAATGCGCGCGCTGCAACTGAAAGGCACGCAGGAAACGCTGAAGAAACTTGCCGAGCTGGGCATCATGCCGTCTGAAAACGTCGAAACCCTGCTTGCCGCCTACCGCTTCCTGCGCGATGTTGAACACCGCCTGCAATACTGGGACGACCAGCAAACCCAAACCCTGCCGACTTCGCCCGAACAGCAACAACTGCTCGCCGAAAGCATGGGTTTCGACAGCTACGCCGCTTTTTCAGACGGCCTCAACGTTCATCGAAACAAGGTCAATCAGTTGTTCAACGAAATCTTGAGCGAACCCGAAGAACAAACGCAAAGCAACAGCGAATGGCAATGGGCATGGCAGGAAAAACCCGACGAAGAGGAACGGCTAGGCCGTCTGAAAGAACACGGGTTTGATGCCGAAACTGTCGCCGCAAGGCTAGACCAAATCCGGCACGGCCATAAATACCGCCATCTCTCCGCACACGCCCAGCCCCGTTTTGACGCCATCGTGCCGCTGTTCGTACAGGCAGCGGCCGAGCAACCCAACCCGACCGATACGCTGATGCGGCTGTTTGACTTCCTCGAAAACATCAGCCGCCGCTCCGCCTATCTCGCCTTCCTTAACGAGCATCCGCAAACCCTGGCGCAACTGGCGCAGATTATGAGCCAAAGCTCATGGGTGGCGGCGTATCTGAGCAAATATCCGATTCTGCTGGACGAACTCATCAGCGCGCAGCTTTTGGATACAGCGTTCGACTGGCAAGCCCTCGCCGCCGCTCTTTCAGACGACCTCAAAGCCTGCGGCGGCGATACCGAAGCGCAAATGGACACCCTGCGCCGCTTCCAACACGCCCAAGTCTTCCGCCTCGCCGTCCAAGACCTCGCCGGACTGTGGACGGTAGAATCCCTTTCCGACCAACTCTCCGCCCTCGCCGACACCATCCTCGCCGCCGCCGTGTCGTGTGCGTGGGTGGATATGCCCAAAAAACACCGCGACACGCCGCAATTTGCCATTATCGGCTACGGCAAACTGGGCGGTAAAGAGCTCAGCTATTCCTCCGATCTCGACCTCGTCTACCTCTACGACGATCCCCATCCCGACGCAGGCGACGTGTACAGCCGCCTCGCCCGCCGCCTGACCAACTGGCTTTCCGCCGCCACCGGCGCAGGCAGCCTCTACGAAACCGACCTGCGCCTGCGCCCCAACGGCGACGCCGGCTTCCTCGCCCACAGCATCGCCGCCTTCGAAAAATACCAGCGCGAAAACGCCTGGACGTGGGAACACCAATCCCTCACCCGCGCCCGTTTTATTTGCGGTACGCCTGATGTTCAGACGGCCTTCGACCGCATCCGCACCGAAATGCTGACCGCCGAGCGCAACCCAACCGTTTTAGCAGGCGAAATCATCGAAATGCGCGAAAAAATGTTCCCCACCCATCCGCCGGTCGATAGCAACGTCAAATACGCGCGCGGCGGCGTGGTCGACGTCGAATTTATCGTCCAATACCTCATCCTTGCCCATGCCCGAAAATATCCGCAACTTCTCGACAACTACGGCAACATCGCTCTCCTGAACATCGCCGCCGACTGCGGCCTCATCGACAAAACCCTCGCCGAACAAAGCCGTACCGCCTACCGCTTCTACCGCCAGCAGCAACACAACACCAAACTGCGCGATGCCAAAAAAACCGAAGTAACGGACGAATTGCTGACCCACTACGGCAATGTGCGAAAACTGTGGCGGGAAGTATTCGGGGCAGAAGTGAAGTTCGGATAAGTAGCCATTTATCCGATTAAGGCATACTTTCGGGCATAAAAAAACGTTGTTTGGTGAACCTAATAAAAAGGCCGTCTGAAACTTTTCAGACGGCCTTTTATGGTATTTATTCTTCTTCCTCTTCCTGTTCTGCCTCTGCAAGTTTTTCAAGGAAGTTGCCTGCCAACCACAGTAAAGCGCCACTACCCGTAATGCCTGCTTTAATCCATAGGGCGGTATCTTCGACCCATTCGTAAATCCAGGCCAAAACTTTTGGTACCGCGTTCATATAATTCAAACCGAATGCCAAATCGATCGCAAATCTTTTCCGCTGTTCTTGAAAGAATGCGAATTTCGGTTTAACTTCGGCATACCGTCTCAACGGTTTAAAATCCTGCGGGATTGGTGTCGAATTTAGAGCTAATCTACGTTAGCCCCAAATATTTTGGAGAATGGCTATTTGTCCAAAACTTTAGCATTGACTAACAAGCGCACCGCTGTACCTTCATAACGCTGGTTCAACCACGCCTGTAAGCGTTCGTGATCTTTGGCAGGCAGAGGCTCCTTAAATTCGAGCGAGACCACGACGATATCGTTACTTATGTCTGCCTGTTTGTTTTGACTGCTTTCAGGTTGCTCCTGTGTAGTGGGTGCCGTTTGCGCTTTCTCCCAAACCAAGCCGCGTCCGACAACGATTTTTTCCGCTTCCGGATATTGGGCTTTTAATTCCTTGAGTACCGCAGCATCGTCAGCACCTGCAGTTTTACCTGCAAGCACGGTATCTATGTAGGCTTGTTGCTCTTTCAACTCATTTTGCTGCTGCGCCGAGTTGTTTCGGCTTGCCAGCAATTCTTCGATTTTAGCATCGTCCCCTCCCGCATAGACCACGTTGACCTTCGGCGCTTTCACACCTGACACTTCAAGGCTCTTCACCAATAAGGCAGAAATTTTCTCAGCATTGCCCGTTCCGTTGACAATCAGACCGACCATATTTTCTCTGTGGTTCAAAATCTTACGCAGCACGAAAAAACCTTCCTGTTGCTGTGCGGTGGCAATGGCGGAATTGGCTTTGGTGTTGAAGATCTCCTGACGCACCAGTCCTGATGCCATATAGCCGCTCGGAATCATCACAGCCAGTACGACGGCGGTAATAATGATACTTTGCAACCGGCGTTTGGATTCCGTTACCAACCCCCTGCGCGGCAGCTTGAGCAGCTTGGAAAACAACAAGGTCGAAAAAGCGATGAACACGCAGTTGATGGCAAACAGATAAAAAGCGCCGAAAAAAAATTGCCAGTTGCCATGAGCCAGTCCGTAGCCCGCGGTACACAGTGGCGGCATCAATGCGGTCGCAATCGCCACACCCGGTATGGCATTGCCTCCTTCTTTTCGGGTCTGCGCCACAATGCCCGCACTACCGCCGAAGAAGGCAATCAACACATCCCAAAGAGTCGGCTGAGTACGCGCCAAAAGCTCACTTTGCGCCTCTTTAAGCGGGGTTAACAGGAAATACAACGTAGCGGTAATCAAGCTGATGACGACAAATATAATAATATTGCGTGCCGCTTGGCGGATCAGCGTAGTATCGCCGACCGCCAAACCATAACCCATACCGACTATCGGCCCCATCAACGGCGAAATCAACATTGCGCCGATCACTACCGCCGTGCTGTTGACATTCAGACCGATACTCGCCACAGCAATGGCAAATATCAATACCCACATATTGGTTCCGGACACCCGAGTATTGGCACGAATGACGGAATCGATTTTGTCAGGATGAGCTTGGTCATGTGCAAGATTGAACACATCTTGCAACTTGGTCATGGCAACGTTGTCTGCTACTTCCTGTTTTTTACTATTTTCTTGTTCTAGTTCTTGCATGTTCTTACCTTTATGCCGAGGATAAATAACGTACTGCCCAAGCTTTTCATTATTATTCCTTATAAAATTAAATGTGTGCATCAAAGCCAATCAGCGGGGCAATGATGCTGAGTGAACGTGAATATATCAAAAGATGGCATTATAGTAGGTTTTATATTAAGGAAGATATTTCTTATAAAAGCAGATTGGCAGCTTGAAGCGGTTAACTGTCGGACGCGGAGGGAAAATTTTTGTTTACTTATTACTGATTTAGCTTGAGCATAATCTGCAAAAACTGTTCTCATTTTCCATCGATATTGTGATACAGCCAAACAAGTTCTAAAATATGCACTCATTTATGTATTAAAAACAAGGAGAAACTGATGCCTAAGATTGCGGTACTCGGCGGCGGCCTTTCCGGTCGCCTTATTGCGTTCCAATTGGCGGAGCAGGGTGTGTCGGTAGAGTTGTTTGAGAAAGGCGAACGTAACGGCGCACAAGCCGCAGCCTATGTTGCCGCCGCCATGCTGGCGCCTTCTTCCGAGGCGGTGGAGGCAACGCCTGAAGTCATCCGTTTGGGCAGGCAGAGTTTCGCGCTGTGGCGCGGTATTTTAGGCCGTCTGAACACGCCGGTGATGATGCAGGAAAAAGGCAGCCTGATTGTTTGGCATACACAGGACAAGCCGCTTTCTGCCGAGTTTGTCCGTCATTTGAAGCGCGGCGGCGTGCCGGAACACGAAACCATACGTTGGAACGCGGACGAAATCGCGGCCAACGAGCCGCAACTGGCAGGGCGGTTTTCAGACGGCCTGTATCTGCCGGCGGAAGGACAGTTGGACGGACGGCAGGTATTGAATGCGCTGGCCGATGCTTTGGCGTCGATGAATGTGCCTTGCCATTGGTCGTGCGAACGCGAAGTCGAAGATTTGGCGGTGCAATACGATTGGGTTATCGACTGCCGCGGTTATGGTGCAAAAGCAGCGTGGAACAGGCCGTCTGAAAGCCAATTGCGCGGCATACGCGGCGAAGTGGCGCGCGTTTACGCACCCGAAGTCGAGCTGTCCCGCCCCGTGCGCCTGCTGCATCCGCGCTATCCTTTGTATATCGCGCCGAAGGAAAACCATATTTTTGTGATTGGTGCGACCCAAATCGAAAGCGAAAGCCAAGCGCCGGCAAGCGTGCGTTCCGGTTTGGAACTTTTGTCCGCCCTGTACGCCGTGCATCCGGCATTTGGCGAAGCGAACCTTTTGGAACTGGCCACCGGCCTGCGCCCGACGTTAAACCACCACAATCCCGAAATCCGCTTCAACCGCGAACGCCGCCTGATTGAAGTCAACGGCCTGTTCCGCCACGGCTTTATGATTTCCCCGGCCGTGACCGGCGCGGCCGTGCGTTTGGCCGGTGCGCTGTTTGCCGGAAGCGACATTCCCGAAAGCGACGAAACCAGTGGTTTGCCGTATATCCGCGCTGCGAATTGAAGCCGTTGCGGACGAAGTTGCTTGAAAATCGGGCAAATTGTTTGTGAAAGACAGCCACAGGCCGTCTGAAAATGATAAAATCGCCGTCAATTCAATCAACCTTGCGTCTGAAAACCGCATGATGCCGTTTTCAGACGCCAAACCAATTTCCTATTTAACGATAAGCACATGACAACCCAAACCCTCTTAATCGAACTTCTCACTGAAGAACTCCCGCCAAAGGCCCTCAATAATTTGGGCAACCATTTTGCCGCTTCCGTTGCCGAAGGCTTGGAAAAGGCGCAACTGATTGACGGCGCAGCCGAATACACTGCCTACGCTTCTCCGCGCCGCTTGGCCGTTCAAGTTAAAAACGTGAAGGCCGTTCAAGCCGATCAAAAAATCGTGAAAAAAGGCCCGGCTGTGGCGAATGCCATGAAAGACGGTGCGCCGACTAAGGCTTTGGAAGGTTTTGCACGCGGTGCGGGTGCGAAAATCGAAGACCTGACCATCGTCCACGACGGCAAGCAAGACGTGTACGCCTACGAATACGTCCAAACCGGCAAACCCTTGGGCGAGCTTTTGGAAGACATCATCAATGCCGCAGTGAAAAAACTACCGATTCCTAAAGTCATGCGTTGGGGCAGCAGCACATTCACCTTCGTGCGCCCTGTACACAGCCTGATCGTGCTGCACGGCGGCGACATCGTCAACGTCAGCGTTTTGGGCCTGCAAAGCGGCAACAAAACGCTGGGGCACCGCTTCCTCTCCAACGGCGAAATCGCCATCGAAAACGCCGACAGCTACGCCGCACAAATGCGCGAACAAGGCAAAGTCGTCGCTTCGTTTGCCGAGCGCAAAGCCGCCATTCAGACGGCCTTGAACGAGCAGGCAGGCCGTCTGAACGCGACCGTTGCCGCCGATGAAGCATTGTTGGACGAAGTGACCGCATTGGTCGAATGGCCTGTGGTATTGGAAGCCGGTTTTGAAGAACACTTCCTCGCCGTACCGCAAGAATGCTTGATTTTGACCATGCAGCAAAACCAAAAATACTTCCCGCTGCTCGACCAAAACGGCAAGTTGATGAACCGCTTCCTGCTGGTGTCCAACCTGCAAACCGAAGATCCGTCACACATCATTCAAGGCAACGAACGCGTTTTGCGCGCGCGCCTGTCTGATGCCGAGTTCTTCTACAAACAAGACCAAAAAGCGACTTTGGAAAGCCGTCTGCCGAAATTGTCCAACGTGGTTTACCACAACAAAATCGGTTCGCAAGCCGAGCGCATCGAACGCCTGCAAAGCATCGCCGCCCATATCGCCAAAGCATTGGGCGCGGATGCCGCCGCAGCCGAACGTGCCGCACGTTTGGCCAAAGCCGACTTGGTAACCGAAATGGTCGGCGAGTTCCCAGAATTGCAAGGCACCATGGGCAAATACTATGCCTGCTTGGACGGCGAAACCGAAGAAATCGCCGAAGCCGTCGAGCAACACTACCAACCGCGTTTTGCCGGCGACAACCTGCCGAACGGCAAAGTGGCCACTGCCGTTGCGCTGGCCGACAAGCTGGAAACCTTGGTCGGCATTTGGGGCATCGGCCTGATTCCGACCGGCGACAAAGATCCATACGCCCTGCGCCGCGCCGCCTTGGGTATTTTGCGGATGCTGATGCAGTACGGTTTGGATGTAAACGAACTGATTCAGACGGCCTTCGACAGCTTCCCCAAAGGTTTGCTTAACGAAAAAACGCCGTCTGAAACCACCGACTTCATGCAGGCACGTTTGGCCGTGTTGCTGCAAAACGATTATCCGCAAGACATCGTTGCCGCCGTACTCGCCAAACAGCCGCGCCGTTTGGATGATTTGACCGCCAAACTGCAAGCCGTTGCCGCGTTCAAACAGCTGCCTGAAGCCGCCGCATTGGCCGCCGCCAACAAACGCGTGCAAAACCTGCTGAAAAAAGCCGATGCCGAGTTGGGCGCGGTTAACGAAAGCCTGCTGCAACAGGACGAAGAAAAAGCTCTGTACGCCGCCGCTCAAGGTTTGCAGCCGAAAATCTCCGCCGCCGTTGCCGAAGGCAATTTCCAAACTGCTTTGTCCGAACTGGCTTCCGTCAAACCGCAAGTCGATGCCTTCTTCGACGGCGTGATGGTGATGGCCGAAGATGCCGCCGTGAAACAAAACCGTTTGAACCTGCTGAACCGCTTGGCAGAACAAATGAACGCAGTTGCCGACATTGCGCTCTTGAGCGAATAAGGCCGCGTTTCAGTTGACCCGCTTTTCAGGCTGCCCGATGATTCAGGCAGCCTGAAGTTTTTCGGGCGTATCCCTTACATGGCGTTCAAGGGTATAATTCAGCAGATTTGTCAGGCAGGCAAATCGCGCACATCAAACAATTTCCCACATTCAAGAGGCAGATTATGAATATTCCAGCCATCCGAACCGCACTCGATGCCGTGTTGATTCCCACCACAATACGCACTTTGGGCAGCGAAAAAGCCGTTTCGCTTCTGGAAGAGCGTTCAGACGGCCTGCATATCGGCCTGAAATTTGCGTTCCCGGTTGCCCATATTGCCGCAGACATTGCCAACGCCGTTCAAGAAGCCGTCATTTCGCATACCGGCGAGGCCCACATTCACTTGAGTATCGATACCGAAATCGGTACGCATAAAGTCCAACCCGGCGTAGCAACCATCAAAGGCGTGAAAAACATCATCGCCGTTGCATCCGGCAAAGGCGGCGTCGGCAAATCAACGACCACAGCCAACCTTGCCACCGCAATGGCCAGAATGGGCGCGCGCGTCGGCGTACTCGATGCCGACCTGTACGGCCCAAGCCAGCCCACCATGCTCGGCGTACAAGACCGCAAACCCGATCAACAAAACAAAAAACTCATTCCTGTTGAAGCCGAAAGCGGCATTCAAGTGATGTCCATCGGTTTTCTGGTCGATACCGACCAAGCCGTCGTTTGGCGCGGCCCGATGGTCAGCCAAGCCTTGCAACAACTTATGTTCCAAAGCGAATGGGACAATGTCGATTATCTCTTCATCGACCTGCCGCCCGGTACCGGCGATATCCAATTGACCCTGTCGCAAAAAATCCCCGTGACCGGCTCCGTTGTCGTCACCACGCCGCAAGACATCGCCCTGATTGATGCACGCAAAGCCGTGGATATGTTCAACAAAGTCAATATTCCGATTTTGGGCGTTTTGGAAAACATGTCTGTCCATATTTGCACCAACTGCGGCCATGCCGAAGCAATCTTCGGCGCAGAAGGCGGCAAAAATTTGGCAGAGCGTTTGAATGTACCGTTGCTCGGCCAACTTCCATTGAGCCTGCCTGTACGCGAAGCCATGGACAGCGGCACATCTTCAGCCTTGTTTGAAAACAACCAAACCATCGCCGACATCTACACCGAAGCCGCCTTCCAAATCGCACTGGCCATTGCCGATAAAGGCAAAGACTTCAGCAGCCGCTTCCCAAAAATCGTCGTCGAATAAAAAAGTTTAAAAAAGGTGTTGACAGCTGTGCGCCCCGTCTCTATAATGCACAGCTTATCGGGTCGTTAGCTCAGTCGGTAGAGCAGCGGACTTTTAATCCGTTGGTCGAGCGTTCGAATCGCTCACGACCCACCAAATATAAAAAACCTGCTTTGAAAAAAGCAGGTTTTTTTGCGTTTGGATTTTAGTATTTTGTTGAGCATATTTTGTTATTGAAACAATCCATAGCACATCAAACTTCAGGCCGTCTGAAAATATCTTTCAGACGGCCTGAAGTTTTATAGGAATGGTTTTGAGAAATAAGTTTGTCTACCTAGGGCAGACAAACGTTTAAAACCTAACCTGCGTCTGCAACTGCCTACGATAAACCAATACGGCAGCAGTCAGTGTGGCAAAAGAGAACGCAGACAGTAGAAGCAGATAACGGCCAATTCCGTCCAAGCCGCTACGGTTGAGCAGCAGTTCTTGAAAAGCTTTCAAGCCCCAAGCCATTGGGGAAATCCAAGTGAGTTGTTGCATGGTTTCGGGCATGACGTGTGCAGGCACCATAATGCCGCCGATTGCCGCCATCAGGATAATGCCGCCGCCGCCGAGGACGACGGCGTGTTCGGTGGATTTGGCGCAGACGCTGATTAATAGCGCGTAGCCGAGTGCGGCGGCGCTGACGGCGGCGGACAACAGCGCGTAGGGAACAAGGCTGCCGTTGAGTATGAGGGCGGGCACGCCGATTTCGGGCAGCAGGTAGCGGCCGAGCAGCAGCATTCCGACAAATTGGAGCTGGTTAATCAGGAAATAGGGGACGAGTTTGGTGGCAATCAGGCCGGACGCGGAGGCGCGGGCGAGACGAAGGCGGGTGATGGTGTTGGTCTGGCGTTCCAGCGCCATGACGTTCGACAGCGGTATCATGATGAAAAACATACCGAAAATCAGCCATGCAGGTACGCTGTGCTGTACGGCGTTGGGTTTTTCCACCGTGCCGCTACCTGCGCTCAGATAGTGTTCTTCCAGCATTTTGTTATCTAAAAAGCTGCGCACGGCGGCGAATTGTTCGTCGTTTTTTTCATCCACTTTTTTCTGGATGTCTTTGCGGATGGAGCGGGGCAGTTTTTTATTGTCGATTTTGATGCCGTCGTTGTTGTCGAAATAAGCGTCCAGCCGCGTTTCGGTGTAGTGCTGCTGCAAAACGCCTTTAACCGCCGCCAGCCATGAAGGCTCGGTATCGGGCGGTACATAGATTTGCAGGGCTTTGTTGTCGGCGATTTTACCGGAAGCGGGGTTCGGGTTGTGCAGCACCAGTTGGAAACGTTTGTCGTGCAGGCCGTTTTGCGCGTCGGTCAGTTTTTCAGACGGCATCAGCGTAACATGAATCTGCTCTTTTTCCAGCGCGGCGGCCAGCGCGGTATTGACGCTGTCGTCTGTCGCGCCGACCAGCGCGATGCGGCTGTCGGTGTGCGGATCTTGGTCACGGCTCAGCGCCAACGACATAATCAGCATGAAGGCGATGGGCATCACAAACAACACGGCCAAACCGTGCAGGTCGCGGCAGAGCAGTTTGAGTTCTTTGAGGAGGGAGGAAGTCGTCATTGTGGATTTTGCTTATCTGTTGCTGGCTCGTCTTTGCGCAGGAAATCAAGGTAAAACGTTTCCAGCGAACCGTGTCCCTGCTGGAAGTAGCGGATTTGCGCGCCGCTTTGTTGCAGGGCGGCGTAAACGGCGGCGGCATCGTGCGCCGTTTCCATCATGCCGCGGCTGTCCACTTGTTTGGCACCCAACGCAGCCAGCGTCTGAGGCGGCAGCGGCGGTTCGACGGTAAAGCGCACGACACCGGTTTGCGTGCTTAAGAGCTCATCCAAACCGCCGTGGTACACCAGCTTGCCGTGTTGCAGCAGCGCAATTTTGCCGCAAAGCTGTTCGATTTCCGACAGATAGTGCGAGGTGTAAACCACCGTTACCCCCTGCCGCGTCAAATCCGCCACGCTGTCGAGGATAAAGCGGCGCGACTGCGGATCGATGCCAACCGTGATTTCGTCGAGGAACACCAGCTGCGGCGTATTAATCAGACCGATGGCAAAATTCAGACGGCGTTTAAGCCCGCCCGAAAGATGCTTTGCCGCCTTGTTTTTGTGGGCGGTCAGGTCGGTCTGTTCCAACAGCGTGTTCAGACGGCCTTTGTCGCGTACTTTGTAAAGCGAGGCGAAAAACAGCAGGTTGTCCCACACAGAAAGCTGCGGATAAAACGCGAAATCCTGCGGCACCAAACCGATTTTCTGCCGCTCGCTGCGGCCCAACAGGCGCAAAGGTTTGCCGTCAAACAAAATTTCGCCCTGCCGTACTTCCTGCAAGCCGGCCAAAAGCGACATCAGCGTCGTTTTCCCCGCACCGTTGTGACCGAGCAGCCCCAAACATTCGCCGTCTGCAATGTCGAACGACACATTGTCCAGCGCGGCGGTTTCGGCTTTGGGATAACGGTGGGAGAGGGATTGGATTTGAATCATGGTTTCAGACGGCCTTTCGAGCGATATTTAAATCGCAGCATTCCATAAATAGCGGCGCTGGAATTTGCCGTCCTTAAATATAAAGCAGACATCGAAACTACCGGCTCCCGAACTTTGTCTGCCGAACAGATAAAGCGTCTTGTCGGTGTGGCGGTAATAGGCTTCCCAGCGTTGATATACATTGCTGCCGCGTGCGGTGGAGGCAAAATCGGGCGAGAACAGTCCTTGCAGTTCGGCAGCGGGAACCGCTTGACCGTTTAGCGTGATACGTTCAAGCGCGAACACGCTTTTGGGAATGTCGTAGTCTGTACCATAGAAAGGTTTGCCTTGATAGAGCCGCGCGGTGTATTTGTCTTTGTTGATGCCCGAGAAGTCGCTGAGTTTTGGATGGATGCGGCGGGCAACGATGTGTACCGTTTGTCCGCTACCGGACAAAGTCAGAGTATCGTCGCGACCGGATTGTTCGCGCAGGCGGACGAAGTTTTTGTCAGCGGCGGGAAATATCAGACGGCTGTAATGGATGAAACCGTAGTCTTCTGCGGCAGGTTGTTGCAGCTGGGCAGTACAGAAAGTCAAACTGCCTTCGCCGCCATCACCCAAACATTTCAACGGCGTACCGTTGGGAATTTTTGCTAAGACTTTGGCATTCAAATCGGGGCTTTCGCGTAAGTTGGTGTGTCCGTCGGCATCATGCACCAAGGCAAAGCCGTTCGGCGGCGCAGCATGGGTTAGGGCGGAACACAATAATAGGAGTGTGGCTAAGTAACGCATTTTTATCTTTTCTTTGAGTTTTCAGACGACCTGATTTCAAAACGGTGCGCGGCGGATTGAGTTATGCCGCATGATTCCCCATTATTTCAACAATCCCCGCCACAACGCTTCTTCATCATCCGCAATCTTGCGCAAAAATGCGGCGATTTCGCGGCAGCCATTTTCGGACGGTTTTTTGCACTGCTTCACGCACATGGCTGCGAATTGGCGCCATTGGTCGCCGATGGCGGTCATTTGTTCCGAGGCCGTCTGAAACGCAGGTTCGTTGCAGATATGGGCGGCTTGTTCGAGGAAGTAGGCGTAGATATAGCGGAAACCTGCGCCGCCGGTGCCGATTTCTTCCTGCATCCGCACGAGATGGCCGAGAAACAGTTTTTGGTATTTTTCATTTCGTTTGGCGGGCAGGGCTTCGATGTTTTTTGCCAACGTGCGGATGCCTTTTACGCCGACGAAAAAAACGGGCGGGAGCATTTGTTTGGCGTTTTTGCGTATGGCTTTGCGGATGATGGCGGGCAAGTCTGCCATGATTTGTTCAGACGGCCTGTTGTCTTCCAAGGTGTACATCATACCTTTTGCCGCCAATACGCCTTTGGCAAAGCGCGCCCGTTGCAAATCTTCGGTGGCGCAGCGTTGTACGGTTTCAAATACGGGGTCGCTGATGAGGTAGTCGTTGCCGTCTTTGCCGTACACTAAAAGATTGTGTGCGTTGAAATGGAAGCGCATTTGCGGCGGGAAGTAGGGCAGCCAGAAGACGGAGGTTTGCAAACCGGCCAGTTTGCCTGAAGACAGCGCGGCATCCAATGCGGCTTGTCCGCTTTGTGCGTCGGAAAATTTGCGGACGGATAATTTCAGCCCCAATGCTTTGCAGGTGTTTTTGATGATGCTGCGTGGCGCGGTACGGTAGGAAACCAGCGGCATGCCGTTTAATTTGATCAGCGGCATCCAGACAAACGTCAGCGCGTGGGCAATGCCGAAAATCATGGCTTCGTCTAAATTGTGGCCATGGTATTTGAGCAGGGTGGACATCACACCGCTTTCGCAATGGGCAGTATGCTGGTGTGGAAATTCTTGTGTGGTCATAAAGTTATTGGTTTTCGTGCAATGTTTTCAGACGGCCTGAAGCGGTCGGAATGGGTTTGTTGTTTTGGAAATCAGCGGGCTTCTTTGGCCGCTTCCTGCTCGGCTTTATAGCGGCGCAGAAATTCGATGGCGGCGACTTTTTCGGCTTCGTTGCCGTATTTGGCATCACGTTGGGCGCGGCGCAGTTCGGCACGTTCTTTGGCTTCTTCAATTTGGCGCGCTTTGAAGTCTTTGCGGTTGTCGGAGGAGACGAGTTTGTCCTGTTGCGATTGCGCTTTGGCCATGGCTTTTGCAATCAAATCCATGGGGTTGAATGCGGCGCTTGGTACGGCTGTTCGGGTTTGTGCCTGTGCGGCCTGTTTGGCTTTGACGGCGGCTTCGCGTTGCGCCAGCAGGGCTTTGCGTTCGGCATCGTCGCGCTGTTTGCGCGCGGTATGGCGTTCAAAACGGCTTTGCGCGTGTTCGGAGGCGGCAAAGCGCGGTTCGGCAGAGGTGCTGAAACGGCGTGCGGACGGCAGGAAGGGCTGCGATACGGGAACCATGTCGATGCAGTCGACGGGGCAGGGGGTAACGCATAAGCCGCAGCCGGTGCATTCGTCGCTGATGACGGTGTGCATCAGTTTGGACGCGCCCATAATGGCATCGACAGGGCAGGCGCGGATGCAGGCGGTACAGCCGATGCAGGCGGGTTCGTCAATCAGGGCCACGGCTTTGATTTGTGTTTTTGCCGGCGCGAGGTAGGGCTTGCCCAACAGGTCGGCCAGGTCTTTCATGACGGTTTCCCCACCCGGCGCACACAGGTTTACCGGTGCTTCTCCTGCCGACAGGGCGCGTGCATAGGGTAAGCAGCCTTCATAGCCGCACTCACGACATTGGGTTTGCGGCAACAGGCGGCTGATGCTTTGGATGGGAATGGTCATCATGGATAGTCAAAATCGAAAAGGCACATTATATCAGATTGTTGCGTTTATTTTGGCGAAACCCGCTTTGCTTATTTTAGCGAAACTCGCTACGCTCGTTTTCAGACGAGCCTGAGTCGAGTTTGCGTTATAATTTTGAAATGGATTTATTCAGGTAATTAGGAATGATGGCTACACTTTGCCCTTGTCAGTCGGGGCGCGTATATACGAAATGTTGCGCACCGTTTCATGCGTGTGAGGCGGCGGCCTTGACGGTGGAAGAGTTGATGCGTTCGCGTTACAGTGCGTATGTTTTGCAGGAAATCGACTATATCGTGGACACGACCGTCCCTGCGCAGCAGAATTTGTTGGACAAGCAGGATTTGGCGTCATGGAGTAGGCAGACACAGTGGTCGGGATTGAAGGTTATCCGTCATGTTCCGTTTGGCAAGCTGCATGCTTTGGTCGAGTTTGAGGCGTATTTTGAAGAGAACGGGCAAACTGAGTGCTATCATGAATTGTCGGCGTTCGTGAAAATAAACGGGCATTGGTACTTTATTGATCCGACCGTTGCTTTGCCGACAATGAAACAGCCTTGTTTGTGCGGTTCGGGCAAAAAGTTTAAGGCGTGTTGCGGACAGTTTTTCAAATAGTAGTGTAAACAGGCCGTCTGAACGTTTAGACGGCCTGAGCTGTTTTTTTTCAGATAAAAAAAACCATTCATACTAAGGGAGAAGTATGAATGGCCAATACATTGCGGGAAAACGTCTTACTTGCTGCACCGCCCAAAAGGGATGAAAGAGCGGTGTTGTGTCAGCGATTGATATTCTACCGTTTTTAGTATTAAATGCTGTTAAGAAGTGAAATAATTTCAATAAGTTGCAAGATAATCGTGATATTTTGAAGATAAACGGTATTTTTACTGATTTTCTCGAATCCATTTCACCCATTGTTGAAACAGCTCGGGTTGCAATGCGGCGATGACGGAACGCTTGAAAACGTGCTCGCCGCTCCAAAAATCGTCGCCTTCCAGTGTGGTCAGGCAGCCGCCAGCTTCTTCAAAAATCAATGCGCCGGCAGCGTAGTCCCACAGCTTTTGTCCGCCGTGGATGTAAATATCGTAGCGGCCGCTGGCAAGGTAGCACCAATCGAGCGTGCTGCTGCCCATGCTGCGGATTGTGCCGAATGGGGCAAGGGTATTCATGCGGCTGGCGAGTTTGCCCGAACGCAGGTATTTGATTTCCACGCCGGCAATGGATTCGTTGAGTTTTTTGTTTTCCGAACGCAGCGGTAGCGGCGTGCCGTTGAGGAATGCGCCTTTGCCACGTTCGGCATAGAAACATTCGCCGCTGACCGGATTGTAAATCACGCCTAATTCGGCGCGGCCGTTTTTAACCAGAGCGACGGATACGGCAAAATGCGGCAAACCGTTGACGAAGTTGTTTGTGCCGTCTATGGGGTCGACAATCCACAGGCCGTCTGAATGTTCGTTCCACAAACGGGTTTGCTCCTGAACGCTCATCTCCTCGCCCAACATCGGACAATCCTCCAATAAGGGCAGGGCGGCGGCAAAAGCGGTTTGTGCGGCCAAATCTGCTTCACTCAAAACCGAGCCGTCTTCCTTGCGTCGTGACGGCGTGTTCAGAAAACGCGGCATGACTTCGGTTTGGGCGATGTGGCGGACGACTTTCTGTAAACGGTATAGCACGGCGTATCCTTGTTTTTTGCAGTTTTGCGTGACAGTGGATTAAAATTCGGGAAGTTTTCAAATTATAGTGGATGAAATCGAAATCAGGCAGGCAAGTGTATGTCGCCGTGTTTCAACTTCGTTCACGAAAGTTCAAATTATATACATGAATAAAGCAGGAAACCATGCCCCGATTTTACGTTGATTTTGCCTTAAGCCCCGACAGCGTGGTCGAATTGCCCGATAATGTGGTGCGCCATCTGAATGTATTGCGCGTGAAAAATACGGAAGAAATCGTGTTGTTCAACGGCAATGGCAAGTCATATCCGGCTTTGCCCGAAGTTTTGGAAAAACGCCGAGCCAGCGTGCGGATTTTGCGTGAAGAGGCAACGGACAACGAATCGCCGCTGAACATTACGTTGGTACAGGCGGTATCCGCCGCCGAGCGCATGGATTTCACTTTGCAGAAAAGCGTGGAATTGGGCGTGGCAGAAATTCGTCCGGTCATCAGCGAACGCTGTGTCGTCCGCTTGAGCGGAGAACGCGCTGAAAAGCGGGTGGCGCGTTGGCAGGAAATCGTTGTTTCGGCGTGTGAACAAAGCGGCCGCAATATTGTGCCGAAGGTTTTGCCGCTGACGACTTATGCGCAGGCATTGCAGCAGTTGCCGCAGGAAACGACCAAACTATTAATGAGCTTGAACCGCGCTCAAAAACTGAGCGATGTTCAGCCGCAATCCGGCAAAGTCGTGTTTATGGTCGGCCCGGAAGGCGGATGGACGGAGAAGGAAGAGCAACAGGCGTTTGATGCCGGTTTTCAATCCGTTACGCTCGGCAAACGGGTGTTGCGTACCGAAACCGCCTCACTTGCGGCCATCGCCGCCATGCAGACGCTTTGGGGCGATTTTGCATAAAGTTCGGGCCGTCTGAAAACGAGCGTAGCGAGTTTCGCTAAAACGAGCTGTTGCTTCATGAGATAAAAATGGGAGTTTGAAAATGTCGTACACCTTTACGCTGGCCGAGCACGAGCTGGAAGCGGAATTGAAAAAGTTAATCGTGCAAGAGGCCGATAAGGCCGACGATGTGGATATGGATGATTTCACCGACGATGCGCTTTTGTTTGGCGATGACAGTCCGGTCGGTTTGGATTCGCTTGATGCGCTGCAAATCAGCGTTGCCTTGCAACAGTATTTTCAAGTGCGCCTGCAGGGCGACCGTATGGTGCGCAAACATATGATGTGCGTACGCGATTTAGCGGCGTTTATCCGCGCGGAGCATAGCGCGTGAGTTGGGTTTGCGGTACGGCGGCCACTTCTGCTTTGAATCCGCAAACGGATTTCAGACGGCCTGATGCGGTGTCTTATACGTTTTTAAACCAGCCGCAGCAGGCTGCTTATTTTCGTGCATTCGCCGGCGACAGTTTGGGGCGGAAGGAATTTGCGGATATTGCCGAACAACATTTGCGCCGAGCCGCCGAACATGCAGGCTGGCCGTCTGAAAGCTGGCATGATGCGCCGGTGTTTATCGGGTCTAGTTCCTATTCCATCTCCGAATATGAAAACCGCCATTTTGCGGGTAATAGGGCGGTAGAGGAACACAATCTGCTTTATCTTGCCGAAGATTTGCACCGGCGCAGCGGCAATCGGCAGATTTTCAGTTTCGCTACTGCCTGCACTTCATCCGCCCATGCGCTGATTCAGGCAGATAATTGTTTGCGCGGCGGGGCGGAGCGTGCCTTTGTACTTGGTATTGAAAACCTCAACCGGCTGACTTTGCTGCATTTTCACAGCTTGGGTTTGCTGACCGAACAGTATCAGCCTTTTGGCGGAAACGGTTTGATTTTAGGCGAAGGGGTTGCCGCGCTTGCCTTATCTTCCGTCGCGCCCGAATCTTCTTCAGGCCGTCTGAAACTTATCGGACACGCCACCAATACAGGCAATGACTTGATTCAAAGTGATGGCCAAGCGCAGGAGCAAGTGATGCGACGCGCTTTGGATGTTGCAGGCATCGCTCCTGAAAGCATTGCAGCCGTTAAAACACACGGCATCGGCACGGCTGACAGCGATGCCGCCGAATTGGCCGCACTGGAAAATATATTCGGTACACTGCCGCCCTTGATGGCGTTCAAACCGCAAATCGGACACACGCTTGGCGCAACGGCAGCCCTTGAAACAGCCCTGCTTTTATCCGCTTTAAAACAAGGCGGAAGCAACGATTATCAGGGGCGGGAAATTTGTTTTTCCGAGTGCGCGGCTTCACAAAAAGGCGGCTTTTTCTGTTTGGCCAATCAGTTTGGTTTTGGCGGCAGCAACACATCTTTGGTATGGCAATGGCAACTGTAAATCCTAATATCCGCATTACCGCCGCTGTGCGTTTTGATACGGACGCCGACACCGGCGGCAAAATCCTCAAACAAACGTTAAAGCAGCAAAGCGATATAGACACCCGCCGTCTCAGCCGCTTGAGTTTGATTGCCGCGCTTGGCGCAGGGCAACTGAAGGAACAAAGCGAAATCCGCTCTGATTGCACCGTTTTTCTCGGTACGCCGTTTTCTTCGCCATCCGTGTTTGAAAAAATGGCGGATAATGTATTGAACCATCACGCCGCGATGCCGTTTGACTTCATTGCCAATCTGCACAATTCCCCCGTTTTTCATGCCGCGCAAGCGTTAGGCACGCATGGTGCAACTTTGGTCGTTGCTACCGACAATAATATGGATACCTGCTTTCATCCATTGTTGCTGGCGATGCAGTCTTTGCAAAATGGCGGTCAAGCTGCGGTTGGCTGGACCTATGAGCATCAAGCAGCCCATACCGATGCTCGTGAGGGCAGTATTTGGATTCTACTTGAAGTCGGTGTAGAACAGGGTGTTCCCGTTGTGTTGAATGATGAAGGGGTGCAGGCTGATAGGCCGTCTGAAAAGACGCGATATTATTGGCAAGATATCGCCGATTGGATAGAAAAAGTGATGGCGTGCGAGGGTAGGGATGTGAAGAAGTGTACTTTGTGATGGGAGAAATGATTTTAACGAAAGGGTTTGTATGTTGAGATAAACAGGTTTACGCCATTAAAAAGGCCGTCTGAAAAACTTTCAGACGGCCTTTTTTCATTACAACCAATCAACGGGACATCTCGCCTTGAATTGCACGGATATTCGCTTTACGGGCGTTGATGGTGCGGGTCAGCTGTTGGATTTTAATTTGGTCGCCTTTTTGTTTGGCCGCATTCAGCTGTGTTTGAAGGCGGGTAATAGCGGCCTGTTCGTTGCGTACTTCGGTCTGCAATATTTGTTTGCGGGTTTCCTTAGGACTTGGCTTAGGTGCCGGCGTAACCACAGGGGCAGTACGGATAACAGGGGCTTTGTATTTGCTGTATGAAGAAGCGCGTGATTTGCCCGGACGGTTGCGCAAGATAATATTCAGACGCGGATTGGCGGCTTCGGCTGTGTTGGTCACGCTGGTAATCGGTACGTTCGGCAGAATTTTAATATCGCTGTCGTTATTTCCTTTATCCAGCAAAATGTCGGCTGCCGGTTTGTATGCTTTAGGGAAAGGTGTAGGGGCTGTGGTTTTACCATGCTCTGCCGGAGTAGAGGTTGCCGGTGTGCTTGGTTCGGATGAAGCCGTGGTAATTGGTTTGGCAGCTTGTTCTTCAGATGAATGAACAACGTCAATCTTGTCGGCTTTGCTGCGGCTGAACTTGGCTTTGCGTCGAGAAGATGTTTTGGCATAAGTTTTGCCTTTGCGCTTAGTCTCAGCTTTGGCTGGTGTTTTATCGAGCGCTTCATCTTGAGTTGTTACCGCATGGCTATTTTGGCTAGCTGAAATTTGCGGCTGAACAGTAGGATTTTGAACAATCTCTTGTGGGATTTGAATTGCAGGTACGATAGGTTGATCAACTGTTGTTTCATTAAGAATGGCGAGGCCGTCTGAAACAGTTTTTTCGGTAGAAGCAGTAGGTTGGGCAGGGGCGACAGGAGTTGTATTGCGGACAGTAGTATCGGCAATATAGTCTTCAGCTTTTATTGTGGGCGGCACTTCCAGAGTAGGCGTATTGTTGGGAACGATTACGCCGTCTGCAATGGCTTTGTCGGTTGCAACGGTAGGTTGGGTTTGCGCGGCGAGCATTGGAGGAACAATAGTGTTGTCCTCTTGAACGGCAGTTGTCTGCGTTTGTACGGCAGAAGTTGTGTTGTGGGTAGCAGTATCAACAACATAGTTTTCAGGTTTTGCAACGGCTGATATTTCCAAAGCAGGCGTATTGTTGGGAACGATTACGCTGTTTGCAATGGTTTTATTTGCTGGCACAGCTTGTCGAGTTTGTGCCATCGGAATGGAAATAGGTGCCGGAATACCGTATTCATTTCGAGCAACAACGACTGGGGTTTGTACCGCGGGCGTTGCTTGAGAAGCATGAACGTAGTCAGCGGCAGATGCTTTAAATTCTGTTGTTTGTACCGTTTTTAAAACCGGAGTGTCGCCCGGAATCGCAACGACGCTGGTTTCTGTTACATTGTTTGTTTCAACTATGCGACAGGCGTCATTGATCTGGTATGAAGCATAAACGGTGATGCCTTCAACATTGCAGACATACTCGGCAGCGTTGGCGGCGGCGGGGAGGGTCAGGCTGAAGGCAATGGCGGTTTTGCAGAAAAACGGTTTCATAAAAGCAATAGAATCAGGTTGTTTGTTTAAAGTGTAATTATACTATGTACACTGTCAGCATCCGCCAACTTATTTTTAGGCGGTGTAAAACTGTGGCTGAAAGGTTGAAAATTGAAATAAAAGGTCTTAGGCCGTCTGAAACTTGTTATATAAAGTTTCAGACGGCCTTTGCTGTCATAGCGGATTAAGCGTTCAACAGGCTTTCGTCCAATGTCAGCTCTTCGTTTTTATTGACGGCTACTTTGCGTGCCAAAACGTTTTGGGCGATTTCGTGCGCTTCGGCGAGCGAGTGCATCAGATAAGTACCGCATTGGTATTCGTTCAACTCGGGGATTTTGCTTTGGTCTTTGACGTTGACCACATCCTGCATCGAAGCGAGCCATGCGTCGGCGACCTGCTGCTCGTCGGGCGTGCCGATGAGGCTCATGTAGAAACCGGTGCGGCAGCCCATCGGGGAAATGTCGATGATTTCGACGCCGTTGCCGTTCAAGTGGTCGCGCATAAAGCCTGCGAACAAATGCTCCAGCGTATGGATGCCTTTTTCGGACAGGATTTCTTTGTTGGGAACGCAAAAGCGCAGGTCGAATACGGTAATGGTGTCGCCTTTCGGCGTGGTCATGGTTTTCGCCACACGCACGGCAGGGGCGTGCATACGGGTGTGGTCGACTTTGAAACTGTCTAGTAGGGGCATTTGGGTATCCTTTGAGGTAAATAGATTTTTAGCGGGTGAGATTTAAAGATTCAATCACAATTCGGCAATATTGACTGCTTCGCCCGAAGCTGCACTCAGTGCTTCGTTCAAAACATCGTAGAAATCCCGTCCGTCGCGTGTTGCCAGCCATTTGCCGTTTTGTTCGGCGAAATGGTAGCCGCCGCTTTTGGCGGCAATCCACAATTCTTGGTTGGGTGTGTGGCGATTGACGATGATTTGCGTGCCGTCTTCGGCTTCGATGGTCAGGACGTTTCCGGCAAACTGGCAGTCGAAATCCCAGCCGTTTTCATCGATTTGATCTTCAATGTGTTCAAACAATTCTTCGCTCAGGCGGATGAATTCGCTTTCGGTCATCATGGCTTTTTGTGTGGTTTTTGTTTAAGATACCGAATCTTGCCACATTCGTAATGATGAAGAAAGTTTTACTGATGAAATACGGCGTATTTTTTGCAGCGGCAACGGCTCTGCTGCTCTCTGCCTGCGGCTACAAAGGCGACCTCTACCTGCCCAAAGAAGGCGACAAGGCGCGCTTCGGCGTGATTCAGACCGGCTTGAAATTCGATACGGCCAAAGAGCCGACCACTCAAACCAACGATTAAAAAAGACTTCACAAACATGACCTTATCCTGCGAACACATCCCTTATTCCCACCTTGCCGAGGAATTCGGCACGCCGCTTTATGTGTACAGCAAATCTGCGCTGACCGAGGCGTTTGACAACTACCAAACCGCGTTTGCCGCTTTGAACCCGCTTGTCTGCTACGCGGTTAAAGCCAATGGCAACCTGAGCATCATCAAACACTTTGCTTCTTTGGGGAGCGGTTTTGACATTGTGTCCGGCGGCGAGTTGGCGCGTGTTTTGGTGGCCGGCGGCGATGCGGCGAAAACGATTTTTTCCGGTGTGGGCAAGAGTGAGGCAGAAATTGAATTTGCGCTGAATGCAGGCGTGAAATGTTTCAATATGGAAAGCATTCCCGAAATCGACCGTATTCAGAAAGTTGCTGCGCGTTTGGGTAAAGTCGCTCCGGTTTCCCTGCGCGTCAATCCTGATGTCGATGCCAAAACCCACCCTTATATCTCCACCGGTTTGAAAGCCAACAAATTCGGTATTGCTTATGCCGATGCGCTTGAGGCCTATCGTCATGCTTCCCGACAAAGCCATTTGAAAATCGTTGGTATCGACTGCCACATCGGCTCGCAACTGACCGACCTTAGCCCTCTTATCGAAGCCTGCGAACGTATCTTGGCCTTGGTCGACCAACTGGCAGACGAAGGTATTGTGTTGGAACACTTGGACTTGGGTGGCGGTGTAGGTATTGTTTACCAAGACGAAAATGTGCCTGATTTGGGTGCGTATGCCAAAGAAGTTCAAAAACTGATCGGTACACGCCGTCTGAAACTGGTCCTCGAGCCCGGCCGCAGCTTGGTTGGTAATGCCGGTGCGTTGTTGACGCGCGTCGAGTTCGTCAAACATGGCGAAGAGAAAAACTTTGTGATGGTCGATGCGGCGATGAATGATTTGATGCGTCCGGCACTTTATGATGCCTATCATCACATCGAAGCGGTCGAAACCAAAGACATTGAGCCTCTGACGGCCAATATCGTCGGCCCGATTTGCGAAACCGGCGACTTCCTCGGCAAAGACCGCACCATCGCCTGCGAAGAAGGGGATTTACTGCTTATCCGCAGCGCAGGTGCGTATGGTTCAAGCATGGCGAGCAACTACAACACGCGTAACCGTGCGGCGGAAGTATTGGTTGACGGCAGCGGATACAAACTTATCCGCCAACGTGAAACCGTCGAGCAGCAAATGGCCAACGAATTGGTTTGTTTGTAAGGTTGGATTGTTTAAAAGGCCGTCTGAAAGCTTGATTGACTTTCAGACGGCCTTTGCTATAAAAGAAAAGGGCATGTATCCAACACGCCCTTTTTCAGTTTATCAATAATGCGGCGGAATCTCGTCGCGCAGGCTGTACGGTTCGCGTTCGCCGTTTGCTCCTTTGTCCTGCATCCGTTGATACAGAAGCCGCAACTGGCCTTGTTGCAAATCCAAAGCCTGCTGCATCTTGGCGATGGTATCGTTCAGGCTGCCGATTAAATCCTCCTGCAAGGCAGTCTGAATTTCCAGCTCTGTGACGCGGTGTTCCAATTCCTGAATATCGCTCATATTACAGTACCATCGCGGCAATCCAGCCGGCAACCATCAGCGGGATATTGTAGTGGATAAAGGTCGGGATAACCGAATCGCGGATGTGGTCGTGCTGACCGTCGGCATTCAAACCCATGGTCGGGCCGAGCGTTGAGTCGGAAGCGGGAGAGCCGGCATCGCCCAGCGCGCCTGCCGTGCCGACGATGGCCACGGTAGCCATTGGGGAGAAGCCCAAGCTGATGCACAAAGGCACATAAATCGCGGTAATAATCGGCAAGGTGGAGAAAGACGAGCCGATGCCCATGGTTACCAGCAGGCCGACAAACAGCATGGTAAAGGCGGCCATGCCTTTATTGCTTCCGAACAAAGCCATGCTGCGTTCGACCAAAGGCTGGATGTCGCCGGTCGCGTTCATAACGGCGGCGAAACCTTGTGCCGCAATCATAATAAAGCCGACCATCGCCATCATTTTGATGCCTTCGCCGAACACATCGCTGGCGGCGGAACGGTTCATCACGCCCAACATCATAAACACGGCAAAGCCCAACATCGCGCCCAATACCAATGAGTTTTCATACAAAAGCTGAATGGCAAAGCACACGGCAATCGCTACGGCCGCCACCAAGCTGCGATAGGTTGACGGCTCTTGCTGCTGCACCGCTTCACGATTGTCTTCCGTATCGGCGGCGTTGTTTTGATAAATGCGCGGCTTGCGGTAGTGCAAAAAGGCCAGCAGCAAGCCGGACACCATGCCCAAAGCCGGAATCGCCATTGCGTGCATCACATTGATGTTGCCGGTGTCCATGCCTGCCGAGCGGATATTGCCCAACATGATGTCGTTCAAGAAGATGGCGCCGAAGCCGTAAGGCAGGAACATATAAGTCGTTACCAAGCCAAACGTAATCACGCAGGCCACCAGGCGGCGGTCGAGTTTCAAACGGTTGAACACCAACAGCAGCGGCGGAATAATCATCGGGATAAATGCGATATGAATCGGCACAACGTTTTGGCTCATCACGCCCATGCACAAAATAATCGCCAGCAGCATCCATTTGACCGCGCCTTCGCCTTTCGCATTGCCTTCGCCGCCGTTGAGTTTGCGGATAATCATGCCGGCGAGCTGTTGCGGCAGGCCGGAATGCGTGATGGCCATGGCAAACGCGCCGAGCATGGCATAAGACAGCGCGATTTGCGCCCCGCCTTTCAGGCCTTCGTTAAAAACAGGAATAATCCCTTGCTGCACCACATCGCCGGCCGCGTTGGTTACATTCTCCAAAGGCATACCGGCCACCAAGCCGCCGACAAACGCGCCGACAGCCAAGCTGAGCACCACATGCACGCGCGATAAAGACAGCGCCAGCATGATGATGACCGCAATTACAACCGCATTCATATCGTTCTCCGTTGTTCAGACGGCCCGTTATGTAAAAACAGGCAATCGTCTGTTTACATATTACAAATAAACATCATAACCCAAGCATGAAACCTTTGCAAAAAACGGCAGGCCGTCTGAAAACCAAACCATCAACTTTCAGACGGCCTGCTGTGAACCCTTATTCAGCGTTTTAATATGACGTGCGGTTTTGGCGATAAAAATAGCCAAAAAACACGCGCTTCCTATTCTTTGCATAGGGTACCAATGTTAAAATCGGCACAATGCTCTATTTTTAGGTTTGTAGCTGAAACTAAAGCAGTTATTGCTAAAACTCAATTCAATCATACACAAACAAAGGAAAGAAGTGATGGATATTCTGACGCGGCTGCACAATCTGCCGCCCTCCCGCTTTCATTACAAACTTCTGGTTTTGGTCGGCATAGGCTGGCTGTTTGATGCCATGGATACAGGCTTGGTGTCGTTTGTATTGCCGGCTTTGGGCAAAGATTGGGCGTTGGCTCCGGCGCAGTTGGGTTGGATTGTCAGCATTGCCTTTGTCGGCATGGCTCTGGGTGCGGTATTCAGCGGCTGGCTGGCGGACAGGTTCGGACGGAAAACCGTTTTTGCCGGCACGATGGTGGTGTACAGCATTGCCACAGGTTTGTGTGCGCTTGCGCCTGATTTGACGGTTTTGCTGGTGTGCCGCTTTTTTGTCGGCGTCGGTTTGGGCGGCCAACTGCCTGTCGCCGTGTCGCTGGTCAGCGAATATGCGCCGCCGAAAGTACGCGGCCGTTTTATTGTGTTGCTGGAAAGCTTTTGGGGCTTGGGCTGGCTTTCGGCCGCGCTGGTGTCTTATTTCTTTATTCCGCAAACCGGCTGGCACAGCGCGTTTTTATTCGGCGCCTTGCCCCTGTTTTATGTGCCGTTGGTGTTGAAATTCGTTCCCGAATCCGTGCCTTACCTGCTTTCCCGTGGCAAAACCGACGAAGCGCACCATTTGGTATCCGCGCTGGAAATTCAATCGGGCATCACGCCGCCGATAGAAGCCGTTGCCGCACCGGCCGCCCCGCGCGAACGCATCCGTTTCTTCCAGCTTTGGCAACATCCGTTTGCACGGCGTACGCTGATGCTGTGGCTGGTTTGGTTCGGCATCGTGTTTTCGTATTACGGCATTTTTACTTGGTTGCCCAAATTGCTGGTTGAGCAGGGCAATACCGTGGTCAAAACCTTTGAATATGTGCTGGTGATGATTGTTGCGCAACTGCCCGGCTATATAGCCGCCGCGGCCTTGGTGGAAAAAATCGGCCGCAAAGCAACGCTGGCAGGCTTCCTGGCCGCGTGCGCCGCGTGCGCATGGTTTTTCGGGCAAAGCACCACTGCGGCCGAAGTCATGGTCTGGGGCAGCCTGATGTCCTTCTTTAACTTGGGCGCATGGGGCGTTTTGTACACCTACACCCCCGAACTCTACCCCTTGCGCTTCCGTGCCTTCGCATCCGGCTGGGCAGGCGCCATCGGCCGCATCGGCGGCATACTCGCGCCCATGGTGGTGGCGGCGATGGTGGGCAACAGCGGCGGCTTCGGCAATATCTTTATGATGTTTGCGCTGGTTATGCTGCTGATTGTGGCGGTAATCTTGGTATTGGGTGAAGAAACCAAAGGCCGTACGCTGGAAGACATCAGCCAATAAAAGATAGATATGAAAAGGCCGTTTGAAAAATATTTTCAGACGGCCTTTTTCATTTACGCTTGTAATTTTAATACATCGATTTTCTGTTTTTATCTTAATTACCGAGGAAAGCGACGAAGAATAACCGTTTTTGTTTTCGTGTGGATAAAAATATTATACTTCAAAGAATTAAAATGAATAAACGATAAAATGGCCGTCTGAAAAGTTCAATCATGGTTTGTGATGTAGGTCAAAGCAAAATGTAACTAAATTACCTATAGTTATCGTAGTGAGAATTTATTGACCTTATTGCCACCTTTTATTAAGGAGATACACCATGAACGCATCAGCCGACAACGTCGTCAGCCCAGCCGTAGCCGAGGTAAACAGCCTGGTTGACAAGGGTTTACGGGCATTGGACGAGTTTCTTAAGCTCGATCAGGAGCAGATTGACTTTATTGTTGCCAAAGCCTCTATCGCCGCGCTGGACAAACATGGTGTACTCGCCATGCACGCGGTTGAAGAAACGGGACGCGGCGTGTTTGAGGATAAGGCGACGAAAAACCTGTTTGCCTGCGAAAACGTCGTGCGCCGCCTGCGCGATTTGAAAACCGTGGGCGTCATCAGCGAAAACGATGTAACCGGTATTACTGAAATTGCCGATCCGGTCGGCGTGGTTTGCGGTATTGTGCCGACGACCAATCCGACTTCCACCACCATTTTCAAATCCCTGATTGCGCTGAAAACCCGCAATCCGATTATTTTCTCGTTCCACCCGTCCGCCCAGCAGTGTTCCGCCCATGCCGCGCGTATCGTGCGTGATGCGGCGATTGCGGCCGGTGCGCCGGAAAACTGTATCCAGTGGATTGAAAAGCCGTCTATGGAAGGCACTTCCGCGCTGATGAAGCATCCGGGCGTGGCAACGATTTTGGCGACCGGCGGCAATGCGATGGTGGAAGCCGCGTATTCTTGCGGCAAACCTGCGCTCGGCGTCGGGGCGGGCAACGTACCTGCTTATGTTGAAAAAACGGCGGACATCAAACAAGTGGCACACGATATTGTGATGTCGAAATCTTTCGACAACGGCATGGTGTGCGCCAGCGAGCAAGCGGTAATTGCCGATAAAGAGATTTACAAAGAGTTGGTCGAAGAGTTCAAATCCTACGGCGTGTACTTTGCCAACAAAAAAGAAAAAGCCATGCTCGAAGAGTTTATCTTCGGCGTAACGGCGAATTGCGCCAGCTGCGGCGGCGCGAAACTCAATTCTGCGGTAGTGGGCAAACCGGCAGCATGGATTGCCGAGCAGGCCGGGTTTAAGGTACCTGAAAAAACCAACATCATCATCGCCGAATGCCGCGAAGTCGGCCCGAACGAGCCGCTGACCCGCGAAAAACTTTCTCCTGTGTTGGCCATGATTAAGGCGGACTCGACCGAACAAGGTTTGAAGTTCGCAGAAGAAATGGTTGCCTTTGACGGCTTGGGGCACTCCGCCGCCATCCATACCGCTAACGAAGAATTGGTCAAAACGTTCGGCTCCCGCGTCAAAGCGCTGCGCGTGATTTGGAATTCGCCTTCCACCTTCGGCGGCATCGGCGACGTGTACAACGCCTTCCTGCCTTCTCTGACCCTCGGTTGCGGCTCTTACGGTAAAAACGCCGTCGGCGGCAACGTCAGCGCAGTCAATCTGTTAAACATCAAAAAAGTAGGCCGTCGGAGAAACAACATGCAATGGTTCAAAGTGCCCGCCAAAATCTATTTTGAACGCGATTCCATCCAATATCTGCAAGACATGAAAGACTGCGAAAAAGTTATGATTGTGACCGACCGTTCGATGGTTGATCTGGGCTTTGTCGATAAAATCACCCACCAACTGCATCAACGCAAAAACAAAGTGACCATCCAGCTGTTTACTGATGTCGAAGCCGATCCGAGCGTCCAAACCGTCTATAAAGGCACGGATTTGATGCGCAGCTTTCAGCCGGACACCATCATCGCACTGGGCGGCGGCTCGCCAATGGATGCGGCAAAAGCCATGTGGCTTTTCTACGAGCAGCCGCAAGTCGATTTTGAAGATTTGGTGCAAAAATTCATGGACATCCGCAAACGCGCGTTCCGCTTCCCTGAATTGGGCCGCAAAGCCAAATTTATCGGCATCCCTACCACATCGGGCACAGGCTCCGAAGTCACGCCGTTTACCGTCATCAGCGACGGCGACAAAAAATATCCGATTGCCGACTACTCGCTGACACCGACCATTTCGATTGTCGATCCTGCGTTTACCATGACCGTTCCGGCAGGCGTAACCGCCGATACCGGTTTGGACGTACTGACCCACGCCGTAGAAGCATACGTTTCCGTACTGGCGAACGACTTTACAGACGGCCTTGCCCTGCAAGCCATCAAGCTCGTGTTCCAATACCTCGAACGCTCTTACAAACACGGTGCAGCCGACCCCGAAGCGCGCGAGCATATGCACAATGCTTCCACCATCGCAGGCATGGCGTTTGCCAATGCGTTCTTGGGTATCAACCACTCGATGGCACACAAAATCGGCGGCAAATATCACGTTCCGCACGGTCGCGCCAACGCCATCCTGCTGCCGCACGTCATCCGCTACAACGGCACGCGCCCGCAGAAAACCGCCACTTGGCCGAAGTACAACTACTACAAAGCCGATCTGAAATATCAGGAAATCGCCCGTACTTTAGGCTTGCCATGCAG
This sequence comes from Neisseria sp. DTU_2021_1001991_1_SI_NGA_ILE_055, assembly GCF_032342915.1. Taxonomy (NCBI): domain Bacteria; kingdom Pseudomonadati; phylum Pseudomonadota; class Betaproteobacteria; order Neisseriales; family Neisseriaceae; genus Neisseria; species Neisseria sp. DTU_2021_1001991_1_SI_NGA_ILE_055. The sequence goes on along the minus strand of NZ_CP135440.1, from coordinate 1,728,474 downwards.
CACACCGGCAGAAGGTGTCGAATCCTTCGCCCGCGCCTGCCATGAACTGGCGGTCAACGTTGGCATCAAAATGTCGTTGAAAGAGCAGGGCATCGATGAGAAAACCTTCCTCGACGGCAGAAAAGAGCTGGCCATGATGTCTTTTGAAGACCAATGCACCCCGGCCAACCCACGCCTCGCCATGGTGGCCGATATGGAAGAAATCCTGACCAAAGCCTATTACGGCGAATAAAATCGGGCAGTTAAAAAGGCCGTCTGAAACCTGAATATAGGGTTTCAGACGGCCTTTCTTTATTCGGCTAAACCTTGTTTTTATCAAAGCTAAGGTTTTCATTTGAATACGATGGTTCAAAAAATATCTTTATGATTTTGATTTAATTGAAAACCTTACGTTTAAATAAAATAACGGTTGGGCTTGAAAGCTAAAATAAAAGGCCGTCTGAAAACCAAGTTTCAGACGGCCTTTATCCGTATGGCTAAACCTTAAAAGTGGTTTAGACGACGATATTCACCAAGCGTCCGGGAACGACGATGATTTTCTTCGCAGGTTTGCCTTCCATGAATTTCACTGCGCCTTCGTTGGCAAGGGCGGCGGCTTCGAGGTCGGCTTTGGATGCGTCGGCGGCGACGGTGATTTTGCCGCGCAGTTTTCCGTTGACTTGAACCATCACTTCGATTTCGGATTTGACCAAGGCGGCATCATCGACTGTCGGCCAGCCTGCTTCCCACAGTTTCGCGCCGTTCAATTCGCTCCACAGGGTTTCGCAGATGTGTGGAACAATCGGCCACAACAGGCGTACGGCGGCTTCCAATACTTCTTGGGCGACGGCGCGGCCTTGTTCGTTGCCGGTGTCGGTTTTGTCGTATTGGTTGAGCAGTTCCATCACGGCGGCGATGGCGGTGTTGAACTGCTGGCGGCGGCCGTAGTCGTCGCTGACTTTGGCGATAGTGGAATGCAGTTTGTGGCGCAGGTCTTTGAGTTCTTTAGACAAACCGTCTTGGCTGCCTGCGAACGCTTTGACTGCTTCGCCTTGCTTCAGGTATTCGTAAACGGTACGCCACAGGCGGCGCAGGAAGCGGTGCGCGCCTTCGACGCCGCTGTCGCTCCATTCGAGGGACTGTTCGGGCGGTGCGGCAAACATCATGAACAGGCGGGCGGTGTCCGCGCCGTAGGCGTTAATCAGTTCTTGCGGATCAACGCCGTTGTTTTTGGACTTGGACATTTTTTCCGTGCCGCTGATGACGACGGGCAGGCCGTCGGCTTTTAGAACGGCGGAAACAGGGCGGCCTTTGTCGTCGAAAGTCAGCTCGACATCGGCAGGGTTGATCCAGTCTTTGCCGCCTTTGTCGTTTTCTCGGTAGTAGGTTTCGCAAACGACCATGCCTTGCGTCAGCAGGCGTTCAAACGGTTCGTCAACATTGACCAAACCTTCGTCGCGCATCAGTTTGGTGAAGAAACGCGCGTACAAGAGGTGCAGAATCGCGTGTTCGATACCGCCGATGTATTGGTCGACCGCACCCCAGTATTTCGCGGCTTCAGCCGATACCATGCCTTCTGCGAACTTGGGCGACATGTAGCGGAAGAAGTACCAGCTCGATTCCATGAAGGTGTCCATGGTATCGGTTTCGCGTTTCGCCGCGCCGCCGCAGCATGGACAGGTGGTTTCGTAAAATTCGGGCATTTTTGCCAGCGGCGAACCCATGCCGTCGGGTACGACGTTTTCAGGCAGGACGACCGGCAGTTGGTCGGCTGGGACGGGTACGTCGCCGCATTTTTCGCAATGGATGATAGGAATCGGGCAGCCCCAGTAGCGTTGACGCGAAATACCCCAGTCGCGCAGGCGGTATGTGACTTGTTTTTCGCCTAAGCCTTGTGATTCTAAATCCTCTGCAATTTGCTCCATTGCTTCAAAAGAACTTAAACCATCATATTTTCCTGAATTTATCAGATTGCCATACATTGAAAAAGAAGGGTTCCAGCCTTGTTCCCATAACATTTCCAAAGGCATTGCTGCAGGGGGATGTGAATTATTTAAATGATCTTGATCTTTTTGTTTTTGCCATTCGGCTTTAGAAGGTGGGTTATCACCATATGGCATAATAACAGGTTTGATAGGTGGCAATTTATCAGCATATTTTTTAGCGAACTCGAAATCGCGTTCGTCGTGCGCCGGAACCGCCATCACAGCGCCGTCGCCGTAGCCCCACAATACATAGTTGGCAATCCACACTTCCAGCTTGTCGCCGTTGAGCGGATTGACGACGTAGCGGCCGGTCGGTACGCCTTTTTTCTCCATCGTCGCCATGTCGGCTTCGGCAACGGAGCCGGCTTTGCATTCAGCGATAAATGCCTGCAATTCGGGTTTGTCGGCGGCTGCGGCGGTTGCCAGTGGATGCTCGGCGGCAACGGCAACATAAGTCGCGCCCATCAGTGTGTCGGGACGGGTGGTATAAACTTGCAGGAATTTCGCGTAATCGCCTTCCAAGCCTTGTTTGCTGTCGTCTGAAACGGCGAAGCGCACGGTCATACCGCGAGATTTGCCGATCCAGTTGCGTTGCATGGTTTTGACTTGTTCCGGCCAGTGTTCCAGCTTGTCCAAGTCGTTGAGCAGCTCTTCGGCGTAATCCGTGATTTTGAAGTAATACATCGGGATTTCGCGTTTTTCGATCAACGCGCCCGAACGCCAGCCGCGTCCGTCGATGACTTGCTCGTTGGCCAATACGGTTTGGTCGACAGGGTCCCAGTTTACCGTGCCGTTTTTGCGATACACGATGCCTTTTTCAAACAGCTTGGTAAACAGCCATTGTTCCCAGCGGTAGTATTCGGGTTTGCAGGTGGCGACTTCGCGCTCCCAGTCAATCGCAAAACCCAGGCTTTTGAGCTGGGTTTTCATGTATTCGATGTTGTCGTACGTCCAAGCGGCGGGGGCGACGTTGTTTTTCATCGCCGCATTTTCCGCAGGCATACCGAACGCGTCCCAACCCATAGGCTGCATGACGTTGAAGCCGTTTAAGCGTTTGAAGCGGCTCAATACATCGCCGATGGTGTAGTTGCGCACATGCCCCATGTGCAGTTTGCCGCTGGGATAGGGGAACATGGAGAGGCAGTAGTATTTGGGTTTAGAAGCGTCTTCGGAGACGTTGAAAATACGCTCGTCGTCCCATTTTTTCTGCGCCGCAGGCTCGATGGCGGCGGGCTGGTAATGTTCTTGCATGGTCATTCTGTTTTTCGCTTGAAAACGTTGGAAAAAATAAAGATGGGATTATAGCAGGTTGTCGGGCCTGTCGGTTTGACAAAGGCCGTCTGAATGTTTGGATGTCGGAAAAGCACAATTTCAGACGGCCTTGAAAATACTGACTTGAGTTTTTGATACTCGCCCACATATCCCACCCAGTTTGAATTCATTCTTAACACTATCAAAATTATGAGCAATAAAGATTTTTACGAAACACTTGGTGTTGCCCGCAGCGCTAGCGACGATGAAATCAAAAAAGCCTACCGCAAGCTGGCAATGAAATACCATCCCGACCGCAACCCTGACAATAAAGAAGCGGAAGAAAAATTTAAAGAAGTCCAAAAAGCTTACGATACCTTGTCAGACAAGGAAAAACGCGCCATGTACGACCAATACGGCCATGCCGCGTTTGAGCAGGGCATGGGCGGCGGCGCGGGCGGATTCGGCGGTTTTGGCGGGTTCGGCGGCGCGCAAGGCTTCGATTTTTCCGATATTTTCAGCCAAATGTTCGGCGGTGGCGGCAGCGCAGGCGGCCGTCAGCCGGATTACAGCGGCGCAGACTTGAAGGTCGGCATAGAGATTTCGCTTGAAGAAGCCGCCAAAGGCGTGAAAAAACGCATCAACATTCCGACTTACGAAGAATGTGATGTTTGTCACGGCTCAGGTGCCAAACCGGGCACATCCGCATCGACTTGTTCGACCTGTCACGGCTCAGGTACGGTACAGGATCGCATAGCCATGTTCCAAATGCAGCAGACTTGTCCGACTTGTCACGGTACAGGCAAAGAAATCAAAGATCCCTGCGTCAAATGCCGTGGCGAAGGCCGCACCAAAACCAGCAAAACGGTTGAAGTCAACATTCCGGCAGGCATCGACGACGGTCAACGCATCCGCTTGAGTGGCGAGGGCGAGCCGGGTCAACACGGCGCGCCGGCAGGCGATTTGTACGTCAATGTCCGCGTGAGACAGCACAAAATCTTCGAGCGCAACGGCTTGGACTTGCATTGCGAACTGCCGATCAGCTTTGCCATTGCCGCATTGGGCGGCGAAGTCGAAGTGCCGACTTTGGACGGCAAAGTCAAACTGCACATCCCGAAAGAAACGCAAACCGGCCGCCGCATGCGCGTGAAAGGCAAAGGCATCAAGTCCCTGCGTTCCAGCTCGACCGGCGATTTGTACTGCCACATTTTGGTTGAAACTCCGGTTAACCTGACCGACCGTCAGAAAGAGTTGCTGGAAGAATTTGAAAAAATCTCCTCCGGTCTCAATCTCAGCCAAACCCCGCGCAAGAAATCGTTTTGGGAAAAAGTAGGCGAAAAAGTAGGCGATTTGTTCTCCGATAATTAATCGCTGTGAAAAAGGCCGTCTGAAACCTGATTGAATGAGGTTTCAGACGGCCTTTTGTTTTTCTTTTTGTTGCTTCAAGCCATGGTTTGCCTTACAATGCGCGCTTCACTCTTACGGGAGTAGCCATTCGGCGCAATGCCGAAACCGTTGTCAACATAATCGGCTTGTGCGGCCGTGGCAGCGGTATCTTCTCTGCTTTATCGGAAGACAGGCAAGACGTAAGCGTTGTCCATACCCTTGCGGGCGGTATGCACAGCGCTTTTTGTTTGCTCGCTTTTCGGTTGAGTATCTTAAATCATGGAAGCTTTTTTCTCCTCGACGCTGGGCGTTGCCATTGCCGAAATCGGCGATAAAACGCAATTGCTGGCGCTCTTTTTGGCAGCACGTTTTGCCCACAAAAACGCGATTGTTGCCGGTATCTTTGTTGCAACCCTGTTGAACCATCTTGTTTCAGCCGCACTCGGCGTCTGGCTGGCATCCGCTATTTCGCCCGAAGTCATGAAATGGGTGGTCGGCGGCAGCTTTATTGCGGTCGGTTTATGGCTGCTGTTGCCGGACAAAGACGAAGACCCTGACGGCAAGTGGCTGAAATACGGCGCATTTACGGCGACTGTCGTCCTGTTTTTCTTGGCGGAAATCGGCGACAAAACGCAAATTGCGACGGTTCTTTTGGCCGCAAAATACCAATCTATCCTGTTCGTCGTGGTCGGCAGTATTGCCGGTTTGATGATTGCTTCTGTGCCTGCCGTGTATTTGGGCGAAATGCTGATGCGCAAAATTCCGGCCAAAGCAGTGCGCATTGCCGCATGTATCTTGTTCTGCCTGCTGGGTATTTTGACCCTGCTTGGCGACGGTATCGTGTTGAAGGCCGTCTGAAATGTGGGACCTTGTTTTTGAACACAAAGACTTTGTGGTCATCAATAAGCCTTGCGGCATATCGGTGCACAGCGAATCGGAAGGGGAGGTTTGCCTGACCGCATCGCTGGCGCAGCAGCTCGGCGTTGAACGCGTGTGGCTGGTTCACCGTTTGGACAAAGCCACCAGCGGCCTGTTGTTGCTTGCGCTCAACCGTGACAGCGCGGCCGCTTTATCGGCGCAGTTTGCCGAGAAAACCATGCGTAAAACTTATTTGGCACTCGGTACGCACAAGCCGGCGAAGAAGCAGGGTTGGGTGAAAGGCGGTATGGCGCGTTCGCGGCGCGGTACATGGAAGCTGACGCGTGACGAGGATAATTTTGCCGTTACCCGTTTCAGCAGCCAAAGCCTGAAGCCCGGTTTGCGCCTGTTTGTGTTGCAACCGTTTACCGGCAAAACCCATCAGCTGCGCGTGGCCATGAAAAGCATAGGCAGTCCGATTTTGGGCGATACGCTGTATGGCGGCGATGAGGCGGAACATCTGTTTCTGCACGCTTGGCGTTTGGTTTTCGACTATCGCGGTGAGCATTTCGATATTCGGGTCGCGCCCGATAAAACATGGCCGTCTGAAATCGATTTGTCGGCGTGTTTGGGTTCGGATGAATCCGAAGAGAAGCAGTGAAATTTTTGTATATTGAAAAGGCCGTCTGAAAATTGTTCAGACGGCCTTTTGATTGTTTCAAGTTTACATTTCCAATTCGCTCAAGCCCGGCAAGTCGGCAAAACAGCGGTCATGCGTGATTTGGCAGAAGTTGTCCAGATAGCCTTTGTTGGCGTCTTCCGTGCGAATGGCGGCATAAAGTTTGCTTTGCAGGCCGTCTGAAGTGATTTTGCGATGAACGACGTAGCCTTTTTCCAAATACGGCATGACCGTCCAGTAGGGCAGGGCGGCGATGCCGCGTTTGCTGGCAACCAATTGAATAATGGCAATGGTCAGCTCGCTGTGGCGGCGCGGCGGATTAATGCCTTTGGGCAGCAGCACTTTTTTGGGCAAATCCAGCATTTCGTCGGGGACGGGATAAGTAATCAGGGTTTCGTCGATAAAATCTTCCGCTTCCCAAACGTCTTTGTCGGCAAGCGGGTGGTCTTCTGCGCAGATGCCGACCATTTCATAGGCAAACAGAGGGCGGTAGCTGATGCCGTTGAGCGGCTCGGCTTCGGAAACGATGGCAAGGTCGGCGCGGTGTTGCAGCAGCAGCCCGACCGGATCGGCTTGGAAACCGGAAACGATGTCCAATTCGACTTGCGGCCATAAGGGGCGGAACTCGCCCATGGCAGGCATCAGCCAATCAAAGCAGGTGTGGCATTCGACGGCAAGTCTGAGTTCGCCGGCTTCGCCTTCGATAATCCGCACCAAATCACGTTCGGCGGCGGCAACCTGCGGCAACAGTTCACGCGCCAGTTGCAATAGGCGCATACCGGCAGGGGTGAAGCGCAAAGGTGTGGATTTGCGTTCAAACAACGGCGTTTCGTAATAATTTTCCAAGGCGCGGATTTGGTGCGACAGGGCGGATTGGGTCAGGAAAACCCGTTTGGCGGCAAGGGAAACGCTGCCGGTTTCTTCTAAAGCCAGCAAGGTTTTGAGATGACGCAATTCGATAATAGAGTCCATGTGTTTTCAGACGGCCTGTGGGTAAGGTGGCGTATATTAAAATAATTCATGATGATGTGCAAATGATTAATGTTGGGAATGATTGCTGAAATCGGAATGTAAGAATTTGAGGCATAAACAGATTTTGCGGTTAGAATGCGAAGCTGTTTTTGAAGATAGATATAAGGAGCGGAATATGGCTTTACGCCGCGAAATTCTGGCTTGGTGCGATGAGACTTTGCAGGTCGGGCTGTTTAAGGACTATGCGCCCAACGGTTTGCAGGTCGAAGGCAAAGAAGAAATTGCCAAAATCGCCACTTCGGTTACCGCCAGCAAAGCGGCAATTGATTTTGCCGTAGAGCAGGGGGCGGATCTGCTTTTGGTTCACCACGGTATGTTTTGGAAAAGCGAGCCTGTCACGATTACCGGTTGGAAAAAAGCACGCATTGAAACCTTGCTGCAACACCAAATCAATATGGCGGGCTACCACCTGCCACTGGACGCACACCCGCAATTGGGTAATAACGCGCAGTTGGCCGAGAAACTCGATTGGGTACTCGAAAAACAATTCGGCGAGCAAAACCTGTTGAATACAGGTCGTCTGAAAACCACGCAAACGCTGGCGCAATTGTCTGAACGCATTGAGGCGGTATTTGACCGCAAGCCGACCGTTATCGGCGATCTTGAGCGCGAAATCAAACGCATTGCCTGGTGCAGTGGCGGTGCGCAGGGATTTTTTCAGACGGCCGCAGACGAAGCTGTCGATGCGTATCTGACTGGTGAGATTTCCGAAGCGCAATATCATCTTGCCAACGAAACGGGTGTGGCATTTATCAGCGCCGGACATCATGCGACAGAACGTTACGGCGTCCGCGCCTTAGGTGATGCCGTGGCAGAAAAATTCGGTATCGAAGTGGTTCACTTTGATGAAAACAACCCTGCCTGAGTATTGAGCAATATCATAAAAACTTTACCTTATTTTAAATAATGCTTTGAGTATTACAACAAACTAGGTAGAATTACGCTGTTTAATGGCTCGGTATTCCCAAAAATTTAGGACGACTGAATAATGGATAATCAAGAAATCAACAACGGCCGCCGCCGTTTCCTGACACTGGCTACTTGCGGTGCAGGCGGTGTGGCGGCTCTGGGCGTAGCTACGCCCTTCGTGGCCAGCTTCTTCCCATCGGAGAAAGCTAAGGCTGCCGGTGCTGCTGTCGAAGTAGATGTCAGCAAAATCGAAGCAGGCCAAATGCTGACTGCCGAATGGCAGGGTAAACCGATTTGGCTGGTCAACCGCACAGATCAACAGCTCAAAGACTTGAAAAGTTTGAATGGCGCAGTTACGGATCCTAATTCCGAAGTGGATCAGCAACCGGAATACGCTAAAAACGAGCACCGTTCGATCAAGCCGAACCTCCTCGTCGCTATCGGTATCTGTACCCACCTGGGTTGCTCTCCGACTTACCGTCCCGACATTGCTCCCGCCGACTTGGGCGCAGACTGGAAAGGCGGTTTCTTCTGCCCTTGCCACGGTTCGAAATTCGACATTGCAGGCCGAGTATACAAAGGTGTTCCTGCACCGACCAACTTGGTTGTACCGCCTTACAAATATCTGAGCGATACAACTGTTTTGGTGGGCGAAGACTAAAAATAAGGAACGATAATTATGGCAAACCAAACCAATAGCAAAGCAAAAGCATTGTTAGGCTGGATGGACGCTCGCTTCCCTCTGTCTAAAATGTGGAATGAGCATTTGGCTCAATACTATGCGCCGAAGAACTTCAACTTCTGGTATTACTTCGGCTCTTTGGCCCTGCTTGTCCTTGTGATTCAAATCGTCAGCGGTATTTTCCTGACCATGAACTACAAACCGGACGGCAACCTGAACGCCTACCATCTGCCTGCTGCCTTTACCGCAGTAGAGTACATCATGCGCGACGTGTCCGGCGGTTGGATTATCCGCTACATGCACTCCACCGGCGCATCTTTCTTCTTCATCGTCGTTTATCTGCACATGTTCCGTGGTCTGATTTACGGTTCGTACAAAAAACCCCGTGAATTGGTGTGGATTTTCGGTTCCCTGATTTTCTTGGCATTGATGGCAGAAGCCTTTATGGGTTACCTGTTGCCTTGGGGTCAAATGTCCTTCTGGGGTGCGCAGGTAATTATTAACCTGTTCTCCGCCATCCCTGTTATCGGTCCTGATTTGTCCACTTGGATTCGTGGTGACTTCAACGTTTCCGACGTTACTTTGAACCGCTTCTTCGCCCTGCACGTTATCGCAGTACCTCTGGTATTGCTTGGCTTGGTCGTGGCTCACATCATCGCCCTGCACGAAGTGGGTTCTAACAACCCTGACGGTGTTGAAATCAAGAAAAACAAAGATGAAAACGGTATCCCACGCGATGGTATCCCATTCCATCCTTACTACACCGTTAAAGACATCTTGGGCGTCGTTGTATTCCTGATTGTCTTCTGTTCTGTGTTGTTCTTTGCGCCTGAAGGCGGTGGCTACTTCCTCGAAGCGCCAAACTTTGATGCAGCGAATGCGCTGAAAACACCTCCGCACATTGCGCCGGTATGGTACTTCACTCCGTTCTACGCAATTCTGCGTGCGATTCCTTCCTTTGCCGGTACTCAGGTATGGGGCGTAATCGGTATGGGTGCAGCAGTTGTCCTGATTGCCCTGTTGCCTTGGTTGGATAAAGGCGAAGTTAAATCTGTCCGCTATCGCGGCCCAATCTTCAAAACTGCGTTGGTTCTGTTCATCATTGCCTTCATCGGTTTGGGTATTTTGGGTGCAATGGTAGCAACTGATACTCGTACTTTGGTTGCACGTATCCTGTCTTTCGTCTACTTTGCATTCTTCCTGGGTATGCCGTTCTATACCAAACTGGATACTAACAAACCAGTTCCTGAACGCGTAACCATGAGCACTACTAAACAAAAAATTATGTTCTTTGTTTACGTCGGTATTACCGTTGTTGGTGCTTACTTGTTTGCAACCAATATCTGATGAGGGCAGCGAAAATGAAACAAACTCTGAAAAACTGGTTTGCTGCCTTATTGCTGGCAGTGCCTATGAGTGCAGCCGTAGCCAGCGGCGGCCATGCAAACTATGAAAAAGTCGATATCGACCTGCGTGACCAAGTCAGCCTGCAGCACGGTGCGCAAATCTTTACAAACTACTGTTTGTCTTGCCACTCTGCAAGCGGTATGCGCTTCAACCGTCTGAAAGACATCGGTTTGACTGAAGATGAAATCAAGAAAAACCTGATGTTCACAACAGACAACGTTGGTGATGTCATGGTAGCGGCAATGGATCCGAAAGATGCTTCCAAATGGTTGGGTGCACCTCCGCCAGATTTGACCCTGATCGCCCGTTCTAAAGGTGCGGACTACCTGTACGCTTATATGCGCGGCTTCTATAAAGACCCAACTCGTCCGACCGGTTGGAATAATACCGTTTTGGCCGGCGCGAGTATGCCTCACCCATTGTGGGAGCAACAAGGTGTTCAAGCCGTTGAATTGGATGCCAAAGGTCAGCCCGTTATGATTAAAGACGAGCATGGCAACCTGACTCCTAAACTGTATTGGGAATCTACCGGTCTGCACAGTCGTCGTCTGCCTAACGGTAAAGTAATCCAAAAAGAGTACGATGCTTATGTGCGCGATTTGGTAAACTACCTGGTATACATGGGTGAGCCTGCTCAATTGCAACGTCACCGTATCGGTTACATGGTTTTGACATTCCTGTTTGCCGTAATGTTGCCGTTGGCGTACTTCCTGAAAAAAGAATTCTGGAAAGACGTTCATTAATTCTTTTGAATCAAAAAGGCAAACCTGTTTCAGGTTTGCCTTTTTTGTTTGCTTGATTAATTTATGTCGAATTAATGAAAATCTAAAAATTACTTAATATAAACAGCGCATTATTTTAAATTTCTGGATTAAGTATTTGAAATTATGTATAATTCTTTCTGAATTTTTATAAGGCTTAAGGCCGTCTGAAAAGATTGATCAGGAGTAGAAGATTATGATGACTTTGTATTCGGGTATTACTTGTCCATTCAGCCAACGTTGCCGTTTTGTGCTGTACGAAAAAGGCATGGATTTTGAAATCAAAGATGTGGACGTGTTCAATAAACCTGAAGACTTGGCTTTGATGAACCCGTATAACCAAGTACCGGTCTTGGTTGAGCGTGATCTGATTTTGCACGAATCAAACATCATCAATGAATACATTGACGAGCGTTTCCCTCATCCTCAATTGATGCCGGGTGATCCTGTTATGCGCGGTCGCGGCCGTTTGGTGCTGTACCGTATGGAAAAAGAACTGTTCAGCTTGGTGCAAGTGTTGGAAAACCCTGAGTCCACCAATAAAGAACAAGCTAAAGCGCGTGAAGCCATTGGCAATGGCTTGACTCTGCTGGCACCGTCTTTTGCTAAAAACAAATATATTTTGGGCGATGACTTCTCTATGATCGATGTTGCCTTGTCCCCGCTGCTGTGGCGTTTGGACTATTACGACATCAAGCTGGGCAAATCTGCCGCACCTTTGCTGAAATACGCGGAACGTATTTTCCAACGCGAAGCCTTCATTGAGGCATTGACTCCGGCTGAAAAAGCCATGCGCCGTTAAAGGATGGGTTTATGGCAACTTCAACCAAACCGTATTTGTTGCGCGCTTTGTATGAATGGTGCTTGGATAATAACCAAACACCACACATCGTCGCTTGGGTAAACGAACATACCCGCGTTCCGATGCAGTATGTGCGCGATAATGAGATTGTTTTAAATATTGGCCCTACTGCCAGTCATAATTTAAATATCGACAACGAGTGGGTCAATTTCTCTGCGCGTTTTTCCGGCGTAGCGCACGAGATTTGGATTCCGGTCGGTCATATCGTCAGTATATTTGGCCGTGAAAGTGGGGAGGGTATGGGTTTCGAGGTAGAACCATATCAGCCTGCTTCTACCAGTCCTGCTGCAACGGAAGATAAAAAAGCTGAATCTGCGGAAGAAAAACCGAAAAAAGTATTGAAGCTTGTGAAGTAATCAAAGATAAAAGGCCGTCTGAAATGTTTCAGACGGCCTTTATTGATTAGGTATTGAAGGGAAGCTCTGATGCCTTATCTGGTTATTAATTAAGCCAAACAAAAAAGCCCTTGTGTTTAACAAGAGCTTTTTTGTTTAGTGGTGGAGGTAAGCGGGATCGAACCGCTGACCTCTTGCATGCCATGCAAGCGCTCTACCAACTGAGCTATACCCCCGAAATTTGGTGGCGAATCAGGGATTCGAACCCCGGACACAAGGATTATGATTCCTCTGCTCTAACCGACTGAGCTAATTCGCCGTTTCGTGAAGTCGCTATTATAGTTTTTTTTGAATATTTAGCAAGCGCTAATTTTGGTTTTTTTTATTTCTTGTTGTTTTTAAAAAATAAAAAGTAGATGGTCGAGTTATAGTTTATGGCAAATATCGCCGTGAACGAAGCCTGTCCAATCAATATCGATGTCTCTGCCGAAAGCGATTACTTTAAAAAGCTCGCCCATTTCGTGCTGATGGATCAGTTTTTGTACTGCGGCGGCGGCTTGGATGTATTCAATTGAGTCCGGACTGCCGATTTGAGCCAGTAGATCAGTGATGCCGAGATTGAGCAGGAAATAAGATTGGGGCAGGTAGCCGATTAAATCCAAACCTGATTCCGTGCTGGCGCGTGCAATATCGGTGAAATTGACATGTGCAGTCAGATCGGTCAGGCCGATGTTGAAAAATGGGTCGTGGATGGTGTGGTGGCGATAGTGGCCGATAAATGTGCCTTCTTTGCGTTGCGGATGGTAATACTGGGCGGCATCGAAGCCGTAATCGATAAATATCATGCCGCCGCGCTGCAATTTGGCGGACAGGGTTTGGATAAAGGCATATTGTGCCGGATGCAGCTCGCTTGTGTATGAAGGGAGGGGAGGGAAATACAAGGCGGCTGTTTGTATCAGTTCGGCTTGGGCCAATGGTCTGATGGCTTCGATTAGCTTGTCATTCTCTAAGCTGACACCGATTTGTTGAAACCCTTCATCTTGATAAATCAAGCGTTCCACCGGCATGGCATCCAATACTTCGTTGCCGATAATGATGCCGTCAAAGTGTTCGGGTAATGCGGTGAGGTGGATGACTTTTGCAGCTGCTTCGGGAGATGTGTGCTCAAGAATATGTTGACGTTGTCTTTCTGCAAGCTCTGCCGACAGCTCAATAATGTAGTAATGATTTAGGCCGTCTGAAAGATTTTGTAACAAAGTAGCGGCAAGATGGCCTGTGCCTGCACCAAATTCGTAGATATTGCCTGCTGTTTGCGGCAGTAATTCGGTAAGTTGTCTGGCAAGGGTTTGTCCGAATAAGGGGGAGAGGGTGGGGGCGGTAATGAAGTCGCCGTCAGTACCGATTTTATGGCTGCCTCCGCTGTAATAGCCGTATTTAGGTGTGTAAAGGGCAAGCTCCATGAAACGGGAGAAAGGTATCCAGTTTTGATGTTGTTCAATTTCGTTTTTTATGAGCTTAGTCAGGTGTGCTGAAGAGGCTTGTGCATCAGGGGAAGGGAGGGGGAGTTGTAGCTTCATGACTGTTAGATAATGTAAAAAAATTGAATTTGTTTGTATATTATAGCCCCTTGTAAGAGGGGTGGTAATCGGGTATAAAAATACTATATGTAGTATTTTTATATTATAAATACTACTACATGTAGTATTTAATGCTAAATGGGATACTTAATAAATCTATATGTCATGCATTATTACATATATAACTAATTGAATTTAAAGTATTTAGTGTTTTATTTCAGATAAAAAACAGATTTGACCTAGTTGCCAAAATTTCTTATAGTGTCGGTTAGTGGGGCATAGTGGGTGAAAGTGGTTACTTTTTCCTAAAAAGTGTTCCGTGAAAGTGAAAACGAAATATTTTAGGAAGGTGGGATTTTTAATCCCACTCTGTTTATATTTTAATCGAATTTGGGGTGTGATGTGTTTGGCGGTGCTCATGAATTGAGTATGGACAGTAAAGGGCGGTTGGCGATTCCTGCCAAATTCCGCGATATTTTGCTGCGCCGTTATACGCCTGCAATTGTGGTCACACTGGATTCCCGAAAAAAATTATTGATGTACCCGGAGCCTGTTTGGGAAGAAAAAGCCGAGCAGATTTTGAAGTTGAAAGTAGCCGGCAATGAATCTTTGCAACGGTATCAGAATCTGCTGCTGCACAATGCGGAGATTTTGGAGTGGGATAGCGCCGGACGCGTTTTGATTCCGGCGAATCTGCGCAAACGCGTGGATTTTGAAAAAGAAGTTACTTTGGTTGGCCGTGCAAACCGTATGGAGTTGTGGGGCCGCGAACATTGGGAAGAGGAAATGAATCAGGCTTTGGATATCGATCCTGACGAATTGGCTTTCCAATTGAGTCAAACGGATTTGCAATTGTGAGTAAAGTTGAAAATTATCAGCATGTTACTGTCTTGTTGCATGAGGCGGTGGACGCGTTGGCAATCCGTGAAGACGGGATTTATGTGGACGGTACGTTCGGTAGGGGAGGACATTCCCGGCTGATTTTGTCGCGTTTGGGTGAGCAGGGTCGTTTGGTTGTTTTTGATAAAGACCCCGAGGCAATTGCGGTAGCCAATGAGTTGGCAGCGCAAGATAAGCGTGTCAGTGTCGTACACAATGGTTTTGAAACATTTCAGACGGCCTTGGATGAATTGGGCATCGATAAGATTGACGGTGCGCTTTTTGATTTGGGGATTTCGTCGCCGCAAATTGACGATGGCAGCCGCGGATTCAGTTTCCGCTTTGATGCGCCGTTGGATATGCGGATGGATCCGACTCGCGGGATGTCTGCGGCAGAATGGATTGCAACCGCATCCGAACAGGATTTACACGAGGTAATTAAGAATTATGGTGAAGAGCGGTTTAGTCGCCAGATTGCGCGCGCCATTGTTGCGCAACGCGAGGAGAGTCCCATTGATACAACCCGCAAGCTGGCGCAGCTTGTGGCGCAAAACGTCCGTACTCGTGAGCGCGGACAAGACCCTGCAACGCGCACCTTCCAAGCAGTTCGCATCTTTATTAACCGAGAGCTTGAAGAGGTAGAGGCAGTTTTGCCGCAAGTTGCAGGCCGTCTGAAAGAGGGTGGACGCTTGGCTGTCATTGCGTTCCATTCACTGGAAGACAGAATTGTGAAGCAGTTTATTAAAAAATATTCGCAACATGCGCCATTGCCCCGTTGGGCAGTGGTTAAGGAAGCAGATTTGCCTCAGCCGCCTTTGAAGGCTGTGGGCAAGGCAATCAAACCGGGTTCGACAGAGACTGAAGCTAATCCGCGTGCGCGCAGTGCAGTTTTGCGTGTGGCGGAGCGAAGCAGTGGCAAATTTTCGGTTGTCGACTAGGGAAAGCGTTTCGGCATTGTCGCAAGGGATGTTTCTGTTGGCAGGCCGTCTGAAAGTTTGAAATGGGTAAGTTGAATATTTTATTACTGGTTTTGGTGACGGTTTCGGCCTTTGCCGTAGTGTTTAAGCAAAACCAGTCGCGCTTGCACTTTATCGAGTTGGATAAGGCGCAAAAGCGGGAAATTCAGTTGGAACAGGATTACGCGCGCTTGAAGCTGGAGCAGGCAAGATTGGCCAACCACAAACTGATTAAAGTGGCGGCCGAAAAGCAACATCTGCTTCCGCCGGGTGCGCATAATACGGCTATGCTGGAACGCAAAAAATAAGAATATAGCCTTGTTTTCAAGGTGTTTACGGGAATTAATAGCTCACTGAGCAGCTAAGTCATGAGAAGTCCAACATGTTAATTAAGAACGAATATAAACCTCAAATGCTGTCTGGAACCACAAAAACAAAAAAACCGCTGACAAGTAACGGACGTATCGGTTTGGTGCTGGGTGCTGTTGCGCTGGCATTTACCGGTCTGTTGGTGCGCGGGGTTTATCTGCAAACCAGTCAGCATGAGTTTTTGAAAAATCAGGGCGACCAACGTTTTGTGCGCACGCTTCCGCTGCCTGCATCACGCGGTATGATTACCGACCGCAATGGTGCTACATTGGCGTTGAGTGCGCCTACCGAATCATTGTATGCCATGCCTTCCGGTATGGAGGAAATGCCGACTGACGAGCAGTTGGAGAAACTGTCTGCCATTGCCGATGTGCCTGTTGAAGTGTTAAAAAATAAATTGTCTAAAAAAGACAAAGGCTTTATCTATCTGAAACGTCAACTCAGCTACGAGAAAGCAGAAGAAATCAAAGTATTGGGCATTAAAGGCATCGCCTTCCAAAAAGAATTGAAACGCCATTACCCGATGGGCAATCTGTTTGCGCACGTTATCGGTTTTACCAATATCGACGGCAAAGGTCAGGAGGGCTTGGAGCTTTCCCGTGAAGACAGCCTGCGCGGTGAAGATGGCGCGAAAGTCGTATTGCGCGACAATAAAGGCAACATCGTAGACAGCCTCGACTCTCCGCGCAACAGCGTGCCTAAAAACGGCCAAGACATGATTTTGTCTTTGGATCAGCGCATTCAGACGCTGGCTTATGAGGAGTTGAACAAAGCTGTGGCTTATCACAAGGCCAAAGCGGGTACGGTTGTGGTATTGGATGCGCAAACCGGCGAGATTTTAGCGTTGGTCAACAGCCCGGCTTACGATCCAAATCAACCGGGTCAAGCCAATAGCGAACAGCGCCGCAACCGCGCCGTAACCGACATGATCGAACCTGGTTCTGCCATGAAGCCGTTTACTATTGCCAAAGCATTGGATTCCGGCAAAGTGGATGCAACCGATACATTCAATACCCTGCCTTACAAAATCGGTCCGGCTACCGTACAAGATACCCACGTTTATCCTACTTTGGATGTGCGCGGCATTATGCAAAAATCTTCCAACGTTGGTACCAGTAAACTTTCTGCCATGTTTACGCCTAAAGAAATGTACGATTTCTATCATGATTTGGGTGTGGGCGTGCGCATGCATTCAGGCTTTCCTGGTGAGACTGCAGGTTTGTTGAGAAGCTGGCGCAGATGGCAAAAAATCGAACAGGCAACCATGTCTTTCGGTTATGGCTTGCAATTAAGCCTGTTGCAATTGGCGCGTGCCTATACTGTCTTGACCCATGACGGCGAATTGTTGCCGGTCAGCTTTGAAAAACAAGCGGTTGCCCCTAAAGGCAAGCGCGTCATCAAAGCCTCTACTGCGAAAAAAGTGCGCGAGTTGATGGTTTCCGTTACTGAAGCCGGCGGTACCGGTACTGCCGGTGCGGTAGATGGTTTCGACGTAGGTGCAAAAACCGGTACGGCGCGCAAACTGGTCAATGGCCGCTATGTGGACAACAAACACGTCGGTACATTCATCGGTTTTGCTCCGGCTAAAAATCCACGCGTGATTGTGGCCGTTACCATCGACGAACCGACTGCCAACGGCTATTACGGCGGCGTGGTTGCCGGTCCTGTATTCAAAGAAGTCATGAGCGGAAGCTTGAACATCTTGGGCGTTTCTCCAACCAAGCCTTTAAGTAATGCCGCTACTGTCAAAGTACCGTCATAATCCAAACAATCAAAGAGATATTGTTTATGTTCAGCAAGTTAACCCCCTTGGCTGAAACCAACTTTCCGCCTCTGCTGTGTGAAAACGCAGCAGGGCGTTTGTTGCATTCAGACAGCCGACAAATTAAACAGGGTGACATTTTCGTTGCCTGTCAGGGCGAATATACAGACGGCCGCAGCTATATTCCTGCTGCCATTGCCAACGGCGCGACCTTTGTTTTTTGGGATGATGACGGAAAATTTGCGTGGAATCCCGAATGGAACGTTCCCAATCAAGGCATTAAAGATTTAAAACATCGTGCCGGTATGTTGGCGGCGCAAGTTTACGGCAACGTTTCAGACGGCCTCAAAGTTTGGGGCGTAACCGGTACCAACGGTAAAACCTCCATCACACAATGGCTGGCGCAAGCTGCCGATCTATTGGGCGAAAAAACCACCATTATCGGTACGGTCGGCAATGGCTTTTGGGGTGCATTGGAAGAAACCACGCATACCACCCCCGCCCCCGTCGATGTCCAAACCCTGCTCTACCGTTTCCGTCAACAAGGCGCAACAGCCGCCGCGATGGAAGTCTCCAGCCACGGCCTTGACCAATCGCGTGTCAACGGCGTGCCATTCTGCAGCGCAATCTTTACCAACCTCACCCGCGACCACCTCGACTATCACGGCACCATGGAAGCCTATGGCGCCATCAAGTCGCGTCTGTTTTACTGGCATGGCCTGCAACACGCCATCATCAATGTCGATGATGAATACGGTGCGGAACTCGCAGGCCGTCTGAAAAAAGACTGTCCCGATTTAGCCGTTTACGGCTATGGTTTCAGCGAACACGCCGATATCCGCATTACCGATTTCACCGCTTCTTCAGACGGCATGGAAGCCGTATTCCAAACCCCATGGGGCGAAGGAAAATGCCGCACTCGTCTGCTCGGACGGTTCAACGCGCAAAACCTCGCCGCCTGCATCGCTTTGCTTTGTGCCAACGGTTATCCGCTTGATAAAGTATTGGCTGTACTGGCAAAAATCCGTCCCGCCTCAGGCCGCATGGACTGCATCATGAACAGCGGCAAGCCCCTGGTCGTCGTCGATTACGCCCACACACCTGACGCATTGGAAAAAGCACTCTCCACCTTGCAGGAAATCAAACCTCAGGGTGCGGCTTTATGGTGCGTATTCGGCTGCGGCGGCAACCGAGACCGTGGTAAACGCCCATTGATGGGCGCAGCAGCCGTGCAGGGCGCAGATAAAGTTGTCGTAACCAGCGACAACCCACGCTTGGAAAATCCGCAAGACATCATCAACGATATTTTGCCTGCCGTCCCTAATCCTGAACGCGTCGAAGTTGATCGTGCCGTTGCCATCCGTTATGCAGTTGAGCAGGCTGCCGAGAATGACATCATCCTGATTGCCGGTAAAGGGCATGAAAACTATCAGGATGTACAAGGCGTGAAGCACCATTTCTCCGATTTTGAAATCGCAGAAAAAGCATTGGCAGAGCGCGGATAGACCATATCACAAATGTTCAGACGGCCCGAAACCTTAAGGCCGTCTGAAAAAGATTTAACCATACAAAACAAAAGCAAAACGATACACGCATTACGGCACGTCAGCCATTAAACCCATCACAGTTGTTTGTTCCAGAAGACTTTTTAACAAGGCCGTCTGAACAACAAGGAGACCGATTTGATGCTGAAAATGCCGACAAAAACCTTATTAATCAGTGCAGCCGTAGTTTTATTCGCTGGCTGTGCCACCAAACAACTTCCGCGCCCTACTGCCGAAATCGAACAATTGAGGGCGCAACAACCTCCGGCCGAGCAAAGCCTGCCCAATCCTGTTAAAGGCAAACGGTTTGATGATACTTGGGGTGCGGCGCGCAGTCAGGGGCGCAGGCATGAAGGTGTGGATATTTTTGCTAAGAAAAACACGCCGATACGCAGTACCACGCCCGGCATAGTCACCAAAATCGGGCGCAACCGATTGGGCGGTAAAGTCATCGGCATCCAAGGGCCGGGTGCGTGGCATTATTATGCCCACCTGAATAAATTTGCCCGTATCCGCCTGTATGAGCGAGTAAAAGAAGGGCAGGTCATCGGCTATGTCGGTAAAACCGGCAATGCCAGAACCACACCGGCCCACCTGCATTACGGCGTGTATCTGCCAAACGGCGCGGTGAATCCGTATCCGCTGATTAATCAGAGCAGATAGGCCGTCTGAACAATATTTGAGAGTATGAACGCAAAGAAATTGGTTAAGGCAACGAATATCGTCGGCATGGTGGCAGTCGTGCTGCTGGTGTACTGGGTATTTGTTCTGATTCTATCCAATGTTTTCGGGCTTAAGGTATTCCGCGAATACATTACGGAAATTTTCCTGATGAGTATTTTGGGGATTTTTGCCGTGATGGCGGGTGCTTTGATATTGAACATCATGCTGAATTTGACCCGTATTGCCGAGCGAGGACAAGAGGAAGAAAGCAAAGGCGGTCGGAAAACCTTATATTTGTTGTTGGCCGTATTTCCTGTTTTGGCCGCTTTGCTATTTGGTGGAAATTATCTGACGGTTCAGAAAAAACGTCAGATTTTGACGCAATCGCTAGAGCGTATCGTCAAGGACAATCCATCGCAAATCAATGCCTTGACAGATTATCGTTTTGATTCGGCGTACATCAAAAAAGCGGCGTTAATCCTGGAGTTGATGTCGAAGGAAGATTCTGCCTTTAAAGCGGCTACGGTGATTGTGCCGGATACAATAGGTAATAAACAGGTTTATTTGGCTTTCTCAGCTGATTCCCAGTTAAGTGGGATTGATGAGCAGGCACCTGATACTCAGGGAGTAGGTGATGATAATGGTTTTGTCGTTACTCGGAATGGCAATAAAGAAACAATCAGTAAAACGCAATATCTTTATGCTCCGCATTTGAGCGAGCGTGAATACTTGCAAAGAATATTTGCCGGACAAACAAATGAAATACGTTATGAGGCAAAAGACGGCAATTACAGCCTTTGCCACCCCTACCGCCAAAACAGTAAAACCATTGTATTGTGTTTTTCCGATTACCAGCAGTACGGGAAAATCGGCAGTTGATGAAAGAAATTTATAAAATGAAAAGTTGGTTTTCCAATACATTTCCTGAATATAAAAAATTGCCCCAAAGCGGCAAATTTATGGCATGGCTGACTTTTGTACAGGGCGTGGTTTGGTTGATTCTGGCATCAATTCAGAGTGTGCAGGGACTGATTAACAACATGGCATGGGCTGTGTTTTTTGGGATTTTACTTTTCATTTTGGGTGTATTGGCGTTGTCTGCAGCATGGAATGCGTTTAAATTCCGTGAAGTTGGTTTTAAGAGAATGATATATGTGTACACGCCATGCTTATTGCAGATTGCTTTTGCAAGCGATGTATTTTCTTTTGTATTTTATATAGATAGTGTATTGAAACTATGGTTCAGCCTTACGGTAAATAAGCTTTCTATCGGTATAAATTTTGCCGCTATTCTTTTTATTGTGCTGGCAGGACGCAATTGTCGTCATTTAAAAATGGTTTCCCAAAATACGGATAAAAATGTGGAACCGTTAGAACAAGTAGAACAAGGACAAGAAACACAATCATGAAACCACTAGACCTAAATTTCATCTGCCAAACCCTCGACCTTCCGATGCCGTCTGAAAATCAACCCGTTTCGCGTATTGTTACAGACAGCCGTGATATTCAGGAAGGCGATGTATTTTTCGCGCTTGCCGGTGAGCGCTTTGACGCGCATGACTTTGTTGAAGATGTATTGGCAGCGGGGGCAACGGCAGTTGTGGTTTCGCGCGAAGATTGTGCGGCTTTGAAAGGCGCGCTGAAGGTTGACGATACGCTTGTGGCTTTGCAAAAACTGGCGAAGGCGTGGCGTGAAAATGTGAATCCGTTTGTCTTTGGTATTACCGGTTCTTCCGGAAAAACGACGGTTAAAGAGATGTTGGCCGGCGTATTGCGTCATCGATTCGGTGACGAAGCTGTGTTGGCGACTGCCGGCAATTTCAACAATCATATCGGCCTGCCGCTGACTTTGTTGAAATTAAACGAAAAACATCGCTATGCCGTCATTGAAATGGGTATGAACCATTTTGGCGAATTGTCTTTGTTGACCCGAATCGCCGGTCCGAATGTTGCTCTGGTCAATAACGCCTTGCGCGCGCATGTCGGTTGCGGTTTTGATGGTGTCGGCGATATTGCCAAAGCCAAAAGTGAAATCTACGAAGGTTTACTTTCAGACGGCATTGCGCTGATTCCGTGTGAAGATGCCAATATCGCTACATTTGAAGCGGCTACTGCGCAATTGAACGCTCAGACTTTCGGCGTTGCCAGTGGCGATGTCCATGCAGAAAATATTGAGTTGAAACCGTTGTTTTGTACGTTTGATTTGGTGCGAGGTAATGAACGTGTTGCCGTGGTCTTGCCAGTCCCAGGCCGCCACAATGTACATAATGCCGTAGCGGCTGCTGCTCTGGCTTTGGCAGCAGGTTTGAGCCTTGCTGAAGTTTCAGACGGCCTGAAGAATTTCAGCAATATCAAAGGCCGTCTGAATATCAAGCAAGGCATTAAAGATGCAACTTTGATTGACGATACTTATAATGCCAACCCTGACAGCATGAAGGCCGCCATTGATGTGCTCGCCGCTATGCCTGCGCCGCGTATTTTTGTGATGGGCGACATGGGCGAATTGGGTGAGGACGAAGCCGCAGCCATGCACGCCGAAGTTGGCGCGTATGCACGGGATAAAGGTATCGAGGCCGCATATTTTGTCGGCGACAACAGCGTTGAAGCGGCAGAGACGTTTGGCGCGGAAGGTTTGTGGTTTGCAGACAAAGATCCGCTGATTCAAGTGTTGAGCCACGATTTGCCTGAACGCGCTACTGTATTGGTCAAAGGTTCACGTTTTATGAAGATGGAAGAAGTGGTTGAGGCACTGACGGATAAAGAGGTTGTCTGAAAATGGAACAGAAAAGGAAACGGCCTATACTGTTGCAGGTTATCGTTGGGATGATGGTAGTGGCAGCAGTTTTATGGCCGGTTGTAGTGTGGCAGTACATCAAAGATGTAGGGTTTGAGGCAATAAGCGAAGCATACGAAAGTACAAGTGGACGTTGGGGGTGGTTTGAATTTTGGTTAGGAAATTTTCATTTCCTTGTGCAAGTGATATTGATGCTGGTTAGTGCTGTTGGGCTATGGAGAGGTAAGGATTGGGCGCGTAGGTTGTGGCTGTATGGCTGTATACTGTATATCGTCTACAATATGGTCGGTTATTTGGTTTCCCCTAGGAACGGTTTTCCATTGTTGGATGTCATCATTCGTGTTGCAATTTGTTACAGCTTGTTTTGTTTACATCCCAAGGATTATTTTCAAACCCAAGAAAATAAAACTTGAAAAGGCCGTCTGAAATATGAAAAAGATTTTTCTATTGGCTGGTTTGCTGTTTGCCGCGTTTTATGCCGGAATGAAAGTATAGGCATTTATCTATGAAGATACCTGCTTGGACTTGGGCGGCGGAAAGAATCCCGGAAACTATCCGATTTGCGTGGTAGAGAAATAATCTTAATCAATAAGGCCGTCTGCAATTTCAGACGGCATACCGATTGATGTTTAATTGGGCATAAGCCCGCTGTAACAACAAAAACAAAAAAGGAAGTTCCATGTTTTTATGGCTCGCACATTTCAGTAACTGGTTAACTGGTCTGAATATTTTTCAATACACCACATTCCGCGCCGTCATGGCGGCTTTGACTGCTTTGGCGTTTTCCCTATTGCTTGGTCCGTGGACCATCCGCAAACTGACTGCGCTTAAAGTCGGCCAGGCAGTGCGCACCGACGGCCCGCAAACCCACCTCGTCAAAAACGGTACGCCAACCATGGGCGGCTCGTTGATTTTGACCGCCATTACCGTATCCACAATCTTGTGGGGCAACTGGGCAAACCCGTATATTTGGATTCTCTTGGGCGTATTGCTTGCCACGGGCGCACTCGGTTTTTACGACGACTGGCGCAAAGTGGTTTATAAAGACCCTAACGGCGTGTCTGCCAAATTCAAAATGGTGTGGCAGTCCAGCGTTGCCATCATTGCCGGCTTGGCGTTGTTCTACCTTGCGACAAATTCCGCCAACAATATCCTGATTGTTCCCTTCTTCAAACAAGTTGCCTTGCCGCTTGGCGTAGTCGGCTTCTTGGTATTGTCCTACCTGACTATCGTCGGCACATCCAATGCCGTTAACCTGACCGACGGTTTGGACGGCTTGGCCGCATTCCCCGTTGTACTTGTCGCCGCCGGTCTTGCCATTTTTGCTTATGCCAGCGGCCACTCACAATTTGCACAATACCTGCAATTGCCTTACGTTGCCGGCGCGAACGAAGTCGTGATTTTCTGTACCGCCATGTGTGGCGCATGTCTCGGCTTTTTGTGGTTTAACGCTTATCCCGCGCAAGTCTTTATGGGCGACGTCGGCGCGCTCGCGCTTGGTGCGGCACTCGGTACTGTTGCCGTCATCATCCGCCAAGAATTTGTCCTCGTCATCATGGGCGGCCTGTTTGTTGTTGAAGCCATTTCCGTTATGTTGCAGGTTGGTTGGTACAAACGCACCAAAAAACGCATTTTCCTGATGGCGCCGATTCATCACCATTACGAACAAAAAGGCTGGAAAGAAACCCAAGTCGTCGTCCGTTTCTGGATTATCACCATCGTTTTGGTGCTGATTGGTTTGAGTACCCTCAAAATCCGCTAAATCTCCAAAGGCCGTCTGAAAGTTTCAGACGGCCATTATGTAGGATAAGCATGTTTGTCTGAATCCTCTATTTCAAAAATAAATCCAGCAATAATCCACACAGAAAGTCCCCAAATATGTACCAATCTTTCGGTGGCGCAACCGGCATCCGCACCCTGACCGACCGTTTCTACGACTTAATGGAGCTTGAGCCGAAATACCAAGCCTTGCGCCAAATGCACGGCGAAGACATGACCCTGATACGCGAAAAGCTCTACGAATTTTTCAGCGGCTGGCTCGGCGGCCCGCAACTCTTTGTCGAAAAATACGGCCATCCCCAACTACGCGCCCGCCATATGCCGTTTGCCGTCAACGTACAAGTCCGCAACGAATGGATCGCCTGCTTTGCCCAAGCCATGAGCGAACTGGACATCGACAAAGCACTTGCCGAACCTGTTTTAATCCAAGTTTTTGCCATGGCAGATTGGTGTCGTAACCAAAACGAAGACGGTATCGAACCGCCTATGCCGCCGATGGCGGTTGATCCTTGGGTACGCGCACCGGAATTACAGCAGATTTTGAGTAGCTATGGTGTAAATAGCTTTTTTAAGGAATTCGCTAGTTAAGACCGTCTGAAAAACTAGGATCAAACAGAAACAATAATTTGAGTGTGATGGATTTTAGAATGAAGGTTTCGGTAAAAAAAATAATAATGGGCGTGTTGGCTTGCTTTGGGTTAGGACAAGCAGCTTTAGCTGAGAGTATTCCAGATTTTAAGAATATGCTGAGAGCTGCGGAGCAAGGAGATCCAGAAGCTCAATTAAGTATTGGAGCAATGTATGCCAATGGACAAGGTATTAGTCAAGACCACAGACTAGCAGTGCAGTGGTTTCATAAGGCAGCAGAGCAAGAGAATGCTCAAGCTCAATTTAACTTGGGTGTAATGTATCAGCTAGGGCAGGGTGTTGGTCAAGATTATGTACAGGCGGCAGAATGGTATCGTAAGGCTGCTGAACAGGGTGATACTGGAGCCCAAAATAATTTGGGTATGCTGTATCAAAATGGACAAGGTGTTAGCCAAGACTATGCTCAGGCTGCAAAATGGTTTTATAGGGCTGCAGATCAGGAAAACACAGCTGCTCAGTTAAATCTAGGTTTGCTGTATGCTAATGGGCAAGGTGTCGAGCGAGACTATGCACAGGCGTTAAAATGGTTTCGTAGAGCTGCAGAACATGGGGATGCGGCAGGTCAATATAATTTGGGTTTAGCATATGCAAATGGTAAAGGGGGACGTCAGGATTACACGCAGGCTATAGAATGGTATCGCAAGGCAGCAGAGCAAGGGAATGTAGATGCACAATATAATTTAGGTGGTATGTACGCTAGCGGAAAAGGTGTAAGACAAGATTATGTACAGGCGATTGAGTGGTACAGAAAGGCAGCAGAGCAAGGTGATATGGTTGCGCAATTAAATGTGGGTGTACTGTATGCTAATGGCCAAGGAGTTGAGCAAGACTACGTACAAGCTGTGAAGTGGTATCGCAAGGCGGCAGAACAAGGAAATGCCAAAGCTCAATTTAATTTGGGTGTAGTGTATGCCACTGGGCAAGGAGACCGTCAAGACTACGTACAAGCAGCACAGTGGTACCATAAGGCAGCAGAACAAGGCTTAGCTGATGCTCAATATAATTTGGGCGAGATGTATTATTACGGACGAGGCATTCGTCAAAATCATACTCTTGCCAAGGAGTGGTTTGGTAAGGCATGCCATAATGGATCGCAACAGGGCTGTGATGCTTATCAAAAATTGGATCAGACAGGATATTGAATCTTTTTAAAAGCCGTCTGAAAATTAGGATAAAACAGAAACAATAATTTGAAAGAAATGGATTTTAAAATGAATAAATTATTAAAAAAATGATGGTAGCCCTGTTATCTTTGGGCTTGGCGCAAGCGGTTTTAGCAGATAATGTGCCGGATTTTAAGGAAACGCTTCAAGCTGCGGAGCAAGGGGATGCAGAAGCTCAATATAATTTGGGTAATATGTATGCCAATGGGCGAGGAATTCATAAAGACAATGTACAGGCAGTACATTGGTATCGCAAGGCGGCAGAGCAAGGATATGCAGATGCCCAATATAATTTGGGTACGATGTATGACCAAGGGAAAGGAGTCCGTCAAGACGATGCACAGGCAGTACATTGGTATCGCAAGGCGGCAGAGCAAGGGGATGCAGAAGCCCAATATAATTTGGGTAATATGTATGCCAATGGGCGAGGAGTTCATCAAGACTATGCACAGGCAGTACATTGGTATCGTAAGGCGGCAGAGCAAGGATATGCAGATGCCCAATATAATTTGGGTGTGATGTATGACCAAGGGAAAGGAATTCGTCAAGACAATGCACAGGCGGTGCAGTGGTATCGCAAGGCGGCAGAACAAGGATATGCTGAAGCCCAATATAATTTAGGTAATATGTATGCCAGTGGGCAAGGAATTCATAAAGACAATGCACAGGCGGTGCAGTGGTATCGCAAGGCGGCAGAGCAAGGATATGCAAAAGCCCAATATAATTTGGGTTTGATGTATGACCAAGGGAAAGGAATTCGTCAAGACAATGCACAGGCGGTGCAGTGGTATCGCAAGGCGGCGGAACAAGGGGATGCTGCTGCACAATTGAATTTGGGCGTGCTGTATGCCGATGGGCGAGGAGTCCCTAAAGACGATGCACAGGCGGTGCAGTGGTATCACAAGGCGGCAGAGCAAGGATATGCAGAAGCACAATATAATTTGGGTCTGATGTATACCAATGGGGAAGGAGTCTCTAAAGACGATGCACAGGCAGTGCAGTGGTATCGTAAGGCGGCAGAACAAGGGGTTGTAGAAGCCCAATATAATTTGGGTGTAATGTATGGTAAAGGGCAAGGAGTTCGTCGAGACAATGCACAGGCAGTGCAGTGGTATCGCAAGGCTGCGGAACAAGGGGTTGCAGAAGCTCAATTTAATTTGGGTTTGATGTATGACCAAGGGCAAGGAGTCCATCAAGATGATGTACAGGCGGTGCAGTGGTATCGCAAGGCAGCAGAACAAGGGGTTGTAGAAGCCCAATATAATTTGGGTAATATGTATGCCAATGGGCGAGGAGCTCATCAAGACAATGCACAGGCAGTACATTGGTATCGCAAGGCGGCAGAACAAGGATATGCTGAAGCCCAATATAATTTAGGTAATATGTATGCCAGTGGGCAAGGAATTCATAAAGACAATGCACAGGCAGTGCAGTGGTATCGGAAGGCGGCAGAACAAGAGTATGCACAAGCCCAATACAATTTGGGTTGGATGTATGCTCAAGGGCAAGGCGTTCGTCAAGACTATGCACAGGCAGTGCAGTGGTATTGGAAGGCGGCAGAACAAGGGGATGCGGAAGCCCAATATAATTTGGGTGTGATGTATGCTCAAGGGCAAGGCGTCCGTCAAGATGATGCACAGGCAGTGCAGTGGTATCGCCAGGCGGCAGAACAAGGGTATGCACAAGCCCAATCTAATTTAGGTGTGATGTATTACAATGGGCAAGGTGTTCGTCAGAACTATAAGATCGCCAAAGAGTGGTTTGGTAAGGCTTGTGATAACGGATTACAACAAGGTTGTGATGCTTATCGCGAATTAAATCAGGCAGGATATTGAATTTTTCTAAATGCCGTCTGAAAAATTTAGGACAAAACCAAAATGACTTTCCAAAACAAAAAAATCCTCGTCGCCGGACTCGGCGGCACGGGTATTTCCATGATTGCCTACCTGCGCAAAAACGGCGCGGAGGTTGCCGCGTATGATGCGGAGTTGAAACCGGAGCGCGTGTCGCAAATCGGTAAGATGTTTGACGGACTGGTGTTTTACACGGGGCGTCTGAAAGATGCGCTGGACAACGGTTTCGATATTTTGGCGCTTAGTCCCGGCATCAGCGAGCGACAGCCGGATATTGAGGCGTTCAAGCAAAACGGCGGGTGCGTGTTGGGCGACATCGAATTGCTGGCGGACATTGTGAACCGTCGCGGCGACAAGGTGATTGCGATTACCGGCAGCAACGGCAAAACCACGGTAACGAGCCTGGTCGGCTACCTCTGCATCAAGTGCGGGCTGGATACCGTCATCGCGGGCAATATCGGTACGCCTGTTTTGGAGGTGGAATTGCAGCGCGAAGGCAAGAAGGCTGATGTGTGGGTGTTGGAGCTTTCCAGCTTCCAACTGGAAAACACTGAAAGCCTGCGCCCGACTGCGGCGACGGTGCTGAACATCTCCGAAGACCATCTCGACCGCTACGACGACTTGCTCGACTATGCGCATACCAAGGACAAGATTTTCCGTGGCGATGGCGTGCAGGTTTTGAATGCGGATGATGCGTTCTGCCGTGCGATGAAGCGCGCCGGGCGCGAGGTGAAATGGTTTTCGTTGGAACACGAAGCCGATTTTTGGTTGGAACGTGAGACAGGCCGCCTGAAACAAGGCGATGAAGATTTGATTTCTACGCAAGACATCCCGCTGCAAGGCTTGCACAACGCCGCCAACGTCATGGCTGCCGTCGCCTTGTGCGAAGCCGTCGGTTTGCCGCGCGAAGCATTGCTGGAGCACGTCAAAACCTTCCAAGGCCTGCCGCACCGCGTGGAAAAAATCGGCGAGAAAAACGGCGTGGTATTCATCGACGACAGCAAAGGCACAAACGTCGGCGCGACCGCCGCCGCGATTGCCGGTTTGCAAAATCCGCTCTTCGTGATTTTGGGCGGCATGGGCAAAGGGCAGGACTTCACGCCCCTGCGCGACGCGCTTGCCGGCAAGGCAAAAGGCGTGTTCCTGATCGGTGTCGATGCGCCGCAAATCCGCCGCGATTTGGACGGCTGCGGTCTGAATATGACCGACTGCGCCACTTTGGAAGAAGCGGTTCAGACGGCATACGCCCAAGCCGAAGCGGGCGATATTGTGTTGCTCAGTCCCGCCTGCGCGAGCTTCGATATGTTCAAAGGCTATGCGCACCGTTCGGAAGTGTTTATCGAAGCGTTCAAAGCTTTGTAAGGCCGTCTGAAAGATGAAAGTCGGGTTGAAAATCGGCTTGGCGGTAGCTGTGCTTTCGGCTGTCGCCGCTTTGGTGTTTTGGTTTGCCGCGCCGATTCGTTCCACGACAACCGTTGCCGAGCCAAGTGAAGCGCCGTTGCCTGAAAATGCCGTTATCGACAGATTGGTCGTACATAAAAGCAAGCGCACCATGTCGGCGTACTCGCAAGGCAGGTTGCTGAAAACCTATCCCATTTCGTTGGGCAAGCAGCCGGTCGGGCATAAGCAGTTTGAAGGCGACGGCAAAACGCCCGAAGGGAAATACCGCATCAATGAGCGTAATCCCAACAGCGGCTACCATAAAAACCTCGGCGTTTCCTATCCCAACGAAGCCGACAAAGCCTACGCTGCGGCACAAGGCAAAAGCCCGGGCGGGCTGATTAAAATCCACGGCATAAAAAACGGCTGGGGTTTTATCGGCAAAAAACACCTGCAAAAAGACTGGACCAACGGCTGTATCGCGGTAACGGACGAAGAAGTCGATGAACTCTACCGCAGCGTGAAACACAACGCAGAAATTGAAATTCTGCCGTAAGCCTCGTGTGCCATTGCCTCAAAGGTCGTCTGAAAACGTTAAGGCGGTTTCAGATGACCTTTTTGCAGCAACGGTAAACTTGTTCCTTGCCTTTATCCGGTGTTACTGTTTCTTAAAATTTGCCTATGCGGGCAAACAGCGAGGCGGCGGGCAGCTATGCCTGACCGACAAAACGTGTGTTTATCAATCCGAAAGGAAAACCCATGAATTTTCAAGACTACATCCGTTACGATGCCGTCGGTTTGGCAGAGCTGATCCGTAAAAAAGAAGTGTCCGCCGATGAAGTGTTGCAGGCTGCTTTAAACCGCTTGGACGAAGTCAATCCCAAGCTCAATCTGTTGGCGCACGATTTGCGCGAACGCGCGGCGGCGTGGCAGGGGTCGTCTGAAAATGCCGATACGCCGCTGGCGGGCGTACCGTTTTTGCTCAAAGACTTGCTGGCGGATTGGGAAGGCGCGCCGACATGGTCGGGTTCGCGTATGATGCAGCATTACATTGCCAAACAAAACAGCGATTTGACCCAAGCCTATCTCGATGCGGGGCTGCGCGTGTTCGGCAAAACCACTACGCCGAATGGGGCGCGTATCCTGTTACCGAAACCGAAATTTACGGCATCACGCGCAATCCGTGGCATTTAGATTACACCGCGGGCGGCAGCAGCGGAGGCGCGGCGGCGGCAGTGGCTTCGGGCGTCGTACCCGCAGCGCACGGCAGCGACGGTGGCGGCTCCATTCGCTTACCCGCGCACAACTGCGGCGTGTTCGGGCTGAAACCCACGCGCGGCCGCAGCAGTTACGCGCCGAACGCATCGGAGGCATGGCAAGGTTTGGTATGCGACCATGTCTTGACCCGCAGCGTGCGCGACAGCGCGGTTTTGCTGGACATCGCCGCCCAAACCCAAGCCCGCGCCCTGTATGCCTGCCCGC
The DNA here is from genome assembly GCF_032342915.1 of Neisseria sp. DTU_2021_1001991_1_SI_NGA_ILE_055. Classification (NCBI taxonomy): domain Bacteria; kingdom Pseudomonadati; phylum Pseudomonadota; class Betaproteobacteria; order Neisseriales; family Neisseriaceae; genus Neisseria; species Neisseria sp. DTU_2021_1001991_1_SI_NGA_ILE_055. The sequence goes on along the minus strand of NZ_CP135440.1, from coordinate 1,697,499 downwards.
CGCCGCCCGAAAACGGTTTTGCAGACAGCCTGAAACTAGAAACAGGTCGTCTGAAAATTGCTTTTTGGAAACAGACATGGTTTGGCGGCGGTAACGACGAAGGCACGGAAGCCGCGTTCGCCCATAGTTTGAAACTGATGCAAGACGCAGGACACGAATTGGAAGAAGCCACGCCCGATTTCGCGCCGCCCGAACAGCTCAACCGTGCCGCCCGCATCATCGTCATGGGCGAAACGGCAAAACTGTTCTACCAATATCAATACGAAACCGGACAAAAACTGCCGCACTGCCTGCTTGAACCAACAACGTGGGCAATGATTGTGCAGGGGCGGCAAATCAGTGCGGGCGAAATGGCATGGGCGCGCGACGTGATGCTGGCGCAGGAACGTGCCGCCAAAGCATTTTTCACACGCTACGACGTGTTAATGACGCCCGTCTGCCCGCGCACCACGCCGAAAATCGGCGAGATGATGCCGCCGCCCGCCGCACAAAAAGCCATGCGCCTGCTGTTTGGCACGCTGCGCTTGGGTTTTCTGTTGAAAAACAACCCGTTTTTAGAAAAAGAAGCCGCCGCCGCGCTGCAATACGTCGGTTATACGTCGCCGCTGAACATGAGCGGCAACCCCGCCATGAGCGTGCCGCTTTACTGGCATAACGGGCTGCCCGTCGGTACTCAGTTTGCCGCCGCTCACGGACGCGAAGACACGCTGCTCCGCCTTGCAGCGCAGTTGGAACAGATACAGCCGTGGGTGGAAATACCGCAGTTGGCTTAGGGTTTGTATTGGATAAAAAGTAGCCTATTTTTCTGAAGAAAAAATTTATACAAGGCCGTCTGAGAACATAAAAGCGTTTTCAGACGGCCTTTTGCCGGTATCAAAGGGTAGGGGAGGGCGCAAAGAACGTCGGAATCCGGCATCTTTAAAGATTCTGAATTGTTGGTTTGGAAATAAACCTTTAAAATAACGTTAATTCATTTTTTTCAGACGGCCTCTTGCCCATTTGCAGGCCGTCTGAATATTTTATTCAAGCCGTTACGGATGTTTTCATGATTAGTCTTTCCAAAATGCTTGACCGGCCGATTGCGCGCGATGGTTGGAAGTTTGATGTTTCTCTCTTGTGGATGGTCGTTTTGATGACGACCTTCAGCTTGGTAATGATTTATTCGGCCTCTATTGCATATGCGGCATCGGATGGGGGTAGCCAGTTTTCTTTTGTGTCCAAACAGGCAATGTTTATCCTGTTTACGGTGGCTATGTGCTTGCCGCTTTTTCTGCTGAAAATGAGCTTTTGGCGGCGGATTATTCCGTTTTATTTTGTCGTTTCCGGTTTGCTGTTGTTGCTGGTTTTGTTTGTCGGCCGTGAGATTAACGGCGCGACGCGCTGGATTCATATCGGACCGCTCAACTTGCAGCCAACCGAGTTTTTCAAATTGGCAACGGTTTTGTATTTGTCCAGCCTGTTTACGCGCCGTGAAGAAATGTTGCGCGATTTGGATTCTTTGGGTTGGTCGTCTTTGTTTACCGGTATTGGCGATTTGGTGTGCAGCCCTTTTAAAAGTGAAGCTTGGGTAAGGGTGAAGGAGCGCTTCCGTAAGTTTAAAACCCTGATTCTGCCGATTATGTCGGTGGCGGTCGGTTTGGTTTTGATTATGGGCCAGCCGGATTTCGGCTCGTTTGTCGTGATTGTCGTGATTACCATGGGTATGCTGTTTCTGGCAGGCTTTCCGTGGAAGTATTTTGCCGTATTGGTGGCGACCGTTGTGAGCGGTATGGGTTTGCTGATTTTGGCCGCGCCTTACCGCATGGCGCGTGTGGCGGCGTTTTTGGACCCTTGGAGCGATCCTTTGGGTAAAGGCTATCAGCTGACCCATTCCTTGATGGCGATTGCGCGCGGCGGCTGGTTTGGCGAGGGCTTGGGTGCGAGTTTGGAAAAACGTTTCTACCTGCCTGAAGCGCATACGGACTTTATTTTTGCCGTTATCGGTGAAGAATTCGGCTTTTTAGGGATGCTGGTTTTGGTGTTCTGCTACGGCTGGCTGGTGTGGCGCGCGTTTTCCATCGGCAAACAGGCGCGTGATTCGGGCTTGATGTTCAGCGCGTACATCGCCAACGGCATCGGCATTTGGATTGGTATTCAAAGTTTCTTCAATATCGGTGTAAACATCGGTATCCTGCCCACTAAAGGCCTGACTTTGCCGTTTATGTCTTACGGCGGTTCGGCTGTCTTTATCATGCTGGTGTGCGTTACTTTGTTATTGCGCATTGATTATGAAAACCGCCAAAAAATGCGCGGTTATTCAGTGGAGTAAAACCATGAGCGGTAAAACTTTTATGCTGATGGCCGGCGGTACGGGCGGTCATATTTTCCCTGCATTGGCGGTTGCTGAGTCGCTGCAAAAGCGCGGCCATCATGTGATTTGGCTGGGTAGTAAAGATTCGATGGAAGAGCGCATCGTGCCGCAATACGGCATACGCTTGGAAACGCTGGCCATTAAAGGCATCCGTGGCAACGGCATCAAGCGTAAGCTGATGTTGCCGTTTACGCTGTACAAAACCGTCCGCGAGGCGCAGCAGATTATTAAGAAACACCGTGTTGAATGCGTTATCGGTTTTGGCGGTTTCGTGACTTTCCCCGGCGGCTTGGCGGCAAAAATTTCCGGGGTGCCGATTGTGATTCACGAGCAAAATGCCGTAGCCGGTTTGTCCAACCGCCAACTGTCGCGCTGGGCAAAACGTGTTCTGTACGCTTTCCCCAAAGCCTTTCAACATGAAGGCGGATTGGTGGGTAACCCTGTCCGTGCCGATATTGCGGCATTGCCTGTTCCTGAAGAACGCTTTGAAAACCGTCAAGGCCGTCTGAAAGTTTTGGTGGTGGGCGGCAGTTTGGGTGCGGATGTGTTGAATAAAACCGTTCCGCAAGCTTTGGCATTGTTGCCTGAAGCGGCCCGTCCGCAAATGTATCATCAGTCCGGCCGCAATAAATTGGGCAACCTGCAGGCGGATTACGATGCGTTGGGTGTGCAAGCCGAGTGCGTGGAATTTATTACCGATATGGTATCCGCCTACCGTGATGCCGATTTGGTAATTTGCCGTGCCGGCGCGCTGACGATTGCCGAGCTGACGGCTGCCGGTTTGGGTGCGTTGCTGGTGCCGTATCCGCACGCAGTGGATGACCATCAAACAGCCAATGCGCGTTTTATGGTGCAGGCCGAAGCCGGTTTGTTGTTGCCGCAAACTCAACTGACGGCAGAAAAGCTGGCCGAAATCCTCGGCGGATTAAGCCGTGAAAAATGCCTGAAATGGGCGAAAAATGCCCGTACCTTGGCGTTGCCGCACAGTGCGGACGATGTGGCGGAAATTGCCATCTCCTGTACTGAATAAGCAGGCAGACTTCGTTCAAGGCCGTCTGAAAAGTTAATTAACGGCATTTCAGACGGCCTTTATTGCTTTTGTTAAAATTCCTTTACAATAAAAGCATAGCGCAGAAGCGGATAGCCCTTTAAAATAACGCCTTTACGCACTAAAAACCAACCGGAACGCAACGTTATGATGAAAAATCGAGTGACCAACATCCATTTTGTCGGAATCGGCGGCGTCGGCATGAGCGGTATTGCCGAAGTCTTACACAATTTGGGCTTTAAAGTTTCCGGTTCGGATCAGGCGCGTAATGCCGTTACCGAGCATTTGAGCGCTCTCGGCATCCAAGTTTATCCCGGTCATACTGCCGAACACGTCAATGGCGCCGACGTGGTTGTTACCTCTACCGCCGTCAAAAAAGACAATCCCGAAGTCGTCGCTGCGCTGGAGCAGCAAATCCCTGTCATTCCGCGCGCCCTGATGCTGGCGGAACTGATGCGCTTCCGTGACGGCATCGCCATTGCCGGTACGCACGGTAAAACCACAACTACCAGCCTGACTGCTTCTATTCTCGGCGCGGCAGGACTCGACCCGACTTTCGTTATCGGCGGCAAGCTCAACGCCGCTGGTACCAACGCCCGTTTGGGTAAAGGCGAATACATTGTTGCCGAAGCCGACGAATCCGATGCTTCTTTTCTGTATCTGACGCCGATTATGTCCGTCGTAACCAATATCGACGAAGACCATATGGACACTTACGGCCACAGCGTTGAGAAACTGCATCAGGCGTTTGTGGACTTCATCCACCGTATGCCGTTCTACGGCAAAGCCTTTTTGTGTATCGACAGCGAACACGTCCGCGCGATTTTGCCGAAAATCAGCAAACCTTACGCCACTTACGGCTTGGACGATACTGCCGATATCTACGCGACCGATATTGAAAACGTCGGCGCGCAAATGAAATTTACCGTTCATGTTCAAATGAAAGGACATGAGCAAGAGCCGTTTGAAGTTGTTTTGAATATGCCCGGCCGCCACAACGTCCTCAATGCGTTGGCGGCTATCGGCGTTGCGCTGGAAGTTGGTGCATCGGTTGAAGCCATTCAAAAAGGCTTGCTCGGCTTTGAAGGCGTCGGCCGTCGTTTCCAAAAATATGGCGACATCAAATTGCCAAACGGCGGAACCGCGTTGCTGGTGGACGATTATGGTCACCATCCTGTCGAAATGGCGGCAACTCTGGCCGCCGCACGCGGCGCATACCCTGAAAAACGCTTAGTCTTGGCTTTCCAACCGCACCGCTATACCCGCACGCGCGATTTGTTTGAAGACTTTACCAAAGTCCTCAATACTGTCGATGCGCTGGTGTTGACCGAAGTTTATGCCGCAGGCGAAGAGCCGATTGCCGCAGCCGATTCCCGCGCTCTGGCACGAGCCATCCGCGTATTGGGCAAACTTGAACCGATTTACTGCGAAAACGTTGCAGACCTGCCGCAAATGTTGCTGAATGTTTTGCAGGATGGCGATGTCGTACTGAATATGGGTGCCGGCAGCATCAACCGCGTTCCGTCTGCATTGGTGGAATTGTCGAAACAATCATAATAAACAGGCATATTTGCCTTTGAGGACACATAGGTCGTCTGAACAATATTTCAGACGGCCTGTATCAGTATTTAAGAAAGTAGAAATTATGCAGAATTTTGGCAAAGTGGCCGTGTTGATGGGCGGCTTCTCCAGCGAGCGTGAAGTTTCTCTGGACAGCGGCGCCGCTATTTTGGCTGCCTTGAAAAGCAAAGGCGTCGATGCCCATGCGTTCGACCCCAAAGAAACCCCGTTGTCTGAATTGAAAACCCAAGGTTTTCAGACGGCCTTCAATATTTTGCACGGTACTTTCGGCGAAGATGGTGCGATTCAGGGAGCGTTGGAACTGATGGGTATTCCTTATACTGGCAGCGGTGTGGCCGCTTCCGCGCTGGGTATGGACAAATACCGCTGCAAACTGATTTGGCAGGCCGTGGGTTTGCCTGTTCCTGAGTTTGCCGTATTGCATGACGACAGCAATTTTGATGCTGTTGAAGAAAAATTGGGCCTGCCGATGTTTGTGAAACCTGCCGCAGAAGGCAGCAGCGTCGGTGTGGTAAAAGTCAAAGAAAAAGGCCGTCTGAAAAGCGTTTACGAAGAATTGAAACATTTGCAGGGTGAAATTATTGCCGAGCGCTTCATCGGCGGCGGCGAATATTCTTGCCCGGTATTGAACGGCAAAGGCTTGCCGAGCATTCATATTATTCCGGCTACCGAGTTTTACGATTACGAAGCCAAATACAACCGCGACGATACGGTTTATCAATGCCCGTCGGAAGATTTGAGCGAGGCGGAGGAAAACCTGATGTGCGAACTGGCCGTGCGTGGCGCTCAGGCGATTGGTGCGGACGGCTGTTCGCGCGTGGACTTTCTAAAAGATACGGACGGTAAGCTGTATCTTTTGGAAATCAATACCTTGCCTGGTATGACCAGCCACAGTTTGGTGCCAAAATCTGCAGCCCATACCGGCGTAGATTTTGCTGATTTATGTATTGAGATTTTGAAGACCGCTCATGTGGGATGATGCAGGCGCACTGGGTCGGCTGACCCGCCGGCTATTGTTGCTGATGGCCTTTCTGCTGATAGGTTCGGGCATAGCTTGGCTTTACAATTCCAAATATTTCCCTGTGAAACAGATTGCCATTCAGGGCAAGCTGAAATATGCTTCCGGCAAAGAATTACAAACTGTTGCAAGAGAGCATATCAGGGGCAATATGTTCCGCGCCGATATTGATGCGGCGCAGGCCGCTTTTCAGGAGTTGCCTTGGATTGACTCGGCAATGGTACGCCGCCGTTTTCCGGAAACCGTGGAAATTATCCTGACCGAGCGCGTGCCGGTTGCACACTGGCGCGCTGGCGGCTTGGTGGACAGTAAGGGCAATGTGTTTGCCGCAAGCCTGAAACAGGACCTGCCTATATTTGAAGGGCAGCAGGGAACAGGCAAAGACATGGTCAAACATTATGCGGACTTTTCCGGTATTTTGAGTCCGTTGAAACTGACCATCAAAGAATTGATCTACACGCCGCGTTCGGCATGGCTGCTTGTATTGAACAACGGCATTACCGTGCGTTTGGGGCGTGAAAACGAAATCAAACGTTTGCAGCAGTTTGCCCAGATTTGGCCGTCGCTGCTGCGTAAAAAACAAAGTCGTATCGAGTATGTCGATATGCGTTATAAGGATGGTTTTTCAGTCCGTTACAGGCCGTCTGAAAACCCTTCCGACAGTGAATAGCCGATTAGACGTGAAGCAATCTTGTTTCAAAAATAATCAAACCGTCAGTCAGACAACATAGCGAACGAGCAATTATGGAACAACAACAAAATAAATATATCAGTGCCTTAGACATTGGTACGTCCAAGGTCATCGCCTTAATCGGCGAGATTCGGGAAGATAATGAAATCCACATTGTCGGCTTGGGCCAAAGCCCTTCACGCGGCCTGCGTGCAGGTATGGTGACCAATATCGACGCTACCGCGCAAGCCATTCGTCAGGCGGTAGAAGATGCCGAGTTAATGGCAGATACCAAAATTTCCCACGTTGTTACCGGTATTGCCGGTAACCATATCCGCAGCCTGAATTCACAAGGCGTGGTCAAAATTAAAGATGGCGAAGTATCGCAAGCCGACATCGATCGTGCCATCGAAACTGCCAAAGCCATCAATATTCCGCCTGATCACAATATCTTGCATACCGTGGTTCAAGAGTACATCATCGACAACCAACCCGGTGTGAAAGAGCCTATCGGCATGAGCGGCGTGCGTTTGGACACCCGTGTACACATCATTACCGGTGCGAACACTGCTTTGCAAAATATCCAAAAATGTATTCAACGCTGCGGCCTGCAAATGGATCAAATCATGCTTCAGCCTTTGGCAAGCGGTCACGCCGTTTTGACTGAAGACGAAAAAGATTTGGGCGTGTGCGTCATCGATATCGGCGGCGGTACGACCGACATCGCGGTTTATACCAATGGCGCAATCCGCCATACCGCGGTTATTCCCGTTGCCGGTGATTTGATTACCAAAGACTTGGCACAAGCCCTGCGTACGCCGCACAGTGCCGCCGAGTACATCAAAATCCATTACGGCGCCGCCATTCCGACTATGGACGGCTTGGATGAAATGATTGAAGTTCCTAGTGTTGGCGACCGTCAATCACGTCAAATTTCACGCCGCGTATTGGCTGAAATCATCGGTCCGCGTGTAGAAGAGATTTTGGAATTGACGCTGAACGAATTGCGCCGTTCCGGCTTCCCAGAAGAAGTGTTGACTTCCGGTATTGTTTTGACCGGCGGTGCCTCTATGTTGACCGGTATTGTTGAGTTGGCGGAAGAAGTCTTTAATTTGCCGGCCCGTATCGGTGTTCCGCAGGAAATGGGCGGCGTATCCGAGCGTATCCGCAATCCACGCTATTCAACAGCAATTGGCCTGCTTCAGACGGCCTATGCTGCCGAAGAGGGTGAACAAACCAGCCGAACCGGTGCGATTGCCCTGAATGATTCAGGTAAAAAAATGGGTCTGTGGGAAAAAATCCAAAGATTCTTCAGAGACAATTTCTGATAAAAGTGTTCAGGGCAGGCGGTGTAGAATCCGTTTGTCCTGAATATTTAAGTAGAATTAAACGGTTTTAAATAATTGCCAAGTGAATAATTTAAAACTTGTATATTTTCTGTTAAAAATTGTAGTAAAAATATAACGCCGACAGTCGGATGATAAGAAGATTTTTGCCAGTATCAGGATACTTCTTATATAATACGGATAATAAGTTATTTTTGAACCGTCCTTATAAAGCGGGGCGCGGAGGATTATTGAATGGAATTTGTTTACGACGTAGCAGAATCAGCAACAAGCCCTGCTGTTATTAAAGTTATCGGTTTGGGTGGCGGCGGCTGTAATGCCATCAACAACATGGTTGCCAACACTATTCATGGTGTTGAGTTCATCAGTGCCAATACCGATGCGCAATCATTGGCTAAAAACAATGCGGCCAAACGCATTCAATTGGGTACAAACCTGACTCGCGGTTTGGGTGCCGGCGCAAATCCTGAAATTGGCCGCGCCGCAGCCCAAGAAGATCGCGAAGCCATCGAAGATGCCATCCGCGGTGCAAACATGCTGTTCATCACTACCGGTATGGGTGGCGGTACAGGTACCGGTTCTGCTCCTGTTGTGGCTGAAATCGCTAAAGAAATGGGTATTCTGACCGTTGCGGTTGTAACCCGTCCGTTTGCTTACGAAGGTAAACGCGTACACATCGCTCAAGCAGGTTTGGATCAGCTCAAAGAGCGCGTTGATTCCCTGATTATTATCCCGAATGATAAATTGATGACTGCTTTGGGCGAAGACGTGACCATGCGCGAAGCTTTCCGTGCAGCCGACAATGTACTGCGTGATGCGGTTGCCGGTATTTCCGAAGTAGTGACTTGCCCGAGCGACATGATCAACTTGGACTTCGCCGACGTGAAAACCGTGATGAGCAATCGCGGTATCGCCATGATGGGTTCAGGTTTTGCGCAAGGTATCGACCGTGCCCGTTTGGCTACCGATCAAGCCATCTCCAGTCCGCTCTTGGATAATGTTACTTTGGATGGCGCACGCGGTGTATTGGTAAACATTACCACCGCTCCTGGCTGCCTGAAAATGTCTGAGTTCAACGAGATTATGCGTATCGTCAACCAAAATGCACACCCTGAAGTGGAATGCAAATTTGGTGCTGCCGAAGACGAGAGCATGAGCGAAGACGCTATCCGTATTACCATTATTGCTACCGGCTTGAAAGAAAACGGTACTGACAACCAACTGCGCGCTGCTGCCCGTACCCAACAATTGGTACGCGGTGCGGAAGAAGCACCTCAAGCTCAAAGCCAAAGCAGCGCTGAAAGCCTGGTTCGTACCAACCGCAATATCCGTTCTATGAATCTGACTGCGGCTGATTTCAGCAACCAGTCTGTATTGGATGACTTTGAAATTCCGGCTATCTTGCGCCGTCAGCAACATACTTCTGAGAAATAATCAGGATCATGTATGAAAAGACCTGCCTTAAAGGCGGGTCTTTTTTATTGGCAAAATAAACTTAAGGCCGTCTGAAAGTTTTCAGACGGCCTTAAGTTCAAATAAAGTAAATAATAAACTTACCCTTTATTTAGGATTTGCTTGTTTTCGCCCTCCCGGCGCAATTCTTTAGGCAAGACAAATACAATGCTTTCTTCTGCGCCTTCTCCTTCACGTATGGTCTCATGTCCCCAGTCTTGAATGGTTTGTAAGACTTCTCGAACCAAGACTTCAGGCGCAGATGCGCCGGCAGTTACACCAACCTTGGTTTTGTTTTCAAACCATTCTTTTTTTAGATAGGAAGCATTATCGACCATATAGGCATCAACTCCGCGCAATGCGGCTACTTCACGCAAGCGGTTGCTATTGGAAGAATTGGGCGAGCCGACAACAATCACGAGATCGCATTCTTCCGCCAATTCTTTAACGGCAGTTTGGCGGTTGGTTGTGGCGTAGCAGATGTCTTCTTTGTGCGGATTGCGGATATTGGGGAAGCGTTGATTCAAAGCTGCAATGATGTCTTTGGTTTCGTCCACCGATAAAGTGGTTTGGCTGACGTAGGCCAGCTTGTCAGGGTTTTTGACGTTCAGTCCGGCCACATCTTCCACTGTCTCGACCAAAAACATTTTACCCGGAGGCAATTGTCCCATCGTGCCTTCTACTTCGACGTGGCCTTTGTGGCCGATCATGATGATTTCGTAATCTTGGGCATCAAGGCGGGCTACTTCTTTGTGGACTTTGGTTACCAAAGGGCAAGTGGCATCAAAAACGCGGAAACCGCGTTGTGCTGCTTCTTCCTGTACGGCTTTGGATACGCCGTGAGCCGAGTAAATCAGCGTGGCACCCTTTGGGACATCCGCCAAGTCATCGACAAAGACGGCACCTTTTGCCCGTAGATTGTCCACGACGAATTTGTTGTGAACGACCTCATGGCGGACGTAAATAGGTGCGCCGAACTCTTCGAGTGCACGTTCAACAATGCTGATGGCGCGGTCAACGCCGGCACAAAAGCCGCGGGGATTGGCAAGGATAATGGTTTTTTGAGTCATGTGTGTTCCGTTTTCAGACGGCCTTTGTGTCGTTTGAAGGTGTTTTTTTGTGCAGCAAACCATCTAATACCAAGCAAACCGCGCCAACGCAGATAAAGCTGTCGGCAATGTTAAATGCTGGATAGAACCAGTTTTGCCAATAGAAAAGCAGAAAATCGACAACGTGGCCGTGAATCAGACGGTCAACCACATTGCCAATTGCGCCGCCGATAATCATGGCTGCTCCCAGTTTGCCCCAGCGTCCAAACTCATCGCGCCAGATGGCACGGGCCAAATACAGGCTGATGACGACGGCCAGACCTAAAAAGAAGAATTTTTGCCAGCCGCCTTGGTCGGCCAAAAAGCTGAATGCCGCGCCTGGATTATAGGCAAGCGTCAGGTCAAAAAAGTCTGGAATGATATTGAGGCGTTCGCCTTCGGTAAAGTGTTTCAAGATTTCCCATTTGCTCAGTTGGTCAAGAATGATGGCAACGAGGGAAAGTAAGAAAAAGGGTGTTTTTGCAGAAGAGGATGAACTCATGTTTTCAGACGGTTTATGTAATAAAGGGTTTATTTTACCTGAAAGCAGGCAGGAAGTGTTTGCGATGGCAGCGATGTTAAGGCCGTCTGAAAATAGAAACGCCGCCACTTGAATGTATCAAAGGGCGGCGTGGTAAGCATGTGCGGGCTTATTGGTTTTTAAGCAATGGGAAGCCCAGTTTCTCGCGGCTTTCAACGAATTTTTGAGCAACGATACGGCTCAGTGCACGAATGCGGCCGATGTAGGTTGCGCGTTCGGTAACGGAAATGGCGCCGCGTGCATCCAAGAGGTTGAACGTGTGGCCGGCTTTGAGTACAAGCTCGTAAGCAGGCAGGGCAAGACTGGTGTCTTCAACTGCAAGCAGGCGTTTGGCTTGTTCTTCGTAGTCGTTGAATTGGCGCAAGAGCCAATCGGCATCGCTGTATTCGAAGTTGTAGGTAGATTGTTCGACTTCGTTTTGATGATAAACGTCGCCGTAAGTGACGATGTTGCCATCAAGGGTTTTTGCCCAAACGAGGTCGTACACGTTTTCTACGCCTTGCAAATACATGGCGAGACGCTCGATGCCGTAGGTGATTTCGCCGAGTACGGGGGAGCAGTCGATACCGCCGACTTGTTGGAAGTAGGTGAATTGGGTTACTTCCATGCCGTTGAGCCAAACTTCCCAACCCAAACCCCAAGCGCCGAGAGTAGGGTTTTCCCAGTCGTCTTCGACAAAGCGGATGTCGTGTACTTTAGGGTCGATACCCAATTCGCGCAGGGAATCAAGGTAGAGGTCTTGAATATTGGCTGGTGCAGGTTTGAGCGCAACTTGGAATTGATAGTAGTGTTGCAGGCGGTTGGGGTTGTCGCCATAGCGGCCGTCTTTGGGGCGGCGGCTGGGTTGAACGTAAGCGGCAAACCACGGCTCCGGGCCTAAGGCGCGCAGACAGGTGGCAGGATGGGAAGTACCGGCACCGACTTCCATATCGAAAGGTTGGATAACGGTGCAGCCTTTGTCTGCCCAGTAGTTCTGTAATTTGAAAATAATTTGTTGGAAGGTGAGCATGGTGGATGGAATATGTTGGAATAAAGAGGGTATTTTACTGTTTTGAGCCTGTTTTGGATAGGCTGAAGGAAGCGGCGTAGGTTATTTGCCGTCCAATAGGTCTGAAAAAGGGTCATCTTCCGAAGAAACGGTGTATTTTTCTTGTGCCCATTCGCCTAAATCAATGAGTTTACACCGTTTGCTGCAGAAAGGGCGGTAGGGGCTGTCGGTATTCCAAACGACTTCTTTGTGGCAGGTCGGACATTTTACAACAGGAGCGGTCATGCAGTTTCTTTCAGTGATTGTGCAATGGATTGATAGTATTGATGCAGGCGAAAAACCTTGATTTTTGCTTCTTCCAAGCTATGAGTATTGTCCAATACGTCGTCGGCATGAAGCAGCCTGTCAGATTGGGAAGCTTGGGTAGCCATGATTTGGCGCGTCTGTTCTTCTGAAAAACCATTGCGTTGATATACGCGTTCGATTTGGACGGATTCTGGAACATCTACAACTAAAATGCGGTCGGTCTCCGCTTTAAATGCCGGATTCTCAATTAAAAGCGGTACATCGACAATGCCGTAAGTAGAGGAAGCAAGCTTTTGTTTCTGCTGTTGGATTTTGTTTAAGATTAATGGCAGAAGCAGCTTTTCCAGTTGTTTTTTGGATTGAGGCCGTCTGAAAACCTCTTCCCGTAAAGCCGTACGATTCAGACGGCCTTCGTTGTCAAAAACCTCATCACCAAAAAGCTGACGGATGGCTGGAAGCGCTTCGCCGTTTTCAGCGGTCAGTGAGCGGCTGATGGCATCGGCATCGATAATGGGTACGCCAAGTTCGGCAAACATTTGGGCGATAGATGATTTGCCGCTGCCGATACCGCCGGTCAAGCCTATCCATAATGTCATTATCGGAATCCTGATTGTACGAGCCACCATTGTACCAGTTGGGTAATAGGTGCATTGGCAACCAAAATAATCCATCCTGCTACAGCAAGGCTGGGACCAAAAGCAAAATATTGGCCTTTACCGACGCGGGCGATGAGTGCGCACACCAGCCCGACTAAGGCAGCCATGAAGATCAGAACAGGCAAAATTCCTACGCCCAGCCATGCGCCGAGCGCGGCCAAAAGTTTGAAGTCGCCATTGCCCATACCGATTTTACCGGTCAGAAGTTTATAGACGGCGCATAAAGTATAAAGGCTCATATAGCCTGCGATTGCACCCCAAACGGCTGAATGCAGGGGCACGAACGTATCGTTCAGATTAAACAGCAGGCCGATCCAAATTAGGGGTTGAGTCAGGCTGTCGGGCAAATATTGCGTATCGGCATCGATAAAGGTCAGCGCAATCAATATGGCAGTCAGAATCAATCCACCAATAGTTGCCCATGACCAGCCGTATTGCCACGCGACAATACCGAATAAGACGCCTGTCAGCAGCTCAATCAACGGATAGCGTATGCTGATATGGGTTTTGCAGGCGTGGCATTTCCCACCTAGGAAAACATAGCTGAGGATGGGTATATTTTGCCAAACTCTGATCGGACTTTCGCATTTTGGGCAGCGTGAATCCGGTTTACGCAGATTAAATGGCTGTTTTTCTTCGTCTGTCAGCTCGATGCCCAAATGCTCTTTGGAAAATTGTGTCCATTCACGCTCCATCATTATCGGCGTGCGATAAATGACGACGTTCAGAAAGCTACCAATCAGTAATCCTAAAATAACGGCTAAAGGAATGGCGAATGGTGCAAGAACGGAGAGGGCGTCGATGGCAGAGTAAATACTATCAAGCATATCAACCTACGACATTACCCAAGTTAAACAGCGGCAGATACATGGCAATCAGCAAAATACCGATGAGCGAACCCAATACTACCATGATGATAGGCTCCATCAAGTGAGACAATCGGGTGACGGAGTTGTCTACTTCATCTTCGTAGAATTCGGCTGCTTTGTTCAGCATATCATCCAAAGAGCCTGACTCTTCGCCGATGGCCGCCATTTGGATCACCATGTTGGGGAACATATCTGTACTTTGCATACTGGATGTCAGCGACAGACCTTGGGTTACCTTGGCGCGGATGTCTTGAGTGGCTTCTTCATAGAGAATATTGCCGGATGCGCCTGCAACTGAATCTAATACTTCCACCAAAGGAACGCCGGCTGCGAAGAGGGTAGAGGTCGTACGCGCCCAACGGGCGATGGTTGCTTTTCGGACGATGGTGCCAAAAACAGGGAGTCTCAAAACCAGAGCATCGATTCGTTTTTGGAAGGTAGGCGATTTTTCATGGAGTTTGTACAGGCCGAAGACAGAAACAATCAAAAGGATGATCATAATCCAGCCGTAGTCGACAAATAAATCGGACAAGCTCATGACGAGTTGGGTAAGGCTTGGCAGCTCTGCGCCCATATTGGCATAAACTTCTTTAAAGGCAGGCAGTACAAACATCATCATGATGAAGATAAGCGCAATCGCCACCACGATAATGGCAATCGGGTAGGTCAGTGCGGTTTTGACTTTTTTCTTAATGGCTTGGGTTTTTTCTTTATAGACAGCCAGTTTGTCCAATAGGCTTTCCAGTACGCCGCCGGACTCGCCTGCGCTGACCAGATTGCAATAGAAACGGTCGAAATATTTTGGATATTTGGAGAACGATTTGCCCAATGCGCTACCTTGTTCGACATCGGAGCGAACCTGCATCAGCATTTCGGTCATGCTCGGATTGGAGTGGCCGCGAGCAACGATTTCGAAAGCCTGCATCAGCGGCAAGCCTGCCTTCATCATCGTTGCCAGTTGGCGCGTAAACACTGTGATGTCTTCTTGGGTAATACGGCGTTTGCGTGCGGTTTTGACTTTGCTGATACGCAAAGGGCGAATGCCTCTGCGCTGGAGTTTTTTGCGCGCCTCTTCTTCATCTTTGGCAACTACTTCGCCGCGGACAAGACGTTCGGTCTCGATGTTTTTTCCTTCAAATGTAAAACGCTTACCTTTGCTTCTTGAACCGAACAGACTTCTTTTTTGCTCTGCTTGAGCCATGAGTTATCCCTTGTTAGTAAGAAATAAAGCGGACTGTTTCCCCGTGCCGCTTTATTGTAATTTTCGAAAATATGGCAATTTTAGTCATTGGTATGAGCAGTTACTTCTTCCAACGAAGTCAGGCCCTGCATGACTTTCATGAGGCCGGCGCGACGCAGGTCTACCATGCCTTCCTGATAGGCCATGTTCATGATATCAACTTCTGTACCGTTGTTCATAATGACTTTTTGCATTTCATCGCTGACCGGCATGACTTCATAAATACCGATGCGGCCTTTAAAGCCTTTGCCGCGGCAGCTGTCGCAACCAACCGGGCGGTAGAGCTTCCAATTTTGAGCCAAGTCCGCATCGGTAAAGCCGGCTTTTTTCAATGCCGGAACCGGCGGGCGCTCCACTTCGCGTTTGCAGTTTGGACACAGTCTGCGCAACAGCCTTTGCGCCATAATCAGGCTGACCGAGCTGGCGATATTGAAAGGAGCGACACCCATGTTCAAAAGGCGGGAGAGCGTGGCCGGTGCATTATTGGTATGCAGGGTCGAGAAAACCATGTGGCCGGTTTGGGCGGCTTTAATGGCGATGTCGGCGGTTTCCAAGTCGCGGATCTCACCGACCATAATAATATCAGGATCTTGACGTAAGAAGGATCGGAGTGCGGTGGCAAACGTCAGGCCTTGTTTTTCATTGACGTTGACTTGGTTGACGCCCGGCAGGTTAATCTCGGCCGGATCCTCTGCCGTTGAAATGTTGACATCTTCCGTGTTCAAAATGCTCAGGCAGGTATAGAGCGAAATGGTTTTGCCCGAGCCTGTCGGACCGGTAACTAACACCATGCCGTAAGGGCGGTTGATGGCCTCAAGCAGCATTTCTTTTTGGAAAGGCTCTAAGCCGAGCTGGTCGATATTGAGCGATGTACCATCGGAATTTAGGATACGCATCACCACTTTTTCGCCAAACAGCGTTGGCAAAGTGCTGACACGGAAGTCAATCGGACGGCCGTGTTTGTGGAAGGCAATTTGAATTCTGCCGTCTTGCGGAATACGTTTTTCAGAAATATCCAAACGCGCCATCACTTTGATGCGCGATGCCAACTGACCGCGTACGGCGACAGGCGGCTGTACGACTTCGCGCAACTGTCCGTCCACGCGGAAACGGACGCGCGCCATTTGCTCGTAGAATTCAAAGTGGATGTCCGATGCGCCTGCGTTTAGGGCATCGGATAAGGTTTTGTGGATAAAGCGTGGGATAGGGCCGTCTTCAGCCTCTTCATTATCGATA
This sequence comes from Neisseria sp. DTU_2021_1001991_1_SI_NGA_ILE_055, assembly GCF_032342915.1. Taxonomy (NCBI): domain Bacteria; kingdom Pseudomonadati; phylum Pseudomonadota; class Betaproteobacteria; order Neisseriales; family Neisseriaceae; genus Neisseria; species Neisseria sp. DTU_2021_1001991_1_SI_NGA_ILE_055. Next base: position 1,681,110 of record NZ_CP135440.1, on the reverse strand, counting down.
TAAAGCGATTGAGATTGCTGCGTTGCTTCATGTTCTTCGTTGATTTCTTTCAGAATGGTTGTTGAACGCTGACCCAACCATTCCAGCAAGGAGCTGAGTTGGTCATCGGGAACCACTACCAAATCAACACTTAAACCTGAAGAAAAAGCGATTTTTTGGAAGTTTTGGATTTGAGTCGGATCGGATACGGCGAAATAAACCTTGCGTCCGCGTTTGAAAATTGGAACGCAACGGTTTTGCACCATTTGCTCTTCCGTCAGAATGTCGCTGACTACATTATTGCGCGGGTAGTAGTGCAAATCCAAAAGGGGATAGCTGAATACGCGCGCAACTAACTCTCCCAAAGCTTTAGGGGAGATGATGCCGTCTGAAAACAGGTTGGGCAGGATTTCTTTACCCGATTGTAAAAGGCTATTGTAATGTTCCGCTTGTTGATTTGAGATGGTTTGGCTTTGAACCAAAACACGCAATAATCCGACACTCATTTATATTTTCCGTTTCTTGTGCAGTTTTCCCTTTAATTTAGAGGAAAGCCGTATTATTTTATCATTATTATGATTAAAGCATATGTTTAATTATGCAAATCTGCTTAAGTTGCAAAGACATGCTTCTGCTTTAATTGTATTTTTCTTTCAGACGGCCATTATAAAGCAAGGAGAATAGGCGTTAAACTCAATATTTTGGAATGATGATGAAAAAACAACAATTTTGTCATATGAATCCAATCAATAACGAAATTATATTTCATGTTGCTATCGCTTGTTGGGAGACGGCAGAAAAGGTTGTTTTGATGGACAGACGGTTGGAATTTGAAATATGAAAAGGCCGTCTGAAACTGAGTAATCAGGTTTCAGACGGCCTTTTAGCTACTATTTAAATCCGATAGGATTGATTAGGCTTTGTTTTTCAGGCGGCCATGCAATTCCTGTACGCTGTACACGCCCAAGTGTTCGCGGCTTTTTGCGCCTTCGCTCATGGCTTCGCCGCCGGCTATGGTGGTGTATTGCGGTACGCGTTGGGTGAGGGAGGTGCGGCGGATGCTGTGGCTGTCAGTAACAGATTGTACTGTGCTGCCGACGGTGTTGACCACCAGTGCGATTTCGCCGTTTTTAATGGCGTCCACGATGTGTGGGCGGCCTTCCTGCACTTTATTGACCGCTTGCACGATGATGCCGTGTTCTTTCAAGTATTCGGCGGTACCACGTGTGGCGCAGACACCGTAGCCGAGTGCTTGGAAGTTTTGTGCGGTTTTGACGATGAGCGGTTTGTCTTCGTCGCGTACGGCAAGGAAGATTTTGCCGGTTGTGCTCAAGCGTTCGCCTGCGCCGAGTTGGGCTTTGAAGTAGGCTTCGCCGAAGCTTGCGCCCACGCCCATCACTTCGCCGGTGGAGCGCATTTCGGGGCCGAGAATGGTGTCCACACCCGGGAATTTGATGAATGGGAACACGGCTTCTTTAACGGCGTAGAAGTCCGGGATGACTTCTTTTTCTACGCCTTGCTCTTTCAGCGAAATGCCTGCCATTACGCGTGCGCCGACTTTGGCGAGCGGTACGCCGGTGGCTTTGGATACGAACGGTACGGTACGGCTGGCGCGTGGGTTCACTTCCAGTACGAAGACCACGCCGTCTTGTACGGCAAACTGTACGTTCATCAAGCCGACCACGCCCAGTGCGTATGCCATGGCTTTGGTTTGGCGGCGGATTTCGTCTTGAATCTCTTCGCTCAAAGAGTATGGAGGCAATGAACAGCCGGAGTCGCCGGAGTGGATACCTGCTTGTTCGACGTGTTGCATGATGCCGCCGATCACGACGTCTTGGCCGTCTGAAACGCAGTCTACGTCCACTTCGATGGCGTTGTTCAAGAAGAAGTCGAGCAATACAGGGCTGTCTTCGGAAACTTGTACGGCTTCGCGCATGTATTTTTGCAACTCTTCGGCAGAGTGAACAATCTGCATGGCGCGGCCGCCGAGGACGTAAGAAGGACGGACAACCAACGGATAACCGATTTCTTCGGCTTTAACGAGGGCTTCTTCTTCGTTGTGGGCGATGCGGTTGGGCGGTTGACGCAGGCCTAAGTCGTTCAACACTTTTTGGAAGCGTTCGCGGTCTTCGGCGGCGTCGATACTGTCGGCGGATGTGCCGATGATGTTTACGCCGTTTTCAACCAATGCGTTGGCGAGTTTGAGCGGGGTTTGACCACCGTAATGCACAATCACGCCCCACGGGTTTTCGGTGCGGACGATTTCCAACACGTCTTCCAGCGTCAGCGGCTCGAAATAGAGGCGGTCGCTGGTGTCGAAGTCGGTGGACACGGTTTCGGGGTTGCAGTTGACCATAATCGTTTCAAAGCCCGATTCGCGCAGGGCGAGCGCGGCGTGAACGCAGCAGTAGTCAAACTCGATGCCCTGACCGATGCGGTTCGGGCCGCCGCCGAGAATCATCACTTTTTTACGGTCGGAAGGACGCGCTTCGCATTCCTCTTCGTAAGTAGAGTAGAGATAGGCGGTTTCGGTGGCAAACTCGGCGGCGCAGGTGTCGACGCGTTTGTAAACCGGATGCAGGTTCAGCGCGTAGCGGTGTTCGCGGACTTCTTTTTCGCTTACGTTCAATAATTGTGCCAAACGCTTGTCAGAGAAGCCTTTGCGTTTCAGACGGCGTAAAGCGGCATAATCCAAGTCTTGTAATTGGCCGTCTGAAACTGATTTTTCTTCTTTCACCAAGTCTTCGATTTGCGCCAAGAACCAAGGATCGATGGCGCAGATCTCGTGGATTTCTTCCAGCGTGAAACCCGCGCGGAACGCGTCCGCCACAAACAGCATACGTTCAGGGCCTGGGTTGGCCAGTTCGCGGCGGATTTCGGCTTTGTCTTCGCTGCGAGGGTTGAAGCCGCACAGGCCGGTTTCCAAACCACGCAAGGCTTTTTGGAAACTTTCTTGAATGGTACGGCCCATTGCCATCACTTCGCCCACCGATTTCATCTGCGTGGTCAGGCGGTCGTCTGCGGCGGGGAATTTTTCAAACGCAAAACGTGGGATCTTGGTTACCACATAGTCGATGGAAGGCTCGAACGACGCGGGCGTGCGGCCGCCGGTGATGTCGTTGCGCAACTCGTCCAGTGTAAAGCCGACCGCCAGTTTGGCCGCTACTTTGGCAATCGGGAAGCCGGTTGCTTTAGATGCCAACGCGGAAGAACGGCTCACGCGCGGGTTCATTTCAATGACAATCATCTCGCCATTTTCAGGGTTTACCGCAAACTGCACGTTTGAGCCGCCGGTATCCACGCCGATTTCGCGCAACACTGCCAACGAAGCATTACGCATGATTTGGTATTCTTTGTCGGTCAATGTTTGTGCAGGCGCAACAGTGATGGAGTCGCCGGTATGCACGCCCATCGGGTCGAAGTTTTCAATCGAGCAGATGATGATGCAGTTGTCGTTCTTGTCGCGCACCACTTCCATCTCGTACTCTTTCCAGCCGAGAACAGACTGCTCAATCAGCAACTCATGCGTAGGCGACGCATCGAAACCGCGTTCGCAAATCGCCAAGAACTCGTCTTTATTGTAGGCAATACCGCCACCCGAACCACCCATGGTGAAAGAAGGACGAATCAGGGTAGGGAAGCCGACCTGTTCTTGCGCTGCCAATGCCTCGTTCATGGTGTGGCAGACAAAAGATTTCGGGCAAGACAAACCGATTTTTTCCATCGCTTCTTTAAAGCGGCCGCGGTCTTCCGCCTTGTCAATCGCATCTTCCGTCGCGCCGATCAGCTCGACATTGTATTTCGCCAGCACACCGTTGCGCGCCAAATCCAGCGCACAGTTCAGCGCAGTCTGACCGCCCATCGTGGGCAGAATCGCATCGGGCCGCTCTTTGGCGATAATCTTCTCCACCGTCTGCCACATAATCGGCTCGATGTAGGTAACATCCGCCATTTCAGGGTCGGTCATAATCGTGGCGGGGTTGGAATTCACCAGAATGACTTTATAGCCTTCTTCACGCAAAGCCTTGCAGGCCTGTGCGCCCGAATAGTCAAATTCGCAGGCCTGACCGATAACGATAGGGCCGGCGCCGATGATAAGGATAGATTTTAGGTCGGTACGTTTAGGCATTTTTACTTTCTCACAAGATATTCAGGTTTTTAAATTTCATTATTGAGCAACTATTTCATAACCAAGAGTCTGCTTAACATGTTCAATAAAATTGTCAATACTATCTTTTCTCCATTGGGAACAAACTGATATTTGTTCACCATTTTTTAATTGAATGATTTCTTTATCCTTAATATAAAATCTACCTTCTTTTTGATAATCTTTAAGCTCGCTAAATATATTCAATACACCATTTGAGCCTTGTAATTTTTTAGGGAAAATTTGACTCAATTGGGTAAAGTTGGTTTCTGGGTTGTCTTTGCAATATTTTTTAACAACTTCCAAAACCAAACGGCCTTTTGTTAGGTTAGATTCACCATTAAATATATATTTTGTATAATCTCTGCTGTTAAATTCACGTTTTATTTCTTGATCTGAATTTTTCTTTTCTTTGATTTTTAGCTGATATTCTTCGGTCTCTTTAACAGGAATGATAGTATCTACATCCCAAATCAGGTCATTGTTTATTTCATATTGAGTAATCTTGATACATTTGATATCCAAGCCCTGCTCATTTAACCATAATACAGAATTGGTTAATTCTCTAGAGAAGTCTTGATTGACCAGAATAATTCTAATGTTATCAAAATCTAATTTGTCGATTTCTTGGTCTAAGAAATAGGTAATATCTTCCTCTGCATTTCCCTGTGCGTAATCTTGGTAATGCCTTATAACGTCTTGGATACTAAATAGCCTAATCATTGAGGCATAGCGGATGGCTTGTAAGTCCATGTGGAAACCGTCGTCATTCCGCTTCAGTTCTATTACAACCAGTTTCCCAGATTTATCCAGTGCTAATAAATCTAACCGTTTCTTAGAATCTTCACATGGGGACAGTTCTTCGCTGATAATAAGTAAATCTTCGCCTAAAATTTTAGGATTGGATTTAATAATGTTCTGTACATCCCGCTCTTTTATGTGATTGTCTTTGAATGCTATTAAATTCTGTACAGTAGCAGTTTGATCAATTTTATTAATTTTAAAGATGCTCATATGGTTAATTTCGTTCCGCTGTTTTAGTGTTGTTCTATTATCTGTAGTAAGCGTAGCAAGCCCCGTAGCCCGCATGTAGGGTGTGTGCGGTACGCACGCACGCGTTCTCCATTTTCCCTGCAACCTCAACCCACCGCGTGCGTACCTTGCGGCACACACCCTACCGACGGGTTCAAAGGTCGTCTGAAAAAACGCTCGCGGCGTTTGTTCCATATGCCTTGCGATAAAGGCCGCCTGAAAAATTCCTGCTGTTGATATTTCGGGCATTCTTTTTCAGACGACCTTTTGCGTTTTTATGTTGCACAGGCCGTCTGAAAACTTCCTTAAAAACTAGTGACAAACGTAATCAAACCCAAAATGATACCGGGGGCGTTTGCCAGTATGATGGGGTAGTCGCGTTTTTCTTTCAAAAAGCCGTAGGCAAACCATAATGTGCAGTTGATGGCGGCGACGAGGGGTTGCAACGGCGAGCCGGGGTTGCCGGCAAGGTTGTTTTGGATTTGCGGGATATAAGAAACGTACATACCGACGCCGGCCAGGGTGGCGGTGACGGAAAGAATGTGCATTTGTTTTTCAGTCATTGGTTTTCCTTTCTGATTAGACGATTGGGTTTTCAGGCTGTACAGATGTTGAGAGGGGGCTGAATTTATATTTTTGAAGTTTGGTTTTCAGACGGCCTGTTGTCGAGTTGAGTGTGGCCGTCTGAAAAAATCAGCTTTATTGTTTTGCTGCTTTGATATTGTCAATGAATTTGTCGAATAGATAGCCGACGTCTTGCGGGCCCGGGCTGGCTTCGGGGTGGCCTTGGAAGCAGAATACAGGTTTGTCTGTCAGTTCGATGCCTTGCAAGGTGTTGTCGAACAAGGATTTGTGGGTAATCCTTGCGTTGGCGGGCAGGGTGTCGGCATCGACGGCGAAACCGTGGTTTTGGCTGGTGATGACGACTTTGCCGCTGTCCAAGTCTTGTACCGGATGGTTGGCGCCGTGATGGCTGAAGCGCATTTTCAGGGTTTTTGCGCCGATGGCGAGGCTGATCAGCTGGTGTCCCAAGCAAATGCCGAAAATCGGTTTGCCGCTTTCCATTAATTTCTGTACGGCTTTGATGGCGTAGTCGCAAGGCTCGGGGTCGCCGGGGCCGTTGGACAGGAATACGCCGTCAGGATTGAGTGCCAATACTTCTTCCGCACTGGTTTGGGCGGGAACGACGGTCAGGCGGCAGCCGCGAGAGGCGAGCATGCGCAGGATGTTGGTTTTAACGCCGAAATCGTAGGCGACAACGTGGTAAGACTGTTCGGAAGGGGTAACGAAACCTTTGCCCAATTCCCATTCGCCTTCGGTCCATTCGTAAGTTTCTGTGCAGGAAACTTCTTTTGCCAAGTCTTTGCCGACCATGCTGCCGAATGCGGCGATGAGTTCTTGTGCTTTTTCAACGGTGGCATCTGCACCGGTCAAGATTGCACCGCCTTGCGAGCCTTTTTCACGCAACAGGGTGGTCAGGCGGCGGGTATCGATATCGGCGATGGCGACGGTTTTGTTGCGTACCAAATAGTCGTGCAGGCTTTCGGATGCGCGGAAGTTGCTGTGCAAGAGCGGCAGGTCGCGGATAATCAAGCCAGCGGCGTAAACGCTGCGGCTTTCTTCGTCTTCGGCGTTGGTGCCGGTATTGCCGATGTGGGGGTAGGTGAGGGTAACGATTTGTTTGCAGTAGGAAGGGTCGGTCAGGATTTCTTGATAGCCGGTCATGGAAGTGTTGAACACGACTTCGCCGGAAGTCGAACCTTCGTAACCGATTGATGTGCCGTGAAATACGCTGCCGTCAGCGAGAACGAGAAGAGCCGGAGTGGTCATGATGGAATCCTGTTTGCCTGATGATGGTCGGTTCGAAAAAAATGGGTCGGGCCGTCTGAAGAATAAAATTGTTTACAAAAAAGACAGCCTTCGGAAATCTCGGCTAAAAAAAAACACGCTCCGCAGCTTTGATTTTGCTGTGTAACGTGCTTTTTCAGACATAGCGGTCTATGCCGTAGAAGCAGTGTATTTTAAGTCAAAATGATAGGAATTTCAAGCATAGAGCAAGGAGTCGATAATTTAAAAATGTTTTACCTTTACGGGACAATCCCTTGCTTTTGGAATGCTTGATGAGTAAGGTTGAACTAAATATCCAGTCGGGCCGTCTGAAAACTGATTAGGCAGATTGTTTCATTTTTGTTGTGTTTGAAATGCGGGCGTAGGGAAATTCAGCCGAATCAAACATGGAACAGGCTGTTTATGCTAAAATCGTAGCCTTATAAAAAATAAAAACAATGTCATTTTTAGCTGAGATTATCCGATGAAAAAAGAACACATTATGCAAAACGCTCCATCAGGCCGCCATCGCCTCATTCATGCAAGCGTCGCTTCCGCTTTAGCGCTTATCAGCTTTTCCGTTCAGGCAAATACGCAGCAATTTGCCCAAACTCCTTTTTACCTGCAAAACAAAACCGACGTCAGCGGCCAACCCAAAGTCAAACACAATATTATGTTTTTGATTGATGACTCGGGCAGTATGCAATGGAATGTGCAAGGTAAGGAAACATCTGTATTGGCTGATAAAAGAATAACGATTACTAAGGAGGCCCTAAAATCGGTATTGAAAGAGTATGGCGAAAAACAACGGTTCCAATGGGGTTTGCAAACCCTGCATAATAATGGTCGTACTGATATTCCAGATGAGAAGGGCTTTACCGATGATTGGCAGGACGTTCAAAGGAGGGTAGATGGTATCGACCCTGGTCATGCTACGCCAATCACGCGCCGTTATTATGAAGTAGTCAAAAACTTTGTGATGCCCAATATCAAATACCGTTGTCAGAAGTCTTATGTGATTGTGATGTCGGACGGTGATGCTAATATGAGTTGTAGCAATCAGAGTTATGGGGAGGATCCGAGAGAGTCGCGTAATACCAACTTTAACTACGATAGAAATTATTATTATTCAGGTTATTACCGTGATATTGAGCATAGTGCAGATACGCCTGCATACCAATATTTCGGTCCGTCTGAGGCAAAAGCTTATGAGAATAATCATAAGCAAGGCGAAAAATTTGGCTATTTTGATTTGCCGATTTATGACCCGACGCAGAATATTCCGGAAGGGGAAAAAAAATTCCAATGTCAAAATACAAGGTATAGAAAAGATGCATCTGGTAATTGGGTTTTTTTGCCTGGTTATAAGAATGGTAAACGTGAAGTCGAAGGTATTGGCGAAATCATTGTTCCTTATTGGGATAGGAACTATATGGATGAAAAACGCGGTATGCGTTTCTTCAGTCAAACTTTGGCAGAAAAAGACATTAAAACAGCAAAAGACGGTTTAGATACTGCGGGTAAAAGCTGGGATGGTGATCCAAGTGATCCCAAAGGCGTAGATTACAGCAAGCAATTGGTTCAGACTTTTACTGTGGGTTTTGGTGAAGGAATTTCTAAAGTCGGGAGAGAGTATCTGGAAAAGGGTGCGAGCCGTCCAGACTGGTATTTTAAGGCTGAGAAAAAAGAAGATTTGCTTGAAGCCTTTAAAACCATTGTCGAGAATATTGAAAGCGACAGTAAAAATGTAAAATTTGAAGGAGTATCCTCTACTGCTCCGGCAACGACCAGTACAGGTATTCCCGATATGGCGGCAACGGTTCATTTGAATACCGGCTCTTGGAGCAGTCAGCTACGTTTCTATAAATTAAATCGAGACGGGACGGTAGCTAGCTCTTCTGAATTTTCGCAGCCATCATTTGCAGGCCGTCTGACTTTGGTTAATGATGGCAGGAAAACCTATTTTATCGATAGCGTTGCAGATAATGAGGCTGAAAATTCTGATTTTGGCATTTCAGACGGCAGTGCAAAAGATAAGTTGGAATGGAAAAATGCATTGCTGAAATGGACTGGCCGAGCAGGGAGTGATGAAGCCATTAAAGCGGATGCAGGAGCAAAAGATTATAGCCAGTCTTATCGTATCCGTCCGACTGACCCTAATGATTCAAATAAAGATGAACGTAATTTAGGCGATATTTTAGACGGTTCGGTTGCAGCTATTGGGGATAAGGATAAAGGCCGTCAAGAGTTTTTGGTCGCCGCTGCTAATGACGGCATGGTACATATTTTCCGTCGTAATGATACGTCAAGCAATCCTTATGACCTGAAACTCAGCTATATCCCGGCAAGCATGGAGCGCGAGGACGAGAAAGGTCAAGCAACAACTTTGGGCAAAGTTCTGAAGGATATTGCTCGTGAGGGCTATGGTTCCACAAAAGGACAACCACACCGCTATATGGTCAATGGTGGTTTTGTTCTCCGTCAAACGCCTGATAAGAAGCAAACCTTTATGTTTGGTGCGATGGGTCAGGGCGGACGCGGTGCGTATGCGTTGAATATTGGTGCAGTGGCTGACAGTGTTCGTAGTAGTAGTTGGAATACGACTGTACCTTTGTTTGAAACAAAAAAAGGCACAGATAATAAGCTGGGTTATACCATTGGTTCGACACAAATCGGCCGTGTGTCTATCAAGCGCGATACTACTCCGGTTAATCTGGAATCTGATGTGCGTTATGCAGGCTTCTTGGCCAGCGGCTATCGTACTGAAGATGTGAACAGTGCCGATAATGAAACGGCTTTATATGTCTATGATATGACAGGCAAAGAGGCTGGGACGAAAGGTACAGGAAGTAATGTTTCTGACGCCGGTAAGCTCTTGGCTAAAATTCCTGCACCGGATGGCAAAGGCGGCCTCTCTACCCCTACTTTGGTAGATACCGATTTTGACGGCATTGTCGATATTGCCTATGCCGGCGACCGTTACGGCAATATGTTCCGTTTCGACTTGAGTGGCGAAACACCTTCCAAATGGTCTGCGCAGATGATTTTCCAAGGTTCGGGTAATCAACCGATTACGTCTGCGCCTGCGGTATCGCGCCGCAGCAAAGATAAGTATGTTGTTATTTTTGGTACAGGTAGCGAGATTTATCAGAATGAATTGAATAATACCAACGGTCAAATCAATGCCGTTTACGGTATTTACGATGATGTATCTGATAAAGCAGTTTTGGCAAACAGCAGTGAGTTGGAACAGCAAACCAGAGAAAGTGACGGCGAACACATTTACGTCAGCGACAATAAGGTTGGTGAAGGTAAAAAAGGCTGGAGTCTGACTTTAGATCCGAATGAACGTGTGACTGTCAAACCGACGATGATTTTGCGTACAGCCGTTGTGACCATCCGCAAGTATGAAACCAAAACAATTCATACTGACTCTTCCAGTGCCGATGTTTGTTTGCCTGACAGTACGTCCACACAAACGACTGCGAAAACGATTATTCTGGGCGTCAATGCGGAAAACGGTGGCCGTTTGGGTTTGCGTGATGCGCGTATTTCCGATAAAAATCGCCGATTCATCATCAAACGTGAAAACAACGGTCAAGTTTATTACGCCAGCGGTATGGTGTTTGACGGCGTGGTCAACTTTACTTATCTGAACGGCTCTAAGGCCGATGATTCTCCGGTAACCGCCGATGGCGATAGCGGCGGCACGGGTACGGATAAAGAGTTGAACGCTACGCCGAACGTGCCAAACAATAAATGTTTTGCAACCCAAGCCGAGCGCAGTCTGTTGACCAACTCTGATAAGATGCACAGTCTGAAAGTAGAAGGCCGGAAATGCGGACTCAAACGCATCAGCTGGCGTGAATTGTTCTTTTAATCGGTAAGGCTTGAGTATCGAGGCCGTCTGAATTGTTCAGACGGCCTTTTCTGTTGAGTGATAATAATTGAGAGATGTTAGATTAAAAAATAGAAAACCTTGTTTGTGGGTAAAACGGTTTGATTAAATTAAAAGCCTGGATAAGTCCAGACGGTAGGTTTTAGTCGTTTCTTTTTTCTGTTTTCTGTTATTGAAATGAGAAGTTAAAAGGCCGTCTGAAAATATCTTTTCAGACGGCCTTTGATTTAAAAAGAGCTAGTTAAAGAGCGCATTGTTAGATGCTGTTTTTAATGATTTTCCGCAGGGTGGATAGTTGTCGGCGGCTGACGGGCAACGGGGTTGGGATATCGAGAATTTTTGCGCCCCATGTGGATGCGTATTCGTCGTTTTCGTCATCGTCCAATCGAATCAGGCTGTCGAGGGTGTGGCGGAAGACGAGGGCGTTGCGGTGGATGCGGATGACTTTGTCGCCCAGTAATTCTTCCCAGTAAACCAATGTTTTCGGTAATTCGAAGCTTTGACCGTCGCCGGTAAACAGATAGACGGTTTTGTGTTCCGCCATCAGGTAACGCGCCTGTTGCCAGGGGATTTCAACCATGCGCTCGCGGTTGTACACTTTGAAATGGGTGAAACTGTCTGCTTTTTCGCGGTTTTTCTCGATGATGCGGTCAAGCGCGGTTTGCAGGCGGGTCATTTTGATCGGTTTGAGCAGATAGTCTGCAGCAGCCAGCTCGAACGCGCGCAGGGCGTGTTCTTCGTAGGCTGTGGTGAAGACAATCTCCGGCTGGCGTTTGGCGGTACGCTTGATGCGTTCGACAAACTCGAGACCGTCGATTTCCGGCATGCCGATGTCGGCAAAGACAATGTCGACTTCGTGGACGCTCAGCCATTCCAATGCTGGCATGGCATGGTGAAAGACGTTGAGCAGTACGACATTGCATTCTTCCAATAATACACGCAAGCGTTCTGCTGCTAATACTTCGTCTTCTACAATAATGGCACTTGGCATAGCGGTATTTCTTTTTGTTGTATCGTGGGAGATCTGCCGCGCTTTGTCATCCTCAATAACGCGCCAGCCGTATGTTGTTGCAACCTTGAAATTATCAGTTTGTGACAATTTTAGGAAATTTTTGAAATATACATGATTTTTCGCTTCTTGGGCATGGTTTGGAATGAATCGGAAGATTACTTACATAATTTTATGAAATATTGTAATACCTAGAGTAATTTTGTTGTAACCATGCTAATTTAGTCCGTGATAATGGACGATTTTGGGATTTTGTCCATTTGCCAGTGCGCTACCACCCAATCGAGTAATTCTTGCGGACGGTTTACGGTGGGGGCATCGGGTAGGTTGAGGTAGGTTAGGACTTGGCGTAGGAGTTGTTCTTTTTGATTCAAATCCAAAGCCGGGGCAAGGGTTTGTTTCGACCATTTTTGCCCTTGATTGTTGGTCAATAGGGGAAGGTGGGCGTAGGCCGGTGTGGGAACGCCGAGGCATTGTTGCAGATAGATTTGGCGCGGCGTGGAAACGAGCAAGTCCTGACCGCGGACAATATGGGTTATTCCTTGATCGGCATCGTCGGCAACCACGGCAAGCTGATATGCCCAATAGCCGTCGGCACGAAGCAGGACAAAATCGCCGATATCGTGTGCCAGATTTTGTGCGTAATGTCCGACAATGCCGTCTGAAAAACCGATCATGCGATCAGGAACTTGAATGCGCCATGCCGGAGTTTTGTTTTGCGTGTCAGGTCTTTGCTGAGGATTGCGGCAACGGCCGTTATATACAAATCCGTCTGCGCCATGTGTTGCCGCCGCCTGCCAGTCTTTGCGGCTGCAATAGCAGGGATAGACCAGTCCGGCGGTTTGCAGACGGCATAGGGTTTCTTCATACAGGGCGTAACGGCGGCTCTGATAGGCGACTTCTCCGTCCCACTCGAATCCGAATGCCTCAAGCGTGTGCAGGATATGGCTTGCCGCCCCCGGCATTTCGCGCGGCGGATCGAGGTCTTCCATGCGGACCAGCCATTTGCCGCCGTTTGAGCGTGCATCGGCATAGGAAGCGACGGCGGTCAGCAGCGAGCCGATGTGGAGCAGCCCGGTAGGGCTGGGGGCGAAACGTCCTATATACATGGCAGGGTATTTGTGTAGGGCAGGGCATTATGCCTGCACGGTATTCAAATCGTGATAGAAAAGGGCGTGCCGTACACGCCCGAATTTGGTTTTCAGACGGCCTGAGACTTTTCAAAATGATTTAAGTTTCAATCGGCCGTCTGTTTAATCCGCTTAAGCCAAGGGAGCCAGCAGTTTGGCGAAAGCATCTTCAAATTGTTTCAAACCGTCTTCCTGCAAACGCGTTGCCAAAGTTTCGACATCAATGCCGAGTTTGGCGGTTTCGGCAAGCTGCGCTTGGGCTTCGTCCACACCTTCGGTCAACGTGGCTTTGGCGGTACCGTGGTCGATAAAGGATTTGAGTGTCGCATCGGGAACGGTGTTGACGGTATGGGCACCAATCAGGCTGTCAACGTACAACGTGTCAGGATAGGCAGGGTTTTTTACACCGGTAGATGCCCACAAAAGTTGTACGCGGTTGGCACCTTTTTCGGCAAGTGCGGCAAATTCGCTGCTGCCGAAGTATTGTGCCCAATCTTGATAGGCGGCTTTGGCCAGCGCAATAGCGACTTTGCCTTTGAGGTGGTCGGGCAGGGTGGCGTCCAATGCGGCATCGACACGGGAAATAAAGAAGCTGGCGACAACTTGGATATGGGAAACATCATGTCCCGCTTCCAAACGTTTGGCAATGCCGCGCGCGTAGGCCGCATAGGCTTTGAGGGTTTGGGTACGGGAGAAAAGCAGGGTCAGGTTGACGCTGATGCCGTCTGAAACGAGGGTTTCGAGTGCTTCGATGCCTTCGTCGGTTGCCGGTACTTTAATCATGGCATTTTTACGGCCGATGGCAGCGTGCAGGCGGCGCGCTTCTTCAACCGTGCCTTGTGCGTCTTTGGATAATTCGGGCGAAACTTCGAGGCTGACGAAGCCGGTTTTGCCGCCGGTGGATTCGTGTTCGGCAAGACATACGTCGCAAGCGGCTTGTACGTCGGCAACCGCCATGGTTTCGTAGCGTTGTTTAGGGGTCAGGTCTTGCTGTTTGAGTGCGGCTACTTCGTCGGCGTACAGGGCGTCTCCGGCAAAGGCTTTTTGGAAAATGGCAGGATTGGAAGTTACGCCGCACACGCCCTGTTTCAGCATTTCGGCCAATTCGCCGCTTTGTACCAGCGAACGGGAGAGGTTGTCCAACCAGATTTGTTGTCCTAATGCTTTAACGTCCGATAAAATAGTCATCTCTGATTCCTTTTACATAATAGGTTTGTTTGTGAAGTGGCGGTAATGCTACGCCGATTCGATGAATTTGAACAGTTTACAGCTGATTAATTTGGGCAAAACAAACCTAAATTCAAGCATGAAAGGCGGCTTTGATGGCGGAAAACACACTTTATCTCGACTGGGCGCGCGATGTATTGGATACGGAAGCCGAAGGTTTGCGTGAAATTGCGGCGGCTTTGAACCATGATTTTGTCCGTGCGGCGGAAGCGTTGTTGCACTGCAAGGGCAGGGTGGTCATTACCGGTATGGGCAAGTCCGGACACATCGGCCGCAAAATGGCGGCAACCATGGCTTCGACCGGTACGCCTGCGTTTTTCGTCCACCCTGCCGAAGCGGCGCACGGCGATTTGGGCATGATTGTGGACCACGATGTCGTGGTTGCGATTTCCAATTCCGGCGAAAGCGATGAAATTGCAGCGATTATTCCGGCGTTGAAACGCAAAAACATCACGCTTATTTGTATCACTGCCCATCCGACTTCCACCATGGCGCGCCATGCCGATATCCATATTACCGCGGCGGTTTCCAAAGAAGCCTGCCCGCTCGGTCTTGCGCCGACTTCCAGTACGACTGCCGTCATGGCGTTGGGCGATGCGCTGGCGGTGGTATTGTTGCGTGCACGCGCGTTCACGCCCGACGATTTTGCTTTAAGCCATCCGGCCGGCAGCTTGGGCAAACGCCTACTGTTGCGTGTGGCGGATATTATGCACAAAGACGAAGCCCTGCCTGCCGTTTTGTTGGGTACGCCGTTGAAAGAGGCCATTGTCCGCATGAGTGAAAAAGGCTTGGGCATGTTGGCGGTAACCGATGCCGAAGGCCGTCTGAAAGGCGTATTTACCGATGGCGACTTGCGCCGTCTGTTTCAAGAACGCGACAGCTTTGCCGGTTTGAAAGTGGATGACATCATGCACGCTTCGCCGAAAACCATCTCTGCCGACCGCCTGGCCACCGAAGCTTTGAAAGCCATGCAAAGCGGCCATGTGAACGGTTTGTTGGTGGTCGAAGAAAACGGCATGCTGATTGGCGCGCTGAACATGCACGATTTATTGATGGCACGAATTGTCTGAATCGACGGCAAAAACGTTTTCAGACGGCCTTATGCTAGAATAGGCCGTCTGAAATAAGGAAACCTTATGCAAAACCTCTCTTCCGACCTGCAACAACGCGCTTTAGGCATCAAACTGCTGATACTGGATGTGGACGGCGTTTTGACCGACGGCCGCATTTTTATCCGTGACAACGGCGAAGAAATCAAATCGTTCCACACTTTGGACGGACACGGTTTGAAAATGCTTCAGGCCAGCGGCGTGCAAACGGCGATTATTACCGGCCGCGATGCGCCTTCCGTCGGTATCCGCGTGAAGCAGCTCGGTATCAACTATTACTTCAAAGGCATTCACGACAAACGTGCCGCCTACGCCCAATTGCGCGAACAGGCCGGTGTGGAGGAGCATGAGTGCGCCTTTGTCGGCGACGATGTTGTCGATTTGCCAGTGATGGTGCGTTGCGGATTGGCGGCCGCCGTCCCCGAAGCGCATTGGTTTACTTTGCAATACGCCCATTATGTAACCCGACGTTCCGGCGGCGCAGGCGCGGTGCGTGAAGTGTGCGATTTGATTATGCAGGCGCAAGGTACGCTTGAACCTGCTTTGAAAGAGTATGTACGATGAAAATCAGATGGCGTTACGGAATCGCCTTTCCGCTGGTGTTGGCCGTTTCACTCGGCGCACTGGCGGCGTGGCTCGGCCGCATCAGCGAAGTGCAGGTCGAAGAAGTTGTCCTCAATCCGAATGAGCCGCAATATTCAATGAAAGGCATCAACGGCAAACGTTTTGACCAAGAAGGCCGTCTGAAAGAAGACCTGAGCGCGGCCGATGCCGTTCAATATCCCAATAGCGCGGACGTGCATTTGGACAAACCGCATCTTTCGTTTTACCGCGACGGCAGCCTGTTGTACGAAGTCGGCAGCGACAAGGCCGTGTACAATATCCAAAACAAAAAAGTCGTTTTTGAACAAAATGTTGTCTTAAACAAAGCGGCAGATGCCAAGCGTTTGGCCGGCATCGTCAAAACCGAACGTTTGAATGTCGATACCGAGGCGCAATACGCCCATACCGACAGCCCCGTTACTTTCCAATACGGACAGTCCGGCGGTCAGGCAAACGGCATGACTTATGACCACAAAACCGGTTTGCTGAATTTCCCTTCCAAAGTGAAAGCCACAATTTATGATACAAAAAATTTGTAAAACCTTAGCCCTTGTTGCCGTTTTTGCCGCCAGCCCGGCCTTTGCCCTGCAAAGCGACAGCAAGCAGCCGATTCAAATCGAAGCCGACCAAGGCTCGCTTGACCAAAACAACCAAAGCACCACCTTTTCCGGCAACGTCATCATCAAACAAGGCACGCTCAATATCCGTGCCGGCAGCGTAACCGTTTCGCGCAACGACAAAAGCGAACAGTTGATGAAAGCCACCGGCTCGCCCGTCAAATTCAGCCAAGAGTTGGACGGCGGCAAAGGCGTGGTCAACGGCCAAGCCAATACCGTGACGTATTCTTCCGCAGCCAACCTCGTTACCCTGTCCGGCAATGCCAAAGTACAGCGCGGCGGCGATGTGGCCGAAGGTGCGGTCATCACGTACAACACCAAAACAGAGGTTTACACCATCAACGGCAGCGCCAAATCCGGTGTGAAATCCGCCGCGAAATCCGGCCGCGTCAGCGTGGTCATCCAGCCGTCTAGCACGCAGAAAAACAAATAAGAAAACACACAAAAAGGCCGTCTGAAAAAGGTTCAGACGGCCTGAGGTCAATATCGAAAGTCAACAGAATATGAGCGCAAACAACAGCCGTCTTGTGGTTCAAAACCTGCAAAAAAGTTTCAAAAAACGCCAAGTCGTCAAAAGCTTCTCCCTTGAAATCGAAAGTGGCGAAGTCATCGGCCTGCTCGGCCCCAACGGCGCGGGTAAGACCACCAGCTTTTACATGATAGTCGGCCTGATTGCCGCCGATGCAGGCAGCGTAATGTTGGACGGCCAAGAATTGCGCCACCTGCCCATTCACGAACGCGCCCGCCTCGGTGTCGGCTATCTGCCGCAGGAAGCCTCGATTTTCCGCAAAATGACCGTGGAACAAAATATCCGCGCTATTTTGGAAATCAGTATGAAGGACAAAAGCCGCATTGATGCCGAACTGGAAAAACTGTTGGCCGATTTGAACATCGAACGCCTGCGCAACAACCCTGCACCGTCCTTGTCCGGCGGCGAACGCCGCCGTGTCGAAATCGCGCGCGTGTTGGCCATGCAGCCGCGTTTCATTTTGTTGGACGAACCTTTTGCCGGTGTTGACCCGATTGCCGTCATCGATATTCAGAAAATCATCGAGTTCCTCAAATCACGCGGTATCGGCGTATTGATTACCGACCACAACGTGCGCGAAACCCTCAGCATCTGCGACCGTGCATACATCATCAGCGACGGTACGGTATTGGCTTCAGGCAAGCCGGATGATTTGGTCAACAATGAACAAGTCCGTTCGGTTTATTTGGGCGAAAATTTCAAATATTGAATGCATATTTGACGGTATATGAAGCCCTCATTTCGATTGAGGGCGGCTATAAATATTGGAATAATCACTAAAAATACAAATATAATACCGATAACCTAATCTTTCAGACGGCCTGCCGTATAAAGGCCGTCTGAAAAACTATCCATACATTTCGAATCAAACACTATGTCTTCACTCGTCCTTAAACTCAAACAGACCCAGCAGCTCAACCAGCGGCTGCAGCAGTCTCTGCGCATCTTGCAGATGTCGGGTCTTGAGCTTGAGCGCGAAGTGGAAGACTGGTTGTCAGACAATCCTCTGCTTGAGCGTCCGGAAAGCGATGAGTTTGCCGATAGCGGGCTCAACCGTGCCGTTACCATGCCGCGTGCCGGTCAGCAGTTGGGCGGCGACGATGCCGAAGATATTTGGAGCAACATCGCCGAAGAAGAGGATTTCAAACACTATCTGCATGCCCAAGTGTGCGAGCATCCGCTCTCGCAAGTGGAGGCGGCCTATGTTCATGTCTTGATTGATTTTTTGGACGAACAAGGCTACCTCACCGACAGCCTCGAAGAAATCATCGACCACACGCCGTTGGAATGGATGCTGGACGAAGAAGCCCTGCAAAATGCGCTGGACGTATTGCAAACCTTTGACCCGCCCGGCGTGGCGGCGGCCGATTTGACCGAGTCGCTCATGCTGCAGCTGATGCGTTTGCCGGCTTCTCCGGCCAGACAAATGGCCGCGCATTTGGTGCAAAGTTCGCTTCAAGATTTGGGCAAAAACCGTAAACAAAACGTTCTGCGTTTCCGCAAACTTTATCCCCAGGCCGACAGCGAAACCATAGAAGCCGCACTTGATATGATTGCCAGCTTGAATCCTTATCCGGCTTACGGCTTCGCTTCTGCCACCCCTACGCCTTATATTCAGCCTGACGTTTGGGTGAGAGAGGGCAAGGACGGCTGGGAAGTCATCAGCAACGAAGCGGCCTGGCCGAAGCTGCAGCTCAATCAGGAATATTGCGACCTGATGAAGGCGGCGGAAGAGGGCGCGCCGGAGTGGAA
Organism: Neisseria sp. DTU_2021_1001991_1_SI_NGA_ILE_055; assembly: GCF_032342915.1. Lineage (NCBI taxonomy): Bacteria > Pseudomonadati > Pseudomonadota > Betaproteobacteria > Neisseriales > Neisseriaceae > Neisseria > Neisseria sp. DTU_2021_1001991_1_SI_NGA_ILE_055. The sequence goes on along the minus strand of NZ_CP135440.1, from coordinate 1,662,251 downwards.
GGAAAAAATCAGTGAAGCCAAACAGCGCATTGATTCTTTGGAACTGCGCAAAAGCACAGTCCTCCGCCTTGCCGAGTATATCGTCAAGAATCAGGAAGATTTTTTCATCTTCGGAGAAATCGGCCTGTCGCCCATGCTGATGAAAGATGCCGCCGCCGAATTGGGTTTGGCGGAAAGCACCATTTCGCGCGCCGCCAATCAGAAATATTTGTCTTGCCCGCGCGGCCTGTTTGCGTTACGCTATTTCTTTACACAGGCAGTCAATGCCGACGATGAGGGCGAAGGGTTCAGCCAAGGCGCAATCAAAGCCGTATTAAGCCAGCTGATTGAAAGCGAAGACAGCAGCAAACCCTATTCGGACGAGACCCTCGTCAAATTATTAAAACAACGCGGCATTGAAATTGCCAGACGTACAGTTGCTAAATATAGAGAATCATTAGACATACCACCGGCACACAAACGAAAATTTACCGAGTAGATATATTCCGATCCGTTTTGACGGACTAACCAACCGAAGGAGCTGTATCATGAATCTGAAAATCACCGGTCTGAATTTTGATGTTACCGAAGCCATCAAAAACTACGTTTCCGACAAGTTGGCACGAATCAGCCGCCACGCCGACAACATCATCTCCGTGACCATTACGCTCTCGGTGGAAAAAGTCAGCCAAAAAGCCGAAGCCGATGTCCATCTGGCAGGCAAAGATTTGCACGTTGAAGCGATTGAACAGGATATGTACGCCGCGATTGATGTTTTGATGGACAAACTCGACCGCGCTGTTTTGAAACATAAAGAAAAAAGCGGCGATGTCCGCAGCACTGTCAAACCTGAAGCAGAATAAAGTTTTTGTATGATAAAGGCCGTCTGAACATTCAGACGGCCTTTTGTTTTACTAGAAGTTTTAGACTGGCAATCTAGTTACTCACTTTTTCGCCATTCCATGGTGCCACTTTAAACAGCAGCAACATGCCCGGTATGCCCAAAGCGAAACACAGCCAGTAGAAATTAAAGTAACCCATCGCTTCAATCAGATAGCCTGCCGAAGCATTGATAAATGTACGTGGAACGGCTGACAGGCTGGTAAAGAGGGCTAATTGTGTGGCCGTAAATGCAGGATTGGTTTCACGAGCCATATAGGCAACAAACGCCGCTGTACCCAGACCTACGCCTGCTGCTTCTGCACCAATCACGGCCGCAAGCATCATTTGCTCTGTCAGTGTGATGGTTTCAAACTTGCCAAAATTTGCCAACCAGGCAAAGCCTAGAATAGTAACCCATTGCGCCACGCCGAAAACCCACAAAGCCCTGTTGATACCAAGTTTCAACATCCAAATGCCGCCTACAATACCGGCAATGACGGCAGGCCATAAACCGGCATTTTTGGCAATGAGGCCGATGTCGGTTTTGCTGAAGCCCATGTCCAGATAAAACGGCGTTGCCAGGGAAGTCGCCATACTGTCGCCCAGTTTGTAGAGGAAGATAAACAGCAATACCAATATGGCCTGTTTGATTCCTTTGCGGGAGAAGAACTCACTAAAAGGGTCGGAAACCGTTTGGGCAAATGTACGCGACACAGATGGTGGAATGTCAGGCTCTTTGGCTAAAAACAGGGTCATCAGCAGACCGGGCAGCATAAATAGTGCAGTAATGATGAATACGTTGTGCCAAGACATCAAGTCGGCCAAAATCAAGCTGAGCGAGCCGGGTACCAAAGCGGCGATACGGTAGGCGTTGACGTGGATAGAGTTGCCTAAGCCTAATTCTTCATCTGACAAAATTTCGCGGCGAAATGCATCCAATACAATGTCTTGGCTGGCAGAAAAAAAGGCGACCACCAACGATAAGCCCATAATTACATATAAATGCTGAGCAGGATTTAGGAAGGCGTAAATGAGCAAGGTCAGCAGCAAACCAATTTGTGTCACCAGCATCCAACCGCGCCGCCGTCCTAAAAAAGGTAATCTGACCAAATCAATGACGGGAGACCAGATAAATTTCCAAGTGAAAGGCAGCCCGATAAGTGCCATCAGGCCGATGGTTTTCAAATCGACATGTTCGCTGCGCAACCATGCCGGAATCAGGTTGATCAGAAAATAAAGCGGCAGCCCCGAAGTGAAGCCTGTAAAGATACAAATCAGCATACTGCGCGAGAAAATCTTGCGCCAAGTGCCGGATTGGGGTGCGGTTGTCATAGTGAAATCAATAAAAAAGAAAAGGGATATTGTAGCAAAGATGGGGGATATGGCGAATGAACTTCTGTTATCTTTATCGAATAATGAGAGGCCGTCTGAAACTGAATGGATAAAGTTTCAGACGGCCTTTTGTTGGAACAAGCCGATAGAGTTTTGAAATATCCGTAAGACAGGCAGAGTGCTTGTCTTACGGATATTTTATTTTCAGACGGCCTTCGATGCTGCGTTGCAGTTGCGGTAGAAGGCGATCAGACCGTTGGTGGAGCTGTCGTGTGCCGGGGTGCCGCGTTCGAGTTCGGGTTCGATGGTTTTGGCCAGCTCTTTACCGTATTCCACGCCCCATTGGTCGAAGGGGTTGATACGCCAAATTACGCCCTGAACGAAGGTGCGGTGTTCGTAAGCCGCCATCAGCATGCCGAGGTTGAAAGGTGTCAGGCTGTCGATGAGTAGGCTGTTGCTCGGGCGGTTACCGGGGAATTCTTTTTGCGGTGCAAGGCGGTCGCGTTCGTCTTGGGGCAGGGCGGCCAATTCGATTTGCACTTCGTCTAAGGTTTTGCCTTTCATCAGCGCTTCGGCTTGGGCGAAGGCATTGGCAACGGTAAAGCGGTGTTGGCGGTGGTTGCCGTAGACTGTGGTCATGGGGACGATGAAGTCGACGGGAATCAGACGCGTGCCTTGGTGCAGAAGCTGGAAGTAGGCATGTTGGCAGTTGACGCCTTCATCGCCGAAGACAATGCCGCCAGTGGTGCAGGAAACGGGTTGGCCGTCTGAAGTACGCTGTTTGCCGAGGCTTTCCATATCGAGCTGGTTGAGCCATGGTGTGAAGAGGCGCATGTTGTGGCTGTATGGGACAACGGTTTGGCCGTCTGAATGTTGGAAGTTGTTGTACCAAACGTTGATGAGTGCCATCAGGACGGGAATGTTGTGGCGGAATGGCGTTTCGAAGAAGTGGGTGTCCATCGCGTGTGCGCCGGCCAGCATTTTGCGGAATGCTTTTTCGCCGACGGCAACCATCAGCGGCAGGCCGATGGGCGACCAGACGGAATAGCGGCCGCCGACCCAGTCGGACATGGCGAAGACTTTGTCGGGGGAAATGCCGAAGTTTTGGGCTGCGGCCACATCGGCGGAAATGGCACAGAAGTGTCGGTAGATGCCGGAATCGGGCAAACCTGCATCGCGGTACCAAGTACGCGCGGCGTAGGCATTGAGCAGGGTTTCCGGTGTGCGGAACGATTTGCTGGCAATGCTGAATACGGTGGTTTCAGGGTTGAGGCCGAGAAGGGTTTGGGTCAAGTCGGCATCATCGGAGTTGCTGACAAAATGGACGCGGATGTTTTGCCAATAGGGTTGCAGCGCCTGTGTGGCCATACGCGGGCCCAAATCGGAGCCGCCGATGCCGATGTGAACCAAGTCGGTAATCGGTTTGCCGGTAATGCCTGCGTGGGTGCCGTCCAAAAGTTGGCGTGCGAACTCGAGGGTGCGGTTGAGTTCGTGATGAACTTTGGACACGATGTTTTCGCCGTCAACGTAAATGGGTTGGGCATTGGCAGGCAGGCGCAGGGCGGTGTGGAGGACGGCGCGGTGTTCGCTGGTGTTGATTTTTTCGCCGTTGATCATGGCCTGCATATATTGTGGCAAATCGGCTGCTTCGGCCAGTCGGCACAATAAATCAAGGGTATTTTCATCCAGACGGTTTTTGCTGTAATCAAATAACAAACCGTGCAGAATTTCGTGCATATTGTTGAAACGTTCGGCATCTGCAGCGAAACGTTCGCGCAGGGTAACGTGTTGCGTATCGGCATGATGGGCTTCCAAGGCCTGCCATGCGTCTGAGTATGCGGTCATCTCGTTTCCTTAGTATGTAACGGTAAAATAAGCAGGATAGATAGGTATTTTCTGCTTTTTTGTAGTGACTTGTAGTTTAACAAATTTGAACAGGTTTTGGGAGGTGGCGGGGGTGATTTTGTTTAAGAAATGTATGCAAAATGAAAAAGAAATGATTGATTATCATCAAGTTTCTGTAAAAAAAGGGGTATGACACCGATGTCTGCTGTGTTATCCTATGTAACATTATTGAAATCCTGTCGGGGCGGGTTCGTAAGATGGCTACAATTTATGATGTCGCTGCTTATGCCGGAGTATCTCCCAAGACGGTCAGCCGGGTGATTAACGGCGATGCGCCGGTCAGCGATAAAACCCGTTCCAAAGTAGAAACAGCGATTGCCGCTTTGGGCTATATCCCGTCTTCTGCGGCGCGGATTATGCGGTCCCACCGTTCCGGCTTGGTCGGCCTGATTACCGGCGCCATTTCGCGGACGGGCGAGAATACGGGCGGACACGGCATTCCGGATATGTTCTTGATTAAGGGCATTCAGCAGCGGATTCGCGCACAAGGCAAGATTTTGATGATTGCCGACATCGACAACAAGCCGGGTCAGCCCGGTCAGATGGAGCCGCTGATCCGTACCTTTATGGAACACCGTGCCGAGGGGATTTTATATGTGGCCGGTTTCCATCAGGAAGTATTGCTGCCGGAGGTGCCCAACCGCTGCCCGATGGTGTTGGTCAACTGCTTTGATTTGGCAGGTACGCCGTCGGTTTTGCCGGACGACGAAGCAGGGCAGTATGGCTTGGTGCGCCGGATTATCCAAAGCGGACACAAACGGATTGCTTATGTGACTTTGCAGCCGGGCGTGGAAGCGACGAGATTGAGATTGGCCGGATACCGCCGGGCTTTGGCGGATGCGGATATTGTCTTCGATCCTGATTTGGTGCAAACTGGTTATCCTGACTTCAGCAATGACAGCGGATCTTTGATTTCGGCTATTTTGAAATTGCTGTCTTTGCCGATTCCGCCGACGGTAATTTGCTGCGGCAACGATGAAATGGCCGTGCGCGTTTACGGGATTTTGAGGACGCGCGGCGTGCGGGTTCCCGAGCAAGTCTCCGTTGCCGGATATGATAACCACAGCGCGATTGCGGAAACGCTGTTTCCGCCGTTGACCAGCACCGAGCTGCCTTATCTGCGCATGGGCGAAATGGCGGCGGATTTGCTGTTCCAATACATCGAACATCCGGCCGGTACGGCTCAGCCCGTCAAGGTCGTTGGGGAAACCATCTGGCGTCAGTCTGTAATGAATAAATAGTTTCAGACGGCCTAAAAATAAGCTTTAAACAACACAAACACACATCAAAACAAGATTATATAAACGGTCAAAATAAAGGCCGTCTGAAAACAGGGTTGCCTCATTAAAAAAGGCGGCCCAATACAATAAGAGCGTCATACCGCTGAAATTGGAGTTTGTTGTTTCCATAGTTTATTATCCAGGAGTAGCCTTCCTATGAAAATCTCCCCACAAGTGGCGATGACACTTCGCCAGATTATGCTGATGAACTTCGGTTTCTTCGGTATTCAATATAGCTTCGGGTTGCAGCAAACTGCGATTAACCCGATTTTCAGCTTTCTTCATGCCGACCCGAGCCAATTGCCGATTTTGAATATGGCAGGCCCGATTACCGGTTTGCTGGTGCAGCCGATGATTGGTGCGATGAGTGACCGCACTTGGGTGCCTGGATTGGGCCGCCGCCGTCCGTATTTCTTGATCGGTGCCATCGGTTGCAGCCTCTGTCTCTTTATCTATCCGCATGTTACCGCCTTGTGGGTGGCCGTATTGCTGCTGTGGCTCTTGGACATCAGTAACAATACTGCAATGGAACCTTTCCGTGCCTTTATTGCCGATACTGTGCCTGAACACCAGCAATCTACCGGTTTCTTGATGCAGTCTGTGTTTACCGGTTTGGGTATTACACTGGCCAACCTTTCCCTCTTCATCTTCCAGCAAATCGGCTGGTTGCAACAAACTTCCGAAGCGGGTATCCCGTATTGGGTATTCGGTTCGTTTTATATTGGTGCGGTCTGCTCCATCGGTTCGGTTTTGGTTACCGTTTTATCAACGGCCGAACGCGAGCCCAGCCCTGAAGAAATGGCGGCCATTAAAGCCCAGCCGAGCGGTCCGGCTCATGCTGTTAAAGATATTGTCGTTGCCGTGCGCGAAATGCCGACTGCCCTGTGGCAACTGGCTTTGGTATATCTCTTCCAATGGTACGCGCTCTTCATCTACTGGCAATATATTTCCCACAGTATCGTCCAATCCGTTTGGAATTCGACTGTTGAAAATACCGAAGCGTATAGTCAAGCGGTTGCATGGACCGGCCTGGTAAACGCTTCCTACAACGTTGTAACCTTTATCTCTGCCTTCGGCCTGATGTGGATGGCGCGCAAATACGCCGCCAAATATGTTCACGCCTTTGCCGTAACCCTTGCCGCGCTGGCCTTGCTCACCATTCCGCACATTGGCAACAAATACCTGATGTTTGCGCCGATGATTGGTTTCGGTGTCGGCTGGGCAAGTATGATGGGCGTGCCGTTTATGATTGTGGTCGGTTCTATTCCGAAAGAACGTTACGGCGTGTACATGGGTATTGTGAACATGATGATTGTGATTCCAATGCTGATTGAAACCGTATCTTTCGGCTGGGTGTACAAAACCTTCTTGGGTTCAAACCCTGCCAACGCGATGACTTTTGCCGGTGTTTCTCTGGCCATTGCCGCCGCGTTGACCTTAACCATTAAAACTGCGGCCAAACCGGCTACTGCAGAATAACGAAGTTTTGATTTAAAACCAAAATGAAAAGGCCGTCTGAAACATGAAAGGGTTTCAGACGGCCTTTTTGGTCGAAACAAATCATATTTGCCGACTTGATTCGGTAAGCCTTATTGCCGCCGAGCTACCGTTCATCACTCAAATTGGCTATGACTACCGATTTTGCTTTACAATATCCTCTTTAATTTATTTCGTTTTACCATCCTGATGACAGAACACATTTCCGCTCCAAGCCCATCTCCTATCGGCGAAGACTACCTGCTGTTAGGTCAATACGCCGAACGCGCTTATCTCGAATACGCCATGAGCGTGGTCAAAGGCCGCGCGCTGCCTGAAGTTTCAGACGGCCAAAAGCCTGTACAACGACGTATTTTGTTTGCCATGCGCGATATGGGTTTGACGGCGGGGGCGAAGCCGGTGAAATCGGCGCGCGTGGTCGGCGAGATTTTGGGTAAATACCATCCGCACGGCGACATTTCTGCCTATGAGGCGATGGTGCGCATGGCGCAGGATTTTACCTTGCGCTATCCCTTAATTGACGGCATCGGCAACTTCGGTTCGCGCGACGGCGACGGGGCGGCGGCGATGCGTTACACCGAAGCGCGGCTGACGCCGATTGCGGAATTGCTGTTGTCCGAAATCAATCAGGGTACGGTGGATTTTGTGCCGAACTACGACGGCGCGTTTGACGAACCTGTACACCTGCCTGCCCGCTTGCCTATGGTCTTGCTCAACGGCGCGTCGGGCATTGCGGTGGGCATGGCGACCGAAATTCCATCGCACAATTTAAACGAAGTCACACAGGCGGCGATTGCGCTGTTGAAAAAGCCAACGCTGGAAACCGCCGACCTGATGCAATATATTCCCGCCCCCGATTTTGCCGGCGGCGGTCAAATCATCACGCCGGCGGACGAATTGCGCCGGATTTACGAAACCGGCAAAGGCAGCGTGCGCGTACGTGCGCGTTACGAAATCGAGAAATTGGCACGCGGACAATGGCGCGTGATTGTGACCGAACTGCCGCCGAACGCCAACTCCGCCAAAATCCTTGCCGAAATCGAAGAGCAGACCAACCCGAAACCGAAAGCGGGCAAAAAGCAGCTCAACCAAGACCAGCTCAACACCAAAAAGCTGATGCTGGATTTAATCGACCGCGTGCGCGACGAGTCGGACGGCGAACATCCCGTACGCCTAGTGTTCGAGCCGAAATCTAGCCGCATCGATACGGATACCTTCATCAACACGCTGATGGCGCAGACTTCGCTGGAAGGCAATGTGTCCATGAACTTGGTGATGATGGGTTTGGACAACCGCCCTGCGCAGAAAAACCTGAAAACGATTTTGCAGGAGTGGTTGGATTTCCGCGTCGTGACCGTAACACGCCGTCTGAAATTCCGTTTGAACCAAGTGGAAAAACGGCTGCATATCCTTGAAGGCCGTCTGAAAGTCTTTCTGCACATTGACGAAGTGATTAAAGTCATTCGCGAATCAGACGACCCGAAAGCCGATTTGATGGCGGCGTTCGGGCTGACCGAAATCCAAGCCGAAGACATTTTGGAAATCCGCCTGCGTCAGTTGGCGCGTTTGGAAGGTTTCAAACTCGAAAAAGAATTGAACGAATTGCGCGAGGAACAAGGTCGTCTGAATATCCTTTTGGGCGACGAAAACGAGAAACGCAAGCTGATTATCAAAGAGATGCAGGCGGACATGAAGCAGTTTGGCGACGCGCGCCGCACGCTGGTGGAAGAAGCCGGACGCGCCGTGTTGACGCAGACTACCGCCGATGAGCCGATCACGCTGATTTTGTCGGAAAAAGGGTGGATACGCAGCCGTGCCGGACACAACCTTGATTTGAGCCAAACTGCGTTCAAAGAAGGCGACCGCCTCAAGCAAACCCTTGAAGGGCGCACCGTTTTACCTGTCGTCATTCTCGACTCATTGGGCAGAACCTACACGCTCGATGCCGCCGAAATCCCCGGCGGGCGCGGCGACGGCGTGCCGGTTTCATCCTTAATCGAGCTGCAAAACGGCGCCAAACCCGTCGCCATGCTTACCGGCCAGCCCGAACAGCACTACCTGCTCTCAGGCAGCGGCGGCTACGGCTTCATCGCCAAGCTGGGCGATATGGTCGGACGTGTGAAAGCGGGCAAAGTGGTGATGACTGTGGACAGCGGCGAAACCGTCCTGCCGCCGGTTGCCGTCTATGCTTCTTCACTGATTAATCCCGACTGCAAAGTTGTACTGGCCAGCAGCGACCACCGCCTCTTGGTGTTTTCCATCGGCGAACTCAAAGTCATGCCCAAAGGGCGCGGTTTGCAGTTGATGTCGTTGGCCGAGGGTGCATCTTTGGAGCACATTATGGTGACGACCTCTCCTGAGTTTACCGTTGTATCGGTCGGCCGCCGCGGCGCCGAGCATCAGGAAAAACTGCGGATTGCCGATATTGACGGCAAGCGCGGTAAAAAAGGCAAGGTATTGGAAATATCAGGCCGTCTGAAAAGTTTGTCCTGAAACAAGAACAAATATATCTAAATAAATTAAATTTATACGACATTGCATGAAAATAAAAAAGGTTCATTTATGAACAGAGCCAATCTTCAAGAACTGGGTAATCTGAGGGAGCGGATTCCCGGTGTAATCAACATTGCCCGAATAGCCATTGTCTTACCGCTTTTGGTTTTGCACGCTTTCGGCAGCTACACAGGCGGCAACCTGATTGGCATTTCGTTGCCGGACGTTGAGTTTTATATCTGGGTAACGCTGTATTTCTGCCTGATTATGCTCTCCGTGTTCCGCCCGGGCTGGCAGTGGCAGTCTTTGGATTTGCCCAATGCCAGTGCCGTGGTCGACATCACCATGATGATGGTTTTGGTGTATATCTCCGGCGGTACGGCTTCCGGTTTCGGGATTTTGGTTTTGCCGTTTGTCGCCACGTCGTGTCTGCTCAGTTATGGCCACTATCCTATGCTGTATGCAGGCTATACGGCAATGTTGTTTATTTTGAACATGTTTTTAGATGGCAGTATGCGTTTCGATTCATTTAATTGGGACGCAAAATCAATGGTGAATTCTTCGATGCTGATCGGCGCAGGCTATCTGGTGGCGATGCTGACATCGTTTGCCGCCCGTTATTTGGAGCAGGCCACAGAGTCCGCCAGCCGCCATCAACTGGCCTACCGCCGTATCAGCGGCTTGAACCATTTGGTTTTGAACCGCGTACAGGAAGCGGTGGTGGTGATTGATGCGACCCAGCGCGTGTGGCTGTTTAACAAACAGGCAAAAATCTATTTTCCCAGCCTGATTATCGATCAGCAGGAAATCGTGTTCGGCGAACTGGTGGCCCGCTGGCAGCGCCAACCCGACAAACCTTTTGAAACCGATATCCATATTTTCCAACACGCCATGCACGTCCGAGCCGTTCCATTGATTCAGGAGCAAACCGAGCTACTGATGCTGTACGTCCGCTCATTGCGTGAAGTGGCTGCGGAGGCCATGTCCACCAAGCTGACTTCGCTCGGACAGTTGACTGCCAACCTTGCCCACGAAATCCGCAACCCGATGTCCGCCATCCGTCATGCCAGCGATTTGTTGCAAGAGGGCGATGAGGCAGACCCGCTCAAGGCCAAGCTCTACAACATCATCGACAGCAATATCCAACGCATCGACAAGATGTTGGAAGACGTATCCCTGCTTAACAAACGAGACAACATCAGCCGCCAGCCGATTAATCTGATGAAATTCTGGTTGGAGTTCAAGCAGGAATTTACCTTGAACAATCCCGATGCCATCGGCTGTCTGCGTATGAATATGGACGGCAACAACCTGACCGTATTGGTTGACCCCATGCACTTGCAGCAAGTGATGTGGAACTTGTGCAACAACGCTTGGCGACATAGCCGTCAGGACGAAAACGCCATTACCGTCCTTATCCGCTCTAGCGGCAGGATGCATATTTCCATCGTAGTGGCGGACAACGGCAAAGGCGTGCCGCCGGATGTACGAAATCATCTGTTCGAGCCGTTTTACACCACCGAAAAACAAGGCACCGGTTTGGGGCTTTACGTCGCACGCGAGTTGGCACACGCCAATATGGGACAGCTGCATTATCACCCTGAAATGAACGGGTTCGAACTGATTTTACCGAAGGAGCAAGCGCAGGATGAATAAATTGCAAGAGCTGGTTTTGATTGTCGATGACGAGGCAGACATCCGCGACCTGATGGAAATGACCCTGATGAAAATGGGTCTGCGCGTCGATACTGCGGCGGGTGTTGAAGAAGCCAAAGACAAGCTGGACAACAACGATTATTCGCTGGTGTTGACTGATATGCGTATGCCCGACGGCTCCGGCCTCGAGGTGGTCCAATACATCGACGAGTTGATGCTCGACACGCCCGTTGCCGTGATTACGGCTTTCGGCAATGCCGACCAAGCCGTTGAAGCCTTGAAAGCAGGGGCGTTTGATTATCTGCAAAAACCGATTACGCTGTCGCAGTTGCGTTCATTGGTTAAATCGGCAGTATCGGTTTCCGATAATACTGCCGAACCTACGCCGTCTGAAAAAGTCAAATCGCAGCCTGCGCCTGTTTCTGCCGCCCTGTATAAACCCGAACCTCAGCCGGTCAAGCCTGTCGTTATGCCTCCTAAGAGCGTACAGAGCGAATTTAACCGGCCTTTGACTGTTCCGGAAGGGCTCAATTCCTTAAAAGAGCGGTTTTCAACCGGCAACATCAATCCTGCTTTGCAAGAAGAGCCTATCCTGAAAGGCGACGACGATATGCCGCGCCTGTTGGGTACTTCGCCGCAAATGGTCGAAGTACGCCACCTGATTCGCAGATTGGCCCACAGCTTTGTTCCCGTTTATATCTCCGGCGAGTCCGGTACGGGTAAAGAGCAGGCGGCGCGCACGATTCACGAGCTGTCCGACCGCGCCGACAAACCGTTTATTGCCGTCAACTGCGGCGCGATTCCTGAAAACCTGATGGAAAGCGAATTTTTCGGCTACAAAAAAGGCAGCTTTACCGGCGCGGATCAAGACCGTTTAGGTTTTTTCCAACACGCTGACGGTGGCACTTTGTTCCTTGATGAAGTTGCCGATTTGCCGCTTGCCATGCAGGTCAAACTCCTACGCGCCATTCAAGAAAAAGCCGTGCGCCGTATCGGCGATGCGCGGGAAACCTTTGTGGATGTGCGCATTATTTGTGCAACCCACAAAAACCTCGAAGCTTTGGTTGAAAGCGGCGCATTCCGTCAGGACTTGTATTACCGCCTCAACGTTGTCACCCTACACATGCCGCCTTTACGTGAAATGCGCGAAGACTTGGGCGCGCTGATTCTGTATCTGCTGTATAAACACCGTCACGGCAATCAAACCTACAAACTCAGCCCGAAAGCCCAAGAAGCCCTGTTGCATTACAGCTATCCCGGCAACTTTCGTGAGCTAGAGAATATCCTCGAACGCGCCGTTGCATTGACGGTCGGTCAAGTGATACAAGTGGACGACTTGCAGATTCAAAATGCCCCACAGGTTAAGGCAGAACGCAGCGGCTTCTCTTTTGACGATATTGCCGAACCTGACGCGCGCGAAACCACGCTCAATCACAGCCCCATTCCGCCGTTTGATCCGCGCACCATGCAGATACAGGATTACCTCGACCAAGTGGAACGCAGTATCATCGAACAGGCCTTGCAGCAAACCCGTTACAACCGTACCCAAGCCGCCAAACTTTTGGGCATCAGCTTCCGCTCTATGCGCTACCGCATGGAACGCTTGGACATCAATTAAAACGTTCAGACGGCCCAAGTTTTCCAGGCCGTCTGAAACATAAGCCTTATGTACAAGATTTATTTTGACGAAACCGCATCTGCCGAACTTCGCAGCCTTGCCGCGCCTTTCGGACTGACCGTTATCGACCGGCAGCCTGAAGCAGGCAGTTTCCTTATTGCTGACGAAAGCGGCATCAGTTTGTGCCGCGCCGGTGAAAAAGGCCGTGTCCGCGTTTATTTTGATGGCGGTGCCGCCCATTATCGGCGCACCAAAGGCGGAGGCGAGTTGATTGCCAAAGCCGTCAACCACACTGCACAACCGACTGTCTGGGACGCTACCGGCGGACTGGGGCGCGACAGTTTTGTGCTTGCCTCGTTGGGTTTGAATGTACACACTTTTGAACAAAATCCTGCGGTTGCCTGTCTACTTTCAGACGGCCTCAACAGGGCGGGGCAAAGTGAAGAAACACGGGAGATTGCCCGGCGAATTACTTTGCACTTTGGCAATGCCGTTGATTTGATGCAGGAATTATCTGTGCAAAACGGCAGGCCCGATGTGGTGTACCTCGACCCGATGTACCCGGAACGCCGCAAAACCGCCGCCGTGAAAAAAGAAATGGCTTACTTTCACGACTTGGTCGGCGCGGCACAAGACGAAGCCGAGTTGTTGGAGGCGGCATTGGATACCGCCAAAAAGCGCATTGTCGTCAAACGCCCGCGCTTGGGAGAGTTTCTCGACGGGCGCAAACCGGCATATCAATACACCGGCAAAAGCACGCGGTTTGACGTTTACCTTCCGACAAGGCCGTCTGAAGACTAGAAGCAAACTTGCAACATATCAAAAGAAACCGCCGACGTTATCAGCGTGGCGGCAAAGTGTGCTATAAATACCTTTTCCCAAACTTCATTGGAGCAAACTATCATGGAATTAGTATTCATCCGTCACGGACAAAGCGAATGGAACGCGAAAAACCTTTTCACCGGCTGGCGCGACGTCAAGCTGAGCGAGCAAGGTTTGGCAGAAGCCGCCGCAGCAGGTAAAAAGCTGAAAGAAAAAGGCTATGAATTCGACATCGCCTTTACTTCCGTCCTGACCCGTGCCATCAAAACCTGTAACATCGTTTTGGAAGAATCCGACCAACTGTTTGTTCCGCAAATCAAATCATGGCGTTTGAACGAGCGCCACTACGGCCAGCTGCAAGGTATGGATAAAAAACAAACCGCAGAAAAATACGGCGACGAGCAAGTCCACATCTGGCGCCGCAGCTACGATACCCTGCCTCCGCTGCTCGATCCTAAAGACCCGCATTCCGCCCACAACGACCGCCGCTATGCCAACCTGCCTAGCGATGTTATTCCCGATGGCGAAAACCTCAAAGTTACCCTCGAGCGCGTCCTGCCTTTCTGGGAAGACCAAATCGCTCCGGCCATCCTGAGCGGCAAACGTGTTTTGGTTGCGGCACACGGCAACTCCCTGCGCGCGTTGGCCAAACACATCGAAGGCATTTCAGACGAAGACATCATGGGCTTGGAAATCCCGACCGGCCAGCCGCTGGTGTACAAATTGGACGAAAACCTGAAAGTGGTTGAGAAATTCTACCTGTAAGGTAAAGGGAAAAGGACGTGGCGGACACGTCCTTTTTTGTATTTGTCTGTTTGAGGCCGTCTGAAAGCAATTGATGGCGTGCGACATGAAAAAAGGACGCGTAAAGCGTCCTTTATGGAGATTAAAACCTGAAAAGTATTACTGGTTTTTCTCGATGACTTCTTTGAGGTGGGGCATAGGGCTGTAACCGCTTTGGCTGCGGCCGTTAGGGAAGACCAGGGTCGGCGTGCCGTTGAAGCCGAATTGTTCGCCCAATGAAGTGGTTTCCGCAACAGGGTTTTCGCAGTTTGCTTTGCCGCTTGGGAGTTTGCCTTTGCGCATCCAGTCGATCCATGCCTGGGTCGGATTAGGTTGGCACCACAACAGCTCGGCTTTGCGCGCGGCATCAGGGTGCAGGCTTGGAATCGGCATCATGAAGGTGTAAATCGTGATGTCGGTCATTTTTTCAAATTCATGCTCCAAGCGTTTGCAGAACGGGCAGTCCGGATCGGAGAAAACGGCGACTTTCAGTTTGCCGTTGCCGCGCACTTCTTTGATGGCTTTGTCCAAAGGCAGGGAAGCGAAGTCGATTTTGTTCAAGTCGGCGGCGCGTTCTTCAGTCAGGCTTTGTCGCGTGTTGACGTTGATGAGGTCGCCGACGAGCATATAGTCGCCTTTGGCATCGGTATAGATGATTTGTTTGCCGCTGACAACAACTTCGTAAATGCCTTTAATCGGTGTTTCACTGACGCTCAAAACTTTCAAATCCTGGGCGGCATAGACTTTTTCCAAACGCGCTTTCAAAGAAGCGGCAACGGATTTGTCGGCAGGCGCTTCCGCTTTGGCAGCCGGCGCAGGCGCGGCGTTGGCGTTGGATACGGCAGGTTGACCGCATGCCAGCAAAGGAAGGACGGCAAACGGTGTTAAGATTTTGATTAACTTGGTTTTCATGCGAGAGACTTGCGTGTGTTAAAAGTAAGGCATTGTATCAAACCTCTGTCATGCCTGCATTGTATTGAGGCTCAAATTATCGTCTGAAAATAGCTTTCGGCTGTTAAAATACGAAAAAATGATTTGATTGTTTGTATGATTTACCACCGCATCGCTGTAAATGTGCCGCTTTCAGACGGCCTTTTGACTTATTCGCATTCCGAGCCGCTTCCTCCGGGAACGCGGGTGCTTGTGCCTTTCCGCAATAAAACTGTGGTCGGGATTGTGTGGGAAACGGATATTGCGCCCGATATGGATGCGGCGCGGATTTTGGGTGTTCAGACGGCCTTTGTGGAAGAAAAGCCGTTGCCTCAAAGCTGGCGTGATTTGTTGGCGTTTACGTCGCGTTATTACCACTATCCGACCGGGCAGGCTGTATTTGCCGCGCTGCCGCAGGGTTTGAAGGAAACGCGCGCGGTGGAAATGCCGCAGCCGCCGTTGTTTTATGCTTTGAACGAAGCAGGCAGGGCGCAAACGCCGCCGCCGGCGCGGTTCAACAAAAAAGCGGCTTTGTGGGATGCGCTGCTGTCGGGCGGGATGACGATGGCGGCGTTGAAGCAGGTGAACGCGCAGGCGGCGAAGTTAATCGAAGATTGGGCGGAACAGGGCTGGATTGAAACGACGGAAGCGGCGAAGTCCGTTTTAAGGCCGTACCACGGGCAGGCTTCGCACTCTGAATTTGTATTAAACGCCGACCAGCAGAAGGCTTCCGATGAAATTCAGACGGCCTTCGGTAAATTTCAGCCGTTTTTGCTGTACGGCATTACCGGCAGCGGCAAGACCGAGGTGTATTTCGATGCGATGGCGAAAGTGTTGGCGCAGGGGCGGCAGGTGTTGTTTTTGTTGCCCGAAATCAACCTCACGCCGCAGCTTTTGAAACGGGTGGAAAACCGTTTTGCCGACGTGCCGATCGCCGTGTTGCACAGCCAGATGGCGGCAGGCAGGCGCACGCAGGATTATTTGCGCGCGATGTTGGGGCAGGCGAAATTGGTCATCGGTACGCGGCTGGCGGTGTTCACGCCTTTGCCTAATGTCGGGCTGATTGTGGTCGATGAGGAACACGACGGCTCGTTCAAACAGGACAACGAATTGCGCTACCACGCCCGCGATTTGGCGGTGTGGCGGGCGAAGCAGAGCGGCTGTCCCATCATATTGGGCAGCGCCACGCCCAGCTTGGAGAGCTGGCACAAAGCGCAAAGCGGCGCGTACCGCCTGCTGCAACTGACCGAACGCGCCCATACCGCCGCGCAACTGCCGCAAGTAGAAATACTTAATGTAGGCCGTCTGAAACTCGACAACGGCTTCTCGCCGCAAGCCTTGCAGCTTTTGGAACAGAACTTTGAAGCAGGCGGCATGTCGCTGGTGTACCTCAATCGTCGCGGCTTCGCGCCCGCGCTGTTTTGCGGCGACTGCGGCCATACCTTCGGCTGCCCGAACTGTTCCGCCAAAATGGTGCTTCACCAACGCGCCCGCCAACTGCGCTGCCACCACTGCGACCACCGCGAACCCATCCCGTTCAAATGCCCCGACTGCGGCAACCAAGACCTGACCGCCGTCGGCCACGGCACGCAGCGCGTCGAAGAAACCCTGCGCGCCTTCCTGCCCAAGGCTGCCGTCGTCCGTGTTGACAGGGACAGCACTGCGCACAAAAACGACTGGGCGGATTTGTACCGCCGCATCGCCGACAACGAAATCGACATTCTGGTCGGCACGCAGATGCTTGCCAAAGGCCATGATTTCGCGCGGCTCAACCTCGTTATCGTGTTGAACGCCGACGGCAGCCTGTACAGCGCGGACTTTCGCGCGCTGGAAAGGCTGTTTGCCGAGCTGATGCAGGTGTCCGGCAGGGCGGGGCGCGCCGACAAACCCGGCAAGGTGTTGATACAAACCCAACTGCCCGAACATCCTGTCTTCGCCGCCGTCAAAGCGCAGGACTACGCCGTGTTTGCCGAAAACGAATTGAACGAACGGCAAATGTTCGCCATGCCGCCCTTCGGTTTCCAGACCGCCGTCCGAGCCGACGCGCCGCGCGTTGCCGATGCGATGGAGTTTCTCAACGCCGCCAAAGAAACCCTCGCCCCGCTGTTGCCCGAAAGCGTTTCCCAGTTCGGCGCGGCCCCAATGCTGATGGTGCGCCTCGCCGAACGCGAACGCGCGCAAATCTTCCTCGAATCCCCGTCCCGACAGGATTTGCACCGCGCCGTGAGTTTGTGGGTGCAGGTGTTGCAGCAAAACCGCGACGGCAAAATCAGATGGTCGGTGGATGTGGATGTGCAAGAGGCTTGATTGGAATGATGCAATCAATATAAATATAAAAGGCCGTCTGAAAATCTGTTTTTCAGACGGCCTTAAGTTTTGAAATCAGTTTAGAAGAATTTTGCAGCGATATAGCCGAGAGCAAGCAGGCTTAAAACGGCGAATACGATAGCCATTGTAAGCAGAAACTGTGTTTTCTTCCTCGCTGCCAGCGCAGCAAGCTCTGGATTTTGGCCTAACTCTTCGCGTAGTTGGGATTCTAATTCGGCGCGGATTTTCTTACGCAGTTTTTTCTCTTCCTGTTCGCGCTCATATTTGAGCTTGTGGGCAATTTCGGTTTGTTTTTTGTGCTCGAAAGAGATTTTTTCCTGCCATTCAATGCGCTTGCGCTGGATGGCCAGCTCATTTTTTTCTGTCAAATCAAAGTGGCAGGTCTTACATTCCTGTGCATCGAGTTCGTCAATAATCGTCATGCAGACGGGGCATTGGATGGGGTCGAGGATATTGACTGCCGATACGGGTTCTTCTTCGAGCGCCTCCAATTCCATGGCCTGACGGACAATGACGTCCAAACCTAAATAGCTGAAGTAATGCTGCGCATTTTCGCGCTCGTCTTGGGTGCATTTCTCGGCCACAATGGCTTGCGGACGCTCCGCCAAGGCTTGAATCAGGCTCTCGGCTTCGTTTTCGGGCAGGTTGTCATACAGGCAGGCGTGGATGCGCTCCCTATCCGTGTTCGGCGGATAGGAAACGTATACGTCGAAAAATTTTTCTTGTTTGCTCATTGATATCCCATGAATATTTCGACTGCGTCAACCAAATGGGTTGGGCCTGAGGTTTTGTTATTGTGTTTGAGCTGTTTTGGCTTGCGATGCAGGCAAAAACAGAGGCCGCAGTCTGAGGCAGACCGGATAGGGGGTGCCTTTGTGTCGTTAATCGGCTGGACAATGATTTTTTATTTATATGGCAATATGCATGTCCAATGTTATGTCTATTGTAGAGTAAATATTCACGCCCGATATTATTATTATAAGATAAATCCAATATTGTTTAAAATAAATTCACACAAAAGGCCGTCTGAAGATACAGACGGCCTGTTTTTCATGAAGAAACGGATTGTTTATACGGAGAAGGACGAGCCGCAACCGCAAGTCGTTTCGGCATTCGGATTGCGGATGACGAATTGAGAACCTTGCAGGCTTTCGGTGTAGTCGATTTCCGCACCAACCAGATATTGGTAGCTCATCGGGTCGACCAAGAACGTCAGGCCGTTTTTTTGGATTTCGAAATCGTCGTCGTTTTTGATTTCGTCAAAGGTAAAACCGTATTGGAAGCCGGAGCAACCGCCGCCGTTGACGAATACGCGCAATTTCAGGTCGGGATTGTTCTCTTCGGCAATCAGGTCGGCAACTTTGGTGCAGCAGCTGTCAGTAAAGATAATAGGGCTTTCGTCTGACATGATGTGATTCCTTTTATATGAATGTTTTTACTATTGTCGCGCAAACCGTTGGCCAAAGCAAGTTTGTGCAGACAGGTCTGCCAGCTTACATGGAGGGCATGGCAGAAATTTCAAGCGCCAGTATGTCAGATTTAGATGCTTCTGCCAAACCATTCGACTCGGCCGATGATGGCAACGTCGTCGGTCGGGTTTTTCAGGTCGATTTCAAAAGTGGGGTAGGCTTCGTTGGCGGAAATGACGTTGACGATGCCGCCGGGTATCAGTTGCAGGCGTTTGACCAGAAGGTTTTCGTTGAGGCGCAAAACATAGAGGCCGTCGCGCGGCGTGGTTTGGCCGTGGTTGATGAGGATGGTGTCGCCATCATTCAGCACGCCTTCCATTGAGTCGCCTTTGACTGAGATAACGGAAAGGTTTTTGATGTCGCGCGTTACATAATTTTCTATCCAATAGCGTCGGAACGCCATGGCGAACATGGGCTGTTCATCGCCGACGAGTTGGCCGTGTCCGGCCGCTGCTTGGATGTCGTAACGCGGTACGAAGACAAATTCGTCTATATCGACAGGGTTGCCCAGCGTATCTGTGGCCGTGGCTTTTGGGGCTTCGGAATCGGGGAAGGGGGAGCCTTCGCCGGTCAACAGCCAGTCTATGCTGCAGCCTTTAAGTTGTTTGATTTTTTTTAGTGTTTCCGATTTCGGCAGGCCGCCTTCGTTCCAGATACGGCTGAATCCGGCGATGGTCATATCGATGTCGGCGGCGATTTTGGCTTGGCGGGCTTCATCTTTCCATAAGAAAGCCAGGCGGTCTTTAAAGGTATCCATGTTTATGCCTTTATGGAGGTATGTTTTTTATATGGTTTGGACGATTTGAGTGTATTTTACCTTAGTTTTTATAAAATTGTAAGAAAAAAATTACTCAATCTAAGAAAAAGTATTGCATATTTTATTTTTTCTTAGTATTATTCGTTTTGTCTTAGATAAATCGATATTTCTAATTTTCTATTCGATTTTTCTTAGTTCAATTTTATTTGGTTTAGTTTTTCTGACTCAAACCTGCTATGTGATTATGATGAGAGGTGTAAAATGACTCGTTCGCGTAAAAATATTTTTTGGGTGCTGCTGGCGTTGGTGCTGGGTTTTTTTGCCCTGCCTTTCGGATCTTCGGAAGCGCATGAAGCGGACGGTAATCTGACGGCTTCAGAATGCGAACGCTTGGGCAGTTT
Source organism: Neisseria sp. DTU_2021_1001991_1_SI_NGA_ILE_055 (assembly GCF_032342915.1). Lineage (NCBI taxonomy): Bacteria > Pseudomonadati > Pseudomonadota > Betaproteobacteria > Neisseriales > Neisseriaceae > Neisseria > Neisseria sp. DTU_2021_1001991_1_SI_NGA_ILE_055. The sequence goes on along the minus strand of NZ_CP135440.1, from coordinate 1,642,119 downwards.
GAGTCTGGATCAGATGGACGGCAGGCTGCTTGCCTTCGCCAAAGAATGCGATATGGTGGAGGCCACCCACGATTGGGAACAACAGTACGGCAACTTGAATGAAGAAGAAATGCTTGCCGGCGTGGTGTATGAGTGATGTTTGCGTATGAATTAATGAAGGCCGTCTGAAAACCATTGTTTCAGACGGCCTTGTGTTTTTAATAAGGATGACGTTAAGGCATCAAAGGTGCATTGGTCAGGCCGGTGATTTCGGGCAGGCCGAACATAATGTTCATATTCTGCACGGCTTGACCGGCTGCACCTTTAACCAAGTTGTCGATGACGGAAAGAACAATCCACACATCGTCTTGATCGGGCGCTCTTTGAACGCTGATACGGCAGAGGTTGGCGCCGCGTACGCTGCGGGTTTCAGGTGTTGAACCTGAAGGCAAAATATCGACAAAAGGACTGTCGCGGTAGTATTCGCGCAGCAAGGCTTCAGGATCGGTGTGTTCTTGCAGGTGCAGATACAGGGTGGCGTGCATACCGCGTATCATCGGAACAAGGTGTGGCACGAAAATCAGGCCGTCTGAAACCTGGTCTTGCAGTCCGGACAGGGTTTGTCGGATTTCAGGCAGATGGCGGTGGCCGCCGACGCCGTAGGCTTTGAAGTTGTCGCCTGCTTCGCACAACAGGGCGTGGGTGCTGGCTTTGCGGCCTGCACCGGAAACACCGGATTTACAGTCGGCAATCAGCGGCGCGTTGGCTTTCAGACGGCCAGCCTGAAGCAGCGGCAATAAGGGCAGGGAAACGCAGGTGGGGTAGCAGCCCGGATTGGCCACCAACATGGCTTTGGCGATGTCGTCTTTGTGAAGTTCGCACAAACCGTACACTGCTTGGGAAACGAGTTGCGGCGCGGCATGGGTCATTTTGTACCATTTTTCCCATGTGGGGATGTCGCGGATGCGGAAGTCGGCAGACAGGTCGATCACGCGTACGCCTTTTTCGACAAGGGCCGGTGCTTCTTTCATGGCCACGCCGTTGGGTGTGGCGAAGAATACGAGGTCGCAGCGGTCAAGCCCGGCCTCTTCGGGCGTTTGGAATGTAAGGTCGTAAATGCCGCGCAGGCTGGGAAAGTAGTCGGCAACGGCAATACCGGCTTCGCTTCGGCTGGTAACGGCGGTGACTTCTGCGTTGGGGTGGCTGCTGAGCAGGCGTAACAATTCGACGCCTGTGTATCCGGTTGCACCGACAATACCGATTTTAATTTTTGTGGTCATGGTGTGGCTCCTTTGTAGGGATGACGATGCGTTTGATTATATAGTAATTGATTGCCGTCGGTCAGCGGTGCTTGTGCCAAGCTTTGCAAGGGACGGTTAAACAGGCCGAGACCTTTGCAAAATTCCTCAAAATCCCCTAAATTCCCACAAAGACATTTAGGGGATTTTTCATGAGTACCTTCTTCCAGCAAACCGCACAAGCCATGATTGCCAAACACATCGACCGCTTCCCGCTATTGAAGTTGGATCAGGTGATTGATTGGCAACCGATCGAACAATACCTGAATCGTCAAAAAATCCGTTACCTCCGAGACCACCGCGGCCGTCCCGCCTATCCCCTGTTGTCCATGTTCAAAGCCGTCCTGCTCGGACAATGGCACAGCCTCTCCGATCCCGAACTCGAACACAGCCTCATCACCCGCATCGATTTCAACCTGTTTTGCCGTTTTGACGAACTGAGCATCCCCGATTACAGCACCTTATGCCGCTACCGCAACTGGCTGGCGCAAGACAACACCCTGTCCGAACTACTGGAACTGATCAACCGCCAACTGACCGAAAAAGGCCTAAAAATAGAGAAAGCATCCGCCGCCGTCGTTGATGCCACTATTATTCAGACCGCCGGCAGCAAACAGCGCCAGGCCATAGAAGTCGACGAGGAAGGACAAGTCAGCGGCCAAGCCACACCGAGTAAAGACAGCGATGCCCGTTGGATAAAGAAAAACGGCCTCTACAAACTCGGTTACAAACAACATACCCGTACCGATGCGGAAGGCTATATCGAGAAACTGCACATTACCCCAGCCAATGCCCATGAGTGCAAACACCTGTCGCCTTTGTTGGAAGGTCTGCCCAAAGGTACGACCGTCTATGCCGATAAAGGCTATGACAGTGAGGAAAACCGGCAACATCTGGAAGAGCATCGGTTACAGGACGGCATTATGCGCAAAGCCTACCGCAACCGTCCGCTGACGGAAGCGCAAACCAAACGTAACCGATATTTGTCGAAGACCCGTTATGTGGTCGAACAAAGCTTCGGTACGCTGCACCGTAAATTCCGCTATGCGCGGGCAGCCTATTTCGGGCTGATCAAAGTGAGTGCGCAAAGCCATCTGAAGGCGATGTGTTTGAACCTGTTGAAAGCCGCCAACAGGCTAAGTGTGCCTGTTGCTGCCTAAAAGGCGGCCCGGATGCCTGATTAATCAGGTATCCAAGGAGGATTAAGGGGGGGATTTGGGTAGAATCAGTGGATATTTGAAACAAAAACAGCCGAAAATCTTTGTTTGGATCTCGGCTGTCGGAAGGAAAGGAATTTTGCAAAGGTCTCAGGCCGTCTGAAATATGGAATGAATAATATTCGAGAGCGGGTTTCAGACGGCCTGGGTGTTTGGAAAACGCAGTTTGCGGTTTGATTTGTGGTGGGTGTTTCGTCTTTATCCTATCCATACGAACACACAATAAAAATGTAAAAAAATGCCCCCGGGTTGGAGGACCGGAGGCAAGTATCCAAGGAGTAGCTCTCATCAATAAGAACTAGTTACTTGGTACTATATCCCTTGTTAGGATGGAAAGCAAGCGTTTTGCACATTTTAACGTTTAAATAATTTTTTCATTCAAATTCAGCGAACTATCAAACAGGGTTTGAATCTTGGGTTGGTGGCTGATGCCGATGACCAAAGTGTCGGGCAAATATTGTTTGAGGGTCTGCATCAACATCAGGGCGGATTCGTCATCAAGCTGGTTGGTGGCTTCGTCGAGGAACAGGATTTGCGGTTTGTGCAGCAGTGCGCGTGCGAGGCTAAGGCGTTGCTGTTCGCCGCCGGAGAGGATGCCGTGCCATTCGTATGGGGTGTCCAAATCGTTGATCAACGTGTGCAGCCTACCCGTGGGGCTGTTTAGGCCGACTTGTTCCAAAACGGTTTGAATCAAATGGTCGTCTTGGCAGGCTGAGTAAGGGTAGCTGACGGTTTGACGCAGGGTATCGGTAGGCAGGTAAGGGCGTTGCGGGAAAAACAGGCGGCTGCCTTCGAGTGAAAAACTGCCTTGATAATACGGCCATAAACCGGCCAGCACGCGCAACAGCGTGGATTTACCGATGCCGCTTTTGCCTTCGAGCAATAGCCATTCTGGGGCATGGGCTTCAAGGTTGATGCCGGAGAGCAGGGGGGTGCCGGTTTGGGTGTGGACGGTAAGGTTTTGCAGGACTGCCTTGCCGTGATGATGCGGCAAATCTGCTTGGTGTGGTTGAAGGACGGTGCTTTTGTGTTCTGCTTGTTCTAAGGCCGTCTGAAAACCGGAAAGCCGCTCGATGACTGCCGCCCATTCAATCAGGCGACGGTAGGAGTCGGTAAACCAGCCGAAGCTGTCTTGGACGCGGGCAAACGATGTGCGCGTCTGCATCATGTCGCCGAAGGTCATGGTTTTGGCGAGGTACATGGGCAGGGTGGCGAGGATGGGGATGAAGATGCTGATGCGGACATAGGTCGCCCAGAAGGTTTCTTGGCGGAATTCGCAGTTGGTCAGTCGCCGCCAGTTGTCGCGGATGCGGAGGTAACGTTGTTTCAGACGGCCTGTTTCCGCTTCGCCGCCGTTGTAGAAGGCGATTTGTTCGGCATGGTCGCGCACGCGCAGGAGGGCGGCGCGGTAGTCGGCTTCGCGGTGCTGGCGGTCGATATTGAGGTTTTTCAGTTTGCGGCCGACAAGGTGGGCGATGACGGTGCTGAAGATGGAATAAATCAGGGCAACCCAGACGAGGTAGCCGTGTATGGTGATGTTGTGTCCGCCGATGTTGAAGGTCTGCACGCCGGAGAGCGTCCACAGTACGGCGACGAACGCGCTGAATTTGGCAACGTTGTTGATGAAGGAGCGAAAGAGGCCGATGCTTTTGTCGGCAAGCAGGTAGATGTCTTCGGCGATACGCTGGTCGGGGTTGTCTGGTTCGCCTGTCAGGCGCAGGCGGTAGTGTTTGTGGCCTTCGAGCCAGTTTGTTTGGAATTGCTCGGTCAGGTGGGTGCGCCAGCGGAAGATGAGGCGTTTTTGCAGCCAGTCGCCGCAAACGATGCAGCCGATGATCATCGCCATGTAGCCGAGGTATTCGACGATGAGCGCGGGCATGGACGCGCCGTCAAATGCGGCCAGCGCGTCGTAGAAACGTTTGTCCCACGCGGCGATCCAAACGCTGATGGTGATGGAGCAAAGGGTAAAGCCGATGAGGACGGCGAGCATCAGCCATTGGAGGCGGCCGTGCGCCCCCGACCAGAAAGGACGGGCGAGGTAAAAGAATTTTTTGAGTGTTTTCATAATGCTTGAGAATGCGTGCGAATGGCCGTCTGAAAGTGAAATTGTACTTTCAGACGGCCTTTTTATCAGCAATAGTTGGTTTATGCTTTTAAAAAATGAGCGGTCAACCCGTGCTTGCTATGCTGCTATTTACATCTTCCACTTCAGGCTGAACACGGCGTTGCGCGGTTCGCCGTAGAAGTTGCCGTAGTTTTTTGTACGGTTGCTGTTGTTTTCATAGTAGCGTTTGTCGGTCAGGTTGTTGACTGCCAGCCCCAGTTGCAAATTGTCGGTCGGACGGTATTGCAAACCGGCATTCCAAACGGTATAGCCGCCTTGGGGCAGCTTGCTGCCGGTTTTGCTTTGACTGGACAAGCCTATACCGATACTTAACTTACCGCTTGCAAACGGCGGCGTATAGCTGCTGTAAGCGCGGAGAATGTGTTTTGGGGTCCAGTTGGCAAAATCGCCCTCGGTATGGGGATGGTTTTCTGTTTTGCGGATATTGTAGGTATAGCCGGCAAACAGCTTCCAATTTGCGCCGATTGCTCCGGAAATTTCTGCATCTACACCGCGGCTACGTTCTTTTGCGGGAACGTAGTAGAAAGTCTGTTTCCTGTTGCCGCTGGCCGGAACGTTGACACGCACGCCGACGTTGGTGTTATCAGTTTGGAACAGGGAAACGGCCGTATTGAGTTTGCTCTGCATCCATTCGCCTTTCCAACCAAATTCGTAGTTTTTACCGACTTCAGGCGCGAGATAGCTGTTGTCTGCATTTGTTTTCAGAGTCGGTTTGTAGATGGATGTATAGCTTGCATAGAGGCTTTGCCCCGGCATGAAATCGTAAGTGATGCCGATGTATGGAATGAATTTGTTGTTTTTGACCGAATAGGTTTTTGCATCATTGTCCGGAGCACCTGCATAACGGGACCAGTTGTAATCGAAGTCGCGTTTCCAATGGGTATAGCGCCCGCCTGCCAACAGATGCAGTTTTTCCGTAGGATTGATGCGGGTACCTGCTGCAAGGGCGTGCGTATAGAAGTGGTTGTCGCTGTCCATGATGCTGTATGGTTCTGCAGCCCAGTCCGGCTGGGGGATAACGGCAGAAAATGGATCGTAGCTGCCGGTTGCCTGCATACGGGTATGGTGCAGGTTATTGCGCTCTTTCGAATAATTATGAGTCAGGAAGATGTCGTGGGTTTGACCCAACGCTTCAAACTTGCCGCGCAGGTTGTTTTGAATATGCAGATGTTTGCTGTCGTGCTGATAGCGGAAAGCCTGTTGGTCTTCAATACCGATGGATTGATTGGCTTTCAACCCGCTTTTGTCTGCCATTAAGAAAGCATACCTTTGGTCGGAGTGGCTGTTTCGCCAATCGATTTTGCTGTTCCATTTCCAGTTGTCGTTGAAGTAGTGGTCAAATTCTGCAAAAACACCGTTTTTGATGAATCGCCCATGATTCCAATCGGCACCGAAATAGCTGTCGCGCGGCAGACTGCTTCCATCTTCCCATAAAGGTAAGCCGTTGAGATTGGGGGTGTTGCGCTGGGCGATACGGTACGCGCCGACAGAAACCTTGCTGTTTTCTCCGATGTCTTTTTCCAAAATGCCGTAAAGAAGGCTGTTTTGCCCTTTCACTTTATCCTGAAAGGTTTTGTCATGATCAAAACTGCCGACAATACGCCCGCGGAGTTGGTTTTCTGAGCTTAAAGTGCCCGAGGCATCCAATTCGATATGCCGTTTGCCGAAACGGTCGGCTAAACCATTCATACTGATTTGTTTTTTAGCCGTCGGTTTTTTGCGTACGGCATTAATGGTACCGCCGGGCGCACTGTTGGATTGGGTCAGCCCGGCCGCACCGCGCACAACTTCAATGTGGTCATACATGGCAAGGTCGGTGATGTTGTGCCCGTCTCTGACAGGGCTGCCAAATATGCCCGGCGCGCCAATAGTGGTGGCCATGCCGTCTTCTTCCAATTTTTCAATATAGAATCCGCGGCTTTGGAAATGGGTGCGGTTCCCTTGGCGAACGACATTTACGCCAGTCGTTGTTTTCAACGCATCTGCCAGCGTAGTAATACCTTGATCGTTAATTTGATTTTTTGTAATAACGCTGACGGATTGCGGCGTCTCGCGCGGAGTCAATGCCAGTCCTGTGGTAGAACTCATAGCCGAAGTCGTATAGTCATTTCGATTTTCGGTACGCAGGCTGCGGTTTTTGCCGACCACATTGACCTGCTTTAATTCCACCTGTTGCACTTCTTCCGCAGCGTTAACGGCTTGCGGCAGTGCGGCAAGGCAGAGGGCAAGTGTGCTCAGTTTGAATAGTTTTTCAGAATGATGCATTTGATGAGATCCTTGATCAAGAAAAGTCTGTTTGTTTTTAAATATTGGCAGCAATATCTGTTTAAATTGAGTCGTTGTTTTTTATAAGCCGTTTTTTTTAAAATTAAATATAAGTCCCCGAATCATTTTATTTGATTTAATTTCGATTTTGCCAAACCATCGGGTCAAAAAAAGGTTGCCACCGGAAAGGGAGCCGTTGGCAACGAATGGAGGTGGTAATGCAATGAAAGCTAGATATAAGGGATAGTGCCAAACTAGCCATAAATAACTATATCGAAACGGTGAAAAAAATCAACAGAAAGTTATCTGTTGCTTGCAAAGTTTTTCAAACAGCTTGTCCCAAATCAAATTTTTGAGTAATTGCTTGGTTTGTTGATGTAAATATTGGTATTGACAGCTCGAGCTGAATTTGTTTCCAGGCCGTCTGAAAATTGCCGGGGTTGTTCGGCTATAATGCTGTTTTGGTTTTTTAAGGCATTCGCAAAAATACGGTTTCGGGGTTTTAGGCTGAATGTGGTTTGTAAGGGTTTTGGGGTATGAGGAGAAAGAGATGAAGAAGGTTTTGGTGTTGCAACATGGGGATTTGGGCGCGTGCGACTGGTCGGCGTTTGGCGGTTTGGTGTCTGCGCCATCAGGGAAGTCGGTGTTGCGTGTGCCGGTTGATGATGATTTTGAATTGACGGACGGGATGCGTGCGGCGTTGATTGCGCAGCAGATAGATGGAGCGGTGTTGCCGGATGTGGCTTTTGCCGATTTGGGGCTGATTGTCAGCGATATGGATTCGACGCTGATTACGATTGAGTGTGTGGATGAGATTGCGGCCGGTGTCGGGCTGAAGGATGAGGTGGCCAAGATTACGGAGCAGTCGATGCGCGGCGAGCTGGACTTTGAGCAGTCTTTGCGCAAGCGTGTGGCCTTGCTGGCCGGTTTGGACGAGCGCGTGTTGGAAGAGGTGTACGAGAATGTGTTGCAGCTGTCGCCGGGCGCGGAATTTTTATTAGAAGCGTGTAAACAGAATGATGTGAAGTTTATGCTGGTGTCGGGCGGATTTACGTTTTTTACGGAACGCCTGAAACGGCGTTTGGGCTTGGATTTCCATTTTGCGAATGTGTTGGAAGTGGAAAACGGCAAGCTGACAGGCCGTCTGAAAGGGCGGATTATCGATGCACAGGCTAAGGCGGATTTGTTGCGCGAATACCGTGAGCGTCTGGGTTTGGCTCCGTGGCAGGTGGTGGCGATGGGCGATGGTGCGAACGATATTCCGATGATACGGGAAGCGGGATTCGGCATTGCTTATCGGGCGAAACCGAAAACTGAAGCGAATGCGGATGCGTGTGTGCGCTTTGGTGGTTTGGAGCGGATACGCGGTTGGTTTGCGTAAACCGTTTGAGGATGTTTGTCAGTCAGGCCGTCTGAACAATCGGGAAACCGGTTTTCAGACGGCCTGATGTTTTATAAGGCAATAAAACGGTAGCCTTCGGCATCGACTTCGAGAATGGAGGCGTAATTGTCGCGCCAGTCGCCGAGTACGATGCGGGTGTAATCGGCGTTGCGATGGATGTTTTCGCGGTGGGTATGGCCGTGGATGAGCAGGGGTGTGTGGAAGCGTTGGACGGTTTCGTGGGTAAAGGCCGGATTGACGTCCATAATGTCGGCGTTTTTGTATTGTTTGTCCTGTTTGCTCTGCTTGCGGATTTTGGTGGCGATGTTCAGCCGGAGTGTGAGTGGCAAAAGCAGGAACAGGCGTTGCAGCCATTTTTGATGGACGGTACGACGGAATTTTTGATAAGAATGGTCATCGGTGCAGAGAGTGTCGCCGTGACAGAGTAGGGTGGGTGTGCCGAACAGGTCGATCACGGCGTACTCTGGCAGTAAGGTCATGTCGGTATCGCGGGCGAAGGTTTTACCGATGAGGAAGTCGCGGTTGCCATGGATAAAATAGCAGGCGACGCCGCGCTCGGTCAGGCTACGGATGGTTTGCTTGATGGTTTGAACCAAAGGGCTGTTTTCGTCATCGCCGATCCAAAAATCGAAAAGGTCGCCAAGAATGTATACGGCTTGGGCATGGACGGCTTTTTCTTGGATAAATTTTTGGAAGAGTGCGGTCAGCTGAGGATGAGATTCGCTCAGGTGCAAATCGGCGATGAAGTAAATCGGCATGATGATGTGGGGCGTATGGGAAGGGTTTTATTATAACTTGGGTTGTCGCGTTTGGATTTGGGCTTGGTGTTTTTCGTTTGTAATGCGGTGATTTTGTTGTTTTGATTGGATGTGATAAAGGCCGTCTGAAACATCTTTTCAGACGGCCTTTATGGTTTATTGGGCTTTGCCCTGATAGGTGATTTTTTTCAGCGTCTCTTCTTGGTACAGGTCGGTAATGGGGACGCTATAGAAGAATTCGTTGCTGCGGACAAAGCGGTTGACCAAGTCTTTGTCGATGTGGAGGATGTGGTGCCGCAGTTTGTTTAGGCCTTTGAATATCATGGTGTTCCAACGCATATAGCCGTCTGAATTGGGGCGGATGTCGTTCATGGCATCAAGGGCGAGGAGTTTGCGGTTTTGTTCCTCTTTGTCCAAAGGATGGGAATAGATGCTTTGGAAGTAAAACGGCTGTTCGGCAAGCGGCGGCAGGCTGAGGGAAGAGCCTACTTTGCCGATTGGGAAGTCGTCGCTCAGATAATGGATGGTGTGCAAAAACAGATTGCCGCGGCGGTAATCGATTTTACGCAGGGCTTCGATGGCGGCGAGCGTTGTGTGTTGGTGGTCGGGATGCGTGTCAATATTGGGTGAAGGCGACACGATAATGTCCGGCTGGAATGTTTCTATCAGATAGCCGAGATTGTCTACCAAGCTGTTCCAGGTTGAGCCGGGCTTGAGTTGTTGCGCCAATGGGGAGGTGTTGGCATGGCGGAAAATATCGACGTCGGCCGTATCGATTTTGGTCGATTTAATCTCTTTTTCCGGATTTTGGCGCATGGCGGTCAATGTGCTGTCGAAGTAGCCCAGTTGCAGGATGTGTTCAGACGGCACGCCGGCCAAAAGGGGGACGGTCAGGCTGTTCCAAACGCGCATCCGGCCTTTTTGCAGATATTGGGCCTGAGTGTCGCAGTCGCATTGGCCGTAAAGGTTGCCATAGTGGAAGCTGCCGCCTTCGCTGGCGGTTAAAGTGCAGATCATTGAATTGGCGGCGTGTTTTTCGTACAAACCGTATGCGCTGAGTTCGGCATCGTCGGCATGGGGCGCGAGGACAAGGATTTTTTTGCCGTCGAGGTTTTCACGCGGATAAACAGAGAGTTCGATTTCTTGATCGGCCAAAGTCAGGTATTTGCCTTCCAAACGGACGGTTTTGTCGCTGTCGGAGAAGGTGTCGCTCAGATTGATATAGCGCACGCCTTTTGCACCGTATTCGAAATATTGCTTCCATTTGCCTTTGGATGAAATGGTTTCGACAAAAGGCAAGAACAGCAGTCCCATCCAGTTGGACTTGATGCGGATTTTGGCAATGACGGTATCCCGTCCGCTGACAGTGGCGGGCAAGGTCAGGCTGCCGCCTTTGAGGGTTGCATGCGCGGTAGAGGGAAGGGAGGGATAGTTATAGTCTTGGTGCGTGTTATAGGCAAACTGTTTTTTATGAATAATTGAAGTAATAATAAACAACAAAACAAAAAAAGTCAGTATCAGCCCCGTCAGTATTAGAAACATTGTTGGGTTCCTTTATTGTTGTAACAGTCATGATAGTGCTTGTGGAGCTTATTTGTTTGTTTTTCTTACAAACGGTTGTTTTTTATACTCTAACGTCATTAAAGTGAACGTTTAAAATAAAACAGTTTATAAGTTGATTATATATAAACGACTAAAATACAGAAAGGCCGTCTGAAAAATTTGAAAGAAATTTCAAATTTTTCAGACGGCCTTGATATTTTAAAGGTTAAGCCGATAAATTATGCTTCTTTTGTTTCAACTGCTTTCTGACGCAGACGCAGGCTCAACTCGCGTAACTGTTTGTCGTCGACCACATTAGGCGCATTGGTCAGCAGACATTGGGCGCGTTGTGTTTTCGGGAAGGCAATCACGTCGCGGATGGACTCGGCACCGGTCATCAGGGTAACCAGACGGTCGAGGCCGAATGCAAGGCCGCCGTGAGGAGGTGCACCGAATTTCAAGTTATCCAAGAGGAAGCCGAATTTCTCTTGTTGCTCTTCAGGGCTGATTTTCAGCGCGGCAAACACTTTCTCTTGTACGTCTGCGCGGTGGATACGGATAGAGCCGCCGCCGATTTCCCAGCCGTTCAATACCATGTCATAGGCACGGGCCAGGCAGTTTGCAGGATCGGAAACCATCAGGTCTTCATGACCTTCTTTAGGCGCGGTAAACGGATGGTGTACGGCAACGTAGCGGTCGGCTTCTTCGTCGTATTCGAACATTGGGAAATCGACAACCCACAAAGGTTTCCATTCGTCTACGAAGTAGCCGTTGTCTTTGCCGTGTTCCAAGCCGACTTTGATACGCAGCGCACCGATGGCTTCGTTCACGACTTTGGCTTTGTCTGCGCCGAAGAAGATGATGTCGCCGTTTTGCGCGCCGGTACGCGCGATGATTTCTTTCAGGGCGTTTTCAGACAGGAATTTGACGATTGGAGATTGCAGGCCGCTGTCTTCGCCGTTGGAGAGGTTGCTCACATCGTTCACTTTGATGTAGGCCAGACCTTTCGCGCCGTAGATGCCGACAAATTTGGTGTATTCGTCGATTTCTTTGCGGCTGAATTTCGCGCCGTTCGGCACGCGCAGAGCGACTACGCGGCCGCCTTTCATGTCGGCTGCGCCACGGAAAACTTTAAATTCTTCCGTTTTCATCAGGTCGGTCAACTCGGTGAATTTCAAGTTGATGCGCATATCCGGTTTGTCAGAGCCGTAGTAGAACATGGCTTCAGAGTAAGGCATGCGTGGGAAGTCGCCCAAATCTACGTTCAAGGCATCTTTGAAGACTTGTTTGGCCATGCCTTCAGTGATGTCCATGATTTCATCCTCGTTCAAGAACGAGGTTTCCAAGTCGATTTGAGTGAATTCAGGTTGGCGGTCGGCACGCAAGTCTTCGTCACGGAAACATTTGGTGATTTGGTAGTAACGGTCGAAACCGGCAACCATCAGCAATTGTTTGAACAATTGTGGAGATTGCGGCAGAGCGAAGAATTCGCCCGGATGAACGCGGCTTGGTACGAGGTAGTCGCGCGCGCCTTCTGGAGTGGAGCGGGTCAGCATCGGCGTTTCGATGTCGATGAAGCCTTGCGCATCCAGATAACGGCGAACGCCCATAGCCACTTGGTAACGCAGGCGCAGGTTGCGTTGCATGGTAGGACGGCGCAAGTCGATAACGCGGTTGGTCAGGCGAACGTTTTCGCTGATGTTTTCATCGTCGATTTGGAACGGAGGCGTAGCGGCGGCGTTCAAGACTTCGATTTCTTTGGCGAGAATTTCGATTTTGCCGGAAATCATTTTGTCGTTGGTCGTACCTTCAGGACGGTTGCGCACGCGGCCGGTAATGCTCAAAACGTATTCGTTGCGGGAAGAGTCGGCAGCGGCAAATGCTTCCGGAGTGTCAGGGTCAATCACGACTTGGACGATACCTTCGCGGTCGCGCAGGTCGATAAAAATCACACCGCCGTGGTCGCGTCGGCGGTGTACCCAGCCTTTGACGGTAACGGTTTGGTCTAAGTATTGCTCGCTGATAAGGCCGCAATAGTTGGTACGCATAAAATCACCTTTTTATATTGTTCAATTTGAAAAAGAAGGAAAGGCCGTCTGAAAAAAGAAGACCTTAATTGTTATGTTCGGTATCACCGTCTTTAGACGGTTTTTGGGCGGGCAGGGCTTTAACCGGCAAGTCGTCCGGCATGACCATGCCCAGTGAAATTACATATTTCAATGCCTGATCCACACTCATGTCCAGCTCGCGAACGTCGCTTTTTTTAACCATGATGTAATAGCCGCCGGTCGGGTTGGGCGTGGTTGGGACGTAAACGGAAATACAGTCGTCATCTTGCGGCAGGCTGCCTTTGATTTTATCGGGGATATGGCCGGAAACAAAGGCTATCGTCCAAATGCCCGGTTGAGGAAAGGGAACCAGTACGGGGGTTTTGAACGAGCGGCTGCTGTCGGAGAGCAGGGATTCGGAAACTTTTTTAACGCTGGAGTAGATGGATTTGACGACGGGAATGCGTCCTAAAAGGCTGTCCCATGCGCCGAGAATCCGTCTGCCCAATACGTTGGCAGCAAATACGCCGGTAACGAACAAGACGACTGTGGCGGCGACGATGCCCAAGCCGGGAATGTTGAACCCCCAGAAATGCTGGGGCTGCCAGCTTTCCGGCAATAGGCTGATCAGTCTGTCGGCGGCGGATATGATGTAGGTCATCGCCCAAATGGTTACGGCAATCGGTAACCAAACCAGCACGCCTGTAATCAGGTATTTCTTTAAAGCCTTGGCGATTTTTCCGCTTTCGGCTGCGGCTTCTGTCATCTTTGTTTCATTCCGGCAAGTTTTGCCCAAACTTCGCATTATACGCGTTTGGACGTTAGGAAACGAGTATTTTAAACGAATGGCTTGTTTTGTTTTATTGTTTCAGACGGCCGCCTTGATTGCGAAGGCCGTCTGAAACAATATGGGGTCATTTAGATGCCGTCCCAGTCGTTGAACATCAGGCCGAAGCCGATGCCGTTTTGTTTGTGGTTGTAGTCAATCAGGCTTTCGCCATAGCCGTGGAAACCGCGGACAACGCCTTTGAGTTTGCCTTTGATGGGGAAAGTATAGGCCGCTTCAACGGCGCCGCGTCCGCTTTTTGGATTGTAACGCAGGACGGAATAAACATTTTGTTTGTCATTGAAGCGGTATTGGACTTTCAAGTCGCCGTAGCCCATGTATTTGTTGATGTCCGGATTGTCATCGTCGTCTCCTTTTTGGTCGAAGGCGCGCATCCAAACTCTAGGAATAATGGTCAGCTTGCCCCATTCCATGCCTGCCATGGCGTAAACCCGGTTCCATGATCGCGATTCCGGGCGGCTTTGACCGTTGGATTGGTGAACAAAACCTGCGCCAACCATACGCAGTTTGCCACCGAAAGGCAGGTCTGCTTTAACGGGTTGGGTAATGAAGATTTCGGGCTCGTAGTCGGTATTGCGGAACGGAGCGGATTTGCGGCCTTGGTTGAAGATTTGCCAGTCGGATTTTTGGGTGTAGCCAAACCATACGTCGGCACGGGTTTTGAATAAATCTTCGGCAATCTTGCTTTTGAAGGAAACCTGCATTTTGGTTTCGAGGCGTTTTTGCTCGCTGAATTTTTCCTGCGTGGTTACGCCGCGGCTGGGGGATTCCGGGTAATAGTTGGGGCTGCTGTTGTACCAAACAGGCATGAGGTACATAGGGTTGTGTTCGCGTACGCTCAATAGGCCGCGCGTGTCGTTTTTATCCAAATCGTACATCAGGCTTAGAGGTGTGTAGCTGTCGGCAGTTTCGCTTAATACGTCGTCTGAAATATTTGGGTGGGTAGGATTGTCGAATACAATGGCCGCTTCTTTTTTCTCAATGCTCTTGCGCACGCTTTTTTCGAGGTCAACCGGTGTTTTGGCCGTTTCGGTTTGTGCTTGCGGTAGTGGGGATTGAGGGGGGAGTTGCGCCGAGTAGATGTTGTCATAACACGCCAAACGGGTGGCGTTGTCTTGAATGGTGGTGCAGTGTAGGGCGGTATCGGCGGCAGCCAGCGGGGCGGCGGCAATGAATCCGATACTTAGGGAATGTTTCAACATCTTGTTCATGAGAGTTTCCGTTATTTTTCAGACGGCCTGATGAGAGGTAAATAGGTTTATTTAGTCGGTTTGGGTTGTGAATACGGCAATGCCCCTGAAAGGCAGGACCTCAGGGGCATCGTATCAGCTCGATTCATCCTGTTTTGATTGTCAGGATTTTCGGCATTTGCGTCAGTATTAAGCCAAAGCTTTTACTTTAGCAGACAGACGGCTTTTGTGACGGGCTGCTTTGTTTTTGTGGAATACGCCTTTGTCAGCGATGCGGTCGATGACTTTAACGGATTCTTGGTAAACTGCTTGAGCAGCAGCTTTGTCGCCGGCTTCAACTGCTTTCAACACTTTTTTCACAGCGGTACGGAATGCAGTACGCAGGCTGGCGTTGTGGGCGCGTTGTTTAACCGACTGGCGGGCACGTTTGCGGGCTTGTGCGCTGTTTGCCATATTGAATATCTCCTGAAAAATAAATTCTGTAAACGCGCAATTTTAAAGACAGATTTCCTTGTATGCAAGCTTTTTCTCTATAAACGCGCGCAAATCAGCCGTATTTTGCCCAAAAACGACAGCCGGTGCAACGCTTTTGGTAAAAAGATGGTGTTGCTTTGCCTTATTTCAATAAAAATCAGATGGATATTGCTTTGCGTTTGCTTACGTTTCCATTACAATAGCCTAACTCTGCGCCGGGGTGTTTATGGGGTGCAGGGTTTCTTATTTATTGACATTAACCACTCTTTCATCAGGAATCTGCCCGTATGAAAAAATCTGTATTAGCCGTATTGGCCGCATTGTCTTTGGCCGCTTGCGGCGGTGGCGAGAAAAAAGCCGAGCAACCTCAAGCAGGCAGCGCGCCTGCTGCCAATGCCGAAGCAGCCGCCACCGATACTTTGAATATCTACAATTGGTCAAACTACGTTGACGAAAGTACAGTCGAAGACTTCAAAAAAGCCAACAATTTGAAGCTGACTTACGATTTGTATGAAAACAACGAAACGCTGGAAGCCAAAATGCTGACCGGCAAATCCGGCTACGACTTGGTTGTACCCGGTATTGCCTTCCTGCCGCGTCAAATTGAGGCGGGTGCATACCAAAAAATCAATAAGGACTTGATTCCGAACTACAAAAACATCGATCCTGAATTGCTGAAGATGTTGGAAACCGCCGACCCGGGCAATCAATACGCCGTTCCATACTTCTCAGGTGTGAATACGATTGCGATTACGGCGAAGGGCAAGGAGCTTTTGGGCGGACAATTGCCTGAAAACGGCTGGGATTTGCTGTTCAAACCTGAATACACCAACAAGCTGAAATCTTGCGGCATCGCTTTGTGGGATACACCGAGCGAAATGTTCCCAATCTTGTTGAACTACTTGGGTAAAGATCCTAAAGGCTCGAATCCTGAAGATTTGAAAGCGGCGGCGGAAGTGTTGAAGTCTATCCGTCCTGATGTAAAACGTTTCAGCCCTTCCATCATTGATGAATTAGCGCGCGGCGATATCTGCTTGGCGGCAGGTAACGGCGGCGACTTGAACTTGGCCAAAGCGCGTTCCGAAGAAGTGAAAAACAACGTCGGCATTGAAGTGTTGACGCCGAAAGGCATGGGCTTCTGGATTGAATCTTGGCTGATTCCGGCCGATGCGAAAAACATCGTCAATGCCCACAAATACATCAACTACACACTTGATCCCGAAGTGGCTGCGAAAAACGGTATTGCCGTAACCTTCGCACCGGCCAGCAAACCTGCACGCGAAAAAATGCCTGCCGAGCTGGTGAACACTCGCTCTATTTTCCCGAACGAGCAAGACATGAAAGACGGTTTCGTGATGCCTCAAATGAGCGCAGATGCGAAAAAACTGTCTGTCAGCTTGTGGCAAAAAATCAAAGTCGGTTCAAATTAATTGTGAGCTGATTGTTTGAAGTAAAGCAAAGGCCGTCTGAAATTTTTCAGACGGCCTTTTTTGATGTCCCAATCTTTATCGTTTCAAAGCCAAAGTCAATACGCCTGCGGTTACCAGGCCTAAACCTATCCATTCCTGTGTACTTGGGCGTTCGTCTAAGAAAACGACGGCCATCAGGGCGACCAAGACCAGGCTGAATTTGTCGACGGGAGCGACTTGCGAGGCATTGCCCAGTTGCAGGGCTTTGAAGTAGGCGAGCCAGGATGCGCCGGTAGCGAGGCCGGATAGGATGAGGAATGTCCAGTTGCGGCCGGTAAAGCCGTTCACGCCCTGCCATTTGCCGGTATAGGTCAGAAACAAGACCAAAGCGGCGAGGATGACCAAGGTGCGGATAAAGGTGGCAAAATCGGAATCTATTCCTTGTAAACCCATTTTGGCGAAGATGGCGGTCAATGAGGCGAAGCCTGCCGATGCCAATGCCCAAAACAGCCATGCGTTGCTACTCATGTTTTTTCCTTTTGTTTTGAATTGTTGACAATATGAATCCGCTTGTTGATGAAATATCGAAATTTTCACTGCGGTTTATTCTTGGAAAACGTTATAATAGAACGAATATTCTTTTTCTTCCAGCCGTCTCTTGAGATTGTTTCAGACGGCCTTCCCTCACTCAATAAAGGAAAATCATGAGCTTCAAAACCGATGCTGAAATTGCCCAGTCTTCCACCATGCGCCCGATTGGTGAAATTGCCGCCAAGCTGGGTTTGAACGTTGACAACATCGAGCCCTATGGTCATTACAAAGCCAAAATCAATCCTGCCGAAGCATTCAAGCTGCCGCAAAAACAAGGCCGTCTGATTTTGGTTACCGCCATTAATCCGACTCCTGCGGGTGAGGGTAAAACCACCGTAACCATAGGTTTGGCGGATGCATTGCGCCATATCGGCAAAGACTCGGTTATCGCCCTGCGCGAGCCTTCTTTGGGTCCGGTGTTCGGCGTTAAAGGCGGTGCGGCGGGCGGCGGCTATGCCCAAGTTTTGCCGATGGAAGACATCAACCTGCACTTCACCGGCGACTTCCACGCCATCGGCGCGGCGAATAACTTGCTCGCCGCCATGCTCGACAACCATATCTATCAAGGCAATGAGTTGAACATCGATCCGAAACGCGTGCTGTGGCGTCGCGTGGTCGATATGAACGACCGTCAGTTGCGCAACATCATCGACGGCATGGGCAAACCTGTTGACGGCGTGATGCGTCCTGACGGTTTCGACATTACCGTTGCCTCCGAAGTGATGGCGGTATTCTGTCTTGCTAAAGACATCAGTGATTTGAAAGAGCGTTTGGGTAACATCCTTGTCGCCTATGCCAAAGACGGCAGCCCAGTTTACGCCAAAGATTTGAAAGCGAATGGCGCGATGGCGGCATTGCTCAAAGATGCGATTAAACCTAACTTGGTACAAACCATCGAAGGCACGCCTGCCTTTGTACACGGGGGCCCCTTCGCCAACATCGCCCACGGTTGCAACTCCGTTACCGCCACACGTCTGGCGAAACACCTTGCCGATTATGCCGTAACCGAAGCAGGCTTCGGCGCAGATTTGGGTGCGGAAAAATTCTGCGACATCAAATGCCGTCTGGCGGATTTGAAACCTGATGCGGCTGTTGTCGTGGCCACCGTCCGCGCGTTGAAATACAACGGCGGCGTAGAACGTGCCAACCTCGGCGAAGAAAACCTTGAAGCCTTGGCAAAAGGTCTGCCTAATCTCTTGAAACACATTTCCAACCTGAAAAACGTATTCGGCCTGCCTGTGGTGGTTGCCATCAACCGCTTCGTGTCCGACTCTGATGCCGAATTGGCCATGATTGAAAAAGCCTGTGCGGAACACGGCGTCGAAGTTTCCCTGACCGAAGTATGGGGCAAAGGCGGCGCGGGCGGCGCGGATTTGGCGCACAAAGTCGTCAACGCCATCGAAAATCAACCGAATAACTTCGGCTTCGCCTACGATGTCGAATTGAGCATTAAAGACAAAATCCGTGCGATTGCCCAAAAAGTGTACGGCGCGGAAGATGTTGATTTCAGCGCGGAAGCGTCTGCCGAAATCGCTTCACTGGAAAAACTGGGCTTGGACAAAATGCCGATCTGCATGGCGAAAACCCAATACTCTTTGAGCGACAACGCCAAACTGTTGGGCTGCCCCGAAGGCTTCCGCATCACTGTGCGCGGTATCACTGTTTCCGCAGGCGCAGGCTTTATTGTTGCGTTGTGTGGCAATATGATGAAAATGCCGGGTCTGCCGAAAGTTCCGGCCGCTGAGAAAATTGATGTGGACGCAGACGGCGTGATTCACGGCTTGTTCTGATTTGGATTGCTCTTGAAATAGACAAAGGCCGTCTGAAACTTAGGTTTCGGACGGCCTTTTATGATTTAAGTGAATTTTAACTGACTTTTTAAGAAATTGAAGAACTTGTCTATCATGTCGAACATGGTATTGCGGTCTTCGCCAAACAATGAAATGCTGCGGTCTTTGCTGATTCTGTCATAGGCGGCAAAAATGGTTTTCAGCTCTTCAGTGGTCAAGCGCAGTTGCTTTTCGTACAAGATGCGGCTTAAGAGCGTTACTTCCGTCGCGTTCAAATCAGGGAAGAGATGACTGATCCACAACTCCATGGTGTATTGGACGGATTTGTTGATTTTGTCTCTTTTTTTGCTTTCTTGAGTTTGGTGTATCCTGTAAAACAACAAAGGTTCGGGCAGATTGGCAAAGGTTTTGCCATGTAGGGCGCATTGTACCCACATATGGAAATCGGGCGCGGTTTCCGTTGCGGTGTAGTTTATTCCGAGATTTTTAATGCTGTCGTGCCGCCACATGGTGGTGGGGTTAAACATATTTTGAGCGGCCCTGGAGAAAAAGGCTTTAATGTCTTTGTCGAGCAAGGGTAGATCGCTTAAAACGGGTTCTCGTCCGGTTTGGTCGTCGAAAAAGATGGTGGCTTGGCTGCCGACAATATCGATTTCGGGATGGCTGTCTAAAAACTGAATTTGTTTTTCAAAACGATCCAGGGTGCAGATATCGTCCGCGTCCATCCGCGCCACGTATTCAACCTCTACATCTTTGAGCATATCCATGGCAAATTGGCAGACAAACGGTTCGCCCCTGTTTTCCGGAAGGTGGAAAACCTGCAAACGTGAATCTCTGGCTGCGTAAGCCTCGAGGATTTCGCCGGTTTTGTCTTTTGAGGCATCGTTGACGGCGATGACGAAAAAGTCGCGGAATGTTTGATTCAATACCGAATCCAAGCATTCGGGCAAATAAGCTTCGGCACAATAGGCCGGCAAAATAACGGCGAGTTTCATGTTTGCTTTCGATGTGTTTTGATGGGTAGTCGGCGGGGGATTTTACTATAAGTTTCCAAAAGCCAAGGCCGTCTGAAACCTTATTGCCAAGTTTTCAGACGGCCTTAGTATCAATCCAATGTACAGATTATTTGATGATTTGGTTCAATTCGCCTTTGGCGTATTTGGTTGCCATTTTTTCCAAAGAAATCGGTTTGATTTTGTCGGCTTGGCCTTCGCAACCGAATGCGAGGTAGCGGTCGAGACAGATTTGTTTCATGGCTTCGACGGTTTTGCTCAAGTATTTGCGCGGGTCGAATTCGGACGGGTTTTCTGCCATGAAGCGGCGGATGGCGCCGGTAGAGGCAAGACGCAAGTCGGTGTCGATGTTGACTTTGCGCACGCCGTGTTTGATGCCTTCGACGATTTCTTCTACGGGTACGCCGTAGGTTTCACCGATTTTGCCGCCGTATTCGTTGATGACTTTCAGCCATTCTTGCGGAACGGAGCTGGAGCCGTGCATCACGATGTGGGTGTTGGGCAGGGCTTGGTGGATTTCTTTGATGCGGTCGATACGCAATACGTCGCCTGTGGGCGGACGGGTGAATTTGTATGCGCCGTGGCTGGTGCCGACGGCGATAGCCAATGCGTCAACGCCGGTATCTTTAACGAAACGTACGGCATCTTCGACGCTGGTCAGCATTTGGTCGTGGGAAAGTTTGCCCACTGCGCCGACGCCGTCTTCTTCGCCGGCTTCGCCGGTTTCGAGGTTGCCCAATACGCCGATTTCGCCTTCAACGGACACGCCGCAGGCGTGGGAGAAGTTAACCACGGTACGGGTGGCGTTGACGTTGTATTCGTAGGTGGACGGAGTTTTGCCGTCTTCGAGCAGCGAGCCGTCCATCATCACGGAGGAGAAACCCAGTTGGATGGAGCGTTGGCACACATCGGGCGATGCGCCGTGGTCTTGGTGCATCACGACAGGGATGTGTGGGAATTCTTCGACTGCGGCCAAAATCAGATGACGTAGGAATGGGGCACCTGCGTATTTGCGTGCGCCTGCGGATGCTTGAACGATAACGGGGGCGTTGACTTGGTCGGCCGCCTCCATAATGGCGCGCATTTGTTCGAGGTTGTTAACGTTGAATGCGGGCAGACCGTAGCTGTTTTCGGCGGCATGGTCCAACAGTTGGCGCATGGATACGAGTGCCATGAGAAGCTCCTGAAGTAGTGAAGGGTAAATTTATCCGATAAATTATAATGTTTTTTGCCATGAAAAACTACAAGCCGCTACATTGTTTTTATATATTAACGAACAGGGTCTCGGTTTATAATGGCAGAGTATTGAAAACGGGTGTGCAAAATGGATAGGATTTCGGTGGCCGAATGTGATAAGCCTTTGTTTCAGACGGCCTTGACGGTGCAGGTGGGCGATGTGAACTATGGCGGCCATTTGGCGAACGATGCAGTGTTGCGTTTGTGTCATGAAGTGAGGATGCGTTGGTTGGCGACGCTGGGTTGGAGTGAAATGGATGCCGGCGGGGCAGGCCTGATTATGGGGGATGCGGCGGTACAGTATTTGGCGCAAGGTCATCATGGCGATGAGCTGTCGGTGGAGATAGGGGCGGCAGGCGTGGTCGGTGTGGGTTTTTCTTTGCTGTACCGTGTCCGCAGGATTTCAGACGGCCTTGTGTTGGCGAAAGTACAGACAGGCATGGTGTGTTTCGACTATGGCAAACAACGCGTCTGCCGTCTGCCTTCGGCCTTGAAAGCAGCATTGGAGGCCGTCTGAAATGGCGGAATCAAATCATTTTGCGCTTCATCTTGAACGTTATCTGAAAACCTTGTCGCAACAAGGTAAGTCGCAGCATACCGTTTCCGCTTATCGGCGCGATTTGAGTGAATTGATGCGCCTGTTGCCCGATAATCTGAAAAACGGCCTGCCGACGCGCCGTGATTTTGTGGCTGCATTGAAAAAACTGTCGCAAAAGGGTTTAAGCGAAAGCAGCTTGGCGCGGAAATTGTCGGCGTGGCGGCAGTATTGCAGTTGGCTGGTGCAGATAGAAGTCATGGAAAGCGATCCGACGTTTAATATGAAAGCGCCGCGCCTGCCCGAACGCCTGCCCAAAGCGCTGCCGCAGGAACCTTTAAACCATATCCTTGATCATGCGCCGGTTGATGACGAGTTGGATGTACGCGATAAGGCCATGTTTGAATTGATGTATGGCAGCGGTTTGCGCCTGAGCGAGATACAAGGGTTGAATCTGAACAGTATCGTCTTGGACGAAGGCTGGGTCAGTGTGAATGGTAAAGGCGGCAAGCAGCGGCAAGTGCCTTTGGTGGGCAAAAGCATTGCGGCATTGCGCGATTATTTGGCAGTGCGTATTGCCAAAGAGGGCGAGCAGGCCTTATTCACCAATAAGAACGGCGGCAGGCTGGGGCAGCGTCAAATCCAAAAACGCCTACAGGCGTGGGCAGTGCGTGTGGGCAGCGCCAGCCATATCTCGCCGCACATGATGCGCCATAGCTATGCAACCCATCTTTTGCAGGCATCGGGCGATATCCGCGCCGTGCAGGAATTGTTGGGACACAGCAATCTTTCCGCCACGCAAGTTTATACCAAGCTGGATTTCGACCATTTGGCGCGCGTTTATGATGAGGCGCACCCAAGGGCGAAACGGAAAAAATGATTTTGTTTGAATCAGGCCGTCTGAAGAGCGTTTTCAGACGGCCTGATGTTTTATGGAAAAAATACAGATGGAGACCTTTGCAAAATTCCTTTCCCCAAACAGCCGAAACCTAAACACAGGTTTTCGGCTGTTTTTGTTTCGAATATCCACTGATTCTACTCAAATACCCCCTTAATCCCCCTTGGATACCTGATTAATCAGGCATCCGGCCGCCTTTTAGGCAGCAACAGGCGCACTTAGCCTGTTGGCGGCTTTCAAGAGGTTTAAACACATCGCTTTCAGATGGCTTTGCGCACTCACTTTACACAGACCAAAATAGGCTGCCCGGGCATAGCGGAATTTACGGTGCAGCGTACCGAAACTTTGTTCGACCACATAACGGGTCTTCGACAAATATCGGTTGCGTTTGGTTTGCGCTTCCGACAGCGGATGTTTGCGGTGGGCTTTGCGCATAATACCGTCCTGCAGCCGATGCTCTTTCAGATGTTGCCGGTTTTCCTCACTGTCATAGCCTTTGTCGGCATAGACGGTCGTACCTTTGGGCAGCCCTTCCAATAAAGGCGACAGGTGTTTGCACTCATGGGCATTGGCAGGGGTAATGTGCAGTTTCTCGATATAGCCTTCCGCATCGGTACGGGTATGTTGTTTGTAGCCAAGTTTGTAGAGGCCGTTTTTCTTGATCCATCGGGCATCGCTGTCTTTACTCGGTGTGGTTTGGCCGCTGACTTGTCCTTCCTCGTCGACTTCTATGGCCTGACGCTGTTTGCTGCCGGCAGTCTGAATAATGGTGGCATCAATGACGGCGGCGGATGCTTTCTCTATTTTTAGGCCTTTTTCGGTCAGTTGCCGGTTAATCAGTTCCAGCAATTCGGACAGGGTGTCGTCTTGCGCCAGCCAGTTGAGGTAGCGGCATAAGGTGCTGTAATCGGGGATGCTCAGTTCGTCAAAGCGGCAAAACAGGTTGAAATCGATGCGGGTGATAAGGCTGTGTTCGAGTTCGGGATCGGAGAGGCTGTGCCATTGTCCGAGCAGGACGGCTTTGAACATGGACAACAGGGGATAGGCGGGACGGCCGCGGTGGTCTCTAAGGTAACGGATTTTTTGACGATTCAGGTATTGTTCGATCGGTTGCCAATCAATCACCTGATCCAACTTCAATAGCGGGAAGCGGTCGATGTGTTTGGCAATCATGGCTTGCGCGGTTTGCTGGAAAAAGGTGCTCATGAAAAATCCCCTAAATGTCTTGGTGGGAATTTAGGGGATTTTGGGGAATTTTGCAAAGGTCTCAGATGATTTGAAACCATTTGAATTTTTATTGGTCTGATGAGGTTTCAGATATTGGCTTAATGTGCGGATAGCATAAACGCTGGAAGAATAGGCTGTTTTGTCTTACCGCTTATCTTCCAAAACAGCCTTTTATTTGATAATATTAGTAATGAGAGCTAATATCATATTATAATACGCGACCTCTAAAAAGCAGGCCTATAAACTTTTTATATAGGCATTAATGCTTATTTTGACTGTAAAACGGCTTGCAAACAGGAATTGTTTCTATTAACATAACGGAATTATGGATAAAAAACGAATTTTAACTCCAGCCGTCGTGACTTCCGTTGCGTTGATCCACGTCGGCTTGGTTGCACTTTTATGGCACGCGCACAAACCGCCTCCTGTCGAAATGGCGAATATTGAATTTGTCGATTTGGGCGATTTCGGCGGTGGCGACGGCAGCCCTGAAGGCGAAGGCGCACCTGCCGCCCCCGAGCCTGTCCCCGAACAACCGAAGCCGAAACCTAAACCTAAGCCTGTCGAGCCGCCTAAGCCTGTTATCAAACCTGTGGTAACGAAAAAAGAAAAAGCGGATATCGTACAGCAAAAGGAAAAACCGAAACCTATCGAGAAACCTAAGCCCGAGCCTAAGCCGGAACCCAAACCTGAGCCGAAGCCCGAGCCAAAACCTGAACCAAAACCAGAGCCGAAGGCAGAACCTAAACCGTCTCCTAAAGCATCTGAATCCTCAGGCAGCAAAACCGGGCCGAATACTGCCGAAAACGGTAAAGGCAACGGTGAAGGCAAAGCCTTGGGCGGAGAAGGAAAAGGCAACGGCGGCGGTACGAAAGGTACAGGCAGCGGCCGTGGCGAAGGCAGCGGATCCGGCAGCGGTGGTGCGAAAGGCGAACATGGTTCCGGCACCGGCGGTGGCGGAGGTGGTAGCGGTACAGGTGCCGGCAGCAGTAAAGGCAATCCTGCAAAAGGAACGTGCCATATTCCGAGACCCCCATATCCGACAATGTCAACTGAAAATGGCGAAGAGGGCTTGGTTGTTTTGAAAGTCTTGGTTGGTCCCGGCGGTAAAGTGGATTCAATTAGTGTGAATAAATCAAGTGGTTATAGTCGTCTGGATAATGCAGCGCGTAAAGCCGTTAAAGATGGTAGCTGTCATGCAAGTGTTTGGACTGAATTTAAAGTACCTGTCAAATTCACGCTCGAATAAGCATCCAGGCACAAGCTGATGGATTAGAAAATATATGCTATTGGGAAATGGTTTTAAATGACCCGATAGAAATTTTAATTTTATTTTTAACTTGGAAAAATTATGGATTTAAGTTTAGTTTTCAAATCAGGTGATGTGGTACTGATTGGTGTATTTGTCCTGATGTTGTTGATGAGCGTGGTAACGTGGAGCGTTATCGTGATCCGCTGCATCAAATACTGCAAAGCGAAAAAAGGCAATGCACAGGTAAAAGAGCTGATGTTGAATGCGTTTACGCTGGCCGATGCCGTACAGAAAGCCAAAGCGGTAGAAGCACCGATGAGCCGTGTCGCCGATGAATCTCTGTGTGCATACCAAAACTACCGTCAAACAACAAGCAAATCGCTGATTGACGAATTGCCTTTGAACGAATACTTGGTTGTCCATATCCGCAACAGCATGTCCCAAACCATGCGTCAGTTCGACTACGGTATGACCGCGTTGGCCTCTATCGGCGCAACCGCTCCGTTTATCGGTCTGTTGGGTACTGTTTGGGGTATTTACCATGCCCTGATCGGCATCAGCGAAAGCGGTCAAATGAGCATTGCTGCGGTAGCCGGTCCGATTGGCGAGGCTTTGGTATCGACTGCTGTCGGCCTGTTTGTGGCGATTCCGGCCGTATTGGCGTACAACTTCCTCAATCGCGGTACAAAAACCATCGCGCAAGATATGGACGCATTTGCACATGACCTGCATGTCCGCCTTCTGAACCAAAAGGATTAAACCATGGCTTTCGGATCAATGAATTCCGGCGATGATGCGCCGATGTCGGATATCAACGTTACGCCTTTGGTGGACGTGATGCTGGTGTTGCTGATTGTATTTATGATTACCATGCCGGTGCTGACCCACTCGATTCCTTTGGAGTTGCCGACTGCTTCGGAAAAAGCGGCGAAAGAGGATAAGCAGCAGCCTAAAGATCCTTTGCGTTTGAGCATTGATGCCAGTGGTGCTTATGTCGTTGGCGGTGATTCTGATGCCAAAGTGGATTTGGCAACGGTAACTGCCAAGCTGAAAGAAGCCAAAGCGAAAAACGAAGATGTGATTGTGGCGATTGCGGCGGATAAGGCGGTTGAATACGATTACGTCAACCAAGCCCTGCAAGCGGCGCGCGAAGCCGGTATCAGCAAAATCGGTTTTGTAACGGAAACCAAAGCGCAATAATCTTTTGAATACAGTCAAGGCCGTCTGAAATTTGAGTAAAGTTTCAGACGGCCTTTTGTTGTATTTGGTAACTATATGTCTAGGCTGTATAATTAGCGGATTAAATTGAATAATGACAATACAGGAACCACTATGACAGAAACCATCGAACGCGACAGTATGCAATACGATGTCGTGATTGTCGGCGCAGGCCCGTCGGGTTTGTCTGCCGCCATCAAACTCAAGCAGCTTGCCGAAAAGAATGGACGCGAAATCAGCGTTTGCGTGGTGGAGAAGGGTTCGGAGGCCGGTGCGCACTCGCTTGCAGGCGCCATCATCGATCCGATTTCTTTGAATGAGCTGATTCCTGATTGGAAAGAAAAAGGCGCGCCGCTGACGCGTACAGTGACGAAGGACAGGGTTTTGTTCCTGACCGAGAAAAAAGCCTTCAACCTGCCGGTTACCCCGAATTTCGACAACCATGCGAACTACATTGCCAGCTTGGGCGAAGTTGTCCGCTGGCTGGCGGAGCAGGCGGAAAATTTGGGCGTGGAAATCTATCCGGGCTTTGCCGCCGCCGAAGTGCTGTATCACGAAGACGGTTCGGTCAAAGGCATCGCTACCGGTAATATGGGTGTGGGCAAAGACGGCGAACCGACCGATTCATTCCAGCCCGGCATGGAGCTTTGGGCGCAGCAAACCCTGTTTGCCGAGGGCTGCCGCGGTTCGCTTTCCAAGCAAATCATCGAGCGTTTCCAACTCGACCAAAACAGCCAGCCGCAAACTTACGGCTTGGGCATTAAAGAAATTTGGGAAGTGCCGTCTGAAAAACATCAGCCCGGTTTGGTCATGCACAGCGCAGGCTGGCCGCTAGACAGCAAAACCTACGGCGGTTCGTTTATTTATCATTTTGACGAAAACAAAGTCGCTGTCGGTTTTGTAGTCGGTTTAGATTATCAAAACCCTTATCTGTCGCCGTTTGAAGAGTTCCAACGTTTCAAAACCCATCCCGAAATCCGCAAAACCTTTGAAGGCGGACGCCGTATCGCTTATGGCGCGCGTTCGCTGATTGAAGGCGGTTTGCAAAGCCTGCCGAAACTCTCGTTCAAAGGCGGCGTTTTGGTCGGGGATGCCGCAGGTTTCCTGAATATGCCGCGTATCAAAGGCATCCATACGGCCATGAAATCCGCCATGCTCGCCGCAGAAGCAGTGTTCCCCTTGTTGGAAAACCTCGAAGAAGTGGAAAGCTTCGACAGCGGCAAAGAGGCGGCTGATTATCAGCAACGCTTTGAACAAAGCTGGCTGTATCAAGAGCTTTACGCCGCGCGCAATGTCCGTCCGTCATTTAAATGGGGCGTTTACCTCGGCTCGCTTTATACCGGTATCGACCAGATGATTTTCAGAGGCAAAGCCCCGTGGACTTTGAAACATCACGGCAAAGACAACGAGCAGCTCAAAAAAGCAGCCGAATGCAAACCGATTGATTATCCGAAGCCCGACGGCGTGTTGACCTTCGACCGCTTGAGCAGCGTGTTCCTTGCCAACCTTGCGCACGAAGAAAACCAGCCCGACCATTTGGTACTGAAAAATCCGCAGGTCATGATAGACGTAAACTACAAAGAATACGCCTCGCCCGAAACCCGCTATTGTCCGGCCGGCGTGTATGAAATCGTCGAAGAAAACGGCAGTCCGCGCCTGCAAATCAACGCCGCCAACTGCGTGCACTGCAAAACGTGCGACATCAAAGACCCGACGCAAAACATCACTTGGATTTGCCCCGAAGGCGCAAGCGGGCCGAATTACGGCGGAATGTAATTGACTGTTTGAAGTCAAAAACTAAAGGTCGTCTGAAAAATTTCAGACGGCCTCTATCCTATTATTTCATCAATGGAAGCATTATGAATACACGCATTTGGCAGGCAGGCCGATTTGAAATCGCCTTGGACAAACCGAAAATCATGGGCATCGTCAATCTGACCCCCGATTCATTATCCGATGGCGGCACCTATTCGCAAAATGTCTCAATAGCATTGGCACATGCCGAGCAGCTGCTGAAAGACGGCGCGGATATTCTCGATATCGGCGGCGAATCTACCCGTCCGGGTTCGGATGGTGTTTCTCTCGAAGAAGAATGGGCCAGGGTGCAGCAGGTTTTGGCGGAAGTGGCCAAGTGGAATGTTCCCGTCAGCTTGGATACGCGCCACACGGCAATCATGGAAAAAGCCTTGGCGCAAGGCGGCGTCGATATTATCAACGATGTTGCCGCATTGAGTGATGAAGGCGCAGTCGCATTATTGGCGCAACAGCCGACGACAGGCATGTGTCTCATGCACATGCAGGGTTTGCCCAAAACCATGCAGCTTAATCCGCAATATCAAGATGTCGTCGAAGAAGTCGCGCGTTATTTAAAAGCACGCGCGGCAGAATGCGTTCGAGCAGGCATTGCCCCTGAACGCATCACGCTCGACCCCGGCTTCGGTTTCGGCAAAAACCTGCAGCACAACATTACCCTGATACAACATTTGCCTGAGTTGATGGAAGCAACCGGATTTCCACTCCTGATCGGCATATCGCGCAAAAGTATGATTGGCGAGCTGACAGGCGAACAAGATGCCGCCAAACGCGTACACGGCAGCGTCGCAGCCGCTTTGGCCACAGTCGCCCGAGGCGCGCAAATCATCCGTGTTCACGATGTCAAAGCAACATCGGACGCTTTGAAAGTTTGGGAAGCATTGGGCATATCGGCATAATGCCCGAATAGAAAACCGACAGGCCGTCTGAAACATTTGCCCGGCATCTTGAACAAGCAACAAGTTATGCTATAATCCGCTTCTACTCTTGACGGGTCTGTAGCTCAGGGGTTAGAGCAGGGGACTCATAATCCCTTGGTCGTGGGTTCGAAACCCACCGGACCCACCAAATATTAAAAATGCCCGAGGCTTTTGGCTTCGGGCATTTTTGTATTCATTGGTTTGCGAAAGATTGGAATATAATGTCGATAATAGCAATTCGGTTATGTCGTCTAATATGTTTTTTAGGAAAAATTCTTTTTAAAAAAGAAGGAGTAGTTTGGTGGAGTTATTGCCTTATTTTCTGTTTTTTTTAGTATTTGTGTATTTTATTGTAATTATAATTAATCTAGTAATGCTATATAAAATATCAAAATTAGAAGGGATGAATGCGGGTTTTTTTGAATATCTGTTTATTGCTAGAAGAATGCAATTTAATTTTTTCAAGGTGCTGTTTGGAATGCAAAAAATCTCCAATAAATTTTATTTGAAAGTATTAAGAATAAATTTTACGGTTGCTATGATTATTCTTATTTTAGGTTTTTTTATTGTCTTATATTCGACATATTTAGTATAAAAATTAACCTATCGAATGAAAGTCAGCTATTTAAGCTGTAGAGTGTTTTATAAAAAAATGCCGTCTGAAAATCTCCATTTCAGACGGCATTTTTTATTATTTCAGTAATACCATTTCAGTATGGCTGGATTGTTTTCAGATGGCCTGAAGATTTAGTCGGCCGTTCCGCGTATTTCGTTGATCGGGATGCGCGGTGTATAAAGTATGTCGTAAGTCGGCTTGTCCAGCAGATCTTGCAGTGAGTATTGATCTAAGTGACTGAAAAAAGCTTTGATGGCGCCGGTGATGATACCGGTCAGTCGGCAGGAAGGGGTGATGAGGCATTCATTGTTGTCGCCCATGCATTCGACGACCTGCATCGGCTCAAGATGGCGTACAACTGCACCGATATTGATGTTTTCAGGATTGTCTGCCAAGCGCAAACCGCCGCCTTTTCCGCGTACGCTGACCAGAAAACCGCCTTTGACTAATGAGGTAACCACTTTCATCAAATGGCTTTTGGAAATATTGTAAGTCTCGGCAATGGTGCCGATATTGACGAGGGTGTCGTCGTTGATGGCGGTATAAACCAATACGCGCAATCCGTAATCGGTATGTTGGGTCAGATACATGGCTGGCTCTTTAGATATTTTTATTATATGTCAAAAGGGTAGTGTTTGGTAAGGGGTTGTTTGACTTTATGTGGGATTGGGTTTCATAATATCTGAAACATTTAAATTAATCCAGTTTGACAAACTGTTGCCATTATAACGAACTTATGAAGCCCTTGAAACGCCACCCTGCCTTAATAGAACTTTCCCGCGAGCATCATGGCTCGTTGTCGTTGTGCGTCCGTCTCCTGCGTACGCCCGAGCAAAGCCATCAAGCGGAGCTGGATCCTCATTTTGTGGAGCTTGAGCCACATTTTTTGGAGGAGGAAACTATGTTTGCGCCGTATTGGGATAAGGTTGATCCGGCGTTGAGGCAGCGTTTTGAAGGCGATCATGCCAAGCTGCGTGCGATGATGGCTCATCCTGAATATATGAATGAATCATGGAATAAGGATTTTGCGCTAACTTTGCGCGATCATGCGCGTTTTGAGGAACGCGAGCTTTTTCCTGCGATTGAACCTTTTTTGCCTTTGCCTGAGAATGTGTAATAGGGAAGGGAATTGATGGCCGTCTGAAAAAGTTTCAGACGGCCTCTGTTGCTGTTTTATGATGATATAAAAATTGAAGGAACCACCATGAACGATTTGTTCAAACATCCTGTATGGGCAATGGCCTTCCGCCCGTTTTACTCGTTGGCGGCTTTGTATGGCGCATTGTCTATATTGCTTTGGGGCTTCGGCTATCAGGGTACGCCTGAATTGCCGGGTTTTTATTGGCATGCCCATGAAATGATTTGGGGCTACGCCGGATTGGTCGTCATTGCATTCTTGCTGACGGCCGTGGCAACTTGGACTGGCCAGCCGCCCACACGCGGTAAGGCGTTGGCAGGTTTGACTGCATTTTGGCTGCTTGCGCGTTTGTGTGCGTTTATTCCCGGCTGGGGTGCGACGGCAAGCGGTATATTTGGTACGATCTTTTTCTGGTATGGCGCGGTATGCATGGCTTTGCCGGTAATCCGTTCTCAAAACAAGCGCAACTATGTTGCCGTATTTGCTATTTTTGTTTTGGGCGGTACCCATTTCGCGTTCCATATGAAAATGCAGCCGTTTGATGCCATCGCGCTGATGACCGGTCTGCAATCCGGTTTGATTATGGTGGCCGGTTTTATCGGTTTGATCGGTATGCGGATTATCTCGTTCTTTACGTCTAAACGTTTGAATGTGCCGCAAATTCCCAGCCCTCAATGGGTAGCGCACGCATCGCTTTGGTTGCCTATGCTGACTGCTATGATGATGGCGCATAACATATTGCCGGGATTGGCTGCTTTGTTCTCTTTTGCTGCCGGTGTGATTTTTACCGTGCAGGTGTACCGCTGGTGGTATAAAGCCGTACTGAAAGAGCCTATGCTTTGGATTTTGTTTGCCGGCTATCTGTTTACAGGCTTGGGCTTGATTGCTGTCGGTCTTTCTTATTGGATTTCAAGTTTCCTGAATTTGGGCGTACACCTTATCGGCGTTGGCGGTATCGGCGTGCTGACTTTGGGAATGATGGCGCGAACTGCGCTTGGCCATACCGGCAACTCTATTTATCCGCCGCCTAAAGTGGTTCCTGTCGCCTTTTGGCTGATGATAGCCGCAACGGTTATCCGTGTTTTGGCTACCTTTGTGAGCGGTACGGCATACACGCACAGTATCCGTTGCTCCGCCGCTTTGTTTGCCGTGTCACTGCTGTTGTACGCATGGAAATATATTCCTTGGCTGATCCGTCCGCGTTCGGATGGTCGTCCGGGTTAACGGTTTGGCAAAATGAAAAGGCCGTCTGAAAAGTTTCAGACGGCCTTTATTTATTGATAACAAAAAAGCCTTTCAAAGTATGAAAGGCTTTTATTGAAATTATGGCCTCGCCAACAGGAATCGAACCTGTATTTTACGCTTAGGAGGCATACGTTCTATCCGTTGAACTATGGCGAGGCGGTAAAGGAGGGGATTTTAAACCTTTCCGGCAAAAAAAGACAATAAGCCGGCGGCAATCAAAGGGCCGACCGGAATGCCGCCGACAAAGGCAACGCCGATGACCGTGCCGATTAATAATCCGGTTACCAAAACAGGCTGCTCGCTCATCAATGGAACGCCGCGTCCGGCAAGCCAGGCAACCAAAATGCCTATAAGGACGGCGGCAATCATTTTGAAATTGATAAACTCGGAGACCGGCGGAATCTGTATTTTGCCTGAAACCAACGGACTCAATACGCCGATGGTCAGCATAATAATGCCCACTTGCAAGCCGTGTTTTTCCACGAAGGGAAGATATTGCGACAAGGCCGTTTGCTGCATGAGCAGCAATACTGCTGCCGAAATCGTAATCGAGTTGTTGTTGCTGACGACGCCCAAAAAAATCAGCGTAACCAGAAACAAAGGGACAAAGCTGAAATTCATCGGATTAAGATACTCGGGCCAAAGATTCTTTTGCCAGTTGGATCATGGCTTCTTTGACTTCGCTGTCCGGCAACACGTTCAATGAAGCGATGGCTTTGTCGACGGCTTTTTTCGCTTCGGAAATCGAATACGGCAAAGCGTCGGAATTGACGACATAGTCGTGGATTTTTTCAAAATAGCTGCGGTCGGCATTTTCCAAAGCGTGGCGCACATCGTTGGCGGCCTGCTCGGAGCCGTTTCGCATCAGGTAAATCAATGGCAGGGTGGGTTTGCCTTCTGCCAGATCGTCGCCGACGTTTTTGCCGATTTCTTCGGTTTCGCCTGAATAGTCCAATACATCGTCAATGATTTGGAAAGCCGTACCGACGTACATGCCGTAGTCTTTCAAGGCTTGCTCGTGTTCGGGGGTAGCCTTGCCCAGAATTGCGCCGACTTGTGCGGCCGCTTCAAACAATTTTGCTGTTTTGTATTGGATAACTTGGACGTATTGCTCTTCGGTAATATCCGTATTGCCGATGTTCATCAGCTGCATGACTTCGCCTTCGGCGATGATGTTGGTCGCATCGGCCATCACTTCCAAGATACGCATGCTGCCCGAACCGACCATCAGTTGGAAGGCGCGTGTATAGAGGAAGTCGCCGACCAAAACGGCCGCCGCGTTGCCGAAGAGGTTGTTTGCGGTTTTACGGCCGCGGCGCAATTCACTTTCGTCAACGACATCGTCGTGCAGGAGGGTGGAGGTGTGGATGAATTCCACCATCGCCGCCAGCGAATACAGCTTTTCATCGTCATGCCCGACTGCTTTGCCTGCCAAAATGGTAATAATCGGACGCAGTCGCTTACCGCCCGCGCTGATGATGTATGTGCCGATTTGCGAAATCAGCGCGACATCGGATTGAACAGCTTGGTTGATGACCGCGTTCACTTTGGCAAGGTCATCGGGCAGGTGGCGTTGGAAGTAAGGCAGGTTTTCGAGCATAAAACATTCTCTGTTAATAAAACGGAGCGGAGGCTCCCATGAATTTGTTTAAACCCGTACATTCGGTCGGGGTAATAATGTTGCATAAAGATATCAGCAATCCAGCGCGTGATTATATCAGTTAAAAAGCATGCAACATATCTTTCAGACGGCCTTTTCAGTTGTAAATAAAATAAATTTTGACAAAACAGGCAAATAGAAATAGAATAGCTCGTTTCGCACATGGTGTGCGGAATGTTAACCTAATTCTCATGGAGTTGAGTATGTACGCGGTCGTAAAAACCGGCGGTAAACAATACAAAGTTTCCGTTGGCGAAAAATTGAAAGTAGAACAGATACCAGCCGAACTCGACAGCCAAATCGAACTGACTGAAGTTTTGATGATTGCTGACGGCGAATCTGTAAAAGTAGGCGCACCTTTTATCGAAGGCGCAAAAGTAACAGCTAAAGTCGTTGCTCATGGTCGTGGCGAGAAAGTACGCATTTTCAAAATGCGTCGTCGCAAACACTACCAAAAACGCCAAGGCCATCGCCAAAATTTCACCCAAATCGAAATCGTGGCAATCGCCTAATTTCAAGTAAGTTCAGGAGTATTACAAATGGCAAGTAAAAAAGCAGGCGGTAGCACCCGCAACGGTCGCGATTCAGAAGCCAAACGCTTGGGCGTTAAAGCCTACGGCAACGAGCTGATTCCGGCAGGCTCCATCATCGTTCGTCAACGCGGTACTAAATTCCACGCAGGTGACAACGTAGGCATGGGCAAAGACCACACTTTGTTTGCTAAAGTCGACGGTTACGTTGAATTCAAAACCAAAGGCGCGCTGAACCGTAAAACCGTCAGCATCCGTCCTTACACCGGTTCTGAAGAATAATCGTTTTACGATTGAAAGCCGCATTCCCTTTTCGGAATGCGGTTTTTGTTTATTTGACTGTTTGTCCGTTTGATAAAATCCGTATGTCGTGAAGCTTGATTTATATTAAGGCCAAAGTAAAAACGCGCTTACAAATGATAACATTTATTTTATTCTATCAATGCTTTCTATATAATCTATCAAATGCCTTTGATTTACCCTCATGTAGCTAAACACAGTAAACTTAAGGCCGTCTGAAAAAATCCGTATCAGTTGAATACAAGGAATTCCTCCCATGAGCTTACACAGTGATATTCTCGTCGTCGGCGCAGGCCCTGCCGGATTAAGTTTTGCCGCAGAGTTGGCCGGAAGCGGGTTGAACATAACCCTGATTGAAAGAAGTCCTTTAGAAGTGTTGCAAAATCCGCCGTATGACGGCCGTGAAATCGCACTGACGCACTTGTCGCGCGAAATCATGCAGCGATTGGGTATGTGGGATTTGATTCCGAAAGACGAAATTTATCCTTTGCGTGATGCCAAAGTGTTGAACGGTCATTCCGATTACCAGCTCCACTTCCCGCAACCGACTGAGGCGCGCGGCGAGCCTGCTGATTGCTTGGGTTATTTGATTTCCAATCACAACATCCGTAAAGCCGCTTATGAAGTCGTGTCCAAATTGGACAATGTCAAAATCTTGACCGGCACCAATGTTAAAGAAGTTAAAACTTCCGACAATGAGGCGCAAGTTATTTTGGAAAGCGGCGAAGTATTGACCGGCCGTCTGTTGTTGGCCGCCGATAGCCGTTTCTCGCAAACGCGCCGTCAATTGGGCATTTCTTCCGATATGCACGATTACAGCCGCACCATGTTTGTGTGCCGCATGAAACATACTCTGTCCAACCTGCATACCGCATATGAATGCTTCCACTACGGCCGCACCATTGCGTTGCTGCCTTTGGAAGAGCATTTGACCAATACGGTGATTACGGTGGACAGCGATAAAGCCGAAACGATTAAAAACATGTCGCCGGAAGAATTGGCAGCCAGCGTGAAAGAGCAACTCAAAGGCCGTTTGGGTGATATGGAATTGGTCAGCACCATTCACAATTATCCTTTGGTCGGCATGATTGCCCAACGTTTCTACGGCAAACGCAGCGCGTTGATCGGCGATGCCGCGGTCGGTATGCATCCGGTTACTGCGCACGGCTTTAACTTGGGTCTGGCAAGTGCCGATCTTTTGGCTAAATTGGTTCTCGAAGCCGAGCAACGCGGTCAGGATATTGGTGCGAAGAGCCTGCTGGAAAAATACAGCACCAAGCATATGCTCCACGCCCATCCGATTTACCACGGCACCAATATGCTGCTGAAACTCTTTACCAATGAAACTGCTCCGGCGAAACTGCTGCGCGGTTTGGTATTGCGTGCAAGCAATAACTTCCCGCCGCTGAAAAAACTGATTACCAAGCAATTGACCGGTTAATCATTTGAAAACATAAAAGGCCGTCTGAACGATTAAAGTTTCAGACGGCCTTGTTTTTTATCTATTGCTTATTCGGCTAAAACCGATTCGGGCATTTCTTGACGGACGTTTAAGGAAGTCAGTTTTTTGGTCAAGATGCTCAATACGATGCCGTAGGCAGGCAGGAAGAAGAGGGTGCAGATGGCGAGTTTGAACAGATAATCGACAAATGCGATGCCCTGCCAATTTGCCGCCATAAATTCATCGTTGCTCGCGTAAAAGGCGACGGCAAAAAACACCAGCGTGTCCAAAGCGTTGCCGACGACGGTGGAAGCAGTAGGGGCAGCCCACCATGATTTCAGACGGCGTAATCTGTTGAACACGAAAATATCGAGGATTTGCCCGAGCGCATAGGCGGAAAAGCTGGCCAATGCGATGCGGCCGACGAAGGTGTTAAATTCGGCCAAAGATGCCCAGCCTGTCCAGTTGCCGTCATGAAAGAGGACGGAGAAGACGTAAGAGAGCAGCAGGGCGGGGAACATCACCCAAAAAATAATCCGTCTTGCCAACGGCGCACCGAAAATGCGCACGGTCAGGTCGGTGGCGAGGAAGATAAAGGGGAAGGAAAATGCGCCCCAGGTGGTAAAAATACCGAAAATCTGAAAGGGGAACTGCACCAGATAGTTGCTGGCGGCAATAATAAAAATATGGAAAAGCACCAGCCAGAAGAGCGCTTTCTTCTGCTGTGCGGCGGTAAATTCGTACATGGAAATCTTTCGGAAGTTTTTCAGACGGCATGAAGCCTTGCGAGACTGTGCAATAAATAAAGTCTTGCAATGAAAAAGGTGTTAGGCCGTCTGAACGGGATTATTGTGCGTCGTGCTCAAACAGGCGTTTGCGTGCCAAAGCTTCAAACTCCGTACCTGCTTTGCCGTAGTTGGCAAACGGATGAATGGCGATGCCGCCGCGCGGTGTGAATTCGCCGAATACTTCGATGTATTTCGGATCCATCAGGGCGATGAGGTCTTTCATGATGATGTTGACGCAGTCTTCATGGAAGTCGCCGTGGTTGCGGAAGCTGAAGAGATAGAGTTTCAGTGATTTGCTTTCCACCATTTTGATATGGGGGATGTAGCGGATGTAGATGGTGGCAAAGTCGGGCTGGCCGGTCATCGGGCAGAGGCTGGTGAACTCGGGGCAGACGAATTTGACGAAATAGTCGTTGTCTGGGTGTTTGTTGTCGAACGCTTCCAAAATTTCAGGCGCGTATTCGCTCGGGTATTGGGTTTTCTGGTTGCCCAAAAGGGAGATGCCTTGCAGCTCTTCGTTGTTGCGGGACATGAGGTTTCCTTAGTTTTTTAATGTGGGAGGTTTTCGAACCACGGGGTGCGGATTGTAATATAAATTGCATGGCTTGTGCGGATTTTATAACGATGAATCAGCAGGATAGCTTTCAGACGGCCTGTTTTGTATTTTATGAAACCTGTTTTCCGCTTTACAATAGCAGCCAATCAACAGGCCGTCTGAAAGTTTCGTATGTCTTTATCCCAACCCAAACGCATCCTGATCATCAAATTGCGCCATCATGGCGATGTGCTTTTAAGCACGCCGGTGGTCGATGCGCTGAAAACCCGTTTCCCCGATTGCGAAATCGATATGCTGGTGTATGCCGGTACGGAGCAGCTGATTGCCGATAATCCGCAGATTGCGCAGATTTTTACTATTGATCGAAATTGGAAGAAACTGGGTGTATTCAAGCAGTTGAAGTGTGAGAAAAACCTTTTTTCAAAGCTGAAGGCACGCGATTACGACTGGGCTTTCAATCTGTCCGACCAATGGCGCGCGGCAATAATCGCCAAACTGTGCGCCCGTTGCAGCGTGGGTTTGGACTGCATCAAGCGTGACGGTTTCTGGTGGCGTTTCTGTCATGATTTTATCAACCATGAGCTGGATCCCAGCCATCATATCGTTGAAAACCAGTTGAATATCCTCGCGCCGCTTATCCAGCCGGAAGACGTGGCCGATGCGAAAGTACGCCTTTGGGTGGCGCAAGATGCAAGGGAAAGCATGCGGCAGAAATTGCGTGAGCAGGGTTGGAACGGCGAAGATTATGTATTGATGCACCCGGGTGCGCGTTGGCATTTCAAATGTTGGGAAGACGGCAAAAACGCCGCTATCGTACAGCTTCTGCTCAACAGCGGGCAGAATGTCGTATTGACCGCTTCCCCCGACAATGTCGAGCAATACATGCTTCAGGAAATTATAGGCCGTCTGAATATTCCTGAAGGCGGAAAAATTTGGGTGTTGTCCGGATGCTTGAGCCTGCGTGAATTGGCGGCGGCCATTGAGGGCGCCAAACTGTTTATCGGTGTCGATTCCGCACCGATGCACATCGCCGCTGCTTTGGATAAACCGCAAATCGCTTTGTTTGGCGCGTCATGGGTGGATAAATGGCGTCCGTATTCCGAGCAGGCCGAAGTTATTTATGCCGGCGATTATGCCGAGTTGCCCAACCCCGACAGCATCGATACCAACGATCCGACCCGTTTGTTGAAAGCGATTCCGTTGCAGGATGTGTGGGATAAAATTTCGGCCAAATTGGAGGCGTTGGAGGTTTAAAACCGCTTACCACGATCCGTTAAACGTTTTAGCTTTGCGCCAAAATGCCCATTTGGAACGGCGGCCGATTTCCAGCGTGCCGCCGTTTTCGCCGTCTGTGGCAATGCACACGGCTTTCAGACGGCCTGAAGCGAGAGCGTCCCATAAAGGCGCAAACCAACGGGTTTCCCAGCTTTCCAAAATATCTTTGTATGCCCAAACATCGCCTGTCTGTAAGGTGGAAACCAAGTCGTCCAAAAAGATAAGGCCGTCTGAAACCGTGTTGCCTGTTTCTTGAACCATCTCAAACCAAGCCTTCAAATCATACGGCGCATCGAGTTTGGGCGTATCCGAAAAACGCGCCCATGCGCTGTCTGAAGCGACAATATCCGCAGACTGTGTACCGTCCGCATCATTCCACAGCCACAAACCGTTGATTTCCGGTAATCCTTGTTGTTCACGCGCTTGGTTAATCGGATGCGTGTGGAGAAACATTTGGATTTCCGTCTGCATGGCCAACCAAGATACCGCATCTTCGCCGTGCGCCTGACCGTCCATTTCCGGCTGCCCGCATACATCCAAAACACATTCCGCCCCCCAATCTTCTATCGTCGGCATACTGAGCAGCCACATGCTTTCGCAAAGCGGCTCGAATTGCCAATCTTTATCTTGATAAAACGCCGACAAATCCGCACATAACCGTTGCGCCTCTTCTTTTTGGATGCCGATAAACTCGCCGCTGATAATGTTGACATGGTGCATGCCCATCTGTTGCCAAACCGGAGAGGCAAAAGCGGCCGCGCGTTTTTGGCTTGTGTGGCGTAAACGTTGCACTTGGGCAATGAGGCTGCCGCCCCACAAATGGCGTCCGTAAAATTCAGACGGCCTGAGTGTTTCTTTGCGTAATGTGCCATAACGCAAAAGACGGTTAAAAGCAGGTAAGGCAAGTTCAGGGACGGATTCGTCGGCAAAGCGGTTGAGCGAGGGGAGGGCGAGGGTCAGCTTCATAAGCGCAAATAGATAGGAAAACCGTTATTTTACGCGACAAATGATGCGTTTCGGAACCTTGCCCTCACGTACTCAAAAAGAGCCGTTCAGACGGCCGGTTTGGAAAAAACGGGCTGTCATGCTAAAATGCGTGGCGTAAATTTCAGAAAAACAGGGTGTAAATCAACGCAATAGCCCTGATAATAACGTCAATCTCAAACACGACCTCATTCATTCCGAATGAAAACCTGATTTTCAGATCGGAAAAAAGACTCAAAGTCCTTTATCCCCAAAACTGTTTAAACCAGCAGGCGGTCGCGGCAGGCCGGATGTGCCGGCATTCTGCAAACCTCAAAAACAGACCGCCCCATTAAGGATAACGCGTGATTAAAAACAAATATTCCACTCGATTCAAAGCAACCCTCTTAGCGTTTCTGCTGCCGGCTTCAGGCATCATGACCGCATACGCCATTACCGACCCTCAACCAGCACAGACCGATTTCAAAGTCGAGCGTATTTCCGAAGAGCTGCCTGCCGTTTATGTGGAAACCAATACCTACCAATCCAGCTATTGGGCGCAAGAAGCCGTCCAAGCCGGCGATTCTTTGGCAGACGTTTTGACGCGTATGGGTGTCAACCAAGAAGACATCAAGCAAATCATGGCGAAAAACAATGCCAACCTCGACATGAAAAACCTGCGGACCAACCAATCCGTCAACATCCGCATCGATTCTTCAGGCCAAGTGACCGACGTTCAATTCTTTACCGATGAAGAATTGGAACGCAATTTGGTGGCTTTGGAAAAAGTCAAAGGCAAATGGCGCATCTCCAATGCCGAAATCGACATGAAAACCATGCCGACCCTGCGCTCCGTGCAAATCCGCACTTCCGCCATCGGCGATATGCTCCGTGCCGAAATCCCTTCCGAAGTGTATATCCAGCTCAAAGAAATCTTTGCCGACTCGTTCAATATGAGCGATTTGAAAGAAGGCGATACCGTACGCCTTTTGTACAACAGCATGTATTTCCGCGGCCAACAAATGGCGGTCGGCGATATTTTGGCGGCTGAAGTGGTTAAAGACGGCAAAACTTATCAAGCCTATTATTACAGCCAAGGCAAAGGCGACGAAGAAAGCGGCAGCTACTACGACCAAAACGGTAAGTCCCTGCAACAAAAAGAAGGCTTTAATACCGAGCCTGTTGCATACACACGCATTTCTTCTCCGTTCGGCTACCGTGTCCACCCGGTTCTGCATACCGTCCGTATGCACACCGGTATCGACTATGCCGCGCCGACCGGTACGCCGATTAAGGCCGCTGCCGACGGCGAAGTGATTTTCAAAGGTTGGAAAGGCGGCTACGGTAATACCGTGATGATTCGCCATGCCAACGGCGTGGAAACCCTGTACGGCCACATGAGCGCGTTCAGCCCTGCCGACGGCAGAGTCCGTGCCGGCGAAGTGATTGGTTTTGTGGGTACAACCGGCCGTTCTACCGGTCCGCACCTGCACTACGAAGCACGCGTCAACGGCCAGCCGGTCAACCCGACTACCGTCGCCCTGCCGACGCCGAAATTGACCCCGACCAATATGGCCGCGTTCCGCAAACAGCAAAAAGATGCCAGCACGATGTTGTCTACCATCCGCTCTTTGCCGGTTTCCGTAGCGCAGCTGGATTAAATAAGATAAAGGCCGTCTGAATAAGGTTTCTTTCAGACGGCCTTTTCCATTAAAATCGATACCTCAACGCCCACGTTTACTCAGAGAAAGCTTATGTCTGCTCATCAGCCCATTATCCAATCCCTGCTTGATACCGACCTGTACAAATTCACCATGCTGCAAGTCGTGTTGCATCAATTCCCGCAAACCCACAGCCTCTACGAATTCCGCTGCCGCAACAAAGAGATGGTATATCCGCTGGCCGATATTCAAGAAGAATTGGAACGCGAACTCGACGCCCTGTGCCAGCTGCGCTTTACGCATGACGAACTCGACTACTTGCGCAGTCTGCGTTTCATCAAAAGCGATTTTGTCGATTATCTCGAACTTTTCCAACTCCAACGCCGCTTCGTCAAAGTCAGTCCCGACGATCAGGGCCGTCTGAATATCCGCATCGAAGGCCCGATGATACAGGCGATGTTCTTCGAGATTTTCATTCTTGCCATCGTCAACGAACTCTACTTCCGCCGCTTGGAAACGCCAGCCGTCATCGAAGAAGGCGAGCGCCGTTTGCAGGCCAAAGCGCAACAGCTGAAAGAAATCGCAGCCACTCAGAATCCGAATGATCCGCCGTTCCTGATTTCTGATTTCGGTACGCGCCGCCGCTACACCCTCGCATGGCAGGAACACGTTATCCGCACCTTATTAGGAGCTGCACCCGATATCGTGCGCGGTACCAGCAACGTTTATCTGGCCAAAAAACTCGGCATCACACCCATCGGCACCATGGCGCACGAGTTCCTCCAAGCCTTCCAAGCCTTGGACGTACGTTTGCGCAATTTCCAAAAAGCCGCGCTGGAAAGCTGGGTACACGAATACCGCGGCGACCTCGGTATCGCCCTGACCGACGTGGTCGGCATGGATGCCTTCTTGCGCGATTTCGACCTTTACTTCGCCAAACTCTTCGACGGCCTGCGCCACGACAGCGGCGATCCTTATGTTTGGGGTGACAAAGCCTACGAGCATTACAAAAAACTCAAAATCGACAGCCGCACCAAAATGCTGACTTTTTCAGACGGCCTT
Source organism: Neisseria sp. DTU_2021_1001991_1_SI_NGA_ILE_055 (assembly GCF_032342915.1). Taxonomy (NCBI): domain Bacteria; kingdom Pseudomonadati; phylum Pseudomonadota; class Betaproteobacteria; order Neisseriales; family Neisseriaceae; genus Neisseria; species Neisseria sp. DTU_2021_1001991_1_SI_NGA_ILE_055. Next base: position 1,599,838 of record NZ_CP135440.1, on the reverse strand, counting down.
GATATTGAGCGTTCATGGGCGTTGCACCAATACTTCAAAGACCGTTTCAAAACCAGTTTCGGTATCGGTACCAACCTGACCAACGATTTGGGACACACGCCTTTGAACATTGTCTTGAAGCTCGTCGAGTGCAACGGCCAATCCGTTGCCAAGCTCTCCGACTCCCCGGGCAAAACCATGACCACTAACAACACCTTCCTCGCTTACCTGCGCCAAGTGTTTGACGTACCGGAGCCGGAAGAGAAAGCCTAAAAATAAAGGCCGTCTGAAATGTTCAGACGGCCTTTTGAATTAATCCATATCGCTTTCGGGCAATTCTGCCGAACCCATGCGGCGCAGGATGATATTGGTTTTGTTGTGCATCCGTTTGCTCTTAGGGTGGTCTGCGTAAAACAGCGGAGCCGGAACGCGCGCCGTGAGTTTGGCGGCTTGTTGGCGGGTGAGGGCGGAGGCAGGTTTCTTGTAGAAATACTGGGACGCCGCTTCCGCGCCGAATACGCCGTAGTGCCATTCGATTGAGTTTAAATACAGCTCAAAAATGCGGTCTTTGTCGGTAACCGCTTCCATCATCGCCGTAATCGCCGCTTCTTCGCCTTTGCGGATGTAGCTGCGGCTTTCGTTGAGAAACAGGTTTTTCGCCAGCTGCTGACTGATGGTCGAACCGCCGGCTTTGACTTCGCCGCTTTGCTTGTTGCGTTTCATGGCGTATTTGATGCCGTTCCAGTCAAAGCCGCTGTGTTCGGCAAAATTGGCGTCTTCGGAAGCAATTAGGGCTTTTTTGAGGTTGACGGAGATTTGGTCGTAAGGCACCCAGCGGTAATCAAGTTCGACATCGCGGCCTTCGCTTGCAAACTGGCTCATGCGCATGGACATGAAGGCGGTTTTGCTGGGCGCGACGGCGCGGTAGGTAATGATGTTGCCGTACACATAAGCGTTGAAGAAAATGAAGATGCCGATGGGCAGGGCAATCAGCCATTTGATGATGCGGAACATGGTTACAGGGCTTTCATGTATTCGATAACAGGGCGGATATCGGGCGTAAATCCGCGCCAAATATGGTAGGAGGCGGCAGCCTGACCGACCAGCATGCCCAGGCCGTCTGAAACTTCGGCCGCACCGTTGCTTTGGGCAAAGTTCAAAAACGCCTGCGCCGCGTCGCCGTAAACCATATCGTAGGCAAGGCGGCAGCCGCGGAAAATTTCAGGATTGACGGCAGGAAGCTGTCCGCTCAAGCCGCCGGACGTGCCGTTGATGATGATATCAAAACCGCCGTTCAAATCCGCCATCGGGACGGCTTCAATACCGAAAAGCTGCGCCAATTCCTCGGCTTTGGCATGAGTACGGTTGGCAATAACGATACGGGCAGGGCGGTGTTCTTTCAAAACCGGAATCACGCCGCGCACCGCGCCGCCTGCACCCAAAAGCAAAATGGTTTTGCCTTTGATGGCAATGTTTTTGACCTGCGTGATGTCGTTGGCCAAGCCGATACCATCGGTGTTGTCGCCGCGTATCCTGCCGTCTTCCAACCACACCAGCGTATTGACCGCGCCTGCAGCCAAGGCGCGGTCGGAATGTTCGTCCGCCAGTGCAAAGGCTTCCTGCTTGAACGGGACAGTTACATTCGCACCTTGCCCGCCCTCGGCGCGAAACGCCGCAACAGCCTCGGCAAAACCGCCGATTTCGGCACAAATGCGCTCATATTCGATGGCCGCGCCTTCTTGCAGCGCAAATTGCTGATGGATTTGCGGCGATTTACTGTGTGTAACGGGATTGCCGAAAACGGCGTAACGGGGGAGGGTAGTCATGGTCGTGTTCCAAAAGACGGGAAGGCTATTTTATAACGGCGGCGTACAGATGGAAACGATGCCGTCTGAAACGGTTGTCAGATAGCATGATGGAATATTTATTTCTTGAAAAAAAGTCGTTTTTTTTTTGTTACAATTTAACTTTATTTTGTTGACAAGGACGAAAGGGGCGGACATGAAAAAAGTGTTGTGCTTGGCAGTATTTGCATTAGGGTTGGCAACGCCGGCGGTGGCGGCGGATTGGGTGTTGGTAAGTATTGACAGTGACAATAATACCACGTTTGGTGATGCAGACAGCCGTACGGACAATAGAGCATGGTTTGAAACAAGGTACGCCAAGCCGAAAAAGATTGGCGATGGAAAATTTTTTAATAGAATTAAAGGGTTGGTAGAAATGGATTGCCGTGGTAAACGTAGTAGGACTTTGACGGCAACGGCGTATTCCAAATCGGGAAACTCTATCGGCTCTGATACACCATCCTATGCTAAATGGGATTATGTTATTCCCGGTACGGCTGGAGAGAATGAGTACAAATTTGTCTGCAACCACGATCCTCGTTGACCATTTTCAAATCAAACAACAGATGCCGTCTGAACTGCTTTCAGACGGCATCTGTTTTGTCGGCATTCGGATAAAAGGGCGGGCATTCCGCTTTTGAACAGACAAATCGAAGCATATTGTTGACAATCTTGCCGTCTGAAACTATATTTCAGTGCGTAAAAACGGGCGCCCTGATGTATTTCAGACGGCCTTACCGTGATAGAATAACAAATTATACCCAATCCCTCAGGAGCTGAAGATGTCCATCAAAGACGCTGTAAAACTGATTGAAGAAAGCGAAGCCCGCTTCGTAGATTTGCGCTTTACCGATACCAAAGGCAAGCAGCACCACTTTACCGTGCCTGCCCGCATCGTCCTCGACGATCCCGAAGAATGGTTTGAAAACGGTCAGGCGTTTGACGGTTCGTCCATCGGCGGCTGGAAAGGCATTCAGGCTTCCGATATGCAGCTGCGTCCCGATGCATCTACAGCCTTCGTCGATCCTTTCTACGACGATACCACCGTTGTCTTTACCTGCGACGTCATCGATCCGGCCGACGGCCAAGGCTACGACCGCGACCCGCGCTCCATCGCCCGCCGCGCCGAAGCCTATTTGAAATCTTCCGGCATCGGCGACACCGCCTACTTCGGCCCTGAGCCTGAATTCTTCGTTTTCGACGGCGTAGAATTTGAAACCGACATGCACAAAACCCGTTACGAAATCACGTCCGAAAGCGGCGCATGGTCAAGCGGCCTGCATTTGGACGGTCAAAACACCGGCCACCGCCCAGCCGTCAAAGGCGGTTACGCCCCCGTCGCCCCGATTGACTGCGGTCAAGACCTGCGTTCTGCCATGGTGAACGTTTTGGAAGAACTCGGCATCGAAGTGGAAGTGCATCACAGTGAAGTCGGTACCGGCAGCCAAATGGAAATCGGCACCCGTTTTGCTACTTTGGTCAAACGCGCCGACCAAACCCAAGACATGAAATACGTCATCCAAAATGTTGCCCACAACTTCGGCAAAACCGCCACCTTCATGCCCAAACCCATCATGGGCGACAACGGCAGCGGCATGCACGTCCACCAATCCATTTGGAAAGACGGTCAAAACCTGTTTGCAGGCGACGGCTATGCCGGCTTGAGCGACACCGCGCTCTACTACATCGGCGGCATCATCAAACACGCCAAAGCCCTGAACGCGATTACCAATCCGTCCACCAACTCCTACAAACGCCTCGTGCCGCACTTTGAAGCGCCGACCAAACTGGCCTACTCCGCCAAAAACCGTTCCGCTTCCATCCGCATTCCGTCTGTGAATAGCAGCAAGGCACGCCGCATTGAAGCGCGTTTCCCTGACCCGACCGCCAACCCATACTTGGCATTTGCCGCTTTATTAATGGCCGGTTTGGACGGTATTCAAAACAAAATCCATCCGGGCGACCCTGCCGATAAAAACCTCTACGACCTGCCTCCGGAAGAAGATGCATTGGTGCCAACCGTTTGCGCCTCTTTGGAAGAAGCACTGGCCGCCCTCAAAGCCGACCACGAATTCCTCCTGCGCGGCGGCGTGTTCAGCAAAGACTGGATCGACAGCTACATCGCCTTTAAAGAGGAAGATGTCCGCCGCATCCGCATGGCGCCGCATCCGCTGGAATTTGAAATGTATTACAGCCTGTAAAACAGCTGAAACATTTTAAATAGGAAATTAAAGGCCGTCTGAAACTGGATTTGAAGTTTCAGGCGGCCTTTAGATTTGAATTGGCTAGGGTATTCTGATTTGCCATAATAGCGAGAAGCAATGAATCATGCTGTTTGAAAGCCTTTATGGAATCAGTTCCTTGTGTTAAATTGTGCTAATAAAATCATTTCGTCAAAAAGGTTGGGCAGAATGAAGAAGATAATTGGTTTGGCCATTGCTGCGGCATTTGGTTTGAGCGCGTGCAGTAATTTGGATCACAAAACCGCGCACGAGGTCATGTCGATTTCCAATGACCGTATTTTAAAAGAAGACCACAGCTTTAACATCACAGGCAGCTCCAGGGTATATATCAGTCCATTGGCTGAAGCTGTATTGGCAGATGAAAAGGTAGAAGAGAAAGCAAAAACAGAGGATGCCAAAGTGAAAGCGGAGGATGCGGCAGCCTCTATGGAAGCTACTCAAGAAGACGACGCTGCTTTGAAGCAGGAGTTTTCTGAACGAGAAGAGGCCGAGTTCCGCAATGCAATGCTTAATGCCTTGCCGGACGGCAGTATCGCACAAGTTGCCGTCGATTATCTGGATAAATATCCTGCCATATCCAGTTACATGGAAGGGGTTCATCTGAATTATGAGGTAGCTGTTGACCTATCAACGCGTCAGTTTGAGATGATTCCTGAATTGGCCATCAACAACCACAATGAAAAACTTAGTATCAAACTTCCTATGAAACTGGATGCGGCAAAATGGGAAGTCTATGTTGATCCGCCTGCCAGCGTGTCTGCCATTGTTAATGCGTACACCGATGAGAAAATCGGCAAACGTTTAATCAAAGAACCTTTAAAATTGAGTTTGAAAGAAATCGGTGATTCGAAAGGCGTGCCTTTTGATCATATTGCAGAGGCAGGGGTGCGTGCTTTTTTGAGTGCTAATAAGGCTATGCCTGCTGATGCACATGTATTTAAAGAAATGGATGCCTTTGGTAAGGCAAACCATGCACGCTATCGTGTACGTCATGTCATGAAACCAGAGTATGATTCAGTCGTAATGAAGGCAGTGGCTAAGGCTTTTGATGAAGAATTGTCGAAATTACAGAAAACGCCCCAACCAGGGTCAACAGAAGAAGATTATAAAAATGCGCGGGAATTTTTCAGTATGTTTGTCAGCATAAGTGATAACCGGCCACTTAGCTTCCAGCGTATAGTCGGTAACAATCCTGTTGTCGACTATTATCTTGACCGCAAAGGCCGTATGTTGGCTTCCCGCATGTATATACAAATTAACGGTACGCATAAGGCCATCAATATTATCGGCGACAACGTGTACAGCAATTACGGCAAACCGGTCTTCAAATTTAATCCTCAAGGTAAAGGCATTACTTGGAAAGAGCTGAAAGAGTCTTTCAGTTCGAATAAAAAAGAAGACGATTAAAGCCTCAGGCCGTCTGAAAGGATATTTAAGGATATTTTTTGTTTTCAGACGGCGTGTTTGATAAGGAAAAACATGTTTGCAAATTTTGATTTAGGCGTATTTCTGTTGGCAGTATTGCCCGTGTTGTTGGCCATTACCGTGCGCGAAGTGGCACGCGGTTATACGGCGCGTTATTGGGGTGACCATACCGGCGAGCAGCTTGGGCGTTTGACGCTCAATCCGCTGCCGCACATCGATCCTGTCGGTACGATTGTCGTGCCGCTGGTGTGTCTGATGATAGGCAGTTTCCTGTTCGGCTGGGCGCGCCCCATGCCCATCGATTCGCGCAATTTCCGCGATCCGCGCCGTGCGTGGCGTTGGGTGTCGGTTTCAGGCCCGATTGCCAATCTGATTTTGGCGTTCTTTTGGGGTTTTGTGGTCGTACTTGCCGCGTATGTGCCTGAATCGTATCAAGCACCGTTGGCGCAGATGGCCGGTTACGGCGTGATGGTGAACTCGATTTGGGTCGCATTCAGCCTGATTCCGATTTTGCCTTGGGACGGCGGTATTTTTATCGATACCTTCCTCAATGCCAAGCAGTCCATGCAGTTCCGTAAAATCGAGCCATACGGCACATGGATTATCCTGATCCTGTTGTTTACCGGCCTGCTGGCCAAACTGATTTGGCCGATTATCGAAATGATTCAGACCGCAGTGCAGATGGTTGTCATGTTGTTTATTTAAATGTTTTGGCTGAAAAGGCCGTCTGAAACCCAGTTTCAGACGGCCTTTTTCATTGTGCAACATGTAAATACGATTGGAAAAGTTGCTTAAAAATTGTACAATTTCAGCCCCTTCAATTCGGCGCACACATCATGCACATCGGCGGCTATTTCATTGACAACCCCATCGCACTCGCCCCCATGGCAGGCATTACGGACAAACCGTTCCGCCGGATTTGCCGCGAGTTTGGCGCAGGGTGGGCAGTGTGCGAAATGCTGACCAGCGACCCGACGCTTAGAAATACCAAAAAGACTCTGCGCCGCAGCGATTTTGAAGGCGAGGGCGGAGTGGTGGCCGTCCAGATTGCCGGCAGCGATCCGCAGCAGATGGCGGAAGCCGCGCGGTATAACGTCGGCTTAGGCGCGCAGGTGATTGACATCAACATGGGCTGCCCGGCCAAAAAAGTCTGCAATGTGCAGGCAGGCAGCGCATTGATGCAAAACGAGCCTTTGGTTGCCGAAATCTTGGCAGCCGTTGTCAACGCGGTGGACGTACCCGTTACCCTTAAAACCCGTTTGGGCTGGCACGACGAACATCAAAACTTGCCGACCATCGCCAAAATTGCCGAAGAATCAGGCATTGCAGCCCTTGCCATCCACGGCCGCACACGCACGCAGATGTACAAAGGCGAAGCGCGTTACGAACTGATTGCCGAAACCAAAGGCCGTCTGAACATCCCCGTTTGGGTCAACGGCGATATTACTTCGCCGCAAAAAGCCGCCGCCGTCCTCAAACAAACCGCTGCCGACGGCATCATGATAGGGCGCGGCGCACAAGGCAGGCCGTGGCTCTTCCGCGATTTGAAACATTACGCCGAACACGGCGTTTTGCCGCCGGCCTTGAGCTTGGCAGAATGCAACGCCACCATTTTGAACCACATCCGCGCCATGCATGAATTTTATGGCGAAGTCGCCGGCGTGCGCATCGCCCGCAAACACATTGGCTGGTACATCGACGAAATGCCCGACGGCGAGCAAACACGCCGGGACATCAACCGCTTGGACAGCGCCGCGGCACAATACGATACCCTTGCCGCCTATCTTGAGGCGCTTTCGGAGAAAACCGACCGCTGGGTATGCCACTATCGGGAAGGCTAAAGAGTTTCGAATTTCAGACGGCCTTTTTCTTTTTGAAAGTAAATATGAAATTGACGCCACGTCTCAAACGCTTCGGCATAGCCGCGCTGTTGCTGACAGGATTCAGCATTTACGCTTATGACTACAATCTGATAGCCTGTAAATTAATGAATCGCTATTGGAATGAAGACAAAGGCAGGTGCATGAATCCCGATTGCCGTCAACATGATGCTTGCGTGATGAGTGCATTTGAGAGTAAAGCAACATGCGAAACCATCCGCCCCGGTGACAGTTTAGACAAGGCTTGGTATGTACTGGGCGAACCTTGGTATGAGGAAAACGGGCGTTTCTTTTGGGATGATAAATATGGAGATCATGTAGCGGAAATCGAATCGGACGGAGAAAAGGTTGGCAAGATTACCTGCTTGGGGGAGTAGGTTGCGTGGACTGTAATCCGGCATGGAGAAGGCTTGATGGTTAATCTTCATTCTTAAAGGCTGATGCGCCTTTCTACAGCTACTCTCTTTAATACAAAAGGCTTCAGTATGACTTTTTGGCATGGCTTTTGGATTATCACCGGCGTGCATTTTTTGGCGTGCATGTCGCCCGGCCCCGATTTTGTACTCGTTTCGCAGCAGGCGTTGAGCAGGGGGCGGGCTGCCGGAATGTTGACCGCGCTGGGCATTGCGTTGGGATTCGGTATCCACATTATTTATTCCGTACTCGGCTTGGTCACGCTGGTGGCTCAGTCCGCCCCGCTGCTGACCGCAGTCAAAATCGTCGGCGGCCTGTATCTGCTGTATATCGGCTATAAAGGTTTACGCGCGAAAGCTGCGGGCGGGACGGTCGAAATCCGTAAGGACCATTTGGCGGACGAACCGACATGGAAAACGATATGGCGCGGGGTGTTGTGCAATGTGTTGAACCCGAAGGCGGTCGTGTATATGCTGTCGCTGTTTACCGTCGTATTGTCGCCGGAGACGCCGATGTGGCAGATGGGGGTTTACGGCGTATGGATGGCGCTGATGCTGTTCGTTTGGCTCGGCCTTGTCGCGCTGATGTTGTCTGCCCCTGCCGTGAGCAAACGTTTTCAGCGTTTCGGCCATTGGATAGACCGATTTTGCGGCGGAGCGTTAGCTTTGCTGGGGATTAAGGTTATCAGCGGGTAGAGTATTGCGGAAAACCTTATGTTTCAGTCGATTAAACGTCTATTTTCTACAAAGCATCAAGCTGATTCCATGTTTCCGCGCAATCGTTTCGAATATGTGGATTGGGACAGTAAATTACAGAAATCCATTTCAAAATAAGCTATTGATAGCTAATCAAAATAAATATAAATCGGATAGGGCGAATTCAAACAAATCAAATAAACGTCGTCTGAATGTTCAGACGGCCTCATCATTTAGAAACAAATCTAAAGAAAGACAATCACGATGAATCAAACGACGACTGACATTGCGCAATGTATTGAACAAAACTTACGACAATATTTCAAAGACTTGGATGGTACGGAACCTTGCGGCGTGTATGATATGGTGTTGCATCAAGTGGAAAAGCCGATGCTTGCCTGCGTGATGGAGCAATGCGGCGGCAACCAGTCTAAAGCGGCGGTCATTTTGGGTTTGAACCGCAATACCCTGCGTAAAAAATTACAACAGCACGGTATGCTGTAATGCGGCAGGGCAACCCGTCCTGACGGTTGAAGGAGAAATAAGAATGCAAAATCCGAATAAATTAAATATCCATTTCATCCTGCACGAGGCATTTGAAGTGCCGGGTGCATATTTGAAATGGGCGCAATGGCGCGGGCATAACATCAGTGCAACCAAAGTGTACGAAAGGGAAGCCCTGCCTGACAATGTGGACGATATAGATTTTTTGATTGTGATGGGCGGGCCGCAATCGCCTGATGAAGACAGGCAGGCATTCCCGTATTACGACCCCGAATCCGAGCTGCACCTGATGCGTCAGGCGATGGCGGCGGATAAATATATTGTCGGCGTGTGTTTGGGTGCGCAGCTTTTATCCGTTGCCTACGGCGCGCGACACACGCGCAGTCCTGAGCGTGAAATCGGCATTTATCCAATTGAGCTGACGGCGGAAGGTTTGGCGGATGCCCATGTTTCCCTGTTGGGCAAAACCCTGAATACCGGCCATTGGCACGGCGATATGCCCGGTTTGACGGATGAGGCGGTTGTGTTGGCAACCAGCAAAGGCTGTCCGCGCCAGATTATCCGTTTTGCGCCCAAACATTATGCCTTCCAGGCTCATTTGGAGTTTGACCGCGAAGCCGTCGGGCTGCTGATTGCGGCGGACGGGCGCGAAAATGTAGCCGAACAAAGCCAAGCGCAAACTTATGTTCAGCATCCGGATAAAATCGAAGCGGCGGATTTCAGTGAAATGAATGCCAAACTCTTCGACTTTTTGGATTCGCTGACGCAGACAAAATAAAAAAAGCCAACCCTCCAGGCCGTCTGAATAATAAATATAGAGAAGAAACGATTAACCCTTTTTAAAAGGTCGGACCATGTTCTATCAAATACTTGCCCTGCTGATTTGGGGCAGCTCTTTTATCGCAGCCAAGTATTCTTACGAGATGATCGACCCGGCGCTGATGGTCGAGGCGCGGTTGTTGATTGCCGCGTTGATGGTGTTGCCGTCATGCCGCCGTTATTTGGGCAGGATTCCAAGGAGCGAGTGGAAGCCCTTGTTGTGGATTTCCTTTGTCAATTACGTTGTCGTTTTGATGCTCCAGTTTATCGGTTTGAAATACACATCTGCCGCCAGCGCGATTACCATGGTCGGGCTGGAGCCTTTGCTGGTCGTCTTTGTCGGTCATTTCTTCTTCAACGACAAAGCCAAACTGTACCACTGGATTTGCTGCGCGGCGGCGTTTGCCGGCGTGGGCATGATGGTAATGGGCGGCGCGGAGGAGGGCGGTACGATTGACTGGTTCGGCTGTTTGCTGATTTTGCTCGCGGGATTCGGTTTCGCCGGCGTGATACGCCCGAGCCAAAAAATGATTGCCCGTATCGGTGCGCCCGCATTTACTGCGGCTTCCATGGCGGCGGCGGCGCTGTTGTGTCTGCCGTTTTCGCTGGTGTTGGCAGACAGCTATCAAATCAACTGGTCGTGGGGCGGTACGCTGTCGGTGTTGTATATGGGGATTGGCTGCAGCTGGCTCGCCTATCTGTTGTGGAACAAAGGCATGAACAAAGTTCCTGCCAATGTCTCCGGCCTGCTGATTTCGCTTGAGCCTGTCATCGGCGTTATCATGGCGGTGTTGATTTTGGGCGAACATTTAAGCAGCATGGCCGCGCTGGGCATTACCGTCGTCATTTCGTCCACTTTTGTCGCCGGTGTGTTGGCGCGTATCGGCAGCAAACACAAAAAGGCCGTCTGAAAACAGTTTCAGACGGCCTGAAGTCGCCGTACTTTTTCAATAAAACATTTTGGGAAAATTTCTATGAAACGCATCATCTCCCTGCTTTTGCTTGCCTGCCCCGTTTTGGCGTCGGCCGCACCCGATAACGACAAAGCCGCCGTACAGGCCGTTATTGCCAAACATTACAACCGACCGCTTGCCGCGCACAAATGCCAGCTTACCGAGCCGCCGAAAGACGGACAGGCACCATCTAACAACATCATGTATTGCATGAAACCTGTTGCCGACCATACCGTAACACGCAACGGCAAAGCCGCTCGTTATGTGTTGTACACAGGTTTTGCCTACGATATGGAACAAAAAATAAAACAGGACGCCCATGCTTCTCCCGGCCTTGTAGAATTGTTTGTTTTGGAAAAAACAGACGGCAAGTGGGCAATCAAACAGCACGGAAGAGATGAAATCGGCGCATGGGGCGAGTCGCCGGAGAATAAGGCGTGGAAGTTTGTTCAGGTGGGCGCGCAAAACTGGGGCTATGTTGCCGAGTCAAGTTATACAGGCCAAGGCGACACGACGACTTCGCAAAACTTCCTGTTTACCGATGATAGCAACCGCATCCGTAAAAGCTTTATTCTCAGCGGTAACGATAACGGCGCATATTTTGGCGATTGCGATGAATTGAAAGGGCGTGAAAAACGAGACTGCAAAGACAGATATACCAGCCTGGAAGCCAAAATTGCTTTTGACAAAAGCCGTCCTGCCGTATCCGGCGTATGGGCGTTGACTGCAAAACTCAGCGGCGTATCAGGAAAGAAAAATTATAAAAATCAGAAATATATTTTCCCTTATAACGGTAAAACCCACGTTGCCCCCAAAAACTATCCCTTGGGCGGACAATAGTTCCCCCGAAAAACGCTTTGATCAAACCATTACTACCTCAAGTCAAATCCCGTGAAAGACACTCATAAACTCTGGGCCGCCCTCATCATTACCGGCATCATCGGCGGCATGGTCGGCATTGTATTAACCGAAATCATGCATACGATTCAACATCTTGCCTATGGTTACGGTTCAGACGGCCTATATGTTTCATTCCGAGAGGGCGTAGCGCAGGCAAGTCCTGCGCGGCGTATCGTGGTCGTGGCCTTTTGCGGCGTGGTGGTCGGCTTGGGGTGGTGGTTGCTCAAACGCTACGGCAGGCCGCAACCGGGTATCAAAGCCGTGGTTAAAAATCCGCTTGCCGGTTTTCCGTTTTTTGAAACCGTCAGCCATGCCCTGTTGCAAATCATTACTGTCGGGCTGGGCTCGCCGCTCGGCCGCGAAGTTGCGCCGCGCGAAATGACCGCCGCTTTCGCCTCGGTCGGCGTCAACCGTTTCGGGCTGAGCGAAGACGACGCAAGGCTGGTCATAGCTTGCGCCTCGGGTGCAGGTTTGGCGGCCGTGTATAACGTGCCGCTTGCCTCCACACTTTTCATCCTCGAAGCCATGCTGGGCGTATGGACACAGCAAGCCGTCGCCGCCGCATTGCTGACTTCCGTCATCGCCACCGCCGTCGCACGCATCGGCTTGGGCGACGTGCAGCAATATCATCCGGCCAACCTTTCCATCAACACATCATTACTTTGGTTTTCCGCCATCATCGGCCCGATACTGGGCGCAACCGCCGTCTTTTTCCAGCGCACCGCCCAAAAATTCCCCTTCATCAAGCGCGACAACATCAAAATCATTCCCTTGGCCGTCTGTATGTTTGCACTCATCGGCGCGATTGCCGTTTGGTTTCCCGAAATTTTGGGCAACGGCAAAGCAGGCAACCAACTGACCTTTGGCGGATTGACCGACTGGCAACACAGCCTTGAGCTGACCGCCGTCAAATGGCTGGTCGTCTTGATGGCGCTGGCGGCAGGTGCATACGGCGGCCTGATTACCCCGTCCATGATGCTCGGCAGCACCATCGCCTTTGCCGCCGCAGCCGCGTGGAATACTTTCTTTCCTGCCATGTCGTCCGAAAGCGCGGCCGTTGTCGGTGCCGCCGTTTTCCTCGGCGTTTCCCTCAAAATGCCCCTGACGGCCATCGTCTTTGTTTTAGAACTCACCTACGCCCCCGTTGCCTTACTCATGCCCTTATGCGCAGGCATGGCAGGCGCAGTATGCGTAGCGAAGAAAATGGGATTTAAATAGGCAAAAACATCAGGCCGTCTGAAACCAAGTTTCAGACGGCCTTTTACAATAAAATTGTCAACAATATCTATAAAAACCTACTGCCAAAAAGGCGAAAATAGCGGATAATACCGCCCTGAAAATTCATCCCATATCGATTAAACCTTCAACAAAGGAAATCCAAATGTCTTCCATCAAACGCGCCCTGATCAGCCTGTCCGACAAGACAGGCGCAGTCGAATTTGCCCAAACCCTGACCAAGCTCGGTGTAGAAATCCTCTCTACCGGTGGTACAGCAAAGCTCTTGGCTGATGCAGGCGTTCCCGTTATCGAAGTTGCCGACTATACCGGTTTTCCCGAAATGCTCGACGGCCGCGTGAAAACCCTGCATCCGAAAATCCACGGCGGCATCCTCGGCCGTCGCGATTTAGACGAACACGTCGCCAAGATGGAAGAACACGGCATCGGCAATATCGATTTAGTGTGCGTCAATCTTTACCCCTTCGCCGCCACCATCGCCAAACCAAACAGCACACTGGAAGATGCGATTGAAAATATCGACATCGGCGGCCCGACCATGGTGCGCTCTGCCGCGAAAAACTGGAAACACGTCGCCATCGTTACCGACACCGCCGATTTCCCGGCCATCGCCGCCGAACTCGAAGCCAACAACGGCGCCTTGAGCGACAAAACCCGTTTCAACCTCTCACGCAAAGCATTCAGCCATACCGCCCAATACGACGGCATGATTTCCAACTACTTAACCTCGCTTTCAGACGACGTCTTGAGCGGTCAGCCCCAAATCGGCGAATTCCCAAGCCAGTTCAACCAAAGCTGGATTAAAGTGCAAGACATGCGCTACGGCGAAAATCCGCACCAACGCGCCGCGTTCTACCGCGATATTTACCCCGCCGCAGGCAGCCTTTCCGCCTACAAACAGCTGCAAGGCAAAGAATTGTCTTACAACAACATTGCCGATGCCGATGCCGCCTGGGAAGCCGTCAAATCTTTTGACGCGCCGGCCTGTGTGATCGTGAAACACGCCAATCCGTGCGGCGTTGCCGTTGCAGCCGATACATTGACCGCCTACAAACTCGCCTACGCCACCGACACCACCAGCGCATTCGGCGGCATCATCGCCTTCAACCGCGAAGTGGACGGCGCAACCGTCAAACAAATTACCGAAAACCAATTTATGGAAGTCCTCATGGCGCCGAAGTTCACCGCCGAAGCCCTCGAAATCGCCGCCGCCAAGAAAAATGTACGCGTATTGGAAGTGCCGCTCGAAGCAGGTGCCAACCGCTTTGAACTCAAACGCGTCGGCGGCGGACTGTTGGTACAAACCCCCGACATCCACCGCATCAACCGCGCCGATTTGAAAGTCGTCTCCAAACGCCAACCGACCGAGCAAGAATGGAACGATTTGCTGTTTGTCTGGAACGTCGCCAAATACGTCAAATCCAACGCCATCGTCTTCGGCAAAGGCGGCCAAACCTACGGCATCGGCGCAGGCCAAATGAGCCGAGTGGACAGCACCCGCATCGCTGCCCGCAAAGCGCAGGACGCAGGCTTAGACTTAAACGGCGCATGTGCCGCTTCCGATGCCTTCTTCCCATTCCGCGACGGCGTAGATGTCATTGCCGAGCAGGGCATCAAAGCCATCATCCATCCCGCAGGCTCCATGCGCGACCAAGAAGTCTTTGACGCAGCGGACGAACACGGCATCGCCATGGTCGTAACCGGCATCCGCCATTTCCGCCACTGATAAGCTGATATAAAATAAAGGCCGTCTGAAAACCGATTTCAGACGGCCTAAGTTTTAATATATGGGATAAGTCATGTCTTTTAGCCAAACCGAGTTGGCAGATTTTGCTGCCAATCTTTTTGTTAACTATGGCGAAGGTTTTGAAGGGGATACGCCGCTTACGGATGAGATTATTGCGCATGTGGAAGAGGAGCTGGGCTATTCTCTGCCTATTGACTATATAGCTTTGATGCGCCTGAAAAACGGCGGTAGTTTGAAACGTTATTTTTTTCGTTATACCGATACGGATGGATATGAATGCGAACTTATGGTTCGTGGTATATATGGAATTGGTTTTACGAATAATAATGCCCTGTGCGGTAAAATGGGCAGTCGTTTTTTGGAAGATCCTAAAAATCACGCATTACCGCATATTGGCGTTTACTTTGCCGAAGAAGATAGCGGACACGGATTTTTTGCGCTGGATTATCGCAACATAAATGCCGATGGTGAGCCACCGGTTATCAATATTTATTTGGATAATTTTCATGAAGAATATATTGCCGACAGCTTTGCTGCTTTTATTCGCCGTTTGACTGCAGATGAGTAAGCAGGGCGGATAAGTAGTTAGGATTTCAAATATTCTTGTTACTAATAAGCTGATATAAAATAAAGGCCGTCTGAAAACCGATTTCAGACGGCCTTTTTCAATACATTAAATCAAGACAAAGCAACAAAGCCATATCCATTCCGATTCATACGGCAACAAAACGTCCCAAGTCTAAAACCAACCCACTCAGAGAAAAAAACATGAAACACATCCTCCTCATCCTGACCCTCGCCACACTCACCGCCTGCGCCTCCAGCCATACCGGCGGCTACGGCTATGCCGGCAACAACGGCGCTTCCGCAGGCGTAACCCAAACATTCCGTTGGTAAGGCCGTCTGAAATACGGCATGGTGTTACACCATAGAAAACAGACCGATTCCAAACGTAAAGGCAAGTTTTACACTTGCCTTTTTAACGCTGTCCATCGGCTCAATAGCGCATAAATTCGTATCATTTGGTTACTATTTATATGTTAGGAAATGTCAAAGGCCGTCTGAAAACAGGCCATACAAACCCGTTACACGTTTCAAACTGATCTTCAATACAAATTTCATTAATTCTCTAAATAAAAGCCCACATTTAAATCTATCACTAAAGAAACTATTTAAATCATATATTATTTAGTAATCATTATTGTTTGAGAATAAAAAAGTAAAATCAAATAGCTAGAAAATCCGTTTAAAAAAGCAACAAGTAAATCTAACGGGCATGACCGTTGAGTCCGAAAAAATAACACTTTATCGGAAGAGTTGATTTACGAAACCAAACGCATATAAAATTTGGACAAGGATTCCGAATGCATTGAAAGAAGCTGACAAAAAGTGACTGGTTAAGAAACAAGCTGACAAAAAACGGCACATCGTTTCCCAAACTTCACAAGCTTCCCAAAATGTATCAGCATAAAATCCCATAAAACAGGCTTTTAGCTGTTATTCGGCCGAGTGGAGACTTTTGGCACGGGAATTGCATACAGGAGATTACGGCATGAAACCGCATAAAGGGGAAACTCTGAAATGCGGCAAATGTGTGGACAGGCGGTTTACAGCCGAGCAACACGTCCCAAAAGAAATCAAACCCCTTACAGGAAAATCGATATGAATAAAGTCTTTAAAGTCATTTGGAACCACGCGACCCAGACATGGACCGCGGTTTCCGAAATCAGCCATGCGCACGGCAAAAAATCCGCTTCTGACAAGCGTAAAGCCGTAGCTGCTGCAGTGGTTGCAGCAGGTGCTTTGATGGCATCTGCTGGAGCAGAGGCAAATGTGGATTTGCGTAATAGCGCAGTAAACATCACTCCTGATGGCACTTTAAACGGTTCTAACAGAAACGTTGGTGTGAACTCTGTTGTAGTGGGTTATCAAAATACTGCCAGCAGCCAAGATGGTACTATCGCTTACGGTGCTAATAACATTGCAGACAAAAACTCATCTTTGGCTGTAGGTAATAACAACCAAGCAACCGGCGGTGCTTCAACTGCAATGGGTGTAAGCTCTATTGCAAGTGGCGAAGCTTCTGTTGCAATCGGTAATGTAGCCCAAGCAACTCAAATTCGTGCGACTGCAGTAGGTAACCGTGCGACTGCTACTCAAGACTCCGCAAGTGCATACGGTAACCGTGCAAATGCATCAGCGCAATTTGCAACCGCTGTCGGTGATAATTCTCATGCAAGTGCTGCGGCTGTTGCAGTGGGTACTCACGCAAATGCATCACATCAAGATTCTATAGCTATTGGACGAAATGCTTCGGGTGCTTGGACAAATGCGATTGCTGTCGGTAAAGATAGCGTAGCAAAACAAGATCACGCGATTGCAATGGGTACTAGCTCAAATGCGTCAGGTGTTCAAGCTGTCGGTGTCGGTTCGTATACAAAAGCAGAAGGTAATCTGACAGTTGCGGTTGGTCCATATGCGCAAGCCAATAAAGAAGCTGCAATTGCTGTAGGTTCTAACGCTACTGCTGCTGAGTCTAATGCTATTGCTGTGGGTCAAACTGCTACTGCGGCTAACAATAATTCCATTGCTGTCGGTACTAAAACAGTTTCTAGAGGCGATAACGCAATTGGTATCGGTGCTTATGCTGAATCAACAGGTTTGCGTTCTACAGCTGTCGGCGTGTTGTCTCAGGCTAATGGCGCAGGCTCATTTGCCGGTGGTGCATCTGCTCATGCTACAGGTGAAAATTCTGTAGCTATTGGCGGTGCGCTGGATGGTACTTTGGGTAATAAAGCAGGTTCTGCTGCTAAAGCAACCGGTAACAACTCTATCGCTTTGGGTACTCAATCTAAAGCTATCGGCGACAACTCTGTTGCCCAAGGTACTGCTTCTAATGCTATTGGTAATAACTCTATCGCTCAAGGTAACGGCGCAACTGCAAACAAAACTGCTGACGTTGCTGTAGGTTACAACGCTCAAGCCAATGGTACTTCAACTGGTTCTGATGGCGACGGCGTAGTGAATAATGCCGGTTCTGCAATGGCAGTCGGTACAGAAGCTCAAGCAACCGGTATCGTAGCAACAGCTATCGGTGAGCGTTCTAAAGCTCTGGCAAACGGCGCGGTAGCATTGGGTGGCGACGCTCAAGCCAAACAAGGTTCTGACGTAGCAATCGGTCGTGGCTCTGTAGCTGATGGTACTTCTGCTGCTGCATTCGGTCCTGCTGCTACAGCGACTGGCAAATACTCAGTAGCTTTGGGTGTACAAAGTAACGCTGCTTCTAAACAAGCGATTGCATTGGGTCGTGGTGCTCAAGCTAATGGTGGCGAATTTGCAACTGCCCTGGGTAACGGTGCTCAAGCAACAGCCAAAAACACTCTGGCTTTGGGTACAGAAGCTAAATCTACTATCGAAAACAGCGTAGCCCTGGGTAACGGCTCTACAACCAGCGCATTCGCACCTACTAACAGCGCTACTGTTGGCAACTACACTTACGGTGGTTTCGCAGGTGCAACCAGCAGCTTGAATAACGGCGCAGTATTGTCTGTAGGCTCTGCAGGTAACGAACGTCAAATTCAAAACGTTGCCGCAGGTCGTATCAATGCAACTTCTACCGATGCAATCAACGGCTCTCAATTGTTTGCCGTAGCAAACCGCATCGAAAACCTGAATCCGTTCGTATTCTCAGGCCACAATGGCAGCGGTAGCTCACCTGCTGAAGGTACATTCAAATACAATCCAAATTCAACAAACAATCCTCTGAAACTGATCGCTGGTGAAGGTCTGAAAATGACTTCAAACGGCACTAACGAATACACCCTGAGCGTAGTAGGCGGTGGTTCTACTGGTGCTTCCGGCGCTACTGGTCCTAAAGGCGAAAAAGGCGATACTGGTGCAACTGGTGCTAAAGGCGAAAAAGGCGATACTGGTGCAACTGGTGCTAAAGGTGAAAAAGGCGATACTGGTCCTGCTGGCCCTAAAGGTGATACCGGCGCTACTGGTGCAACCGGCGAAAAAGGCGAAAAAGGCGGTAGCCTCACTGTTGAAACTGTAGATAAAGAAGACGGTACCCATGTAATCACTATTACCGAGACGGATACTGGTACAGTTACTACTGTCACTGTAAAAGACGGTAAAGACGGTAAAGACGGTGCTACTGGCGCTAAAGGTGAAAAAGGTGACACCGGCGCAACTGGCGCAACCGGCGACAAAGGTGAAAAAGGTGACACCGGCGCAACTGGCGCAACCGGCGACAAAGGTGAAAAAGGTGACACCGGCGCAACTGGCGCAACTGGCGACAAAGGTGAAAAAGGTGATACCGGCGCTAAAGGTGATACTGGTGAAAAAGGTGGCAGCATCACAGGTGAAGTTGTAGATAATGGTGACGGTACCCATACAATCACTATTACTGATCTTGAGACCGGTTCAGTCACTACTACTATCGTTAAAGATGGTAAAGATGGTGTAGATGGTAAGAACGCTAAAGCCGAAGTTAAAGACAATGGCGACGGTACCCACACTGTAACCATCACTGATGGTGAAGGTAACACCACTACCACTATCGTTAAAGACGGTAAGAACGCTGAAGCTGAAGTTAAAGACAACGGTGACGGTACTCACACTGTAACCATCAAAGACGGTAACGGTAACACCACTACTACCATCGTTAAAGACGGTGCAACTGGTGCCAAAGGTGACACTGGTGCAGATGGTAAGAACGCTGAAGCCGACGTTAAAGACAACGGCGACGGTACTCACACTGTAACCATCAAAGACGGTAACGGTAATACCACTACTACCATCGTTAAAGACGGTGCAACTGGTGCCAAAGGTGACACTGGTGCCGACGGTAAGAACGCTGAAGCCGAAGTTAAAGACAACGGCAACGGCACTCATACTGTAACCATCAAAGACGGTAACGGTAATACCACTACTACCATCGTTAAAGACGGTGCAACTGGCGCTACCGGTGCAACTGGTGCAGACGGTAAGAATGCTGAAGCCGAAGTTAAAGACAATGGCAACGGTACCCACACTGTAACCATCAAAGACGGTAACGGTAACACCACTACTACCATCGTTAAAGACGGTGCAACTGGTGCCAAAGGTGATACCGGTGCAGACGGTAAGAATGCCAAAGCCGACGTTAAAGACAACGGCAACGGTACCCACACTGTAACCATCACTGACGGTGACGGTAACACCACTACCACTATCGTTAAAGACGGTGTAGATGGTAAGAATGCTAAAGCCGACGTTAAAGACAACGGCAACGGTACCCACACTGTAACCATCACCGATGGCGAAGGTAACACCACTACCACTATCGTTAAAGACGGTGCAGACGGTAAGAACGCTGAAGCCGAAGTTAAAGACAACGGCAACGGTACTCATACTGTAACCATCAAAGACGGTAACGGTAATACCACTACTACCATCGTTAAAGACGGTGCAACTGGCGCTACCGGTGCAACCGGTGCAACTGGTGCCAAAGGTGATACCGGTGCAGACGGTAAGAATGCTAAAGCCGAAGTTAAAGACAACGGCAACGGTACTCACACTGTAACCATCACCGATGGCGAAGGTAACACCACTACCACTATCGTTAAAGACGGTGCAGATGGTAAGAATGCTAAAGCCGACGTTAAAGACAACGGCAACGGTACCCACACTGTAACCATCACTGATGGTGAAGGTAATACCACTACTACCATCGTTAAAGACGGTAAGAACGCTGAAGCCGAAGTTAAAGACAACGGCGACGGTACTCACACTGTAACCATTAAAGATGGTAACGGTAACACTACTACTGCCATCGTCAAAGACGGTGCAACTGGTGCCAAAGGTGATACCGGTGCAGACGGTAAGAATGCTAAAGCCGAAGTTAAAGACAACGGTGACGGTACTCACACTGTGACTGTTGTTGACGGTGACGGTAAAACTACTACCACCATCGTTAAAGACGGTAAAGCCGCCGCGAAAGGTGATACCGGTGCAGACGGTAAGAATGCCAAAGCCGACGTTAAAGACAACGGCAATGGTACTCACACAGTGACTGTTGTTGACGGTGACGGTAAAACTACTACTACCATCATTAAAGACGGTAAGAACGCTGAAGCCGACGTTAAAGACAACGGCAACGGTACTCATACTGTAACCATCAAAGACGGTGACGGTAAAACTACTACTACCATCATTAAAGACGGTAAGAACGCTGAAGCCGACGTTAAAGACAACGGCAACGGTACTCATACTGTAACCATCAAAGACGGTAACGGTAACACCACAACCACCATCGTTAAAGACGGTGCAACTGGTGCTAAAGGTGACACCGGTGCAGACGGTAAGAATGCTAAAGCCGAAGTTAAAGACAACGGCAACGGTACCCACACTGTAACCATCACCGATGGCGAAGGTAACACCACTACCACTATCGTTAAAGACGGTGCAGACGGTAAGAACGCTAAAGCTGATGTTAAAGACAACGGCAACGGCACTCACACTGTAACCATCACCGATGGCGAAGGTAATACCACTACTACTATCGTTAAAGACGGCGTAGATGGTAAGAACGCTAAAGCTGACGTTAAAGACAACGGCAACGGTACTCATACTGTAACCATCACCGATGGTGAAGGTAACACCACTACTACCATCGTTAAAGACGGTAAGAACGCTGAAGCCGAAGTTAAAGACAATGGCAACGGCACTCACACTGTAACCATCAAAGACGGTAACGGTAACACTACTACCACCATCGTTAAAGACGGTGCAACTGGTGCCAAAGGTGACACCGGTGCAGACGGTAAGAACGCTGAAGCCGAAGTTAAAGACAACGGCGACGGTACTCACACTGTAACCATCAAAGACGGTAACGGTAATACCACTACTACCATTGTTAAAGATGGTACAGCTGCAGCTAAGGGTGATACCGGTGCCAAAGGTGATAAAGGTGATACCGGTGCTAAAGGTGACCAAGGTATTAAAGGTGACCAAGGCGAAAAAGGTGTCAAAGGCGACAAAGGCGATAAAGGTGACCAAGGTATTAAAGGTGACCAAGGCGCTAAAGGCGACAAAGGTGACACTGGTGCTAAAGGTGATACCGGTGCTAAAGGTGACACTGGTGCAGACGGTAAGAATGCTAAAGCCGAAGTTAAAGACAACGGCAACGGCACTCATACTGTAACCATCACCGATGGCGAAGGTAAAACCACTACCACCATCGTTAAAGACGGTGTAGATGGTAAGAATGCTAAAGCCGAAGTTAAAGACAACGGCAACGGCACTCACACTGTAACCATCACTGATGGCGAAGGTAAAACCACTACCACTATCGTTAAAGACGGTGTAGACGGTAAGAATGCTAAAGCTGAAGTTAAAGACAACGGTAACGGCACTCATACTGTAACCATCACTGACGGCGAAGGTAATACCACTACCACTATCGTTAAAGACGGTGCTACTGGTGCTAAAGGTGATACCGGTGCCAAAGGTGACCAAGGCGATAAAGGTGTCAAAGGCGATAAAGGCGATAAAGGTGACCAAGGTATTAAAGGTGACCAAGGCGCTAAAGGCGACAAAGGTGACACTGGTGCTAAAGGTGATACCGGTGCTAAAGGTGATACCGGTGCTAAAGGTGACACTGGTGCAGACGGTAAGAATGCTAAAGCTGACGTTAAAGACAACGGCAACGGCACTCACACTGTAACTATCACCGATGGCGACGGTAATACCACTACCACTATCGTTAAAGACGGTGTAGACGGTAAGAATGCTAAAGCCGAAGTTAAAGACAACGGCAACGGCACTCACACTGTAACCATCACTGATGGCGAAGGTAATACCACTACCACCATCGTTAAAGACGGTGCTAAAGGTGATACTGGTGATCAAGGCGCTAAAGGTGATACCGGTGACAATGGTAAGTCAGCTGAAGCTGAAGTTACACGTGATGATGCTAAAGGTGAAACCACTATCACTGTTAGAAACCTGGATAAAGATGGCAAAGTCATCGATACCACTTCTAAAGTTGTGAAAGATGGTGAAAACGGTAAGTCTGCTGAAGGTAAAGTTGAGCGTGATGAAACTCAAGGTACTTCTACCATCACTATCAACAACTTCGATAAAGACGGTAAAGTCATCTCTACTTCTACTGCAACCGTGAAAGATGGTAAAGACGGTAAAGACGGTAAAGATGCTGATGGCACCTTCGGTCTGGTTGACGAGACTGGTACTACTGACGGTTCTATCTCCAAAAAACTGAATAACACTATTCAGATCAAAGGTGATGCCGGTACTAAGTTCACTGACAAAGTGACAGGTAAAGAGAGAGTAGTTCAAAACATCTTCGTTAAGAAAGACGGCGATGCGCTGAAAGTCAGCTTGAACCGTGAACTGACCGTTGACAGTGTTACTGCTAACAGTGTTACTACTAACGAACTGAAAGCAGGTCCTGTAACCATCAACCAAGGTGGTATCGATGCCGGCAACACTACTATTAAAAATGTTGCTCCAGGTAAGAACGGTACCGATGCGGTTAACGTTGACCAGCTGAACCAAAAATTCGGCGATGTGAACAGCAATGTGAACAAGGTTGACAACAACGCCCGCGCAGGTGTGGCTCAAGCCTTGGCTACTGCCGGTCTGCCACAAGCTTACTTGCCAGGTAAGAGCATGTTGGCTATCGGTGGCGGTCACTACCGCGGTGAAACCGGTTACGCTGTCGGCTTCTCTAGCATCTCCGATGGTGGTAACTGGATCATCAAAGGTACTGCTTCCGGCAACTCACGTGGTCACTTCGGTGCTACCGCAGCAGTTGGTTACCAATGGTAATCTGACTTTCAGACGGCCTGAAAAGGCCGTCTGAAAAGACGAAGCAAAGTAAATGCGGCCTATTTAGGCCGCATTTTTTTATGCTTAGATTATGTTTTGAATTTATTTGATGAATTAATCAGGACAGTAGCCAAAGATAAATGAATATATCTTTAGCAGTCTGAGACCTTTGCAAAATTCCTTTTCCCCAACAGCCGAAACCTAAACACAGGTTTTCGGCTGTTTTTGTTTCAAATATCCACTGATTCTACCCAAATCCCCCCTTAATCCCCCTTGGATACCTGATTAATCAGGCATCCGGCCGCCTTTTAGGCAGCAACAGGCACACTTAGCCTGTTGGCGGCTTTCAACAGGTTCAAACACATCGCCTTCAGATGGCTTTGCGCACTCACTTTGATCAGCCCGAAATAGGCTGCCCGGGCGTAGCGGAATTTACGGTGCAGCGTACCGAAGCTTTGTTCGACCACATAACGGGTCTTCGACAAATATCGGTTGCGTTTGGTTTGTGCTTCCGTCAGCGGACGGTTGCGGTGGGCTTTACGCATAATGCCGTCTAACAACCGATGCTCTTTCAGATGTTGCCGGTTTTCCTTACTGTCGTAGCCTTTGTCGGCATAGACGGTCGTGCCTTCGGCAATACCCTCCAACAAAGGGGAAAGATGGTTGCACTCATGGACATTGGCGGGAGTGATGTGCAGTTTCTCGATATAGCCTTCCTCATCGGTACGGGTATGTTGTTTGTAACCAAGTTTGTAGAGACCGTTTTTCTTTATCCAACGGGCATCGCTGTCTTTACTCGGTGTGGCTTGGCCGCTGACTTGTCCTTCTTCATCAACTTCTATGGCCTGGCGCTGTTTGCTGCCGGCGGTCTGAATAATAGTGGCATCAACGACGGCGGCGGATGCTTTCTCTATTTTTAGGCCTTTTTCGGTCAGTTGGCGGTTGATCAGTTCCAGTAGTTCGGACAGGGTGTCGTCTTGCGCCAGCCAGTTGCGGTAGCGGCATAAGGTGCTGTAATCGGGGATGCTCAGTTCGTCAAAACGGCAAAACAGGTTGAAATCGATGCGGGTGATGAGGCTGTGTTCGAGTTCGGGATCGGAGAGGCTGTGCCATTGTCCGAGCAGGACGGCTTTGAACATGGACAACAGGGGATAGGCGGGACGGCCGCGGTGGTCTCGGAGGTAACGGATTTTTTGACGATTCAGGTATTGTTCGATCGGTTGCCAATCAATCACCTGATCCAACTTCAATAGCGGGAAGCGGTCGATGTGTTTGGCAATCATGGCTTGTGCGGTTTGCTGGAAGAAGGTACTCATGAAAAATCCCCTAAATGTCTTTGTGGGAATTTAGGGGATTTTGAGGAATTTTGCAAAGGTCTCTGCCTGATTGCTCGGGCAGGTTTTATTTGATTGAAAGACAGATTAGTTTTTGTCTTGGTCAACCAGTTTGTTTTTGGCAATCCAAGGCATCATAGAACGCAGTTGAGCGCCGACTTTTTCAATTTGGTGATCAGCAGTCAGACGGCGACGGGCTGTCATGCTGGCGTAGTTGACGGCACCTTCTTGGATGAACATTTTAGCGTATTCGCCGGTTTGGATGCGTTTGAGGGCATTGCGCATGGCTTCGCGGGATTTGTCATTGATGACTTCGACGCCGGTCACGTATTCGCCGTACTCTGCATTGTTGGAAATGGAGTAGTTCATGTTGGCGATGCCGCCTTCGTAAATCAGGTCAACAATGAGCTTCATTTCGTGCAGGCATTCGAAGTAGGCCATTTCTGGGGCGTAGCCTGCTTCGGTCAGAGTTTCGAAGCCGGTTTTGATCAATTCGACCACGCCGCCGCACAATACGGCTTGTTCGCCGAAGAGGTCGGTTTCAGTTTCTTCGCGGAAGTTGGTTTCGATTACGCCGCCTTTAGTGCCGCCGTTGGCTGCTGCGTAAGACAGAGCGATGTCTTTGGCTTTGCCGCTTTTATCTTGGTAAACGGCGATCAGGGAAGGTACGCCGCCGCCTTTCAGGAATTCGCTGCGTACGGTGTGGCCTGGGCCTTTAGGGGCGATCATGATAACGTCGAGGTCGGTGCGAGGTACGATTTGGTTGTAGTGTACGTTGAAGCCGTGGGCAAACGCCAATACTGCGCCTTCTTTCAAGTTAGGCTCGATTTCGTTTTTGTATACGATAGGTTGGTTTTCGTCAGGCAACAGAATCATTACAACATCGGCTGCTTTGGTTGCTTCTGCAACGGTGCGCACGTCGTGGCCGGCTGCTTCGGCTTTTTTCCAAGAGCCGCCTTGGCGCAGACCGATGACGACATTTACGCCGGAGTCTTTCAGGTTTGCTGCGTGTGCGTGACCTTGTGAGCCGTAACCGATGATGGCAACGGTTTTGCCTTTGATCAGAGAAAGGTCAGCGTCTTTATCGTAATAAACTTGCATTTTATTTCCTTAGTGTAAGAGGGTTCCGGACAATCCGGGTTGAGTTAAAAGTAATAGGGGTTAAGCGGGGACTTGGTTCATCAAGACGATTTCCAATGCTTCGGTTTTTCCTTCGATGGATTTGACGAAGTTTTGGAAATGTTCGCTGGCATTGTGTTCGTCAATAGCTGCTTGGGATTTCCAATTTTCTACGAATACGAAACGGTTGGGTTTGCCGATTTCTTGGTGCAGGTCGTAGCTGATGTTGCCTTCTTCTGCACGGCTGGCTTTGACCAATTCTTTAAATTGGGCAGCCAGAACCTCGGTGTATTCGGGTTTGACGGTAACTAATGCAACGATTTGGATGCTTGACATGTTTGTCTCCTGCTGTTTTTCAGACGGCCTTTGTTGAAAGTAACAGGCCGTCTGAACGATACAGCGTTAAATTTTCAAAATACGCTCGCCGCGGCCGATGCCGGCTGCGCCTGTACGTACGGTTTCCAAAATTTGAGCACGACCGACTGTTTCGAGGAAAGAGTCGAGTTTTTCGGTAGAACCTGTGATTTCGATGGTATAGCTGCGGTCTGTTACGTCAATAATGCTGCCGCGGTAGATTTCGGTCAATCGCAGGAATTCGTCGCGGTCTTTGCCGACGGCGCGGACTTTTACCAACATCAGTTCGCGTTCGACAAAACGGCTTTCGTTCAAGTCAACCACTTTGACAACTTCAATCAGTTTGTTGAGTTGTTTGGTGATTTGCTCGATGACGTGCTCGTCGCCGTGGGTGACAATGGTCATGCGGGACAAGGTTTTGTCTTCGGTTGGGGCTACGGCCAGGGAATCGATGTTGTAATCGCGTGCGGAGAACAAACCTACCACACGGCTCATCGCACCTGATTCGTTTTCCATCAGAATAGATAAGATATGTCGCATTTCTTTCTCCTTACGCTTTTGCAATATCGCGCATGTGCGGCGGCAGAACCATTTCATCCAAACCTTTGCCGTTGCCGACCATAGGCAGTACGTTTTGTTTCTTGTCTGTCAAAAAGTCGAGGAATACCAAACGGTCTTTTTGGTTTAATGCTTCCAACAGGGCGCCTTCGACGTCGGATTTTTTGTCCACACGGATGCCGATATGGCCGTAGGATTCGGCCAGTTTGACAAAGTCGGGCAATGAATCGAAATAGGTTTCCGATTCGCGGTTGCCATAATACAGCTCCTGCCATTGGCGAACCATACCCAAATAGCCATTGTTCAATGTAACGACATTGATGGGGACATTATATTGGAAGCAGGTGGACAGCTCTTGGATATTCATTTGAATAGAGCCTTCGCCTGTGATACAGAAGACGTCTTGTTCCGGAGCCGCCAGTTTGGCACCGAGGGCGTAAGGCAGGCCTACACCCATCGTACCCAGACCGCCGGAATTGAGCCATTGGCGGGGACGCTCGAATGGATAATATTGAGCGGCAAACATTTGGTGTTGGCCAACGTCGGAAGTAATAATGGCTGAGTTTTTGGTAATTTCTGCCAGTTTTTGAACAACGTATTGCGGTTTGATGATTTCGCTGTCGTTTTCAAACCACAGGCAGTTGTGCGAACGCCATTCTTCGATGGTTTTCCACCATTTGTCCAATGAGTCGGCTGAAGGCGCAGTTTCTTGTTTGCCCCACAGATGAATCATTTCGGTCAATACGTTTTTGACATCGCCGACAATCGGGATGTCCACTTTAACGCGTTTGGCAATGCTGGACGGGTCGATGTCGATATGGATGATTTTTTTGGGTTTATCCAAGAATTTTGACGGTACGGAAACCACGCGGTCGTCAAAGCGAGCGCCGATTGCCAAAACGACGTCTGCATTTTGCATCGCCAAATTGGCCTCGTAAGTGCCATGCATGCCCAACATGCCCAAGAATTGGCGGTCGCTGGAAGGGTATGCACCCAAGCCCATTAATGTGCCGGTGCAGGGTACGCCGGTCATGCGGACAAATTGGGTCAGTTCATCTGAGGCGTTGCCCAATACCACGCCGCCGCCGAAGTAAACGATGGGGCGTTTGGCAGAAGCCAGCATTTGTACGGCTTTTTTAATTTGGCCGATGTGGCCTTGTACAACCGGTTGGTAGGAGCGGATGAAGATGTCTTCTTGCGGATAGCTGAATTTTGCCATCGCTTGAGTTACGTCTTTAGGAATATCGACGACAACGGGGCCCGGACGGCCGCTGGCGGCAATTTGGAAGGCTTTTTTAATCGTATCAGCCAGCTCGCCAATATTGGTAACCAAAAAGTTGTGTTTAACACAAGGGCGGGTAATGCCGACCGTATCCACTTCTTGGAACGCATCTGTACCGATGAGGGAGTTGCCCACTTGGCCGCTGATGACGACCAGGGGGATAGAATCGCTGTACGCAGTGGCAATGCCGGTCAATGCGTTGGTTACGCCCGGGCCGGAAGTTACCAAGGCCACACCGACTTTGCCGCTGACGCGGGCATAGGCATCTGCCGCATGTACGGCTGCCTGCTCATGGCGGGTCAGAATGTGCTTGAATTTGTTGAGTTGGAAAATGGCATCGTAGATTTCGATAACCGCACCACCGGGATAGCCGAATACATATTCAACACCTTCGGCTTTGAGACTTTGCACGACGATTTGTGCGCCTGATAATTGCATATTGACCTCTTTTATGCGGTTTCTAACCAATAGGAACAATCCGCCTCACCACAGCACCTGTAATGCAATTCCGCCAAGCAGCGATTTAGGGTACGCGCATTGAGGGAATACGGCGACAGTCAGACTGTCCAAACAATTGGAAAGGAACACAGAGTTTGTGAAAAAGAGTAGAAAAGATAACGCAAACCGACTGTTCAATCAAGATAAAATCTTTCATCTTTTAACATTTGAAATGGGAAAATAGATTGAAGGTTGATTTTAAAGAAATAAAAAAACAGTTTTATTGATCTTGGTGTGGATGGATTGTTGACAGTTTGAGTAAGGAGAAGGTTTTTGCAAATGACGAATGGCAAAAAACCTCTTGACTGAATCAAGAGGTTTTTTAAATTTGGTGCCCAGGGTCGGACTCGAACCGACACACCTTGCGGCGGGGGATTTTGAGTCCCCTGCGTCTACCAATTTCGCCACCTGGGCTAGCGAAGAAGTCGTCATTATAGCGAGTTCTTGAATCTTGTAAAGCGGTATTTGAAAAAAAATTGAATTATTTTTATATTTATTTGATTTTTAATGAATTAAACTTTTTAAGTTTAATGCCTGTCCAAATGGAAGGTAGGTTTTTAAAACAAAAAAACGGTATTTATCTGCAAAAAGGGCTACTTTTAATGTGTCAAACGCGTTAATATGAAGATGTTTTGTTTTTAGACTGGCCGGGTGGTTGTTTGGCCTTATTTATTTGAAACGGTTTTGGAGAAAATTTATGCTTTCCGTTACACGAACTTTCTTACTCAGTGCTATTGCGTTGGCCACCCTGGCTGCTTGTCAGCCTAAAGAGGAAGCCAAAGAGGCTTCTTCGGCGCCTGCCGCTTCTGCCGCACCGGCCGCTTCCGGTGAATCTACTGCCAAAGCGCAAGCGCGTGGTACCGATATGCGCAAAGAAGACATTGGCGGCGATTTTACATTGACCGATGGCGACGGCAAACCTTTCAGCCTGAGCGATTTGAAAGGCAAAGTGGTTATCCTGTCTTTCGGTTATACCCATTGTCCTGACGTGTGCCCGACCGAGTTGCTGACTTACAGCGATACTTTAAAACAATTGGGCGACCAGGCTAAAGACGTGAAAGTGGTATTCGTCAGCATCGACCCTGAGCGCGATACGCCTGAAGTAATCGGCAAATACGCCAAACAGTTCAACCCTGATTTTATCGGCCTGACGGCCACCGGCGATCAAAGCCTGCCTGTCATCAAACAGCAATACCGTGTGGTATCGGCTAAAGTTAACCAAAAAGAAGACAGTGAAAACTATTTGGTCGACCACTCTTCAGGTGCATATTTGATTGATAAAAACGGTGAAGTGGCGATTTTCTCGCCTTATGGCAGCGAGCCTGAAACGATTGCAGCCGATGTGAAAACTTTATTGTAAAACCGTAGTTGAGGCCGTCTGAAATAGGTTGTGGATTTCAGACGGCCTTCTTGCTTTTGATACGGCAAAGGAGAAGAAAAAAATGACCGACACACTTTTAACGATTGCTTTATCCAAAGGACGGATTTTTGAGGAAACCCTGCCGCTGTTGGCCGCCGCCGGTATTGTGCCTGCGGAAGAGCCGGAAAAATCGCGCAAGCTGATTATTGGTACCAATCATGACAATATCCGTTTGGTGATTGTGCGTGCGACCGATGTGCCGACTTATGTGCAATATGGTGCGGCGGACTTCGGCATTGCCGGTAAGGATGTGCTGATCGAGCATGGCGGAGACGGTTTGTATCAACCTTTGGATTTGCACATTGCTTCATGCCGCATGATGGTTGCAGTTAAAAAAGGTTTTGATTATGCCGCTGCTTCCCAACCCGGCAGCCGTTTGCGGATTGCCACCAAATATCCCGACATCACCGCCGAACATTTTGCCGGCAAAGGTGTGCATGTTGACATCATCAAACTGTACGGATCGATGGAGCTTGCGCCTTTGGTCGGTTTGAGCGACGCGATTGTTGATTTGGTTTCCAGCGGCAATACGTTGAAGGCCAATGGTTTGGAAGCTGTAGAACATGTGGCTGATATTTCCAGCCGCTTGGTGGTCAACAAGGCGGCGTTGAAAACCAAATATGCGCTGTTGAATCCGATTATTCAGGCATTTGAAAATGCCGCTAAGGCCGTCTGAAAATTTTGGATAGACATTGCAAACCTGTTTGCCAACCCAGTTTGAAAGCCCCGTCATGATGCAAAGCAAGCCGACACTTGATACGATTCTTTCCCATCGTTCCATCCGCAGGTTTACTTCCGAGCCGATTACCGATGAAATCCTCGATACGCTGGTGCGTGCGGGGCAGCAGGCTTCGACTTCCAACAACCTGCAATGCGTTTCCATCATCCGCGTATCCGACCTTGCGCTGAGGCAGGGAATACATGAAGCGACTGGAAGCGCACCTTATATTGTCCATTGTGCGGAATTTTTATTGTTTTGCATCGATTTTTCCAAACACAAGGCGATGTTTCCCGATGCGCAAATTGATTGGGCGGAAGTCACCCTGATTGGCGCGGTCGATGCAGGCATTATGGCGCAAAACGTATTGCTTGCCGCCGAATCGCTTGGGCTGGGCGGCGTGTATATCGGCGCATTGCGTAATGATGCGCAAAAAGTGTCGGAGGTATTGAGCCTGCCGGATTATTGTGTGCCTTTGGTGGGGTTGTGCCTCGGTTATCCTGACCAAGACCCGCCGTTCAAACCGCGCCTGCCGAAGGAAATGGTGTACGCCGAAAACGCTTGTCCGAGCCTGAATGTCGATGCGGTTGAAGCCTATAATCAGGCAGTAGCGGATTATTATGAATTACGCAAGGGCAGTCCGATCCCTTGGAAGGAATCGCTGGCCAAAACCTTGGGCAATCCCGTGCGGCCGCATATGTTGGCGTTTTTGCAGAAAAAAGGTTTTTTGAAAAGATAATGTTCAGACGGCCTGTGTGTGGCTGAGGCCGTCTGAAAACAATAGGAACGAAACAAGGAAGAGAGCAAACCATGAAGAAACTCGACACTCAATCCCCTGATTTTCAAGCCGAACTTAAAGCGTTACTTGCTTTTGAAACCGCGCAAAATCCTGAAATCGACCGTATTGTTGCCGACATCTGCGCCGATGTTCAAAAACGCGGCGATGCGGCGCTGATTGAATACACCAACCGCTTTGACGGTACATCCGCTCAAACCATCGACGATTTAATCCTGACGCAAGACGATTTGCAGTCTGCGTTTGAGCGTTTGCCCGAAAACATTCAGACGGCCTTGAAAACGGCCGCGAGACGGGTGGAAAGCTACCATAAACACCAAAAAATGGAGTCGTGGACTTACGAAGACGAAGACGGCACGCTTTTGGGCCAACAGATTACACCGCTTGACCGTGTCGGTATTTATGTTCCGGGTGGTAAAGCCGCTTATCCGAGTTCCGTCATCATGAATGCTATGCCTGCCCACGTTGCCGGCGTGAAAGAAATCATCATGGTCGTTCCCACTCCGAAAGGCGAGCGCAACGATATCGTGTTGGCGGCTGCTTTCGTGGCCGGTGTAACCAAAGTGTTTACGGTCGGCGGCGCACAGGCGGTTGCGGCTTTGGCCTATGGTACGGAATCCGTGCCTCAAGTCGATAAGATTACCGGCCCGGGCAATGCTTTTGTCGCTGCGGCCAAGCGACGCGTGTTCGGCGTGGTCGGCATTGATATGGTGGCAGGGCCGTCTGAAATTTTGGTGATTGCCGATGGTACGACGCCTGCCGATTGGGTGGCGATGGATTTGTTCAGTCAGGCGGAACACGATGAAATTGCACAAGCGATTTTGATCGGTACTTCCCAAGCGTATTTGGACGAAGTTCAGACGGCCATGAACCGCTTGATCGAAACCATGCCGCGCCGTGCGATTATTGAAGCTTCATTGGGCAACCGCGGCGCAATGATTTTGGCTAAAGACTTGGACGAAGCCTGCGAAATCGCCAACTATATTTCTCCCGAACACTTGGAATTGTCGGTTGAGAATCCGCAAGAGTGGGCGAAAAAAATCCGCCACGCCGGCGCGATTTTCATGGGACGTTATACCAGTGAAAGCCTGGGCGACTATTGCGCAGGTCCCAACCACGTTTTGCCGACCAGCCGCACGGCGCGTTTCTCTTCTCCTTTGGGAACATATGATTTCCAAAAACGCTCCAGTCTGATTCAGGTTTCAGAACAAGGCGCGCAGAAGTTGGGCAAAACCGCCAGCGTGTTGGCGCATGGCGAAAGTTTGACTGCGCACGCCAGGGCGGCTGAGTTCCGTTTGAAAGACTGAGTGAAACGTTGGTTAAAGTCGTAAGAAATCAAAAAAAGGGCATCTAAACAGATGCCCTTTTTATTGTGATGAAGGTTTGGCCGAGAAGGCATCAGGCCGTCTGAAAACAGGTTTAACGGTTTTTCAGCCAGTCATTACGCATTTGTGCGGCTTCTTCAAAATAGCGGTAAAGCTCGGTTTTGTTGCCGTCTGAAAGGAGCTGTTCCAATTTGGATAATTGTTCTTTCAAATCGCCGGTCAGCTTGAGCAGGGCGGGGCGGTTGGCCAGGCAGATGTCTGTCCAGACGGCAGGGTGGCTGGAGGCAATGCGGGTAAAGTCGCGAAAGCCAGTAGCAGCATAGGGGAGATAGTCTTTGCCGTGCGGATGGTCGAACAAAGCGTGGACATAGGCAAAGGCGGTCAAGTGCGGCAAGTGGGAAACGGCGGCAAAAATATTGTCATGTTCTTCGGCACTCATAGTGAAAATCTGCGAACCAACCGCCTGCCACAGGCTTTTCAACCGTCTTAGGCCGTCTGAAGCCTCTTGGCCGTGCAAGGTAATGATCAGGCGGCTGTTTTGAAACAAACCGCAACGCGCGGATTTTGCGCCGCTTTGATCCGAACCGGCAATCGGGTGGGCGGCAAAACATTGCGGCAGGCGCTCGGACAAGTGGGTGCGGAAGGCATCGAGTGCCGATTGTTTGGTGCTGCCGACATCGGAAACGCAGGCCGTTTCTTTTAAGAAAGGCTTGATGTCGCGGCATACGTCAGGCAGGACAGAGACAGGCGTGGCAATCAAAACCAAATCGGCATGGCCGATGCTTTCGGCGCAAATATTCGGGTAGGCATGGTCGATGATGCCGCAGTCGAGCGCGTAATTGAGGTTGTCGGCATTGGTGTCGATGCCGGTAACGCTTTGCACTAGCCCCAAGCGTTTGAGGTCCAGCATGAACGAACCGCCGATTAAACCGACGCCGATAAGGGTGATGTGGGGGAAAAAGGCGGAAGTGTTCATGGTTTGAATCCGGTACAAGTGGAAAAGCTTATTTTAATCCGTTATGGAGGTCATCTGAAAGTTGTCATCAAGGTTTCAGACGGCCTTTTTTTATGGTCGGATTTTCATGATTTAGGCATAGAAAAATCCGTTTAGTAGGATCATGTAACCGATTATCAGATTTTCATACACTAAAATAATCATCTGAATTAGTATAACGTCTTAAAGTAAGTAATTGGTATTTTAAAGTAAATTATTACATCATATTTTATTCTGATTGGTATCGGATAAAATAATTCACTCAGAAAGAAGGAATTTATGAGTTTTTCACAAACCGAATTAGTCAATGCAATGCATTTGCTTTCCACCCGCCTGCCTCAATTTCCCGAGCAGCAAAACCAAGTATCCCGCATGTTGCGCATTGTAACCGAACGTTTGAGCAGCCATTTGAATGAAAACTTGAAAGCGTTCGGCATCAATGAAAATCTGTGGTTTTCCCTGATGGCGGTTTACGTCAGCCCAAACAGCGAAATCCTGCCTTCGCGCTTGAGCGACTTGATGGACTTGACGCGCACCAGTGCCACACGCCTGTCGGATGACATGGTCGAGCGCGGCTGGGTGGAGCGTTATATCAATCAAAAAGACCGCCGTCAGATTGTGCTAAAATTGACCCCTTCGGGTGAGACCTTTATCCACGAAGTATGGCCGCAAATTGCCCGTCAGAGCGGCCAAGCGTGGGAAGATTTCACGAAAGAGGATTATGATACGCTGCAACACCTGTTGGGTAAACTGTTGAACCGTTTGGGCAATTGACAACAGACGGCCTGATGGTCTGCGGCAGGCACACATAAACGGAGTCTGTATGAAATTAGGTTTGGTCAAATCAAGCGTATGCGTTGCCGCAGTTTCGCTGTTGGCGGCATGTGCGCCCTTCGGTAAACAGTCGCCTTTGGATGAGACAACAGCCTATCCGCTGCCGCAAGGCCAATCTGCCGCTGCTGCCCAAGACGGCTGGTGGATGAAGCTGAAAGATCAAAAATTAAACAATTTGATTGCTTCCGCCATTCAGACATCTACCAATCTGCGTGTTGTCAAAGCAAGGTTTGAGCAGGCTCAGGCGCAGCTGGGAGTTGTAGGGGCCGCAAATAAACCTCAAATCGGCTTGGGTGTTACAGGTTTGGGTGCTTATGTTTCACCCAAACCTCAAGCCGGTATGGTCGATACCGACCATACATTGGTTTTGGCGAACGCAGCCTTGCAAGGCAGCCTGGTTTTTGATTTTTGGGGTAAAAACCGAGAGCAGATTCAAGCCGTTTTGGGAAAAAGCCGGGCTGCGGTTTATGAGGCGCAGCATATCCGCACCGAGCTGGCTCATGCTGTTGCCGCCCAATATTTTGCGTGGCAGATGGCGACAGAACAACTGGCGCTGTTGGATACGCGCATAGAGTTGGCGGATAAGGCATTAAAACTGATGCAACAACGCGTTAAAGCGCAGCTGGCGCCTGCCGATGCATTGCACGCTCTGGAAATGGCGCAACAACAATTGCAGCTTGAAAAATCGGCATGGACTCAGAAAAACGAGAAAATCCGCAACAGTCTGGCAGTGTTGACCGGCCGTGTACCGGGTGCATTAAATGGACAGGTTCCGGAAAAAATGGCCGCTGTGCCGTCATTGCCGGTTAGCCGTATTGAAGCGGATTTGCTGGCGGCCCGCCCCGATATTGCGGCACAAAAAGCCTTGCTTGAAGAGAAATGGCATATCGTCAAATCAACCGAAGCAGAATTTTATCCGAATATTGAGTTGAAAGTTTTGGCAGGCATGACGCATATTGATGCGTTCAATCTGATTCGCGGACGGACATCCGGTATGTTGGGCATTGTTCCGGCTTTGAATCTGCCATTGTTTACTTCCGGTGCGCTGCAGTCCAAATTGGCGGGCAAACGCGCCCAATATAACGAGCAGGTTGCCGTGTACGACCAAACTGTTTTGAACGCCATGCGTGCGGCGGCAGATGCCGTCGTGGACTATCAAAGCCTGAAAAGCCGACAAGATACTTGGAACAAGATGGTCAATATTACAGATAAATCTGTACAAAATGCGAAAGGACGTGTTCGTGCAGGCTTGGATAACGGCTTGACCGCTTTGCAAAAACAAGACGAAGCTGTGCGTACGAAAATGTCGGCAGTCCAATACCATGCAGAATATCTGACAGCTTGGAGTAACCTCAATGCCCAGTTGGGCGGAGGCTTTAAATTAAATAAGAAATAAACATTTGATTAAAACGGCAGGCCGTCTGAAAGGAATTTCAGACGGCCTTTTCCTTACCTGATTTACATTTGCTACCGGAAGAAATTATTGTAATGAATAGAGTGTAACTATAGAATATTACCCCTTAGCGCGTTTCGCGCGCGTATTGGGTTGAGGGTGGAGCCAGCAGCCCGGCAAGACAATAATATCGTTATCACATGTACAGAATTAAAGTTGGGACTTATGGATACTCAATCAGAAAAAAATAATGTCCAAAATGAAACGGAAGTAGCCGCGTCCGGCGCAAAAACGCATCGCAAACGCAATTTGGTTATCGTTACACTCCTATTCCTTATTACGGCAGCCATAGTTGCTTTGGCGTATTTCCTGTTTTGGCAGCATGAAGAAGAAACGGAAGATGCTTATGTGGCCGGTCATTTGGTGATGATTACGCCGCAGGTGAACGGCACGGTGCGCAAAGTCATGTATGACGATACGGATGTCGTGAAAAAAGGCGATGTGTTGGTGGCTTTGGACGACAGCGATTTTCAGCTGGCATACGATCGCGCGCAAAATGAATTGATTCAGGCCATCCGTCAAAACAAACAGCAAACTGCGGTCAATTCAAAAGCCAAAGCGCAAGTATTGTTGCGTAAAGCCGATCTGGCCCGTGCGCAAGCCGATTTGCGCCGCCGCGAATCTTTGGCGGGTACGGAAGCGGTTTCCGGCGAAGAACTCAGCCATGCCCGCGCCGCTGTGGTTCAGGCTCAGGCTGCATTGAAAGCGGTTGAGGCGGAAGAAGTTTCTGCTCAGGCAGCATTGGGCAGCAATATTCCGCTGCGCCAACAACCGGCGGTTCAGACGGCCATCAGCCACATCAAAGACGCTTGGCTGAATCTGCAACGTACGCAAATCCGTTCGCCAATCAGTGGCCAAATTGCCAAACGCAATGTCCAAGTCGGTCAACGTATCGCGCAAGGTACGCCGATGATGGCCGTTGTACCTCTGTCTGAATTGTGGGTGGATGCCAACTTTAAAGAATCGCAACTGCGTAAAATGAAAATCGGCCAGCCTGTTGAAATGACAGCCGATTTGTACGGCAGTAAAGTGGTTTACCATGGCAAGGTCATGGGCTTGTCGGCCGGTACGGGCAGTGCGTTCTCATTGCTGCCGGCGCAAAATGCAACGGGCAACTGGATTAAAGTCGTACAACGCGTGCCGGTGCGCATCAGTTTGGATGCCAAAGAATTGCAAAAAAATCCGCTCCGTGTCGGTTTGTCGATGACTGTTAAAGTCGATGTTGCCGAGAAGGGCAGCGGTAAAGCCATGACTGCCGAAGCAGAACGAAATACTGCGCTGCCGGAAACTGAAAGTGTGGATTGGAAAGCCGCCGATGCTTTAGTCGATAAAATCTTCGAGCAATACGCAAAATAATCTTTTCAGACGGCCTGGGGCTTTTATTGAAGGCTCAGGCCGTCTGAAATATTGATTCTCTTCAATTGACCGCTTTGGCGGTTGTCTTATAGTTTAAAAATATGAATTATCCGCCGTTACAAGGGTTTAAGCTGGTGTTGGCAACGTTGGCGCTCAGCTTGGCCGTATTTATGGAAGTCTTGGACAGCACCATCGCCAACGTCGCCGTGCCGGTTATCGCAGGGGATTTGGGCGCAGCGACCACGCAGGGCACTTGGGTGATTACCTCATTTGCCGTAGCCAATGCCATTTCCGTCCCCCTGACCGGCTTTTTGGCCAAGCGGTTTGGCGAGGTTAAAATCTTTATTGCTGCTGTGATCGGGTTTGTCGTAACGTCATGGCTGTGCGGTATGGCACATAATCTTCAAGCCTTGGTTTTTTTCCGTGTATTGCAAGGTTTCATTGCCGGGCCTTTGATTCCCTTGTCCCAAAGTCTTCTGATGGCTTCCTATCCGCCTGAAAAACGAACATTGGCATTGGCCTTATGGGCGATGACTGTCGTCGTTGCCCCTGTATTGGGACCGATTCTAGGCGGTTGGATTTCGGACAACTGGCATTGGGGATGGATTTTCTTTATCAATATCCCGATCGGGGTTTTATCCGCCTCCATTGCTTGGAAACAGCTTAGACACAGGGAAACCGAAATCATTAGGGCGCCGATTGATTACGTCGGGCTGGTGTTGATGATTGTCGGTATCGGCGCATTGCAAATGATGCTTGATAGGGGTAAAGAGTTGGATTGGTTTGCCTCGGGAGAGATTATCGTTTTGGGCGTTACCGCTTTGGTGTTTCTGACCTATTTTATTGTTTGGGAGCTGGGCGAGAAATACCCGATTGTTGATTTGTCATTGTTTAAAAATAGAAACTTTACGATAGGCGTTGTTGCGACATCCTTGGGCTTTATGGTCTATATGGGCACATTGACCCTGCTGCCTTTGGTGTTGCAATCAAATCTCGGCTATACCGCTACTTGGGCCGGTTTGGCTGCTGCACCGGTGGGTTTTTTGCCGATTATTCTGTCGCCGATTATCGGTAAGTTTGGTAATCGCGTCGATATGCGTCTGTTTGTCAGTGCCAGCTTCTTGGTGTTTGCCTACACATTCCATTGGCGAACCGATTTCTATGCCGGCATGGATATGAGCAACGTCGTTTGGCCGCAATTTTGGCAGGGTTTAGGCGTAGCCATGTTCTTCCTGCCTTTGACCAGTATCACGCTGTCGCATATGAAAGGCAATCAAATTGCCTCGGCCAGTAGCCTGTCTAACTTCTTGCGTGTCTTTATGGGCGGTGTCGGAGTATCCGTTGTCAGCACCATGTGGGAACGGCGCGAAGCTCTGCACCATACTCAGCTGACCGAACATATTAATTCATTGTCCTCAATCAGCAACCAATCTATTCAAGGCATGATGGCCAATGGCCTGAGCAAAGAGCAAGCCCTAGCTGCGATAAATAGTACCATTTCCCAACAAGGCTTTATTATTGGCTCAAATGAAATCTTCTTGGCAGGCAGTATCATATTTATCAGCATGATCCCCATTATTTGGCTGGCAAGACCACCATTTAACGGCTCCAACGGGGGAAGGCATTAAATAAAAGGTCTTGTGTTGACTTGGTTAAGGGGAAGGAAGATTTTGGCGAGAAGATGATATTCAGCATTTGAATAGGGTAGAGGGTTTTTACTTGGGAATGCTCAATAAAATTACATATTCTAATCCTTAGTGGATGTTAGATATAAAGAGGCCGTCTGAAAATGGATTTCAGACGGCATTTATTCTCGTAATGTGATGATTCAGGCTCTTAATGACCTTGTTTTGGAGAGTTTTGCTCTTTTGCTTTGATTCGTTTTCCGCGTTTGTATTTGGCTTTGCTTGGGATGTTTTCTTCGCAATGTATTTTTGTATTTTGGAAAATAAGCTTACAAGCTTTGTTTGCAGGATATGGGAAGGAAGTATGTATCCATGGTGCCGCCGCAAGACCAAACTGTTGTGCCTTTGGTATTACCTGTTTTCGCAAAGCTTGGTATTAGGTGAATTTCGGTATTCTTAACAGGTACGGCGGCTTGATTACCGATGGCGGCAACAATAGTGCCGTTATCTTCAATACGGACAATCTTTACATAGTTACCGACTTTATTATCGTCTGAAGCGAGTTGCTTGATGTTGAGGTCAAGCGGCAAGCTGCCTTTATCCGCATAGGCTTCTTCGACGTAGCTTTTCATACTTCCTGCCAGCATGATGCCTTCTGCTACTTGTGCTCTGGCAACATAGTTTTGGTATGCAGGAAGAGCTGATACTGTCAAAATGCTGATAATGCCGATAATAATCATCAACTCAATCAGGCTAAAGCCGGTTTGGGCTTTGCGTAGTTTTTTCATTTTTTAAGTATGTCGTTTTCCTATTTTATTTTATAAAGTAAATCCCATAATCATATTATGGGATTTACTTTATAAGCTTTTAAATTTGTTGGTAACAAATTATTAACGGCAAGAAGAAGGCAAGAATTTGCTATCAACAGTACCTTTCTTACAGGTCCAAGTGAAAGAACCTTTAGAAGAGGCAGCATTACCAGTCACATCAGGTGATAACACAACCGTTTTACCTTTAATGTCATTATTGACGTCTTTACCTTTCATTGTTGCAGTCAGGACACCATTTCTACTGACGACAACTTTTTCAACATATTTACCTTTAATGTCGGTAGGTGCTGCAATACCTGCTTCTGTATTACTAGTAGGCCATTTACCTTTATCTGCATAGTATTCAACAACAGCGGACTTTTGACCTTCCATCAAAGTGATGGCTTCAGAAACTTGGGCGCGTGCAGTGTAGTCTTGGTACGCAGGCAGAGCGATTACGGCCAGGATGCCCAAGATGGCGATGACGATCATCAATTCGATCAGGGTGAAACCTTTTTGGATTGCTTTCATTGATTAAAACTCCAGTTTGAAAGTGTGAATAATTATGTTTAAGTAAAAAGTCCGTAATGTGCTTGGCACTTTGTATTATGAGTAAACCATAAAGTAAGAAGGAATATACAGCTTCCGTCGGGCTTGCTGCTTTGAGGCTTGGGCCTTACCGGACGTGTTGTTTCAAGCAGTCGGTGTGCCAAGTGTGGAAAATGGGCTGAAAATTTTATTTTTTATTTTTTATTTGTTGTTTTTATTGAGTTTATTTTTCAATTTTTAAGTTTTGTGAGGTTTTGTTTGAAAGTTTCAGGATTTTAGAAAATAGGGCGGTTGACGTTTTTTGTCAGTTTTGTGTTTTTTGTGACAGGGAAGGGAGACAAGTTTGGGTGTGTGACGTTTTTTGTCAGAAATTAGTTTAATTTAATAATATGTTAATTGGTTTGGACAGGCGGTGTTTTTATGGCTTAATCGGTCGGTTTGATTTTTTGTGATTTTATTCTTTTGTTTTTTATGGGTTTTATTTTGGGTATGTATTTTGTGTGAATATTGATGGGGAAATGGTTTGGAAGGAGGGGATTTGAAAAGGGGTTTGGTGTAATAGGTGAATGAAATTTTGTATTTGGAATTATATTTATTTGGGTTATGATTTTGTAATGTAGTTTTATATCAGGGAGTGGTCTGGTTTTGATTTTTAAGGCTTTGGATTTCTTGAGTGTTTGAGGAGGGTATATTCAGGATGTTTATATATTGAATGCGATTAGGGTGGGCAAAAAATGCTCACCCTATGTTTTTAAGATGCTCAGACGGCCTTTATGGGGTCAAGACTTCGATCAATGCTTGTTTTAGGGTGTT
Source organism: Neisseria sp. DTU_2021_1001991_1_SI_NGA_ILE_055 (assembly GCF_032342915.1). Classification (NCBI taxonomy): domain Bacteria; kingdom Pseudomonadati; phylum Pseudomonadota; class Betaproteobacteria; order Neisseriales; family Neisseriaceae; genus Neisseria; species Neisseria sp. DTU_2021_1001991_1_SI_NGA_ILE_055. The sequence continues at coordinate 1,558,527 of NZ_CP135440.1, read as the reverse complement.
TTGGGTCTGCGGGTCTTGTAGAGATGGGCTATAGGTGATGAAGCTATCCTCAATGCGCTGATCCAGGGTGGTGATTTTGGCGTAGCGCAGGCTGATGTTGTGTGCGAAGAAGGTCTCGGCGATGTCGGCGAGGAGGTGGGGTCGGTTGACGGCGGTGATGTCTATGGTGTGCCAGCCGGGATAATCTTCTTCGGGGGTGATGATCACGGTAGGCGGAATGGGGATATGGCGGATGCGGCGGCTGATGTGCGGGCGGCCGCTTTGTTTTTGGACGGTGGTATTGCCGTGGATGAAGCTGTTGAGTTCGGCTTCGAGTGCGCTTTGGCGGTCGGGATATTCTTCCGGCGGGAGATTGTCGGGAAGTTGGAGGATAAAGGTGTCGAGGATGTAGTCGTGCTCGGTGATGAAGGCGCGGGCGGCTTGGATGTCGAAGCGGTGGCTGCTGAAAATGCGGCAGAGGCGTGCGAAGAGGCGGTCGCCATTGGGCATGAAGACCATGACTTGAAGGCTGTTGCTTTGGGGAAGGATGCGGCTGCGGACGGCCGGACTTTGGGTATCGTAGGCGAGGTTTGCGGTGTGCCAAAGGATTTCCCGAGTCTGATGGCGGACGTAGTATGCGCTGCCGAGGATGCGGCGGAGTTTTTGTTGGTTTTTGAGGGGAACGGCCGCGCGCGTGAGTTGGTCGGCCGCGGCTTGTTCGCGTCGGTTGGGGAGGCGCTCGGGATCGTGGTTTTTGCTGTTTAAAACGGCGGCGGTGCTGTGGTAGAGGGTTTGGAGCAGACTGGCGCGCCATGTGTTCCAAAGTTTTGGGTTGGTACCGCGGATGTCGGCAATGGTAAGCAGGTAGAGTGCGTCGAGGTATTCGCGTGTGGGAATACGGCGGCAAAAGGCTTGGAGGACGTGCGGATCTTGGATGTCTTCTTTTTGGGCAACGGTGGACATGAGCAGGTGGTTTTCAACCAGCCATGCGAGGAGGTGGCTTTCTTCGTCGGTGTAGTAGTGGTCGGCGGCGAATTGCTGGGCGTCTTTGATGCCTTCTTTGGCGTGATCGCCGCCACGGCCTTTGGCGATGTCGTGCAGCAGGGCGGCGGTGTAGAGGACATACGGTCGTGGATAGGCCTGCATGATGGCGCTGGCCTCGGGCATTTCGTGGCTGTGGGTTTCGATGGCAAGACGGCGCATATTGCGGACGACGGTCAGGATGTGGTCGTCTACGGGGTAAATATGGAAGAGGTCGTGTTGGAGCAGGCCGGTGATTTTTTCCCATGCGGGGAGATAGCGGCCCAGTACGCCGTAGAGGTTGAGAAAACGGAGGGTTTGGGTAAGGCCGGTGCCGTGTTTGAAGAATTGGATGAAGCGGCGGCGGTTTTCTGGGTTTTGGGTGAAACGAGCGTTGATTTTCCGTGTGGCCGCCCACCATGCGCGCAGGGTTTGCGGCTCGATGGTGGTGATGTTTTGCTCCTGCATGGTTTGGATGATGGTGAAGATGTGTTCGGGGTTTTGCTCGAACAGGGCAAGGTCGTTGGCGGCGATTTGGTGGCCGATGCGTTTGTAGTGGCTGTCGATGGGATGGATGTGCTGGAGGCGGCCGGGGGTTTGATGGTTTTTGAGAATCGGAATGAGGATGCCGTTGAGTTGTTTGATGGCTTTGGTGGCGCGGTAGAAGGTGTGCATCAGGGCTTCGCTTCTGCCGCGGATGTCGGGTTGGGTATAACCTAAGCTTTCGGCGACTTGGGACTGGTAGTCGAAAAGCAGCCTGTCTTCGGGGCGGTCGGCGGTAAGGTGGAGGTGAATGCGGATGTTGGCGAGGCGGCGGTAGCCGTGGGCCAGCATGCCGGCTTCGGTGCGTGTGAGGACGCCGGCGGTAACGAGGGCGGTGGGGTTGCTGTCTATGCCTTGTGCTTTGGCTGTCCAGATAAGGGTATGGATGTCGCGCAGGCCGCCAGGGCAGGTTTTGATGTTGGGTTCGAGTTGTGCGCCTGTGCCTTGGGATTTGGTGTGGCGTTGCTCCATTTCGAGGAGTTTGGCTTCGATGAAGGCGGCTGTGTTGCGGCGTGTGTTGAGTTTGTTTAGAAGTTGGGCGGTAAGGTTGGCGTTGCCTTGGAGATGGCGTGCTTCAAGAAAGGCGGTTTCGCCGGTAATGTCGTTTTGGGTGCTTTGGAGGATTTCTTCTATGCTGCCGCTTTTGATGGCAGGATTGAGGTGTGCGTCCCAAAGGGTTTGGATAAATTGGGCGGTTTGCTGTTGCAAGCCGTCTGAAAATGGTGTGTTGGAAATAATCGCTAAATCCCAGTCGGAATGAGGATAGAGTTCGCAACGCCCAAAGCCGCCGATGGCAATCAGACTGATGTCGTCGCTGTCGGGAAAGTGGATTTGCCAGAGGGTTTGCAGCAGGGTTTCGGCAGCGGCGATATGGTCGCGGAAGTAAACGGTAGGGCGGTTGTTTTTGCGGTAGGCGGCTTCTGCTGTGGCTCTTTGCTGCCGGTAGGTTTGAATGGCGTGTTGGGCGGCGGTCATGATGGTGTCTGGTTGTGAATTAGGCTTGGGTATCGGCAGGCTCGGTCATTTGGCGGAGCATTTCTTGCGGCGGAAGGAGAAGTTTGTAAGGGGCGATTTTGAGTGCGGATGCGATTTTTTCGATGTTGGAAAGGGCGATGTTCCAGCGTTTGCGCTCGACGGCGGAGACGTAGGTACGGTCGAGTCCGCATTGGCGTGCGAGTTCTTCTTGCGACCAGCCGTGGTTGACGCGGTAGAGGCGCATGTTGTAGGCGATAACGGCGCGGAGGTCTTGGGGATCGGGCAGGCTGGGAGGGGGAGTGAGTTTGTTGACCATGGTGTTTTGGGTTTGTGGTTTGAACGATAAGGGGATTTTATACTATTTTTGCTAGGGGAAAGAAAAGGCCGTCTGAAAGTTTCAGACGGCCTTCAAGAGGGTAGGTATAAAAAAAGGGGGTGGCACTCAGCCACACCCAAACACACACACATCAAGAGGAAAGAAAAATCATTTAATAAGAGAGCTGGCTCTTATCGAGGAAACTGGAAGATTCGGGCATGGCCCTGAATCATTGGAAGGCATTATAAATGAAAATAGGATTGGGGTATTGACACAGGTCAATTCTGTTTTAATTTAGAAAATATATCTTTAAGATAGTGGAAATAAATTAAAAATAAGCTAAGGCCATCAGGCCGTCTGAATAATCGGTTTCAGACGGCCTGATGGCTTTAAGGGCTACTATTTACGATATAAATTAGGTATTAAGCCAAACCTTTATCTTTGGCTTCTTGCAGGCGGGCTTCAAAGTTGCTGAGATTGACGCCTGCCTGTTCGGCTGCTGCAACCACTTCGGCTACAGATGCGCCGTGTTGCACTTGATGATAACCCCAAAGTAGGGAGCAACGGGTGCCGGTACGGCAGAAAGCAAGGATAGGAGTCGGAGATTGTTGCAACAGATTTTGAAAGGCTGCGACATTGGCTGCGTTGATTTGAGGTGCGACAACGGGCTGGTGTGAGAATTGGTTGATGCCGGCCTCTTTAAACCAGTTTTGCACTTCGGTAAAAGCCGGTTGGTTTTCTTCTTCGCCGTCCGGACGGTTGCAGATGACGGTTTGGATGCCGAGGCGTACGGCTTCTTGAACATCGGCTTCGGTCAGTTGGGGGGCGATATAGAGGGAGTCGGTCAGCTTGCGGATGGGCATAGTTTTTCCTTTCTTTATATTGAATGGATATGTTGATTTCAGACGGCCTGTGAAGTAGCAGGCCGTCTGAAGTTTTATTTAATGATTGTACAACCAGTTTTCGAGTTTTTGGCGATCGATAATGTGCAGCAGGGCGGTATTGGCTTCAGCTGCTTGGACTGTGATGCTGGTTTCGCGCAACAAGCCTTGGCGGAAGAAATGGATGGTGGTGCGCGTGCCGATAGGCAGTTTGCTCCACTGTGCTGCAAGGTCGTTGCAGGCGTAGCCGCCTAAGGCGATGATTTTGTCTTGCGGGCAGAGTCCGGCATGTTCTGCGCTGCCGCCATTAAATACATGAGTCAGGATTGCATGGTCGCTGTTTTGTTTGAAACGTACGCCCAAATCGTTGGCTGGGGCAACCGATTGGGGTTCGCTTGCAAATGCTCCGCCATGTTGGCGGGGCAGGGGGATAAAGTCGAGTTTGACACCTACGCTTTGTAGGTATTCTGCGAGCGGAAGGTCTTCGGTGCTGTATAAGGCCGTCTGAAAGAAGGTTTCTAAATCTAAACCGGTTATTTCTTGGCAACGGGTTTGCCAGTATTTTTCAGGTATGCCTTGATGGGTGTTGCACCAGTCGCGATAGTGTTGCTGCATCACGCTGTCGAGGGTGTATTTGTCTTGGCTTTTTTCACGGATGATGAGGTCGAGGCAAAGTGCGGCCAGTGCGCCTTTTTGATAATAGCTGACGATGGCGTTGGGGCTGTTTTCGTCTTGTTTGTAGAACTTGTCCCATGCGCTGAAACTGGATTGGGCAAGTGTTTGTTTCAGACGGCCTTGTGTCTGCTGGACGCGTGTGATGCCTTGTGCAAGCAGGGTGAGGTAGGCTTCGGGGCTGATGGTTTTGCTTCTGGCAAGAAAGAGGTCGTCGTAGTAGGAGGTAATGCCTTCAAATGCCCAAAGTTGTTCGGTGTAGTTTTCTTGGTCGAGGTTGTAAGGTGCGAATACGGCCGGTTTGATGGATTTGACGTTCCATGCGTGGAAGTATTCGTGGGAGAAAAGGCCGAGCAATTCGGTATAGGCTTTGTCGGCCTCGCCCATATTATAAGGTGGCAGACTGTGGCGGTCGGCGAGTAGGGCAGTGCTGCTGATGTGTTCCAGCCCGCCGTAGAGGTTGTCGCCCAGATGTAGTAAGAAAAGGTATTCGGTAAACGGGGCGGGGGAGGGGAACATCGCCAACTCGGTTTCGCAGATTTTTTGAATATCGGCGAGGAAGCGGACGCGGTCAAAATCGGGATAGATGCCGCTTAATGCAATACGGTGGGGAATGCCTTGTGCTTCAAATTCGAGAAATTCGATGATGCCTGTTTCAACCGGGTGGTCGATAAGCTCGGCGTATGAGGCCGTCTGAAAAGTGGTTGCCGAGGTTTGGGGCAGGGTGGTGGCTATCTGCCATGTGTGCGGCAGGGTGGAAAATTCGATTTGATGTGGCCGGTATTCTTGTCCGTGGACTTTTAAGAATAGACACGCGCCGTCGAAAAAGCCGCGCTCGGTGCTGAGGAACGAGCCGCGAACTGACAAGTCGAATGCGTAAACAGTGTAGTAAATTTCCCACTCTCCACTGAGGGCAGGGGTTTGCCAATGGTTTTTGCTGGTTTGTGTCAGCGGCTGGGCTTTGCCGTTGCAGCGCGCGCTGATGTGTGTGATGTGGCGGGCAAAGTCACGGATGAGGTAGCTGCCGGGAACCCAGTTGGGTAAGCTGATTTCTGTTTCTGAATCATTGGTTTGAGTGAATGATAAGGTGATGTGCCATTCATGAGACAGAAAGTTGGGGGTAATTTTGTAATTAATCATGGCTATTGGTTAATTTGCTAAAGTTTATTAAGAATAAGGGGTTTTAAGGGGTGGGCTTAATCTATATCAATAAAACTGTATGAAAAAGGGGGCTTGAAAAAATACCCTGTCCGATTTAATGCGTATGTTTTAATAATTTATTGATTATAAAAGAAATGAATTTATGTCTTGCTAAATATTTTATGCAATTTGGAATGTAATTTTGCTTGGCATGTTGTGGTGTCTATGTTAAATTTAGAAAAATTTGAGCCTTGGCCGTATTGCGCTTTTCGTAAATGCAGGGGTTGGGGTGAGATAAAAATTTTTTATACCCATAATTTATGGAGACTTCCATGGACACACAAACTTATAACTACAAAGTGGTGCGCCAGTTCGCCATCATGACTGTAGTTTGGGGTATTGTGGGCATGTTGGTCGGCGTTATCGTCGCTGCCCAGCTTTTTGCTCCTGCCCTCGATTTATCCAATATCGGACCTTGGTTCCACTTCGGCCGCCTGCGTCCTCTGCACACCAATGCGGTTATTTTTGCATTCGGCGGTTGCGGTTTGATCGGTACATCATACTACGTTGTTCAACGTACATGTAATACCCGTCTGTTTGGCGGTTGGCTGCCTGCATTTACCTTCTGGGGTTGGCAGGCCGTTATCGTGGCTGCGGCCATCAGCTTGCCTATGGGTTACACCCAAGGTAAAGAATACGCCGAGTTGGAATGGCCTATCGACATTTTGATTACGCTGGTGTGGGTTGCCTACGCCATCGTATTCTTCGGTACGATTGCCAAACGTAAAATCAAACATATTTACGTTGCCAACTGGTTCTACGGCGGCTTTATCTTGGCTGTTGCGCTGTTGCACATCGTCAATAATATCAGCATTCCTGCCGGTTTGATGAAATCTTATCCGGTTTACGCAGGTGCGATTGATGCGATGGTTCAATGGTGGTACGGCCACAATGCGGTGGGCTTTTTCCTGACAGCCGGCTTCTTGGGTATGATGTACTATTTCGTCCCTAAACAAGCAGGCCGTCCGATTTACTCTTACCGCTTGTCCGTTGTCCACTTCTGGGCTTTGATTTTCACTTATATGTGGGCTGGTTCTCACCACCTGCACTACACTGCATTGCCTGACTGGACTCAATCTTTGGGTATGGTATTGTCTTTGATCCTGTTTGCGCCTTCTTGGGGCGGTATGATCAACGGTATCATGACTCTGTCCGGCGCATGGGACAAACTGCGTACCGACCCGATTTTGAAATTCTTGATCGTTTCTCTGTCTTTCTACGGTATGTCTACCTTCGAAGGCCCGATGATGTCTATCAAAACCGTTAACGCTCTGAGCCACTACACCGACTGGACTGTTGCACACGTTCACGCCGGCGCATTGGGCTGGGTGGGCTTTGTAACCATCGGTTCCGTTTACTATATGATTCCCCGCTTGTTCGGCAAAAATGAAATGTACAGCACCAAATTGGTTGAGGCGCATTTCTGGATCGCGACCATCGGCGTGGTTCTGTATATCGCTGCAATGTGGATTGCCGGCGTAATGCAAGGTCTGATGTGGGGTTCTTTGAATGACGACGGCACACTGACTTATTCCTTCGTTGAATCCGTAAAACGTACCATGCCTTACTACATGATTCGTTTCACAGGCGGTCTTCTGTACCTGAGCGGTATGTGCATCATGGCATATAACGTTTACCGTACTGCTATCAGTGGTAAAGCAGTTGATGCTGAGATTCCTGCGGTTTCTCAAACTCAACACCACTAATGACAAGAAAGATAGGCTACCAAAATGAAATTACAACAATTAGCTGAAGAAAAAGTCGGTGTACTGATTGTATTCACCCTGCTTGTAGTCAGCGTCGGCCTTCTGATCGAGGCTGTTCCGCTGTTCTTCACCAAGGCAGTTACCGAACCTGCTCCCGGCGTGAAACCATATAACGCCCTGCAAGTGGCCGGTCGCGATATTTATGTGCGCGAAGGCTGCTACAACTGCCACTCTCAAATGATTCGTCCATTCCGTGCAGAAACTGAACGTTACGGCCATTACTCCGTTGCCGGTGAGTCTGTTTATGACCATCCGTTCCAATGGGGTTCTAAACGTACCGGTCCGGATTTGGCTCGTGTCGGCGGCCGTTATTCCGATGAATGGCACCGCATCCACCTGCTGAACCCGCGCGACGTTGTGCCGGAGTCCAATATGCCTGCATTCCCATGGCTCGCACGCAATAAAGTCGATGCCGAGGCAACTGTGGCGCATATGAAAGCCCTGCGTAAAGTGGGTACACCTTACAGCGATGAAGAAATTGCCAAAGCACCTGAAATGCTGGCCAACAAATCAGAGCTGGACGCTGTTATCGCCTACCTGCAAGGCTTGGGCTTGGCATTGAAAAACGTAAGGTAACATCATGGACGCTAACTGGGCTCGCTCGCTCTTTACTGTTTGGGTATTCATCAGCTTTATTTTAGTCCTCTATATTGTGTTCAATAGACGCAATAAGAAAAACTATGACGATGCTGCCAGCAGTATTTTCGATAATGACGAACAAAGGCCGTCTGAAAAGGACGATCAAGCTCAGTCAGTCCGTGATCACGGAGCAAAATAATGAACACAACATCCCAATTTACCAGTAGTTTCTGGAGTATATATATTGCCGTTATCGTCGTGCTCAGCTTCATCGGCCTGGCTTGGCTTCTGCTTTCGCAAAACGTTGTGAAACGCCCTAAAAAAGGCGAAGAAGTAAAAACCACAGGTCATGAGTGGGACGGCATTTCGGAGTACAACAACCCTCTGCCACGTTGGTGGTTTTGGCTTTATGTCTGCACATGGCTGTTTGGCGTCGGCTACCTGATTATGTATCCAGGTATCGGCGATTACAAAGGCCTGTGGGGCTGGAGCAGCCATGGTCAATATGAAGAAGAAGTTGCCAAAGCCAATCAGCAATACGGTAAAGTGTATGCTAAATTTTCCAATATGCCGATTGAGAAAGTGGCTAAAGACCCTGAAGCCCGTGCTATTGCACAAAACCTTTTCAATACCTACTGTATCCAATGTCACGGCTCAGATGCCAAAGGCTCCAAAGGCTTCCCGAATTTGACCGACGACGATTGGTTGTGGGGCGGCGAACCTGAAAAGATTCAGGAAACCATCGAAAAAGGCCGTACTGCCTCTATGCCGGCATGGGGTCCTGCTTTGGGTGAAGAAGGCGTGAAAAACGTAACACATTATGTGATGTCCCTTTCTAAACCTAAAGGCCAATATGATGAGGAACGCGCCGAACGCGGTAAAGTCCTGTTTAGCGGCCCACCTGCCAACTGTTTCACTTGTCACGGCGACAAAGGTCAAGGTATCCAAGGCCTCGGCCCGAATCTGACCGACGATGTATGGTTGTGGGGCGGTACTCAAAAAGCGATTACCGAAACCATTACCAACGGCCGCAGCAGCCAAATGCCTGCTTGGGGTCACTTCCTCGACAAAGACAAGCTGCACATCATGACCGCTTATGTTTGGGGTTTGTCCAACAAAGACGGTAAAAAAGCTCCTGCTAAAAAAGCCGAGCCTGCTCCGGCAGCTCAACCTGCCGATGCTTCTGCTCCGGCGGCCGCTTCGGCTCCTGCTGCCGATAAAGCTGCTTCAGATGCCAAAGCTGCTCCGGTTGCTGAAGCCAAACCTGCTGAAAAAGCAGAAGCGGCTCCGGTTAAGGTAGATGGCAAAGCTGTTTTTGAAGCCAACTGTAAAACATGTCATGGCGGTATGATTCCGGGCGCACCTGTTGTCGGTAAAAAAGACGACTGGGCTCCTCGAATTAAGCAAGGTAAAGACACTTTGCACAAACATGCGCTTGAAGGTTTTAATTCAATGCCTGCCAAAGGCGGCAACAGCAGCTTGAGTGACGATGAAGTTAAAGCGGCTGTAGACTTTATGGCAAATGAGTCCGGTGCAAAATTCTAATTTTGAGTCGGATTGAAAAAAGCGTACCTAACAAGGTACGCTTTTTTTATATTTGATAAAACCAATAAGAAAAAACATATCAAAAAGAGGCAAAATATATAAGGCCGTCTGAAATATTCAGACGGCCTTTGCTCTTGTTTCAACCAAGATTAATCAATCCAAAGTGGACGTACTGCGTTTCAGGAACCATTCGCTGAAAGGCCACTCAACGCTGTCGAGTAAGTTTTTGGTAATTAACCCCAGTTCCGTATCGCCTTCAATTTGCAATTTACGGTTGAAAAATAAGGTGTCGGGATCTTCCTCGCGCATCATCATGCGCATGAAGTCTATGCCGTTGGCGGCCAATCTCAGATCAGGAGTGCCGCTGAAGTTATCGTCCAGGAATTTTTCCGTATCGGCACTAAACCGCACTTTGATACCGGCATCCAAGACTTCGATTTCGAATTTCCTTCCGGCAAAAAGTTCCATATCGGCAGGCAGTAAACCTTTTTTCAGCATGGTATTCAATACGGAGACCAAAACAAAGCGAGGAGGTTTGCCGGGAAGTTTGGTACCGATTTTCGCCATCCATTTGGGTAATATGATTTCAGGCAGCGCCATAATATGCCTCCTTCACGGTTTCAATACCGGGCTGACCGCGCCAATAGCCGTCAACCAGTGTTCCGGTAGTCAGTCGTTCCAATTCGGGGCGGACATCTTCCCATGTGGCTTTTCCGTCCAATACATCGCGGTGAATTTGGATAATTTCAGCCATGCCGTGCATTTGTGGCGACAGTCTGAGCATATTCACGCCGATTTTATTCAAATCTTCATGGTGGGGCAGTAGGTTTTGGCAGCCGTAAGACATGGTTTGGATGCCATTGATGGTGAGAAACGGCTGGTCTTCGCGCGTATTCATGGCCATGCCGTGCTCGTGATCGAGGCAGCGGAACTCGCAACTGTCTTTATTCAGATTGTAATGGCGGGCGGTAAAGCAACGTGATGAATAGGCGAGCGGCATTTTGCCCCAAGCAAAGAGTTCGGTTTCAATGCCGTCTGAAGCCTTAATGATTTCGGCAACCTTATCGCGGCTCAGCTCGGACGGTGCAATCCAGCGGAATGCCCCTAATTTTCGGAATACGTCCAAAGTGGTTTCATTGTAGATATTCAGGCTTGCACCGGCAACAAACGGGATGCCGTGTTCGCGTGCCAATTTGACCGCGCCCATGTCGTTGGCTTCAACTTTAAACTTTCCCTGCTCCGTGATTTTGCGCAGGCGTTTCAGATCGGATTCGCTTTCGAGCAGGACTTGTGAAGAAAGAATAATCTCCTTACCGCTTTCTGCTAGGTCTTCAGCCAGTCCGAACCAGTCGGCAAAGCGCATTTTCTGACGGCGTGAGCAGACTACCTCACCCAAATAGACCGTATCCAACGGCGTATCCAGCATGGAAACGTAAAATTCCAGCAGGGCTTCTTTTTGCCAGAAAAACAAAATAGGGCCCAGCGACAATTTCAATGAATTCATTTTTTCCCCCTTATTTCCATGGGCGGTTGTATGCGCCCAAAGTTGTCTGATGACCTTCCGAAACTTTGCTCAATGCATTGTTCCAGGACGGATTGACTTTGAAATGCGACGGGTCGGCTGCGGCTGCATCCAGTGCTTGGCGCAGGGATTTGGTTACCTGAGCCGTATACATCGGACTGCGTTGGCGTCCCTCGATTTTGATGGCGGATACACCGATTTTGATGAGTTCGGGCAACATTTCCAAAACATTCAGGCTAGTCGGTTCTTCCAAAGCATAGTAGGTTTCATCATTGACTTCAAAGCGGCCTTTGCACAAGGTTGGATAACCTGCCGGTTCATTGGGTTTGTATTGGTCTATCAATACCTGGTTTAGACGTACGTTCATGCGGTCGGGCAGTTGTTCCCAGCGGACGGATTTTGCCGGAGAGCAGACGCCTTGCATATTGGGTGATTCGCCTGTTGCATAGCTCGACAAGATGCAACGGCCTTCCACCATCACACACAAACTGCCGAAGCCAAAGACTTCAATTTCCACATCAGTATTGTCAATCACATGTTTGACCTGATCGATGGTCAGCACGCGCGGCAAAACGGCACGACGGATGCCGAACAGCTCTTTCATCATATTGATGGCTTCGTAATTGGTGGCCGAACCTTGTACCGACATATGCAGGCGTAAATTCGGATGTTTGTCTGCCGCATACGCCATGATGGCGGGGTCGGCAACAATAATCGCATCGGCACCCAAATCCGCCGCCGTATCCACAGCGGCGTGCCAACGCTCCACTTGGCCCGCTTGTGCAAATGTATTGATGGCCATCAGTACATTGCGCCCGCGCGCATGGGCGTAAGCTACGCCTTCCCGCGCCGATTTCATATCGAAATTCAGTCCCGGAAAGTTTCGTGCATTGGTCGCATCTTTCAAACCCATGTAAACCGTGTCCGCACCGTTGTCCACAGCGGTTTTCAGTGCAGGCAGGTTGCCGGCGGGGCAGACCAATTCTGGAATTTTCTGCATTTTGTGTTCCTCGTCTTAATGATAACCTCTATCGGGTTAATCAATATTTTGTAGAATTCCGGATATTTTATGGATTAATGACACAAGATATGCTGATTTAAATCAAATTGAAAAATTCAGGTTGACGTAGGCATATTGTTTACAAAATCTTAACAGACGTTGTTTTTTATATATTTCATGTGCTTAAAAATTTTGATGACGGATTTTGTTTCAAAATCGGCTTATGTTTTTAACTATCGTATTTATTAATTTTTACAATAATAGCGATAGAAAAATGAAAAAAGGCCGTCTGAAAATCTGGTTTCAGACGGCCTTTTGCTTTAAAGGGATGTATTTAAGAGAAACCCAAACGTTTATCGGGTCGGGTAAACACAAAAATAAACAGCGAGGTTAACGCGCCCAAAGTATCGGCAAGCATGTCTTTTTGCGCGTCCCAAATATCGCCTTGAGAACCCAAGAACTCCAGTCCGGCCTCTCCGCCGTCGATAACGGCATATTGCCATTCGATGATTTCATAGGCGGCAGCCACGCTCATGATGAAGAACAGGGAGAAAAACAAGGCCAGCGGCAGATTACACAGCTTGCGGCGCAGCAGCCATTCAGCCATTGGATAGGCGTAGAAGCCGATGATGTAATGAGCAATACGGTCGTAATGATTGCGGTTTTCGCCCAAAATCGGTTCGACAAAGCGGTTGATGGATTCAAACGGTACATCGGCAAAAGTATAGTATGCGCCGATGGAATGCATGATCAGCCAGAAGCTCATGAATAAGTAGGCCAAGTTGCTGAAGCGGAAAATGCGGTAAGTGGCAACCAGAAGGAAAAATACGGAGGCTACGGGGATGATTTCGGCGTACCAAACCGCGCGGTCATGGGGATTGATACCTGACCAAACAATGAGAGCGAAGATAATCGTAGCAAGAAAAATGGGAAAGATTGGAGAGGGTCTATTCATATTGTGTGTATGTAATAACAAGAGTTGCGTATTGTATAACGAATCGGCGGATTGGCGGTTTCGGATATTAAAGGCCGTCTGAAAAATAGTTTTCAGACGGCCTGAAGTTTAGCCGTTCCAGAAATAACGGGTGATGTGGAAAAATACGGGCGCGGCAAAGCAAATCGAATCCACGCGATCAAGCATGCCGCCGTGGCCGCGTATCATATTGCCCCAGTCTTTGACACCATAATCGCGTTTGATGGCAGACATAACCAGGCCGCCAAAGAAGCCCATCAGGCAGACGATAAAGCCGATAACGGCTGCTTGGCCGTGGGAGAACGGTGTAATCGGCGCCATCAGCGCGGCAATGGCTGTGGCCGACAAAATACCGCCGACAGTGCCGGAAATGGTTTTTGATGGCGAAAGCGAAGGCATGATTTTTGCACCACCAATCAGTTTGCCCCAAACGTATTGCAATACATCCGATACTTGCACCACGCCAATCAGGAAGATCAGCAACAGGATATTGTTGCTGTTATCGAAGCCGTCCAAGTCGAGAAACATCAGCGCCGGAACATGGGACAGACAGAAGATGCAAATCATCGCCATCCATTGTGTTTTGGCGGCGCGTTCCAAAAAATGCGCGGTTTGGCCGCTGAGGCTGGCAATAATCGGCAGTATCAAAAAGCCGTAAACCGGAATAAAAATGCTGAACATGCCGTACCAGCCGTCATAGACGAAATAGTATTGCACCGGCAGCAACAGGTAAAAGCAGACCACCATGCTGTAATAGTCGCTGCGGCGGCGATAGACGAGGGTCATGAATTCGCGCAGTGCGGCAAATGAAATCAGGAAAAACAGTACAACCGTTCCGATTTTGCCGAACCAAAACGCACCCAGCAACACCAGCGTCATCAGCCACCATGCGTAAATGCGGGCGTTGAGGTTGGCGATGGTGGCATTATCTGCACCGTTTTTGCGCTTGAGCCATTGTCCGATGATGCTGGCAAAACACAATACGGCAAATACGCCGACAAAAATATAGCCTGCTTGCGGAGTCAGATGAGCGGCGGCTTGTTCAACGATGATTTGTTGGGAAGTCGTAGAAAGGCTCATGCTTGTCCTCCTTTGTTTTGATGAATTTCGGATTCATTTTGACGAAGATCGCTGCGGTCGTTTTCAGACGGCCTGAGCGCCAGCAGCGCTTCACGGCTGCGTGTCAAAAAACTGTCTTTGTCTTCGTTTTCCTGCAAGGTAAGCGGCTGTCCGATATGGACTTCACACAAAAGCGGTATAGGCAGGATTTTACCTTTGGGCAGTACGCGGCTGATGTTGTCTATCCAAATCGGCACAAATTCGGTATTGGGTTTGCTTTTCGCCAGGTGATAAATGCCGGACTTGAACGGCAGCAGGATGGTGTTGTCGTCAGTGTTGCGCGTGCCTTCAGGGAAAATAATCAAGGAGTCGCCTGCGTTTAGTGCGTTTTTCATCTGTTCGGTAATCGCTTGCGGATTATCACTATGGCGCGGAATCAGCAAAGCGTTGAAAACGTTTTGAATGATGAAGCGTTTGAGTTTGCTTGTCAGCCAGTAATCCGAACCGGCGACAGGGCGCGTGGACAAGCGCCAGCGGCGGGGCAGGGAAATCCACACCAGCACAAAATCGCCATGGCTGCCGTGATTGGCGTAATAGACTTTTTGGTGCTGATTGAATGTCAGCTCGCGCGGACTTTTGGGGCGTACGCCCGTAAGAAAAGAGACCGACAGACACAAGGCTTGGTCAGTAAGCCAGGCAAGTTGTTTTTTGAGGAAGTTTTTCATTGTTTCTGCCTTTGGGAGTGAGATACCGCTAAGGATTTGATTTGGGTAAATCAGCAAAATAATCAAATGATTTGGATAAGCAAAATTAAAAATTGGGCGGCGGTCAGGTATAAGCTTTTGCGCCATAAGGAAAGTGCGCCATTTATCCGTTGGGTCAAAGTGCGGCTACCTGAAATTTGGCGCAAACCGTTTTGCTGTAAGGATTGGTCAAAGTCTTCAGGAGCGTAGTGGTTGTCGGCAAAGTCTTGGAACACGCGGCGGTCGAAGTGAATGCGGATATGGCAGTACAACAAAACCGCTGCTAAGACGAGTTGCACCGCAAACCATGTGCCGCCATATTTTGCCGATAAGGCAAGCAGCAGGGCATTGCAGGCGGCAACATAATGTGCGGTAGAGAGTAGGTGGGCAGTAATACGGCTATCGGTTGCGTTGTCCATTATCATCCTTGTTTTAAACGGTTGGCCGCAGCTTCGACTGCTTGGGCAGTGGCCGGCGATAATACCATTTGCGGCCGAGCCTGTTTGAGTTCGGCCTTCGCTTGCGCCAAGTCTTTGCAGCCACCATAGGCCAGCAGCCACGTCAGCACCACTGCGGCACTTCTTCCATAACCCAAAGCGCAACATACCAATACTTTACCGTGTTTTTGGCGCAAGGTTTCCAATATCAAGGCCGTCTGAACCAAATCGTTTTCAGACGGCGTTGCCATATCCAGTAAAGGCAGAGCGCGATATTCTCCTTGATACCTACGGCAGGGATATTCGGCGCATACATCCAATACTGCAGGCAGATGGTTTGAAATCCCTAAAACGCTGCCAATCCACACATCATGGCGGACTGGTACCGTTTTCGCTTTACCGCGTAACCAATACGTCATGTTTAGCCGTATGCCCACCAGATAAGGCAACAGCAAAACCGTCGCAGCTGCCGATAATTTACCGTTAGCCTGTTTTTGGAAGAAAGCCACATTTCCAGTCAAATAGGCAAAGGCCACCATCAACAAAGACATGCTAATCCATATCAGCCACAGCCACACACCACCCAACAGCGCTGGTAAAACCATCAAACACGCACCAAGTAAATACAGCAGCGCAATCTTTTGTGAGGGTGCATGACTCAAGCCCAGTTTTAACGGCGAAGCCATCTGACGCGGAAAAGCCCACAACACCAGCCAGCCGAGCAATGCTCCGGTTGGTACGTCGATAAAATGATGTTGATAAGTTGTCAGTACCGACAAAGCAATCAGGCTTTGCCATAAGAAAAGCGGCAGGCGGATTTTTGGAAAGCGCGTCCAATAAAACGCACCCACGATAATCGCCAACGCGATATGCAAAGATGGTGCTTGGTTGTACGGCAAATCAAATGCAGCCAATGAATCAAACAGCCAGCCCGACAGCCCATAGGCAGGCGGTTTGGACCACCCGAAACGCAGCGGAAACAGCACGAAGCAAAGAGTTGCAATCAGTTGAGCGGCTACAAGGTGCGCTACATATCGGTTTTGTTCATGTGTATCACGGCAAAGGAAAAATGCCGCAGCATACATCAGGTTTAGCGACCAATAAGGCACAATCGTCCATGCCCAAAACGGAATATTGCGCTCCCATGCAAAAGCGACTTCCTGCACATAGTCCAGCGATGCCGCGTAATGATTGGACAGACCGTAGCTGGTGTAGAACAGGATACCAACTAAAATCAGCTTGAGTAGGGAGGTTTTTAGGGAGGGTTTCATGGATAGGTACATGGTTTAAATAATGCCGTCTGAAAGTTAAAAAATGTTCAGACGGCCTTTATTTTTATTTCTTCACTGCCAAGCTCACGGTGAAAATACCGTCTTCGTCTATCCATTGATGGATTTTTTCAAAACCAGCTTTTTCAACCAACTGATCCATTTCCTGTTGGCTGCGGCGGCGCATTACCCAGTTTGGGCTGCCTGCTTTGTGGCTGGTCAGGGCGCGGGCAATCATTTCCAGTTGCGGATGCCACGGCTGGCCGGTATAGATCAGGTAGCCGCCGGTTTCAATGGCTTCGCCGAAGCCGTAGAGTGAGTTCAAAATCAAATCGTTGTCGGCAAACAATTCGTGCAGGCCGGAGACGATGCCCAGCGTTGGACGCGGCTGCAAATCGTGATAATTGGCGCGGTCGTAGGCATTGACTTCATTGAAGGTTACCGTCTCTTGCAAGCCGCGCTCGGCAATCAGTTTGCGTCCGGCTTCGACATTAATCGGGCTGTAATCGCGCAAGCGTACGGAATCAGGCAACGTATCGGTAGTCAGGGCATCCAATACATAGCGGCCATGACCGGATGCAATATCCAAAACGTGTACAGGTTTCCCTGCTTCACGCAGTTTGGCTGAGGCCGTCTGAATGGCTTTGCCGATATTGACTTTGCGTTGGCGGATGCCGCGCCAGCCGATGGCGTTGAGATAGTATTTGTCCACCCATACACCGAAAGCATTGCTGCCTTGCGGTTGATTGCGGTAGACGTAATCCAGCGTGCTGCCTGAATCAAAACCTGTTTCTTGACCGATTCTCAAGCCTTCACTCCAGCGCGAACCCAGTTTGAGCGAGGCTCGATATATTGCCCAAAATGCGCCGCGTGGCGAATAAATAGGCAAAGGCGTAGCCAGTTCGTCAGCTTCGCGGCGGCTGTCGCTGTGCAAATGGGCTTGGGTTAAATCAACTGGTTGCAAAGGTTGGTTGAAACGCTCGCGGATAAAACGGCGCATTTCTACAAACGCAATTTCACGGTCTTGCTCGCCTAGAGTATCGTGGTAGAAACCGGGCAGGATATGGCGCTCTTTAATATGGCTGCCCAAACGATTGTAGAAATCATGTTGCGGTTTGTGATGAACGACCCAATCGCTGCCTGAAATCAACAGTTGTACAGGCGTAGTAATCGCTTGTGCATCGGCGACTACACGTTCGGCCGCTTCATATAAACCCAGCAGGATACGAACGGAAATAGCGCGGGCGATAAGCGGATCGTTGTCGTAGCTTTTTTGACGTTCGACATTGTGGGTCAGATAGTGGGCTTTGACGTAGCTGTTGACAAAGAAATTGCCACGCCATTTTTGCATGAGTTTCAAACCGGTACGGGCAAACGGAACATAGAGTTTGACTTTGAACGCAGGCGAAGCCAATACGGCGCAACGGATTTTCGGCGCGTAATCGTGCAACCAAGTAGAAACCAATACCGCGCCGACACTTTGCGCAATCACGCAGATGTTTTCAGGTTTGATGCCGTATTCGCTTTGAATGTGTCGGATAAAATCATCTACATCGGCAACCGAAGTGCCAATACTCGGACTATCGCCACGTTCACCGGGGCTGTAACCATGACCGCGCGCGTCCCAAGCGAAATAGGAAAAATCATCAAAACCCAGCTCATCCGCCACAAACATCATTCTACCGGAATGCTCATGCCCACGATGAAACAGCACAATGGCTTTATCGGAAGAACCGTCGGCAGCAGGGCGATAGCGGTAGAAAAGCGAAGTCCCGTCTTGGGTTGAAAAGAATTTTTGCTGTTCGGACATGAGAAACTCCTAATAGTCATATTTTTTGAACAGTATCATGACATATCGAATAAATGCAATGATTATCCGATAGACGGACGAATGCAATGATGGAGAGAAATGTTAAGTGCCGATTATGGTTGATACGATGAGTCAGTCAGTGGTTTGTTTAAGATTTTTAGCATTTTTTTCTCATGATCTTTTATCTCGCTTTCTGTCCAGTTTTCGTAACTCATCATAATAGCTTGTTTTAAGCTATCATAAGTATCCTTTTCTTTGTAATACTGCCGTTTCCAATCTGGAAGTTTATTACTGAAACTGGAATTTTTACTTTGAGATAACAAATATAGATTGCCAAAATTATCTAAGACATTTGTATCTAATTTATCTAGACCAAAATCTTGAGAGGGATTTTGTGGGTAATGGTGCTCAACCGAGCTTCTAAAACTAAATCTAAAATTTTTCCAGATAGATTGTTTAGATTGGTCAATAGCTGAAAAGACCTCTACCTTGTCTTGATATTTCCATAATTGATAATCCAATCGATTAAATACAAAATTTGGGACGTTTACTCCATCATTCCAAGACTTATGTACTGAAGGGGCGGTGTAATTATCATGTAAGATAATTTTCATAAAATCCCTGTTTTCATTGCAGTTGTTTTCAAAATAAAATTTATCACAAAGATTTTCAAGAAACTGAATATATGTCTCTTGAGTAATACTTTTCTTATTCTCGAATAACCAACGCAATGTAGCATATAGCCAGTTTTTATAGATTCGGGATGGATTAGAAACATGAAACATAGAGAGCAACATTATTGCGTTCTTAGTTTTATCATTAGTTTCTTCAGTATCATCGGAATTATCGGAATCATCGGAATCATTATTATCGTCACTAAAAACATTTTTATAGTAATACTTATTTGATTTGTTTTTAATTTTCTGTAAAGACCAATGCTCATTTTCTGAGTGTGATGAATTTGATTTAATAATATATTTATCAAATAAATGCCGACAAGATAGCAATATATCTATGAAATTTACGATCTTTTCTTTGTTCCAGTCTTCATTGTCAAAAGCATGCAAAAGTTCTTTTTCATCTAGAGGAATTCCTTTAAAGGTAACTTTGTTAATGCCGGTAGGAAATTTTTCTAGATAAATTTTCAAGATATGCATTAAGAAGTTAGGGAAATCAATAACAGAATTAAAACGCCCATCTGTCAGCCCGTTTTCTTTTTCCTGTGAAGGGTGGGGATGCTCCTTATCGTCTATTATTAATTGAAGAATTGATTGTTCTTCATTTGCGGGGCCGTTATCTGAATGTTGAGTCTTTTCTGCATTAGCAATATTCTCAATAATTTCATTAAATTTTTTTGGGATAGTATTTTCCCAATTCTTGCCAAAAATATTTTCTCTAAGTGGCGGGTTAATTCCTATTACAACATATCGGCTCATGTCAGAACACGCATCCCAAATTTTGGCGAAAATAGAGCGTTCACTATCTGTGTCTAAAACCTCCATTAAAGCAGCCTTGATAATCTCATGTTTTTCTAATTGTTCTCCCCGCGTATTCATAATTTCAAAGTAATGATTGAGGTCGGTGTCTTCGGGTACTTCGGTTCTAATAATTTTGACGTTTTCTTGTAAGAACTCTGCCAAACACATTCCTTCTTTTTCTGTTCTCTCAGTTTCCCAATATTTTTTTATTGATTTTAAAGCATTTTTAAAAACATCAGGTATGGAGTCAGAGTCAAGATGTCCTAAGGCATAGTCGGAGTCATTTCTATGCTCAAAGTATACATTTCTAACAAAGGTATCTGATTTTAAGTAGTGCATTGATTTTAAGTAGTGCATTGATTTTAAGTAGTGCATGATTAAAGTCAGTGTGGTCAATCGTTGTTGTCCATCTATGACTTCTAAACCTCCATTTCCTCTTTTATAAATGACTAAGCTGCCAATATAATAATTATTCTTATTTTTTGCATTCCATAGGTCTTGAATAAGAAGGCTGATTTCATCATCTCCCCATGCGTAATTACGTTGATAAATAGGAATAATATATTTGTCTTTATTCAATAATTCATTTATGGTTAATGTTTTTACGTAATCATTATTTGTTTTCATCTTTAATTTCCAAAATCTCTTTTATTGTACTGTCTACATGTTCTGAAAATTTAACTTTTTCAGTTTTTTGAATAAAACTCATTACTTGTTCGGGAGTAATGGATCTTTCAATATAAGAAATTAATCCGGCTGGAGCATGAGCCTTCTTAATCTCAATGGTCGTGAAGGTGATGCGCTGATATTCTACCCGAGTACGGTAAGCCCATAGAAAAGCTTTTGTTATAAATTCTTCAAAATGGCTTTCTCCAAATTTATCAAAGTAGAACAATACGGTACATTCAAATAAATTTCTAATGTATTTATCACCAGTTCGATAGCTGTATTTATGATTGTTTAAAAAAGTCATTACTCCTTTTTCTAAATCAATTCCATTAATAGAATGAATTTTATCTAACAATCCATCCTTTTCTTTGAATAGTTTTTCATAGATGGCTGTATAATATTCAATATAATCAAAGAAATATTTTCCATTGATTAGCACTTGTGTGGCCTGAAATTCTGATATCGATCGATATAAAAATGGATTTTCATGTAATAATTTTTGTATGGTATGAGTAGCTAATATTCCGTGTAAGTAAGGATAATCAACTTTTTCATGAACGCCTTTAAATGTATCTAATTCATCTGATGTAAATATTTCTGCATTCTCTTTGTAATGCCAGCGGCGAAGTCTAAATAAGATATAGTTGATAATTTTATCTAAATTATTCATATCGTTAGACATTGCAGATTTTTCCCAGCGTTCGACACATTGGTGAATGACCTTCTCGTCTTTATCCCTCATGTCTCTTAAATGATAGGCTTTTAAGAGGTCATAAGATTCTAAAGGTTTGCCTCTGGCATTTTGTGAATCAAAAAATTGAAAAGCCTCATCTAAGTCATTTAATTCAATACAAACCGAGACCTTTGCAAAATTCCTTTCCTTCCGACAGCCGAGATCCAAACAAAGATTTTCGGCTGTTTTTGTTTCAAATATCCACTGATTCTACCCAAATCCCCCCCTTAATCCTCCTTGGATACCTGATTAATCAGGCATCCGGGCCGTCTTTTAGGCAGCAACAGGCACACTTAGCCTGTTGGCGGCTTTCAACAGGTTCAAACACATCGCCTTCAGATGGCTTTGCGCACTCACTTTGATCAGCCCGAAATAGGCTGCCCGCGCATAGCGGAATTTACGGTGCAGCGTACCGAAGCTTTGTTCGACCACATAACGGGTCTTCGACAAATATCGGTTACGTTTGGTTTGCGCTTCCGTCAGCGGACGGTTGCGGTAGGCTTTGCGCATAATGCCGTCCTGTAACCGATGCTCTTCCAGATGTTGCCGGTTTTCCTCACTGTCATAGCCTTTATCGGCATAGACGGTCGTACCTTTGGGCAGACCTTCCAACAAAGGCGACAGGTGTTTGCACTCATGGGCATTGGCTGGGGTAATGTGCAGTTTCTCGATATAGCCTTCCGCATCGGTACGGGTATGTTGTTTGTAACCGAGTTTGTAGAGGCCGTTTTTCTTTATCCAACGGGCATCGCTGTCTTTACTCGGTGTGGCTTGGCCGCTGACTTGTCCTTCCTCGTCGACTTCTATGGCCTGGCGCTGTTTGCTGCCGGCGGTCTGAATAATAGTGGCATCAACGACGGCGGCGGATGCTTTCTCTATTTTTAGGCCTTTTTCGGTCAGTTGGCGGTTGATCAGTTCCAGTAGTTCGGACAGGGTGTTGTCTTGCGCCAGCCAGTTGCGGTAGCGGCATAAGGTGCTGTAATCGGGGATGCTCAGTTCGTCAAAACGGCAAAACAGGTTGAAATCGATGCGGGTGATGAGGCTGTGTTCGAGTTCGGGATCGGAGAGGCTGTGCCATTGTCCGAGCAGGACGGCTTTGAACATGGACAACAGGGGATAGGCGGGACGGCCGCGGTGGTCTCGGAGGTAACGGATTTTTTGACAATTCAGGTATTGTTCGATCGGTTGCCAATCAATCACCTGATCCAACTTCAATAGCGGGAAGCGGTCGATGTGTTTGGCAATCATGGCTTGTGCGGTTTGCTGGAAGAAGGTACTCATGAAAAATCCCCTAAATGTCTTTGTGGGAATTTAGGGGATTTTGAGGAATTTTGTAAAGGTCTCAAACTATTTCACACCTGTTAAGGAGGTAATCCTTAAATTCATTTGTGAAATTATAGTTTTTAAGAAAATTATAGTTCGTTGTAATATTATTTTTGCTGATGCTATGATTCGGTTTTTCCTTTAAAAGAGACACATCCTTCCCCAGTTTATGAAGCAATAACGAGAGTGTAATAAGCCGCTGTTGGCCATCTACTATTTCAGATATTTTAGAACAGTCTTTATCCTTATTTAAAACAATTGTTCCGATGCGGTATATTTTTTTCCCCTCTCTAAAATTTTGGAGCAGGTCATCGATTAATTGTTGTACATTTTTAATTGTCCATTTGTATGGTCTTTGATAATTAGGGATACTCAAATTTAATTTAAATATGTCATCAATCTTGAGTATTTCTGCTTTTCCTATGCTCATATAGATACCCCTTAGTATGAAAAATAGGTAAACATTATAGACTACAATCGGCAAACTACTACCGACATATCATCATAAACTCTTTGTTTCGCCATTAATTTACGAAATACAGTCAGACGGGACTTATCGTTATCATATTGTTGCCAAATTTTTTCTCTTATTTCTTCTGAAAGAGCGTCACTTAGGCCGTCTGAACAAAGCAGCAGGCTTTCTCCTGCTTTAAGCGTAAGCTCGACATGGCACATTTTGTCTTGGAAATCGGAATAATCTGCTACTAGATAAGAAGAAACGCCGCCATATATGGTGGCAAACCCTTCTTCTTTTTTATCCGATAAACCATCCAGCAATTCGGAGAGTATCGAGTGATCTTGGGTCAGTTGCTTCCATTTTCCTTGTGTATCAATCAAATAGGCGCGGCTGTCGCCTACGCTGATGATTTTGGTTTTACCGGTGGTTTGGTCGATTTCGGCGGCAACAAAAGTGGTTGAGGAACCAAAATAATCCTCTGCCAACTCTTTAGATAAAGCGGTTTGTATATGATTGATGGTTTGACGGCTGAGTTTGGTTGTATGGCTTAATAGGTGCATGGCTGATTTGCTGGCTTTTTCGGGACGATTGCTATTGGAAATGCCGTCGGCTATCCCGATGATAAAGCGTGGACGGGTTTCAAAACGTGTTTCAGCGGTTTTGAGTTTATATTGAAACACTTGCTCTCCGTTAAAAAGGGCATCTTGGTTGTGTTGTTTGTTGCTGCCGATTTGTTGGCAAAAGGTGATTTCGCAAAAGTTGTTCATGGTTTGTCCATTTGTTGGGTGAATATTCGCTGCAGGCTTTTCATCGTTTCTAACCCTCCGGATTTACACTTGGGCAATACGTTTGAAATTTGACGATTAAGGTTGAAGGCCGTCTGAAAAATAGTTTTCAGATGGCCTTTACTGCGTTTAACCAAGCACTAATTAACTGCTAATTTTACTGTGTTTTAATACATCCATCGAAACCCGAATACACATTTGAAAAGGAAATCAAACATGAAAAAATTCTTATTGACCGCCATCGTTGCTTTGTCTGCCGCTACTGCCGGTGCCAGCGATTACATCGAACACAAAATCTACAGCGATAAAAACTTCGAGCAAAACCGTGCTAAAGCCGTAAAAATGTTGGAGCAACGCGGCTATCAAGTTCACGATGTTGAAGCCGATAGCCGTCGAGGCCAGCCTGTGTTGGATATCGAGGCTTTTAAAGATGGTCGTGAGTACGACATTGTTTTGTCTTATCCTGATTTGAAAATTATTAAAGAACGCATCGACTATTAATATTTTGATGCAAGGCGGATTGTCGCAGGGCTTTGGGGTTCTGCGGCAGTTTGCTATTTAGGTATTTAAAGAGTGTAAGCGGCATGTAAATTACCTAAAATAAATGAACTAAATATGCTTTTTATTTTCCATTTAATTCAAAGTGTTTGATGTTGGGAGTCATGATATGGATTTGAATGATTGGAAGGAAGACGGCCGGCCGAAGCAGATGGGCGACCGAGACAAACCTTTAAACGGCGGCGTATCTGCCGATTCCCAACAGAACGTTGATTTTTGGGATCGTAATCGAAACAATACTGTTGAAAACGAAGTTGAGGTTGCGGCTGAAACGGTAGAAATTCAGGAGGCGGTAGAAGGTCAGGAAGCAGTTGAACATTCTGAGATGCCGTCTGAAAAAAGTGAAAAGAAAGCCAAACGCAAAAAAGACAAGGCGAAAAAGAAAAAAAATAAAGCCGAAGATTTGAATGCACCTGATTTGTTGGGTACGAATAAGGGCGTGGAAACCATGTTCCGCAATGCCGTACGCTCGGAGATGGAATTGTTGGCGCTGGCGGCAACCAAAGCGAATATTATGATTTCGCTGAATGGTTTTATCGTGTCTGCTCTGATGATTTCGGGCGCGTTTATTTTTTCATCGTCGCCCGAATTTTTGATTCCGGCCAGTACGTTTATGATTACTGCCGCCGCGTCTATCGTGTTTGCATTGCTTTCTGCTTCGCCGGAACGTATCGGCAAAATGCAGGCGGCGCGGACATGGTTGAAGGATTTTATCCGTGGCCGTTCTAAGCTGCGGGATTTGAAAACCCGCCTCAGCAGTACCGAAACGCGCTTTTTTGGCGGCAGCCAACCCAATATTTTGATTTATGAAGACCGTGTGAAACTGCAAAAAGATCAATATTGGGAAATGATGCAGGAGATTATGGGCGACCGTAAACAAATCTATGAAAAGATGAGCGACCATCTTTATTGGCTTGGTTTGTTGGCGGACAAACAGTTCAAATACATCAATTTGTCTTACGCGGTATTCCGCTGGGGCTTGCTGGCTTCACTGGTGGCATTTATCGGCGTGAAAACATTGCCGTCATTGCTAATACCGCCGGCCAACAATGCGGCAGAGCTGCGTTCGCTGGGAATCAATATGTTTAACGGTGTGTATGAGCCTTCCGCCGTACAACAGCTTCCGGACGGCAATTTGTTGATTGCGGAAGACGAACCCAACCATGCGTTCAGTATTGTCAGCATTGATAAAACGGGCAAGTTTGTGGAAGACGAGGCATTGGATACGCGCGTGATTACCGGTTTCAAACGCCGTCTCAGTGACTTGGAGGCTTTGGCGCGCGATGATGAAGGCTTTATCTACGCACTGACTTCACATTCGCGCACCCGTAAAGGTAACCGTTCGCCCGACCGTGAACACTTGATGCGCTTTAAAATCCAAGACGGCAATGTGTTGGGGCTGACCAGCTACGACAATCTGACGCAGGTCTTGGAAACCGACCACAAGCTGCATGATTTGATTCGCGAGCGAACCAAGGCTGAAGTTTCTTTTGAAGAAATCAATATTGAGGGTATGGCGTTTGATCCGGTGAAAAAACGTCTTGTTTTGGGATTCCGTGACCCTGAGTTCAACAACATGGCTTTGGTTGCATTTATCAGCAATCCGAAAGATGTGTTTGAGCGCAATGCCAAACCTGAATTTGATGAAGTGGCCGTGATTGATATTGATGGTGGCGGTATCCGTTCCCTCAACTATGATCCTGTGTTGAAAACCTATGTGATTGCCAATGAAGTGAAGGATGAGAATGGACAGAAATTCTCGCAACTGTGGACTTGGAGCGGTAACCCGACCGACGAACCGCAAAAAATTTCTCTGCCTAATCTGCAACACATCACCAACGTCGAAGCCGTCGATTCGATTACCGTTAACGGCAAGCCGCAGATGATTTTGATGGGCGACGAAGGCAATGCTTCGCAGAAAATTACTGCCAAGTATATGTTGGTAGATTACAGTCAACTGGGTAAACAGTAAGTTATCTTCGCTGACGAATAAAAGGCCGTCTGAAACCGATAGTTTATGGTTTCAGACGGCCTTCTTGTTTTCAGTAAAACAGGTTGATGGGTTTAAATACTCTAATCAATGATGATTAACCCAAGAACGTGGATAAATTTCAGACGGCCTTCAAGCCATTGATGACACGTTTGTAGCAGGTATAAACCAATGCCGCGCAGGCCAGCCACATAAGGATATAGAAAGTCGAATGGAAGCTGCCGGCAATTGCATACCATACGGCCAGTGCGCCGATAAAGAATGCACGGTCGCTTTTGCCGAATGGCCCGTCATAACGCCGGCCGTTGCCATGAACTTGCCCCAAAACGCCGCAACACTCAGTCATTGCCGCCAACCAAATAAACAGGGCAATTTGTACGCCGCCGAAGGGCGCAATAAAGGCAAAAGGCAGATACAAAGCAGCATCGGCGACAATGTCGGTGATTTCATTCAAATAGCCGCCCAATGCCGATTGTTGACCGAACTCCCGTGCCAGCATACCGTCCATCGCATTCAGTGCCATACGGACAAACAACCAGATCGGCAGAAGCCAGAATAATGTGGATACACCTGCAAACAATGCTAAAAGTAAACCGATCAAAATGGAAACAGCGCAGGCAAACAGGGTGACCTGATTGGCAGTAATGCCTTTTTGATACAGTCTCTTAACAATGGGGTGCAACAGGTTTTGAAATTTTGGTTTCAGGGCGTAGATGCTCATAATTATGCTATATAAAAGAAAATGAAGTGCCGTGATTATAGACGAAATCCGTTATAATCCGTCAATCTTCAAATCACGCGGTTCGCAAACCTCCCGCGTTAACAAAACTAGGAATTTACTATGGAAAAACAGCAAGCCCTCGTTATTTTTTCGGGCGGGCAGGATTCAACGACCTGCCTGATTCAGGCAATTCAAACCTATGGCCGTGAAAATGTGCAGGCCATCACTTTTCAATATGGGCAACGCCACGCCATCGAATTGGAGCGCGCGCGTTGGATTGCCCAAGATTTGGGCGTGAAGCAGACCGTGCTCGATTTGAGCCTAATGCAACAGATTACGCATAACGCCTTGATGGATGATACGGCGGCGATTGAAACGGCTTCAGACGGCCTACCCAATACATTTGTAGATGGGCGCAATGCTTTGTTTTTGCTTTACGCCGCCATTTACGCCAAAGGGCAGGGGATACGCCATATCATTGCCGGCGTGTGCGAAACCGACTTTTCCGGTTATCCCGACTGTCGCGATGTGTTCGTCAAGTCGATGAATGTTACGCTGAATCTGGCCATGGATTACGCTTTTCAAATCCACACGCCCTTGATGTATTTAACCAAAGCGCAAACTTGGGCATTGGCGGATGAAATGGGTGTGTTGGATTATATTCGCGAGCATACGCATACTTGTTATAACGGCGTGGTCGGCGGTTGTCATGAATGTCCGAGCTGTATTTTACGCGAGCGCGGCTTGTCAGAATATTTGGAAAAAAAGCCGTCTGAATTAAGAGGGGCATCTATTTCCAATATCCAGTAATACGAAAAGGCCGTCTGAACAATTCGTTTCAGACGGCCTTTGGCTATGTGTTTTGTTCTGTTTAGAACAGCAAATCTTCCGGTTCGCTGCTTGCCGGAGCCTCTTTCACTGGCGCAGAGGCCGGGGCTGTAGCCGGTTCGGAAGCAGCTTTAGGCGCGGAAGCAGGAGCATCGGCCGGAGTGGTTGCCGGTTTGGCAGCAGGTTTTGCCGGTTTCACCGGAGTCGGACGAACGCTTTGTTTCGGTTCGGATGCTGCCTTATTTGTATCGTCGGTAGCATCAACTTCGATTTCAGTGCCTTGAGGCAATACCACATCTTTAGCAGGAGCCGGTTTCGGCATGACTTTAGGTTTGCTGTAAGCATCCGTGCCGCTGGTCCATGCCAAAGATTTCAAAGGCGATTTGAGTTTCACGCCTTTGGCGCAGGTCAGACAGTTTGCCGCACCGGTGCGTCCTTTCAGGATTGCATCCACACGCGCGGCAGGAATGGTTTTGCCGTGCGCTTTTGCCCAAGCGGCAATGCTTTTTTTCAGGGCAGCCGTATCAAGGTTTTTCTTGTCGTATGGGTCACGATAGGCAGCCAGCCACAAGTTTTGGTTGGCATCTTCGTTCAGGCTTGCCATTTGGTAGATAACGGAGGCGGGAGCACCTGTTGCGATGGTTTTGGCGAATTCCAATGCATCAGGCGATTTCATGCGCACGCAACCATGGCTGCGGACGCCGGGCACGCTGGCAGGGGCATTGGTGCCGTGAATGCCCAGGCTTAATTTGGGGTCGCCAAGACGGACAAATACGGGACCCAGCGGATTATTCGGGCCCGCCGGTACGCTTTTTACGCCGTCATTGCGTTCTTTTTGGATGGATTTAGGGATATGCCAAACCGGGTTGTAGGCTTTGGCGCCGATTTTGTGTTCGCCCAGTGTGGTTTGGGTCATGGCTTTGCCGACGGCAACAGGATAAATTTTGCTCAGTTTGCCGTTGTCGTAGAGGAACAAACGCTGTTGCGTAATATTGATAACGACGTGTTGTCCGGAAGAGGCGGGAGAGACGTCTGGAATAAGTGTGTTTGCAGCAGCGGCCGAGGTCAGAAGAGCGGCTGTCAGGCCAAGGAATAATTTTTTCATGTCGTCTTTTTTTGTAGGGATTGAAATGAAAGTTTTTGGCGCATGATACCTGAAACTCTGTGTTTTTGTGAGAAAATATGCGCTTTCGGTATTGAAAGACAGTCAGACGGCCGGTAAGCGGCTGTCTGACGGAAACGGTATGAGTGTGAAAGAACGGTATCAAGAGGCGGAAGTTTTTTCTTTGGATTATGAGGGCAGGGGTGTTGCCAGAGTCGATGGGAAGACTGTATTCATCGGCGGTGCGCTGCCCGGAGAGCGTGTAACGTTTGCTATTCATAAAGAAAAAAAGCAGTTTGCAGAAGCTCAGGTCGAAACGGTTTTAAAACCTTCTTCCGAACGCGTTGAACCAGCTTGTTGCTATTTTGATACATGTGGCGGCTGTTCGCTCCAACATGTTTCCTTTGGTGCGCAAGTTGCATTAAAGCAACGGATTTTGGAAGAGCAGTTGGAACGGATAGGTAAGGTCAAGCCGGAGATAATTTTGCCTCCTTTATATGGTTTCTCCTGGTATTATCGCGATAGGGCACGTTTAAGTGTTGCAATGGATAAAAAAGGCCGTCTGAAACTCGGTTTTCAGGCTAAAAAAAGCCATGATGTCGTCAATATCCGCCATTGTCCTATTTTGCCTAAACATGTTTCCGATAAATTGCCTGATGTCCGAAATTTGCTGCAAAAACTGCATGATGACGGTGTAAAAGTGAAATTTGTTGAGTTTTATTGCGGGAGAAATGTGACCGTACTCAACATTCGTTTCGTAAATCAACCGTTTGGACAAATATTAAGCGAATTGCGTAATTGGTTTGATAAGATATTGTCGGGTGCTGAAAAAGCATGGCAAATATGGCTGCAGAATCATGCCGAGTCCTTGCCGTTTTATCCCGAGAATGCGCCTGCTCTGAACTATAATTTTGCTCAATTTGACGTGGAAATGCCTTACAAGCCGGGTGATTTTACGCAGATTAATGCGCAATTGAACGAAGTGATGGTGGCAAGGGCCGTCAGACTTTTAAACCCTCAAAAAGGGGAGAGGATTGCCGATCTGTTTTGCGGTTTAGGCAATTTTAGTTTGCCGCTGGCGAAAAGTGGCGCATCGGTTGTCGGTATTGAAGGCGCCGATTATTTAGTAGATAGGGCAAGGGAAAATGCCCGCCTGAATCGTTGTGCCGAGAATATGACGTTTTCTGTTGCCGACTTGTTCGATACCGATGAAAAGACTGTCGAGTCATGGGGGAAATTTGACAAGATGTTGCTCGATCCGCCGAGAAGCGGTGCTTATGCTGTTGTCAAATCACTACACAAACCGTTTTTGCCTCAGAAGATAGTATATGTTTCATGCAATCCATCAACATTTGCACGGGATGCCGGTGTCTTGTTTGATAAGGGCTATAAGTTTAAGGTGGCGGGAATCATGAATATGTTTGCACAAACCTCGCATGTTGAATCCATCGGTGTGTTTGAGTTGTAAATTGGTATCAAGTCCTTTATGTGAGTAGGGTTTTTAATGTAAAAATGAGTGCATTCATGTTATCATCATTCGTTTGGGGAATTCATAACGTTGAAGTTGCGCGTAAAGCAACAGATGTTAATAAATACAGTTTGCAGCACAAGACCGGGAGGTGTTCTTGAACTATCAACTTTTAACTATTTTTTTGCTGGTGCTTTTTTTGCTGGTGTTGTTTTTTGTTCGTCATAAACAAAGTAGTGAACAAAGAGGCAACTCAGGCAAACAAAGCGCACATGCATCAAAAGGCGGCCATAAATCTGCCGCTCATACAGCCTCCTCTGAGGATGGAAACGACTGGATTGAGAAAGTCAACCAAACAGTTTCCAATGCGGATAATCAAGACTGGGAATGGGGCGGAAGCGGCTCAAGCAATGCTACGGCTTCTGTTTCTGCACAAGAAGTCGATCCATTGACCGAATACCAGGTTTATAAACAATTTGGTTATGAGAGTAAGGCTGCAGAGTCTTTAGCCGGTTATCTCAATACCTTGGAAGATGGTGCACCGGAAAAACTGGTTCATGAATTAATCGGTTTGAATCTGCGCGTCGGCAATATCGATATGCTGGCAGATACGCTTGAGCGCCATAGTGCTTCCCTTTCTGAAGACAGCGTAGCCGAATACTTGAAAGCCGGTTTGGCTTTGGATTCAACCAATCTGCGCTTGCGCGTTTTTGCCGAACATCATCTCGGTTGGAATATGCAGGAAGTGGATCGTCAAATTGGCGAACAAAGCGGTTTGGAAGTTGCTTCCGACGAACATATTGCCTTTGAGAACGATTTGGCCGAACGCATTGTCGTGCCAGGTATGGATAAACGCGCGCCTATCGTATTAGGCAAGAAAGACTTTGGCGAAATCAGCCCTGAAGAGATGGGCGCGGTGATTGGTTTTGCCAAGCCGGAGCGTAGTGCAAAAATCCTGAAAGACAAGATTAGTTACGAGACTGCTTTGCATCAATACAACAAAGCAATCCAAACTTCTGCGAAACCTGCTGGTCTCATTATCGATGCCTTGCGTCTGGATTATCAGAATGAAGAAGTAGGGCAGTTTGCCAAGCATCTGTGGAAGCTTTACCACTCTTTGGGCCAATATGGCCGTCAAGTAAAAGAACGTATGCTTGGTTGGGGTTATAGCCTTGGTTACCACGAAATTTTTGATGATTTGGAAAAAGGGCCGTCTGAACAGCAAATTAAAGAGATTGGCTTGAAACGCGGTTATATCCAGCCAAGTTCTTTGCAGATGAAAGCCAAATATCGTGAGTTGGTTCAAAAAGACTCTTCAGTCATCAGCGCGAGCTCTTCACCTGCAGATGAAGCCGTGAAAGAAGTCGAATCTTTGTTGGCCTATGGTCAGTTGGATTTGGCCATCGGTACTTTGGAACAGGCTGTTTTGCAGTATCCTCAAGAATCGCAGCTGTACATTATCTTGTTTGATTTGTACGAACGCGTTGAAGACTGGGGACGTTTGGAGCAATTCCTGCGCTTGTTGCGCGAGCGTGTTGTCAGTCTGCCTGAAGAGGTTGTCTTGGCAATGAGCCGTCTCTTGCAACGAATGAACCAATATTCAAAAAAATAAGATAATCGTAGAAAGTACGAGTAATGAATAATCATTTACCAAAAATTAAAACCATACGGGTTATGTTACAGGAGATGGGTGAGCAACAGCAGGCAGTATTCCGTATGGCATTTAAAATGCACAATACGACGAATTACGTCATCGTTTCTCCTGGTTCTGATGAAAAACCGGATTTGGTATTGGTTGATACCGATACGCCGGCAGGCGTAGAAGCTTGGAAAGAGTCGAAGAAAATTTATCCGGAAGTGCCTGTGGCAATGTTTTCTTCTGAATTGCCAACCGTAACGACTCCTTATTTAGCCAAGCCGGTTAAATTCGATACCTTGTTTCCTGTTTTGCGCAGCCTGGCTCAGGGCGGGAATGTTTTTGAGCCGTCTGAACAACAAGCGGCTGAAGAGAATAAAGGACAATCAAATTCCGATGGCGCAAGAAAAGCCACCATTCGCCGATTTAATCCAAATAAAGGCTTGTTGGGTGCGCTGAAATTTGCCAGTCAAGGACACCAAGATATTGCCGTCTTGCATGAAGGCAAGCCGATATTGATCGTGTTTCCCAGCATTCAACGTGTGCTGCTGACAGTCAGTGCTAATGAGTTGGAGAAATTGTGTAAAAACGATAACTTGGCAGTTGTGTGTAAGGCTGTTCCTGATAATCCGCAATGGAAAGAGAAAGCTAAAGTTACCATTATGTCATGCTTGTGGCAGATGGCTATTTGGACTGCATCAGGCCGTCTGATTTATCCGATGACGCCGCAAACTGTCTTTACGCTCAAGCGTTGGCCAAACTTAACCCGTTTGGCGCATGTTCCGGAATCTATGCGTCTGTCGGCATTTCTGACGAAGACATCCGTTAATCTGAATGTTCTTTATAAAGTCATGCCATTAGAGATGCCTGATATTTTGAATTATTTATCGGCAACATATATAACAGGCTTTTTGGCGACAGATACAGAGTTTGCAACAGATGCGAATAATACGCCTTCCTTGAATGAACAGATTGATGTGAATAGCAAAGACGTACCTGAAACAGCAATGAGCAAAGAGGCTCAAAAAGTTGCCGGTCCGTCTAAAGAACAACCTCGCGGCCTGTTGCAACGCCTGATGCGTAAGTTGCTGGGTAAATCGTAAAGGACACGTCATGAAAGAAAATAAAATTATCTTTACCGGTCCTGTTGGCGTAGGTAAAACCACTGCAATTTTAGCTTTATCTGATGAACCGCCGGTTCAAACCGATGCATCCGCATCCGATATGACACTTGTCCGCAAGGGGTACACAACTGTGGCAATGGACTACGGTGTCATTCATTTGGATGAGGAAACCAAGGTTCATCTTTATGGTACGCCTGGTCAGGAGCGTTTTAATTTTATGTGGGAAATTCTGAGCCAAGGCAGTATGGGCTTAGTGCTTCTTTTAGATAATACAAGAAGCAACCCATTGAAAGACTTGCAATTCTTCTTGGATGCGTTCCGCGAGTTGCTGAAAAAAGCGCCTTTGGTTGTAGGGGTAACGAAGATGGATATCCGCTCCTTGCCAAGCGTAGATGTTTATCAAAAATATTTAGCACAGAATAATTTTAATGTACCGGTTTTTGAGATTGATGCACGTCGTGAAGACGATGTAAAACAATTGGTTACTGCCATGTTGTTCTCAATTGACCCCGGATTAGAGGTATAAGATGGAAGCGACACTCTCTTTACAATCAAATTTATATCCTAAGATTACACCGGCAGGTGCGTATTATGCCGTTTCAAGTGATACGCCCAGCGCCAGCAGAACTTTATTGTATGGTTTGTTGCGCGCAGAGCCGTCTGAAACCATCAGTAGTGAAAAACTTTGGGCGTGGGCAGACACCAGCGATATCAATACCGCTTTAAACTTGTTGTATCGCCTCCAACGTTTGGAGTTTTTGTACGGTGACGAGGAAATCAGCACAGAGGACATCCATCTGACTGACGAGCAATTACCGACATTGTTGGAACAGTTGTCTAATTCTGGCAAAGCTTTGTTGGCTGATGAAAACGGTTTGTATTTTGCCAATGCCAATTTCCATCATGAGGCAGCAGAAGAATTGGGCCTTTTGGCGAGCGAAGTGGCCAAAATGGAAGACAATCACCGTCTTTTGATTCGCAATAACCTGCATATCAATAATAGCGCATGGGGTATTTGCGATCCTTCAGGCCAAAGTGAATTGACCTTTTTCCCACTGTATATTGGCATGACCAAACTGATTTTGGTAATTGGCGGAATGCCTGATTTAAATAAAGAGGCTTTTGTTACTTTGGTTAAAGTGCTGTACCACCGATACGGCAGCCGTTGATTTTTGCCTGACCGATATTTATTTTAGAATGGAGCGACTATGCAACAACTATTGATCTCTGTATTAAGCGATTTGAACAATACCTCTGCGGATATCACTGCTTCTGCAGTTATTTCTACAGACGGCCTGCCGATCGCAACCATGCTGCCTTCGCATTTGAATGCAGACCGTGTAGGTGCGATGTCGGCAACGCTTTTGGCATTGGGTAATCGTTCCGTACACGAGTTGGCTTGCGGTGAGTTGGATCAGGTAATGGTTAAAGGTAAAAATGGCTATATTCTGCTGAGTCAGGCAGGTGAAAATGCAGTGTTGGCATTGATGGCAAAAGAAAGCGGTAAATTGGGTTTGATTTTGTTGGATGCGAAACGTGCGGCCAAACAAATTGCTGAAATCTTATAAAAGTTTTATAAATTAAAAAGATATAAAAATATTTTTGTTTTTATATAGATTGTTGCTTGACAGGTTTCTGATATTTTCTATATAATCTCATTTTTAATTCCCCGATAGCTCAGTCGGTAGAGCGACGGACTGTTAATCCGCAGGTCCCTGGTTCGAGCCCAGGTCGGGGAGCCAGATTTGAAAACCACCATCTTGTATGGTGGTTTTTATTTTATCTATTGGTTAATATTTTAAGATATTTTGATGATAATTGATTAAATGATTACACTTAATTCATCAGCCTTTATAGGAACAAATCATCAAGGTTACATCACAACCATCCATGTGAAAAGTGGAAAAGAGTTTTGGAGAACTATAAATCGTAGCAATCCAAAAGATAAAACAATTTATGAAGTAAAATAATTTATGAAAGGTTAAAAATGATTTACTCAGCAAAGCTAAAAAAAATGGATGAAATAATTGAGGAATTTGCATATTTTTCTATAGAAAATAACGATCTATATTGTTTCCTCGATTATTGTCCAATGGCTATTGAAGTAAATAAAGTTTACAATGTGGAACTTGACTATTTCATTGTTGATAAGTTTATATTGGAAGAGGTTAATACAGATGAATCTGTTATTATTCCTTTTGAAAGAATAGGTGATAGTGCACAATATAAGATAACAGGTAGGCTAGATGGCAATACATTTACAGCTGGAAATATTTGCTTTGTAGATGATGCTCTTCAATTAAAATATTCTTATTTAGATGGCAGATTAATTACTTTAACTGTATGGAGATTAAATATATCCGTAATTTCTGAAAGAATATAATCGTTATATTTTCTAAGAAAATTATTGTCTATATAAACCGTGTCGTCTGAAAAAATCCCAATTTTCAGACGGCTTGAGACCTTAGTAAAAAAACCTAAGTTTTTACCCAGTCATTTAGGGGATTTCTTATAAGAATCTTCTTTCAGCAAACCGAACAAACCATGATCACCAAATATATCGACCGATTCCTTTTGTTAACGCTGGAGAAAGTGATTTGTTGGCAGCTGTAGGCTGTTTTTAAAAGAAAATATGCTGTCGGATTTTGCCTTTCTTTCGTCAAACTGATAAACTGTTTGCCATTATTTTTGACTGGGGCATAAATTTTTTATGAAAGACGCAGAGCAGAGTAGTTGTTATACCGCTTCTTTCCCTTTATTTATGCCCGAACTTTGGCAGTCTGTCCGTTTTAAGCGGAACGGCTGCCTTTTTGTATTTTAAAGGAACGCAATCATTATGGATTTCAGTTGGTTGGCCGAGCCGCATACTTGGATAGGCTTTGCCACGCTTCTGGTTTTGGAAGTTGTTTTAGGTATTGATAACCTTGTTTTCGTAGCAATTTTGGCAAACAAGGTCAAACCGTCGCAACGGGATAGGGCGCGGATAACGGGCTTGGGTTTGGCTGTCGTTATTCGGATGTTCATGCTGGGCTTTATGGCGCACATCATGACGCTGACGCGTCCTTTGTTTGAGCTGGGCGGCTTGGAGATTTCCGGCAAAGACATGATTATGTTTGCCGGCGGTATTTTCCTGCTTTATAAAGCGACTACCGAGCTGCACGAACGACTTGAAGGCCACAATCAATTTGCGGTTGCTGAAGGGCAGAAGAAGCATTCTTCTTTTTGGGGTGTTGTGGCACAAATCTTGATTTTGGATGCGGTTTTCTCTATCGATTCTGTTATTACGGCAGTGGCGATGGTGGATCATATTGTGGTGGCAATGGGTGCAGTGGTTGTGGCGATGA
Source organism: Neisseria sp. DTU_2021_1001991_1_SI_NGA_ILE_055 (assembly GCF_032342915.1). Lineage (NCBI taxonomy): Bacteria > Pseudomonadati > Pseudomonadota > Betaproteobacteria > Neisseriales > Neisseriaceae > Neisseria > Neisseria sp. DTU_2021_1001991_1_SI_NGA_ILE_055. The sequence goes on along the minus strand of NZ_CP135440.1, from coordinate 1,522,023 downwards.
CGGTGATGATTTCCGCCAGCAAACTGTTGACCGCCTTTGTGGACAAGCATCCGACCGTAGTGATGCTGTGTTTGGGTTTCTTGTTGATGATTGGTTTCAGCCTGATTGCGGAAGCCTTCCATTTCCATATTCCGAAAGGCTATTTGTATGCGGCGATCGGCTTCTCGATTTTGATCGAACTGTTTAATCAGGTTTCGCAAAAGAATGCCCGCAAAAATGACTACATCAGTACTTCTTGGCGTAAGCGCACCGCTGAAAATGTGTTGGGCATGATGGGTATCCGCGAAAGCATTTTGGCAAAAGCAGGCGATAATGGCGGCGATGACGAGCATTTTGAAGAAAACGAAAAATCCATGATTCGCAGCGTGCTGACTTTGGCGGAGCGTCCGATTATGGGTGTGATGATTCCGCGTCGGGAAATCGAGAAGTTGGATATTTCCCAAAGTCGGGAAGAACAAAATGCGCAGCTGAAAAATACGCCGTATAGCCGTTTGTTGGTTGTCGGTAAGGCAGGTGTAGATGAGCCTTTGGGCTATATCAGTAAAAAAGATTTGCTGAACCAGCTGCTTGAATCGGGAGAAATCAATATTCAGACGGCCTTGCGCCAGCCGTTGATTTTGCCGGACAGTACGACGGCGTTGAATGCGATTGAATTGTTCCGTCAAAGCAGCGCGGATTATGCTTTGGTGGTGGATGAGTTTGGTGCGGTGTTAGGCATGGTAACCATGAAAGATTTGTTGGAAACCATTGCCGGGGAATTCCCCGAGGAATTCGAGCGTGAGGAAGAAGAAGCTGCTCCAGCCAGTCAGGATGAAACGCTGTCTGTGGATGGTGCATTGGAGTATGTGGAATTGGCTTCTCAATTGAATCTGCCTGCCCAAGAGGAAGACGCTGACTTTCATACCGTTGCCGGCTTGATTATGGAAGAGTTGCAAAGTATTCCTGATGTGGGCGATTTCATCGATTATCACGGTTGGCGTTTTGAAGTGGTTGAAAAAGACGGACAACGGATTGCCCGTGTGAAAATCAACCGTTTGCCGGAAGAAGAATAAGTGAAGAGTTAGTATGGTAAAGGCCGTCTGAAAATGTTCAGACGGCCTTTTTATTTATCCGACTTTAGTTGCCGTAATGTCCGGAGCCTAAAATTCGGTGTGAATGTGCGCCGGTTGCATGGTGGGGATTGCTTGGAATTTGATTGCACCAACAGGCTGCAAGCCAGGCAAAAGCAGCGGCTTCGACCCATTGCGGGTCAAGATGGAGCTTGGCCGTGCTGTGCAATTGGGTGTCGGGAGAAAACAGGGTTTCCAAGTCATGCATTAACACCGGATTGCGGATGCCACCGCCGCAGATATAAAGATGATGAATCGCCGGGGCAGCTTGTTTGGTCGCGTTAAAAATGGTTTGTGCGGTATAAAAGACCAATGTGTGCATGACATCTTCCGGCTTTTCATCACCTTTCAGACGGCCTTGAAGCCAGCTTAGGGAAAACAACTCTCGGCCTGTACTTTTGGGATAAGGGCGGCTGAAATAAGGATGGTCGAGCAGGGAGGCGAGCAGGTCAGGGAGGATTTCGCCTTGTGCGGCTTTTTCCCCGTTTTTGTCGTAAGGCTGTTGCCAGATATGTTGCATCCATGCATCCATCAACATATTGCCGGGGCCGGTATCGAAGCCGAAAGAAGGGCTGTCGGGCGGGAGGATGCTGATATTGGAAATGCCGCCAATATTAAGTACGGCACGGGTTTCATTCGCATCTCGAAACAGTGCTTCGTGAAAAGCGGGGACGAGGGGCGCACCTTGGCCGTTGCAGGCAAGGTCGCGGCTGCGGAAGTCTCCGATCGTGAAGATGCCGATCAGCTCGGCCAATAGGGGGAGGTTGACCAGTTGAATGCTGTAACCGTGTTCAGGCGCGTGGCGGATGGTTTGTCCGTGGCAGCCGATTGCAGTAATGTCTTTGGCAGACAGGTTTTGTTCTGTCAACAGTTGCTGTACGGTTTGGGCGTATAGGCGGCTGAGTGTTTGCGCCAGGATATTGCTTCTGTGCAATTCATTTTCGCCTATGTCTTGCAGTGCCAACAATTCTTGGCGCAGGCCGTCTGAATAGGGTAGAAAGCTATGGGCGACGGCGCGTTGCCATTGTTTGCCCTGCATTTGAATCAGTACGGCATCGGCACCGTCCATGCTGGTTCCGGACATGATGCCGATATAGTATTGGGGTTGCATTTCGGTTACAGAAAGGGAAGGTAAAACGACATTTTAACGCCTTTTGACGTTTTTACGGGAATTTCGGCGTTTAATGTAAATAGTTGGTGCAAGAAAGATTACAAAGAGGTTAAAATAGCGCGACTCAACATGTTTTCCAAAAGGAAACTTTCCATGGCTCAAACTCAGTCGAGTGCGAACTTGAAGCTGATTAATACGGCTTTCGCCGCTATGCTTGTGAGCATGGTCGGCTATTTTATTTATTGGGGCCTGGGTTATACCCATTACAACCATTCCGGCCTGTTTATCCTTGCCACCTTTTTCGGCGTCTTCATGGCGTTTAATGTGGGCGGTAACGATATTGCCAACTCTTTCGGTACAAGTGTCGGCTCCGGCACATTGACCATTCCGCAAGCCTTGCTGATTGCGGCAGTATTTGAAGTCAGCGGCGCAGTGATTGCCGGCGGTGAGGTAACAGATACCATCCGCAAGGGTATTGTCGATTTGAATGCGATGCATTTGGATCCGATGCAGTTTGTCTTTATTATGATGTCTGCGCTTTTGGCTGCGGCATTGTGGCTGCTTTTTGCCTCGCACAAAGGCCTTCCTGTCTCGACGACGCATGCGATTATCGGCGGTATTGTCGGTAGTGCATTGTGCATGGCGACGTTAAACGGCGTAGATTCCGTTGCATTGATTCAGTGGGATAAATTGGGTGAGATTGCCTTGTCTTGGATTTTGTCTCCGGTTTTGGGCGGCATCGTTTCCTATCTGTTGTTTTCACGAATCAAGAAAAATGTTTTGGATTACAACTCTTGGGCCGGCAATACGCTGAAAGGCATCAAACTGGAGAAGAAAGCCTATAAAGAAGAGCACCGCCAGTTTTTTGAGGCCTTGAGTGAATCTGAAAAAGTCGAATACGCCACCAAAATGGCGCACGATGCCCAAATCTATGATGAGCCGGACTTTGATCCCGAAGAGTTGCAGTCTGAGTATTATCGCGGCCTGTACCGCTTTGACAGCCGTAAGGGCGAAGTGGATTCTTACAAAGCCCTGCATTCCTGGGTGCCGTTTATTGCTTCTGTCGGCGGTATGATGATTGCGGCCATGTTGATTTTCAAAGGTCTGAAAAATCTGCATTTGGGCATGAGCAATGTCAACAGCTTCCTGACCATTTTCATGATCGGTGCGGCTATTTGGATGGGTACATTCGTATTCGCCAAAAGTTTGAAACGCAAAGATTTGGATAAATCGACATTCCAAATGTTCTCATGGATGCAGGTATTTACCGCCTGTGGTTTCGCATTCAGCCATGGTGCGAACGATATTGCCAATGCGATTGGTCCGTTTGCCGCGATTATGGATGTGCTGCGTACCAACAGCATTACCGCTCAAAACGCCGTGCCGCCGATTGCCATGTTAACTTTTGGTATCGCTTTGATCGTCGGCTTGTGGTTTGTCGGTAAAGAAGTGATTAAAACCGTAGGGACCAGCTTGGCAGAAATGCACCCTGCGTCAGGCTTCTCAGCCGAGCTTTCTGCCGCCGCCGTCGTGATGGCTGCATCATTTATGGGCTTGCCTGTTTCTAGTACCCATATCTTGGTGGGTGCCGTTTTGGGCATCGGCTTGGTTAACCGCAATGCCAACTGGAAATTGATGAAACCGATCGGCCTTGCTTGGGTCATTACCTTGCCTGCTGCTGCCGTTTTGTCTGTTGTCAGCTATTTGGTTTTGCAGGCCGTGTTTTAATTGATTATTTGATTTCAAAAGGCCGTCTGAAAGATAGATTTCAGACGGCCTTTGCTTATCTTTATAAGGGGTGGCTTTCAGTTTGTTTTAAAGATGCATAAATAATACTGTTCAATATTTGAACTGGGGCATGAATCATCGGGTAATAAATACCTTGTTGGGAATAGCTTGGACAAGATTTTGGTTTCAAAAATTAGCTTAGTGAGAAAAAAGTAAAACTATTTTTAATCAGTTCACGATCAGATAAGACTCAGTAATAAAAACCCCGATTCAACGACATTAAAGAAAGTCATTGAATCGGGGTCTTTATTTAGAACAAGCTATAACAGGCCGTCTGAACATTATTCAGCAGCTTTGTTGGTCTCCTCAGCTTGAGTAGGAGCCGCTTCTGCTTCAGCGGCGGCTTTAGCTGCTTGGCGTTCGGCTTGTGCAGCCAATGCCTGTTGAACGGCAGGATGCTGTTGGGCGATGGTTTGCTCTTCTGCGCTGACCTCGCCTTTGAAGCGGTTGTTCAGGTCGAAACGTTTGCCGCCGCGGGCCAAGGCTTTCAGATAGCGTGGGCGGCGGCAGTGGTTGGCCAGTACGCGTGCAATCAGTGCAGGATCGTATTGGGGCAGGGCGGCAACCAAATCTTGGTCAATGCCGACAGCCAACGGTTTGAATCGTTTGAACACATCATATTTGCCGTAAATGTGGTCGGCAATCATGTCTGTTTGTTTTTTCTTGCTCATGGTTTGGACGGCAGATTTCAGTGCAGCGCCCAAAGCGGTTTCTTGTGCCATTGCGGTTGTATTCCTCTAATCTAAATCCGTATTTTCTTCATACGGCAATAAGGTGCTATTGTAGTATAAAGACTGTGATTTGGCTAAATTTTTCTGAGAATATTCAGAAATAAACGGTTATTTTCCCAGTTTGGCAATGTCCGGTGTATTAACCTGAACATCGGCATTTTGCGCACGATGGCGTAAGGCGTGGTCAATCAAGACCAATGCCAGCATGGCTTCGGCAATCGGAGCAGCGCGTAATCCGACGCATGGGTCGTGGCGGCCGTGTGTGGCAAGTTCGACAGAGTTGCACTCTATATCAATGCTCCGGCGCGGTGTGGCGATGGAACTGGTCGGTTTGATGGCAATATTCACATGGATATCTTGTCCGGTGCTGATGCCGCCCAAGATGCCGCCTGAGTGGTTGGATAGAAAACCTTGAGGCGTGAGCTCGTCTCCATGCTCGCTGCCGCGTTGCATTACGCTATCAAAACCTGCACCGATTTCCACGCCTTTGACGGCATTAATGCCCATCATGGCATAGGCAATTTCTGCGTCGAGACGGTCAAAAACCGGTTCGCCCAAGCCCACGGGGACGTTAACCGCTTCGATATGCAGTTTCGCGCCGACAGAGTCCAATGCTTTGCGCACGCTGTCCATATAGTTTTCCAAGTCCTCAATTTGGCTTTGGTTTGCGGCAAAAAAAGGATTTTGGGAAATATATTCGTAACCTTCAAACTGGATTTCTTTTTCGCCTACTTGGGTAACGTAGGCGGTAATTTCCGTGCCGAATTTTTCTTTCAGCCATTTTTTAGCGACTGCTCCGGCGGCAACACGTGCGGCGGTTTCGCGGGCGGAACTTCTACCGCCGCCGCGGTAGTCGCGTGTGCCGTATTTGTGCCAGTAGGTGTAATCGGCATGGCCGGGACGGAAACTGGTGGCGATATTGCCATAGTCTTTGCTGCGTTGGTCTGTATTACGGATCAGGAGGGCGATGGGGGTGCCGGTGGTTTTGCCTTCAAATACGCCGGAGAGGATTTCGACTTGGTCGGCTTCGCGGCGTTGGGTAACGTGGCGGCTGGTGCCGGGTTTGCGGCGGTCAAGGTCAAATTGAATATCTGCTTCGCTCAATTCTAATCCGGGCGGGCAGCCGTCAATGATACAGCCCAAGCCTGCGCCGTGGCTTTCGCCGAAAGTGGTAACGGTAAAGATTTGTCCGAAGGTGTTGCCTGCCATAGGGATACTCTTTTGAAATTGGGTTTGGAAATTTTTTGCTTGTTTGGATAATTCTCAGGCCGTCTGAACGGTGAAACGAGAATCTTTGATTTCGTTTTTACACTTGTTCAGACGGCCTTTTGAGATGACTGCTTAGTTCAATTTACCGTGGCACTGTTTGTATTTCAGGCCGCTACCGCAAGGGCAAGGATCGTTGCGGTGAACAATCAGGCCGTTTTGTGCAAGCGCTTCAGGGCTGAAGTCTGTGCCGTCAGGATCGAACGCTTCGGTAACCAAATCGGTTTGCGATTGACCGAGCAATTCTTCCATATCAGGCGCATCGGAGTGGACGGTTTGAACATCGCTGACGCTTTGTGCGGCAGTGTGGTCGTATTCACTGTTGCGCTCGATTTGAACGGCAGTCAGCAAAGCGGCAATGTTTTGTTTGATACTGCGCCACAGGTTTTCAAACATGGCGAAAGCTTCGCGTTTGTATTCCTGTTTCGGATTTTTCTGAGCATAGCTGCGCAGATGGATACCTTGGCGCAAGTAGTCCATGGCGGCGAGGTGCTCGCGCCATTGGTTGTCGATAACTTGCAGCATAACATTGCGTTCGAAGTCAGACATAGCCTGTTTGCCGACCAATTCGACTTTTTCGGCATACTCGTCTTCGATGCGCTTGATGAGGCGTTCTTTAATGTCTTGGTTGTCCAAAGTGCTGTCTTCTTTCAGCCAGCCTTTAATATCGACATGCAGGCGGAAATCGGCGGCAAGTTGGTGCTCCAGTGCCGGAATGTCCCATTGTTCTTCCATGCTGTCCGGCGGGATGTGGTAGTCAACCAAGTCGCTGACAACGTCGGCGCGGATTTCGCGGGTCAAATCGCTGACGTCTTTAGTCGTCAGGATTTCGTTGCGTTGATGGTAAATCACTTTACGTTGGTCGTTGGCAACGTCATCGTATTCCAAAACCTGTTTACGCATATCGAAGTTGCGGCCTTCGACTTTACGTTGTGCGCCTTCGATTTGACGGGTCAGCAGGCCGTGTTCGATGGCAACGCCACGCTCGGGTGCCAGGCGGTTGAGGATAGCGGCGGCACGGTCGAGAGCAAAGAGGCGCAATAATGGGTCTTCAAACGACAGGTAAAAACGGCTGGAGCCGGGATCGCCCTGACGGCCTGCACGACCGCGCAATTGGTTGTCGATGCGGCGGCTTTCGTGGCGTTCCGTACCGATAATGTGTAAACCGCCTGCGGCCACAACTTGGTCGTGTTCGGCTTGCCAACCGCTTTCAAGGGCAGAAATTTGCGCTTGTTTTTGCTGTTCGCTCAAGGTTTCATCGGCATGGATGGCTTCGATTTGATGTTTGAGGTTGCCGCCCAAGACAATATCGGTACCGCGGCCGGCCATGTTGGTGGCAACGGTAATTGCGCCGACTTTACCGGCTTGGGCCACAATCAATGCCTCGCGCTCGTGTTCTTTGGCGTTGAGGACGTTATGCGGCAGACCTGCTTCGTGTAATAAGCGGGAAACCAGTTCGGAGTTTTCGATGCTGGTGGTACCGACCAAAACCGGTTGGCCATTTTTGTGGCATTCGGCGATGTCTTTGACAACGGCTTCAAATTTTTCTTCGGCCGAGCGGAAGATTTGGTCGTTGAAGTCTTTGCGTTGTACCGGACGGTTGGTCGGGATGATGACGGTTTCGAGGTTGTAAATGCTTTGGAACTCGAAGGCTTCGGTGTCGGCCGTACCGGTCATGCCGGACAGTTTGCTGTACAGGCGGAAGTAGTTTTGGAAGGTAATGGAGGCAAGCGTTTGGTTTTCGCGTTTGATTTCTACGCCTTCTTTGGCTTCAACAGCTTGGTGCAAGCCTTCGGACCAACGGCGGCCGGCCATCAGACGGCCTGTGAACTCGTCCACAATCACGATTTCGCCGTCTTGAATGACGTAGTGTTGGTCTTTGTGGAACAGGGTGTGCGCACGCAATGCCGCCATGAGGTGGTGCATCAGGGAAATATTGGCGGCAGAGTAGAGCGAGTCGTTTTCCTGCAATAAGCCCATTTGGGTCAGGATTTGCTCGGCGTGTTCGTGACCGGCTTCGCTCAGAATAACTTGGTGTGCTTTTTCATCTACCCAGTAATCGCCTTCGCCTTCTTCGGTTTCTTGTCGGATAAGGTGGGCCGGAACGGCATCCATCACGCGGTAGAGCTGGATGTTGTCATCTGCCTGGCCGGAAATAATCAGCGGCGTACGCGCTTCGTCGATCAAAATGGAGTCCACTTCGTCGACAACGGCAAAGTTCAATTCGCGCTGAACTTTATCGTATTGGTCGGTAACCATATTGTCGCGTAGGTAGTCGAAGCCGAATTCGTTGTTGGTGCCGTAAGTAATGTCGGCACCGTAAGCGGTTTGGCGTTCGAAAGGTTGCAAATCGGCTACGATCACGCCGACGCTCAAACCTAAGAAATTGTACAACGGCTCCATAATGCCCGCGTCACGAGAGGCGAGGTAGTCGTTGACGGTAACGACGTGTACGCCTTTTCCTGACAATGCATTCAGGTAAACGGCAAGGGTGGCCACCAATGTCTTACCTTCACCGGTACGCATTTCGGCGATTTTGCCATGGTGCAGGACCATACCGCCAATCAACTGTACATCGAAGTGGCGCATGCCCAATACGCGGCGGGATGCCTCGCGGCAGACGGCAAAGGCTTCAACCAAAATATCATCTAGCGTTTGTCCGTCAGCGAGGCGTTGTTTGAATTCGGCGGTTTTGGCCTGTAAATCTGCGTCGCTCAACGCTTTCATCTGTTCTTCGAGTGCATTGATTTTAGCAACGGATTTACGATATTGTTTCAGCAGGCGGTCGTTGCGGCTGCCGAAGATTTTCTTAGCAATGTTTGTCAGCATGAATAATTCCTGCGCCTTGATATAATAGTGGGCGAAATTGGGATTTTAACACAAGCGCTTGTATAACGCGGTAATGCTGTTTGAAATAAAGGCGGTTTTGCTGTATTTCAATTGTAATTGTTTGGTTAATTTACTGAAAGGCCGTCTGAAATATATGGATTTAGCACAATTGGGCAAACGCGACCGCTTATTGGCGGGCTTGTTGCAACAATCGCAACAATGGCGGAAATTGGATGCAAAAATCAAAACGGTTTTGCCGGTCAACCTGCATCCGCATTTTCAGACGGCCTGTATTGAAGACGGAAGACTGGTTTTGCTGGCCGCCAACAATATGGCTGCTTCGCGTTTGAAAATGATCCTGCCCGCCATGTTGCCCAAGTTGCAAGCATTGCACGACGGAATACGGGAAGTGGCGGTCAGGGTGGTCCCCAAACCTCCGTCTCAGCCGAAAACCAACAGCTTGCGATTGAGCGAGGCCGCTTTGGATAGCTTCGATGCGGCTGCGGCCAAATTGGAAGGCAGGCATCCAGAATTAGCAGCGGCATTGGCAGAATTGGTACGCAAACACAGCCGCTAAAATCATGCCGAATGAGATTATGGTTAATAAATGTTAAAACTTATTTCATTTGACCGATAGCATCTAATACTAAAGAAATACGACCTAAACAGTAACTGTTTTCTTTTAGGTAAACTGATGTAAACTTGGTCTGAAACTTTGATTTCGTGCGAAGTTTGTAGCAAAATAACGCCTGAATTTCTTATCGCTCTGCGTGAATAAGTTTAAGTCTGGTATTTGCCTTTGTTAATATATTCGCGCGGGTTCTATTAATAGAACTTAACAAGACTCTCATCATTAGGAGATACATCAATGAAAGCTTATCTGGCTCTGATTTCCGCTGCCGTTATCGGCTTGGCTGCATGCTCTCAAGAAGCTGCAAAACCTGCTGAAGCACCTGCTGCTTCCGCTGCTTCTGAAGCTGCTCCTGCAGAAACTACTGCACCTGCCGATGCCGCTCCTGCCTCTGAAGCTGCTCCAGCCGATGCTGCCGCCGCTCCTGCTGCCGGCAACTGCGCAACTACTGTTGAAGCCAACGACGCTATGCAGTTCAACACTAAAGAAATCCAAGTAAGCAAAGCTTGTAAAGAATTCACCATCACTTTGAAACACACCGGTACCCAACCTAAAGAAAGCATGGGCCACAACATCGTCATCGGTAAAGCCGAAGACATGGACGGTATTTTCAAAGACGGTGCCGGTGCTGCTGCAACTGACTACGTTAAACCTGACGACGCACGCGTTGTTGCCCACACCAAACTGGTTGGCGGCGGCGAAGAAGCTTCCCTGACTCTGGATCCTGCTAAATTGGCCGGCGGCGAATACAAATTCGCTTGTACCTTCCCAGGTCACGGTGCTTTGATGAACGGTAAAGTTACTTTGGTTGACTAATCCGCTTTAAGCTTAAAAACAGACAGCCTGCCTTGCGCAGGCTGTTTTGTTATAATCTGGAAACATTAATTTAAGAATAAAACCTCAAAACCATGAATCCGTTTGAAACTAAAAGCGTTACTTTTGCCGAACCCATTGAAATGCTGTACGCCTGTCATGGCAAAGTGCGCCGTTTCTGCAGCCAGGTTGCCATGTTGTCGGACTATATTGCCGAAAACGGCTGCAATCAAATCGTTTTGCAAACCATCCGCCAGATTGCACAATATTTTAATGTTGCCGCGCCGTTGCACCATGAAGACGAAGAAGAAAATTTCTTCCCGCTTCTATTGCAATATGCGTCGCAAGCTCAAGAAAGCGTTGACGAGCTTTTGCGCCAACATATCAGCCTGCACAACAATTGGGCGGCAGTATCCGCCGAATTCGCCAAACTCGAAGCAGACAACGCCTATGTCCCCGATGCGGAAACGTTCAAACGCTTTGTCGCAGGATATGATGTTCATCTGGCGATTGAAGAGCCGCTGTTTGATATGGGCAAAACTTTTATCCCCAAAGAAAAACTGACCGAAATCGGCGAAATTATGGCCGCACGCCGCCGCAAATAAGGCCGTCTGAAACAATCGTCTCAAGGATATATTATGCTGACCCCAAAAAGTTGCGATTTGTTCAATATTCCCTTTTTCCAATTTTCCCAGCTTAAAAAATACCAGCCTGAAAGTATTCCGCAAATCAAGGCAGACTATAAAGAAAACTGGCAGGTATGGCAGCAGCTGATCCAGCAGGTTGCCGCCGAATTGGGTGCGCCGTTTGCACCGCCGCATATCGAACGCTGGTGTAACGGCTGGCAGGTCCGCGCCCATTTCTTTGCCTATTTCAAATACGAACAATATAAAAATTCCGCAGCAATTTTGTCGATTTTGCTCAACCGCCGCCGTTTGAGCGTCAGCTTGGATTGGCACTGCTATAAAGCCGATGTTTCCCCCATTGCGTTGCCCGATTACAACCGCTGGCTGGATAATTTTGATACTGAAAAATACGCTTCATTCGATATGTGGCACGGTGCGGAAAGCGAATATGACGATTATCGTACCGTCGCCCAACAAAGCGACGGCGATAGAAAGCTTCGAGACGACAAAGATTTCTTCTGTATCGGCAAACACATCGAACGCGATGATTTGGGCAAGCAGGATGTCGCGAAATGGATAGTGGAAACAGTGGAAGACTTACTGCCGCTGTATGAAGCTTGTCATGGAAAATAACTCAGGACGCAGAAAGACAAACTGCCCATTCAGTATCTTCAAATAAACTCAAGGCCGTCTGAAAATCATATTCAGAACGTTTCAGACGGCCTGTTTTTCAAAGTGAACACAATGACCGAAACCCAATCCCTAGAACTCGCCAAAGCGTTGATTTCCCGCCCGTCCGTTACACCGGATGACCAAAATTGCCAACAACTGCTGGCCGAACGCCTGCAAAAAATCGGTTTTGCCGTAGAAGAGCTTCATTTTGGCGACACCAAAAACATTTGGTTGCGCCGCGGTACACAGGCTCCGGTGTTCTGTTTTGCCGGACACACCGACGTCGTGCCGACAGGCCCTGTTGAAAAATGGGATTCGCCACCGTTTGAACCGACCGAGCGTGAAGGCCGTCTGTATGGCCGCGGTGCGGCGGACATGAAAACCAGCATTGCCTGTTTCGTTACCGCCTGCGAGCGATTCGTTGCCGAACATCCCGATCATCAAGGCAGCATCGCACTCCTGATTACTTCGGACGAAGAGGGCGATGCGTTGGACGGCACGACTAAAGTGGTCGATGTGTTGAAAGCGCGCGGCGAGTTGATTGATTACTGTATCGTCGGCGAACCGACTGCCGTGGATAAATTGGGCGATATGTTGAAAAACGGACGGCGTGGTTCGTTGTCGGGCAATCTGACCGTCAAAGGCAAGCAAGGCCATATTGCCTATCCGCATTTGGCCATCAATCCCGTACATACTTTTGCCCCGGCCTTGCTGGAGCTGACACAGGAAGTCTGGGACGAGGGCAACGAATACTTCCCGCCGACCAGTTTCCAAATTTCCAATATCAACGGTGGCACAGGCGCGACCAATGTGATTCCGGGCGAGCTGAACGTCAAATTCAATTTCCGTTTTTCTACCGAGTCCACCGAAGAAGGGCTGAAACAACGCGTCCACGCCATTTTGGACAAACACGGTGTGCAATACGATTTGCAGTGGTCTTGTTCAGGCCAACCGTTCCTGACTCAGGCAGGAAAACTGACCGATGTGGCACGCGAAGCCATTGCCGAGATTTGTGGCATTGAGGCCGAATTGTCCACTACCGGCGGTACTTCGGACGGACGCTTCATCAAAGCTATTGCCAAAGAACTCATCGAGTTAGGCCCATCTAACGCGACCATCCACCAAATCAACGAAAACGTACGTTTGGAAGATATTCCGAAGTTATCGGCGGTGTATGAAGGTATGTTGAAACGCTTGTTGAAGTGAAAAGGCCGTCTGAAAACGACAGAAAGAGTATTGCCTCATCAAAATTGGCATGTATTGTGGTAATGCCTTGATTGTCATTAATCGATTTATTCACTAAAGGTTTCCTATGCAGAAATTTATCTCAGCTCTTGTTGTATTGGGATTGTCATTATCTTTGACAGGTTGTCTTGAGTCCGAGCCAAAGCCTCAAGCAGTTTCAATTAATCAAGGAAAAATTTTAGAAAAAAATGCACTGGTGGGATTGTGGCATATTGACGAGTTGCCCATGGATAAGCCACAAAACGCATATTATCTCAGTCGGGTAGAAACAACCGGCTCTGACAATCACATTTATGGAAAGCACATTGAGTTTGATAAAGATGGCAGGTTTAGCAGCGGTTATTCAGCAGAATGCGGTAATGATTGTTTTCCGCATTCAGAAGGTCTTTATCGATTTGTAAATGATGATGAAGTGATTTTGCAAGCGACCAAGGTTGAGCAAAGAGGCTATTGTGGGGAAAATGGAGAGTTTAACAAGAGCGGCGAGTGGGTCTTGGGAAAATTTAAAATAGAAAAAGACAAAGAATTTGTTGTTTTAAAGAAAATTCTATAATTTCAACTTTTTGATTTTATAATTTTTTTTGGAGAGTTTCATTGATAGGGTAGGCGGAAATTTCCAGTCAACCTGCACATAAGTGGTTTAAAGCCGCCGTACTGGATGGTGGAACTTATCATTCATCGAATAATTTGGTTGTGGTGTTTGTTGATTATCGGGAGTAAATGCAGATGATTACTCTGCCTTCTTTAGATGCGCTTCCATCAAAGTGGAATGAAATCCGAGAGCAGTTGGAAACCGACTTTTCTGCTGACTTCAAAGCCTTGCTGCAAGAGCGGTTTACGGAACATGAAGCCAAGCAGTTTGAGCAGGATTTTATCGATCGTATCGGTTGCGCCCCTGAAGAATATGTCCGTACCCGCCGAACCATCCGACTGTTGGAAACGCGTTATCCGGATAGTCCGAACGAACTGACTGCAGCCGCGTTTGCCACGCCTTTGGGCGAGATGTTGGCGGTGTTCGGCGGCAAGGGCTTGTGTCTGCTGGAATTTGTCGGTCAGAAACAGCTAGAGCAGGAAATCACGGCTGTCCAAAAAGCTTTGCACGGACAGTTTATTTTCCAAGAAAATGAGCAAACGCAACTTTTGCGCCAAGAATTGGATTTATACTTCCAAGGCCGTCTGAAAGTTTTTGCGACGCCTTTGGAAACGATAGGCACGGCCTTTCAGCAGCAGGTGTGGAATGCACTGCTGACCATTCCTTACGGCGAAACGCGCAGCTACAAGGAGCAGGCGCAGCAGTTGGGTAATCCTAAAGCCGTCCGCGCCGTTGCCGCTGCAAACGGGCAGAACAAAGTGTCTATCCTGATTCCCTGCCATCGCGTTATCGGCAGCGACGGCAAACTGACCGGCTACGCAGGCGGTTTGAACCGCAAACAATCGTTGCTTGCCTTGGAGCGAGGCGAGGTTCAGACGGCCTTGTTTTGAGTTTTGATAGAGGATAAGGGGCCATGCTTCGGGCAGGCTTCGCACGTTAAAAAATTGAGCAGCAGAAGGTCGGTGGAAGCCCGACGAAATCTGCACGGAGAAAAATGTTGGGCAACGCCCACGCTAGAAAAGAGAAATACGACATGAGCCTGAAAAACCGCCATTTCTTGAAACTTCTGGACTTCATGCCCGAAGAAATCACCGCCTACCTCGACCTTGCCGCCGAATTGAAAGCCGCTAAAAAAGCAGGAAACGAGGTGCAGCGGATGCAGGGAAAAAACATTGCTCTGATTTTTGAGAAAACATCAACCCGCACCCGTTGCGCGTTTGAAGTCGCTGCGCGCGACCAAGGGGCAGGGGTAACTTATCTGGAGCCTTCTGCCAGCCAAATCGGGCATAAGGAAAGCATTAAGGATACGGCGCGTGTTTTGGGGCGGATGTTTGACGGTATCGAATATCGCGGTTTTGGGCAGGATGTAGTGGAAGAGCTGGCCAAGTATGCAGGCGTGCCTGTGTTCAATGGTTTGACCAACGAGTTCCACCCGACCCAAATGCTTGCTGATGCGCTGACGATGCGCGAGCATAGCGGCAAGCCTTTGAACCAAATTGCGTTTGCCTACGTCGGCGATGCGCGTTACAACATGGCCAATTCGTTGCTGGTGTTGGCTGCGAAACTGGGCATGGACGTGCGTATCGGTGCGCCGAAAAGTTTATGGCCGTCTGAAAACATTATCGAGACGGTGCAGGCTGTTGCCAAAGAGACGGGTGGACGGATTCTGTTGACGGAGAATGCTCAGGAAGCCGTAAAAGGTGTGGATTTTATCCATACCGATGTGTGGGTCAGCATGGGCGAGCCTAAAGAGGCTTGGCAGGAACGTATCGATTTGCTGAAAGATTACCGAGTTACGCCCGCATTGATGGCCGCGGCTGAAAATCCGCAAGTCAAGTTTATGCATTGCCTGCCTGCTTTCCATAATCGCGAAACCAAAGTCGGCGAATGGATTTATGAGACATTCGGCCTGAATGGTGTGGAAGTAACGGAAGAAGTCTTTGAAAGCGAAGCCAGCATTGTGTTTGATCAGGCAGAAAACCGGATGCACACGATTAAAGCGGTGATGGTAGCGGCATTGGGCGATTGATTTTGCGCTCAACATTGCTTACCGCTTCATTTAATAGAGATTAAATAAGGGGCTGACGTAGATTAGCAGTTATGCTAGGCTACGAAAATGCAGATAACCAATTGTAAATTAAGCAAGAGATTTCAAAAGAAACTGCTTGAATTTTTTGTACTCCAAGTTACCGCTCGTTCCGCTGCCGATATTTTGGGCATTCAGCCCAACTCCGCCATCCTGTTCTACCGTAAAATCCGTATGGTCATCAGCCATCATTTGGCCTTGGCTGCCGATGAAGTTTTTGAGGGCCCTGTCGAGTTGGACGAAAGCTATTTCGGCGGACGGCGTAAAGGCAGACGTGGTCGCGGTGCGGCAGGAAAGGTGGTTGTCTTCGGCATCCTGAAACGCAACGGACGGGTCTATACCGTTGTGGTGGATAATGCCAAGTCTGAAACGTTACTCCCTGTAATCAAAAAGAAAATCATGCCGGACAGTATTGTTTATACCGATAGTCTGAGCAGCTACGACAAGTTAGACGTGAGCGGTTTCATCCATTACCGTATCAACCATTCCAAGGAATTTGCAGACCGTCAGAACCACATTAACGGCATTGAGAATTTTTGGAATCAGGCAAAATGCGTCTTGCGCAAATACAACGGAATTGATCGCAAATCCTTCCCGCTGTTCTTGAAAGAATGCGAATTTCGGTTTAACTTCGGCACGCCGTCCCGGCAACTAAAAATTCTGCGGGATTGGTGTGGAATTTAGGGCTAATCTACGTCAGCCCCTTAAATAAAGGCCGTCTGAAAGAAAGACTGAGACCTTTGCAAAATTCCTCAAAATCCCCTAAATTCCCACAAAGACATTTAGGGGATTTTTCATGAGTACCTTCTTCCAGCAAACCGCACAAGCCATGATTGCCAAACACATCGACCGCTTCCCGCTATTGAAGTTGGATCAGGTGATTGATTGGCAACCGATCGAACAATACCTGAATTGTCAAAAAATCCGTTACCTCCGAGACCACCGCGGCCGTCCCGCCTATCCCCTGTTGTCCATGTTCAAAGCCGTCCTGCTCGGACAATGGCACAGCCTCTCCGATCCCGAACTCGAACACAGCCTCATCACCCGCATCGATTTCAACCTGTTTTGCCGTTTTGACGAACTGAGCATCCCCGATTACAGCACCTTATGCCGCTACCGCAACTGGCTGGCGCAAGACAACACCCTGTCCGAACTACTGGAACTGATCAACCGCCAACTGACCGAAAAAGGCCTAAAAATAGAGAAAGCATCCGCCGCCGTCGTTGATGCCACTATTATTCAGACCGCCGGCAGCAAACAGCGCCAGGCCATAGAAGTCGACGAGGAAGGACAAGTCAGCGGCCAAGCCACACCGAGTAAAGACAGCGATGCCCGTTGGATAAAGAAAAACGGCCTCTACAAACTCGGTTACAAACAACATACCCGTACCGATGCGGAAGGCTATATCGAGAAACTGCACATTACCCCAGCCAATGCCCATGAGTGCAAACACCTGTCGCCTTTGTTGGAAGGTCTGCCCAAAGGTACGACCGTCTATGCCGATAAAGGCTATGACAGTGAGGAAAACCGGCAACATCTGGAAGAGCATCGGTTACAGGACGGCATTATGCGCAAAGCCTACCGCAACCGTCCGCTGACGGAAGCGCAAACCAAACGTAACCGATATTTGTCGAAGACCCGTTATGTGGTCGAACAAAGCTTCGGTACGCTGCACCGTAAATTCCGCTATGCGCGGGCAGCCTATTTCGGGCTGATCAAAGTGAGTGCGCAAAGCCATCTGAAGGCGATGTGTTTGAACCTGTTGAAAGCCGCCAACAGGCTAAGTGTGCCTGTTGCTGCCTAAAAGGCGGCCCGGATGCCTGATTAATCAGGTATCCAAGGAGGATTAAGGGGGGGATTTGGGTAGAATCAGTGGATATTTGAAACAAAAACAGCCGAAAATCTTTGTTTGGATCTCGGCTGTCGGAAGGAAAGGAATTTTGCAAAGGTCTCAGACTTTCAGACGGCCTTGTTGTTGGATTGGGGTTTATTGCCAAATCAGGACTTTGGGTTCGGGCGTCACTTGATAGCCTTCTTGACGCAATAGTTCGATTAAGCCTTTTTCGCTGGGTAAATGGGCAATGCCGACGGCAAAGAGGGTGCTTTGTTTGGCGGATTGCTTGCGGATTTCAGGCAGCCATGCCTGGTTGCGACGGATCAGGAGGTCGTTTTTCAGCCAATCGGACATGGCTTTTGCGTATTTGGCATCAACACGTTTGAGGGTGCGTTGTTCGGTTTCTTCTAAAAGTGGGATGAGTTCTTCAAAGCGGCCGTCTGAATAGGCTTGATGGAGTTTTTTGACATCTTCGGTTTCTTCTTTATTGGTTTTAATGCTGGCTTTCAGAAAGTTGATCATGGTTTCTTCAGGCTGGGCTTTGAAAATCGCGGTAACATCGTCCAAACTTTCTAATGAACCACGCGGTTTGTTGATATTGACTGCTGCGTTGGTCAGCAACATATCTGCGCCGGTTTCTGCGCTATATCCTTGGGGAAATGCGCTGCCGGCAAAAACCAATGCTGCCCACGGGTGGAGTTTGTCGGCAATTCTGGCGATGGGTCGGCTTTCTTCATTTTTTGAATAGATTTCTTGTAAAAGATGGAAATCTGTTTTGCCAAGCTTGCGGCTGAGCGGTTCAGTACTCATGACTTCTTTGAAGTATTTTTGATACATTTTTTTTGTTTCCGGACTGCTGTCCGGTAATGCGTCAACTTCTGTGGTCAGTTGGTCGGTGGATTGTAATAGTTTGAGGGCATCGGAAGACAAGGTTTGATTGGTTTGCCCCATGTGGATGGTGCCGAGCAGATAGGAATCGGGTTGGCCTTCTTTGCTGATTTTCCAAACATTGCTGGTCAGTTTGGGCTGCTGCCAGTTGAGTTCGGCAGGTTTGCTGTCGGATGAGGTTGCGGCGGGTTTGCAGGTGCCCAGGGCAAGGGCGGTCAATGGCACAAGCAGGCAGGCGAGCAGTTTTTTCATGTTTTTCCTTTTGGTGTGTGCGGTAAGGGCGGTTTAGAAATCGAGCAGGTTTTGAACCGGTTGTTCGCCCGTGTCGGGCTTTTCTGTTTTGCGGTTGCGGATTTTGGTTTTCCTGAGGGCTAGGAGGTGCATGACTTGATGTTTTTGGCTGTCGGTCATCTGGTGCCAATACAAGCGCTCTTCTCGGCTGCGCAGGCAGCCTTTGCAATAGCCTTTGGCATTGGCTTCGCAAACGCCGATGCAGGGGCTGGGAATGGGGAAGAAATCGGGTTGATCCATATTTTAAAAGCGTTTGAGACCTGAGACCGGATAAACCAAAATTGCAGACTGCTTTCACTTCCGCCTAAACACGATCGGTGTATCCAGCAGGGTTCCTACCAATATTCAATTGAGTTGATCATTTCAATAAGTTTATATCTGCCACCCTAGGCATAAAAAACCTAAGAGAAACCATAAATGTATCGCAGATTATATCTTGTACTGCAATGGTATCGTATCGATTCCAAATGAGGGAGCAAAGTGTACAGTAAGGTCTTCAAGAACAATTACGGTATGTTTGGCAGAATCATGTTTTAATACAAATCTGGAGTTCCTCTATATTTTGATTTTCAGACGACCTATGCCCAGCTCCAACTATTTGCACTTTATGACTTAATCAGTTTACGCAAAGACTGATTGTTGTATTTGATACCGGCAATCAGCCGGTCATATTGGTGCATTCTACGGAGCGAGCGGGTAATCAGATAGACCGAGAAAATAATCAAGCTGATGTTCATCAGACTGACTAGTACGAGCAAAGGCCAAACATCAACGGCCTCGTACCATTTCGATGTCGCAATCAGCGCACTGAAAATAGACAAAGGGAGTGCGAAAACAGCAATGCCCGTACGCATGACAGCAAGTGCCGTGCGTTTTTCAGCAAGGAGAAGCTGTACTTGATTGATGCTGAGGATATCGTTTTGCTGTTCGGTAATCATAGGATACGCGCCTATACAAATTAACTTTGAATTCTGATAAAGCGGAAAATATGGTTTTATGTTACCCGAAAGTATTGAAAATAAAAACAAAGGTCGTCTGAAAATTTTCAGACGACCTTTTCCATTCCTGTTTATACGGTTTGCGAGTATTTGGCTTTGGTTTCTTTATGGCGCAGATGATAGTCGAACACCATGGCGATGTTGCGGATCAGGAAACGTCCCTTCGGCGTAACGGTCAGGCCGTGCGGTTTGAGGCGGACCAGGCCGAGGGTTTCCAGTTGCTTCATGTCCTCCAGTTCGACCGCGAAATAACGGCTAAACGGAATGCCGAACACGCTTTCGTAAATCCGATAGTCGAGCGAGAAGCGGCACATCAAATCCTGAATGATGTTGCGGCGCAAAATGTCGTCTTGATTGAGCTGGTAGCCGCGCATGATGGGCAGGTGTCCGGCATCGAGTGCGGCGTAATAGGCATCGATATCGCGCTCGTTTTGGGAGTAGGTGCTGCCGATTTTGCCGATAGAGGACACGCCGATCGCCACCAAGTCGCAGTCGGCATAGGTGGAATAACCTTGGAAATTTCGTTGCAGGAAACCTTCTTTGAGGGCGATGGAGAGCTCGTCGTCAGGTTTGGCAAAGTGGTCCATACCGATGAAAACGTAGTCGCGCTTAGTCAGGGTTTGGACGCAATATTGCAACATATCGAGTTTTTCTTCGCTGCCAGGGACAACATTGGTGTCGATACGGCGTTGCGGTTTGAAGATATGCGGCAGGTGGGCGTAGTGGTAGAGGGCAAGGCGGTCGGGATCGAGGGACAAGACCGTATCTATGGTGGTCTTGATGCTTTCGGTGTTTTGATGTGGCAGGCCGTAAATCAAATCGACGCTGACTGATTTAAACCTGGCTTCACGCGCGGCATCAATCACTTCTTTGGTTTCTTCGTAGCTTTGAATACGGTTGACGGCTTCCTGCACTTTAGGGTCAAAGTCTTGGATACCGACACTCATGCGGTTGAAACCAAGTTTGCCCAGTTTGAGGACAGTTTCGCGGCTGACTTTGCGCGGGTCGATTTCGATGGAGTATTCGCCGTTGGGAATCAGCTGGAAGTATTTGCGGATCATTTCGAAGACGCGTTCGAGTTGGTCGTCGCTCAGGAATGTGGGCGTACCGCCGCCGAAGTGGAGCTGCGCGAGCTGGTGTCGTCCGCCCAAATGCGGTGCCAGCAATTCCATTTCTTTTTCCAGATACTGGATATAGGCATCGGCACGGCTTTTGTCTTTGGTAATGATTTTGTTGCAGCCGCAGTAGTAGCAGATGGTATTGCAGAAGGGGATGTGGATGTAGAGCGAAAGGGGTTTGTTGAGCGCTCCCGTATTGCGCAGGCTTAAAGCTTGGATATATTCGGCTTCTTTAAAGCCTTCATGGAAGCGGTCGGCAGTCGGATAGGATGTATAACGAGGACCGCTTGATGGCAAACTGGCAATCAATTCACGGTCAAATTCCGGTAATTCATTGTTTGTGTTGGTATTATTTGAGATGGGGATAATTTTCATGGTCGGGCTTGTAGTATAAAGTAGGGAAATTAGGGAAAATTTTAGTCAAAATTTCGATAGTTTGGTAGAATGCCTGATAATGATATGTCGACTTTGACTTGGGTCAATAGTTATTCGGCTTCATTAGGGGTTGAAAAAATTAAGCAAATTAAAGGTGCGTTATGGCTACACACAATGCAACACATCAAATGAAAACCTTGTGTTCCACATGTTCTTTACGAGAACTGTGTTTGCCTGTCGGACTAATGCCTAACGAATTTTCACAATTAGATGCGGTTATTCGTCAAAGCCGCCGTCTGAAAAAAGGTGAATACCTGTTCCGTGCCGGCGAGCCGTTTACCTCTTTGTTTGCCATCCGTGCGGGCTTCTTTAAGACAACAGTCGCCAGCCAAGATGGACGAGATCAGGTAACCGGCTTTTTTATGTCGGGCGAGCTGATCGGTATGGATGGGATTTGTTCCCACATTCACAGCTGTGATGCTGTGGCTTTGGAAGACAGCGAGGTATGCGAGCTTCCGTTTACTCATATTGAGGAACTCGGTCAGGATATTCCCAGCCTCCGCTCCCACTTTTTTCGCTTGATGAGCCGTGAAATTGTCCGAGATCAGGGCGTTATGCTGCTTTTGGGCAATATGCGCGCTGAAGAGCGATTGGCGGCATTCTTGCTCAACCTGTCTCAGCGCCTCTATTCACGAGGCTTCGCCGCTAATGATTTTATCTTGCGGATGTCGCGTGAGGAAATCGGCAGCTATTTGGGGCTGAAGCTGGAAACAGTCAGCCGCACCTTGTCTAAATTCCATCATGAAGGCTTGATTTCGGTTGAACACAAGCACATCAAAATCTTAGATGCGACAACCTTGAAGAAAATGGTTTCCGGTTGTTCGCACGCCATCTGAATCTTAGGCCGTCTGAAATATTTCAGACGGCCTTTTTAACAAGAATTAAAGAATAATTGTTAAGTTACGAAAGTGATAGTCAGATATCAAATTGAAAAATCTTCAACAACCGGCGTGTACAGAATACGGTCGACTACTTCTCTGGTCAGTTTCGGTGCAAACATCTGGATAAAGTCATACGCGTAACCACGCAGGTAGGTATCAGTGCGTAAGGCTATCCAAGTGGGCGACGGTTCAAATAAGTGTGCCGCATCAATAAGCTGTAAATCTTGATCGACAACGGGATCGTACGCCATTTTGGCCATCAAACCAACGCCCAAGCCTAAGCGGACATACGTCTTCAATACATCCGTATCGGCAGCTGATAAGGCAACATCAGGTTGCTCAATATGCGCTTTATTAAATGTACGCGCGATACTGCTGCCGGAATTAAAAGCAAATTCGTAAGTAACCAGCGGAAAAGAAGCCAAATCTTCAAGGCTTAAAGGATTGCGGCAGTCCAAAAGAGGGTGGTCGTGCGGAACAATGACGGCATGGTTCCATTCATAGCAGGGCAGTTTGCCCAACTCAGGATGATCGTCAATGCGTTCAGTAATAATTGCCAAATCAGCTTCGCCGCTGCTGACCATTTGCGCGATGGCAGAAGGGCTGCCTTGTTTGATGGTCAAATTGACTTTAGGGTAGTTTTTGACAAATTCCGCAACGATTTTGGGCAAAGCATAGCGCGCCTGGGTATGCGTTGTCGCGATGGTCAGGGAGCCGCTGTCATGATCGGTAAACTCGCTGCCGATATTTTTAATGTTTTGTACATCACGCAAAATCCGTTCCGAAATCTCTAATACGGCTTTGCCCGGTTGCGAAACGGAAACCACACGTTTGCCGCTGCGGATAAAAATTTGAATACCCAATTCTTCTTCAAGCAGGCGGATTTGTTTGGAAATGCCGGGCTGGGATGTGAAAAGCGCATCGGCGGCTTCGGAGACATTCAGATTGTGTCGGTAAACCTCAAGGGCATAACGTAATTGTTGCAGTTTCATGGTAGCAGTACCGGATACGTTGTTAATGTGGATTTTGTGCGACAAACGGCATGTAATTTAACATATTTTGCCCAGTTTTGCCCCGAGTTTTGAAAACGGTTGTTTTTAATGAAAATATCTTTTAACAATATGAAAACGGGAAATTCAGGAAAGAATAGGGAAAGGGATTTTGTTGTTTTTGTACAACTTAAGGTGGATGAATTGTCTGATTTTGCCCTAAATTAATGACACAAGATTGATTTTTCGGCATGATTAACTACTAGGAAGCAGGCACTTCATGATTGTTTGAAGGCATCGAGTATTGACAGTTTGCCTTGCGCTTCTTTATAGTGCAACCTGATATATCCGATTTGCCGCTGTTTTGATACTGCGGCCTGTATATTGGTACTTTGCAGCGGTTGCTTTCCTAGTCCGCCGCATAACAATTTAATGAG
The DNA here is from genome assembly GCF_032342915.1 of Neisseria sp. DTU_2021_1001991_1_SI_NGA_ILE_055. Lineage (NCBI taxonomy): Bacteria > Pseudomonadati > Pseudomonadota > Betaproteobacteria > Neisseriales > Neisseriaceae > Neisseria > Neisseria sp. DTU_2021_1001991_1_SI_NGA_ILE_055. The sequence goes on along the minus strand of NZ_CP135440.1, from coordinate 1,498,653 downwards.
GGAATAAAATGACCAAACAGCTGAAATTAAGCGCACTGTTCGTTGCCTTGGTTGCCTCCGGCACCGCTATGGCCAGCGAAGCGCACACCAAACACGGTTACACCGTAAGCAGCCAATCTCAAGAAATCGTCCGTAACAACTACGGCGAATGCTGGAAAAACAGCTACTTCGACAAAGCTACCCAAGGCCGTGTTGAATGTGGTGATCGTGAAGCAGTTGCTCCTGTACAACAAGCTCCTGAGTATGTTGATGAAACTGTTTCCCTGTCTACTAAAACTCTGTTCGGCTTCGACAAAGACAACCTGCGTCCTGAAGCTCAAGAAAACCTGGACGCTTTGGCTCAACGCCTGAGCAACAAAAACGTAGAAACTGTACGTGTTGAAGGTCACACTGACTTCATGGGTTCTGAAGAATACAACCAAGCTCTGTCTGAGCGTCGTGCTAACGTAGTGGCTAACTACTTGGTAGGCCGTGGCGTTGCTTCTAGCAAAATCTCTGCAGTAGGTTTGGGCGAATCTCAAGCTCAAATGACTGCTACTTGTGAAGCTGAAGTTGCTAAACTGGGCAAAAAAGTTTCTAAAGCTAAGAAACGTGCTGCTCTTATCGCTTGTATCGAGCCTGACCGCCGCGTTGACGTTAAAATCCGCAGCGTTGTTACTCGTCAAGTTGCTCCAGGCCAAACTATCGAAGGTCAAGGCGAATTGCCTGCTACTGATGAAGGTTGGATCCCAGCTCCTTACAATGGCGTTCACGGTTACGCTAAACCTTAATCGGTTTGTGAAAAATGCCCTGCAATATGCAGGGCATTTTTTTATGGTTTATATTTGAAGAGTCGGGGAATTTATGATTCAAAATAAAAGGCCGTCTGAAAGACTTTTTTCAGACGGCCTTTTATTAAGACAGATTAGTTTGGTTTGGGCCATTTCCATACGCAGATGGCTGCCAGTATCGTACAAATCAAAAAGATGATATTGGATAAGCCGTGCCAAACGCCGAATGTTCCACCTACTAGGGACAGCAGCCAGTTATCCAGCCCATATTTGTGTGCTTCGATAACAGGCGTAACCAAAAGATGGTTGCAGGCTAAGAGTAGCCAAAGTACCAAGATCCACCAAGAAAGTAAGGCCAGTTGCCGTCTGAAAAAGGCATAGGCTGCGCCAAAAATAACTAAGCCACATAGTGCTGTAATGGCAAATAAAATGCCGGCAATTTCTCCCGCCTGCATTTTAGGCAGAAGGCGGAACAGGATAGGAGCGGTAACATAACCTGCGGTCAGCTGCATACCGAGCCACATGGTGGCAGCGGTTTGGATAATTTTGTACAGTAGATTCATTATATTTCTCTTGGGAAGATTTCACTTTTTCTATTATGGTATTTTTAGGTACAACAAAAGGCCGTCTGAAAATGTTTTCAGACGGCCTTTTGTTTATTTAGATATATTGTACGGCAATGATGTCATATTCACGTACGCCGCCGGGTGCTTGAACTTCTGCAACGTCGCCTTCTTCTTTGCCGATTAAGGCGCGGGCAATTGGAGAGCCAACGTAGATTTTGCGTTCTTTGATGTCTGCTTCATCTTCACCGACGATTTGGTAGGTAACTTGTTCTTCAGTTTCCAAATCTTCCAGTGTTACAGTTGTGCCGAATACGATTTTGCCTTCGGCATGGATTTCGGCAGGGTTGATGATGTGCGCCATAGAGAGTTTGTGTTCCAACTCGGCGATGCGGCCTTCGATAAAGCCTTGACGCTCTTTAGCGGCTTCGTATTCTGCGTTTTCAGACAAGTCGCCGTGCGAACGTGCTTCGGCGATGGCTTCGATGACTTCTGGGCGTGCTACGCTTTTGAGGTGTTGAAGTTCTTGTTTCAATAATTCTGCACCGCGGACGGTCAAAGGGATTTTTTGCATAAGATTCTCCATGAAAGCATGATGATGCTTTTAAAATATTATCCGGCCACGCGCGGTAGCCGGATTGGAAATAAAAATACAAGCCGCCAAAGCTTGGCGGCTTGATGAATAAATAAGTAATGTCTGTATTCTACCAAATTCTGCCGAAACCGCAATGATTAAAACGGATTTTCAGTAAAGTGTTGTTTTCTGTCTATTTTGTTTTTTCAGACGGCCTAAAAACTAAATATTGAAGTATTTCAAAGCTGTATTGGAAAAACGGTTTCTTAAATGAATGTTTTTGATTAAAATACCTGTTACTAATCCGTAGTGATTAGTCTGCTTTAACTATATAAAGAGAAAATATGGAAACAAAACCAACTTCCCAAAATGAACAACAGGCTAACCGCCGTTATTTGACTGTTTGGCGATGGCATTTTTATGCCGGACTTTTAGTTGCGCCGTTTTTAACCCTGCTGGCTGTTACAGGGTTGGGAATGCTGCTATTCGCCAATATTACCGGTAAAGAAGGCGAACGCATACATATTACGCCGCAGGCAGTGGTGCAGCCTTTGTCGGCTCAGGCTGAAGCCGCCAGACAGTTTGTGAATCCGGAAACTTCTTCTGTAGTGCAATATATTGCGCCGCGCGCAGATGACATGGTCGCCGTATTCCGTGTGAACAATGACGATAAAGCCACTATGGTTGCCGTTGATCCCTATACGGCAAAAGTTGTGAATACGATGCCGCGCAGTCAAGGCTGGTATCACACGATGGACGAAATCCACGGCGATATGATGATCGGCCCGGTGGGCGACTATCTGCTGGAAACTGCCGCGTCGCTGACCATCCTGATGATAATCACGGGGATTTATTTGTGGTGGGCGAAACAGCGCAGCCTGAAATCCATGCTTGTGCCGAAAGCAGGCAAAGGACGCACATGGTGGCGTAGCATGCACGGCGCATTTGGTTCTTGGGTTTCTTTGATTTTGTTGCTGTTCTGTTTGTCAGGTATTGCTTGGGCGGGTATTTGGGGCGGTAAAGCGGTTCAGGCATGGAGTCAATTCCCAGCCGGTAAATGGGGCGTGGAGCCTAATCCGGTATCTTCCGTGCCAACCCATGGTGATGTGCTGAACGACGGTAAATCCAAAGAAGTGCCATGGATTTTGGAGCTGACGCCTATGCCGGTTTCCGGTACGACAATGGGCGAAAACGGCATTAATCCAAGCGAGCCGATGACTTTGGAGACGGTTGACCGCTTTGCACGTGAAATTGGCTTTAAAGGCCGTTATCAGCTTAATTTGCCTAAGGGTGAGACCGGCGTATGGACGCTGTCGCAAGACTCAATGAGTTACGATATGATTAGTCCAACTGCTGACCGCACGGTACATATTGATCAATACAGCGGTAAAATCCTGGCTGATATTCATTTCGACGATTACAACTGGTTTGGTAAATTCATGGCGGCAAGCATTGCTTTGCATATGGGTACATTGGGCTGGTGGAGCGTATTGGCAAATGTCTTGTTCTGTCTGGCGATTATCTTTATCTGTGTCAGCGGCTGTGTAATGTGGTGGAAACGCCGTCCTTCGGAAGCACATAGTTTGGTTCCTCCGGCGCAGAAAATCAAATTGCCGGTATGGTGGGCAATGGCTGTGCCGCTTTTGATTTTGGCTGTGATTTTCCCAACTGCTATTGCCGCAATCGCTGTGATTTGGATTTTGGATACACTGTTGTTGTCGCGTATCCCGGCATTGGCAAGATGGTTTAAATAACCGCCCGATGTGATTAAAGGCCATCTGAATCTTTTGTTTCAGACGGCCTTTTTATAAAGGTCAAAAGTAGGGGGTTATGATTCTGTTTAAGTTTATGCGTGAGATGGGATGGGAATTGTGATTGGCTTACAGGATTGTGTAATAAGAAAGACGAGGAGATCTTGTATAAAAACAAAAAACCCACTTCATTGAAGTGGGTTTTTGATAAAAGCGATTAGCCTTTGCGAGCAGGCAATTTTTCTTTAATACGGGCTGCTTTACCGGTCAGGCCACGCAAGTAGTACAGTTTAGCGCGACGTACGTCACCACGGCGTTTAACTTCGATTTTTTCTACGGTAGGAGAGTACAGTTGGAAAGTACGTTCTACACCTTCGCCGCTAGAGATTTTGCGAACGATGAAGTTGCTGTTCAGGCCACGGTTGCGGCGAGCGATAACCACACCTTCGTATGCTTGCAGACGGCTGCGGGAACCCTCAACCACGCGTACAGATACGACAACGGTGTCGCCTGGGGCGAATTCAGGGATTTCTTTGTTCAAGCGAGCGATTTCTTCTTGCTCTAATTGTTGAATCAAGTTCATTTGTTTTTCCTAAGTTATGATTGGATTTCCTGTTGCTCTTGCAAGATTTCTTTTAAGAGGCGGGATTCCTTTGGGATTAAACTGCGCTTTTCCAATAAATCAGGTCGGCGCTCTAAAGTGCGTTGTAGAGATTGTTTCAATCGCCACTCGGCAATCAAGCCATGATTTCCTGAGCGTAAGACATCGGGAACGATCATGCCTTGGAATTCTACGGGTTTGGTGTAATGAGGACAGTCTAAAAGGCCGTCTGAAAACGAGTCTTGTTCGGCTGACTGTATATCGCCCAATACACCCGGAACCAATCTTAAGACGGCATCCATCAACATCATGGCGGGTAATTCGCCACCCGAGACGACAAAGTCGCCAATGCTGATTTCTTCGTCCACACTGCTTTGCAGCAGTCTTTCATCTATGCCTTCATAGCGTCCACATAGAAGAATAAGATGGGGCAGTTCGGCAAGTTCTGCGGCCTGTTTATGTGTCAGCGGCTGACCTTGCGGACTGAGATAAATTACTTTGGCAGGTTTTTGCGAGTTTGCTTTGGCTTCTTCGATTGCCGCTTGAAGCGGCGGCGCCATCATAATCATTCCCGGACCACCTCCGAAGGGGCGATCATCGATATAGCCAAGTTTGTTGTCGGCAAATTTTCGGGGATTGATGGCTTGAAACTGCCAAAGATTTTGTTTTCTTGCTCTGCCTGTAACGCCGTATTCGACAATGCTGTCGAACATCTCCGGGAAAATGGTGATGGCTTGAATCAGCATCAGTAGTCCAAACCCCAGTCGGCGATAATGGTTTTGCTGTCGGTATCGACAGATTCGATATAGTTGGAGACAAAGGGAATCAGGGTTTGTCCGTGTTCGCCTTTAATCATCAAAACATCATTTGCACCGGTTTCCATCAGGTTGCTGACTTTGCCGAGGACGATGTTTTCTTTGTTGATGACGGTCATACCGACTAAATCTGCCCAGTAGTATTCGTCTTCCTCAGTAGGGGCGAATGACTCTCTGGGGATTTCAATGGTATAGCCGCGCAAGGCAAATGCTTGATCGCGATCGTCTATACCTTCAAATTTGACCTGAAGTTCGCCATTGACAATTTTACCTGCCTCAAGCACAACATTCAGGGTTTTGCCATCCTTGCACAACTGCCACTCGGGGTAGTCCAGCAGGCTGTCGGTATATTCGGTGTTGGCGGCAATTTTAAGCCAGCCTTTAATGCCAAATACGCCTTTGATGTAGCCCATGGCTACCCGTTTTTGAGTGTCTGTCATGGTCGTTTCGGCTGATTAAGCAGCGATTTTTTGCTCTTTAATCAGTTTGGCAACTGCGTCGCTAACTTTCGCGCCTTGAGCAACCCAGTGGTTGATGCGGTCTGCGTCGAAACGTACGCGTTCTTGTTTTTCGTTGGCAACGGGGTTGTAGAAACCTACGCGCTCGATGAAGCGGCCGTCACGACGGTTGCGAGAGTCAGTTACGACTACGTTGAAGAAAGGGCGGTGTTTTGAGCCGCCGCGAGCCAAACGGATAACTACCATTTTGAGTCCTTTTGAAAAATGCGGATATATAGAAACCGCTAATTTTAGGATATTTCACACGGGTTATGCAAGTTTTTATTTGTTTTTGTTGCTGTTTTGCCATTCGTTCAAATCGAGGCTGGCTTGATACAGGCCGCGGTCGGTTTCCGATGGGGTGACGGTAAATCCTGATTTTTCAGCGAGTTTGAGCATCGGTGTGTTTTCTTTGAGGATTTCCGCATTCATGGTTTGGTAACCTTGCTGTGTGGCAGTTTGGATAATCAGGCTCATCATTTTGCCGGCCAAGCCGGTTTTGCGTGCTTCAGGCGCTAAAGTAATGCCGAACTCGCACTCATTGCGATTGATGCGGCTGTAGCGGCTGACTGCGACGATACGGCCGTCTGAAGTGAAGGCTGCCCACGCGCATTCGGTATGGAAATCAGGGCGTGTCAGCCGTGCGAGCGTTGGCAGTGGCAACTCGTTGGTATGGGTCATGAAGCGCGTATAGCGGTCGGCCGCCGGTAATTGGCGGACAAATTTTTGTTTGGCTTCTGCATCTTCAGGCTCTAATGCACGGATGTGCAGTGTGTTGCCGTCGGGCAGGGTAAATGTATCGGTTCGGCTCGGATAGGGTGCGAGTACGTTTTGTATCTCGGGCGTTTCGGTTTTAGGGTGCAGCAGTTCGGAAGCGGCTTCGCCGGTGTTGCGTAGGAATTCGGCTGCGGTCGGATTTTTTTGCTGGAGGTAGGCGGCGGCGCTTTGCATTTTGGCGGCTGCCTGTTCCAAGGTTTGGACGGCTTTTTTTGGGATTTTGGTTGTTGGTGCAACAGGTTTTCCCATGATTTCGGGAATGATGGTGCTGGTGTATTGGTTGCCATTGTAGTTGAGGATAATGTCGCCGATATGCTGGTTATTGTGGATAAGCGTGTTTAGGGAATGCAGGAATTGATTGAGAACGGAAGTGTTGTCGAGTTCTGCAAACTGGCTTAAACGCTTGATATCGAGCGTGGTAAAGGGAGGTAATGCGGCTTCGGTTTTGCCGTTGTAATGGGCGGTAAGGATGTTGCCGTAAATGGCATGGCGGCTGAATCGGAATTGGACGGCATGGTGTTTTTGGGTTTGGCACGGAGGCAGGTATAGGGCTTCCGCCATTAGTTCGGTTTGGCCGGATGCAATGGCTTTATCGACACTTTTGCTTTTAGGTGTTTTCAGACGGCCTGTTTTGGCTGGGGCAGGGGTATTTTGCACTTGTTGCAAATAGGCGGTTTGATTGCGGAAATAAAGTGTCAGTAAGGCTTCTTCCGGGGTGTTAAACCGAGTCAGGCCGTCTGAAAAACGATAGCTGACGAGAATGGGCTTGCTGGTTTTTTGTGCCAAATTATCCAGAGTTTGATGAATGCTGTACGCATCCGGCGTATCTGGCGAAATAATGCCGAGCAGGGCTTGAGTATGCGGATTTTGTAATTGTTCGAGCGCCAGACGGTGGATGCGTGCAGGTGTGGGGTTGCTGCCGATGCAGCCTTGTTGGATGGATGGTGCGTCGGTTGGAAGGTTGAGAGTCAATTGGCAGGCATCGGCGGTGCTGCGCAGCCATTCTATCGGCGTATCGGACAATATGGTGGGATGGGTAATGACGGGAATGCCGGAAAGATGGGCTTTTAAGGCTGCTTCAAGTTCGTTGGTATTGAATACCGGCAGGAAGTTGCAATGGCGGCTGAGGCTGTGTAGGACGGCTTTGTCTGTGTCGTCGGTGTAATGTGTGGACAACAGGATAAGCGGGGTGTGGCGTGTAAAGTGTCGGATGGCGCTGAACAGCTCGCGTTGGTTTTCGGCCGGATTGTAGTGGATGACGGCAACTTTGGTATGGCGGTTGTGGCCGAAGCGGTTGAGCCAGTCGGCGGAGGTGGTGGGGCTTAGGTTGTAGTTGAGGCTGATGTGGCGCGATACGCCTTGATGCATTGTGTTCAGCAGATGGTTGATGTTGCGGCTGACAGTGCTGTGGCCGGTGAGTAATGCGATATGGCCGGCCGGATAGTCGGCTTGGGTGCCGATATTGAGATTGAGTGAGGGAAGTTGGACGCCTGCGCTGTTACACACGCTGATGTTTAATTCGTCGCCGTGATATTTTTGAATGATGGAACGGGCGTTTTTGCAGGATTCGGGCGGCAGGTTCTCCCAATCTTGGATCAGGATAATGTGGCGCAGGCCTTTTTTGCGGCAGGCTTTGAACAGTGTGTCGTAATGGTCGTGCGGGATGACGGCGACAACTAGGTCGGCCCGGCCTGGAATTTTGCTGAGGCTGGAGTAGGAAGGGAGGCCGGCGACGCTGCTGTGGCGGAGATTGACGGGCGTGATTTTGCCTTGATATGAGGAACCGAGCAGGTGGCTGAAAATGCGTTCACCAAGGCTGTGCGGACGTTCGCTGGCGCCGACAAGGATGATGTGTTCGGGCATGAAGAAGTAGCCGGTTTGGACGGTTGCATTCATGATGGTTCCTTATTTGTGTTTTGGGCCGTCTGAAGAGTTTCAGACGGCCTTATTTTTAGGCTTCTTTTTTGTCTCCGGCTTTCTTTTTGGGAAGGATGAAACGCATCCTCAGGCCGTTGGGTTTGATGTTTTCAGCAATGATTTTGCCGCAGTGCTGTTCCATGATGTGTTGCGTCAAGGCAAGCCCTAAACCTGTACCGGGCTTGTGTGCGCTGGAGTCGGCGCGATAAAAGGCAGTGAAAATATGCGGAAGCTGCATTTCATCTACGCCAGGCCCGTTGTCGGTAACATCGATAATCCAGTTTTTGCCGTCTTGTCCGATATGGGTTTGAATGGTGCTGCCTTCCGGACTGTAATTGATGGCATTGCGGATAACGTTGTCAAAGGCACGGTATAGATAGCCTTCGTTGGCGCTGACCACGGCATTTTCAGGGATTTTTGGGTCAATGCTCAGGGTAACGCTTTGGTTGTTTTGGTGAGCAATGCTTTGGTTGTCCTCAATCAAGTTGGTTAAGAACGGAACGAGTTTGAGGTTTTCTTTTTCCAAAGGAATATTGGAAGTCTCTAGGCGGGAGAGGGTCAATAATTCACCTACCAAAGTATCCATGCGCACCAATTCGCCTTCAAGCCGCTTGAGGTATTGCTCTTGTTTTTGCGGCTGAGATTGAATCAGGCCGACAATTGCCTGCATGCGCGCCAGCGGCGAGCGCATTTCATGAGAAACGTGGTGGAGCAAATGACGCTCTTTGGCCACAAGTTTTTCCAATTTTTCGGCCATTTTGTCGAACTGCACGGCAAGGTGGGACAATTCGTCGTCACGATCGTCAACTTGTTGGGAAATACGGGTTTCGAGTTCGCCGTTGGCTACTCTGTCCATGCCGCCGCCAAGAATTTTAATGGGCTTGGTGATGTTGTTGGCAAGGATATATGCCATCAAGAGGCCGACGATGATGATGAAAGACAGAATGATAAATTCGTGCCAAATCGGCGAGAGCGGCAGGCCGGGAATGAAAAGCGGGCTGGGCAGGCGTTGGGCTTGATGGTTGTCCCAGCCTTTAATGAAGAAGAGGTATTCTTCGCCGAAACGGTCGTATTCGATGTGTGCCAAATCAGATTCGGGGTTGTTGATGGCAAAGATACGGGCGCGTTCGATGGAGAGGCTGTCAATGTCGCGGCCTAAAATATCTTTTTTATCGTCGCCGGCAATGACATAAACGGCATTGGAAACCGGATTGTTTTTCCATTCGGAAAGAATTTCGCGCGCACCGCTGTCTCCGCGTGAGTTAAATGCGGAAATGATGCTGCTCATCAATGTGGTTTCGATGGTGCGGCGTTGGTTGAATTGGTTTTCGGCGAGGGTGTTTTGTACCAGCCAAAATGAAAAACTCGCCACAAAGATTGCGCAGACGATGACTGCGCAAAATGTGGCGAAGATGCGTTGAAACAGTTTCATTGATCTGTTTAATCTTTAGTTTTTAACAAACAGGTAGCCTAAGCCGCGTACAGTTTGAATCAGGGAAGCATCGCCCAATTTGTGGCGGATGCTGGAGATGTGTACGTCGATGCTGCGGTCAAATTTAGCCAGTTTGCGGTCGAGTGCCTCGATGGACAGGGTCTCTTTGCTGACGACTTGTCCGGCGTGGCGCATCAAAACTTCGAGCAGGTTGAACTCGGTGCTGGTCAACTCGAGCGGAGTGTCTTTGATGCTGGCTTGGCGTTTGGCCGGGTACAAAACGACGTCGCTGACAGAAATGCTGTTAGGCGCGTTGTTTTGTTCGTTGCTGTGTTGCGCACGGCGCAGGATGGCGTTGATGCGTGCCAAGAGTTCGCGCGGTGTGCATGGTTTCGGAACATAATCGTCCGCACCCATTTCCAGACCGATGATGCGGTCGATATCGTCGCCTTTCGCGGTCAGCATGATGATGGGTACGGTGCTTTGGGTGCGTACGTTTTTCAGTACGTCCAAACCGTTCATTTTAGGCATCATGGAGTCTAATACGACGACATCGTATTGTCCGGTCAGAATTTCTTGAACGCCGGCTTCGCCGTCGGGAACGCTATGAACGTTGAGGCCTTCGGCGGTCAGGTATTCGGTCAGCAATTCGGTCAAGAGAGCATCGTCATCTACGAGTAATACGCGACTCATGGGATTTCCTTTTCGTGATTGTATGCGCCGCGGTACTAAATGGCAGTACGGCGCTTAAAATAGAGTTGTGTTCAATCTTAACATGCAATCTGCTTTTGTTGATAGCGTAATTTTCTGTGCTTTTGCGCTTTTTTGCATAGAAACTCGCTGCTCTTTACATTTTCAGACGGCCTGTAAGGACAAACTGACAATTGAGTGTGTTTTGTTTAGGGTTTGTCACATGATTTGGCAGTTTGGTGTTTCGGTGCGTTGATGAAATCTTTGCAATCGGACAAAAGTTTGGGCAGCAGTGGGGCGAATGCCGGGTGGCTGCGTATTTTGTCGGCGTAGAAATACATCATATAAGGATAATAATATTGCACTGCCTGCATCCATTGCGCACCTTCTTCTTTTTTGCCTTGTCGGTAGAGGTAGAGGCCGACTTGATAGGCGCTGGAGTAGGGGCGGTAGGTCAGGGCTTTGAGTGCGGCTTCTTCTGCCCACGGGCGGATGTAGGCATCGGTCGGATCTGCACGTTTGCTCAAGCTCAAATCGGCGTAATAGGCAAGCATGGGGCTTTCTTTGGAAAGTCGTTGCAAGCCGTCGATCTTGTTTTGAACCGTTTGCTGATCATCGGTTTTTCCTACACGGCTATATTGGGTCAGATTTTGATATTCCCAGCTGAGGTTTGCTATGCCGATTAAAATCGATAAAGCAGCTATACCGCCTGTCCACTGTCTGATTCGGCTAGATAAAGGGCCGTCTGAAACATCTTTCGGATAAGAAGGTGTCAACGACAGAATCAGGCTGAATACGGTGAGGAAGTAGATATACCAAAGAGGATATTCAAGCATGCTGTGGCAAAGGCTGACGGCGGCGGCAGTCAGTAAAAACAGCGAGGCCGGCGTTTGGTTTTTGCCCAACAGCCGCCACACGGCTGCAAGCAGGGTTAAGGCTGCAAGCAAGGTGCCGGCAAAGCCCATTTCGGACAATAACTGCATGACGATATTGTGCGAATGGGTAAACAGTACGCCGAGGATATTGTTGGGGAAATATTGTTGCTGGGCATTGATCAGAAAGGTTTGCTGGGCAAAGCTGTTCCAGCCATGGCCGAACCAAGGTGCGGATTGAAAGGCAATCCATGCCTTGCTCCATTCGATTTGGCGCATGGAGCCTTCAAAACCGCTGGTGCCTGCGCGTTCGACAGCGGTTTCGTATTTGATGTTGCCAAACAAATCCAACAGGCTGCCCATGCCGAATTGGAAAGCGGCGGCCAGGATGGCGGTCAGAAGAAAAATGCACAATGCGCGTTTGTGTTGGAAACGGGTACGCCAGAACCATAACGGCGTAATCAGGAATAGGGCGGCAATGTAGCCTAAGATAGTGCGCGAGTTGACAAGGCCGAGGGTTGCAGTCAATGCCAATACGAACAGAAAACCTGCTACATTGGACATTTTACGCGCTGTCCATAAATAGGATGCCGCCAAAATGCCCCACATTAAATAATGTCCCAAATGGTTGCGCTGGCCGAGTTGGCCGTTTACGGTGCCGCTGCTTCGGGCAATGATGCCGTTCAACCATTCTACGTTGGACCAGCCTTTAAATTGCAGCCAGACGATGGCGGCCTGTATGGTTGCCCCTATCAATAAAGACCAAGCAAAGATGCTGACGATGCGTTCTTGCCCGTAAGCTGCTACCCAGCCGCGAACCGACCATGCGCCCAGTGCCAAAATGACAAAGGTCCAGGCAGTGATGTCGCTCATACCGGGGTAGGTGGAATGCATGAAGCGCGCTTGGAGCGACCAGAATGCGGCCATGGCAAACAAACCGATGCTGAGTGCGGGAAGGCGGATATTCAGCAGGCCTTTGTGTGCGCTAATCAATGTCAGTACCAATGAGCCGCTCAGTGAAATGGCTTCCAGATAAAAGCTGGGTAGTGGGCCGACTCGGTAGAGTGAGAGAAAAGGGACGGCGCAAATCCAAAGAAAACTGAGCCATAAAGGCCAAAAGGTTTTTACTGAAGATTCGGCCAGGCCGTCTGAAAGTGTGTGGTAGGTCATTTTGATGTATGTTTTTGTTGTTTGATAAATGCAAGGCAGCCGAGGAAAAAAGCAATGCACAATAATACGGAAATAGCGGCGCAAATCCGGCTGGCAACGGCTGTGTCTGCCAGGCGCATACAGGCTTCGGCAAAGTAAATCAGAATCAGCATGGAGCTGTATTGGTAAGTGTAGATGCGTTTTTTCAAAATGCCGGTCAACGGCAGGCACAAAGGTAGGGCTTTCAGTGCCAGCCATGAGCCGCCTTCGCGTAATGGCGCGATCCATAATTCCCATGATAAGGAAAGCAAAATCAAAAGGATAAGACTTATGGAAGTTGCAAGGTAAGGTAACGGGGAGCGAGTATTGTTCACAATATAAAGGGCGTAAGCCGTACTGGAAAACTTGAAATTATACCGCTAAAAATGCGGGGGCAGCCAAGAATATTGCTTAAGGATATTCAAGAAAGAATTTATTGTTTTTCTTTAAATTAATGAAACTTTATCCTGTTTTATAGTCTTATTAATATATTTTTCTAATAATAATTGTGCTATTATTATAAATGCTTTATCTTAGGAGGATAAGATAACCATGAATCGCGTTGCTGACGTTATCCGTGATGATATTAAAGTAATGACAGCTTATCAGGTTGCCGATTTGCCGGAAGGTTTTATTAAGTTGGACGCCATGGAGTGTCCGCATCATCCTTTCGCCGGATATGAATCTTTGTTGTCAGAATGGGCGGATATAGTAAAAGAAGCCCCGATTCATTTGTATCCTCATACGGCCAAGAGCGGGATTTATGAAGAATTAAGGGAAGTCTTCGGTATTCCCGGCAAGGCGGAAATCGCATTGGGCAACGGCTCCGACGAGCTTATCCAGTTTTTGACCATGCTGGTTGCCAAACCCAATGCGTGTGTATTGGGTATTGAGCCAAGTTTTGTTATGTATCGTCATAATGCCGCGCTTTATGGCATGGAATATGTCGGTGTTCCCTTAAATCCGGATTTCACTTTAAATCTTCCTGCCGTTTTGTCCGCGATTGAGCAACATCAGCCGTCATTAATTTTTATTGCCTATCCCAATAACCCTACCGGCGTGTGCTTTAAACGAGAAGAAGTAGAGGCGGTTGTTCGCGCGGCAACCGGCATTGTGGTTGTTGATGAGGCATATGGCGCATTTCATCATGACAGTTTCCTTCCGTGGGCGGGAGAAGTTGAAAATCTGGTCGTAATGCGTACTATCAGCAAAATCGGTTTTGCCGGATTGCGGATGGGGTATGCGGCGGCAAGCCCGAGCATTATTGGAGAGTTGGCTAAAATCCTGCCGCCTTACAATATGAATCAATTGAGTTTGGCGGCGGCGAAATTCTCATTGAAACATCATCCAATCATTCAGCAAAACATTGATACACTAAAAAACGAGCGTTCGCGCGTAATGAATGAATTGTTGAAAATAAACCGTTTGCAAGTTTTTCCGAGCGAAGCCAACTTTATTACCGTTCGCGTTCCTGATGCGGACGGACTGTTTGAAACATTGAAGCAAAACCGCATACTGATTAAAAAACTGCATGGAAGCCATCCGCTTTTAGATCAGTGTGTCCGCGTAACCATAGGCTCGGCAGCGCAAAATGATACCGTCTTGGCCGTTATTAAAAACCTTTACCCCAATCTTTGATTTCAAGGAACTATTATCATGAACAAAGCTCAACTGCATTTGACCAATTTTCTGTTGCTGGTTGAAGAAGCCGGCTCATTGACCAAACTCGCACGCGCGTGCGGTTATGAAAACTCCGCCTCCCTGTCTCAGCTCAAACGCCGTTTGGAACAACAAGCAGGTGATGAGTCTGCGCGCGGCATTCGTCCGAGCCTGGCTGCGAAGTTGGAATCCGGTATGCACAAACGCAAAGGCTGGCTGAACCGTGATCACAGCAAAGACCAAGAAAAAGCAGCAGCGGTTGAAGCGGCGCGTTTGGAAAAACAAACTGTCGAAGTGGCCGGAACTGGTGTTTCAACCGAAGGCCGTTTTGTTACCGTTACCCGCAATACCAGCGAAACCCAAATCACCGTCAGCCTCAATCTTGACGGTAGCGGCAAATACCGCTTTGACATCGGCGTTCCTTTCCTTGAGCATATGCTTGCCCAAGTAGCACGTCACGGTTTGATTGACTTGGATATTACCTGCAAAGGCGATTTGCACATTGACGACCATCACACCGTTGAAGACATCGGTATCGTGGTGGGTCAGGGACTGAAACAAGCGCTTGGCAATAAAGCCGGCATTACCCGTTACGGCCATGCCTATGTTCCGTTGGATGAAGCATTGAGCCGTGTGGTCATCGACCTTTCCGGCCGCCCCGGTTTGGTATACAACATCGACTTTACCCGCGCCCTGATCGGCCGTTTTGACGTCGATTTGTTTGAAGAATTTTTCCACGGCCTTGTGAACCACAGCATGATGACCTTGCACATCGATAATTTGAGCGGCCGTAATGCGCACCATCAAGCTGAGACTGTTTTCAAAGCCTTCGGCCGCGCCCTGCGCATGGCAGTCGAATACGATCCGCGCATGATTGGTCAAACGCCTTCTACCAAAGGCACGCTGAGCGAAGAATCTGTTCAAGAAGAAGCGGAAGCCGCATCTGAAGAATAAGGCAGCGTTTGAATGAATAAAGGCCGTCTGAAACCGATTGGGATTTCAGACGGCCTTTTATTATTCGTTTTGTATAGTGGCAATATTTTGTTTTAAACCATCTTTTGCTACAATCATTCTTATTATTATATTAATCATTAAATGGTTCAGACGGCCTGAGGAGAAGCAATGAAAGTAGCGATTGTCGATTATGGAATGGGAAACCTGCATTCAGTGTTGAAATCGGTTCAGGCGGCGCAGGTCTTGTCCAAGCAAAATGCCGAGGTTTATCTGACTTCGCAACCCGAAGAAGTGATGGCAGCGGATAAGGTTATCTTTCCGGGGCAGGGCGCCATGCCGGACTGTATGTCTGCGCTGAAGGCCAGCGGTTTGGGCGAGGCAGTTTCAGACGGCCTGAAAAACAAGCCGTTTTTTGGAATTTGCGTAGGTGCTCAATTATTGTTTGAACACAGCGAAGAAGGCGATACAGATGGTTTGGGTTGGTTTGAAGGCCAAGTCAAACGGTTTTTGCCCAATCAGACCGATGCGCAAGGAGGCCGTCTGAAAGTGCCGCATATGGGCTGGAATACAGTACGTCAAACCTGCCCGCATCCTTTGTTTCAAGACATTGGGCAGAACGAGTATTTTTATTTTGTTCACAGCTATTATTTTGCACCGAAAAATGAAGAGATTGTTTTAGGCGTCAGCGAATATCCGAATGAATTTGCCTGCATTGTCGGTCAAGACAATGTGTTTGCCACACAGTTTCACACGGAAAAAAGTCATCAGGCAGGATTATTGCTGCTGCGGAATTTTTTAAATTGGCAGATTTGAGGTTTTTAACATAAATCTGCTAAAAATCGCTAATTTGTGTAAAATATACTGAAACTGAATAGAGGAGAAAAAAATGCTGTTGATACCTGCCATTGATTTGAAAGAAGGACGTTGTGTCCGCTTGAAACAAGGTTTGATGGAGCAGGCGACGGTGTTTTCCGATTCGCCGGCGGAGATGGCTTTGCATTGGCGCAACCAAGGCGCACGCCGTTTGCATTTGGTTGATTTGAACGGCGCATTCGCAGGCGTTCCTCAAAATTTTCCGGCGATTAAAGAAATTTTGGCCGCCGTGGCCAAAGATATTCCAGTACAGCTTGGCGGCGGCATCCGTGATTTGGAAACCATTGAAAAGTATTTGGATTTGGGTCTGACTGATGTGATTATCGGCACGGCTGCGGTAAAAAATCCTGAATTTGTGCGCGAAGCATGCAAGGAATTTCCGGGGCAGATTATCGTCGGCTTGGATGCTAAAGACGGCATGGTGGCGATAGACGGTTGGGCAACGGTAACGGAACATCATGTCGTCGATTTGGCCCAACGTTTTGAAGACGATGGCGTCAACAGCATTATTTACACCGATATCGGCCGCGACGGCATGATGAACGGCGTGAATATCGAAGCTACCGTCAAATTGGCTCAATCCGTGAATATCCCGATTATCGCTTCCGGCGGTTTGACGAATTTGGATGATATTCGCGCATTGTGTGCCGTCGAAAAAGAAGGCGTGAGCGGAGCGATTACCGGCCGTGCAATTTACGAGGGAAGCATTGATTTTGCACAGGCGCAAAAACTGGCCGATTCTTTGGCTTAAGTGTGTCGGATTATGCGGATAAGACCTTGCAGGCCATTAAAACGCAGCGGCTGACGCAGCACACAAAAATGCACTCAAAGGGATTGCCTGTATAGGTCATGGGTTTATATCTATTTGAAATAATTATAAAAACAACCCAATCGATATTTTATTAAGGGATTAGTATGCTTGAAGCGTTTGTTTTGGGTTTTTGGATTATCTGGTCATCTGACCGAGAAGTGTATCCGCTAAGCGAAAGTTTGTGGTTTACATTGATTGCAGTGATATTGCGGCAGCTGACGGCGTTTGATTTGCCGATTATCGATACCTATTGGATGATTTTCAACGGGATAATATGGGCATTTGCCGGGTTGATTTTCGCCATTGTCGGCCGTATCGACAGCAATTTTATTATTTCCTGCGTGTTGGCGATGATGGCCGGTATCGGTTATTTTCAATTGTTGCAACATTTGCCGGATTGGTTGGGCAAATTTTTGGCCTGACGGTTTCAGACGGCCTGATAACGGATAAGAGGTATTGGGTATGGCATTGGCAAAACGAATTATTCCTTGTCTGGATGTAAAAGACGGCCGCGTGGTAAAAGGCATCAACTTTTTGGGTTTGCGCGATGCAGGCAATCCGGTTGACGTTGCCAAACGCTACAATGATGAAGGTGCGGATGAGTTGACCTTTTTGGACATTACCGCTTCCAGCGACAACCGCGATACTATTTTGCACGTTATCGAGGCGGTCGCTTCGCAAGTTTTTATTCCGTTGACAGTCGGCGGCGGTGTGCGTACGGTTGCCGATATCCGCCGCCTGCTCAATGCCGGTGCCGATAAGGCCAGCATCAATACGGCTGCCGTAACCAATCCTGATTTGGTCAACGAAGCGGCCGGTTTTTTTGGTTCTCAGGCGATTGTCGTTGCTGTCGATGCCAAAGCGGTCAACACTGAAAACACCCGTTGGGAAATCTTTACCCACGGCGGACGTAATCCGACCGGTTTGGACGCGTTGGAATGGGCTGTCGAAATGCAGCGGCGCGGCGCAGGCGAGATTTTGCTGACCAGCATGGACCGGGACGGTACCAAACAAGGTTTCAACCTGTCTTTGACACGCGCGGTCAGCGAAGCGGTCGATATTCCGGTCATTGCTTCCGGCGGCGTCGGTTCGGTTCAACACTTGGTGGACGGTATTAAAGAAGGGAAGGCCGATGCGGTATTGGCCGCCAGTATTTTCCACTTTGGCGAAGCGAGTATCCGCGAAGCGAAACTGGCCATGCGTGAAGCAGGAATCGAAGTGCGTTTGTGATTGCTATCCAAAGGCCGTCTGAAAATATGGGAGAAAAACGCGAATGTCGAACATAAACGAAACGCTGCTGAATGCCGTAAAATTTGATGAAAAAGGCTTGGTTTGCGCGATTGCCCAAGATTGGCAGACACGCCGTGTGCTGATGGTTGCCTGGATGAACGCAGAAGCCCTGCAAAAAACCGTAGAAACCGGTTTTGCCCACTATTACAGCCGTTCCCGCCAAAAACAATGGATGAAGGGCGAAGAGTCCGGGCATACGCAAAAAGTACACGAATTGCGCCTAGATTGCGATGGCGACGCTGTGGTTATGTTGATTGAACAAAACGGCGGCATTGCCTGTCATACCGGGCGCGAAAGCTGCTTTTATAAAGTTTGGCAAGATGGCGCATGGCAGACAGTGGATGCCGTGTTGAAAGACGAAGAAGCAATTTACGGACATAAACATTCTTAAGGCTGTCTGAAAGAAATAAGAGAAACCGACCATGACCGATACCATCCTTACCCAAATTCAAAACGTCATCGATTCGCGCAGAGGCGGCGATCCCGATGCTTCTTACGTTGCCCAACTGTTGCACAAAGGCGAAGACAAAATTTTGAAAAAAGTCATCGAGGAAGCGGGTGAAACCTTGATGGCCTCTAAAGATGGCGGCGGAGAACATTTGGTTTACGAAGTGGCGGATTTGTGGTTTCACACCATGGTTTTATTGGCGCATCACGGATTGCGCGCCGAAGATGTGGTCAACGAGCTTGCGCGCCGTCAAGGTTTGTCGGGATTGGTGGAAAAAGCTTCTCGCAAAGAATCTTGAATTTATATTACAATCCCGTATTTGACCTGTTTCAGAATCCGTCTCTTGGGGCAAAAACGATTTCACTTTGTTTGGCGAAACCCGTTACGCCCGTTTTCAGACGGCCATTGGAGCCATTATGGATAATTGTATTTTCTGCAAAATCGCCGCCAAAGATATTCCGGCACAAACCGTTTATGAAGACGATGAGATGCTTTGTTTCAAAGACATCCGCCCTGCCGCGCCGGTACATCTGCTGCTGATTCCGAAAGTACACTTCGATTCACTGGCACACGCCACTGCCGAACATCAAACCCTGTTGGGTAAAATGATGTTGAAAGTCCCTCAAATCGCCCGAGAGGCAGGTTTGACAGACGGTTTCAAAACCTTGATCAACACAGGCAAAGGCGGCGGACAGGAAGTCTTCCACCTGCATATCCATATCATGGGTACGCCCGCATAATTATTATCTCTTTTTAAATTAAACAAATTCAAGGATTTATCATGGGTAGCTTCTCTCTTTGGCACTGGATTATCGTACTGATTATCGTCGTTTTGGTATTCGGTACCAAAAAATTGCGTAACGTTGGCAAAGACCTCGGCGGCGCAGTGCATGACTTCAAACAAGGCCTGAACGAAGGTACAGACGGCAAAGATGCCAAAAAAGACGAAGTCATCGAACACAAAAAAGACGAAGACAAAGCATAATCCATGTTTGATTTCGGTTTGGGCGAATTGCTGCTGGTCGGCGTTGTCGCCCTGATAGTGTTAGGCCCCGAACGTCTGCCGCAAGCCGCGCGCACGGCCGGGCGTTTGGTCGGTAAATTGCAAGGCTTCGTCAACAACGTCAAGCAGGAGCTCAATACTCAGGCTGAGTTGGATGAATTGCGCAAAGTCAAGCAGGAATTTGAAGCCGCCGCTTCGGAGTTTCGCGACGGTATCAAAGACTTGGGCGATGATGCACAAAAAAATCTGAATGATATTTCAGACGGCCTCAAGCCTTGGGAGCGCCTACCCGAACAAAAAACGCCAGCTGATTTTGGTGTGGACGAGTTCGGTAATCCTCTGCCTGATTTGGCTTCAAGCAGCACTGAAAATGAAAGTGCGGCCCAAGTTCCTGAAGAGGGTGGGGCAGCACAAACTCAAGAGCCTGTCGGGGCTGAAAATGCCGAGTCCGAGCAAGACCGTGCTTGGCGTGAGTATTTGACCGCATCGGTTTCCCCCGCTCCGGCGGTTGAAGTCAGCTATGTCGAAGCTCCTGCCGCCGATGTTCCTCCGCTGCATACGACATCTCTGCGTAAGCAGGCGATGAGCCGCAAGCGCGATATGCGCCCGAAATTCCACGCCAAACCCAAACTGCGCGTCCGTAAGTAAAAAGTGAGTCAACCGGTGTCCGAACCTCAACACGAACAACCCGTCCAACCGCTTATCGAGCATCTTCTCGAGCTGCGCCGCCGCATGATGTGGATCGTCATCGGCATCGTCGTCTGCTTCTTGGGCATGATGCCGTTTGCCCAGCAGCTCTATACTTTTGTTGCTGAACCATTGATGGCCAATCTGCCTAAAGATACCAGCATGATTGCGACCGATGTGATCGCGCCGTTTTTTGTGCCGGTGAAGGTTACCTTGATGGCGGCGTTTCTGCTGTCCTTGCCGCACACGCTGTATCAAGTTTGGGCGTTTGTCGCCCCGGCCTTATACCAAAACGAAAAGCGTTTGATTACGCCGCTGGTGTTGTCCAGCGTAACACTTTTCTTCGTCGGTATGGCGTTTGCCTATTTTCTGGTGTTTCCCGTTATTTTCAAATTCTTGGCCGGTGTAACCCCTGTCGGCGTCAATATGGCGACCGATATCGACAAATACCTATCCTTTATTTTGGGCATGTTTGTCGCATTCGGTACGACGTTTGAAGTGCCCGTCGTTGTGGTATTGCTTGCAAAAATGGGCATTGTTTCGACCGCTCAGCTTAAGAACGCCCGTCCGTATGTTATCGTGGGTGCGTTTATCGTTGCCGCAATCATCACGCCGCCTGACGTGATTTCTCAAACCCTGCTTGCCGTTCCGTTGATTCTGCTCTACGAAGCAGGTATTTGGTTCAGCCGTTTTGCCAAGGCCAAAACGCAGCAGGAAGATGAGGATACACCGCAACCGCCGGCGGAAATTTGAGAATAAAGGCCGTCTGAAGGATTTTTCAGACGGCCTTTGTGTTTATGACAGTTTTAAATTTTAAGGAGCAACATGATGAATGTTCAGGATATCGTACAAAAACGTTACAGCACCAAATCTTTTGATGCCTCCAAAAAAATTTCAGCCGAAGATTTTGCCCAAATCGAAGCGGCACTGCGCTACAGTCCTTCCAGCGTCAATATCCAACCTTGGCATTTTGTGATTACAGATAATGAAGTAGGAAAGGCACGGGTAGCTAAATCTGCAGAAAATTTTCCGTACAACCTGCCCAAAATCATTAACGCTTCTCATGTAATCGTATTTGCGGCGCGGGTGCATGCCGATGAGGACTATTTGGCAGGCGTGTTGGAACAGGAAGATAAAGACGGACGTTTTGCTACGGCCGAAAATAAGCAAATGGGCGATAATGCGCGCCGTACTTTCTTGGGTATCCACCGCAAGCAAATGCAAGACGAAACCCAATGGTTGTCGAGACAAGTTCATATTAATTTGGGCTTTACCCTGTTTGCCACCGCGGCCTTGGGTGTGGATGCCGTTCCGTTGGAAGGGGTGGATATGGCTGTTTTGGATCAAGAATTTGGTTTGGCTGAAAAAGGTTATCGTGCTGTTGCCGTTGTCGCATTGGGCTATCGCGCCGAAGATGATTTTAATGCCAAATTGCCGAAATCACGTTTGGAAAACGAGGTAATTTTTACTAAGGTATAACCGAGGGGCTTGGTTTCAGATCATTGAAAAAAGCCATCTGTTTCTATCTTATTGAGAAGCGTAATGTCAGGCCGTCTGAAAATAAACTACTTTTCAGACGGCCTTTTTATTGTTCTTGTTTTTCTTTGTCCTCCTTATTTTCAAGCATCTTACAAAAAGGGTTTGGAAAAATAGGTGCTTATATTTTGGCCGGATTCAGCCGTACGATTTCATGGGTAAATGTGTTATCGTATTCATATATGTTAAAAAACATTAATAAATTTGTATTTTTCTTACAGAAAAAGGCTTCAAAATGGATGGTTGGACTCAAACGCTGAGTGCCGGTACTTTGCTCGGTATTGCGGCAGCAGCAATTTTGCTGATTTTGATTTTAATTGTGAAACTGCGTGTTCATGCTTTGCTGACGTTGGTATTGGTCAGCCTGCTGACTGCTATCGTAACAGGCCTGCCTATGGGCAGTATCGTCAATGATGTGTTGGTCAAAAACTTTGGCGGCACGCTCGGCAGCGTGGCGTTGCTGGTCGGTTTGGGCGCAATGCTCGGCCGTTTGGTAGAAACTTCCGGCGGGGCCCAGTCTTTGGCGGATGCGCTGATTCGGATTTTTGGTGAAAAACGTGCGCCGTTTGCCTTAGGCGTGGCTTCTTTGATTTTCGGTTTTCCGATTTTCTTTGATGCTGGTTTGGTGGTGATGTTGCCGATTGTGTTTGCAACGGCACGCCGCATGAAGCAAACTGTCTTGCCCTATGCGTTGGCATCTATTGGCGCATTTTCCGTCATGCACGTTTTCCTGCCGCCTCATCCCGGCCCGATTGCTGCTTCTGAATTTTATGGCGCAAACATCGGTCAACTGCTGATTTTGGGTTTGCCTGTTACCTTGATTACTTGGTATTTCAGCGGCTATTTATTGGGTAAAGTTTTGGGTCGCAGCATTCATGTGCCCGTTCCTGATCTGATCAGCGGTGGTACACAAGATAACGACCAACCGAAAGCGCCTGCAAAAGCATCTACGGTCATCGGCATTATGCTGATTCCTATGTTGTTGATTTTCTTGAATACTGGTTTGTCTACTTTGATCAGCGAGAAAATGGTTAGTGCGGATGAAGGCTGGGTGCAGTTTGCACGAATGCTCGGTTCGACACCGATTGCTTTGCTGATTTCTGTTTTGGTGGCCCTGTATGTATTGGGTAGCAAACGTGGCGAAAAAGCCAGCGCTTTGGAGAAAACCATTGATGGCGCATTGGGTCCGGTTTGTTCGGTTATTTTGATTACCGGTGCGGGCGGTATGTTTGGCGGCGTATTGCGTGCTTCCGGTATCGGTAAGGCTTTGGCTGACAGCATGGCTGACTTGGGTATTCCTGTTTTACTGGGCTGTTTCTTGGTGGCTTTGGCTTTGCGTATTGCGCAAGGTTCTGCGACCGTTGCATTGACTACCGCTGCCGCATTAATGGCACCGGCCGTTGCGGCGGCAGGTTTCAGCGATTGGCAGATTACTTGCGTGGTATTGGCGACGGCGGCGGGTTCTGTCGGTTGCAGCCACTTTAACGACTCAGGCTTCTGGCTTGTCGGCCGTCTGTTGGATATGGATGTGCCGACGACCTTGAAGACATGGACGGTCAACCAAACACTTATCGCACTCATCGGTTTTGCTTTATCGTCAGTGTTGTTTATCTTGGTTTAATCGAAAACGGCCGGCGGATAGTGTTTTTGAGATAACACAATCCGCCTGTTTTCAAATACCGTTAAAATCCAGATAAACAAGGAGTAGAAAAATGACGACACATTTTGTCATGATGGGCGTGTGCGGTTGCGGTAAAACCACGGCCGCACTCTCATTACAAAAATATCTTGATCAATGTCCCTATGCCGAAGGCGATGATTTTCATACCCAAGCTAACCGCGACAAGATGGGTGCCGGTATTCCGCTGACGGATGAAGACCGCTATCCTTGGCTAGGCAATTTGCGTGACTGGATGACGGAGCAGGCAAAAAACGGGGAAAAATATTCCATCGTTACTTGTTCCGCACTCAAGCATCACTATCGCGATATTCTGCGTGGTGTGGAAGGGAAAGTGGCTTTTATCCATCTGACTCCGCCTCAAGCAATCAATCTCGAACGTATGCTGTCGCGTCAGGGGCATTATATGAAAGCCGGAATGCTGGATTCGCAGCTGGAGATTTTGGAAGAGCTGGGTGCGGATGAGTACGGCGTTAAAATCGACAATCCGGGTACGCCTGAAGCCGTTGAGGCAGATATTGTGAACTGGGTAAAAGCGCAAGGCTTGATTTAGTGATGATCAGAAATGAAAAGGTCGTCTGAAAGATTTCAGACGGCCTTTTTTGATGGGGTTTAGAATGTTTTTTGCGAATCAAGCAATAAGGTAACCGGCCCGTCATTGCAAAGGGATACCTGCATATGGGTTTGGAATCTGCCGGTTTCGACTGTCAAGCCATGTTCGCGCAAAAGTTGTGCGGTGTATTGATAAAGTTTATCCGCTTGTTCAGCAGGAGCGGCATTGGAGAAGGACGGACGGCGGCCGATGCGCGCATTGGCGTAAAGGGTAAATTGGGAAACCAATAATATCGAGCCGCCGACATCTTTGAGCGATAAATTTAATTTGCCGTTTTCGTCTTCAAAGATACGCAGGTTGGCGGTTTTATCCGCAATGTATTTGGCGTCTGCTTCCGTATCGGCGTGGGTAACACCGAGCAATATCATAAATCCGTTGTCGATTTTGCCGCAGGTTTCGCGGGAGTTTTCGGACAAAACGTCAACTTTGGCTTGGGTAACTTTTTGAATAACGGCGCGCATGATGTTTTTGAATAAAAAAAGTTTGTAAAAAAGGGCGTAAAGACACGCCCTTTGGGTTTGAGTATGGTTTCAGACGGCCTGAAACCATTGAATTAATTTACGGATTAATGCCGTTGTCTTTCAAGATACGTTCGATCTGATTCTCGACTTTTTGTCGTTTGACAGCTTGGGCAAGCTGATTACGCACCAGTTCGAAAGGTTTGGCTTTAGGATCGCGTTCTACTGCACTGAGTTTAAACAGGTAAAAACGGTTTCCTATTACAACCGGTTCATGCGTTACATCGCCTCGGTTCATGCCGGCAAAAGCGGTAGCCAGTTGAGGTGCAAGCTGTTGCGGAGAGATGAAGCCGTCGAATTTTTGTTCGGGGTTGGGATAGCGCTTCATCAGCTCTTCGAATGACAAGCCTTTGAGCAGCAGTTCTTGCGCGGCGCGTACTTCGTCGGCTGAGGCAAAGCTGACTTGTTGCAGCTTGATAATGCGTGTTTGCTGGTCGTAGAAACGGCGCAACTCGGCATCGTCAACTGCGGTTTGACGTTCTAAATAAGCGGCGTATTGGTTGGCATAGAACTCAGCTTCAACGTTTTTAAATTGATTCTGTACTTCCGCATCTTTGTCCAAACCAGCTTTAAAGGCTTCATTTTTCAAGATTTCCAAAGTCTGCAAGCGTGTAACCACATCTTTGCGGATTGCCTGACCATCGGGTTTGGCAGTCTGGTTGGGATGCTGGTCGGCCTGTCTCAATACTTCGGCAACCATGCTGTCGATGCGGGCGGGATCGATTTCAGGTGCTTTGGCGGTTGCCAAGCCGACGGTTGATAGGGTGAGGATGGCCAAAACGGCAGTTTTGGGCTTGATGTTCATGTGAGTTCCTTATTGCCCGCCGCCATCACGGCGGGCACGTTATATTATTTGTTGACTTTGATGCTGGCTTTTTTCAGCAATGATTGAATGGCCGCATCAACACGGGCTGCCTGTAAGTCGCTGCCAATCTCGTTTTTAGCGGCTTCGTAAGAAGGTACGGTAACGTTGCGACGGTCATTGACGTAGAAAACGGCGTACAAATTACCGTTTTGCAGCGGCGTTTTAGTGTGCGCGCCTTTTTTCAGGTCTTTGACGGCTGCATAAAGCGGAGGTGCTGATTCTTGCAAATCTTTGAGCGGAACATAAGCTTTAGGGATGCCGCCGGCTTTTTTGGCTGCTTCATCAATTGAATACTGGTTCAATACCGAAGCAAAGCTTTTTTTCGCGTCCAAGTCGGCAATGGCTTTTTGGGCATTGCTGTTGCTGTCGGTTACGATTTCACCCAGTTGGACTTCTTGGGTGCCTTTATAGAAGTTGCTGAAATCATTGTAAGCAGCTTTGACGTCTTTTTCTTGAACAGGAAATTGGCGGATGATGTGTGCCGCGAAAGCTTGGCCTAGCAAGTCATTTTCAAAAGCCGCCCATTCGGTTTTGAATGTGGGCTTTTTATCCGCTCCTTGCTTGGCGGCATCGGCACGTGCTTGCTCCAATGCAGCTTTGAATTCTGCGCTTTGATCCAGTTTTAATTTTTTGGCTTCTTGGGTAACAACAGTGCTGATAACTTGGCGCTCAGTCAGCATTTGACGCAATTCAGGCGTATCTTGAATGTTAGGGTTGCTGGCGCGTACGGAAGCAACTTGGTCATCTATAACGCTGCTGTCGATGGCTTGGCCGTTGACGGTAACCAAAGTTTGGGCAAACAGGGTGCCGGAAGTCAGGGCGATCATCAAGGCTGAAGCAAAGTAGGTTTTTTTCATCGTATTTCTCTTCTAAATTAATGATTGGAAATCAAAGTTTGGGCGGTAATCTTAATGGAAGTATTCGTCCGGCGTGGTTGCTTTGATGCTGAGCGCATGAATCAGGCCGTCTGAAAACAAGTCTTGTAAAAGCTGCTTAATCATACGTTGCCGCTGGAGGCGGCCGATATTTTCAAATGCGTTGCTGACCACCAATATCGCATAATGCCCGCCGCCTTTATTGCCGGCATGACCGGCGTGCAGATGGCTCTCATCTTCAAAATCGAAGAACTCAGGCTCAAGCGTCCGCAGGCGTTCCTCAATAATTTGACGCATATTGCTCATTTGAACACGGCTTTAAAGGGTTTAATCAATACTTCTGCGTATACGCCGGCATCGACGTAAGGGTCTTGTTCTGCCCATTCTTGTGCAGCGTCCAAAGATTCAAATTGAGCCACAATCAGGCTGCCGGAAACGCGTTCCGGATTATCTGGTAAAGGATTGGGGCCTGCAGTCAGCAGACGGCCTTGCGCTTTCAATTCTTCCAAGCGTGCCAAATGAGCAGGGCGGGCCGCCATGCGTGCTTCGTGGACATCTTCGGCATCAGTGGCCAAAAGCATGAAATATTCCATTATTGATCCTCCTTAGGCTGGAAACGCATCAGATACATACCCTGTGCGATGGAAAAAATGATTGTGAAACCCAATGTGCCGAACAGTTTGTAATTGACCCATTGGTTTGGAAAATACGTAAAGACAAAGAGATTGGCAGCCCCCATAAAAATCAGGAAGCCAATCCATACATAAGTCAGGCGTGTCCATACAAAATCAGGGAGCTGCATTTCTTTGCCCATGACGGCTTTAAGCCCGTTTTTACCGGCAAGATGGCTGAACAGCATGACGATTGCGCCGATCCAAAACAGAACGGTCGGTTTCCACATGATAAAGCGGTTGTCTTTCAGCAGAATTGTTGCGCCGCCAAAAAAGACAATCAAAATCAGGCTGACCCATTGCATGGTGTCCAGTTTGCGGTGCTTCCAAAAGGTCAGCGCAGCTTGGGCTATGCCGACTACAACCGCAACAGCCGTTGCAGCAATCATGTCTTTGGTGATGATGTATGTAATGAAAAATAAGAATACGGCGAATAAGTCGCTCAAAACTTTCATATGTTAATGATGAAACTAATTGAGTAAATGCTAATCATACAGGCAGATGTGTTTTTTTGCACCTTCCCTCATGACTTTAATGCTGCATATATTTATATAAAATATTTGTTTTGGGTCGGAGAAATTTGTAAAAAAGAAACACAAGCATGCAAAAGTAATAGATTTACCAAGGAATTTCAGGCTGAATGGCCTCTATTGCTTGGCAGGAATGGGTTAAAAATATATCATGACGTAATATCTAGTAAATATATGGTTAAATGCGCGCACATTGGTCAGTACCATAATTTCCGAACAGGGGATCAGTTTTGAAAAAACATCACAATATTAAATTAATTACAGCTTCTATCGCTTTAATGACATCGCTCGGTGCTTCAGCGGGTTTGGGCGGCTTGAATGTCCAATCTCATCTGGGCGAACCTTTTACAGGCAGTATTACCGTAACAGGCGAGGAAGCCCAGGCTCTGCTTAACGGCGGCAAGGCCACTATTTCAAATGGCAATTTGCGCGCAGCGGTACGCAAATCAGGCGATAAGGCAGTCGTTACGATTCGTTCTTCCAAAGCCATTAAAGATCCTGTTTTGGTTTTCCAAGTAGGTGTCGGTGCGCAATCACGTGAATACACTGCCATCATCGATCCGGCCGGATACGACGCTAAAGATGCGACATCCGTCCACACCCGTCAGGCTGCCGAATCTCAATCCTCCGAGCCGACACGCAATGCCCAACAGCCTGCAACTAAAAACAATAAAGCAGCAGGTAATCAGGCAGCTCAAGCGCGTAAGGATGTGCAGCGTAAGGCTGAAAAAAAACAAGTTCAGACGGCCTCCGCTAAAAATGATACGGCCGTACGTTCAGGCAGACAGCATTTGGTACGTACGGGTGAAACCCTGATTGCCATTGCGTCCAGCATCCGTCCGCAAGGTATGACCTTGGATCAAACCATTCAAGCGTTGGTTAATGCCAATCCGGATGTGTTTATTGATAACAATGCCAACCGTATGTTGGCAGGTAAAGTGCTGAATATCCCGAGCCGTAGCGAATTGCAGCGCTTGGCCGCTTCTTCGCCTGTTAAAGCCGATACGGCGCCGGAAAAAGGCAATGAAGCCGCCAATACAACAGAAGCTAAAACAGAAAAACCTGTTACTCAGCCTGATGCTCAGCCTGAAACTCAGGTTAAAGATGCCGGCGCAAACCCTCAGCAACAGGAAGAAATGAAACAAGCTTCAGCTGCGCAAACAGAGCAAGCAGCATCTGCGGCTGTCAATGAAAATGCAGCATCAGCAGCTCCTGCTTCCGATGTTCAAGATGCTATGGCTTCCGATGCCCAAGAGAATGTATTGGCTTCAGAACCTGTTGCTACGACTGATTCTGCTGCAGAGCCGGCAGAAAATGAATCAGACGGCAATTTGTGGAAATGGTTGTTGGCAGGCGGCGCAGCCCTTATTGCTGCTTGGCTGTTGTTGAGAGCTGCCGGTAAACGTAAAGACGAGCCGAAAGCCGCGCCTGCAAGTCGTAAGGATGAAGAAAAGCCTGTACAGAAAAGTGCTGCTGCTTCAGCCGCTGCTGCGGTTGCCACAAGCAAAGTAACGCCGTCTGAAAAAACTCAAGAAGGTTTGCTTGTCGAAGATGATTTTGAAGATGATGTCGTTATCAATGAAGTAGAAGAATCTTCCAATGTTGACGATGTCAAACTCGACTTGGGCAAGATTGACCATAGTCAGGCAGGTATTCTTTCAGGTGCAGTAACGCATGATGCAGAAACAGAGCAACGCCGTCATGCTGATTGGGACAATATCGAATCAACAGAAAGCGTGTACGAGCCTGAGCCGGAGAATCCGTATCAGCCGGTATCTGTTGTTATGCCTGAGCGAAATGAAGAGCCGCTCGAGTTTACGGTAGATACCCCTGAAGATTCAGACGGCCATGTGCTGCCATTCGATATCAAGCAAGATCAAGACTTGCAAATTCAAGAAACTAAAGAAGAAGTAGAGAGAGAAGAAGCTGCTTCTGAGTTTGTGATTGAAGAAGGTGCATTGGAATGGGGAACTGAAGATGTTTCAGTGGCTGCCGATAAAAGCAATAGTGAAAGAGGCTTTGTTTCAGAATCAGTCGGAATGACTACACCGTTTGAAGCTAAATATGATTTGGCTAAGATGTATATCGAAATCGGTGATCCTGAAGCGGCTCGAGAAACATTGCAAGGGCTGATTGAAGAGGCTGAAGGCGATATTCTGCATAAAGCCCAAAAACTGATGAAAGAACTTGGCGCATAAGTGCCAGTCAAATGAAGATGCCGTTTCAGACGGCATCTTTTTTATGGTAAATTAAAAAGCAAGATTTTGGCTGAGCCTATTATCAGTTGAGTAAGATTTCAGCTTTATATGATGGTTGGAGATGAAGGCCGTCTGAAATACATAATGGAGGCGTGTGTTGATCACGCCTTTTTAATATTCGTTACTTGAGCGTAGGCAACAATATCAATTTACAAGAAGTATAAGAAATGACTGAACAAGCAAATACAACAGGGCATCTCGTGCAGCGTTGGGCTTTGACCCTCTCTTATGATGGAAGCCGTTTTTATGGTTGGCAAAAACAGGCCGGAGATTTGCCGACTGTTCAGACGGCCTTGGAGCAGGCGTTATCTTCAATAGCAGGGGAGCAAGTTAATACTATTGTTGCGGGAAGGACGGATACGGGTGTGCATGCAACTGCACAGGTAGTGCATTTTGATACATCAGTGAGTCGTCCAGAGCAAGCATGGGTACGAGGTGTCAATGCACATTTGCCTGATGGTGTTGCTGTGTTGGTTGCTCAAAAAGTTGCACCTCATTTTCATGCCCGATTTGATGCTTATGGCCGCCATTATCGCTATTTATTGGAATCCTCACCGGTTCGTTCTCCATTATTGGTTGGCAGAGTAGGGTGGACGCATTTGAAATTAGATTTAAATCTGATGAGGCAGGCTGCTGCCTTATTGGAGGGTGAGCATGACTTTTCTAGCTTTCGAGCGGCCGAATGTCAGGCGAAATCCCCTATAAAGACACTATATAGTACAAAGATTAGTGGAACTTCTCGCTATCTGTGCCTTGATTTGCATGGGAATGCATTCTTACATCATATGGTGCGCAATATTATGGGTGCATTGGTGTATGTGGGTAGTGGCAGAATCAGTGTGGATGAGTTTGAGTCGGTCTTTCATGCAAAAAGTAGATTGAAGGCTCCGCCAACTTTTATGTCAGATGGCCTGTATCTAACAGGTGTTGACTATCCTGATGAGTTTGGCGTGACGCAACTATCTTTGCCCGAGTGGATGAGCGTTCTAGGTAATGATTTTCAGACGGCCTAATTGCGGATTGTTGGTATAAAAGCAACAAAATAGCGTGATTGATGTGTAAATTGATAAAGTGTTGTAAAAATGCAAATTTTGGTTTTGAAGAAATTTATCATTGATTTTAAATAATAAATTTCCATTATTTGGGTTGTCTCTGCCTTTGTTTGGTTTCTGCGGTAGTGGAGGTTGGTCGAATAAAGTTTGTTTTTTTAGAAAGGAACAATTATAGTGACAGTCATGGAATCGCTGATTCCAGCGATAAAGTAAGCCTAAGCGGATTGTCCGGTCTGCTTAAGTTATTTCTTCACAATAGAAAAGGAATACAGCAATGAAAAAATCTCTGATTGCTCTGACTTTGGCAGCTCTGCCTGTTGCAGCTATGGCTGATGTGACTCTGTACGGTCAAATCAAAGCCGGCGTGGATATTTCTAAAGTAAAAACTGGAGACAAAGTAGTAGCTAAAAAGCAAGTTGGTAAGAAAACTGCTACTGAAATCGCTGACTACGGCTCTCGCATCGGTTTCAAAGGCCACGAGCACTTGGGTAGCAACCTGAATGCTATTTGGCAAGTTGAACAAAAAACTTCTATCGCCGGTGGTGATTCTGGTTTCGCTAACCGTGAATCTTTCTTGGGCTTGGAAGGCGGTTTCGGTAAAGTTCGTGCCGGTAACTTGAATACTGCTCTGAATGACAGTAGCGACAGCTTCGACCCTTGGGAGTCTGGTGCAGATAACGAAAACGCTCTGCAACTGGGTAAAATCAAACGTGTAGATGATCGTAAAGTATCTGTACGTTACGATACTCCTGTATTGGGTGGTTTCAGTGCAAGTGTACAATACCAACCTCGCGACAATGCTAACCCTGACGATAAATACAATCACGCTAAGAAAAGCCGCGATTCTTACGGCTTGGGCTTGAACTATGAAAACTCTGGTTTCTTTGGTCGCTATGCTGGTTCTTATGCTAAACGTGCATATTTGGATAATAAACACTTAAATGCGTTCAGCCACAACACTGGCCTAACTGCTGATATTTACAAAGATCACCAAGCTCACCGTCTGACTGCTGGTTACGATGCCAACAACCTGATGGTTGCTGTTGTAGGTCAATACGAAGGTTTCAAAGCTGACGTAGCTGGTGCTAAGAAAAACGAACGTACTGAAGTTGGTGCAACTGCTGCATACCGTTTCGGTAACGTAACTCCTCGTGTTTCTTACGCTCACGGCTTTAAAGTTAAAGAAGACGGCGAGAAACAAAAGAACAGCGCTTACAACCAAGTTATCGTTGGTGCTGACTACGACTTCTCTAAACGCACTTCTGCCCTGTTGTCAGCTGGTTGGTTGAAAGAAGGCAAAGGCGACTACAAATACGAGAAAACTGCTGGTACTGTTGGCCTGCGTCACAAATTCTAATCTGACTTAAGATTAGTCTGAAAAAAGAGCCTGTGTTATACAGGCTCTTTTTGTTTGTGTAGAAAGTACATTTGTTGTTGAAAGAGTGGAGTAAAGTATTTTCTGAATTATTTTCAGACGGCCTATTGAAATTAAAATCCAATCTTCGTATTCTGCTTTAATATATGCTAAATAGAATTTTGGGAATTGTTTTGAGTATTATTATAAACAAATTAATAATATAAGAAGATTTGTTGAAGCGGGTTGATTTTCCAGTGTTTCATGTCTACTAAAGATAGGATTGTTCAATATAGTTCTAAAGTATTATTAGCATATAGAATTTGGTTTTAAGATTTGTAAACTTGATTTTAATCAAATTATCGCCGATGGATGATTCATATAATATCAGTGTTTAGAGTATCGATATATCGGGAATAGCCATGTCCTGCCTTGAAGTAAAGTGTTTAAGTGGCATTTGGAAACGAATCCTTATGCTGTTTGCTGTATTTTTCGTGATGATGGTAAGCCTGCCTGCTTATGCGGAACGCTTGCCTGATTTCTTGGCAAAAGTTCAGCCGTCTGAAATTTTCCCAGGTGCTGACCGCTACGGTAAGCCTGAAGGTAAGCCTTTGGTTGCTCGCGTATATAAGGGCGAAGAGCAGCTTGGCTTGGTTTATATCACGACTGACGTGGTTAATACGCGCGGTTATTCGAGCAAACCGATCGATACGATGGTTGCATTGGCCAATGATGGCACTATTGCCGGTGCAAAATTGGTTGAGCACCATGAGCCGATTATGTTGATCGGTATCCCGCAATCCCGTGTCGATAAATTCATTGACAAATATATCGGCTTAAATTTTATTAAAAACCCGCCTCAACCAGGTGTTGCACCAGGAGATATTATTAGTGGTGCGACTGTAACCCTGATGGTCATCAATGACAGTATTCAGCGCTCTGTTAAAGCAGTAATCCATCAATATCATTTGGGTACAGATAAAGCAGTTCAAGCCGGTACGGCAGCTGCTTCCGGCGAACAGTCTGCCGAACCTGCCGTTCAAACTCGTCCGCGTCGTGTTGCCAATCAAGACAAACAAGATATCCTGTCATGGAATGCGCTTTTGGAACAAAAAGCCGTCGGTCATCTGCATATTTCTATCGACGAAATCAATAAACTGTTTGAGAAAAGCGGTAAAGCAGGTGTGGCAGATCATGCGGAGCAGGGCGATGGTAATGATACATTTATTGATCTGTATGTTGCCTTGGTCAGCCAGTCTTCCATCGGTAAAAGCCTTTTAGGTGAAGCCGGTTGGAACAACCTGCAAAAACGTTTGAAACCTGGCCAAGAAGCCGTGATGGTGGCCGGCGAGGGTCGCTATTCTTGGAAAGGTTCGGGTTATGTCCGCGGCGGTATCTTTGACCGTATTGAAATGATTCAAGGCGATACCAGCTTCCGCTTTACTGATGCGCAACATGAACGTGTAGTTGCTTTATCCGCCGAAGGTGCGCCTGCATTTAAAGAAGTTTCTTGGTTCACCATCCCCGAAGGTGTGGAATTTGATGGTGCCGAACCATGGCGTTTGCAATTGATGATTCAACGCGTATTGAGCGTAAATGATAAGGCATTTGTAACTGCCGATTTGGATTATGAATTGCCAAAAGGCTACTACGTTGACGATCCTAAAGCACCGCCGGTTGAAATCAGCGCACCGGTTGAGCCGGTGGCTGCGGCAGCCTCTGCTCCCGAAGAAAGTACAGGTATTGCAGAAGATGCAACGGCTGAGGAAGGTGTATCCAACCAACTTTGGAAACAGGTTTGGAAAGCCAAACAAGGTCAAATCGTGGTTGTCGGTATTGCTTTGACAATTCTTCTGTTGGTATTCCTGTTCCAAGACTGGATTGTCCGTTACGAAAAATGGTATGACCGATTCCGTCTTTGTTTCCTGACCTTTACGCTGTTTTATATCGGCTGGTATGCTCAGGCACAATTATCGGTAGTGAATACTTTGACGTTGTTCTCAGCCATTTTGACTGAGTTCCACTGGGAATTCTTCCTGATGGATCCGCTGGTATTCATTCTGTGGCTCTTTACGGCGGCGACCATGCTGTTGTGGAACCGCGGTACATTCTGTGGATGGCTGTGCCCTTTCGGTGCATTGCAGGAGTTAACTAACCGTATCGCTAAAAAATTGGGTCTGAAACAAATTACAGTGCCACACTTGTTGCATACCCGTCTGAGTGCGATTAAATATGTAATTTTCTTCGCCTTGTTGGCAATTTCCCTGTACGATTTGGGTACGGCTGAAAAATTTGCTGAAATTGAGCCTTTCAAAACTGCAATTATTTTGAAATTCATGCGTGAATGGTGGTTTGTTCTGTTCGCCGCCGCTTTGCTGATTGCAGGCTTGTTCATCGAACGTTTCTTCTGCCGTTATCTGTGTCCTTTGGGTGCAGGTATCGCATTGCCGGGCCGCTTCCGTGTGTTTGATTGGCTGCGCCGTTATAAAATGTGCGGTAACCCATGCCAGATTTGTACACACGAATGTCCAGTACAGGCAATCGCACCAGAAGGCGACATTCATCCGAACGAATGTATCCAATGTCTGCATTGTCAGGTAATGTATCATCACGATACGCGTTGTCCTCAAGTAGTGGCAACGAATAAGAAAAAACAAAAACAAGCGGCGGCAAAAGCTGAACAGCATGATGCGGCAGCAACGCAAAATGCCCAAGAACAAGTCGTCCAGTTTGTTAAAAAAGAATCGGCAATCAGTGTCGACAAGTAGTAATTTATCAATAAAAAAAGAGGGCTGTATCGGCAGCCCGACTTAGAAAGTTTTTCATCGGCAGGCCGTCTGAAAAATCGGCCGCCGGATTTTATCCAAGGAGTGTCGTATGTCAGACGAAAAATTAGAACAAAACGGCTTAAGCCGTCGTTCATTCTTAGGTACTGCCGCTGCTTCCGGTGCAGGTATTGCCGGTGCCGGTTTGTTGGGCTTGGCCGGTTGCTCTAACGGCGAGGGTGATAAAGCTGCTGCTTCCGGTGCTGCACCTGCGGAAAAAGCCGCTGCTCATTCTGCCGAGCCGGGTAAACAGACTTCCGAAGTCGGTCCGGGCGAGCTTGACCAATACTACGGTTTCTTGTCAGGCGGTCAATCAGGCGAAATGCGCTTGATCGGCGTACCTTCTATGCGTGAGTTGATGCGTATCCCTGTATTCAATATGGACAGCGCTACCGGTTGGGGTCGTACCAACGAGAGCCTGCGTATTTTGAATGAAAAAATTACGCCGGAAACCCGTAAATTCCTGCAAGACAGCGGTCTGCGCTGCTACCCTAACGGCGACTTGCACCACCCGCACTTGTCTTTTACCGATCAAACTTATGACGGCCGTTATGCTTACGCCAACGATAAAGCAAACACCCGTGTTTGCCGCGTCCGCTTGGATGTAATGAAAACCGATAAAATCATCGATATTCCTAATGCTTCAGGTATCCACGGTCTGCGTCCGCAACGTTATCCGAAAACCGGTTACGTTTTTGCCAACGGCGAACACATTGTTCCAGTTGACGGCGTAGGCAAATGGGATGATGCGAAAACTTGGAATGCCGTGTATACCGCAATTGACGGCGAAACCATGGAAATCGCATGGCAAGTTTTGGTAGACGGTAACTTGGACAACGGCGATGCCGACTACCAAGGTAAATACTCTTTCTCTACCTGCTATAACTCTGAACGCGCTCTGACTGTACAAGGTGCTTCTTCTAACGAGCAAGACTGGTGTGTAGTATTTAACCTGGCCGCTATCGAAGAAGGCATCAAAAAAGGCGACTTCAAAGAAGTTAACGGCGTGAAAATGTTGGACGGCCGTGCAGAAGCCAACTCTCCATACACCCGCTACATCCCTGTGCCTAACTCTCCTCACGGCTGTAACGCAAGCCCTGACGGCAAATACATCATGCTCAACGGTAAACTGTCTCCAACCGTTACCGTATTGGATGTCAGCAAACTGGACGATTTGTTTGCAGGCAAAATCAAAGAGCGCGATGTTGTCGTAGCTGAGCCTCAACTGGGTCTTGGCCCATTACACACTGCATTTGACGGTCGCGGCAATGCCTATACTACATTGTTTATCGACAGCCAAATGGTGAAATGGAACATCGATGATGCGATTAAAGCCTATAAAGGCGAGAAAATCGATCCGATTAAACAAAAACTCGACGTTCACTATCAACCGGGCCACAACCACACTACCATGGGCGAAACCAAAGAAGCCGACGGTAAATGGTTGGTATCTTTGAACAAGTTCTCTAAAGACCGCTTCTTGAATGCCGGTCCTTTGAAACCTGAGTGTGACCAATTGATCGACATCTCTGGCGACGAAATGCGTCTGGTGCATGACAATCCGACTTTTGCCGAACCACACGACTTGTGCTTGGTTGCTGCGTCTAAAGTGAACCCAAGCAAAACTTGGGACCGCAAAGACCCATGGTTCTGGCAAGAAGCTTTGGAACAAGCTCAAAAAGACGGTGTTGAGCTGGAAAAAGCTGCCAAAGTCGTACGCGAAGGCAACAAAGTACGCGTGTACATGACTGCCGTTGCGCCTGCTTACAGCGTTCCTCAATTTGAAGTGAACCAAGGCGACGAAGTTACCGTATATGTAACCAACGTTGAGACCATTGAAGACTTGACTCACGGCTTTACTTTGGAAGGTTATGGCATTGCTATGGAGATTGGCCCGCAAGCTACATCTTCTGTAACCTTCAAAGCTGTCCGTCCAGGCGTACACTGGTACTACTGCCAATGGTTCTGCCACGCATTGCACATGGAAATGTCTGGCCAAATGATTGTTAAACCAAAATAATTTCGGTTTGATGATTTAATTCTTCAGGCCGTCTGAAAAAACATTCTTTCAGACGGCCTTTATAGCAAAGTTGTTTGTCGGCCGATATGGCCACAAAATGAAAGCCATCATCAGACAGCTTTGCTATAACACCAAAATACCTGTTTCCGCATCGGTTTATCATGCGGCAAGCAGGCCGTCTGAAACAGAGATATGATTATGACGCACACACAAATCCATCGTTCCAAATGGCAACGTGCCGCACTCGTATTGCTGCTTGGCAGCATGGTTCAGACGGCCTTTGCCGCAGTCATCAACGTATCCGCACAAGACAATCTCAATGATGCTTTGGCGCGCGCCCAAGCCGGCGATACGCTCAAGCTTGCCTCCGGTACATACAAAACCAAACTCTATATCGACAAACCCATTACCATCGAAGGCCCTGCCGACCGTTCCGCCAAGATTGTCGGCGACCGGAGCGGGAGGACGGTTGCCGTTCATGCGCCTGATGTAACTTTGCGTAATCTGACCGTTTCCCATTCCGGCATGAGTTTGCCGGCAATGGATGCCGGTATCTATTTAGAAGAGACGGCAACGCGCGCGCTGGTGGAGCATAACAACATCATCGACAATTCCGTCGGCGTGTATATTCACGGTGCGGCAGAATCCATGGTGCGGGAAAATAAAATCATCGGCGATGCAACCCTGCGCGTCAACGAACGCGGCAACGGCGTAACCGTCTGGAATGCGCCCGGTGCGCAAGTGGTCGATAACGATATTTCCAAAGGCCGTGACGGTATTTTTTCAAATACCAGTACCCATAATACCTACAAAGGCAACCGCTTTAGCGACTTGCGCTTTGCCGTCCATTATATGTACACCAATGACAGCGAAGTCAGCAACAATATCTCCGTCGGCAACAATATGGGTTATGTGCTGATGTTTTCCGAACGCCTGAAAGTGTATGGCAACATTGCCGTTGGCAGCCGCGACCAAGGCATTATGCTCAACTACGTCAATTATTCCGAAATTCACGATAATGTGATCAACAAGGCAGGCAAATGCGTGTTTGCCTACAATGCCAACTACGATAAAATCTTTGCCAATCATTTCGAGAACTGCCAAATCGGTATCCACTTCACCGCAGCCATCGAAGGCACAACCCTGTACGAAAATTCATTTATTAACAACGAAAGCCAGGTTAAATATGTCAGCACCCGCTTCCTCGATTGGGGTGAGGGCGGTCGCGGCAACTATTGGAGCGATAACAGCGCCTTTGACCTTGACGGCGACGGCTTCGGCGACAGTGCCTACCGTCCCAACGGGATTATCGACCAAATCATCTGGCGCGCACCCGTCGCCCGGTTATTGATGAACAGCCCTGCCATCAGCATTGTCAAATGGGCGCAATCGCAATTTCCCGCCATCCTGCCCGGCGGCGTAATTGACAGCAAGCCTTTGATGAACCCCGTCCGCAATAAAACGACAACCAAATACGAAGCCATGAAGGACGAATTGCTGCATGAAGCAAAAACGCACCAATCCGAATGGGGTAATGCCGAAAACGGTGCGCTGACAGGCGGAAATGCCAATATGTAACCTTTCAGACGGCCCAATATCAAAGGCCGTCTGAAACATTCACTAGAGGAATATCCATGAGCAGTACCAACCATGTTGAATTGAGAAACGTGACCAAGCAGTTTGGCAGCCAAAAGGCCGTCAACCAAGTCGATCTGGTTCTCAAGGCTGGCGAGAGCGTCGGCATGGCAGGACACAACGGTGCGGGCAAATCTACCATTATGAAGCTGATACTCGGTCTGATTACGCCGACCGAGGGCGAAGTGATGCTTTTGGGAGAACCGACCGGAAGTAAAGCAGGGGCGCAGCGTCGCAGCCAAATCGGTTACCTGCCTGAAACGGTTGCATTGCATCCTTCATTGACCGGTATCGAAACCATGGATTTCTATGCCAAACTTAAAAAACAGCCCCTGAGTAAAAACCGCGAATTGCTCGAGCGTGTCGGCATTTCCCAGGCCGCACGCCGCCGTGTCGGTACTTACTCTAAAGGTATGCGTCAACGCCTCGCTTTGGCACAAGCCTTGTTGGGCGAGCCTAAAGTCTTACTGTTTGACGAGCCGACTACCGGCCTTGATCCGGCTTCGCGTCAAATGTTTTACGAAGTTGTGCGCGAACTCAATGGGCGCGGCGCAACCGTATTGCTCAGCACCCACGCACTGGCCGAGCTTGACGGCCACGCCGACCGCATCATCGTCATGAAAAACGGCGTGAAAGTTGCCGACGGCAGCATGGATGAGTTGCATGTTCAAAGCGGCCTGCCGCTGACCGTCAACGTCCGCTTGAAAGAAGCGCGCCCGCTGAGCGAGCGTTGGCATCCGCTTTCAGACGGCCTGTCATACCAAGCGCAATGTAAAGCAGAAGAGCGCATGGCTCTTTTGAGCGAATTGGGTGATTTGGGCAGTCTTGCCTACATCGATATCCACACGCCTACACTTGACGATATGTACGCGCAATTCTTGAAGAGGGAAGACGTATGAACCCCGTTTGGATTATTACCGGCAAAGAAGTCCGCGACAGCCTGCGCAACCGTTGGGTTCTTGCCGCCGCACTTTTGCTTGCCGCATTGGCACTGTCATTAGGCTTTCTCGGCAGCTCGCCTACCGGTTCGGTCAAGGTTGATCCCTTGACGGTAACCGTAGTCAGCCTGTCCAGCCTGTCTATTTTCCTGATTCCGCTGATTGCGATGTTGCTCTCTTATGATGCACTGATTGGCGAAATCGAGCGCGGTACAATGGCGTTGCTGCTAAGTTACCCCATCTCGCGCAACCAAATCCTTGCCGGTAAATTTATCGGCCACCTCATCATTCTTGCCCTTGCTACTACGGCAGGCTACGGATTGGCAGGTATTACCCTTCAGCTTGCCAACGGCGGTTTTGATATTGCCGCATGGCAGCCTTTCGCCCTTTTGATTGCTGCCAGCGTGATTCTTGGCGCAGCCTTTTTGTCCATGGGCTATTTGATCAGCGCAAAAGTTAAAGAACGCGGTACCGCCGCCGGTATCGCCATCGGCGTATGGCTGTTTTTTGTCGTTATTTTCGATATGGCGCTTTTAGGTGTTTTAGTTGCCGATACCGAACAAGTCATTACCGCGCCTGTAGTGGAAACCGTTCTTCTGTTCAACCCCGCAGACATTTATCGCCTGCTGAACCTGACGGGTTACGAAAATACAGCCATGTATGCCGGCATGGCGGGTTTGAGCGAACAAATCAGCCTGAGTATGCCTGTTTTGCTGACGGCTCAGGTATTATGGGTTATCATTCCTTTGATTTTAGCCGCCTGGATTTTCGGAAAGCGACAAATATGAGAAAAATATTATTGACTACCTTCACACTCATCGCATTGGCAGCCTGCAGCAAGCAGGACAACAGCCCTCCGCCTGCGCCCCAACAAATCAGCGACAGCGCGGTCGGTCATTACTGCAGCATGAATTTGACCGAACACAACGGCCCTAAAGCGCAAATCTTCTTGAACGGCAAACCTGAAAAACCAGTCTGGTTTTCCACCATCAAGCAGATGTTCGGCTATACCAAGCTGCCTGAAGAGCCGAAAGGCATTCATGTCATCTATGTTACCGATATGGGTAAAGTCAAAGATTGGGAAAAACCCAATGCCGACACTGAATGGATAGATGCGAAAAAGGCCTATTACGTTATCGAAAGCAGCTTTATCGGCGGCATGGGTGCGGAAGATGCGCTTCCTTTTGCCGACAAGGCACAAGCTGAAAAATTCGCCAAAGAAAAAGGCGGCAGAGTTGTCGGTTTTGCAGAAATGCCCGACGAATATATTTTCAAATAAAACAATCAATAAAGGCCGTCTGAAACCATTTCAGACGGCCTTTGTGTTGAAGGCTGCCGATTGATATTTAATGATGCAGACTTTCAATGTAAAAATAAAAAATCCAAGGAATACGCCATGTCCACCCCTTTAACGCGCCGCCGCTTCATTGCCATCGCCGCCACACTTGCCGCCGGTGTCGGCATTCCCTTTGTCATCAGCCGAAAAACCAATCAGCCGACTCATTCAGCCGGCCCGAATCAAGAAGGGCAGCCTGTTATCTGGAAAGGGATTGCATTAGGCTCGGGTGCGGAATTGCGTTTGTTCGGTGTTGGGCGCAGGCAGGCGGAGATACTGATCAACAAAGTATTGGCGGAAGTTTCACGATTGGAAAAAATCTTCAGCCTGTATCGGGATGACAGCCTGATCAGCCGCTTAAACCGAGAAGGCCGTCTGAAAAATCCGCCATCCGATTTTTTGCAGCTGCTTAGTATTAGCCGGGATATTCATCGGCTGACGCAAGGTGCATTTGATCCCAGCATTCAGCCTTTGTGGAATCTGTATGCCGACCATTTCAGACGGAATCCGAAAACCGAAACGCCACCGTCTGAACGCAGCATCAAAGATACGCTTAAATTGGTGGACTTCAACAAAGTTGATTTTGATACCAAAGAAATCCGTTTTGCCCAAAAAGGCATGGGCTTGTCGCTTAACGGCATTGCCCAAGGCTATATTACCGACAAAGTAGCTGAATTGTTGAAGCAGCAAGGCGTTTCTCAGGCATTGATTGATATGGGGGAGATTTACGGCTTTGATAATGCCAACCAGCGCGAGTGGAATGTCAGCATCCGCAATCCTGACCACGAAGACCAAATCCTGACCACCATTGCCATGAAAAATCAAGCGTTTGCCACATCGGGCGGCTATGGCACGGTAATGGACGAGGCAGGCAAATTTACCCATCTTTTTGACCCGCGCACAGGCGGAAGCCAGCCGCGCTATAAAAGCATGAGCGTTATGGCGGAAAGTGCGGCAGTTGCCGATGCCTTTTCTACCGCATTTTCTATTATGGATGAAGCGGCCATCCGAGCAGCCGCCCAAGTCAAAAATGCACAGGTTTGGCTGGTAATGCCGAATAATGAATTGAAGAAAATTTGAGGTGGGAAAAAGAATGGTTTTGCCAGTTGGTTTGAATATGAATAAGAAAATCTTAAGTTATTGAAATAATGGAGTATAAAAAAGAAGGGTTGTCCAAATAGACAACCCTGAAACTCTTGCAGCTGGGAGTAATTAGCAAGAGATTACGACACTTAAAACAAAAATTCACTCATTTCAAAGCACGAAGCTTTAACATCTAAGCAATACGGTATTTCGACCGCTCAAACCCCTTCGAAACGGAGAAACACAACATTATGGGAAAATCCGACAAAGTGGTTTAAAGCAATTAAGATGAGCGGTTTAAAAAGCAGATAACCGGATGTCTTTAGATAAACGGTATAATATCAGGATAAGCGGAACATTACCAGTGAATATTATAAAAAAGTAGAATAATTCATTTAGTGATTGATTATATTGAATAAAAACATGGATTTTTATTGAATATTTTTACAACAGTTGATTCGGTTTGATATAAGAAATTATATAAGTGATTGTTATCAATAAAAAATAGTTTTGACTTTGTGAGTGATGATAGAAAAAGGCCGTCTGAACGTTCAGACGGCCTTTTTTCAAAGAGCGATTTATTTGGTTGCGGAAGCAGTAGAGGCGGCTTCGGCTTGAGCACCTGCTGCTGCGTTTTCACCCCATGCCGCAGGGTATTTGTAACCGGCAAAGCGTTTTTGTGAGTAGGCTTTGAACTCGTCAGAGTTGTAGGCTTCGGTTACATCTTTCAACCATTGGCTGTCTTTGTCGGCAGTGCGGACGGCAGACCAGTTAACGTAGGCGAAGCTCGGCTCTTGGAACAGCGCTTCGGTCAGTTTCATGCCGCTGCTCATGGCGTAGTTGCCGTTAACGATGGCAAAGTCAACGTCGGCACGGCTGCGTGGCAGTTGGGCGGCTTCAAGTTCTACGATTTGGATGTTTTTAGGGTTTTCGGCAATATCTGCTTTAGATGCGGTCAGCGGATCAACGTCGGCTTTCAGTTTAATCCAGCCCAATTCGTTCAACATAACCAATGCACGGGCAAAGTTGGATGGGTCGTTAGGTGCAGAAACGCTGACGCCGTCTTTCAATTCGTCCAAAGATTTCAGTTTGCCAGGATAGAGGCCCAAAGGAGCAGTCGGTACTTGGAAGGCTTCGGTGATGTCCAGTTTGTGTTCTTTTTTGAAGTCGTCCAGATAAGGTTTGTGTTGGAAGATGTTGATGTCCAATTCGCCTTCAGCCAAAGCAAGGTTGGGGCGCACATAGTCGGTAAACTCGATCAGTTTGACTTTATAGCCTTTTTTCTCCAAAGCCGGTTGGATTTGGTCTTTTACCATATCGCCGAAGTCGCCGACGGTTGTACCGAAGACGATTTCTTTTTTCTCTGCGCCGTTATCGGCAGAAGAAGCGGCAGAAGCAGCAGGTGCGCTGTCTTTTTGACCGCCGCAGGCAGCCAATACGATGGCCAGCGCAGCGGCAGAAAGGGTTTTGAAGAATGGGTTGATTCGCATAATTTTGCTCCAGATGGATGATAAAACGGTTTCAGACGGCCTCAAGCTGCCGCTGTTAAAAAAAGAGGGATTGTAAATCTATTTTGGAAAGATGAGGATGTTTTTTGTAAACTTAATGGGAATATATGTCCTAAATAGAGAACAGGCCGTCTGAAAAATAGTAAGCCCATTTCAGACGGCCTGGTTTGTTTAACGTTTGTCCAGTTTGCGTGCCAATCTGTTACCAATACCTTGAATCAGGATAACGAGTAAAACCAGGATGGCAACAATGAAGATGATGACTTCCATTTGATAGCGGTAGTAGCCGTAACGGATGGCAAGGTCGCCCAAGCCGCCGCCGCCAATCATACCTGCCGCCGCGCTGTACGACAGAAGGCCGATAGCCAGTACGGTAATGCTGGAAACCATACCTGCGCGCGCTTCATTCAAAAGCACTTTGCAGATGATGCTCATGGGGGAAGCACCCATTGCGGAGGCCGCCTCAATCACGCCTCTGGGCACTTCGCGCAGGTTTTGCTCGACCAGACGGGCGAAGTAGAACAAGCCGGATACGCTCAATACCAATGAGGCGGCCACCGGGCCGATGGTCGTGCCGATGATGGCGCGTGTAATGGGAATCATGGCAATCATCAGGATGACGAAAGGGAAGGCACGCATCAGGTTGACAATGTTGTCCAAAAACAAATTCAGCTGTTTGTTGTAGTGCAACTGATGACTTGACGTCACAAACAGCAATACGCCCAAAACCGTACCGAAGATAACGGCGAAAGTAGTCGATAGGCCGACCATAATAAAGGTTTCGCCCAAGGCTTGGATAATTTCGCCCTTCATGCTGACGATGGTCTCAACAGCACTTTCAAATGTTAAATCTGCCATATTAGTCCTCTCGAATCAGCTCTTGCCCGATTTCGGATTGGGCATGGATTTGGTTGCCGTGTACTTCAACGATTTCCAGCAGACGGCCTTTGTCCAAGAGGGCGGCACGGTCGCACAGGCGGCGGATAACGCTC
Organism: Neisseria sp. DTU_2021_1001991_1_SI_NGA_ILE_055; assembly: GCF_032342915.1. NCBI lineage: Bacteria > Pseudomonadati > Pseudomonadota > Betaproteobacteria > Neisseriales > Neisseriaceae > Neisseria > Neisseria sp. DTU_2021_1001991_1_SI_NGA_ILE_055. Next base: position 1,454,194 of record NZ_CP135440.1, on the reverse strand, counting down.
ATTTCGTGGGTAACGATGACGATGGTTACGTTGAAACGTCGGTTGATGTCTTCCAAACACTTCAAAACGCTGCGCGTAGTGGCGGGGTCGAGGGCGGAAGTGGGTTCGTCGGCGAGGATGACTTGAGGTTGCGGCGCCAGCGCGCGGGCAATGCCGACACGTTGTTTTTGACCGCCGGAAAGTTGGGACGGGTAATGGTTGGCACGGTCTTGCAAGTCGACGATTTCCAAACATTCTTCAACACGCGCTTGGATTTTTTTAGATGGCCATTTGGCAATTTCTAAAGGAAAGGCCACGTTTTCGGAAACGGTACGGTTGCTTAATAGGTTGAACTGTTGGAACACCATGCCGATATTTTGTCGGGCGTGGCGCAGTTGCGTGGCGTTGAGCGCGGTCAGCTCTTGGCCGCACACGCTGACGGTACCTGTGTCGGGACGTTCCAATAAATTAATCAGGCGCAGCAGGGTGGATTTGCCTGCACCGGAATAGCCCATTAGGCCAAAGATTTCCCCCTGTTCGATTTCGAGGCTGGTCGGCTCGACGGCGACAAAGTCTTTGTTGTCGCGTGTTTGATAGTGTTTGGAGACGTGATCCAGAATAATCATGGTTTATCCGTGTTTTCTTTAATTCGTGTGGCCATCAGGGTGTGCAGACGGCGGTTGTCGGCGCGTGCGACGGTAAATTGCAGGTTGCCGATGATGACTTTTTCGCCGCGTACGGGCAGGTGCCCCAATTCTTGAATGACCAGGCCGCCGATGGTGTCGGCTTCTTCGCTGCTGTATTCCGTGCCGAAAAAGGCGTTGATGTCTTCGATCTCGGTTGCGGCGTGGATGCGCCAGCGTTCGGAAGAAACGGCGTGGATATTGTCGGCGCTGTCGTCTTCGTCAAACTCGTCTTCGATGTCGCCGACGATTTGCTCGATGATGTCTTCAAAGGTTACCAGGCCGGATGTGCCGCCGTATTCGTCGATGACAATCGCCATGTGGTTGCGTTGTTCGCGGAACTCTTTTAAAAGGGAGGCCAGTGATTTGCCTTCGGGAACGAAAACGGCAGGGCGCAAGACGGATTTCAGGTGGAACTGCTCGGGATTAAACATATATTTGAGCAGGTCTTTGGCGTGCAAAATGCCCAAAACCTCGTCTTTGTCTTCGCCGATGACGGGGAAACGCGAATGGGCGGTTTCGATGATGTAGGCTGTGATGCGCTCGATGCTGTCGTTTTCTTTCAATACGTTCATGCGGCTGCGCGTAATCATGGCATCACGCACTTCCAGTTCGGCAAAGTCCAATACTTTTTCCAGCCGGGTCAGTGTGTCGGCATCAAAAACTTCCTGTTCGTGCGCTTGGCGCAACAGGGTCAATACGTCTTCGGCGGAGTCGGGCTCGCCGGCAAGTCGGGAGATTAGGCGTTCGAAAAACTTGGGTTTCGACTGCGTACCGTCCATTTTAATATTCGTCCTCTTGGTAGGGGTTGGGGAAACCTGCCGCCAGCATCAGGCGGATTTCTTCGGCTTCCATTATTTCGGCTTCATCGTCTTCGATGTGGTCGTAGCCCATCAGGTGTAAAGTACCGTGTATGGTCAGGTGGGCAAAATGCTGCTCGGGTGTTTTGCCTTGTTCGGCGGCTTCTTTCAAAACCACTTGCGGACAAATCACCAAATCGCCATACAGGCCGTCTGAAAACTGGTCGGGCAGGATTTCGCCTTCGTTGAGCGCGAAACTCAATACATTGGTGGCGTAATCTTTGCCGCGGTAGTCGCGGTTGTAGGCGCGGGCTTCTTCTTCGTCCAGAAGAATCAGGCTGATGTCAGCGCGGCGGTATTCGTTTTTCAGGGCAGACCATGCCCAGCGGTAAAAATCGCGTTCGCTCGGAAGGTCGGCGGCGGAAGAGGCGTTTTCAAAGTTCAGATGAAAACGTTGCCGCTGTAAGGATAAAAAAGGATATTTTTTGGCGCGTTTCATGTTGTCCGGAAAATTTGGTTTTTAGGTGTAAATATAACATATTCACCCCCATGCCGTCTGAAAAACCGCCCAAAATATGATAGACTTCATGCCGTTTTCCATCTTTCAGGCAACCATTATGAACCCGAAAAAACTCGTTATCGCCAGTCGCGAAAGCCTGCTTGCCATGTGGCAGGCAAAACATATCCAAGGCCGTCTGAAAGCCCTGTATCCCGATTGCGAAGTCGAGATTTTGGGCATGACCACGCGCGGCGACCAGATTTTGGACAGAACTTTGTCAAAGGTCGGCGGTAAAGGCTTGTTTGTCAAAGAGTTGGAACAGGCTTTGTATGACGGCCGGGCTGATTTGGCCGTGCATTCGATTAAAGACGTACCGATGGATTTGCCTGAAGGTTTCGCGCTTGCAGCCATCGGCGAACGCGCCAATCCGTTTGACGCGTTTGTGTCCAACCAATACGCGCGTTTGGAAGAAATGCCCAAAGGCGCCGTTGTCGGCACATCCAGCCTGCGCCGCGAAGCCCAGTTGCGTGCGCGCTATCCGCATTTGGTTATCAAACCTTTGCGCGGCAATGTGCAAACCCGTTTGTCCAAACTCGATAACGGCGAATACGACGCGATTATTTTGGCCGCCGCCGGTTTGCAGCGTCTGGAATTGGACGAACGCATCCGCATGATTTTGTCGGAATCCGACAGCCTGCCTGCTGCCGGACAAGGTGCATTGGGTATTGAAATTGCAGCGCATCGCGAAGATTTGTACGAAGTCTTGAAGCCGTTGAACCACGATACCACACACGCCTGCGTGACGGCCGAACGTGCGTTGGCGCGTGCTTTGGGCGGAAGCTGTCAAGTGCCGCTGGCCGCATATTGCACTGAAGAAAACGGTTTGCTGACCTTGCGCGGCTTGGTCGGCCATCCCGACGGCTCGGTCATTTTGCAGGCGGACGCGCAAGCCCCAGCCGAATACGCCGATGCTTTGGGTCGCGCTGTCGCCAAAAAATTGGCAGATGATGGTGCAGAAGAATTGATTGCCGCCGTATTGCAAGAACAGGCTTAAAACAGTATAGATAATGTAAAAAGGCCGTCTGAAACTTTCAGACGGCCTTTGTTTTGATGATGCTTAAGGATTCATAATCCGCGCAACCAAAGCCTTTTCTTTGCCCTGCATATTGGGGATTTTGACCTGAATGCCGTTGCCGGGTGCTACATCGACAGGCTGGCCTTTGCGGGTCATTTGTTCCAATTTGATGGTTTGGTTGCCGCTTGGGTGGATGATTTCGAGTGAATCGCCGACTGCAAAGCGGTTTTTAACTTCGATGGTCGCCCAGCCGTTTTCATCGATTTCGGTAACGTGGCCGACATATTGGCTTTGTTTGGCGATGGAATGGCCGGTCAGGTAGTTTTGGTAATCCTGAGTTTGGTGGCGCTCGAGGAAGCCGCTGGTGTAGCCGCGGTTGGCAAGGCCTTCGAGTTCGCTCAACAGGCTGTAATCAAACGGACGACCTGCAACGGCATCGTCAATCGCTTTGCGGTAGGACTGGGCCACGCGTGCAACATAATAAAGCGATTTGGTACGGCCTTCGACTTTGAGGCTGTCCACGCCGATTTTGGCGAGTTTCTCAACCACTTCAATGCCGCGAAGGTCTTTGGAATTCATGATGTAGGTGCCGTGTTCGTCTTCCATAATCGGCATCATTTCGCCCGGGCGGTTGGACTCTTCAATCAGGAAGACTTTGTCGGCGTAGGGGTGGCGTTTTTGACCGTTGATGCCTTCGAAGTTTTGGTTGGCTTCTTCTTGGGCTTTTTCAAAGTTGAAACCTTGCAGAAGCTGGGCATCGCCCGCGTCGCTTTCGACGGCGTTGTGGACCTTGTAGTCCCAACGGCAGGAGTTGGTGCAGGTGCCTTGGTTGGGGTCGCGGTGGTTGAAGTAGCCCGACAATAGGCAACGGCCGGAATAGGCGATACACAATGCGCCGTGGATGAAGACTTCGAGTTCGATGTCGGGGCATTCTTGGCGGATTTCGGCGATTTCTTCCATGCTCAATTCGCGCGACAGAATAATGCGTTCGACGCCGATGTTCTGCCAGAATTTTACGCCCCAATAGTTGGTGGTGTTGGCCTGTACGGACAGGTGAATCGGCATTTCCGGCCATTTTTCGCGCACAGTCATGATCAAACCCGGATCCGCCATAATCAGCGCATCGGGTTTCATGGCAATCAAGGGCTCCATATCGGAAACGAAGGTTTTGAGCTTGGAGTTGTGCGGCAGCGTATTGACGGTCAGGAAGAATTTTTTGTTGCGCTCGTGCGCTTCTTTAATGCCTTGCTCGAGGACGTCGAGTTTGGCAAATTCGTTGTTGCGGGCGCGCAGGGAGTAACGCGGGCTGCCGGCATAAACGGCATCTGCGCCGTAATCGTAGGCGGCACGCATGCGTTCGAGGCCGCCGGCCGGTAATAAGAGTTCGGGTGCTTTCATGTTTTATGCTTTTTAAAATGTTTTCAGACGGCCTTTAAGGGAAGAGGGAAGGCCGTCTGAAAGATGTTTGAAGAATGGGCGAATTATCCGCTGTTTTTGTGTTTCAGTCAATTTTGTCTCGGGTTTGCGCTTTGTTTTTTATACGGAAAATGTCCTAGATGAGCAAAAGCGAAAAGGGGCTGCAATTCATTGGAAATGTAAAAAAAGCAGGGTTGGGCGGAATAATCTAACAAAAAACCGTTCAAGCAATGTATTTTCTTGTAAAATATCAAGCTTCATTTTAAAAAATATTCGGATTAGTTACCGATTTTGACCGACGGAAGATTTATGGATTTTCGTTTTGACATTATTTATGAATACCGCTGGATGTTTTTTTACGGCGTATTAGCAACGCTGGGAATTACAGTGGTTGCAACGATTGGCGGTTCGATTTTAGGTTTGCTGCTGGCATTGGCTCGTTTGGTTAATCCGGAAAAAGCCGGTGCGCCGATACGTGCATTGGCTTGGGTTTTGCGTAAGATTTCTTTTGTGTATGTTGCGTTGTTCCGCGGTACGCCATTGCTTGCTCAAGTTATTATTTGGGCTTTTGTTATTTTCCCATTTTTTGTACATCCTACCGATGGTGCATTAATCAGCGGAGAATCTGCAATTAATTTTCGTCGTTCTTATGGCCCATTGATCGCAGGTGTAATGGCTTTGATTGCAAACTCAGGTGCATATGTTTGTGAGATTTTCCGTGCCGGTATCCAGTCGATTGATAAAGGCCAAATGGAAGCCGCGCGTTCTTTGGGTCTGACCTATACTCAGGCGATGCGTTATGTGATTTTGCCTCAGGCTCTTCGCCGTATGTTGCCACCACTTGCAGGTGAATTTATCACACTTTTGAAAGATAGTTCTTTGCTGTCTGTTATTGCAGTTCCTGAACTTATGTCTGTTCAAAAAGCAATCACGGGTCAGTATTCGATATTCCAAGAGCCGCTTTATACGGTTGCATTGATTTATCTTGTATTGACGAGTGTATTAGGATGGGTATTCTTACGTTTGGAACGTCGCTATAACGTAAAAATTCATTAATTAGGAAGATAAAAAAGGAAGACTTTTTCAAGTCTTCCTTTTTTATTTGCCGTCAATGTTTCAGACGGCCTTGAATCAGAATGCTTCGCCGACTTTGACACCGCCTGCGATATCTTTGGGCGTTGCCAATTTGGCGGTTGCCTGTTGGGCGGCTTGGAATGCTTCGGTTGCCATGATGTCGGCAGCTTCTTGTACGGTCAATGTGTTGGCCATGTATTGCCAACGTGCGGCCAAGTCGGCGTTTGCCGGCGCGAGGAAGCCGTCTCGCAATTCATCGACCAAGTCCGGACGGTTGCATACCAATACAATATCGCAGCCTGCTTCAAAAGAAAGTCGGGCGCGTTCTTTAATACCGCCGACGCCGCATGCGCCTTCCATGGTCAGGTCGTCTGAAAAGATAACGCCGTTAAATCCGATTTCTTGGCGCAGGATTTGTTTCAGCCATTTTTCGGAGAAGCTGGCAGGTTGGCTGTCGATTTGCGGGTATACGACGTGGGCAGGCATGACTGCGGCCATGCCTGCCTGGCTCAGTGCGCGGAAGGGGATAAGGTCGGCGGCTTCGAGCGCTTCGCGGCTGCGTTCGTCGCAAGGCAGGACATGATGGCTGTCGCCTTCGACAAAGCCGTGGCCGGGGAAGTGTTTACCGCAAGATTTCATGCCGCCTTTGTTCAGGCCTTTTTGTAAGGCAAGGGCAAGCTGGGTTACGATGTTGGCGTCGCGGTGGAAACTGCGGTTGCCGATAACGGCACATTGACCCCAGTCCAAATCCAATACAGGCGTGAAGGATAGGTCGATACCGCAGGCGGAGAGTTCGGTTGCCAAAACCCAGCCGACTTGTTCTGCTTGGGCGCAGGCGGCTTCTTGGCCTTCGTTGTCCCAAATTTCGCCCAATACGTTCATGGCCGGCAGGCGGGTGAAACCGTCAATAAAACGTTGAACCCGTCCGCCTTCGTGGTCGACGGCGATGATGAGTTCAGGCGTGCGGACGGCTTTGATTTCTTGAACCAAAGCTTTGAGCTGGGAAACATTTTCAAAGTTGCGGCGGAACAAAATAACGCCACCGACGGCAGGGTCGAGCAGGCGTTGTTTTTCTTCTTCGGTCAGATGGTAGGCGGCGACGTCGGCCATGACGGGGCCGCGTGGAAGATGGGGCGTATTCATTGTTTTGTCCTGAATAATGGATATATGGGTAATTGCAATATTCATACGGCCTGAGCGTGTCGGAATATCTCAGGCCGTCTGAATATTGGTTTTGAATTAGGCAGTTGCTTTGTTCTTGTCTTTTAAGATGAAAATCAACACAACCATCACGATGCCGGTTACCACAAAACCTAAAGGCGCAGAGCCGGTCATGCCTAAAATCAGGTAGCCGATAGCGGCAGAGGCGGCAACGGTCAGTGCGTAAGGGAATTGCGAGGTAACGTGGTCGATGTGATTGCAGTGTGCGCCGGTAGAAGAGAGGATGGTGGTGTCGGAAATCGGCGAGCAGTGGTCGCCAAATACGGCGCCGGCCATGACGGCGGACATGCAGGGGATAATCAGCGCTGGTTCGACTTTGACGGCCATGGCGGCGGCAATCGGCAACATGATGCCGAATGTGCCCCAGCTTGTACCGGTAGCGAAGGCCATCACGCCTGCGAGCAGAAATAAAATCACGGGTAGGAAGCCTGCATGGATATTGCCTGCCACCAAGGTGGAGAGGTATTCGCCGGTGTGCATTTCGCTGACAACGGTGCTGATAATCCATGCCAAAATCAAGATGATAATGGCGCCGCGCATAGAGATGATGCCCTGCCAAACGGCTTTGGGATAATCGCTGGTTTTGATGGTGCCGATGGTGCAGAGGATGACGGCCAATACGCCGTAAGTGCCGCCGAACACGAGGGAAGTGTTCACATCGGTATTTTCAAATGCGCTGAGCAAAGAGAAGGTTTCAGAAGCTTGCGCGCCTGTGTAAATCATGGCGGAAACCGTGGCGGCGATCAGTACCAAAACCGGTACAATCAACGCGAATACGCGGCCGTTAGGATGGCCGGTGTCAACGGTTTCATCATGAATTTCGTTTAAGGCGGCGCGTTCCAAACGAGCCATTGAGCCGATATCAAAAGAGAACCAGGCAACGACAAACACCATAATTAATGCGAAGACGGCATAGTAATTCATCAGGCTCATGGCCACGAATGCGCCCATCGGTGTGTAGCCTGTGATGTTGTACGTTACCAAAAGGCCGGCCAAAGTAGCAATAATCGATGCGCCCCAGCTGGATACCGGCATCAAAACGCACATCGGTGCGGCAGTGGAGTCCAGGATGTAAGCCAGTTTGGCACGGGAAACTTTGAATTTGTCGGTTACAGGACGGGCAATTGCGCCGACGGCAAGGCTGTGGAAATAGTCATCAATAAAGGTAACGAATACCAGGCAGGCAGTCAGCAGCTTAGCACCACGTCGGCCTTTGATGTGCTGTTTCGCCCAATCGGCAAATGCTTGGTTACTGCCGGAATGCGTCAGCAGAGAAGTGAAAACCCCCAAAAGTACCAAGAAGAGCAGGATTTTGGGTTTGCCCAAAGACCAATCTCCGTCCGCCCAAGTCAGGCTGACGGCCATGTCTTTCAAGTGAACCAAGGCATCAAGCGGATTACCGCCTACCAGCAGGAATGAGCCGACGATAATGCCGACACCCAGGGACAGCAATACACGGCGCGTGGCAATGGCCAGGGCGAGCGCGATGGCTGCTGGAACAATGGATAAAATAGAATTCGAATAATTAATAAGTTGCATAATTATATTGTATATAAGCAGTGAAATATTTTCAGACGGCCTAGATTTGGAAAGCAGATAACAAAATACCCACCGCCTCTGACTGATGGGTATTTTATCATTTAACGCATCATCATGCCGTCTGAAAATCTTGCTATTGCAGATTGAGTGCGAGGAACAAGGTATTGCCGTCGCGTTGCACCAGAAGCGGTACGTTTTTGCCTGCGCTTTCCAAGGCGCTGCGGAAGGTAGATTCGTCATTGACGCTGATTTGGCTGACGGCAATGATTTCGTCGCCGCGTTTGAGGCCGGCACGTTCGGCCGCACCGCTAACGCGCAGAACGATTAAGCGTTGTTTGCCGTCTGCGTTTTCAACCTGCAAAGTCAGGCCTGCGTTTTCAACGGCAAAGCCGTCATGGCCGCCTTCGTGTTGCGGCTGTTCGTTTTCTTTGGCCGATGTTTCCGTTTGTTCGGCTGCGCTGCCAAGTTTGACTTTGACATCGGTTTGTTTGCCGCCGCGCCAAATGCTCAAAGTCACTTCTTTACCCGGCATCATCGAGCCGACCATGACCGGCAAATCGCTGGAAGCGCGGACTTCTTCTCCGTTTACGCTGCGGACAATATCACCGACTTGCAAACCGGCTTGTTGCGCTGCGCTGTTCGGCATGATTTTGGCAATCAGCGCGCCGCTTGCTTTGTCCAAACCGAAAGATTTGGCCAAATCGTAAGAAACTTCTTGGATAACCACGCCCAATTGGCCGCGTTGGACTTTGCCGTTGGCTTTCAATTGGTCGGCCACATTCATGGCAACATCAATCGGAATGGCAAACGAAATGCCCATGAAACCGCCACTGCGGCTGTAAATTTGCGAGTTGATGCCGACCACTTGGCCGCGGAGGTTGAATAACGGGCCGCCTGAATTGCCGGGGTTGATGGCAACGTCGGTTTGGATGAACGGAGTGTAGTTTTCATTCGGCAGGCTGCGGCCTTTGGCGGATACGATGCCTGAAGTTACGCTGTTGTCAAAGCCGAATGGCGCGCCGATGGCGGCTACCCATTCGCCCGGTTTCAAATCTTTCGGATTGCCGATTTTGACAACCGGCAAGTCTTCTTGCGGCTCGATTTTTAAGAGGGCAACGTCGGATTGGGCGTCTGAGCCGACCAGTTTGGCCGTGTATTCGCGTTTGTCGTTGAGCAGGACTTTGATGTTGCCCATGCCGGCAACCACGTGGGTATTGGTCAGGATATAGCCGTCTTTGCTGATGATAAAGCCGGAGCCGAAATTCAAATCATCGCTTTCGGCCTCTTCTTGAGGCATGTCGGGCATATTGGGAACGAGGCGTTTGAAGAACTCATAAAACGGGTCGTTGTCGGGGAATTGGCTCAGATCCATGCTGTGGTCGTCATCTGGTGTTGTAGTGCGTTTTGCCGGAGTTGCTTGAATATTGACGACGGCCTGTCCTTCGTTTTGTACCAATTGGGCGAAATCGGGCAACAGCATACCGACCTTACCGTCATCGGTATTGGTTTCTATGCGTTGGACGAGTTCTTTGCTTTCTTCTTTACCGAAAAAGGTGCTGACTTTGTCGCAACCTGAAAGAAGGGATGCTGAGAGGACAGCAAGGGCCAGATATGTGTTTGTTTTAATATGCACGAAAGTTCCTTTTGCCGGTGCCTATCTTATTGTCGGCATGTATTTGAGCCGGCAGGCAGTTTTATTGTTTGAATGTTGTTCAAATGTATAAAGTAGGATTTTTACACTTTAACGGTTTTTTTTCAAGCATTTCATTTTAAATGAAAAAATGATGATTGAAATTTGTTGCTTTGAGGCCGTCTGAAAACTTTGACATAGAACCTGTTGTCTCGCTTTTTTCAGACGGCCTTTAAATTAAGGTCAGTCGTGTTGGTCCAAGTGGTAGATCTGCGCCACGGCATCGATTAATTCGCTGTTGTCCGAGCCGGCTTTGTTGAGCGTGCGTGTCGGAGAGTGGAGCAGTTTGTTGGTCAACTGAATGGAGAGGCGTTCGAGGACATCCTCGGCCGATACGCCTTTTGCCAGTTGTTTCATGGCATTTTCCAGCACTTGGCGGCGTGCGCGTTCGCCTTCGTCGCGCAAGGCGCGGATAAGCGGAACGCTTTGACGGTTTTTCTGCTGGCGGATAAATTCGCTAACCTTTTCTTCCACCATGCTTTCAGCCGCCGCCGCTGCCTTTTTGCGCGCGTCTTTACCGCTTTGGACAATATCCATCATGTCGTCCACGGTATAGAGATATGCGTCTTCCAATTCGCCGACTTCGGCTTCAATGTCGCGCGGAACGGCCAAATCCAGCAGGAAAACGGGCATGTTGTGGCGTTTTTTCAATGCGCGTTCGACCATGCCTTTGCCGACGAGGGGCAGTTGGCTGGCGGTGGAAGAAACAACCACGTCGTAATCATGAAGAATATCGGGTAATTCATTCAGCAGGCAGGCTTCGGCGTTGACGCTGAGTTTGTCGCACAATTCCTGCGCACGCTGGTGTGTACGGTTGGCAACGGTGATGAGCTTGGGATTTTTGGCGGCAAAATAAGTGGCCACCAGCTCGATCATTTCGCCTGCTCCGATAAAGAGGACGTTAAGGTCGGAAATGGAAGGGAAGATTTGCTCTGCCATTTTGACCGATGCGGAAGCCATAGAGACGGAGTTTTCACCGACAGCGGTATCGGTGCGCACTTCTTTGGCAACGGCAAAGGTTTTTTGAAACAGGGCGTTTAAGTGGGTATTGATGCTTTCTTGTTCTTGCGCAACGCGGACGGCATCTTTGATTTGGCCGAGAATTTGCGGTTCGCCCAAGACCATGGAATCCAAGCCGCAGGCGACGCGGAAGGCGTGGCGGACGGTTTCGTTGTTGTCTAGGGTATAGAGGTAGGGGCGGATTTCTTCGACAGGCAGATTGTGATATTTTGCCAACCAGTTGATGATTTTTTCGGATTCGCCGACGCAGTAAAGCTCGGTGCGGTTGCAGGTAGAAAGAATGACTGCTTCTTCCGCCGCCTCGCTGCGCGCGAGGTTGGACACGGCATCCGGCAGATTTGCAGCAGCAAATGCCAGTTTTTCGCGTATGCTCAAGGGCGCGGTTTGGTGGTTGAGTCCGACGACGGTAAGTTGCATGGTTATGGTATGACCGGGTAGTGTGTGTGGTGGCTATTATAGCTTAAGTGGGCTTTAAAATGAATGTGTTGGGGGGATAAGATACGATGAGGTTTGCCATCGAAAAGGCCGTCTGAAAAGATTCAGACGGCCTTTTTATCAAGAAAGGCTTAAACGGCTTCTGCTTCTTCTGCCAAGAAACCGCGCAGTTTTTGCATGGCTTTGGCTTCGATTTGGCGGATGCGTTCGGCAGATACGCCGTATTCGGCAGCCAATTCGTGCAGGGTCAAACCGCCATCGTCTTGCAACCAGCGGCTTTCAACGATACGGCGGCTGCGGTCGTCCAGTTGCGCCAAGGCGTTTTGCAGACCTTCGGTTTGCAGGGCGTAGTGGGCTTGTTTGGACAACTGACGGCTAGGCTCTGCATCGTGGTCTGCTAACCAGTCGATAGGGGCGAAGTTGTCCTCGTCATCGTTGTTTTCTGCCATGATGCCGATGTCGTGGCCGGTCATGCGTTGTTCCATTTCCAAGACTTCGGACAATTTGACGCCCAAATCGTCGGCAATTTCTTGCGCTTCTTTTGGAGACAAGGCATTCAGGTTTTTACGCATGCTGCGCAGATTGAAGAACAGTTTGCGCTGCGGTTTGGTTGTGGCCACGCGGACCAAACGCCAGTTGCGCAAAATGAATTCGTGGATTTCGGCTTTAATCCAATGCACGGCAAACGAAAACAGGCGCGCACCGCGGCTTGGTTCGTAGCGTTTGACGGCTTTCATCAGGCCGATATTGCCTTCTTGAATCAGGTCGGCTTGGTTGAGGCCGTAGCCGTCGTAACCGCGTGCGATGGATACGACGACGCGAAGATGGGACAGAATAAGCTGTTTGGCGGCGTTGAGGTCGCCTTTTTGTTGACGTTCGGCCAGTTGCGTTTCTTCTTCGGCAGTCAGCATGGGAATGCTGTTGACTGTATGAATGTATTGCTCGAGGCTACCGTTGCCGCTGTGGATAACGGGTAATGCAAAAGCTTTATTCATAAAAGGATGCTCTCCTTGATTAGGCCGTCTGAAAACGGCTTTTTGTTTATTGTGTGACAAGCAGTATAACACTGCCTGTGGTTTGTTTTGTTATAGGTTGGATTTTTTCTGTAAATTAACGATAGATTCAATAGTTTTTACTGCTTAAATCGCAAGGGTTGATTGTCTTAGAAAATTTGAGTGATTTGCTAGGTTTTGGGTAAGTATATTACAAACATTTCTGTATGTAAATAGTTTTAGCAATAAAAAAGACCTTGTATAACAAGGTCTTAAAATTTTTTTATTCTGGTTTCTTCCGGTCAATCAGGATGAGGAATACGCCGATAACGGCCAAAATGCTGATAAGCCATGTTGAGCCGCCTGCCTTCATATAAGGCGTTTCGCCGATATAGCCTTTAACGTGGCCTTCGAGGACGGTTTCAGTATCCGGTTGGGCTTCGGCAACAATCGTACCTTTAGGGGAAATAATGGCGGTCGCACCGGTATTGGTGGCGCGAACCATGTAGCGGCCCAGCTCCATTGCGCGTGCTTGGGACTGTTGAAGCTGCTGGTACATGGCATTGGATTTGCCGTACCACGCCATATTGCTGATGTTGGCAAGCAGGGTGGAGCGTTTGGCCGTTGCGATGAGTTCGTCGCCGAAACCGTCTTCATAGCAGATATTGAAGGCGACTTTTTGATCTTTCATTGTCAAAGGCGCTTGGTTGTCGCCGCCTTTTTGAAAGTCGGCCAAAGGCATATCCATCATTTTATAGAGGCGCTCGGTAATGATGGGCAATGGCTTGTATTCGCCAAATGGAACGAGGTGGTTCTTGGCGTAGTAGGGGATGGTATCGGAAGTGCTGTTGTGATAGTCGCTCAAATTGATGACGGCATTTTCGTAGCCGTTGCCGTCGGGCGTATATTGGCTGATGCCGATGGCCAATGCGCTGCCGTTGCTTTGCGCCTGTTCGGCGAATTGTTCCAAGATGCCTTCGGGCAGGTCCTGGCGCATCAGCGGCAGGGCGGTTTCAGGCAGGATGACGATGTCGGCACTGGTTTTGCTGATTTGTTCGTAGTATTTCTGAATGGTCGGAATGATTTGTTCTTCTTTCCATTTCAGATTTTGCTCGATATTGCCTTGAATCAGGGCGACGGTGCTGGTGCTGCCGTCGGGGCGGGTGTATTCGGTTTGTTGGGAAATGTAGCCGACGGAGCAGAGCGCAACGATAAGGAATAAGGGCAGCAGGCGGTGTTTCAGACGGCCGTGGTTGTCAATCAGCAACACCAGCCATGCGCTGAGGAAAGCGGTTGCCAGCGTAACCATATGAATGCCGCCTAACGGTGCGAAACCTGCCAACGGGCTGTCTTTGATGATTTGGGAATAGCCGATTGCGCCCCAGCCGAATCCGGTTAGGAAGCGTTCGCGGGCAAATTCTGCCAGCGTCCACAAAATCGGCAGCAGGAGGCCGGTTTTGGCCCAGCGAGCCAGGTTGCATTTTCTCCACACCCAAAAACAGATGGCCGGATAAAGCGCAAGAAATGCCGGCAGCAGGAAGGTGAGGGGGATGGCGTATGAATCCGGCAGCCCCGAAACATCATGCAGGGCAGTGTGTATCCAATAAAACTGCGCCGTATAACCGATTAATCCGAACAGATAGGCAGTCATGACGGCAAAGCGCGGACGCAATTCAATCAGGCGTATCAGCGCGCCGAACAATAGCGGCATCAGCCAGAAATGATAATACGGGGCGAAAGTGAACGGCGTCGCGGCGGCAATCAAGATGACCAGCGGCCAGTACAGCAGCGGGTGTTGCCAGTATTGTTCGAGTTTACGGAAAATATTCATGCTTTAAATGGTATTGAGGCCGTCTGAAAAGTTTTCAGACGGCAGGGAAACAAAATCAGTCTTTTTGAAATAGTTTCATTGCAGGCAGGACAATGGCGCAGGCCAATGCACCGGCGGCTACTCCGACCACCAGATTGGCGATATGTTCCATCATGCCGCTGTCCCAATGTTGTGCGTGGAGGAAATCGTGCAAAAAACCAAGGTTGTGGGCGATCAGTCCGCCGCCGACCAAGAACATCGCCAGCGTGCCGACAATGCTCAAGCCGCGCATAAACCAAGGCATAAATGAAATCAAACCGCGTCCGATGCCTTGCACGGCGGCACTTTTCTGGCGCATCAGCATCATACCGAGGTCGTCAAGTTTGACGATAATGCCGACCAAACCATAGACCAACACCGTCATGCCGATACCGATGGCGGCCATAACCAAAGAGCGCGTCATCAGGTCATATTTTTCGACAACGCCCAGTGCGATAATGATGATTTCGGCTGAGAGGATGAAATCTGTGCGGACCGCACCTTTAACTTTTGTTTTTTCGTCTGTAACTTCAGGCTCGGCATCGTGTCCGTCTTCGTGTTCATTGCGGTGCAGAAATTTGTGCAGCAGTTTTTCCACGCCTTCAAAACACAAATAAACACCGCCGATCATCAGCAAGGGCGTAATCAGTGCAGGCACGAAAGCGGAAAGCAACAGCGCAAGCGGCACCAGAATCAGCTTATTGACCAGAGAGCCTTTTGCCACCGCCCAAATAATCGGCAATTCGCGCTCGGCAGATACGCCGGTTACCTGATTGGCGTTGAGTGCCAAATCGTCGCCGACCACGCCGGCGGTTTTCTTGACGGCGACTTTGGTCATCATCGCTACATTGTCCAAAACGGCGGTAATGTCGTCCAAAAGCGTAAAGAGAGAGGCGAAGGCCATAATGTTGTCCGGATAAAATCAAATAAACGCGCGATTATATATGAAAATTCAGTTGCTTGAATGGTTTCAGACGGCCTTTGACGGAAATTAACCAAAGGCCGTCTGAAAATGCTATTTCGGCGTATAACGTCCTGCCATGGCTTTGTACACCATATTTTCGTATTTTAAAGCTTCATAGCGTTGGTTCAGCAGGTTTTGCGTCGAGCTGTATTCCGTATTCAAAGCCTCCAGCCAGTCTTTCAGTTCGTTTTTACCGTGTTGGTAGCGAACTTGATAGTAATGGCTGTTTTTCTTGTCCAACTGGTAACGCTGTTCCTGATTGGCAAGGCCGGCCTGCGCGTTTTTGTAGGCAAGGTAGTTGGTGTTGACTTCGTTGAGCGCGGTAGTCAGGGCTTTTTCAAAATTCAGCTTGGCGCTGTCCATCTCCGCTTGTACGGTTTTGTCTTTCCATTTCATGGTCTGCCAATTAAGGAAAGGCAGATTGATGGTGGCCGAACCACCCAACATGGGGATATTGAACGTGCTTTTTGCTTTGTCGGACGACGTACTCAAACTTGCGCCCAAAGTAATCGACGGATACCAACTGCGTTTTTGCGCGTTGACCGATTGTTGCGACGCTTGCAGGCGGTATTCGGCGGCGCGCAGGTCAGGGCGGTTGGCCAAAACGGTAATCGGTACGTCCAAGTTCACGCCTTTGACCGGCAACAGACGGAATTGTGCCGGATCGGCGGCCATGTTTTCAGACGGCCTTAAATTCAACAAATTACGCAAAACCTGTTTTTGCGTATCCAAATTGTTTTGCAAAGACAACAGACTGTTTTCTGCGTTCAACAATGACTGTTTGGCTTGCGTCGGCTGGCTTGAATCGGCTCGGCCGTAGCGGAACTTGGCATTCGCAATGCGGTTGATTTCCTGATATTGCTTCAGTGATTTTTGCGCCAACTCGATGGCTTCGTTCAGGTAGGCGATATTGAAATACGCATCGGCGACATTATTAATCAAAGTCAGGCGTGTGTTGGCCATGTCTTCATGCGTGGCTTGGTATTCCCATACCTGCGCATCGGCAGTGGCACTGAGTTTGCGCCACAAATCCAATTCGTAGCTCAAGCCAAGCTGGCTGCTGAAGGTATTGCCGTGGCTGCCGGTTTTCAGGTTTTTAGAAGCATTCGCACCCAACGAGCCGCTGAACGAAGGCACCAAATCCGCGCCCAAAATATTGGCTTGGTACAAAGCCTTGTTGACGCTGATGGCCGCCTGTTTCAAATCGACATTATTCGCCAACGCCTGCTCCATCAGCGCGTTGAGTTGCGGGCTTTGGTAGATTTCCCACCAGTTGCCGTTGACATCGTAGCGTTCGGCAGTTTCCGCTGCGCTCATGACTTGGCCGGTTGCTTCCAGCGTCAGGTTCGGATTCGCTTTAGGTGCGGCGCATGCACTTAGGGCAAGGGCAACAGCCAAGGATAAGGCAGCTTGGGAAAAAGGTTTCGTTTTCATAAAAAATCTTTCGGGGAACAGCATTTCAGACGGCCTTAAGATAATAGGCCGTCTGAAACATAATCAATCTTGAGCTAAGGCATCAATCGGATTGAGCTTGGAAGCTTTGTTGGCAGGCATAAAGCCGAACGCGACGCCGATGGCGGTGGAGCAGACAACTGCGCCGATGACGGAAGCCATGGAAATGCTCATCGGGAAATCGGTGACAAAATAGTTGAACACCAGGCTGATGCTTGCGGACAACAATACGCCTGACAGGCCGCCGATGATGCAGATTAAGACGGCTTCAATCAGAAACTGCTGCAAAATATTGTTGCGCCGCGCGCCGATTGCCATGCGCACGCCGATTTCTTTGGTGCGCTCGGTAACGGAGACCAACATGATGTTCATCACGCCGATGCCGCCGACCACCAAAGAGATGACCGCGATGGAAGAAATCAGTAGTGTCATGGTGCCGGTCGTGCTTTCAACCATTTCTTTGATGCTGTCGCTGTTGTTCATAAAGAAGTCTTCTGTACCGTGGCGTGCTTTCAGCAGCTCGGTCAGGCTTTTTTCGGCAACCTGTGTGTTGGCATCGTCTTTGATTTTGACAACGATGGAGTTGGTATAGCTCTCGCCGGTAATTTGGTGCATTACCGTTGTATAAGGCGACCAAAGCATCAGCGAGTCGGAATTGCCGAATGAGTTGTCATCCTTTTTCATGATGCCGATGACGGTGAGCGGGCGTTTTTTGAAGAGGATGGTTTTGCCTAAAGGATTGACGCCTTCTCCGAAGAGTTTGGTTTTGGTGTTTTGGTCGATGACGACGACTTGGGCATCGTTTTTTACATCGTCATCATCAAACAGACGGCCTTCTTCCAATTTCAAACCGCGCACGTCGAAATATTGTTCGCCTACGCCGTAAAGCGAGGCGGTCAGGTCGGTGTTGCGGTAGGTTAAGGTGCCGCCGGAGTTGGTTTGAGGGGTGGCAGAGGCGACGTAGCTTTGTTGGCTGATGGCTTTTGCGTCATTAATCGTCAGTGTTTTGATCCGTCCGCTGCGGCGGTCGCCAAAACCACGACCAGGGAAGATACTGATGGTATTTGTGCCCATCGAGTTGATGTCTTCCAAGATTTTTTGTTGCGAGCCATTACCCAAGGCCACTACCGATACCACCGAAGCGATACCGATGATAATCCCCAGCATGGTCAGCAGCGAACGCATTTTGTGCGCCATAATCGCCTGTACCGACATTTTGAATGCTTCCATAAATTGATCGTAATAAAACGACCAGGAAGCTTTTTCTTTAATTCGCTCCACTTTGCTGGGCGGAATATCGGGATTTTTAGACGTATCCGAAATAATCTGACCGTCGCGGATTTCGATGACGCGGTTTGCATTTGCCGCAATGCCCGGGTCGTGGGTAACCATAATCACGGTATGCCCGTCTTCATGCAACTTATGGATGATTTCCATCACATTTTTACCGCTGGCGGTATCCAATGCGCCGGTCGGTTCGTCGGCAAAGATGATTTCGCCGCCGTTCATCAACGCGCGGGCAATCGAAACACGTTGTTGCTGGCCGCCGGAAAGCTCGCTGGGTTTGTTGCCTTCTTTATTTTGCAAACCCAAATTGCCCAATAATTTTTCCGCACGTTCCGCGCGCTCTTTGCTGTCCATGCCCATATACACGGCAGGCAGGGCGACGTTGTCTCGGGCGGTCAGCGAGCTTAACAGGTTGTAACGCTGGAAAATAAAGCCGAAACGCTCACGGCGCAAAGCCGCCAGCTCATCCGGCTGCATTTGCGATGTTTCGATGCCGTCGATTTGATAAGAGCCGGAGGTGGCGGTATCCAGACAGCCCAAGATATTCATCAGCGTCGATTTGCCTGAGCCGGACTGGCCGATAATCGCCACAAAGTCGCCTTTCTCAATAGAAAGGCTGACATCTTTCAATACGTGTACACGGTTTTCACCGCTACCGAAAAAACGGTTGATATTCTTACATTCGATTAAACTCATAATCTTTCCGGGCGAAAAATAGACATACAGAAACCAAGGCCGTCTGAAACACAGCCAAACCTTTCAGACGGCCTTAATCAATCAGCGAGGAGGGCCGCCGCCCATCATCGCGCGTTCGCTGCTCTTATTCTTTTCATCTGCGCTCATTTCAGAAACGATCACTTTTTCGCCTTCTTTCAAGCCGCTTTTGATTTCGGTATTCATGCTGTCTTTCAAACCGACGGTCACTTCGCGTTCTACCGCTTTATTGTCTGCGCCCAAAATGCTGACATAGGATTTGCCGTTATGTTTTTTTACAGTCAGCGTCGGTACCAGTAAGACATTCTTCACGCCGTTGATTTCAATCGTGTTTTGAGTGGTCATGCCGATGGAAAGTTTGCCGTCGGAATTCGGCACTAAGGCGCGGGCATAGTAGTAAATCGCATTGGAAGTCGTGTCCGTGCTGCTGGTGTAGCTGCCCAAAGACATGGTGGTCAGGCCGGGGTCGACGCTGTCCAATTTTGCTTTAATCGGCGTGTCCGGCTCGGACAAAATAGTGAACGAAATATCCTGACCGGCTTTGACTTTCGTAATATCGCCTTCGGCAATCTGCATTTTGTTTAACATGGTTTCCAGATTGGCTAGCTGGATAATGGTGGGCGTAGATTGCGCCGCATTGACGGATTGGCCTTCTTCAACAGGAATGGCGACTACGGTGCCGTCCATGGTGGCGGTAATTCGCGTGTGGCCCAGTTCGGATTCGGCCGTATTGATGGAGATTTTGGATTGTTTGATGGAGGCCTTCAGTTCGGCGACATTGGCTTTGGCTGCGGCTAAAGAGTCTTGTGCAGATTCCAAATCTTCTTTGGAAGTGGCTTGTTCTTTCCATAAGGCAAGTTCGCGCTTATATTTTTTCTCCGCACTGGAAAGCGCGATTTCGGCAGAAACCAATTTTGCTTGATAAGTTTCCAGTTTGGATTTTTCGGTATTTAAGGTATTGAGCTGATTGGTTGAGTTGATTTCTGCAATCAGATCGCCTTTTTTCACTTGTTGGCCCAGTTTCACATACAGTTTTTTAATCTGGCCTGAAGCTTCCGCGCCTACGGATACTAAATTGGAAGGCGAGATTTCGCCGGTTGCCGATACGGTTTGACGGATATCGCCGCGTTTAACCACTTCTGTAATAAAAGAAGACTGAGGCTCAGGCTTCATCAAAGACCAGCCGCCGAAAGCCGCAGCCACGATAACAGCCGTACCGGCCGCCCACTTGAAAACTTTAGACATATAAAAGGAACCAATTCAATAAAATAACGTCGCAGACAAGCAACAAATGTATTGATAGAAACAAAAAAACAACTGGATTTTACTGTAAAGACTAAGGCCAACCAAGAGACAGTCGGCTTAAATTGAAGTTTAACTTATTGAAATAAAAAATAAAAGGATGAAAATATTTTTCAGAACTTGTACCTCGTTTACATAAATTCCCAAACTCCCTCCGAATCTGAACATTTAAGCTGCAAGAAAACGACTATAATATTCATGTCTTATTCCAATTATTAACGACACAAATAAAATGAAACACCAACAAGGCTTCACGCTTATCGAGCTGCTGATAGTCGTTTTGATTGCAGCCATTCTCGCTACCATCGCCTATCCGTCTTATCAAAACTACATCCGCCAAACGCGTCTCGCATCCGTCCGCACACAGATGCTGCATAACGCCCAACAACTCGAACGCTACTACACTCAAAAAAGAACATTTAAGGATTTTCCTCCTAAAAATTTACAGCAGAATGAATATTTCGATATTAATTTTTCCAAAGATACGGCTTCTATGCCTAATCCTTCCGATTCAGGTTATATTTTGAAGGCTGTGCCCAATAAAGAAACCAATGCCGATGAAACTTGTACCGTTTATTACAACGACAGCGGCATCATCTGGGCAAACAGCGATAAACAAAACTGCCCTGGTTATGAAATACCAAAATCGGAATAAATCGAAATATAAAAGGCCGTCTGAATTTCTGACGGCCTTTTTGATGGTTTGGCTGTATAAGCAGATTAGCCTCAACAGGGCAAAGATCAGTAATCCCGGCCCGATGTGAAGTCGATTTTAGCCTTTGCGGCGCGGTTCGTCGGGGCGGATGCGGGAAGCCAGTTGGTCGAGGATGCCGTTGACGAATTTATGGCCGTCGGTGCCGCCGAAAGTTTTGGTGACTTCAATGGCTTCGTTGATGATGACAGGATAGGGGGTTTCAGGCATGGTGCTCAGCTCATGGCAGGCAACCAGCAAAACGGCACGTTCGATAGGGCTGAGGTCTTTCTCGTCGCGGTCGAGCAGGGGGCTGATTTTTTCCATGTATTCTTCGGCATGGGTTTGTGCGCCGAAAAACAGTTTGTTGAACAGCTCTTCATCCATATTGGGCGCTTGGGACAGTTCGCGGATGTTTTTGGCGATTTCGGGAGCGGCAGTTTTGTTGATGCCTGCTTGATAAATAGCTTGTACGGCAAGCTCGCGTGCGCGGCGGCGTGGGCTTTTCATGGGTATTCCTTGTGAAGAGGGCCGAGGGTTGTCGGCTGAATATTGAATGATTCAGACGGCCTCAATGTCATGATTGAGAGGCCGTCTGAAAATATGCGGTATTCAATACGGGGAGAAGCTTATTCTTCGTCGTCTTCGTATTGTTCTGACAAAAGATGGTTGACCAAGTTGGCACATTCTACGGCAACTTTGGCGGCATCGGAGGCTTTTTCTTCGATGCGTGCAACGGCCTGTTCGTCGTTTTCAGTCGTCAGGATGGCGTTGGCGATAGGGATGTTGTAGTCAAGGGCAACGCGGCTGACGCCAGCGCCGGACTCATTGGATACCAATTCAAAGTGGTAGGTTTCGCCGCGAATGACAACGCCGATGGCAATCAGGGCATCGAATTGTTCGGATGAAGCGAGGTTCATCAGCGCGATAGGCACTTCAAGCGCGCCGGGAACAGTGGCAAGCGTGATGTTGTCTTCGGATACGCCCAATTCTTTTAGGGTGCGGCAGCATACTTTGACCATTTCGCTGCCGATTTCGTTGGTAAAGCGGGCTTGAACGATGCCGATGCGCAGGTTGGTGCCATCGAGGCGGGGTTCGATAATGTTCATGATGATTCCTTCAATATTTGTGAAATAGGGATTCTGCTCGGTTTCAGACGGCCTAGTTATAAAGGAGGCCGTCTGAAACGAAATTGGGATGGGTTATTCTTGCGGCTGCCAATCGGCAACGGCTTGGAACTCGCCGTCTTCGTTCAATTCCCACGCGCTGCCTTCTGACTGAGTCAGCAGGGGCGCGATGTCGGGATTGTCTGCGGTAATGGCGGAGAGGCTGACAATGCTGAAGTTGTCGGGATTGTCGGTGTATTCGTCGGTTTCGTCGCCGCTGAAAATACGCCAGCCGCTGTCGTTTTCAAATACGGGGGCTTC
Organism: Neisseria sp. DTU_2021_1001991_1_SI_NGA_ILE_055; assembly: GCF_032342915.1. Taxonomy (NCBI): domain Bacteria; kingdom Pseudomonadati; phylum Pseudomonadota; class Betaproteobacteria; order Neisseriales; family Neisseriaceae; genus Neisseria; species Neisseria sp. DTU_2021_1001991_1_SI_NGA_ILE_055. The sequence continues at coordinate 1,432,085 of NZ_CP135440.1, read as the reverse complement.
GCGGTAGAGGAAGCCGACGGGTTCGCCTTGTTCGGCGACGGTGTTGGTGACGATGCAGCGGTCGAGCGCTGCGGCCAATGCTTGGGCAAATTTGTTCATGGAGTTGGCAAAGAGATGATTTGGCATGATTTTACACGATTCGCCGCTTTTCCGCACGGATGTGTGCAGGGGCGGTTTGGTGGTACAATGTCGGTCGAGCGCCGTCAGGTTTGAACATGACGGCTTTTGATTGTTTATCGGCTTGAGGGACGCAAGAAACAATGAGCCAAAATAAAAAAGTTGCCGGTGTAGCCTTTTTATTTTGTTTCACTGCGGATGAGGCGTATTTTCGGGCTGTTTTTTGAAAGTATGGAATGAAACCTGATTTGCTCAAACAGCAGGCGCATCGAGCGATTCAAAAGCGTCTGGGCTATGAGTTCCGCAATATGGAGCTGCTTCAGCAGGCTTTGACCCACCGCAGCTACAATGCCAAACACAATGAGCGTTTTGAATTTGTCGGCGATTCGATTTTGAACTATTCCGTGGCGCGGATGTTGTTTGACGCGTTTCCGAAATTGTCGGAAGGCGAGTTGTCGCGGATGCGCGCGGCTTTGGTGAATGAAGGCGTGTTGGCTGAAATCGCGTTGGAAATGAATGTCGGCGACGGTTTGTATTTGGGTGCCGGCGAATTGAAGAGCGGCGGTTTCAGACGGCCTTCGATTTTGGCCGACGCGATGGAGGCGATGTTTGCAGCGGTCAGCTTTGACGCTGATTTTTCTGCGGCGGAAAAAGTGGTTCGCCATTTGTTTGCGGAACGCGTGAAACGTGCGGATTTGAATATCGGCAAAAAAGACAGTAAAACCGCTTTGCAGGAAGCCTTGCAGGCACGCCGCTTTGCCCTGCCGAAATATCGAATCGAAGAGCAGGCGGAGCAGACGGCCGATGCGATGTTTGTGATTTCCTGCGATTTGGGCGAACTCGGCTTTATCTGCAATGCACGCGGCAGCAGTCGGAAAGTGGCCGAGCAAAAAGCGGCATGTGAAGCCTTAGAATGGTTGGAACAGAAGTTTCCTTTGAAAAAATCTAAAAAATAATATTTCAGACGGCCTTTGAAAAAATGCAAAGGCCGTCTGAAACAATCAAGAAAGTCATATATAAATGGATGTAGAAACCTTTTTGCAAAACGAGTCGCAACACACGACGGATTATCGTTGCGGCTTTGTGGCCATCGTGGGTCGCCCGAATGTCGGCAAATCCACGCTGATGAACCATTTAATCGGTCAGAAAATCAGTATTACCAGTAAAAAAGCACAAACCACGCGCAACCGTGTAACCGGTATTTACACCGACGACACGGCGCAATTTGTGTTTGTCGATACCCCGGGTTTCCAAACCAATCACCGCAATGCCTTGAATGACCGTCTTAATCAAAACGTAACCGAAGCATTGAGCGGCGTGGATGTGGTGGTTTTTGTGGTGGAAGCCATGCGTTTTACCGATGCCGACCGCGTGGTGTTGAAACAGTTGCCTAAGCATACGCCCGTGGTATTGGTGGTCAATAAAATCGATAAAGATAAAGCCAAAGACAAATTTGCACTTGAAGCGTTTATCAATGAAGTGCGCCAAGAGTTTGAGTTTGCCGCCAGCGAGGCAGTCAGCGCAAAACATGGTTTGCGTATTGCCAATTTGCTGGAACTGCTCAAACCGTATCTGCCGGAAAGTATCCCAATGTATCCGGAAGATATGGTGACGGACAAATCCAGCCGATTCCTGGCGATGGAGATTGTGCGCGAAAAATTGTTCCGCTATTTGGGCGAAGAGTTGCCGTATGCGATGAATGTTGAAGTGGAGCAGTTTGAGGAAGAGGAAAGCGGACTGTTCCGCATTTATATCGCAGTGTTGGTCGATAAAGACAGCCAAAAGGCGATTCTGATTGGCAAGGGTGGGGAGAAATTGAAGAAAATTTCTACTGAAGCACGCCTTGATATGGAGAAATTGTTTGGTACCAAAGTCTTCTTGAAGATTTGGGTGAAAGTGAAATCCGGTTGGGCAGACGATATTCGTTTCCTGCGCGAATTGGGACTGTAATGTAATGTGTGTTTGAACAAAGGCCGTCTGAAAAATTTTCAGACGGCCTTTTGTTTGATTAAGCCAATAATTCAGCCAGGCGTTTGACAATTTCATCTGCAGCTTGGCGTTTGGATGTTTCCGGAAATGAGGTTTCGGCAAGGTCATCAATAATGGTGATTTGATTGGTTGGCTTGCCCATGGAAACGGAAACTTGGTTGGCCACCAGCATCGGTACGTTTTTACGTAAACGTTTTGCTCGTGCAAATTCCAAAACCTGATGGCTTTCGGCAGCAAAGCCGATGCAGAACGGCGGAGAAGGTAGGGCGGCAACGGATGCGAGAATATCCGGATTTTCCGTCAGTTCGATAACCGGAGGCTGATTGCCGTTTTTCTTCAGTTTCTCGTTGCTGCTGTTTTTGACTTTATAGTCTGCAACGGCTGCGACAGAGATAAAGACATCTTGTTCATGGATATGGCGGTGGACTGCCTGATACATGGCTTCTGCGCTGACAGCCTGTTCGGATTGAGCCAAGCCTGCGGGTAAGGCCGTCTGAATTTGACCGTAAATCAGCGTAACCTCCGCTCCGGCAGCACGGCACGCACGCGCTAGAGCCATGCCCATTTGTCCGCTGGAAATATTGGTAATGCCGCGGACAGGATCGATGGCTTCAAATGTTGCGCCGGCTGTAATCAGAACTTTTTTGCCGCTCAGCAGCTTGGGTGTCCATAAATCTTCTAGCAAATCTGCCAGATCGACCGCTTCGACCATTCTGCCCGTACCTGTTTCACCGCAAGCCTGTTCGCCACTGTTTGGGTAAAACACGGTAATGCCGTCTGAAGCCAGTTGCGCAATATTGCGCAGGTTGGCAGGGTTGTTCCACATTTCGACATTCATTGCAGGCGCAACAGCCAAAGGACATTTTCTGGCTGCGGCCAAAGTAGTCAGCAGGTTGTCGGCCAATCCGTTGGCAATTTTGGCAATCGTATTGGCAGTCGCAGGCGCAATAAGAAATGCGTCGGCTTCGCGCGTCAGATTGATGTGCGCCATGCCATTATTGGAAGCGCCTGAATAGGTATCCGATAACACGGGATTGCCGCTTAATGCTTGGAAAGTCAGCGGAGAGACAAATTCCGTTGCAGAATCCGTCATCACCACTGAAACAGAATGTCCTTGCTTTTTCAGCAATCTGACCAGTTCACACGATTTATATGCTGCAATACCGCCGGTGATACCGAGGAGAATGTGTTTGCTCATGATATTGGATGTTTAGTTAAGCTATTGTTTGAAATCAAATTCTCTCGATATTGATTTTTGCCAATCCTGCTTTAATGGCATTACCGTATCTTCTGGGTAAGGAAGCTGAAACAATTCCGTTTTTTACTTCAGTTACGTAACTGCATACCTTAAATTCAGGAACAACATTAAGCGAGTAATCCCGATTGACTAAAGGGGATACACGCGAATATAAAGTCCATCTCGCCAAGCTGTTATCTTCATAATCGGTTGTTGCGTTGAAGCTGGTTGCACCTTCGCAGAAAGCAATTTGATAATCTGGGTTGAATTCTCCGGGGATGTCATGCGGATCGCGGAAGTTGAACAGTCGGTCATGTGCAAAGAGATTTTGGCGTATATAGGCCCACAATTCTTTTTCTAAGAAATCCTGATCCGCGAAATGCCTTGAAGAATAGCCGCTATCAATAAAGTTTTGAATTCTTTCCTGCATATTAGGAACGGCACCGGCCTTGGCCCCCCACATGCCTGCAAGAATCAAAGCAGTATGCGAGCCCGAATCGCGTATGGTGTGGAATAGGGTGCCACTTTTTATCCATTCCGAAACAGAAGCTGCATCTCGATAACAAATAATAGAATCAGCATCGCGAAATATCACATATTCAGCTTCAGGATCATTTATCGCAAGAAAACGCCACATCGTTCCGGGCCAGTTGCGCAGTTGGGGATCAATATGGATAACCTCCGCACCATTTGCTTTAAACCGTTGGATGGCTTCGGCCGGAACAGAATCATCAACATAGAAACGGCATGTCCAGCCAGGGAAAAGAACAGGAGCAAGCTGGGTATTTAAGACGGCAGGCTCAATATATTTGGAACTATTACCAAATAAAGAAAACGAGATAATCCGTTTTCCATCTTTTGGCGCCGATGCAGGAATAATTTCATGCTGAAGGTCAGGTATGGCTTTATCTTTCAAGACCAAAGCCTGATGGCCATAAAATCCGGTTCTTTCCCAATTTCCCAAACCGCCGTATGCGTGTGCAAGTAAATCCAAAGCAGGGATATAGGCACTATCCAGCTCCAATGTTTTCATTTCGGCCTCAATGGCTTTTTCCCATTTCAATTGCTTTAGATAGACATAAGCAACTTTGTGATGAAATTCGACAGATTGTGGATTGAGAAGGCAAAGAATCTCCGCACGTTTAAGCGCTTCCTCGTAATTTTCCTCTTCGATAAAAGAGTGGTATGCCTGTTCAAATTTTTGTTGGATTTGTTGGTTGCTCATAATAGGACAGTTTTAAATTTATGATTGTTTTATTGAAGAAAGTGTAGATTGTAAGAGTAGATAGGACCAAAGCGCCAGCAATATTAAAGAGAAATAGTATCTGAATGTAGCAAATAAGAGCAAAGTTGTAGGGCTATTATCTTTGAAGATTCTGTACACCTAGTGAATATATAAAATTTGATAAATTTAAAATTATTTAAATACAGGCAGTTGCAGAAATTCTGCAATTTTTTTGAAATTGGGTGTTGACTGGTTTTGTTGGGAGGCGTATAGTTCGGTTCTTCGCTGCTGACGCGGTGAAGAAAACGAAGCAGACAGTATAACACAGTTGGTTGAAATTTTCGATAATTTTAGTTGACTTTTGAAAATTGTACTGTATAATTCGATTCGCTCTTTAAAAAACAGATTACCGATAAGTGTGAGTGCATTAGGCCTCACACTGTTTGAAAGACAGACAAGATGATGTTTTAGACATTGTCCTGTCGGTTTCTTTGAAGCAGACCAGAAGTTATAAGTTAGAGATTGAACATAAGAGTTTGATCCTGGCTCAGATTGAACGCTGGCGGCATGCTTTACACATGCAAGTCGGACGGCAGCACAGAGAAGCTTGCTTCTTGGGTGGCGAGTGGCGAACGGGTGAGTAACATATCGGAACGTACCGAGTAATGGGGGATAACTAATCGAAAGATTAGCTAATACCGCATATTCTCTGAGGAGGAAAGCAGGGGACCTTCGGGCCTTGCGTTATTCGAGCGGCCGATATCTGATTAGCTAGTTGGTGGGGTAAAGGCCTACCAAGGCGACGATCAGTAGCGGGTCTGAGAGGATGATCCGCCACACTGGGACTGAGACACGGCCCAGACTCCTACGGGAGGCAGCAGTGGGGAATTTTGGACAATGGGCGCAAGCCTGATCCAGCCATGCCGCGTGTCTGAAGAAGGCCTTCGGGTTGTAAAGGACTTTTGTCAGGGAAGAAAAGGCTGTTGCTAATACCGACAGCTGATGACGGTACCTGAAGAATAAGCACCGGCTAACTACGTGCCAGCAGCCGCGGTAATACGTAGGGTGCGAGCGTTAATCGGAATTACTGGGCGTAAAGCGAGCGCAGACGGTTACTTAAGCAGGATGTGAAATCCCCGGGCTCAACCTGGGAACTGCGTTCTGAACTGGGTGACTAGAGTGTGTCAGAGGGAGGTAGAATTCCACGTGTAGCAGTGAAATGCGTAGAGATGTGGAGGAATACCGATGGCGAAGGCAGCCTCCTGGGATAACACTGACGTTCATGCTCGAAAGCGTGGGTAGCAAACAGGATTAGATACCCTGGTAGTCCACGCCCTAAACGATGTCAATTAGCTGTTGGGCAACTTGATTGCTTAGTAGCGTAGCTAACGCGTGAAATTGACCGCCTGGGGAGTACGGTCGCAAGATTAAAACTCAAAGGAATTGACGGGGACCCGCACAAGCGGTGGATGATGTGGATTAATTCGATGCAACGCGAAGAACCTTACCTGGTCTTGACATGTACGGAATCCTCCAGAGACGGAGGAGTGCCTTCGGGAGCTGTAACACAGGTGCTGCATGGCTGTCGTCAGCTCGTGTCGTGAGATGTTGGGTTAAGTCCCGCAACGAGCGCAACCCTTGTCATTAGTTGCCATCATTAAGTTGGGCACTCTAATGAGACTGCCGGTGACAAGCCGGAGGAAGGTGGGGATGACGTCAAGTCCTCATGGCCCTTATGACCAGGGCTTCACACGTCATACAATGGTCGGTACAGAGGGTAGCCAAGCCGCGAGGCGGAGCCAATCTCACAAAACCGATCGTAGTCCGGATTGCACTCTGCAACTCGAGTGCATGAAGTCGGAATCGCTAGTAATCGCAGGTCAGCATACTGCGGTGAATACGTTCCCGGGTCTTGTACACACCGCCCGTCACACCATGGGAGTGGGGGATACCAGAAGTAGGTAGGGTAACCGCAAGGAGCCCGCTTACCACGGTATGCTTCATGACTGGGGTGAAGTCGTAACAAGGTAGCCGTAGGGGAACCTGCGGCTGGATCACCTCCTTTCTAGAGAAAGAAGAGGACTGATGCATTCACACTTATCGGTAAACTGTAAAAGATGCGGAAGAGAAAAGCTTGAGTGAAGACAAGATTCGCTTAAGAAGAGAATCCGGGTTTGTAGCTCAGCTGGTTAGAGCACACGCTTGATAAGCGTGGGGTCGGAGGTTCAAGTCCTCCCAGACCCACCAAGAACGGGGGCATAGCTCAGTTGGTAGAGCACCTGCTTTGCAAGCAGGGGGTCATCGGTTCGATCCCGTTTGCCTCCACCAAGCACTTTACAAATCAAAGGAAGCCTGCTATACTTAGCAGCTTATTTTGATTTGCGAAGTGAAATATCGACGCATCGATCTTTAACAAATTGGAAAGCCGAAATCAACAAACAAAGACAATGAGTTTGTTTTGATTTTTTATTCTTTGCAAAGGATAAAAAATCTCTCGCAAGAGAAAAGAAAACAAACACAGTATTTGGGTGATGATTGTATCGACTTAATCCTGAAACACAAAAGGCAGGATTAAGACACAACAAGCAGTAAGCTTTATCAAAGTAGGAATTTCAAGTTTGCTTCCCTAGTCAACGGGTAGGTAAACAAAGTCAGAGAGGTTCTTGAAATGATAGAGTCAAGTGAATAAGTGCATCAGGTGGATGCCTTGGCGATGATAGGCGACGAAGGACGTGTAAGCCTGCGAAAAGCGCGGGGGAGCTGGCAATAAAGCTATGATCCCGCGGTGTCCGAATGGGGAAACCCACCTCTTAGGAGGTATCCTTATCTGAATACATAGGATAAGCGAAGCGAACCCGGAGAACTGAACCATCTAAGTACCCGGAGGAAAAGAAATCAACCGAGATTCCGCAAGTAGTGGCGAGCGAACGCGGAGGAGCCTGTACGTGATAACTGTCGAGATAGAAGAACAAGCTGGGAAGCTTGACCATAGTGGGTGATAGTCCCGTATTCGAAATCTCAACAGTGGTACTAAGCGTACGAAAAGTAGGGCGGGACACGTGAAATCCTGTCTGAATATGGGGGGACCATCCTCCAAGGCTAAATACTCATCATCGACCGATAGTGAACCAGTACCGTGAGGGAAAGGCGAAAAGAACCCCGGGAGGGGAGTGAAATAGAACCTGAAACCTGATGCATACAAACAGTGGGAGCACCCTTGTGGTGTGACTGCGTACCTTTTGTATAATGGGTCAACGACTTACATTCAGTAGCGAGCTTAACCGAATAGGGGAGGCGTAGGGAAACCGAGTCTTAATAGGGCGAACAGTTGCTGGGTGTAGACCCGAAACCGAGTGATCTATCCATGGCCAGGTTGAAGGTGCCGTAACAGGTACTGGAGGACCGAACCCACGCATGTTGCAAAATGCGGGGATGAGCTGTGGATAGGGGTGAAAGGCTAAACAAACTCGGAGATAGCTGGTTCTCCCCGAAAACTATTTAGGTAGTGCCTCGAGCAAGACACTGATGGGGGTAAAGCACTGTTATGGCTAGGGGGTTATTGCAACTTACCAACCCATGGCAAACTAAGAATACCATCAAGTGGTTCCTCGGGAGACAGACAGCGGGTGCTAACGTCCGTTGTCAAGAGGGAAACAACCCAGACCGCCAGCTAAGGTCCCAAATGATAGATTAAGTGGTAAACGAAGTGGGAAGGCCCAGACAGCCAGGATGTTGGCTTAGAAGCAGCCATCATTTAAAGAAAGCGTAATAGCTCACTGGTCGAGTCGTCCTGCGCGGAAGATGTAACGGGGCTCAAATCTATAACCGAAGCTGCGGATGCCAGTTTACTGGCATGGTAGGGGAGCGTTCTGTAGGCCGATGAAGGTGCATTGTAAAGTGTGCTGGAGGTATCAGAAGTGCGAATGTTGACATGAGTAGCGATAAAGCGGGTGAAAAGCCCGCTCGCCGAAAGCCCAAGGTTTCCTACGCAACGTTCATCGGCGTAGGGTGAGTCGGCCCCTAAGGCGAGGCAGAAATGCGTAGTCGATGGGAAACAGGTTAATATTCCTGTACTTGATTCAAATGCGATGTGGGGACGGAGAAGGTTAGGTTAGCAAGCTGTTGGAATAGCTTGTTTAAGCCGGTAGGTGGAAGACTTAGGCAAATCCGGGTCTTCTTAACACCGAGAAGTGACGACGAGTGTCTACGGACATGAAGTAACCGATACCACGCTTCCAGGAAAAGCCACTAAGCTTCAGTTTGAATCGAACCGTACCGCAAACCGACACAGGTGGGCAGGATGAGAATTCTAAGGCGCTTGAGAGAACTCGGGAGAAGGAACTCGGCAAATTGATACCGTAACTTCGGGAGAAGGTATGCCCTCTAAGGTTAAGGACTTGCTCCGTAAGCCCTGGAGGGTCGCAGAGAATAGGTGGCTGCGACTGTTTATTAAAAACACAGCACTCTGCTAACACGAAAGTGGACGTATAGGGTGTGACGCCTGCCCGGTGCTGGAAGGTTAATTGAAGATGTGCAAGCATCGGATCGAAGCCCCAGTAAACGGCGGCCGTAACTATAACGGTCCTAAGGTAGCGAAATTCCTTGTCGGGTAAGTTCCGACCCGCACGAATGGCGTAACGATGGCCACACTGTCTCCTCCCGAGACTCAGCGAAGTTGAAGTGGTTGTGAAGATGCAATCTACCCGCTGCTAGACGGAAAGACCCCGTGAACCTTTACTGTAGCTTTGCATTGGACTTTGAAGTCACTTGTGTAGGATAGGTGGGAGGCTTTGAAGCAGAGACGCCAGTCTCTGTGGAGCCGTCCTTGAAATACCACCCTGGTGTCTTTGAGGTTCTAACCCAGACCCGTAATCCGGGTCGGGGACCGTGCATGGTAGGCAGTTTGACTGGGGCGGTCTCCTCCCAAAGAGTAACGGAGGAGTTCGAAGGTTACCTAGGTCCGGTCGGAAATCGGACTGATAGTGCAATGGCAAAAGGTAGCTTAACTGCGAGACCGACAAGTCGAGCAGGTGCGAAAGCAGGACATAGTGATCCGGTGGTTCTGTATGGAAGGGCCATCGCTCAACGGATAAAAGGTACTCCGGGGATAACAGGCTGATTCCGCCCAAGAGTTCATATCGACGGCGGAGTTTGGCACCTCGATGTCGGCTCATCACATCCTGGGGCTGTAGTCGGTCCCAAGGGTATGGCTGTTCGCCATTTAAAGTGGTACGTGAGCTGGGTTTAAAACGTCGTGAGACAGTTTGGTCCCTATCTGCAGTGGGCGTTGGAAGTTTGACGGGGGCTGCTCCTAGTACGAGAGGACCGGAGTGGACGAACCTCTGGTGTACCGGTTGTAACGCCAGTTGCATAGCCGGGTAGCTAAGTTCGGAAGAGATAAGCGCTGAAAGCATCTAAGCGCGAAACTCGCCTGAAGATGAGACTTCCCTTGTGGTTTAACCACACTAAAGAGTCGTTCGAGACCAGGACGTTGATAGGTGGGGTGTGGAAGCGCGGTAACGCGTGAAGCTAACCCATACTAATTGCTCGTGAGGCTTGACTCTATCATTTGAAGAACTTCAAATAATAAAAGCTTACTGACTGATTCAGTCATCACCGAATAATTGATTAAGGCTTTACCGATTTGTAACAGTTTAAGTTTGGCGGCCATAGCGAGTTGGTCCCACGCCTTCCCATCCCGAACAGGACCGTGAAACGACTCAGCGCCGATGATAGTGTGGTTCTTCCATGTGAAAGTAGGTCACCGCCAAACACCCATTCCGAAGCCCCCGACTGATGTCGGGGGCTTTTTATATGCCTGTCGTTTCTATCGGTTTGGCGGCAGAATTGGGATAACAGGTGTTGGGGTCAAACATTGGGATAGTGATGTACCGGTGTTTATGGAGTATTCGTGCATCTTGGCATTTGAATTAGAAATATTTATCCTGTTGTTATTCTTGCACAAAAGTACCGAAAGTTACGGTTAACCGTTTGGAATGTTTGAAATCGAACGGTATTTGCGTTAATATGTCGTATGCATTTATATGGAATGGGGCCGTGTTCTACTGTCGTGTGGCAGTGTCGGCGGGGTGGGGAAAACCGTCCTGCAGACGGCCCGGTTGATTCAATCTGACACGTTATAGGAAAACCCTGATGAAGAAATTTTTATTTGGTGTAGTTGCCGCCGTTTGTACGGCGTTCTCTTTGGCTGCCGTGAACGTCAATACGGCCTCTTCTGCGGAACTGGAGGCATTGCCGGGTATCGGCCCGGCTAAGGCGAAGGCGATTGTGGAATACCGTCAGAAGAACGGTGCGTTCAAATCGGTGGAGGAGCTGAAAAACGTGAAGGGCATCGGTGATGCGGTGCTGAACAAGTTGAAGGCGGAGGCGACGGTTTCTTCTGCCGCGCCTAAGGCCGCCCAACCTGCCGTGAAAAAATAAGCCGGACTCTGCCTGTATGCCGCCCTGCGGCCGAACCGTTTGCCGGTTGGGCCCCGGGGCGGCTTTGTTTGGGGCGGGAATAAAGCTTGAACCAGTGGGGGCTTTACATTGGGTTAAGGGACAAACGGATAGCCTCTTGTTGGATGGGGGATATAAAAGATAAAGGGAATAAAGATATGTACTTAAAAGCATTTGACGGAAAACGGAATGGAGCAACTGTGCAGAGGGGGTATTCTTTGGTACAGCTGTTGGTGGTGATGCTGCTGGTTTCGATCTTGGCGATGACGGCCTTTACGGCCTATCGGGAATCGGTCCGCTCGGCCAACCTGCGTGCGGCGCATGCCGCGCTGCTGGAAAATGCGCGCTTTATGGAGCAGTTCTACGCGAAAAAGGGCAGCTTTAAGCTGACGTCGACGAAGTGGCCGGAGTTGCCGGTGAAGGAGGCGGGCGGTTTCTGTATCAGGATGAGCGGCCAGGCTAAGGGGATTCTGGAGGGTAAGTTTACTTTGAAGGCGGTGGCGCTGGACAGGGAGGCGGAGCCGAGGGTGCTGCGCTTGAACGAGTCGCTGACGGCGGTGGTGTGCGGGAAGATGAAGGGGAAGGGCAGCTGTGCGGACGGCGAGGAGATATTTAGGGGCAATGATGCGGAGTGTAAGCCTTTTATGGGGTGACAATAGGGTGGAAAGGAGATAAGAAAGAAAAAAGGACGTGCTCGGGCACGTCCTTTGGTGAATGAAGAGGGATTATTCGCCCCAGCTAACCCAGCCCAACATCCAAGTAAGGAGAATCAGACCACCAAATACAATACGGTAGTAGGCAAAAGGAACATAGTTTTTACTGGAGACAAATTTCAGCAAAGCTTTTACTGCAAACAAACCGGCGATAAATGCTGCGATAAAACCGATGGCAATTTGTCCGACATCTTGCAAAGTAAAGAGTTTGTAGTTTTTTAAGATGTCGTAACCTGTTGCCGCAATCATCATCGGTACGGCCAGGAAGAAGGAGAATTCAGTAGCTGTTTTACGTTCCAGCCCCCACAACATACCGCCCATGATGGTACTCCCTGAACGTGACGTACCAGGGATAAGGGCACAAATTTGGGCGCATCCTACAACAAACGCGTCGATTGGACGCATATCATCTACATGATTGACTTTGGGTTTGGCTGTTGCTTGGCGTTTTTCAACCCATAAAATGAAGAAGCCACCTAATACCAGCATGGTAGCAACGGTAATCGGGTTGAAAAGATGCAATTTAATTTGTTTACTGAATAAGAGGCCAACAATCGCAGCAGGGATGAACGCGATAAATAAATTCAGCACAAAGCGATTGGCTGTTCGCTCTTTGCCTAGTCCTTTTATGATATGGGTAAATCGTTGGCGATATTCGAATACGACGGCTAATACGGCACCGAGCTGGATGGCGATTTCGAATACTTTTCCGTTGCTTTGGAAATTCATTAAGTCGCCGAATACAATCAAGTGACCGGTACTTGAAATGGGGAGGAACTCGGTTAAACCTTCGATAATACCGAGAATAAGTGCTTTAAATAAAATCAGGATGTCCATAAGTTTTCAGACGGCCTTGAGGCCGTCTTTCTTTTGTTGAATAGTTAAAGTGGTTTTGAGGATTGTTCGCGGCGGACTTTAATGATGAGCTCGTCTATGGTTTTCGTACCGGCTTTCCAGTCGCTACCGCTGAAATTGACTTTGTATTTACCACCGACAATGATAGTTGGTGTGTTTTCAATTCGATAAGTTTCCGTCAATTGCTGCATTTTTGCAGCAGCCGATGCGGCAGCAGGGTTGTTGTAGGCTTGAAGCAGTTTTTTACTGTCAAAACTTGTCTGTTTACCGACCCATGTGCGGAATACATTTGCATCAGCCAAGTTAATCTTCTGTTCGTAAACGGCTGTGAAGATGACTGGATTGGCCTGATATTTTAAACCTGAAAGATTGACGGCAGCGGCTACCTTGGCCAAGCCCAACATTTCAGGCATCCAAACGACGTGTTCTGTCCGTAAGGAAACATCTTTGGCGAAGGTTTTGCTGTGTTGCAACAAAACCGGATCGAGATGGTAACAATGGACGCAGAAGTAGCCGAAAAATTCTAGCACTTCAATTTTTCCGGCTTGCTGCTGCGGGATAGGGCGACTAAGAACGGTATAGTCCACGCCTTCGGTAGCAGCCTGCGCACTCAGGCTGAGCAGGCTCAGGCTGAGTGTGGCAATAGTTTGTTTCATACGCTGCTTCATCAGTGATTCCATTATTTGGTAGAACGAATCAAGCTGTTGATATTATGGCCTTGCAGGTTTTTTTGCAGTTTCACAGCGGCTTCCTGCGGCATGGTGTTACTTTGAACTCGATAAATAGTTTTGTCGCCGTTTTGCGATTCCACCACTTTGGAAGACACACCTAAAATAGCCAATTTTGCACGTTGTGAATCTGCGCTGGAGCGGTCTGCATATGAACCAAGTTGCAGGAAGGCTTTTTTACCGCTGTTGGCAGCTGCTTCGGCTTTTTCTGAAGATTGTTTGCCAGCGGCGTTGCTGCTTTCTTTTGTTGCAGCGGCATTTGCAGCTTTGCGTGCTTTTTCGATGCTGCCGCTGTTGAGGATTTGCTCAGGTGTCGGCTTGTTTTGTTTCTTGGCTTCGGCCGCTTTTTTCTCAGCCAATTTGCGCTCGGCACGCTCTTTTTGTTTGTCGGTCAGTTGGTCGGCCGCTTTTTTGTCTTTTGCAGTTTTATCGGCAGCTTCTTTTTCAGCTTTGGCTTTTTCTGCGCGTTTTTTTTCTAATTCGGCTTTTTTCTCGGCCAGTTTTTTCTTGGCGGCTTCTTTTTCTGCTTCCGCTTTTGAGGCTTTTTCTTTGGCTTCACGTTCGGCTTTGTCGGCGGCAGTTTTGTCTGCTCTTTCTTTGGCTTCACGTTCGGCTTTGTCGGCGGCGGCTTTTTCAGCTTTTTCTTTAGCTTCGCGTTCGGCTTTTTCTGCTTCAGCTTTATCCGCCTTTTCTTTGGCTTCGCGCTCGGCTTTTTCCTGAGCCTCTTTTTCTGCTTGTGCCGCTTTCTCTTCAGCTTCTTTGGCAGCCTTTTCAGCCGCTTCTTTTGCTTTGGCTTCTTTCTCCGCCGCTTCTTTTTCAGCCTTGGCTTTTTCTTCATCTGCTTGGGTAGATGAAGTGTCGGTAGCCGGGCGTTTCTCTGCTTTGTCTTGAGGTTTCAGGATTTCAGGTTCTTCGCTTTGTTTAGGCTGAGTCAGCTCTTTGAAAACGTTTTGGTTGCCTTGGTTCAAGAAGAACAAAATACCGGCAATAATACCTGTTGCCAGCATCAGGCCTAAAAAGAAACCAGCCAAGCCTTTGCCATATTGTGTAGATTTTTTCATGACTTACCTTGTAATAATGCGTTCAGACGGCCTGAAAGGAGACTGTCTGAGTTTGGATTCGATATTTTATCAATAACCGTTATAGACGGCAAAATCCTGATGCTTTGTTTACTCTAGTTTTACTTAAACATAAAGATTCAGGCCGTCTGAAAAGTTAAAGGGCGCGACGGAAGCCGATAGCTTTCATCACATGTGTTTTGCTGACTTCTTCGTCGCCTGCCAAATCGGCCAGCGTACGGGCGACGCGCATAATGCGGTGGAAACTTCGAGCGGAAAGGGACAGTTTTTCAAGCATGGTTCCCAAGGCTTCTTGCGCTTCTTTTTTGATACGGGCTTTGCCATCGAGCTCGCTGACACTCAGTTCGGCATTGACTTTGCCTTGTCGGCTGTATTGGATTTTGCGTGCGGCGGTAACGCGTTCCAATACGGTGGCACTGGATTCGCCTGCTTCTTGTTGCATTAACTCGGCAGCGGAAAGGCTGGGTACTTCGATGGTTAAATCAATACGGTCGAGCAATGGCCCTGAAATTCTGTTGCGGTAGCGGGCAACACTTTCAGGTGTGCAGCGGCAAGGTTTGGACGGATGACCGAGATAGCCGCAAGGGCAGGGGTTCATGGCAGCGACGAGCTGGAACTTGGCCGGATAAACGGCTTGGCGTGCAGCGCGAGAAATATGGATTTCGCCGTTTTCCAAAGGTTCGCGCAACACTTCTAATACTTTACGGTCAAACTCGGGCAATTCGTCTAAAAACAACACACCATGGTGCGCCAATGAAATTTCGCCCGGACGAGGGTCTGAACCGCCACCTACCATGGCGGCCGAGCTGGCACTGTGATGAGGGCTGCGGAAAGGGCGGTTGCTGTCGAGTTGCTGTTGATGGTTAGGCAGGAGCGAACGCAATGCCCAGACTTCGACCAATTCGTCTTCGGTCAAAGGCGGAAGGATACCGGGCAAACGTTGCGAAAGCATGGATTTGCCCGTTCCCGGAGGGCCCATCATCAGTAGGCTGTGTCCGCCTGCCGCGGCGATTTCCAAGGCGAGGCGGGCGGTATGTTGGCCTTTGACATCGGCTAAGTCGGGTATTTTACTTTGTTCAGACGGCCTTCGTGGCAGTTTGCATTCGGTTTGTGTCAACGGTTCGATACCGTTTAAATGGGCGGCCACTTCACCCAAAGAACGCGCGCCATAAACTGCAATGCCGCGCATGACGGCAGCCTGTTCGGCATTTTCTTGCGGCAAGACGAACGAACGGCCGGCCTGCATTCCCTGCCATGCCATGGCCAGTGCGCCGCGTACGGGACGTAGCAGCCCGGACAGCGCCAATTCTCCGGCAAACTCGTATTTCGCGAGCTTTTCAGGGTTGATTTGTCCCGATGCGGCAAGAATGCCTAAGGCAATCGGTAAATCGAAACGGCCGGATTCTTTGGGGAGGTCGGCCGGTGCGAGGTTGACAGTAATTTTCTTGGCGGGGAAGTCGAAGCCGCTTTGGATGATGGCAGCACGCACGCGGTCGCGGCTTTCTTTGACTTCAGTATCGGGCAAACCGACGATATTGAAATGTGGCAAGCCGTTGGCAAGGTGGGCTTCCACTTCGACCAACGGCGCGTTCATACCGCTTAAAGCGCGGCTGTAAATCAAAGCAAGCGACATGTTTCAGACGGCCTTATTCGGCGGCTTCGGTTTGTTGTGTGATTTCGGCAACTGCTTCTTCGGCAGCGGCTTCGGCAGCTTTCAAAGCAGCTTCTTCAGGCTCTTGGGCGGCTTCGAGTTTGGCCAAACGGGCTTCCAATTCGGCCAGCTTGGTACGGGTTTTAATCAAAACCTGTTGTTGGATGTCGAATTCTTCTCGGGTTACCAAATCCATGCGGTTGAACGCGCTGCCGAGCATGGCTTTGACGTTTTTTTCCATGTCTTTGGCAGGGCTGTTGGCGATGGTTTCGCTGATTTTTGAGCTGACTTCTTCAAAAAGTTGTTTGCCGAACATAATCCGTATCCTTTATTCAGAATGTATATAGAAATTCAAGTGGCTATTGTATAAGGAAAAAGGCCGTCTGAAAACGGGAATTTTGAGACGGCCTGTGCTTTCTATCGTAAATATTCCGTGTCTTTTAACGCTCAACACAGGCTTCAAAAACAGGCATCAGCCATGCGCCGCCCGTGAAGCCTTTGCAAGAACCGGTGGTGTATTCCTCACTGCGGACAAACGTTTTACCGTCCCATACCGCCGTATTGCCCGACCAGCAGTCGCCGATCCCTCGGCCTTTGAAGCTGCCGCTAAGGGTGGCTGTTTTCTCATCGAATCCGCCGTGCCCGCCGTATGTCATTGGTGGTAGCACTTGTTCGATTTTGGTTAATTTTTTGTCGGCAATGGCATAGTAGCCGCTGGTTTGATAGGCTCCGCCGATACAGACGGCCTCCACCAAAACTTGTTGTTTATTGAGCGGATAAATATTCAGGCTGCGGTTCCAACCCATTTGCTCTTTATTGTGCAGGGCGTAACAGTAATTATCGTCGCCTTCGGAAACGCGGTTGCTGTTGCGCAGCAGCTTCATGACGGCGCTGTGGCGCGGTGTGTCTTGTTCCAGTATATCGCCTGCTGTTTTCGGCACGGCAACGGCGCGGATGACGGGTTTGGGCTGCGGGCTGAGGACTGCCTGACTGCTGTTGCCTTTGCGTATCAGCGCGGAAGGCGTGTTCAGACGGCCTTGGAATTCGTCCGCTTTCAACATTGCCGCCGCCGCGCCTTTATCGGACAAATGCCATTCATATTTTCCAGAGCGGATGCTGATTTGGCTTTCTTTTTTCAACGCTTCGAGTAAGGCGTTGGTTTGCGCGCTACTCAATTTGCCTTGGCCTTTTTTATTGAACGCTAATTTGCCCAGTGATTTGCCGTTCAGCATCAATTCGCTGCGGGCCGCCACACGGGCGAGCTGACGCTCATCGTCATGAAATGGCAGCAGGGAAACTTCGCCGGCAACGGCGGAGTTCACCCCCGCTTTTCGGGTAAACAAGATGGAAACCGGCGTTTCTGTTTCATCCGCCTGATATCCGGCAAGACGGCAGGTACCGGTATTGTCGCAGGCAATGTCCCAGTCTTGGTAATTTTGATAAAAGCCTTGAGGCGGAGCAGCCAGTGCGGTGGCAGGTAAAACAGCCAGCAGCCATTTTTTCATGAGGTATTCTTTCAAATTTATTTATGTAGATTCACAAAGACAGCATAGCAATCCAAAGTTTGTTACGCTGTTTTGTGAAAATACGATGTGTCGTTCTGAATATTGAGATGTAAAAAAGGCCGTCTGAAACTCCCGTTCAGACGACCTCCATGCTTTTTTATACGCCTGCGGCTGCTTTCAATGCGGCTGCTTTGTCGGTGCGCTCCCAAGTAAATTCAGGCTCTTCACGGCCGAAGTGGCCGTAGGCGGCGGATTTGCTGTAAATCGGGCGCAGCAGGTCGAGCATTTGGACGATGCCTTTTGGACGCAGGTCGAAATGTTCGCGAACCAGGGCAATCAGTTTTTCTTCGCTGATTTTACCGGTGCCGAAAGTATCAATGGAAATCGAAGTTGGTTCGGCAACGCCGATGGCGTAGGAAACTTGGATTTGGCATTGGGTTGCCAAACCGGCGGCGACGATGTTTTTCGCAACATAGCGGCAGGCGTAGGCGGCGGAACGGTCCACTTTGGACGGGTCTTTGCCGGAGAATGCGCCACCGCCGTGCGGAGCCGCGCCGCCGTAGGTATCGACGATGATTTTACGGCCGGTCAGACCGCAGTCGCCTTGAGGGCCGCCGATAACGAAGCGGCCGGTCGGGTTGATCAAGTATTTGGTTTCGTCGGTCAGCAGTTCAGACGGCAGAACCGGTTTGATGATGTGTTCGATCACGGCGTTTTTCAGCTCTTCGTAGCCGATAGACGGGTCGTGCTGGGTGGACAGGACGACGGTGTCGATGCGTTTTACTTTGCCGGTTTCGCTATCGTAAACCACGGTCAGCTGCGCTTTGGCATCAGGACGCAGCCAAGGCAGGCGGCCGTCTTTGCGCAATTCGCTTTGACGCTGCATCAGGCGGTGGCTGTAATAGATGGCAAACGGCATCAGGGTAGGGGTTTCGTCACAGGCATAGCCGAACATCAAACCTTGGTCGCCTGCACCTTGATTCAGGTCGATGCCTTCGCCTTCGTTCACGCCTTGGGCGATGTCGGGAGACTGTTGGTCGTAGTACACGCCGACCGCGCAGCCGTTGGCGTCAAAGCCCAGCTCGGAGGAGTTGTAGCCGATGCGTTTGATGGTTTCGCGTGCGACTTTGATGTAGTCTACTTGGGCGGTGGTAGTGATTTCGCCTGCCAATACGCACAAGCCTGTGTTGACCAAGGTTTCAGCGGCGACACGCGCTTTTGGGTCTTGCGCCAAGATGGCATCCAAAATCGCATCGGACACTTGGTCGGCAACTTTATCCGGATGGCCTTCGGATACCGATTCGGAAGTAAACAGATATTCGCTCATTGCTATTCTTTCATTAAAAACAGGCTGCTGTGTTTTCAGACGGCCTTTTATTTCGGACAGCGGAAATCATAACAAAAACTCCGCTTTTTCTCTATACAAGTGAGAAACATTCGCACTTGCCTACTGTTTCGGAATCCTGTTGCGCGTTTCTTACAGGCAAAAAAATTCCCGCATTAAGCGGGTTTGGATTGCTCTGGCGAGCCACATCGGTTTTTCAACCGTCCACCTTACCTTTCCGTTTGAAAAGCAGGTTGGCATGGAATTCCCAACTCTTAATGCAGCGCGGATAGTAGCAGAAAAGCAGGTGTGCCGCAATATATTTGCCCGAAGTCTGTTTTGTTCAGACGGCCTGTTTCGTTTACAATCTGTCCACTTCATTTTGGTAAAACCTTATGCAAACGCTTGTTACCTTTGTTTTTAAATTTTTGGCCGCGCTGCCTTTGGCTTGGTTGCACAAATTAGGCAATCTGCTGGGCGGTTTGGGTTTCCGCGTGCTGTCGAAAGATCGCCGAAGGGTATTCGAAAACATGACACTTGCCGGTTTGAACCCGACGGACGAGGCGGTGAAAAAAGTTTTCCGTGAAACGGCAAAAGGCGGCTTGGAATTGCCGGTGGCGTTTTTCAGACGGCCTGAAGAAATTGAAAACCTGTTTGTCAGCGTCAACGGTTGGGAACATGTTCAGACGGCCTTGAGCGCGGGCGAAGGTTTGCTGTTTATCACGCCGCACATCGGCAGCTATGATTTGGCGGGCCGCTACATCAGCCAGCAGCTGCCGTTTCCGCTGACGGCGATGTACAAACCGCCGAAAATCAAGTCTTTTGATGCGGTGATGCAGGCAGGGCGCGTGCGCGGCAAGGGCAAGACTGCGCCGACCAGCATTCAGGGCGTCAAACAAATCATCAAGGCCCTGCGCGGCGGCGAAGCGACCATTGTGTTGCCGGACCATGTGCCGTCTCCGGAAGAAGGCGGCGACGGCGTGTGGGTGGACTTTTTCGGCAAACCTGCCTACACCATGACGTTGGCGGGCAAGCTGGCGCAAGTTAAAGGCGTGAAGGCTTTGTTTTTCTGCGGCGAGCGTCTGCCCAATGGTAAAGGCTTTGTCTTGCACATCGAGCCATTGCGCGGCGAGTTGAACGGCGATAAGGAGAACGATGCGCGCGTGATCAATGAAAATACCGAATATTGGATACGCCGTTTTCCGGAACAATATTTGTTTATGTACAACCGCTACAAACATCCCGAAGGCGCGCCTTTCCCGCCGCCGGAAGTATAGGCTTGCCGAATGTAAAAAACCTGCTTGGATTCAAGCAGGTTTTGTATTTGGTCGGAATGAGAGGATTCGAACCTCCGACCCCTTCGTCCCGAACGAAGTGCGCTACCGGGCTGCGCTACATTCCGAATGTGGGGAATTATAGGATAGGAGGAGCCGGTTTGTACAGGGGGTCGATAAATAATTAATAATTGGCCGCCGATGGATTTGTTTTGTTTTAGGCCGTCTGAAGCGATGTGTTTCAGACGGCCTGTGTTTTTGTTTGCTGCTTCTGCTGAAGCATTTGTCCTAATGGCATTATAATGTGGGCAATTGTTTTTTTAGATTGTCTGCTATGTTTTATCTTTATCAGTCTGACCGTTTGGAAGCGCTTGCCGAAATGTGCGCGCATATTCATCAGGCCTTGCCTTTGGATGCGGTATTGGCGCAGGAAGAAGTAGTGGTGCAGAGCCAGGGGATGCGGCGGTATCTGAATGTGTTTTTTGCGCGCAAACTCGGCGTGGCGGCGAATTTGAAGTTCAGCCTGCCGGCCGGTCTGGCGTGGCAGCTAATGCGCAAATTGGTTCCCGATGTGCCGCCGCTCAGCCCGTTTTCGCCTGAGGTCATGCGTTGGCGTTTGCTGGATTTGTTCCGCAGCGAAGCGTTTCAGACGGCCCCGGAATGCGAAAACGTGCGCTTGAAGCTGGAAAGTTATTTGCACAGCTCGGCATCGGCGGATTATCAGCTTGCCGGACAAATGGCGGATATTTTCGACCAATATTTGGTGTACCGGCCGGATTGGATTGATGCGTGGCAGGCCGGGAAGCTGCTGGGTTTGGGCGATGATGAGGATTGGCAGGCGCGGCTGTGGCGTTATTTGGACGATGGCAGCCAATCCGCGCCGCATCGCGTGGCCTTGTGGGAAAAGCTGTTGGCGCAGTTGGATAAATCGGTCTTACCGCAAAGGTTGTTTGTATTCGGCATTTCGACAATGGCACCGATGTATCTGCAACTGCTGCACCAAATTTCCAAGCATTGCGATGTTTTTGTGTTTGCGCTCAATCCGAGCAGCCAATATTGGGGCGAGGTCATCGACGAGGCGCAGATTTTGAAAAGGGGCGATGAGGCGGATTTGTCGCAGGCAGGGCATCCGCTGTTGGCTTCTTTGGGCAAGCAGGGGCGTGATTTCTTTGATTTTCTGTCGGAAGTGGAAACCGAGCAGGATATTCAGGTTTATGAAGAGGGAAAAGACGATACCTTGTTGCATTGCCTGCAAAACGATATCCAAAACTTAATCATGCCGTCTGAACGCTTATACCAACAGGAAGAAAGCGAAGCAGGCGCGCAGCCGGCTTGGGTTCAAGTCCACGATGCGGACGGCAATCCGGTGTGTGTCGAGCCGGACAAGCTGCTGAACGACGGCTCGGTCAAAATTGTTGCGGCGCACAGCCCTTTGCGCGAATTGCAGATTTTGAAAGAAGAGCTGTCGCTGGTGTTGCAAAATAATCCCGACTGGCAGCCGCACGATATTGCCGTTTTGACGCCGAACATCGAGCCCTACAGCCCATTTATCGAAGCTGTTTTTGGACAGGAGCAGGCCGGCAGCCAGGCTTTGCCGTATTCGATTTCGGATGTAAAACTCAGCCGCCGCCAACCCTTGCTGTATGCTTTGGCGCAAACTTTGGATTTGCTGGAAAGCCGGTTTGAAGTGGACAAGGTTTTACCTTTGCTGGAAAGCCGGTTGGTGCTGCAACGCTTCGGTTTGAGCGAGGAAGATGTGCCGCTGCTGCATGAGGCTGTTGCCGGATTGAATGTGCATTGGGGTTTGGACC
Organism: Neisseria sp. DTU_2021_1001991_1_SI_NGA_ILE_055; assembly: GCF_032342915.1. Classification (NCBI taxonomy): domain Bacteria; kingdom Pseudomonadati; phylum Pseudomonadota; class Betaproteobacteria; order Neisseriales; family Neisseriaceae; genus Neisseria; species Neisseria sp. DTU_2021_1001991_1_SI_NGA_ILE_055. Next base: position 1,410,118 of record NZ_CP135440.1, on the reverse strand, counting down.
AAACCATGCGCGAGGGCAAAGACAACCTCTTTACTTGGCAGCAGGCGGTAGAGCGTTTGGCCTTGGGCTGGATGCTGCCCGAAGGCGGCCACGGCATGTGGCAGGGCGTGAGCGCGTGGCATAGCAACGTCAACCAGTTGGACGTGTTCAGCGGTTTTGCCGAATTTATCCGTACTTTGGCCGATATGGCGGCGCAATGGCAAAAACCTGCCAATGTGGAAGGCTGGGTGCAGCGTTGCCGCGATTTGCTGGAGAAACTGTTTGCACCGGATACGGACGACCAATACGCCAAGCAGCAGTTTGAGCAGTCTTTGGCGAAATGGCAGGAAGAGGCGCAGTTGGCCGAATTTGACGGATTGTTGCCGTGTAAAACCGTTATCCGCCATATCCGCCGCTTTTTGGACAGCGAAAGCCAAGCCGGATTTTTGAGCGGCGGCATTACTTTTTGCAGTATGGTGCCGATGCGCAGCCTGCCGTTTAAAATGGTTTGCCTGCTGGGTTTGAATGACGGCGATTTTCCGCGCAATACCAAAGCGGCGGTGTTCGACCTGATTGCCAAACATCCGAAAAAAGGCGACCGCGCCCGCCGCGACGACGACCGTTATCTTTTCCTCGAAGCCTTAATCAGCGCGCGCGAAATGCTGTATTTGTCTTATATCGGCCGCGATATACGCAATGATGCCGAGTTTGCGCCGTCTTCGTTAATCAGCGAGCTGCTGGATACTATTGCCGCCATGACGGGGAAAAGTGGGCGCGAGTTGGCGGAGAAATGGGTGAAACATCATCCTTTGCAGGCGTTTTCACGCCGTTATTTCCAAAAGGACGCGCTTTCAGACGGCCTCTTCAGTACGCGCCAAGATTACGCCGATGCGCTGAACCAACCGCCAGTAGAAGCGCAGCCGTTTTTCCTTGAGGCTTTAAGTCAGGAAGAGCCGGGCAAAACCATTCAGCAGGGCGAGCTTATCAGTTTTTGGCGCAACCCTGTCAAAGTTTGGTTGAAGAGAAATTTAAGCTGGGATCAGCCGTATTTGGACGGCGCATGGGAATCTGCCGAACCGTTTGAGCCGCAACATGAAGGCCGGATTGCCGATGCCTATTTGGATACGCGGCGCAAAGGGGAAGATTTTGAAGATACGGCCATTCGGCTGAATGCAGAAAGCCTGATGCCGGTGGGCGAGTTGGGCGGCTTATGGCAGAAGCAGTATCAGATATCTGCGAAAAACGTAGATGCCGAGTTGATACGCAGCAACAAAAGGCCGTCTGAACCTTATGAATTACACTTTGACGACTTGGTTTTACAAGGCACCATCGGCAATCTTTACGAATGCGGACGCATTGTGTTCCAAAACCAAAAAGACAATGCGCCCAACCGCATTGCCCGTTTATTGGAGCATTTGATTTTTTGCGCCGTCGCCCCTCAATCCGTTGCCAACCGACAAACCTATATCATCAGCCTGGGACAGACCGAAACCTATGCCGCCATCGGGCAAGAGGCGGCGAGGGCACTTTTGAAAGAATGGTTGGTATATTTCCGAATCGGACAAAATACCCCCTTGCCGTTTTTTGCCAAAACCAGCCTTGCCGCTGCGGAGGAGTACAGCAAGAAAGAAGATTGGGATGCTGTCTTGAGAAAAGCCTATGAGATTTTTAACGGTAATAAAATGAACAAAGCGCAGAAAGAATATACCGAAGTGAAGCTGGTGTTTGGTCATTCGAACGAAGCGCCGCTTGAAGAGCCGCTATTTGAAAACCTTGTCGTCAATCTGCTTGTTCCGCTTTTGAACAACGCGGCAGGGAAAAACAATGCAACAGAACAGGAGTAAAGCATGGCCACTTATACAGAATATTTGGATTTTGATACCGAAGAAGACAAATTGAAACAGCAGCAGCTCTATCAGGCGACCGAGCTATCGGCGCAAACGGCAGCAGAGGTTAAAAAGATCAGTCGTCCGCAAAACTGGCTGCTTGCCGCTGCGCCATATTGCCCCGATTGCCGCGTGTTTGTGCCGTTTATTCAAAAAATGGCGGAGTTGAACCCCAATATCCGCGTCAACTATATTGCCCGCAACGATTTTGACGACAGCAGCCGTTTTGAGAATCCTCGCCAACAGGAAATCGTCCGCGCCAATCAAAAAATTCCTGCGCTGTTCCTGATGGGTCATGAAGAGGCCGGGCCTGTGTTTAACGAGTTTCCGCAAGTGGTGTTAAATCAAATTGCGGCAGATGAAACCCGTCGCACGGAATTGCGCGATGCGTACCGTGCCGGCGAGTTTAATGCCGATATTGAGGCTCAGCTTGTAGCGGCCTTGGCATGGGCAGAGCAGCGTTGTTGAGCAAATATTGCCGGTGTGTGAAGCCATGTTTTGAACCGCTTTGATATTTTGCTTTTTCATAAAAAGGCCGTCTGAAAAAATTTCAGACGGCCTTTTTTCATGCTTAACGCTTGATTAAATTTCGATTTTATTCGGCGTAAAGGTTTGCCATTTGTTGCAGGCCGGGCAGTGCCAGAAGAAGACTTGGGATTTGAAGTGGCAGTTGCGGCAGCGGTACATGACACTTTTTTGCAGCTGGCGGCCGATGATGGAACGAATCATATCGGTGTCGGCTTTCCACTCCGGATTCATACTGCTAAGTTTCAAACCAAGCAGGCGGTACACGCCGTTGAGGTCGGGTTTTTGGCGGACGAGTTCGACAGCGATTTGCGCCGCTTCGGTTTCGCCTTTGAGCAGCAGGGCTTTCTCGTAAATGACGTTGATCAGGTCAAGATCGGGAAAGGTCTGCATATAGCCGATGAGGCGGTTGAGGCCTTCTTCCTGTTTGCCTTGCGCGGCATAGGCTTCATAGAGTTTCTCGCCGACCATGCTCAAATAGGCGTGGTTTTGCTGCTCGATGGCGGAATACGCTTCCACGGCGGCAGGGAAGTTGCCCTGACGGTATTCGATGTCGCCGAGAATGATGTTGGCGCGCGTACATTTTTTGTTGGCTTCGAGCGCTTTGCCGATGTTGTAGCGGGCGGCGTCGAAGTTGGATTTAAACAGCGCGGCTTGGGCGATTTCGCAATAGAACTGGGCGATTTCAAACTGGTAGGTTTGTTCGTCATGGCTTAAGAGCTGTGCCATCTCGATGGCTTTTTCCCAGTCGCGGTCTTGCTGGTAAATACTCAAAAGGTGTTGGCGGGCTTCGCGTGCCATATCGCCTTCCTGCAAACCTAAAAAGATTTGTTCGGCACGGTCCACCAAGCCTGCGCTTTGGTAGTTTTGCGCCAATTCAAAAAGCACGCGTGCGCGTTTTTCGTTGACGGTGTCGGGCGAATCGAGCAGGGCGCGGTGCATATTGATGGCTTTGTCGTTTTCGCCGCGTTGGCGGTAGAGCTTGCCTAAGGTCAGGTTCAAGTCGTATGACTGCGGCTGCTGGTCGATGACTTCCGCCAATTCGCGCGCGGCGCGGCCGCTGTTGCGGTCAACGAGGGCGTCAAGGCTTTTGTAAAAGCCGGCCGGTATGCTTTTGGCCTGTTTCAGGACGGTCTTCATATCGACGCGCGCGGCAAACCAGCCCATAGCGAAGAAAACGGGGAGGAGGACGATGGGCAGTAAGATGACCCACAATTCGTTGTCCATGGTATTCCTTTATTGATTGGTGGCGTTACGCTTTGGGAGCGGTTTCGGAAGCTGTTGCCGGTGTTTCGGTTTTGACCGGAGTCAGGTCTTTTTCGGAAAGGTGGGCGTATTTTTTCACTTCGGCACGCAGGCGGTTGTTTTCGCTGCGCAGGGTCAGCAGACGGCCGAAGAGGGCAAACATACCGAACACGATGCCGATAATAAAGGCGCCGAAAAGCACGACAATCAGCGGCAGATTGACGTTTTGGCCGGGCAGGTAGAAGAAGGATACGGTGTGGGTATTGGTGATGGCCAGCAGGAGGAAAACAAGAAGAATCAGGATTTTGATGATGGTATAGATGAGTTTCATGGGTTGCTCCGGGTGGGCCGCGGTTGGTGCAGGCCGTCTGAAAAATGGTATCAGTTTAAACGATTTGCCGGATTTCGGATAGGACGGTATGTTTCAGACGGCATGGGAAGAGTGCCTTTAATGCTGACGGGTACTTGTCAAACCCATATTGAAAGGCGTATTGTTCAGTCTTTAGTTATTATCTTACAAATCAGAATAAGAAAGGCAATCATCATGAGCAGACCAGTCCCAGCCGTATTCGGCAGCGTTTTCCACGCTGAAATGCCCGTTATCGCTTATCGTGAAGGTAAATGGCAACCGGTAGAATGGCAATCTTCCAAAGACCTGACACTCGCCCCGGGCGCACACGCCCTGCATTACGGCAGCGAATGTTTTGAAGGTTTGAAGGCATTCCGTCAGGCAAACGGCAAAATCGTGATGTTCCGCCCGACCGCCAACATCGCGCGTATGCAGCAAAGCGCAGATATTCTGCACCTGCCGCGTCCTGAAACAGAGGCTTATTTGAATGCTTTGATCGAATTGGTCAAACGCTCCGCCGAGGAAATCCCTGACGCGCCTGCCGCTTTGTACCTGCGTCCGACTTTGATCGGTACCGACCCTGTGATCGGTAAAGCCGGTTCTCCTTCCGAAACAGCCTTGCTGTACATTCTGGCTTCTCCTGTCGGCGACTATTTCAAAGCCGGTTCGCCCGTTAAAATCTTGGTGGAAACCGAACACATCCGTTGCGCCCCGCACATGGGCCGCGTGAAATGCGGCGGCAACTACGCTTCCGCCATGCCTTGGGTATTGAAAGCCAAAGCAGAGCACGGGGCAAACCAAGTATTGTTCTGTCCGAATGGCGACGTTCAGGAAACCGGCGCGTCTAACTTTATCCTGATTAACGGTGATGAAATCATTACCAAACCGTTGACCGACGAATTCTTGCACGGCGTTACCCGCGATTCCGTACTGACTGTTGCCAAAGATTTGGGCTACACCGTTACCGAGCGCAACTTTACCGTTGATGAGCTGAAAGCAGCTGTGGAAAATGGCGCAGAGGCAATTCTGACTGGTACGGCTGCGGTCATTTCTCCGGTAACTTCTTTCGTGATTGATGGCAAAGAAATCGAAGTGAAGAGCCAAGAGCGCGGTTACGCAATCCGTAAGGCGATTACCGATATTCAATACGGTTTGACAGAAGACAAACACGGCTGGTTGGTCGAAGTTTGTTAAGTAGCACGCAGTTAATATAAAAGGCCGTCTGAAATATTTTTTCAGACGGCCTTTTTTTATTGGTTTTTTGATGGGGAAAACGATAATAAAATGCTAAATTTTTTAAACAAACGGTAGTATTTTAAGATAATCGGTATATAATGCGCAGTCATGTTGTAAAAATACACATTGAAAATATCGAATTTTATTGATTTTTCGATGAAGTTAAAAACAATTATAGATATTTATTTCGTATATTTTGTAAATTTAGTTAAATTTGGAATGCTAAAGGCATATTGTGTTAGAATTTCCCTCCTTTTGGGCTTCGCGGAATTAACTCTGTCACGCCAAAAAGGAAAACAATACAAGATAAAACCATTTTTATTTTGCTATAAAAATCAAAAATAACTTAACTTTGGATGAACTAATCAATTAAAAAGGGACTCTGATACATTTCCGTCAAAAATAACCGGACACATGGTACGCGGACAGATTGCCTATAAAAGTCATCCAAGGGTTCTGTCTAAACACCATTACCGTTTCCAATCAGAAAACCGGCAGAAGGGGAAACGCTGCCGAGTTTCTCAAAGTGGCCAGCTTCGGTTTGGCCTTTATACAGGCAATTGCTGTTACGACAGAATCCGTCTTACCTCTTTAATCAATCGACTTTTTTGTCGCACGCTTGTGCGGTGGGAAAGGCGATATTCGATACAAGGAAATACGCTGATTATGTCACATAAACTTGCTCCTCTTGGCCGTACCCACATTCGTCACGGCTCATCCACACCTGAAGCAAATTCCAAATCATCTTCTCCTCTAAAAGAATGGATACACACCCACAATTGGGGGGATATGCCGTCGGTTTCTCCTGAGCTTAAGCAATTAAGCGGTAAAAATACGGTAACGAGAGAAGTAGTGCATGTGGCGGAGGCAGCAAGATTTGACAGTTCTTCATCATCTTCAGACGGCCTTGTGACCAAAATGCATGTTGCACGGGCCAGCGTTGCTTCTGTAAGCAGCGTTTCCAGTAAACATACCATTGCGCCTAAAGTGGCGAGCAAACACGTTGTTTCAAAAGAGCCGGTAAACAAGCCGGTTAATCAATCGATGGAAAAAGTCCTGGCTGAAAGGCAAAAAGTTTACGAAGAAGCCAAAGCAAAAAAAATAGCCGAGGCTGCCGCCGCCAAAGCAAAGGCTGTCGAGCGCGCAAAAGAAGCGCATAAAGCGGCAGTCGAAAAAGCGGTTGCAGAGCGTAAAGCCAAACTCGAAGCCGCACGCAAAGAAAAAGAGGCGGAAGACAGAGTTGCCGAAGAAAAAGAAACCGTTGAGATTGTCCATAAAAAGAATCTGAAGGATTCAGACGGCCATGACAAAATAGCGGGCGTTTCTTCCGGTAAAAAAGCAATCAATAGCCACGACGGCCACCTCAGTTCGGGTAAAGAAAACAAAATTGACGATCATGCCGAAAGCAGGGCCGGTGTATCTGGAAAATACCGCGTATATCAATCTAAAGAGTACGGTAATTATGTTCGCGTGAATGATTTTGGTGCCGATGCACAGGGTAAAAAAGATAGTCTTCAGGCATTTAAAGCGGCTTTAGAAGCGGCTCATAAAGAAAAAGCCATGGTCTTCTTGGATGGTACTTACTATATTTCCAACCAGATTGTGATGGATAAAACCGTTTCCGGCGCACGCGGTTTGTTTGGTTCGGGGATGGGTAAAACCAAAGTAACGTTTGATAAGGCGCAGACGGGCGTGTTCAATCCGGACACCAACCATGACGATATCCGCGAATTTGCCGGTATCTTGATCGATGGGCAAAACAATAAAACCATTGCCGATTTGTCAGTTCAATATACCAACCCTGATTTTTACCGCAAAGGCTTAAGCTATTTTGGCAAGGTAAACGGTATTTTGGTCAACGATGCGGACAATACTTTAATCAGTAAAGTAGAGGTTTCCGGTGCCAACCGCGCTGGTGTGATGTTTACCTCGACCGCTTCTTTGGAAACGGAAAAAGGCCATAAGCTGACCTTTAAAGAGCGCGTGCAAAGCGGCGAAATTGATGAAAAATACGAAGCGCTGCCTTTGGGTGAGAACAACCGTATTGTCGATTCGTATCTACACCACAACCGCGTTGCCGGTGCGCTGATCGGTTTCCAACAAAACTTTATCGGCGAGGGCAACCGTTTGGATTGGAACGGCCACGAAGCGGACGGCGGTACCGGCTACGGTATGGCTGTGGCTGCGGGCAGCTACAATTACGGCATCACATACCGTAAAAACACAACCGACCACAACTACCGCAAGGGTTTGGATGTGCATGATGGCACAGGCATTGTCATTGAAAACAATGTGTTAACGGGTGATAGGCTGTATGGTATTGTCGCCTACAACCGCCAGTTTTCTATGGATAAGGTCAAAATTACCGGCAATACCATTATTCAAGATCCGAGCTTCCGTTTGAATGTTGATGATGACTTGGGCAAGTACTACCACATGTATTCAGGTATTCAGGTTCAAACCAATACCCAATACAGAGATTTGCACTCGGCTGACAAAGGCTATTTTGATATCAGCGATAATGTCATTAAAAATCTGACGGTTTATCAAAATAATATTCAGACCTACGCGATTGAGTTCCGTAACCATGAAAGCAAAATGGATTACACACTCAATATGGCAAACAACAAGATCAGCGGCGAATCCACTAAATATCTGATTGCCGTCATCAACGATACCTACGACCGTGTTTTATCTAAAAACGGCATGGGTAGCGGTACCATTACCATCAGCGGCAATGATGCCGATATCGGCAAGATTATGAAAGGCGCGGTACCGGTTTATGTGGAAGAACACCATGGCAATGTCGCTATGCATGGGGCGGTAACGATTCACAACAACAAAATTTCCGTGCGTGAAGAATCTGCCGGCTACGTCGAATTTGCTTATTTAAAGAGCAATGCCAAAGAGTACAACATCACCAATAACACATTGAAACTTGGCGGTGATTTGAATGATGCTTTGATAGACGTACACAGTACCAACCCTAAGGGTAAAGCATCTTTAAATGTGGCCAACAATAAAATCATGACGGACATTAAAGGTGAACTATATGATTCATGGCTGCGCTTTGAGAATGACATCAACACGTATTCTGAAGGCAATAGCCATAACGGCGCGGCACTGAAAAAAGTGAATACGACCGGCAGTAAAGTGACATTGAGTGATGTTCTGTCGGAAGCCAACCATATTGTCGAAACGACTAAAGAGACTGTGTATCACCATACTCAGAACGTGTATACATCAGGAGTGGAAGAACATCATACAACGACAGGGATTTTGTAAGCTGTTGAAGTCGTAATCTTTATGTTTTAAATATCGATAAATAAAAAAAGGCCGTCTGAAAATTTTCAGACGGCCTTTTATCTAACTCACATTATTTAGCCAGTTCGGCACGCAATTTGTGGGTTACGTTCATCATCACTTGGAGTTGTTCCAGAGTTTCTTTCCAGCCACGTGTTTTCAGGCCGCAGTCTGGGTTAACCCACAGACGTTCAACCGGTACAACCTCGATGGCTTTGCGCAACAGATGCTCAACTTCAGCTTCAGTCGGTACACGTGGGCTGTGGATGTCGTAAACACCTGGGCCGATGTCGTTCGGGTATTTGAACTCGCCGAATGCAGTCAAGAGCTCCATGTCGGAACGTGAAGTTTCGATGGTAATGACGTCAGCGTCCATAGCGGCGATGGCAGGCAGGATGTCGTTGAACTCAGAGTAGCACATATGAGTGTGGATTTGAGTGCTATCTTCGCAACCGGTAGAGGACAGGCGGAAAGATTCGCCGGCCCAGTTCAGGTAGGCATCCCAATCGGCACGTTTCAAAGGCAGACCTTCGCGGATGGCAGGTTCGTCAATTTGGATGACTTTGATGCCGGCTTTTTCCAGATCCAATACTTCGTCGTTCAGAGCCAGTGCGATTTGTTTGCACACAGTAGAGCGAGGAATATCGTTGCGCACGAAAGACCATTGCAGAATGGTTACAGGGCCGGTCAACATACCTTTCATCGGGCGTTTGGTCAGACTTTGAGCGTAAGTAGACCAAGCGACAGTCATGGCTTCAGGACGGCTTACGTCACCGAAGATGATAGGTGGTTTAACGCAGCGTGAGCCGTAGCTTTGTACCCAGCCGTATTGGGTGAATGCAAAACCGCTCAACAGTTCGCCGAAGTATTCAACCATGTCGTTACGCTCGGCTTCGCCGTGTACCAGTACGTCCAAGTCCAGTTTTTCTTGCTCTTCAACTACCAAGGCGATTTCTTTTTTCATCGCGGCTTCGTAATCGGCGGCAGACAGTTCGCCTTTTTTGAAGGCTGCACGTGCTTGGCGGATTTCGGTAGTTTGTGGGAAAGAACCGATGTTGGTAGTCGGCAGCAGAGGCAGGTTCAACCATGCTTGTTGCGCTTTGATACGGTCGGCAAATGGAGATTTGCGTTGGTCCGCGTTGGTAGGCAAATCGGCCAGGCGTTTGGCAACGTCTGCACGGTGGATTTCGCTGCTGTTGGCACGGGAGTCGGCAGCAGCTTGGCTGGCGGCCAGTTCTTCGGCAACAGAATCACGACCTTCGTTCAATGCGGCTTTCAGAACGCGCAATTCTTGGGTTTTTTGCAGGGTGAATGCCAACCAAGAGTACAGGTCAGGTTTGTTGGCTTTCAGTTTTTCTTCAACTGACAAGTCAAATGGAGTGTGCAGCAGAGAGCAAGAGCTGGAAATCCACAAACGGTCGCCCAGTTTGGCTTGCAGAGGCTCAACAGTTTCCAAAACTTTGTTCAGGTTGGCGCGCCAAATGTTGCGGCCGTCGATAACGCCGGCAGACAGAACTTTGTCGTAGTCGGCAAATGCGTCCAGTTGCTCGGGAGCGCGTACCAAGTCGATGTGCAGGCCGTCAACAGGTAAGGATTTCAGCAAGGCAGCGTGTTCTGCAACAGAACCGAAGTAAGTGCTCAACAGGATTTTGGCGTTTACTTTGCTCAAAGTGGCGTAAACGTCTTTGTAGGCTTCCACCCATTCTTTAGGCAGGTCGACAGCCAAAGCAGGTTCGTCGATTTGAATCCATTCGGCACCGGCTTCAACCAAAGCGTTCAGGATTTCAACGTAAACAGGCAACAGTTTAGGCAACAGGCTCAGACGGTCGAATTCGACAGCGCCTTTTTCTTTACCTACCCACAGGAAAGTCAATGGGCCGACGATGGTCGGTTTGGCTTTCAGGCCCAAAGCTTGGGCTTCTTGCAGTTGTTGAACGTAGTGTTTAGCGTTGGCTTTGAATTCGGTATCGGCGTGGAATTCAGGCACCAAGTAGTGGTAGTTGGTGTCGAACCATTTGGTCATTTCGATAGCGAATTGGTCTTTGTTACCACGCGCCAGTTGGAAGAATTGTTCCAAAGACAGGTTTTGGCTGTCGAAGCCGAAGCGGGCAGGGATGGCACCGGTGGCAACTTGCAGGTCGAGGATGTGATCGTAGAAAGTGAAATCGCCTACGGCAACGTAATCAGCGTTGGCAGCAGCTTGGTGTTTCCAGTTTTTCTCGCGCAAGTCTTTAGCAACAGCCAGCAATTCTTGCTCGCTGATTTCTTTGCGCCAGTATTTTTCTTGTGCGAATTTCAATTCGCGGAAGGCACCGACGCGCGGGAAGCCTGAAAAATGCAATGTTGTCATGTTAACTCTCCTAGTTGGAATTTTGAATCAGGCCGGTATGGCCTGAATGTTCGATATTGTAAATCAGAATGGGGAGGCCGTCTGTTTTATTAACGCGGACGCACGCCCAAAATATGGCAGATGGCGTAAGTCAGTTCGCTGCGGTTGAGGGTGTAGAAGTGGAAGTCTTTGACACCTTCGCGCGAGAGGACTTTGACCATGTCGATGGCGATGCTGGCGGCAACAAGGTTGCGCGTGCCTTGGTCGTCATCCAAACCTTCGTACATTTTAGACAGCCAGCTTGGGATTTTGACGTTGGTCACTTGGGCCATTTTGGTCAATTGTTTGAAATTGGTTACGGGCAGGATGCCGGGAACGATTTCAACGTCAATGCCCATCATCACGCAACGGTCGCGGAAGCGCAGATAGCTTTCCACGTCAAAGAAGAATTGGGTAATAACGTGGTTTGCACCCGCATCGATTTTGCGTTTCAGATTGATTAAGTCGGCTTGTGCGGATTTGGCTTCCGGGTGCACTTCTGGATAGGCCGCTACGGAAATGTCAAAGTCGGCAACGGAGCGCAACAGCTTGACCAAATCTTCGGCATAGAAAGGTTTTTTCTCGTAGCCGGGCGGCTCGTCGCCACGCAAGGCGACAATGCGGCGGATACCGCTGTCCCAATAATCTTTGGCGATTTGGCGCAACTCGTCAGGACTGGCATCGATACCGGTCAGGTGGGGGGCTGCATCAAGGCCGGTTTCTTGTTTGATGCGTTTGACGATACTGTGTGTGCGGTCGCGTTCGCCGGAGTTTGCACCGTAGGTTACGGAAACAAATTTCGGATGCAAAGTTTGCAGGCGATGGATGGAATCCCACAGCATGGTTTCCATTTGTTCGTTTTTCGGCGGGAAAAATTCGAATGAAACATTGATGTCGCCTTTCAAATCAGAAAGGCTGTTGTTTAAAGCAGCGATTTCTCGAGCATGATTCATGGTTATGCACCTTCTGCATATCTTTTATTTGTTGTCAGACTGCATAATAAATTTGAGGTTGGTATGAGTCAATTTCGAAATTTTCTGAAATTGTATGAATAGATTTAATAAAGACCTCAGGCCGTCTGAAAAACAGCCTGAGGTCTTGTTTGATGAAAAGGGAAAAGGTTATTCCGCTTCATCTATCCAGGCTTGTTGCACGGCTTCGAGAATGCGTTCGCCGCAACGCGCCGGATCATCTTCAAATTCAGGCAGTGCCATAATCAAATCACGCAGTTGGGTAAAACGCACGGTTTTCGGGTCGATGCTGTCGCCGTGTAAATCGTAGAGTTCTTCGGCGATGCGTTGAGTATCTGTCCATTTCATGATGTGTTCCTTTATTGGGTTTCGACTATTGCCAATTATTTTAATCAAGAAGAAGTCGGACTGCCAGATTGTTTTACGGAAGATGGGCAGATAAATGATGGCGCTATTTTTTAACAAAATAGCATAGTTGCGTTAAAATACGGCAAGACACTTAAAATTCACGGCATATTCCCTTTGAATCTGCCGTTTTATACTTTCTATTCCGTTTTGAATGATTTGGTTTCCATGCAAAATTTACATTTTGCTATGCAACCAAATTTTTTGGAACGGCTCTTAAGACAATCCATCGCTTAAAAATAAAAGGAAAAAAGATGAATAACGCACTCAACGCCAAGCTATCCAAACTGATTTACGCGCTTGCTTCAGATGATCCGGAGTATCTATCTAAAGCAGGCGCATTTGACCGTTTGCTGTTGTTGGTTCGCGAACTTTATCGGATACTGGATGAGACAGAAGGTTTGAAACAGCTGGTGTTCCGTCTGTATTACGGCAAGCACTATGGCTTAATTAAACTGGATGCAGCTTCGCCCAATGATGATGCAGGCACATTAAGGTTGAAACGTTGGATGGTTTATTCGCGTATCGCCGAGCGTATCGAAAATTGCGGCAAGCATTTGTCGGTCGTGCTTGAAGATGCGGTGTTGGAAAATGGCGCGGACAAATCGCGTTATATAGAGGAAGCCAATGCCATTATCGAGCGTTTCGGTTTGGTAAGAGATGAGGCTGCACTTTCGGCCATCGAGGCAGAGGAAGCATTGAAGGCAGAGGCCGAACTGCCGACAGTAAACAAATCTAAAAACGCGGCTCCCCGTTATAACGGCAATTTGCATCAAATCAGAATGCAAGAAAAAATTGAAAATTACTCCGCTACGCAGAAAGTGGCCTCCATGCAGATTTCGCGTATGCGTTTTATTTTTCCTCATATCAAATAGGTTGCCGCATAAGCAACAGGCCGTCTGAAAACCATGAATTTGTGGTTTCAGACGGCCTTTTCATTCAATCTTGTTTTAGTGGTCTTCACGTGCATGGTTGATCGTATATTTAGGAATTTCTACGACCAAATCTTCATCGGCAACAACTGCCTGACAGCTTAAGCGTGAATCGGCTTCCAAGCCCCATGCCTGGTCGAGCAGGTCTTCTTCCAGCTCGCTCGGCTCTTCTAAGCTGTCAAAACCTTTGCGGATGATGACGTGACAGGTTGTGCAGGCACAGGATTTTTCACAGGCGTGGTCGACTTCGATATCGTGGTCGAGCAGTACGTCAAGGACGGTTTGACCTTCCGGTGCGTCTTCGATAACCGCGCCTTCGGGGCATAATGTCGCGTGTGGGAGTACGGTAATTTTTGGCATTTTTATTGTCTCGGTTGTTTAAGAGTGGTTGTGGTTAAAGTGGTTTCAGACGGCCTTGGGTATTCAATATTCAGGCCGTCTGAAAAATGGGTTTATAACATGATGCCTTTACTTCTTAAATTTTCCAGACATTCGTCCAAGTAAGCATCATCATGTTCGGCATAAATCGGCGAAGTAGCTGTTTCAGCCGCGTGCGAATGGTATGGGGCAACGGTTTTGCCGCGATATAGCGGGTCTTTCCATAAAGCATCGGGTTTGTAACCGCGCTTTTCCATCTCTTCCATAATCAACGCGTGATACAGGTAGAGTTTGTAGGGTGAGTGGGTAAAAACGTAATTAACCGTCGCATGCGGCCTGCCCCAGCCCGCCCCGCGTAAAGCAGCGCATTCGCGGTGTTGCCCCAAAAGCTGGGCACGGGGGAGTAGGGAGATAAGGGTTTGGTGCCAGAGTCGCATAGAAGTAATCAGGTCGTTTGGGATATTAGATTTTCAGACGGCCTTTTGATTCAAGGCCGTCTGAAACCATTTGCCGTCAAATATTATCAACGCTTTGCCCTGTCAACGCGCGTTGGATGTTGCGGTTCATGCGTTTGGCGGCGAAGTTGTCGGTGCTGTGGCTGAGTTTGGCGACGGCGGTGCGGATGTCTTCGGCTTTGCCGTCTTTCAGACGGCCTTGCAAGTTGGCGATGTCTTGTTGAATCTGTTGCAATTCTTCGGCATCCAGCAAATCGCTATCCAATTCAAGGGCGGCGTTGACGGCGTCGGTCAGGCTTTCGGCTTCGACCACGGCTTCGGCGCGTGCGCGTGCCGCCATGTCTTCGGCGGCGTTACTCATGCTGTCTTTGAGCATTTGGGTAATGGTGTCGTCGTCCAAGCCGTAGGAAGGTTTGACTTCGATTTGCGCCTGTACGCCGGTGCTTTGTTCTTGGGCGGAAACGGACAGCAAGCCGTCGGCGTCAACTTGGAAGGTAACGCGGATGCGCGCCGCGCCTGCGGTCATGGGCGGAATGCCGCGCAGGGTGAATTTGGCAAGGCTGCGGCAGTCGGAAACGAGTTCACGCTCGCCTTGTACGACGTGTATCGTCATGGCGGTTTGACCGTCTTTGAAGGTGGTAAAGTCCTGCGCGCGCGCGGTGGGAATGGTGGAATTGCGCGGGATGATTTTTTCGGCAAGGCCGCCGTAGGTTTCCAAACCGAGCGACAGGGGGGTAACGTCCAGCAGCAGCCATTCGCCGTCGGTTTTGTTGCCGGCAAGGACGTTCGCCTGTATGGCGGCGCCGAGCGCGACAACTTCATCGGGGTTGAGGTTGTTCAACGGGGTTTGTCCGAAGAAGGTGGCGACCGCTTGTTGAACGTGCAGCATACGGGTGGAACCGCCGACCATAATCACGCCTTTGATGTCGGCTTTGGTCACGCCCGCGTCTTTCAGTGCCTGTTTGACCGGCTCTATGGTTTTTTGCACCAGATTTTGTGTCAGATTGTGAAATTCTTGGCGGGTAATGACAGTATGAACTTTATGGCCGTCTGAAAGTGTGGTTTCGATGACGGCTTCGGTTTGAGTGGTCAGTTTTTCTTTGGCGGCACGGACAAGGGAAAGCAGAAGCTGGCTGTCTTGTTCGTTGAGTTTGGAAAGGTCGTTTTGTTCCAGCAGGTGGCAGAACAAGCGGTGGTCGAAGTCGTCACCGCCCAATGCGCTGTTGCCGCCGGTGGCTTTAACTTCAAACAGACCTTTGGTCAGTTGCAATACGGATACGTCGAACGTACCGCCGCCCAAGTCGTAAACGACAAACGTGCCTTCTGAGGCGTTATCCAGCCCGTAGGCGATTGCGGCGGCGGTCGGCTCGTTGAGGAGGCGCAAGACATTCAAGCCTGCCAAACGCGCGGCATCTTTGGTGGCTTGGCGTTGGGCATCGTCAAAATAAGCGGGTACGGTAATGACGGCGCCGACCAAATCGCCGCCTAAAGTTTCTTCGGCACGCGATTTGAGGGCTTTGAGGATTTCTGCCGATACTTCGATAGGCGTTTTTGCACCTTGACGGGTGTTTAATTCAACCACGCGCTCATTGGGGGTAAATTGATAAGGCAGGTATTGCGCATCTTGTGTAAGGTCTGTAAGGGTGCGGCCGATCAGGCGTTTGGCGGAGCTGACGGTATTTAGCGGATCGGTTTTTTGGGCAGAAAGGGCGTTTTTGCCGACTTCGACTCCGCCATCCAAATAACGGACAACCGAAGGCAGGGTGGTACGGCCGTCTGAATCGGGCAGGCAGACTGCGCTGCCGCTGCGTACGGTGGCCACCAAGCTGTTGGTTGTACCTAAATCAATGCCTACGGCGAGGCGGTGTTGATGGGGGGCGGCGGACATGCCGGGTTCGGAAATCTGCAAAAGAGCCATGATTGTGTGCCTTCTGATGCTGTATTTATTAGGATGGGGCAGATTTTAGCAGATTTTTGGCAGATAGTTGAGTGGTTTGCTAGGAAATAACCCTAAGGCCTAATGTTGTTTTTTAATTGAAAAGAAAGTGGATTTTGAATCCGGACTTGTATTTTTTAAGAAATGCGGATAAAATTCAGCCTCTTTGCCTTGCCTTTTACTTCGCATGGTGAAAGGCTGTTTTTAATCATCCATAAGGAGATAACATGCGTCATTACGAGATCGTGTTTATCGTTCATCCTGATCAAAGCGAGCAAGTGCCTGCTATGGTTGAGCGTTACAAAACCATGATTACTGAAGCCAACGGTAAAATCCACCGTTTGGAAGACTGGGGCCGTCGTCAATTGGCTTACCCAATCAACAAAATCCACAAAGCACACTATGTTTTGATGAATATCGAAACTACTCCTGAAGTGGTTGAAGAGTTGGAAACTGCTTTCCGCTTCAATGATGCCGTACTGCGTCACCTGACCATCAAAACAAAACACGCTGTAACTGAAGCTTCCCCAATGCTGGGCGGCGAAAAAGCAAAAAACTTGCTGAACGGTGCGGCTGAAGAAGTTGCAGCAGCTGAATAAGATTGAATAATCTGATTAAGCTTACCGCCCGTATCTTACAGGTTCAGCCTTTGAGATATACGCCGGCAGGAATTCCTGTATTAGATGTTGTGTTGCAACATGAATCTTGGCAGGAAGAAAACGGACAGAAATGTCTGGTCAAATTTGAAATTCCCGCGCGGATTTTAGGTAAGCAGGCTGAGGAATGGCAGTATCGGCAAGATGCCGTCATCGAGTTGGAAGGTTTTTTGGCGCAACGCAGCCAACGCTTCCCCAAGCCGGTACTACGCATACAGAACATTAAAGAATATAAAGGTTAAACGACAATGGCTCGTCAATCATTCAAACGTAGAAAATTCTGCCGCTTTACGGCTGAAAAAATCCAAGAAGTTGATTACAAACAAGTTGATTTGTTGAAAGACTTCATCTCTGAAAACGGCAAAATCATCCCTGCCCGCATTACTGGTACTAAAGCACACTACCAACGTCAGTTGGCTACTGCTGTGAAACGTGCCCGTTTCCTGGCTCTGTTGCCTTACACCGATCAACACAAATAATTTTGGAGTTTAAATCATGCAAATTATTCTGTTAGAAAAAATCGGCGGTCTGGGTAACTTGGGTGATATCGTTACCGTTAAAAACGGTTACGCACGCAACTTCCTGATCCCTGCCGGTAAAGCAAAACGTGCAACCGAAGCCAACATGAAAGAATTCGAAGCACGCCGCGCTGAATTGGAAGCCAAACAAGCTGAGATCTTGGCTGATGCTAAAGCACGTCAAGAAAAACTGGAAGGCCAAACCATTACTGTTGCTCAAAAAGCCGGTGTTGATGGTCGTCTGTTCGGTTCTGTTACCAATGCTGACATCGCTGAAGCGATTGTTGCTACCGGTATCCAAGCTGCTAAAGCAAACGTACGTCTGCCTAACGGTCCTTTGAAAGCTGTTGGCGAATACGAAGTTGAAGTGGCTCTGCACACTGACGCTGTTGCTAAAATTACCGTTGCTGTTGTTGCAGCCGCTGAGTAATTGATTCATTCAAGGCCGTCTGAAAATCAAGGGTTTCCTTGAATTTCAGACGGCCTTGTTTATCTGCTTGAGCCGAAGTAAGTAAATATCGATTTGTCTATATTTTTTAAGTCTGTCTAGAAATATAGCGGAAGAGATAATGTATTGGCCGAATATTCATTCGTGTTCGGGTTTGTCGTATTATTTAGTAAAGAGATTATTTATGAATAAAATCAAAATCTTTGGGATAGGTCTGACTGCTTTGGCTTTAGCTTCATGCGGCACTCCGCAAAAGCCTGCTGTTGATACGGCAAAACCTGTCGAGCCTGTTTCCTCTGCAAAACGACCTGTATTTGATGCTGCGGCTGAATCTGTTGCCAGCAGCGGTTTTAATGAAAACATCAATGTTCAGCAGTTTATCCAATATGAAGTGAAAAACCGTCGTTTCAGTGCGGAAGAATTGCGTAACTTCTTCAATGGCGTGGTGTATAAAGGCAATATTATTACCATTATGTACCGCCCAAGCACTTCGCGTCCTTGGTATGAATTCCGTACTGGTAACTCCGGTGCGGCCAAATTTAACGGCGGCAGACAATTCTATGCGGCAAACCGTGCCGTAATTGATGATGTGGCACGCAAATACGGCGTACCTGCCGAATTGATCGTGGCGATTCTCGGTATTGAAACCAATTATGGCAAAAATACGGGTAGCTTCCGCGTTGCCGATGCTTTGAGTACATTGGCCTTTGATTATCCACGCCGTGCCGAATTTTTCCAAAACGAATTGAGCGAACTTTTGCTGATGGCAAAAGAAGAAAAAGAAAATATCTTTGACTTCAAAGGCAGCTATGCCGGCGCGATGGGCATGCCGCAATTTATGCCTTCCAGCTACCGTAAATGGGCGGTGGACTATGATGGTGACGGGCATCGCGATATTTGGAATAATGTCGGCGATGTGGCGGCTTCTGTCGCCAATTATATGAAACAGCATGGTTGGCAGACCGGCGGTAAGATGGTTGTGCCGGTCAGTCTGACGATTACGCCGCACTTGCAGGCGATTATCGATGAGAAAACTGCTTTGACACGCACTGTCGCAGATTTCAAAGCCTTGGGTGTCGTGCCTCAAGCTGCTGTTGCCGATAATGAAAAAGCTGTGTTGTATGCTTTGGAAACCAGCCCTGGCGTATTTGAATACTATTTGGGCCTGAATAACTTCTACACTGTATGGCAATACAACCACAGCCGCATGTATGTAACAGCGGTACGCGATATTGCGAATGCAATCAATAACAATGGCTTGTAAGCCATAAGAAAACCACCCTTCGGGGTGGTTTTTAGATATTGAGGATTTGTAAGGGAGTTAAGCCATCAGTCTGATTTTCATGGCGTAACGTTTTTTACTGTGCCCTGAAACAAATTGTCCGCCTCGGGCAGGGGATAAAAATGCATTGCCTTCTGCGGTTGGCTCTGCACAAGTATATTGGCCGTTTCGATCGCTCCAGAGTGCGTACACAGGCAGATTGTGGGTACGGATATCCAGTTTCAAGCCGTCAAATGCAACGTGTGCATCTTGGTCGGAGGAAACAAATTCGGTATGGGAGATATAGTCGGCATCGTATGGTGCGCCGTTGAAATCAAATTGTGTGCCGGCAGCGGTAAAGTAGGGGTGGAATCCTGGAGAAGTGCGGACGGGTGATTCGCCGTAATTGCAGACGGTCAGGATGGCGATGGCTTCATTTTCATTAGGCAGGCTGTAATCGAGCAACCATTCGACGTGTTCATAGCCTTTTTCTGTGCTGATTAATTTCAAGCCGATATCTGATTCATTTTGATGGCGGATTTCCCAGTCTGATGTTCTGCCGAAACCATGTTGGGCCAGATGATTTTTGCTGTCTGGTCCGAATTGGGGTAAGCAAACGTGCATACCACCGCGTAATTTTGTGTCATCGCCCACTTGAACGCTGGTTTTCGGAAATAAGACTTCCCGTCCTTTTAAAATCAGGGAATCAATATATCCGCCCATTGTATTGACTTGCATAGTGGCTGATTGGTTGCGTAGTATGATTTCAGACATGATGATTTGAGCTTCAAATTGTTTATTATTTATGTAGCATTCTAACATTGCAATGACATGCTGTCGCCGTCGGCTTGATAGAAAATCCTTAATAAAAATCAAAAAAATGCTAGAATATATGCCATTTTCTGAGGCCGTCTGAAAAGCGGATAATTCTTTTCAGACGGCCTTCCGATTTATTTCCCGTAGAGAAACAACATGGCTTATCAAGTTCTTGCACGAAAATGGCGTCCGAAAACCTTTGCCGACTTGGTCGGTCAGGAACACGTCGTCAAAGCCCTGCGCAACGCGCTGGACGAAGGCCGTCTACACCATGCCTATCTGCTGACAGGAACGCGCGGCGTGGGTAAGACCACGATTGCCAGGATTTTGGCCAAGAGTTTGAACTGTGAAAATGCCGTGCATGGCGAGCCATGCGGTCAGTGTGAAAGCTGTACGCAAATCGACAGCGGCCGTTATGTGGATTTATTGGAAATCGACGCGGCATCGAATACCGGTATCGACAATATCCGCGAAGTGTTGGAAAACGCGCAATACGCGCCGACTGCGGGTAAATACAAAGTCTATATCATCGACGAAGTGCATATGCTTTCCAAAAGCGCGTTCAATGCCATGCTGAAGACTTTGGAAGAACCGCCTGAACACGTCAAATTTATTTTAGCGACCACCGATCCGCACAAAGTCCCCATTACTGTATTGAGCCGCTGTTTGCAGTTTGTTTTGCGCAACATGACAACCCAGCAGGTTGCCGAGCATTTGGCACATGTTTTGGACCGTGAAAACGTTCCTTATCAGCCGCAGGCCTTACAGCTTTTAGGACGCGCCGCCGCCGGCTCGATGCGCGATGCGTTGAGCCTTTTGGATCAGGCGATTGCCATGGGTTCGGGTAAAGTGGCCGAACAAGATGTCCGCCAGATGATCGGAGCGGTCGATAAACAATATTTGTTTGAATTGCTTGAAGGAATCATTAATCAAAACGGTGAGGCCGTGCTGGAAAAAGCTCAGGAAATGTCCGCTAGAGCGATTGGTTTTGATAGCGCATTGGCAGAATTAGCCATGCTGTTGCAGCGTTTGGCTTTGATTCAAACAGTTCCTTCCACCTTGGCGAATGACGACCCTGAACGTGAAACCTTGCTTCGTTTAAGTCAGGCCTTGAGTGGCGAGCAGATTCAGCTTTATTATCAATGTGCTATTCATGGCAAACAGGATTTGCCGCTGGCTCCGGACGAATATGCCGGTTTTGTCATGACGCTTTTGCGTATGCTTGCATTTGCGCCGTTGGCCGCTTCAAGTTGCGGTACGCAAAGTCAGATTGAACACACGGATTTGCATTCCGATCATCAGAAAGCTGAGGCTGAAAAAAAGCCTTTTCAGCTGCCGAAATCTGAACCGATAGCAGCACCGGCGGTTGAGAAAGAGGCTGTTTCTGCCAAGCAGGATACCGTTGAAAGGCCGTCTGAAGAAACTGTTCAGCCTGTTCAGCAACAACAGACGGATGTACCGCCTTGGGAGGAAATGCCGAGCCAAGTATCGGCTGAGCCGCCTCAAACTCAAACGGTACAGATACAAGAAGCAGCGGAGCCATTGCCTGTGGCAAAAGTTCAGACGGCCCCTGAACCGGAAGCATATCCGCACATGGATGAGGAAATTCCACCTCCGTATTTTGATGAAGCATATGCATATGAAGATTCGCATCGTGCTGATGTGATGGAAGTACCGCAGCCGGTTGCGTCTGCTGAGCCTGAAGAAGAGGAGGGGGATGAAGAAGAGCTTCAGTTTGCTCCTTTGCCTGAGTTTAAAACAGAGAATTGGCACAGCATTATCGAACGCTTCGCCCGTAAATTAGGCGCGGCGCAGATGTTGGCGCAAAATGCGGCATGGACGAATTATGATGCGGAAGCAGGATTAATTATGCTGTCGTTGACGGATGAGGCCAAAGCTACTGCCAATAAAGAGCGCTTGGATAAAATCTGCCAGACGTTGAGCGAAGCCTATCATCTTGGCAATTTAAGATTGCAAACCGAGCCTTGGCAGGATGATAAAGGCTGGGAAACGCCGGTGATGCGCCGTAAGCGTATTCAAGAAGAAGGGCGGCAGCAGGCGCAAGATTTGCTGGAAGCGGATACGACGGCGCAGAAAATCTTGCAAACCTTTGAAGCGCAATGGCTGCCGGATTCTTTAGAGTTGGCAGGACATTCTTAACATACTGATATACAAGGCCGTCTGAAAGGCAATAGCATTTTCAGACGGCATGAGTGAAACCCATTTATTCAAACCCATAGGAGTAAAACATGTTCGGAAAAGCCGGATTAGGCGGCCTGATGAAACAGGCCCAACAAATGCAGGAAAACATGAAAAAGGCACAAGCCAAGCTGGCTGAAACCGAAGTTGAAGGTGAGGCAGGCAATGGTTTGGTGAAAGTCGTGATGACCTGTTCCCACGTTGTCCGCAAACTTGAAATCAGCCCTGATTTGATTCAAGAGGCCGCTGATGACAAAGAAATGCTGGAAGATTTGGTATTGGCCGCCATCAATGCCGCTTCTGAAAAAGCTGAAGAAACGACCAACAAAACCATGGGTGCATTTACCCAAGGCCTGCCAGCAGGCATGGGCGACTTCTTCCGCTAAACTTGCGCCACAAAGCAAACAAAGGTCGTCTGAAACGCAAAAAATCAGTTTCAGACGGCCTTCGTATTATCTGTTTTGCAGATTGAAAAGTTATTCCGCCGCAGGCATATTGAGTGTTTATTGCATTCAAATCCGCTCAATCAATATTAAAAACCAACCAATACACTAAACAAAATGAAACCGTCCCTTCCCATCCGCTCACTTCTTTTAAGCTGTATGTTCGCCGCAGCAAGCGCAAACAGCCTTGCCGCCGAAACCGTCATTACTTCTCCGGATAAGCAGTTCAGCGTCAGAAAAATCTGCAACCATAAAACCCAAGAATGCTCTTTCTTTGCAGGCAAAAAAGCTATCGAAAAAAATCTCCCTGAAGACAGGATAAGCCATAAATGGCTTGGCAATACTTTCGCATTAAGAATCAGCTTCGGGTCGTATGATTCCTACACCACCTTCGCCGACCGCACCCATAAGCCGCATACGCTTTCCTCCGTCATCGCCACCGATAGCAAAACGCAATGCGCCGTGACCGCAGATAATAAAGGCGTTTCTTTCTATTCGTTATTTCATGAAAAACCGGTCAAATTCATTGCCGCAAACGACAAAAAATTCGGCTTTCCCCAAGATGTTGCCACGCTGGAATCCGTTGTCAAAGCAGAATTCAAAGGCAAGAAAGTCCACATGACGTATATGAACAAAGCCGAACGCAATGTCTCGGTCGTTTTGGACAATCCGTGTGTGAAATGATGTGTCAAGTTTAAGGCCGTCTGAAAAGACGCTGTCCATTTCAAAACGAAACAGCCCGAAACCTGACTGAAAAAGGTTTCGGGCTGTTTGCACTTGTTCGCCAGACGAAGCGGGTAAGGCGTAAGGCGTGCCAGTTTGGGGGATAGAGACCTTTGCAAAGGTTTCATGAGGGTTCAGGGCTTTTTTGGAAAAGAACAATCGTTCCTTATTGATGTAAAAAAGCCTGAACAGAAGTTCAGGCTTTTAAAATTTGGCTCCCCGACCTGGGCTCGAACCAGGGACCTGCGGATTAACAGTCCGTCGCTCTACCGACTGAGCTATCGGGGAATGGGGCGTATTATAATGGCTGGAAAAAATGTGTCAATCCATATTTTCAAGAAAATGGTACAAAATATTTCAAATGTTTGAATGTTAAAAATATTTTGTAATCAAGTTTCACAGGCTTCCAGCCGTTTCAGACGGCCTTTAGTATTTGGCGTTAACCAATTTGCCGTTTTGGAATACTTGTTGCTGCATCACGGTGCCGTTGTAAGCGTAAGTGGTCAGCGAGCCGTTACTTGGCGTGGCACGGAACTGCATCAGTTGGTTGCGGCTGAGGACGTAGGGGTCCGTGCGTTTTTGGCTGTTGTCGCTGTAAAAGTCTTGCACGACATATTCGTTGTTGCGTTTGCTGATCAGTTGGCGATGGAAGCCACCTTTGACTGCGCTGTTGCTGGGTGTGCCGTGTGCATCAAAATAGGTCACGATTTGTTCTTCTGAGATACGGATGCCGTCTGAATCCGTGCCTTTGGTGGTTTTGGTTTTGTCCAAGCCGACAGGGATGTTGATGGACGTACCCAAGCCGACATGGCGGCCGATGCTGGTGCCGACGCCTAAACCGACGGAAACGCCGGGCGTGCCGACTGTACATGCGCTGAGTGAAGCGGCCAAAAGGGCTGGTAAGAGAACTTTTTTCATAATGTGTATCCTTGTAATAAGAAATGTTTGTAATGTGGGAAGTATAGTATTTTTGCGGGGTGGCTGGTGTTAGTATTGGTAAAAGGGCGCAAGGCCGTCTGAAAAACAAGATAGAAACGGATATATCATTCTGGTGTAGAATGTGCCGGAATAATGATTTAATAAGAATGTGAATGAATAATGAAAACTTTAAAATTTACGAAGATGCACGGCTTGGGCAATGATTTTATGGTGGTCAATGCCATCGAGCAGGACTTTGATCCGTTGGCTGCGCCGCTTGCCCAATGGGCAGACCGCTATCGCGGCGTGGGGTTCGATCAGTTTTTGGTGGTGGAGAAGCCTTTTTCTGATGCGGTCGATTTTCGGTATCGTATTTTCAATGCGGATGGTCGGGAAGTAGAGCAGTGCGGCAATGGTGCGCGTTGTTTTGCGCGTTTTGTCACGGATAAGGGTTTGACGGATAAAACGGAAATTTTGGTCGAAACGGCCAAAGGGATTATTGTGCCGAAGCTGTTGGATAACGGTTTGGTTACCGTCAACATGGGTAAACCGCGTTTTATGCCGTCTGAAATTCCGTTTGTGCCTGCGCATGGTGAAAATGAAGATGCGTTGACACATATTGTCTTGGTCGGTTTGGAATCTGTACCGGTAAGCTGCGTGAATATGGGTAATCCTCATGCGGTGATTTTGGTTGACGATGTTGAGGCTGCGCCGGTGGAGCATTGGGGCAGTGCCATTGAATCGCACGAGCAGTTTCCTGAACGGGTCAATGTCGGTTTTATGCAGGTTGAAGATGAGTTGTCCGTCCGGTTGCGTGTGTTTGAGCGCGGGGTGGGGGAAACTCAGGCTTGTGGCACTGGAGCGTGTGCGGCCGTGGTGGCAGGCGTGCGCAATGGCTTGTTGAAAGCGGGTGCGCCTGTGCGTGTTACTCTGCCTGGGGGCGAACTGTTTATCAGTTGGGAAGAAGGGGGTGATGTGCAAATGACCGGCCCTGCTGAAACCGTTTTCGAAGGCGAGTTGCAGTATTCATGATGGTTTCTTTGGATTTTTGGTTTGCCATTGCGTATGCTGCGGTATCGTTGGCGTTTATTTTTCGTGCGCAGCGGTTTCAATGGTTTTGGGCTGCGGTGCTGTTGTGGCTGGGGATTTCGGCACTGGGCGCGCGCTTGTTGCCCGGAATGTGGGGCTTTACGCATACAGGCCCTTTGTTCATCCCTCATTTTTACCTGACCGCCGCCAGTGTTTTTTTCTTTATTGACGATTGCGGTAAAACGGAAGACGGAAAGTTTTGGTCGGCAGGCGAATATGCCGGTTTAACCTTATTTGCCGTTTCCAATGTCGTCATGACTTTGGCTTTTGTTTTCTTGGCTGTCGCGGTTTATTTCATCTTGCCGCTGGCAGGCTCGGTTTTTGCATGGGCGGCCTTGCTGAAAATTTATGCTTTGAAACCCATTTATTGGTTTGCATTACAGGGCGTCCTGATGCTGGTGTTTTATCTGCACAGAGTGGTTGTTTGCAAGCAGTCTGCCTCTCTTTTCAGTATGCGGCAGATGTGGGCAGGCTGGACGGTTGCCGTCGTGATGCAGGCTGTGGTTGCCGTTGCATTGATTTTTGAGCGCAGTGGATATTGACCGCGCTTGAACCAAAAGTTATAAAGAAAGAAATTTTCGATATTGGTTTTTCAGACGGCCTGAGTTTAATATGCAGGCTGTATTACATCTAAATCAGGAGCAGGAAATGAAAATTGCAAATAATATTACCGAGCTGATCGGCAACACACCTCTGGTGAAACTGAACCGCCTGACCGAAGGTTTAAAAGCGCAAATCGCCGTTAAACTTGAATTCTTTAATCCGGGCAGCAGTGTGAAAGACCGTATTGCCGAATCTATGATTGAAGCGGCCGAGAAAGCCGGTAAAATCAATAAAGATACCGTTATCGTCGAGGCAACCAGCGGCAATACCGGTATCGGTTTGGCTATGGTGTGTGCGGCCCGGGGTTATAAATTGGCCATCACTATGCCTGAAAGCATGAGTAAAGAACGCAAAATGTTGCTGCGTGCGTTTGGTGCAGAATTGATTTTGACTCCTGCTGCTGAAGGCATGGCAGGCGCTATCGCTAAAGCCCAGTCTTTGGTGGACGAACATCCAGATACTTACTTTATGCCGCGCCAATTTGATAACGAGGCTAATCCTGAAGTTCACCGCAAAACCACTGCCGAAGAGATTTGGCGCGATACAGACGGTAAAGTGGATATTTTCGTGGCCGGTGTGGGTACGGGTGGTACGATTACCGGCGTGGGTGAAGTGTTGAAAAAATACAAACCCGAAGTACAAATCGTGGCTGTCGAGCCTGAAGCTTCCCCAGTATTGAGCGGTGGCGAAAAAGGCCCGCATCCGATTCAAGGTTTGGGTGCAGGCTTTATCCCCAGCGTTTTGAATACGACTGTTTACGACAGCATTTCCAAAGTACCTAACGAGGCAGCGTTTGAAACTGCGCGTGCTATGGCCGAAAAAGAAGGCATTTTGGTAGGTATTTCTTCAGGTGCGGCAGTATGGAGCGCATTGCAACTGGCCAAAAAACCTGAAAACGAAGGCAAGCTGATCGTTGTCTTGTTGCCATCATATGGCGAACGCTATCTTTCTACACCTCTGTTTGCCGATTTGGCATAATATAGGATTGTTGTTAAAAGGCCGTTTTCAGACGGCCTTTTTTACGTATGGGCTTGAGATATCGTATGAAATCTGTTGTAATTCAGTAAATGAGCTTTGAATACCGTTATTCAAAAGTTGGTTTCTTCAACGAATCATGCTTATAATGCGCATTATGAAAAAATACATTCTTCCTATCCTTGCTGTGGCGGCACTTGCCGGTTGTGAATCGATTTATGTTCCAACATTGAAAGAAGTGCCAGTTCGACCAACCAATGTCAAAAAGCCTAAGGCTGATTCACAAGTTTCAGCTACCGGTTATCATTTGGCTCCTTCGCATTGGGCAGATGTTTCCAAGATTCATGATGAAGCACGTCGCTTGAGTACCCAAGTGAGCCAAGGTAGTCTGACCAAAGTTCAGGCTGCCCAATATTTGAACCGCTTCCGTATCCAACAAGTGGGACGCAACTCCGTCGATGACAGTATGTATGAAGTTTATCTGCGTTCCGCCGTTGACAGCCAACGTGGTGAGATTACTACCGAGCAATCCAAACAGTACATCCAAGGTGCTTTGCGCGGTTGGCAACAACGTTGGAAAAACATGGATACCAAGCCAAGCAATCCTGCGTTTACCAATTTCCTGATGGAAGTTATGGGTATGCAACCTTTGAAATAAAAAAGTCATAAACTGAGAAGGCCGTCTGAATATTCAGACGGCCTTCTTTTTGTATTTATATATGTGTAGTCAAACTTTATCCAATTAAGAACCAAACAGCTTGTCAGCCGCTTGACGGGCTTTTTCTTGAATATCTTCGGTTAGATAATTTTTCATCTGAGAATAAACCAACGCAATGACGGCAATGTCATCACTGAAGCCAAATGGAATCAGAAGGTCGGGAATACTGTCGATAGGGCTGAGGAAGTAAACCAGTGCGCCGACAATAATCATTTTGGCGCGTTTGGGTGTATGTTCGGATTCCCAGAGATAATAAAGCGCATAAAGCTGGCGGACGACAGGTTTGCCCAAGCGTCCGGCAAAGCGTCCGAGTTTTTTCATGAAGCCAGATGTGTCTAAGTTTCGACGGCGGAAGGAGGGGATGTAGTCTTCCGGATCGGGGGTGTTTTGATGAGGGGAGTGTGTCATGATGCAGCTTCCTTATAAGGTATGGAAACATTGTTGGTGTTGCACTGTATTTTAGTCCATCTAGGGATGGATGAAATGTCTTTGAATGTATAACTATGTAAGAGTAGTGGTGATAATGCAATGGTAATAAGTTAAGAATGGCTTATGCCTTTGTAAAGATTAGGTATCAAGAGTGAGAATTTATCTCACAATAGATACAATTCTCAAACAATAATGATGTTATCGTAAGTGCTTTGATGGGGAGATGGCTTAATTGCAGGAAAGTAACAAAAAAGGCTAGCCACGCAAAAAAAAATCTAAGAATGATTGTTTGATTTTATTAGTCTTTTGGTAAAAATCATTAGAGCATTCATAAATTGCACTGTTCAAAATGAGATAAAACAGGTAAATTATGGTTTATGTAGCTTATTGTAGTGCTGAGCTATAGGTTTTGAGCTGATAATAAATCTAGAGGAACTGACCATGTCCGCCAAATCACGCCCGGTATTTTTGGAAATTCCGAATATCCGATTGCCCATACCGGGGATTGTATCTATTCTTCACCGTATCAGCGGCGTCGGCTTGTTTGTGATGCTGCCTGTTCTCTTGTATTTCTTCTCTGGAACGCTGGATCGCGAAGCGTCGTTTGAAGCATATCGTTCTGCTATCTCCAATCCGTTTGTGAAGCTGATCCTTATCGGTCTGTTGTGGGCATATCTGCACCACTTTTTCGCCGGTATCCGCTTTCTGTTTTTGGATGTACATAAAGGCTTGGAATTAAATACTGCCCGTGCTACTGCTAAAGTTGTATTTGCTTCTGCTTTGATTCTGACCGTCGTTTTGGGAGCTTTGTTATGGTAGAACGTAAATTGACAGGTGCGCATTACGGTTTGCGCGATTGGGCAATGCAACGTGCAACTGCGGTCATCATGTTGGTGTACACCGTAGTTCTTTTGGTTGTTTTGTTCACATTGCCTAAAGAATATTCGGCATGGCAGGCATTTTTTGATCAAACTTGGGTGAAGGTGTTTACCCAAGTGAGCTTCTTGGCCGTATTCCTGCATGCATGGGTAGGTATCCGTGATTTGTGGATGGACTACATTAAGCCTTTCGGCGTGCGTTTGTTTTTACAAGTTGCCACCATCGTTTGGTTGGTAGGCTGCTTGGTGTATTCAGTTAAAGTAATTTGGGGGTAAATATGAGTTTTCCTGTTCGTAAGTTTGATGCCGTGATTGTTGGCGGTGGTGGTGCAGGTTTACGCGCAGCCCTCCAATTGTCTAAATCTGGTTTGAATTGTGCTGTTTTGTCTAAAGTGTTCCCGACCCGTTCTCATACTGTAGCGGCTCAGGGCGGTATTTCTGCTTCATTGGGTAATGTGCAGGAAGACCGTTGGGATTGGCACATGTACGATACCGTGAAAGGTTCCGACTGGCTGGGTGACCAAGATGCGATTGAGTTTATGTGTCGCGCTGCGCCTGAGGCAGTGATTGAATTGGAACACATGGGTATGCCTTTTGACCGCGTAGAAAGCGGCAAAATTTACCAACGTCCTTTCGGTGGTCATACTGCCGAACACGGTAAACGTGCGGTAGAACGTGCATGTGCGGTTGCCGACCGTACCGGCCATGCGATGTTGCATACGTTGTACCAACAAAACGTCCGTGCCAATACACAATTCTTTGTGGAATGGACGGCGCAAGATTTGATTCGTGATGAAAACGGCGATGTCGTCGGTGTAACCGCCATGGAAATGGAAACCGGCGAAGTTTATATTTTCCATGCTAAGGCTGTGATGTTTGCTACCGGTGGTGGTGGCCGTATTTATGCTTCTTCTACCAATGCCTATATGAATACCGGTGATGGTTTGGGTATTTGTGCCCGTGCAGGTATTCCGTTGGAAGACATGGAATTCTGGCAATTCCACCCGACCGGTGTGGCCGGTGCAGGCGTGTTAATTACCGAGGGTGTGCGCGGTGAAGGCGGTATTTTGTTGAACGCCAACGGCGAACGCTTTATGGAACGTTATGCCCCAACCGTAAAAGACTTGGCTTCCCGTGACGTGGTTTCCCGTGCAATGGCAATGGAAATCTACGAAGGTCGCGGTTGCGGCAAAAACAAAGACCACGTATTGCTGAAAATCGACCATATCGGCGCAGAAAAAATTATGGAAAAACTGCCGGGCATCCGTGAGATTTCCATTCAGTTTGCCGGTATCGACCCGATTAAAGACCCGATTCCTGTCGTGCCGACTACCCACTACATGATGGGCGGTATTCCGACCAATTATCATGGCGAAGTTGTCGTTCCTCAAGGCGACGAATACGAAGTGCCTGTAAAAGGCCTGTATGCCGCAGGTGAGTGCGCCTGTGCTTCCGTACACGGTGCAAACCGCTTGGGTACCAACTCCTTGCTGGACTTGGTGGTATTCGGTAAAGCTGCCGGCGACAGCATGATTAAATTCATCAAAGAGCAAAGCGACTGGAAACCTCTGCCTGCTAATGCCGGTGAATTGACCCGCCAACGTATCGAGCGTTTGGACAACCAAACCGGTGGCGAAAATGTTGATGCATTGCGTCGCGAACTGCAACGCTCCGTACAACTGCATGCCGGTGTGTTCCGTACCGATGAGATTCTAAGCAAAGGCGTTCGAGAAATCATGGAGATTGCCGAGCGCGTGAAACGTACTGAAATCAAAGACAAGAGCAAAGTATGGAATACCGCGCGTATCGAAGCTTTGGAATTGGATAATCTGATTGAAGTAGCGAAAGCGACTTTGGTGTCTGCCGAAGCACGTAAAGAATCGCGCGGCGCGCACGCTTCAGACGACCATCCTGAACGCGATGACGAAAACTGGATGAAACATACCCTGTATCATTCAGATACCAATACTTTGTCTTACAAACCGGTACATACCAAGCCTTTGAGCGTGGAATACATCAAACCGGCCAAACGCGTTTATTGATGAGTTTTCAGACGGCCTTTATCTTGGAGGCCGTCTGAAACCTAACCATACCCACATTGAACTGCCTGAATCCATAATACAAAATCATTGGGCAGTTTATGAGAAAAGGAACACTTCTCATGGAAAAAATGAGTTTTGAAATTTACCGTTACAACCCGGACGTTGATGCCAAACCTTATATGCAACGTTACGAGTTGGAATTGGAACCAACCGACGTTAAACTTTTGGATGCTTTGGTGCGCCTGAAAGCACAAGACGATACATTGTCTTTCCGCCGTTCTTGCCGCGAAGGTATTTGCGGTTCTGACGGTATGAACATCAACGGCAAAAACGGCTTGGCATGTCTGACCGATCTGCGTGGCCTGAAACAGCCGGTTAAAATCCGTCCTCTGCCAGGCCTGCCTGTTATCCGCGACCTGATTGTGGATATGACCCAGTTCTTCAAACAATATCACTCCATCAAACCTTACGTTGTCAACGATAATCCTATCGATGCGGACAAAGAGCGTCTGCAAACTCAGGAAGAGCGTAAAGAGTTGGACGGTTTGTACGAATGTATTTTGTGTGCCTGCTGTTCGACTGCCTGCCCGTCATTCTGGTGGAACCCTGATAAATTCGTTGGTCCGTCCGGTTTGCTGAATGCTTACCGTTTCATTGCGGATAGCCGTGATACCATCACTAATGAGCGTTTGGATAACCTGAACGACCCATACCGTTTGTTCCGTTGCCACACCATTATGAACTGCGTAGACGTATGTCCTAAACACTTGAATCCGACCCGAGCCATCGGTAAGATTAAAGAGATTATGTTGAAACGAGCCGTTTAAGAAATGATGGTTTTTGACGATATTGCCAAACGGAAAATCCGTTTTCAAACCCGCCGGGGATTATTGGAATTAGATTTAATCTTCGGCAGGTTTATGGAAAAAGAATTCGAGCACCTGAGTGATCAGGAATTGTCCGAATTTTCCGAAATCCTCGAATTTCAAGACCAAGAATTGCTTGCCTTGATTAACGGACATTCGGCAACGGACAAGAAGCACCTGATTCCCATGCTTGAAAAAATCAGACAGGCATGATGTGTTATAGAGCTTGTTTGCGATACCGATCCGAACAAGCTCTTTCCATACGGAGGCCGTCTGAAAAAAAGACCGTGCCGCTTAGACGGCAACGAAAGCCCCAACCTACAAAGGAGTTTAAGAATGTCTAAATCAGTCAAGCTCACCACCCCAAATCAAGAGACCTTGGAACTGCCAGTATTGGAAGCAAGTATCGGCCATGATGTGGTTGATATCCGTACTTTGACTAAAAATACAGGTCTGTTTTCCTTCGACCCCGGATTCGTATCAACCGCAAGTTGCGAATCCAAAATCACTTATATTGATGGCGATGAAGGTCTGTTGTATTACCGTGGTTATCCTATCGAGCAGCTGGCCGAAAAATCTGATTACTTGGAAGTTTGCTACCTGTTGATTTACGGCGAACTGCCTACCCCTGAACAGAAAAAAGAATTTGATGCCACAGTCAGCCGTCACACTATGGTACATGAACAGCTGACTTGGTTCTTCCGCGGGTTCCGTCGCGATGCGCATCCGATGGCGATGATGGTGGGTGTGGTTGGCGCGCTGTCTGCGTTCTATCAAGACAGCTTGGATATTACCAATCCTGAACACCGTAAAATTGCGATTTACCGCTTAATCTCCAAAATTCCGACCATTGCGGCAATGTGTTACCGTTATTCCAACGGTTTGCCGTTCAATTATCCAAAAAATAACCTTTCCTATGCTGAAAACTTCTTGCACATGATGTTTGCCACACCATGTGAAGAATACAAACCTAATCCAGTATTGGCCCGCGCACTCGACCGCATCTTTATTTTGCATGCCGATCACGAGCAAAACGCGTCAACTTCAACCGTGCGTTTGGCTGGTTCTTCCGGCGCGAACCCGTTTGCCTGTATCGCAGCCGGTATCGCTTGCCTGTGGGGTGCTTCACACGGCGGTGCGAACGAAGCCGTCTTGAAAATGCTGGACGAAATCGGTGATGTGTCTAATGTTGCCGCATACATGGAAGGTGTGAAACAACGCAAATACC
Organism: Neisseria sp. DTU_2021_1001991_1_SI_NGA_ILE_055; assembly: GCF_032342915.1. NCBI lineage: Bacteria > Pseudomonadati > Pseudomonadota > Betaproteobacteria > Neisseriales > Neisseriaceae > Neisseria > Neisseria sp. DTU_2021_1001991_1_SI_NGA_ILE_055. Next base: position 1,377,340 of record NZ_CP135440.1, on the reverse strand, counting down.
GTCTGATGGGCTTCGGTCACCGCGTATACCGCAATATGGACCCGCGCGCCAGCATCATGCGCGAAACCTGCTATGAAGTCTTGAAAGAGTTGGGCTTGGAAGACAGTCCGAAATTCAAGCTGGCGATGGAATTGGAACAAATTGCACTGAAAGACCCATTCTTTGTCGAACGCAAACTGTATCCAAACGTCGATTTCTACTCCGGCATTGTCTTGTCCGCGTTAGGTATTCCGACCGAAATGTTTACCGTTATCTTTGCGTTGTCCCGCAGTGTAGGCTGGATTTCACATTGGCATGAAATGATTAGCGATCCGACACTGAAAATCGGCCGCCCACGTCAACTGTATACCGGTGCGGAACGTCGTGATTATGTTCCGGTAGATAAGCGCTAACAGACAATATATTAATATATTGTTGAAAAGTCGTTTGAAAAAATCGAATTGTTGTTTTCAATGAGGTTGACCCGTAATTAATTAATTAAGTTGATAACAGGTAATTTGATTTAAAATAGGGTAGAATAAAGTGTCATTTCAGACGGCCTGAATTCCGTTCGGAGAACACGGGATTCTACCCTTTGTTTATATTTTAAAGAAAAGAGCTCACGCCATGATGGACGAAAAACTCAATTTCTCTTATCTGTTTGGTTCTAATGCGCCATACATCGAGGAGTTGTATGAAAAGTTTCTGGAAAACCCGGAATCTGTCGATGAAAAATGGAAACAGTATTTTACAGATTTGAGTAAACAGCCGGGCGCAGTCGCTGTCGATGTTGCCCACACACCGATTCGTGAATCATTTGCCACTTTGGCTAAAAAGAAAATTGCATCTGCTGTTGCAGGCGGTGTGGATGAGGCAATGATGAAAAAGCAAGTCAGCGTTTTGCGACTGATTTCTGCCTATCGTATTCAAGGCGTGGGTGCAGCCCAACTTGATCCGCTCAAACGTATTCCCCCTCAAAACATCGAAGCACTCGACCCTAAATTCCACGGTCTGTCTGATGCCGACATGGCGCTTCAATTCAATATGGGCGAGGGCGACTTTTCCGGTCAAGGCAAATTGCCCCTTTCCCAAATCATCAGCAATTTAAAACAAACCTACTGCGGCCACATCGCATTGGAATATATCTATATTCCCAATACTGAAGAGCGTCGTTGGGTGCGCAATTATTTTGAAAGCGTATTGTCCACACCGCATTACAATGCCGATCAAAAACGCCGCATTTTGAAAGAAATGACTGCCGCCGAAACTTTGGAACGTTATCTGCATACCAAATATGTCGGTCAAAAACGTTTCGGTGTCGAAGGTGGTGAAAGCGCGATTGCCGGTTTGAACTACCTGATTCAAAACGCCGGTAAAGACGGCGTGGAAGAAGTTATCATCGGTATGGCACACCGTGGCCGTCTGAATGTTTTGGTTAACATTTTGGGCAAAAAACCGGCTGATCTGTTTGCTGAATTTGAAGGCCGTGCCGAAATCAAATTGCCTAGCGGCGACGTGAAATACCACATGGGCTTCAGCTCCGATATCGCCACTCCGCATGGCCCGATGCATGTTTCTTTGGCGTTCAACCCGTCACACTTGGAAATTGTTAACCCGGTAGTGGAAGGTTCTGCGCGCGCCAAACAAAAACGTTTGGGCGAAAACGGCCGCGATAAAGTTTTGCCGGTATTGATTCACGGTGACTCTGCATTTATCGGTTTGGGTGTTAACCAAGCAACATTCAACCTGTCTAAAACACGCGGTTATACCACCGGCGGTACCGTTCACATCGTGATCAACAACCAAATCGGCTTTACCACTTCCGATACCCGCGATACCCGTTCTACCGTACACTGTACCGATATCGCAAAAATGGTTTCCGCTCCGGTTATCCATGTGAACGGTGATGACCCTGAACGTGTTTGCTTTGCCATCCAAGCCGCTTTGGATTACCGCAAAAAATTCCATAAAGACATCGTGATCGACGTTGTCTGCTACCGTAAATGGGGCCACAACGAGGGCGATGATCCGACCCTGACCCAACCGATGATGTACAAAAAAGTATCGCAACACCCGGGTGCGCGTGCTTTGTACACCGAACAACTGATTGCCGAAGGCGTGGTCACCCAAGCTGAGGCTGACGGTTACATCCAAGCCTACCGTGATGCTTTGGACAAAGGCGAACATGTTGAACAAACAACGCTGAGCAACTTCCAACGCACACAAATCGACTGGAGCAAATACCAAGGCAAAGATTGGCGCGAAAAAATCGAAACCGGTTTGCCTGCCGCCGACATCGAGCGTCTTACCGAGAAATTCACCGCCGTACCGGAAGGCTTTGCCCTGCATCCAACAGCAAAACGTGTGATCGAAGCACGTAAAGCCATGGCATCCGGCAAACAGCCTATCGACTGGGGTATGGCCGAAACCCTCGCATACGCAAGCCTGCTGACCAAAGGTCATGGTGTGCGTATCTCCGGTGAGGACTCCGGCCGCGGTACATTCTCACACCGTCATGCCGTTCTGCACGATCAAAAACGCGAAAAATGGGACGACGGTACTTATGTTCCTCTGCGCAACATGGGCGAAGGCTTGGGCGAGTTCCTGGTTATCGACTCTATCTTGAACGAAGAAGCCGTGATGGCGTTCGAGTACGGCTTTGCCTGCTCCGCTCCTGACAAGCTGACCATTTGGGAAGCTCAATTCGGTGACTTCGCCAACGGTGCGCAAGTAACTATCGACCAATTCCTGTCTTCAGGCGAAACCAAATGGGGTCGTTTGTGCGGCCTGACTACCATCCTGCCGCACGGCTACGACGGTCAAGGCCCCGAGCACTCTTCTGCACGCGTAGAACGTTGGTTGCAACTGTGTTCTGAGAACAATATGCAAGTCATCATGCCGTCTGAAGCGTCGCAAATGTTCCACCTCTTGCAACGCCAAGTTTTGGGTTCATACCGCAAACCGCTGGTGATTTTCATGTCCAAACGCCTGTTGCGCTTCAAAGGTGCAATGAGCCCGCTGGAAAACTTCACCGAAGGTTCGACTTTCCGTCCGGTTATCGGCGATACTGCCGAACGCGCAAGCAACGACAGCGTGAAACGCGTAGTCTTGTGTGCCGGTCAGGTTTACTATGACTTGGAAGCTGGCCGTGCCGAGCGTAAACTGGAAGATGATGTTGCTATCGTCCGCGTTGAGCAGCTGTATCCGTTCCCATATGAAGAGGTTAAAGCTGAACTGGCGAAATATCCGAACGCAAAATCTGTGGTTTGGGCGCAAGAAGAGCCGAAAAACCAAGGCGCGTTCTACCAAATCCGCCACCGCATCGAAGGCGTTATCAGCGAAGAGCAAAAACTGTCTTATGCCGGTCGTCCAAGCAGCGCATCGCCTGCAGTGGGCTACTCAAGCAAACACATTGCTCAATTGAAACAATTGGTTGAAGACGCTTTGGCGTTGTAAGCCTAGCGGCATTCCGTCTGAGGCTGCTCAGGCGGAATGCCCATATGCAGAATTAAAAACACACAACAGGCCGTCTGAAAGGGCCATTGGAGACACAAAATGATTATTGATGTAAAAGTACCTATGCTGTCTGAAAGCGTATCTGAAGGCACGCTCTTGGAATGGAAGAAAAAAGTTGGCGAAGCAGTTGCCCGTGACGAAATCCTGATCGATATCGAAACTGACAAAGTGGTTTTGGAAGTACCTTCTCCACAAGCCGGCGTATTGGTTGAAATCGTAGCGCAAGACGGTGAAACCGTTGTTGCTGACCAAGTTTTGGCCCGTATCGATACAGCTGCCACTGCCGCTGCTGAAGCACCTGCCGCCGCGCCTGCAGAAGCTGCCCCAGCTGCCGCTCCTGCTGCTGCACAAAACAACGCCGCTATGCCTGCCGCTGCCAAACTGGCTGCCGAGACCGGTGTTGACGTGAACGCATTGCAAGGTTCCGGCCGTGACGGTCGCGTCTTGAAAGAAGACGTACAAAATGCCGCTGCCAAACCTGCCGCAGCCGCTGCTCCTGCCGTTGCGCTTCCTGCCGGCGCACGTCCTGAAGAACGCGTACCAATGAGCCGCCTGCGTGCCCGTGTTGCAGAACGCCTCTTGGCTTCTCAACAAGAAAACGCTATTCTGACTACATTCAACGAAGTCAACATGAAACCAATCATGGACTTGCGTGCGAAGTACAAAGAAAAATTCGAGAAAGAACACGGCGTAAAACTGGGCTTCATGTCCTTCTTCGTTAAAGCTGCTGTTGCCGCCCTGAAAAAATACCCGGTTGTGAATGCTTCTGTTGACGGCAAAGACATCGTGTACCACGGCTACTTCGACATCGGTATCGCAATTGGCAGCCCACGCGGTTTGGTTGTACCTATCTTGCGCGATGCCGACCAAATGAGCATTGCCGACATCGAACAAGCAATTGTTGATTATGCGAAAAAAGCAAAAGACGGCAAAATCGCTATCGAAGATCTGACCGGCGGTACATTCAGTATTACCAACGGCGGTACTTTCGGCTCTATGATGTCCACCCCGATCATCAACCCGCCTCAATCTGCGATTTTGGGTATGCACGCTACTAAAGAGCGCGCTGTGGTTGAAAACGGCCAAGTTGTTGTCCGTCCAATGATGTATCTGGCTCTGTCTTACGACCACCGTATCATCGACGGCCGCGAAGCTGTATTGACTTTGGTAGCCATTAAAGACGCATTGGAAGACCCAGCCCGCCTGTTGTTGGATCTGTAATCGTTTCAGACGGCCTTTTATTTATTAATGAAAAGGCCGTCTGAATTTTTATTTAGATGTAGCGTAATGTAGTATCGTGCTACAATAGGCTCAACGAACGATTGAGGCCGTCTGAAACATTTGATTCGAATGAATCGGCAGATATGGACTTTCAGACGGCCTTTTCTTAAAACCATCAAAACGCAGTCATTCAAAATAAAAAAGAAACAAAAGTATCGTTTTTATTTTGAGATACTGCCAAAAGCAAAGGATGACACGATGTCTCAATATGATGTAGTAGTGATTGGTGCAGGCCCGGGCGGATACGTTGCCGCCATCCGTGCCGCGCAACTGGGTTTCAAAACCGCTTGCGTCGATGCAGGCGTTAACAAAGCTGGCGATGCCCCTGCCTTGGGCGGTACTTGCTTGAACGTAGGCTGTATCCCTTCTAAAGCCCTGTTGCAATCCAGCGAACATTTCCACGCAGCGCAACACGAGTTTGCCGAACACGGTATCACTGTCGGCGACGTAAAATTCGACGCAGCCAAAATGATTGAGCGCAAAGATGCCATCGTGACCAAACTGACCGGCGGCGTGAAATTCCTGTTCCAAAAAAACAAAGTAACCAGCCTGTTCGGTACTGCTTCCTTTGCTGGTAAAAACGGCGATGCTTACCAAATCGAAGTCGATAACAAAGGCGAGAAAACCGTTATCGAAGCCAAGCACGTCATCGTAGCCACCGGTTCCGTACCGCGTCCGCTGCCACAAGTCGCCATCGACAATGTGAACGTATTGGACAACGAAGGCGCATTGAACCTGACCGAAGTGCCTGCCAAACTCGGCGTGATCGGTTCCGGCGTGATTGGTTTGGAAATGGGTTCCGTATGGAACCGCGTGGGTGCGGAAGTTACCATTCTTGAAGCCGCGCCGACCTTCCTGGCTGCCGCCGACCAACAAATCGCCAAAGAAGCCTTCAAATACTTCACCAAAGAGCAAGGTTTGAACATCGAATTGGGCGTGAAAATCGGCGACATCAAATCCGAAGGCAAAGGCGTTTCCGTTGCTTACGAAACAGCTGCCGGCGAAGCTAAAACCGAAGTATTCGACAAATTGATCGTTGCCATCGGCCGTATTCCAAACACCAAAGGCCTGAACGCCGAAGCCGTAGGCTTAGAAAAAGACGAACGCGGCTTTATCAAAGTAGATGGCGAATGCCGTACCAACCTGCCTAACGTATGGGCAATCGGCGACGTGGTCCGCGGCCCGATGTTGGCACACAAAGCCAGCGACGAAGGTGTTGCCGTTGCCGAGCGCATTGCCGGTCAAAAACCGCATATCGACTTCAACAACGTACCGTTCGTGATTTATACCGACCCTGAAATCGCTTGGGTGGGTAAAACCGAAGAGCAGCTCAAAGCCGAAGGCGTGGAGTACAAAAAAGGTACTTCAGGTTTCGGCGCAAACGGTCGCGCATTGGCCATGGGCAAAGCCAAAGGTACGGTTAAAGTGTTGGCAGATGCCAAAACCGACCGTATCTTGGGCGTACACATGATCGGCCCGGTTGTCAGCGAATTGGTTACCGAAGGCGTGACTGCGCTCGAATTTTTCGCCAGCAGCGAAGACATCGCCCGCATTATCCATGCCCACCCAACCTTGTCCGAAGTGGTTCACGAAGCTGCCTTGGCGGCCGACAAACGCGCTTTGCACGGTTGATAGACATTAAGGCCGTCTGAAACTTTTCAGACGGCCTTAAGGCCTTCGACAAATTGAATGTTTCGATAGCTTCGTTCTCTGATTTATAATTCCGTCAGACAAACACACAGCATTTACATTCATTATGAACAAAGAAATAGTCGGTATTTTCTTTATACCGGCGGGCATCATCAGCATGTGTATGGCTGCATTGTGGCAGATGTATGTGATGATGACCGAAACTTATACGCTCAACCGTTTCAAAGATAAAGAATTGGTTTGGCGCGTGGCATTGTTGTTTATCAGTTTCAGCCTTGCCGTTTATCTGCTCTGCCCGAATTCGCGTAAAAAAGGCATTGTCTTTTTTATTCTCGGAGGAGGCGGTGCAACCATGTATCTGCTGGCGCGGATGTGGTTGCCCTTCAGTAAATAGTAGGGCCGTCTGAAAATATGGGATTGGCCGCAGGGCGATTCCTAAAACCCACTCACCTTAAGGAGAAATCCATGAATTTACACGAGTATCAGGCTAAAGAACTGCTGGCTAGCTACGGTTTGCCCGTACAAGGCGGTATTTTGGCACACAACGGCGAAGAAGCCGCTGCAGCTTACGACAAATTGGGCGGCAAATTCGCTGTTGTCAAAGCACAAGTACACGCCGGCGGCCGCGGTAAAGCGGGCGGCGTAAAAGTCGTTAAAAGCCGCGAAGAAGCTAAAGAAGTGGCTGAAAGCCTGATTGGTACCAACTTGGTAACTTACCAAACCGATGCCAACGGCCAACCTGTCAACAGCGTTTTGGTTTGCGAAGACATGTATCCGGTTCAAACCGAGCTGTACTTGGGCGCAGTGGTTGACCGTTCTACCCGCCGTGTTACATTCATGGCTTCTACCGAAGGCGGCGTGGAAATCGAAAAAGTTGCTGCCGAAACTCCAGAAAAAATCTTCAAAGTAACCGTTGATCCGCTGGTCGGCCTGCAACCTTGCCAAGCTCGCGAAGTTGCCTTCCAACTGGGCTTGAAAGACAAACAAATCAACGAGTTCGTCAAACTGATGACCGGCGCGTACAAAGCGTTTGTCGAAAACGACTTCGCCCTGTTTGAAGTAAACCCATTGGCAGTCCGTGAAAATGGCGACTTGGCCTGTGTGGACGGCAAAATTGGTATCGACAGCAACGCGCTCTACCGCCTGCCAAAAATTGCCGCTTTGCGCGACAAATCTCAAGAAAACGAACGTGAGCTGAAAGCTTCCGAATTCGACCTGAACTATGTTGCCCTGGAAGGCAACATCGGCTGTATGGTTAACGGCGCCGGTTTGGCGATGGCCACTATGGACATCATCAAACTCAAAGGCGGCCAACCTGCCAACTTCTTGGACGTTGGCGGCGGCGCAACCAAAGACCGCGTGGTTGAAGCGTTCAAACTGATTCTGGAAGACAAATCCGTTAAAGGCGTATTGATCAACATCTTCGGCGGTATCGTACGTTGCGACATGATTGCGGAAGCCATCGTGGCAGCCGTTAAAGAAATCAACGTCAACGTGCCTGTCGTTGTTCGTTTGGAAGGTAACAACGCCGAACTCGGCGCGAAAATTCTGAACGAATCAGGTCTGAAACTGACTTCTGCAGACGGCCTGAATGACGCAGCCGAAAAAATTGTTGCAGCCGTAAACGCCTAAGGAGAAAAGAATGAGCGTATTGATTAATAAAGACACCAAAGTATTGGTTCAAGGTTTCACCGGTAAAAACGGTACTTTCCACTCCGAACAAGCTCTGGCTTACGGCACTAAAGTTGTCGGCGGCGTTACCCCGGGCAAAGGCGGTCAAACCCACCTGAACCTGCCCGTGTTCAACACCATGAAAGAAGCCGTTAAAGAAACCGGCGCGGACGCATCTGTAATTTACGTTCCTGCTCCGTTTGTTTTGGATTCTATCGTTGAAGCCGTTGATTCCGGCGTAGGCTTGGTTGTTGTGATTACCGAAGGCGTGCCTACTCTGGACATGCTCAAAGCCAAACGCTATCTGGAAACCAACGGCAACGGTACCCGCTTGGTCGGCCCTAACTGCCCGGGCGTGATTACTCCGGGTGAGTGCAAAATCGGTATTATGCCGGGCCACATCCACCAACCTGGCCGCATCGGTATTATTTCCCGTTCCGGTACATTGACTTACGAAGCTGTGGCACAAACCACCAAACTGGGCTTGGGTCAATCAACCTGTATCGGTATCGGCGGCGACCCGATTCCTGGCATGAACCAAATCGACGCACTGAAACTCTTCCAAGAAGACCCAGATACCGACGCCATCATCATGATCGGTGAAATCGGCGGTACTGCGGAAGAAGAAGCAGCCGAATACATCCAATCCAACGTAACCAAACCTGTTGTCGGCTACATCGCAGGTGTTACCGCGCCTAAAGGCAAACGTATGGGCCACGCCGGTGCGATTATTTCCGGCGGTAAAGGTACTGCCGAAGAAAAATTCGCCGCTTTCGAAAAAGCCGGTATCGCTTACACCCGCAGCCCTGCCGAGTTGGGCACTACCATGCTGGAAGTGTTGAAAGCAAAAGGTTTGGCGTAAGACTTAAGTCTTTAAGCTGAATTGAAGAGGCCGTCTGAAGTTTTCAGACGGCCTTTTTTAATTTCATTTGGTTGTTTTTACATATTTGATACTTAATTTGATTGGAATTAATGCGATAGTCGGAGAGAAATGTTTATAATTGACTAACAGATAAACAGTCTGTAACCATATCAACCTATCTCAAGGAGAAAAACATGAAAAAACACGATTTTGAAGCACGTCGCGAGGCTTTGCTGAAAGACATCCGAGAAGTGATGGATGATGTGGAAGAATTGTACCGCAATGGTGTTGAAGCCGGTTCGGAAGAGGGCAGCAAAGCCCGGGCCAAATTGGAAGAAAAATTGGCTGTGGCCAAAGAGCGTTTGAGCCGTTTTGAAGAAGAGGCCGGCGAGCGTTTGCGCCATCATGCCGAGCGTGCGCGTGAAAAATACGAGCAGTTTGAAGAGGCGGCTCAGGAGCGTTTTAAAGAAGGCAAAGAGCGTTTTGCCGAATTTGAAGCCGATGCGGGCGAGCGGTTGAAACGCGGTGCCAAACATGCTGATGAAGTGGTGCATGAAAAACCATATTATGCGATGGGTTTTGCCGCATTGGCCGGTTTGGTTGTCGGTGTGTTGTTGAACCGCCGTTAATGTGAATATGTTAAGGCCGTCTGAACAGGTGTACACATGAAATCATGGATTTCATTGCGCCGTACAGACGGCCTTAGCCTTATGTTTCCTGAGAAAAAGGATAATCGAGATGGGGATTCGCCAACGTTTTGAACATGGCAAGGCTTTGTTGAATCAGGGCGCGGATTTGCTGCTGTTGCGTTTGCAGGTATTGAGCTTGGATTTGACGCGTCAGGCGGAGAATGTGTTCCGTTTGGCGGTTTGGCTGGTGTTGTCCGGCGCGCTGTTGATGGTGGGCTTGGTCGGTTTGCTGTTCGGCTTGAACCGCGTGCTGTCGGATGTGGCGGCGTTGTGGGTGTTTTTTGGCATTTTCTTCGTGAGCCTGCTGATTATTGCCGTATTGTTTCGCAAAGTATCGGCAGATTATCGGGAGCAGGGCAGTCGTGTGGCTGAGACCTTGCAGGATATTCGGACGGATATTGCGTATTTGCGCGGTGAAATAGACAAGGGTGCGGACGATGAAGCAACAGGAGTATGAAGAAGCGCGCGAGCTGCTGATTTTGGAAGCCAAGCTGGTGCGGCTGCGGATTGAGGCGGAAAATTTGAAACTGCGTAAAGTGGAAGAACGGGAGGCGCGGCAGTCCGATCGTTTGATGATGTTGGCCGATGTGGCGTTTCAGTTGAGCCAAACACGTTTGCTGTCTCAACGCGCTTTGTTTTCTACATCGCGCCGGCGGCATTGGATTTGGCTGGTATTGGCGGTCATGTTGGGCTTGTCGAGATAATCGGGAGCGGAGGGGTAGTCTAAACATTGTCTGCGGCGAGGTGTCGGATTGTGTGAGCCGCGTGTTGAGGACGCTGTGTTGTTGTGTTGCCGAGATTTAAACTTTATCTATGTTGAGTATTTTTTACAAAAGACACCGGCCGTCTGAACATTTCAGACGGCCTCAATGTTTGGAGTTTCAGATATAATGGCGGCAATTTTGAAATTGTTAAATGAAGGATAAGTGATGAACCGTTTGTATCCCCACCCGATTATCGCCCGCGAGGGCTGGCCGATTATCGGCGGCGGTTTGGCTTTGAGCCTGCTGGTGTCGATGTGCTGCGGCTGGTGGTCTTTACCGTTTTGGGTGTTTACCGTATTTGCCCTGCAGTTTTTCCGCGACCCTGCGCGTGAGATTCCGCAAAATCCTGAGGCGGTGTTGAGTCCGGTTGACGGCCGTATCGTGGTGGTCGAGCGCGCACGCGATCCGTATCGTGATGTCGATACTTTGAAAATCAGTATTTTTATGAACGTGTTCAACGTGCATTCGCAAAAATCGCCTGCCGATTGTACGGTAACGAAAGTGGTTTATAACAAAGGCAAATTCGTGAATGCGGATTTGGACAAAGCCAGCACGGAAAACGAACGTAACGCGGTGTTGGCGACTACGGCTTCTGGTCGTGAAATTACTTTTGTTCAAGTGGCCGGTTTGGTGGCGCGCCGTATTTTGTGCTACACCCAAGCCGGTGCGAAACTGTCTCGCGGCGAACGCTATGGCTTTATCCGCTTTGGTTCGCGCGTGGATATGTATCTGCCTGTCGATGCGCAGGCGCAAGTGGCGATTGGCGATAAAGTTACCGGCGTCAGCACTGTATTGGCGCGTTTGCCACTGACTGCGCCGCAAACTGAATCTGAGCCTAAAGCCGCAGCTCCTCAAGTTGCGCCAGCTTCTCAAGCAGCCCCGGTTGAAACAGTGGCAAACCCATCTACCGAGCAGCAGCAAATCGAAGCGGCGACGGCTAAAATTCAAGCGGCTGCGCAAGATGTGTTGAAAGATTAATAGTCAGTTTTAAATGATTGGTTAAAAAAAGAAAAAGGTTTTCAGACGGCAGTCTGAAAACCTTTTTTGTTTGCCTATCAAGTTTTAAAACTTCACGTTCACACCGCCGGTAAAGCTGCGTCCCATTTGCGGCGTATCAGAGAGGAAGCTGCTATGTGCGTAAACGGATTGGTTGAGCAGATTGTCGGCTTTGACGTACCAATTCCACTCGCCATAGCGCGTATTGCGGCGGTAGTTTGCGCCGAGGTTGAGCATGTTGTGTCCGGGCGTGCGCGTTTCGTAGCGGGCGAGTTTGTTTTGGGCGAACACGCGGTAGTAGTCCAAATTGGCATCGATGTGGTCGGTCAGCGAGGCTTTCAGGTGGACGCCGAGGCGAGCGGCCGGAACGCGAGGGGCGTTTTGGTCGTCCTGTGCGATGAAAGGGCGGTTGCCGTAGGCATCTTCCCTGCCGGGTAGGGACGGTAGGTTTTTCAGACGGCCTCGAACATAGTCGCCGGAAACGCCGATGCGGTAGCGCGGTGTCGGTTTAAAGTAGATTTCGCCTTCCGCGCCGTAGAAGTCGGCGCCGGATTGGTTATAGCGTACGAGCTTCATTTCGCTGTCGTCTTCGATGGATTTGGGGCCGCGTCCGTCGTTTAAGGTTTGGGCGTAGATGTAGTTGCCGAAACGGTTGCGGTAGAGTGCCAGATTGTATTGCCAGCGGTCGCCTTCGTAGCCCAGCGCGAGTTCGATGTTATTGGAACGCTCTTTGTTGAGGTGTTTGTTGCCGACTTCGAAGGTGTTGGTGGCAACGTGTTTGCCGTGTGCGTACAGTTCTTGCGTTGACGGCAGGCGTTCCTGATGGGAGGCGGTCAGGCTGAGTTTGTGTTGTGGCGTGAAATACCAGTTGCCCGAAAGTGCGAACGAACGGGCGGTTTGGCGGTGCGCACCGAGGTCGGGCAGGGGCTGGTTGTAGTAGTTTTCCCGATCAATCAGGGCTTTGTCGTATTGGATGGAGGCTTTTTGTTTTTCCACGCGTACGCCGCCTTCAAGTGAGAAGTTGTCCCAGTTTGCCTGTTCTACGCCGAAAAAGCTGTAATGGCGGACATTGTTGTCAATCAACATCGGTTGTTGGACGGTTTCGGGGAGGGCGGAAAGCGCGCTGGATTTTTGCCCCAAATATTGCACTCCCCAGCTGCCTTTCAGACGGCCTATGGGTTGGTGGCGCAACTCGATACGGGCGTTGTGTGTTTTGTTGTTGAAGAAGTTTTCTACTGCATCGCCTGCTTTTTCGTCGTGGTGGTAGTCGTTGCGGTTCAGGTGTACGCGCAGGGCTTCAAAACCGGGGAATGGCTGCTTCCATTCGGCGCGGAGTTCGTAGCGTTTGTTGCGCAGGTCTATCCACGGTTTGCCGTTGTGTGCATGGGCGTGTGCATTATCGTCGTCATGGAAGCCGCAGCTCAAGCCCGGGTTGTCGTAATCGATGTCTTCTTCGGTCAGCAGGTGCGGATAAAGCTGCAAATAGCGTTTGTTAATCAAACTCTTCTGCCAGATGATGTCGGCGTGGCAGTCGTCGTAGAGATGACTGTGCGCAGGCAGGCCGTAGCGGTCGCGACGGTCGCTATACGCCACGCCGATAAAGCCTTTTTCGCCTACCCAAGACAGGCCGATGCTGCCGGTTTTTGAATCGGCATGGCTGTCGGGCAGGCGTTTCAGACGGCCTTCTTCTTTTTGATAGCGCGGTACGGCGTAATCGCCTGATTTGCGGTACAAGCCTTCGGTATGCAGCACGGAGTTTTTGCCCAAGCCGATATTGATGCCTGCGGATGTCAGTTTTTCCAAATTGCCGCTGCTCAAACGCAATCCGGCTTCGCCCGATACGCCGTTTTCAGGCATTTTTTCGGGGATTTTTCCGTCGGCAACATCGACCAACCCCGCCACATTGCCCGAGCTGTATAAGAGCGTAACCGGGCCGCGCAGGATTTCGACCTGTTGCGACAAGGCGCTGTCCACCATCAGGGCATGGTCGGGCGAGAAGTCCGCCATGTCGCCCGTTTCGCCGTGATGGTTCAACACTTTAATCCGTCTGCCTGTTTGACCGCGAATAACGGGAGCAGATGCGCCGCCGCCGTATTGCGAAGCATGAATGCCCGGTACGCCGTCCAAAGCATCGCCCAAGTTGACGGCTTTTTGGCGCAAGGTATCGCCGGAGATGATTTTGTCGGAGGCAGTCGAAGTGTGCAGCAGCCCCGAAGTGGCGCGCGGACGGCTTTTACCGACGACGGTAACCTCTTCCAAGTCAACCGACTGCTCGGTTTCATGCGCTTGGGAGAGGATAGGGGCGCTGATTAAAAGAATAGATAAAACAATGGGTTTGAGTGTGGTTTGTGTCATTTTAGTTTCTCATCATATTTCGGAAGGCTGTTATTATATAACATTGCGCTATTTATATGATAAGATTTTTGAGAAAAAAGGCCGTCTGAAAACGAAGCGTGGTTTTCAGACGGCCTTTGGCTTGTATACAGGTTTAAATGAAAACGGAACAATCTTTCTGCTGCCTGGTTTTATTAAGACAGAAAATCACGGCAGATTATTTGTTTTCATTGAAAGCATTACTTGGTTTCAGCGGCTTTAGCACCTGCGGTTTCGGCGATCAAATCCAAGAATACCAGCGGCTTTTTGCCGATATTTTTGAGTGCATGGGACTGGCCGGGGCGGGCGATGGTAATGTCGCCGGCGCCGACTTGGGTCTGTTTGCCCGTGCTGTCGGTAAACAGGCCTTTGCCCGATACGATGATGTAAACGTCTTCGTTGTCGGTGTGTTTGTGTTCGCCGATGGATGCGCCCGGTGGCAGGGTCAGCCAGCCGATTTCTTTGAATGCGTCTTGGTCGGCGGTTTGATGGCGCGTGAAGGCAAAGCTGCCGAGCAACGGGCCTTGGCCTCCGGCTGCGTTTTTGCGGTTCCATTCTGCCAAGTCGGCTTTTTTGTACACTTGGATGCTGCGGTCGGTGGGGGTGGTTTGTTCGGCGGCTTGAGCGTTTAGAGATGTGCCGAGCAGAAGGGCGACAGATAATGCGGCAAATAGTGGTTTCATGGTGGTTCTCCGTTTGTCAGGTTGAGTCAGATAATGCGGATTCCGTTTTCAGACGGCCTGAAGGGTTGAAACGATTAACCCCGCAGGCTTCCCCCAAGATTTATTTCACATTGCGCAGATAGTTCAACAATAATGGAACAGGGCGGCCGGTCGCGCCTTTTTCACCGCCGGATTTCCATGCCGTACCCGCGATGTCAAGGTGTGCCCACGGGTAATCTTCGGTGAAGTAAGACAAGAAGGTGGCGGCGGTAATCGTGCCTGCACCCGGCGTGCCGATGTTGGGAATGTCGGCAAAGTTGGATTTGAGTTGGTCTTTGTAGGTCTCAAAGAGCGGCAGTTGCCATGCTTTGTCGTCCACGTTGCGGGAAGCGGCCAGCAGGCTGTCGACCAAATCCTGATTGTTACCCATCACACCGCTGACGTCATGACCCAAGGCGATGATGCACGCGCCGGTCAGGGTGGCGACGTCGATAACGGCTTTAGGTTTGAATTGTTCGGCGTAAGTCAATGCGTCGCACAAAATCAGACGGCCTTCGGCATCGGTGTTCAATACCTCGATGGTCAAGCCTTTCATGCTTTTCACGACGTCGCCCGGTTTGTTGGCTGCGCCGGAAGGCATGTTTTCACAAGTGGCGACGATGGCAATCAGGTTGATCGGCAGTTGCAGTTTGACGGCGGCGCAGAAGGTGCTGATGACGGTTGCCGCGCCGCACATGTCAAACTTCATTTCGTCCATGTTCAGGCCGGGTTTGAGGGAAATGCCGCCGGTGTCGAAGGTAATGCCTTTGCCGACCAAGACGACGGGGGCGGCTTCTTTGTCGGCCGCGCCGAAATAGCTCAGTTCGACCAAATATGGATCCTCAACGCTGCCTTTGGCGACAGACCAGAACGAACCCATATTTTCTTTGATGTAGTCTTTTTCAATGATTTTGGCGTGTGCGCCCAGTTTTTCGGCTTCGGCTTTGGCGGTGCGCGCTAAAAATTCGGGCGTGCACTCGTTCGGCGCGGCATTGCCCAAGTCGCGGCAGAGGCTTTGTCCGTAAACTTGCGCTTCGGCAACGCGCAGGGCTTCTTTGACGGCGGCTTCGTGTGCGGTGTGGAACACGGCTTCTGTAAATTTGGCGGGCTTGGCTTCTTTTTTGTAGCGGTCGAAACGGTAGGCGGAGTTGCCGAACGCGATGGCGAAGGCTTCGGCAACGGCAGCAGCTTGCGCTTCTTCAAAGGCGTGAACGTCCACATTGACCGTTTCTTGGTTTTGCGCCCATTTGGCGGCCTCGGCGGCGGCTTTGTTCAATGCGGCGCGGTCGGTTTTTTCGAGGCGGGCGACGGCGACTGCCTGCAAACCGTTGTCCGTCGGGATTTTGGTGTCGGCGAAATTTTGACCTTCTTCAAGGGAAGCGAAGAGGGCGAGGGCAGTCGGGTTGCTCAGTTGCGATGCTTCGGCGCAGACAAATAATTGCGCACCTGCCTGTTGAGCCTGCAAAGTTTCGGCTTTTGTGCTAAATTTCACGTTTATTCTCCTGATTGGAACGGTTGTCGGTTATTCAGACGGCCTGTTGACCAACCGTCCGAACAGATGAAAATCATTGTACTCCATTTGTGTCATGCCGTCTGAAGCCTTATGAATAAATATGGGTTTCCCATAAACCGTAGACCACGCTCAATCTTATGATTTACCAAAGAAACTTTATTAAAGAACTTTCCTTTACCGCCGTCGGCATCTTTGTCGTCCTCTTGGCGGTATTGGTGTCCACGCAGGCCATCAACCTGCTTGGCCGTGCAGCCGACGGGCGTGTCGCCATCGATGCCGTGCTGGCCTTGGTAGGCTTCTGGGTCATCGGCATGACGCCGCTTTTGCTGGTGTTGACTGCATTTATCAGTACGTTGACCGTATTGACCCGCTACTGGCGCGACAGCGAAATGTCGGTTTGGCTCTCCTGCGGATTGGCGTTGAAACAGTGGATACGCCCGGTCATGCAGTTTGCCGTGCCGTTTGCCATTTTGATTGCCGTCATGCAGCTTTGGGTGATGCCGTGGGCAGAGTTGCGCAGCCGCGAATATGCCGAAATCCTCAAGCAGAAGCAGGAATTGTCTTTGGTGGAAGCCGGCGAGTTCAATAACTTGGGCAAGCGCAACGGCAGGGTTTATTTTGTCGAAACCTTCGATACCGAATCCGGCATCATGAAAAACCTGTTCCTGCGCGAGCAGGATAAAAACGGCAACGACAACATTGTTTTTGCCAAAGAGGGCAATTTTTCGCTGACCGACAACAAACGCACGCTTGAATTGCGCGACGGCTACCGTTACAGCGGTACGCCCGGCAAAGCCGATTACAACCGCGTTTCTTTCCAACACCTCAGCCTGATTATTAGCACCACGCCCAAACTTATCGACCCTGTTTCACACCGCCGTACTATTCCGACCGCCCAACTGATTGGCAGCAGCAATCCTCAACACCAAGCGGAATTGATGTGGCGTATTTCCTTGACTGTCAGCGTTTTGTTGCTGTGCCTGCTTGCCGTGCCACTTTCCTATTTCAATCCGCGCAGCGGCCACACCTACAATATTTTGATTGCCATCGGTTTGTTTTTGGTTTACCAAAACGGGCTGACCTTCCTGCGCAACGCCGTGGAAGACGGCAAAATCCATTTTTGGCTCGGACTGCTGCCCATGCACATCATCATGTTTGTGATTGCCGTCGTCCTGCTGCGCGTGCGCAGTATGCCTAGCCAACCCTTCTGGCAGGCGGTTGCCAAAAGTCTGACATTGAAAGGCGGAAAATGAACCTGATTTCACGTTACATCATCCGTCAAATGGCGGTTATGGCGGTTTACGCCCTCCTTGCCTTCCTCGCTTTGTACAGCTTTTTTGAAATCATCAACGAAGTCGGCGATCTTGGAAAAGGCAGCTATAACGGCGCAAAATTGGGGCAGTATGTTTTAATGCAGATGCCTGCGCGCGCGTATGAACTGATGCCGCTCGCCGTTTTGATCGGCGGCCTGATTTCCCTCAGCCAACTGGCTTCCGGCAGCGAGCTGACCGTTATCAAAGCCAGCGGCATGAGCACCAAAAAGCTGCTGTTGATTCTGTCGCAGTTCGGTTTGATTTTCGCCATTGCCACCGTCGCGCTTGGCGAATGGGTTGCACCCACGCTGAGCCAAAAAGCCGAAAACATCAAAGCCGCCGCCATCAACGGCAAAATCAGTACCGGCAATACCGGCCTTTGGCTGAAAGAAAAAAACAGCATCATCAACGTGCGCGAAATGCTGCCCGACCATACGCTTTTGGGCATCAAAATTTGGCAGCGCAACGATAAAAACGAACTGACCCAAGCGGCAGAAGCCGAATCCGCCGTTTTGAATCCCGACGGCAGTTGGCAGCTGAAAAATATCCGCCGCAGCATATTGGGCGAAGATAAAGTCGAGGTTTCTACTGCCGCAGAGGAAAACTGGCCGATTTCCGTCAAACGCAACCTGATGGACGTATTGCTCGTCAAGCCCGACCAAATGTCTATCGGCGAATTGACTACCTACATCGACCATCTGGAAAAAAACAACCAAAATACCCAAGTCTATGCCATCGCATGGTGGCGCAAGCTGGTGTATCCCGTTGCCGCATGGGTGATGGCGCTTGTTGCCTTCGCATTTACCCCTCAAACCACGCGCCACGGCAATATGGGCTTGAAACTTTTCGGCGGTATCTGTCTCGGTTTGCTGTTCCACTTTGCCGGACGGCTCTTCGGCTTTACCAGCCAGTTGTACGGCGTGCCGCCGTTTTTGGCCGGCGCATTGCCGACGGTTTTGTTTGCACTGTTGGCGGTGTATCTGATACGCCGTCAGGAAAAAAGATAAGGCAAAATAAACTTCAGGCCGTCTGAAAGGCAATCTTCAGACGGCCTGAGTATTTTGTGTGCAAAAAACAAAATGCTAAAGTAAAATAATACCTTTCCAAACCAATACGGCTATTGAAAATGTCCCAAACCATCTGCTTGAATATGATTGTCAAAAACGAAGCGGCAATCATCGAAGAAACACTGGCCAACATCACCGACCACATCAAACTTGACTACTATGTCATCAGCGATACCGGCTCGACCGATGATACCGTCGGCGTGATCCGCCGCTTTTTCGATGCAAAGGGCATCGCGGGCGAGATTCATCATGATGGTTGGCAAAATTTTGCATACAACCGCAATCAGGCGTTGAAACACGCAAAAGGTAAAACCGATTACGTGTTGATTTTTGATGCGGACGACCGCTTTGAAGGCAAATTGGAATTGCCCGAGCTGACCGCCGACCGCTACCGCCTCCGCATGAGAAATGCTACGGGCAGCGTGATTTATTACCGTCCGCTGTTGTTGCGCAATGACGGCACATTCTACTGGCGCGGCGTGTTGCACGAATTTATCGAAACCGACAAACAAGATACCAGCGAAGCCACGCTTCATGGCGACTATACGGTCCTCAGCGGCCGTTTCGGCGCGCGCAGCAACATGGCGAACAAATACCTGCTTGACGCCGTTTCTTTGGAAAAAGCGTTTTACAGTCCCGAAGATGAAGACCTGAAACCGCGTTACGCCTTTTATGCGGCGCGTTCTTATTGGGACTCCGATATGCCCGAGCGTGCAAGCGAATGGTTTAAAAAACGCATCGAGTTGGGCGGTTGGATCGAGGAAGTGTCGGTTTCTTACCAACAGCTGGGCGAGTGCTACAAATTAATGGGCAAACGCGATGAAGCTTTGGCGACTTGGTTGGCAGGCTACGATTACAACCCGCGCCGTGCCGAGTGTCTCTATCTTGCGCAAACCATGCTGCGTCAGGAGGGAAAATATCGCATTTCCCATGCAATCGGCCTGATGGCGAAACGCATTCCGTTTCCGAACGACGATATTCTTTTTGTCCAAAGCAATGTTTATCAGTTGGACATCGATTATGAATTGTCGGTTACCGCCTATGCGGCCGGCGATTTGCGCCAAGGCTATGAGTCTTGCCGACACTTGCTCTTGCTGAATGTACGCGAGGCATTGACCACAGTGACCATGCAAAATATGTGGCTCTACCGCGAATACGCGCAAACCGAAACGCGTGAAGTGTTGGAGCAGTTGGTGGCCGTCATGCAGCCTTATGCCGCGCAGGGCGGACGTTTGGCGGAAGTAACCGAATATTTTGCCGATATTTTGAAAAACCGTTAATCAGGACTTTGACCCAGCTGTCAGGCCGTCTGAAAGGAAATTTTTTGAGCAAGCGCAATCTGTTTTCCGTCGATAAATCTTTGGAAAAGCCCGAACGCGTCCTCTTGGTCGGCGTGATGCTGACGGCGGACTATTCCGGCGCAAACGAAACGCGCGAGCGCGGCTTTCAGACGGCCTTGACCGAAGCGGCAGAATTGGTGGGCGCGGCCGGCGGCGATTTGGTTTCTATCGAAACTTCGCGTCGCGATAAACCGCATCCGGCTTTGTTTGTCGGTACGGGCAAGGCGGAAGAATTGGCGGCAGCGGTCAAGCAGCATGATGTCGGGTTGGTCGTGTTCAACCACGAACTCACGCCGACACAAGAGCGTAATCTGGAAAAAGAGCTTCAATGCCGCGTCCTCGACAGAGTGGGTTTGATTTTGGCGATTTTTGCCAAACGCGCCCAGTCGCAGGAAGGTAAGTTGCAGGTGGAGTTGGCTCAGTTGAACCATTTGAGCGGACGGCTGGTGCGCGGTTATGGACATTTGCAAAGTCAGAAGGGCGGCATCGGCTTGAAAGGGCCGGGCGAAACCCAGCTGGAAACCGACCGCCGTTTAATCGGGCAAAAAATCACGGCATTGAAAAAACAGCTTGCCGATGTCCGCAAACAACGTGCCACGCGCCGCAAATCGCGTATGAGCGGCCGTCTGAAAACCTTTGCCATTGTCGGCTATACCAATGCCGGAAAATCCAGTCTGTTCAACCGTTTGACTAAAGCGGACGTATTGGCGAAAGACCAGTTGTTCGCCACTTTGGATACCACTGCGCGCCGGCTGTTCCTGTCGCACGAGGCGAGCGTGATTTTGACCGATACCGTCGGCTTCGTCCGCGATTTGCCGCACAAGCTGGTGTCAGCGTTTTCCGCTACTTTGGAAGAGACGGCGATGGCGGATGTGCTGCTGCACGTCGTTGATGCGTCCAATCCCGATTTTGAACGGCAGGTGGACGATGTCAACGACGTCTTAGAAGAAATCGGCGCGCATGAAATTCCGCAATTGGTGGTGTACAACAAAATCGATTTGCTGCCGTCGGGTATGCGTGAAGCAGGCATTTTGCGCGACAACTCAGGGCATGCCGTCGGTGTGAATGTTTCCGTTGCCGAAAGTTTGGGCCTGGACGGTTTGCGCGAAGCAATGATTGAATTGGCCGTACAGCCAAGTGCTTGATAGTATGGAATGAAACAAGGCCGTCTGAATCTTCAGACGGCCTTACCGTAAAATTCTAAATCTGAGGATTATGCCGACAGAGGGCTTTTCTTTTTGAACACGCTTTCGTAAAGCATCCAAGCGGCGAGGCTCAGGTATACGGTGCTGGACAAAATGCCGATAACGGCAAAAATAGGCATAAGGCGATCAATCATGGTGAGGTTTCCCAATAAGTTAGTTTTATAAGTAAATGTGTGTTTTTTGATTTCCGTCTTCGCGGAATGCCTAAAGTATGCTGCTTAAATGGATTGAGGTCAACAAAGAATGTATCGGGATTTTTAAAAAAGTTCCATTTTTACATTAAAATAATCGGAAGTTTTTAAAGATAAACGGTATTTATATATTACCGTTCATCGTTTGATGAACGGTCAATACTTTGTTTTCCATATTTTTTACAAAATCCGACAGCCTGTTAATTCAAAATTGAATGAAAAGAGGCGGAAAAACGCTTTTTGCTAAAATGTAACACCCTAGGACGGTTGTTTCAGGCCGTCTGAAAAATAAATCGAACACATGATGACATCTCCCACACATCCCCAAAAAAACTGTTTCCATTGCGGACTTGAAGTCCCCGAGCATCTGCATCTGACGGTTCGTTTTGAAGACGAAGAACATGAAACCTGCTGCGCCGGCTGCCAAGCGGTGGCGCAGAGTATTATTGATGCCGGTTTGGGCAATTATTACAAACGGCGTACCGCCGACGCGGAAAAATCCGAATTGCCGCCGCCGGAAGTGTTGTCGCAATTAAAGCTGTACGATTTGCCCGAAGTGCAGGCGGACTTTGTCGAGGTAGGCGTTGGGGATGAACGCGAGGCGGTATTGATGCTGGGCGGCATTACCTGCGCCGCGTGTGTGTGGCTGATTGAGCAGCAGTTGTTGCGCATGAAGGGCGTGGTGCGTGTGGATTTGAATTACAGCACACACCGCTGCCGCGTGGTGTGGGACAGCGCCCACATCGAATTGTCGGATATTTTGCTGAAAATCCGCCAAACCGGTTATACCGCTGCGCCTTATGATGCGCAAAAAATCGAAGCGCAGGCGCAGAAAGAGCGCAAGCAGTTTATCGTCAGATTGGCCGTGGCCGGTCTGGGCATGATGCAGACGATGATGTTTGCCCTGCCAACCTATTTTTACGGCGGCGACATCGAGCCGCTTTATTTGGAAATCCTGCATTGGGGCGGCTTTTTGATGGTGTTGCCCGTTGTGTTTTACAGCGCGTTGCCGTTTTACCGCGGCGCCTGGCGCGACTGGAAAAACCGCCGTGTCGGCATGGATACGCCGATTGCCATTGCCATTGTGATGACCTTTATCGCCGGTATTTACAGCCTGGCCACCAACGCAGGGCAGGGCATGTATTTCGAATCCATCGCCATGCTGCTGTTTTTCCTGTTGGGCGGGCGTTTTATGGAACAGATTGCCCGACGCAAAGCAGGCGATGCGGCGGAGCGGTTGGTCAAACTGGTTCCGGCATTTTGCCACCGTTTGCCGGCTTATCCGGAAAGCGAAGCCATCGAGGAAGCCGCGGTCGTCCGCCTCAATATCGGCGATACGATTGTTGTGAAGCCCGGCGAAGTCATTCCGGTGGACGGTACGGTTTTGTCCGGCGAGAGCGAAGTCAACGAAGCCATGTTGACCGGTGAAAGTTTGCCTATCGTGAAAAGGCCGTCTGAAAAAGTAACCGCCGGCACGCTCAACACCAGCAGTCCTTTAATCATCCGCACCGACCATACCGGCGGCAACACGCGCCTATCCCATATCGTCAAACTGCTCGACCGCGCGCTGGCGCAAAAACCGCGTGCCGCCGAGTTGGCCGAAAAATACGCGTCTAGTTTCGTGTTTGGCGAACTTTTGCTTGCTATTCCCGTTTTTATCGGCTGGGCTTGGTATGCCGACGCGCACACCGCCTTGTGGATTACCGTTGCCCTGCTGGTCATCACCTGCCCGTGTGCCTTGTCGCTTGCTACACCGACCGCGCTGGCCGCTTCGACCGGTGCGCTGGCCAAAGACGGCATTCTCATCAGTGGTAAACAAAGCCTGGAAACGCTTGCCCAAATTGACGATGTCGTGTTCGACAAAACCGGTACGCTGACCAAAGGGCAGCTTTCCGTCAGCCGTATGTTGTCCGCAGGCCGTCTGAACGAAGCCCAAGCCCTTGCCGTTGCCCAAGCATTGGAGCAGCAATCCGAACACCCCATCGCCCGTGCCATTTTAAACCATACGCTTTCAGACGGCCCTGTATCCGCGCTTGATGTGAAAGTGCAGCAACGGGTCAACCGCATTGGACACGGCGTCAGCGCGCAAATCGAATTGGATGGCGAAACCCAAGTTTGGGCTTTGGGCAAAGCGGCGTTTGTTTCGGAAATTGCCGGTAATCTGCCTGAAACATTTGCCCATATCGACCACACAGGCGGCATTATTTTCTTGGGTAATCAAAGCGGTTTTCAGACGGCCTTTTTGCTGGAAGACCAAATCAAAGACAGCGCCGCTGAAATGTTGCAAAACCTAAAACAACACGGTATCCGTCTGCACCTTTTAAGCGGCGACCGTCAAGCTGCCGTCGCCCAAGTCGCGCAAGAGCTGGGTTTGGATGCCTATCGTGCCGAAGCCACGCCGGAAGACAAGCTGGCCTATGTAGAAAATCTGCAAAAACAAGGACGTAAAGTCATGATGATCGGCGACGGGATCAATGATGCCCCCGTCCTTGCCCAAGCCGACGTGTCGGCCGCTGTGGCCACGAGTGCCGATGTGGCGCGAGACGGTGCCGATGTGGTTTTGCTTAATGACGATTTGAACGTTTTGCCTGTGATGATGGAACAGGCACGCCGCACCCATCAAATCATCCGCCAAAACCTGACTTGGGCGAGCGCATACAATCTGGTTGCCGTTCCGCTGGCTGTGTTTGGTTACGTGACCCCGTGGATCGCCGCGCTCGGCATGAGTTTCAGCTCGCTGCTGGTGTTGGGCAATGCCTTGAGATTGTTGAAAACCAAAAAGGCCGTCTGAAAACGGCAGATCCATTGCCTAAACGAAAGAATACGCCATGCCTAAAGCCACTTTTTATACACACGTCGCCCAACCGGCTGCCTTTGCCTGCCGCCTGATTGCGCGCGCCATACGCGATGGCGGGCAGATTTTGGTGTGGTCGGATTCTGCTGCGGCAGTGCAGCAACTAGACGTTGATTTGTGGCAGCAAATTCCCGAAAGCTTTATTCCGCATGAAGTCTGGTTGCCTACCGACCCCATGCCGTCTGAAACGCCGGTGTTGCTTGCGTTTGGAAACGCATTGCCGAATATTCCACAGGATTGCACGGTTTTAAACCTGTCTGCCGATTTCTGGAGCCAAGCCCCGGCCATTCCAAACCGTATCCTTGAAATTGTGGGCAACAGTTTAGAAGATTTGGCCGAAGCCCGAGACCGTTTCCGAGCTTATCGTCAGAGCGGATTTGAGATTGAGCATTTTTCGAGAGAAGGAAAGGATTGAGTGTTGAAGATATTCAAGGCCGTCTGAATATAAACAAAGGGACATTTTGATGATGTCCCTTTGTTTTTTAGATTGATTATCGGAAGGCTTCATGCCATATGCCATAAAATATGAGGCAACAGCAGAAAGCGTAGAAATAGTGGAAAAAGCGTTCGAAAAGGGAAGTATTGGCAAGATACCATTGAACAGACTGATGGTGGTGTTGGGGATTTTTGAGGATTAAGTTAGGGAAACGGACAATCAAAGGTACGGCAAGCAAGTCAAACAGATTGAGGAAGATAGTAACCAATAATGAAAAACCGATTGTCTCATGAAATACGTCGAATGGCTGCAATGACAGGGTGTGTGCAAATAGGGAGGTCAGGGCAGATTTGTTGGACATCCATAAATAAAACAGCCCACCGATAGACAGGTAAAGCGCAAACCGGACCCATATGGATAGTTTGCGTGGCAAATAGAGGATAAAGAATAAGTTGAGCAGGATAAAGAAAATAGGAAAAACGGATTTCATGGGTTTGTTTGCTTACAGTTTGGTATTTAAAGCTGCTAAGGGAAACGCATTACTGCTTGTATGAAGGGCTACCAGCCATTCTATTTTAGGCCGTCTGAAAAAGATTTGCGTAAGGGCAAGGGTTTCAGACGGCCTTAAGTTTTTTGAAGTCAAAATCCGATGGTTCAGAATTAGGTTTTTGCGACCGCATTGGCAAAATAGCGGTTGGATACCGGATTGAAGATGAGGAGCAGCAAAACAGGGTGGAGTATGGATTGAATAATGATTTGTTGAGAACTATAGCTCGCCATATCGCTATACACCATGATCAACGAAGCGGCCGCCAGCACAACAGCCAGCCAACGGGCAGAACGGTTGCCTGAAAGCAGGCCGACGGCAATAAATACCGGCAAGGAAAGGAGTATGAAGTATAGGGGCATAGACAGCCACCAAGGCAGGAAAGGGAATGCCGAGGCTGCAACCTCTATCAGTACATCGCCCGAATAAATCGCAAGAGCAACGGTGGTAAAGCAAGTAAGGGCAGTTAGGATGAAATAGAGAACGGTGGCGATGGTAACAGGGATTGGACGTTTCATGTAATAAAAGCCTTGGATAGAATATCGGGGATAAGGATTAAAATCGGTATCGGCCAAACCTTGTCATTGAAGGTAATGGCCGTCTGAAAGCAGGCTATTCGTCTTTCTCAAATGAAGAAAGCTTGATAATGGCAGGCTGGAAGACTGCAACCAAATAGAGAATGATAGGAAGGATGAGATACGTAAAAGGAATATCTGCGCGAAATATTGCAATTAGAAAGGCAAGGTATAAGGTCAGCAGGGCAAGGAAAATAACGCTCTTTTTCCATGTCGCTTGGCAGATTTCTTTTGCAGTCGGTTGCTTATAGCGGACTTTTTTGTGGCAGGTCGGACATTCTTTAATACTTTTCAATCCTTTGAATGCACTACCTCGAATCGGATTGGAACAATGCGGGCAAGAGAATGGGGATGGTTTCATTATTTTTTTATCGGGCTGGATAAGGCATTGCCCATCCGGAAAAGCGGGTTGGATGGGCAACGTATATGTTTATTCGTCTTTTTCAAAAGATGAAAGTTTGTTTTGAATCGGGATAATGTAGTAGACGAGAAAGCCGATAACTAATACCGTACTGATATATGGGGGGAATGTACCAAACAGGCTGATCATTATTGCCGCTACGATGCAGACAACGACTACAAAAATAGCGAAAGGTTTCAGCAAAGCTTTGAAATATTCGCCGACAGGCGGCTTTTTGAATTTGACTTTTTTATGGCAGGAAGGGCATTCTTTGACTGCGGCCAATCCTTTAACTAATCCGCCTTTGATTGGGGCATGGCAGTGAGGGCAGGGGAGAGAAGGATTAAGATTGTTCATTGTATTCAATCTGACTTAGGGTTTGGAAAGGTGGTATCGATATTGCCGATACCACCATTATTTATCGGAAACAATAGGCTTATTGGGAATATTTTTTACCTAAAGCTTCGGCTGCTTTTTGTAATTCTTGATTGGCTGCACGCAGGGTTTCTTGCAATTTTTGAGATTTTTCTTGGAAATCATTGGCAAATTTGAGCGAATCTTTATCTTTGCCGTTGATAGTCAGCTCAGAAGCATGTTTGCCGGCATAAATCATCATGTTGTTGGCAGCACTGCTGACTTGTAATGCACGATCCAGAACTGCTTTGATTTCAGGATCTTTGATGTCGAGGGCAGCTGCGCTCTGATGGAATTGTTCCAGTGCGGCAGTCAGTTTGTTCATCTGCTCCAAAGCTTCTTTTTCTTTATTTTGGTTAGCCAAGTTTTGCAATTCTAGGCCTAGCTGAGTAATTTTTTGAGCTTCTTCACCGGTTGTGAAGTGAATGAATTTTTGCAATTCGGCAAGACCGTCTGGAGATTTTTTATCGGAAATGACGATAGGTTCGGCCAGTTTAGGATCTGCTTCCGGGAATTCACTCAGGGCTTTTTCGTATTTGTTGGCCGAACTTGATTCGCTTTGGGCAACTTGTTCTGCCGGTTTGTCGCTGCTGCCTTTATTGCCGGAGTCGCCGCAGGCTGCCAGCAGGGAAGCGGACAAGATCAGCATACCGAATTTGTTTAATACGTTCATATTAGGATTCCTTCTTAAGTTAGGGGAAACGGGGAAATTTGTTTTTATTGATGAGTGTAGATAATTATTTGTACTTTTGTTCTATTTTATTACAAATTTGTTTATTTTTCATAAATTAGGTTAAGTGGTATGTTTTTGGAATTAAACGGCAAAGATGGATGGTCGTAAAATATTGAACATATAATGAAATTAACAAGGGTAATAAGGTTGGCTATGCTGTTTTGAACTAAAGTAGATTTTTTATTAAGATATTGTTGGTTGATGCGATAGGAATAAAAAAAGGCCGTCTGAAACAATAAAGTTTCAGACGGCCTTTTGATTGGCTGGAATTAGTTGCCCAAGTCGAATGCTTTATGCAGAACGCGGGTGGCCAGTTCCATGTATTTTTCGTCAATCAGGACGGATACTTTGATTTCGGAAGTTGAAATCATTTGGATGTTGATGCCTTCTTCTGCGAGGGTGCGGAAGATTTTGGCGGCTACGCCGACGTGTGAACGCATGCCCAAGCCGACTGCGGAGACTTTGCATACGGTGTCGTCGCCGTCGATGTAGGCTGCGCCGATGCTGTCTTGGCGTTGTTGCAGGATTTCGATGGTTTGTTTGTAGTCGCTGCGCGGTACGGTGAAGGAGAAGTCGGTTGTGCCTTCGCTGCCGACATTTTGGATGATCATGTCGACTTCGATGTTGGCATCGGCAACTGCGCCGAGGATTTGGTAGGCAACGCCGGGTTTGTCGGGTACGCCGCGTACGTTGATACGGGCTTGGTTTTTGTCGAATGCGATACCGGTTACGGCTGCTCTTTCCATGTTGTCGTCCTCTTCAAAGGTAATCAGGGTGCCGTCGCCGCCTTCTTGCAGGCTGCTGAGTACGCGCAGGCGCACTTTGTATTTTCCGGCGAATTCTACGGAGCGGATTTGTAAAACTTTTGAACCGAGGCTGGCCAATTCGATCATTTCTTCGAATGTGATCGTGTCCATGCGGCGTGCTTCGGGTACGACGCGCGGGTCGGTGGTGTAAACGCCGTCTACGTCGGTATAAATTTGGCATTCGTCGGCTTTGAGGGCTGCGGCAAGTGCAACGGCGGAGGTATCGGAGCCGCCGCGGCCGAGGGTTGAGATATTGCCTTCGCTGCTGATGCCTTGGAAACCGGCTACGATAACGACTTTGCCCTCGGCGAGGTCGGCACGCATTTTTTCGTCATCGATGCTTTCGATGCGGGCTTTGGTGTGGGAAGTGTCGGTTTTGAGGGCAACCTGCCAGCCGGTGTAGCTTTTGGCGTCAACGCCGATGTCTTTCAGGGCCATGGCCAGCAGGCCGATGGTTACTTGTTCGCCGGTGGCAAGGACGACGTCCAGCTCGCGCGGATCGGGATGTTCTTGCATTTCGTGCGCCAGGGCGACCAGTCGGTTGGTTTCGCCGCTCATGGCGGATACGACGACTACGATGTCGTGTCCTTCGGCGCGGGCTTTGGCGACACGTTTGGCTACGTTTTTGATGCGTTCGGGCGAGCCTACTGATGTGCCGCCGTATTTATGTACGATTAACGCCATGTTTCGTGCTTTCTTGTGGGGTTTGTCGGGCAGCTTGGTTTGCTGGAAAAAGGGTTATTATTACTATTTTTTACATGAAATTCAAGGATGGGACGCGCTTTTTTGAGTAAATGCGCATAAATGGGCGGGGTTAAAAAAGGCCGTCTGAAATCTTTCAGACGGCCTTGTTGCTTATCGGGACAAAAGGGCGGCCTTTTGGTGTTGGACCAATTCGGCAATGCCTTTATGCGCGAGGGCAATGAGTTTGCCCAATTCTTCGATGCTGAACGGTGCGCCTTCGGCCGTACCTTGGATTTCGATGATTTTGCCGGATGCGGTCATGATGATGTTGACGTCGCTGTCGCAGCCTGAGTCTTCGGGATAGTCCAAGTCCAGAAGCGGTACGCCGCCCACCACGCCGGCGGAAACGGCGGCAACGGCTTCGCGGATGGGGTTTTCGCTGATGAGGCCGTCTGAAAGGAGTTTGTCCACGGCGATTTGCAGGGCAACGTAGGCGCCGGTAATGGAGGCGGTACGCGTGCCGCCGTCGGCTTGGATGACGTCGCAGTCAATCAGGATTTGGCGTTCGCCGAGTTTTTCCATATCGACGACGGCGCGCAGCGAGCGGCCGATCAGGCGTTGGATTTCTTGTGTGCGGCCGGACTGTTTGCCTGCGGCGGCCTCGCGGCGCATACGGGAGGCGGTGGAAGCCGGCAGCATACCGTATTCGGCCGTTACCCAGCCTTGTTCTTTACCGCGCAGGAACGGTGGGACATTTTCGTCGATGGAGGCGGTGCAAATTACTTTGGTGTTGCCACACTCGATAAGGCAGGAACCGTCGGCGTGGGGAAGAAAGTTTGGGGTGATTTTGATGTCGCGAAGGCTGTCGGCGGCGCGGCCGGTGCGTGTGTAGTCGCTCATGATGGTCCTTTGGGGAAATAAAAAACAGGTTGCCTTGAATTATAGAGGAATTTGGCGGCAAAGGCCGTCTGAAAATCGTCGGTCGGGTGTGTTATAGTATCCGTACTTTCACTCGTATTTGGAAACGGAGTAAAACCATGGCTACAAGACGAAATATTCAAATCCACAGCATGACCGGCTTTGCCAATGCCGCAGGCGAATGCGGCGGCAAGCGGATTAATTTGGAAATCCGCGCGGTCAACCATCGTTATTTGGATGTCCAATTCCGTATGCCGGAAGAGTTGCGCTATTTGGAAGGCGCGTTGCGCGAACAGATTGCCGTGGCCGTGGCGCGCGGTAAATTGGAATGCCGTATCCAGCTGCAGGATGCCTCCTCGGGCGGACAGACTTTGGAGGTCAATCAGGATTTGGTTGCCCAACTGGCGCATTTGAACAAAACTTGGCGCAAGGAGCATGATTTTGCCAAATTGAGCGTGGCCGATGTTTTGCGTTTTCCCGGTGTTTTGGCGGGTCAGGGCGAAGATGCCGAAGCTTTGGCCAAAGGCGTTAAAGATTTATTGACCAGCGCGTTGAAAGAGTTTGCAGCCGCCCGCAAACGTGAAGGTAAAAAACTGGGCGAACACCTGCTGCAACGCCTGGACGGTATGGAAGAGATTGTGGACGCTTTGAACGAATTGTTCCCCAGCCTGCTGCAGGCGCATATAGACAAAGTCAAAGCCCGTTTGGCAGAAGCCGTCGGCAATATCGACAATGACCGTTTGCAACAGGAATTTGCTTTGTTCATTCAGAAATCCGATGTGGATGAGGAATTCAGCCGTTTGCGCACCCATATCGCCGAAGTGCGCCGCATCGTTACCGAAGGCAAGGGCAGCGTAGGCAAACGTTTGGATTTCCTGATGCAGGAGCTCAACCGCGAGGCCAATACCTTGGGCAGCAAAGCCATCGCCGCCGAATGCACGCAAGCGTCGGTTGAACTGAAAGTCTTAATCGAACAAATGCGCGAACAGGTTCAAAATATCGAATAAATCGATAATGAACAGATAAAACAAGGCCGTCTGAAAAGTTTCAGACGGCCTTAATGCTACTGTTTTGCTTTTGAAATTTGTTGCAAATCCCAAATCTGTATTAAAACAGGTGTAGATTGAGTGGAAAATCTAACAAATATCTTTGAATTTGGAAAAAGCTGGACAGGACTTAATAGTCTTTCAAAGTGCCATTATGATTCATCGGGCGTCAAATACCAAACCATAAATTTGTAAAAGCTACTCCAATGCCTTAGCTGATCTGTACCTAGCAAGTATTGCTCACCCAAGCCACAATCCCAAACGCTATTATCTTCAGTATTGTAAAAATAACCCCCTTCTCCTTCCCCGGTTGTAAAGAGAATATAATTTTTTGGGATATCCCAATACTCATGAACCATGATTGCTCCATCAAAGCTGTCAGGTGAACATGGATCAACAAGTTCACTATAGCTATCAATTAGTGATCCTAAAAAATATTTGGTATAAAGCTCATAAAATTCACTATCAGGTCTTACGCCCAAAGATAATAAAACATCATGGGTAAGTTTTTGGTCATCTAAATTTTTCTTTATTATTTCAGGATGTTTCTGCTGAGATAATAACAACTCAACCTGCTCTTTTAAATTCATTTTTTATTTCCTTTCAAGTTGTTGTAATTTAACTTCCCTGTATCGCTTTGGTCTTTTGCAAAATTAAATTGGAGGCATTTAAAACATAAGACATCACTATTTTTCTGGCGGCAAAGACTACTTGATACTTATAAGCTACGATTGTCGTTATATTTTATGTTTAATTTGATGAAATGACAGTTTTTCTATTTTCGTTGTCAGAGTTATATGAATAAGTTAATATCTGTTAAATTATGGCAATTATTGTCATGATAAGAACATACAAAGGAGTAAAAACATGAACTTTCTGACCGCAGTCAGTCGGCAAATGACCCGCTTCACCGCCCTGATCATCATTCTTGCCTCCATTATCGCCTTTATCGAACCTGCTACGTTTTCATGGGTAAAAGGCGATACGCAAGTCGTCGTACTCGGCATCATCATGCTCGGCATGGGCATGACTTTGGGCAAAGAAGATTATCAAATTCTGGCGCAGCGTCCGCTCGATATTTTTATCGGCGCAATCGCCCAATACACGATTATGCCCCTGCTCGCCATCGGTATTGCCAAAGCCTTCAATCTTTCGCCCGGATTGACGCTGGGTCTGGTTTTGGTCGGTACCTGCCCGGGCGGCGTTTCGTCCAATATCATGAGTTTTTTGGCTAAAGGCGATGTTGCTTTTTCGGTCGGCATGACCACGGTTTCCACTGTCCTCGCGCCTGTGATGACGCCGCTGTGGATGACTTATTTGGTCGGACAAACTGTCGAAATGGACGGCTGGGGCATGTTTAAATTTATGCTGCTCGTTACCCTGTTGCCTGTTGTCATTGGTTCGGTGGCCAATATTTTGCTGCACAAAAAACACTGGTTTGAAGACGTGCGCGCGATTATGCCGGCCGTTGCCGTTGCCGCATTCGCGTGTATTGTCGGCGGCGTTGCGGCCGTCCACGGCCACCGCTTCGCCGAATCCGCTTTGGTCATGATACTCGCCATCGCCGCACACAACATCGGCGGCTATATCCTCGGCTATTACAGCGGTGCGTTAACCGGCATGAATACCGCCAAAAAACGCACCCTTGCCATCGAAGTCGGCGTACAAAATGCCGGACTTGCTACCGGCTTGAGCGCTAAATTTTTCCCCGGCAATGCCGAGTCTGCCGTTGCCGCCGCCGTTGCCTGCGTTTGGCACTCTGTATCGGGAACGATTTTGGGCAATTTGTTTGCATGGTGGGACAAGCGTAAGCAATAAGCCGGTAAACATTGCCAAATAATAAAAGGCCGTCTGAAACATTTCAGACGGCCTTTTGATTGTTTTTGAAATCAATGCGCTTTATGTGTCGTGCCGTACACGATTTTGTCCGTTAACGCCATAGCGAGGGCGGAAATCAGGAAGCAGATGTGGGTAATGCACTGCCACATGATTTGTTTTTCGGTCAGGTTGGCGGCGTTGAGGAAGGTTTGCAGCAGATGGATGGAGGAAATGCTGATGATGGACATCGACAGCTTAACCTTCAAAACCGATGCGTTAACATGGCTGAGCCATTCGGGCTGGTCGGGGTGTTCGTTAACGTGGAGGCGGGAAACGAAGGTTTCGTAGCCGCCGATAATGACCATGGTCAGCAGATTGGCAATCATCACAACGTCAATCAGGTTTAACACGGCCATCATGATGGTGTTTTCATCCATGATGCCGAGATTGGTGACCAAATGCCATAAGGATTTGAGGAATTTGTAGGCGTAAATGCCTTGGGCGACAATCAAGCCCAGATAAATCGGCAGTTGCAGCCAGCGGCTGGCGAAGATGAAATGCGCGAAGATGCCCATTCGGTCGCGGGGCGTGTGTTTGGTCGGGGTAGAATGTTCCATAATATGTTGTGTTTGGGAAAGACAGGGGGCGGCATTTTAATGGAAAAATTTTCAAGCTGCAATTTGAGTGGCTGAATTTAAAAAGAAAGGCCGTCTGAAAACAGGATGTCGGCTTTTTGTTTTCAGACAGCCTTGTAGGTTGTCAGGTCGGGCAAACACGCGCAAAATGGCTTTGCTTTTTAGAGATGGACATTATGCTTGCAGATTCGTTTTTTTATTATCTGGTGTTGGTCGGCTTTGCCGCCGGGCTGATGGACGCGGCGGTTGGCGGCGGCGGGCTGTTGCAGATTCCCGGATTGTTCAACCTATTGCCAAACTCTACGCCTGTGGCTTCGGTGATGGGCATCAATAAATTTGCTTCCTGTTGCGGAACGTTGACCGCGACGGGGCAATACCTGCGCCGAATCCCCGTGCCGTGGAAAATGCTGCTGCCTGCCGCGGCGTTGGCGTTTGCCGCTTCCTATCTGGGCGCGAAAACGGTGGTGTATTTCCCCGTGCAATACATGAAACCGGCAATGTTGGTCATCATGATTGCCATGTGTCTGTACACTTTTTTGAAAAAAGACTTGGGGCAGACGGTGCGCACTGAAAAGCTGACGCGCCGCGAAACTTTATGGGGCTTGTTTTTCGGCGCGTTAATCGGGTTTTACGACGGCATTTTCGGGCCGGGAACGGGCAGCCTGCTGGCTTTCGTGTTCGTCCGCTTTTACGGCTACGATTTTCTGGCGGCAAATGCTTCGGCAAAGGTCATCAATTCGACCACCAATCTTGCCGCGCTGACGTTTTTTATTCCCCAAGGCCATGTTGCGTGGGCATGGGCGATACCGTTGGCGGTAGCGAATTTATGCGGCGGCATGGTCGGCGCGCGCTTGGCAATACGCGGCGGAACCAAGCTGCTGCGTTACGGGTTTATGTTGCTGCTGTGCCTGACCATTGGAAAGTTTGCTTGGGATTTATTGGGTTGATATCGAATGAAAAAAGGCCGTCTGAAACTTTCAGACGGCCTTTGGATTTTACAGTTTAACCGAATGCTCGCGCGTTTCGTGGAACACGATGTCCGGCCAGCGTTCCTGCGTCAGATTTAAGTTGACGCGGTTAGGCGCAAGGTAGGCGAGGTTGCCGCCTGCGTCTATCGACAGATTGCCTGCGTTGGCTTTTTCAAACTCCGCCAGCTTTTTCTTGTCTTCGCACGATACCCAGCGCGCCGACCAGATGGATGCGTTGTCGAACACGGCTTCTACGCCGTATTCGTTAGCGAGGCGCGAGGTAACGACTTCAAACTGCAACACGCCGACCGCGCCCAAAATCAAATCTGCGCCGCTCATCGGTTTGAAAACCTGCACCGCGCCTTCTTCGCCGAGCTGTTGCAAACCTTTTTGCAGTTGCTTGATTTTCAGCGGGTTTTTGATGCGGACGCTGCGGAACAGTTCGGGCGCGAAGAAGGGGATGCCGGTGAACGCCAGTTGTTCGCCTTCGGAGAAGCTGTCGCCGATTTGGATGTTGCCGTGGTTCGGGATACCGATGATGTCGCCGGCGTAGGCTTCCTCCACCAACTCGCGGTCGTGCGACATGAAGGTTACCACGCTGGAGGCGGCGATTTCGCGGTTGATGCGCAGGTGTTTCATCTTCATGCCGCGCTCGAATTTGCCGGAGCAGACGCGCAAGAAGGCGATGCGGTCGCGGTGTTTCGGGTCCATATTGGCTTGGATTTTAAAGATAAATCCGGAAAACTTCGGCTCGTCCGGCTCGACCATGCGTACGGTCGCATCGCGCGGTTTCGGCGCGGGCGCCCATTCAATCAATGAATTGAGGATTTCCTGAATACCGAAGTTGTTAATCGCAGAGCCGAAGAATACGGGCGTGAGTTCGCCGGCGAGAAATTCGTCGAGATTGAACTCGTTGGAAGCGGCCTGCACCAATTCGATTTCGTCGCGCAACTGTTGGATTTCCAACGGAAAGCGTTGTTCCAATTCAGGATTGTCGATGCCTTTGATGATGTCGAACTCGTGCGGCAGGCGCTCGCCGCCCGCTTCAAAGAGATAGATTTCATCGTTCAGGATGTGGTACACGCCTTTGAAGTTTTTGCCCATGCCGATTGGCCAGGTGACGGGCGCGCAGCGGATTTGCAGGATGTTTTCCACTTCGTCCAGCAATTCCAAAGAATCGCGCACTTCGCGGTCGTATTTGTTCATGAACGTGACAATCGGTGTATTGCGCAGGCGGCAGACGTTCAAGAGTTTGATGGTTTGCGCTTCCACACCTTTTGCCGCGTCGATGACCATCAAGGCGCTGTCCACGGCAGTCAATACGCGGTAGGTGTCTTCGGAGAAGTCTTGGTGTCCCGGCGTGTCCAAGAGGTTGACGGTGTGGTCTTTGTAGTCGAACTGCATCACGCTTGATGCCACGGAAATGCCGCGCTGCTTCTCGATTTCCATCCAGTCGGAGGTGGCGAATTTGCCGGTTTTCTTGCCTTTTACCGTACCCGCGCTCTGAATCGCACCTGAAAACAGCAACAGTTTTTCGGTCAGCGTGGTTTTACCCGCGTCAGGGTGGGAGATGATGGCAAACGTGCGGCGGCGGCGCACTTGGTCGAGGATTTCTTGGGACATGGTTTTCTTTGCAAAAAGTTTCAGGCCGCTTTTTCAGACGGCCTGAAGGATATGGGTGTTGGAAAACAGGCTAAAATAAGGGCGTGTGCGACACGCCCTGCAATAGATTGAAAGATGCGGAATTGTACAAAAAAATGCTTGATAATTCAATGTTTGCACCAAACCAAAGGCCGTCTGAAAAGTTTCAGACGGCCTTTGGTTATGAATCGATGATTAAATATCCATCGGTTTCCATTCCGCGCCTTTTACCGGCGGCAGCCATGATTGCGTACCGCTGGAGGCAAATCCCCACAAGGTGTCGGGGAGGCCGTAATGGTCGGCGCGCGTCGGGTCGAGTTGCGTTCCGATTTCAGCTTCGCGGCCTTCGCGGATTTGCGTGGCGATGTGCGGATTAATCATCACGGTTTTGCCCAATGCGATAAATTCTGCCCAGCCGGTTTCATAGGCGGCCAAAATTTGGTCGGCGGTAAACAGGTTGCCCACGCCGATAAGCGGCAGTTTGCCGTTGATGCGTTCGTGGATAAACTGCATACGGGTTTGGGCGGTATCGCCGCCGCGACGGATTTTTTTATCAAATTCCCACAGGGAAACGTGCAGATATTGCAGCGGTTTTTGTACCAATGAGTCAATCAGTGCGCCGGTTTCGGTCATGGTTAAGCCGTCGTCGCCTGGTTCTTCGGGGGAGAAGCGGTAGCCGATAATGAAGTCGTTGCGCTGGTGTTTTTCGCGGACGGCAACCACGGCATCGACAACGGCCAGCGGGAAGCGCATTCTGTTTTCCAAGCTGCCGCCCCATTGGTCGTTGCGGCGGTTGCTTTGGGCTGAGTAAAACTGTTGGATTAAGTAGCCGTTCGCGCCGTGGATTTCCACGCCGTCAAAACCGGCACGAAGCGCCAAATCGGCGGCTTGCGCATAAGAGGCGATGAGTGCTTCGACTTCTTCTGCGGTCGCTTCGCGTGCGTGTTCGGCTTCGCTGGCGGAAGCGCTGATTTTGTCGAGACCGTCCAAAAGTTCATCAATAGCTTTGGAACCGCCGTGATGGATTTGCAAAATCGCTTTTGCGCCTTGCTGTTGCAGGATTTGTGCGGTTTCTTTCAGACTGTCGAGGCAGTGTTCGCCTGTGGCTTCAGGTTGGCCGTGAAAGGCTTTGCCGTCTTTTTGAACCAAAGTGGCGGCAGTGATAAACATGCCCATATCGCCTGCGCGGTTGCTGAGGAAGGTGCGCTCTTGGTCGCTGATTGAACCGTCGGCTTGTGAGCCGAAATGGGTCATGGGGGCGACGGCAAGGCGGTTTTTGATGGTTACGCCGTTATTGAGGGTGTATGTTTGAAAGAGTGGGGCGTATTTTGGATTCATGAGATTTTGCTCTTGATAAGTGAATGGTTGGCAGAGGATTGGGCCATTCGGGAAATTATCAAGTAAACAGGCCGTCTGAAAGGTTTCAGACGGCCTGTTTATTCTTTAAGCCTTAGGATTAAAGATTAGGATTGACAATGATTTTTACTGCGGATTCGTTGTTGTGGATCAAGCGTTCGAAGCCTTCGGAAATCAATTCGTCCAGTTTGATGCGTTGGGTAATGAAAGGCTCAAGGTTGATTTTGCCTTCTTCAACCAATTTGATGGTTTCGGCGTGGTCGTTGCAGTAAGCGATGGTGCCGCGCACGTCCAGCTCTTTCATCACGACGCTGTGGACGTTGATGGTAGCGGGGTGGCTCCAAATGGATACGATGACGACTTTTGCAGTCGGACGGCAGGCTTCGACCATGGTGTCCAGCACTTTGTTCACGCTGGTGCATTCGAATGCGACATCTACGCCTTCGCCGTTGGTCAGTTTTTTCACTTCTTCAACGACGTCGACTTCGGACGGGTCGAGGATGTAGTCGGCCACACCGGCTTCGCGTGCTTTGTCTTTACGCGCTTTGCTCAATTCGGTGATGATGACTTTGATGCCTTTGGCTTTCAGTACGGCAGCCAACAGCAAACCGATTGGGCCTGCGCCGCCGACCAATGCGACGTCGCCTTCTTTCGCGCCACTGCGTACATAAGCATGGTGGCCGACAGACAGAGGCTCAATCAAAGCAGCTTGGTCCAATGGGATTTTGTCGGAAATAGGGTGTACCCAACGGCGTTTAACGGCAATTTTTTCAGACAAGCCGCCACCGCAGCCGCCCAAGCCGATGAAGTTCATGTCTTTGGAGAGATGGTAGTTGCTGCCTTCGCCGGTCGGTACGTCGTCGCGGATGATGTAGGGCTCGACAACAACGTGTTGGCCGACTTTGATGTCATCCACGCCTTCGCCTACGGCATAAACCACGCCGGAGAACTCGTGACCCATAGTGACTGGCGCAGACTCGCCGGAGATTGGGTGTGGGTGGCCGCAAGGCGGAATGAAAATCGGGCCTTCCATGAATTCGTGCAGGTCGGTACCGCAGATACCGCACCAAGCAACATTGATGCCGACAGTACCCGGAGCGACGGTTGGCTCGGGAATGTCTTCGATGCGGATGTCGCCTTTGTTGTAAAAACGTGCTGCTTTCATTGTAACGCTCCTTTTTTAAAGTGGAGGCCGTCTGAAAAAGACGGTCAATTAGGGAAAGGGAAGCAGTGTGGCGTGTGAAGTGTTTTTATTGATATGTTTTATATTTGTTATTTTACTACTGATAATATGGAAATGGTTTGTCTTTGCTCAAATTAAAGTTTGTAAATGAAAAAAAGGCCGTCTGAAATGGATAATCTGTTTTCAGACGGCCTGGGGTCAATGGTTTGAATGCGTTATGGTGTAGGATTGTTACTTTTGCCGCGCTTCAAATGTTTTTGGTAGGCGACGACGTAATCGGCCTTGCTTAAGCCCGCCAATACGCGGATGTGGGCGGCGGCGGATTTGGACATGGACTCCAAGGTATAGCCGCCCTCCAGTACGGAAACGACGCGTCCCTGACAGCTTGCCGTTGCTTGGACGATTTTGTGCGTCAGCCAGGCAAAATCGGCTTCATGCAGGTTCAGACGGCCTGTTTCGTCTTGTTTGTGCCCGTCAAAACCTGCCGAAAGCAACACTAACTCGGGGCGGAAGGCTGTGAGCTTGGGCAGCCATTGTTCGCGGATGGTTGTGCGGAAGATACGGCTGCCTGTGCCCGGTTTGAGGGGCGTATGCAGCATATTTTTATTTCCGGCGTATTGTTCCGCCTGAGGGAAGGGGAAGATGTCGGTTTCAAACAGGTTGAAAAACATCACGCGCGGATCGTCTTGGAGAATCTCCGCCGTACCGTCACCGAAGTGGGCGTCGAAATCGATGACGGCGATGCGTTGCAGGCGGTATTGGGCAATGGCGTGCATCACGCCGGCGGCAACATTGTTGATCAGGCAAAATCCGCCGGCGCTGTTGCTGTGGGCATGGTGGCCTGGCGGGCGGATGGCGCAGAAGGCATGCCAGGCCTTTTTGTTCATCACCATATCGACTGCCTTGACGACGGCGCCGGCCGCAAAACGGGCGGCTTGGAGGGAGTCGTGGCAGATGACGGTATCGTCGTCGATACGGTGGATTTTACCGGGGAGCGGCTGGGCGGCTTCCAACTCGTGCAGATAATTGCGCGAGTGGACCAATGCCAGCTGCGCATCTTTGATTTCCGGTGCTTCGGCGGTTTGCAGGCGACGCCAAATGCCTTCTTGTTTTAAGGCGGTTTGAATGGCGCTGATGCGTTCTGGCCTGTCGGGATGGTTGGGCCCCGGCTGGTGCTGTAGGAATATCGGATGCGAAATCCATACGGTGCGGGCGTTTTTGCCAAACAAACGGCGCAGGCGGGTGCTGATGCGCCAAAGGATTTTTTTGAACATGGAACGGTATGTGTCGGACAAGTCGTAAAGACTGCTAAATATGGTTAATAAATACGGAAATACTTGGAAATTTTTCAGACGGCCTTTAGAATAGCTCAATTTTGCAGTCCAACCAATGTGTTTGATTGCAGTGTGCAGTTTTTTACTTAATCTAAAACTTGAAAGAACGGATATATTATGAATCAAGCAGTGGCTCAATTTGCCCCTTTAGTGCTGATCATGGTGGTGTTCTACTTCCTGATTATGCGTCCTCAACAAAAGAAATTCAAAGCGCACCAAGCGATGTTGGCCGCTTTGAAAGTCGGCGATAAGGTTGTTTTGGCAGCAGGTTTCAGAGGTCGTATTACCAAAGTCGGCGAACAGTTTTTTACCGTCGACATCGGTCAAGGTGCGAAAATCGAAGTGGAAGTTGAGCGCAACGCGATTGCTGCGAAAGCCGAATAATCCGTTTTTTTGCAAAAAGCCGCCTCATTTTCCGAGCGCGGCTGTTTGCCTTTATAAATAAAGCAAAGGTTTACCATGAACCGTTATCCTTTATGGAAATACCTGCTGATTGCGTTCACGATTGTGGTTGCGGCTGTTTACTCGCTGCCTAACCTTTTCGGTGAAACGCCTGCCGTACAGGTATCGACCAACCGACAAGCCATCGTGATCAACGATCAAACCCAGTCTAAAGTGGATGCCGCGCTGAAACAGGCGGGTATTCAGACTGATGGTATGTTCATCGTCGACAACTCGCTGAAAGTGCGTTTCAAAGATACCGAAACGCAATTGAAAGCGCGTGACGTCATCGAAAATACTTTGGGCGAGGGCTATATTACCGCGCTCAACCTGTTGGCAGACAGCCCTGAGTGGATGGCGAAAATCAAAGCCAATCCGATGTTCTTGGGTCTGGACTTGCGCGGCGGCGTGCATTTCACCATGCAGGTGGACATGAAAGCTGCGATGCAGAAAACGTTTGAACGTTATTCCGGCGACATCCGCCGCGAACTGCGCCGCGAAAAAATCCGTACCGGCACGGTGCATCAGACTGAAAACGGTCTGACCGTGCCTTTGCAAGATGCTGCCGATGTACAAAAAGCCTTGCCTCAGTTGCAAAAATTGTTCCCTGAAGCCACGCTGCTGCCGGACGGCAACAATATCGTGCTGACTTTGTCTGAAGAGGCAATCAATAAAGTACGTTCTGATGCGGTTAAACAAAACATCAATACGTTGCACAACCGTGTGAACGAATTGGGCGTAGCCGAACCGGTTATCCAACAATCAGGCCTTGACCGCATTGTCGTACAGCTGCCGGGCGTGCAAGATACTGCCAAAGCCAAAGACATTATCGGCCGTACCGCGACTTTGGAAGTGCGCATGGTGGAAGACGATCCGATCAAACTGCAAGAAGCCTTGAACGGCAATGTGCCGACCGGTTACGAATTGCTGTCAAGCGGTGGCGATCATCCGGAAACTATCTTGGTCAACAAACAAGTTGAACTGACCGGCGACAACATCAACGACGCGCAACCTAGCACTGACCAAATGGGTGCACCTTCTGTGAGTCTGAGATTGGATAGTGCAGGCGGCAGTATTTTTGGCGAATTGACTTCGGCCAATGTGGGTAAACGTATGGCTATGGTGTTGATCGACCAAGGTAAATCCGAAGTCGTCACTGCACCTAAAATCCTCGGCGCAATTACCGGTGGTCGTGTAGAAATTACTGGCAGTATGACAAAAGCCGAAGCTGAAGATACTTCATTATTGTTGCGTGCCGGCTCGCTGGCTGCGCCAATGCAAATTGTCGAAGAACGTACCATCGGTCCGTCATTGGGT
Source organism: Neisseria sp. DTU_2021_1001991_1_SI_NGA_ILE_055 (assembly GCF_032342915.1). NCBI lineage: Bacteria > Pseudomonadati > Pseudomonadota > Betaproteobacteria > Neisseriales > Neisseriaceae > Neisseria > Neisseria sp. DTU_2021_1001991_1_SI_NGA_ILE_055. Next base: position 1,336,123 of record NZ_CP135440.1, on the reverse strand, counting down.
AAAGAAAACATTGAAAAAGGTTTCAATTCCACCTTGTGGGGCTTTGCCGCCGTTGCAGCGTTTATGGTGGTTTACTACCGCCTGATGGGTTTCTTCTCTACCATTGCCTTGAGTACCAATATCTTGTTCCTGGTGGGTATTTTGTCTGCCATGCAGGCAACGCTGACCTTGCCGGGTATTGCCGCCTTGGCCTTGACCTTGGGTATGGCGATTGACTCCAACGTGTTGATTAATGAACGTATCCGTGAGGAATTGCGTGCCGGTGTTGCACCGCAGCAGGCCATCAACCTCGGTTTCCAACACGCTTGGGCAACCATTGTCGACTCCAACTTGACCTCCCTGATTGCCGGTATCGCTTTGTTGGTATTTGGTTCCGGCCCGGTACGCGGTTTTGCGGTTGTACACTGTATCGGTATTCTGACTTCGATGTATTCATCCGTGGTCGTGTTCCGTGCTTTGGTCAACCTGTGGTACGGCCGCCGTCGCAAATTGCAAAATATTTCCATCGGTTCGGTATGGAAGCCGAAAGCTGAAATGGCAGAAGGCAAGGAGTAAAACATGGAATTATTTAAAATCAAACGCGATATTCCGTTTATGAGCTACGGCAAACTGACGACTTTTATTTCGTTGGTTACGTTTATCGCCGCCGTGTTCTTTTTGGTAACCAAAGGTCTGAATTTCTCCGTCGAATTTACCGGCGGTACGGTGATGGAAGTCCAATATCAGCAGGGCGTGGATGTGAATAAAACACGCGAACGCCTCGATACGCTGAAAATGGGCGATGTACAGGTTCAGGCATTGGGTACGAACAAGCACATCATGATCCGCCTGCCGAACAAAGAAGGCGTAACGTCTGCCCAGCTGTCCAACCAAGTGATGGATTTGCTGAAAAAAGACAATCCTGACGTTACCTTGCGCCAAGTCGAATTCATCGGCCCTCAAGTCGGTGAAGAATTGGTCACCAATGGTTTGATGGCATTAGGCTTCGTGGTGGCAGGTATTATTATTTACTTGTCCATGCGTTTTGAGTGGCGTTTTGCAGTATCGGCGATTATTGCGAATATGCACGATATCGTGATCATTCTCGGCTGTTTCGCCTTCTTCCAATGGGAATTCTCATTGACTGTCTTGGCAGGTATTTTGGCAGTTTTGGGTTATTCCGTGAACGAATCTGTGGTTGTGTTTGACCGTATTCGTGAAAACTTCCGCAAACCGCATATGCGCGGCCATACTGTTCCGGAGGTTATCGACAACGCGATTACCGCTACCATGAGCCGTACCATCATTACCCACGGTTCGACCGAGGCAATGGTTGTTTCTATGCTGGTGTTCGGCGGTGCGGCCTTGCATGGCTTCTCTATGGCGCTGACCATCGGTATTGTGTTCGGTATTTACTCTTCCGTATTGGTTGCCAGCCCGCTTTTGCTGATGTTCGGTTTGAGCCGTGAGAACATTGCCAAAGAAGTGAAGAAAAAAGAAGAAGTGGTAGTTTAATCGCTGCAATACTTCGATAAAGGCCGTCTGAAAATTGATTGAATCAGTTTTCAGACGGCCTTTTGTATTTAAATTTCAGAATGTTTTATTTTGATGAAATCAGAGGGGATAAATGTGAAAGAAAAAGAAAAAATAGGAACAATATAATTTTGTGATGAATCAAGTTTATTGTCTGATGTCCCCTTAATTGCTTGTCAGTCCCAATATTTTAAAACATAATACTTTTGCCCCCGATGCTGGAGTTTTACTACAAGTACATGATTTGCAAAAAATCTGTCGGGTGTGCAGACCCTGCCAATCAACCTCAAATAAGGAAGGTTAAGAATGAAAGTAACCAGTTTCGGCGAAGTGCTGTGGGACGATTTTCCAAACGGAAAAGTATTGGGTGGCGCCCCCTTGAATGTTGCTGTCCGTTTGCAGTCTTTGGGTATCGATGCTGCCATCATCAGCCGTCGCGGCGATGATGCCGATGGCGAGGAATTGCTGCGCCAGGTCCAAAGCAAAAACGTCAATACTGATTATTTGCAGGTTTGCCAAGAATGCGCGACCAGTTTGGTAAAAGTACACTTGGACAAGTCTGGCAGTGCGTCTTATGAGATTGTTTATCCTTGTGCGTGGGACAGAATTGCGAATAATAATGCGGCAATCAAGCGAGTGGCAGAATCCGATGCGTTCGTTTTTGGCAGCTTGGCAACCCGTGACGAGGTTTCGCGTAAAAGCTTGGACGCTTTATTAAAAGAAGCCAAATTCAAAATTTTTGACGTTAATCTGCGCAAGCCGCATTACGATATTGACCGCTTGTTGGAGACCATGAAACAGTCCGATATGGTCAAACTCAATGATGATGAGCTGTATGAGTTGGCTGCGGCTTACGGCTCTCCTTATCACAGTATCGAGCAAAATATCGGCTACCTTGTTAAGCTGACCGGTGTCAAAATCTTGTGTGTGACTTTAGGCAGCCATGGAGCGGTTTTGTATAAGGACGGCGAGGTGTACCGCCATTGTGGTTTCCGCGTTAAAGTGGTGGATACTGTCGGTTCGGGCGACAGCTTTCTTGGCGGTTTGACTTACAAATTGTTGAACAATGCTCCTCCTCAAGAAGCCATTACTTTTGCTTGTGCGTTGGGCGCGTTGGTTGCTTCGCGTCATGGTGCAACGGCGGATATTTCTTTGGAAGAAATTGAAGCGTTTATGAATCCGGCTTGATGCTTCGATAATAGATATAAAAAGGCCGTCTGAAAAACCATTAAATCAGGTTTTCAGACGGCCTGAGTATTTTCAGGCTTTACCAATAAGTGGTAAAGCATTCCAGGTTAGTATTTTTCGGGCCGCCGCCTTCTTCTGTCGGCGAGCCAATCATCATCAGGCCGATGATTTTGTCTTTGTCGGTACACTCAAACGCTTCGCGCAACAATGGGCTGTTGACCCACATGCCTGTAATCCAAACATTGTCGAAGCCCTGGGCTGATGCGGCCAGTTGTAATGCGTAGGCAGCGCATCCGGCAGTCAGCATTTGCTCCCATTCGGGTTTGGGTTTTGCCACTTCACGGTTTGGCACGAATGTAACGCCGATAATCATGGGCGCCATGTTGCCGACGCGTTCGGCTTTTTTCATGGCGTCATCGCCGAAGTTGAGTTCGGTAACGGTCTTGCTCAAAAGCTCGCGGAAACGTTGCAAGCCGGTCTCGCTTTGAATCACAGTAAAGCGGTAAGGGCGCATATTGCCGTGATCAGGAACTTGTGTTGCCGCTTGCAGCATTTGTTCCAGTTGCTCGGCATTGGGTGCCGGAGCCGTCAGTTTTTTGGAAGAGCGACGTGTGGTCAGAAGATTTAAGGCATCCATGTTTTATTCTCTCTTGTGAACTTGAATGAGAATAATTATATAGCGGAAAGATAAATAAATCAGCAAAAGACTGAGGCCGTCTGAATTCAGGTTTCAGACGGCCTTTGGGTTTTACAGGATACCGTTGTTTTGCGTATTTTCAGTAATCAGTGCTTTGCTGATTTCGTCGGCGGTGTAGCTCTTACCGCTTTCAAATACAAAGCTGTCGATATTATTGTTGGCAATATCATGGATGGTCAGGGTTTCGCCTGTATCTTTGATGGTTAAGACCCAATCATTGCCGGTTTTCAACTGTAAATCTTTCAGCGTCAGCCCTTCTTTGAAACGGACTTGGGTATCGCTGCCACCATACGGATTAAAGGTGTCGTTGCCGCTGCTTCTACCAAACATGATAACGGTGTTGTCGGCACCCGGGTCGGTAATGGTGTCGTTGCCGCCGGCCGTATCAACGATGTTGATGCCTCGGCCCAAAGTAATGGTTTCATCGCTGCGGTTGCCCCTGTATTCGACAACAGAAGTATAACGCGACAAATCTAAATCGCTGTTGTCACTATCGGCATGGATGGTGTGGTTGAAGTTGTTGTACACATCCCGGTTGAGTTCTTCAACGGGTTGGCCGGTGTATTGGACGATGTTTTTGTTGCCGATCATGTGCGGGATAGACAGTTTGAAGTGGTTGATCAGTTCGCCCGTGCTGTATGAGGCATTGCCGTCAAACTGAAACTCGGAAATCGCCCCATAAATACCGCTTTGATTTTTGATGGTCAAAACATCGTCTGTGCCTTTGATGTGGATATGCCAAGTGTCGCCATCCAGCAGGGGGGGAGATACAAATTGGTTGCTGTCGGGCAGGTCGGCAATATCGGTTTTGTCGTAACCTTTTTCAACGGTAATTTCAAGGTCGTCAAGGGTAATGCCGCCGCTAAATTTCACGGTGTTGGCGTTGAGCGTGTGCAGGCCGGCCTCGTTGTCGAAACCGAAGTTGTAGTCGAAAATGGTGTCGTGTCCGTAACCTTTTCCGAAAACATAGGTGTCGTTGTGTTCGCCGCCTTCCAGATAATCATTGCCTGCGCCGCCGTCGAGTAAGTCTGCGCCTACATGGGCATAGAGTTTGTCGTTACCGTTGCCGCCGTAGAGTTTATCGTCGGAAGCGGGTTCGTTGCCGTAATAGGTTTCGCTGTGTTCGCGCAAGATGTCATCGCCATCGTGGCCATAGAGGATGTCGCGGCCGTCATTGCCACCGTCGATTTCATTGTTGCCTGCATCGCCATGCAAGGTATCGTCGCCGTTTGTACCGACAAATTTGATGGTTTCGGCTTTCAGGGCTTGGAAGGCTTGCTGGAACTGCGCGGCAGTGTAGGTTTGGTCGCTGAACTGGAAACGGTCGATGGAAACGCTGCCATCTGCGCCGATTTGGTTTTGAATCAGGGCTGAACCTTGCTCCGACGTAATTTCCCAGCTTTGACTGCCGTCGTCATTATGAATGGTCTTCAGGTTGAGCTTGGTATTGTTCAGACCGTCTGAAAACTTGAGGGTATTGATGCCTTGGTTGTCGATAATGGTATCGTTGTCGCCGTAGATATAGGTATCGTTTCCGGCGCCGCCTTTCAGGATGTCTTTGCCGTTGCCGCCCACCAAAACATCATCGCCAGCATCGCCATTGATGGCATCGTTACCATCGCCGCCATCCAGATAATCGTTGCCGTCGCCGCCATTGAGGTTGTCGTTGCCGCCCATGCCGTAAACGGTATCATCACCGCGTCCGCTGTTGAGGCGGTTGCGGCCTTCGTTGCCGGTCAGGATGTTATTGCTGTTGTTGCCGGCGGCAAAAATATTGGCCGAGCCGGTCAAGGTAACATTTTCAACGTGGGTGGCAGCAGTATATGAAATGCTGCTGAATACGGTGTCTTCGCCGCCACCAGCTTGTTCGATAACCACGTCTTTTGCGTTATCAACATAGTAAGTGTCATTGCCGTCCCTGCCTTCCATGATGTCGGCACCGGCTTTGCCGTCGATAATATCGTCGCCGGATGTGCCGATCAGGTGGTCATTGCCGTCGCTACCATTGATAGTCTTACCGCTTTCGGTATGCTCAGTCAGGGAAATATCGAAATATTTGGCAAAGCTGTTTACATCCAGTTTTTGTGTGCCGATGATGAATTGGGAGACTGCCGGCGTTGTACCGTTTTGCGTGTATTGGTTTTGGATGGTTAAAACGGCATTGCTGTTTTTCACGGCAATCAGCCAGTCTTGACCGCCGGTTTCGTTGTTTCGGACTTCGACGGTTAAATTGTTAAGGCTCAGGTCGGTATGGAAGCGGATGCTGTTGTGGCCTTGGTTGTCGATGATGGTGTCTTGTTCGCTTTTGGCAGAGAAAAGGTAGGTGTCGTCGCCTTCGCCACCCTCAAGCACATCGTTGCCTGCTTCGCCGTTGAGGGTGTCATTGCCTGTTTCGCCGAAAAGACGGTCGTTGCCTTCGCCGCCGTTGATGAAATCGTTGCCGCCGCCGCCGTAAACGATGTCGTCGCCGCGGCCGCTGTTGAGTCGGTTGCGGCCTTCATTGCCGATGAGGATGTTGTTGCTGTTGTTGCCTGCGCCGAAGATGTTGGCCGTACCGGTCAAAACAAGGTTTTCAACGTAGTTGGGGAGGGTATAGCTGACGCTGCTGTAAACCGTATCATCACCGCCGTTTGGGTCTTCAATGATTGTATCGTCGCTGCGGGTGACATAATAAACGTCATCCCCGGGCGTGCCTGTGGTTGTTTGGGCAAGGAGGGAAGGTTGTAATTGCTCTGCATGTCGTAATTCAAATTGCGCATTGCGGATGCGGGTTGCTTTTTCGGTTGTCATGATATTTTCTTTAGATATTGATGAGAGTAACAAGGAAGTAAACGTATCCGGCATATGGCCGGTATTGCTTAATTTGTATTGTGTTTAGGCTATATATACTAGTGCCGAAATTTGATAAAAACAACAAAAACATTAAGATATGACAATAATTAGAGAGCCTTGTCGGGCCGTGTTTGCCGTCCCTTCTTTTACTAAATGGTTTTGCCTTGTTTGATTGTTTTGTGCCTTCTATACCACACATTGATTTCTATAGTTTCAAACTATGAAGAGTGTAAAAAGGCCGTCTGAAAAAAAGAAGCAGGTTTTGCATTACAAAACCTGCTTCTGATTTTTCAGACGGCCTGTCTGATTACAGTGTACGGGCAACTTCGACGATGTCGAAACATTCGAGTTGGTCGCCTTCCATAATCTCGTTGTAGCCTTTGATCATCAGACCACATTCGAAGCCCATGCGGACTTCTTTGACATCGTCTTTGTAGCGTTTCAAAGAAGACAGCTCGCCGGTATGGATGACCACGTTGTTGCGGATGAGGCGGACATGGGAATCGCGTTTGACCACGCCGTCGGTAACCATACAGCCTGCAATGTTGCCGACTTTGGAAACGGAGATGACCTGACGGATTTCGACCATACCGGTTACTTGCTCTTTCTCTTCCGGAGAGAGCATACCGCTCATGGCGGCTTTCACGTCGTCGATGGCATCGTAAATGATGTTGTAGTAACGGATTTCCACGTTTTCATTTTCAGCCAGTTTGCGTGCGGAAGCATCTGCACGGACGTTAAAGCCGATGATGAATGCGCCGGAAGCGATGGCCAAGTTGACATCCGATTCGGTAATGCCGCCCACGCCGCTGTGCAACACGTTCACTTTCACTTCGTCGGTGGACAGTTTTTTCAGGCTGCCCGCCAAAGCTTCGTAAGAACCTTGTACGTCTGCTTTGATGATGACCGACAAGGATTGGGCTTGGTTTTCGCCCATGTTGTTGAACATGTTTTCCAGTTTTGCGGCCTGTTGTTTGGCCAAGCGCACGTCGCGGTATTTGCCTTGACGGAAGAGGGCGATTTCGCGCGCTTTTTTCTCGTCGGCCAACACCATTGCATCTTCGCCTGCATTCGGTACGTCGGACAAGCCGAGGATTTCGACAGGGATAGACGGACCGGCTTCGTTAATGGCTTTGCCGTTTTCGTCAACCATCGCACGGATTTTACCGAATGCAGTACCGGCCAGCAGCATATCGCCTTTTTTCAGCGTACCGCTTTGCACCAAGAGGGTGGCAACCGCACCGCGGCCTTTGTCCAAACGTGCCTCAACGATGATGCCTTTGGCTGGTGCATCGACAGGGGCGGTCAGTTCCAAAACTTCGGCTTCGAGCAAGACGGCTTCGAGCAAGGCGTCGATATTGATGCCTTTTTTGGCGGAAACGTCAATAAATTGTACATCGCCGCCCCATTCGTCCGGCACGACTTCGTGTGCGGTCAACTCTTGGCGGATGCGCTCTGGATTGGCAGCTTCTTTATCGATTTTGTTGACGGCAACTACCATCGGCACGCCCGCTGCTTTGGCGTGGGCAATGGCTTCGATGGTTTGCGGCATCACGCCGTCGTCGGCTGCTACAACAAGAATCACGATGTCGGTTGCTTTCGCACCGCGCGCACGCATGGCGGTAAACGCTTCGTGACCCGGAGTATCCAAGAAGGTAATCACGCCGCGCGGGGTTTCAACATGGTATGCACCGATGTGTTGGGTAATGCCGCCCGCTTCGCCTTGTACCACTTTGGCGCGGCGGATGTAGTCCAGCAGGGAGGTTTTACCGTGGTCGACGTGACCCATGACGGTAACCACCGGCGGACGCGGCAATGCTTCGGCTTCCACGGCTTCTACGCCTTCATCCAAGAATGCCTCTGGATCGTCGGCAGCAGCAGGTTTGCCGATGTGGCCGAGTTCTTCCACCACAATCAGGGCGGTGTCTTGGTCAATGGATTGGTTGATGGTGACCATCATGCCCATTTTCATCAGGGCTTTGACCACTTCCACACCTTTAACAGCCATTTTGTGCGCCAAATCGGCAACGGTAATGGTTTCGGGAACCAAGACTTCGTGAACGACAGGTTCGGTCGGTGCTTGGAAGGCGTGTTGGTTCGGCTCGAGTTTGAGTTTCTTGCCTTTTTTACCGCTGCGTACACGCTCGTCGTCGCCGTTGCGTGCATTGTTGCGGTCGCGACCGCCTTTGCCGCCTTTGCCTTTGGCGTTGCGGCCTTGGTTCTCTTCGTCACGATCGCGGCGGTCGTCTTTTTTATTGCGCGCGTTGTGTTCGGATTTGCCTTCGCCGGTTGAGGCTTTGGTTTTTTCGGCAGATTTGTTGCGTTCGCCTGATTTGGATTTGGCTTCTTTGGCAGATTTTGCTTCTTGTTCGGCCTGTTGTTTCATGGCTTCGCGGCGTGCTTGACGCTCTTGTTTTTCTTTCAACAAAGCCTCTTGATGCGCACGCAGGGCGGCGGCACGACGGGCTTCTTCATCGCGTTGAGCCTGTTCTTCCTCGCTGACGACAGGTTGTGGTACGGCAGGCGCGGCAGGTTTGGCTGCCTTTTTCGCCTCTTTGCCTTTACCGCCTTTGTCTTGTTTGGCTTTGGCAGGTTTTTTGGCTTCGGCCGGTTTTTCAGATTCAACGGATTTTTCAGACGGCTTGTTGTCTGCTTTGGCTTCTACTTTAGCTTCTGCGGCTTCAACCGGTTTGGCTTCTTCTTTTTTGGCTTCGGCAGGCTTGCTTTCTGCTTTTGGTGCGGCTTTGGCTGCTTTCAGTCTGGCTGCTTCGGCCTCTGCTTTGGCGCGGGCTTCGGCTTTTGCGGCTGCTTCAGTTTTGGCTTTTTCTTCGGCAGCTTTGGCGGCTGCTTTTTCTGCTTCGGCTTTTTGGTTTTCAGCCGCTACTTTGGCTTTGGCTTCCGCAGCCAATTCTTCGGAAGAAGGAATGGTAACGGCACGGCTGCGGCGGCGTGTTTCCACTTTTACGCCGTCAACGGTGCTGACTTCGGTTTTTTTGCGGCGGATGCTGATGGTGCCGCTGTTGCTGCCGTTTTTCTTTTGCAGGTAAGCGGTCAGCAGTTGTTTGTCGTCAGTGGTCAGGCTGTCATTACCGCTGTTTTTGTTGACGCCGGCTTCTTTCAATTGTTTAAGCAAATCATCGACGGGGCGGTTTAGTTCGGCGGCAAATTGTGCTACGGTTGTATTACTCATTCAGTACCCCCTTAGTTGTTTTCTTCAGTAAACCAGTGTTCGCGTGCAGCCAAAATCACTTTTTTGGCTTCTTCTTCGTCAACACCGGTAATTTCGACCAATTCGTCAACAGACAATTCGGCCAGATCGTCGCGTTGGGTCACGCCTGCTTCGGCAAGCTTGCGCAACATATCGGAATCTACGCCGTCCAGATTGCGCATGTCTTCAGACACTTCACCCAGTTTTTCTTCTGCGGCGATGGTCATGGTCAGGATGGCGTCGCGTGCGCGGTTGCGCAGGGTTTCAACGATTTCTTCGTCAAAGCCTTCGATGGCGAGCAATTCTGCCGCCGGAACGTAAGCCACTTCTTCCAATGTGGCAAAACCTTCTTCAACCAAAATATCGGCGGTTTCGTCGTCGATGTTCAAGTGGGTAGTGAAGAGGTTGCGGATAACGGCGTCTTCGGCGGCATTGCGCTCGTCGGCTTCTTCAACGGTCATGATGTTCAGCTGCCAGCCGGTCAGGATGGAAGCCAGACGGACGTTTTGACCGCCGCGGCCGATGGCCAGCGCCAGTTGGTTTTCATCAACAATCACGTCAACGGCGTGTTTGTCTTCGTCAATCACGATGCGGCTCACTTCGGCAGGAGACAGCGCGTTCATCACGAATTGGGCTGGCTCGGGAGACCACAAAACGATGTCGATGCGTTCGCCGGACAATTCGTTGCTCACGGCGTTGACACGCGAACCGCGCACGCCGATACAGGTACCTTGCGGATCGATACGTTGGTCGTTGGCTTTAACGGCAACTTTGGCGCGTTGGCCTGGGTCGCGTGCTACTTCGCGGATTTCCAACAGGCCGTCTGCAATTTCAGGCACTTCGTTGGCGTAGAGTTTGGCCAAGAAGTCGCCGCTGGTACGGCTCAAAATGACTTGTTTGCGGCCGGTATTGCCGATTTCGTCCACACGCAGGAAGAGGGCGCGGATGCGGTCGCCGCTGCGGAAGTTTTCGCGCGGAATCATTTCTTCGCGCGGAATCAGGGCGTCAAGTTTGCCCGCGACGACTTCAACGATGATGCCGTGGCGCTCGACGCGTTTTACGGTGCCGGAAACAATGTCTTCTTTAGAAGCGAGGAATTCGTTCAGGTTTTGCTCGCGCTCGGCATCGCGGATGCGTTGCAGGATGATTTGTTTGGCAGTTTGCGCGGCTTGGCGGCCAAAGCCTTCGTTTGGCAACTGTTCTTCGTAGTATTCGCCGATTTGGATGGTGGTGCCGGGAATTTCTTCTTGGATTTCCTCGATGGTTTTTTCTACGTCGGGGTAGGTGTAGTCTTCATCGGCAACAATCAGCCAGCGGCGGAAGGTTTGGTATTCGCCGGTATCGCGGTCGATTTCGACGCGCACGTCCATGTGTTCGCGGTCGGCTTTTTTCTTGGCGGCAGTAGAGAGGGCGAATTCAAGGGCTTTGAATACGACTTCCGTTTCAACGTTTTTTTCACTTGCCAGCGCTTCGGCCAGCTGTAACATTTCGCGACTCATTTTCTAGAATCTCCAAGTAATCGGTTTTTAAAATTTAAATTCGGGGCGCAAACGGGCTTTGTCGATGTTGCTCAATTCGATTTGGGCGGTTTTGCCGTCGAAAGAGACGGTAACGATGTCGTTTTCGCAAGATTCGATGCGGCCGATGAAGTTTTTCTGACCATCAATCGGCAGGCGTGTTTTGATTTTGGCGTTCTGGCCGGCAAAGCGCACGAAATCGGCGGCTTTTTTCAACGGTCGGTCAAGGCCAGGGCTGGAGATTTCCAAGCGTTTGTAGTCGATGTCTTCAACCATAAACACGCGGCTCAGATGGTTGCTGACAGTGGCGCAGTCTTCGACGGTGATGCCGCCTTCTTTATCAATGAAAATGCGCAAATCGCCTTGCGCGGTCAGTTCGAAATCGACCAGCTCGTAGCCCAAGCCGGGCAGGGTTTTATCAAGAATGCTTTGAATATCCATGCTTCTCCAGAAGTACATAAACAAAAAAATGGCCGCGCGGCCATTTTTCGTGTGATTTGAAAAATTGGCCTATTATAACTGTTTTCCAGATAAAAGAAAAGCGTTGATTTGGCGTGGATTTTTTGAAGTGATTGCTTAAATGGAAGGGGTGGGGATGAGGCCGTCTGAAAAGGGAATTGTTGACAAGTTTTGATGTGGCTTTTCTGAAATTTTTTTGGAAAACAAAGAATTGGTATTGCTTTGTTTTCAGACGGCCTTGGATTTCTTGATTTTTCGTGCTTGCACAATGTGCAAGGCGGTTCTACAATTTCTTCATACCCTCCGAATAAGAAAGATGGCCGCTATGTCCGCACACCCGATTTATAATTTTTCCGCAGGTCCTGCCGTATTGCCGGAAGCCGTATTGCGTACCGCGCAACAGGAAATGCTCGACTACAACGGTACGGGTTTCCCCGTGATGGCGATGAGCCACCGTTCGGATATGTTTTTGAGTATTCTGCATCATGCCGAACAAGACTTGCGCCAGCTTTTGAATATTCCGTCCAACTATAAAATCCTGTTTTTACAGGGCGGTGCGACCACGCAATTCAATATGGCGGCTATGAATTTGGCACATGGTTTTGCGACTGCCGATGCGGTGGTAACGGGCAACTGGAGCCGTATTGCCTATGAACAGATGAGCCGTTTGAGCAATGCCGAAATCCGTTTGGCCGCGCATGGCGGCGAGCAATATGCCTATAAAAACCTGCCTGCGGTTGAGGATTGGGATGTCAACCCGAATTCCGCGTTTGTTCATTTTGCGATTAATGAAACCGTAAACGGCTTGCAGTATCAAAACGTCCCCAAACTTTCAGACGGCCTGCCGCCGCTGGTGTGCGATATGTCGAGCGAAATTTTGTCGCGTGAGTTTGATGTATCCGATTACGGCCTGATTTATGCCGGCGCACAAAAAAATATCGGCCCTGCCGGTGCGACTGTGGTCATTATCCGCGAGGATTTACTGGAGCGTTGTCCGAGCGATATTCCCGATGTGTTCAACTACCGTTCGCACATCAACCGCGACGGTATGTACAACACGCCGTCCACCTATGCGATTTATATGTCGGGCTTGGTGTTCCGCTGGCTGCAAACGCAGGGCGGTGTGAAGAAAATTGAAGCGGTCAATCGAATGAAGGCGCAAACCTTGTATGAGGCGATAGACGGCAGCGGCGGTTTTTACATCAACGATATTCATCCTGATGCGCGTTCCAAAATGAACGTGGTCTTCAAAACCGCAAGCGAGGATTTGGACCGCCGCTTTGTGTTGGAAGCCGAGTTGCAGGGCTTGTGCCTGCTCAAGGGCTATAAAACCGTCGGCGGTATGCGCGCCAGCATTTACAATGCGATGCCGCTTGAAGGTGTGAACGCGTTGGCCGAATTTATGAAAGATTTCCAACGACGTTACGGTTAAGATGAAGATATAAAAAGGCCGTCTGAAACTGGGTTTCAGACGGCCTTTTGATTTGGACAAGCCTTATTCGGTCACTTCTTCAGTAATGCTGTCGCGGTAAATAGTGCTGTCGTAAGTCGGAACAGGAGGCGGCAGCAGGCTGTCGAGTGTCAGCGCGGACGGGTTCAGCGTAGGATAGCCACTGAAGGTTACGGAATAACCGCCGTTGCCGGTACTGCGGACTTTGGCATGCGCGCCCAACGGGAAAGTGGTTTTGTTGGTGATGTGGCCGAATGGGAAGCCGGTCAACACAGGAATCTTGGCGGTGCGCGAAATGTGGTTGACGACGGCGGAGAAGTCGTAGCTGGAGTCGTACACGTCGCGGATGGTACCCATGCGGAAATCGCCGAAGATGATGGCGCGTTGTTTTTGCAAAACACCTGACAGATAAAGCGTATTGAGCATACGCTCGATGCGGTAAGGCTGCTCGCTGACGTCTTCGATAAAGAGGATGCCGCCTTGAATATCGGGCATGTAAGGCGTACCGGCGAGGGAGGCGAGAACGCTGAGGTTGCCGCCCCACAATGTGCCTTCGACGTTGACATCGGCGCGTTGGATGGTCGGAACATCAACGATGTTGACGTTGTTGGTCGTGCCGCGGATGAAGGAATCCATAGTAAAGACGCTGGGGTCTGCTTTGCCGAATTCGCTGTACACCATCGGGCCGGCAAAGCTCATCATATTGCCTTTGGCCAACAGGGCGAGTTGGACGGCGCAAACGTCGCTGAAGCCGAAGAACAATGTGCCGCGTTCGCGCATTCTGGCGCCGAGTGAGGCAAAGTCGATTTGCGGCAGGATGCGTGCCGCGCCGTAGCCGCCTCGCAGGCCCATCAAGACTTTAGGCGTTTCAACGCGGCCGCTGGCAACGTCTTGGAAGTCGGCGGCGCGTTGGGCGTCGCTGCCGGCAAAGCGTTGGTAACGGCGGCTGCCTGCCTGTTGGTTGGTTACGGTAAAGCCTGCGTTGTAGAGGCGGGTCAGGCCGGTGGTCACGCGGGTGGGGTCTTCGGCGAAGCCTGACGGCGCAACAACGCGCAGGAGGTTGTCGCCGGAACGTGGCGGATGGGGTTGCTTAGGTTGCACGGTTTGGGCTTTCGCGGTGGTGGAAGTAGTTTTGGTTTGCGGCGTGGTTGTCGTGCCTGTGCCGCAGGCTTGCAACAATCCTGCGCCTGCCGCGGCAGAGCAGGTGCGCAGGAAATGGCGGCGCGTGGTGGAAGTCATTGAGGTTTTCCTTTCGTTATATGTTCAGACGGCCTGAACTTGGCGTGTCGAGCCTTGCAGGCCGTCTGAAAGTTTAAGCGATTAAGTTTTTGATTTGTTGCGGCCAATTTTCGGGCAGGGTCATGCCGTGTTCGCGTACGGGCGCGGCCCAAATCGGCGCGGGGAAGTTGGCGTCGTTTTCAAAACGGGCGATGACATGCCAATGCAAGTGAGGCACAACATTGCCGAGGCTGGCCAGATTGATTTTGGCTGGGCGGAAGACTTGGCGCATTGCGGCTTCAACCTGATACACCATTTCCATGATTTCGTTGCGTTCGGCAGGAGAAAGGTCGGTCATCTCGGAAACATGGTTATTCCAAATAACGCGGCAGAATGCCGGTGCGCCGGCTTCGTTGTGAACGGCGATCACGCGCAGGTTTGGCGTTTGCAGCAAAATGTCTTCGTTGTCGGCAGTGCAGATGGGGCAGGTCATGGTTTTCTCTTTTTCAGTCTGAATAGGAATCGGGTGATTGCCATCAGGATTTTTAGAATGAGGTAAATAGCAGTCAGCGTGATGAATGTGAACAGCCACGGTTCAGGTATAAACCACCAAAATAAATAGGCGGGCGTGATTAAGTCGGCACATTCTTCGGCACTCTTAACGTGATCGCACAAGCCAAAGCGAAAAAAATCATCGACATCATGAAACGGTGAATAGGCGAACATAAGTGCTATTGGTGTCACACAAATCGATGCAATGATGGCAATCCAAAACAACGGCTTGAGATGTTTGAGTGCAGTCATGGACGAAGTGTTATGCAAATTTTGCCGCCCCTTGATTGGCGAGCTCGTCGGCTTTTTCGTTTTCAGGGTGTCCGGCGTGGCCTTTTACCCACGTCCAGCGGACATCGTGCTGTTGAACCAGACTATCCAGTTCTTTCCATAAATCATCGTTTTTGACCGGTTTTTTGGCGGCGGTTTTCCAGCCGTTTTTTTTCCAGCCGTGTATCCAGCTTTCCATGCCGTTTTTGACGTATTGCGAGTCGGTGTAGATGACGACTTGGCAGCGGCGTTTTAGGGATTTCAGGCCTTCGATGACGGCGGTCAGCTCCATGCGGTTGTTGGTGGTTTCGGCTTCGCCGCCGAACAATTCTTTTTCGTGTGTGCCGTAGCGCATAAATACCCCCCAGCCGCCTGCGCCGGGGTTGCCTTTGCATGCGCCGTCTGTGTAGAGGTAAACGGGTTTATCCATGGGCATGTCTTTGTCGAATAAGGCGGTATCATAACATAAGGCCGTCTGAAATATCGGCAAATACGGTTTGCGCGTGTAAAATACCCTGCACGTTATTGCTCGTTAAGTGGCGCGGGATTGGCGTTAGTTAAGGATAGAGGAATGTCGAAATCCAAGACTATAAATGTGGTTAATTAATCGGAAGATATGGCTAATTTAGGAGGAAATCGAAATAAAGGATTGAATGAAAGGATTTCTAATCGCCAAAAAGATCATTACATCAACGAGCAAGAAAATAAAAATGTTTATAAGGTAACAGCGCCAATTGATTTTAAGTAGAAAAATATGAGAATTATATTTGAGTATTATTTTAATGAAGTAAAAAAAGAATTTATTCCAACATGTGACTCAGAGTTCAAGGGGGATTATACACCGTTAATATCTTATTTGAATGATGACTTAGGAGATAAAAGTGAATATAAAGAATTTCTTAAGGATATTCTGAATATTTTGATAAATAATAGAGAAGAGGATATATCTTCTAATTCTTGGGGAGTGGATGTAGTAGGAGATGATGTTTATATATTCTTTTTATATGATTCAGATAATAAGCAATATCAAATTAAACTACCTAAAATAGAATTTATCTTTATTATTAGACGATGGATTGATTTTTTAAATAAATCGATTAAGGACCCAAACTACCAAGAAGTTATTGACTCAGAGGATGCTTATAAATGGCAGTCATGATCGGTAGACATTCCGCCTTGGGCAATATATGTATTGATCGGATTTCAAATGGTGTATATCTTGCACAAAGTGCGAGGCGCCAACCGAAACCTTGCAGTTTAAAAGCGACAAGAGCGTGATTGCCATTCAGAAAGCCTTGGCAGAAGCTGTGTTGAAACCGTCAAAATAGAAAGGAAATATGATGAGCGAACAGCAAGAATTGTTTTGTTACAAACAGATGCCGGTGTGGACGGAGGACGAGATTCCCGAAGCCTTGTTGTCCAAACACAATACTGCCGCCGGTACTTGGGGCTGCCTCAATGTCCTCCAAGGCCGTCTGAACTTCAATGAAGTGGACGAGGCGGGCAATATTACGGCCACGCACGAGCTGACGCCTGAGAGCGGCGATTGGATTATCCATCCGCAAGCATGGCACTTTATCGCGCCGCAAACGCAAGACACGGAAATCCAACTGTCGTTTTACTGCGAGGCGGCGGACTATTTCAATAAGAAATACGGCATGAGCGCGACGCATTCGGCCGTCCGCGCCGCCGAAGGCATCGTGCCTGTCGGCAAGGTTTTGGATATGGGCTGCGGTCAGGGCCGTAATGCGCTGTATCTGGGTTTGAAAGGTTTTGACGTTACCGCTGTCGATAATAATCCCCATGCGGTTCAAAACGTGGAAGAGCTGGCGCGTATTGAAGAGTTGAATGTCCGTGCGTTTGAATACGACCTCAACGCCGCCAATATTCAGGAAAACTTTGATTATATGGTGGCGACCGTGGTGTTTATGTTCCTGATGCCGCGTTATGTTCCTGACGTGATTGCCAATATGAAGGAACACACCAACCCCGGCGGCTACAATCTGATCGTTTCTGCGATGGATACGGAAGATTTTCCTTGTCCGATGCCTTTCCCGTTCAAGTTTGGCGAGGGCGAGCTGCGCGAATACTATAAGGATTGGGAATTGGTGGAATACAAGGAAGAGCTGGGTTCGATGCACGCGAAAGACGAATTCGGCAATCCGATTCAGTTTAAATTCGTTACCATGCTGGCGAAGAAACCGCAATAAAGGTTTTGCCGTCAAAAGGCCGTCTGAATTCAGTTTTCAGACGGCCTTTGCCGTAATCAATCCACAATCTTTTTACCCAAAATCACCACGTCTGCCAACATGGTTTCCAAATCGCAGACTTGCGGCAGCCGCCCCTATTCTTCAAAACCGAAACGGTGAAACAGGTTCAGGCTCGGATAGTTGTGGCCGAACACAAGCGCGATGACGTTGCGGATGCCTAAGGACGGCGCGCGTTCGAGCATGTGCCGCAACAGGATTTTGCCCACGCCTGCGCCGCGCATATCGTGGCGGACATAAACGCTGACTTCTGCGCTGATATGGTAGGCGTAGCGAGGATGGTAGTCGCTGAAACTGCCCCAGGCCAATACGGTGCCGTCGGTATCGTAAAGGGCGTAGATCGGGCGTTTGTCCGTGTGTGCGGCAAACCACATTTCGCGTTCGGCAACCGTGGTCGGCGACAAATCGGCCGTGGATTGGCGCGTGGCCACGGTGCTGTTGTAAATATCGACGATGGCGGGCAAGTCTTGGCGCAGGGCAGGGCGGATGGTGTATTGCATTTCAGACGGCCTTTTATTGAATCAGTTTGGAGATAGTCTTAAAGGCCGGATGTTTGGCATCGCCGAGCAGTTGGAACAAAATACTTTCGACATTGGAAACGGTAATGCCTTGACGGCTCATTTGCGCCAAACCATTGTCGCGGTTGGCCGTCGTGCGCGAGGCGGTGCATTCGAAAGGCAGGGATACGGCGTAACCTTGCGCTTTCAAATCCAAGGCCGTCTGAAGCATACAGATATGAGCTTCTGCGCCCACTAAAATAACGTTTTTGATGTCGTTTTTGCGTAAGATTTCCTGAATTTCAGGTAAAAACGCTGAGAATCGGGTTTTCTCGACAACCGGCGTGCCTTCGGGCAACAGCAGCGATACGGCGGATACAGTGTTGCCCAAACCTTTCGGATATTGTTCGGTTACGGCAAAGGGGATGTTCAAAGCCGTCAAGCCTTGAATCAGCGGGCGGCAGCGTTCCAACATTTCGTCCGCGCCGGAAAGGGTGGGCAGCAGGCGTTCTTGAATATCGACAATCAGACAAAGCGTATTTTTGGGGTTCATGGCTTTTCCTTTCAGACGGCCTTTACAGCAAAATCGTTGAATCAGAATGCAATCATATAACAAGCCGCTGGAAAAGTATTGCAGCTTGCCCTGTTTTAAAGCCCGAAATTCTTTTAAAATACCGCCTGATTTGAATTGATAGAGACCGACAACATGAATTTATACCAAACCGTCGAACGTGAAGCCCAAGCAGCCTTTGCCGCTGCCGGTTTGTCCGACAGCCCCATTGTTTTGCAGCCGACTAAGAATGCTGAACACGGCGATTTCCAAATCAACGGCGTGATGGGTGCGGCGAAAAAAGCCAAACAAAATCCGCGCGAGTTGGCGCAAAAGGTCGCTGAAGCATTGGCAGGCAACGCCGTGATTGAAAGCGCGGAAGTCGCCGGCCCCGGCTTCATCAATCTGCGCCTGCGCCCCGAATTTCTCGCCCAAAATATTCAGACGGCCTTGAACGACGCGCGTTTCGGCGTAGCGAAAACCGACAAACCGCAAACCGTCGTCATCGACTACTCTTCGCCCAATCTTGCGAAGGAAATGCACGTCGGCCATCTGCGTTCCAGCATCATCGGCGACAGCATTTCGCGCGTATTGGAATTTATGGGCAACACCGTTATCCGCCAAAACCACGTCGGCGACTGGGGTACGCAATTCGGCATGTTGGTCGCTTATTTGGTTGAGCAGCAAAAAGACAATGCTGCGTTTGAGCTGGCGGATTTGGAGCAGTTTTACCGAGCCGCCAAAGTGCGCTTTGACGAAGACCCTGCCTTTGCCGACACCGCGCGCGAATATGTTGTGAAGCTGCAAGGCGGCGATGAAACCGTGTTGGCGTTGTGGAAACAGTTTGTCGATATTTCGCTCTCGCACGCCCAAGCCGTTTACGACACACTGGGCTTGAAGCTGCGACCCGAAGACGTGGCAGGCGAGTCGAAATACAACGACGATTTGCAGCCCGTGGTTGATGATTTGGTCAAGAAAGGCCTGGCAGTCGAAGACGATGGCGCGAAAGTCGTGTTCTTGGACGAGTTCAAAAACAAAGAGGGCGAACCTGCCGCATTTATCGTGCAAAAACAAGGCGGTGGCTTCCTTTATGCTTCCACCGACTTGGCGTGCCTGCGCTACCGCATAGGCCGTCTGAAAGCCGACCGCCTGCTGTACGTCGTCGACCACCGCCAAGCCCTGCACTTTGAGCAACTCTTTACCACTTCACGCAAAGCAGGCTATCTGCCGGAAAATGCAAAAGCCGAGTTTATCGGCTTCGGCACCATGATGGGCAAAGACGGCAAACCGTTCAAAACGCGCAGCGGCGACACCGTGAAACTGGTTGACCTGCTGACCGAAGCCGTCGAGCGCGCCACCGCTTTGGTGAAAGAAAAAAATCCCGAATTGGGTGCGGACGAAGCGGCAAAAATCGGCAAAACCGTCGGCATCGGCGCGGTCAAATACGCCGATTTGAGCAAAAACCGCACCAGCGATTATGTGTTCGACTGGGACGCCATGCTCTCGTTTGAAGGCAACACCGCCCCCTACCTGCAATACGCTTACACACGCGTGCAAAGCGTATTCCGCAAAGCCGGCGAATGGGACGCAACCGCGCCAACCGTTTTGACCGAACCTTTGGAAAAACAACTGGCCGCCGAGCTGCTGAAATTCGAAGATGTGCTGCAAAGCGTGGCGGACACGGCGTATCCGCACTACCTCGCCGCCTACCTCTATCAAATCGCCACCTTGTTCAGCCGCTTCTACGAAGCCTGCCCGATTTTGAAATCAGAAGGCGCAACCCGCAACAGCCGCCTGCAACTGGCGAAGCTGACCGGCGACACGCTGAAACAAGGCTTGGAATTGTTGGGTATTGATGTATTGGATGTGATGTAAGTTTTTGAATGAAAACGATGAAAGGCCGTCTGAAACTTTGCGGATTGCAAGGTTTCAGACGGCTTTTTTTATGCTTTGAAAAATATTGTGGTACCGTTGTTTGAACCTAAGCGATTTTGAATTTGCTCAGGTAATGCGTTCAGACGGCCTTATCTTTATTTCAAATTGCTTGCCAACAGCCAAGCCTGTGCTTCGGTGGCGTCGCTGAAATAT
Organism: Neisseria sp. DTU_2021_1001991_1_SI_NGA_ILE_055; assembly: GCF_032342915.1. Taxonomy (NCBI): domain Bacteria; kingdom Pseudomonadati; phylum Pseudomonadota; class Betaproteobacteria; order Neisseriales; family Neisseriaceae; genus Neisseria; species Neisseria sp. DTU_2021_1001991_1_SI_NGA_ILE_055. The sequence continues at coordinate 1,315,818 of NZ_CP135440.1, read as the reverse complement.
TTGGGATGTTGGTTGGTCAGGAGGCTGGAAAGGCGCGCGCCGAGTTTGATCCAAATGTCGTCGGTAATGACGGCAACGCGGCCAAAGTCGGTTTCGTGTTGGTTGAGGAATTTGATTTGCTCGACCGCCATATCGATGGTGAAGTCTTTCAGCATGGACAAATCCAACAGGATGTCGGGCAGATGGATTTTTTGTTTTGCGGCCAACAAGGCTTCTTCCAATTGGCGGAAATCGTCCAAAGTGAACTCGTTGTACAGCGCTACGTTTAAGCCGTAAGATTGTTCGCGGATGGAAATCATGGTGTTCTCCTTGTTAAATTATTGCTTCATCAGAAATTTTTTGATTGAGGCCGGAGTAAAGCTGCTGAACACGCCGCCTGCAACAATGATAACCATGCCGATAGCTTCCTGCCAAGTGATTTTATCGCCGAAAAGCAGTACGCCGGACAGGGCCGAGAAAACGACGGTCAGGTAGGAAAGCGAGGCAACGGTAAATTTCTTGCCGACCTTGTAGGCGCGGGTCATGGCCAATTGTGCAATCATGGCGGAGATGCCGATGCCGGCCAGATAGGGCAGGGAAGACACGGTCAGCGGATGCCAGCCTGTGATGGTGCTCCAGACTGCGCCCATAATCAGGCCGGTAAGCGAGAGGTAAAACACCACGCGCCAGCCCGGTTCGCCCAAAAGCGAGAGTTCGCGCACCTGCAAATACGCCCAGCCCGACATGGCGCCGCCTGCCAAACTGACCAGTGCGGCAAACTCCTGTCCGCCTTGAAAAGATGGGTTGAGCAAGAGGATAACGCCGATAAAGCCCATAACCAAAATGGCTTGGGTATAAAGTGTAATTCGTTCTTTTAAAATGAAAAATGAAAAAATGGCAAGCCAGATGGAGGACGTGTAGTTGAGCGTGACGCCTGTTGCCAGCGGCAGGTGCATGACGGAATAAAACGTGCACATCATGGCAAGCGTGCCGATGACGCTGCGGTTGAGATGGGTTTTCCAATACGGCGTGGAAAACGTGTTGCCTTGCGCTTTGGCCATGATGCCTAAGAACAGGGTGGAGACCAGCATGCGCCAAAAGACCAGCTCGCCGCTGGAAAAGCCGAATTGCGTTGAGGCGGCTTTGATGGAGAGGTTCATGACGGTAAAGCCGAGCGCGGCAATAACCATCCATGCCGAGCCGAGCGGATCTTTTCTGACGGTTTCCATTTGATGGTATGTAAAGCGGTTTTATTAATAAGAGAATATTATACAGGCCAATCAGGCCGTCTGAAAAATATCGTTGGGTTTCAGACGGCCTGTAGATTAAGAAATGAGAATTATTATTGAACAATATAGTGGTTTTTTGTAGAATGAAAGCCCTGTTTTCAAGAAAGGCTTGTTATGAAAGTTGCCAATATTGCTGCCGTATTGCTGTCCGCTTTGTTTTCCGTTGCCGTTTCTGCTGCGCCTTTGGGAGAGGTTTCTTCTGAAAACGGTAAGATTTTCAGCGGTGAAAATTACATGGTCGTTAAGAAAGACATGAAAAAAGGGGAACAGATTAAGCCGCACGATCATCCGGGTTTTAAAACGTTGATTTTTGCCGTTGGAAAAGGAAGCTTTGACGTAACCTTGAATCAGAAGGAAAAACATACGGTCGGAGCAGGCTCGGTGTTGCGGTTTGGCGGCGATGTCGTGATTGAGGCCGTTGCAACGGAAGATGCGGATGTGGCAATTACTTTAATTAAGTAAGCCGATTAATCATAAAAGGCCGTCTGAAAGATAATGTTTCAGACGGCCTTATTTATTCAGTCAACCGTTGCCATTAAGCACAAATCAAATAGATGAAACCGGAGCCGAAGATATCTGCCAAGGCGTGAATCAGGAAAAACGGCAGCAGGTTTTTGACTTTGTATTTGTAGAAGAAGTAGTACATCAAGCCGAAAACGACGCCGATAACGGTTGCCCAAAGCATGCCTTGGTAAGTATGGAAGGAGATGCGCACCAAGGTCGAATAAGCCAATGCCTGCCATTTGTATTTGTCTTCCACGCAGGTCAAAAGGCCGAGAAAACAGAATTCCTCATAAAAGCCGTTTAAAAGGCCGTAGAGGATGGCCATCGGTGCAAGGGCGGCAAATTTGTCGAAGATGGATAATGGTTTGATGTATTGGAAGATTTCAGTGGTAAAGTAATTGTAGCCGCCGCTTAATGAAGTTACCGCATCGGCGGTTAAGCCCATCAGGATAAAAATCACAGGCGTCCAAAACAACACGCCTAAATTAAAACGAATCGGCAATTGTTTGAAGTCGAAACGGCGGATAATGAGGTAAATCAGAGCAATAGCAAGCAGCGTCAACTGCAGGCTCATGTTTTCCGAATAAGCCACGCCGGTTACCGCAGTATCGCGCGCCTCTTCGGCAGCGGCGGCCGTTTCCACTTGCGGCATCAGGCTGGCGATATAAAGTTGGGTGGAGCGGTAGGCAAATTGACCGAACAGGATGGCGGTTACAATCAGCATATCAAACCAGCGTAAATGGCGCAAAGGCTCTTTAGGGTGGATGGCGGCGAGTATGCTCATATTCTCCTCTTTAATCTAATAAATAGCGGTGCGCAATAGTTACATAAATATACAAAAATCGTCAACAATTATCACAATAAAACATGAATTAAAAATCGAGCTGTTTCAGACGGCCTGAAGTGCTCACAAAATGCCGTATTTTCTAAAGGGTTTATCTTCAAAAGTATGGCATAATCACTTTATTGCAAACCAAGGAATCTTATCGTGAGTATTTCTCTGTCCCAATATCTGCTCTACCTGCAATATATGTTGGCAGGTATCGCCATGACCGTTGTTTTTGCTGCCGTATATCTGCGGATTACACCCGTTGAGGAATTGCGCCTGATTAAAAACGGCAACCTTGCCTGCGCCTTATCATTTGGCGGCGCGTTGGTCGGTTTCTGTTTGACACTGGCTTCAAGTATTGCCCACAGCGTCAGCTTCATCGATTTTATCCTGTGGGCCCTTGCCGCAGCCGTGATTCAGATTTTTGTCTATTTCGCCGCTACCATGATGATTAAAGGCGCTACCGCAGAACTCATCGGCAACAATGTCGCCGTCGGCGCGTTGTTTGGCGCAGTGTCCATTTCGATTGGCATTTTGAACGCTGCTTGTTTGACTTGAATGCCCATACCTTGAAATTTGTATCCTGATTTATTTTATTTATTTCATAAGGAGTTGAAATGTTCAACTTTATCAAGAAACAGTTTATCGACGTCATTCAATGGCCGAATCCTGACGACAGTCTGCTGATGTGGCGTTTTCCGATTGCCGATGAGGAGATCCAAAACGGTGCGAGCCTGACTGTGCGTGAGGCGCAGATGGCGATGTTTGTCGATGAGGGCGTAACCGCCGACGTGTTTGGTCCGGGGCGTTACACGCTTAATACGCAAACGCTGCCGGTGCTGACTAACTTGAAAAACTGGGACAAGCTTTTTGAGTCTCCGTTTAAATCGGATGTTTACTTTTTCAATACCAAACAACAGCTTGCACGAAAATGGGGTACGTCTCAACCTGTTACCGTGCGCGATGCTGAGTTTGGCGCGGTGCAACTGCGTTCGTTCGGTATGTATTCTTACCGCATCAGCGATCCGGCAAAATTCTTCAAAGAAGTCAGCGGTGTGGTGGCACAATACAGCGGCGTAGATTTGGAAAACCAGCTGCGCAATATTGCAGTCACCCAATTGGCGGCTGCGTTTGGCAGCTCCGGTATTCCGTTTTTGGATATGGCTGCGAACCAAGTTTTGCTGTCGCAAAAAATTGGCGAATTGCTCGGTGCGGAATTTGCCAAGCTGGGTTTGGCGCTGGAAAACTTTACGGTTGAAAGTATTTCCTTGCCTGCTTCTATCCAGGCTGCGTTGGATAAGAAAATTTCGATGGGCGTTATCGGCGATTTGGGACGCTACACCCAATATCAAACCGCCGAATCCATCCCGCTTGCGGCACAAAATGAAGGCGGACTTGCCGGAATCGGTGCAGGTTTGGGCGTAGGTGCCGGTATTGGTCAGGCGATGGCGGGTGCCATGTCTGGCATGATGCAGCCGAATGCGCAACAGGCTCAACAAAATGTTCGGCCGGCTGCCGAAGATCCGCAGGCGAAATTGTTAAAACTCAAGTCTTTGCTCGATGGCGGTTTGATTTCGCAAGAAGATTTTGATAAGGCCAAGGCTGAAGTGTTGAAACAGCTGATTGGTTAATCAATTGAAGGCCGTCTGAAAAATATCATTCAAAAGAAGCGTTGAGCTGCTTCTGTGAAGTGAAAAAGTTTTCAGACGGCCTTTCAAATGATTTGATTAAGCCTGTCCGATTTCAAAAACGTTAAGGCCGTCTGAAACATCCCAACTCATCCTGAAAAAGCAAACCCATGTCTCAAACTCCTTTCTTCAAAACCGACTGCCCAAGTTGCGGCGCACCTGTCGAAGCGCATTCTGCTTCCGCCGTGACGCTGGTGTGCGGCTATTGCAACAGCATGCTGGTGCGGCAAGATAACGGCGTTGTCGACTCCGGCCGCGATTCCGCGTTGCTGGAAGATTTTAGTCCGCTGCAAATCGGAACCAGTGGCACATTTGTCGCACAACGCTTTACCTTGGTCGGACGGCTTCAGGTGCAATACGACGATGGCGCGTGGAACGAATGGTATGCGCTGTTTGACGACGGCAGGGCCGGTTGGCTTTCTGAGGCGGGCGATTTGTATGTGATGACCATGCCGGTCGAAATCGATAGTCCGCCGAGATTTGAAGACACGCGAGCCGGGTTTAGCGAGCTGATTTTTCAAGATAAACGCTATATTGCCTCCGATGTCCGCAACATCAGCTTGAAACATGCGGCCGCGCAGGGTGAGTTGCCGTTTGTTTTGAAAGAGGATACAGAAAATCGGGTTTCCGACTGGCGTTGCGAAAACCTTTTCATCACGCTCGATTACAACAGAGAAACACCCGAAGCTTTCTTCGGGCGGATGGTAAACCTAGATGATTTGAAGCTGGAAAACACGCGCCACGAAGATGAAATTAAAGAAAGCGCAGGCCGTCTGAAAGGCAGTATTACTTCAGAAAACTGTCCTAACTGCGGCTCGTCCATTCATTGGGTGAACGGCCTGACCTCTCATCTGAACTGTCAAAGTTGCGGCAGCGAATTGGCAGTCGGCAAAGATAAAGCGGAGCTTATTACCGCCAACGCCATGCGAACGGCGCAGCAAAGCCTGTTTACCCTGCCCGTCGGCAGACAAGGCCGTCTGAAAAATCGCGAATTTTACGTTATGGGCGCAGTCAGATACGCCGAAACCGACGCACAGGAAACATTCGAAAACCTGTTCAGCGGCCTCAACCGTACGCTCACGCCCGAAGGACAATGGTCGGAGTATCTGCTTTACAACCCTACACAGGGTTTCTTATGGTTGGTTGAATCTGATGAAGGTTGGAATATTTCCGAAACCTTGAATGATTGGCCGCGCCTCGACCGCAACCGCCAACCGCAAGGCTATGGCAAACTTTATGACTATGGCGGACAGGTTAAGGTTGCCAGCGGAGCGTTTTATTGGCGTGTCCGAAGCGGTGATTTGAACTATTACAGCGATTACCGAGACGGACAAAGCCGTAAGATTGGTTCCGAACTAAACAGTCACGAAATGGCATGGACTAGAAGTGCCCCAATTGCTTATCGGGAGATTGCAGATGCGTTTAATCTGACCAGCCAAGCTCCGCATTACACTGCAAACATGGCAGCGGACGGCATTGATAAATCATTAAGAATCATAATGACCGCCATCTTGGTTGTCGTCAACCTCCCTGCGCTGCTGACCGGCGACAGTTCTGCTGCACTTACCGTCATCTTTATAGGATGCTGGTTGTTGTGGACCATGGGCAAAAAAGACGAGGACGAGGATTAATATGTCAAGAATCACTTACATCATTTTCAGTACCATCATCATCGTCATCTCCATGATCATCAGCTACGGCTCTTCCGACTCCGACGGCTCGCGTATGCACTCCGGCAGCCATTACGGCGGCAGCGGTTTCTCCGGAGGCCATAAATGACCCATGCGCCCGGTAATCATGGCCTATTGGACTTATACGGTTGCGATGAAGCCATCTTAAAAGATGAAGGCCGTCTGAAAACTGCTTTGATGGCTGCCGCACAGTCTGCGGAAGCCACCATATTGACCGAACATTTTCACACCTTCGGCGGCGCAGGCGGCGTAACCGGCGTTTTGCTGCTCGCCGAGTCACACATCAGCATCCACACTTGGCCTGAACACCGCTTCGCTGCTATTGATGCATTTATTTGCGGCGGTATGAAATTGGAAAAAGTGAAGGAAACCTTGTGCAGGGAGTTGGCGGCTGAAAGAGCTGTTTGGACGGTTGCGCAACGTGGCGAAGGTATACTGGACGATATACAACCATCGGTTGAACAATAAAATCTGTTAGGCCGTCTGAAAGCATATTCAATCCGTTTTCAGACGGCCTTAAACCTTGTGCTGATTAAACTGAAATATTGACGTTATATGGAAAAAACGCCTTTTTTTAAAACCGATTGCCCAAGCTGTGGTGCGCCTGTGGAGGCGTATTCCGCTACTGCCGTGACGCTGGTGTGTGGCCATTGTCACAGTATGCTGGTTGCTAGAAGCGGTAAGGGGAAGAGCGGATATTTTGTTGCCAATTCTGGGCGTAATTCTGCGTTGCTGGAGGATTTTAGTCCGTTGCAGATTGGAGCGAGAGGCGTTTTTGATGATCGGAAATTTACGCTGATTGGGCGATTGCAGGTACATTACGATGTCGGCGCATGGAATGAATGGTATGTCTTGTTTGATGACGGGCAGACCGGCTGGCTTTCCGAGGTTGGCGATTTATATGCGATGACATGTTTGCTTGCCCAGAAGAGGAGACGGGGGCCGAAAAATTTTAAGTCGGTGAAAGCCGGATCCAGTTCGTTGATCTTTAATGGCCAAACCTTTATTGCGTCAGACGTCCGCACCATACATTACCGTAATACCGATGCGCAAGGCGAGTTGCCGTTCAACCTATCTGGGAATCAAGCGACAGGCGAGGTTTGCGACTGGCGACGCGGCAATTTGTTTTTGACCTTGGATTATTCGACTTTTCCAATGGACTCCTACTTCGGACGCATAGTCAGTTTGGACAGTTTGAAGCTGGAAAATAAGCGTAGTGATGATGAAATCCGTGAAAGTGCAGGCCGTCTGAAAGGAGAGATTCTTTCTGAAAACTGTCCTCATTGCGGCGCTCCTGTCCATTGGCCAAGTAGTGTTACTTCTTTCCTTTTATGTCAGTCTTGCGGCAGCAGTTTGAACACGACAAAAGATACTGTTGCGTTGATGAAGGCGAATGTCCAAAGGAAAGAACAAGAAAACCTGTTTACGCTTTCCATTGGTACGAAAGGCCGTCTGAACGATACAGAATATCTGATTATCGGGGCTGTAAGATTTGCCGAAATATCGTCCTATAACCAAAATCAGTCCGAATACTGGACGGAATATCTGCTTTATAACACTCAACGAGGGTTTGCCTGGCTGATTGAGTCTGGAAAACGCTGGCGGCTGTCAGAAACCTTACACACATGGCCGGACTTTGATTCAAGTGGCAATCCTGCCGGTGAAATGTTGATTGATCATTACCGCGGGCGGGTCGAGGCAGCGGCTGGCGCTTTTTATTGGAAAGTCAAACAAGGCGATTTGCTTCATTACAAGGAATATAGCGGCAAGAAAAGTTATGGCCGGAATGTCATTCTGTGTTTCGAGCAGAGTAAGGATGAAATTGTCTGGAGTAAAAGCAGCCCTGTGTCTTACCGTCAAATGAGAAAGGCATTCGGCCTGTCTTTTGATACTAAGGAGATACTCTCTTACTGGCTGAAGGGCGATAATAGAAATGTTGGGAGTAGAGATAATGTAGCCCGTATCATTGCTATGCTGATTCTTATCATCGTCAACCTTCCGGCCTGGCTGTCGCCGCACCTACGTAGCCCTGTCGGCATAGTGGTCAGTCTGTGTGCGTTGGTATGGATATGGATTTCTGACAGATATAAAAACGATCGTGATTACGAAGAAGAACGGGTAGGGACGATTATTTTCTTTGCTTTCATCATTTTCCTTACCGTCTTGTTCAACTATGTCCAAGCTGAAGACAGCGACTCATCGCATTCCGGCAGCTCCTATCATGGTTATTCGGCAGGACATAAATAACGTGAGATCTGTTTAACTTCATTGTACCGTTTCATTTTTATTTTTTCAGACGACCTTTTTATAAAACATGCTAACCCGCCGTCAATTTCTCAGTTACACCGCCGCGCTTGGCGCTACTTCTGCTTTTTCTTGGCAAACTTACCAATACCTCAACCGCAAACCGCCGGTTTCTATTAACCGTGTCGGCTTGCCGTTGGGGCATTTGTTACGCGACGGGGAATTGCTCAGTCCGCCGACCCGTCGGTATGAATGCAATACGCTGATACTTGGCGGCGGTGCGGCGGGTTTGGGGGCGTTGTGGTATTTGGCGAAGCATAATCACCGCGATGTATTGTTGGCGGAAGGGTTTGAACGCAATGGCAACAATGCCGCCTATACGTCTTCAGACGGCCTGAAAGCGCCGAGCGGTGCGCATTATTTGGCTTTACCGTCGAAAGAAAGCGTGTATGTGCGCGAGATGTTGGCGGATTTCGGTATCTTGCAGCCGGACGGCAGCTTTAGGGAAACCGATTTGGTCTATGCGCCCGAATCGCGCCTCTTATATCAGGATAAATGGGTGGAACATTTATTGCCGAAAGAAGATGCGGATTCCAAACGGTTTTTTGATTTAATCGGCCGTCTGAAACAGGCTTACGGCAATGACGGTAAGAAAATTTTTGCCATTCCGATTGCGTTGTCATCGGTAGATGAAACATGGAGAAAACTCGATCATCTGACGTTTCAACAATGGCTTGAGCAAGAGGGCTACCACTCACCCGAGCTTTTGTGGTATCTCGATTATTGTTGCCGCGACGATTACGGACAGGGCATCGGGCAAGTGTCTGCCTTTGCCGGACTGCATTATTTTGCCGCCCGCAACAGCGCGGAAACCGTCCTCACTTGGCCTGAAGGGTTGGCACATCTTTCTGAAAACCTGCGCCGTCATGCCGGTTTGCAGGAAGGCTGGCAGTGGCCGTCTGAAAACCGTATCCGTTTGGAGAAACCTGCTTCCGTCAACGCATCCGCCGTCAAAATCAAACCGCTTTCAGACGGCCGGATTGAAGTGTGGCTGCGTGATAATGCAAAAGGGGAAACCGTTGCCGTCACTGCGCAACACCTTATCTCCGCCATGCCGCTGATGGTTGCCGCCCGTATTATTGAATCTCCCGAACAATTTGGTCTGGATATTCCCGAATACGCGCCATGGCTGGTTTCTAATTTTGAACTGCACAGTTTCCCGAAAGAAAAAAACAACAGCGAACTTGCGTGGGACAATGTGGTTTACGGCAGCCAAGGGTTGGGCTATGTTGTTGCGACCAACCAGTTTATCCGGGTTGCCCGTCCTGAACGCACGATTTTTACCGCCTACGCCGCGCTCAACCACGATACGCCACAAGCCGTCCGCCGTCAGCTGCTTGAAGCAAGCGACGAAGAGCTGCTCCGGCTAGCCGCACAAGATCTGCTTACCGTTTACGGCGAAGGCTTTTGGCGACACGTTTCCCATGTTGACATTACTGTCCGCGGGCATGGCATGAGCGTACCGAAACCCGGCTATTTAAGCGATGAGGCTTTATTAAAAATCAGAAATCGAAATGCTGGATTATTGTTTGCACACAGTGACTTAAGCGGCTATTCGGTATTTGAAGAGGCTTTGTATTGGGGTGTGGAAGCAGCACGGAAAGTGTTGGCTTAATTGATATAAAAAGGCCGTCTGAAATCATATTCAGACGGCCTTTACTCTTCTTTTAACCTATAACCTGATTAGGCTTTTGGTTTCAAAGCGGCAGCTTCACGAGCCAGATGGGTGATGGTATCCCAGTCTTTGTTTTTGATGGCTTCTTTCGGAGTCAGCCATGAGCCGCCGACGCACAAGACATTAGGCAGCGCCAAGTATTCGGGGGCAGTTGCCAGGCTGATGCCGCCGGTCGGGCAGAAGCGCACGTCGGCGTAAGGACCGTACAGGGCTTTGAGCATGGCTTTGCCGCCAACGACTTCGGCAGGGAAGAGTTTGAGGGTATCGATGCCGTGTTCCAAAGCCAGTTGGACTTCGCCCGGAGTGGCAACGCCGGGAATCAGGGGAATGCCGCTGTTGTGGCTGGCTTTGGCGAGGGATTCATGCAAACCCGGGCTGATGGCGAAAACCGCACCTGCGTCTTCGACGGCTTTGAGTTGCTCGGGGTTGGTAACCGTACCTGCGCCGACGATGGCGTTGGGCACTTCTTTGGCAATCAGGCGGATGGCGTCGAGGCCGACGGGGGTGCGCAGGGTGATTTCGAGGGTGGGGATGCCGCCTTCGACAAGGGCGTGGGACAAATCGACGGCGGTGCTTAAGTCGTCAATCGCCATCACAGGCACAACTGCGCCGGCGGTCAGGATTTCGCGTGGGGTCAGTTTGGACATTTCGGTTCTCCAAGTGGGATAGGGGCATTTTTGTTGAGGTCAAACGGGAAGGGGCTAGGTTTTCAGACGGCCTTTTTGAAAAATGGGAGACGTTGATTATTCGCGGGCAAAGCCCACGCTGCGTCTGGTCCGTTTAAACAGTTTCAATAATTTTTCAGACGACCTTCTGTTTTAAAAGGCCGTCTGAAACGGACATCAGGCAAATTCGCCGCCGAAGCTCATGGCACCGGTTTCTGCGCTGCTGGTCATGCTGCGGAAGTTGGCGAAGAGTTCGCGGCCGCAGCCTTGTTGGTTCGCGCTCAAGTCGATGTGTTCGACTTCACGGGCGTTCCATTCGGCTTCGTCAATTAGGACATTGAGTTCGCCGGTAACGGAGTCGAAGCGGATCAGGTCGCCGGTACGGATTTTGGCGATATTGCCGCCCATCAGGGCTTCGGGCGTCATGTGGATGGACGCGGGTACTTTGCCGGACGCGCCGGACATACGGCCGTCGGTCAGCAGCGCCACTTTGAAGCCGCGGTCTTGCAGAATGCCCAAAGGCGGGGTCAGTTTGTGCAATTCGGGCATACCGTTGGCGCGCGGGCCTTGGTAGCGGACAACACACACAAAATCGCGTTCCAACTCGCCGCGTTCAAATGCAGCCAAAACTTCGCGTTGGTCGTTGAACACGATGGCGGGTGCTTCGATGATGCGGCAGCCTTCGCGCACGGCGGACACTTTAATTACGCCGCGTCCGATGTTGCCTTTCATCAGGCGCAGACCGCCGTCCGGGGAGAACGGGTTGTCGGCTTTGCGCAGGATGTCTTCATTGCCGCTGGTTTCAGGGGCTTCGCGCCATTCGAGTTTGCCGTCGATGAGGAAAGGCTCTTTGGTGTAGTGGCGCATGCCGTGTCCGACGACGGTATCGACATCGTCGTGCAACAGGCCTGCGTCCAGCAATTCGCGGATAACGAAAGGCAGGCCGCCGGCAGCGGTAAAGTGGTTCACGTCGGCTTTGCCGTTGGGGTACACACGAATCAGCAATGGAATGATAGAAGAAATTTCATCAAAGTCGTCCCAGTTCAAAATCACGCCTGCGGCGCGCGCCATGGCAACGAGGTGCATGGTGTGGTTGGTCGAGCCGCCGGTCGCCATCAGGCCGATCAGGGCGTTGATGAACGATTTTTCGGTCAACATTTCGCCCAAGGGTTTGATGGTACCGTTTTTAATGCCGCGCGCGAGGTGTCCGGCAGCGTAGCGGGTCAGGGCTTCGCGCAGGTCGGTGTAAGGGTGGACGAAGGCGGCGGCAGGCAGGTGTACGCCCATCATTTCCATCATCATTTGGTTGGAGTTGGCGGTGCCGTAGAAGGTACAAGTACCCGGGCTGTGGTAAGAACCCATTTCGCTTTCAAGCAGGGCATCACGGCCGACTTTGCCTTCGGCGAAAAGTTGGCGGGTACGGGCTTTTTCCTTATTGCCGATACCGCTGGACATCGGGCCTGCAGGGACGAAGATGCCTGGGATATGGCCAAACGACAACGCACCAATCATCAAACCCGGTACGATTTTGTCGCATACGCCCATAAACAGGCCGCCGTCAAACATTTGGTGCGACAGACCGATGGCGGTACTCATAGCAATCACGTCGCGGGAAAACAGCGACAATTCCATACCGGCGTAGCCTTGCGTGATGCCGTCGCACATGGCGGGCGTGCCGCCGGCGACTTGGGCGGTCGCGCCGTTTTTTTGTGCTTCGTCTTTAATTTGGTCGGGGAAGTCTTTAAACGGCTGGTGTGCGGAAACCATATCATTGTAGGCAGTGATGATGCCTAAGTTGGGGACGGTTTCCTGAAGCATTTCGATTTTGATGCTTTTAGGCATGGAGGCGTAGCCGTGTGCCAAGTTGCTGCAGCCGAGCTGGTTGCGCTCTAAGCGTCCCATCTGTTTGGCGCTGCGGATTTTCGCCAAATATTTCTCACGCGTCGGGCGGCTGCGCTCGATGATGCGCTCGGTAATTTCGGCGAGTTTCGGGTGAATAGGAGTGGGGTTCATGTGCGGTCTCCTGGCTAAACGATATGATAGGGATTTTGTTTGCGCGTTTCTGATTTTTGTATTGGGTGTTTTCAGACGGCCTAGAGCTGTGGGAATAAATAATGAGTGCCGTCTGAAATGTTGAAGATTTCTCTTCGAAGCGTCTGTGTATTATAGTACAAATTCTGTAATTTTGTTGCAAAATAATTCGCTAAGTGGAAGAAATTTGATTTAAATCGAGGTATGGTCAATTCGTAAAATGGTGGGCTGCAAAAGTCATCAAACTTTTATGTTAAATCAAACAATTTGTAAAAATGAGAATGGACAAAATCTGTAGCCATGTGTAGTATTACTACTCATTAGCCCGCTTGTTTGAAATTTTGGTGCAGGCGATTGGTTTTTTACTGCTTATTGCTTAAAGGCTTTTGATTTTAATTGATTTTTATGGATGACGACAGTCCAAAAGTTTTGAAGCAAGCTTCCTCAACGAGAGATGAAACAATGAGTACACAGACAAATTTTGATTTGGTGTTGTTTGGCGCGACCGGCGATTTGGCAATGCGTAAACTTTTGCCTTGCCTGTATCAGGCGCATGTAGCCGGTTTGCTTCATCCCGAAGGTCGTATTTTGGGCGTAAGCCGCAGCGAATTGGATACCGCCGGCTTTTTGGCCAAAGTGGAAACGAATTCTAAAATCCATGTCAAACAAAACTTCTCAGATGAAGCGTGGGCGTCGTTTATCCAACGTATCGAGTATTTAAAAGTCGATGTTACAGAGAAAGGCGATTTCATTGCCTTGGGCGACTTGGTAAAAGCACGCAAGAATACTGAAAATGTCGTGATCTATCTCTCAACTGCGCCGAAATTCTTTGCACAAGCCTGTGAAAACCTTGCCGAAATTGGTTTGAATGCCGATAACGTGCGCGTGGTTTTGGAAAAACCGTTGGGTACGGACTTGGCCTCTTCCCAGCAAATCAATACAGATGTGGCCCGTTATTTCAAAGAAGAACAAATCTACCGTATCGACCATTATTTAGGTAAAGAAAGCCTGCAAAACTTGCTGGCCTTGCGTTTTGCCAATGTGATGTTCGAGCCTTTGTGGAACAACAAATATATTGAAAGCGTACAGCTGACCATCGCCGAACAGTTGGGCGTGGAAGAGCGCGGCGAGTTTTACGACATTACTGGCGCATTACGCGATATGGTGCAAAACCACTTGATGCAAATGCTTTGTATGACTGCGATGGAAGCTCCGGCGAGCTTGGATGCCGATGCCGTGCGCGACGAGAAAGTGAAAGTCATCAAATCTCTGAAACCGCTGACCATCGAATCCGTTAACGAAAATGTTATTCGCGGCCAATATGTTGCAGCAAACGGCATGAACGGCTATCTGGAAGAAGTCAACGTTCCGCAAGACAGCTTTACTGAAACCTATGTCGCCATCAAAGCCGAAATCGAAAACGAGCGTTGGAAAGGCGTACCTTTCTATCTGCGTACCGGCAAACGCATGGCAGGCAAAGTGGCGGAAATCGTGTTGAACTTCCGTCCGCTGCAAAACCATATTTTTGACAACAGCCAACCTGCGCCGAATCGTTTGGTTATTGAACTACAACCGACCGAATCCGTCCGCCTTTACACTCAAGTGAAAACCCCGGGTGCAGGCAACAAAGTTGAAGTTACGCCGATTGGCGTGGACTTGGGTACAGCCGTAGAGGGCCGCCGCGCCGAGGCTTATGAGCGCCTGCTGCTGGATGTAATTAACGGCAAACTCGCTTTGTTCAACCGCCGCGACGAACTCGAAGCCGCTTGGGAATATGTGATGCCGATTTTGGAAAACTGGGCGAACAATACAACGCCTCCACATGCTTACGAAGCCCATTCTTGGGGTCCTGAAGCTGCACGCGCGCTGTTGGCCCGTGACGGCAACAAGTGGCACGAAGAGCAATAATTTTTCTTTCAGACGGCCTTGTTTTCCAACAAAAGGCCGTCTGAAACCATGAAAGGACGAAACATGTTTGTTTGGCACGAACAAGAAAACGCTGCAACTGCCGCGCAAGCTCTCGCCGATGCCGTTGCCGCTGCATTGCAAGCCGCGTTGAATGAGAAAGGCCATGCGGTTTTGGCCGTTTCCGGCGGTCGTTCGCCGATTGCGTTTTTCGAAGCTTTGTCGCAAAAAGATTTAAATTGGCAAAATGTCGGCATCACTTTGGTGGACGAGCGTATTGTCCCGACCACGCATGCCGACAGCAATACGGGCCTGGTGCGCGAATATTTGCTCAAAAATAACGCGGCCGTTGCTACATGGATTCCAGTTGTTGAAGACGGAAAATCTGAAACTGAATTACAACCTGAAGTTGTCGTTGCTTACGCATTGAAACATTACAAGCAACCTGACGTGCTGGTGTTGGGCATGGGTTCAGACGGACATACGGCGTCGTTGTTCCCTCAAGCACCTCAATTACAGGCCGCAATCAATGAAGCCGATGACCCGACATTGATTCATACCACGCCGGTTACCGCGCCGCATGAGCGCGTAAGCATGACTTTGGGTGCGATTGCCAAAACGCCGAATGTGTTTTTGGCCATTCAAGGCGCAGAGAAAAAAGCAGTATTTGATAAAGCTGCCGCAAGGGCCGATACCGAATATCCGACCAGCCTGATTCTCAATCATCAAGGAATTAACTGCCATGTCTACTATGCACACTGAAGCTTATCCCCGCCTGGTCGCCGACATCGGCGGTACGAATGCCCGTTTTGCGCTTGAAACTGCCCCGCAAGTGATTGAGAAGGCTGAAGTTTTACCTTGTAAAGATTACGATACCGTTGTTGATGCCGCCAAAACTTATTTGGAACGCGCAGGCAGTCCGAAAGTTTTGCACGCCGCCTTTGCGATTGCCAATCCGATTTTGGGCGACTGGGTGCAAATGACCAACCACCACTGGGCGTTTTCCATCGAGACCACCCGTCAGGCTTTGGGTTTGGAAACCTTGATTCTGTTGAACGACTTTACCGCCCAAGCTTTGGCCGTGACCAAAACCGAAAAGAAAGACCTGGTACAAATCGGCGGGCAAAAGCCCATCGAATTTGCGCCTAAAGCCGTCATCGGCCCGGGTACAGGTTTGGGTGTCAGCGGTTTGGTGCACAGCGCCGCAGGCTGGGTGGCTTTGTCAGGCGAGGGCGGCCATACCAGCTTTCCGCCGTTTGACGATATGGAAGTGTTGATTTGGCAATACGCTAAAAACAAATACGGCCATGTTTCCGCCGAGCGTTTCTTGAGCGGCGCGGGTTTGAGCCTGATTTACGAAGCATTGGCCAAACGCGACAACATCAAGCAATACCGTCTGAAGCCGTCTGAAATTACCGATAAGGCATTGAGCGGGACTTCTCCGCTTTGCCGTCAGACTTTGGATATTTTCTGCGCCATGCTGGGTACGGTTGCTTCCAATTTGGCTTTGTCTTTGGGTGCGCGCGGCGGCGTGTATTTATGCGGCGGCATTATCCCGCGCGTGTTGGATTACTTTAAAACGTCCCCGTTCCGCAGCCGCTTTGAAAATAAAGGCCGCTTTGAGGCTTATCTTGCCGCTATTCCCGTGTATGTCGTATTGAGCGAGTTTCCAGGCATCGTCGGCGCAGCGGCGGCATTAGACAATCATTTAAATAACGTTTAAACACACAAACGGCGGTGCAGGGCAGGGGTGGAGAAAACCCTTGTCCTGAACGTCAAAAAATCAAAGGGTAGAGTATATGTTAAGCAAAATCAGCGAATCATTGTCCAACCTCTCCGGTGCAGAACGCAAAGTTGCCGAATCTGCGCTGGCCGAGCCGAAATGGTTCGTTCATGCCGCCGTGGCGGAAATCGCCGAGCGTGCGTCCGTCAGTCAGCCGACAGTAATCCGTTTCTGCCGCAGCCTGGGTTACAAAGGCTTGCCTGAGTTCAAACTTGCTTTGTCTGCCAGCATCGGCCACGAAGGCATGCCTTACGTTCATGAAGAATTGAACGCCGATGACAACATGAGCAGCGTGGTCGAAAAAGTATTGGGTAATGCCGCAGCCTCCCTCTTGGGCGAGCGCCGCTTCCTGAAAGAATCCGAGCTGGAAAACGCGATTGCCATTCTGATGCACGCGCGACGCGTTGAGTTTTATGGTGTCGGCAATTCCGGCATCGTTGCCCAAGATGCGCAACACAAATTCTTCCGCTTCGGTATGTCCACCGTTGCCTATGTCGATACGCATACCCAGCTGATGGCGGCTTCCGTATTGACCGAGCAGGATGTGTTGGTGGCGATTTCCAATACCGGCTCGTCTATCGAATTGCTGGATGCGGCCAGTATCGCCAAAGAAAACGGCGCATCCGTTATCGCGCTGACCCGCAATGATTCGCCGTTGGCCCAAATGGCCGACTGCGTATTGAGCATTGCCACTCAGGAAAATGCCGAGCTTTATACGCCTATGGTGTCCCGCCTTCTGCAATTGGCCGTTATCGACATTCTTGCCATCGGCTTGGCCTTACGCTTGGGCGATACCGCCAGCACGCAACTGCAAAAAAGTAAAAAAAGCATACACAACAAACACATCGAATACGATAAAGATTGATTCTTCACTGACATTTTCAGACGGCCTCGCCTCATATCCAGGCCGTCTGAAACCTCAAAAAACGGAAACCACACCGTTCCCGTTTCAGACGACCTCACGGCCGTTTTCTCAACAAAACTGTCCACTATCCAGGAGAGCATCCGATGAAACACCTTCACGATTTACCGGCTTGGTCAAAATTATGGATACATTTTGACGAAACCAAAGAACAACACATGCGCGAAATGTTCGATCAAGATCCCGAACGTGCCGAGCGTTACTGGCTGCAGGTTGGCGGCCTGACGCTGGATTATTCCAAAAACCGCATTAACGACGAAACCATGGCACTGTTGTTCGAGCTGGCGCGTGAAGCAGGCGTGCCGGAGCGGATGCAACAAATGTTCCACGGCGAAAAAATCAATACCACCGAAAACCGCGCCGTTCTCCACATTGCCCTGCGTAACCGCACCAATGCCCCCATCGTCGTAGACGGCGAAGATGTGATGCCTAAAGTCAACCATGTCCTGCAACGCATGGGCGAATTTGCACACGAAGTCCGCAGCGGCAGCTGGTTGGGCTATACCAACCAAGTCATCACCGACGTCGTCAACATCGGTATCGGCGGCTCCGACCTCGGTCCGCTGATGATGTGTACCGCGCTCAAACAATTCGGCCATCCGCGTTTGAACATGCACTTCGTCTCCAACGTGGACGGCTCCCAACTGCGCGACGTATTGTCCAAAGTCCACCCTGAAACCACCCTCTTCATCATTGCCTCCAAAACCTTCACCACCCAAGAAACCCTGACCAACGCCCTGACCGCGCGTAAATGGTTCTTGGATCATGCAGGCGATGAAAGCGCCGTGGCCAAACACTTCGTTGCCGTATCGACCAACCAAAAAGCCGTAGCCGAATTCGGTATCGATACCGCCAATATGTTTGAATTTTGGGACTGGGTCGGCGGACGATACAGCCTCTGGTCAGCCATCGGCCTGCCGATTATGCTGTATCTCGGCGAAGAGAACTTCATCGAAATGCTCAACGGCGCGCACCTGATGGACCAACACTTCATCAATACGCCGCTAGAGCGCAACATGCCCGTCATCCTCGCCCTCATCGGCATCTGGTACATCAACTACTACGGCGGCGGCAGCCACGTCATCGCCCCTTACGACCAACACCTCCACCGCCTGCCCAAATTCATCCAGCAGCTCGACATGGAGAGCAACGGCAAACAAGTGACCCTTGACGGCAAACCGGTCGGTTACGAAACTTCCCCGATTATTTGGGGCGAAACCGGTATCAACGGCCAGCACGCATTTTTCCAACTGCTGCACCAAGGTACGCACATCACGCCGATTGACCTCATCGCCTCCCTTGAGAAACGCAGCAATTTGCAAGGCCATCACGAAATCCTGTTGGCCAACGTTTTTGCCCAAGCCGAAGCCTTTATGCGCGGCAAAACCCCAGACGAAGTCCGCGCCGAACTCAAAGCCCAAGGCATGGAAGCAGAGCGCATCGAGGAGCTGGTTCCGCACAAAACCTTCTCCGGCAACCGCCCGACCAACCTCATCCTCATGGACAAAATCAACCCGCGCAATATGGGCAGCCTGATTGCCATGTACGAACACAAAACCTTCGTCCAAGGCATTATTTGGGGCATCAACAGCTTTGACCAATGGGGCGTAGAACTCGGCAAACAATTGGCCAAAACCATTCTTGCCGAATTGAACGGCGAGACTGAAGTGCAAAAACACGACAGCTCGACTACACGTCTGATTAATCTTTATTTGAACGCCAACAAATAAAGCATTTAGTTAAATACCAAGGCCGTCTGAAACTTTCAGACGGCCTTTTGTTTTATTCCGGATCATCCGTAAACGCATTTTCCCGAAATATCGGTACAAATGTGAAAAGATACAGTACGAATACGACGATGGTCAGAATCGCGGGGATGGTAATGAAAAATATCGGGTTCACGTTCATTAAAAAGGTGCGCGAGACGGCGGCCATAAAGAGCAGGGGAACGGCAATGCGGCAGAGCTTGGGGTAGTCGAGTTTGGTAAAACCGCTATGCCACAGACCGGCGGTCAGCCACACCATCATCACGCCGCCCATCATGCCGCCGAGGGTAATCAGGTGTAATGGAGCAGAGGAGGGCAGATTTTGCAGTTTCGCCGCACCTGTCCACAAATAGCCTGCGGCAGCAAAAAGTTGGAGCAGGTAATAGGTGCGGACGTAATGTTTGCGCAGGAGTTCGTGATGGTGAAGCTCACGCAGCTTGGCAAGCAAGATAAAGCCGACGGCAAGCGCGGTAAAACCGGCGGTTTGCGTTGGCAGCCAAAGTTCGGCGGCGGCGTGCAGCAGCAAGAAAGTAATAGCGATGTTTTTATAAACGATATTTGGAATAAAAACAGGGTCTTTCAGACGGCATTCTTTCAGGGCTTCCGCACCCAAAAGAATGCTGACGCGGACGGATACGAACATGACCGCCGCCATATTCAGATGCACTTGCGCGCGCAGCAGGTTTAAATCGCCGCTGACGGCATAGGCCGTCTGAAAAACGGTAAACGCGGCGAGCAGCATTAACAGGGCGAAGTTGTCAGTGTTGCGGTCGAGCCAAATCAGCCAAGCGCAAAACAGCAGCAACACCAGCCAATAGGCGGCAACGAAAAACGAGGCAGTTTGCGGCGAAAAGGGCAGTATGGTGGATGCGGCGAGCAACAATGCCGCCATCAAAGTAGCAACAGGTTTCAGACGGCCTTGATAGCCCGTCCATTCGAGCATGGCGGCAGTCAGGAAGCCGCCGTATGCCGCAGGCAGCATAAGTTCTAAGAAGATTTGGCGGTGCAAAATGACGGCACTAGGGCTGATGAAAAACACTAACGCGCCGAGTATGGCAAGTACTGCCGCACCGACAAAAAATGGCCGCATGGGGTGGGTGAAAAATTTATTCATAGCTTGGTTTGATTCTGCATGAAGATGCTTTCGGATATGGGTTTATTGGGTGGACAGGGCCGTATCTTTTGCCAAAGAGGCAAGCCTGTGGCCTGCTTGCCCTCTCCCTAACCCTCTCCCACGGGGAGAGGGTTAGGGAGAGGGCAACGAACCGCAAGGTTTGTCAGATACTCAAATGCCCGTATCATTCATATTATTGATATTATTGTTCGAATTGTATTATTTTCAATAATAATAAATAACCCTAAACCAATATAAATAACAGCCATTATCCAACGACTAAACTTCTCTATAATTTCACCAACACCTGAAATATTAGCCAATCTTTGTGCTGTATATACTAAAACAAAAATCAATATTAAAAATACAAGAAGAGTAACTAATAAGTCGACAAGATCTAAAGTCACAAAGTAAGGAACAAAAAGTCCAATATTATCTGCACCACAACTAGCAACTGTAACCAAAGCAACAATACCGACTAATTTTGACAACCCTTTTTCATCCAATTCTTTTTTAGCTCTTTTTTCGCCCTCACAATCGTCGTAAATAGCAACTTTAATACCTAAGTAAATCGGTATTAAACCTAATAAACCCAACACCCATTTTTCCGGAACATAATTCAAAACAAAAGCTAGAAATAGACTAACTAATATTAAAATTACAGAACCTAAATATTGTCCGATATAAATATCTCGATATTCTTTTCTAGTATTTGCTCTAGCAAAAAATATTAATAGTATTACCAACAAATCTACTGCTGTAGCAATATATAAAACAGCAGCAGTAATCACAGTCGAAAACATAAAGCACCTCATAATGAATCCCCTGCCTCCTTGGCACCACGGCTTTTTCAAAAACCGAATCGCGTTCGGATAACAGATTCGTATCTTTCGCTAAAGAGGCAAGCCTGCGGCTTGCTTACCCTCTCCCTGGCCCTCGCCCCGTGGGAGAGGGTTAGGGAAACGAACCGCAAGGTTCGTCAGATACTCAAATGCCCGTATCATTCATAATAACGAATCCCCTGAAACTCCCTTGCCACCACGGCTTCTTCAAAAGCCGAATCGCGTTCGGACAGCGGCGAGGGCAGGGTAATTACGTTTTGCACGTTCATGCCCTTAGCGGAAAGCAGCATGATTTCATGGCTCAGGCGTGCGGCTTCGAAGCGGTCGTGCGTTACCAGCATACACGCCATGTCCTGCCGCTCGATTTTTTCCACCAGCATGGCGACCAAAATATCGCGCAAATCGCGGTCCAAACCGACAAACGGCTCGTCCAGCAAGGCAAGGTCGCAGCCGCACAGCAGCAGGCGCAAAAACGCTACCCGTTTCGCCATGCCGCCGGACAATTCGGTCGGATATTTGTTCAAATCGCCCGCAGTCAGCCCGACTTTCGCTGCCAGCGCGATGATTTCGCCTTCATCGGGTTTGTCCATAAAAATCGCGATATTCTGCATCGCGGTCAGGTTTTCAGGCAGGCGGTTTTCCTGAAACAGAAAACCCGTTTTGCGGAAAGTATTGCGTATCGTGCCCGATTTCGGCGTTTCCAAGCCCGCAATCAGCCGCAAAACCGTCGTCTTGCCGCAGCCGCTCGGTCCGAACAAAGCCTTCACTTCGCCATGTTGCAGGTTCAAACTGAAATCGCGCACGATGGGGTCGCGGAGAATTTCAAAACGCACGTTTTCAAGACAGAGCATCATCTCCTCCACGGCATAAACAAAATTTCCAAAGGCTTGGTAATAAGGTATTCAAACAGCGACACAAACACGATAACCAGCACCACATAAGCCATCACCGTCGAAGTCTCCAGCATCGCCCTTGCGTCCGCAATCCGCGCGCCCACACCTTCGCTCGCACCCAAGAGTTCAGCCATAATCACCACCTTCACCCCCATCGCCACCGCCACGCCGATGCTGGAAATCACATAGCCCGTCAGATGCGGGATATACAGATAACGGATTTTTTTCAGACGGCCTAATTTATAAGCGTCAAACAACTCCTCATGCTGCTTGTTCACGCTCGCCATCCCGACCGCCGCACTCGCAAACGTCAGCGGCGCAACCAACACAATGATGGTAAACAACACGCTCGGATTGCCGAAACCAAACCAAAACAACGCCATCACCACCCAAATAATCGGCGGCATCGCCAACAAAACCGTAATCACAGGCTTGAGCAACGCCATCGCCGTCTTAAAACTGCCCGCCACCAGCCCCGCCGCCAATCCCGCCGCCAGCGCAACCGAAATGCCCACCACCGACCGCCACAGCGAAATCCCGATTTCGTTTTCCTGAAAATGTTTCAATAAATCCAAAGACTTTTGAAACACCTCCACCGGCGCAGGCAGCATAAACTCACCGAACACGGCACTGCCCCACGCCCACAACGCCACCACCACCATCGCCACACTCAGACCGGCAAAGCCGCTCCAAAGGTAGTCAATGATGTAAAACACCGCAGGCTGCGGTTTGCGGATTTTGTCGGTTTTAATCATGGTTTGTGTGTTGGTTGGTGGGGAAGGTTTGGGGATGATAGGCCGTCTGAAAAGGAAAGGCTGGGCTATACAGAACACTGTAATCCGGCAAAACGGCTTAGTTTCTCAATTGGTGTTTTTCAGACGACTTTGGTTTGGTATTTTGACAGGTTACAACTGCGGTAAAGCTAACCTACGGTTGTCAAACTTTAAACTTAAAAACTTGGGTAAACAAATCTCTCTTATCATCCGTAACATAAACAGGTAAATGGTAATCCGAAGTTAACTGTGTAATGACCGTACTTGATGGATGTCCATATAGATTCTTTGAACCAAATGATATTGGAGAGATTATTCTACGCCATCCTTCACTAAAGTCGTTGAAGAAGTCAATATCAAATCCATTTTTGCTGCCATGATGTGGAACTTGTATTGTATTAATTGGTAGATAATATTTATCCCCTTTTATCTTCGCTATAAAGTCATTACCAATTGTTTTTAAGTCAACATCACCAGTGTAAATACATCCAATATTGAGCTGATCATTCAGAGGATGAAAACAAAACTGATTAAACCAATATGAGTGGAATATAAAACATTTACTCATTAAATTCTTATTTAAATTATTTGGAATGATGTTAGAATATAAAACTAATGAATTTTGATTAATATTTCCACTTATTTTCTTATAGCAATCTCTAATTTTTTTTATATTTTTATTTGTGTAGTCAATATTTTTTAATTCTTTTATTGATATACTGTTTTTTCTAAATTCTCTTATTAATTCTTTATATCTTGTTTTGTCTTTGTAGTTGTATGGTTTATAAATCCAAAAGCTCTGTGTGTTAATAGAAAAGCTAATATTTTTTCCACTCTTAAATTTTGATTCATCTTCAATAATTTTAGTTATATCATATATTTCCTGATTGGAATTGTCATCTATATCAACAGCATCCTCTTCAATATGAATAATTTTCGTTCCTTCTCCAAAGAAGTCATTTGGATTGCTGATAATTTTTAAAGAATTTTCATAATCTTTGCCTAATGCCTTGTAGACTGAAATTAGGATAGATCTACACGTATTTGAAAGTAAAGGCATAATTACTGTTCTAATTTGATGTACACTTTTTTTTAAAATATCAATTTTATTAACATGGTCACTATCAAAGTGAGAAATAAATAAAATATCTATATTTTCATTTTTATTAAAACTACTTGAAATTACTGGATTAACATTGCTTGATACTGAGCCGCAATCATATATTACATTGAATTTTTTATTTTTTGTTGTAAATGTTTCACTATAAAATCCTCCTTGTCCTACAGGATAAAAAGTTCTTTGCATTTTTATAATCATAAAATCACCTGTAAAATATTTCTAATTAACTAGCAGGTTGTATCATGATGCAACATTTCGCACAAGTTTAATGGTTTTTTTGAGTTTGAGAACTTAACCGATAGTTCTGAATTTTTAAAATATTTGTGTACAGTTCCATGCATTATCTAAAAGGCCGTCTGAAAAATAGAAGATTGAATAAATACCCGCAATTATTCTACACTTTCAGACGGCCTTTCTCCCATTTTAAGCCAAGAAGAACCCATTATCCGGCAGCTTGCCGCCCAAAAGTTTCGGGTTGAACTGCATCAGGATTTCGTAAAATTTCAAAATCTCGTTCTTCACTTCGCTGCCTTTGGTTACCGTCAGCCGCGCGCCGTCCAAGCCTATGACTAGGGCGGGTTCGGGGGCGGGGAGGTAGTTTTTGCCGATTTTCGCCGCGCTTTGGCGGTTGGCCAGTATCCAGTTGAGTGCGTTTTTCAAATCCTGATGGAAGATGTCGAACTGCGCTTTGTGTGCGTGGAAATATTCTTCGTTGGCGATGATGCCTGCCATCGGAATCAGCGGTTTGGTGTCAAACGCCTGTCCCCATGCTTTTACCAAATCAAAACCGAGCACGACGTTTACACCCATGGTTTTGCCTTTAAGCAGGCTGGCGGTTGCCATCGGTTCAGGCAGGATGGCGGCGTGGTAGTCCTTGCTCAAAAATAGGCCGACTGCTTCGGGCGGCGTGGCGGTGTAAGTGATGCCGACTTTGTGTGCGTCGATTTTCAGTTTTTTCAACAAGGCTTGCAGCACGATGTCGGGCATGTCGTTTTTAAACGGCACAAGGATTTTTTTGCCGACCAAATCCTGCGGCGAGGTAATCGCGCTACCTTTGCACATCAGCTGCGTGATGCCGTTGGTTAAAATATTCACCATGCCGACTTTCTGCCCTTGGTTGCGCAGGTTTACACCGACATTGCTCGGGCTCATCATGACTTTAAATTGTCCGCTTGCTACGCCTGCACGCAGTTGGTCGGGCGAACGCCAAATTTTCAGCGATACATCCGCCTGCTTCGCCAGCTTGCCTTGCAACGCCGCTACGGCGATGGTAACGCTGGGCATCGCCGGTGCGCCGTATACGGTAAATTGTTCTTTACCGGCTGCCAACAATGAAGGCGAAACGCCTGCGGCTGCCAGCGCGGCGGTCATTTTTAAGAAATCACGTCTTTTCATGTCCATTTTTTATCTCCTAATTCTTAATAAGCCAGTGTAGGCATTCTTTCAGACGGCCTGATTTTAAAAAGCCGCATGCAAACTCAACCAATATGTCCTGCCCGGTGCATACACCACGCTGGGCGACAGGGCGAGGACGTGGTCGCCGCTGATGTATTCGGCGTATTTTTTGTTGAACACGTTGTTCACGCCCAAGCGCAAGCCGTATTTGTCTTTGATGTTTACGCCTGCGTATACGTCGGCAACGGTAAAGCCTTTGGCGGCTTCGCGTTTGTCTATGCCCAGACCGCTTGCCGCGTCAAAATCGCCGCGCGTTTGTTTGGCGACAAAGCGTGTTGCGGTGCCGATGTTGTAGCTGCCGTAGGCAAAGTAGTTTTTGTAGTCGGCTTGGACGGCGGCTTCAAACGGACGGATTTGATAGAGCGGCCTGCCGTCAGTTTCGTTGTGTCCGTAGTTGTAGGCGGCTTTGATGCCTGCCGCCCAATGTGGATTGAAGTTGTAACGCGCGTAGGCCTGCGCGGTAAACAATCGTGCGTCCACGTTGCGTGTGATGATGCCGCCGCCTTTGGAAGCCGTGCCGCTTTGTCCGTGGGCGCGGTCAAAAATAATCAAGTCTTTGACTTTGTCCGCCACAAGCGTGCCGCCCACGTTCCAGCCTGCGCCTGCGAGCGAGTTCATATAGCCGTTGTAGTAGTCGTTGCGGCTGTCGGCGGTGAGCTTGATGCGGTTGTGTTTTTCGGTTTTCAGTAGGGGATTGCCTGCGATGGCGGCGGCTGGGGTTCGGTTCATCAGCGCGCCGTTCATGCGGTTTTGCACGATGGCGGCAAGCGAGTTGAAGCGTTCGGTGTTGTCGCCGATGCGTTCTAAGTGAGCAAGGGAAACGCTGTATTTTTGCGTTTCAGACGGCGTGAAATCGTATTTGAGTTCGCCCGACAAAGCATGACGGCGCACTTTGCCGTTGAAGTCGTAGCCGTAATGGGTTTTCCAGATTTGTTGTGATGAGGCGAAGGCAAGGTTGCGGTTCATCGGATGGGCAGGCTGCGCCGTATTTTTGCGAACGTCCGCTTCGTTGATTTCGTAGCTTAAGCCCAAGCCCAGTTTATGTTGGTCGTCAAATTTGTAAGACAAGGTATCGGCGATGCGCCAGCGGTCGAGGTGTACATCGGCGAAACGGTAGCCGTTGAGGAAGTCACGCATGGCGGTGTGGGTGTTGCGCTCGCCGTTTTGGCTGTCGTTGCGGTAGCTGACGGCGGCGGTGTTGTGAAATTTGCCGAAGTCCGCATCGTGTTTGAGCGAGAAATCATATACTTTGCGGTCAAGTTCTACGAACACTTGCTGCGGCGTGTTGTTTGGGCGCAGGGAGTAATTGTCGGCGTGGCGTTTGAGTTTGATGACGCCCGCTTCCGCGCTGACCGTATTGCTCAAATCGGCATTGCCCCAACGCGCGTTGAGTTTGGCGATATGGCGTTCGGTATCCAATGCGTCGTTGACGAACTGCGGCTGGCGGTCGTTGTTGATGTCGTCGTGTAGGTAGGTGAGGCGGTATTCCTGGTTTTCAGACGGCACGAAACCGAGTACCAAAGCTTGATTGAAACGGCTGTATTTCCAATCGGTCTGATTGCCGTCGCCGTCTTTATAGCCGTTGGCTTTGGTGTGATTGAAGTTGGCCACGCCGTACACTTTCGCCCCGCGCGCTTGCGCGGTAACGGAATTGTAAAAGCTTTTGCCGTAAAAGCCGCTGTTTGCTTTCAGCGGACGGAAGGCTTGATCTATGTTTTCGGTAACAAAGTAATGATCGCTGCGGTCGGTGCGGTCGAATTGGTTTTCGGGGAAATAGCCTTGTGCAGCGGTCGGAGCAATCGGTTTGGGAGGGGAAAAGGTTTTGACAGGCTGGATTTCATCAGAGTCTGCCAAGGTTTCGGCAAAGCCGTTTGTGGCGGCAAAACTGCTCATTAACAGGTAAACCAAATGTTTTCGTTTCATCTTCATCTCCTGATAATCATTTTTATTCATTATGCTCTTGGAGAAAAACAAAGTAAAGAAACGATAAGGTATTTATTGTCGATAAATACCTAGCGTAGAACACAAATCGGCAAGGAGGAAAATTTTTAGAAGAGGGGAGTGGCGGCGCAGGTTGTATTTAATTCTGCAATCGGGTTTTATCTTCTATTAATATTTCAGGTTGATAAAGCAAAAGGCCGTCTGAAAACCTCTCTCTTTTCAGACGGCCTTTTGCTGGGTATAATAAATTTACGAATCATTATTATTTCTGTTTAAATATAGGAGAAACGCATGAGTACCCGTACCGAACACGACACCATGGGCAATGTCGAAGTCCCGTCCGAAGCCTATTGGGGCGCGCAGACCCAGCGCAGCCGCAACAATTTCAAAATCGGTGGCGAAACCCTGCCGCAGCCGTTGATTTATGCTTTGGCGCTGGTGAAAAAAGCCGCAGCCGCCACCAATGTTTCCATCGGTAGGATTAAGCCTGAGCAGGCGGATTTGATTACGCAGGCGGCGGACGACGTGTTGAACGGCAAGCTCGACGGGCAGTTTCCTTTAGTGGTTTGGCAGACCGGCTCCGGTACGCAGTCCAATATGAACATGAACGAAGTGCTGGCGAACCGCGCCAACGAAATCGCCGGTACGGGTTTGGCGGCGTATCAGCCCGTCCATCCCAACGACCATGTGAACCACGCGCAATCGACCAACGACGCGTTCCCGACCGCCATCCACGTCGCCGCCGCGATTGAAATCAACCGCCACCTTATTCCGGCAGTAAAAGCCCTGCGCGACACATTGGACAAAAAAGCCAAAGAATTTGCCCCCATTGTCAAAATCGGCCGTACCCATTTGCAGGACGCGACGCCGTTGACTTTAGGACAAGAGTTTTCCGGATATGTTTCCCAGCTTGATCACGGTTTAGGCCGTCTGAACGATGCGCTTAAAGATTTGTATGAACTTGCTTTGGGCGGCACGGCAGTCGGCACGGGTTTGAACAGCCATCCCGAATACGCCGAAAAAGCCGCCGCCAAACTTGCCGAACTGTCCGGCCTGCCGTTTGTCAGCGCGCCGAATAAATTTGAAGCCTTGGGCGGACGCGATGCCGCCGTTGCCGCTTCGGGCGCACTGAAAACGCTGGCGGCAAGCCTGAACAAAATCGCCAACGACATCCGCTGGCTGGCAAGCGGTCCGCGTTGCGGTTTGGGTGAAATCAAAATCCCCGAAAACGAGCCGGGTTCGTCCATCATGCCGGGCAAAGTCAACCCGACCCAATGCGAAGCAATGACCATGGTGTGCTGCCAAGTGTTCGGCAACGACGTCACCATCGGAATGGCGGGCGCGTCGGGCAATTTCGAGCTGAACGTCTATATGCCCGTTATCGCTTACAACCTCTTGCAATCCATCCGCCTGTTGGGTGATGCGTGCAACAGCTTCAACGAAAACTGCGCCGTCGGCATCGAACCCGTACCGGAAAAAATCGACTATTTCCTGCACCATTCCTTGATGCTGGTTACTGCGTTAAACCGCAAAATCGGCTACGAAAACGCCGCCAAAGTCGCCAAAACCGCCTATAAAAATGACAAATCGTTGCGCGAAACCGCCATCGAATTGGGCTTGCTGACAGGCGAAGAGTTTGACGAATTGGTCGTTCCTGCCGATATGGTTCATCCGCGTTAAGCTTTAATAATGAAACATGCCGTCTGAAAATGTGTTCAGACGGCATGTTTTTATGCTGCGCTTGTCTTTTGTTCAAATAGGGCAAAAATCATTGGCGTCAGATTGACGACCATTAGAAACATTATTGAGCTCAAAAATGTACGCCAGGCGTAATGCCACGCTTCCGTTCTGTCTGCTTGAGGTAGGAGCGATGCAGAATAGCGGTTGTGTAGGGCTTTTGCGGTGTCATTGTTTTCCAAATAGTCCAACGAAAGTACCAACAATTTGCCCGTGTCCTTGTGTTGTAAGAATTTGGCATGCTCAACCCAGATGCCCGGTTTGGCGTATTCGCATAAAGATTCAATGCCGACGCAAGAGGCTAAGCTGTTTTGGTTGTTTTGCAAAATCGACAGCTCGTTTTTTTCAGCCTGCATGGTGGCGGCGGAGGTTTGATGAAGGTATGCGCTCATGCCGTTGCGCTCTATTGCTTGGAAATCATGGAGCTGGCTGAATCCGCCATTTTTCCAGGCGACGAATACGGCATAGCAGCCGCTGAATAGGCAGATCATAGCCAATTTCACGACAATGTTTTTCATCCTCGCTCCTTTGTTTGAATGGGTGGCAAAGTCAGGAGGCGTGTTTTCTCGTTTGAAGGTAAGTTTGGGTTTTATCTGTTTTTATTGTGAGGTTGAGTGTAACACAGGTAATCAAAAGGCCGTCTGAAAATTTTCAGACGGCCTTTTATTATGTGTTTAGATGGGTTTAAGCCAACAATTCACGCCAGCGTTTAATTTGGAAACGGACTTGTTCAGGCGCGGTGCCGCCCAAGTGGTTGCGCGCGTTTAAGCTGCCTTCGGGTGTCAGAACAGTGTACACATCGTCGGCAATCAAACTGCTGAAACCTTGCAGGACTTCGAGCGGCAATTCGCTCAAATCAACACCTGCTTCATCGGCATGGCGCACGGCCTGGGCAACGACTTCGTGGCTGTCGCGGAAAGGCATGCCTTTTTTCACCAAGTAGTCCGCCAAGTCGGTAGCCGTTGCAAAACCCTGCATGACGGCGGCGCGCATATTGTCGGGTTTGACGGTTACGCCGCGCATCATGTCGGCGTAAATCCGCAGCGTGTCGATAAGCGTGTCGGCAGTGTCAAACAGCGGCTCTTTGTCTTCCTGATTGTCTTTGTTGTATGCCAAAGGTTGCGATTTCATCAGGGTAACCAGGCCGATAAGGTGGCCAATCACGCGACCGGATTTGCCGCGCACCAGTTCGGGCACGTCGGGATTTTTCTTCTGCGGCATGATGGACGAGCCGGTGCAGAAACGGTCGGCAATATCGATAAAGCCGAAACGCGGGCTCATCCACAAAATCAATTCTTCGGAAAGGCGGCTCAGGTGAACCATAATCAGGGAAGCGGCGGCGGTGAA
The DNA here is from genome assembly GCF_032342915.1 of Neisseria sp. DTU_2021_1001991_1_SI_NGA_ILE_055. Lineage (NCBI taxonomy): Bacteria > Pseudomonadati > Pseudomonadota > Betaproteobacteria > Neisseriales > Neisseriaceae > Neisseria > Neisseria sp. DTU_2021_1001991_1_SI_NGA_ILE_055. The sequence goes on along the minus strand of NZ_CP135440.1, from coordinate 1,285,565 downwards.
CTCAATGGCAAAATCGCGGTCAGACACGGCATCGAGCGAGTTTTGGCAGATTTGCTCAAAGCCCAACAGCTCGGCGGTAATTTCGCGTTGAATCGGGTAGGTGGTACCGGCCAGCGCGGCGGCGCCGAGCGGCATACGGTTGACGCGTTTGCGGCAGTCGGCCATGCGCTCGAAATCGCGGCCGAGCATTTCGACGTAGGCGAGCATGTGATGCCCGAAGCTGACGGGCTGGGCGACTTGCAGATGGGTGAAACCGGGCATGACGGTTGTGGCGTTTTGTTCTGCCAAATCAACCAAGGCCGTCTGAAGGTTTTGAATCAGGCTTTGAATAACGGTAATTTGATCGCGCAGCCACAGGCGGATGTCGGTAGCGACTTGGTCGTTGCGGCTGCGGCCGGTGTGCAGGCGTTTGCCGGCGTCGCCGATTTTGTTGGTGAGGCGGCGTTCGATGTTCATGTGGACATCTTCCAAATCCAGCGACCAGGAAATCGTTCCTTCCTTGATTTCTGCTATAATCTCGGCCATACCCTGACGGATGGCGGAGAGGTCGTCTTCGCTCAAAACGCCCGACTGTGTCAGCATTTGCGCGTGTGCCAGCGAGCCTTGGATGTCCCATTCTGCCAGTCGTTTGTCAAAATCAATCGAGCCGGTATATTTTTTGACCAGCTCGGAAACAGGTTCGTTAAAACGGCCTGACCAGGTTTTGTCCTTGCTCATATCAGCATCCTTAAAATATAAATAAAAAAACAGGGTCTACGTCTTCAATATAGCAGACCCGTCTATACATTATGAAAGAAAACGGTTGAAATCATGTCTATTATACGTCAAATAAACCAGAATTTCGCAGTGCCGGATTTGCGCAATTCCGCAACTTTGGTGCGCCTGCTTATTGTTTTGTTAATCAGTTTGTTTATCTTTCCGTTGATGACGGTATCGGGCGTGCCTTATCCGGAACAGATTTTCCAACATTTTTCATGGGCTTGCCCCGTCATCCTCTTAATTTTACTTAAGGTCTATTTTTTACAGGCATTTGCGCCGTCCCTGCTTCGCTCGCAGTACAGCGTCGTGATTTCCTACGTCTCCAACCTGCTGATTTTTTTGTTTGTCGATGTAGTGATTTTGAAGACAGAGATGTGGCCGCTGATTCAACACTTCTTTTTACTGACCTTTTTTTGTTTCAGTTTCATGTACATCGAAGCCGCCCGCCGCAACAGCCTTGCGCCTTCCATTTCCGAAGCCAGGCTGAGCGCGTTGACGGCGCGTATCCGTCCGCATTTCTTGTTTAACAGCCTAAATGCCGCCATCAGCTTAATTCGTCTGCGTCCGTATGATGCGGAAACTCTGTTGGAAAATCTGGCCAACCTGTTTCGCGCACAGTTGCGTGACGGCAGTCAAAATAGTACCTTGGGGCAGGAAATCGAGTGGGCGCAGGAATATATTGCCATCGAGCAAATCCGCATGGGGCATATGCGCGTACAGGTTATGTGGCAACACCATGCACCCGACGATGCGGAAACGCCGCATCTGCTGCTGCAGCCGCTTTTGGAAAATGCCGTATTCCATGGTGTCGAATCCACCCACCGCCCAGGAATAATTACGGTATTAACAAAATTGGAAAAATCCTCTATTTTCATCAGTATCGAGAATCCGTGCGGAACGGAACCTAATGAAAATACCAAGCCGCATAAAGGCAATTCTATGGCCTTACGCAACCTGAAAGAGCGCCTGACTTTGATGTATGACACCGATGCAAAAATCAGAAGCATCCAATCAGACGGCCTGTTCCGCGTTGAAATCATCTTGCCGTACCGTAAAAAATCAGCCGAAGTTTCCCGTTTGTTTGGTTAAAACGCGTAGAAGAGGGCGGCTTGAGATAAATTGGACTATTAACACATTAAATAAAATAGTTTAAATTTATTACATTCAGTAACATAACTGTTCCCATTTTTTGAAAACTGGTCTATGATGCTTAAAAGGATTGTTTACAATCTTTAACTGCAAATCATTTGCAACTGCCCAGAAGAAAAAACAGAAAAAGGAACAAAGAGATGTTAGAAGCCTATCGTAAAGCCGCCGCCGAGCGCGCTGCCCTTGGTATTCCCGCCCTTCCTCTGACTGCTCAGCAAACCGCTGATTTGGTTGAGCTGCTGAAAAATCCACCTGCCGGCGAAGGTGAATTCTTGGTTGAGCTGTTGGCTCACCGCGTACCGCCCGGTGTGGACGATGCCGCCAAAGTCAAAGCTTCATTTTTGGCTGCCGTTGCCGAAGGCAGCGCATCCAGCCCGTTGATTTCCCCCGAATATGCGACCGAACTGTTGGGTACCATGCTCGGCGGTTACAACATCCACGCCTTAATCGAACTCTTAGACAACAACAAACTTGCGCCTATCGCTGCAAATGGTCTGAAACACACTCTGCTGATGTTCGACTCTTTCCACGATGTTCAAGAAAAAGCCAAAAAAGGCAACAAATACGCGCAAGAAGTATTGCAATCTTGGGCAGATGCCGAATGGTTCACTTCTCGTGCCAAAGTTCCTGAAAAAATCACTGTTACCGTCTTCAAAGTTGACGGTGAAACCAATACAGACGACCTCTCTCCCGCGCCCGACGCATGGAGCCGTCCCGATATTCCGCTGCACGCGCTGGCCATGCTGAAAAACCCGCGCGACGGCATCACACCTGACAAACCGGGCGAAGTTGGTCCGATTAAATTGTTGGAAGAACTCAAAGCCAAAGGCCATCCGGTTGCCTACGTCGGCGACGTGGTCGGTACCGGTTCTTCACGCAAATCCGCGACCAACTCCGTCATTTGGCATACAGGCGAAGACATCCCATTCGTACCGAACAAACGTTTCGGCGGCGTATGCCTGGGTGGCAAAATTGCTCCTATTTTCTTCAATACTCAAGAAGACTCAGGCGCATTGCCGATTGAAGTCGATGTTTCCGCGCTGAAAATGGGCGATGTCGTCGATATCCTGCCTTATGAAGGCAAAATCGTGAAAAACGGCGAAACCGTTGCCGAATTCAGCCTGAAATCCCAAGTATTGCTGGATGAAGTGCAAGCTGGTGGCCGTATCAACCTGATTATCGGTCGCGGTTTGACTGCCAAAGCGCGTGAAGCACTGAAATTGCCTGCTTCTACCGAATTCCGTTTGCCTCAAGCGCCTGCCGAAAGCAAAGCCGGTTTCACCTTGGCCCAAAAAATGGTCGGTCGCGCCTGCGGTCTGCCCGAAGGACAAGGCGTACGTCCGGGTACTTACTGCGAACCGCGCATGACGACTGTTGGCTCGCAAGATACTACTGGCCCGATGACCCGCGACGAGCTGAAAGACTTGGCTTGTTTGGGCTTCTCCGCCGATATGGTGATGCAGTCTTTCTGTCACACCGCTGCTTATCCGAAACCTGTCGATGTGAAAACCCATAAAGAACTGCCCGCCTTTATTTCCACCCGCGGCGGTGTGGCTCTGCGTCCGGGCGATGGTGTGATTCACTCATGGCTCAACCGTCTGTTGTTGCCTGATACAGTCGGTACCGGCGGTGACAGCCACACCCGTTTCCCTATCGGTATTTCTTTCCCAGCCGGCTCCGGCTTGGTTGCTTTCGCAGCAGCTACTGGCGTAATGCCACTCGATATGCCTGAGTCTGTATTGGTACGCTTCAGCGGCAAACTGCAACCGGGCGTAACCCTGCGCGATTTGGTAAACGCCATTCCGCTTTACGCGATTAAACAAGGTTTGCTGACCGTTGCGAAAGCCGGTAAGAAAAACATTTTCTCCGGCCGCATCCTCGAAATCGAAGGCCTGCCTGATTTGAAAGTGGAACAAGCCTTTGAATTGACTGACGCATCTGCCGAACGCTCCGCAGCAGGCTGTACTGTGAAGCTCAATAAAGAGCCGATTATCGAGTACATGAAATCCAACATTGTGTTGATGAAAAACATGATTGCCAACGGCTATCAAGATCCGCGCACTTTGGAACGCCGTATCAAAGCCATGGAAGCATGGTTGGCAAATCCGGAGCTGCTCGAAGCGGATAAAGATGCCGAATACGCCGCCGTGATTGAAATCAACATGGACGACATTAAAGAGCCGATTATTGCCTGCCCGAACGACCCTGACGACGTGTGCTTCATGTCTGAACGCTCCGGCACCAAAATCGACGAAGTGTTCATCGGTTCTTGTATGACCAACATCGGCCACTTCCGCGCAGCTTCCAAACTCTTGGAAGGTAAAACCGACATCCCGGTGCGTCTGTGGATGGCGCCTCCAACCAAAATGGATGCGAAAGAGTTGTCTGACGAAGGTCACTACGGCGTACTCGGCCGTGCAGGCGCGCGTATGGAAATGCCGGGTTGCTCATTGTGTATGGGTAACCAAGCACAAGTACATGAAGGCGCGACTGTAATGTCTACTTCTACCCGTAACTTCCCGAACCGTTTGGGTAAAAACACCTTTGTTTACCTCGGCTCGGCTGAGTTGGCAGCAATCTGCTCCAAACTGGGTAAAATCCCGACTGTTGAAGAATACCAAGCCAATATTGGTATCATTAACGAGCAGGGCGACCAAATCTACCGCTACATGAACTTCAACGAAATCGACAGCTACAACGAAGTAGCCGAGACCGTGAATGTTTAATGTAACAAGGTAAACCGATTTTCAGACGGCCTTAAATAACCGAGGCCGTCTGAAACGGATAAATAAAGGACGTGTTCATCACGTCCTTTTTATTTTAGGTTTAATAAAAGGCCGTCTGAAAGTATATTTCAGACGGCCTTTTAGTACAAAACAGCGTGGTTTATTTTACGCCAAAACCAGGCTGGAGCAGGGCGCAAGGCTGACGCTCGTGACGGCTGCGGCGTGTTCTGCCGGCAATTTTGCCGCAGGCAATACCCGGGTCATTTTTGTCTTCTGTTTTTTTCGAGTTTTTGTCCGACTTGCTCGCATATTCGCTGCGTTTGTTTCTGTCATCGCGGCGGGAGCGGCTGTCGTTGTGTTGATTATGGTGTGTTTCAGCTTCATCTTGGTTGCCGTTGCCCCACCAATGCGGCTCGAAGCCTTCGATGCGTTCTACTTTCAAATCGCTGCCGGTCAGTTCTTTAATGGCTTCAAACATTTTTTGTTCGGTTTTATCCATCAAGGAAATCGCAACGCCGTCAGCACCGGCCCGGCCGGTACGTCCGATGCGGTGGACGTAGTCTTCGGGTTGGGTCGGCAACTCGTAGTTGATGACGAAAGGCAACTCGGCAATATCCAGGCCGCGCGCGGCAACGTCGGTGGCAACTAAAACGCGTAATGTGCCTTCTTTAAAGGCATTGAGGGTTTCCAGTCGGCTTTGTTGGGATTTGTCGCCGTGGATGGATTGCGCGGCGATATTGCGGCGGACGAGGTCGCGGGTAACTTGATCGACGCTTTGTTTGGTTTTGCAGAAAACAATAACTTGATTCATATGCAAATCAACAATCAGGCGTTCGAGCAGATTGCGCTTTTTAAGTGCATCAACGGCAATGATGTGTTGCTCGACATTGGCGTTGGTGGTGTTTTGCGCGGCCACCTCGACCATTTCAGGTGTGTGCATAAAATCTTGTGCAAGCTTGCGGATAGGCGGTGAGAAAGTGGCGGAGAAAAGCAGGGTTTGTCGCTGTTTGGGTAACATCTGCATGATTTTGCGGATATCGTCGATGAAACCCATATCCAGCATACGGTCGGCTTCGTCGAGTACAACGATTTCAACTTTGTTTAAATTTATGTTTTTTTGTTTGACGTGGTCGAGCAGTCGGCCAACCGTAGCAACAACGATTTCGCAACCGGCGCGCAAGTCGGCAGTTTGTTTGTCCATATTGACGCCGCCGAAGAGGACGGTGTGGCGCAAAGGAAGGTTTTTAATGTATGCCTGTACGTTTTGATCGATTTGATCGGCCAGTTCGCGGGTCGGGGTCAATACCAGCATGCGGACGGGGTGCATGGCCGGGGAGGTGCTGGATGTGGCGTAGCGTTTCAGGCGTTCGAGACTGGGCAGCATAAAGGCGGCGGTTTTGCCTGTGCCGGTTTGTGCTGCGGCCAAAAGGTCGTGTCCGGCCAACGCCTTAGGAATGGCTGCGGCCTGGATAGGCGTCGGGTTTTCATAACCCTGATCGGTCAGGGCAGAGACTAATTCGCTGCCTAAACCGAGTGAAGAGAAAGGATTCATGATAGCGGCTTTCTGTTCAGACGGCCTTTTGCATAATAAGGCCGTCTGAAAAAATCTGATTCTGAAATGGACAAACCGCAGTATGGTGTCGATTCTGCGGTTTGAAAAAAATGGGGTACGGAAAATCCGTCAAGTAGTCCATTATGCCATAAAACGAAGGACTCCCCAAATGATGGCGACAGCTTTGATTGGCCTGATTTTGATATTTTAGAGTCTAAGAGAAGAAAAATAAATTGATCGGCAAGGTTTTGAGTTTATTGAGGATTAAGCATTTGTCTTAACGTCAATAGGATTAATTTATCAAAAACTTACAGGCTAAAATGAAACTAAATTGGAATTGGGTACTCAATATTGAGGTGCAGGGCTGGTTGACAGCCTGTATCTCCCGTTTAACGGTAAACCATAAAATTAAAATTTAGGAATATACAATTATGAAAACTTTATTGATCGCTCTTGCAACCGGTAGCTTGATGTTGGCAGCTTGTTCTTCTTCCAAACCTGCTGAAGAAGCGGCAGCGCCACGCGTCACTGTTGAAGAAGCAATGACCCAATGCCAACAGGCATCTGGTGAAAATGCTGACCGCGCTGTGTTTGATGCCTGCATGAAAGACAAAGGCTATCAACGTACCGCTGAATCAGCTGCTTCCGAGCCTGCTGCCTCTGAACCGGTAGCAGCACCTGAGGCTGTTGCTCCTGAAGCTGCTGCATCCGAGCCTGCTGCTAAAGCCGCTCCTGCAAAAAAAGCTGCTAAAAAAGTGAAAAAATAAGCTTCATAAAATTCAAGGTAGTCTCGCTCATCAATACTCCGGATGAAAGCAGGCTGTAGAGCAACTTGAAGACAAAGGCCGTCTGAATATGTTTCAGACGGCCTTTGTTTTTCATGTATAAGGCCATCATTAGAAAATATGGTTTTGGTTTTATTAAGAAAATAAAAAAGACGTGTAATGGGTACACGTCTTTTTCGAAGAATAAACCTTATTGCTTGTATTCGCTGCCGTCTTCACGGAAAAGTTTTGGCTGATCGCCTTTTTCCACGACCTCTTTATTGATGACGACTTTGGCTACGTCTTTCAAATCTGGCAGGGCATACATGGTGTCTAAGAGGCAGCGTTCGACGATAGAGCGCAGGCCGCGCGCCCCTGTTTTGCGTTCCATTGCCAGTTTGGCGATGCTGCGCAAAGCGTCTTCTTCAAACTCAAGGCCGACATCTTCCATTTCAAACAAGGTTTGATATTGTTTGACCAAGGCATTTTTCGGTTCGGTTAAAATGTTAACCAAAGCATCTTCGTCCAATTCTGCTAATGTGGCAATCACAGGTAGACGGCCGATAAGTTCGGGAATCAAGCCGAATTTAATCAAGTCTTCAGGCTCGACGGTTTCAAACAGGGCTGAAATATCGGCGTTTTCATCTTTGCTGTGCACCGCTGCACCAAAGCCGATACCGCCTTTTTCAGTACGTTGGCGGATGACTTTTTCCAAGCCGGCAAATGCGCCGCCGCAGATAAAGAGGATGTTGGTGGTATCAACGTTGATGAATTCTTGGTTCGGATGTTTGCGTCCGCCTTGAGGAGGAACGCTGGCTACCGTGCCTTCAATCAGTTTCAGCAAGGCTTGTTGCACGCCTTCGCCGGATACGTCGCGCGTGATGGACGGGTTGTCGCTTTTGCGTGAAATTTTATCGATTTCATCGATATAAACAATGCCGCGCTGGGCTTTTTCAACGTCAAAATCACATTTGCCCAAAAGTTTGGTGATGATTTGCTCGACGTCTTCACCGACATAACCGGCTTCGGTCAAAGTTGTGGCATCTGCCATGACAAAAGGTACATCCAGTTTGCGCGCCAAAGATTGCGCCAACAGGGTTTTACCTGAGCCGGTAGGGCCGATGAGCAGGATGTTGGATTTGGACAATTCCACTTTGCCTTCCGCTTTCGGGTGGCGCAGGCGTTTGTAGTGGTTGTAAACCGATACCGCCAACGCTTTTTTTGCGTGTTCCTGGCCGATAACGTGGTCGTTGAGGTTGGCAACGATTTCGGCAGGGGTAGGCAGTTTTTTCTCGGCGTTTTCTTCTTTTGCTTTGGCAAATTCGTTTTCAATCTCGCCGGACTCGTTGTCTTGCAGCATCAGGCCGCAAGTTTCCACGCATTCGTTGCAGATGAAGGCGTGTTCGCCTTCAATCAGATTTTTAACGTCGTTTTCAGACTTTCCGCAGAATGAACAGGTGCGTTTTTCTTCAGACATAATAATTTCTTCGTATGGTTGTATGGAGGCTGTGTTGTAAAGGGGGAACAGATATTTCGGGCGTATTGCCGGATTGAGGGAATGCCTCTGACAAAGGTGCCTAAGTATAATGACTATCTTGTGTTTTTTCAAATCAGAGCAGGTATCGCGCCGTATCGTCTGAGAAACAGATGAGGGCACTGGATTTGAATATCTCGCAAACAAACGCAAAGTTTTCTCAACTCGCTTTACAATTGCCGAAAAATTTAACAGAATGTTGAATTAAATGTATTTTTTTGAATTGGCAGATATGAAATTCTATAAAACTTTAGGAATGGTATGGACAGGTGTGGCATTGGCCTTTGCTTCTGCGCCTGCCGTTGCCGATGATATGGATGTATTGGGACAATTTTTAGAGCAAAATTTCCCAGTTCAAAATGACCCGATGGAAGCTTTTGCGTTGAGCCATGCCGACCAAGTCGAAGCTCAGGCTGCTTTGGCCGGTCCTTTGCTTTCTTCGCAATCTGCTTTGATTTTCAATAATAAAACCGGTGAAGTGCTGTATCAGAAAAACCCTGATCGTGTCATGCCGATTGCCTCTATTTCCAAATTGATGAGCGCAATGGTGGTTTTGGATGCGCATCTCGATATGAACGAGCCTATCACGATTACCGAGGCTGAAATCGACCGTTTGAAAGGTACGGGCAGCCGTTTGAGCATCGGCACGACGCTGACGCGCGGCGAGTTGTTGCATTTGAGCCTGATGAGTAGTGAAAACCGTGCTACCCATGCATTGGGCCGTACCTATCCGGGCGGTATGAGTGCGTTTGTTGCGGCCATGAATGCCAAAGCGCAAAGCCTGGGTATGACCAGCAGCCGTTTCTATGAGCCTACCGGTCTGAATTTCCAAAATGTTTCCACTGCACGCGATTTGAACCGTATGGTTGCGGCAGCCAGCAAATATCCGTTAATCCGTAAAAATTCGACTTCAAATTACGGCTCGGTGTTGACGGCAAACGGCCGCCAAAACTACAAAAACTCCAACGCCTTAGTGCGTGAGGGCAGCTGGAATATCGAATTGCAGAAAACCGGCTATATCCGTGAAGCCGGACGTTCTATGGTGGTTAAGGCCAATGTACAGAATCAGCCGATTACCATCGTATTGCTCAACTCTCCGTCTTCTACAACCCGCGTGAACGATGCGCGTAAGATTGAGTCTTGGATGTTGCAGCGCCGTTCTTAAATGTTACGCTTAAAGGCCGTCTGAAACCGTTCAGACGGCCTTTTGTGTAAAGTGTATTAAATTTGGGTACAATGTCGTTACATTAACTTAAAAACACAGAGAGAAAACATGTTGAAAAAATGGAATAAAAAATATTGGGCCGGCATGGGCGTGATTTTGGCGTTGACCGGCTGTACTTCTGTAGCGGATATGGTTGGCTACGATACTGCGACTTTAAATGAAGACGCAGCTAAAAGTTACTCACAAGTCATTCAAAACGCACGTGGTCAAAAAGCTTTGGATGTTTCATCTCCAACCGCTCAACGCGTTCAACGCGTGTTTGCACGTCTGCGTCCTCATGCTGAGCGCGCCAACAAAACCGGTGTGCCTTTCAACTGGCAGATGAACGTTATCCGCAGTGATGAAATGAACGCATGGGCCATGCCGGGCGGTAAAATGGCCGTGTACACTGGCATAGTAGAAAAATTGAAGCTGACGGATGCTGAAATTGCCGCTGTTGTCGGCCATGAAATGACCCATGCTTTGTTGGAACACAGTAAAAAAGCTTTGGGTGGACAAGTATTGACCGGCTTGGGCGGTTCGATTTTGGCCAGCTCAACCGGCGTGGATGGCGATTTGGTTGGCTTGGGTGCAGATTTGTTGGCAACCAAACCGTTCTCACGCCATCAGGAGAGCGAGGCGGATGCTGGCGGTGTGCGTTTGATGGCTGAAGCAGGCTACAACCCTGAGGCTGCGGTAAGCGTGTGGGAAAAAATGAACAAAGTACAGGGCGGCAGCTCATTGTCTATTTTGTCGACCCACCCGACTAATCAGGCGCGTATCAATGCAATCCGCAAAATGTTGCCTGAAGTGATGCCGATTTATCAGAAAAACAAACGTTAATTCGATGTATTGATGATTTTGCCGGTTTGAACAGATGATTCAAACCGGCAAAGTTTTATGGTTTCAGTCTGACAGTTTGGCAAATTTATCCCAATTTGCTTGAACGTAGGCCGCTGCGGCTTCCAAGTCTTCGTCGGCAACGTCATAATAATCGCCGTCAAGCTCTTCAAAATCGGGGAAAGCTTTACGGATTTCGTCGAAATCCCTTTGCTCGTCTGCCATTTTTTCAATGGCTTCGCCGTGTTTTTCGTACAGGGCTTTGGCTTTGTCTAGGATTTTCGGTATCGGCTTGATGCGCCAGCGGCGCAGGCTGTCGGCAACCGGGTTGCAGAAGATGTATTCTCCGTATCCTGAAGCGATAAGCTGAACAAAGCCGCCTTCTTGAACTTGGCTGTCGAGGTAGCAAAGGGCTGTCAATGTATGCTGTTCGTCATTGAGGCTAGACATTTCCTCGTCGCCTGTCTGTTCGGTGTGATCCAAATAGGCTGCACTGAGTGTATAAAGAAATGAAGCGGAATCGGAAGTATCGAAATCTTGAAGGCGGAGCAGGGTAGTCATCATCAAAGGCCGTCTGAAAAAAGTGATTATATAATGTTTTCAGTCTGAACCTAGCGGCCGTTTTGCTTTACAATATCGGAAGATAAGAAAACATAGTGAGGAACCAAACCATGAGTACACAGTCTGAAAAAAACGTTGTAGTCATCAAGCCGCAGGATTTGCCGCTACATTGCTCCGGCCCTAATCATGAAACATGGAACGGCCATCCGCGCGTGTTCTTGCCGATTCAGTCCAACAGTGAGATTGAATGCCCGTATTGCGGCACTTATTACCGTCTTGATGGCGAGATTCCGCATCACCATTACTAATCTATGCCTATGTTGAACAAAATCATCTGCGCTTTGTGCGTGGGTTTGTGCGCTGCGTGCGGCTCGTATAAAGCCGTGCGCCCTGACGCGCCTTTACCGGTCATTGCACAGGCGCAGACGTATTCTGTCCGTTATCAATCCGCACAAGGTCGGACGATTACTGCAATTTATATCAACAGCCACAGCCCGATGATGGTTGAGCTGCGTGAAGGCAATACGGTTGAGAAACTGGTGCAAGTCCGCTTGCGCAGTCAGGGTGTCGAGTACGCCAATCCAAGCTCGCGTTGGCAGATTGGCGATGGGTTTGCAGTGCTGATTCGCGGCGGGAAAGAAGTTGTATTTAAAGAGATTGTGGAATAGGGCGGTTTAGCCTTTAGCCAAATATTTGATTAAAGGTTTGGGCAAACCATAATCTGCCAAATGTTCCGATGATACCCAAAGGCCGTCTGAAAGATGTTCAGACGGCCTTTGTTGCGTCTGAAAAGGGGTAATCATCAATAAGCGGTGGGTCAGGCGGTGGGTAAACGTGGTTTGTTCTTCGAGGCCGTCTGAAACAATGCCGAAGCGTTCGGCGTAAGCATACAAATCGTCTAATTTTTCAAAACAGGGTACGCAATACAGACCGCCCCAAATGCCCTTGGCAGGGCGTTTTTCAAGCAATAATGCGCCGTTTTGGTTACGAATAATCAGCCAGTAAAGCGGCAGGGTATGTACTTCAAGGGCGGTTTTTTTGCGCGGCAGCTCGTCAATACGGTTTTGCTTTTTTGCTTCGCAGATGTCTGCCATAGGGCATTGATGACACAAAGGTTTTGTCCGTTTGCAGACGGTTGCGCCCAAGTCCATCAAGCCTTGCGTGTAGGCAGGCATATCGGCGTTTTCAGACGGCAGCAGGCTTTCGGCGAGCGACCAAAGCGAGTTTTCAAATTTTTTGTCTTGCGGATTGCCGTCGCGGGCGAACACGCGGCAGAGAACGCGTTTGACGTTGCCGTCCAAGATGGTTTCGCGGCGGTTGAAAGCAAAGGCAGAAATGGCGGCGGCGGTACTTCTGCCTACGCCGCAGAGCGTTTCCAAGTCTTTGCGCTCCGACGGAAACGTGCCGCCGAATTGTTCGACGACTTGTTGCGCGGCTTTGTGCAGGTTGCGTGCGCGGCTGTAATAGCCCAAGCCCGCCCATAAAGATAAAACCTCGTCTTGCGGCGCGGCGGCAAGTGATTGTACGGTTGGGAATTTGGCTAAGAAACGCGGATAGTAGTCCAATACGGTAGCAACCTGCGTTTGCTGGAGCATGATTTCTGAAAGCCAGACGGAATAAGGATCTTTGACCTGCCAAGGCAAATCGTGACGGCCGTGTTGCCGTTGCCAATCAATGAGTCGTCGCGCGAAGGATGTGGGTGTGTTCATTAATATTTTCTTTTTAATTATTTATTTTAAAAACAGTATGTTACACTATAACATACAAAATAATAATCAGGATTGACTTATCTGGCGGAGGGGTATATAAATATAGTTAACGTGGATTTACGCAGTATTGTTAAAGTTTATTAACCACTCAAGGAGATTCACATGAAAGCAATGGTTTATCACGGCGCAAACGACATCCGTTTTGAAGAAAAACCCCGCCCTCAAATTATCGATCCGACCGATGCAGTCGTCAAAATCGTTAAAACCACGATTTGCGGTACCGACTTGGGTATTTGGAAGGGTAAAAACCCTGAAGTTGCCGACGGTCGCATTCTCGGTCATGAGGGCATCGGTATTGTAGAAGAAGTCGGCGATGCTGTAAAAAACATCAAAGTCGGTGATAAAGTCATTATTTCATGTGTCAGCAAATGCTGTACTTGCGACAACTGTAAAATCCAACTTTATTCACACTGCCGCAACGGCGGTTGGATCTTGGGCTATATGATTGACGGTACTCAGGCCGAATACGTCCGTACGCCTTATGCCGACAACAGCTTGGTTCCGCTGCCTGACAACGTCAATGAAGAAGTTGCCTTGCTGTTGAGCGATGCTTTGCCGACCGCCCACGAAATCGGCGTGCAATACGGTGATGTGAAACCTGGCGATACCGTATTCATCGCAGGTGCAGGCCCTGTCGGTATGTCTGCGTTGTTGACTGCGCAACTGTATAGCCCTGCCGCCATCATCGTTTGCGATATGGACGAAAACCGTTTGAAACTAGCGAAAGAATTGGGCGCAACCCATACCATCAACCCTGCTTCCGGCGATGTGAGCAAGCAAGTTACTGATATCGTTGGCGAAGACGGCGTAGATTGCGCCATCGAAGCGGTCGGTATCCCTGCGACTTGGAATATGTGCCAAGACATTGTGAAACCCGGCGGCCATATTGCTGTGGTTGGTGTGCATGGTCAATCCGTTGATTTCAAACTGGAAAAACTGTGGATTAAAAACCTTGCCATCACAACGGGCCTGGTTAACGCGAATACCACCGAAATGCTGATGAAAGCCATTTCCAGCAGCTCAGTGGATTACACCAAAATGATGACCCACCATTTCAAATTCAGCGAATTGGAAAAAGCTTACGATGTATTCAAACATGCTGCTGAAAACCAAGCCATGAAAGTGGTTTTGGAAGCGGATTGATTTGAAAATCGCTTAATATGCTGTTAATTAAAGGCCGTCTGAACATTCAGACGGCCTTTTTGTATGGTTTTATTTTTTCTTCAACCAAACGCCGCTTTCGATATGGTGGGTAAATGGGAATTGGTCGAACAGGGCGGCGCGTTCGATGGTATGGGTTTGACAGAGCGTGTCGAGGTTGGCACGCAGGGTCTCAGGGTTGCAGGAAATATAGAGAACGTTGTCGAATCGGGCAACCAATTTGAGCGTCTCATCATCGACACCGGCGCGCGGAGGATCAACGAAAATAGTTGAAAAATCATAGTTTTTCAAGTCGATGCCTTGTTCTTGCAGGCGGCGGAATTCACGGTTTTGCGTGTAGGCCTCAGTAAACTCTTCCGCAGAAAGGCGGGCGATTTTGAGATTGGTAATTTGGTTGGCTTCAATATTCCACTGGGCGGCGTTGACGGAAGTTTTGGAAACTTCGGTTGCCAGCACTTGATTGAAATGTTGCGAAAGCGGCAGGGTGAAATTGCCGTTGCCGCAATATAGCTCAAGCAGGTCTTTGCCTAGGTTTTGTGCGGCATCACACGCCCAAGTCAGCATTTTTTGACACACTTGGGCATTGGGTTGGGTAAAGCTGCCTTCGATTTGACGGTAGCGGAAGGTTTTGCCGTTGACCGTCAATGCTTCGGTTACGAAATCTTGGCTCAATACGATTTTTTGTCCGCGGCTGCGGCCGATGATGTGGATGCCCAAATCGTGCGCCAGCTCTTGCGCGGCTTGTTGCCATGCTTCGTTCAGCTTCTTGTGGTAAATCATGGTCACCAGCATTTCGCCGCTTAAAGTGGATAAAAATTCGACGGCGTACCAGCGGTTTTTCAGCTCGGGATGATTGGATGCGGCTTCAATCAGTTTCGGCATCAATGCATTGATGGATTCGGACGCGGCAGGAAATTGGTCACAACGGATCAGGCTTGCCCCGCTTGCCTTTTGCCCGCGTTCAAACATGGCGTAAAACATTTCGCCGCCCTCATGCCAGATACGGAACTCGGCACGCATCCTGTAATGCTGTTCCGGAGATTCAAAGACTTCGATTTCAGGGCAATCCAGTCCTTGGAAAAGTTGCTGAAGATATTGCTTTTTGTCGGCTAGTTGTTGCTGGTAGGCAGTCATCGGGGCAGTCTTTCAGAAAATAATGGCGAATTATAATATAGTT
The DNA here is from genome assembly GCF_032342915.1 of Neisseria sp. DTU_2021_1001991_1_SI_NGA_ILE_055. NCBI lineage: Bacteria > Pseudomonadati > Pseudomonadota > Betaproteobacteria > Neisseriales > Neisseriaceae > Neisseria > Neisseria sp. DTU_2021_1001991_1_SI_NGA_ILE_055. Next base: position 1,270,369 of record NZ_CP135440.1, on the reverse strand, counting down.
GGCGCAAAGATACGAAAGGCCGTCTGAAACATCGGTTTCAGACGGCCTTTGATTTCAAAGCATCAGCTTGTCAATCAGCCTTGCATTTGTTTGGCTTGAACGGCAGTCAGGGCGATGGTGAAGACGATGTCTTCAATCAATGCGCCGCGGGACAAGTCGTTAACCGGTTTGCGCAAACCTTGCAACAACGGGCCTACGCTCAGGACGTTGGCGCTGCGTTGTACGGCTTTGTAAGTACAGTTGCCGGTATTGAGGTCTGGGAAAACCAAAACGGTTGCTTGACCGGCAACAGCGCTACCCGGAGCTTTGGATTTGCCGATAGATGGAACGGTAGCTGCATCGTATTGCAACGGACCTTCGATAGCCAAATCAGGGCGTTTCTCTTTCGCCAGTTTGGTGGCTTCGATCACAGCATCGACATCAGGGCCGCTGCCTGAGTTGATGGTGGAGTAGGAAATCATGGCCACTTTTGGATCGATACCGAAAGCTTTGGCGCTGTCGGCAGATTGGATGGCGATGTCGGCCAGTTGCTCAGGCGTTGGGTTCGGATTAACCGCGCAGTCGGCAAATGCTAATACTTGGTTAGGCAGCAACATGAAGAATACGCTGGATACGAGGCTTGCACCCGGAGCGGTTTTAATCAGTTGAAGGGCAGGGCGGATGGTGTTGGCAGTGGTGTGGACTGCACCGGAAACCAAACCATCCACGTCGTTTTGAGCCATCATCATGGTGCCCAGTACGACGGTATCTTGCAGCTGTTTGCGGGCATCTTCAGGAGTCAGGCCTTTGGATTTGCGCAATTCGCACATTGGCTCGACGTATTGCTCAACCAAAGAAGCAGGATCAATGATTTCCAAAGAATCAGGCAGGGAAATGCCGCGCTCTTTCGCTACGGCTTCAACTTCTTCGCGGGTAGCCAACAGTACGCAACGGGCGATGCCTTTTTCGTGACAGATGGCGGCAGCGGCGACGGTACGCGGTTCTGCGCCTTCAGGCAGAACGATGCGCATATCGGCTTTGCGGGCAAAATCGATCAGGTTGTAACGGAATTGGGCTGGAGACAGGCGTTTGGCTTCGCGTTTAGCCAAAGCGGATACATCTTGCAGTTTGTCGCTGGAGCCGAAGAAAGTCAGGCCGGTTTGCTCGGCAACTTGTGCGCCTAAAGCAGCGGCTGCGCCGTCAATGATAAAGCCTTCCAATAAGCCCGGGGAGTTGGTGTAGAGCTGTTTGGTGAGGTTTAATTGTTGGGCGATGGCGGCTGCGTCGGTGTTGTCGGATTTCAGCGCCAATACAACGCCTGCGTCCAAAGACAGCGCCAATTCAACGTTTTTGCCTGCCAAGAACAATTTGTCTGCATCAGGAGTGATGCCTTCGATAACGAGGTTATCTGCGTTCAATGCTGCAACTTTACCGACAAGTGCGTCAAACCAGTCGTCGCTCTTGCCTTGAGCCAACAGGGCTTCTGTAGTGGAGTCAACGGCTTGGAAAACTTGTGCATTCAATGCCGCTGCAAATGCTTTTGCCGCTGCATCGGCGCTCAGGCCGGTAGATACCGGTGCGATCAGGATTTTTGCCATTTTGTGTCCTCTCTTTCGTTAATTGTAGAAGGGTGTTGCTGGGGCGCAGCTGGTGCTGCATTTTATCACTTTGGGATTAACATATATACGGTCATGCTGACATATGCCATCAGGCCGTCTGAAAAGTATAAACGTAACGGACTAAATCCATCAATCCCCCATTGCCGCCAAAAGCTCGGCTTGATGTTCGGCAATCAGAGCGTTGGTAATTTCTTCCAAATCGCCGTCCATCACGAAATCCAGTTTGTGCAGGGTGAGGTTGATGCGGTGGTCGGTCACGCGGCCTTGGGGGTAGTTGTAGGTGCGGATGCGTTCGCTGCGGTCGCCGCTGCCGATGAGGGATTTGCGTTCGGCGGCTTCTTTGGCTTGTGCTTCGCGTTTTTGCGCGTCGTTCAGGCGGGCGGCGAGGACTTTCATCGCCTGCGCTTTGTTGGCGTGTTGGCTGCGGCCGTCTTGGCATTCGACCACCATGCCGGTGGGCAGGTGGGTGATGCGGACGGCGGAGTCGGTTTTGTTGATGTGCTGACCGCCCGCGCCGGATGCACGGAAGGTGTCGATGCGCAGGTCGGCGGGGTTCAACTCGATGTCTTCCAGTTCATCCGCTTCGGGCATGACGGCGACGGTGCAGGCGGAAGTATGGATACGGCCTTGGCTTTCGGTGGCAGGGACGCGCTGTACGCGGTGGCCGCCCGATTCGAATTTCAGACGACTGTACGCGCCCAAACCGACGATACGGGCGATGACTTCTTTATAGCCGCCCAACTCGCTTTCGTTGGCGGAAACGATTTCGACCTGCCAGCGGTTGCGCTCGGCGTAGCGGCTGTACATACGCAGCAAATCGCCTGCAAACAGCGCGGCTTCGTCGCCGCCCGTTCCGGCGCGCACCTCGATGAAGATGTTTTTGTCGTCGTCGGCATCTTTGGGCAGCAGCAGTTTTTGCAATTCGGTATCGAGCGTGTCGATTTTGGCTTTCGCCGCTTCGATTTCTTCGGCGGCAAAGTCTTTCATTTCAGGGTCGGACAGCATTTCTTCGGCATCCGCCAAGTCACTTTGCGCCAGTTGATAGTTTTGGAACACTTCGACCACGGGCGTCAATTCGGCGTGTTCGCGCGTGAGTTTGCGGTAGTTGTCCATATCGGACGTGGCTTCAGGCTGTCCGAGCAAATGCGTGACTTCTTCCAGTCGGTCGCTGAGTTGTTGTAGTTTTTCTAAGATAGACGGCTTCATAAATTTTCCAAAATACGGATGCCGTCGAGTGGTCTGCAACGGCGAAATAAGGCGTTATTATAATGGGTTTGAATGAAAATTCAAAAAGATATGATGGATTGGAAAGGCCGTCTGAAACCTGTTTTGAAGTTTCAGACGGCCTTTTTTCATATGTACTTATTTAGGCGCAGCCAAGATGCCTGTTTGGTTCAGCAGGAACAAAACGGTAAAGCCGGTCAAATAAATCAAACCGATAATGGCGAGGAAGTTCATGCCCATGGTCAGTTTGTGGCGTTTGTCGCCTTTGACGAGGCGGTAGTTCAACCAAGCGAACACGGGAGCGGCAACGAAAGCGGTAATCATGGCGAATTTGAGCAGCTCGGCCATTGCGCTGTTGAACCAGAAAATCACGGCCAAGCCTGAGCCTGCTACCCAAATGTTCCATGCAAACAATTCGGCATTGCCGGTTTTGTCTTTGCCGCGCAGCAGGCGTACCGGTTCGGCAATCGCGCGCGCGTAGCCGTCCACTACGGTAATCGTCGTGCCGTACATACAGGCAAAGGCGATAAATGCCACTAATGGACGAGACCAGTCGCCGATGGTCACGGCGTACATATTAATCAGCTGGCCGACATATTTGCCGCCCGCCATTTGCACTTCTTCGCCGTTGCCGTATTGGACATATGCACCCAAGGCGAGGAAGACAACCGCCAAAATCGCGCTGGTAATGTAGCCGACGTTGAAGTCGAAAATGCCGTCGCGGTAGCTGGAAGGGTTGATGCGTTGTTTTTCGGTAACCCACAAAGAGTTGATGGCGGAAATTTCAATCGGCGCAGGCATCCAGCCCATCAGCGCGATGAGGAAGCCCAAGCCTGCCAGTGTCCACGGGGTAGGCTCGATAAAGTCGGGTTTCATCTGCATGCCGCGAGACATGGCCACGGCGGCTGCGGCGACGGTGGCGATGGTCAGGCTGACGATGATGATTTTGGAAACGTTGTCCAATGCTTTATAGCGGCCGCTTGCCAAAATCAGCAGGCAGGAAACCATAATCATGACGGACACCATGCCGGCATCGAAAGTCAGCGACGGGATCGCCATTTTGACGATGGCGGCGGTAACGATGGCGACCGCACCGGCATTAATCGTTGCCGATGCAATACACAAAATCAAAAATACCCACAAATAAACGCGGCTTTTTTCGGCATAGCCCTCAATCAGGCTTTTGCCCGTGTCCAGCGTGTAATGTGCGCTGAAGCGGAAAAACGGGTATTTGAACAGGTTGGTCAGAATAATAATCAGCGCAAGCTGCCAGCCGTAAAGTGCGCCTGCCTGCGTGGAGGCAATCAGGTGCGAGCCGCCGACTGCCGCCGAAGCCATCATGATACCCGGGCCGAGAGCATTGATTTTGCTCTTCCAGGTGGAAGCGTGTGTATGTTGTTCAGTCATAATTAGTTTCCGCCTTTTTCAGACGGCCTTATTATCAAAAAAAAGCATATTTTAACGTAAATAAAAAGTTTGCCCAATAATATGCGTAATACTTTTTATCAATCAAAAGGAAAATACGGTGTTAAAAAGCCGAGATGACGGAGTGAGCGATATTTTGTGCCAAAAACATTTTTTCAGACGGCCTTGTATCGCTTTTTATTCATGAACATGGGGTAGGGAGGGCTGAGTGTGTCCGTTTGGAAACGGAACGGCCGGGCAAGACTTTTTGATGCATTGAGGCCGGCATATTAAGGGGAAGTATGGAGCAGGGAATCCACGTTTTGCTCGGTTATCTCGGCCAGTTGTGCCAGCGGTACGCCGCGCAGTTCGGCGGCAATTTCGGCGATACGGCGGATGTTGGCCGGGGTATTGGTTTCGTGGCCGAGCATAAAGGGGCTGTCGGTTTCGAGAACAAAATCCGTGTCGTCTAAGGCTTGTAAGGCGGTACGGACTTTTTTGGCATTGGGATTGAGCAACAGCGAGCCTATGCCGATTTTAAAGTTGAGTTTTACCAAAATCCGCGCTTCTTCTACGCTGCCGGAGAAAGCGTGGACAATACCGCCTTGTGTGAAACCGGCGGTTTTGACGGCGGCGGCAATGGCGGCGGCGGCTTTCAGATTATGAATGATGACGCGGCGGTTGAGGTGTTGGGCGAGGATAAGTTGGCGGATAAAGACGTCGGTTTGTGTGTCGCGTTGCGCTTGGGTTTGCTCTTTTCCATAAAAATCCAAACCGATTTCTCCAACCCATGCTTGCGGATGTCGGATTAATTCGGACTCTAATTCTTGGAATGCAGCTTCGTTGAGGCTGTCTGAAAACCACGGATGAATGCCCAAAGCGATATGGATGTTTTCAGACGGCCTTTCCAACTGCGCAACGGAATGCCAATCCTTGGGGGATGTAGCCGGTACGATAAAACGAGCTACGCCGGCGGCTTGCGCTTCGGCAAGTACGGCAGACAGCGTGTCGGCAAGTTTAGGATCGGCAAGATGGCAGTGGGTGTCGGTGAAAGTCATGTTTAATGGCGGTTTACAGCAGATTTAATTGTCGTAATTCTTGTTGCACCTTATCTGCATTCCAGTCATGTGATACGGCAAGGGTCATCAGCGCAGTGGCGGTTTCAAGGTTGCATTTGCCGCCGTTGATGATACCTGCCTGACGCAAAGCATCGCCTTGGGCATAGACTGCGGCGGCGCAACCTTGCGGCACTTGGCTGATGTTGAGCAGTAACTTGCCTTGTTGTGTAAAGGTTTGGACGGCTCGGACAAACGCATCGTTGCTCGGTGCATTGCCGTGGCCGTAGCTTTGCAGGATTAGGGCTTGGGCGGAAAGTTGGGGCAGGCCGTCTGAAAGTTCTTGTGCGGCATAACCGGGAATCAGCGTGCGGACGGAAACTTTTGCTTCAGGATTTGGAAGACGCGGTTTGAGGCTGTCTGAATGTTGGGTCGGGGCGGTACGGATATTGTGCCAACCTTTGTTTTCCTCCCATTCGGCGAGTGCGCCAAAATGCAGGTTGTCAAAACCTGCGGCGGTTTCGGTGCTGACCTTGCTGCTGCCGACGGCTGGGAAGAGCTTGCCGTTAAAGGCAATCGCCACTTGTTTGAGTTTGAGCGAGAAAGAAGAAACGGCGGTAGCAAGGTTGCGCGGCGCATCGCTGTTGGCGGCATCGTAAGGCCATTGCGAGCCGGTCAGGATAACGGGTTTGTCCAAACCTTGCAGCGAAAGGGCGAAGAGGTTGGCGGTGTATGCCATGGTATCCGTGCCGTGCAGCACCAAAATGCCGTCATAGTCAGGCAGCTTGGCGATAATAAGCTCCAACCAGTCGCGTTGGTTTTGCAGCGTTACTGCGGAAGAATCGATGAGCGGCTGGCAAACGTGCCATTCGAAATCAAGGCCGTTTGAAAAGGGGGCAAGGGCTTTATCGACGAGAGCGGTGTCGGGGCGCAGGCCGGCGCTGCTTTGGGTCATGCCGATGGTGCCGCCGGTGTAGAGGACGAAGATTTTTTGTTTCATGGTGTTTCTGATGAATGATTGAGGCCGTCTGAAAGCGGGGAAGTGTTTCAGACGGCCTGGAATGGTTTATTGATTGGCTTGTATTTTGGCTTTTGCAGCGCGTTTTTCGTGCAGTTTCTCGCGGAAGAAGGTGTGGCGGCGGTGTTTTTTCCACCAAATCCAGCCGACAATGACTGCGCCGATGCCCAGTACGATAAAGATACCTGATTGCAGGCTGTGCATTTTTTTCATCAGCCAGTCGGTATTGCGTGCGCCGTATTCGCCCAAATAAATCCAAACCGGAACGGAAATCAGCGCGGCCAAACCGTCCATCAGGATGAAGCGCAGGTAGGAAACCTTGCGGCTGATGCCTGCGGTCACGAAAACGGCGGTACGCAGGCCGGGCAGGAAGCGGGCGACGAATAAAACCCAGTTGCCGTATTTGTCGAATTTTTCCTGTACTTGGGCATAGCGTTTGGGCGTCATCACGCGCGCAATCGGTTTGAATTTAAGGATTTTTTGTCCCCAAATCCGGCCGGCCGCAAACATAAAGCCGTCGCCTACCAATACGCCGAGCATGCCGACGGCAAACATAATATGCGAGTTGGTATAACCCAGGCCGGAAATCACACCACCGGTTACCAGCGTCAAATCTTCAGGAATCGGCACGCCGAAGCCGCAAATAACCAAAACGAAAAACACGGCCGCATAGCCGTATTCAACGAAAAAAGATTCTAAAAATGCAAACATGGCCGCCGTCCCACGATAGATATTGATTGATGACTGGATTAAGTTGGAATTCTACCAAAGATAAGGCCGTCTGAAAGCAATCACAAGCAGATATTGTTCAAATTTGACGGTAGTTTGCAAAAAATATGGAAATTCGGACGTGGAAAGTTGGGATTTGAACAGATTTGGCAGGTACAATAGCCGCTGGTTTATCTTTCAAACCCGAAATGGCGGTCTGCTTTCAGACGGCCTGTTCAGGAAAATGAAATCATGAAATACAGAGATTTGCGAGAATTTATCGCCGGATTGGAAGCCGATGGCAAACTCAAGCGCATTCAGCATCCGGTGTCGCCGCATTTGGAAATGACCGAAATCGCCGACCGCGTGCTGCGCGCCGAGGGGCCGGCGTTGCTGTTTGAAAACCCGATTAAGCCCGACGGTACGCGCTACGATTATCCCGTGTTGGCGAATCTGTTTGGCACGCCCGAACGCGTGGCGCTGGGCATGGGCGCGGACAGCGTGTCCAAGTTGCGTGAAATCGGTAAAACTTTGGCATATCTGAAAGAACCCGAACCGCCCAAAGGCATTAAAGACGCGTTTTCCAAATTGCCGCTGCTGAAAGATATTTGGAGCATGGCGCCGAACGTGGTGAAAAACGCGCCGTGTCAGGAAATCGTGTGGGAAGGTGAAGACGTTGATTTATATAAACTTCCGATTCAGCATTGCTGGCCGGAAGACGTTGCGCCGCTGGTCACATGGGGCTTGACCGTCACGCGCGGACCAAACAAAAAACGCCAAAATCTCGGCATTTACCGTCAACAGTTAATCGGCAAGAACAAGCTGATTATGCGTTGGCTGTCGCATCGCGGCGGTGCGCTGGATTATCAGGAATTCCGCAAACTCAATCCTGATACGCCGTATCCCGTCGCCGTTGTCCTCGGTTGCGACCCTGCCACCATTTTGGGCGCAGTAACGCCTGTTCCCGATACCTTGAGCGAATACCAGTTTGCCGGACTGCTGCGCGGTTCGCGGACGGAACTGGTGAAATGTATCGGCAACGATTTGCAAGTGCCTGCCCGTGCTGAAATCGTATTGGAAGGCGTGATTCATCCGAACGAAACCGCGTTGGAAGGCCCATACGGCGACCACACGGGCTATTACAACGAGCAGGATCATTTCCCCGTGTTTACGGTCGAACGCATCACCATGCGCGAAAACCCGATTTACCACTCTACCTACACAGGCAAACCGCCCGATGAACCCGCCGTTTTGGGCGTGGCGTTGAACGAAGTGTTTGTGCCGCTTTTACAAAAGCAGTTCCCCGAAATCACTGATTTCTACCTGCCGCCCGAAGGCTGCTCCTACCGCATGGCGGTGGTTAGCATGAAAAAACAGTACGCCGGACACGCCAAGCGCGTGATGATGGGCTGCTGGTCGTTCCTGCGCCAGTTTATGTACACCAAATTCATCATCGTGGTCGATGACGATGTGAACGTGCGCGACTGGAAAGAAGTCATTTGGGCGGTAACCACCCGCATGGACCCAGTGCGCGATACCGTTTTGATGGAAAACACGCCCATCGACTACCTCGACTTCGCCAGCCCCGTCAGCGGACTCGGTGGCAAAATGGGTTTGGATGCAACTAACAAGTGGCCGGGTGAAACCAACCGCGAATGGGGTCGTGTGATCAAAAAAGACCCTGCCGTTACGGCCAAAATCGATGAGATTTGGGAGCGTTTGGGTTTGTAGATGTCATTTCTATTGGAATTTATACTTCAAATCGTGATGGAAATGATTGGGGCAGTGTTTGAAGGTACGGTAGAAATATTGAGGCTTGATTGGAGCAAAAGAAAACTCTCCAAAGAAGGCTTGATAATGTTAACCGTATGGTCTGCCGTCATTGTTGCACTGATTGTGTATATAGTTATTCCTAAGTAAACATCTTATTCTGACAATACATCTGTTAAAAGGCCGTCTGAAACTTTTTGGGTTTCAGACGGCCTTTAATTTGAAAATTTAGCGTGGTTTGAGCCACTTCCATTGTTCTTGTATGGTTTCTTGCAGGGCTTTTTGTTTTTCTGCCGGTGTGTTCATGCCATTGGTCAAACGGCTGTAGTCAAGGGTAATGGAAGGGTTTTGTACGGTTCCGCCGATTTTGAGGGGAATCGGTTTGTTTTTGGGTTGCAGTACGTTGCTGATAAGCAGGTTTTCGGACAGCTTTTGGGTATTCAAATCGGTATAGCCGCTGCTGACAACGTGCAGGCTGTCGGAAAACAGTTCGGTATTGATATGATGGCTGATGCCTTTCTCGATTTCGCTATTGAGAATGAAATGATGGAAAGGGGTTTTGAGGTTGCTGTTGTCAATTTTTTCCGAAGAGATGCCGTTTTTCAGAATGCTGTCCATATCGATGCCGTGCCATGCGCCGTTGGTAATATCGAGGAGCAGGCTGCCGTTTAGGGCTTGTATCATTTGGGTGCGGTCGTTGCCGGAAGTTTGAATGTCGATAACGGCGTCGCCGCTGCCGCTGAAGCTGTGGAAGCCAAACAAGTCTTGCAGCAGAGGCTGAATTTGTATGCCTTTTGCGTTTTGTTGGAGGTGGTAGGAAGCGGGTTGGGTGGCTGCAATACTCAGTCCGCCCTCTGTTTTGCCGCCATAAAGCCCGGCTTTGAAACGGTGCAGGGCGATATGTTCTTTATCTGCGGTAAGCAGGGATTCGACGTTTTCAAGTTGCAGGCCGGCAGTTTGAATGGTGCCGATTTGGAGGTTGGCCTCAATGTCGGGCAGCCAGGATTTGGCCAGCAGGGAAGGAAGACTGAGCGACGGCTGGGTTTTCAGGTCTTCTAAATAAGGGGTCAGATTAAGTTTTTGTAAGGCGATACCGGCGTCAAGGTGCGGGCGCGGTTGGGCGTCGCGTTGGTATTTAAAAGCCAAGGCGAGGGCCTGCCTGTCAAATGCGCCTTTCAGACGGCCTTCCCATATATTCAGGCTGAAGTTGGCCTGCCCTTCGAGTGTGCTGATGAAGCGTGGACGGGGAAGGCGGTTGATGGTGTCTTGCAGGGTACTGAGGTGCAGTTTGGGCGCATCGATGCCTTTACCTTTTTGCCAAACCAACGGGCTGGAAAAGGTAAAGTTGGTTTGGAGGCGGTCGTTTTTATGGCTGCCTTTGAGTTCAAAATTGGCGGCGGTCAAAACGGTTGCGTAGAGGTTGGCTTTGTCCAGTTTGAATGAACCGTCCCATTGGTTGTTTTCACTGCCGGCGGTCAATGCGCCGTTGAGTGTGTTGAGGTGTAAATAGCCGTTTTTGAATTGCAATAGGGGTGAACGTGCGTTGATATGCAAGTTTTGAAAGCCGCTTTCGGCTTGCAGATTGAAGTCGCGGAGTAGGGCGGTTTGGTTTTGCCAATTAAGGCTGCCTGCAATTTGGGCATCCAGCTTGTTTTTGAGTAATACGGTTTGCAGGTTCAGCTTAAGGGCGGGAACACTCCAACCGGCATTGTTGGGTATCAGATAGCCTGCACCCTGCCAACTGATAGGATTGCCGATGTTTTGCAGTGTGCCGCTGATGTCGAAGGGGCGGCCGTCTGAATCGGCTTGCTGCAGGGAAAATTGCAGATTGTTTAAGGCAATATTTTGCTCTTTAGTGTGATAACGGATGCTGCCGTTATTGATGATGATGCGGTTGAGCTGGAAACTTTCTTTTGACGATGGGTCTTGTTGCAGGCAGGCGGGCAGATGGTGTTTTGAGTCCAGTGTCAGTGTCGGGTTTAAAAGAATCCATTTCTCAAGAATGGGGGCATCCGACCATAGGCTGCTCCAACCAAAGCCCATTTTGGATTCGGCGATGTTCAGCGTCGGTGTGTCAGGTTCGGAAGAGGAAAGGCTGAGGTCTTTTAAGATTAGCGTGGGACGCGGCAGCCATTTTCTGCCGATAGTGGCGTTGTATTTGATTTGGCAGCCATGGGCGGAAAAGTTTTTTTGTATGAATGCGTCGATGTTTTCTGTGTTGAATATGCGGAACATTAAGGCACTCAATACCGCCGCGAGGCATAAAAGCGCGGTAATGCCGAAAACCAGGGTTTTCAGCCAAAATTTTCCTGAGTGCAACATGGAATGAACAGACAATTCAGATTCTCGCTTTGATGGGAGCTTTAAGGAGTGATTGGGAGTTTAAGCCTTGCTGCTTAAGCGTGTGGAAGTATAACACAGAGTGGGCCTATGTTTCAGACGGCATGGGCATGTGAATAAAAACACCGCCCAAAGGCGGTGTTGATTTTAAGCATAAATTATTTACGCAGACCCAGGCGGGTAATCAGTGAACGGTAAGTATCAGGCTGAGTACGGCGCAGGTAAGACAGCAGGCGACGACGTTGGCTAACCATTTTCAACAGGCCGCGACGGCTGTGGTGGTCTTTAGGGTTGGCTTTGAAGTGAGGAGTCAGGTCGTTGATGCGGAAAGTCAACAGAGCGACTTGTACTTCAGAAGAACCGGTATCGCCTTCTTTGCGTTGGAAATCTTTAACAATTTGTGCTTTTTGTTCTACGGTCAATGCCATGATGGATAACTCCGAAAATAAAAGAACCTTTTCAGGTTCGGACAAGTTTGCCAAGCCAAACGACCTAAGCAAACTCCTAAGTGCCTTTTTATAAAGACGGGCGGATTATGCCACAATTTGTCTTTGTGTGCCACATCTTTTCAGACGGCCAAAAAAAGCGGCGATACCTTCCAGTACCGCCAAAGCTGCTTTGGTGATAAAACTAAACTTTATTTGCTTGCGCAGCGGAAGCCTAAGTTATTTAAAACATATTTGGATTGCAGGCTGGTACGGATGCCGTAACGCAAGAAAGCAGCATAGTTGGATGGGTCGCTTGAGCCTACGGATGCGCCGCTACAGAACATTTGTGTGTTGGATGAGCCGGCTGAGAGTTGGCTGCTGTTGAAGTCTTCAGTCCATTCCCAAATCAGGCCGTGCATATCGTATACGCCCCAGTAGTTGGGTTTGTTTTTACCGATGTCGTGCAGGCCGTTGCGGCCACCGTCTGCATACCAATCCAAGATGGTGCGGTTGTAGCCGGGTTCGGCAGAGCCGTCTTTTTGAGTGGCAGAGGCCAAGCCTGCAAATTCCCACTCGTCAATAGTCGGCAGGCGTTTGCCTTTGGAAACGCAGTAGGCATTGGCGGCAAACCATGAAACATTGGTTACCGGATGTTTGAGTTCACTGGCCTTAGGTGCATAACTGTTGCTGCCGTTTTTTACCCAATGTTTCAGGTAAGCTTTTTCAGCTTGTTTAGAGCTGATTTTGTCTTTTTGCCATTGTGGATGTGTTTTCAAAAATTCGGCAAATTCGGCATTGGTTACAGGATATTTGTCAAGTTGGAAGGGCTTGACTTTAATAAGGGAAGTCTCTTTTTTGAGATAGAGAGGGCGATAGCTGCCTCCTTCGATTTTTACCATTTCGGCTGCAAATGTATTGCCGCAGATTAAGGCACTGCCTAAGAGGAGGAGTCGTATGAGTTTCATGGTACGCCCTTATTATCGTTTGAAAACAGAAAATTTATTTTTAAGATAGCCTAATCATAATAAGGCCGTCTGAAAAATCAATCTGTCTGATTGAATAGGAAGATTAATTGTGATGGAAGCCACTGCGACTCTAAGAGAAGAGCAGCAGTGGCTTGGCGTATTAAACCGAGGGATTATTTAGCGGCTTCAGAAGCAGCAGGTGCGGCAGACGCAGCTGCTGGAGCAGAAGCGGCTGCACCGGCAGGTTGGTAAACGGTGTCGCTCAGTTTTTTGGTCATGATTTCAGGGTTTTCATCACCCTCAACTTTCAATTGACCCAAAGCACCTTTGTTGAACGCACGGAAGATAGAGTGGTCAACCAAAGTGTAGCTACCTGGAATGTCGACTTTGAATTCGATCATGGCGGCGCCACCGGCAGGAATCACAGTGCTTTGTACGTTTTCGTTAATCAGTTTACCACCTTCAACATATACTTTGTCGAAGATTTCGCCGATAACGTGGAAAGAAGATACCAAGTTAGGACCACCGTTACCAACGTACATACGAACAGTTTCACCAGCTTTGGCTTTCAGGGCATTGTCGCCGGCGATAGAGCCCACGTGGCCGTTGAATACAACGTATTCAGGTTGTTCAGCAATCGCTTTATCCATATCGAAAGGTTGCAGGCCTTGAGCACCTTTTTTACCTTTAGTATAGAAGTCGCCTTGTACGATGTAGAACTCTTTGTCCACTTTAGGCAGACCTTCTTTAGGTTCAACCAAGATCAAACCGTACATACCGTTGGCGATGTGCATACCTACAGGAGCAACGGCACAGTGGTAAATGTACAAACCGGCTTGCAGAGCTTTAAAGCTGAAAGTAGAAGTGTGGCCTGGGGCAGTGAAAGAAGCTTCTGCACCACCGCCTTGACCGGTAGCAGCGTGGAAGTCAACGTTGTGAGGAACGGTAGAAGAAGGATTGTTAGAGAATTCTACTTCTACGGTATCGCCTTCGCGTACACGGATCATTTGGCCCGGAACGTCGCCGTTGAATGTCCAGTAGTGGTATTCAACACCGTCTTCCATAGTCATGGTTTTTTCGACGGTTTCCATTTTAACGCGTACTTTAGCCGGATGATCGCGATCGATTGCAGGTGGAACTTCCGGAGCGTGAGTCATGATGGCATCGACTACAGGCAATTCTGAAGAAGGAGTCTCGGCAGCAGCTTGTGAGTCAGAAGAAGCAGCAGGAGCTTCGGCAGAAGCGGTGGCAGCCGGAGTTTCAGCTGGTTTAGCAGCTTGTTCGCCGCATGCGGCCAGTGCAAATACAGAAGCGATAAGTGCAGCTAAGGTTTGGCGTTTCATGTTTAAAGTTTCCTTATTGTAAGAAAAGTTAAGTATCCTGATAGGATGGTTTGAAATTTTGTATGATTATGTAGGCGCTTGTTTGGGTGTATTTTGACATAAATCAAATTGTTCAATGAATATGAATCTTTTAATCCTTAAATACTCCTTTAGTAGTATAAAAAACTAAACCGAAAAGTTTATTTTTGTGTGAAAATGTTAGTGTGGGCTTAACACAAAATATAACAAGGGAGGAGTTATACAGGATAATAGGAATCAATATCATATAAGTTAATGGTTTTAAAGGAATATTATTGACAAAATATTTCTTTACTTTTAAAACCGTGATACAATCTTTAACATTCATATTTGATGAATTAATACCCAACCACTTTTTACCAAAATCAAGGAGTACTCAAAATGGGACAGTACAAGAAGCTTTGGTACTTGCTGTTTGCCGTACTGGCAGTATGCTTTACCATTCTTGGTTATATGGGTAGCGAGGTCTATAAAAAGGCTCCGCCATACCCTGAACAAGTCGTTTCTGCATCCGGCAAAGTCCTGATGACCAAAGACGATATTTTGGCAGGTCAATCTGCATGGCAAACTACCGGCGGTATGGAAGTTGGCTCTGTATTGGGTCACGGTGCATACCAAGCTCCGGACTGGACTGCCGACTGGCTGCACCGCGAGCTGGTTGCATGGTTGGATCTGACTGCGCAAGAAACTTACGGTAAAAAATTTGACGAAGTTTCTCCTGAGGAACAAGCTGTTCTGAAAACCCGTTTGGCTGACGAATACCGCAACCAAAGCCGTATTAAGGAAGACGGTTCTGTCGTTATCAGCGATACCCGCGTGAAAGCGATCGAAAGCATTCTGCCTTACTACCACGGTGTATACAGCGACGATCCTAAGTTCCAAACCACTCGCGAACACTTTGCAATGAAAAACAACACATTGCCAAGCCAAGAAGCGCGTGAAAAACTGTTCAACTTCTTCTTCTGGACTTCTTGGTCTGCTTCGACCAACCGTCCTGACGAGAACTTCACTTACACTAACAACTGGCCGCACGAGCCTTTGATCAACAACGTACCGACTACTGAAAACTACATGTGGTCTTTCACCAGCGTGGTATTGTTGCTGATGGGTATCGGCTTGCTGATGTGGGGTTACTCTTTCTTGACCAAACACGAAGAGGTTGAAGTACCTACTGAGGATCCTATTTCCAAAGTACAACTGACTCCTTCTCAAAAAGCGTTGGGCAAATATGTATTCCTGACTGTTGCACTGTTTGTCGTACAAGTACTGTTGGGTGGTTTGACTGCTCACTATACTGTCGAAGGTCAAGGCTTCTACGGTATCGATACCGCACTGGGCTTTGAAATGGCCGACTGGTTCCCATATGCGTTGACCCGTACTTGGCACATCCAATCCGCTATTTTCTGGATTGCAACCGGCTTCCTGACAGCAGGTCTGTTCTTGGCTCCGATTGTGAACGGCGGTAAAGATCCTAAATTCCAACGTGCCGGTGTGAACTTCCTGTACATCGCCCTGTTCATCGTAGTCGGCGGTTCTTATGCAGGTAACTTCTTTGCTTTGACCCACATCATTCCGCCTGAGCTGAACTTCTGGTTCGGTCACCAAGGTTACGAATACTTGGATCTGGGTCGCTTCTGGCAACTGTTGCTGATGGTCGGCTTGCTGTTGTGGCTGTTCCTGATGCTGCGTTGTACTGTCTCTGCCTTTAAAGAAAAAGGTACAGACAAAAACCTGTTGGCTATCTTCGTAGCTTCTATGGTCGGTGTGGGTGTGTTCTATGCTCCTGGCCTGTTCTACGGTGAAAAATCTCCAATCGCTGTGATGGAATACTGGCGTTGGTGGGTGGTTCACCTGTGGGTAGAAGGTTTCTTCGAAGTGTTCGCTACTGCCGCCTTCGCATTCATCTTCTACAACATGGGCTTTGTCCGCCGTAGTACTGCTACTGCTTCTACTTTGGCTGCTGCTGCAATCTTCATGTTGGGCGGTATCCCAGGTACATTGCACCACTTGTACTTCTCCGGCTCTACCTCTGCTTCTATGGCAATCGGTGCATGTTTCTCCGCTTTGGAAGTTGTACCTTTGGTTCTGCTGGGTCGTGAAGCTTACGAACACTGGTCTTACCAACATCTGTCCGACTGGGCGAAACGTCTGCGTTGGCCTCTGATGTGCTTCGTAGCAGTTGCCTTCTGGAACATGATCGGTGCTGGCGTATTCGGCTTCCTGATTAACCCGCCGATTTCCCTGTTCTACATCCAAGGTCTGAACACTACTGCAGTTCACGCTCACGCGGCTCTGTTCGGTGTGTACGGTTTCTTGGCTCTGGGCTTCGTATTGCTGGTTGCACGTTACCTGAAACCTAATGCTCAATTTGACGACAAACTGATGACTTGGGCATTCTGGCTGTTGAACGGCGGCCTGGTGGGTATGATTGCCATCAGCCTGTTGCCGGTCGGCGTGATTCAAGCTTATGCTTCTATCACTCACGGTCTGTGGTATGCACGTAGCGAAGAATTCCTGCAAATGGAAATTCTGGATACCCTGCGTTGGGTTCGTACCGCTGCTGACTTGATCTTTATCGGTGGTGCTGTCTGCGTTGCTATCCAAGCTACCAAAATCGTATTCAGCCGCGATAAATAATCTTAAGCTGAATTAAATCGAAGGCCGTCTGAAAAGTTTTCAGACGGCCTTTCTGTTATAATTTCAATATTCTTAAATCGACAAGACAAAACATTATGTTTAACCAAGCTGCTCAAGAGCTGACCACTGTTCGCGATTTGCTGCGTTTCGCCGTCAGCCGTTTTAACGATGCCGGACTGTTTTTCGGACACGGAAGCGATAATGCCCATGACGAGGCAGCCTATCTGATTTTGCACACTTTGAATCTGCCGTTGGATACGTTGGAGCCTTATTTGGATGCCAAATTGTTGCAAAGTGAGAAGGAAGAAGTATTGTCCATTCTCGAACGCCGCGCAGTGGAGCATATTCCTGCCGCGTATCTGACACATCAAGCATGGCAGGGCGAGTTTGATTTTTATGTCGATGAGCGCGTCATCGTGCCTCGTTCTTTTATTTATGAATTGCTTGGCGACGGTATCCGTCCTTGGATTGAACATGATGAGTTGGTGCATCGAGCTTTGGATTTGTGTACCGGTAGCGGCTGTTTGGCCATTCAAATGGCGCATCACTATCCTGATGCACAAATCGATGCCGTTGATTTGAGCTTAGATGCTTTGGAAGTAGCGGCCATCAATATCGAAGATTATGGCTTGGAAGACCGCATCAGCTTGGTGCATACCGATTTGTTTGAAGGTTTGGATGAAACCTATGACTTAATTGTTTCCAATCCGCCTTATGTTGATGCGGAATCTGTAGAAGCATTGCCCGATGAGTACCTGCATGAGCCGGAATTGGCTTTGGGTAGCGGAGAAGATGGTTTGGATGCTACACGTCAAATCATTTTGCAGGCTGCGAAATATTTGAATCCGAAAGGTGTATTGCTGGTTGAAATCGGCCACAACCGCGAAGTATTGGAGGCGGCTTATCCGGAATTGCCGTTTACTTGGTTGGAAACCAGCGGTGGCGACGGGTTTGTATTCTTATTAATCCGCGAGCAATTGTTGGGTGAAGAATAAATTGTTTTAATGTAATTGAAATAGAGGTCGTCTGAAAAAAATTCAGACGGCCTCTATTTTGTAATGTCTTTAATGTTTTAAGAAAATACAAACGCCTATGATATGTCGGCTGTGAAATCCAAGCAGAGTTTGAAACTCTGGCTTATAATATTTGTCATAGATTTAAATGCCGGTAGATTTTTATTACTGACTTTTTGTAGAACATATACTGCCAAACCCAATATTATGAATAATTGTTTAAAATCAGGCCTGTTGGCTGCTGTTTTATTCAGTATGCCCGTTGCCGCCTTTGCCCAGCAATATACCGTTTATTTCAATCAAAACGGTAAACTGACGGCAACCATGCCTTCGGTTGCTTATGTCCGTCAATACAAAATTGCGGCAGGCAAGGCGCAGGTTCAGGATTTTTACTATCCATCAATGAAAAAATATTCTGATCCGTACGAGATACCTGCTGGTCAGATTAAGGTTTTTGTGCCGGCGTTGGACAACGGTACGCTGACTCTGTGGCATTTCAACGGGCAGAAAAAGATGGTTGGCAGCTATCGCAACGGCAAGCCGCACGGCGAGTGGATTAACTGGTATCCAAACGGCAAAAAATCTGCGGTCATGCCTTATCAAAACGGCTTGAGTGAGGGCGTAGGCTCTCGTTATTACCGCAACGGCGTTAAAGAAAGCGAGATCCAATTCAAGCACGATAAGGCCAACGGTCATTGGAAACAATGGTATTCAGACGGCAGCCCGAAAACCGAAATGATGATGAGCAATGATAAACCGACGGAGATTATCAGTTGGGATGAAAATGGCCGCATTGTGTCTGAATTGAGTATTCGCAACGGCAAACGCAGCGGCATTATTTTGGATTGGTATGATGATGGTGCGAAGAAATCCGAGTTGGTGTATAAAGACGACCAGTTGGTGAAAAAAACCTTTTGGGATACAGACGGATACGTTCTCGAATAATTTTAACAATAAAAAACCGCAGGCTGATCGGCTTGCGGTTTTTTGTGTGTTACATACAGCCTTTGTTTTGGCATAGGGTAAATAACGGCGCGCCGCTTTCGCGGATTTTTTTGCCGCCGTCCAAGTCGGTAAATTCCAAAATAGCAGCCGTTTCGATTACTTCGCCGCCCAGTTTGCGGATCAGCTCGACACCTGCCAGCATTGTGCCGCCGGTCGCCACCAAATCATCTACCAACAAAACGCGTGCGCCCGGCTTGATGGCATCGGTATGGATTTCTACCGTTGCTTCGCCATATTCCAAAGCGTAACTTTGAGAAACCGTATCAAACGGCAGTTTGCCTTTTTTACGAATGGGAACGAAGCCGACATTCAGTTGATAGGCCAAAGCCGCGCCAATGATGAAACCGCGCGCGTCCAAGCCTGCCACAACGTCAACTTTTTGCCCCATATAGCGGTAAACCAGCAAATCAACCAGCAGGCGGAAATATTCTGCGCTTTGCAGAACGGGAGTAATGTCATGAAACAAAATCCCTTTTTGCGGCCAGTTTTCAATTTTACGGATTTTGTCCGCCAAAGCTTCTACGCCCATTACTTCAGGATGAATCAACATTTCGACATTCCGAAATCAAAAAGTTTTTAACACGCCATTGTAGCGGTCATATGCAAACTTGCCAAATTAATCGATACAATAGCCAAATTTTGCAACTGGCCGTCTGAAATTCCGAGAAACATTGTGTTGTGTTATAATTTACAGATACATACCATCGGCTGAATTACCATGCAAAATCACAAAAAAGGCAATATTTTCATCATTTCCGCCGCTTCGGGCACAGGCAAAACGACTTTGGTGTCGCGCCTGTTGAAAAATCATGACGATATCCGTGTTTCCGTTTCTCACACCACGCGCCAGCCACGCGAAGGAGAGGTGCATGGCGTGCATTACCACTTTGTCCCCAAAGACGAATTTGAATCACTGATTGAGCAAAGGGCCTTTTTGGAACACGCCAATGTGTTCGGTAACTATTACGGCACCAGCATCGCCGGCGTAAATTCGTTGAGCGAAGAGGGCTATGATGTGATTTTGGAAATCGATGTGCAAGGTGCGGCGCAAGTGCGTAAATCGTTGCCTGAAGCCAGCAGTATTTTTATTCTGCCGCCTTCCTTTGAGGTATTGGCGCAACGTTTGATCGGCCGTGGTACGGATAGCGAAGAAGTCATTCAAACACGCCTGTCCAAAGCCCGTCATGAGATTGAACAATCTGTTTTGTTCGATTACGTCGTCGTGAATGACGATTTGGATCGTGCCGAAGCCGATTTGTTCCACATTATTAAAGCAGGCCGTCTGAAAAAATCCGCCCAGCAGGGATTTATCTCAAACCTGTTGGAAAATTCGTAAAAAACAGCGAAAATAACCGTTTTATTTGAAACATAGAAAGAAAGCAAGCAAACATGGCCCGTATTACTACTGAAGACTGCACAGGTAAAATCCCTAACCACTTCGACCTTACCCTCGTTGCCGCCCGTCGCGCACGCCAATTGGAAAACGGCAATACGCCTTTGGTTGACGACATCCGCAACAACAAACCAACCGTAACCGCCCTGCGCGAAATCGCAGCCGGACAAATCGGAACCGAGCTTTTGACACGCAACAAATAAAACAACCGGCAAACCGATAAAACCGCCGTGCGGACTGTATCGGTGCAATATAACAACCGATACAGTCTGACGGCTTAAAAAAATAGCCATAAAAGGCCGTCTGAAAATGCCAGCCCCACTGCCTACCGCTCCTTATGACCCGTTGACAGCAGAAGCGCGCGATCTTCTGTTTCGCACCGCATCTTATCTCAATGAGAATGAACAGGCCGAGCTTGAAAAAGCCATTGCCTACGCTTTTCATGCCCATGACGGACAAACCCGTAAGAGCGGTGAACCCTACATCACCCATCCCCTTGCCGTTGCCACGCAGCTTGCGATTTGGCACATGGATGTTCAGGGCCTTTGCGCAGGCGTTATGCACGATGTGTTGGAAGATACGGGTGTAACCAAAGTCGAAATGGCGGCGGAATTCGGCGATACCATTGCCGAAATGGTAGACGGCCTCTCCAAACTGGAAAAACTCAAATTTGAAGATCATGCCGAACATCAGGCGGAAAGTTTCCGCAAACTGATCCTCGCCATGACTAAAGACGTGCGCGTCATCGTCGTCAAACTGGCCGACCGATTGCACAATATGCGCACGCTCGGCTCTATGCGTCCGGACAAACGCCGCCGCATCGCCAAAGAAACCCTCGAAATTTATGCTCAAATCGCCAACCGCATCGGTCTGAACAACGCGTATCAAGAGCTTCAAGACTTATCGTTCCAAAACCTTCACCCAAGCCGCTACGAAACCCTGAAAAAAGCCATGGACAACAGCCGCAAAAACCGTCGCGATGTTGTCGGCAAAGTGCTGCGTGCATTCAGTCAGCGTTTGGTGGGTGCAAATATTGAAGCCAAAATCAAAGGCCGCGAGAAAAACCTATACAGCATTCATCAAAAAATGCTGGCTAAAAAACTGCGTTTTGCCGAAGTAATGGATATTTACGGCTTTCGGGTCATCGTCAACAGTATTCCTGCCTGTTATGCCGCATTGGGTGCATTGCATAATTTATACCAACCCAAGCCCGGCCGTTTCAAAGACTATATTGCCATCCCGAAAAGCAACGGTTATCAAAGCCTGCACACGACCTTGGTAGGCCCTTACGGTTTGCCGATCGAAGTGCAAATCCGTACGCGTGAAATGGATGCCGTAGCCGAGGGCGGTATTGCCGGCCATTGGATTTACAAATCCGGAGAAAACACTCCGGATCAGGCCGTCCTCCATATGAACCGATGGTTGAAAAATATTCTTGACCTGCAAGCCAGCAGCTCAAATGCCATCGAGTTTCTGGAACATGTCAAAGTCGATTTATTCCCCAACGAAGTCTATATCGTTACTCCGAAAGGCGATATTTTGACCTTGCCTAAGGGTGCAACGCCGATTGACTTTGCCTATGCCGTGCACACCAACATCGGTCATAAAACCGTTGCCGCGCGCATTAACAATGTCATGATGCCGTTGCGCACCAAGCTGAAAACCGGCGATACGGTCGAAATCATTACTTCCGAACATGCCAAGCCTAATGTGGCATGGTTGAATTTTGCTGTTTCCAGTCGTGCGCGCAGCGCCATCCGCCAATACGTTAAAAATCTGAATCGTCACGATGCCGTTGTTTTGGGTGAAAACCTGCTGCAAAAAGCTTTATCCAGCCTGCTGCCTAAAGATGTTTTGCTTTCAGACGACCTCAAAGAAAAATACCTTGCCGATTTGAATACCAAACAAACTTCGTTTGAAGAAGTTCTCTATAAAGTCGGTATGGGGCATACTTTGCCGATTCACGTTGCCATGCATATTGCCGAGTTGGCTGGCCAACATTTCGGCAGTGAGGTTAAACTCAGCCCGATTAAAGTCAACGATCAAGAGACCGGCCGGATTCATTTTGCCGAGTGTTGCCATCCGATTCCCGGTGATCCGATTCGCGCCTTATTGGTCAAAGACAAGGGCATGATTATTCACCGTGATACCTGCCAAACTTTGGTTAAAGCCGATCCGGAAGAGCAGTTGGATGCCGGTTGGGACAGTATGCGTAATCAAACGTATCGCACCATCCTCAACGTCAAATCCGAAGATGCTCATGGCTTGTTGGCTTCAATGGCGCAAGCGATTTCCAACTCGGGGGCGGACATCGAATCTGTCGATACGCCGACCAAAGCACAAGCAGGAACGGAAGGCTTTGTAGAATTTAAATTCACAATTAAAGTCAAGGACTTGGATCAGGTTAATCAGATTGTTCATGAGATGCATGCCAATCCGAATATCCGCAAAGTGATTCGAGGATAATCTCGTTATAAGCAAAGGCCGTCTGAAAGTGTTTTCAGACGGCCTTTTGAGTATGTACAAACAAACTTCTTTCAGTTTGTTTTGAAGAAAAATAATGCTTCAGATTGGATTTAACTCAACCAAAATCGGAAAACCAAGAAAAAAACTAAGACCAAAACGCCGGCCCAAACCAGCAACATGAATCCGGCCACTGCCTGACCCAAGCGGTAAACAGGGTTTTTGCGTTCGTCTTCGAGTAGGGGATTGGATGTATCGTGTGGTTTGTCGGACATGATGAAGCTCTGATTGGATTATTGAATGAAAGCGTAAGGGTACGCCGATAGCCGTAAAGATTCAAGTAGGAATGATTATTGATAGAAGTCTTCTTCATTCCACGCGGTTTTTAAGGCCGTCTGAATAGTGTCTGCACTAAAGCCGCGATACGCAAGGAAACGCGCTTGTTTTTGTTTTTCTTTCAAATCTTCAGCTTCTTGCTTGAATTTTTTACGCAAAACAGAAATGGCGGTTTGCAGCTCGTCCTCCCTGTCGGGCAGTAATTCCCGACAGTCATCCGCATCAATACCTTGTTGAGCCAAGGCTTGTTTGAGGCGGAGCGTGCCGTAACGGTTACTCTTGCTGTGAATATAGGCTTCAGCGTAACGTTGGTCGGATTGCCAATTTCGCTCAGCGAATTCGTCCAAAACCTTTTCCAATTCTTCTTCGCTTTCAGCGTGCGGAGCCAGTTTGCGTTTCAAACCGACGCGGCTGACTTCTTGACGGGAAAGAATATCCAAGGCGCGGGCACGTAAGGTTTTGGGAGGTTTCATGGGGATATGGAAGGGGAGGGATTTAACTACATTGAATTACATTTTCAGACGGCCTGATTAGGTAAAAGCACCGAAAAGGCCGTCTGAAAATAAAGCCGAATTATTCTTCGTCTTTGTTTTTTTGCGGTTGCAGATTTTCGTAGATTTCAGGCAGGGCGCGAATCAACAAATCAGGTTTGGTCGCTTTGTCTTGGGAGAGCAAGGTCATGTCGCCGTAGCCGAATGTTACGCCGACGCTGAAGCAACCGGCCGCTTTGGCGGCAATAATGTCATTTTTAGAGTCGCCCACCATCAGCATATTGGCAACGTCGATGCCCAAAACTTCGGCTGCATGTTGAAGCGGCAATGGGCTGGGTTTTTTCTCGGTCAGGCTGTCACCGCCGAGAACCAGGCTGAAGTAGCCGTCGAGATTGAGCTGTTTCAGCAGCTCTGCAGCCAGAATTTCATTTTTGTTAGTAATGACAACCAATGGAATCCCCAAGGATTTGAGCAGGCCGAGGCCGGCCTCAGTTTCAGGGTAGGGGCGGGTAAAGTCGCTCAAGTGCTCGCGATAATATTTCATAAAGAACACAAGGCCTTTTTCCCAGATTTCAAGATCGGCTTCTTTTTCGCGATCATGGGTAATGACGTGATGAACCAACTTGCCGATGCCGTCGCCGACATAACTTTCAACCGTTTGAGTGGGTAAAACAGGCAAACCCAGGTATTCGCACATAGCTTGGGCGGCGGCGGTCAAATCCGGAATGGAATCGCATAAAGTGCCGTCCAAATCAAAAGCAACGGCTTGAACGTGTTCTAAAGTAGCAGCGGTCATTAAATAGCTTTCTGTCATATCATTTAAGGCGTTATTTTAGCATTATTTCCCCGATTTGCCGATGTTTTGCCGATTTTTCAATGGCTGCTTGTTTAAATTGTTAACAATTTTTGCAGGCGTTGGGTTGGTTGTTTGTCGGGAAGGGTAGAAGTGATTTTGTCAACAAAAAGGGAACTCGGGTAGGTATTGAAAAACAAAGGGTTTGTATCGTTTTTGGAGAGGGTTTGAGAAATATTGGGGCTGAGCCGTCTGAAAAATTTGAGTCAAGGCGTCTATATTTTCAGACGGCCTCAAACTAAATTCATATATAAATGAATGGATTTGCTTTTTATTGACTACATGCTATTACATTTTCTCTCGTTTTTGTATATAGTAACAAGTATGGCTCTCGTCTAATCATGTGTATGAAAAGGAAAAATACATGTCCGCATCTGCTGTTAAAGAAACACTGAATCCGTTTGAAATTGCACAAAAACAAGTAAAAATTGCCTGCGATCGCCTGAATGCCGATCCGGCAGTATTTGAAATCTTGAAAAAGCCGCAACGTGTTTTGGAAGTGAACTTCCCTGTCAAACTCGACAACGGTACAGTAGAAAATTTCACCGGTTACCGTTCCCAACACAATAACGCCGTCGGCCCTTACAAAGGTGGCGTGCGCTTCCATCCCAATGTGAATCTGGACGAAGTCAAAGCCCTGTCAATTTGGATGACCATCAAATGCTGCGTAGCCGGTATTCCTTACGGCGGCGGCAAAGGCGGCATCACTTTGGATCCGCGCAATTATTCCGAAGCAGAATTGGAACGCATCGCCCGCGCTTATTCCGAAGCCATTTCTCCGCTGATCGGCGAGAAAATCGACATTCCCGCCCCCGATGTGAACACCAACGGCAAAATCATGTCTTGGATGGTTGATGCCTATGAAAACGTGGTAAAACATTCCGCACCGGGCGTATTCACCGGCAAACCGGTTGAGTTCGGCGGCTCTTTGGCACGTACCGAAGCCACTGGTTACGGCGTAAACTTCGCCGCCGTCCAAGCTTTGGAAAAACTGGGCAAAGACGTGAAGGGTGCCACTTACGCCATTCAAGGTTTCGGTAACGTGGGCTACCACACCGGTTACTATGCACACAAAGCCGGTGCGAAAATCGTTGCCGTATCTACTGTTGACGTTGCCATCTACAACGAAAACGGCTTGGATATGGAAGCAATCATCAAAGAATTCCAAACCAAAGGTTTCATCACCAACGAAGCCGGCTACGGCAAAGAAATCAGCAATGCCGAACTTTTGGCTTTGGAAGTGGACGTACTCGCCCCTTGCGCGCTGGAAAACCAACTGACTTCTGAAAATGCCGGTAAAGTCCGCGCAAAAATCGTGGTTGAAGGCGCAAACGGCCCGACTACTCCAGAGGCAGATGTTATCCTGCGTCAAAACGGCGTATTGGTTGTTCCTGATATTTTGGCAAACTGCGGCGGCGTGGTTGTATCTTATTTTGAATGGGTACAAAACCTGCAAGGCTACTACTGGGAGTTTGACGAAGTTCAAGAGAAAGAAACCGTGGTTCTGCGCCGTGCGTTCCGCGATATTTGGAACTTGGCTCAAGAATACGATGTTGACCTGCGTACCGCTTCTTACATGATGAGTATCCGTCGTGTTGAAAAAGCAATGAAACTGCGCGGTTGGTATTAATCGGTTGACCGATAGCTAAGACAAGGTCGTCTGAAACCTGTTTTCAGACGGCCTTGATGTTTTTGATAAGAGCCTTTACAAATTTTAATCCACCTTGATTCCATTTCAATCAAACTCAGCTATAATCCCCTTTTTTGACCTTTCCGGAAAAGACATAATCATGAACAAAACTTTCAAATTCAGCGCATTGGCTTTGTCTGCTCTGTTGGCGATGACTGCTTGCAACCAACAAAAAGACACTGCCGCCAAAGATGCTCCTGCTGCTTCCGCAGCTTCAAATGCGACTGCAGATGCTTCCGCCATCGGTTCTACTGCCCAACAAGCCAGCTACGCAATGGGTGTGGACATCGGCCGTTCATTGAAACAAATGAAAGACCAAGGCACAGAAATCGATTTGAAAGTCTTCACCGAAGCCATGGAAGCCATGTTTGAAGGCAAAGAAGTCAAAATGACTGAAGCCCAAGCTCAGGAAGTGATGATGAAATTCCTGCAAGAGCAACAAGAAAAAGCGGCTGCCAAACGTGCTGAAGATGCCAAAGCAAACTTGGAAAAAGGCGAAGCGTTCTTGAAAGAAAACGCGACTAAAGAAGGCGTGAAAACCAGCGCTTCCGGTCTGCAATACAAAATCACCAAAGAAGGCGAAGGTAAAAAACCGACTAAAGACGACATGGTTACCGTTGAATACGAAGGCCGTCTGATTGATGGTACCGTATTTGACAGCAGCAAAGCCAACGGCGGCCCAGTCAGCTTCCCTGTAAGCCAAGTCATTCCAGGTTGGACTGAAGGTATCCAACTCTTGAAAGAAGGCGGCGAAGCAACATTCTACATCCCGGCCAAATTGGCTTACCGCGAAGTTGGCGCCGGCGATAAAATCGGCCCGAACGCCACTTTGGTATTCGACGTGAAACTGGTTAAAGTCGGCGCGCCTGATGCTGCCGCACAACAACCAGTACAAGTTGACGTACAAAAAGTTCAATAATCCGAATCAAGGCTTACGCCCTTAAACAACGGATAAAAGGCCGTCTGAAAAAATTCCGTTTCAGACGGCCTTTGTTCCAAACCAACAAGGAATTATGATGAAAAATATCGTCATCCTTATTTCCGGACGCGGCAGCAATATGCAGGCGATTGTGAATGCCGATATTCCCGATGCCAACATTGCAGCCGTATTGAGTAACAACGAGACCGCAGCCGGATTGGCCTGGGCGGCAGAGCGCGGTATAGCCACCGACAGTTTGAACCATAAAAACTTCGACTCGCGTCTGGCATTTGATCAGGCCATGATGGAGAAAATCGATGCCTATCAGCCCGATTTGGTTGTATTGGCGGGCTTTATGCGCATTTTGACTCCGGAATTCTGCGCCCATTATGAAAACCGCCTGATCAATATCCATCCGTCCATCCTGCCTTCTTTCACCGGTCTGCATACCCATGAACGCGCATTGGAAGCAGGTTGCCGAGTGGCAGGCTGCACCATCCATTTCGTAACCCCTGAGCTGGATTGCGGTCCGATTATTTCGCAAGGCATTGTGCCTATTTTGGACGGCGATACCGCTGACGATGTTGCCGCACGCGTGCTGACGGTTGAACACCGGCTTTTCCCGCAAGCCGTTGCTGACTTTGTTGCAGGCCATCTGAAAATCGAGGGCAACCGCGTTTTGAATGCACAACGTAATGCCGCCGGTCAAAGCCTGCTGGCTTAATTAAAACACCATACACACAAGGAAAACATCATGAATCCGATTAAAACAACCCTGCTGACACTTTCCCTGCTCACTGCCTCTATCGGCGCACAAGCCGCTGAATTGCCGCAATCTGCCGTTTTGCAATACTCAGGCAGCTACGGTATTCCTGCAACCATGACCTTCACACGCAGCGGCAGCCAATACAAAATTGTTTCTACCATCAAAGTACCGCTTTACAATATCCGCTTTGAATCCGGCGGCAGCATCAACGGCACGACCTTGCATCCGTCTTACTACAAAGATGTACGCGGTGGTAAATTGTATGCCGAGGCCAAATTCTCCGGCGGCAACATCACTTACGGCAAAGCAGGTGATTTGAAAACCGAAAAATCCGGCCCGGCCATGGACTTGTTCACTTTGGCATGGCAACTGGCCGCCAATGACGTACGCCTGCCGTCAGGTTTGAAAATTACCAACGGTAAAAAACTGTACACCGTCGGCAGCATGAACAAAATCGGCAGCGAAAGCTATAAATTGAACGGCGGTACAACGCCTGTGAGCAAATATCGCGTCCGCCGCGGCGACGATACCGTTACTTACTCGTTTGCTTCCGATATCGACAATATCCCTGCGCAAATCAGCTATACCGATGACGGCAAAACCTACAACCTGAAACTGACTTCCGTCAAAATCAACGGTAAAGTAGTGAAACCGTAATCTTTGTTTATTCAAACAAGAAGGCCGTCTGAAAAGTTTTCAGACGGCCTTATCTTTACAGCAACACAATATCGTATTGTTCCTGCGTGTAGGCGGTTTCGACAGCCAGTGAAATCGGTTTGCCGATAAAGTCTATCAACATCGCCAGCGATTGCGATTCTTCGTCTAAGAACAAGTCGATGACATTCGGAGCGGCCAAGATGCGAAAGGCTTGGACATCGTAGCGGCGCGCTTCGCGGACGATTTCGCGCTGAATTTCGTAGCACACGGTTTGCGGCGTTTTCAGACGGCCCCGGCCTTGGCAGGAAGGGCAGGGTTCGCAGAGGATTTGGCTTAAGTTTTCACGCGAACGTTTGCGCGTCAGCTCGACCAACCCCAAACTGGTGAAACCGTTGAGGGTAACGCGGGTACGGTCGAAGGCGAGGGCTTTGGCAAGCTCTTGCAGGACGGCTTCGCGGTGGGCTTCCTGCGCCATATCGATGAAGTCGATGATGATGATGCCGCCGAGATTGCGCAGGCGAAGCTCGCGGGCGATGGTGTGGCAGGCTTCAAGGTTGGTGCGGAAGATGGTTTCATCAAAGTTGCGCGCGCCGACAAAGCCGCCGGTGTTGACGTCGATAGTGGTCATGGCTTCGGTGGACTCGATGATGAGATAGCTGCCGAAGTTGAGGTTGACGCGCGGTTGCAGGGCGCGGGCGATTTCCTGCTCGATATTGTGGGTTTCAAATAGGGGGCGTTCGCCTTTGAACAGCTCGATTCTGCCCAATGCACCTTGGACGTATTGCTCGGCAAACTGGGTCATGCGGCGGTGGTTTTCAGTGGAGTCAACCAGGATTTTGTGCGTATCGAGGCTGAACATATCGCGCAAAACGCGCAGGCTCAAAGGCAAATCTTGATACAGTAGGGTTTCAGGCGGTTGGATTTTCGCCTGTTTTTGAATGTGTTCCCACACTTTGGTCAGATAGTTGATGTCTGATTGCAGTTGGTCATCGGAAGCGTTTTCGGCGTTGGTACGGATGATGTAGCCGTGGCAGGCATTTTCGGGCAGCAGGTTGTTGAGGCGCTCCCTCAAACTGCTGCGTTCGGCATCATCCTCGATGCGTTGGGAAATGCCGATGTGGTCTTCTTGCGGAAGATGGACGAGGAAACGGCCGGCCAGTGAGATTTGGGTGGACAGGCGTGCGCCTTTGGTATTGATGGGGTCTTTGATGACTTGAACCAAGACGGACTGGCCTTCAAAGAGCATGTGTTCGATGCGTTGGGTTTCGTCCGGATTGCGGCGTTGTTCGAGGACATCGACGATGTGCAGAAACGCGGCGCGTTCTAAGCCAATATCGATAAACGCGCTTTGCATGCCGGGAAGGACGCGTTTGACGACGCCCAAATAAATATTGCCGACCAAGCTATGGCCGCTGTTGCGCTCGATGTGCAGCTCGCAGATATTGTTCTCTTCCAAAACGGCCACACGCGTTTCCTGCGGCGTGATGTTGACGAGGACGGTTTCGGGCGGACGCACGGCGTCCTTGGGGATGGGGATTCCTGAAAGCATGGGGATACCTGATTTTGAATAGAAAAACTTTTGCGAAGTGTTCTTCTTCAAAAAAACAAATGGCAAAAGTCATTCAGCGAAAGCGCTTATCATACTTTAATTATGGGTTTTCCGCATCTGCGCAGATGTTTATACCAAGAGGCCGTCTGAATGTTTTTTACAACCGTACGGCGGGAACACTTGTAAAATAACGCTTATGCCCATATAGTCATGAACATTGGTATTTTGGAAGAAATCATGCAAACTGTTACTGTTTATACCGGTCCATATTGCCCGTACTGCACCATGGCGAAAAGGCTGTTGCAAGCGGTGGGTGTGAAAGAAATCAACGAAATCCGCATCGACGGTAATCCGGAAGTTTTTGCCGAAATGCAGCAGCTTTCCGGCCAGCGCAGCGTGCCGCAGATTTTTATCGGCGACACCCATGTCGGTGGCTTTACCGATTTGTACCGCTTGCAGCAGGAAGGCAAGTTGGACGAATTACTGAATCCTTAACCCTTAACTTAGGAAAATAAAATGAGCGAAGAATTGCAACCCGTATTCAGCGTTGAGCGTCTGTATGTAAAAGACTTGTCTTTGGAAGTGCCTCACGCACCACAAATCTTCTTGGAACAAGGCGAGCCTGAAGTGGATATGCGCGTTTCTACCGGCAACACCAAACTGGAAGACGGCTTCTACAGCGTTGACGTTACCGTGACCGTGACTGCCAAACTGAACGAAGAGCGCACCATGTTCTTGAACGAAGTTACCCAAAGCGGCATCTTCCGTCTGGAAAACATTCCTGAAGAAGACGTACAACTGCTGCTGGGCGTTGCTTGTCCAAACATCCTGTTCCCTTACGCACGCGAAGCTATTTCCAACAGCGTAACCCGCGCCGGCTTCCCACCTGTACTGCTTGCTCCGATCAACTTCGAAGCAATCTACCAACAACAACAGGAAGCTAACGCTTAATCGCGTTATACCTAAATTAAGGCCGTCTGAAACATTGCGTTCAGACGGCCTTTTTTTATCTAAAAATCAGGACATAAGAAAAAATCTATAACAAAAAGTTCATATATTAATGCATCAGGTATATAATGATTCCGCCTATCATTACTATTATATTTTAATTTTATAGATTAAATATCATTTAAAATTAATAAATTATAATTTTTATCAAATAGGTAAGTAGATTTTATTAATTAAGGAAATAGTTGTGAAACCTGATTTTCAAATGAAAACAATCTGTTTGTTATTAGTACTGCCTTGCCAAACTGTTTTTGCAGATACGGGACATCAAGAAGTGGAACATGTAGACATGGATACGGTCAAGGTCAGTGGCAAACGGCAGGCACAAAGGAATACCGAGCGCAGTCAGTCTTATACAATTGGAACGATGGCAACAGCGACTGGCTTGCGTATTTCAGGCAAGGATACGCCGCAGTCGGTGAGCGTAATGACGCGTCGGCAGCTAGATGATAAAGCAATATATTCTTTAGAAGAGGCAATGAAAAACACTACGGGAATCAACGTGGTTCGCGATTCGGGCCTACAAACTCGTTTTTTGTCTCGTGGTTTCTATGTTGATCAGATTGGTGAAGACGGTATTACCACTAATGTGTCTGGACGTTCGGGCTATACGGCAAAAATCGATGTCTCTCCGAGCACAGACCTTGCTGTTTATGATCACATTGAGGTTGTCAGAGGTGCAACCGGTCTTACTCAATCCAATTCCGAACCGGGTGGAACCATTAATTTAATCCGTAAGCGGCCAACAGCTCTGTTTAAGCATACCGGTGAAATCAGTACTGACCATAGGGGCAGCAAGCGTTTGGCTTTGGATGTATCTGGAAGCTTGAATAATGAACATACGGTACGCGGTAGGCTGGTTGGTGTTCATGAGGACCACCGTTCTTTTAAAGAGGGTGTATGGAACAAGAAAGACATGGTTTATGGCGTGATCGATACGGATTTGAGTGATAACAGTATGCTGACTTTGGGTGGTACTTATCAGAAGAATAAAGATATTCCCGATTTTGCCGGCGTGATTTTACCTTGCGAGGATCAAAAAACTGCGGCCTTCAGCTCCAGTCCTGCCTGTAACAATCCTTTGAAATTGCCACGCAATACTTATTTGGGTGAAACTTCATGGTCACGCCTGAATGCTGATAAATACAATATTTTTTCCGGTTTCAAACATGTCTTTGACAATGGATGGCAACTCAATGCAGAAATTTCTTATACGCATAATGATTCAGATGCCAAAGTCGGACAATTTTTTCTGAAAAACGAACACGCGGCAGGTATTTCAGCATCTGAGGCAACGGGTTTCTTAACCGAGAAGGGGGAGGTTATCCCTTTTGAGCCTAAAGACAAGGCGTTGGCAAAATTAAAAGAATATCGTGATGGTGTCACTAAAACATATGAAGAGAAAAAAGCAGATTACATTGCCCATCGTTTCGATGCATCTGCTTTTGAACAATATCGCTCCCAAAGGGCGGCAGCACGTCGGGCAGGTTTTGATCAATGTATGCAGGACATTGGTTTGGATTTTCTGTGCAACGACTGGCAGGATCCGGGTGTAGAAGTAGATAAAAAAGAGTTTATTGATAAGGAGCTTGCAAAGCAAGGCATTGTTAACAATGCAGAAGGCCTGTTTCCCAACCGTCTATACGACTCAGCATACAATCTTCGCCACACATACAACCGCCGTTACAATTTCATGCCGTTGCACTATACCAAACACGATGTACAATGGGGTTTTAAGCTGGATTTAACAGGTAACTACCGCCTGCTTGGACGTGAACATGATTTCTTTGTCGGCTATGCGTATAACAATGAAAAAATCCGTTCTGCCTATACGGAAATATATCAAAACCGTTATTTTGTCCGTCCTCAAGGTTATGCAGGTGCAGGCAGTTGCGGCATTCATCCCGATGGTCCGGAGCGTAATCCTTTAGAAAAAGGTATTGTCGAGCCAGATTGGCATATTTATAATGAAAAAGGTAATAACAAAATCTATGTGCCGGAATGCAGTGGCGCGCATGTTACCAAATATACTCCCCGTTTGGATGCGGAGGGCAAGCCTGTCTGGACAGTCAACGACAATGGTGAGCGCGTAATGGTGCAAGATCCTGTTTACGAATTGGATGCAAATGGAAACAAAATACAGGAGCGGGATGAAGAGGGAAATTTGAAATGGGCAAACCAATATCTGAAAATACCGCTGTGGAAAACTGTTCAGGTTGCAGATGATCATGTTCCGGCGTTATACAATTATTCGAAATACCTTAACACGAATAAAACACATTCTTTGACTGTCAGCACCCGTTTTAATGCAACCAACCGTCTGCATCTCTTGGGCGGTATGCACTATACGCGCTATGAAACCACACAAACCAAAGAAATGCCTGTACGCTACGGCCAGCCTGCTACGGCATTTCAAACTGAGAGTAGTAACAAAATCGACAAAGAACACTACACCTCAAAAATGCAAAGTCATAGGTTCACGCCATATGCAGGCATTACCTACGACCTGACACCGCAACAAAGCTTGTATGCCAGCTATACTAAGATTTTTAAACAACAGGATAACGTTGATGTAACCAGCAAATCCGTTCTTCCACCACTCATCGGGACCAACTATGAAATAGGTTGGAAAGGGTCGTTCTTGCAAGGCCGTCTGAATGCTTCGCTTGCCTTATTTGTTTTACAGCAGAAAAACCGAACCGTTGTCGATTTCGGATTTGTTCCCGATACTAGTCGTAACGGAGGCTCATTCCAAACCATCGCCAAACCTGTGGGTAAGGTTAAGAGCAGCGGTGCAGAACTTGAATTGGCTGGCGAATTGTCGGAAAACTGGCGTATTTTTGTTGGCTACACATATAACAAAAGCAAGTATAAAAATGCTGCGGAAGTCAACGCGGAGCGGTTGGAGAAAAACACGAGTGCCGACCCGTATAACTTCAGTAACTTCACGCCGGTACATATGTTCCGCCTCGGTACAAGCTACCGCTTGCCTCAAACTAAATTAACCTTGGGCGGCGGAATATCCGCGCAAAGTCGCACAAGTAGCCTTTACAATATTCGCCAAGGAGGCTACGGACTTATAGATGGCTTTGTTCAATATGACTTTCACAAACACGGCAGAATCAGCCTGATCGGAACTAACCTGGCTGACAGGACGTATTTTGAAAACAACTACAACCGTACGCGAGGTCAAAACAATTTCTATGGCGAACCGCGGACAGTCAAACTGAAATTGGATTGGCATTTCTAGAGAGAATGGATAATGATTGGGTATGTAAACATTATTGGCTAAATTCCTGATAAAAGTATGGGTTGAATATCCTTCTTTTTTGAAAGCTGTTTCCTAACAATGGCTGAAGTTGATTCGATAGCCGGCGTATTTTCAAATATTAATTCGTTTCAAGTATTCAGCTTTGAAGGCCGTCTGAAACATTGCGTTCAGACGGCCTTTTTGTTTTCGGATAAAATACAGCAAACTTTCAATCAGCTGCCTTTTAAGATGACGCCCGAAACCCAAAAACAGCTCAAAATTACCGATGTTTCCGCTAAGAAGCTAGAGAAACTCAACCTCCATACCGCATGGGATTTGGTTTTGCATTTGCCGCTGCGTTACGAGGACGAGACGCACATCATGCCGATTAAGGACGCGCCTATCGGCGTGCCGTGTCAGGTCGAGGGCGAGGTCATCCATCAGGAAGTCACGTTTAAACCGCGCAAGCAGTTGATTGTCCAAATCGCCGACGGTTCCGGCAGTGTCCTTTTTTTGCGCTTCATCCACTTTTACGCCAGCAACCAGAAACAGATGGCGGTCGGCAAGCGCATCCGCGCCGTGGGCGAAATCAAGCACGGGTTTCACGGCGACGAGATGATTCATCCCAAAATCCGCGATGCCGAGAGCAGCGGTTTGGCGGAAAGCCTCACGCCGATTTATCCGACCGTAAACGGTTTGAACCAGCCCACTTTGCGCCGTATTATTCAGACAGCCTTGGACATTACGCCGTTGCACGACACCTTGCCTGATGCTTTATTAGGCCGTCTGAAACTGCCACACCTTGCCGAAAGCCTGCGCCTTTTGCACTCGCCGCCGCCGAGTTTCACCATCCATCAACTTTCAGACGGCGCGCTGCCTGCATGGCAGCGGCTCAAATTCGACGAACTTTTGGCGCAACAGCTTTCCATGCGCTTGGCGCGGCAGAAGCGTGTCAGCGGCACGGCAGCGGCATTGGGCGGAGATGGCACATTGACCCAAGCCCTGCGCCACGCTTTGCCGTTTGCCCTGACCGATGCACAAGAAAGAGTCGTGTCCGAAATCCGCCGCGACATGGCGCAAACCCATCCTATGCACCGCCTGCTGCAAGGCGATGTCGGCAGCGGCAAAACCATTGTTGCTGCTTTGTCTGCTTTGACGGCTATTGAATCCGGTGCGCAGGTGGCTGTAATGGCGCCGACTGAAATCCTTGCCGAACAGCATTTCATCAAGTTCAAACAATGGCTTGAGCCGTTGGACCTTGAAGTCGTCTGGCTTTCCGGCAGCCAGCGCAAAAAAGCCAAAGACGAAGCCAAAGCCAAACTCGCCGACGGCACCGTCAAAATCGCCGTCGGCACGCACGCCCTGTTTTCAGACGACGTCGAGTTTCAAAATCTGGGCTTGGTGATTGTGGACGAACAACATCGCTTCGGCGTCGCCCAACGCCTCGCCCTCAAAAACAAAGGGCGCGACGTCCACCAGCTGATGATGTCCGCCACACCTATCCCGCGCACGCTCGCCATGAGTTTCTTTGCCGACTTGGACGTATCCGTCATCGACGAATTGCCACCCGGGCGCACCCCGATTAAAACCCGCCTCGTCAACAACGTCCGCCGCGCCGAAGTCGAAGGCTTCGTCCTCAACATCTGCCGCAAAGGGCAGCAGGCATACTGGGTCTGCCCGCTGATTGAAGAAAGCGAAACCCTGCAACTGCAAACCGCCACCGAAACCCTAGCCCAGCTTCAGGCAGCCTTGCCCGAACTCAACATCGGCTTGGTACACGGGCGCATGAAGGCCGCTGAAAAAGCCGAAGTCATGGCGGATTTTGCCGCAGGCCGTCTGAACGTCTTGGTCGCCACCACCGTCATCGAAGTCGGCGTAGATGTGCCCAACGCCGCCCTGATGGTGATCGAACACGCCGAGCGCATGGGCTTGGCGCAGCTACACCAATTACGCGGGAGGGTAGGGCGCGGCGCGGCAGAAAGCGTGTGCGTCCTCCTGTTTGCCGAACCTTTAAGCGAACTCGCCAAAGCGCGGTTGAAAGTCATCTACGAACACACCGACGGCTTCGAAATCGCCCGCCAAGACCTCAATATCCGCGGTCCCGGCGAATTTCTCGGCGCGCGCCAAAGCGGCGTCCCTATGCTGCGCTTCGCTAACCTCGAAGAAGACCTGCACCTCTTGGAACAAGCGCGCGAAATCGCGCCCATGTTAATCGAACAAAACCCTGAAATCGTCGAAGCGCATCTGGCAAGGTGGCTTTCCAGCAGGGAAGGTTATTTGGGCGTATAAAATTTGCATGAAAAGAAAAAGGCCGTCTGAAAACAGACGGCCTTTGGTTTGGCTGGATAGAGGTTTAGAAACCTTGTGCCAACATAGCATCGGCTACTTTGACGAAACCGGCAATGTTCGCACCATTGACGTAGTTCACTTTGTCGCCGACTTTGCCGTATTTCAGGCAGGATTCGTGGATGTTGTGCATGATGTCGAACAGGCGTTGGTCGACTTCTTCACGAGTCCAAGACAGGCGGATGGCGTTTTGGCTCATTTCCAAACCTGAAGTTGCCACGCCGCCGGCGTTGGAGGCTTTGCCCGGAGCGTAGAGGATGCCGGCTTTGATAAATTGTTCGACCGCGCCCAAAGTTGACGGCATGTTCGCACCTTCGGCAACGACGTAGCAACCGTTTGCCAGCAGGATTTTGGCAGCGTCTGCATCCAATTCGTTTTGGGTGGCGCAAGGTAGAGCGACTTCGGCTGCGATGTTCCACGGTTTTTGGTTTTCAAAGTATTGCAGGCCTTGTTCTTTGGCGTAAGTGGCCACGCGTTCGCGGCGTACTTCTTTCAGCTCGATCAAAGCAGCCAGTTGTGCTTCGGTCATACCGCTATCAGGGAAGAGGACAAAGCCGTTAGAGTCGGAAACGGTCAATACTTTTGCACCCAGTTGGATGGCTTTTTCGGCAGCGTATTGCGCCACGTTGCCGGAGCCGGAAATCAACACGCGTTTGCCTTCGATACTGTCGTTGCGGGTTTCCAACATGGCTTGGGCAAAATACACGCAGCCGTAGCCGGTGGCTTCAGGGCGAATCAGGCTGCCGCCCCACTCGAGGCCTTTGCCGGTTAGGACGGAAGCAAATTCGTTGCGGATTTTTTTGTATTGGCCGAACAGATAGCCGATTTCGCGGCCGCCTACGCCGATGTCGCCGGCAGGAACGTCAGTATCGGCACCGATGTGGCGGTAGAGTTCGGTCATAAAGGCTTGGCAGAAGCGCATTACTTCGGCATCGGATTTGCCTTTAGGGTCGAAGTCGGAACCGCCTTTGCCGCCGCCCATAGGCAGGGTGGTCAGCGCATTTTTGAACACTTGTTCAAAGGCGAGGAATTTCAATACGCCCAAATCGACGGTAGGGTGGAAGCGCAAACCACCTTTATAAGGACCGATGGCGGAGCTCATTTGAATGCGGTAGCCGCGGTTGACTTGAACTTGGCCTTTGTCGTCCATCCAAGTGACGCGGAACATAATCACGCGCTCCGGTTCAACAATACGCTCAAGCAGGCTTTGTTGGGTGTATTTCGGGTTTTTCGCCAAAAACGGATCCAAACTCATGAATACTTCTTCAACGGCTTGGTGGAAGGGTTCTTGGTTGGGGTTGCGTTGTTTAAGATTGGTAAACAGGGTGTTCAGGTCAGTCATTTTTCAACTCCTATCGAGTGAGATGTTTCAATATTTATGTTTTGAAATATAACTGTAAAAAATTTACTTGCCAAGAAAAATTTTAACCGGATTGTTGACATTATTTTTTTACCAATTTGTAAAATTGGAATTATATTTTTAGAATTATTGAAAATTATGGATTATATTTCATATGTTAAAAATAATAAGCTATAAAGTTCTAAGTAATTAAACTAGAAAATTTCAAAATTTTTTTGTAAAAATTTTATTTGGCTCAAAATTTCTTGTAAATAAATGCTAAATTGTCAACATTATTAACGGATATACGCTAAGCCTAGAGGAAGGGTTGGTCCATTGCAGACAGAGAGGCAGGCTGTCTGAAAATTCGGTACAATACGCATCAAATTCCCACAACACATACATTAAGGAAACCCATGAAAGCCTATCACGACCTTATGCGCCATGTCCTCGACAATGGTATCGACAAATCCGACCGTACCGGCACCGGCACGCGTTCCGTGTTCGGTTACCAAATGCGTTTTGATTTGAGTGAAGGCTTTCCGCTGTTGACCACCAAAAAATTGCATCTGCGCTCGATTATTCATGAGCTGCTGTGGTTTCTCAAAGGCGATACCAACATCAAATACCTGAAAGACAACAACGTTTCCATTTGGGACGAATGGGCGGACGAAAACGGCGATTTAGGCCCGGTTTACGGCTACCAATGGCGCAGCTGGCCCGCACCCGACGGCCGCCATATCGACCAAATTGCCAATGTGGTGGAACAAATCAAGAAAAATCCCGACTCGCGCCGCCTGATTGTGTCTGCATGGAATCCGGCTTTGGTCGACGAAATGGCCTTACCGCCTTGCCACGCGCTGTTTCAGTTTTACGTTGCCAACGGCAAACTGTCTTGCCAGCTTTACCAACGCAGCGCCGATATCTTCCTTGGCGTACCGTTCAACATCGCCAGCTACGCATTGTTGACCATGATGATGGCACAAGTGTGCGGACTGGAAGCCGGTGAGTTTATCCATACGTTTGGCGATGCCCATTTGTACAGCAACCATATCGAGCAGGCCCGACTGCAATTAAGCCGCGATTTCCGAAGCCTGCCGACCATGAAAATCAATCCTGAAGTCAAAGACTTGTTTGCCTTCAAATTTGAAGACTTCGAGCTGGAAGGCTATGAACCGCATCCGCACATCAAAGCCGCCGTGTCGGTGTAATCCAAGCTAAAAAAACAAAAGGCCGTCTGAAAGTTCAGACGGCCTTTTGTTTAGGCAGGTTTATTGACGTTTCGCGCCATAGCCACCGATTAAATGTTCGGTTGCATCTTTGTTTTTCAAGCCGTAAGTGCCGCCAATTTCTGCAGCATTGGGACCGTAGAATTTGCCGTTCAGGTTGCCACTTAACTTGTCATCGGCCGTGCTGACTTTGCCGGAGAAGAGGTTGCCGTCTTTCCAGCTTGCCGTACCTTTGAAATCGTAGTTTTTATCTGCTTGGGATACACGCTTACCATTTTCCAAAGTATGGAAGTGTGAGTTTGACGTTTCAAAACGGACACCTTTGAGGCCGAAATCAACGATAGCCATGACATTGGAAGTCAACTGACGATTGTTCTTGTCGGTAACCACATAGGCAGTGGAAATACCTTTGTAGGTGGCTGTACCTTTAGCAGGCAGGGTAGTGAAGACAGTTTCATCGCCCAGGCTTTGGTAGCCTTGGTATACATGTCCTTTAGGGTCGGTGTAATGCGCGAAGGTTTGATATGTCCAGCCGGCCGCAGAAGGATCATGCAACACAATTTTGGTGCCGTCATCAAAATTGATGACATAGACACCGTCGAATTGTTTGTCAAAAACTAAGCCGTTTTTATCGGTGCGGAAGTAGGCTAAATTATCGCTGTCAATTTTATTAAAGGTTGCCAGATTAGTGCGATGTTGCAGATTTTTTTTGTATAAAGTGTCTAAGTCTCTAATTTTAGATTCAATTTCCTTTATTTTGTCATGATCAATTTGGCCAGACTCTGAGTTTTGTTCTTTTTTTAGATTTTCTTTTTCAGCTTCTAACTTTTTATAAAGTTCAACAATACGTTCATCCAAAGTTGATTTTCCGTATGCAAATTTGGTATTTTTCTCTTTGCCCGTTTGTTCGCTGACATCAGTTTGAGTATTGCCTTTTGAATATACTTTGGCAATAACAGAAGCGTAGCTTGTCCATGTAGGTTGGGTTGCGTTGCCATCAGTGGTCTTGTTAAATAACACAACGCCGTCCATTTTGACTTCATCATTGCTGTTAAAGTCAATAGAACTGATCAGACCATTTTGGTTACGGTCTTGATTGTCTGTTTGGAACATTTTGCCTGCGGCATCTTTGCGGATTTGTACGTTAGGGTTGGATTGCTGTGCACCTTTGGAGGAGATGAAATGTGTGTGCAAAGGCTGGCTAACGTTGGCCGGATCGATTGGATCTTCATCGGTCAGTTTGGCGAGGTTGTCGGCACTGTTGGTAAGCGTAGTAGACGGTGCTTTCGGAGTGTTGGCATTGTTGTTATTGTTGGCAGGATTGCCATTATTGCCGGCAGAGTTGCCGGTATTATTGGTAGGAGTCGCGCCGGTGCTTAAAGCAGATGAACCGCCGCCTCCGCCACCACCGCATGCGGACAAGATGGCCGCGCTGATGGCTGTAAAAACGATGGTTTTAAGTTTGGTTTGGATGTTTGACATGAGATTCCCTGTATAGTTATTCGCTTGATGAAAAGGTCGGAGATATCGTTTATCTGATTTTTAAACCTTTAAAGCCCGATAATAACCATAAATCATAAAAAAATAAACAGATTGTTTGCATTTCTGTACAAAAATTAATCAAAGGGCAGGTGGTTGGGTAGGTGTTTTTTTAGTTAATTGTTTTATATGAATTTCTTTTAAATAGTTTAGTGAGTTCAATACTAGTCTGTTTCTTTTTAACAAACTTTTCAGACGGCCTTTTGAGGATAAAAAAGCAGTCGGACTTTATGGATACTTTTCTCTCAACGGATAAGCGTATTTCCGTTAAAATACGCCTTCTTTTCCGATTCGAAACATTGCCATGCGCCTGACCCACATCAAACTTTCCGGCTTCAAATCTTTTACCGACCCGACCACGATTCATGTGCCGGGGCAGCTTGTTGCGGTTATCGGGCCGAACGGCTGCGGCAAGTCGAATGTGATTGACGCGGTGCGTTGGGTTTTGGGCGAGGCTTCGGCGAAGCAGCTTCGCGGCGAGAGTATGCAGGACGTGATTTTTAACGGTGCGGCGACGCGCCGTCCTGCGCCGAGGGCTTCGGTGGAGCTGGTGTTTGACAATAGCGACCACAGTTTGCAGGGTGCGTGGGGGCAGTATGCCGAGGTGAGCATCAAGCGGCAGCTGACGCGGCAGGGCGAATCAACTTATTTCATCAACAATCAGACCGTGCGCCGCCGAGACATTACCGATTTGTTTCTGGGTACGGGCGTGGGAGCGCGCGGTTATGCTGTCATCGAGCAGGGGATGATTTCGCGCATCATTGAAGCGCGGCCGGAGGAGTTGCGCGCCTATATCGAGGAGGCGGCGGGCGTGTCCAAATATAAGGAACGCCGCAAGGAGACGGAAGGCCGTCTGAAAGACACGCGCGAGCATTTGCAGCGTTTGGGCGATTTGCAGAACGAGTTGGCGCGTCAGGTGGAAAAGCTGGAAAAACAAGCCGAAACCGCCGAACGCTACAAATCCCTGACCGCGCAGTTGAACCAGCAACAGGATTTGCTCGATTACGCCCAATGGCAGCAATCGCTTGCCGCCGCCGACAAGGCGACCGCGCAGCATCAGTCTTTGCAGGCACAGCAGGACGAAACAGCCGCGCAGATTCAGGCGCTAAATGACGAAGTACACGCCTTGCAGACTGCCGAACAGGCGCAGCAGCAGGCGGTACATGAATTGAGCAACAAACGCAGCGTGTTGCGCGAGCAGATTGCTCGTTTGGAAGAACAAATCCGCCATCAGCAAAACCTGCACCAACGCATCGAACGCGACAAACAGGCGGCGCAGGCGCAGATGCAACGCATTCATCAAGAGCAGCAGCAAATCCGCGTCAAGCTGGAAGAAAACGAGTTGCAGGTCGAAGAAAAGCAAACTGAATTGGCAGAGTGGGCGATGCAGGTTGCCGAACACGAAGAGCGTCTGCCCGAATTGGAGGAAGCCCAAGCCACGCTCAACGCCGCCTTCCAAACCCAGCAGGACGAGGCAAACCGCATCCGCCGCGAGTTGGCGTTGAAGCAGCAGCAGCTTGCCCATGCCGAACAAACGATTGCCAAGCATGAAGAGCGTAAAGGCCGTCTGAAACAGGAAAACCAAGCTCTGAACCTGCCTAACGAGGCCGAAACCACTGCCGCGCAGGAAGCCGCTACCTTGTTGCAAAGCCAGCAAGAGCATTACGAAGAACAAATCATTGCCGCCGAAGAAGCCTTGCACGCAGCCCGCGAGGCGTTTCAGACGGCCTCAAACCGCTTCCAAAGCCTGAAGCAGCAACACATCACCTTGCAGGCGCAGCAGCAGGCGTTGGCGCAAATCCTGTCGCAACAGCAGGAAGCCGCCGACTTCTGGCAGGCAACCGACCACGCCGCCGCGCCGCAACTGTGGCAACACATCACCGCGCCCGCCGAGTGGCAGCACGCCCTGTCCGTCATCCTTGCCGAACGCCTGCACGCCCGCACCGTGCCGCACGGCTTCGTTCCGCCCGCACCTTTGCCGCAAGGGCAGGCGGCATGGCTTTCAGACGACCTCTCCGGCGGCATCAAAAAATCCCTGCCCGTACAGGCATTGCTGAACCAAATCCAAGCGCAGCCGCCGTTTCAGACGGCATTGCACCACTGGCTCGACGGCGTATTGTGCGC
The DNA here is from genome assembly GCF_032342915.1 of Neisseria sp. DTU_2021_1001991_1_SI_NGA_ILE_055. NCBI lineage: Bacteria > Pseudomonadati > Pseudomonadota > Betaproteobacteria > Neisseriales > Neisseriaceae > Neisseria > Neisseria sp. DTU_2021_1001991_1_SI_NGA_ILE_055. Next base: position 1,227,891 of record NZ_CP135440.1, on the reverse strand, counting down.
GCCCGATTTGAGCTACGCCCTCGTGCATCAAAGCGATTTGGGCGCACACCAAATCTGGCTCACACCCGAAGGCCATCAGGTCGATAAAGTCAGCGTCCTGCTCTATGCCAAGCCCGCGCAGGAAAGCCTGATTGCCCAAAAAGCGCGCCTCGACGGCATCGCGTCCGAACTGGAAAAACTTGCCCCCGAACTCTCCGCCGCCGAAGCCGCGTTCAAACAGGCGGAGGTTGCCGTACGCTCGTCCGAAGTGCAACACAAAAACCTGATGCAGCAGCAACAGCAGCACACGCGCCAATACAGCCAGGCGCAGCAACGCGCCGCCGAACTTCTGGCACGCACCAACCAAGGGCAAATCCGCCGCGAACACATCGGGCGCGAACTGGCGCAGTTGGCGGAAGAACAGACCGTGTTGCAACACGCGTCCGACGGTCTTTCAGACGACATCGTTACTTTGCAGGAAGCCGCCGCCGAACTCGAACACCAGCAGCAAACCACCGCGCACAGCCGCCAAGAGCAGCAAGGCCGTCTGAAACAGGCGCAGCTTGCCCTGTTGGAAGCCAACCGCCAATACGGGCTGGCCGAAGTCGCCGTCCACAAACTCAACCAGCAAAAACAAAACTACCAGCAGCAAATCGCCCGGCTCGAACAGCAAACCCTGGACTGGCAGGAACGCCAGCAAGAGCTTGCTCTCGCCTATGAAACCGAGTTCCAAAACGACGAGCAGCACATCAAGCTTGAAGAGTTGAGCGAAGCCGTACAGACTTTGGACGAAGAATATATTGTCGTACAGGAGAAACTCGCACAGATTCAGGAGCAGGGTAGGGAGCAATACGCTAAAGTGCAAACCCTGCAAACCCAGTTGCCACAGCTTCAGGCCGCTACCCAAACCGCCCTGTTGCAGCAGCAGGAAGCCCTGATTAACGCCAAACGCTACCATCAAAACCTGACCGAACGCGCCGCCGATTTGGACGCGCTCGAAGCGTTGGCGAAAGAATCGCCGAAAGTATTAAACAGCAGTATCGGCAGCCTCACCCAGCAAATCGAAGCCCTCGGCGCCGTCAACCTTGCCGCCCTGCAAGAACTCGAAGAAGCGCGCGAACGCGACGGCTACTACCGCAGCCAGAGCGAAGACGTGCAGGCAGCCATCACCCTTTTGGAAGAAGCCATCGCCCAAATCGACGACAAAACCAAAGCGCGTTTCAAAGAAACCTTTGACGCCGTCAACAGCAAAGTCCAAACCTTCTTCCCGACTCTGTTCGGCGGCGGCGAGGCCACCCTCAAAATGATAGGCGACGACCTTCTGACCGCCGGCGTATCCATCATGGCGCGCCCGCCCGGCAAGAAAAACAGCACCATCCACCTCCTCTCCGGCGGCGAAAAAGCCCTCACCGCCATGAGCCTCGTGTTCGCCCTGTTCAGCCTCAACCCCGCCCCGTTCTGCCTTCTGGACGAAGTCGACGCCCCGCTGGACGACGCCAACACCTCGCGTTTCTGCAACCTGGTCAAAGAAATGTCGGCGCAAACCCAGTTCCTCTACATCTCCCACAACCGCCTGACCATGGAAATGGCAGAGCAGCTCGTCGGCGTAACCATGCAGGAAAAAGGCGTATCGCGCGTTGTGGCTGTGGACATTAAACAAGCATTGGAAATGGCTGAGCCGAATTGAGGTAAGAACAAAGGCCGTCTGAAAGAATGAGGAAGAAATCCATAATTTCATCTTCCCATTTTTTCAGACGGCCTTTTTGTATTGGATAAAGCGTTATTGTTTTGACGTATTATCTTTGGCGCGTTGAGGTTGCCCCGAGCGTTGGTTGCTGCCGTTGACGGCATCGCGCCATGCTTTGCGTTCCGCTTCGATTTTGGCGGCTACTTCGTGAACCATGGTTTCTTGTTTTTTGACGGCCGGCTCTTCTGGAGTGTTGTCGGAAAAGTGGAGGCCGTACCACAAGGTGGCGAAAATACTGCAGACGAAGATAACGGCAATCAGGCCGATGATGGCCTGTTTGCCGGCGAGGGGTTTTTCGGGGGGAGGGACGAGGACATCGAAGCAGTCGGCGCAATCGAGGGCGAAGCAGACGTTTTCGGCTTCTTTGCGGCCGCGTCGGCCTTCTGTGATGTTGAAGGAGATGTGTTGCCCTTCGGCCGGAAGGCGGGTAAGGGTGGTGAAGGCGGCAAGGGCAAGAAAGATTTCTTGGCCTGTGTCTTCTATAGTAGCGGCTCCGAAGCCGCGCTTGTTGTTCCAGCGAGTAATCGTTCCGTAATAGCGCATAATGTATGTGGGGATATTATTGTAGGTAACAATTTTCGCTTTGACTGATTTTAAATCAAAAAGTTTAGTTATTGTCTTAATTTTACACTAGATTTGTCTTGTTGGAAGAAGACGGGCCGTCTGAAGGATTTCAGACGGCCTGTATGGTTTATGCCTACTTATTAAGCACTTTTTGGAAGGTGTCGATCAGGTGTTGCGCAATGGCACGGCTGCCGAATTGTTGCAGGCAATCTTGGCGCAAACGGACGGGATCGTAGTTGGCATAGTTTTTGTAGAGGGTGAGCAATGCTTTGGTCAGCTCCGGTATGTTTTCGATTGGCACCAGCAGGCCGTTGTCGGAAGTGACGATGGATTCGGGGCCGCCGCAGAGTGTGGCGATAACGGGTAAACCTTGAGACAGTGCTTCGATATAGACGACGCCGAAGGTCTCGGTACGGCTGGCGAGGACGAATGCGTTGCTGTGGCGCATGAGGTCTAGGGTTTGGTCGGTGGTCAATGCGCCGGTAAAGGTAACGGCGTGGTTGATGCCCAAGTTGCTTGCCAGCTGTTTCAGACGGCCTTCTTCTACGCCGCCGCCGCCGATTTTGAGTTTGAGCTGCGGATAGGTTTTGAGTGCTTCGGCAAAGGCAGGCAGGAGCAGGTCGTGGCCTTTGAGGTGGCGCAGGTGGGAGACGCTGCAGAAGGTAAAGTCTTGATTGTTTTTTTCGGGGAACTCGAAATCCTGTTCAAAATTACCGCCCAGCATATTGGGCAGGTATTGCCAGTCTGTACCGGCGTAGGTTTTTTCGAGAATGCGGCAGAAATCACGGCTGACGGCGAACCGGGCGGCGCTGTGGCGCACGGCTTCGTGCATGGATGGCCATTGGTTTTTGCGGACAAGGCCGCGTGAAATGGCGCTGCTGTGTTCGGTAATCACATAGGGAATGCCGTATTTTTTGAAGATGGCACAGGCCAAAATGGCGGCATAGTTGACGCAATGGGCATGAATTACGTCGGGTTTGCCGTTGTCGGCGATATAGGCTTCAAAAGCTTTCATGCCTGCGTTGACCCAGCGGATGCGGTCGATATCGACAACCGGACAGCGCGGGAAGAAATACATGCTGTCATAGGCGTAAGTGTTGAGTCCGCCTTGCTGATGGCGGCGCAGGCCGTAGAAGCGCGAGAAGATGGTTTTCGGCTGGCTTCTCAAGTAGCGGAACATGGGTACGACCATGCCGATTTTCATGCCTTCGCGTTGCAGGGCTTGGGCTTGAAGGCGGAAAAAGATTCCGTCCACGTCGGTTTCGGAAGAAGGATACCAAGAGGGGATAACGACAATATGCATGATGTGTTTTTTATGGAAGTAGATAACGGCGAGGCCGTCTGAAAAGAAAAGATATCTTTCAGACGGCCTTTTGTATATTTAGTTCAATCAGTTGCCGGCAACCGTCATTTTAGAAACCAAGATGGAGCCGATTTGGTTGGACGAACGGCGTAATGCGTCGTCTGCCACGCCGATGATGTCACGGTACATATCCTGCAAACGTCCGGCAATGGTGATTTCCTGAACCGGATAGGCAATGACGCCGTTTTCCACCCAAAAACCGGCCGCGCCGCGCGAGTAGTCTCCGGTAATGCCGTTGACGCCTTGCCCCATCAATTCGGTAACCAGCAAACCTGTCCCCATTTCTTTCAATAGGTCGGCCTGCGTGGCGTGGGTGTGGTTCAGATACAGATTGTGTGCGCCGCCGGCGTTGCCCGTTGTCTGCATGCCGAGTTTTTTCGCGCTGTAACTGCTGAGGAAATAGCCCTCGACGACGCCGTCTTTCACCACAAAACGCGGCTGCGTGGCCACGCCTTCGGCATCGAAATAAGTGCTGCGGAACGAGCGCAGGATATGCGGTTCTTCGCGCAGGCTGAGAAACTCGGGCAGCACCTGTTTGCCGATACTGTCAATCAGGAAGCTGCTTTGGCGGTAGAGCGCGCCGCCGCTGAGTGCGCCGATAAGGTGGCCGATTAAGCCGACGGCGACAGTGGTGTCAAACAGTACGGGATAGCTGCCAGTCGGAACGCTGCGGCTGTTCAGACGGCGTAAAGTCCGTTCGGCTGCGGTTTGGCCGATGAGTTCAGGCGCATCCATGTCTTCGTGACGGCAGGAAGAATCGTACCAATAGTCGCGCTGCATGCCGTGTTCGTCGCTGGCGACAACGCTGCAAGAAATGCTGTGGTGCGTGCTTTGCTGGTGTGCGGCAAAGCCGTGGGTGTTGCCGTAAACGTATTGGTAATGGCCGGTATGAACCGATGCGCCTTCGGAGTTTTCAATGCGTTTGTCCGTTGACAGCGCGGCCTGTTCGCATTGCTTGGCCAAATCAATGGCGGATTCGGTACTCAAATCCCATTCGTGGTAGCGGTCGAGGTTGCCGATATGGGTTGCCATCAAGGCAGCGTCGGCAAGACCGGCGCAATCGTCTTCGGCGGTATAGCGCGCAATATCGATGGCGGCTTTGACCGTATCTTGCAGGGCGCGTTCGGAGAAGTCGGCAGTGCTGGCGCGGCCTTTGCGTTGGCCGACATAGACCGTAATGTCTAAAGATTTGTCTTGTTGGAACTCGATTTGTTCGATTTCGCCCAAGCGCACGCTGACGCTTTGGCCGAGCGACTCGCTGAAATCGGCTTCGGCCGAGGTGGCGCCGGATTGTTTGGCCAAATCCAGCGTGTGTCCGCACAAGCGCAACAGCTCGTCCGGTGTGTGGTTAAACAGCATAAAAAGGTTTCCTGACAGGGTTTTGCGGCATTTTAACCGTTTCAGACGGCCACTGCAAAAATCGCACGGAAAGGCCGTCTGAAAACTGATAAAATAGGCAGATTCAGAAAATCAGGGAAACACAATGTTTGAACAAGAAGACGAATGGGTCAGCAAAACCCAAATGAAAAAGCAAATGAACGATTTGCAGGCTTTGGGTATGGAATTGACCAAGCTCTCCAGCGATACGCTGAAAAAAATCGGCTTGGACGAAGATTTGTTTGAAGCCATCGCCACCTATAAAAAAATCACGTCCAACAGCGCGCTCAAACGCCAAGCCCAATTTATCGGCCGCCTGATGCGCGATACCGACCCCGCGCCCATCGAAGCCTATTTGGCCAAACTGCGCGGCGACAATGCGGCACACAATGCCTTTTTGCAACGTGTCGAGCAGGCGCGTACCCGACTGTTGGCAGACGATGGCGCGATTACCCAATTTATGGCCGATTTTCCGCAAGCCGACGCCGGTAAATTGCGCACTTTAATCCGCAACACCAAAAAAGAGCAGGAACAAAACAAACCGCCGAAAAACTTCCGCGCGCTGTTCCAAGAAATTAAAGCAGTGATGGAGGCCGGTCAATCCGATGCTTCAGAAGAAGGGCAGGATTGGGAGGAATAAACCTTAAGGCCGTCTGAAAACGGATTGCGGTTTTCAGACGGCCTATATCGTAATACCGAAGGAGGATGACCATGAAATTTCGCCGCTTTGTACCCGCTTTGTTAATCAGTGCACTAATCCTGAATGGTTGTACTGCCTTTCTTTGGGGAGGGAACAACCCGTTCCATAAAACCACAACCGAAAAAACCGTTGCCAAAGACAAGATTCACGCATTTGGCGTGGTTGCCAAAGACAATACGCAATTGGAAACAGGCAGCTTGGTCATGATGGGCAAAAAATATTGGTTTGTCGTTAATCCTAAAGATTCGGCCAAGTTGAAGGCGGTCTTGGATGTTAAATTGGACAAACAGTTTCAAATGGTTCAGCAAAACCCAAGATATGCGTATGAGGCTTTGCCGGTCGAATTGAAATCCCCTGAAGCGCAAACTTTCCGTTCAAAATTCTGCCTGCGTTACGATACTCAAAAAGCCGCCGAGATTGCCAAGTTGAAACAGCTGGCGTTCAAGCCGGTCGAACTCGATGACGAAACTGTCTACACACGGTGTATTTCTACCGAAGGTCATTATTACGCAACGCCGAAAAATGTTGCCGAAGACCGCCGTTTTGATACTGCCGTCCCGGTCAGAATTTATTATACGGAAACCAAAAAAAGCACCGACGTTCAGAAGTTGACGGAGAATATCCTGCAAACACCATTCACATTGGCTTTGGACGCAGTCGGCGCAGTGATAGCAGTCCCCTATGTCGTAGTCAGTGAAATTATCGATGCTTCACGCAAATAATATCCAAGGCCGTCTGAAAACGGATTGCAGGTTTCAGACGGCCTGGCCCTTAAAATAAACGCTTAAAAATATTAATTTTTTCTCTTTAAACCCACACACCATGTCCGTCAAAATCCAAACACGTTCCATTAATCCGACTGTTTTTAACAACTTGCTTACTGCCGGTACCGATCCTTTGATTGCGCGGCTGTGTGCTGCACGTGATGTGCAAAGTCCGGCCGAGTTGGACGACAAGCTTGCTGCGCTTTTGCCGTATCAAACGCTGACAAACTGCGAAGCCGCCGCCGGCCGTTTGGCAGATGCGGTCGAGCGTCAGGAAAAAATCCTGATTGTCGCCGACTACGATGCCGACGGTGCAACGGCGTGTGCTGTCGGCATGAGCGGTTTGGCGGCGATGGGGGCGAAAGTGGATTTTCTTGTGCCCAACCGCTTTGAACACGGCTACGGCTTAACGCCCGAGCTGGCTGAAATCGCGGCAGAACAAGGCGTGGATTTATTGGTGACGGTGGATAACGGTATCGCCAGCATTGCAGGCGTGGCGCGGGCGCAGGAATTGGGTTTGGATGTGATTGTGACCGACCACCATCTGCCTGCCGAGACCGTACCCGACTGCATCATCGTCAATCCGAACCAAAAAGGCTGCGGCTTTCCCAGCAAAAGTCTGGCGGGCGTGGGCGTGATTTTTTATGTATTAATGGCTTTGCGTGCCGAACTGCGCCGCCGCAATTATTTTTCAGACGGCCTGAAAGAACCGAATCTGGGCGACCTCTTGGATTTAGTCGCACTCGGTACCGTCGCCGACGTCGTCCCTCTCGACCACAACAACCGTATCCTCGTATCGCAAGGTTTGAAACGGATGCGTTCGGGCAAGATGCGCCCCGGTATCCGCGCCTTGTTTGAAGTGGCGCGACGGGATTGGCGCAAGGCTCAGCCTTTCGATATGGGCTTTGCGTTGGGACCGCGCATCAATGCGGCCGGACGGCTGGACGATATGTCGGTCGGCATTGCCTGTCTGTTGGCGCGAGATGATGCCGAAGCGCAGGAACTGGCGGCCCAGTTAAACAACCTCAATATCGAACGCCGCGAAATCGAGCAGTCTATGCTGCAAGACGCGCTGAATGATTTTCCTGAAACCTTGCCTCCAGGGCAGACGACTTTGGTGGCGTATCGCGACGACTTCCATCAAGGCGTGGTCGGCATTGTTGCCAGCCGTCTCAAAGACCGTTTTTATCGTCCAACCATCGTGTTTGCGCCTGCCGACAACGGCGAAGTGCGCGGTTCGGGGCGTTCCATTCCCAATTTGCACCTGCGCGATGCCTTGGATTTGGTGTCCAAACGCCATCCCGATTTGATTTTGAAATTCGGCGGACACGCAATGGCGGCGGGTTTAAGCATACTTGAACACAATATTCCCGCGTTTCAGACGGCCTTTGAAGAAGCCGTGCGCGAGATGGTGTGCGAAGACGATTTGTCGCAAACCTTCATCACCGACGGCAGCCTGCCTGCCCACGATATTACGCTGGAACAGGCGCAGAACCTTGCCCGACACGTTTGGGGGCAGGGCTTCGCGCCGCCGAGTTTTACCGACGAATTTCACGTTGTCCGCCAGCAGCCTTTGGGCGCGGAGGGCAAACACAAAAAAGTCTGGCTGCAAAAAGACGGCTACGAATTTGAAGCCATGTTCTGGCGTTGCAGCGAAGACATTCCCGAATACATCCGCACGGTGTACCGCCCCGTTGCCAATGAATGGCGGAATAATCTCGAATTGCAGCTTTATATCGACTACTGGGAAGCCGCGTAAATAAAGGCCGTCTGAAGATGAAGAAACAAAAAACTTGGCTTGGCTTTTCTTTGGCGCTGCTTGCCACCATGACTTGGGGCTCGCTGCCGGTAGCGGCGCAACAGGCCTTAAAAGCCGTCGATGCGCCCACGCTGGTGTGGATACGCTTTTTAGTGGCTTCGCTGGTGTTGTTTGTGTTGTTGGGGCTGACCGGCAAGCTGCCGCGGCCGTCTGAATTTTCCAAGCAAACCTTATTTTTATTGGTGCTGGGCATTGTCGGTATTTCCGCCAACTTCGTGCTCGTTGCCATGGGTTTGCACTATATTTCGCCGACAACCACGCAGGTGTTGTGGCAACTCTCGCCCTTTACCATGATTTTGGTCGGCGTAGGCGTGTTTAAAGAAGCCTTTACGCGCTGGCAAAAAATCGGTTTGATGCTTTTGCTGACGGGTTTGGTCATGTTTTTCAACGACAAATTCGGCGAACTTTTCAGCTTGGGCAGCTACGCGGTCGGCGTAATCATGGCGGCTTCGGGCAGCATGATTTGGGTGTGCTACGGCGTGGCGCAAAAACTTCTGTCCAAACATTTCAATTCGCAACAAATCCTGCTCATGATTTATTTTTGCAGCAGCTTTGTTTTCCTGCCGTTTGCCGAACCGTCGCAAATCGCCCATATCGGCAATCCGTTTTTATGGGGCTGCTTTATTTATTGCTGCTTAAACACGCTGATCGGCTACGGTTCATTCGGCGAAGCGCTCAACCATTGGGACGCTTCAAAAGTCAGTATTGTTACCACGCTGATACCCGTATTTACCATGATATTTTCCACCATCGGCCATTATCTCGCCCCTGATTATTTTGCCGCTTCGGATATGAATATCGTCAGCTATGTGGGTGCCATGGTGGTTGTGGCAGGAGCCTTGCTGGCTGTGGCCGGAGAGAAAGTGATGGGGCTTTTTTTGAGAAAGATATAAAGCATTTATTGCGAAACAGAATAAACAAGGCCGTCTGAAACAGGTTTCAGACGGCCTTTTATGTTCTAAATCAGATTACTGTGAAACGCCGAATCAATAGAAGCCTTCGCGTTCTTCACGGGTGCTGATGTAGATATTTTTCACTTGGGTGTAGGCGGCGAGCATCATTTTGTGGGTTTCGCGGCCGATACCTGAAGTTTTGTAGCCGCCAAACGGTGCGCCGGCAGGCAGGCGGTTGTAGCAGTTTACCCAAACGCGGCCGGTTTCCAATGCGTTGGAAACGCGCAGGCAGCGGTTGATGTCGGTACTCCACACCGCGCCGCCCAAGCCGTATTCGCTGTCGTTGGCCATTTTGATGACTTCTTCTTCGGTTTTGAATTTAATCACGGTGGCAACCGGGCCGAAGATTTCTTCTTGGGCAACGCGGGCTTCGTTGCTGCTGGCCTCAATCAAAGTAGGCTCGACAAATTCGCCTTTGCCCAATTTGCCTTCGATTTTTTTACCGCCGGTAATGATGCGACAGCCTTCTTGTTCGCCGATTTTGACGTATTTCAAAATGGTCTCGAGTTGACCGGCATTGACTTGCGAACCCATTTGGGTGTCGTCTTCCCAAGGCAGGCCGACTTTAATTTTTTTGAATTCTTCAGCCAAAGCATTGACGAATTTGTCGTAAATGCCTTCTTGTACAAAAATGCGCGAACCGGCGCAGCACACTTGGCCTTGGTTGAACAAAATACCTTTTTGCGCGCCTTCGAGGGCTTTGTCGAAAGGCATATCGTCGAAGAAGATGTTGGCGGATTTGCCGCCCAATTCCAAAGTAGACGGAATCAGCAATTCGGCGGCGGCGATGCCGACGCGACGGCCGACTTCGGTTGAGCCGGTAAAGGCCAGTTTGTTGAAGCCTTTGTGGTGGAGCATGTATTCGCCGGATTTGGAACCGCGGCCAGTAATCACGTTCAACACGCCTTTAGGCAGCAAGTGGTTGATTTTTTGAGCGAAGGACAACAGGCTCAATGAAGTGCTGGAAGAAGGGTGGATGACGATGGTACAACCTGCGGCCAATGCCGGAGCGATTTTCCATGCGGCCATCAAGAATGGGAAGTTCCAAGGAATGATTTGGCCGACAACACCGATCGGTTCGCGTAAAACGATGGACAGGTCTTCGGCATCAAGCTGGGTTGCCGTGCCTTCTTCGCCGCGGATGACGCTGGCGAAATAGCGGAAATGGTCGGAAGCCAAAGGTACGTCGGCGGCGCGGGTTTCGCGGATGGGTTTGCCGTTGTCCAAGGTTTCTTGCAGGGCGAACAATTCGGCGTTTTCGTCAATTACATCGGCGATTTTGTTCAAAATGGCCGCGCGTTCGGAAGTCGTGGTTTTACGCCATGTTTTAAATGCTTCTTGCGCAGCGGCCACGGCAGCATCGACATCGGCGTCGGTTGCGTCTGTGAACTTGGCCAATTCATCGCCATTGGCAGGGTTGTAAGAGGATAAAAGTTTGCCTTCGCTACCTTTTGTCCATTCGCCGTTGATTAAAAGGCCGTATTCTTTATCAAACACATTTAAATCTTTTGCCATAATGCTGTCTCCTTAATGAATGGGAAGGCGTGTTTCTGCGCCATAAAAACAGCTTATGCTTTTTTCTTTTTAGGTTCAAGTACTAAAAATGAGAATATTCTCAAAATTTACGTTTGCAATGTTGTTTCATGTAGCAGGCCGTCTGAAAAATAAAGGATTTGATTGAAATGAAAGTATATTTGTTAATATATTTAAAGATTCAGACGGCTTGAATAGGATTTGTTATGGTATAACATCATAACTTATTGTTTTGAAAAAGATTATGGGTTGACGGTTTCGGACATGGGGAGTATTCTCATTTATAGCTAAACAGTTTTTTCGACACTCTAGGAGACGCTCCATGAAAATGCATGCTGTGGTAGTAAACAAAGATGTAGCAGGTGATGTAGAAGTTGTTGAACGCGAACTGCGTCCGCTGGAATACGGCGAGGCGTTGGTGGAAGTCGAGTATTGCGGCGTGTGCCACACCGACTTGCACGTTGCGGCAGGCGATTACGGCGATAAACCGGGTCGCGTGTTGGGACACGAAGGCATCGGTTTGGTTAAAGAAGTTGCCGACGGTGTGAAAAATCTGAAAGTCGGCGACCGTGTCAGTATCGCATGGCTGTTCCAAAGCTGCGGTTCGTGCGAATACTGCAATACCGGCCGCGAAACCTTGTGCCGCTCTGTATTGAACGCAGGCTATACTGCCGACGGCGGCATGGCGACCCACTGTATCGTGAGTGCCGATTACGCGGTCAAAGTTCCTGAAGGTTTGGATCCTGCGCAAGCTTCCAGCATTACTTGTGCCGGTGTAACCACTTATAAAGCCATTAAAGTTTCCGGCGTCCGTCCGGGCCAATGGATTGCGATTTATGGCGCAGGCGGTTTGGGTAACTTGGCAGTTCAATACGCGAAAAAAGTATTTGGCGCACACGTTGTTGCCGTTGACGTCAACGATGAAAAACTGGCTTTTGCCAAAGAAACCGGTGCAGATTTGGTAATCAATGCCGCCAAGGAAGATGCGGCTCAAGTCATCCAAGAGAAAACCGGCGGCGCACACGCAGCCGTTGTGACAGCCGTATCCGCTGCTGCCTTCAATTCAGGCGTTAACTGCGTCCGCGCAGGCGGTCGTGTCGTTGCGGTTGGCTTGCCACCTGAGTCTATGGATTTGTCTATCCCACGTTTGGTATTGGACGGTATCGAAGTGGTCGGCTCTCTGGTCGGTACCCGCAAAGATTTGGAAGAAGCATTCCAATTCGGCGCAGAAGGTTTGGTTGTGCCTAAAGTCGAATTGCGTGCTTTGGATGAAGCGCCTGCCATCTTCCAAGAAATGCGCGAAGGTAAAATTACCGGCCGTATGGTAATTGATATGAATAAAGAGTGCAGTTGCATTCATCACTAATCAAATGATTTTGTGACAAAAAGGCCGTCTGAAACTTTTCAGACGGCCTTTTTTATTGGATTGGATAACTTAAAGTGCAAAACCGCTTTCAAATACGCGTATTTCTCCGCTGACAGGATCGGTAAACTCAATTCTTTTGGCCAAAAGTTTTAAAGGTTTGTCGTAGTCTTCATCACCGGCCGCCAAGGGGGTAGGGTAAAGCGCATCGTTCATCAGCGGCATGTTCAAACTCATCATATGCACGCGCAGCTGGTGTTTCTTCCCGGTATGCGGCGTGAGGCGGTAGAGGCTGAATGCGCCGCGGTTTTCGATAAGCTCGATGGTCGTGTGGGCGTTGGGTTCGCCTTCTGTTTCACGCGTGAGGAAGAATTTTTCGCCGCGTTCCATTCGGGATAAAATATGCAGCGGATAGTCCAAATCCGTCCGCGTCGGCGCCACCGCTTCATAAGTTTTTTGCACAGTTTTTTCTTGGAACATGGTCTGATAATCGCGACGCGTGGCAGGGTTGAGCGAAAGCAGCATAACGCCTGCCGTATCTTTGTCCAAACGATGAATCGGCGTAATGTCTTCAACATTCAAATGCTGCAATTCCGGCCGCAAACGCAGGCGCGTGAGCAGGGTTTCCCGCAAAAATCTGCCGCTGGGGATGACAGGCAGAAAATGCGGTTTGTCCACCACAAGCAAATGCTCGTCAATATGCAAAATCTTTTCATCAAATGGAATACGCGGCTCGCTCTCACGGCTGGTTTCACGGTAATAAAACATCGTCTTGCCGGGTTCGAACAAAGTATTCTCATCAAACGGCACGCCATCTGCACCCACCACAAAACCGCTGTTCAGCCGCCGCCGCCAGTTTTCTTCGCCGACAAAGGTAAAATGAGCGCATAGAAAATGCAGCAACGGCAAGCCATAAAACTGTTTTTCATGTGGCAAAACCAAGTAGCTGGGTTTGACACCGTCTAAAAGGGGGAGGGGATTGGTACGTTTTTTCATGCGGCGGATTGTACTCGGTTTTTAGGATTTTTTCAGACGGCCTTGTTTTTATGGAAAATAAGTTCCTAATAATAGATATGTATTGATGCAGGTTTTGTGTTTAAATAGATTCTTCAAACGAGCAGAGAAACTGGTTTTGTTTGAGCTTGCTTTTATGGCATGAATTGAAGAAATGATAAAGAAGCAATATCTGAGAAAAGGAGAATATTATGCAGAGAAAAATCGGCATAATCATCATGTTATCCGTATTTTCCGTGTCCGCTATGGTGGGAGGGGAAGTTCTGCTTGGTAAGAATAATGCATACGATAATGAGTATGAACTTGTGGTAGAGCATGAAGTAAATGAAGAAGTTTCACAATTAAATCAAGACGAGTATGCCGCACATCCAATACGCAACGATAGCGGTGTCATGCAGTCAGGGAAAGCTGCTTCAGGCAGACAAGCTGTTTCCCAATACGGAAAACCTAATTTACCGCCTGTTCGCTTAAATCCGCATCCTTCACGACCTTGATTGCAAAATCAAAGGGCTGCTCCATTTGTTTGGACAGCCCTTTTGTTTTGTCGGCTCACTCACATTTTTGTTTGCGCAAAACAAGTTTGTAATCAGTTTTGATGCTGGTTTGATCGCCAATTATCTTAAAATCATCTATCAAACAACGGTTTTCTGTACATTTCAACGTGAAATCTGCACCGACTTTATGGCCGTCAAATTGTTTAAATGTCGCCCGGACGGTATGGGGAGAAGTGACCTTGACTTGCAAGGTTTTATGGAAGTTGTCAGGATGATCCTGACCAAAGCCCAAGTAGTAATGTATCGGCATGTCACATCCCATCTCCATATCGGGTTGCTTACGGATATTTGTGTCGAATTTATTGAATTGTCGGATGATTTTTTGTAGTTCAGGCGTGGTAATACGATTGTGTTCAGAGCCTAAATCCACTTTGGTCAGATAAACCTTTTTGACTAAATCTATTTTGGCTTGATTATTTGTGGCATTATTTGCAGCCATCGCTTGGTAGGATAAGCTGGTGGTTAACAAGCCGATAACAAAAAGAGAGCGTAGTGTTTTCATGATGTGCATAGGGATGAGATGAAAAGAATCCAAGTATAACGACATTGAATCTATATTGAATATATTTTTAAGAAATTAAAGTTGAAAGGCAGGGGAAGGATGGGAATCATTGAATATGATTCTGCAATCTGCTTTACAGGCCGTCTGAATGCGAAAACCGATTTTCAGACGGCCTTTTGATTTGTTCCCAAACTCACAAACCCTTAAAAATCAGCTATAATGCCCAACTATTTGATTTTCGCTTATCCCATATTGAAATGGCACAAAAAATTCAATCTGTAAAAGGCATGAACGACCTTTTACCTGTCGAGCAAAAAGATTTCAAACTGACGGCTGCGTTTTGGCAGGCGTTTGAAGATACGGTTAGTCGTTGGACACGCGCTTACGGCTATCAGCAAATCCGTACGCCGATTGTCGAGCAAACCGGTTTGTTTGTCCGCTCCATCGGCGAGGAAACTGATGTGGTCGGCAAGGAAATGTACACCTTCTCTGATTCAAACGATTCTTTGAGTTTGAGCCTGCGTCCTGAAGGTACGGCTTCTTGTCTGCGTGCGGTGGTCGAACACAACCTTCTGTACAACAGCCCGCAAAAGCTGTGGTATATGGGGCCGATGTTCCGCCGCGAGCGTCCGCAAAAAGGCCGTTATCGTCAGTTTCATCAGGTCGGTATCGAGGCTTTGGGTTTTGAAGGGCCGGATATTGATGCGGAAATCATCGCGATGTCTGCCGACTTGTGGGAAAAATTGGGCATTCGCGAATACCTGACTTTGGAAATCAACAGCTTGGGCAACCGTGAGGAACGTGCGGCACACCGTGCGGCATTGGTTGAATATTTGACCCGCTATGAAGCACAACTGGATGAAGACAGCAAACGCCGTCTGAAAACCAATCCTTTGCGCGTTTTGGATACGAAAAACCCTGATTTGCAGGAAATCTGCAATGCGGCGCCGCGTCTGGTAGATTACTTGGGCGAGGCTTCGCAAAACCACTATGCACGCTTCAAGGCGATGTTGGACGGTTTGGGTATCCAATATGTTGAAAATCCGCGCTTGGTCCGCGGTTTGGATTACTACAATCAGACGGTTTTTGAGTGGACGACCGACAAACTCGGTGCGCAGGCGACTGTGTGCGGTGGCGGCCGTTACGACGGTTTGATTGAAGAGCTTGGCGGCAAGCCTGCGCCGTCTATCGGCTTTGCGATGGGTATTGAGCGCCTGCTGCTTTTGGTGAGCGAATACGGCTCGTTGGAAGTGAACGCTGCGCCTGATGTCTATGCAATGCACCAAGGCGAAGGTGCGGACTTGCAGGTGATGAAATACGCGCAAGCCTTACGCACACAAGGTTTCAATGTGATGCAGCATTCCGGCTATCAGAGCCTGAAAGCGCAAATGAAAAAAGCAGACAACAGTGGCGCACGCTTTGCCCTGATTGTGGCTCAGGATGAGCTGGCAAACGGTACGGTTACTCTGAAAGATATGCAGGGCAAACACGAACAACAAACCGTTGCCGCCGCTGATTTGACAGACACTTTACAACAATGGAAGAACGCATAAATGGCAGCCCATTTGGAAGAACAACAAGAGTTAGACAACTTTAAATATTTTTGGAAACGCACCGGCCGTTGGATCTTTGCCTTGCTGATTGTGGCGGCTTTGGGGTATTTGGGTTACACCATTTACCAAGGCCAAAAAGCCTCGAAAGACCAGGAAGCCGCCGCCGTATTGGCGCAAATGGTGGAAAAGGCGCAGCAAAAAACCGACCCCAAAGCCATCAATGCCGATTTGGCCGAATTGCAAAAAAACTATCCTGATTCTATTTCGACAGCCCAAGCTACTTTGATGGTAGCAGCAACCGAGTTTGATGCCGGCCGTTATGATGTGGCGGAAGGTCATTTGAATTGGGTGCTGAAAAACCAAAATGCACCACTGGTTCAAGCTTTGGCGGCGCAGCGTTTGGGCGTTGTCCTGTTGCAGCAGAAAAAATACGATGCCGCCATCAATGCCCTGAATACTCAGGTTGAGGCTGATTTCGAGCCTTTGATGCTGGAAACCAAAGGCGATGTTTACGTTGCCCAAAATAAAACCAAAGAAGCCGTACAAAGTTACGAAGCTGCTTTGAGCAAATTGCCGCAAACCGCCGTGGGCCGCGAATTGCTGCAAATGAAAATCGACAGCTTGAAATAAGTTTGTTTGAAATCAAGGCCGTCTGAAGTTGCCATGACTTTTCAGACGGCCTACACTTATCCTTATCAACCGTGTTTTTAAAACACCTGCTTGTGTTCCGCTCCCGTTTTTAGGCGGCACTTGACACAGAAAGACTCCATCATGAAACCAACCATCGCGCTTGTCGGCCGCCCCAATGTCGGCAAATCTACCTTATTCAACCGTTTGACGCGCACCAAAGACGCGCTTGTGCATGACTTGCCCGGCCTGACGCGTGACCGACATTACGGTCATGGCAAAGTCGGCAGCAAACCTTATTTGGTCATCGATACCGGCGGTTTTGAGCCGGTTGTGGACAGCGGCATTTTGCACGAAATGGCGAAACAGACCTTGCAGGCTGTCGATGAAGCCGATGCGGTTGTGTTTTTGGTAGACGGCCGCACCGGTTTGACGCCGCAAGACAAAATTATTGCCGACCGTTTGCGCCAAAGCCCACGTCCTGTTTATTTGGCCGTGAATAAGGGCGAGGGCGGCAATAGGGCCGTGCTTGCTGCCGAGTTCTACGAACTTGCCCTGGGCGACCCTTATGTTATTTCAGGTGCGCACGGCGATGGTGTGTATTATCTAATTGAAGATATTTTGGAAACCTTCCCTGAGCCTGAAAAGGAAGAGGAAGAAGCGAAACATCCTGTTTTTGCTGTAATCGGCCGTCCAAATGTCGGTAAATCAACCTTGGTAAACGCCATCCTCGGTGAAGAACGCGTGATTGCCTTCGATATGGCAGGCACGACGCGCGACAGTATCCATATCGATTTTGAACGCGACGGTAAACCGTTTACCATCATCGATACCGCAGGTGTACGCCGTCGCGGCAAAGTGGATGAAGCGGTGGAAAAGTTTTCCGTTATCAAAGCCATGCAGGCAGTTGAGGCGGCAAACGTTGCTGTTTTGGTGTTGGATGCGCAACAAGATATCGCCGACCAAGATGCGACGATTGCAGGTTTCGCTTTGGAAGCAGGCCGTGCCTTGGTGGTGGCGGTCAATAAATGGGACGGCATCAGCGAAGAGCGTCGCGAGCAAGTGAAACGCGATATCAACCGTAAATTGTATTTCCTTGATTTTGCTAAGTTCCACTTTATTTCCGCGCTAAAAGAGCGCGGTATAGACGGTTTGTTTGAAAGCATTCAGGCTGCCTACAATGCGGCGATGATTAAGATGCCGACGCCGAAAATCACGCGTGTCCTGCAAAGCGCGATTGAACGTCAACAGCCGCCGCGCGCAGGTTTGGTGCGTCCGAAAATGCGCTATGCCCACCAAGGCGGCATGAATCCGCCGGTGATTGTGGTACACGGTAATTCGCTGCACGCCATTTCCGACAGCTACACGCGCTATCTAACCCAAACGTTCCGCAAAGCCTTCAATCTGCAAGGTACGCCGCTCAGAATTCAATACAATGTTTCGGAAAACCCGTATGAAAATGCGGAAGACAAACCGAAGAAAAAACCGCTGCGCCGTGTCAGCCTGAGCAACCGTATCGAGAAGCGCGAAGGCCGCAAGGAAGAGAAAAACCGCTTCAAGAAGAAAACCAAAGTCAGCGTAAAAAAACAATTCAGCAAATAAGCATAAAGGCCGTCTGAACGATTTCAGACGGCCTTTTATGATGGAATGTAAGTTATTTATTTTTCATAATATTTATCTATTGGATTTGCTGGAATCAAAATACATAAAATCGGGATTGGGAAGGGACGTGAAGATGAAAATGAAACAGTCGGTTTATCGGGAATTTCCCTTATTGCTGGATTCCTAAACGGTGTGATAGAAAAAAATAGTTGGTAATTTATTCTATTCGGGGCTACAATCCCATCAAACGCCGATTTTGGCGTCTTTACAATCATAATAATGGAGCTCAAGAATATGACAGCTAAAGGACAAATGTTACAAGATCCTTTTTTGAATGCGTTGCGTAAAGAGCACGTTCCGGTTTCAATCTACTTGGTAAACGGCATCAAGCTGCAAGGCCAAGTGGAATCATTTGACCAGTACGTTGTTCTGCTGCGTAATACTTCCGTCACTCAAATGGTTTACAAACACGCTATCTCAACAATCGTTCCTGCACGCGCAGTCAGCCTGCAACACGAAAACAAACAACCTCAAGCCGCTGCCGCAGCTGCTCCGGTTCAAGTTGAGACTGTGCAACAACCTGCCGAATAAATGATGTAACGCATTCCTGTTTTTCAATACCTTACCGCTTTTGCGGTAGGGTATTTTTATTTTCAGACGACCTTTATCATGCTGCTTGAAAACATTCTTCCCTTTGCCCACTCCCTGTTACGAAAAGCCTTAAAAGCAGGCGGCCGCGCTTTGGATGCGACGGCCGGAAACGGACATGATACTTTGCTGTTGGCGCAATTGGTTGGCGAAACGGGTAAGGTGTGGGCTTTTGATGTGCAATCTAAAGCACTGGCGCAGACTCAAGGCCGTCTGAAAGAAAACGGCGTAGATGGCCGGGTAGCCCTGATACATGACGGCCATGAAAACGTTTTATCTTATATCGACGAGCCTTTAGATGCCGCAGTATTTAATTTCGGTTGGTTGCCGGGTGGCGATAAAAGTTGTACGACTGAAGCGGCAAGCAGTATCCGTGCGCTGACGGATACTTTGGGTTTGCTGAAAGAGGGCGGCCTTGCTGTGGCGGTATTGTATCCGGGACATGAAGCCGGCCGAATAGAGGCTGAGGCGATTGTGCAATGGGCGGAAACTTTGCCGCAGGAAGCCTTTGCCGTGTTGCGCTATGGCTTTGTCAACCGCCGCAATGCGCCGCCTTATTTGCTGGCGGTTGAAAAGTTGCGTCAGAAATAGATGTTTGCGGTAAAATAGCCGCTTTCATTCCCTCTACCGACAAGAAACTGTTATGCAATACCTGTTCGTCAAATACAGCCACCAGATTTTTGTAACCATTACCATTTTGCTGTTTAACATCCGCTTTTTCATGCTTTGGCGTCATCCTGAAAAACCGTTGGCAGGCATTTGGAAAGCCATGCCGCATTTGAACGACACCATGTTGCTGTTTACCGGCTTGTGGCTGATGAAGATTACCCATTTTTCGCCGTTCAATGCACCGTGGCTCGGCATGAAAATCCTGCTGTTGCTGGTTTATATTGTGTTGGGCATGATTATGATGCGTTCGCGTCCGCGTTCGCCGAAATTTTATATCGTCTATATTTTGGCCATGTCGTGTGTTGCCACGATTGTTTTTCTTGCCAAAACCAAAACGCTGCCGTTTTAAAAGAGGCCGTCTGAAATGTATCCGCATTTTGCCGTTATCGCTTTGGGCAGCAATCTTGCCAATCCTGCCGAACAGGTTCGCGCCGCTTTGGCCGAATTGGACGCACATCCGCATATTCGGCTTGAAAAGGCTTCTTCCCTGTATTTGACTGCGCCGGTCGGCTATGACGATCAGCCCGATTTTGTGAACGCCGTGTGTACCGTGAAAACTTCATTGGACGGCGTGGCCCTGTTGGCAGAGTTAAACCGCATCGAGGCGGAATTTGGGCGCGAGCGTAGCTTCCGTAATGCGCCGCGCACTTTGGATTTGGACATCATCGATTTTGACGGTATCCGCAGCGATGACCCGCATCTGACCTTGCCGCATCCGCGCGCGCATGAGCGCAGTTTCGTGATGTTGCCGCTGGCAGAAATCCTTCCGGATTTTGAATTGGGCGAGCATGGCCGTGCGGCTGATTTGGCTCAGACTTTGGGCGGGCAGGGGATTCGCCTGTTAAAAGAATAAGGGCCGTCTGAAAAACAGGCTGAAACAAGAAAGGGCGTGTTGGACACGCCTTTTTTGCTATAAAATATTGTTGGAAAACACATTACAAAGAGTTACTATGAATCCTCGTTATATTGTTGTCGAAGGCGCCATCGGTAGCGGCAAGACTGCTTTGAGCCGCCGCTTGGCAGAGCATTTCAGCGCGTTGCTGTTGTCGGAGAATCCGGATCACAATCCGTTTCTCATGAAGTTTTACAGCAATGTTTCCAATAATGGCCTGGCCGCCGAGCTTTTCTTCCTGACGCGCCGCGCTGAAAGCGTGAATATTATTGAAGACCATTGTGCGCAAGGTGGAATGGTTGTGGCTGATTTTCTGCCGGAAAAAGACCGCATTTTTACGCCCATCGTTTTGAATGATGACGAGCAGCAGCTTTTTGCCGATATGAAGCAACGCATTCTGCCGCAATACGCGGAACCCGATGTGGTGATTTATCTGCAAACCGCTGTCGAAAACAACCGCAAACGCCTGCAAAAACGTCACGAAGGCATCATCAGCTTGTTTCCCGAAGGCTATTTGGGACGGGTGCATGACGAATACAGCCATTTCTTCCATTTGTATCAAAGCGCGCCTTTGCTGACCGTCAATGCCGATGAGTTGGATTTGGCCGGCAATGACGACCACTTCCAGCTTTTGTTGCGCGCATTGGAAGATTTTCAAGGTACGCGCAGTTATTTGAATTTAAGCGAAAAATAAACGCAGGCTAGGTTTAGGCCGTCTGAAAGGAATAATATGTCAAAATATCAATTCACACTCCCATCTTCTTCCGGCAGCGATTTTAACTCCGACGAACATTTGCCGTTGGTTGTCTATTTTTATCCTAAAGACAGCACGCCCGGCTGTACCACCGAAGGCTTGGATTTTAATACCCGATTGGAACAATTCAAAGCATTAGGCTATACCGTTGTCGGCATTTCGCGCGACGGCGTGAAATCGCATCAAAATTTTTGCACCAAACAAGGCTTTCAGTTTGAATTGTTGAGCGACAAAGAAGAAACCGTCTGCAAACTGTTTGATGTGATCAAGCTGAAAAAACTTTACGGCAAAGAATCCCTCGGTATTGAGCGCAGCACGTTTGTACTGGACAAAAACGGCGAAATCGCCCATGAGTGGCGCAAAGTCAAAGTGGCCGGACACGCGCAGGAAGTTTTAGATACAATCTCTCAAGCCTCTTAATAGGGCTTTGAAAACCTAAGGCCGTCTGAACGGATGTAAAGTCATGCCGTTCAGACGGCCTTTCAATCAGTTTGATGAATATGGACGATTTAATAGACAAATTGCTTGAATCCCTTTGGCTGCAAGACCGACTCAGCCACAATACGCTGCAAAGTTACCGCCGTGATTTGGTCAAAATCGCTGCGCGTTTGGCCGAGGGCGGACAGGATTGGTTGAGTGCCGATGAGTTTGCCCTGTCTGATGCCGTGTATGCGGAGGGGGAAAAAAACACGTCCCAAGCGCGGGCATTGTCGGCTTGCAAGCGCATGTACGGCTGGTTGGAAGAAACGGGCCAAAGGGCAGACAATCCCACCCGTTTTCTCAAAGCACCGAAATCGGAACGCAAATTGCCCACGCTGATTACCGAAGCCCAAATCGACGCGCTGCTGGCTGCGCCGGATGTGGACACGCCGCACGGACTGCGCGATAAGGCCTTGCTTGAAGTTATGTATGCAACAGGTTTGCGCGTGACCGAGGCCGTCAAATTGACGCTCAGCGATATCGATTTGCATCGCGGCAGTATCCGCACCATAGGCAAGGGCGACAAATTGCGTCTGGTTCCGCTGGGGCAGGAAGCGGTATATTGGGTGGAACGCTATTGCAACGAATCGCGCCCGGTGTTGCTGAAAAATAAAATTTGCGACGAAGTGTTTGTCAGCCAGAAACGCAGCGGCATCAGCCGTCAGCTTGCATGGATGATAGTCAAAGAATATGCCGAAGCGGCCGGTATTGCTTCGCTCAGTCCGCACGGTTTGCGCCATGCTTTTGCCACGCATTTGGTCAATCACGGCGTTGATTTGCGCTCGGTCCAGATGATGTTGGGACATTCCGACATCAATACCACGCAGATTTATACCCATGTGGCCAATATCCGTTTGAAAAACATGGTTGACGAACACCATTCCCGTTCATAAATAAAGGCGGCATTTTGAAGATGCCGCCTTTTGTTATCGTGGCCGTCTGAACGGTTATAAAGTTTACTATTTATAAAATAACAATCAAAATGCAAATTTACATAGAAAAATTTCAAAACAAAAGGACAGTGCCAATATTGCAATGCAAACCGTTTTTATTTATATTTACGTTCAAGAATAAATCCTACTCTCAATTACAGAGGGTAACAAAATTATTGGAGCACATCATGTTTGTCTGCATCTGCAATGCCATTACTGACCACGACATCAAAGAGACCATCGCCGCCGGTGCAACCACCATGAGTGATTTGCAGGCTCAATTGGGCGTGGCGACTTGTTGCGGTTGCTGCGGCGAATTGGCCGCATCGTTTTTGACTGCAAGCAGTGCTCAAAATACCGTGACTGCCGGTATTAACGTTCAGTCTTAATTTCAGAATATACACAAAGGCCGTCTGAAGGCGCTATCTCGCGCCTGCTCAGACGGCCTTTGTCATGCCTGTATGGTTTGGCGGCATTTTGCTATACAATGGCCGCTTTTGTCCCTCCGAGAGTAACCGCGATGAAACTGACCTTGATGTTTCGGGAATATTGCAGCCTGTGCCACAAAATGCGCGAACAATTAAAGCCTTATCAGGAGCAGTTTGGATTTGAGCTGGATATTGTCGATGTTGATGAAGATCCGGTTTTAGAAGAAAAGTACAATGAGCTGGTGCCTGTTTTGCTGGATGGCGATACCGAAATCTGCCATTGGTTTTTGGACGAAGAAAAACTGAAAGCGCATTTGAGCGCGTAACAAACCATTGACCATATTATCTTTCAGACGGCCTTTGGCTGTTTATGCCGTCTGAACCTTGATTTTATTATGACTGAAAAACTTTCTCCCGATGCGCTGATTGAAGCGGCGCTGTTGACGCAAGTCGAACCCTTAAATGAAAAAGCCATGCGCGAATTGTGCGTGCCGCCGTTGTCGCAAGACAAGCTGATTGACGTGTTGGCTCAACTAAAGGCCCGCTGGCAGGGCAGGGCTTTACAACTGGTGCATACCCATGAGGGCTGGCGCTTTCAAATTGCCCAAGCCGCATTTGAACGGCTGGGCAGCCTGCAAGAGCAGCGCGCGCCGCGTTATTCCCGCGCCGTGATGGAAACGCTGGCGATTATTGCCTATCAACAACCGGTAACGCGTGGCGATATCGAAGGCATACGCGGCGTGGCGGTGTCGCAAAATGTCATGCAAACCTTGCAGGATAGGGGCTGGATTGAAGTCATCGGCCACCGTGATTCTGTCGGCCGTCCGGCATTGTGGGCAACCACGGCAACATTCTTAAGCGATTTGCGTTTGGAAAGTTTGGAAGAATTGCCGCCGCTGACTGAATTGGGCGAGCTGGTGTTGCCCGATTTGATGGAAACGCCGCCGACAGGCGATGAGGAAGCTGAAGAATCAGTAGAGCCTGAAAGCAGGCTGATTAATTGATTTTTAAATGTAAAGGCCGTCTGAAACAATCGTGTTTCAGACGGCCTTTGTGTTGGTTATTCTAGCGTTTTATGGCATTAAATGAACGCTCTATATTATTGAATACGTCAGCCGGGGTAACAATATAGCGTGGTGTATTGGGCAGTTTCTTAAAAAATAATTTGTTTAAAATAAATATCTTAGATAAATTATAAGAAAAATCTGATTCAAACTACAAAAAATCTTAGTTATAATCAGCATATCTAAAGCTATTCCGCATAAGCGCGGGTGATTTACTAAGGAATACTGCAATGCTGTTGGCACTTTCTTTGCGTGATTTTGTCATTGTTGAAAACCTGAATCTTGATTTTCAAAACGGCTTTACCGTTTTAACGGGCGAAACCGGTGCAGGCAAATCGATTACTCTGGATGCGATTGGCCTGTTGTTGGGCGATAAAGCCGATTACAGTCAAGTGCGCAGCGGCGCCAAAGAAGCGCAGTTGTCGGCTTTGTTCGACATCAGCAGTTTGCCCGAATTGAAAGCGCAGCTGCAGGAGCAAGGTCTTTTGGAAGAAGATGCGGAAGAGCTCAGCATCCGCCGTATTATCGATGCCAAGGGTAAAAGCCGCAGTTATATCAATAACCAAGCGGCAACGCTGGCGCAACTGAAGGCCATTGGCGAGCAGTTAATCGATATTCACGGCCAAAACGCCCATCATTCGTTGAATCAAGAGTCTGCGCAACGCGAGTTGTTGGACGCATTTGCCGGCAGCAAAGAGCAGGCGGAAACGGTCAAGCAGCTTTATCAAAATTGGGTCAATGCGAAAAAAGCCCTGCAAGAAGCACAAGAGCAGGCAGAAACCATGGCCATCGAGCGCGAGCGTTTGGAATGGCAGTTTAATGAATTAAACCAATTGGAGCTCAAACCCAACGAATGGGAAACCTTAAGCCAAAGCCACGACAGCCTGGCGCATTCGGCCGAGTTGCTGCAAACCGCCGAGCAGGTGGGCGAAAGCATAGACGGCGACAACGGCATCCAACGTCAAATCTACCAATGCCAAAAACTGCTGGGCAATCTGCAAAACATTGAACCGCGCTTTGCCGAAAGCCTGAATATGTTGGCAAGCATTGAAGCCGAGTTGGGGGAAATCAGTGCCAATATGCGCGATGTGGCCGGTCGCAGCGATATCGATCCGAATGAATTGGCCGTACAAGAAAGCCGTATGAGCGAATTGATGAGCATGGCGCGCAAATACCGCATTGAGCCGGAAGAGTTGCCGCAAAAGTTGGCGGAAATTGACAAGCGCCTGCAAAATCTGCAAGCGGCTGCCGATTTGGAAGCCTTGGAAAATACGGTTGTGCGCAATCTTGCCGAATACCACGAAGCCGCTCACGTTCTCTCTGCCATGCGCCATCAGGCGGCCGGCCGTTTGGGCGAAGAGACCACCGAGCATATGCAGCATTTGGCCATGAAGGGCGCACGTTTTGACATCGTCTTGTTGCCGTCTTCGCCGACCGCGCATGGTCTGGAGCAGGTGCAATTCCAAGTGGCGGCAAATAAAGGCAATCCGTCCCGTCCTTTGAACAAAGTGGCTTCCGGCGGCGAATTGGCGCGTATCAGCTTGGCTTTGCAAGTGGTTGCCAGCCAATACACGCAAGTACCGACATTGATTTTTGACGAAGTGGATACCGGTATCGGTGGCGGCGTCGCCGAAATGGTCGGTAAAGCTTTGCGTGCCTTGGGTAAAAAACATCAAGTCTTGGCGGTAACCCATCTTCCCCAAGTCGCCTCTTGCGGTGAAAACCATTGGCAGGTGCGCAAACATAGCGAAGGCGAACAAACCGTCAGCGAAATCAGCGTATTGGATCATCATCAGCGCATTGAGGAAATCGCGCGTATGTTGGGCGGCGAAATCATTACCGACACTACACGCAGCCATGCCGCCGAACTCTTGCATCTGGCCGCCGCCTAAAAGCCTTAAGGCCGTCTGAAAATGAAATTCAGACGGCCTTTTCCGTATTTTGCGCTCTTTCAGACAAGCAGAATACAAGGTATGATTATAGCGTCTGTTTACAAGGAAATTTTGATGAAAGTCCTGTTTATCGCCGATCCGATGGCAAGTTTTAAAACCTATAAAGACACTACTTACGCCATGATGCGTGAAATGGCAAAGCGCGGTTGGCAGCTTTTTCATACCTTGAGCGGAGAATTATCCGTCCGTGAAGGCTGGGTGGTGGCTCAGGCAGCGGCATTTGAGTTTGTCGGTGCGAAGAACGATGACGATCACGAATGGTTTAAAGCAGAGGCAAAAGTTCAGACGGCCTTAAAAGATTTTGATGCGGTCATTATGCGCACTGATCCGCCGTTTGATATGCAATATTTGTACGCAACCCAATTTTTGACATTGGCACAGCAGCAGGGCGCAAAAGTATTTAACAGCGGACAAGCAATGCGCGATTTCAATGAGAAATTGGCTATTTTGAACTTCAGCCAGTTCACCGCGCCCACTTTGGTAACCACACGTTCTGCCGATGTCCGTGCCTTTTTGAAAGAACACGGCGACATCATCATCAAACCTTTGGACGGTATGGGCGGTATGGGCATTTTCCGCCTGACCGAATCCGACCCCAATATCGGCAGTATCCTTGAAACCCTGATGCAGCTTGATTCACGCACCATCATGGCGCAACGCTATATTCCTGAAATCGTACATGGCGACAAGCGCATTTTGATTATCGGCGGGGAAGTTGTTCCGTATGCTTTGGCGCGTATTCCGCAAAACGGCGAAACGCGCGGCAACTTAGCTGCCGGCGGTCGCGGCGTGGCGCAGGAATTGAGCGAGCGCGACCGTGAAATTGCAGAAACCCTTGCGCCTGAATTGAAGCGCCGCGGTATTTTGCTTGCCGGTTTGGATGTCATCGGCAGCAACCTGACCGAAGTCAACGTAACCAGCCCGACCGGTTTCCAAGAAATCATGAAGCAAAAAGATTTCGACGTTGCCGCCATGTTTGCAGATGCCGTGGCATCTTGGGCAAAATAATAAACCTTAAGGCCGTCTGAAAATTGACCCGACCGTTTCTTTTCAGACGGCCTTTTTATGTTGAGAATATGATGGAACCATCTTCCTACGCATCTGAAAAAAAAGGTAAAAACGGCATCAAACGCATCATCAATGCGTTTGGTTATTCCAAAGACGGACTGGCTGCCGCGTACCGTTATGAAAGCGCATTTCGCCAAGTTTTTTGGTTAAACCTGATTTTAATTGTCTTGGCTTTGTTCCTTGATTTCGGACCGGCCATCAAAATGGTGCTTGTTGCCGCATCGTTTATTTCATTGATTACCGAATTGTTTAATACCGCCGTCGAAGCAGCCGTTGACCATACTTCTACTGAAAAACACGAGCTGGCCAAACGTGCCAAAGATGCCGGCTCGGCCGCGCAATTGATGGCTTTGTTCATGTTGTTTATTGTTTGGATTATTGCATTAACTGCTTAAAAATGTGGTAATATGGTAATTCGTTAGGATTAGATAGTATTAATTAATCTATATCAAAGTTTTCAGACGGCCTTTGGTTGTAAGATGAAGGCTGTATATCCCAGCCATTTGGCAAACACAAGGAGCAAAACATGAAAAAATTAATGGCAACCCTGATTCTGGCAGGCTTGGCAACTTCCGTATCTGCAGCCGGTATCCATATCGAAGACGGTTGGGCGCGTGCCACTGTCGAAGGTATGAAAATGGGTGGCGCATTCATGAAAATCCAAAACGATGAAGCCAAACAAGACTTCTTGGTAGGCGGCAGCAGCCCTGTTGCAGAACGCGTTGAAGTACATACCCATATTAACGACAACGGCGTTATGCGTATGCGCGAAGTTAAAGGCGGCGTGCCTTTGGCTGCAAAAGGCGTAACCGAGCTGAAACCGGGCAGCTACCACGTTATGTTCATGGGTCTGAAACAACAATTGAAAGAAGGCGAAAAAGTGCCTGTAACCCTGAAATTCAAAAACGCCAAACCTCAAACTGTCGAGCTGGAAGTGAAAACCGCGCCTAAAACCGAAATGCAGCACGACCACGGCGCACACGGTGGCGCACATCAGCACTAATTGCTTGAATTTGCATATAAAGGCCGTCTGAAAGTCATTGGGCTTGCAGACGGCCTTTTCTGTCGTCAAATCAAAATGTGCTAAAATCACGCTTTAAAAAATGTATTTGAAACCCACATTCCCCTCATGAATACTCACAACACACCAGCAAACATCATCGTCGGCCTCTCCGGCGGCGTCGATTCATCCGTTACCGCGGCCCTGCTCAAACAGCAAGGCCATCAAATCAGCGGCGTGTTCATGCAGAACTGGGAAGATGACGACAACGACGAATATTGCAGCATCAAACAAGATTCCTTCGATGCCATTGCCGTTGCCGACATCATCGGTATTGACATCGACATCGTCAATTTCGCCGCACAATACAAAGACAACGTATTTGCCTATTTCCTCAAAGAATACAGCGCAGGCCGCACGCCGAATCCGGATGTCTTGTGCAATGCCGAAATCAAATTCAAATGCTTTTTGGACTACGCCATAGAGCAGGGCGCCGATACCATTGCCACCGGACACTATGCCCGCAAAGAAGTTCGCAACGGTGTGCATTACCTGCTCAAAGGCTTGGATCAAAATAAAGACCAAAGCTATTTCCTATACCGTCTCAAGCCTTTCCAACTCGAGCGCGCGATTTTCCCATTGGGCGAATTGGAGAAGCCTGAAGTCCGCCGTCTCGCCGAAGAATTCAAATTACCGACCGCAACCAAAAAAGACAGTACCGGCATCTGCTTTATCGGCGAACGCCCGTTCCGCGAATTTCTGCAAAAATACCTGCCGACCAATAATGGCAAAATGGTGACCCCTGAAGGCAAAGTGGTTGGCGAACACGTCGGCTTGATGTTTTACACGCTGGGTCAACGTAAAGGCTTGGGCATCGGCGGCGCAGGTGAGCCGTGGTTTGTTGCGGCCAAGGATTTGACCAAAAACGAACTGATTGTCGTACAAGGCCATGACCATCCTTTGCTTTATACGCAAAGCCTGGTTATGAACGATTTGAGTTTCACATTGCCCGAACGCCCGAAAGAAGGCCGCTATACCTGCAAAACGCGCTACCGTATGGCTGACGCGCCTTGTATGTTGCGTTACTTGGATGATGAAACCATTGAGCTTGTTTTTGACGAGCCGCAGTGGGCAGTAACCCCAGGCCAATCTGCGGTACTGTACGACGGCGATGTGTGCTTGGGCGGCGGCATCATCATGTCCACCGACAAGCCTGTCATCATTACTGCTTAACACAAGGGCCGTCTGAAAACGAAGCGGTAGATTAAATCAAGCCTTTCAGACGGCCTCCATTCTAAAAACGACTAAAACAAAGACTGATCAACATGGAAAAACTCTGGCTCAAAAGCTACGAACAAGGTGTCAATGCTGAAATCGACATCACGCAATACAGCTCCATCAGCGATGTATTCCGTCAAAGCGTCGAAAAATTTGCGGACAAACCGGCTTTTCAAAACATGGGCAAAACGCTGACTTATGCCGAAGTGGGCAAGTTGGCGACCGATTTTGCGTCTTACCTGCAAAACGTATTGAAACTGCCGCGCGGTGAGCGTGTGGCGATTATGATGCCGAACGTTTTGCAGTATCCGATTGCACTTTTCGGTATTTTGCAGGCAGGTTTGGTGGCAGTGAATACCAATCCGCTTTATACGCCGCGCGAATTGGAGCATCAGTTGAAAGACAGCGGCGCGACAACGATTGTCGTGTTGGAAAACTTTGCCAATACGCTGGAGCTGGTGTTGCCGCGTACACAAATCAAACATGTGATTGTCGCATCGATCGGCGAGATGTTCGGCATGATTAAAGGCGCGTTGATGAACTTCGTCATCCGCAAAGTGAAAAAAATGGTGCCGGAATACCGCATTCCCAATACCGTGACTTTTCAGACGGCCTTGAAGCAAGGTGCAGCAAATACGTTCAAGCCCGTCGAATTGACGCGCGATGACACAGCCTTGCTGCAATATACCGGTGGCACGACCGGTTTGGCGAAAGGTGCCGTCCTCAGCCACGGCAATATCTGCGCCAATATGTTGCAGGCAAAAGAATGGATTAGAAACAGTCTGCGCGAAGGCGAAGAAACGGTTATTGCCGCGTTGCCGCTTTATCATATCTTTGCCTTGACGGTAAACCTGATGATTTTTGCGAATACCGGTTCCAAAATCATCCTGATTACCAACCCTCGCGATATGAAGGGGTTTATCGGCGAATTGAAAAAAGAGCCGATCAGCGTGTTCATCGGTGTGAATACCCTGTTTAATGCGATGGTCAACCGTCCGGATTTTGCCGAAGTCGATTTTTCCCGTTTGAAGCTGACTTTGGGCGGCGGTATGGCAACGCAAAAAGCCGTGGCGGAAAAATGGAAAAAAATCACCGGTACGCCGATTGTGGAAGCTTACGGTTTGACCGAAGCCAGCCCGGGCGTATGTTGCAATCCTTTGAATATCGAGGCTTACAGCGGCGGTATCGGTTTGCCGGTTCCTTCGACCGAAGTCGAATTACGCGATGCGGACGGCAAAGAAGTGCCTATCGGACAGCCGGGTGAATTGTGGGTGCGCGGCCCGCAAGTGATGAAAGGCTATTGGAACCGTCCGGAAGAAACCGCCAAAGCAATCGATGCACGCGGCTTTTTGGAGACCGGTGATATTGCCGTGATGGATGAAAAAGGCTGGCTGAAGCTGGTGGACCGCAAAAAAGATTTGATTGTGGTATCCGGTTTCAATGTATATCCGAACGAAATCGAAGAAGTGGTGGCCAGCAACGACAAAGTCTTGGAAGTCGCCTGTATCGGCGTGGCAAGCGAGAAAACCGGCGAAGCGATTAAAGTTTTCGTCGTACGCAAAGACCCGTCTTTGACCAAGGAAGAACTGATCGATTTCTGCCGTAAAGAGCTGACTGCTTACAAAGTGCCGAAAGACATCGAATTCCGCGACGAGTTGCCAAAATCCAACGTCGGCAAAATCCTGCGCCGCGAGCT
Source organism: Neisseria sp. DTU_2021_1001991_1_SI_NGA_ILE_055 (assembly GCF_032342915.1). NCBI lineage: Bacteria > Pseudomonadati > Pseudomonadota > Betaproteobacteria > Neisseriales > Neisseriaceae > Neisseria > Neisseria sp. DTU_2021_1001991_1_SI_NGA_ILE_055. The sequence continues at coordinate 1,197,016 of NZ_CP135440.1, read as the reverse complement.
GCGCTGATATATAGAATCAGTATGATAAGGCCGTCTGAAAACGCTGTTTTCAGACGGCCTGAAGCTTTTGCCGTTTGCCAGAATATGCTGCTTCAAGTTAAAATCACACATTCCAACATGGGTATCACATCATGACTAAATTTATTTTCGTAACCGGCGGCGTTGTATCTTCTTTGGGTAAAGGTATCGCCGCCGCTTCTATTGCTACTATTCTCGAGTCGCGTGGCTTGAACGTGACCATGCTTAAACTCGACCCGTATATCAACGTTGACCCGGGTACCATGAGCCCGTTTCAACACGGTGAAGTATTCGTGACCGATGACGGCGCGGAAACCGACCTTGACCTCGGTCACTACGAGCGTTTCATCAACGCTACCATGACCCGCCGCAACAGCTTCAGTACCGGCCAAGTCTATGAAAACGTGATTGCCAAAGAGCGTCGCGGCGACTATTTGGGCGGTACCGTACAAGTGATTCCGCACATTACCGATGAAATCAAACGCCGCATCCACGAAGGCGCGGCCGGTTATGATGTGGCGATTGTCGAAATCGGCGGTACAGTCGGCGATATCGAATCGTTGCCTTTCTTGGAAGCCATCCGTCAAATGCGCAGCCAGCTCGGCCGCAACAATACATTGTTTGCCCACCTGAGCTATGTTCCTTACATTGCCGCCGCCGGCGAAATCAAAACCAAACCGACCCAGCATACCGTTAAAGAAATGTTGAGCATCGGTTTGCAACCCGATATCCTGATCTGCCGTATGGACAGAGAAATGCCTGCGGACGAGCGCCGTAAGATTGCCCTGTTCTGTAACGTTGAAGAACGCGCCATCGTGGGCAGCTACGATGTGGACAGCATTTACGAATGCCCGGAAATGCTGCACAACCAAGGCATCGACAATATCATTACCGAGCAGCTCCAACTGAATGTCAAACAAGCTGATTTGACCGAATGGAAGAAAATCGTTCACGCGATTCAAAATCCGAAACACACCGTCAAAATCGCAATGGTCGGCAAATACGTTGATTTGACCGAGTCCTACAAATCGCTGATTGAAGCCCTGAAACACGCCGGTATTCATACTGAAACCGACGTACAAATTACCTTTGTCGACAGCGAAAGCATCGAGAAGAGCAATGGCGACGTTTCCATGCTCAAAGACATGGATGCGATTTTGGTGCCGGGCGGTTTTGGTTCACGTGGCGTGGAAGGCAAAATTGCTGCCGTACGCTATGCGCGTGAAAACAAGGTACCATACTTGGGCATCTGCCTGGGCATGCAAATCGCCTTGATCGAATACGCCCGTGACGTTGCAGGCTTGAAAGGTGCGAACTCTACCGAGTTTGACTTAAAATGCGCCGCGCCTGTCGTTGCCCTGATTGATGAATGGCAAACTGCAGACGGCAGCGTCGAAACCCGTGACGAGTCTGCCGATTTGGGCGGCACCATGCGTTTGGGTGCGCAAGAAGTTGACCTCAAACCGGGCAGCCTTGCCGCAAAAATCTACGGCAGCGAACACATCCGTGAACGCCATCGCCACCGCTACGAGGTCAACAACAACTATGTTCCTCAGTTGGAAAAAGCCGGTTTGGTCATCGGCGGCGTATCCGCAGGCCGCGAGCGTTTGGTTGAAACCATCGAATTGCCAAATCATCCTTGGTTCTTCGCGTGTCAGTTCCATCCGGAATTTACTTCCAATCCGCGCAAAGGCCACCCTTTGTTTACCGCGTTTGTGAAAGCCGCGTTGGGTAACAAAAAAGCCTGATTGATGTGATTGAAAAAGCACCCGTTTCCGGGTGCTTTTTTGTTTTCAGACGGCCTTAGAAGTTATTTGTCTTCATTGACTTCGCGGTCGTTCAAAGGTTGTACGGGACGGTTGTTTTCGCCGCCGATAATGTCGCGCATGGCTTTGAACTGCGTCGCATCTGCTTGAACCGGAGTTTTTAAGACAACCCAAGTCACGTTTTCGCTGCAAGGCGGCGTTGTCAGCGAGCCTTTCAGCTGGAAGGACTTGCTATCTTTAGGCAGCAGGGCTTGGATATTCAAGTTTTTCAAATCTACGGATTCGCCCGCTTTCAGTTTTTTGGCAGTGAGTGCGGACAAGGCAGGGTTGTTTTTGCCCGGTTTAAATACAGAGCCGATGACCGCCAAAGTACCGTCTTCGGCTTGATGGACGAAATGCGCTTCCATCGGGAAATGTTTGCCTTTGAAAGTATGTTCGCTCGGCGTATGGAAGTGGAATTGCTTGAAGGTATAGGTTTTACCGTTAATCACGATGGTTTGGGCCTTGCTTTGCGGCGTAGCTTGAAGGGTATGGCCGTTATTTTCTACTTTGTAGTCGGCGACGTTGTAACGGTATGCCGGTTGTTTGCCTTTTACTGCTTTTGTTGTGGAGAAGTCCACTGGAGATTGCTGTTTGCCTGTTTTGCAGACAGCAAAGTCTTCACTCAAATCGCCCCAGTGTGCAGCATCGTTTTCACCTGTGTAAGACCAATGTGCATGATGGGTTTCAGCGGATACCGTTGCAGCGGAGACAGCCATGAGCAAAGATAAAAAGAGGTGTTTGTTCAACATAAAGGCTCCTATTTATTCACATTAGGTAAAAGGAAAAATTCATACCAAATAAATTGTTGATATAAAAAAACTTCTTCATAAGAAGAAAGTTAATGATAGTGGCAATTTGGGAATGTTGGGTTGATATATGGCAAACATTTATCAAGCAATCATTTTTGATTAAATGATTGCAATAAGAGGGTTGATTGTCTTTGTTGTCACTTTGAATAGGAGAGGCCGTCTGAAATTTCTTTCAGACGGCCTGTTTTATTTGATTATGTTGTAAAAAGTCTAAACTCTAATGAATAAAAGTATTTCTCAAGATGAAAGTAGTTGTTTGTAGCGTTGGAAAACATTAATATTGCTAAACGTGTTTTCACGAGATTTTAACTTTGTTTTGGAGAGAATAATGAAAAAATCAATTATCGCTTTGGTTATTGCCGGTTTGCCGCTGGCTGCATCTGCAGAAGTGATTCTGTATGGTCAAATCAAAAGCAGCGTGACCGTCGGTCAGGTCAAAATCAAAGGTGATGCAGGTTCTGAAACCAGCTCTACCGCAACCAGCATCAATGACAATACCTCCCGTATCGGTTTCAAAGGCAGCGAAAACTTGGGCGGCGATTTGAAAGCCATTTGGCAAGTTGAACAAAAAACAGCCATTACCGGCGATTCCCAAGGCTTTGCCACTCGTGATTCCTTCATCGGCCTGCAAGGTAACTTCGGTAAGATTCGCGCCGGTAAGCTCAGCAATATGCTGAATGAAATGGATACCATCGATCCATGGATGTACAAAACCAATGCCGCAGGCTTGGGCATCTTTACCCGTACCGGCAACCGTAACGCCGCTGTACGCTACGACAGCCCGGATTTCGGCGGATTCAAATTCAACGTGTCTTACGCACCGCGCGACAACCGCAATCCTTCAGACAAATACACGCACACCAAACCGGCCAAAGACCAATACACCGGCGGCGTGAGCTTCTCTAAAAACGGCTTTACCGCCAATGCAGCTTACGGCCACTACAACGGCGCGTACACCGACAAGTCAGGCAAAGTCAAAGCGGCGCAAATCGCCAAAGTTGAAACTTATTACGATAAAGACAATCTCTTTGTCGGCGGCGGCGTACACTATGCCAAAGGCCATGAGACAGGCAACGAATATTTAGGCTATTTCACCGATGGTTTTAATGAGTACAAGGGTAGTGACATCACTACTGATTCAGGCAAAGCGGAAGCCGTGAAAGTGGTTGATGCAGCGGTAACTGTCGGCTACAAATTGGGCAATGTTACACCACGCATTACTTACGCGCATGGCTGGCCTGCCAAGGGCGTAAACAGCGGCGAAAAATTGGTGGATAAATTCGACCAAGTCGTTGTCGGCGGCCAATACACCTTCAGCAAACGCACCGGCGTAGTCGCCCAACTGGCGTATCTGAAAGTCGGCAACAAAACCCGCCTGACTGCTGCCAACAAAGGCGGTATTGAACAAAAAGCCGCTTCTGTGGGCCTGTATCACAAATTCTAGGCCGTCTAGAAAGACAAGGCCGTCTGAAAAATTTCAGACGGCCTTTTTGTTGATTAAACAGGTTTATTTGTCGTGGTTGGTCAGTGTTGTGCCGTGACGGCCGCCGCGTTCTTTCAAACGTTGTACCAAGCCTTCGACCGTTGTCGGCATACCGTCGATACAGAATGCCTGATACAGCGCAGTGTGCAGGGCGTCGTTGCGGCTGAACGCATTGCCGATCAGCTTCCAATCGCCTTTGCGCGGTTCAATCCAGCGGCGGTTTACTGTGTCGCCGTAAGCGAATACTTTGTAAGACGAACGCTTGTCGTTGCTGTAAGTAAAGGACGTGCGGGCGCAATAGAGGCCTTCGACGGAGAGGTTGTCGTAGCCTTTGTCGGAGCGCACGTTCAAGACGTAGCGGATGCTGTTGTCAGGCGCAGGCATGATTTGCAGGCTGCTGAGCAGGATTTTGGGCTGCTTGCCGTAAGTTTCGTTGACATAGAGGTCGAACCAATCCCCCGATTGGGTATCAGGCAGGGGCGGCAACTCGGCTTTGTGTTCTTTAAATTCGCGTGCGGCAACTTCTTCAGGGCTTTCCTGATAACGCGTGTTGGTCAGCGTATCCTTTTGGCTGAAACCCAAAGCAAATGCTTGAGTCGCGGCAAGGCTGAGAGCGAGAAGGGCAAAACGGCGCATAGACAGCTCCAAAGTGAAAAACGGCTTTATTTTATGGGCTTGCAGGGTGGGGTGCAAGTAAGTGCGGTATAATTGACGTTAATTCTGATTAATATGACGAGTTTTCATACTAAGGACATAGCGGTAAAAATACAGGAAGGTTAATCGATCGCAAAGCAGCTTTGAAACAACGATTTAATCAAGAACAAGATAAATGCTAAGGGGAAAATATGAAATTAGACAATGTACTAAGTGAGTTAATAGAGCTATATTCAAGAACAACCCCATTTCCTTCAAATAAATTAGAATTTTCATTTGAAGAGCTGGATATTTCATCCTCATCTTTTCAAGGGGAGCTTTTATATTATTATCAGCATGTCCAAATGAAGGGAGATTGCTATTTTGGAAATAGTAATTTCAATTTAATATTGCTGCCTTTACATTCTGAATTTACAACAGTCGAACATTGGGCTTTGCAAGATTATGAAGAATTTATAGATGGGAAATATCAAATTTTTGCTTGTACAGATAGTGATGCCATTATTTTTTGCGATGTAACTCATTTAATGTCTCCTGTATATGCAGGAAGACCAGGAGACCCGAATTTTTATCAGTTGAGTAATAGTCTGACAGAATTTTTTATGTTTTACATTGCTTTCACAAAGATGCAACAAACAAGAGAATTTGAAACATCTACTGAGTATTTTGCAGAAACATCCATATTGATTGAAAAATATATTTCTAAAAATTCACAAAATACCGCAAAAAAATTTCTTTTACATTAAAAATGCTGAATTCCCTAAAATAGTTAAAAGTTAAATTTATCATTGCGTTAGTTATAGCTGAATAGTTGTGCCGCTGTTGGTAACGCGGCAATAAAACCTAACCCCAATACACCTATGGAGCCTTATGAATACACAAACTCTGGATGTCATCGGTTTGAAATGCCCGCTACCGATTTTGCGTGCCAAAAAAGCTTTGGCGCAAATGCAGGAGGGCGAAGTGCTGACCGTATTGGCCACCGATGGCGGCGCGCCCGGTGATTTTGAAGCGTTTTGCCGTCAGACCGGACATGTTTTGTTGGAATCGAGCGAGGCCGACGGCGTGTTCAAGCTGGTGTTGAAACACAAATAAAGGCCGTCTGAAATGTCTAAAGCCGTCGCGTTGTCTGCCGCCGTATTGGCTGTTTGCCTGAGTGCATGCGGCAATGAAAGTGTTTTGCCGCAGAGCGCTGCCGATTATGCTCAAAATGTAACCGACTTATTCCGCCAAAGCTGCGTGGCCGCAGACGGCGATGCCGCCCTTGTCGGCGAGTTTGCCAATGCCAACAAACTGGTTTTATTGTCGAAAAAAGAGATTGCCGATTTGCCTGCCGGAATGATGGATTTGGAGGCATTAAGCATTTGGAAGAAAACGGTAAACGGCGCAGATTATTATTTGAGCCTGACTGAAGACAGTTGCAGCGTGCGTACGGCCAAAGCCGATGACCATCTGATTTTCAAACAATTTTTGGCTTTAGCAGAAAATCCGCCACAAGGTTTGAACGCTGAGTTGCGTGCCGATAATTTGTCGGAAGCCCCGTTGCCTATGCGCCAGATTTCCTACGCATGGCGCGCGTCCGGCAGTCCGAAAGAAACCTTGCTGACCGTTAAAACAACGTCGTCCGAGCATTTTCCGGTACAGGCTGTTTTTTATTTGACCCATCATTCTTACGACAATAAGGCCGCCGTTTTACCTTAGATCGGTTGACGATTGAAACATCAAATTAATAGAAACCGTTACCGCCGAATAAAGGCCGTCTGAAACATTATCAAACCAAACCACTCGAAAGTAAGCTATGCAAACCCTGACCATCATCCGCCCCGACGATATGCACTTACACCTGCGCGACGGCGACGCGCTCAAAGCTGTTGCCCCGTACACCGCCCGACAAATGGGCCGCGCGGTTATCATGCCCAACCTCAAACCGCCCGTTGTCAGCGTTGCCGATGCCCTAGCCTACAAAGCGCGCATTATGGTCGCCCTGCCTGAAGGCAGCACCTTCCAGCCGTTGATGACACTTTATTTGACCGACAACGCCACCCCCGAACTCGTGCGCGAAGCCAAGGCTGCCGGTATTGTGGCTTTCAAACTCTATCCGGCAGGCGCGACCACCAATTCCGATTCCGGTGTAACCGACTTGTTCAAACTCATCCCCGTGTTGGAAGAAATGGCGAAGCAGGGCATTTTGTTCTTGGTTCACGGCGAAGTAACCGACCCTGAAATCGATATTTTCGACCGCGAGGCTGCCTTTATCGAGCGCGTGATGAAGCCCATTTTGGCGCAAGTGCCGAATCTTAAAGTCGTGTTCGAACACATCACCACTGCCGAGGCCGCCCGACTGGTATTGGAAGCAGGCGATAATGTGGCCGCGTCCGTGACGCCGCAACACTTGCTGCTCAACCGCAACGACCTTTTGGTCGGCGGCGTGCGCCCCCATCATTTCTGCCTGCCCGTACTCAAACGCGAAACCCACCGTCAGGCATTGGTTGCCGCCGTTACCGGCGATAAGGCGCACAAATTCTTCCTCGGCACGGATTCTGCGCCACATGCTAAAACTGCCAAAGAAAATGCTTGCGGTTGCGCCGGTATGTTTAGCGCGATGACTGCCATCGAGCTTTACGCCGAAGTGTTTGAGAAAGCAGGTGCGTTGGACAAACTGGAAGCCTTTGCTTCTAAAAACGGCCCGCGTTTCTACGGCCTGCCTGAAAATTCCGATACCATCACCTTGGTCAAACAAACGCAAACCGTACCTGCCAGCGTGCCTTACGGCGATGGCGAGCTTGTACCGATGAGGGCCGGCGGTGAGATTGAATGGACGGTGCAATATTAAATTTGCCGTCAATAAGGCATAAAAAGAAACAACCTGCTTGAAAGGGCAGGTTGTTTCTTTTTATGGTCGTTCAGACGGCCTATTATGGGGAGGAAAGACAGACGAGGCCGTCTGAAAACCGGATTATATTGTGTGTTTATTCGGTCAACATGAGTTTCAGCGCTTCCCAAGCCTGCGGCAGTTGGGTAAAGCCGTCCGAAGCCATCAAATGGCCGCCTTCGGGAATATGGGTAACAGGGCTTTTGAGCTTGGCCGCCATATCCAAAGTCAGTTCGGGCGGAACATGGGTGTCGTTGTCGGAAACCAGGCAGTGCTTGGGCATGTCGATTTTTCGCAGAATGTCGAAATCGGGGGACGCTGCTTTAATGTAGGCATCGAGCGCAGGTAAGGGCGGCAGCGTATTGGCAAAACCGGCGGCAAGCAGCAGGCCGCCGATTTTTTGCGGCTGTTGGCGGCTGAGGAAGTGAAGGAGGGTAATGCAGCCGAGGCTGTGACCGACTAGGAAGGTATGGGCATCGGGCTTGCCGATGTGCTGGTCAAGGGTAAACTGCCACGCGGTCGTGCTTGGTTTGTCGGGATTAGGCATGGCGAGGGAGATTGCTTGTGCGCCGGTGCTTTTGATTTGGGCGCAAAGCCAGTCAAACCAGTTGCCGTGCGGATTGCCTTCAAAGCCATGTACGATATAAACGCGTCGGTTCATGTTTCTCCTCCTTCAGACGGCCTGAGACTTTTGTCTAAATCTCTGCCTGCAAGTGTTTATTATACCATGTTTGTTTATGTTTTATTGTTTGTCGCTTTGTCAGGATTTTTGATTAAGCTTTTGTTGTTAAATGATATTTGCAAGAATAATAAAGCAAACAACACGGCAGGGGCGGATGGCTTTGCCGTGTTGTTCGGGTTTGAAATATATAGGGGCCGTCTGAAAAAACGGTTTAGAAATAGCCTTGTTTTTTGCGCTCTTCCATTGCCGCTTCCGATACGCGGTCGTCCATGCGTGTGGCGCTGCGTTCGGAAATGGTCGCGGCGGCGGTTTCCGCAATGATGTCTTCCGGTGTGGCGGCGGTGCTGGCAACCGGGCAGGTGCAGGAAATATCGCCGACGGTACGGAAGCGGACATCGCGGATTTGGGCAACTTCGCCTTCGCGTTTGGGGGTCAACGGGGTAACGGGAACAAGCAGGCCATTGCGTTCGACAACTTCGCGCTTGTGGGTGTAATAAATCGGTGGCAGGGCGAGTTTTTCGCGTGCGATGTATTGCCAGATGTCCAATTCCGTCCAGTTGGAAATCGGGAACACGCGCATGTTTTCGCCTTGGAACAGGCGCGTATTGTAGAGCGACCATAATTCAGGACGTTGGTTTTTAGGATCCCATTGGCCGAACTCGTCGCGGAAAGAGAAGATGCGTTCTTTGGCGCGCGCTTTTTCTTCATCGCGGCGCGCGCCGCCCATCAGTGCATCAAAGCCTTGTTCTTCAATGGTTTCAACCAGTGTAACGGCTTGGGCGGCGTTGCGCGAATCGGTTTCGCGGCGCAAGACGACGCTGCCTTTGCGGATGGACTCTTCTACGCTGCCGACCACAAGTTGTACGCCGGTGCGTGCGACCGTGTCGTCGCGGAACTGGATGACTTCGGGGTAGTTGTGGCCGGTATCGACGTGCAGGAGTTTGAACGGCAGTTTCAGCGGGCGGCCTTCGATTTGGAAGGCTTTGACGGCAAGCGCCAGCAAGACGACGGAGTCTTTACCGCCGGAAAACAGCAGGGCCGGGTTTTGGGCGTTGGCGATCACTTCGCGGATGATGTAGATGGATTCGGCTTCGAGCCAGTCGAGGTGGTGGTTTTGGATGGACATTTTTTCTCTCTTTGCAATCTTGGCGATAGCCGATACTTTAGTGAGGCCGTCTGAAAAAGGGAAAGAATGGTTTGTTTGTTGCAAAGATGTTTTTGTTATATTGCCCGAGTGTGTTTTCAGATGGCCTTTGCGCTTTAACTTATTTTTAACCCGATTTCTCTGACGAAGTGCCTGTCTTCGCGTACACTTTGGTTTTTTAGAAATGAGAATGGTTTATGTATCACGGCGAGAGATTTAATGCGTACAGCCATTTGGCCGGTTTCTTATTGGCAGTGGCGGCGTTGGTGCTGATGCTGGTGAAAGCGGTGGAATCGGCGGACGGCTATCGGATTGCCGGTGCACTGACTTACGGAATCTGCCTGCTGCTTCTGTATTTGGGTTCAACCTTATACCACAGTATTCCGCAGCCGAAGGCCAAGGCGATTTTGCAAAAGGTCGATCATTGCATGATTTATCTTTTGATTGCAGGCAGTTATACGCCGTTTACGCTGATTACCCTGCAGGGCGGCTGGGGCTGGTCGCTTTTCGGCGTGTCGTGGGGGCTGGCTTTGCTGGGCATTGTTCAGGAGCTGACGATCGGGCGCAAAAGCGAGAAGCGGCTGCTGTCGATGGTGATTTATGTGTTGATGGGCTGGCTGATTGTGGTGGCGGTATGGCCGCTGATAAAATCGCTTTCGGTGGGCGGATTATTTTGGCTGGTGTTGGGCGGCGTGTTGTATAGCGCGGGGATTTATTGGTTTATCAACGATACGAAAATCCGCCACGGCCACGGTATTTGGCACTTGTTTGTCTTAGCAGGCAGTTTGACGCAATTTATCAGCATTTATTTTTATGTGTTGTAGTTTCAGACGGCCTGAAATAAAAAAAACCTCTCAGTTTGACTGAGAGGTTTTTGTTTGTCGTTAATCAGGGTTTTTGTCGTGGAATTCGTGGAATTCATAGTTGTAGGTTAACTCTTTGCCTGCTTTGGTTTGCGCCAGATAATCGTCGTAAACCGCACGGATTTCCTTACGGAGCAGGAAGAGGGCGATTAAGTTCGGCAAGACCATAAAGCCGTTGAACATATCGGACATGCTCCAAACCAAATCCACTTTGCCCAATGTGCCCAATACGATGGCCACCAAAACCAGTGTGCGGTAGATGCCCAAGTGTTTGCCGCGGAACAGGAAGCGGATATTGGATTCGCCGAAGTAATACCAGCCGATGATGGTGGTGAAGGCGAAGAAGGTCAGACAGATGGCGAGCAGTTGCGAACCAAAACCCGGGAAGGCTTTGTTAAACGCCAGTTGGGTAACCGCAGCGCCGGTTTCGCCGGAAAGGTTGGCATCGGTCAGCAGGATAATCAGCGCGGTTGCCGTGCAGACCATCAGCGTATCGATAAAGATACCGATAAACGCCGCCATACCTTGTTGCACAGGGTGTTTGACGTTGGCGGTCGCATGAGCGTGCGGGGTAGAACCCATACCGGCTTCATTGGAAAACAGGCCGCGTGCCACGCCGAAACGGACGGCCTCGCGCATACCGATACCGGCCGCACCGCCCAATACCGCTTCAGGATTAAAGGCGGCAACAAAAATATGGCTGAACATCGGAATGATGTGGTCGGAGAATTTGAACAAGATAATCACGGCACATAAGATGTAAATTACCGCCATAAACGGCACGACAAATTGCGCGATACCGGCAATGCGGTTGATGCCGCCGATGATAATCAGGCCGGCGAGTACGGCCACAGCAATACCGACTGCCATCGGCGGAATATTAAAAGCCAAATTCATGGCCGAGGCGATGGAGTTGGATTGGGTCGCGTTGCCGATAAAACCCAGCGCGATAATCAAGGCGATGGAGAAAAAGCCGGACAGGAAACGCGCCGCGCCCCGGCCGATTTTCGGGGTCAGGCCGTGCGTGATGTAAAACGCAGGGCCGCCGATGTATTTGCCGTGGCTGACCACGCGGTATTTTTGCGCCAAAACGGCTTCTGCAAAAATGGTAGACATGCCCAAAATGGCAGACAACCACATCCAAAAAATGGCACCCGGGCCGCCGGCGGTAATCGCAGTGGCTACACCGGCAACGTTACCGGTACCGATTTGCGCGGAAATCGCCACGGCAAGCGCTTGGAATTGAGACAGGGATTTGCCTTCGTGGTCTTTGTCTTTTTTACTGAACAAGCCGCCGAAAACGGATTTGAAACCTGTTCCTAATTTGGTAATTTGCGGTGCGCCCAAGTACAGGGTAAAAAACAGGCCGATGCCGATTAAGGCATAAATCAGCAAGTAGTCCCAAAGAACCAGATTGACTGCACCCACCAGAGCAGACAATATTTCTTCCATAATATAACCTTTAAGAAAAACAAATAAAAAGAAAATGATACGGGCAACTACTCCCGTTCATTTTCGCGGTTGGCAACAAGGGCGAGCAGGCCGTTTTGCCGTTTAATACCGGTTAAGTTGTTAACAATCCTGACCGATTTTGTCATCATACCGTAAACCTTCGTGAATTAAAACGAAAAACTGACAAAGGTTTGCCGCAAATATGCATCTTTAAAAAAGATTCTTTGTTTTTCAGACGGCCTGTTTTTGCAAATATTCGGGCCGTCTGAATATTTTGGGTAAAGACAACTTATGATAAAATGCACGCCTTACAAATAAAGCACATCCCGCCTCAGCGCGTGAAAAAACGAAAGGAATCAATATGGCAGGTCATAGTAAGTGGGCAAATATCCAACACAAAAAAGCCCGACAAGATGCCAAACGTGGCAAAATCTTCACCCGTCTGATTAAAGAAATTACCGTTGCTGCCCGCATGGGCGGCGGCGATCCCGGCGCAAACCCGCGCCTGCGCCTGGCTTTGGAAAAAGCCGCTGAAAACAATATGCCTAAAGATAACGTGCAACGTGCCATCGATAAAGGTACGGGCAATCTGGAAGGCGTTGAATACATCGAGTTGCGTTACGAAGGCTACGGCATCGGCGGCGCGGCTTTGATGGTGGACTGTCTGACCGACAACAAAACCCGTACCGTTGCCGACGTGCGCCATGCGTTCACTAAAAACGGCGGTAACTTGGGTACCGACGGTTGCGTAGCGTTCAACTTCGTTCATCAAGGCTATTTGGTGTTTGAACCGGGCGTTGACGAAGATGCGCTGATGGAAGCGGCTTTGGAAGCCGGTGCGGAAGACGTCATCACCAACGACGACGGTTCCATCGAAGTGATTACCGCGCCGAACGACTGGGCAGGCGTGAAAGCGGCATTGGAAGCCGCAGGTTACAAATCCGTTGACGGCGACGTTACCATGCGCGCTCAAAACGAAACCGAGTTGAGCGGTGAAGATGCGGTTAAAATGCAAAAACTGATTGATGCATTGGAAGATTTGGACGACGTACAAGACGTTTACACTTCTGCCGTGTTGAATCTGGACTAATGGTTTAAAGAATAAAAGGCCGTCTGAAATTTCAGACGGCCTTTTTATATTGAAACCAATCAGATTTTTCTGGTTTTCCAACAAGCCCAAAGCAGCAGCAATACCACGAAGCTGAAATATAAAATACTCCACACCGGCAGGGCGACGCCGAATAGATAGTCCGGCTCGGCGCAGTTGCCAAAGCCGCGGACGATGGGTTCAAACCAATCGAATAAAGGCCAGTCGCGCAGGCGGAAGGTCCAAGGTGCGCCGCAGGAAGGGGCAGTGCCGGGCGGCAGGCTTTGCAACCAAATTTGATAGGCGGCGACACCGGCGCCGTAAACGGCCGGGGCGGCAATCAACAATGCCGAGAGCGAACGGGCAAATTTGGAAGATTGAGAACTGAACGCCGTAATAATGGCCAACAGCCCGACACCCAATACGCACAAGCGTTGCAGGATGCACAATACGCACGGGTTCATGCCCAAAACGTATTGGGAAATAAAGGAGCCGCAGGCGGCAAATATGGAGAGGACGACTAAAAATAAAACAGTCTTGCGGAAAAAGTTCATAAGATAAAACCTTTCAGACGGCCTGGACGCAAAACAGCCGATAAATAATGTTTACTTTAACACAAAACGCATATGCTTTTTTTAGTTTGACGGTTTTTTGCGTATGTTTGTTGATGTTGCGTAACCATATACATAGAAACAAAATGTGTCGTACAGAAAAGGCCGTCTGAAATGTTCAGACGGCCTTTAGGGGAGAGACGTTTTATTTTTTCCCGTGAGATTTTTTGACATCTGCTTCAGTAATCGTACCGCCGCCATTATTAAAGGCGTTCATGATGTAAGTGGCAACGGCGGCGACATCGGCATCATTGATGGCGGTAGAAGGCATGAAGCCGTTGTAAGGTTTGCTGTTCACTTTAATCGGGCCGTTGATGCCCTTGGTCATGCTTTGCAACAGGACTTGCGGTTTTTTGTTGATATAGTCGGACTGGAACAGTGGCGGGAACATGGCGCCACGGCCTTCGCCCTTTTTGCCGTGGCAGGCGGCGCAGTTGGTTTCGTAAATCTTTTGTCCTTTGCTCATCAGCGTGGCATCAGCGGCAAAAGCGGTTGGGAGGCTGAGTGCGGTCAGAAGGAGCAGGATAGGGCGGAGTGCAGTCATGATGTGTTCCTTTTTGAGTAGTGTTTTTGATGGCTACACGCTTGGTTTGCGTTTGAATAACTTGATGATAACGCTAAAGGCCGTCTGAAAGTGGATTTTTCAGACGGCCTTTGGTTTAGGTCAAATCCAGCCTTGCAGATTGGCCCGGCTTAATTGGGCAAGTGCGGCAATCCAGTCGGCGGAATCGTTGAGGCAGGGGATGTAACGGTATTCTTTGCCGCCGGCGGCGTGGAATTGTTCGCGTCCCATAATGGCGATTTCTTCCATGGTTTCGAGGCAGTCGGCCATGAAACCGGGGCAGAAGACGTCGAGTTTGGTCGTGCCTTGTTTCGGCAGCTGATCAAACAGGGCTTGCGTGCTGGGCTTGACCCATTGGGATTTGCCAAACTGGCTTTGGAAAGAAACGATGTATTCTTGTTCGGACAAGCCCAATGCCTGCGCCAACAGTTTGGCGGTATGGTGGCACTCGTCAGGATAGGGGTCGCCGTCGTCGTGATGCTTTTGCGGAATGCCGTGGAAACTCAACATCAGTTTTTCGCCGCGTCCGTTTTGGGCCCAATAGGCTTCGATATGCTGCTTCATGGCTTGAATATAGGCGGCATCGTCGTAATAACGGGAAACGGTGCGGATACTCATTTGGTTGCGTTGCAGCAATAATTCTTGAAACACTTTGTCCAAGGCCGCGCCGGTAGAAGAGCCGGCATATTGCGGATAAAGCGGGATGACCAGCAATTTGCCCACGCCTTGGGCTTTGAGTTCCGCCAAAACGTCGGTAACGCTCGGGTTGCCGTAAGTCATGGCATGACGGACGATGACATCGGGTAAATGTTTGGTCAGGGCTTCTGCTTGGCGGTGTGTGTAAACCTCAAGCGGCGAACCTTCTTTAAACCAAACTTTTTCATAGGCATGCGCGCTTTTTTTCGGACGAAAAGTCAATACCAAGCCGCGCAATATCGGTTGCCATAAGAGCTTGGGCAGTTCGACAACGCGTTGATCAGACAGAAATTCTTTCAAGTAAGGCTTGACTGCGGCAGCAGTGGGCGCGTCAGGCGTGCCGAGGTTGAGCAGCAGGACGGCGGTACGGTTTTGTGCGGTATAGGCTAGGGCCGGTTCGGTATGGAAACGGGACATGGTTGTGCTTTATTAATGATGAATATTGAGGCCGTCTGAAAAGTAGTTTGAATCAAAACCTGCTTTCAGACGGCCTTTAAAAGGATTAATCCACACCGCGGGCGCGGTTTTCATGGAATTGCGCCTGCCAATCGGCAAATTTGCCTTGTTCGATGGCTTCGCGCATTTCGGCCATGATGACTTGGTAGAAGTGCAGATTGTGGATAGTGTTGAGCTGTGCGCCCAAAATTTCGCCGACTCGGTGCAGGTGGTGCAGGTAGGAACGGCTGAAGTTTTGGCATGCGTAGCAGGTGCAGCTTTCATCAATCGGACGCTTGTCGAGTTTGTGTTTGGCGTTTTTGATTTTCAAATCGCCAAAACGGGTAAACAGCCAGCCGTTACGCGCATTGCGGGTGGGCATGACGCAGTCGAACATATCCACACCGTGTGCCACGCCGTACACCAAGTCTTCAGGCGTACCGACACCCATCAAGTAATGAGGTTTGTGTTCCGGCAGGATAGGGCCGACGGCGCGCAACATGCGGTACATTTCGGGCTTGGGTTCGCCAACGGACAAGCCGCCGATGGCCAAGCCGGGGAAGTCGAGTTCTTCCAAACCTTTCAGCGATTCTTCACGCAAATCTTCATACATCGCGCCTTGTACAATGCCAAACAGCGTATTTGGGTTTTTCAGATCTTCAAAAGCCTTTTTGCTGCGCTCCGCCCAGCGCAGGCTCATTTGCAGCGATTTTTGCGCTTGGCTGTGTGTTGCTTCGCCAGGGGTGCATTCGTCCAACTGCATCACGATGTCGGAATTCAACACAGTTTGGATTTTCATCGACACTTCTGGCGAGAGGAACAGTTTGTCGCCGTTGATCGGGCTTTGGAATGTGCAGCCTTCTTCGGTCAGCTTGCGCATATCGGACAACGAGAATACTTGAAAACCGCCCGAGTCGGTCAAAATCGGCTTGTCCCAGCCAATGAATTCGTGCAGGCCGCCGAATTGTTCGATGACTTCCAAACCTGGACGCAGCCACAGATGGTAAGTGTTGCCTAAGATGATTTGTGCTTTGATGTCATGCAGGTTTTGCGGGTTCATCGCTTTGACCGAACCGTAAGTACCGACCGGCATAAATACCGGCGTTTCGATTTTGCCGTGGTTCAGTTCCAAAGTACCGCGTCGGGCATGACCGTCTTTTTTGTGTAAGGTAAATTTGAGCATAATAATAAGAGATTGGACGTTCGCGTGTGTGCGAAATGAAAGGGCAGATTATAAAGGATTTTTCGTTGGTTGACGGCTGGATTTTATCTTTGTCAAAACAATGCTTCAGACGGCCTGAATAATAGAAGAAATAAAAAATGAGGCATAAATCAAACAAAAATATCCAGGCCGTCTGAAAAGTATTTACGAATGCTTGCAAAAGGGAACACGCTTCGTTACAATAAGCGACTTAGATGAAGGCACATAGCTCAGTTGGTTAGAGCACCACCTTGACATGGTGGGGGTCGTTGGTTCGAGTCCAATTGTGCCTACCAAATTTCCATAACGGCTTTATGCCGTTATTTTTTAATGTTTTGGAGCTTTCTGATGTTGAACATTACCTTGCCGGACGGTTCAGTCCGCCAATATGAATCACCCGTTACCGTGGCGCAAATTGCAGCGTCTATCGGTGCAGGTTTGGCAAAGGCAACGGTAGCGGGCAAGGTTAACGGTAAATTGGTGGATGCTTGCGATCCGATTACCGAAGATGCCCATGTTCAAATCATTACGCCTAAAGACAAAGAAGGCGTGGAAATTATCCGCCACTCCTGCGCGCACTTGGTCGGTCATGCGGTCAAGCAGCTCTACCCTGATGCCAAAATGGTTATCGGCCCGGTGATTGAAGACGGGTTCTATTACGATATCGCAACTGAAAAACCATTTACGCCTGATGATGTAGCCGCCATCGAAGCGCGCATGAAAGAGTTGATTGCACAAGACTACGACGTCGTTAAAGTGATGACGCCCCGTGCAGAAACCATCAAAATTTTCCAAGATCGCGGTGAAGAGTACAAATTGCGTCTGATTGAAGACATGCCTGAAGTGGAAGCAATGGGTATGTATCATCATCAAGAATACGTCGATATGTGCCGCGGTCCTCACGTTCCCAATACCCGTTTCTTGAAAAACTTCAAGCTGACCAAACTGGCAGGCGCATACTGGCGCGGCGACAGCAACAATGAAATGTTGCAACGTATTTACGGTACAGCCTGGGCAAGTAAAGACGAATTAAAAGCCTATATCCAACGCATCGAGGAAGCGGAAAAACGCGACCACCGTAAGCTGGGTAAACAATTGGATTTGTTCCATCTGCAAGATGAAGCGCCAGGCATGGTGTTCTGGCATCCTAAAGGCTGGGCTTTGTGGCAAGTGATTGAGCAACATATGCGCAAAGAGCTGAATGCTGCCGGTTATAAAGAGGTGAAAACGCCTCAGATTATGGATAAAACCTTCTGGGAAAAATCTGGCCACTGGGAAAACTATAAAGACAATATGTTCGTGACCAGTTCCGAAAAACGCGAATACGCGGTTAAACCGATGAACTGTCCGGGTCATGTGCAAATTTTTAATAACGGCTTGCGCTCATATCGCGATTTACCGATGCGTTTGGCTGAGTTCGGTTCTTGCCACCGCAATGAACCAAGCGGTGCGTTGCATGGTCTGATGCGTGTTCGCGGTTTTGTGCAAGATGATGCGCATATCTTCTGTACCGAAGATCAAATCGTTGATGAAGCACGCGCATTCAATGAGTTGCTGGTTCGCATTTACAAACAATTCGGCTTCCATGATGTTGCCGTGAAGTTGTCCCTCCGCCCTGAACAACGTGCAGGTTCTGATGAAGTTTGGGATAAAGCCGAACAAGGCCTGCGTGATGCATTGACCGCTTGCGATGTAGAGTGGGAAGAATTGCCTGGCGAAGGCGCATTCTATGGTCCTAAGATTGAGTACCATGTCAAAGATGCTTTGGGTCGTTCTTGGCAGTGTGGTACCTTGCAGTTGGACTTCGTATTGCCGGAGCGTTTGAATGCAGAATATGTAACCGAAAACAACGACCGTGCGCGTCCTGTAATGTTGCACCGTGCTATTTTGGGTTCGTTGGAGCGCTTCATCGGTATTCTGATTGAAAACCATGCAGGCTCATTCCCATTGTGGCTTGCGCCGGTTCAAATGGTGATTATGAATATCACTGAAAACCAAGCAGATTATTGTCGCGAAGTAGCTGCCAAGTTGCAGGCAGCAGGCTTCCGTGTCGAATTGGATTTGCGTAACGAAAAAATCGGTTACAAAATCCGCGACAACAGCCAATACCGTTTCCCTTATCAAATCGTTGTCGGCGATAAAGAGAAACAAGAAAACAAAGTTGCGGTACGCCGCAAAGCAGAAGACTTGGGTTCTTTGAATGTCGATGATTTCATTGCACAATTGCAGCAAGAAATCACCGACGCCCTCGTCAATCATTAATTTTTATAGGAGTATTCATCATC
Organism: Neisseria sp. DTU_2021_1001991_1_SI_NGA_ILE_055; assembly: GCF_032342915.1. Taxonomy (NCBI): domain Bacteria; kingdom Pseudomonadati; phylum Pseudomonadota; class Betaproteobacteria; order Neisseriales; family Neisseriaceae; genus Neisseria; species Neisseria sp. DTU_2021_1001991_1_SI_NGA_ILE_055. The sequence continues at coordinate 1,178,354 of NZ_CP135440.1, read as the reverse complement.
GCTCAAGAACGCGAAGCACGAATCAATGGTGAAATTACCGCCAAAGAAGTGCGATTAATCAGTGAGTCAGGCGATCAGCTTGGTGTCGTTTCAGTTCGTGAAGCTCTGGCTATGGCCGAAGAGCAGGATGTCGATTTGGTAGAAATTTCCCCGACTGCCAAACCGCCTGTATGCAAACTGATGGATTACGGTAAATACAAATACCAACAAGCCAAGAAGCGCGACGAAGCCAAGAAAAACCAAAAGCAGGTACAAATCAAGGAAATTAAATTCCGTCCGGGTACAGATGAGGGCGACTATCAAATCAAGATGCGCAACATCAACCGCTTCCTTGCCGATGGTGACAAAGTCAAAGTAACATTGCGTTTCCGCGGTCGTGAAATGGCTCACCAACAATTGGGTGCCCAACTGCTTGAGCGCGTAAAAGAAGATTTGGCAGAAGTAGCGCAAATCGAGTCCTTCCCTAAAATGGAAGGTCGTCAAATGGTGATGATGATTGCGCCTAAGAAAAAATAAAGCTATAATCCAAGGCTTATTTCGATTGCCGCTCGAAATAAGGTTTAATTAGCGGCAAAAACCGTGGTATTTTGGGTTTCAAGCGTTTGAAATTTATTTCAAAACCCCCTTATACCTTATCTAATAACGAATGGAGTTTTCCAATGCCTAAAATGAAAACCAAGTCTAGCGCGAAAAAACGCTTTAAAGTACTGGGTAACGGTGGTGTAAAACGCGGTCATGCGTTCAAAAGTCACATCCTGACCAAAAAAACCACTAAAACTAAACGTCAATTGCGCGGCACCGCTATGGTGGATTCACGCGATTTGGCTTCTGTTGCTAAAATGTTGCCCTACGCTTAAGGAGTTTAGAATATGCCACGCGTAAAACGCGGTGTTACCGCTCGTGCTCGTCACCAAAAAGTCTTCGCGTTAGCCAAAGGCTACCGCGGTCGTCGTAAAAACGTTTACCGTGTTGCCAAACAAGCGGTAATGAAAGCCGGTCAATACGCATACCGTGACCGTCGCCAACGCAAACGTCAATTCCGTCAACTGTGGATCGTTCGTATCAACGCAGGTGCTCGTGAAAATGGTCTGTCTTACAGCAAATTCATGAACGGCCTGAAACGCGCTGCTATCGAAATCGACCGCAAAGTATTGGCTGATTTGGCTGTATTCGACAAAGCTGCATTTGCACAATTGGTTGAAAAAGCTAAAGCTGCTTTGGCTGCTTAATTCGATAAGATTATTTAAAAAGGAAGCTTATGCTTCCTTTTTTCTTTTCCAGAAGAAACTCTATGTAGTTGATTTTCTTTCTTTAAACTCTATTTTTTTATACTGATTTGCGATAAAATAGGCCCCTCTTATCAAACGGATTGGCCGCACTAATACAAAAGGCCGTCTGAACAGGTTTGAAATCAAACCCAACAGACGGCTTTGTTGTTTCAGACGGCCTGCCATCAACAAACAGACGATAAACCACCATGGAAAATGTAAACCGTATCGTTGCAGAAGGTATTGCCGCTATTGAAGCCGCGCAAGACTTCAATGCCTTAGAACAAATTAAAGCACGCTATCTTGGTAAAACCGGCGAATTGACCGGTCTTTTGAAAACTTTGGGTCAAATGTCTCCTGAAGAGCGTAAAACCATAGGCGCGCACATCAATGAATGCAAAAATCAGTTTCAGACGGCCTTTAATGCCAAACGCGATGCTCTGAATGAAGCCAAGCTGCAAGCCCAATTGGCTGCAGAAGCCTTGGATATTACTTTGCCGGGCTGTGCACAAGAGCATGGAGGTTTGCATCCAGTTACTTTGACTTTGCAACGTGTGGTTGAGCTGTTTCACGGTATGGGTTTCGAAGTGGCGGACGGCCCTGAAATCGAAGATGATTTCCATAATTTCCAAGCCTTGAATATTCCTGCAAATCACCCCGCGCGTGCGATGCAAGATACCTTCTATGTTGAAAACGGCGACGTTTTGCGTACACACACTTCGCCTATTCAAATCCGCTATATGCTCGACAAAAAAGAGCCGCCTATCCGCATTATTGCTCCCGGCCGCGTTTACCGTGTGGACAGTGATGCCACTCACTCGCCTATGTTCCATCAGGCCGAAGGTTTGTGGGTGGAAGAGGGTGTCACTTTTGCCGATTTGAAAGCAGTGTTCACTGACTTTATCCGTCGCTTCTTCGAACGCGATGACCTGCAAGTGCGTTTCCGTCCGTCTTTCTTCCCGTTTACTGAGCCTTCTGCCGAAATCGACATTATGGGTGAAAACGGTAAATGGTTGGAAGTTGGCGGTTGCGGTATGGTACATCCTAACGTTTTGAAAAATGTGAATATCGACCCTGAAAAATATACCGGTTTCGCTTTCGGTATCGGTCTCGACCGCTTTGCCATGTTGCGTTACAACGTGAATGATTTGCGACTGTTTTTTGATAACGATTTGGGGTTTTTAAAACAGTTCGATTAATTTGAATTTTGATTTTTTTCTGTTGTCTTGGTTGTAATTGTGTACTAAGGCAAAATGTTTTGGGCAGGCTGTTATGGCAAAAATTTCATCACTTACTGTTAGTGGTTATAAATCCATCCGTGAATTGAAAGATTTTCAATTTAAAAATTTGAATATTTTGATTGGAGCAAATGGTGCAGGTAAGAGTAATTTTATTAGCCTGTTTCGTATGCTGAATGCGATTTATGAGCAACACTTGCAGCTCTATGTGCAGAAACAGGGAGGGCCTGATGCTTTATTACATTTTGGTAGGAAAGAAACAGAAAGAATCCACGCAGAATTTTATTTTGATTTAAATGGGTACAAAATTAATTTAACTCCTACTAATGATAATAGATTGATTTTTGAATCTGAGATAAGTTGGTTTAAGGGAGTTTATTATTCTAATAGCCCAAGTGCCTTATTGGGATTGGGACATGACGAATCGAAATTAAAAGAAGCCAAAGATGGATACTCTCTATATGTTCGTCCAGCTATTGAAAGTTGGCGTGTCTATCATTTTCACGATACTAGTGAAACAGCTAAGGTCAAACAAAAACATGCTGTTAACGATAACCTAAAGCTTAAAACGGATGCTGCTAATTTAGCAGCATATCTACGCATGTTGTATAACAAATACCCTAAAGAATACAGAAGGATAGTGGAAAATATCCGTTTGGTTCTGCCGTTCTTCTCCGATTTTGTCCATCGAGAGGGTGAACCGGAATATATAGAATTAGAATGGATGCAGGTTGGTAAAACAGATACGCCTTTGAAAGCACATGTACTTTCAGATGGCAGCTTACGCTTTATCTGTTTGGCAACACTCTTATTACAGCCTAGTCAATTGTTGCCAGATACCGTATTGATAGATGAGCCTGAATTGGGTTTACATCCTTACGCTATTACTGTGTTGGCTGACATTTTTAAGCAAGTAGCTGAGTCTAAACAGTTAATTGTGTCTACGCAATCTGTTGAATTAGTTAATGAGTTTAGTCCTGAAGATGTGGTGGTTGTAAATCAGAAAGATGGAGCTTCTGAATTTGAGCGATTATCACAGGAGAATTTAGCAGATTGGTTAGAGGAATACGCTCTGGGAGAGCTCTGGAAGCAAAATGTTTTTGGAGGTCGACCTTGATGAAAACTATTATTATATTGACTGAAGGCCAATGTGAAGAAACTTTTATTCGCGATGTGGTTGCCCCTGCGTTTGGTCATTCAGAAACTTTTCTTGAAGCACGTTGTATTCCTACTTCCAAATCTTGTAGTGGCGGTGCAATTACAATTGATCGCTTTATGCGTTATGTTCGCAATACTTTACGACAACGCCAAGATACCTATGTTTCAACTATGCTTGATTTATATGCATTAGATACGGACTTTCCAAATTATGGAATTGCTTTATCTTCTTCTGATGTTTATCAGAAAGTGGATATACTGGAAAAGGGGCTATTGAGGAAAGTGGTTGATGAAATTGGCTGTCGCCAGGAACGTTTTATTCCCTATATTCAACCCTATGAATTTGAAGGCCTACTTTTTTCAGATGTAGAGGTTTTGAGCCAGCAAGAACCGGGATGGGGATCATATTTAGATTGTTTAAAGGCGATTCGGTCACAATTTGATACGCCTGAGCATATCAATAATAGTTATGAAACAAAACCTTCTAAACGGTTAGAAGGATGTTTAAGAAATCCTTCTTATAGAAAAACAAGGCATGGACCATTAGCAGCTAAAAACATTACTCTTTCAGTAATTGAACGTGAATGCCAACATTTCCACACTTGGATGGAAAAATTAAGAAGTTTATAACTTATGCTAAAACCCGACAAAAGGCTGCCGCCTTGGAAAGCCTCCTGCGTCCCCAAACAAACAGGTCGTCTGAAAACAAAATCTGATAAAAAAGTTAATTAGTTGATTGAGAACATAACATGCAATTCTCCTACTCATGGCTGAGAACCCAAGCCAATCCTGATCTTTCTGCCGATAAACTGGAACATCTTTTGACCATGGCCGGTTTGGAAGTGGAAGAAATCGATACTGCCGCCCCTGCTTTCAGTGGCGTGGTTGTTGCTGAAGTAAAATCCGTTGAGAAACATCCTGATGCAGACCGTTTGAACGTTACCCAAGTTGATGCCGGTACAGGCGAGTTGGTTCAGATTGTTTGTGGTGCGCCGAATGTCAAGCCGGGCATTAAAGTGCCGTGTTCGTTGCCGGGTGCCGTTTTGCCGGGCAATTTCAAAATTAAGCCGACTAAAATGCGCGGCGTACCATCAAACGGTATGCTGTGTTCGACCAATGAACTGGGTTTGCCTGATGATGGTGTGGATGGTCTGCACATTCTGCCTGAAGATGCGCCTGTCGGTACCAATATCCGCGAATACTTGGATTTGGACGATACGCTGTTTACGTTGAAAATTACGCCCAACCGCGCTGATTGCTTGAGCGTTAAGGGTATTGCGCGTGAGGTTTCTGCGTTGACTCAATGTGCGTTTACGCCTGTCGAAATTCAGACGGCCTCTATCGGCAGTGAGAAAAAACAGGCTGTCCGTATTGATGCACCGGCTGACTGCGGCCGTTTTATCAGCCGCGTTATTGAAAATGTCAATGCGAAGGCGCCTACTCCAGATTGGATGAAACAACGTTTGGAACGCAGCGGTATCCGCAGCATTTCCGCATTAGTGGACATCGGCAACTATGTCATGCTGGAAATCGGTCAGCCAATGCATGTTTTCGATGCCGACAAGCTGTCGGGCAGTTTGATTGTCCGCCGCGCTCAAAATGGCGAGACGTTGGCGTGTCTGAACGAGAAGACCGTTACTTTGGCTGACAATACACTGGTGGTTGCTGATGAAAAAGGTGCGTTGAGCTTGGCCGGCTTGATGGGCGGCGAGGCAAGTGCGGTTTCTGATGAGACGCAAAATATTGTATTGGAAGCGGCTTGGTTTGCCCCGGAGATTATTGCCGGTAAATCCCGTCAATACGGTTTTGGTTCGGATTCTTCTTTCCGCTTTGAACGCGGTGTGGATTACCGCTTGCAAGCTGATGCTATTGAGCGTGCTACCGAATTGGTGTTGCAAATTTGCGGTGGCGCGGCCGGTGAAATGGTTGAGGCACAAGGCAAATTGCCTGAGGCAAAACAGGTCGAATTGCGTTTAGGCCGTCTGAAAACGGTATTGGGCGTTGAAATTCCTGCCGAGCAAGTCGAAATTATCTTGCAACACTTGGGTTTGCAGCCTGAGAAAACCGCAGAAGGCTTCCGTGTCACTTCTCCTAGCTTCCGTTTCGACATCGAAATCGAAGCCGATTTGATTGAAGAAATCGGCCGTGTTTACGGTTATGAAAATATCCCTGACGACTATACTTCAGGCCGTCTGAAAATGTTGGCATTGCCTGAAACCAAACGCCCGCGTTTTGCTGTTTATAATGAAATGGCGGCACGCGGTTACCGCGAAGTGGTCAGCTATGCGTTTGTGGATGAGCAATGGGAGCAAGACTTTGCTGCCAATACCCATCCTATCCGCCTGCAAAATCCGTTGGCGGCGCAGTATGCCGTCATGCGTTCTACGCTTATCGGCGGTTTGGTGGAAGTTTTGCAAAACAATTTGAACCGTAAGCAAAACCGTGTACGCGTGTTTGAAATTGCCCGCGTGTTCAGCAAAGATACGGCTGATCAATTTGTTCAAAACGAACGTATCGGCGGTTTGTGGTATGGCTCCGTGTTGCCTGAGCAATGGGGCGAGAAAACACGCAACGTAGATTTCTACGATATGAAAGCCGATGTTGAGAGTCTCTTGAAAAACAAAGAGGTATCCTTTGTGAAGACCGAACATCCGGCATTGCATCCTGGACGTGCCGCCAATATTGTTTCAGACGGCAAAGTAGTTGGTTTTGTCGGCGAGTTACATCCGAAATGGCTGCAAAAATATGATTTGCCACAAGCGCCGCTGGTGTTTGAAATCGATATGGATGCGGTATTGGGCCGTGAGAAAACCCGTTATCAGACCGTATCCAAATTCCAGCCTGCACGCCGAGACTTGGCATTTGTAATGCCTGAAGCTGTGACGCATGATGATTTGTTAAATGCCCTGAAAGCGGCGGCGAACAAGCTGGTTCAAGAAATCAGCGTGTTTGACGTTTACCGCGGTACGGGCGTGCCTGAAGGCATGAAGAGCGTTGCCGTCAAAATCATTTTGCAAGATATGGAAAACACGCTGACAGATGAAGTCATCGAGCCTTTGGTTGCGAAAATGATTAAAGCGGCAGCCGAAAAAGACGCACAGCTTCGTGCTTAAAACAAGATAAAAGTTGTTGCCAAAAATTGCCAATCATATTTGATTTTTTGGTGAGGACTTGATTTTTAAAAGAATTTTGGTAATAATTGCACCAGTTTGAATGAAGGTAAACACATGACACTAACTAAAGCAGAATTGGCCGATATTTTGGTCGACAAAGTCAGCAACGTCACCAAAAATGATGCCAAAGAAATCGTCGAGCTCTTTTTTGAAGAAATTCGCAGCACTTTGGCGCGTGGTGAAGAAATTAAAATTTCCGGTTTTGGCAATTTCCAATTGCGCGATAAACCTCAACGCCCGGGCCGTAACCCTAAAACCGGCGAAGAAGTGCCGATTACCGCACGCCGTGTGGTAACTTTCCATGCCAGCCAAAAACTCAAAGGCATGGTGGAGCATTACTATGACAAACAACAATAACCCGGTTATTCCTGCCAAGCGTTATTTTACGTTGGATGAGATGTGCCAATTGGTGCAAATCAGTCCGGCTCAGTTTGCCCAATGGCAACATGAAAATAATGTTGTGATTGGATACGGTGGCGATCGATATACGCGCTCAGATGTCGTTAAGTTGTTGAAACTGAAAGATACGTTTGAACCGTATATCGATACGTTCAGCCGTGGTGCTTTGGATGCAAACGGCAATCCTGCTGCCAATGCAGAAGAAGTCCGTCATGGTCTGATGCAGGTTTTGTCTGATTTGGAGCGTCATCTTGGTTCTGAACAACAAAACCACCATGTCGAGCCGTAATCGATAAGAAAATTGTGATCAAAAGTGCAAAGGCATACAAGATTTGCATAATTGATTCTAATAAAGGCTGTTTGAATGATTTTCAGACGGCCTTTATTGTTTTATATTGCTTTCAAAATATCAGAATCTTGATTGCAAATGATTCTATGAAATAGCCGTAAATGTTATACTTAGCCTCTTGTTTGCCGATTGGGAAGAAACAGTCATTAGATAATGCGGATGGATGCCGCCTTTTCATGGCAGACTGAGGTTTTTAAAACAAATGTAACGGCAGAATAAATAGGCTGCCGGACAACATTCAAATCGATGAAATGGATAGCAGGAAATGAGCAGAATCCAACAAACTTTCTCAGCGCTCAATGGCGCAAAAGCACTGATTCCTTATATTACGGTGGGCGATCCCAGCCTTGAGACAACCTTGGCATTGATGCACAGCCTGGTGGCTAATGGTGCTGATATTTTGGAACTGGGTGTGCCGTTTTCTGACCCGATGGCGGATGGTCCGACTATTCAACGTGCGGCTGAACGGGCGTTGACAAATCATGTTTCTTTGCACGACGTATTGGAAACAGTACGATTGTTCCGCCAAACCAATGATAAAACGCCGGTTGTGTTAATGGGCTATTTGAACCCCATACATAAAATGGGCTATCAGGCGTTTGCGCAAGCGGCTGCCGAGGCAGGCGTAGATGGCGTGTTGACCGTGGATTCTCCGGTAGAAACCATTGCGCCTTTGCATGAATCGTTGAAAGCGCAAGGTATTGATTGTATTTTCCTTATTGCGCCGACCACAACTGAAGAGCGTATTCAAATGATTGCCAAAGTAGCCGGTGGTTTTGTGTATTATGTATCGCTCAAAGGTGTAACCGGTGCGGCAAGTTTGGATACTGAAGAAGTTTCGCGTAAAATAGAGCTTTTGCGCAAATATATTGATATTCCGATCGGTGTCGGCTTCGGCATTAATAATGCGGAGAGTGCGCGTAAAATTGGCGCGGTAGCGGATGCCGTTATTGTCGGCAGCCGTATCGTCAAAGAGATTGAAAGCCACGCAGGTAGCGAGGCTGAAGCGGTAGGCGTGTTGGTTAAAGAGTTGAAAGACGCGATTCGCTAAATTTTTTATTCCATTATTTCAGACGGCCTTACATTCAACAGGCCGTCTGAATTCTGAATTCCAAGGAGTCATTCATGAGCTGGCTAGATAAAATTCTTCCTCCGAAAATTAAAAACCGAAGCAGTTCGTCCAGTGTCCCTGAAGGCCTGTGGCACAAATGTCCGTCTTGTTCGGCAACCGTTTATTCAACCGAGTTGAAGCAAAACAGCGAAGTCTGCCCGAAATGTAATCATCACAATCCGCTTTCTGCGCGCGAACGTTTGAATCTGCTTTTGGATGAAGAAGGCCGTGAAGAGATTGCAGCCAATATTAAACCGACCGACCCGCTGAAATTCAAAGACAGTAAAAAATATCCCGACCGCCTCGCGGCTGCACGTAAAGCAACCGGCGAAGACGATGCCTTGGTTGTTATGAAAGGCACCATGAACGGCCTGCCTGTCGTGGTGGCTGCGTTTGAATTCCGTTTTATCGGCGGCTCTATGGGTTCGGTCGTGGGTGAGCGTTTCGTTCAGGGTGTACGTCGTGCCGTTGCAGATAATTGTTCGTTTATTTGCGTGACGGCTTCCGGTGGTGCGCGTATGCAGGAAGGTTTGAACTCTTTGATGCAGATGACGAAAACCAGTGCAGCTTTGCATTTGCTGACTGAAAAACGTCTGCCGTTTATTTCCGTATTGACCGACCCGACCATGGGCGGCGTATCTGCCAGCTTTGCCTTCTTGGGCGATGTGGTTTTGGCAGAACCGAATGCTCTGATTGGTTTTGCAGGTCCGCGCGTTATCGAACAGACTGTACGCGAAACCTTGCCGGAAGGTTTCCAACGTGCAGAATTCTTGTTGGAGAAGGGCGCAATCGACCAAATCGTCGATCGCCGTTCCATGAAAAAACGTATCAGTGATTTGATTACTTTGTTGCGTCATGAAGGTAAAGTAACTGCTGCTTGATTGGCACAATAAGAAAGGCCGTCTGAAAATAATATTTCAGACGGCCTTTTTGATTATTGATGATTAAGCAGTCAATGCGGCTTTCAAAACCTTATTGACTTCACCCATGTCAGCTTTGCCGGCCAGACGGGTTTTCAATACCCCCATGACTTTGCCCATATCGGCCATGCCCGATGCACCAGTTTCTGCAACGGCTGCTTCAACGGCAGTTTTGATTTCTTCTGCAGACATCATTTGCGGCAGGTAGCGGTTGAGGATTTCGATTTCTGCGTTTTCTTTGTCAGCCAAATCTTGACGACCGGCTTCGATATAAATTTTGGCGCTGTCTTTGCGCTGTTTTACCATTTTGGTCAGAATGGAGATGACTTTGGCGTCATCGGCTTCAGTACGCTCATCTACTTCAAATTGTTTGATGGCGGCATTAATCAGGCGGATGGTGCTTAAAGATACTTGGTCTTTGGCACGCATGGCGGTTTTCATGTCTTCGGTTAATTGTGTTTTTAGGCTCATAATGTTCTCACTTTATATCAATAAAAAGAAGCCGTCTGAAAAACAAAACACACCGCAAAGCTGCCCTTGCGGTGTGTCGTTTATCACAGGGCAGGCCTGTAATTAGTACATTTTAGGAGGCAGTTGTTGGCTGCGCAGACGTTTTTGCAGACGTTTGGCTGCAGCAGCTTTTTTGCGTTTGCGTTCGGTAGTTGGTTTTTCGTACGCTTCACGGGCGCGCAACTCGGTCAACAGACCGGTTTTTTCTACGGCACGTTTGAAACGACGCATGGCAACTTCAAATGGTTCATTCTCTTTAACACGAATAGCTGGCATTTTATTTCCTTTAAATTTTGTTCAATCAAACCGTTTTAAGAAATAGGGGACGGCTTGTCATAATGGGGTAGTTGTTGTATCGCTGGTTTGCCGAGGGCAGGGCGGGATACTCGCCGTGATGTAAACATCACCTCCTAACAAGTCGGCTTTTGCCGTGCAAGTGACCTTTTCGGTCAGAAATAATCGGGCGATTATCTTATAAATCCGATAGTCTGTCAAGGTTTCAGGCCGTTTGAACGTTTGATTCTGTCGCACTTTTCAGACGGCCTATCGGGTATTAATAACGGCCGGGAACCGTACCCATACGTTGTTTCAACGAAGTTTGCGGTTCGTTGAACAATGACGCGTAATAAGTCGCATTGGTCATGACTTTTTTCACGTAATCACGGGTTTCGGTGAATGGGATGGTCTCGGCGTAAATCGCGCCTTCCAAAGGCGAAGAAGCCTGCCAGTTACGGGCGCGGCCTGGGCCGGCATTGTAGCCTGCGGTGGCCATCACTTCGTTATTTTGCAGGCGGCGTTTGGCATCTGCCATGTACCAAGTACCCATGCGGATGTTGCCGTCCATGGTGTAGAGTTCGCTGCTGCTCATGCCGATTTTGCCGGCGATTTCGCGGGCGGTCGCAGGCATGACCTGCATCAGGCCTTGTGCGCCGACGCTGGATTGCGCGCCCATGACAAAGCGGCTCTCTTGGCGAATCAAACCGTAAACCCATGCCGGGTCAATGCCTGCCTGTGCGGCATAGCGGACGGTCAGGTCTTTAAACGGAGAGATATAGCGCAGTTTGTAGTTGAGTTTGTGGTCGGTACGGTCGGCGCTGTTGATCGCCATGTCGTAGAACTGGTTGTCGAAAGCGACTTGCGCGGCAGTCAGCAGGTTGTCTTCGTTGAAATCGCGGGTGGCAAAACGCCATTCTGCCTGTGCCTGACGGCGCATTTTAGAGTCGCCGTTGCTTTGGCTGTTTTTAAACAGAACTAATGCGCGTTTGATGGCGCCGTCTTCGCTCATGCGGCGGACATCTTTGGCATCGGCATCGGAAACGTTGTTGCGCGTATTGATGCGGCGGCCCAGCTCTTCACCTGCCAATACAGCGTAGAAATTGCGGCCGGAAGCGGCGGCTTTTTCATACATTTCTTTGGCTTGGCTGCTTTTGCCTTGTGCGGCAAAGCTGCGGCCCAGCCAATATTGCCATGTCGGGTCTTTTTGCAGTTTTTCAGGCATATGCTGAATCACGCTTGCCAATTCGTCCCAACGTTGCAGGCGCAAAGCGGCGCGTGCGTACCATTCCAATTGCTCGTCAGTCAGTTGCTTGCGGTCGGAAACGCGGCCGTAGTAGCTCAAAGCAGTCGGCATGTTTTGGCTTTGTGCATGGTAGTGGCCCAATACGCCCCATGCGAAGCTGCGTTGTTCGCGGCTGAGGCTGGGTTCCATGTCGGACAGGGTGGCGACGGCAGAAGCGGATTTGCGTGCATCTTTGCCGATTACGCTCAACAGGCTGTATTCGGTCGCACCTTGCGCGCCACCTTCAAACGGGCTGCCCAATGCGGCGGCTAGGTTGCGTGCATCCGTGGTTTGGCTGTTGCTCAACAAGCCGCGCACGCGACGCCATGCGTCGTTGGTGTTCAGACGGCCTGAAGCTGCCGCGCTTTCAACCAAGCGGGTACAACCGGCAGGCAGTTTGCCGGTAACGCGAACCAGCTCGGCGGCTTTGCTGTCATTGCCGCTGCTCAAATCGGCATAACATTGCACTTCTTGTGCGACGCCGGCGGCGTTCAATTTGCTGAATTCTTGACGGAACAAATCCCATTGGCCGCGCGCGCCCAAGGTTTTCAGCCATTCGTTGCGGACGTTTTCAGCCATTGCACTGTCGCTGGCTTGGGATAAAAATTGTTGTACCCAAGCATCGTCGCCGCGTTTGGCGGCATCGATGGCGCTTTGGTATTGGCTGTAATCGGACAGGACTTTGGATTCGCTGTCGGCGCGGCGTGAAGGAATAGAAGTGGATTTAGGCTGAACGACGCTTTCGGTTTTCGAAGCAGTCGGTGTGTTTTGGGTGGCGCACGCCGATAAAACAGCGGCGGTAATCAAGCTGAGGGAGAGAGGGAAAAGACGTTGAACGTTCATTGGATACCGTGTCGTTTTTAGAATCAAAATAGCTGCTTATTTTAAATGATTTATGCGGAATAACCGAACTACAAACCGATATTTACATTTTCAAAGCCCGGAAATGACTCAGGCCGTCTGAAATATGAAACACTTTTGAGGTATTCCTAATTCAGACGGCCTGTTATGAAGGAAGTCGTCAATCGGGTTTGTGCTCGATATAGTCTTGCGGTTTGTCGGCTTTGCCGGTGCGCGTAACCGTGTATTCGCCTTCGATAATGTCTTCATCATCTTTGGCAGGGCCGTAAGTTTGGCGGCTTTGGAAAGACTGTGCAGAAGAAACGGGCGTATTGCCTTTAAACGGAATCAGCAAGAGTAGGGCGACGGCGGTTGAAATAAAACCTGGGCTGAGCAGGAAAACCGCGGCGGCGGTATGGCGAATCGGCCACAGCATTTGATAGAGGGAAATGTTTTGGCCGCTGCGGACGGCTGCACCTGCGAGCAAAAGGCCGGAAATGCCGGTATGGCGCAGCATAAAGATACCGCTGATAAAGCTGACGGCCATCACAAACAGCGTCCAGCCGCCGCCTATCCAGTCGGCAACCCAGACGATGGACATGATTTCCAAAAAGATTAAAACCAAAAAACCGATTCCAAAATACTGCATAAGTGTTTGTTCCTTCATTCAACGGATAGTGTCGATTGTGTTTTATCTAGATAAAGATAAACCTTATTTTTTCAAGCAAATGCTGTGTGAAAAAGGGTAAACGGACGATGAGGTCGTCTGAACGGAGATAAAAATAAGACTGATGTTTCAGACGGCCTTTAGATATTCTATCGCATCACATTGTTCCAATCGCTTTCAAAATAGCTGACGAGAATTTGGTTGTTCAAATAATTTGCTTCAACCTTGCGCCTTGCCATATCGGGCGGAAAACGGAACATTTCGGCGGCGGTTTGGGCGTTCAGATAACGCGTGGGGACGTCGAATTTTTGCGGGACGGGGAATTGCTTATCAAATCCTGCCAGCACAAATCCCCATTCGCCGAAGGAGGGGACGTAGACATGATAGGGCGCGGTGTTCAACTTAGCCGCTTCGAGGGTGGCGACGACCGACCAGTAGGCATTGGGTGCGAAATAAGGCGAAGTCGATTGCACAACAATCTTGCCCTGCGGCTCAAGATGGCGGGCGACGAGGCGGTACATGGGGACGGAGTAGAGTTTGCCCAGCGAGAAATTGGAGGGATCGGGCAGGTCGATGATGATGACGTCGAATTTTTCAGACGACCCTTCCAGCCATTTGGCGGCATCGTCGTTGATGACGTGCATTTTGGGGTGGGATAGCGAGCCTTGATTGAGTGCGCTCAAGGTGGCGGAGGTTTTAAAAGTAGCGGTCATGTCGGGGTCGAGATCGACCAAAGTAACATTTTTAACTTGCGGATATTTCAAGACTTCGCGTGCCGCCAAGCCGTCACCGCCGCCGAGAATCAGGACGCGTTCGGCATTGGGCACCATCTGCATGGCGGGCAGAACGAGTGCTTCATGGTAACGGGCTTCGTCACGTGAGGAGAATTGCAGGTTGCCGTTGATATAGAGGCGGGTGTCGTCTTTCCAGCGTGTCACGACCAGCCGTTGGTAGGGAGAATGGCTTTGATAGACGACGGGATCGCCGAAATAGCTTTGTTCGGCTTTGAAGGAAATGCGGTCGGCGTAGGCGAAGGTGATGGCGAGGATGGACAAGACAATCAGCGCACGCAGGCGGATGGCGCGGTAGCGTGGCAGTTCGGCTTTAAACACGCGCGCGGTCAGGTAGGCGACGGCGGCGTTGAGGATGCCGAACAATAAGGCGGAACGCGCCATGCCGAGTTTGGGGGCGAGCAGGAGTGGAAATAATAACGAGACGGCAAGTGCGCCCAAGTAGTCGAAGGTCAATACTTTGGAAACGAGTTCTTTAAATTCTGCCCCTTTTTGGTTTAACACGCGCATAACCAACGGGATTTCCATGCCGACGACCGCGCCGACAATCAGCACAAAAGCGTAGAGCAGGGTGCGGAACGGTGCGGCGGACAAACCGAAGGCCACAAATAATGCCAGCGCGGAAATGCCACCGATGATGCCGACTAGAAGTTCGATTTCGATAAATCGGTGCAACACGTCTTTATCTTTGATGTATTGGGTCAGGTGCGCGCCTATGCCCATCGAGAAAAGATAAAGCCCGATGACGGAGGAAAACTGCAAAATACTGTCGCCCAAAAGATAGCTTGCGAGCGCGGCGATGATGAGCTCGTAGGCGAGGCCGCAGCTGGCGACGATGAAAACAGAGATAATGAGGGTACGGTGGGCATTCATGATGACGTTTTTGTGGCTTGAGTGTGGGCAATGTAATGATTTTTAAGGTGGGCTGCAAGTTTATTTATAGGATGTAGAAAAGGCCGTCTGAACAAATTGTTTCAGACGGCCTTTAATCTGTCAGGCATTAATAGCGGTGTTTGAATACCATGCCCACTGCGTAAGAAGATTTTTTCGGCAAATCTTCGTCGTATTTCGGATTGACACTTTCTTTCAACCAGCCGGCGCCGAGTGTGGCGGTTGTCCGTTTGGAGAAGCTGTAATCAGTGCTGACGGCGACGTGTTTGTAGTTTTCGCCGATGGAGCTTTTACCGTAGGCAAAGCCAATTTGAGGTTTGAAATTGCCTACTTTGTATGAGCCGGACACCATAAATTCTTTGGTGTTGTTGATTTCTTTGTCGTAAGAACCGGCTACGTTGCCTGCCGCATCTTTCCATACGCCCCAGCAACTGAAGCCGTCGCAAGTGTTTTTGGCGTATTGGAACGCGGCATCGACGGAGATTTTGTCTTTGCTGTATCCGGCCATGAATGCATGGGCTTGGAAGTCTTTGGTTTCGGTTGGAGAGTCGTTGGGTGCGTATTCGGCAGCGTAGTGCGCGTTAAAGCCGTTGTTGGGGTGGTAGTAGTCCACGCCCCAGCCGAAGACCCAGTCGCCGTCACGTTTTTTGTCCGGATTCCAGTCGTTGTTGTTACGCGCGGCATTGGAACCTGGGGAGACGTTGAATTTGAATTGGAAACCGTTTTTCCAAGGCGATTCATAAGCCATGGAAACGCGGCGTTGGCCGAAACGGGAAATTTTGCCGAATTCCAAAATCGGGCTGTTGGTGTCGAACGGGTTCAGATAGATGCTGTTCATAGGGGTACTGATGTAACCCATTTTGACGGTGCCGAGGTTTTTGTAACTGTTGAGCGCAACGTATGAGTCAGCAGTACCCCAGCCGCCCCAGCGGTCGGAATCGAAGTAAATAAAGGAGCCAAGTTGCCATTTCAACCATAAGTCGTTGTTGAGCGGTACTTCATCGGAGAGATAAAGACTGGAACTTTTATCGGAAATGGTTGTAGAGGTTACACCGGTTTTATTGTTGTGTTCGACCTCGGTCATGATGTAGATGGTACCGCTCATTTTAGGTTCGGCGTGGGCGAAGCTTATGGAAGAACCGATGAGGGTAGTGGCAACAAAACAAGATAACTTGTTCATTTTGTTCTCCTTTTATGTCTTTTTCTTAATTGGGGACGGGAAATTCGGATAATCTTATTTGACAAATTATAAAAAATCAATACATTTGTAACTTATCGTAGGATAAATTGAAAAATAGTTTTCAGTTACGTATTTTTGTGTTAATTTGCCAACAATCTTAGGCGGCTGCTTTTATTTCGATGGTATAGGTAGTTTTAAACACTATTTTTATATCTGGAAATAGAGGATTTAACTGGGTTTGAAAACCTCAAATATTTGTAGTTAAGTGTAGTTTGAATAATCAGGCCGTCTGAAAAAGAAGAATACCCAAAAGAAGGAATGAAATATGGCCGGAAAAACCTATCCGCTGTTGGCTGCATCATTGGCCGCCGTATTTGCGTTGTCGGCGTGCAGCCGCGATGTCAAACCCGCCCCTGAGTTTAAGCGTACTGATTATGAGCGCGTGGTGGTCAGCAACGGCGTCGAGCCGGGCACGCTGGACCCGCAGATGAGCGGCGATATGGCGGCGGGTGCGATTATCCGCCAGCTGATGGATGGTTTGGTCGGTACGGATGCCGAAGGCAAAACCATTCCTGCTTTGGCGGAAAGATGGGAAAGCAAGGGCGAGCGTGTCTGGACTTTCCATCTGCGTGATGCCAAATGGAGCAATGGCGATCCGATTACTGCCGAGGATTTTGTGTACAGCTTCCGCCGTCTTGCCGATCCGGCTACGGGCGCACCTTTCGGCAGCTATTTGGTCGATGCCCAAGTGGAAAATGCGGAAGATATATTAAACGGCAAAGCCAAGCCTGAGACATTGGGCGTCAAGGCGTTGGACGCAAAAACCCTGCAATTTACGCTGATTGCGCCCGTACCTTATTTCCCCGATATGCTGATTCAGCAATTCACTTTCCCGGTGCACCGCGCCACTGTCGAAAAATACGGCAACAAGTGGACGCAACCCGGTCATTATGTTTCCAGTGGCGCTTATCTGTTAAAGGATTGGAAAGTCAACAGCCACATCAATATGGAACGCAACCCCAATTATTACGATAAAGACAAAGTAGCCATTCCGAAGGCGGTTTTCTTGTCAGGTAGCGGCGAGTACAACCGTTATCGCGCCAATGAAATTGATGTGACTTACGGCATTCCCAGCGATCAGGTCAAAGTGGCGGATATTGAGTTTCCGGGACAAGTGAAACGTACAACTTCTTTGTGCAGCTGGTATTTGGAGCCGAACCACGAAGCGGCGCCGTTTAATGATCCGCGCGTCCGCAAGGCGCTCAATATGCTGACGCGCCGCGACATCGTCGTCAAAGTGGGCGGCCGCGGCGACACGCCTGCGTTCCAATTGACTCCGCCGCAAATGCAGGGCGTGATTCCTGTTTATCCTGAGTGGAAGGAATGGACGCCTGAAAAACGTATCGAAACCGCACGCAAACTGTTGAACGAAGCAGGCTACAACGATGACCATCCGCTTGAGTTCGATATTTTGTACAGCACCAGTGAAGCGTCCAAAAAACAAATTACTGCCGTGCAGTCGGTGTGGAAAGCCGCGATTCCGTTTATCCGTCCGACTTTGTCCAACGAGGAATGGAAAACTTATTTGGATACGCGCGCGCAAGGCAATTTCAAGGTTTCGTTCAGCGGCTGGTGTTCCGATTTTAACGATCCGGCGGGTATGCTCAATATCTTGAAATCCAACAACTCAAACAATGCATTCCGCTACAAAAGCGCGGCGTTTGACGCATTTATGAACAATACGCTGAAAGATGGCGTCAGCAAGGAAGCGCGCAGCCAGCTCTATGCCGATGCGGAGAAGCAGCTTCAAGAAGACGCTGCGCTGATTCCGCTGTATCATCAGGTTGAAGTGCGTATGGTCAAACCCGATATTATCGGCTATTCCGACAAAGACCCTTTGCGGAACTATACGGTCAAGAGCTGGTCGTTCGCACCGAAAAAATAGATTGATGATAGACAGCACAAATTTTCAGACGGCCTTGATGACAGGGGCCGTCTGAAACAATAGGAGACATAACACATGAAATCTGTACAACAACGTTTGTCCGCTTTACGCGAAGCCATGAAAAAACATGGCGTGGACGCGTTTGTCATTCCTTCCGCCGATCCGCACCTTTCCGAATACCTGCCCGAGCATTGGCAGGCGCGCCGCGATTTTTCCGGTTTTACCGGTTCGGCCGGCACTTTGGTGGTAACCGCCGATAAAGCTGGCGTGTGGACGGACAGCCGCTATTGGGAACAGGCCGGCCAACAGCTTGCGCCAAACGGCATCGAGCTGCAAAAAATGGGCGTTGATGCGCCTTATACCGAATGGTTGGCGCAAAATCTGCCCGAGGGCACAGTGGTCGGCGCGCCTGCCGATATGTTCGCACTCAGCGGCGAGCGCGGTTTGAAACAGGCACTTGCCGCCAAAAACATCCGCCTCGAATATCCTGAAACCTTGTTGGACGAAGTGTGGGACGACCGTCCTGCATTGCCTACTCCGGAAATCTACGTTCACCATCCCGATTACGTTTCCGAAACTGCGGCCGAAAAACTGGCCCGTATCCGTGCGGCCATGAAGGAGCAGGGTGCAGATGCGCATTTGGTTTCTTCTTTGGACGACATCGCTTGGATTACCAATCTGCGCGGCGACGATGTGCCGTTCAACCCCGTGTTCTTGTCCCATCTGTTTATCAGCCAAGATAAAGCCGTATTGTTTACCGATGCAGGCCGTCTGAAAGCCGAATCTGCCGAAGCTTTGAAAGCGGCAGGTTTTGAAGTGTTGCCTTATGCGCAAGCGGCAGACTATTTGGCTGGCGTTAAGGGCGCATTGTTGATTGATCCGAATAAAACCGCCGTCGGTACTTTACGCCGCCTGCCTGAAGACGTTCGTTTGATTGAAGCCATCCACCCAAGTACATTCTTCAAATCGGTTAAATCCGATGCCGACATCGCCCATATCCGCAATACCATGGCGGAAGACGGTGCGGCATTGTGCGGCTTCTTTGCCGAGTTTGAACAAATCTTGGCAGACGGCGGCGAATTGAGCGAGCTGGACATCGACGGCATGCTCTACAAACACCGCAGCCAACGTCCCGGCTTTATTTCGCCAAGTTTCGACACCATCGCCGGCTACAATGCCAATGCCGCCTTACCGCATTACAGCGCGACACCGGAAAACAACAGCAAAATCAAAGGCGACGGTATGTTGCTGATTGACTCCGGCGGTCAATACTGGGGCGGTACGACCGACATCACGCGCGTAGTGCCTGTCGGCAATCCGAGTGCGGCCATGAAACGCGACTACACTTTGGTGTTGAAAGCGCATATTTCTCTGGCGGAGACCATTTTCCCTGAAAACATCAAAGGCCCGATGATTGATGCCATCTGCCGCAAATCGCTCTGGCAGGCACAATGCGATTACGGTCACGGTACAGGTCATGGCGTGGGCTATTTCCTCAATGTGCATGAAGGCCCGCAAAGCATTGCCGTTGCCGCCGTACCGCAACCGCATCACGCGATGAAGTCAGGTATGCTGACTTCCAACGAGCCGGGTCTTTACCGTCCGGGCAAATGGGGTATCCGTATCGAAAGCCTGGTCATCAACCGTCCGGTTGAAAACCCAGAGGAAACCGAGTTCGGCAAATTCCTGTATTTTGAAACCGTTACCCTCTGCCCGATCGATACGCGCCTCATCGATACCAAGCTGATGACCGGAAGCGAAATCGAATGGCTGAACCAATATCACGCCGAAGTGCGCCGCCGTCTCGAGCCTTTGACAGAAGGCGCGGCCAAAGCATGGCTGATCGAACGCACCGAACCTTTGGCGCGTTAACGTGAAAGGCCGTCTGAAACGGCGGATACAAAGTTTCAGACGGCCTGATAACAACAATTATCTACAAACTACAAAACCTTACCCGACTCCGAATAAAAACAATAACCCGGTCGGAATAGAGAGAGAAACCGGCGCGGCGACGTTACAGATGCCTGCTGCCATTCATCCGATTTCCGCTTCAGGTCAGCTTTGTTTTCACGAGTCCGGTATGTTCAGACAGGACAGCCTGATTATGTTGAAATTCATCATCAAACGGATATGTGCTTCCATCCCGACCATGCTGGTGTTGATTACCGTATCGTTTTTCCTGATGCGGCTCGCACCGGGCAGCCCGTTCACAGGCGAACGCAATTTACCGCCTGCGGTCATGGCCAATATTGAAGCCAAATATCATCTCAATGATCCGATGTACCTCCAATATTTCCACTACCTCAAGCAGTTGGCGCAGGGGGATTTGGGGCCGTCGTTCAAATATAAAGATTTCAGCGTTAATGAGTTGCTTGCCCAATCCCTGCCGGTATCGGCGGAACTCGGCTTCTACGCCTTTTTGATTGCCGCCATCTTCGGCATGTTTATCGGCATCATCGCCGCCTTAAAACAAAACAGTTGGCTGGATTATGCGCTGATGAGCGGTGCGATGACCGGTATCGTCGTTCCCAGCTTTGTGATGGCGCCGGTATTGGTGCTGGTGTTTGCCGTCAGACTGCAATGGCTGCCTGCAGGCGGCTGGAACGATGGCGCACTGATGAACTTGATTTTACCTGTCGTTACTTTGTCCATCGGTTATGTGTCCAGTATCGCGCGGATTACGCGCGGCGCGATGATTGAAGTATTGAACAGCCCCTTTATCCGCACGGCACGCGCCAAAGGCCTGCCCATGAGCCGTATCATTCTGCGCCATGCGCTGCGTCCGGCCATGCTGCCGATTGTTTCTTTCTTAGGCCCGGCATTCGTCGGCATCATCACCGGCTCCATTGTGATTGAAAACGTGTTCGGTATTCCCGGCGTCGGACAATTGTTTGTCAACGGCGCGCTCAACCGCGACTACGGCATGATTTTGGGTTTGACGATTTTGGTGGGCATTATGACCATTTTGTTTAACGCCATCCTCGATATCCTGTATGCCATTATTGACCCGAAAATCCGTTATTAATCCCATTTGCGCAAAGGCCGTCTGAAACGTTCAGACGGCCTGAAGAAAGAAGAAAAAGCGAGAGAGAACATTATGTTATTCAAAAAGAAGCAGACTCAGGCCCTTGCAGAGGCAGCAGAATACGCCCAAGTACACGGCAAAAGCCTGTGGAGCGACGCATGGCGGCGTTTTAAACAGAACAAAGCGGCGGTGTACAGCATTATCATCCTGTTGCTGATCAGTATTTTTGTGATTGTGGCACCATGGATTGTCCGCTACACCTACGACTTCACCGACTGGGACAATATGCAGATTCCACCGTCCTTTTCTACTCATCACTATCTGGGTACAGATTTGCTCGGCCGCGATTTGCTGTCGCGTGCGGCAACCGGCGGACGTATCTCCTTGCTGGTCGGTGTGGCCGGCGCATTGGTGGCCGTTGTCATCGGTACGCTTTACGGCGCGATTGCCGGCTTTATCGGCGGTAAGCTCGATTCACTGATGATGCGCTTTTTGGAAATTTTGAACGCATTTCCATTTATGTTTTTCGTCATTCTGCTGACCACATTCTTCGGCCGCAACCTGCTTTTGATTTTTGCCGCCGTGGGTTTGGTGTCTTGGTTGGACGTGGCGCGTATCGTGCGCGGCCAAACCTTGAGCTTGAAGCATAAAGAGTTTGTCGAAGCGGCGCGTGTGAGCGGCGTGGCAAAACGTAAAATCGTAACACGCCACATTATTCCGAATGTTTTGGGCGTGGTGATGGTGTATGCCTCTTTGTTGGTGCCGGGCATGATTATGTTTGAATCCTTCTTGAGCTTCTTGGGCTTGGGTGTGCAAGAGCCGATGACTAGTTGGGGTTCGATGCTGCAAGAAGGCGCGATTTCGATGGAAGCCGCACCATGGCAGCTGCTCGTACCGAGTTTCTTCCTGGTAACCACTTTGTTCTGTTTCAACTTTATCGGCGACGGCCTGCGCGATGCGCTTGACCCGAAAGACCGCTAAACCACAACCAAAAGGATAATCAAAATGACAAAACAGTTACTGGTTGTAGAAAATTTGGACATCAATTTCGAACTGCATGAAAAAACCGTGCACGCCGTGCGTAATGTCAGCTTTAAAGTGGCAGAGGGCGAAACATTGGCTTTGGTCGGCGAATCCGGTTCGGGCAAGTCGGTAACGTCCATGTCCATCATGCGTCTGCTGCCTGAAAAATTTGCCCGATATAGCAAAGATTCGCGCATTACGTTTGACGGCATTTCCATTTTGGATGCCGATGAGAAAACCTTACGCGATTTGCGCGGCAACCGCATCAGCGTGATTTTCCAAGAGCCGATGACTTCCCTCAACCCATTTATGCGCATCGGTACGCAGCTGATTGAAGCGGCGCGGGTACACAATAAAAAGCTCGGCAAAAAAGAGGCAGGACAAAAAGCATTGGCATTGTTGCAACGGGTTGGCATCAAAGAAGCCGAACGCCGCATGAAGCAATATCCGCACGAGTTTTCCGGCGGTCAGCTGCAACGCATCATGATTGCCATGGCGCTCATCAATGAACCCGACCTGCTGATTGCCGATGAGCCGACCACCGCTTTGGATGTAACCATTCAAGCCGAGATTCTCGATTTGCTCCATGACTTGCAACAGCAAATGGGCATGGCGATTATCTTCATTACCCACGATTTGGGTTTGGCGGAACACTATTCCAAAACCGTCTGCGTCATGCGCAACGGAGAAATTGTCGAACGCGGCAAAATCAAAGAAGTATTTGCCCATCCGAAACACGAATATACTGCCGAACTCATCAATGCCATTCCCAAAGGCATGAAAGAGCCGGAAGAAAACAACGCCGGTGTGTTAATCGAAGCCGATAATGTCCATGTTTCTTTCGTATTGAAGCAAAACTTTTTCGGCAAACCGCTCAAAACTTTTGACGCCGTCAAAGGCATCAGCCTCAAAATTAAAGAAGGCGAAACATTGGGCGTTGTCG
This sequence comes from Neisseria sp. DTU_2021_1001991_1_SI_NGA_ILE_055, assembly GCF_032342915.1. Lineage (NCBI taxonomy): Bacteria > Pseudomonadati > Pseudomonadota > Betaproteobacteria > Neisseriales > Neisseriaceae > Neisseria > Neisseria sp. DTU_2021_1001991_1_SI_NGA_ILE_055. The sequence continues at coordinate 1,155,365 of NZ_CP135440.1, read as the reverse complement.
GCGAGTCCGGTTCCGGCAAATCCACGCTGGGCAAAGCCGTCATGCAGATGCTGCCTTATACCGGCAATATTTCCTTTGAAGGCAAAGACCTGAAAAACTATACCGCCGAAGAAGCACGCCGTCTGAAATCGCAACGGCAAATTGTGTTCCAAGATCCGTTCGGTTCGCTTTCCCCGCGTCTGACCGTTGGCGAAATTATCGGCGAAGGTTTGACGGTTCATCATCCTGAAATGACCAAAAAAGAACGTATCCAGCGCGTTTTGGAAGTCATGAAGGAAGTGTCCCTGCCGCTTGACGCGCTCAACCGTTATCCGCACGAATTTTCTGGCGGCCAGCGTCAGCGTATCGCCATTGCACGCGCCGTTATCCTGCGCCCGAAATTCATCCTTTTGGACGAGCCGACCTCTGCACTTGACCGTTCTGTACAATCCAAAGTGGTCGAACTTTTGCGCGATTTGCAGAAGAAATACGGCCTGACTTATATGTTCATCAGTCATGACCTGTCTGTCGTGCGCGCCGTCAGCGACAATGTGATTGTGATGAAGCAGGGCGAAATGGTCGAGTACGGCAGCGCGGATCAGATTTTCCACCATCCGCAAAACGACTACACCAAACGTTTGATTAACGCCGCGTTTGATTTGTAGAAAAGGAAAAGGCCGTCTGAAAAGAGATTTTCAGACGGCCTTTTTAAGCGGAGGCTTTTTTCATTTAATTAGCGCTGCTATTGCCTATGCCTTGGCGGCATCCAATGCCTGTGCCAAGTCGGCAAGCAAATCATCGATATGCTCGATACCCACGCTCAGGCGTACCATGTCGGGGCTGACGCCTGCTGCGGCGAGTTCTGCATCGTCAAGCTGACGGTGAGTCGTTGTAGCAGGATGGGTAGCCAGCGATTTGGCATCGCCGATATTCACCAAACGCAGGAAGAGTTGCAGTGCGTCAATGAACTTCGCGCCGGCTTCACGACCGCCTTTAATGCCGAAACTCAGCAAACCGGAGGCTTTTCCGCCGTAGTCGCGGTCAATCAAGGCTTTATACGGACTGTCGGGCAGGGCAGGATAGTTCACCCATTCAACCTGCGGATGTTTCTTTAAGAATTCGGCTACTTTTAGGGCGTTTTCGCAATGACGTTCCATACGCAGGGCGAGGGTTTCCAAACCTTGAAGCAGTAAAAATGCGCTGTGCGGAGACAGGGCGGCACCGGTGTTACGCAATGGGACGACACGGGCACGGGCGATATAGGCGGCCGCACCAAAATGTTCGCAGTAGTTTACGCCGTGGTAAGACGGATCAGGCTGATTGAAGGTTTTTTCAAAACGCGGATTGCCTGCCCATTGGAATTTGCCGCCGTCGATAATGGCACCGCCAATCGTTGTACCGTGACCGCCGATGTATTTGGTCAGGGATTGGATAACGATGTCGGCGCCATGCTCGATGGGGCGGAACAATGTGGGCGTAGCGACTGTGTTGTCCACCATCAGTGGCAGCCCTTGAGCGTGCGCGGCTTGGGCGAATGCTGGAATATCAACGACATTGATGGCGGGATTGCCGATAGATTCGCAATACACCAGTTTAGTACGGCTGTCGGTATTGGCGGCGATTTCTTCGGGTTTGGCTGGATCGATAAAGCGTACTTCAATGCCTTGGCGCGGCAGGCTGTGGGCAAAGAAATTGTACGTGCCGCCGTAGAGGGTTTTGGTTGCAATGATGTTGTCGCCTGCTTCAACCAAGGTTTGAACGGCATAGGTAATTGCAGCCATACCGCTGGCGACAGCCAATGCGGCGATACCGCCTTCCAAACGGGCAACGCGTTCTTCCAAAACGGCAGTGGTCGGGTTCATGATACGGGTGTAGATATTGCCCGCTACATCAAGGTTAAACAAGTCTGCGCCGTGTTGCGTATTGTCGAAAGTGTAGGAAGTGGTTTGGTAAATGGGGACAGCAGCGGATTTGGTAGTCGGTTCGGATTGATAGCCTGCATGCAGGGCAATGGTTTCCCGTTTCATTTAAATATCCTTGTAGCGATTAAATAATGATAAATAGAGGCCAGCAGATTCGGATTTGAAGGGCAAACTTTCCATAACGGAAAAAGTCCGGTATGCAGTATATAGCCTTTCCTACAAGAAAGATTACCATGAACTACACGCAACTGACCCAAGAAGAACGATACCACATTCAAGACCTGTCCTGCCACCACACCATCATCGAATGACACCTCATCACAATACCGTTTACCGCGACCTTCTCCAAGATAAAAGCAACGGCGGTACTCTGTGGTAATATCTCGAAATATGCAGCAAACCCTACCGCAAACGATACGGCGACACACAGACCTGAAGCAAAATGCACAATTGCGTCGGCATAGGAAAAGCCCAGCATGGTTGAGAGAAAATTCCGCATTGGTGATGGGTAGGCTGATGCCATTGACGGCAAAGATTAGAAAAGCGGAGACCTTCGCAAAAGTCCCCCAAGTCTCTAAATGTCTGGGTAGGACTTTAGGGATTTGGGGGAATTTTAAAGGTATTAGGCTGTCTGAAACTGAGTTATAGAAAGTTTCAGACGGCCTTTACGGGATTCTTTGGATTTAAAAATAAAAAAAGACTTGAATCATCAAGTCTCGCATTTCATTTTCACTAGATAAAAAAATATTAAGAATGGCGGAAGCGGTGAGATTCGAACTCACGGAGGGCTATCAACCCTCGACGGTTTTCAAGACCGTTGCATTAAACCGCTCTGCCACGCTTCCGTTCTTGAAGCCGTAATATTAATGGAACTTACGGCCTTTGCCAAGTGATATTTTAGGGAAAATATCTAGTATTTTGTTTTTATTTAGATTGTTCTTCACGCATGAATACCCATTCGGCTTCGTTTGAAGCTGCTTCATTGAATGAATAGCCCTCGTAGTCGAAATTTTTGAGCATTTCAGGCTTGGTAATGCCGTGTTCTGCCGCGTAGCGTACCATCAAACCGCGCGCACGTTTGGCGTAGAAGCTGATGATTTTGTATTTGCCGTTTTTCTCGTCTTTAAAAATCGGCGTAATCAGGCGTGCGTTGAGTTTTTTGGTGTTGACGGATTTGAAATATTCTTGTGAGGCGAGGTTGATTAAAACGTCACTGCCGGCCTGCTTCAGCGTTTGGTTGAGCAGGTCGGTAATTTTATCGCCCCAAAATTCGTAGAGGTTTTTACCGCGCGAGTTGGCAAAGGCCGTGCCCATTTCCAAGCGGTAGGGCTGCATCAAGTCGAGCGGGCGCAGTACGCCGTATAGGCCGGAGAGCAGGCGGACGTGTTGTTGCAGGTAGTCGATTTGCTCCGGTTTGAGCGTATCGGCGGCAATGCCTTCATAGACGTCGCCGTTGAACATAAATACGGCCTGCTTGGCGTTTTCCGGTGTAAACGGCGTGTGCCATACGGCATTGCGTTCAGCGTTGAGCAGGGCGATTTTGTCGGAAACGTGCATCAGCTCGGCGATTTGCTGGGGGGCAAGCTGACGCAACTCCTGCATCAGGATTTCCGCTTCGGGTAGAAGGTCGGGCTGGGTAAAGCTGCTAACGGGGGAGGGGTCTTTTTCGTTGAGGTTTTTGGCTGGGGATAAGACAAAAAACATAATAATTTCGGCTTTGAAATGAATAATGTGTGGGATTGTAGGTTTAAAATCGAGGAAGAACAAGACGGGCTAAACGCATTAATTGAATGCTTTTATTGAAACGTATTTCTGTTGAAAGTAAAATTCGAAGCTTCCACCTGTTTCTGACATTTCTATTTGAGGAGAATATCATGTCTAAAACCATTATCCATACTGACAAAGCCCCTGCCGCGATTGGTGCATACAGTCAGGCAGTCCGCGCAGGCGATACGGTTTATATGAGCGGACAGATTCCTTTGGATCCGGCCACGATGACTGTGGTCGGTAATGGCGACTTCCGCGCCGAAGCCGTGCAAGTATTTAAAAACCTGCAAGCCGTAGCCGAAGCGGCCGGCGGTTCTTTAAACGATATCGTCAAACTCAATGCTTATTTGACCGATTTGGCCAACTTTGCCGTGTTCAATGAAGTGATGGCTGAATTTATCGAACAACCTTTCCCTGCGCGTGCGGCGGTTGGTGTAGCCAGCCTGCCTAAAGGCGTTCAGGTTGAAGCGGAAGCAGTATTGGTTTTAAACGCATAATTGATGTTTCAGACGGCCTGGGCTGGGCTTGAGGCCGTCTGAAAAGAATAACAACGGAAAACAATAATAATGGCACATTACGCAATCGGAGACATTCAAGGCTGCTTTGACGAACTGACTTTGCTGCTTGCCAAAATCGGCTTTAATCATGGTACGGACACCCTTTGGCTGGTCGGCGATATTGTCAATCGCGGCCCGAAGTCATTGGAAACCCTGAAATTTGCCAAAGAGCACGACAGCAGTGTGCAAATGGTTTTGGGCAATCATGATTTACATCTTTTGGCCGTCGGTTGCGGTGAAGGAACGCTCAAGCGTAGTGATACGGTTGAGCCGATTTTGACCCATCCCGAGAGTCAATCCCTATTGGACTGGCTGCGTCATCAGCCGCTTTTGGTGCGCGGCAACAGGCATGTGATGGTGCATGCCGGTATTTTGCCGCAATGGTCGGTTGATAAGGCCGAAAGCCTTGCCCGTGAAGCCGAGGATGAATTGCAAGGTAAAAAATACAGGAAATTTTTTGGCAAAATGTACGGTAACAAGCCGACTGCGTGGACGGATGATTTGACCGGCTACGAGCGCCTGCGGATGATTGTCAATGTCTTTACGCGTATGCGTGCGCTGACGTACAAAGGCGAATTGGATTACGAATATAAATCCACTTTGAAGAAGATGCCGCTTTACCTGCGCCCTTGGTTTAAAGCGCCTGATAGGCAGAATTTGGATTATATTACCGTGTTCGGGCATTGGTCGTCGTTGGGCTACGTTAATACAGACCAAGTGATTGCTTTGGATACCGGCGCGTTGTGGGGCGGAGAGCTGACAGCGGTCAATTTGGATACCAATGAAGTGATACAGGTACCGTCTTTGGGTGGATTGGACTGGAAAACGGCATTGAAATAGTTTGGATAAGATGAAAGGCCGTCTGAAATGTTTCAGACGGCCTTTTTGTATTGGTTAATCCAAAGAAGGCAGGAGTTTGCCCGGATTCATGATGCCATAAGGGTCAAGCTGATTTTTGATGGCATGCATCAGAGCAAGTTCGGCCTGTGTGCGCACTCGGGGCAGCCAATGTTTTTTGATGATGCCTACGCCGTGTTCGGCAGCAATCGTACCGTGGCAGGCAAGGATGTTTTCATAAACGATGGTATTGACGGCGTCTTCGTATTGGTAGGCTTCGTTGCTCAATACATTGGGCAGGAATGTATTGTAATGCAGGCTGCCGTCGCCTAAATGTCCGAAGCAGACAATTTGTATGCCGGGGAAACGGGTTTTCAGGGCAGGGGCGCATTGGCGGACAAAGGCTGCTACTTGGGCGATAGGGACAGCGATGTCGTGTTTGATGCTGGTGCCGAGTTTGCGTTGGGAAGCAGAAATATTTTCACGCAAGGTCCATAAGTCGGAGCGCTCTTGCTCGGATTGCGCCAAGATACTGTTTTCCCATCCGTTTTGATAGAGAAATTCGGCAAGCTTTTCATCCAAACCTGCGTCGGGAACAGAGTCGGCAAGTTCAATCAAAATATGCCATTCTGCATCGGCAGGCTTTTTGAGTTGGCTGAATTCCGAAGATAAATCGAGGGCAAAGCGGCTGATCAGCTCGAAGCTGGTCAAGCGTTCGGCAAAATGGCCTTGTACCGCAGTTAAAAGCGAGACGGCAGATTCAATATCATCTAGGCCTACCCATGCGGTCGCTTTGGTTTTGGGCTGGGCAAAGAGTTTGAGTGTGGCGGCGGTAATGATGCCTAATGTTCCTTCACTGCCGATAAAAAGATGGCGCAAGTCGTAGCCGGTCGTGTTTTTGTGTAGGGGCTGAAGGTGGGAAATCAGTTCGCCGTTGGGTAAAACGACTTCCAAACCCAATACCAAATCACGCATGCTGCCGTAACGCAAGACATTCAAACCGCCGGCATTACAGGCGATATTGCCGCCGATTTGGCAAGAGCCTTCGCTGGCAAGGCTGAGCGGAAACAGTCGTCCGGCTTCGGCTGCCGCCTTTTGAGCATTTTGCAAAATCACGCCGGCCTCAACCGTCATGCTGTTGTCGGCAAGGTTGATATCGCGGATGCGGTTTAGCTTGGAGAGGTTGAGCAGTATACCTTCGGTGGTTACCGTTGCACCGCATAATCCTGTATTGCCGCCTTGCGGGGTGACGCGGATGCGGTTTTCAAAACAGAAACGCATGATTTTCTGCACACTTTCGACAGAGTTCGGCTGTAAGACAATATCCGGCGAAGAAACAAAACGGCGGCGTTGGTCGTTTAACAAGGCCGGAGTGGCTTCGATGATTTCAGAGGCGGAAAGAAACTCAGCAAAACGGTCGTGAAGGTGCATGGCAGTCAGGCGGAAAAGTCGGGAAGGGGAGTGAGAGGAATGTAAAAAAGCAGGATACGCAATGGTATCCTGCTTTTTTTATATTCAAAAGAATATTATTTAGCAGCTTCAGAAGCGGCAGAAGCAGCGGCATCAGTAGCAGACGCAGCAGCTTCAGTAGCAGACGCAGCGGCTTCAGTAGCAGAAGCAGCAGCTTCGGTAGCGGCAGAAGCAGCGGCATCAGCAGTAGAAGCAGCAGCTTCAGTAGCAGAAGCAGCGGCTTCAGAAGCAGCAGAAGCGGCAGTTTCAGCAGCTTTATCAGCACCGCCACAAGCGGCCAAAGCTAAAGACAACAAAGCAGCAGCGAACAGAGATTTTTTCATTTTTAAGAACCTTTTTTAAATCGATTTAAACTAAAAATAGCCGTCAGACGGCCTATACAGTAGAAATTCATTGCTGAATTTTTCAATATTATGCCCCACGGGATAGGTCAATGCAACGTTGCGTAACCGTTTGCCGGCTAAAATCAATACGAAAATAGTGAAAATAATGTAAATCATATTGGCGCGCGAAAAATCATCTGAAAATATTCATTATTGATGAAGATTTTAAAAATACATTGTATTCAATGGGTTGTGTATTTTTATTTGTTATTGGTTTTAAGGGTTTGGAATGTTTTTGCTTTGGGGAAGTTTTTTGTAATTTAATCACTTTGTGTTGTGAAAAAGCAACTTCTGCGTATTGAAATCATTTGATTTTGCTTTTTTATATAGGCTTTTATCTTTTTGTCGCATTTGAACGGGGTATTTATTAAAGCAAGCCGATTGTTTGGTTGCGGCTGTGATAGAATAACCGTAGCGTAACTTTTAAATATTGATTAAGGACGGCATGATGTCTATTGTTAAAAATTCCGTAGTTTCCCTGCATTATGAAATGTACGATGCCAACAACCAACTGTTGGACAAAACCGAAGAGCCGATTGCTTACCTGCATGGCGGTTATGACGGTATTTTCCCTTTGGTGGAAGAAGCGTTGCACGGCAAAAATGTAGGCGATACCGTCGAAGTGGCTTTGTCGCCCGATGATGCTTTCGGCGAACAAGATCCTGAGCTGGTGCGTATTGAAGATGTCAGCGTGTTCCCTGTTGAAGTCGAAGTCGGCATGATGTTTGAAGCCGATGATCCGGAAACCGGCGATGTATTGATTTATCGTGTAACCGATGTTGCCGACGGCAAAGCCGTGGTGGACGGCAACCATCCTTTGGCCGGTATGAAAGTATTGTTCAAGGCGACTGTTGAGGGCGTGCGCGATGCGACCGAGGAAGAAATTGCCCACGGTCACGTACACGGTCCGCACGGTCATCATCACCACTAATCAGGCTTAAAGCATGATAAAGGCCGTCTGAAAAGGAATGAAATCCTCCTTTTCAGACGGCCTTTAAGTTTTTACAAGACAGATAAATAGGAAATTTTGGCTCAGGTCAAATCAAGCGGGGAAATATGGGGTTTGTTTGAGACTACAATGAATTACATATCACGGTGCGGCAGAATCTGTATTAAGATTCAGATATTGGTAAAACAGGCAGAATGCAATGAGTGAAACATTGGAGCAGCAGGCGGTGCAGGCCGGTATTGATTTAGGTTATCACGACATCAACGGCACTTATCATGTGACCAAAACGGAAGTTTTGGAATCGATTGTCGCTGTTTTGGATAAAAGCAAACCGGATTCAGACGACCTTTATTTGAATACGATGGTTGCGCATGAAAACGGCGAAGAATCTTTACAGATGCCGTCTGAATTTCATGGTGCGGAAGCGGTCGTATTGATTGATGAAGCAGATAAATGTCAGACCTTGACTGTGTATCCGGGCGACAACGATACGCTTTGGATTAAGCTGCCCCAACTGGCTTGCGGTTATTACACCTTGTCGGCCGAGACCGGCGGCAAAAGTTGCCTTGTGCGCCTGATTGTTGCGCCTAAATCGGTTTATCAGCCTAAACTGCTTGCCAATGGCGGACGGATGAATGGTTTGACCATGCATTTGTACAGCCTGCGTTCTGAGCGTAACTGGGGCATAGGCGACTTTACTGATTTGCTGAACCTGATGAAATATGCAGCGGAGAAAAAGCTGGATTTTGTCGGTATCAACCCTTTGCACGCTTTGTTTACCAGCAAGCCCGCCTTTGCCAGCCCGTATAGCCCTTCTTCGCGCGAATGGCTCAATCCGATTTATTTGGATGTTGAGAAGGTCGGTGCGTTTACTTATAACGAGCAACTGAAAAACTGGCTGGCGCAACCGAAAATCCGTCAGCGCATCGCTGCTTTGCGTATCACGGAAACGGTAACTTATACCGCGGTTTGGGCGTGCAAGCGTGATGCGCTGCACATGGCGTTTAACGCGTTTGAACAGGATACTTGCGAAGCCGCGGAAAATGAGCGCGCTGCATTTGAAGCGTTTGTATTAGAAAAAGGCAAAGCTTTGCAGGGCTTCGGTTTGTTTGAGGCTTTGGACCAGTATTACAGCCGTCCCGGGCAAGTGGGTTGGCAGTCATGGCCGTCTGAATTTCATCAACCCGATGGCGAAGCGGTAGAAAAATTCGCGCGCAACCATGAACGTGAAATCCGTTTTTATATGTGGCTGCAATGGCTTTGCGCGGAGCAGTTGCGCGAAGTCAACCAAGCCGCTGCCGAATACGGTGTCAAACTCGGCATTTACGGCGATTTGGCAGTCGGCGTGGCGCGCGGCAGCGCGGATACTTGGTTAAACCGCCAAGATTATTGTATGGACTTGTCAGTCGGCGCGCCGCCCGATCCTTTGGGGCCGACAGGGCAGAATTGGGATTTGCCGCCGCTTAATCCGTTGATGTTGAAGCATACGGGCTATGAAAAATTTGCCCATCTGTTGCGCGAAAACATGCGTCTGTATGGCGTATTGCGGATCGACCATGTAATGGCATTGTGCCGTTTGTGGTGGGTTTTAAACGGTAAAACAGCAGATTTCGGCGCGTATGTGCATTACGATGCCGAAGTGATGTTTGCTATTTTGGCGTTGGAAAGCCGGCGCAACCGTTGCGTCATTATCGGCGAAGATTTGGGGACGGTACCTGACGAAGCCCGCCATCTGCTCAACCGCTATCAGGTGTTCTCGTACAAAGTAATGTATTTCAGCAAGGGCTGGAACGGTTTCCAATTGCCGGAAGAATACCCCGAGCAGGCGATTACGGTCATCAGCACCCACGATGTTGCGCCCTTGGCGGGCTATTGGACAGGCAAAGATTTGGATACGATGTTCAAACTCGGTACTCTGCCCGATGCAGCCGCTTTTCAGATGGCCTTGGACGAGCGCGAACACGATAAAGCCGATTTGCTGGATAAATTGAAAGAAACCGGCTGTCTGGGTGCAGACATACAAATGCCGGCAAAAGCCGATGAAACCTTGCTGGCGGCTTTACACAAATACGGCGCATTGAGCCGCAGCAAGCTTTACGCCGTACAGCTGGAAAACCTGCTGGGCGTCATTGACAATCTGAATGTCCCGGGTGTAACCGAAGGCTATCCGAACTGGGCGCAGAAAATGCCGGTTTCTTTGGAAGATTTCCTACAACACCGCCTCATGGGCGGCCAACTTGCCATTATTGACGAGGTACGCATGAAAACAAACAGCCAAATCAAGACTTATCATGAACTTGACCAAATTGAGCGCGATACGGTCGAAAGCCTGTTTCTTGCCACCCATAGCGATGTATTCGCTTATCTGGGACGACACCGCCTTGCAGAGGGCGATGAAGTAGTACGCGTTTTGATTCCCGGCGCAGTAAGCGTGGATATCGTGAACCGCCGCAGCGGCGAACTCATTGTGCCGTCTGAAAAAATTGATGAACGCGGTTTCTTTGTGGCCGTCTTGCCCGATGATGCGCCCGATTACGCTTTGCGTATCCGTTACACCGAAGACACCGAGCCAGTGATTGAAGAAGACCCTTATCATTTCAGCTCTGCGTTGCAAGACATGGATTCCTGGCTGTTGGCCGAAGGCAAACACCTGCGTCCTTATGAGACTTTAGGCGCGCATTTTGCCGAGTTGGACGGTGTGAAGGGCGTACGCTTTGCCGTCTGGGCGCCCAATGCGCAACGCGTTTCCGTTATCGGCGAGTTCAACAACTGGGACGGCCGCCGCCATGTGATGCGTTTCCACCGCGACAACGGCATTTGGGACATCTTCATTCCTGCCGTCAAACTCAATGCCCTATACAAATTTGAAATCCGCGATGCCAACGGCAATGTGCGCGAAAAAGCCGACCCGTATGCTTTCGGTGCGGAACTGCGCCCGACCACGGCATCTATCGTGCGCGGTTTGCCTGACGAAGTGGAAGAACCGGCCTTCCGCGCCCGTGCCAACGCCATTGATGCGCCGATCAGCATTTATGAAGTACATTTGGGTTCGTGGAAGCGCAATCCGGAAAACAATTACTGGCTGACTTACGAAGAGCTGGCCAAAGAGCTGGTGGCATACGTCAAAGACATGGGCTTTACCCATATCGAGTTCCTGCCTGTTTCCGAATATCCGTTTGACGGCTCATGGGGCTATCAGGCAACCGGTTTGTATGCGCCGACCAGCCGTTTCGGTTCGCCGGAAGAATTGCGCGCATTGATTAAAGCCGCGCACGACGAGGGCATCAGCGTTATCCTCGACTGGGTGGTCGGCCACTTCCCGACCGATGATCACGGCCTAGCCAAATTCGATGGCACCGCGCTGTACGAACACGCCGACCCGCGCGAAGGCTACCATCAAGACTGGAATACCCTGATTTACAACTTTGGTAGAAACGAAGTGAAAAACTTCCTGCAAGGCAACGCCCTGTATTGGATAGAACGTTTCGGCTTCGACGGTATCCGCGTTGACGCGGTTGCTTCCATGATTTACCGCAACTACTCGCGCAAAGACGGCGAGTGGATTCCGAACCAATACGGCGGCCATGAAAACCTTGAAGCCATCGCTTTCTTGCGCGATACCAACACCATGTTGAAAGAGGAAGTTCCGGCTGCGACCGAAATTGCCGAAGAATCTACTTCATTTGCCAATGTGACCCGTCAAGAAGGTTTGAACTTCAGCTTCAAATGGAATATGGGCTGGATGAACGATACCTTGCGTTACATGATGGAAGACCCCATCAACCGCAAATATCACCACAACAAAATGACCTTCGGCATGATGTACCAGTACAGCGAAAACTTCGTCCTGCCGCTCTCACACGATGAAGTCGTGCACGGCAAACGTTCGCTGCTCGGACGGATGCCCGGCGACTGCTGGCAACAATTTGCCAACCTGCGTGCCTACTATGGCTTTATGTACGGCTTCCCCGGCAAAAAACTTTTGTTTATGGGCAGCGAGTTTGCACAAGGCCGAGAGTGGAACTACAACGAAGGATTGGATTGGTTCTTGCTGGAGCAAGAGGGCGGCTGGCACAAAGGCGTACAAGACTTTGTGCGCGAATTGAACCATGTCTATAAAGACACCGCGCCACTTTACCAGCTTGACCAATGGCCGGAAGGCTTTGAGTGGTTGGTTGCCGATGACGGCAATAATTCCGTATTCGTCTTCGAGAGACGCGACCGCGAAGGCAACCGCGTTATCGTCATCAGCAACTTCACGCCAGTAGTACGCGAAGGCTACCGCTTCGGTGTGAATTCCGCCGGCGAATACCGCGAAATCCTCAATTCAGACGACCTGCATTACAAAGGCAGCGGCGTTTCTGCCGGCGCAACGGTGGAAACAGAAGAAGTTTGGTCGCATGGTAAACCAAATTCCCTGTCTGTGACCGTACCGCCGTTGGCAACCGTTTACCTGTATCAGGCGGCAGTCAAAGACGAAGCGTAAATCAACTTTGAAGGTGGGCATCATGCCTGTCCAATCAGCTGAAAATTAAAGATAGTGACATCAATATGACTCAAGGCCGTCTGAAAGATTTTCAGACGGCCTTATATTGGACACGAAGCCAAATACATACCAAGGAATCATTCTATGTCTGCCAAATCATGGCATATCGAGGAAGGCAAGCCTTATCCCATGGGCGCGACCCTGACAAGCAAGGGCGCGAATTTCACCTTGTTTTCCATCAATGCCGAAAAGGTCGAATTGTGTCTGTTTGATAAGGATAAAGAAACCCGTTTGGAGATGCCTTCGCGGCGCGGTTCGGTATTTTACGGATTTGTTCCAGACGTTAAGGCAGGGCAGCGATACGGTTTCCGCGTGTATGGACGTGAAAACGCAGAATACGGCTCATGTTTCAATCCCAACAAATTGCTGATTGACCCGTATTCCAAAAAAATTGACGGCAAACCAAGCTACCGTAACGCCGAAGAAATGGCATGGTTCAGGCCGGAAGATGAACGCGACAATGCCGCCGTTGCGCCAAAAAGCGTCGTGGTCGGACGCAGCCGATTCAATTGGGCCAAAGATTGCCGTCCGGAAATACCGTGGGGCAAAACCGTTATTTATGAAGCCCATGTCAAAGGGTTGACCAAGCAATTCCCTGATTTGAAGTATGCAGGCACTTATAAAGCCTTGTGCGATAAACGGGTTTTAGCCTATTTGCAAGAATTAGGGGTAACGACGGTCGAGCTGCTGCCGATTCATTTTCATCTGGATGAATACCATCTTCAGCAGATGGGCTTGAGCAATTATTGGGGCTACAACACTTACTCCCATTTTGCCGTCGAGCCGTCTTATGCCGACAATCCCGAACGTGCGGCGGCAGAGTTTAAACAAGCGGTCAAAGCCCTGCATCAGGCAGGTTTGGAAGTGATTTTGGATGTCGTGTACAACCACACGGCCGAGCAGGACGACAAAGGCCCGATGCTGTGTCAGCGCGGTATCGACAACACCTTATGGTATTGGCACACCCCTTACGGCAATTATGAAAACTGGTCGGGTTGCGGCAATACGCTCAATATTGTCCGGCGCGATGTTACCCGTTGGGCGGCAGACAGCCTGCGCTATTGGGCGGAAGAGTTTCATGTCGACGGCTTCCGTTTCGATTTGGGAACCGTATTGGGACGCGAACCCGATTTCCAATCGTACGGCCGTTTTTTCCAAGTCCTGTATCAAGACCCTGTGTTGGCCGGTTTGAAACTGATTGTCGAAGCATGGGACATAGGCGAGGGCGGCTATCACTTGGGTAATTTCCCGCAACCTTTTGCCGAATGGAACGGCCGTTTCCGTGATGATATGCGCGCGTTTTGGTCATGGGAAAGCGGCAATTTGGGCGCATTTGCCGAACGCTTGGCTGGGTCGTCCGATATTTTCAACCACAGCGGCCGCCACCCGTCCGCCAGCATCAACTTCATCACTGCACACGACGGCTTCACTTTGCGCGATTTGGTCAGCTATAACGAAAAACACAACGAAGCCAACGGCGAAAACAACCGCGACGGGCATAATGAAAACATCAGCTACAACCACGGCGTAGAAGGCGAAACCGATGATGAAGAGGTTTTGCAAAATCGTGAATACACCTCCAAAGCGCTGCTTGCCTCCTTGTTTTTATCCAACGGTACGCCCATGCTTTTGGCGGGCGATGAGTTCGGCAACAGTCAGCAAGGCAACAACAACAGCTACTGCCAAGATAATCCGATTACATGGTTGGATTGGCAAAATGAGCCCCATGAGTTACAAAATTACACTCAAGCGCTGATACGCGTACGCAGCCGAATCAAGCTGCTGACAGATGATTGCTGGTGGGAAAAAGAGCGTGTGCAATGGCTCAATGCGGACGGCAGCCCGATGACCGAATATTGTTGGCACAACAGGGGCAGCAAGGCGATTCAGGTTGTTTTGGACGATGAATGGCTGCTGTTGGTCAATGCCAAACGTAGTCGTCAGTTATTTAACCTGCCTCAAGGCAATTGGGAAATTTCTTGCGTACCATCTGAGAAATTTAATTACGAAGAGGCTGGAAAATGTGTTGTCGAACACATGGGGATTTGGGTTTTACATAAAACGAATTAAATGAAAACCAAGCCGTTATATTGTTAACTCTTTGATATTTTGTCTGTATCCGTTGAGCCGAAGCTTGCATGGCATAAATGGAAATGCTGATAAGATGATGAGTGGTTTAATTTGTAATTAAATGTTTTATAAAGAAAAAATAATACGGAGTGGAATCTTTCAGTTATAATCCGTATCAAACCTGAAACAAACCTACCTATAAATTTTTCAGACGGCATTTATACTCCTTCAGGCCGTCTGAAAACTGAATGACGTTGTTTCTATAAACCATCAGGCGCGTTGTCCAAGTGCCTCAAATGAAAGAAAGGCTTCCATGGCTAAGCAAAAACTCCCCATCTCCGGCTACGATTACGTTATGCCCAAACCGGATGCAGAAACCATCCGCAAGTCCATTGTTTACAAGTTGATTTTCATCTTGGGCGTCGATCCTAAAGAAGCAACTTCACACCAATGGCTCAACGCCGCCATGTTGGCCGCACGCGACCTGATTGCCGAGGATTTCCTCAAAACACGCCGCGCGCACATCGACAACAGCAAACGCATGGTTTATTACCTGTCTATGGAATTCCTGCTCGGCCGTGCGTTTGTCAATGCGCTGATTAACGAAGGCGTTTATGCCGAGTTTGAAGAAGCCTTCAAACAACTGGGCAAAGAATTTGCCGATGTCTGCGAACAAGAAGAAGATCCGGGTTTGGGTAACGGCGGTTTGGGCCGTCTGGCCGCCTGCTTCCTCGACTCATTGGCAACCCTGCGCATTCCTGCCATGGGCTACGGCATCCGTTACCAATACGGTATGTTTAAACAAGAAATCGTGGATGGTCAACAAGTTGAAAAACCCGATTTGTGGCTCGACCAAGATTTGGCATGGCAGTTTGCCCGTCCGAACAAACAATATTCCGTCCGTTTCGGCGGTCAAGTGTTGAACTTGGGCAACAAAAAAGAATGGCAGCCGAGCGAAGAAATCTCCGCTTGGGCATACGATGAAATCATTCCGGGCTATGGCGGCGAATGTGCCAACCCATTGCGCTTGTGGACTGCACACGCAGGCAACCTGTTTGACCTTGCCGACTTCAACCGAGGCGACTATGCCTCTGCCGTTCGCGCACAAAACAGCGACGAAAACATCTCACGCGTCCTCTATCCGAACGACTCCACCGAATCCGGCCGCGAATTGCGCCTGAAACAAGAATACTTCTTGGTTTCCGCTTCTGTTCAAGACATCGTTGCACGCCACAAATGTCGGTTCCCAAGCATCCGCACTTTGGCGGACGAAGTCGCCATCCACTTGAACGACACCCATCCGGTGCTTGCCATTCCAGAATTGATGCGCATCCTGATTGACGAAGAGGGCATCGCATGGACTGAAGCATGGAATATGTGCTGTAAGATTTTCTCTTACACCAACCACACATTGATGAGCGAAGCCTTGGAAACTTGGCAGGTTGACCTGATGGGCCGTCTGCTGCCGCGCCATTTGGACATCATCTTTGAAATCAACGCCTACTTCCTCAATGCCTTACGCGCCATCGGCAACTTCGACGACGACTTTGTCCGCCGCGTATCCATCATTGACGAAACCCACGGCCGTCGCGTCCGCATGGCATGGCTTGCCGTGATCGGTTCGCACAAAGTCAACGGCGTGGCCAAAATCCACTCCGATTTGATGACTACATCCATCTTCGCCGACTTTGCCAAAGTATTCCCGGAACGCTTTACCAACGTAACCAACGGCGTAACCCCGCGCCGCTGGATCAACATCGCCAACCCGGGCCTGACCAAATTCTTGGACAAACATCTGGGAAACGAAGACTGGCGCCTGCATTTGGACAACCTGACCAAGCTCAACGACAAAGTGGACGATGCCTCCGTACAGGCAGAATTCGGCGCAGTGAAAAAAGCCGCCAAAGAGCGCCTCGCCAAATACATCGAAACCGAGCTGGGCATCAAGGTTAATACCGATGCACTTTTCGACATCCAAATCAAACGTATCCACGAGTACAAACGTCAAGCGTTGAACGTGATGCACATCGTCGACCGCTACAACAAAATCCTGGAAAACCCGGATTTCGATTGGCAGCCGCGCGTGTTCATCTTTGCCGGTAAAGCCGCTTCCGCCTATTACATGGCGAAGAAAATCATCCGACTGATTAACGACGTTGCCAAAGTCATCAACAACGACACCCGTATCCGCGACCTGATTAAAGTTGTGTTCATCCCGAACTACAGTGTCAGCCTCGCCCAAATCATCATCCCGGCCGCCGATTTGCACGAACAAATCTCACTGGCGGGTACAGAAGCATCCGGCACCAGCAACATGAAATTCGCCCTTAACGGCGCGCTTTGCATGGGTACGCTGGACGGCGCGAACGTCGAAATTTTGGAAAAAGTCGGCGCGGACAACTGCTTTATCTTCGGTAACACCGTCGAACAAGTCGAAGAACTCCGCCGCAACGGTTACGACCCATTGAGCTATATCGAGCGAGACAGCGACCTGCGCCGCGTCGTCAACCAAATCAGCCAAGGCACTTTCTCTCCGGAAGAACCAAACCGCTACAACGACGTGTTGCAACCATACGGCGACTTCTATCAACTGATGGCCGATTTCCGCAGCTACATCGACACGCAATACAAAGCGGACGAACACTACCGCAACGTATCCGCATGGCGCAAATCAGCCTTGATCAACATCGCCAACATGGGCTTCTTCTCATCCGACCGCTCCATCGCCGACTACTGCCGCGATATTTGGTACATCAAACCATTGAGCGAAAAAGAATTACCCGGCAGAAATTAAGCGTTAAGCAGATAACGAAAGCCGATACATCAGGAAGGTGTATCGGCTTTTTTCAGACGGCATGATATAGAAACGAGTAAAACAGTATGAGACCTTTGCAAAATTCCTTTCCTTCCGACAGCTGAGATCCAAACAAAGATTTTCGGCTGTTTTTGTTTCAAATATCCACTGATTCTACCCAAATCCCCCCTTAATCCCCCTTGGATACCTGATTAATCAGGCATCCGGGCCGCCTTTTAGGCAGCAACAGGCACACTTAGCCTGTTGGCGGCTTTCAACAGGTTCAAACACATCGCCTTCAGATGGCTTTGCGCACTCACTTTGATCAGCCCGAAATAGGCTGCCCGCGCATAGCGGAATTTACGGTGCAGCGTGCCGAAGCTTTGTTCGACCACATAACGGGTCTTCGACAAATATCGGTTACGTTTGGTTTGCGCTTCCGTCAGCGGACGGTTGCGGTAGGCTTTGCGCATAATGCCGTCCTGTAACCGATGCTCTTCCAGATGTTGCCGGTTTTCCTCACTGTCATAGCCTTTATCGGCATAGACGGTCGTACCTTTGGGCAGACCTTCCAACAAAGGCGACAGGTGTTTGCACTCATGGGCATTGGCTGGGGTAATGTGCAGTTTCTCGATATAGCCTTCCGCATCGGTACGGGTATGTTGTTTGTAACCGAGTTTGTAGAGGCCGTTTTTCTTTATCCAACGGGCATCGCTGTCTTTACTCGGTGTGGCTTGGCCGCTGACTTGTCCTTCCTCGTCGACTTCTATGGCCTGGCGCTGTTTGCTGCCGGCGGTCTGAATAATAGTGGCATCAACGACGGCGGCGGATGCTTTCTCTATTTTTAGGCCTTTTTCGGTCAGTTGGCGGTTGATCAGCTCCAGTAGTTCGGACAGGGTGTCGTCTTGCGCCAGCCAGTTGCGGTAGCGGCATAAGGTGCTGTAATCGGGGATGCTCAGTTCGTCAAAACGGCAAAACAGGTTGAAATCGATGCGGGTGATGAGGCTGTGTTCGAGTTCGGGATCGGAGAGGCTGTGCCATTGTCCGAGCAGGACGGCTTTGAACATGGACAACAGGGGATAGGCGGGACGGCCGCGGTGGTCTCGGAGGTAACGGATTTTTTGACGATTCAGGTATTGTTCGATCGGTTGCCAATCAATCACCTGATCCAACTTCAATAGCGGGAAGCGGTCGATGTGTTTGGCAATCATGGCTTGTGCGGTTTGCTGGAAGAAGGTACTCATGAAAAATCCCCTAAATGTCTTTGTGGGAATTTAGGGGATTTTGAGGAATTTTGCAAAGGTCTTAGTATGGTTGTATCGCTGTTTTAGTGTATTGCTAAATGACTCAATTTAAAATCGATATTTAAAATTTAGTAGCCATTCATTCTGACGGTAGCGGTAATGTGCTGTATTGCTATGGGAGACTGAGCGTCTGAAACGAAATTCAGGGTACACACCTTTAAGGTTCCACTGCGGAAAGCCTATAGCGGCTATCATCATGTATTGATTGTCGCGTCGCCGTCTGTTGTCACTGACAAAACTTGCCGCGTCATAAAGACTGCGGCGGTGAAGCAGGATGGCGTTGAGGTAAGTACCGCTTGAAAAAAAACTATACGCTCCCAGCCGTGTCGTATATTCTTTGCTGGAAGAGGATTTTTCGGGATAGGCTTTGCGTGTTGCATCAAAGTTGGCAAACAGTCTGCTTTGGTGTGTGAGAGAAAATTCTGCCCCTACGCCCAGTTCGTATTGCTTATAGTCGGCAAAATAATCTTTGCTTTGTCCGCTGTATCCGGTCTTTTTTGCTCCGGCATGTGAGTTAATGCGCCAGCGTGAGGAGAGTGTGTGCGACCAGTCGACATCCGCACCCCATGCGCGGTAGTGGGTGTGGCGGTTGCGGAAGTCGTATTCGAAATAGGGCAGCAGAGAAAAGGAGGAGCGTGCGTCGGCATAGGCATATCCCGCGTACAGCGAACCGTTGTGATAGCTGTAATCCGGCATAGCTACCGAATTTTTGTCTTTTTCCGTGTAGCGGTTGCCGTACAGCACACCGCGCACCTGTACACCATGATGCCCTTTGAGCGGGACGGTTTTTTCGGCGGTCGCGCTATAGGATAAGAAGGTCGAATCCGTTGGCGCAGGCAGGGTGCGCTCCATCAGGCACATGCCCGCGATTTCCCACACGCATTGGTTGATGCCGTTGCCTTGGTTTACATTGCTGTTGTAGCCGTAGCCTAGGCTGATTTGGCCGTGCCAGCGGTGGCGTTTGCCCAGTTCGGACAGGTAGTTTTCCACGATGGGGCGGGTTTCAGCAGGAATATCCGTTTTCAGAACTTTCTCAAACGCGGCGACGGACTCTTTGTTTTGGTTGTCTTCGGCATAAAACCGCCCAGCTTCGAGCAGCAGGCGGGGGTTGTCGGGTTCGGCTTCCAAGGCCGTCTGAAAACTGTTCCCCGCCGCGTGGAAATCCCCTTCGTCCCGTTTTTGCAGCGCATCAGCCAAATGAATCAGCGCGGGTTTGTGCTGCGGCAGTTTGGCGTAGCGGGCAGCGAACTGGCGCACCTTGTGCCACTGCCGCGCGTTGAGGGCGTGGTAAATCGCGCTTTCCAGCTCTTCCGCCGTATCGCCGACTTGATAGACTGTACCGTCTATCATGATGTAGCCGTCGTTTTCCCCCACTTCACCGCGTGCCTGTTCCGTGTCCAGCCAGCCGCTTTCGCGGTATTGCTGCGTTTGGCGGCTGCCCTCGTCCAGCAGGCGGCGGCGTTCGTCTGCGGCATCGTCGGACGGAGCGGCAAGGCAGACCGTACAGAGCGGCAGGAAAAGCAGGCAGAGGCGGTGGTTCATGGGATGGGGTCCTTTGGGCGGGGAGGCCGTCTGAAAGAAGTAAAAACAGAAATTCCGCAAGGCAATGCAGGTTTGCACGGCACTTCGGAAACAGGTCAGCCGCAGTATATTTATGCCTACTGCGGCTGTTGTTAAAAAACGGCGGTTTTCCTGATTGCGGGAACGTACGGCCAAACGCCGAAAACACCGGCATTCCCTAATCGCGTAAGCGGGCAAGGTTATTTTTTCGCACCGCCGAAGGCTACATCGTCGCCTTTGCCGTTGCCGCGAGTAGCATAGCCTGCCATGGCTGCGGCATTTGCGCCATAGAATCTACCTTCGATACCTTCTTTATTGGCCGAATTTTTAGAAGAGAAAGTGCCTTCTTGGAGATTGATTTTTGCATGATCAAAACTCAATTTATCATTACCACGATTGATGCTGCCACTCATAACGCCCTTGCTACCAAATTCGGCTTTTACCTGACCAGTATAGAAATCGTTTTTGCCCGGCGTGTGCTTGTTGATGCCGACCACATTATAGGTAGCTTCGGAAATTTTCAAATTTTCCAAATTACCTGTTGGATTCTCACCCACGAACCAAACCGTGCGGTTGCCGTCGTTCATATTCAAATCCGTGCTGTTGGCGATCTGATTGCTGTTGCCTTTGCGCGGTGCCCATTCGCCGAAGAAGACGTTGGTTGCCGCAGTCGGCACTTTGGCAAAGGTCATGCCGCCAAATTTTGGTGCAATCGGTAACTTGGGGTCGGCCATTTGGCGTACGCTGAACACTTCGGTGTTGTTGGCGCGTTTTTCATACCACACTTGGGCGAGTTTGGTTTTCGAGAACCAGCCCGCAATCGGGTTGATGTCGCCGGGTTGCAGGTATTTCGGATTGGCCGTGCCATTTGCATTGGCGTTCTGATTGCCACCGTTGATGGGCGCATTGCCGTATTTGTTGCGGATGCGCTGCGCGGGCCCGGCTTCGAGGTTGATGGAGTTGGACAGGCCTTTGCCGGTGCTGACCTTGATGCCCGCCGCACCTGCACCGAAGGGCAGAGAATCGGATTCGGCAGCTTGAATTAATTGTCTTTGACTTGAATCCCCACCTTTAACTTCTACTGCATAAGCAGAGCCGAAGGCGGTGGTCAGAAGGACGGCGAGGGTTAATTGTGATGCTTTCATGATTTTTCTTTCAAAGAAAAGATATGGTGGATACCGCTGTTTTGTCTTGAGCGGTAAGGTGTATCGGGTGTTACCGATAGGGGCATATTAATATAAATAAAAATATAAATCTAATTAAAACTCATTATCAAATATAAAGTGCGGATTGCATTTGTCAATATTTTATTTTTAATATCATTGCATTACCATCTAAGAAATACAAATATTTATTATAGTAACGGTAACAGGCTGTAGCCGACGGGCAGATTCCTGCCCATCGGCTACATAGGATACAGTCAAGCCCTAAAACCTGCCCTTGATGCCGAAGGTAATCGTCCTACCCGGGCCGGGGACCGGGGTGCTGGACATCGGGTCTAAGTAATAACGGTTGGCAAGGTTGGTTACGCCGAAGTTCAAGTCTATATGTTTCCCTATGCGGTAGCGGGCATAGGCATCCAAAAGGGTGGCGGCATGCCAGCCGTAGGGTTTGCCGTTGCGCTCATACACCTGCCCCGCGCCGTCGGCAATCAGCTTGTCGTAGTTTTTCCGTTCCGCCTTGCTGTGATGGATGGCGCGCATGCCCAATTCCAGTTTTTCGTTGAAGAAGCGCGTGCCGACATCGAGGGTAAGCGAATATTTCGGCTGCAGGGACTGGAAGAAGCGGCTGAGGCCGAAGCCGCCTTCCAAGCATTCGGGTACGCGCCGATAGTAATAGTCGAATTTGAAGGCGATGCCCTTGTCGCACACCATATGTTTCAAGCGGTAAGTGCCGCCGAAGGAGGCGAAGAAGCGGCCGCTGTCGAGGCGGCTTTGCAGCTCCACCCCCTTGCTGACTGCCTTGTCGTATTGGATCATGCCGCCGTCCATATTCGAGGTGTCGATTTGGTTTTTGATTTTATTGCTGTAGTAGGTGAGGCGGAGGTCGCCCTGGCGCAGTTTGGTGAAATGCGGGGCGAAATTGAAATTGTAGCCGACTTCCCAGTTGGTGCTTTTTTCCGGCTTCAGGCTGTATTCGGCCACAGTCTGGCTGCCGTACAGCCCGCCGCTGCCGGTGGCGGCGGTCAGTTCGTAAAGGCTGGGGAAGCGGCTCATGCGGGCATAGCGGGCGAAGAGGCGGTGGTTGTCGGCAAGATCGTAGCTGACCGACAGCATGGGCGACCAAGAATGCGCGTGCTGTTCCTGCGGCATGCGCCAGCGTTCGGCTTCGCCGAATTGATGCCGGATCCAAGCGGTACGATTGTAATCGCTGCCGTATTTCAGCACCGAGTCATTGCTGGTCTCTGACGGAATTTGGTTTTCATTGGCCATACGGTCCGTTGTTTCTTCTACTGAATTAAAACCAAATCCCATGTGGGAACCAGGATAATAACGGCGATAGCTGCCGCTTTTTCCCTGCGGATTGTTTACCCTTTCACGGTACATTTCCGGCGTAATCTGCACTTTGCCGTGATCAAATTTGCCTGCAACCATTGGAATAATCTGCTTACGGCGCAGGACATAGAGTACATCGTTGTTTTTATCCGCTTGGTGGCTTTGAATCAGGCTGCCGTCTACTTTTTGGTAGAAGCGCGTGTTAGAGACGAATGTGTCGCCTGGACGGTAGTCGTAACCGTTTTTTTCCTTAAAGCGGCGGTTGAGCCTTTGGTATTCCGGGTCTTCATCGTATGTATTATTGTTTCTATTAAAAATCTGCTCCATCCGTCGTGAGTCGGCAATATCTTCTTCATCCGCTAATTCAAAATACGGCATCATCAGGCCGGTAACATAGCTGTCCGAACCCAGGCCGTACTGATACCAGGGGTTGCGTGCGGCACGCTGCCGCGCCAGTTCGATATTGCGTCCTTTGAAGTTCTGATAGCGCACGCCCGCCTGTATGTTCAGGCGGGAAGTCGGTTTCCAGTCGAAGACCAGGTTCGCGCCCCATTCGCGCTTTTTCGCCGACTGCGGGCCGCCCAAGGCCGCCATGCGGGTCAGTACGCCGAAAGTATTCATCAAATCATTGCTGTCGGCGGTATCGGTGCGTTCTTCCAGTGTTTCGCGCTGGTAGTCGGCGGCGAGGGTGAGGCTGAGTTTGTCGGAAAGGCGGAAGCGGTTGCTGAGGTTGAAGCCGTTGCGGACGACGTCGGTACGCTGCCGCGCGCCAGGAACGATGATGCGGTCGGGATGTTCGATGTAGTAGCGTTCCTGATTCAGCTTTTGCTTCAGTTCGGCCAGATTCATCAGCTTGCCGATTTGGTTGGTCTGGTCGGTCAGCACATTTTTATCGGCGGGCGTGATGGCGTAGTAGCCGCCCGTATGCCCCATCCAGCGGTCTGTAATCGCACGGTTGTTTTCATCGTGTTCTGCCAGCTTGCGGGCGATTTTGTCGGGCGTGTCTTCTATCATGCGCAGCACTTCTTCATGGGTTCGCGCCGAACCGTAGGCGTTCCACGCCATCGCGCTTTCGCAGCTTTCCCCTCGCAGGTTAGGCGAGGGCTGTTTGCGTATGTTGCACCAATACCAAAGGTCGTACTCATAGTCGGGCGTAATGACACCGACGACGGGGCCGCCGCTCTGATGGCGGTTACTGTCGGTTTTCACCCGCCACATATCGGCTTGAAGGTCTATCCATTTGTTATTCTGCGGTTTCCATTCATAGCCGATTTTGTAGGTTTTGCTGTCGATTTTCGTGCCTATCCCCGGTGCCTGCTGCGCGGGTTCGTCTAGGGATTGTTCGGCGAAACCGAGTATCCATGCCGTTATCAGGGGGTTGATTTCGCCGAAGCCGATTTTGTTGTCCATATATTGCAGGCTGATTTTTTGGTTGCCCGGCAGATACCAGTTGTTTTTCAGCAGCAGGGTTTTGGTGTCGGTGTGGCTGTTCATAATTTCTTCGCCCGGCCGGAACAGGACGGCCATATTCGGCACCAGGCTGGCGGAAGATTTGCAGAGCATGTCTTTTTCCCGCCATGATTTGTCAGGATACTGGTCGTAACAGGCATCCGCACCGTAAATGGGGTTGTTGAGGTAGCTCTGATAACCGCGTTTGCCCGCGTAGTAGTTGCCTTTTTTGCGGTGGCTGTATGCGGCAAGGCCGTCTGTAATGTCGGTTTTGAAGGCGGCGGACAACATCAGCTGCCTGTCGTCTTTGAAGTTGGTGTGGCTTTTGCCGCCCGCATACTTCGTACCCGCTATGCCTTCGTCCAACAATAGGGCGGTGGGGGAAGGTTTGCCGGTATAGCCGGTCAATACATCGGGCATACCCGATACCCCGTCCGCCGTCGCGCCTATGGGTGAGAGGGTGCGATAGTCGCGGCCTAAGAATTGGCGTAGGTCGTTTTTCTGTGCCACGGTGTTGCCGGAAAACTCGGTTTTGACTTCGATTCCCCAGTTTTTGCCTTCGGGGATGATGTCGGCGGGTTCGATGGTGCGGATGGACATCGCACCGCCCACGCCTGATTTCACGCCGCGCGTGAGGGCCGGGCTTTTTTCAACTGCGATGCTGCGGAACAGGGCGGGATCGAGGTAGTTGCGGTCGCCTACGCCGTAGTTGTTGAGCCAGACATCAACTGTCTGCTCCGTACCGTCCAGCGTTACGGGGATACGGCCCTTGCCGGTGATGCCGCGTATATTGGGCGTAATCGCGCCGCCGGCGGTGCGGGTGTTCATGTTGTACACGCCGTTTAAGCCTTTGAGTACGTCGCCGGCGGATTGGACGCGGTAGCGTTCGAGGTATTCTTTACCGACATAGGCGTTGGAGACGTTTTTATAATACACATCGTCCGCGCCTTTTTGGTCGTTGGTACGTTTGCCACTGACAACAACGGTATCCAATTCTTGGTATTGTTCGGGTTGGGCTGAGGTTTCGATGACATTAGCAACGGTTAATGTGCTGAATGCGCTGGCAAGGCTGAGAATGATTATTTTGGGTTTGGGAGTAAAAGCAGACATAGTTTCTCTTTGTTAAGAATTTAATATAAGAGGTTAAAATACTCTTTTATATAAAAAACATAAAATTTTTAAATATTATTAATATTTATCTAATAATTGATTATTCTTATCATTATTGAAATAATCTAATAAATAGTCTTTTTTATCGTAATTTTATTTGGATCATATTTAGATAAATAGAGATACGAAAAGGCCGTCTGAAAACTTTCAGACGGCCTTTTGTTTCATTTGTTTTGAGCATCAATCAAGCAAGATTATTTTTCAGCTTCTTCAAAGCCGACGACTTCGAGGCCGAAGCCGGTGAGGCCGGTGAAGGATGACGGCTGGCCGAGGACGCGCAGTTTTTTGACGTTGAGGCCGGCGAGGATTTGTGCGCCTATGCCGTAGCTTTTGCTGTCCCATTTGTAGGCTTGGTTGGCGCCTTTGGGCAGGGTGCGGTCGAGCAGGGTGGCGCCGTCTTCGGTGCGGTGCAGGAGGATGACGACGCCGCTTTCGGCTTGTTGGATGCGCTCAAGGGCTTTGGGCAGCGACCATGAGTGGCGCGGGTTGGTTTGGATGAAGTCCATGACGCTGAAGGGTTCGTGGACGCGGACGAGGGTTTCTTCTTCGGCGGAAGGTGTGCCTTTGACAAGGGCGAGGTGGGTTTCGCCGGAGAGTTTGTCGACGTAAACGTGTTGTTGGAACTCGCCCCACGGGGTTTGTACGGGCGCGTTGCCCATGTCTTCGAGCAGGCTTTCGGTGCGGCTGCGGTATTCGATGAGGTCGGCAATGGTGCCGATTTTGAGATTGTGTTCTTCGGCGAATTTCATTAGCTCGGGCATACGCGCCATGGTGCCGTCGTCGTTGATGATTTCGCAGATGACGGCGGCGGGAATCAGGCCGTTCATTTGTGCTAGATCGACACCGGCTTCGGTGTGTCCGGCGCGGACGAGTACGCCGCCTTTTTGGGCGCGCAGTGGGAAGATGTGGCCGGGTTGTACGATGTCTTCGGGTTTGGCGGATGGGGAAACGGCGGTTTGAATGGTCAGGGCGCGGTCGGCGGCGGAAATGCCGGTGGTAATGCCGTGGGCGGCTTCGATGGAGACGGTAAAGTTGGTGCCGTATTGTGCGCCGTTTTTCTGGGTCATCATGGGCAGGCCGAGTTTTTCGACCATTTCGCCGTCCATCGGCAGGCAGACCAAGCCGCGTGCGTTTTTGATCATGAAGTTGATGGCTTCGGGGGTAACGAATTGGGCGGCCATCAGCAAGTCGCCTTCGTTTTCGCGGTCTTCGGCATCGGTGATGATGACCATTTTGCCGGCTTTGATGTCTGCTAGGATTTCGGGGATGGTGGAGATGTGGGACATGGTATTTCTTTCTTGGCTGATGGTGGGGGCGTGGCGGTCTTGGTGGTCTTGATCCAGCCACATGTCAGGCATATTGGCTGCCTGCTCGATTTTTCGGGCTTTTTTCTCGCCGAAAGATTTGTTTTTCAGCAGGGCGGACAGCTCGCCTTGGTTGATGGCGATGGCTTGGGCAAACTTGGTCTGCTGGCCGTTGTGGTGTTGTGTTATCCATTGCCGCAGGTTGTGGCGGCGCAGGTCGGTGGTATTCATGATGGGATGAAGTTGAATTGTGTGTAATGGATTGTAGTCTTGTCTTTACCAAAAGGCAAACTTTGTTTGCGGGGATTTTTTATTACTTTTTGGTAATGAAATTTATTGTTTCAGACGGCCTGAATATGGCTTGAAATTGATGGTTTTGGGAGAATATGGGGAATGTTTTGATGATTATTTTAACGGGGGATGTTTGAAATGAAAATGTTTGGGCGCGGATTGGCCGTGCTGGTGTTGTGTGCGCTGACGGCTGCGGGCGGCTGGTTTTATGCCCTGCATGGTCAGAACGAAGAACATCAGGTTTTGTCCCGCGAAGGGGTTTTGATGCAGATTAAGCAGATGAACCGCTTGGAAAGTACGGCATTTTATATCGATACAATTATCCGTACGGAGAAAAAAGGAGATTGGCGCAGGCTGTGGCAGGATTCGCAAAGCGGTATTTTTATTGTGCGCGGTAAGGTGTTGGCCGGTTTGGACTTGGATAAATTAGGCGCGGACAATGTCAATATTGTAGACGACAAGGTCTTAATCAGCCTGCCGGCGGTGGAAATTTTGAGCGTGGATTTGGAAAATATCGAAGTGTACGATATTCAGACCGGCTCGTTTAATTTACTGCCTATGGATAAGTCAGTATTTAAGACGGTGCAGGAAGAGGCAAGACGGCAGGTGTTGCAAAGCGCGTGCAAGGCTGAGATTTTGGAACATGCCAACCGTCAGGCGCAAACGCAATTGGAAAACCTGTTTGCATTGACGCAGACGAAGGTGTCTGTCTATCCGGCTGCGGTAGGGAAGTGCGGTTAATATGCGTTATCTTGACCGATTGATTGAACATTGTATACAAGCAAAAAAGCTTGTGCCTGACCGTACCTTTGAATTTACAACGTTGGAACAATTGCCCAGTCATGGACGCTTTATTTATGTTATCCAACAGATTGAAGGCGACATCAATACAACTTTTCAGCAATTTCAAAATTTTCGCTTACTTAAAACACATGCCTGCGCAAAATTAAATCGCCCAAGTCAGGTTCTATACGTAGGGTCTTCACGCCACAGTATTCGGAATAGATTGGCACAGCATTTGGGCTTCGGGCATAAAAGTACCTATGCATTGCATTTAAATCAATGGTATCAAGGCCAATATAAAATAACGATTCATCAATATGCCGATACACTTCCCGCTGATGTGCTGCAATTGATTGAAGATGATCTTGCTGATCAATTACAGCCGGCATTTGGTAAATCAGGTACCAACAATAAATAGCACGCATATGAGTGTAGAACATGTAATAGCAAAGATTGACAGGGTTTGGCTCAATTGTTATTTTGCCGCCATTCTCCCATGTTGCTGTATTGTTCATGCCAATAGATTGCTTGAAAAGATAAGGCCGTCTGAAAATTTTTCAGACGGCCTTTGTTTCATCAAGCCATTATCCGCGGCGTAAAACAGCGGTATTGATGTATTTTTGAATGCCTGATGCAATGGCTTGGGCGCATTGTTGGCGGAATGATTCGCTGCCGAGCAGCCTCTCTTCGGTAGGGTTGGAGAGGAAGGCGGTTTCCACCAAAATGGACGGAACGTCCGGAGCGCGAAGGACGGCAAAGTTGGCTTCGTCAACGCGGCCTTTGTGCAGTTGGTTGAGCTTACCCAATTCGGTCAGCACCAAATGGCCGAGTTTGCGGCTGTCGCGCAGGGTCGCGGTTTGGGTCATGTCCAAAATGGCGTTGTCGACATTGGGGTTGCCACTGGTCTGAATGCCGCCGATGGCGTCGGCGTTGTTTTGAGTTTGGGCCAGGAATTTTGCCGCCGAGCTGGTCGCGCCTTTGGTATTGAGCATGTACACGCCGGTACCGCGTGCGGACGGGCTGGTAAAGGCATCGGCGTGAATGGAAACAAATACGTCGGCATTGCGCGCGCGGCCTTTGGCGACGCGGATGCCCAATGGAATGAAGATGTCTTCGTTGCGCGTCATGAATACGTTGTAACCCAAGGCTTCGAGACGTTTTTTGGTTTCGCGTGCGATGGAGAGTACGACGTTTTTCTCTTTGAGGCCGCTTGGTCCGATAGCACCGGGGTCTTCGCCGCCATGACCGGGATCGATCATAATCACGGGACGGCGGTTGCCGCCGCTGCCGCGGTTGCTTTTAGGGGCAGGGGTATCGTATGCGATATTGGTATTTTGACGTTGTTTTGGGACATTGCCGTTGAGCAGGGCCATCATCGGGTCGTTGGCATCTGCGCCGTGCGGATAAAGGTCGATAACCAAGCGGTTTCTGAAGTTGCCGACGGGCGCGAGTGCGAAGACTTGCGGATGGGTGCTTTGTTTGAGGTCGATGACGATACGCACGGTGCTGGGCGTATTTTGACCGGCGCGGATGCTGCGGATGAAAGGGTCGTCAGACAGCACTTTGCTGGAAATGCCTTGTAGGACGCTGTTGATTTCCGCACCTTGGATATCCACGACCAACCGTCTGGGGTTGTCCAACATAAAATGTTGGTATTTCATCGAGTGGTTGCTCTCAAGGGTAACGCGTGTGTAGGCGTTCGCCGGCCAAATGCGGACGGCAAGGAATTGCGCAGGAGAGGCCGGTTTGGCCAATGCAGCCCCCACGGGCGTGAGGGTGAGAAACAGTCCTGTGCCTTGACGGAGAATGTGTCTTCTAGTTAATTTGACCATGATTCTAAACTTTTTCGGCCTTGGTTTGTGTGGGCGGAAAAGGTGCAGGTTCTGCCCTTATCGGTGTACGTCAATGTAATGGTAATGTCTGCCGGAGGCGTGAATTCCCCGCCTTGCTGCGGCCATTCGATGAGGCAGATGCTGTCGGGCGCAAACAATTCGTCCAAACCGGCATCTTCCCATTCCTCGGGCATGGTAAAGCGGTAGAGGTCGAAATGGTGGAGGGTGAATGTATCCAGCGGATAAGATTCGACAATGGTGTAAGTCGGGCTTTTGACTGCGCCCGTATGCCCAAGTCCGCGCAAAATCCCACGTGTCAGCGTGGTTTTGCCTGCACCCAGCCCGCCTTCAAGATAGATGGTCAGCGGAGCGGAAAGCTGCTTGCTCCATTCTTCACCCAGTTGCAGGGTTGCTTCTTCATCGGGCAGAAAACGGGTGTACAGTCCGTCTGAGTGCATGGAATAGGCCTTGTCGTTCAAAAGGCTTAATTATGATGGAATTGGCGGCGTTTGCAAACCTGATAGACGATAAAGTTAGATAAAGATAGTGTTGAGGCCGTCTGAAAACGGAATTCAGACGGCCTTTAATGTTAAAATGAAAATATCCCTCACAAAATTGCGAGACAGCTTATGCCTTTATCCATAGACGAACAATTATTGCCGCACCGCAATGCCATCGACAGCATCGATGCGGAAATCCTCCGTTTGCTCAACGAGCGCGCCGGTCATGCGCATGCTATCGGCGAATTGAAAGGGACAGGCGCGGTGTACCGTCCTGAACGGGAAGTGGCCGTTTTGCGCCGGATTCAGGATTTGAACCGCGGCCCCTTGCCGGATGAATCGGTTACCCGGCTGTTTCGCGAGATTATGAGCGAATGTTTGGCGGTGGAGCGTCCGCTGACGATTGCCTATTTGGGCCCGAAGGGGACATTTACCCAGCAAGCCGCCATCAAACATTTCGGCCACGCCGCACACACCATGGCGTGTACCACCATCGACAACTGCTTCAAACAAGTTGAAACGCGCCAAGCCGATTATTTGGTGGCGCCGGTGGAAAACTCGACCGAGGGTTCGGTAGGCCGTACTTTGGACTTGCTGGCCGTAACCGCGTTGAAAGCCTGCGGCGAAGTGGTTGTCCGCATTCATCACAACCTGCTGCGTAAAGACAGCCACGAAATCGGCGGCATTACCAAAGTTTTCGCCCATGCTCAAGCCTTGGCGCAATGCAACGACTGGCTCGGCCGCAACCTGCCCAATGCCGAGCGTATCGCCGTAGCCAGCAATGCCGAAGCGGCGCGTTTGGTTGCCGAATCTGACAGCCCGAATGTGGCCGCCATTGCCGGACGTATCGCCGCGGAAATTTATCAGTTGAGCTTTGCCGCCGAGTGTATCGAAGACGAGCCGAACAATACCACGCGCTTCTTGGTGATGGGGCATCAGGACACAGGCCGCAGCGGCAACGACAAAACTTCTTTGGTCGTATCCGCGCCCAACCGTGCCGGTGCCGTTACTGCTTTGCTGCAACCTTTTACCGAATTAGGCATTTCTATGACCAAATTTGAAAGCCGTCCAAGCAAATCGGTTTTGTGGGAATACCTGTTCTTCATCGACATCGAAGGCCACCAAAGCGATGAAAATGTCCAAAAAGCCTTGCAGCTTTTGGGCGAACGCGCTTCCTTCGTGAAAGTTGTCGGTTCTTATCCGACCGTTGTTTTGTAAGGATTATTGGGTATCAAAGGCCGTCTGAAAAGTTTTCAGACGGCCTAAATTATGTTCTCAATAGTTGCCATTTATGCAACATTATTGGCAGATTGATGTCAGTAAGTTTGCATGATTGGAAATGAACCCTCTATAATCCGAACGTTTTTAATATTTTCATGCAAAGAAAGGAGCAAGTCATGACACGCAATACTTCAATCCGCTCAATCACATTCTTTGCAGCCCAAGCGTCGGTCTGATTTTCGGATAACGCTTTTCGCATTCCATGTCGCCCGCTTCGGGCTGCTTTCCCTACGATTATCGGCTAGAAACCAGGCCGTCTGAACATTTCGCAGACGGTGGCTATTTATTGTCAGCCGTTGACGGTTTGAGACCTTTGCAAAATTCCTCAAAATCCCCTAAATTCCCACAAAGACATTTAGGGGATTTTTCATGAGTACCTTCTTCCAGCAAACCGCACAAGCCATGATTGCCAAACACATCGACCGCTTCCCGCTATTGAAGTTGGATCAGGTGATTGATTGGCAACCGATCGAACAATACCTGAATTGTCAAAAAATCCGTTACCTCCGAGACCACCGCGGCCGTCCCGCCTATCCCCTGTTGTCCATGTTCAAAGCCGTCCTGCTCGGACAATGGCACAGCCTCTCCGATCCCGAACTCGAACACAGCCTCATCACCCGCATCGATTTCAACCTGTTTTGCCGTTTTGACGAACTGAGCATCCCCGATTACAGCACCTTATGCCGCTACCGCAACTGGCTGGCGCAAGACGACACCCTGTCCGAACTACTGGAGCTGATCAACCGCCAACTGACCGAAAAAGGCCTAAAAATAGAGAAAGCATCCGCCGCCGTCGTTGATGCCACTATTATTCAGACCGCCGGCAGCAAACAGCGCCAGGCCATAGAAGTCGACGAGGAAGGACAAGTCAGCGGCCAAGCCACACCGAGTAAAGACAGCGATGCCCGTTGGATAAAGAAAAACGGCCTCTACAAACTCGGTTACAAACAACATACCCGTACCGATGCGGAAGGCTATATCGAGAAACTGCACATTACCCCAGCCAATGCCCATGAGTGCAAACACCTGTCGCCTTTGTTGGAAGGTCTGCCCAAAGGTACGACCGTCTATGCCGATAAAGGCTATGACAGTGAGGAAAACCGGCAACATCTGGAAGAGCATCGGTTACAGGACGGCATTATGCGCAAAGCCTACCGCAACCGTCCGCTGACGGAAGCGCAAACCAAACGTAACCGATATTTGTCGAAGACCCGTTATGTGGTCGAACAAAGCTTCGGCACGCTGCACCGTAAATTCCGCTATGCGCGGGCAGCCTATTTCGGGCTGATCAAAGTGAGTGCGCAAAGCCATCTGAAGGCGATGTGTTTGAACCTGTTGAAAGCCGCCAACAGGCTAAGTGTGCCTGTTGCTGCCTAAAAGGCGGCCCGGATGCCTGATTAATCAGGTATCCAAGGGGGATTAAGGGGGGATTTGGGTAGAATCAGTGGATATTTGAAACAAAAACAGCCGAAAATCTTTGTTTGGATCTCGGCTGTCGGAAGGAAAGGAATTTTGCAAAGGTCTCGGTTTCTATCCGTTTTAAAGAAAGCATAAACACATGGGCAATTATCCCCATCATATTCAAATTATTGCCGATTCAAATACATGGATTGAAGGCAACGCTGTCGTACAGCTTGAAACCACCGCCCGATTACCGCATATGCTGCGCGTTGCCGGAATGCCGGATTTACACGCAGGTCGCGGTTATCCGGTTGGCGCGGCATTTTTCAGCGACCGTCATTTTTATCCTGCCCTGATTGGGAACGACATCGGTTGCGGCATGGCGTTTTGGCAGACCGATTTACGCGCAGCCAAACTCAAACCGGCCAAACTCGCCAAACAGCTGGGCAATATCGATACGCCGTTGGACAAAGACGAACAGGTTGATTTGTTAGGCGACGTTGTCGATATGCGCCAATTTTCAGACGGCCTTGCCGTCGGTACGATTGGCGGCGGCAACCATTTTGCCGAGTTGCAAACCGTTGACACCGTTTATCGCACCGATTTGCTTCCACCCGATTTTGATGAAAACCATCTGCAACTGTTGGTACATAGCGGTTCGCGCGGATTGGGCCAGCAGATTTTGCAACGCCATATTGCCGCCTTCGGGCATCTAGGTTTGGCGGAAGAGGGCGAAGCGGCGACAGCCTATCTTGCCGAACACCAAACAGCCCTTGAATTTGCCAGCCTTAACCGCCGTTTGATTGCGGCCAGAATGCTCGACCGTTGGCGCGCAGAAGGAATATGCCTGCTCGATGTCCACCATAATTTTTTGGAACAAACCGAGATTGACGGCACAATCGGTTGGCTGCACCGAAAAGGCGCAACGCCCACCGATAAAGGCTTGGTCATGATACCCGGCTCGCGTGGCGATTACAGCTATCTGGTCCGACCTGCCGAAGATTGTCAAATTTCGTTGAATACTTTGGCTCACGGCGCAGGTCGGAAATGGCAGCGCGGCGAATGCAAAGGCAGGCTGTCGCACAAATATACTGCCGACAGCCTGCGCCAGACCGAATTTGGCAGCGTGGTTGTTTGTCAGGACAAAGCTTTGATTTTTGAAGAAGCGCCGCAGGCTTATAAAAGCATCGACAGCGTTATTGCCGCCATGAAAAATGCAGGTTTGATTGAATTGGTTGCACGGTTCAAGCCTGTTTTGACCTATAAAACCGGCGGTGAGTGTGGAGCATAAAGATGAAACAGAATACACCATTGATTTATCTACAAATTTCCACCGCGCAAGGGCCGGCGGAGTGCCGTATATTTGCCCGTTTCGTCTTGGGCAAATTGCTTGCCGAAGCCCAAGCCAAAGGCATTGATGCCGAACTTGTTAACGAAACCACCGATAAGCACGGCATTTTGTCGGCAACGCTCAAGTTGGAAGGTCAAAAAGCCGAAAGCTTGGCGCAAACTTGGCAGGGGACGCTTCAATGGATATGCCCCAGCCCCGTCCGTCCGAAACATCCGCGCAAAAATTGGTATATAGGCGTTTTCCGCTTGCCCGATATGCCGCAGACGTATGAAATGCCGTCTGAAAACGGAATCGAGTTTCAAACCTGCCGTTCGGGCGGTAAAGGCGGTCAGCATGTCAATAAAACCGAGAGTGCCGTCCGCGCTACCCATAAAGAAAGCGGCATTTCCGTGCGGGTCGAGAGTGAACGCAGCCAGCATGCCAATAAAAAATTGGCAGTAATGTTATTGGCGCAAAAGCTGGCGGAGTATCATGCCGGACAGGCAGGAAGTTTTGCGCAGGAGCAACACGCGCAACTCTATCAAGTTGAGCGCGGTAATCCGAAAAGAATGTTTGTCGGTACTGCTTTTAAGGAGAAGTAATTTGTCTGCCGGATAAGGAGGTATTTAAAACATAAATAAAAGGCCGTCTGAAAACTTTCAGACGGCCTTTTATCATTTTATCGATTAGCGTTCGCTTAACGCTTGTTTCATGCGCGTAATCGGTTTGATCAGGTATTGGAAGATGGTTTTTTCACCGGTTTTGATGTCCACCGTTGCAACCATGCCCGGAATAATCGGCATAGGTTTGCCGTTTTTGTCTTTCAGGGAGTTGTTTTCGGTTTGGACGAGAACGCGGTAATAGACTTGGTTCGGGTCGAGTTTCAGGTCGTTGGCACGGTTTTGCATGGAATTGCTGACGGTATCGGCGCCAACGAGGGTAACTTTGCCTTCCAAACCGCCGTAGATGGAGTAGTCGTATGCGCTGACTTTAACCAATGCAGGTTGGCCTGTGCGGATAAAGGCGATGTCTTGCGGACGGATATAGGCTTCGACCAGCAGTTTGTCGTCAACCGGGACAATTTGCATGATGTCTTCGCCTGCATTCACAACGCCGCCGATGGTGGTGACTTTTATGCCTTTGACGATGCCGCGCATAGGTGCGCGGATTTGCGAGCGTTCAACCGGGTCTGCGCGCATGGCAACGTTTTCTTTGGATTGCGCCAGCTCGGATTCGGCTTGCAAAAGTTCGTTGTTGGCATCAGCTTTGTAGCGGTTGCGGCGCTCGGAAATTTGGGTGGCCAAATCGGCAGACTCACGGCGCATTCTTAAGAGTTCGACTTCGGAAACCACGCCCTCGGCAACCATGGGGGCGGTAATAGCGATTTCGCGGTCAAGCGCAGCCTTGCTTTGGGAAAGGCCGCTGACGGCGTCGGTCATGGCTTGACGGCGTGCTTTGTAGGCGGCGATTTCGCGACGGCGAAGCTCGGGACCCACGCTGTCAGGGAAGGAGAGCTTGGTGCCGTAGGCCTCGGCTTTCAGGCGGGCAACAGTGGCTTCGAGGTTTTCGACTTTGGCTTCGCTTTCACGCAAAACGGCGGAGCTGCGCGTGTCGTCGAGTTTCATCAGAATCTGATCTTTCTCGACCATATCGCCTTCTTTAACCATGATTTCGGTTACGATGCCGGGGTCGAGGCTTTGAATCACTTGCTCACGGCTACTGGGAATGATATTGCCGTTGCCGCGGGTCACTTCTTCGACCGGGCTGTTGTAAGCCCAAATAACGAAGACAACCAGGAAAATGAAGAAAAGGATGATGACCCAAAATTGACCGCTGTGTTTTTCTTTTTGAAGGGCGGCGTTGAGGTCGTTGATGAGGTGTAGGTCTTTGGATTTGACGTTGTTTTCGCGGCTCATAATCGTGTGTCTTTATTGTGTTTGGTGGATTTTAACCATTAGGGCAGGCCGTCTGAAAGGGTAAGTAGGTTTTCAGACGGCCTTTTGCTTTATTGTGCTGCCGATTGAGGGGGGGCGGCTTGTTGTTGCTGTTTGGCGTTGGCAGCTTGTTGCTGTTGTTTGACGTTGGCTGCTTTGGCCTGTTCGTTTTGCATGAGTTTTTGCAATACCAGGTCGCGCGGGCCGTCCATCACGACTTTACCATTGTCCATGACAATGATGCGGTTGACGATTTGCAGCACTTGCGGACGGTGGGTTACCAAAAGCATGGTGCGGTTGCGACCCCATTGGGCGATGGCATTGAGCGCCATGCGTTCGGTAGCCTGGTCCAGGCTGGTGGTCGGCTCGTCCAGCAGGACGACTTTCGGATTGCGCAAGGTCATGCGTGCCAGGGCGATGATTTGTTTTTGACCGCCGGACAAGCCCAAGCCGTCTTCACCCAAAGGCATATCCAAACCGCGCGGATGGTTGCGGATGATTTTGTCGAGGCCGAAGCGGTTGAGCGCAATCAGCAGGTCTTGGTCGGTAGAGTAGCTGCCGGTACGCGCCAAGTCCATGTTTTCGCGCAATGTACCGAGGAACAGGCGTGGCGATTGGCTCAACAGCAGGACTTGGTCGCGCAGGAAGTTGGGGTCAAGCTGGCGCATATCGACGCCGTCAAGGGTAACGTTGCCTTTTTCGGTATCGTACAGGCCACTGGCCAGTTTGAGCATGGTGCTTTTACCGCTGCCGATACGGCCCAAAATGCCGACTTTTTCACCCGGTTTGATGGTCAGGCGCAAATCTTCGACGGCGCTGTTGTTGTCGGCTTGATATTTGAACGATACGTTTTCAAAGGTAATATTGCCTTGAACATTGTCCAAAGTAATGTATTTGCGTTCCGGATTGCGCTCGATAGGGCGGGTAACGATGTCGTTTACGCCTTTGAGGGCAAGTTTGGCTTGTTGGAAGCGGGTAGCCAAACCGGCGATTTGTGCCAACGGCGCCAAAGCGCGGCCGGACAGAATCACGGAGGCAATCAATGCACCCATGGTGATGCGTTCTGCATGGTTGTCGGCATGAATCAGATAGGTGCCGACGACGACCAAGAAGACGGTATTGAGCTGCTGCATGGCAACGGCGAAGTTGACCATGAAGTTGCTGGTGTCTTTGACTTTGATGGAGGAAGCGGAAGTTTTGGCGGTGTATTCGTCCCAGCGTTGTTGCGCCCAAGATGTGGCGTTGTTGGTTTTCAGGGTTTCGATGCCTTCGATGGCTTCAACGGCAAGGCCGGAGCGTTGCGAACCTTCTTTCATCGATTCGTTGATGTGGCGCGAGAGCGGGCGTTGTACGACAAAACCGACAATCACGACAATCGGAATGATGGTCAGGGGAACGAGCGCGAGTTTGCCGCCGACCATAGAAATCACGAAGATAAACAGCAACAGGAAAGGCAAGTCGACAATGGTCAACAGGCTGGCACTGGTCATGAACTCGCGCACGGCTTCAAATTCGCGCAGGTTGCTGGCGTATGAACCGGAAGAAGCGGGACGGTCTGCCAGACGCAATGCCATCACGCGGCGGAACAGGGCGGAGCTGATGATCAGGTCGGCCTTTTTACCGGCAATATCGGTCAAGTGGCCGCGAATCATCTTGGCGGCAAACTCAAACAAAATCGCCAATACTACGCCGATACTCAATACCCACAAGGTTTCATAGGCTTGGTTGGGAATTACGCGGTCGTACACATTCATCACATACAGGGAGCTGACAAGCGCAAGGAAGTTAATGATGATGGTGGCCAAGATGACTTGGTAGTAGTAACTGCGGAAACGCCAAATGACTTTCCAAAACCATGCTTTGGGCAAATGGTATTCAGGCAGCTCCGAGCGCATATCGGTAGCCATTTTGGGTTTGATAAACCAGCAGTAGCCCAAATACAGGCCGGAGAGCTGCTCATGGCTGAGTTCCTGTTCCAAACCGTCAACCTGGCGGATATGGTATTTGCGCTCTTGGCCGGAGCCTTCGATTTTGGTGATGACCGCGGCCTCTTCATTGTGCAGGATAATCATGACCGGCACGGCAAGCGAGGGGATGTCTTCCAGATTGCGTTTGGATAAGGTGTTTTCAAAGCCGTGGCTGCGCAGGACTTCGACCAGTGAGTGATAGTTGACCTTGAGCTTTTTATCGCGCACGACTTCTGCGGACAAAGCGGCTTCGGATACGGGCGCACCCAAAAGACGGGTCACTAAAACGATGTGTTCAATGATGGCTTTCATATTTTTTCGCGTAATGTTTTTGGTTTAACCGGCGGATATGGCTTTATTTTTGCGCCAAACCGACCCAAGCGGAGATTTTGGCCTGGGTATTTAAATAGTTGAGCGCCGCATCGCGGAAATCGTTGCGGGCGGCAACGTAATCCTGTTCGATGGAGGATAACTCGCTGTATGCGCTCAAAACATCGGTCAGCGTGCGCCGGGCGATTTTAAACTGCAATTCGTACACTTTGATGACTTCTTTTTGGGCGGCGATGTGTTGCGCCGTCAGTGCGGCACGCTGCTCGCTTTCCTGCATATCGATGGCCGACGTTTGGACGCGTTCGTTCATGTCGCGCAGGATTTGTTCTGATTTGGCTTCTGCAGCAATCAATGATTTGGCATTGCGCTCTACATTGTGTCGTGCGGCAATATCCAGCACATTCCATGCAACGTTTAAATAAAGCTGTCTGGTATTGCGCGTTGCACTGCCTTCCAAATTGAGGGCAGGCAGACGTTCGGCTTTGGAGGCGTCCAAATCGGCACGGACGCTGTCGCGCTCGGCCAACTGCGCCTGATAGGACGGATTATTGTTGCGGTTGGGGTTGTTGAAGCGTTCACTGATGGATTTTGCCGTGTCGTTTTTAAACGGATCTTCCAAGTCGTTGGCAGTCAGTTGGCGCGAGGTATAGCGGGACAGGCGGCTCAGCGCCAAATCCATGGTGCGGCGTTGTTGGGCAATGATGTTGGCCACTTGTAATTGGCGCGCGCGCGCTTCAATCAACTCGGAACGGCGGCCGGCATCATATTTGACGATGGTATTTAAGTCTTTTAAGAGGTTGTTGTGGCGCGCCAAAGTCTGCTCGTTGAGAATTAGGGTTTCTTTTGCACGCAATGCGCTCAGATAGAGGCGGCCGATATCGCTTCCCAGCTGCTCTTGGCTTTCGGTGTATTTGTGTTGATAGTATTCTTCGCGGCTGCGGTCGCGGCGGACGGCGGCTTCAATCGCGCCCCATGAATAGATGTTCAGGCTGCCGCGTACGCCGACGCCGTCTTCCATATCGTTGCTGGTGTATTTATTGTGTTGTGCCAGTACTTTGGTGCCGGTCAGGGTAACAACGGGGTAATGGCGCGCACGCGTGGCTTTGGTCGTGCTTTGCGCTGCTTCTTGAGTGGCTTTGGCTTCACGCACAATCGGGTCGCTGATTAAAGCATCCCTGAGGATGTCTTGCAGGCTGTATGCAGAGGTCGTCTGAAACGGCAGAAGACAGCAGGCGACGGCAACGGCCGATGACAATAAACGGGGCTTTGTGGGGGAAGAATAAATATGCGACATGATTTTTAACCAAATGATTTATATATTATCGTTGTCCGTATCGGGTATCGCTTGAGGCATGGCCGGGCGAATTTTGAACAAGAACACATACATTTACAAAGCATAAAGCATTTTTTCCGGCTTTTCACAATATTCTGATAAAAGGTCGAGATACAGGCCTCAAAGTATATTATTGCAAAGCGCGACTATCGTAATTTATGGTTTTAATGTAAGAAATCTATCGATAAGGCCGTCTGAAAGGAATTCAGACGGCCTTTTTCAACCTTAATCCTTACGTTGCAATACGGCGGCGAAGAAGCCGTCGGTTTGGTGTTCTCCGGAGTTGAGGCGCAGGTATTTGCCGGTATCCAAATCGACCTTCAGGCTTTGCAGCAGCTCGGCGCAATTGACGAGTTCAAACTCGGGATGTTCGGACAGGAAACGTTCGACCTGCTGCTCGTTTTCTTCCGGCAATACGCTGCAGGTGGCGTACACCAATCGGCCTTGCGGTTTTACCAGTTTGGAGGCGGCATCGAGGATGCTGTGTTGCTGTTCCAAAAGGTTGGCCACGGTCTCGGCGGATTGGCGGTATTTGAGGTCGGGATTGCGGCGTAAAGTACCCAAACCGGAGCAGGGCGCGTCCACCAACACGCGGTCGGCTTTGCCTGCCAGTCGGGAGATACGGATATCGTGTTCGCTGCTGATGCGTTCGGGGTGGATATTGGTCAGTCCGGCACGGGTCATGCGCGGTTTGAGGTTGGCAAGGCGTTTTTCGGCGATGTCGAAGGCGTAG
Source organism: Neisseria sp. DTU_2021_1001991_1_SI_NGA_ILE_055 (assembly GCF_032342915.1). Taxonomy (NCBI): domain Bacteria; kingdom Pseudomonadati; phylum Pseudomonadota; class Betaproteobacteria; order Neisseriales; family Neisseriaceae; genus Neisseria; species Neisseria sp. DTU_2021_1001991_1_SI_NGA_ILE_055. The sequence goes on along the minus strand of NZ_CP135440.1, from coordinate 1,115,094 downwards.
ATTCTCCCTTTGTTGGCCATTTGCGCGCCGACAGCCAAGGTTTTACCGCCGGCGCCGGCACAGAAATCGACAATGATTTCGCCGCGTTTTGCACCCACCAATAAGGCAAGCAGCTGGCTGCCTTCGTCTTGGACTTCCAGCGTGCCGTCCAAAAACAGTTCGTGTTTGTTAAGCGCGATTTTGTTTTTTAGGCGGATGCCCCAAGGCGAATAAGGCGTTGCCTCTGCATCGGCACTTTCGGCTTGCAACAAAGGCAACACTTTATCTCGTTTGCCTTTCAAAGTATTGACGCGGATGTCGAGCGGGGCAGGTTGGTTGATGCTGCGGCCGAAGGCGAGAATTTCTTCTTTGCTCCAATGCTGTTGCAGTTGTTCCACCAGCCATTGCGGCAATTCTGCGGCGGTATTCAGGCCCTCTGAAAACTCGGTTTTGCGGGCTTTTAAATTGCCGAGGAACGCTGTTTCTTCTTCATCAAGCAGGTCTTTGATTTGGCTGATGTTGGTACTTCTGCCGAGAACCAGCGCGGCAAGTGCGGCTTTACGCGGCTGCGCGTGCGGACGGCGCAGGGCGGTGCTGATTTTTTGATAGTGGCGCAGCGCGGCAAAGGCGGTTTCGGCGATTTCGTGGCGGTCTTGGCGGCCGAGCTTTTTGTGTTCGCGGAAGTAGGCGGAGAGGACGGCATCGGAAGGCTGTTTGAAAGTCAGCATTTCAGCCAAAACTTTGGCGGTGTGGTCGAGTTGTGCGGCGTTCATGATGTAATGGGTTTCTCTTAAAGTTAGTAAAGGGTTTCAGACGGCCTTCATAATGCGTTCGATTTCGTGCCAAAAGCCGTCCGGCCGTAATTCCAAAACGGCAATCAAGCCTTGGTCGATACGGCGGATTTCGGTTTCGTTCAATGTTTCGGTTTCGGCGACACGCGCAGGGGCGAGATAGGCCATGCGGTCGAGCAGATGGTAGCGGGTTTCTTGGCGTTCAAACCCGTATTCCGCCCAATCTTGAATATAGACGCCGTGCCAGCCGTATGGATTAAGTGGCGGCTCAAAAGCATGGAAATCTTGCGGAAAAAATCCGATACCGCGCACGATGGAAGCCTGGAGCGGATTTTCAGGAAGGTCTTGTGCGACTAAGGTTGCTTTGCCTTGCGGCGTATGCAGCAGCTGGGATTGCTGCACCAATTTGGCGGCTTTGTCCGTCAGCGTGTCTTTAGGATTGAGGCCGCGCAGGTTTTGCACTTGGTCTCCGCCGTAGTATTTACACGCCAGCTCGATATGGTAGGGCTGTTGGTTGAGGGAAACGACAAAATCCGCAGCACCTAAAGTTTGGCCGTCTGAAAAAACGGTCAGATTATATGCGTGCAGTTTGGCATGCGGGGCGTTGGCAAACCAGAAAGCCAACAGCTCTTCAGCATAAATGCCGAGACGATGGCCGAACGGGGCGCGTTGGACAAGGTAATCTTTTAGCGGAGCGGGATCGGCGTCCAATGCCAAAAGGTAACGGAAACCGTGTTCCCCCAATAGTTCGCGCACGCTCAATTCGCAACCGCTTTGCCACAAAGGCGGCGCAGTCAGCAGCGAGGCGAGGTCGCGGACGGGTTGGCTGGTGAGTTTCCACCATAATGCGTCTAGGGCGTAATTCATGCTTATCCGAATATCAGTCATGCCGTCTGAAAAGCTTGTAATGTTTTCAGACGGCCTTAATCAGTCTTTTTTATGGATACGGTGGCTGACGGTATTGAAAAAACCGCGCAGGATGTCGATGTCTTCGGTTTGCGTGTTGGCGCGTCCGAACAGGCTCTGCATACGGCGCATCAGGCGTTCGCCGTTGCGGCGGTTGAAAAAGCCGATGTCGTTCATCACGCTTTCCATGTGGGCGACCATGCCTTTGATTTGCTCATGGGTTGCGGCGTGGTCTTCCTGTTGAAGATGGGTCATGGGCGAATCGGTTTGGCTGAAGATTTCGTAGCATACGACCTGCACGGCTTGGGCGAGGTTGAGCGAGAAATAGTCGGGGTTGCCGTTGATGGTCATCAGTCGGTTGCAGGCTTGGACTTCTTCGATGCTCAAGCCGAAAGTCTCGTTGCCGAAGACCAGAGCCACTTTCTCGCCGCGGTTGGCGGCCTGCAGTAATTCGGGCACCAACTCGCGCGGGGTTTGCAGCGGCGCAGTAATTTCGCGGCGGCGGCTGGTCAGGGCGCAGGCGATGGTGGTGTCGGCAAGGGCTTCGTCCAAAGAAGCGGCAATGGTGGCATTTTCCAAAACGTCTGCCGCGCCGGAAGCGAGGATGAAACTTTCTTCCGGTAATTTAAATGATTGCGGATGCTCCGGGTCGAACACGGGCGGATTTTCCGTCATCGGAGTTGCCATCAGATTGGGGGCGACGATGGTCAGTTTGTGCAGGCCCATCGTTTTCATGGCGCGCGCGGCGGAGCCGATATTGGAAGGATGGCTGGTGCGCGTGAGGATGATGCGGATGTTGTCCAGATAAGCGGGCAGGGCGGGTTTTTCGGAAGTCATGTTTTATTTTCTGTTTGTACGGGAATCAGGTATAATGTGCCATCTTTTTGTTTTCAGACGGCCTTTTTCCATGCCGTCTGAAATGTTCTTTAACAGCATCGGAAACGATTAACAGCCTCTTGTGTGCCATGTTCGGCGCATTAGGGCGTATTTTACCTGAATTAGGAAGAAAACCATGAATCCGTTTTTAAATACCGCTTTTAAAGCCGCCCGTAAAGCAGGGCAAATGATGATTCGCGCCGCCGGCAATCTGGATGCCGTCAAAGTAGACAGCAAAGCATTCAACGACTTCGTTTCCGATGTTGACCGCAGCTCCGAAATGATTTTGGTGGAAGCGCTCAAAGAAGCCTATCCGCATCACAAAATCACTTGCGAAGAAGGCGGCTCCCACGGTAAAGCCACCGCCGAGTACGAATGGATTATCGACCCGCTCGACGGCACAACCAACTTCCTCCACGGCCATCCCCAATACGCTATCTCTATGGCACTCCTGCACAAAGGCGTGTTGCAAGAAGCTTTGGTGTACGCACCTGAGCGCAACGACGTATATATGGCTTCCCGTGGCAAAGGCGCGTTGCTCAACGACCGTCGCATCCGCGTTTCCAACCGCATCGAATTGAACCGCTGCCTGATCGGTACAGGTTTCCCTGTTGTCGATCAAAGCATGATGGACAAGTATCTAGCGATTTTGAAAGATTTCTTGGCCAAAACCGCCGGCGGCCGTCGTGAAGGCGCGGCTTCTTTGGATTTGTGTGCCGTTGCGGCCGGCCGTTTGGACGGTTTCTTTGAGTTTAATCTCAAACCTTGGGATATTGCCGCCGGTGCATTGATTGTCCAAGAAGCAGGCGGTATCGTTACCGATATGTCCGGCAATGAAGGCTGGTTGGAAAGCGGCGACATTGTTGCTGCCAATCCTAAAGTATTGGCGCAAATGCTGAAAATTATTTCTGACCATCAATAAGCGTTTGTAGGGAACGGTCTGTATTTATCGTGGCAGGCCGGATTCTCAATAATCGGTAAAAGGCCGTCTGAAACCTGAAATAGGGTTTCAGACGGCCTTTTGTTTTGTTGTTAACGGGTTCGGATAAAAACTGAAAATACAGCTTTTAAAGAAAGCGTTTTTTAATTTTGTCTGTATTTTCTATTGCTTCGCAGTTATGATGTAGATTAGCTTGGCTGAAATAATGCCGCGTGCAATCATAAAAATAGAAAGCAGAGGAGAATAATGAAACGAGATTTTGAAGCAGTAAAACGCATTGTCATTAAGATTGGAACCAGCTCTTTGGTGTTGCCAAACGGTAAAATTAATTTGGCAAAAATCGACCAACTGGCCTTTGTCATTTCCAGCTTGGTCGGAAAGAGCAAAGAAATTGTGCTGGTGTCTTCCGGCGCGATGGGCTTTGGGCTGAATGTCCTCAATATGGAAAAACGTCCGGCGGAAATGGCGCAGCAACAGGCTGTTTCCAGCGTCGGCCAAGTGGCCATGATGAGCCTTTACTCGCAGATTTTTTCCCATTATCGGATGACGGTATCGCAAATTCTGCTGACGCGCGATGTGGTCGAATATCCGGAAAGTTTGGCAAACGTTACCAATGCCTTTGAATCCCTGCTTTCCATCGGCGTCATCCCTATTGTCAATGAAAACGATGCGGTCAGCGTGGACGAGATGGACCATGCGACCAAGTTCGGCGATAACGACCGCTTGTCGGCAGTTGTAGCGAAAATCGTTAAAGCCGATTTGTTGATTATGTTGTCCGATATCGACGGTTTGTTTGATAAAAATCCGGCCGTTCACGCCGATGCCAAGCTGCGCAGCCATGTTGCCGATATTACCGAAGAAATTATTGCTTCTGCCGGCGGCTCGGGCAGTAAGTTTGGTACGGGCGGCATGTTCAGTAAGATTAAGAGCGCGCAGATGATGTTTGAACATCACGGCCAGATGGTGTTGATGAACAGCGCCAATCCGCGCGATATTCTTCAGGTTTTAGATGGCGCGCCTATCGGAACGTGGTTTGCACAAGAGAAATAGGGAGGTTTGATGAACTATATCGAACAGTTGGGCAAGAATGCCCAAAAAGCCAGCAAAACGTTAATCAGCTTGGGAAGCTTGGAAAAAAACAATCTGCTGCGTCAGGTTGCAACGGCTTTGGTTGAACAGGCTGAGATGATTTTGGCAGAAAATGCCCGCGATTTGGCTGCTGCAAAAGAAAACGGCATTTCGGACATTATGCTCGACAGGCTGCGTTTGAATCACGAACGCATCAAAGGCATTGCGGAAGGCGTTGAGCAGGTTGCCGATTTGCAGGACCCGATTGGGCAGATTGTCCGTGGCTATACCAATTTGGACGGTTTGAAAATTGTTCAAAAACGCGTGCCTTTGGGCGTGGTTGCCATGATTTTTGAAAGCCGCCCCAATGTTTCGGTCGATGCGTTTTCTCTGGCCTTTAAAACCGGCAATGCCATTATTTTGCGCGGCGGCCGCGATGCCATTTATTCCAATACCGCATTGATTGCCGTCATCAGGCAGACTTTGGTACAAGCGGGAATGGATGCCGATGTGGTGCAGCTGGTCGAAGATACCAGTCATGCCGCTGCCGAGGAATTGATGCAGGCGGTTGATTATATTGATGTACTGATTCCTCGCGGTGGCGCGCGCTTGATTCAGACGGTGAAAGAGAAATCGAAAGTTCCCGTCATTGAAACCGGAGTCGGTAATTGCCATATTTATGTGGATGACAGTGCCGATTTGGAGATGGCGGCCGATATCGTCGTTAATGCGAAAACGCAGCGTCCGAGCGTGTGTAATGCCGCGGAGTCTTTGGTTGTCCACGAAAAGATAGCGGAAGTGTTTTTGCCCAAACTGGAAGAAGCCGTTGCCAAAGTGCATCCGGTCGAATTTAGAGCCGATCAGGAAGCATTGCGTATGTTTAAAAATGCTGTTTTGGCAACCGAGGAAGATTACAAGACTGAGTTTCTTGACTATATTATGTCGGTTAAAACGGTAAAATCGGTGGAAGAAGCCGTCGATTGGATTAACGGCCATACGACGCATCACTCGGAAGCGATTGTGACCCAAAGTATTGCCCATGCCGAGTTTTTCCAAGAAAGCATTGATGCGGCGGCGGTTTATGTCAATGCATCCACTCGGTTTACCGACGGCTTTGTGTTCGGATTGGGCGCGGAAATCGGGATTTCCACCCAAAAAATGCACGCCCGCGGCCCGATGGGTTTGGAAGCGCTGACTTCGACCAAGTTCTACATCAACGGCAACGGTCAGATCCGACGTTGATAAACGCCCCTCAACTTCATCAATTTGCGTATAATGGCGGGAAATTTGATTTTTCCCGAACAACCGATTTAGCAAAAAGGAACACACCATGTCCTCTATCCACGATCAAATCAAAGAAGTCGTTACCACACACCGCGTCGTATTGTTCATGAAAGGCACGAAGCAATTCCCGCAATGCGGCTTCTCTTCCCGTGCCGTACAAATCCTGAATGCGGCAGGTTGCACCGACTATGTAACCGTCAACGTATTGGAAAACGATGCCGTACGCCAAGGCATTAAAGAATACAGCGACTGGCCGACTATTCCTCAACTGTACGTTAACGGCGAATTTGTCGGCGGCTCCGACATTTTGATGGAAATGTACGAAGCCGGCGAACTGCAAGAATTGCTGAAAGCTTAAGCATTTTAAATATTTACGCAATGTAAAATTGTTGACAAAGGCCGTCTGAAACCCTGATTCAGACGGCCTTTCGCATGAGTACGCACTTTGCGCGCCATGCGAAAAAAAGTATAATCCCCCTCCATCAACGCAATTCGGAAAATCAACATGAACGTTACCGTTATCAACCACCCTTTAGTCCGCCACAAACTCACGCTGATGCGTGAAGCGGATTGCAGCACTTACAAATTCCGCACGCTTACCACCGAGTTGGCACGTCTGATGGCATATGAAGCCAGCCGTGACTTTGAAATTGAGAAATATATTATTGACGGCTGGTGCGGCTCTATCGAAGGCGACCGTATCAAAGGCAAAACGCTGACCGTCGTCCCGATTTTGCGTGCCGGTTTGGGTATGCTCGACGGCGTACTCGACCTGATTCCGACTGCCAAAATCAGCGTTGTCGGCTTGCAGCGCGATGAAGAAACTTTGAAACCGGTTTCTTATTTTGAAAAATTTGTCGACAGTATGGACGAACGTCCCGCGCTGATTATCGACCCAATGTTGGCGACCGGCGGCTCTATGGTTGCCACCATCGACCTTTTGAAAGCCAAAGGTTGCCGCAACATCAAAGCATTGGTATTGGTTGCCGCACCGGAAGGCGTGAAAGCCGTCAACGAGGCGCATCCTGATGTAACCATTTACACTGCCGCGCTCGACAGCCACTTGAACGAACACGGCTACATCATCCCCGGTTTGGGCGATGCCGGCGATAAGATTTTCGGTACACGTTAATTGAAATGTTTAAGGCCGTCTGAAAAGTGTCAAACTCAACTTTCAGACGGCCTTGTTATATGGTTTGCTTTAACACCCACATCAGAAAGGACAATCATGAGCTTCCAAGATAATCTGGCCACCATGCCTGCCATCGATCATTTAAGCGGCTTGGATATTCTCGACAAAGAGGGCAATGTGGTTCATCACATTCCCAATGCACCCGGCAAACAAGGCTCGCTCAAGCTTTACCATGCTTTGGCGCAAGAGTTTGGCGGTAAACTTGACGCAGCGGCGGCAGAACGCGGCCTGGCATGGTTCGCCGAACATGTTGCCGATGCCGAAGCCAATCCGGGCAAACATCCGAATATTGATTTGCTGTTTAAAGTGAAAGCTGAAAATGCCAGCCTGACTTTGAAACCATTGGCTGCTTAATGAATACAAAAAAGGCCGTCTGAAAATTGTTTTCAGACGGCCTTTTTATATGCTTAAAACCTTAAGCGATAGAAGCTTCAACGAATGCAGTCAGTTGGCCTTTAGCCAATGCACCGACTTTAGTGGCAACGTTTTCGCCGTTTTTGAACACCATCAGGGTAGGGATGCCGCGAACGCCGAATTTGGCAGGAGTGGCTTCATTGTCGTCGATGTTGATTTTAACGACTTTCAGACGGCCTTGGAATTCGGAGGCAATGTCGTCCAAGATTGGGGCGATCATTTTGCAAGGGCCACACCATGGTGCCCAGAAGTCCAGCAATACAGGTACGTCGGATTTCAAAACGTCTTGTTCGAAGCTGGCATCGCTGGCGTGAATAATCAATTCGCTGCTCATGTTTGTTTCCTTTTGAATCGGGATTAAAAATATGTTGTTCAGGATAGTGGCAGACAGGGAAAATTTCAAGTGCCGCCACTAGGTAATAGTTTTTTTGAAATGCGCCTATCGTAATCCTTAAAGATTCAGACGGCCTCTTGGACCATGTGGCCGGAGTGGGCAATCAAATGGCGCGTGTAGTCGCTGGCCGGATTGGCAAACACGCTTTCGCATTCGCCCTCTTCAACGACTTGACCGTCTTTCAATACCATTACGCGGTGGGAAATGGCGCGGATGACGGCGAGGTCGTGGCTGATGATGATGAAGGCGAGGCCGTATTCTTTTTGCAGGCCGCTGAGCAATTCAAGGATTTGTTGTTGCCATTGGACATCGAGCGCGCTGGTTGGTTCGTCCAATACGAGGATTTTCGGGCGGACAATGATGGCGCGTGCGATGGCGAGGCGTTGGCGTTGGCCGCCGGAGAATGCGTGCGGATAGCGTTCAAGTGCGTCTTCGGGCAGGCCGACTTGTTTGAGGACTTCTTCGACGCGGCGGCGCATTTCTTCACGCGGCATTTCAGGTTCGTGCACGCGTAAGGCTTCGGAAACGGTATCAAAGACATTCATGCGCGGATTGAATGCGCCGAACGGGTCTTGGAACACCATTTGGATTTCGCGTCTCAATTCGCGTTTCCATGGCTCGCCGTTGACAATCAGACTGCCTTCGGAGTCGATAAGGTGCATAACGGCTTTGGCCAGTGTAGTTTTGCCGCTGCCGCTTTCGCCGATGATGCCTAAGGTTTCGCCGGATTTGAGGTCGAAAGAAATGGGGTTGAGAATGGTTTTGTCGCGTTTTTTAAACCAACCGTCCGATTCTTTGACGGAAAAGGCGACGTGTTCGGCCTTGAGTACGGTGGCCGGGTTTTCAGGCAAGGGGGCGACGCGGCGTGTTGTGCCGGCATTGAGCAGCATTTTGGTGTATTCGTGCTGCGGATTGGCGAAGACTTCGGCGGCTTCGCCGGTTTCGAGGATGCGGCCGTTACGCATAACGGCGATGTCGTCGGCAAAACGGCGCACGAGGTTTAAGTCGTGCGTAATGTAGAGCATGGTCATGCCGTGGTCTTCCTGCAGGCGCGAGAGCAGGTCGAGAATTTGGGCTTGGACGGCAACGTCTAATGCGGTGGTCGGTTCGTCGGCAATCAGGAGCTTGGGTTGGGCGGATACGGCCATGGCAATCATGGCGCGCTGGCGTTGACCGCCGGAAAGTTGGAACGGATAAGCCTGGGCTTTTTGCTCGGGTTGGTGGATGCCGGTTTCGTCTAGGAGTTCGATGGCGCGCGCCCATGCCTGTTTTTTATCCAAACCCAAATGCAGGGTCAGGACTTCGGCGATTTGTTCGCCGACGCGCATAACGGGGTTGAGGGCGGTCATGGGTTCTTGAAACACCATGCCGATTTCGCAGCCGCGCAGCTTTTGCAGGGCGCGTTCGGGCTGGGTCAGCAGATCGGTTCCGCAATATTTCAGACGGCCTTCAAAGCTAACCATCGGATTCAGGCGCATGATGCCTTGCGACAATACGGTTTTGCCGCTACCGCTCTCGCCGACCAATGCCAGCTTGCGGCCGGGTTGCAAGGTCAGGTTGATATTGTGCAGGACTTGCTTGCTCGGAAAGGAGCCGTTTAGGTTTTCGATTTCGAGTATAGGTGTCGTCATGGTCGTGGCCGTCTGAAAAGGTTTGTGGAATACAGGTTGTTTTCAGACGGCCTGCATGAATCAAGAGGCCGTCTGAAACAGCGGTTTAGTCTTGAAACTGTTCTTTGAGTTTGCGTTTTAACACTTTGCCGGTGGCATTGCGCGGCAGCTCGTCTTGGAAGACGATTTGTTTAGGGATTTTAAAGTTTGCCAACAGGCCGCGCAGGTGGCTGCGGACTTCGGCTTCTTCCAGTTTCATGCCTTCTTTGAGTTGGATAAAGGCAATGATTTCTTCATCGGCGTATTGGTCTTTCACACCGATGACGGCGGCGGCTTCCACGGCATCGAGTTTGTAAATGGCTTCTTCGATTTCGCGCGGATAGACGTTTTGGCCTTTGGAGATAATCAGGTCTTTTTTGCGGTCGACGATGAAGATGAAGCCGTCTTCGTCTATGGTGACGAAGTCGCCGGTTTTCAGCCAACCGTTGACGATGGTTTCATCTGTGGCGTCAGGCATATTGAGGTAGCCCTGCATGACCGATCCGCCTTTGATGATGAGTTCGCCCACTTTGCCGCGCGGCACTTCGACCAATTCGTCATCGACGGCTTTCACGGTCAGGCCAGGCAGGGCGACGCCGACGCTGGCGGTTTTTTGGCGCTCAGGCGTATTGACAGCAACAACGGGCGAGCATTCGCTCAGGCCGTAGCCTTCCAGTAATTTGGCGCGCGGGAATTTGGCTTTGAAGTCGTCAATGGTTTGTCCGGCCAAAGGCGCGCCGCCGCTGATAAACAGACGGACGCGGTTGAACCATCTGAAATACCAAGGAATTTTGGCTTTGCTCATGGCAGTGTAAATAGCCGGTACGCCGAGGAAAATGGTAGCGCGTTTGAGCAAAACCTGTTTCAACACGTTGGAGAACGGGAAGACGGATTTAACCAAAATAATCGAGCAGGCTTGATATATCGGCAGCAAAACCATGGCGGTCAGCGTAAAGCTGTGGAACATGGGCAAGAAGACGACAAAGCGGTCTTTGCTTGAAATTTGGAAAATTTGTTCGATGCCCGAAAGGTTGGAAAACAGGTTGCTGTAACTGATTAATGCGCCTTTGGGATGGCCGGTTGTGCCGGAGGTGTAGATAATGTGCGCCAAATCGTTGACAGACGGCTGACGGCTCAGATTCGGCTTGCCGGGGAATGTGCGTGCGGCATCGAAATAGCTGTCTTCGCCACTGGCGGCGTTGGTTTCACCAATCCAGATGATTTTATTGACTTTGGTTTTAGCTTTAATGTTTTTGAGTTCTTTGGCCAACGGCGCGGAGGCAAACATAAAGCGTGCGTCGCAGTCATTGAGGATGTAGGAAAATTCTTCGCTTTTCAAAAAGACGTTGAGTGGGACGGCTACCGCACCGATGGAAGTAATGGCGAAATAGGCGGCAATAAATTCGGGAGAGTTGGAAACGACAAGGGCGACTCTGTCGCCATATTGTACGCCTTGGTGTTGCAGATAGGCTGCGACGGTTTCTACTTCGCATTTGAGGGAGGAATAGCTGATTTTTTCTTTGTCGTTGAAAATGACTGTGCCTTTACCGTTTTTTTTGCAGGCTGCAGTCAGCATAGCGTAAAAATTAGGGTGGGTGTGCATTTCGGAGTTTGTGTCCATATTGTGTCGATGGGTGTACGGTTTCGATGAACCGTTTATTTCGAAGGATAGGTTTTACATCCTATCGGTAAAATAAGCAAGAGGCCGTCTGAAAATACTTTCAGACGGCCTCTTGCTTTGTCGGGCTTAGGAAAGTAATATTTTGAATTTAAACTTATTTATTGTTTTGATGGAAATATTTCCATTCTTCTAAGGTCCGGCCGTTCGGAAGATGGCACAAGCCGATTTTGTTGTCGTTTCTGTCTTGAGCCATTTTGAGTTTGCCGCTGCGTTTGAGGCAAAACCGATGGTAGAAAGCCTTAGAACTAGCCGTTGTTCAGACGGCTGTCGGGTACTTTCTTAAACAGGCGATAGAAATTGTCGCTGGTGTTTTGTGCCAATGTTTCCAAGCTCTCGCCGCGCAGATTGGCTACGAATTCGGCTGTATAGCGGACGTAGGACGGCTCGTTTTGTTTGCCGCGTTTGGGAACCGGCGCGAGGAAGGGGGCATCGGTTTCTACCAAGATTCTATCGGCAGGGACGTATTTGGCGGCTTCCTGAATCAGCGGCGCGTTTTTAAATGTCACAATACCGGAGAAGGAAATGTATAACCCTAAATCTAAAGCGGCTTTGGCAAAGGCGACGTCTTCGGAGAAGCAGTGGATCACGCCGGAGTTGGTGTGGCACTCTTTCAAAATCCGCAACGTGTCTTCGGCCGCATCGCGCGTGTGGACGATAACGGGCAGGCCGCTTTCGTTGGCGGCTTGGATGTGGTCGGCAAAGCGTTGATGCTGCCATGACAAATCGCCTTTACACCAGTAATAGTCCAAACCGGTTTCGCCGATGCCGACGATTTTGAGATGTTTGGCCGCTTCTACCATTTCGGCAACGGTAAATTCCTCCGCTTCTTGGCTGTCAGGATGTACGCCGATGGTGCAGTAGATGTGGTCGTGCGCCTGGGCAATGTCGAAGACTTCGGCAAAACTTTGTTTGCTGACGCTGATGGCAAGCGCTTGTTTGACGCTTTGCGCTTCCATATTGGCAAAGACTTCGGGCAGGCGGTCTTTTAGGCCGTCAAAGTTGAGATGGCAATGTGAATCGATTAAATGCATGGTATTACAGGGTAAAAGTAGTACGGTCGCTGCGCAGGCGCGGGCCGAGCTCGGCTTCGATCAGGTTTTTTGCCTGCTGGCAGCTTTCGTGTTCGGAGAAGGCAAGGCCTACGCCTTTGGGGCGGTGGGCCGAGGTGCGCGCCGGATTGATCCAAACGACTTTGGTTGGCAGGAAGCGTTTGGGATAGTCGGCGATTTCGACGGCCAAGAGAATGTCTTCGCCTAGGGAGAATACGTCATCGGTCGGCACGAACAGGCCGCCGTGTTCTAAAAACGGCATATAGCAGTTGTACAACAGATTGGGGTCTTTGAGTTGCAAAGCCAACATCTTCGCCGGAATGTCTTTTTTATTCATCATTTATTACCTGTTAGGGTTTGTTTTGCCAAAAATCTAAATATTCGATAAGCAGATACTCAAGTTGCATTTTAACACTCAAGGTATGGTATCCGTAAGGGTTGAGCGCGTTCAGACGGCCCAATAGGGCAAACAGCCTGCGTGAATCGGTTTTAGAGGCCGTCTGAAGCAGGGCTTGGGCATGGTGCGGATAATAAAGCGGCGCCATGCTTTGTTGTGCCAAGCCGACATCTGTCAGCCACTTTTGCAGCCAGTCGATGAAAACGGCCAGCGGTTGTTTTTGTTTGTCGAACGCAGCGGCGTAGTCGAGTATGGCCAACAGGCGCGGGGCGGCCAGCAACGTCAGCAATTCTTCGCGCAATGCGTCCAATTCGGGAGCCGGTGTGAATAAAGGCGCGCCGCTGTGGAATGCCAACAAGGCTTCGGCATTTTCCACACCCTGTTGGCGCAGATATGCCGCAGCTTGTTCATGGGTCGGCGAGGGCAGCACCATCTGGCGGCAACGACTTTTGATGGTGGGGAGGAGTTTGTCGCGAGCATGGGTAACGAGCAGGAAAACGACGTGTTGCGGCGGCTCTTCCAGAGCTTTTAACAAACTGTTTGCCGCCTGTGTATTCATGCTTTCCGCCGGATGTACCAATACCACGCGCAGGCCGCCACGGACAGCGGTCAGGTAAATGTTTTCCACAATATCGCGCACGGCATCGATTTTGATTTGCAGGAGTTTGCGTCCTATTGCCTCGCCTTCGGGAATTTCCGGCGTGAGTTCGTAAAAGTCGGGATGCGTGTTTTGGCTGAACAAATGGCACGAAGCGCACTCACCGCAGGGTTCATGACCGGACTTGGGCGATTCGCACAGCAATGCCTGCGCGACAAAGCGGGCAAACTCGGTTTTGCCGGTATTTTCTTTGCCGGTAAACAGCCAGGCGTTGGGACGGTTTTGCCAATGGGCGGCGAGCTGTTGCCATTGGGTTTCATGCCATGGATAAATCATATCGTTCGGGAACTATAAGGTAGGTGGTTATTATACGCTCAGGCCGTCTGAAAAAGTTTTCAGACGGCCTTTTATTAACTGCCTAAAAATTAATCAAATATCGTTTTGTTTTGAAATATCAAACATTAAGCCGACTTATTCACAGCCTTTACACACGCTTGTTTGGGGAAAATGTGCATTTTGTCCGGCGGTAAAGTTGTGCTTAAAATTTAGGCAGTCCTGTTTTTTAATGTTAAATCAGACAGTAATCTGATTTATGCACAAGCTGTCCACGAGATTGAACAGGGAAAATGTGCATGGTGGGGATACATTTCAGACGGCCTTATTTGCTGCTTTTCAACAAAGCGGTCAAATCCCCGATAAATTTCGGTTCCCGTTTGATGAGGTAAACAATCAACGGAAGATTACCCACGGCCACAATCAAATACAGCAGCGTAATGCTGTCGAACAACATCAGCAAAACCGCGCTCAGAATGGCAGCCGACACCATAAACACGCCGTTGATGATGTTGTTGGCGGCGACGGCGTGGGCGCGGAAGGTTTCGCTGCTGGCGGTTTGCAGCCAAGTGTAGAGTGGTACGGAGAAAAAGCCGCCGAAAAAGCCGATGGCCGACATCACGAGCATAATCGGATACGCTTGGGCTTGCGATAAAAACCAGATAATGCCGTTTAATTCGGTAAAGCGTTGGCCGTGGGTCAGCCACACCAGCAATAATCCACAGACCGTCAGCCCCAGAGTGCCGATGGTGACCAAGCCCAAAATCAGGCGCTCGTGGCTGAGTTTGGCGCATAATACTGAGCCGATGGCGATACCGATGGAGAACAGCGCCAACATCAAGTTGAACACATTATCGTTGCCGCCCAAATGGATTTGCGTGAACGTCGGCAGTTGGGTGGTATAAACCGAGCCGACAAACCAAAACCATGAAATACCGATGATGGACGTGAATACGGGACGATTGGCCGCCGCTTCACGAATCAGTGAATTCGTGCCTTTGATGATGTTCCATTCGATTTTTGTGTCCGGCATTTTAGCGGCTACAGACGGCATAAACAGGCTGGTCATCGTGCCGCCGATAGCGGCCAACAACACCAAACCGCCAACAATATACGGCGGAACGCCTGCGACTGCGGTGCCCAAAATCTGGCCGAGCAAGATGGCAATAAACGTACCCGATTCAATCAGGCTGTTGCCCATAATCAGTTCTTTGTCGTTGAGGTAATCGGGCAAAATGGCGTATTTCAGCGGGCCGAACAAAGTCGATTGCGTGCCCATGCAAAACAGGCAGATTAAAAGCAAAGGCGCGGATTGGATGTAGAAGCCATACGCCGCCACTGCCATAATGATGATTTCCAACAGCTTGATCCAGCGCGCCAAAACGGCTTTGTCGAATTTGTTGCTCAGTTGCCCTGAAAGCGCGGAAAACAGGAAGTAGGGCAGGATAAACAACATCGCGCCCAAGTTCAGCATTTGGCTGGATGGCAGAAAGTCGTTTTTGCCCAAACCGTAAAAACTGATCATCACGAATAATGCGGTTTTGAACACATTATCGTTCAACGCGCCCAAAAACTGCGTCCCAAAGAGCGGCGCAAAACGGCGGGTTGTGTGGAAATTCAGATTGTCTTTTTTAAGGCTCATTGTTCGGATTCTTTGTCTTCGTCTTTTTCGATCAGTTTTTCAGTGGAGTCGTCGTCCATCAAAATGCGGTGTGCAGGTCCTTCAAGGTCGTCAAACTGTCCGTTTTTACCCGACCACCAGAAAAACCAGCCGATAATAAAGGCCAAAATAATGCTGATGGGGACAAGGATAAACATACTTTCCATTACATCGCTCCGGTCAAATCGGTCAGGATAAAGGTTTTGCCGCTGATGGTCAGGTATTCGTTGCGCAGCGCGCCGATGTTTTTATCGTCAAAAAACAATTCGATACGGTCTTTGACCACGCGCCAGTATTGCGGAATATCGGTTTGCTCGAAAGGCGACAATACCGCCGCTGCGGCTGCGTCTTCACTTTGCAGCTTGATTGCGAAGCGTCCGCTTTGCGGCGGATTTTGCGACTCATCGTCTGCCAACATAATAAAAAATCCGGCGTGCTCGCCGTCTTGAGTGTGGATACTGAAATAATGCATATCGGGAAATCTTCAAAACCGCCGTCATTTTTCAGACGGCCTAAAATAAAATTCTGTCCATTTTACATCAAATATTAAATCAAGCAGCCGATTACATTTTTTGTTAGAATACGGCGTTTACTTTGTTAATCTGTTCAGACCGCTACCCACTACGTCCCACAAGGGGTGCAACATAGCCGGAGCAGCAGTAAGGTCCCGACAAAAATGCCGTCTGAAACCTCAAGGAGCATAAAATGACACAAAAATTAATCTTGGTTTTGAACTGCGGCAGCTCTTCCCTCAAAGGTGCCGTATTGGATAACGACAGCGGCGAAGTATTACTGAGCTGCCTGGCAGAAAAACTCAATCTGCCTGATGCCTACATTACCTTCAAATTTAACGGCGAAAAACATAAAGTTGAATTGGCTGCCAAGCCAGACCATACCGGCGCGGTAGAAGCACTGATGGACGAGCTCAAAGCCCACGGCCTCGACACTCGTATCGGTGCGATCGGCCACCGCGTGGTAAGCGGCGGCGAATTGTACAGCGAATCCATTTTGGTTACCGACGAAGTTATCGACGGTATCGAAAAATGTATTCCACTTGCTCCTCTGCACAACCCGGCCCACCTTTTAGGTCTGCGCGCTGCACAAACCATTTTCAAAGGCCTGCCGAACGTTGTCGTATTCGACACCGCATTCCATCAAACCATGCCTGAACACGCTTACAAATATGCTGTTCCACATGAATTGTATGAAAAATACGGCTTGCGCCGCTACGGTGCGCATGGTACCAGCTACCGCTTCGTTTCTGATGAAACTGCACGCTTCCTCGGCAAAGACAAAAAAGATTTGCGCATGGTTATTGCCCACTTGGGTAACGGCGCATCCATTACCGCCGTTGCCAACGGCCAATCTCAAGACACCAGCATGGGCCTGACTCCGCTGGAAGGTTTGGTAATGGGTACCCGCAGCGGCGATATCGACCCTGCCGTTTTCAGTTTCTTGGCTGAAAACGCCAACATGACCATTTCCCAAATTACCGAAATGCTGAACAAAAAATCCGGCCTGCTCGGTATCTCCGGTTTGTCCAACGACTGCCGTACCATTGAAGAAGAAGCTGCCAACGGCCACGCAGGTGCCAAACTGGCTCTGGAAATCTTCATCTACCGCTTGGCTAAATACATTGGCAGCATGACAGTAGCAGCCGGTGGTTTGGACGCCTTGGTATTCACCGGCGGCATCGGCGAAAACTCCGACATCATCCGCGAACGCGTATTGGGCTACTTGGGCTTCCTCGGTCTGTACATCGACCAAGAAGCCAACCTGAAAGCCCGCTTCGGCAATGCCGGTGTGATTACCACTGCCGACAGCAAAGCTGTTGCCGTTGTGATTCCTACCAACGAAGAATTGATGATTGCACACGATACTGCCCGTCTGAGCGGCCTGTAATCCGTCATGATTGAAAACCTGTCCGTAAGGACAGGTTTTTTATTGTGTATAGATGAAGAAAATTTTGAGGATATATCGAAAAAAGCCGGCAAATATTGTGTTTGTCGGCTTTTGAGTCAGTATTGTATCAAGAATGCTGATAGATAGAGATAGGTTTAGAACTTATAACTGATGGTAAACAGCAAAGTCCTGCCTCGTGCGTAGTTGTTCAAGACGGAGCGTGTCGTGCCGCCATATTTGCCGTTGCATAAACCGTTGGCATCACATTCGACCTCTTCATCATCCAAACCGCCTTTTCTTTCAAATACGCTGAAATAGCGCTGGGTTGCGGCATCGTTTGCGGCATCCAAAGGATCGATATAGCGTTTATTGAACGCATTTTGAATGTCGAAACGAAGGATAAGGTTTTTCTTCGGTTCATAATTGGCATAGAAATCAAAAATCAGCGGCTGTCTGTTGATGCTTTCTGTTTTTTTGATCGTCCTTCTGCCCATTTGGTGTGAAGAGTAGGTATTGGCGCCGGTTGTTCCGTCAACAAATTCCTCTTCAGTTGTTGCCCGTGTACTTTTGCCGTAATAGCGCATAATGCCGCCGATGGTCAATTTGTTGCCCAACCAGCGTGAGCCCAATTCAAACCGACCGTAATCTCGGGGCAGGCGGGAAATTTTGCTTAAGCCGTAGCCTTGTTTGATTTGGTCTTCTTTAGAAGAGTTGCGGGGCGATTCGCTGGCATCACTATAGTTGGTCGGCTGGTTGGTTTTTTGATAGGCGTAAGACAGGGTGGTAAAAAAGCGACCGAAATCATAGTTCATTTCCACTTCCAAACCATTTTTATGGACAGGTTTGGCGTAGTTTCGATGCTGGATGGAGTATTGCAGGCCGGTGCTGGTTACCCAGCTGGGTGCTTGATCCAAATCCCACCATTTGCCATAAACATTGTGGATATAGTTGTTGATCCTGCTGCGATAGGCGACCAGTTTGAAACCCAATACATCGTCCGGCTTGAAAATCCCTTTTTTGAAGGTATTGAAACCTATTTGGTAAGTATTGGCCTGTTCCGGCTTGAGGGCGGTATTGACGCCCGAGTCGCCGATTTGTGAAAAATACATTTCTTGAATATTCGGCATTCTATGCGTACGCGAATAGCTGATAAACGGCATAAAGTAGTCGTTGACATTGATGTTTAATGCCACCGAATGGTTTACCGCATGCTTTTTACCGGATTTGGTATAAACCGGTTCATAAAGGTCGCAGCTTGGTGTGCAATGCTGTTTATAAATTTCAGAATCTTCTCCAAATGCTTTTTTAAAGTCTTCTTGGGTATTGAAGTAGTCGGTATATTCGCCCTTGTAGCGGTAGTTGACCATATTGGCGCTGTAATTCAATTGATAAATGCCTTTTTTCAAGGAAGTATCAAAATAGAACGTATTGAATTTTTGCTGGCCTGAAGGTTGCAATATGGTTGATTTCTGAGGAAATATTCCTTTGTCTCCTTTGAAGCGGCCTAAAAAGCTGTACAGGCCGGCATCTTGATCTGGGCCGTCGTAAAAAAGGCTCAGCTCTTCCGGAAAGCGGTTTTTACTGTATTGGTTTTTAAAGAAATTGAAACCGACAGTAGCTTTTAAATCTGTTTTTTGGGGAAGTTTGAAAGAAAAGCTGTTGTTGATATCCAAAAGATTGGCTGTGTTTTTGGTTTCCAAATAATCAAGCAACCCCCATCCTGAAAAACGTGAGTTTTTCGGATATTTTTGTTTTCCCAAATTATGGGCGGCCAACACGTTTAAATCGACATAATCGCCAATGTTTAAATTGTAATTGGCTTGGTAGTTGCGGTTTTCTACTTTGCGGCTGCCGATACGGTTATTCATGGTACGAAGCTGAAGGTCCAGCTTGTTGTTGTCGTTTTCGTATTCCACTTTGACCAAATGGCTGTTTGAGCGTTGCTGCAGGCTGGTCGGGTCGATTGGAGTCAGATCCCATTGCGGTGCCAAATTCTCTTTCCAGCTTCTTTCCAAGTCATCGACATAATCTCTTTGTAAAACTTCAGGATCGTTATATTTTTTGGAGAAAGGGTAGTCCCAATAGCTTTTACCGACCGCATTGCGCTTGGAAAAGTCACGAACCCAGAGATTTTGTTCGTGGTCGAATTTCAATAAGTTGCTCTCAAAATATTCTTGTTTTTTACGGTCCAAATATTCCTCGCCAAAATTGCCGATACGCTGACCGCCGCCGCCTACTTTATAGTTTTGCTCGACATTACGGTGGCTGTAACCATATAACGCGCCAAGGCGCGCTCCGCTGTCAAACCATTTTTGTACTGCTCCGGTTGCCATAAAATTGCTTTTGGTGCTGTTTGTGCCGGTCAATCCTTTGGTCAAGAGGCCGAAGGTATTGTTTCCGTGTACCACATCGTCTACCCGTAAAGTACGGAAATTGGCTGTACCGGATAAGGTATTGATGCCGTTGGCACCCGAGAAACTGCCTTTGGTTACATCGACGCCGGCAATAAAATTGGGATCCAGTGCCGTGCCGAATTGAGAAGAGCTGCCGCTGCGTCCGGCATCGGCAGAAGTGGAATAGAATGTTTGGGTTACGCCGTCCACCATCGTATTGACACGTCCCAAGCCGCTATCGCCACGGATATTGACCGCCAATACCCCCGATCCCTTGTCTTGTTGGGTGAAAACGCCGGGCATACTCCGAACGATGGTATCGATGTTTTCGCTGGATTGATAAACGCGTTCACGCGAACTTTTGGCTTGGCCTTCGGTAAAAACTTTTTTCTCTTTGGCAATGTGTTTGCCTTTGACTTGAATTTCATCAAGCTCTTGAGTTGAAACCTCTTCTTCTGCGTGTGCGATGCTTGTTATAGCCAGTAAAGATAATGTTAGTAGATTTAATTTGAAATTCGGATTCATGATGGTTACCTCAGAAACGAAGTCGCTACTTTATAACATATTATTAAACTTTACAAATATTTTGATAATGGTTTTTATTTGTTAAAAAATAAAGTAAAATTTTGTTTTAGAATATAATCCAAGCGCATATGATTAATTTGGCTGAAAAGATAAAGCAGGTCTGAAGTTGAATTGGGTTGGTCGAGAAAAGGGGAGATTTAATTGAATTTAAACAGCCGGAAGAAGAAAATTTGATTGCGATATGTGAATTGAGCCGTCGGTTTCAAATGAAACCGGTAAAAAACATGAAATGCAAAATATAAAGTCGATATAGAAAGGTTTGAAGTCAGTTGAAGAAAAGGCCGTCTGAAAATGATATTTCAGACGGCCTTTATTGCTTTAAGCCTTATTCCGGACCGCGGAATGTGTCGTGGCAGGATTTGCAGCTTGCACCGGTTTCACCGTAAGCGGCTTTGATTTCTTCGAGCTTGCCGGTTTGGGCGGCGGCGTTGAGTTTTTCAACTGCTGCGACGAATTTTTCTTCTTCGGCTTTGAATGTGGCTGTGTCTGTCCAGATGGCAGGCAGGGCGCGGCCGTTGCCTTGAGGGTCGGATTCAAACAGGGTGAACGGTTTTTTGCTGTTTTCGGCGAAGGTTGCGGCAGCTTGTTTGAATTTTTCTACATCGTAAGGCTCTTCGTCTTTGACCATTTTGCCCATGCGGGTAAACTCGGGCATCATGGATTTGAACGCGGCCGTACGGTCTTCGGAAATAGGGCCTTTAGGCTGGGAAGGCGCACCGCTGCCGCCGCAGGCGGAAAGGGTGAGCGCCACTGTTGCCAAAGCAACAGGGAGAAAACGGGTTTTCATATGGAGTGTGTCCTATTGTGATGATATGATTATCGTTAAATTTAGAATCAGCCGGCCAACCACTCAGGCCGTCTGATAAGGCGTTATCATACCTTAAACCCAAGTCTGAAACGAGTATAGAAAGGAAACGATATGGCAATTTTGATTACCGGGGCATCGGCAGGATTCGGTGCGGCAATGTGCCGTACTTTTGTTGCGGCAGGCTATCATGTCATCGGCGCGGCACGGCGCGAAGACAAATTGCAGCAGTTGGCAGAGGAATTGGGCGAGCAGTTTTATCCTTTAGAAATGGATGTTTCGCGCACGGAGTCGATTCAAAACGCTTTGAACAGCCTGCCCGAGCATTTAGCTGAAATCGATTGCCTGATCAACAACGCCGGTTTGGCTTTAGGTCTGGATTCCGCCGATAAAGCCGATTTTGGCGATTGGGAAACCATGATTCAAACCAATATCATCGGCCTGACTTTTCTGACCCGCCAGATTTTGCCGCAAATGGTCGCGCGCAAACAGGGCTACATCATCAATTTGGGTTCGATTGCCGGCAGTTATGCTTATTCCGGCAGTAATGTCTATGGTGCAACCAAGGCTTTTGTGCGCCAATTCAGTATGAACCTACGCGCCGAATTGGCAGATAAAAATATCCGCATTACCAATATTGAACCGGGTTTGTGCGGCGATACCGAGTTTTCCAACGTCCGTTTCAAAGGCGACGACCAGCGTGCGGCCGAGGTTTATGAGAATGTCGAGTTTATCCAGCCGCAAGATATTGCCGATACCGCTTTATGGCTCTACCAGCGTCCGGCGCGGATGAACGTCAATTCCATCGAAATCATGCCGGTTGCCCAGACTTTTGCAGGCATGAAAGTTTACCGTGACGCGCCTGCTCCGGTGAAACAAGAAACGTTTGAAAAACAAAGCATGTCTTTGTTTGGAAAAATTAAATCTTGGTTTAAGTAATCGGCATCAGGCCGTCTGAACGTTTCAGACGGCCTCTTTGTTATCTGAAATTGAACAAACACGCTATAATGTAATTTTTTATTAACAAGGCCGTCTGAAAGGCTGTTTCAGTTATGAACGCAATCAAACAAAAAATCTTAGAACAAGCGCAGCGCGATGGCGTGCAGGTAACCGCATTGCGCGAGCAAGTGCTTGATATTGTTTTGAAACAAAGCGGCGTGATTAAAGCCTACAACGTTCTGTCGCAGATGCAGCAGCAAAGCGAGGGCGTGGTTGCGCCGCCGACGGCCTACCGCGCCCTTGATTTTTGGGCGGAACAGGGTGTTTTGCACAAAGTGGCGGCGGTCAACGGCTATATTTTGTGCAGCCACGCGCAGCACGAGTGCAACGACCATTGCCATGACCACGAAGAAGCCGAAGCGCACCACAGCGCGTTTATTTTGGTCTGCACCGAATGCGGTACGGCAGATGAGCAGACCTTGAGCCAAGAATGGGCGGCTTTGCGTGCAGGCGTGGCTGAAACCGGTTTCTCATTAAAAGAAGAACATGTTGTTTTAACAGGAATTTGTAAAAAATGTCAGAAGTAAAAAAGACTAAAGTCCACCTGATTTCAGGCTTCCTCGGAACAGGTAAAACCACCGCACTCAAAAGTCTGATGGCGCAAAAAGACCCAAACGAAAAATGGGTCATCATTGTCAACGAATTTGGCGAAATCGGCATTGACGGCGCCGTCTTGAGCGACAACGGCATTCCCGTGGCAGAAATTGCCGGCGGCTGTTTGTGTTGTACTGCCGGCGCGCAAATGGGTACGACCGTACAAAAAATGCTGCGCGATGCCCAACCCGACCGCTTGATGATTGAAGCCAGCGGCCTGGCGCACGCCGCCAGCGTTATCGACGAACTGAAAGCCAAGCCACTCGACAGTATGCTGGAAATCGGAGCCGTCTTTACCGTTGTCGATCCACGCCAATTCATTAATCCCGATTACGCGCAACAAGCCTTGTATAAAGACCAAATCGGCATTTGCGACGTATTGGTCGCCAGCAAAACCGACTTGTGCACGCCGGAGCAGCTTGCCGAATTTCACGATAAAGCGTCCAAGCTGTTCCCGCCTAAAGCCAAAGTGGTTGAAGTACAAAATGCGCAACTCGACATCCAATGGCTTGATATTCCCGTTGTCGAAAAATCGCGCTACCGCCTCAAAGCCCTGCCGGACAACACCATGGGCTTCCAGTCTCAAGGCTTCACGTTTCCTGCCGGACGTGATTTCGACGGTGAAAAACTGACCGATTTCTTCAACGACCTGCCTAAATTTACAGACGGCCTCGTCCGCGCCAAAGGCGTGTTCCAAGTGCTCGGTACATGGGTATGGCTCAACTGGGTGGACGGTCAATGGGGCGCAAACCAAGTTTCGTGGCGCCGTGACTCGCGCTTTGAGCTGATTGCCAAATCGTTTGACGCGGATTTAATTGAGAAGAAATTGCAGGAGGCCTTAGAGAAGTAAATCATCGGCCAAACGCTTATTAATCCGTTACTATATGCTGTCTGAGGTCAGTGGTTTCAGACGGCCTTCAAATCAAAAAATAGAGGAACACTTTATCATGTGGCGTTATATCTTTCATCGTTTGCTCCTTTTGATTCCCACGTTGTTGGGGATTTTGGCGATTACCTTCGCCGTCATTCAGTTTGTTCCCGGCGGTCCGGTGGAACAGATGGTTCAGCAGCTGACGCAGGGTGCGGTTGGCGGCGAGACGGCGGGACGCAGTATGCCTGGAACTTTGGCTAAAAACGGCAACCGCATCAGTGCGGAAGATTTGGCCGCTCTGAATGCTTTATACGGTTTCGACAAGCCGCCTGTGACGCGATTTGTGGATATGGTATGGAAATTCGCCCGGTTCGACTTGGGTGAGAGCTTTTTCCACCATCAAACCGTATTTGAGCTGGTAAAAGAGAAAATGCCGGTGTCGATGAGTTTGGGTTTGTGGACGTTCTTCCTGACTTATTTGATATGTATTCCGTTGGGTATTGCCAAGGCGGTCAGGGATGGTAGCCGATTCGATACAATTACGGGCATGATCATTTTGGTCGGCTATACCGTACCGCCGTTTGTCTTGGGCTTGGTGTTGCTGGTGTTGTTTGGCGGCGGCAGCTTTTTTGCCTGGTTTCCGCAGGGTGGTTTGGTCGGTGATGATTTCGATACGCTCTCTTGGGCAGGAAAAGTCAAAGATTATCTGTGGCATATGGCTTTGCCGATTACCGCTTCGGTGGCAGGCAACTTGGCGGTGATGACCGTATTGACGAAAAACGTATTCCTTGAAGAAATCCGCCGTCAATATGTTTATACCGCGCGAGCCAAGGGCTTGCCTGAGAAGCAGATTTTGTGGAAACATATTTTCCGCAACGCCATGATTCCTCTGATTACCGGTTTCCCGGCCGCATTTATCGGCGCATTCTTTACCGGAAGCCTGTTGATTGAAACGTTGTTCTCGCTGGACGGATTGGGTTTGCTGTCTTACGAGGCAGTGATGAAACGTGATTATCCTGTCGTAATGGGTACGCTGTACGTGTTCACGCTGATGGGGTTGTTGGCTAAATTGGTGTCAGATATTTCGTATTCGTGGGTCGATCCGCGCATTCACTTTGGCGGACAGAAATAAGGCCGTCTGAAAATATCTTCAATCTATTATTAAAGAATGTTTCGAACCATGAAAAAGAAAAAATCTACTTCAAACCCTACTTGGCAAGCCTTTAAACAGCATAAGCGCGGTTGGTTGGCTTTGCGGATTTTGGCCGTTTTGTTTGTCGTCACTTTGCTTGCACCTTTGTGGAGCAACGACAAACCTTTGTGGATACGTTATCAGGGCGAGTATTTCTTCCCTTTGGTAACTGAATACAATGAAGCCACATTTGGCGGCGATTTCGATACGCCGGCGGATTATCTGGATCCGCTTATCCGCCACAACATTACTTCAGACGGCAATTTTGCCTTTTACCTGCCCAATCCTTACGATGCCGATACCTTGAACGATTTTGATACGGTACCCGATCCGGCCAAACCGTCCGAACGGCATATCTTGGGAACGGACGACCGTGGCCGCGACCTGCTGGCGCGCTTGGTTTACGGTTTCCGTGATTCGCTGTTGTTTGCCTTGGTGTTGACCGTGGTGACTACCGTTATTGGCGTGATTGCAGGCGCGGTGCAGGGTTATTTCGGCGGTAAAACCGACCTTCTGATGCAGCGTTTTATCGAGGTTTGGGGCGGTATGCCGGAGTTGTACCTCCTGATTATCCTGTCTTCGTTCTTTAATCCGGGACTGTTGATTTTGCTGGTATTGCTGTCGCTTTTCGGCTGGATGGGCTTGTCCGACTATGTCCGCGCCGAGTTTTTGAAAAACCGCCAGACCGATTATGTTTTGGCGGCGCGCGCGATGGGTGTGGGCAACCGTGAAATCATGTGGCGCCATATCCTGCCCAACAGCTTGACGCCGGTATTGGCCTTCCTGCCTTTCCGTATTTCCGGTGCGGTACTCGCCCTGACCAGTTTGGACTTCTTGGGCTTGGGCGTACCTGCCTCACAGGCGAGTTTGGGCGAGTTGCTGGCGCAAGGCAAAGACAACTTGGACGCGTGGTGGATCGGCCTGTCTGCTGTTGCTACGCTGACGGTAATGCTGCTTTTGCTGGTTATGATTGGCGAAGGTTTGCGTCAGGCATTTGACGTACGCGCACGCAGTTAATTGCTTTTCTAAAGCGTGAAGAGGGTGGGCGGAAAAGCCTGTCCTGCATTCTTAGGGCCGTCTGAAAAGTTTCAGACGGTCTCATCCATTCGTTTGAATCATTAAAAACCATGAATCAAGAAATCACATTTCTTACTCTTTTTCTGCTCGGCTTTTTTGGCGGAACGCATTGCGTCGGTATGTGCGGCGGATTGAGCAGCGCATTTGCTTTGCAGCTGCCGCCACATTTAAACCGAATCGGGCTGATTGTATTGTTGAACTTGGGGCGCATCAGCAGCTATGTCGTCATTGGCCTGTTGGTCGGTTTGGTCGGGCAGGTCGGCATTTCCTTGGATGATACGCGCGCGGTTCAAAACGGTTTGTATATTGCCGCCAATGTTTTGCTGCTTTTGCTCGGTCTGTATCTTGCCGGTATTTCGACTGCCGCAACCAAAATCGAAGGCATCGGCAAACCGATATGGAAACGCCTGAATCCTTTACTGAACAAATTGCTGCCGATTAAATCTGTGCCAGCCTGTTTCGGCGTGGGCGTGCTTTGGGGTTGGCTGCCTTGCGGTTTGGTGTACAGCGCGTCTTTGTATGCTTTGGGCAGCGGCAATGCTTTGCACGGCGGACTATATATGCTGGCGTTTGCATTGGGGACCTTGCCGAATCTGCTCGCGATGGGCATATTTGCCGCGCAGTTGAAAACCTTTCTGCAAAAACGCATGGTTCGTTTGTGCGCCGGATTGTTGGTGGCAGGATGGGCGATATGGCGCTTGGCTGTATTTGCGATGGGGCAAATCGGGTAAGGTAAAAAGGTTTTATTTAGTTTGTTGTTTTGCAATCAAAAAGGCCGTCTGAAAGAATTTCAGACGGCCTTTTTACAAGAAAGATTAATGTATCAAATTCCAAGCCATTTTGGCGGCAATCAGCAGCAACATAATACCGAAGGCGATTTTGAGTTTTCGGGCGGGCAGCTTGTGTGCCGTTTTTACGCCGAGCGGCGCAAAGAGGATGGTGGCAATGCTCAATATGGCTACTGCCGGAAGATAGATAAAGCCTGCCGCGCCTTCAGGCAGGTTGGTAATATGCAAACCGTTGGCAAAATAGCCGATGGTGCCGGCAATCGCAATCGGCCATGCCAGACCTGAAGATGTGCCGATGGCACGGTGCGCCGGAAAGTTGCAATACAGCAGAAATGGAACGGATAGCGAACCTCCGCCGATACCGACCCAGCTTGAAGCCGCCCCAAAAAGCGTACCGACGGCTGTCAGGCCGGGGAGTTCAGGCAGGGTGCGTGAAGGTTTGGGTTTGGAATCGCGTAGGGTTTTAAGTGCGATAAAGGCAAGAAATGTAATAAAGAAAACCTGCAAAGCCAGCGTCGGCATATATTTTGCCGTTGCCGCGCCGAGGAGTACGCCGAGTATCATGCCCGGCGTCATTCGGCGGACGGTCACCCAATCGATGGCGTGCTTTTTATGTTGGGCGTACATACTGGAGAAGGTGGTAAACACCATTACGGCAAAGGAAGTGCCGATGGCGAGATGCTGGGCATAGGGGTGGCCGCCTATGCCTTGCAGTTGCAATGCCCATAAGACAACGGGGACAATCAGCGTGCCACCGCCTACGCCGAATAGTCCGGCAATAAAGCCCGCCGCGCTACCGACGGCGAGCAGGGAAAGGATGATGTCCCAAGACCACATTTCAGACGGCCTTGTCGTGTTTGTGAGTTTTATGGCGTTTTTTAAACCAACGGATGACTGCCATCACATAACCGGACAGGCTGTAACCGAGGAAAAACAGGAAGAGGACGAGTGAAGGCTTCCAGTTGATGAGCAGCAATACCAACACGGCCAACACCATGCCCATAAACGGCACTTGGCGGCGGATATTGATTTCTTTGAAGCTCCAAAACGGAATCTGCACAATCATGGAAATACCGGCAAACAGGGTAATGCCCAATGCCCACCAATGTACGCTTGGAAAGCGTTCGACGCTGTGGTTGACCCAAATCAGGCCGACAATCAACGCAGCGGCGGTCGGGCTGGGCACGCCGATAAACCAGCGTTTATCGACTTTGCCGATAAGCGTGTTGAACAGCGCCAAACGCAGGGCGGCGCAGGCGCAGTAGATAAAGGCGACGGAATAGCCGATTTTGCCAAACTGCCAAAGTTGCCATTTGTAGGCAATCAGGGCAGGCGCGACGCCGAAACTGACCATATCGGCAAGGCTGTCGAGCTGTTCGCCGAACGCGCTTTGGCTGTTGGTCAGCCGCGCCACGCGTCCGTCCATGCCGTCGAGCAACATGGAAAGGAAAACTGCAATCGCTGCTGTTTCATAACGTCCGTGCATGGACTGGGTGATGGCGAAAAACGCGCAAAACAGTGCGGCGATGGTAAAGGAATTGGGCAGCAGGTAAATGCTGTTTTTGCGGATGGAGTTGCGCGGTGGAATCGGATTTTCTGTATTTTGTGAGTTGTCCATAATGTTTCCGTATATGCTGCGGGTGCAGATAAGGCATTATACCGCATTGGCAGGTTAAGGATTTTTAAAAGGTAGTCGTAGTTTCACTTCATCGGCATAAAGTTTCAGACGGCCTTTATTGCGTCAGTCAAACAACTCGCCCTGCGCCTGCTCTTTGGTCACGCGTACGTCGGTTTCGCCGTCGGCAAAAGTGATGT
The DNA here is from genome assembly GCF_032342915.1 of Neisseria sp. DTU_2021_1001991_1_SI_NGA_ILE_055. Taxonomy (NCBI): domain Bacteria; kingdom Pseudomonadati; phylum Pseudomonadota; class Betaproteobacteria; order Neisseriales; family Neisseriaceae; genus Neisseria; species Neisseria sp. DTU_2021_1001991_1_SI_NGA_ILE_055. The sequence goes on along the minus strand of NZ_CP135440.1, from coordinate 1,086,862 downwards.
GCAGTTTCTGCCCTTGTTTCAACGTATCGGTATTGCGGATGACTTGTCCTCGTGTGTTTTTGACGACCGAGAAGCCGCGTTCCAGAATATGTTGAGGTGAGACGGCTTCGAGCAATGCGGCTTGGGCGGTCAGGCTTTGACGGCGGTGGGTAAGCAGCTGGCGGAAGGAATGCGATAGGGTCGTCTGAAAGTGGTTGATGTTGTGTTTGTAAACGGAAACATCAGGACGGTAATGGTTCAGGGTTTGGGTTTGGCGTTCAAAACGGGCAGTATGGGCACGGAGGTTTTGCGTCATCGAGTAAGACAGCGTTTGCGCCAGCTTGCTGATTGAAGCGCGCTGATCGTCAAGTTTTTGGCGCGGATGACGGATTTGCCGCGCGAGCCAGTCGAGCTTTTGGCTGGCATCGAAATAGCGTTGTTCCAAAACGGTTTTCAGACGGCCTTGGGATTGGGCGAGGCGGTGTAACGATTCTTGACGGTTTGGGCTGACCAATTCTGCCGCGCCGGTCGGCGTGGGCGCGCGTACGTCGGCAACAAAATCGGCGAGCGTGAAATCGGTTTCGTGTCCTACACCGCTGACGACGGGAATCGCGCAGGCTTCGATGGCGCGCACAACTGGTTCTTCATTAAATGCCCATAAGTCTTCAATGCTGCCGCCGCCGCGACAGACAATCAACACATCGCATTCGGCGCGTTGCGAAGCGGTTTTAATCGCTTGGGCAATTTGCAATTCGCTGCCTGTGCCTTGTACGGGCGTCGGATAAACGATGACGGGAATTTCGGGTGCGCGGCGGTTTAATGTGGTTACAACATCGCGCAATGCCGCCGCCGCCAGGCTGGTGACGATGCCGATACATTGCGGACGGGCGGGCAATGGTTTTTTGCGTTCTGCCGAAAACGCGCCTTCCGCCTGCAACTGCGCCTTTAATCGTTCATAGGCTTCGTAAAGCTGCCCCAAGCCTTTGAGCCGTACTTCGTTCACCGTAATCTGAAATTCGCCCCGCGCTTCATAAATACTGATTTTTCCTGATACTTCGATATGGTCGCCTTCTTTCAAAGGCTTCGCCAAACGCGCCGCCGCACCTTTAAACATCGCGCAACGTACCTGCGCGCGGCTGTCTTTGAGTGAGAAATAATAATGTCCGCTGGCGGCACGGGTCAGATTGGACACTTCGCCGGCAATCCATAAACCTGCGAGATGGTCTTCCAACAAGGCTTTGGCGAGGGCGTTGAGTTCGGATACGGAAATGGAGGAGGGTGCGAAGAGTTCGGACATTGCGAAACAGAAAAATTGGGGAAAGCTGAATTATAAGGGTTTTAGGGCGATTCGTTGTATTCGTTTTTATGAAACTTGCGCCCTTTGTTTTAATATTATCAAAGCTGCATGTTCAGACAGCCTTGTCCGGGCAGGCTTGTGTTATATTATCGTTTGATTTTCGCTTCAAAAGCCGTGCGTATGCCCAAACTCCACCAAATTATCGAGCGCCATTGGCAATCCCCCAATCCGTTTTTGTCTTTGCTGCTCAAACCATTGTCCAAGTTGTTTGCCAAAATTGCGGCGAAACGGCGCAATGATTTTGTTTCAGGCCGTCTGAAAAGCGAAAAATTGCCTGTGCCAGTGGTGGTGGTCGGTAATATCCATGCAGGCGGGACGGGGAAAACGCCGATAGTCGCCGCGCTGGTGTCGGGCTTGCAGGAAAAGGGCGTTAAGGTCGGTATCATCAGCCGAGGTTACGGGCGTAAGAGTAAGGCGGTTCATGTATTGAATACAGCCAGCAGCGCGGCAGATGCAGGCGACGAGCCTTTATTGCTGTTTCGCCAAACCGATGCGCCGACGGCGGTAGGCAGTAGCCGTGCAGAAGCAGGCAGGGCATTGCTTGCAGCGCATCCGGAGCTTGAATTGATTGTGGCCGACGACGGCTTGCAACATTATGCCTTGCAGCGCGATATGGAAATTGCCGTATTCCCGGCGGTAGATACAGGGCGCACCAATTTGGATTTGCTGCCCAACGGCAGCTTGCGCGAACCTTTGTCTCGTTTGGCTTCCGTTGATGCGGTTGTCGTCAGCGGCGGAAAAGCAGATGCGGCGTTTAGGCCGTCTGAAAATATGTTTGCCAGCCATATTGAAACAGGGCAGATTTACCGTTTGAACAGGCCGTCTGAAAAATTGAATTTGGAAGGCTTGGAAAATCAAACCGTCGTCGCCGTCGCCGGTATCGCCAAGCCGGAGCGTTTTTTCGATTCGCTGCGGAACATGGGCATTACCTTGAATCAAACCGTCGCACTGCCCGACCATGCCGACATCGCAGCGGCGGACTTGCCCAATGCGGACATGGTCATTATTACGGAGAAAGATGCGGTCAAGTTTTCAGACGGACACGGCCTGAATCATGTGTGGGTGTTGCCTGTTTATGCGATAATTGAGCCGGACTTGGCGGCGTTTGTATCCGCGAATGTTTCAATCTAAATGCTTATAGATGTTTCACAGATGTTTTAAAGATGATCTTCAAACTACGCGATAGGAGTAAATCATGAAGTTAAAATATTTGTTGGTCGCTTGCGCAGCTTTATTTGTATCCACCCAAAGCTTAGCTGCTAAACCAAGTGATGAATCTGTAATGAAATGGTTGGATATTCAAAACATAAGCAATAATTATAGCGAGAAGGTACAACGTTCTTTGGAGATGGTGAATAAAGAGGACAATGAGCGCTTGTTAGCGATGACGCCCAAAGCGCAAAAAGCGCAGATGAAGGCGGTCATCAGCCGTTATATGAAAAATATGCAAGACGATTTGAGTCGCCCTGAGTTGAAAAAACAATGGTTGGATGAAGAAAAGCGTGCCGTACAGAAAGTATTTACACAAGAAGAAGTCGATGTAACCAACCGTTTTTTCTCTTCGGCTCAGAGAAAAAATATTTTGAAAAAGATAAGAAATTTACAACAGCATGGTGGAAATCTTGAGGATGTATTGAGCCAATCGGATATAGAAAAGATGGCTGAAGCATTTGGGCATGGTGCCGGTAAGTCTGCGCTCGAGAAAATTAAGCATTTCGATAAGCTGAGTGATGAGATTATCCACAAAACCATGAGTCAAAACTACCTCAATGCAAGCAATAAATATACGCCTGCTTTTGAGGAGCAAACACATGGTATTTTATGCAAAGGCAACCAACATTTGCCGAAGTGTGCCAAATAATTTTCCGACTATCTGAAAATATTTATTTTTTGTTGAAAGGTAGAAAAAGATGAAGCTGAAAACCTTATTATTGCCCTTCGCCGTACTGGTATTGTGTGCCAATGCGTTTGCCGCTACACCTAGCGATGAGTCACTGGAGCGTTGGTTGGATACGCAGTTTTTTGACCGGGAATTAGAAAAAAATATGATTGACGGTTTCAATGTTGGATTTAAACCGTATGCAGATAAAGCCCTTGCCAAAGTACCAGAAGCGAAAAAAGAGCAAATGGCAAAAGCTATTGATCGTTATCGCGAAAATGTTTTGAGAGATTTGATCACGCCCGAAGTGAAACAGACTATCCGCAATAATTTATTAAAGAATGCTAAATTAACATATACTCAAGAAGAAGTTGACGGCATGATTGCCTTTAATAGTTCACCTGTCGGGCAGGCTGTTGTTGTTAAGACTCCTTTTATGCTCAATCAAGCTATGAACGAACTAATGACTTTTGGATTGGCATTAACAGAGAAAGTTGCACAGCGTCATATGCCTGAATTTGCGAAAGAGATGCAAGGTATCATGTGCGGTGGCAAAAAACCTGATACAAGCTGTAAACAAGCCAAACAGGTTGGGAAAAAGCATAAGAAATAAATTATAGTCGTCTGAAAATATTTCAGACGACCTCCAATTTATCAAACGAAAGAAACCCATGGAAAAAAAATTCTTAGACATCCTCGTCTGCCCCGTTACCAAAGGCAGGCTGGAATATCATCAAGACAAACAGGAATTGTGGAGCCGTCAGGCGAAGCTGGCTTATCCGATTAAAGACGGCATCCCTTATATGCTGGAAAATGAAGCACGAGCGTTGAGCGAAGAGGAACTGAAAGCATGACCGAATTTTTCGTATTGATTCCGGCGCGGCTGGATTCATCGCGCCTGCCCGGAAAAGCCTTGGCGGACATCCACGGCAAACCGATGGTTGTACGCGTTGCCGAACAAGCAGCAAAAAGCAAGGCTGCGCGTGTTGTCGTTGCCACCGACCATCCCGATATTCAGACGGCCTGTCAGGCGCACGGTGTCGAAGTGGTCATGACTTCCAATCAACACGAAAGCGGTACAACGCGCCTTGCCGAAGCGGCCAGTACGCTGAAACTGCCGCAGCATCTGATTGTCGTGAACGTACAAGGCGACGAGCCTTTAATCGATCCCGAACTCATCAACCGTACGGCTGAAGTTTTAGTTGAAAACAATGTGCAAATGGCGACGGCCGCCCACGAATTGCACGATTTTGACGAGTTTATGAATCCCAACGTCGTCAAAGCCGTCCTCGACAAAAACCGCAACGCCATCTATTTCAGCCGCGCCCCGATTCCTTATCCGCGCGACGCCATGCGCGCCGAAAAACGCGAATTACCTTCAGAAACAGCTGTTTTGCGCCATATCGGCATTTATGCCTATCGTGCAGGTTTCCTGCAACGCTATTCCGAAATGGAAGTTTCTCCTTTGGAAACCATCGAATCGCTGGAACAATTGCGCGTCTTGTGGCACGGCTATCCGATTGCCGTTGAAATTGCTCGAGAAGCGCCAGCCGCCGGCGTGGATACACAGGAAGATTTGGACAGGGTAAGGGCTGTGTTCGAGGCCGTCTGAAAGGAAAAAACATGAATGATTTACGCCATTTGAGCCGTGACGAACAAAAACTGCTTGCCGATGTCGCTTTGCTGGTCAAAGACGACGATCAAGAGTTCAACTACGAAATGTTGAAAGTGGCCGCGCCCGACGAGGCCAGCGGCGAATTTTGGTTTCGCATGGCAGAAATGCTCAGCACCCTGCCGCCCAACCAGTCTTTAGATTTGCGCATGACCGGCGGACGGTTGGCGGTCGCCGTATCGATTTTATCGGTGTTGTTGCAGGAAAGCCCCGACATTCCCCAGCTTTGGGCACAAAAAGTGATTGCGCTCAACTATCTGGCACACGGCCATCGGACACGCGCCCTCGGTTTGGCGCAGCAGCCGGACAAAGCGGCAGAAGCCAACGAGGAAGAATATTTGGCAAAAGCCTTGTCCCAAAATCTACTTTCCACGTTGAAAGACGCGTTGGAACGCTTCCCCGAAGACAGCTGGTTTATCGAAATGCGCGATGATGCGTGGCAGCACTTTGGCGCAGAGCAGGCCGTCTGAAGTTTTGAACGATAAACGCAAGGCGTGTAGAATTAAACAAACATCAAATCCATAAACCAAGAAGGACTCATCATGAAAGTATTATTGTTGGGCGCACCCGGCGCAGGCAAAGGCACTCAAGCCCAATTCATCACCGCTGCATTCGGCATTCCTCAAATTTCTACCGGCGACATGCTCCGCGCAGCCATCAAAGCAGGCACCCCGCTGGGTTTGGAAGCAAAAAAAATTATTGATGAAGGCGGTTTGGTGCGCGACGACATCATCATCGGCATGGTGAAAGAACGCATCGCCCAAGACGACTGCAAAAACGGTTTCCTGTTTGACGGTTTTCCACGCACATTGGCACAAGCCGAAGCGATGGTTGAAGCAGGCGTGGATTTGGACGCGGTTGTTGAAATCGACGTACCCGACAGCGTGATTGTCGACCGCATGAGCGGCCGCCGCGTGCATTTGGCTTCCGGCCGTACTTACCACGTTACCTACAATCCGCCTAAAGTCGAAGGCAAAGACGACGTAACCGGCGAAGATTTGATTCAACGCGACGACGACAAAGAAGAAACCGTGAAAAAACGCCTTGCCGTTTACCATGAACAAACCGAAGTTTTGGTTGATTTCTACAGCAAACTGGAAGGCGAACACGCACCTAAATACATCAAAGTTGACGGCACTCAGCCGGTAGAAGCCGTGAAAGCCGAAGTATTGAAAGGTTTGGGCAAATAAGTTTTGCCAAAGTAAAATCATAAGGCCGTCTGAAAAAATATTTTCAGACGGCCTTATGTGTACAAAAGCTGTTAAAATCGAAGCTATAACCGTTTATCCGCAGGCATCTTATGAATCCCTTAATCTCCGACTTCCAAACCCAGCAACAACGTACTCCCGTTATCGTCGCCCTTGATTTTGCCAACGAAAAAGACACGCTCGGATTTGTCCGTAATCTTGACCCGACATTGTGTCAAATCAAAATCGGCAAAGAGCTGTTTACCGCGACCGGTCGCAGTTTGGCGGAAAGCTTAATCAATCAAGGTTTCAAACTTTTCCTCGATTTGAAATACCACGATATTCCCCACACCGTCGCTCAGGCATGCAAAGTTGCCGCCGATATGGGCGTTTGGATGGTCGATATGCACGCATCGGGCGGCCGCCGCATGATGGAAGCCGCCGTAGAAGCCGTTGCCGGATATCATACCAAGCCGCTTTTGATCGGTGTAACCGTGTTGACCAGCATGGAACAAAGCGACTTGGCAGAAATCGGTTTGAACATCGCCCCTGAAGAGCAAGTCATCCGCTTGGCGAAACTGGCGCAAAGTTCGGGCTTGGACGGCGTGGTATGTTCCGCTCAAGAAGCCGCACCATTGCGCCGCGAATTGGGACAAGATTTCGTCTTGGTCACACCGGGTATCCGCTTGGACGTTGCCGGCAATAACGACGATCAACGCCGCATCATGACACCGGCCGAAGCATTGGCGGCAGGCTCGACTTATCTGGTAATGGGCCGTCCGGTAACCAAAGCTGCCGATCCGGTAGCCGTATTGCGCGAAGTGAACCGCGTGGCGAACCTTGAAGCAAACTGATTTTCAGACGACCTTACAGGTTGAGGCCGTCTGAAAAAACACAACGGAGGCAATATGCCCACCAAGTTCCAACAAGAAACCCTCAAATCCCGTTTCGCGCAAGCCAAAGTCCTTGTTGTCGGCGATGTGATGCTCGACCGCTATTGGTTTGGCGATGTGTCCCGTATTTCTCCTGAAGCCCCCGTGCCGGTGGCGAAAATTGGACGTATCGACCAACGCGCGGGTGGCGCGGCAAACGTTGCGCGTAATATCGCCTCATTGGGCGGCAAAGCAGGGCTGTTGTCCGTAACCGGCGATGATGAAGCTGCGGATGCACTGGATGCGTTGATGGCGCAAGACAGTGTGTCTTCCTATCTGATGCGCGACAAGCAAATTGCGACTACTGTCAAACTGCGCGTTGTTGCTCGCAACCAGCAGCTTATCCGACTTGATTTTGAAGAGCCGCCGCATCGTGAGGTATTGGAACAAATCAAGCAGCAATACCGCGAAGTGTTGCCTGAATATGATGCCATTATTTTTTCAGATTATGGCAAGGGCGGTCTGTCGCATATTTCCGATATGATCGATTGGGCGAAACAGGCCGGTAAACCTGTTTTAATCGATCCCAAAGGCGACGATTACGAAAAATATGCCGGTGCTACGCTGATTACGCCGAATCGTGCAGAATTGAAAGAAGTGGTAGGCAGTTGGAAAAACGAAAACGATTTGACCGAAAAAGCCCAAAACCTGCGCCGTCATCTTGATTTGAACGCAATTTTGCTGACCCGAAGCGAAGAGGGCATGACCTTGTTCAATGAGGGTGAGCCGATTTATCAGCCTACACGGGCTCAAGAAGTTTATGATGTATCCGGTGCGGGCGATACCGTTATTGCCGGAGTGGGCTTGGGTTTGGCGGCAGGCTATACCATGCCCGAAGCGATGCACCTTGCCAATACGGCAGCAGGCGTTGTCGTGGCAAAACTTGGTACGTCGGTTTGCTCGTTTGCAGAGTTGAATAAGGCATTGGAAGAGCAATAATGATTGTTTCAGACGGCCTTAAAATTCTAAATGCCGTCTGAAAATAAGAATTGGAAAATAATCCAGACAGAAAAGTTTTTATTTTCAGATGGCATGATTACTTCAAGGCCGTCTGAAAAATCAAAATAAAGGAAACTCATTATGACCATTATCGTGACAGGCGCGGCCGGCTTTATCGGCAGCAACATCGTCAAAGCACTTAACCAGCGCGGTATTACCGACATTGTTGCCGTTGACAATTTGAGCAAAGGCGAAAAATTTAAAAACCTTGCCGAGTGTGAAATTGCCCATTATCTCGATAAACACGAATTCATCCGTCAAGTGCGCGGCCATCTTCTGCCTTACGATAATATCGAAGCGGTTTTCCATCAAGGCGCATGTTCCGACACCATGAACCACGACGGCCTTTATATGATGGACAACAACTATCAGTACACGCTCGACCTCTTGGATTGGTGTCAGGACGAACGTATTCCGTTCCTCTACGCTTCCAGCGCCGCCGTGTACGGCAAAGGCGAAATCTTCCGCGAAGAGCGCGAACTGGAAAAACCACTCAATGTGTACGGCTACTCTAAATTCTTGTTTGACCAAGTATTGCGCCGCCGCATGAAAGAAGGCCTGACCGCCCAAGTCGTCGGCTTCCGTTACTTCAATGTTTACGGGCAACAAGAGCAACATAAAGGCCGTATGGCATCCGTCGCCTTCCACCATTTCCACCAATACCGAGAACACGGCTATGTTAACCTGTTTGGCGCCAATGACGGCTACGGCAACGGCGAACAAACTCGCGATTTTGTCAGCGTAGAAGACGTCGCCAAAGTTAACCTTTACTTCTTCGATCATCCCGAGTTTTCAGGCATCTTTAACCTCGGTACAGGCCGCAGCCAACAGTTTAACGAACTCGCCGCCGCCACCGTCAACGCCTGCCGTGCAGCCGAAGGCAAGCCTGAAATGAGTTTGAAAGAGCTGGTTGAAGAAGAACTTATTCGCTATATTCCATTCCCAGATGCACTTAAAGGCAAATATCAGAGCTTCACTCAAGCGGATATTACCAAGCTTCGCGAAGCCGGGTATACAGAAGAATTTTTGGATGTAAAACAAGGCGTCAGCCGTTACGTGAAATGGATGCTGGAGAACTTGGTTTAAGTCCTTATTATTTTGGGAAATCTTAAAATGAGACCTTTGTAAAATTCCTTTTCTTCCCAACAGCCGAAATTCAAACACAAATTTTCGGCTGTTTTCGCCCCTAATTGTTCCTAATTCTACCCAAATACCCTCTTAATCCACCTTGGATACCTGATTAATCAGGCATCCGAGCCACCTTTTAGGCAGCAACAGGCACATTTAGAGCCTGTTAGCCGCTTTCAACAGATTCAAACGCATTGCCTTCAGATGGCTTTGCGCACTCACTTTAATCAGACCGAAATAGGCTGCCCGGGTGTAGCGGGACGGGACTTACGGTGCAGCGTACCGAAGCTTTGTTCGACCACATAACGGGTCTTCGATAGATGTCGGTTACGTTTGGTTTGCGCTTCCGACAGCGGATGTTTACGGTGGGCTTTGTGCATAATGCCATCCTGTAACCGATGCTCTTCCAGATATTGCCAGTTTTCCTCACTGTCATAGTCTGAGGCCTTTGCAGGAGCTTGTCACATTTGACACAAATCAGGCACAAACAAAAAAGACAGCCTTACAAATAAGCTGTCAATTAGAAATTTGGAATCTTAGATTTTCAATAAATTCAGATATTTATTGGTGCCCGGAGCCGGAATCGAACCGGCACGGCCGGTTTAGGGCCGACGGATTTTAAGTCCGTTGTGTCTACCTATTTCACCACCCGGGCATAGACAGTAAATTGAGAAATTGGAGGCGGGGGCGCGGATTTGAACCGGCCTGTATAAGGGTTGCACCCCTTATAGCATAAACACTCTGCCACCCCGCCATGAAAGGGATGGAGGCGAGAGTCGGAATCGAACCGGCGTAGACGGATTTGCAATCCGCTGCATAACCACTTTGCTATCTCGCCAAAACTACGTTTGAGTGTTGTAGTATGAAACTGGAGCGGGAAACGAGTCTCGAACTCGCGACCTCAACCTTGGCAAGGTTGCGCTCTACCAACTGAGCTATTCCCGCATATTCGGATGCATAATTTGATGGAGCGGGAAACGAGTCTCGAACTCGCGACCTCAACCTTGGCAAGGTTGCGCTCTACCAACTGAGCTATTCCCGCATTTGAGTGCATCTGAAATTAAACTGGAGCGGGAAACGAGTCTCGAACTCGCGACCTCAACCTTGGCAAGGTTGCGCTCTACCAACTGAGCTATTCCCGCATATTGAAAAAGAACAATCAACAAGTAATCGGAATGGAGCGGGAAACGAGTCTCGAACTCGCGACCTCAACCTTGGCAAGGTTGCGCTCTACCAACTGAGCTATTCCCGCTCTGATATTTGTTGCTTCGTATATCGAAGAAGACGCAATTATTATGGATTTAATCGCGTGCGTCAAGTGTTTTGTTTTTATTTTTTTAAAAAATTTATTTGAATTCTTTCCATGCCATTTTCAGGTAGTAGCACATTGACCAGATGGTCAATACAGATGCTATAAACATCAATATGTTACCAATGAGATAGAAAGGATCATTATATTTGTCTGTGCCGATAAGCAAAAGGAAGATGGCGATCATTTGGGCAGTGGTTTTGAATTTACCGATAGTGGCCACTGCAACGCTGCCGCGTTTGCCCATTTGTGCCATCCATTCGCGCAAGGCGGAAATGGTAATTTCCCGGCCGATAATAATCATGGCGAAGATGGCGTATGTTCTGCCAAGGCTGACGAGCAGGAGCAGGGCAACTGCGACCATGAGTTTGTCGGCAACGGGGTCGAGGAATGCGCCAAAGTCGGAAGTTTGTTTCCAGCGGCGTGCCAAAAAGCCGTCGAACCAGTCTGTAATAGCGGCAAGTGCAAAGATGACGGCGGCTGTCCAGTTGACGGTTTGTGGTTGAATCCATGTGTTCGGTAAATAGAATAGGATGGTGAACACGGGGATTAATAGGACGCGCATCCAGGTAAGTAAAATAGGTATGTTCCAAGGCATGGTTTGGGATCTTTTGGATGATGTGTCGGGTTGTTCATTATAGCTTATTTGTTCACTCTGCTTTTTGAAGTGTTGTTTTTTTGCCGACAAGTATCTTGGGCATAGATTTTTGTCGTGTGGATTGTGAAGAAAATCTGCTAAGGCCGTCTGAAAAATAGGCTGTTGCGGGGTGTAAATGTTTTTGGGTAGAGAAGTAGCTGCGAAATAGTGGGCAATAAGGTCTGCCTGCTGTTCGATATTTAATTGGTTGATGTGGGGTAAGGGGATGGGGTAGGCGTAAGCTTTGCGTTTTCTGTATCCGCCTTTGAGCATGATGAATATGCCGGAAAGCCAAACTTTGTGACCGCGCTGGTGTTGCCAGACATGTGTCAGCTCATGAATCAGCCAAATTTTGTAGGCTATGCCGGCTTGAGTGAAATCTTCGGGGCAGTGTTTACGCGGAAAGTATATGTTTCCATTGGGTGCAATGGCGGTATTGGCGTTGGGTAGAAGCGGAATGCCGCGATATATTTTGATGCGGTGGAAGTCTATGCTGTCCGCAAAAACTTGTTTTGCCATACGGACTTCGTTTTCGGTCAGTCGGCGCCAATCGGAAAAAATCATATTTGGAAGAGAATATAAGAGGGTATGAAGATTTCAGGCCGTCTGAAAGGTTTCAGACGGCCTGGGTCGGGATTTATTGTTCTGTTGAAGCGGCTTGTTTGCCGTTGTCGAACAATTTGTCCATGGGTGTCAGGTTGACTGCATTGCCTTGGCTGACTATCCATTTGTTTTCAACACGCCATACGCCTGAGGCATCTTCAACGCGTAAGTACCAATGGTTGGTTGGGCGTAAAGGCTTAAAGACTGCTTCGTATTCCATGCGGCCGTTTTGTGGTTCGACTGTTACGGCGCGCAGCTTGACGGTTTGGTCATCGGCTTTGCGCGTCGGGTGCATCAACAACAGGTTTAATGGCTGTTTGGTATCGAATTGTCCGCTGACGAATACTTTGGCGGCGTTCATATCCGGACTGATTAAAACCTGCACCTGAATTTGCCGTTTAACGGCTTCTTCATCGCGGTGAAGTTGGATTTCGATGTGTTTGCCGTCTTTGTAGTAATCGTCAGACACCAAGTCTGTCGTGTGTTCTTTTGCGACGAAGAACATGGAAACGCTGGCGATAACGACGAAGATGGGGCCGGCCATCAGCACCCAGGGCCAAATATGTTTGTACCAAGGTTTGATTTGGGGTTGTGGGGACACCGTTTATTCTCCGATAAAGGTTGCTTTTTCTTCTAAAGTAGTCGGTTTGGAGTCGGCAGAGCCGGTCTCGCGATAGGTAAAGGTAAATTCGATCGGATGGCTGCCTTTGTCGGCATATTCGGGAATGGTAGATACCTGTACCGGGATGGTAACGGTTTCCCGCGGCGCAATTTTAATACCGTTTTCAGGCAGGCCGGTCAGCGCGATTTCATCAAAGCCTTTGACGGTTGCAGTCATCAGTTGTTCGTTTTCACTATTGTTGATAATGCGCAGGTTATAGGCATTTTCCAACCAGCCTTGGCTGTTTTCGCGAACCATGACGCCACGGTCTTTCAGGATATCAACTTCGACCATTTTTCGGGTGGAAATGCCGACCAGGAAGGCGATGATGACCACCAGGAGTACTGCGCCATAACCGGCTACGCGCGGACGTTTCAAGCGTTTTTTGATGTCGCTTTCAGGGTATTCGTGTTCCAACGCGCCTTCGGTCGTATAACGGATCAAGCCGCGCTCGTAGCCCATTTTGTCCATGATTTCGTCACAGGCATCGATACACGCTGCGCAGCCGATACATTGGTATTGCAAACCGTCGCGGATGTCGATACCGACGGGACAGACTTGCACGCACATGGTGCAGTTGATGCAGTCGCCCAAGCCGCTGTCTTCTTTGTTGGCGGTTTTCTTGCGTGCGCCGCGTGGTTCGCCGCGTTCGGCATCGTAAGAAATAATCAGCGTGTCTTTGTCAAACATTGCACTTTGGAAGCGTGCATACGGACACATATGCAGGCACACTTTTTCGCGCATGATGTGGGCGAAGAAGAAAGTCATGAATCCGTAAAACGCTGCGGCAAACATCGCGCCGCCGCCTGCTGCTCCGGCAAACAAATCAGGAACAAACTGGCGGATCGGGACAAACCAGCCTGCAAAAGTGATGCCTGTCCATGCGCAGACAAGGAAAATCAGCAGGTATTTAGTGGCTTTGATGCGAATTTTAGTAAAGTTCCAAGGCGATTTTTCCAGTTTCAGGCGTTTGTTTCTATCGCCTTCGACCAAGTTGTCGATCCACAGCATAATTTCGGTGTAAACCGTTTGCGGGCATGAATAGCCGCACCACAAACGACCGGCAATGGTTGTCCACCAAAACAATCCGAATGCGCAAATCATCAGCAGCAAGGCAAGGTAGATCAAATCGCCCATGCCCAGCGACAGTCCGAAAATGAAGAAATGACGGTCAGGGATATTGAATAAAACCGCCTGACGGCCGCTCCAGTTGAACCATGGAATAACGTAAAATACAAACTGGGTCGCCAATACGGCGGCGATACGCAGTTTGGCAAAGCGTCCTTCCGCCTTTTTGGGATGGATGCGTTCGCCTTCGGGATGGATTTGAATCACGCTGGATTTGGGTTTGGAAGGTTTGGGCGGAGTGGCTTTTGCTGTTTTTTCTGTTGAGGGTGTGGTGTTTTCAGCTTGGTTTTCTGGTGACATTTCAGTGTTCCTTGATGAAGTGCACACAAGCCTGTTGTCATGGTAGTAGTTTGATGTGAATATTTTCAGACGGCCTTTTCGCGTGCATACAAATCATAACATTTGACTCTATTCAAAGCAAAAGAAGGACTTCATCTTAACAATGGATTCCTTGCGGCCGTTTGATGTAGGGCCGTCTGAAAAGGGCAGTATTCAAAGGTTTACGAATCAGTCTGTGTGCAAACTTATAGTGATTTGCTATTTACACGATAAAAATATATAAAGCACTGTTTCAAAACGAAATAACAGTTAATATCATCTATTCATTCCGTTTCGGGTAACCGAGTGGAAACAGGCCGTCTGACAAAGCGAATATCAAAAGCTATCCTTGAAAGCACGGCTGATTCAGGCGATAATCGGTACACCTTTTTTCATATTTCCAATCTTGTCCAAGGAAGGTCAAACCATGTCTCAACTGGCAAACGCAATCCGTTTCCTCTCAGTCGATGCCGTACAGAAAGCCAACTCCGGCCACCCCGGCGCACCTATGGGTATGGCGGAAATGGCGGAAGTGTTGTGGACGAAGTTCCTCAATCATAATCCGGCCAACCCAAAATTCTACAACCGCGACCGTTTTGTCCTCTCCAATGGTCATGCTTCCATGATTCTTTACAGCCTATTGCACCTGACCGGCTACAACGTATCCATCGAAGACTTGAAAAACTTCCGCCAATTGCACAGCAAAACCCCCGGCCACCCCGAATACGGTTACACCGACGGCGTGGAAACCACGACCGGCCCGTTGGGACAAGGTATTGCCAACGCAGTGGGCATGGCTTTGGCCGAAAAAATCTTGGCTGCCGAATTCAATAAAGACGGCTTAAACATCGTTGACCACCACACCTACGTCTTCATGGGCGATGGCTGCATGATGGAAGGCGTGTCGCACGAAGCCTGTTCGCTCGCCGGCACTTTGGGCTTGGGCAAGCTGATTGTTTTATATGATGACAACAATATTTCCATTGACGGTAAAGTGGACGGTTGGTTTACCGAAAACATCCCGCAACGCTTTGAAAGCTACGGCTGGCATGTGATTCCAAATGTAAACGGTCATGACACTGATGCCATTCAGACGGCCATTGAAGCGGCCAAAGCCGAAACCGGCAAACCTTCCCTGATTTGCTGCAAAACCTTAATCGGCAAAGGCAGCGCCAACAAAGAAGGCAGCCACAAAACCCACGGTGCGCCTTTGGGTGCGGACGAGATCGAAGCTACGCGCAAACATTTGGGTTGGGCTTATCCTGCGTTTGAAATTCCTCAAGAAATCTATGCTGCATGGGATGCAAAAGAAAAAGGTGCGAAACTTGAGGCTGAATGGAACGAACTCTTCGCTCAATATCAAGCCAAATATCCCGCCGAAGCCGCAGAATTCGTGCGCCGCATGGATAAAAAACTGCCGGACAACTTCGATGCATACGTTCAAGCCGCATTGAAAGAAGTGTGCGCCAAAGCCGAAACCATCGCCACCCGTAAAGCCAGCCAAAACAGCATCGAAATTCTGGCCAAAGAGCTGCCTGAGTTGATGGGCGGTTCTGCCGACTTGACGCCATCCAATCTGACTGACTGGTCAAATAGCGTCTCCGTTACCCGCGAACACGGCGGCAACTACATCCACTACGGCGTACGCGAGTTCGGCATGGGCGCCATCATGAACGGCCTTGCCTTGCACGGCGGCGTAAAACCCTTCGGTGCGACTTTCCTGATGTTCAGCGAATACGAACGCAACGCCCTGCGCATGGCGGCGCTGATGAAAATCAACCCAGTATTTGTGTTTACCCACGACTCCATCGGTTTGGGTGAAGACGGCCCAACCCACCAACCTGTCGAGCAAACCGCCACCCTGCGCCTGATTCCGAATATGGACGTATGGCGTCCGTGCGATACCGTTGAATCCTTGGTGGCGTGGTCTGAAGCCGTTAAAGCGGCTGATCATCCGTCCAGCTTGATTTTCAGCCGTCAAAACCTGAAATTCCAAGCACGCAACGAACAACAACTGAACGACATCAAACGCGGCGGCTACGTCATCAGCGAAGCCCAAGTCAACGCCCAAGCTGTCATCATTGCCACCGGTTCTGAAGTTGAATTGGCTCTTGAAGCGCAAAAAGTATTGGCAGAACAAGGTGTTGCCGTGCATGTCGTTTCCATGCCATCCACCAACGTATTCGACCGCCAAGATGCTGCCTATAAAGCTGCCGTTCTGCCGGAAGGTTTGCCACGCGTAGCCGTAGAAGCCGGACACGCCGACGGTTGGTATAAATACGTCGGTTTGAACGGCGCAGTAGTCGGTATCAATCGCTTCGGCGAGTCTGCACCTGCTGATTTGCTATTCAAAGAATTCGGCTTTACCGTAGACAATGTGGTTGCTACTGTTAAATCCGTTTTGTAAATCAGATTTTTGATTGAGATAAAAAGGCCGTCTGAAATTTCAGACGGCCTTTTATTTTTCAACTGGTTAAACAGTTTCTGCTTCAGGTTTGACCTTGTTTTTCTTAAACTTCAACACGGCTTCTTCTTTTGCTGCATCCCAGTCTATCCGCACGAAGCCGCCGTCGGCGAGTTTGCCGAACAGGAGTTCGTCGGCGAGCGGTTTGCGGATTTTTTCCTGAATCAGGCGGTTCATCGGGCGTGCACCCATTTGCGGGTCGAAACCTTTTCCCGCCAGATATTTGCGCAATGCCGGCGTGAATTCGGCTTCGACTTTTTTGTCGAGGAGCTGGTGTTCGAGCTGGAGCAGGAATTTGTCCACGACTTTGGCGATGACGGGTTCGGACAAGGGCGCAAACGGGATAATCGCGTCCAAACGGTTGCGGAACTCGGGCGTGAAGAGTTTGTTGATTGCCTGCATTTCGTCGCCACGCTCGCGTTTGGCGGTAAAGCCGAGGCTGGGGCGGCTGAGGCTTTCCGCGCCTGCGTTGGTGGTCATAATCAGGATGACGTTGCGGAAATCGGCACTCTTACCGTTGTTGTCGGTCAGTTTGCCTGCGTCCATGACTTGCAGGAGGACGTTGAAAATGTCGGGATGGGCTTTTTCGATTTCGTCCAAGAGCAACACGCAGTGCGGCTGTTTGTTGACGGCTTCGGTCAAAAGGCCGCCCCGTTCGAAACCGACGTAGCCCGGCGGCGCACCGATAAGGCGCGATACGGCGTGGCGTTCCATGTATTCGGACATATCAAAGCGTTGCAGCGGTACGCCCATCGAGTAGGCAAGCTGTTTGGCGACTTCGGTTTTGCCGACGCCGGTCGGGCCGGAGAAGAGGAAGCTGCCTATCGGTTTGTCCGGCAGGGCAAGGCCGGAGCGCGACATTTTGACGGCGGCAACCAGCGCGTCGATGGCGTTTTCCTGACCGTAAACCATGTTTTTCAAATCGCGGCCGAGGAATTGCAGCACTTGCTTGTCGTCATGCGAGACGGTTTTTTCAGGAATCCGCGCGACTTTGGCGATGACGGTTTCGATTTGCGCTTTGCCTATGACTTTTTTCTGTTTGGATTTGGGCAGAATCCGTTGCGCCGCGCCTGCTTCGTCCATTACGTCAATGGCTTTGTCGGGCAGGAAACGTTCGTTGATGTAACGCGCGGAAAGTTCGGCGGCGGCTTCGAGTGCGCCTTGCGTATAGCGCACTTGGTGGAAATCTTCAAACATCGGTTTCAAGCCGCGCAGGATTTGCACGGTTTCGGCGACGGTGGGTTCGACCACGTCGATTTTTTGGAAGCGGCGGCTTAAGGCGTGGTCTTTGTCGAAAATGGTGCGGTATTCGTCGTAAGTGGTTGCACCAATACAGCGCAGCGAGCCTTTTGCCAGCGCGGGTTTGAGCAGGTTAGATGCGTCCATCGTGCCGCCGCTGGTGCTGCCCGCGCCGATGATGGTGTGGATTTCGTCGATAAATAAAATGGCGTGCGGGATTTTTTCGAGCTGTTTCAAGACGGATTTGACCCGCGCTTCAAAGTCGCCGCGGTATTTCGTGCCCGCCAAAAGCGAACCCATATCCAGCGCGTACACTTCGGCTTCTTTCAGCGCATCGGGAATGTCGCCGTTGACGATTTGATGTGCCAAACCCTCCGCCAGTGCGGTTTTGCCCACGCCGGCCTCGCCGACTAAAAGCGGATTGTTTTTGCGGCGGCGGCACAGGATTTGTACCAGTCGTTCCATTTCATGTTTGCGACCAATCAAAGGATCAATGCGGCCGGCTTTGACTTCAGCGTTGAGGTTGACGGTGTAGTCGGAAAGGGAGCCGGTTTTTGGTTCCGCTTCTTCGCCCTCGCGTCCCAGGCCGTCTGAATCATTGCTGTCTTCGTCATCGGGTGAGCCATGGGCAATGCAACGCAAGACTTCAAAGCGCGTAATAGATTGCAATTTGAGGAAATAAACCGCATGGCTTTCGGATTCGCTCATCATGGCAACCAAAATATCCAAAGGCTCTACTGCGGCTTTGCCGGCAGACTGGGTATGCACCATCGCCCTTTGGATGACGCGTTGAAAGCCCAATGTCGGCTGGGTTTCGACCGTATCCAGAAGATGATCAGGAATTTGCGGCGTATTTTCGGCAACACTGGCGGCCAGCTGCTCGGACAGGACTTTCAAATCCGCACCACACAGTTTCAAGACATTCGGCACAGCCGCATCTTCTTCTATCAGCACCAAAAGCAGGTGTTCCAAGCTGATAAACTCATAACGCGCGTTGCGTGCTTCACGGTAGAGCAATTGCAGGATGTGTTCCAATTCGGGTGAAAGCATGGTTTAAACCTCTTCGACTATACATTTGAGCGGATGCCCTTCAGCTTTGGCGCGTTCCATGACCTGATGCTGCTTGGTTTGCGCAATATCGCGCGTGTAGGTGCCGCACAGGCCTTTGCCTT
This sequence comes from Neisseria sp. DTU_2021_1001991_1_SI_NGA_ILE_055, assembly GCF_032342915.1. Lineage (NCBI taxonomy): Bacteria > Pseudomonadati > Pseudomonadota > Betaproteobacteria > Neisseriales > Neisseriaceae > Neisseria > Neisseria sp. DTU_2021_1001991_1_SI_NGA_ILE_055. Next base: position 1,068,198 of record NZ_CP135440.1, on the reverse strand, counting down.
CGTGGTGCACCAGCAACATGACGGCCACGGCCTGTTCTTGTGCAAGCATAAAGACTTCGGTCAGGATTTCGACGACAAATTCCATAGTGGTGTAATCGTCGTTCAATAAAAATACGCCGTAACGTTTCGGCGGCTGTGTGTTGATATCGCTGAGCAGGGTATCGGATTGGTGGTCGGTATTCGGATGGTTCATAAGCTTAGATTTCAGTTTTCAGACGGCCTGTTTTAGAGTGCAAACCGTTTTCTGTTGTATTTCAGCCAATTTTTTCTATTTTCCCACTTTTTTGAAAACATAGCTTGACGTTTTGTCTTAACAAATGTAAAAAGACGGTTAAGCAGAAGTTGGCACTCGACCGCGTAATAAAAACGGGGGAGAAACGCTGAACGTTTTAGTTTGCTGTATGCCTTATTTTGCTGATTTTGTTAATTTTTAAGTATAGGAAGTTTCTAATGGCAACCGGTATCGTAAAATGGTTTAACGACGCTAAAGGTTTTGGTTTCATCACTCCTGACGAAGGCGGCGAAGATTTGTTCGCTCACTTCTCAGCGATCAACATGGAAGGTTTCAAAACCCTGAAAGAAGGCCAACGCGTGTCTTTCGACGTAACCACCGGCCCTAAAGGCAAACAAGCTGCTAACATTCAAGCTGCTTAATCAAATGCGCGGCGTAAGCCGTAAAATCATGGCGGGGTTTCCCGCCATTTTTTATGGGCGTTCGAGTTAAAAATTATGAATCCAAATTCATCTTATCAAAATGCTTTAAACCAGTTGGACGAGCTCATCCGTCATTTTCGCAGCGAAGGCGAGGTCAGCTGCGCCGTTGCCGAGCGTGAAGACCAAATTTTGATCCGCCTTGCCGATTTGAAACTGGATTTACGCCCTGAAGATGAAAAAGCCATTGCCGATATAGACCGCTTTTACCGCCGCCATGTTTTAAGCGAATAAACGTTTCAAAACCGTTTGCCGTTTTATTTTTTAAGCATGCCTGATAAAATAGGCCGTCTGAAAAGTTTGTAAAGAATCAGCACAATGAGTATTGCCAATAATAAAAAAGCCTTTCACGATTTCTTTATCGAAGACCAAATCGAAGCCGGTATAGTATTGGAGGGATGGGAGGTCAAAGCCATCCGCGCTGCACGCGTGCAATTAAAAGAAAGCTATATCTACTGGAAAAAAGACGCATTCTATTTGGTGGGCTGCCATATTACCGCATTGCCCACTGCCTCGACACACGTCAAACCCGACCCTGTCCGTCCGCGTAAGTTATTGTTGAAACAATCGGAAATCAACAAGTTAATCGGCAAAACCGAACGTGCCGGTTATACGATTGTGCCCTTAAACCTGCATTACACCCGCGGTAGAATCAAAGTGGAAATCGGTTTGGCCAAGGGTAAGAAACAGCATGACAAACGCCAAAGCCTGAAAGAAGCGGATTGGAAGCGTGAGAAACAGCGTTTGATGAAAAACGTACGTTGATTTTTTCAGACGGCCTTTGTATAAAGGCCGTCTGAATATTTATTGTTTGAACATTTTAAAAGGAAAACAGATGAAAACCATGATTTTAGCTGCGGCTTCAGCCGTATTGTTGCTGGGCGCGTGTTCCACTACGGAACAAAGAGTATTGAAACCTGAAGAGCTGACCAGCATCAAACATGTCTGCATCATTCAAAACGCAAAAGTAAGACCGCATGATTTGGATCGTGCTTTGTCCAAAGCTTTGGCAAAACGCGGCATTGGCAGCACGATTGTAACCGCGGATAACCGCGGCAAACTGTATGATTCTTCTTGCCCGTATAACCTGCGTTACAAAACCAAAGGCAATAACGAAATCTTGCGTAAAGGCGTATTTGTGTTGCGAAGCACCAAGTACGCGGTTTCTACGGTCAGCTACTCTTTGAACGATGAGAACCACTTCCGAACCAATCCTGATTTGGTGAAACAGGCCGAAGGCGTTGTCGCCAAATTGTTGGAAAAAAACAGCAAATAAAAGCCAGAATAAAAAACCGGCTTGCCGTGATATGGAGAATATCGGGCAAGCCGGTTTTATTTTCAGACGGCCTTAAATGGATTTGATTTTTTCCCAAAGGGTTTTGACCGTACCTTGATAGTAGGTTTCAGAAGTGCAATAGACTGTTTCTAAAGCACATTGTCCTTGAGAGCCGTATTTTTTGATACACTGGTTCAAGGCAATTTGATGCACGGTTTTGAAACGTGGGGAGGTAATGGCCACCACGTTTTGAGCAGTTAATTTGCCCATGGCTTTAGGGTAGGCAACCGCGATGCAGGTGTTGTGCAGAGGGACGACCGTTTTGCAGCCTGTTGCTTGGCCAGCGCCGATACCGGCTAAGGCATCTTGGCCTTTGCAGAATGTTTCGAGTTCTGCCGTCGCATCCAGTTGGGTGGCATTTTCTTTCGTGGTTTTGATTTGCAGCGCTTCATTGCTGTCGGCTGGGTTTTGCCACATGGCCAAGTAGCCGTAAGTATCGGCAGCCAGAGCGGCAGGATTCAGTGCGCAAAGGATAAGTGTCATTAGTGTTTTTTTCATGTTCGTTCCCTGTTTGTTGGGTATTTGTCGTTATTATAAAGCAAAAGTACTTATTTGATATAAATTTGCTTTTAAAATGAATATTTGAGTGTGGCAGATAGATTATAGGCCGTCTGAAATTTCAGACGGCCTGTTGATGATATTTTAAAGAATAGGGCGTAGTTTAGAGGCTTATACGCCGTGACGGTCAAGCCAACGTTCGGCATCAAGCGCGGCTTGGCAGCCGGAAGCTGCGCTGGTGATGGCCTGACGGTAGGTATGGTCTTTGACGTCGCCTGCCGCCCATACGCCTTCGATATTGGTTGCGCCGACATTGTCACCGGTACCGCCTTTGGTTTTCAGGTAGCCGGTTTCATCCATATCGAGTTGGCCTTTGAAGATGTCGGTGTTGGGTTTGTGGCCGATGGCGATGAAAACGCCTTTTACAGCGATTTCTTCAGTGCTTCCATCATTGTGTTTCAGGCGTGCACCGGTAACGCCGCTTTCGTCGCCCAAGATTTCATCGATCGAGCTGTTGAGCTTGAGGATGATTTTACCTTCTTCAACGCGTTGCATGAGTTTGTCCACCATGATTTTCTCGGCGCGGAAGCTGTCGCGGCGGTGAATCAGGGTAACGGTGTTGGCGATATTGGCAAGGTAGAGGGCTTCTTCTACAGCGGTATTGCCACCACCGACTACAGCAACATCTTGTTTTTTATAGAAGAAACCATCACAAGTTGCGCAGGCGGAAACGCCTTTGCCGGCAAAAGCTTCTTCGCTTGGCAAGCCTAAATATTTGGCGGATGCGCCGGTGGCAACGATGAGCGCATCGCAGGTGTATTCGCCCATATCGCCTTTGAGGGTAAACGGACGGTTTTGCAAATCGACGGTGTGGATTTGGTCGAAAATCATTTCAGTGCCGAAGCGTTCGGCATGAGCTTGGAAACGGGCCATCAGTTCCGGACCTTGTACGCCTTCTGCGTCGGCAGGCCAGTTGTCCACTTCTGTGGTGGTCATCAATTGTCCGCCTTGCTCAACGCCGGTAATGATTACAGGGTTAAGGTTGGCGCGGGCGGCATAGACGGCGGCAGTATAGCCGGCAGGGCCGGAGCCGAGGATGATGAGTTTGTGATGGTTGCTCATGATGGTTTCCTTGCTGATAAATGATTGAATTTTGTCGTGTCTACGCTTTCAGACGGCCTAAATTCTACTTGAATCTGCCGCCGTCTGAAATATGTTTGTCGTTTGGGTTTAGTGGCTGTCTTTCCATTGATAGTATTTGGAACCGAGGTAAGAGCCGAGTTTGCGCAGGAATGGTTGGGTAATAATGTTGCTGTGGCGCAGTTGCTCGAAAGGTTTCAGACGGCCGTCATCACCCATGATGGCTTCGGCAATTGCCAAACCGGCAATGCCGGTAATTGCCATGCCGTGTCCGGAGTAGCCTTGTGCAAAGAAAACGGTAGGGGCGAGGCGGCCGAAATGTGGGGCGAGGTTGCGCGTAATGTCGCATTCGCCGCCCCAAGAATGCTCGATTCTGACATCGGCAAGTTGTGGAAAAACTTTCAGCATGTCTTGGCGGACGAGTTCGGTCATGCGGTCTGGATCGTCGATAAATTCGTTGTCTTTGCCGCCGAAGAGAAGGCGGCCGTCGGCACTGAGGCGGTAGTAGTCGAGGACGTGGCGGTTGTCGCAGATGGCCATATTGTTGCGGATCAGGTCTTTGGCACATTCGCCCAGAGGCTCGGTGGCGATGATAAAGGTGCTGACGGCAATGGCTTTTTGTTCCAATACTTTGAATTTTGGGTGTAAACCGGCATAAGTATTGACAGCATAAACGAGGTTTTTGCACTCAACGCTGCCATTGGGTGTATGAACCAACCAGCCGTTATCGCATGGCTCGATACGTGTCATGGGGGACTGCTCAAAAAGTTGTGCACCTGCATCGGCTGCCGCTTTGGCAATGCCTAGGGTGTAATTGAGCGGGTGCAAGTGGCCGGATAAAGGATCAAATTGCGCGCCTTGATACATATCGCTGGCTAGTTGTTGCTTCAGCGTGGCTTTATCCCAAAGCTGGTAATGGCTTGCGCCATAATGTTTTTGGGCGTGTTCGTGCCATTGTTGCAATTCTTCCCAATGCTGAGGACGGACGGCGACGGTCGCGTAGCCGCGTTGCCAATCGCATTGGATATTGTGTTTTTGAATGCGCGAGTCAACCAGTTCAACGGCTTGCAGGGATTGCTGCCAGAACCATTGGGCCTGTTCTAAGCCGACTTGTTTCTCGATTTCTTCCATGCCGCAGGCAAAATCGCTGATGACTTGTCCGCCGCTTCGGCCTGATGCGCCGAAACCGATACGTGCGGCTTCAAGTACGATGACTTCATGGCCGTTTTCGGCAAGCGGTAGGGCGGTGCATAAACCGGTCAAGCCGCCGCCGATAACGCAGGTTTCAGTTTTCAGACGGCCTTCCAGCGTCGGATAAGACGGATGGGGATTAGCCGTGCTGACATAGTAGGAAGGAAGGTATTCTTTGAAGCTGGGATTGATCATGATTTGGGCTTTAGGTTTGTTTTCACTTCATTGAAAATAGGTTTTCAGACGGCCTAGAATATGGGCTTAAGTTTAGGCCGTCTGAAAGGATAAAATGCGGTTAATAAAACAGGCTGTTCCGACACTTTATCGGACAGCCTGTCTGCATATTAGGCGGCTTTCTCGGCTGCCAATTTTTCTTGGCGGTAGGCTTCGGCAGCCTCGCGTTCCCGTTTGGTTGCCTGACGCATCATCCAGTAGTTGACGACAATCACCAGCGTACCGATGATACCGATCAGGATGGTTGCCAAAACGTTCATCTGAGGGTCAAGGCCAAGTTTGATTTTGGAGAAAATCACTTGTGGCAATGTCGATGAACCCGGGCCTGACAGGAAGGAGGTAATCACCAAGTCGTCCAAAGACAGGGTAATGCCCAAGAGGAAGCCGGAAGCAATCGCAGGGGCAATCAACGGCAGGGTAATCACGAAGAAAATCTTCAGCGGACGGGCACCCAAGTCCATAGCGGCTTCTTCCAAGGATTGATCCAATTCCACCAAGCGCGAGCGGATGACGACGGTAATGTACGCCATGCAAAGCGTGGTGTGGCCGAGGAAGATGGTGAAGAAACCGCGATCGAAGTAGAGCGATTGCAGCAATTCACTGCCTTGCAGGAACATTTGCACCTGAATAATCAGCAGCAGCATGGACAAACCGGTAATCACATCAGGCATCACCATAGGCGCGGAAATCATACCGGCAAACAGGGTGCTGCCGCGGAAGCGTTTAATCCGTGCCATGGCGTAGCCTGCCAATGTGCCGAGTGCCACGGCGGCAAGCGAGGAAACGATGGCGATACGCAATGACAGCCAGGCCGCTTCCAAGATGGTGTCGTTTTCCATCAATGCGCCGTACCATTTGGTCGAGAAACCGCCCCAAACGGTAACCAGCTTGGATTCATTGAAAGAATAGATGACCAAAACCACCAGCGGAATATAGAGGAATGCCAGCGAGAGCAGGAGCATCAGTTTCAAGAACCAGGATAATTTGGTTTTCTGCATTATTTGCCTCCTTCTTCCAATTCGCGGTTTTCATAGTGTTGGAACAGGGCAATCGGTACAACCAGTAGGGCAACCATGACGACGGCGACGGCAGAAGCCAGCGGCCAGTTGTTTTGGTCGAAGAATGCCTGCCACAATACTTTACCGATCATCAGGTTTTCAGAACCGCCCACCAATTCAGGAATCACAAATTCACCGACGGCCGGAACGAAGACCAACATAGAGCCTGCGATGATGCCGGTTTTGGACAAAGGCAGGGTAATGGTAAAGAACGATTTGATCGGACCTGCGCCCAAGTCAGAAGCGGCTTCGAGCAGACGGTTGTCCAGTTTTACCAATTGTGTGTACAGCGGCAAAATCATAAACGGCAAATAAGCGTAAACCATCACCAAATTCAGCGAAAAAGCATTATAGAACAAGTCTAAAGGCTCGCTGATGATTCCGTATTTGATTAAGAAATTGTTGATGATGCCGTTGTGTCCCAATAAGCCCATCCATGCGTAAACACGCAACAGGAAAGAGGTCCAGAAAGGCAGCATGATTGCCAACAGCAGGCCGTTGCGCGCAGCCGGATTCGCGCGTGAAATGGCATAAGCGGTGGGATAACCGATCAACAGGCAGATGATGGTCGTCGTCAGCGCCGTCTTAATCGAAGACCAGTAGGTCATCAGATAGATATTGCTGTTTTCACTGTCACCAAACGGATTGAGCGTATTCCAAAAGTTTTGGAAAATGTCGGCGTAGTTCTGATAGCTGATGGCAATGTTCAGACGGCCTAAGTCTTCATCAATCGTTGTCAGCGGCGTAAATGGCGGAATGGCAATTTCTTGTTCGGCAAAGCTGATTTTCAATACGATGGCGAACGGAATCAGAAACAGAATCAAAAGCCAAATATACGGTACGGCAATCACTGCACGCTGGCCGGGGCGGCGGAACAGTTTGTTTTTCAGTTTTTTAAGGTTCATTGCATTTCCCTCAAATTAACTGAACAGAGGTGTCGGTTGGTTTTCAGGCCAGCTGATGTAGACAGTCTCGTCCCAAGTCGGCGGTGTAATGTTGCGCACATACCAATAAGGTGCGGGAACTTGGCTTTTGACGACACGGCCGTTGGCAAGTTTGATGTGGTAAATCGCGAAGCTGCCCAAGTAGGCAATTTCTTTGACTGTACCTTGGGCCCAGTTGTGCGCGCCCAAGTGTTCCGGTTTTTCTTTATGCAAATCAATATCTTCAGGACGGATACTGATCCAGATTTCATGGTCGTTTGGAACGCCCAAGCCGTGGTCGATGCGGACGTGGTTTTCCAAGCCGTCACATTTGACGATGGAGAAATCGGCGCGGTCGTCAATAACGACGCCGTCAAAAATATTGGTTTCGCCGATAAATTCAGCGGTAAAGCGGCTGTTCGGGTAGTCGTACACGTCGCTAGGTGTGCCGACTTGGCGCAATTGGCCGTCGGACATAATGGCGATACGGGTAGCCATGGTCATCGCTTCTTCTTGGTCGTGGGTAACCATGATACAGGTTACGCCGACTTGTTCCAGCGTGTTGACCAATTCCAGTTGGGTTTGTTGGCGCAGTTTTTTATCGAGTGCGCCCAAAGGTTCGTCAAGCAGCAGGATTTTCGGACGTTTCGCCAGGCTGCGCGCCAAAGCGATACGCTGTTGTTGGCCGCCGGAAAGTTGGTGCGGCTTGCGTTTGGCGTATTTGGTCATTTGCACCAGGCGCAACATTTCTTCGACGCGGGCGTCGATTTCGCCTTTAGGCATTTTGTCTTGTTTTAGACCGAAAGCGATGTTTTGCTCAACACTCATGTGCGGGAACAGGGCATAGCTTTGGAACATCATGTTGATTGGACGCTCATAAGGGGCAAGCTTGGTAATATCTTGACCGTCGAGAATGATTTTGCCCTGATTGGGGCTTTCCATGCCTGCCAACATACGCAGCAGTGTGGATTTGCCACTGCCTGAGCTGCCCAAAAGGGCGAAGATTTCGTGTTGATAGATGTCCAAGTCGATGTTATCGACAGCGTAATTGTCACCAAACTTTTTCACCAAGCCTTGGATTTGCAAATAAGGTTTGGCTGAAGACGCAGTGGTTGCGGTCATAATGGCAATACTCCAAAAAGAAAGACGAGTACCGGCAAAACGGATTTTCGAATGGGTGATAAAAAGCTGTTTGATTGCTGGCGGGAGTCGGACGGAGGCCGTCTGAAACTCTTGTAAAGCGCACGGGCAGCGTGGATAGAAAGCAGTTTAAGCCTCAGCTTTTGCTCTCGGCAAACTCAATATTATATTAGCCTAAGCCTCATAGGGGCAATATGAAAATGCTTGTAGTGGCTGATTTGAAGCAAATAGGAAAGGAAAGGCAGGCAGGGGAACAGGATAGCGAAAATGGGTAACGTTGTTTTTCTGCACAAAAGGATTTAATTTATATTCAAATGTCTTAAAAAATAATTCAAGATAGAATAAAATACGCAAATTGCATTAATTTTAATAAAGTCGTGCGGATTGCGTTTTATGCGGGCAAGATGGTTTTGTTCTGAATAAAAAAACCAAATCCGCTATATGAATAAAAAGGGAAAACATGAGCATTAAAGAATGGCCCGAGGGGGAGCGGCCGCGTGAGAAGCTGTTGGAGCGCGGCGCGGCGGCGTTGAGTGATGCGGAGTTGCTGGCGATTTTATTGCGTGTCGGAACGCGCGGCATGAGCGCGGTTGATTTGGCGCGTTATTTGTTGAGCGAGTTCGGCAGTTTGGGAAAGCTGATGAGTGCGGATGCCAAAACACTTTCTGCTTGCAAGGGCATGGGTTTGGCGAGCTATACTCAATTTGCAGTGGTCAAAGAAATCGGGCGGCGGATTTTGGGTGAAGATTTGCAGGAGCAGATGGTTTTGTCAAACCCGAAATCGGTTGCGGATTATCTGCGCTTGCATCTTGGGCATGAAAAAATCGAAGTCAGCGTTGCGTTGCTGCTCAACCGTCAAAATCAATTGATTGCGGTACGGGAATTGTCGCGCGGTACTGTGGCGGAAAATACGGTCTATATTCGTGAAATTGTCAAATTGGCATTGGATGAATACGCCGACAGTTTGATTTTGGCACACAATCATCCGGGCGGCTCGGCAAGGCCGTCTGAATCTGATGTGCAGTTTACAGAGCGTTTGAAACAGGCTTTAAGTTTGGTCGATATTACGCTGTTGGATCATTTTATCGTGACGGCAAAAGAAACCTGCTCTTTGCGCGAACAGGGCTATATGTAAGGGTGAATGTTCAGACGGCCTCAGTAGGATTCCGAGGCCGTCTGAAGGATTATTGCGTTACTTCATCGGATGATTCTTCTTTGTGGATGATTTCTTCCGATTTTGGCTTTTCTTTGCTCTTTTCTTTTTCTTTTTCTTTTTCTTTGTCCTTGTCTTTTTTGCCGTCAGGGATGGCGGCATCAATCACTGCCCCCGTTCCTTTAACAACCAATTTCCCGGCAGTCAGGACGGTCGTGGCAGCCAAATCGACAGCTGCGCCTACAACGCAGCCGTTAAGCGTCAGGCAAAGGGCAAGTGCCGGAAGCAGGCGTTTTGTGCATCTCAATGGCTGCATCCGCAGTGTCCTTCGTGATGATGGCCGCATCCGAGTGCTTCTTGCCAAGCATCATCGTCTCCGTCAAATTCTTCGACTTCGTCAAATTCACCGTTTTCTACCATGCTTACCAGCTCTTCCAAGCTTTCTGCGCCTTCTACCCAAAAGCAGGGAATATCGGGTGGTGTGTCGGGGGCAAGCAGGGCGGCCTGTTGGTCGTGCCAAGCAATCCAATAGCCGTTTTGTGTTTGTACGAATACGGCATCGGGATGGATGGTTTCGTTTTCGGTATTGACCAGCATTCTGGCGGCGATATCGGTTTGAAAAGGTAAGGTTTGCATGATGGTTTGAGAATGTGAGAAAAGGAAGTATTGTAACATGGCAAAAACAAACGCACCGTCTGAGTCAGGCGGTGCGTTTGTATCTCGGCAACTTGGGTGCGGTCAGTTTAGAGTATCAGCCGCACTGGGAATCTCATTCCGTCAAAATTATTTGTCGTCGTTAGCCAAAACGAAGCGGTAAATAGCTGCGCCAACTGCTGCGCCGGCAATAGGAGCCAACCAGAACAACCACAGTTGTTCAACAGCCCAGCCGCCTTGGAACAAGGCAACGCCGGTAGAGCGTGCAGGGTTGACGGAAGTATTGGTCACAGGAATGCTGATCAAGTGAATCAGGGTCAGACCCAGGCCGATGGCGATAGGGGCGAAGCCGGCCGGAGCCAGTTTGTCGGTAGAACCCATGATGATGATCAGGAAGAATGCGGTCAGGACGAATTCGATCAGCAACGCGGCCATCATGTCGTAACCGTTAGGAGAGTGTTCGCCGAAACCATTGCTGGCAAAGCCGGAAGCAACAGCATCAAAACCGGTTTTACCGGAAGCGATCAGATACAGAACGCCAGCGGCGGCAATCGCACCGATAACTTGGGATACGATGTAAGGCAACAGGTCTTTACCGTTGAAACGGCCGCCGATGAAGAGGCCGACGGAAACGGCAGGGTTGAAGTGGCCGCCTGAAATATGGCCGACGGCGTAAGCCATGGTCAGTACGGTCAAGCCGAACGCCAAGGCGACACCGGCAAAGCCAATGCCGAGTTCAGGGTAGGCTGCTGCCAATACTGCGCTGCCGCAGCCGCCGAATACCAGCCAGAAAGTGCCGAAAAATTCTGCAAAATATTTTTTCATTTGTTTTTCCTCGTAAAGGGTGGGGGTGTTGCCGAAGGCATGAATCATAATAATATTGTTTCTAATCGAAAAACGGATTTACCTGTTTTTTCCGCTCTTGACAAAAGGCCGTCTGAAAATGGTGACAAACGGGTAGAGATATGTATTTTGTAGGTTGAGTTTGGTTGATTGAACCTTATTTTTTGTAAAGTAAATGCCGTTAATGCAAAAACATTTTGTTTTGTAGGTAATATTATTTATAGATTATTAATTTGATTGGAATCTCTGAACCATATCTGATTTAAAAAGGCCGTCTGAAAAGTTTTCAGACGGCCTTGATTTAAGCAAGGATAAATTAATCCAGATGGTCGCTGCTTTGCGCCAAGATGGTGCGGTTGCCGTTGTTTTCCGCCGGGGAAACAATACCGTCGGCTTCCATTTGTTCAATCAGGCGGGCGGCGCGGTTGTAGCCGATGCGCAGTTGGCGTTGGATATTGGAAATGCTGGCCTTACGCGATTTCAAGACAACGGAAACGGCTTCGTCATACATGGGGTCGAGGTCGCTGTCGTTGCTGCGGCTGGTGCCGGTAAAGTCTTCGGTGGAACCGTTGCTCAAAATATCGTCGATATAGTCGGGTGCGCCAAATTGTTTCAGGTATTCCACTACGCGGTGAACTTCATTGTCGGAGGCGAATGCGCCGTGTACACGTTGCGGATAGTTGGTACCGGGTAGCTGGAACAGCATATCGCCTTGGCCGAGCAGGTTTTCCGCACCCATTTGGTCAAGAATCGTGCGGCTGTCGATTTTGCTGGACACTTGGAAGGCAATGCGTGTCGGAATATTGGCTTTAATCAGGCCGGTGATGACATCCACGCTGGGGCGTTGGGTGGCAAGAATCAAATGGATGCCGGCTGCGCGGGCTTTTTGGGCGAGGCGGGCAATCAGCTCTTCAATTTTCTTACCGGCGGTCATCATCAGGTCGGCAAACTCATCTACGATGACCACGATAAACGGCAGTTTTTCCAATGGCTCAGGGTCTTCAGGCGTGAGGCTGAACGGGCTGCCGATTTTTTCGCCACGAGCGGCGGCTTCGGCAATTTTTTGGTTGAAACCGGCAAGGTTGCGCACGCCCATAAAGCTCATCAGACGGTAGCGTTTTTCCATTTCGTTGACGCACCAGTTCAGGGCGTTTGCGGCCAGCTTCATATCGGTTACGACAGGGGCGAGCAGGTGCGGAATGCCTTCGTAAATGCTCAGCTCCAGCATTTTCGGGTCAATCATAATCATGCGCACGTCTTCAGGCGTTGCTTTGAAGAGCATGGACAGAATCATGGCGTTCACGCCTACGGATTTACCCGAACCGGTCGTACCGGCAACCAGCAGATGCGGCGCTTTGGCCAAGTCTGTCACAACAGGCTGGCCGGTGATGTCTTGGCCGAGGGCGAGGGTCAGTTTGGATTTAGATTCGGTAAACGCAGGCGAATTGAAGATTTCGCTCAAGCGGATCATTTGGCGTTTCGGATTAGGCAATTCCAAGCCCATGCAGGTTTTGCCGGGGATGGTTTCCACCACGCGGATGGAAGCCACGCCAAGCGAGCGCGCCAAGTCTTTTTCAAGGTTCAAAACGGCACTGCCGCGCACACCGACATCAGGTTCAATCTCGTAGCGCGTAATGACCGGGCCGGAATAGGAGTCCATCACTTTGACTTTAACTTTGAACTCGGCCAGTTTTTCTTCGATGGTAATGCTGTTTTCCAACAACTGTTCTTCAGTTTGCGAGGCGCTTGGGTCAAACTGCGGCGGCAGGAGCAGGGCAGTGGTCGGTAGAAGCGCATCGGTCAGTGTTGTTGAAGTCGGATGAACTACGCTTGGCATACTCTCTTGAACGCTTGGTTCTACGGTTTGCACAGGTGTTTCAACGACTGTCTGTGTATATTCAGACGGCCTTACGATTGTTTCAATAGATTCAACAGGTTCAATGGTTTCAACCGCTTGAATAGCTTCTGCTTCCGCTTGTACAGACGCTTCCGGCTCACCATCGAATTCTGTTTCTTCTTCCGCAGATTCGCTGATTAAATAATCGCGGATACTGCGTTCAGGCTGATTGCTAACATGCGCATTGACTTGCGAATCAAAAATCGGCACTTGGATTTTATGTTCGAAAGCAGGCGGCTCGGGGATATCGATCGGCGCAATCGAGGTTTGGAAAACGGGCGGCTCGGGAATATCGGTTTTCGCCATAGGGACGACCGGTACGGCAGGCGGCTCGACTACGGTTGCGTTTGGCGCGGCAGGTCGGGAGATATAAGGGGATTTTTTAACAGACGCAGCCGGTTTCGGACGGGATGGCGTTGCCGGTGCGGCAGGTTGTGGTGCAGCAGCTTCCGTAGCAGCTTGTTTACGCGCCCATCTTTCGGCGGCCGCTTCGGTATGGCGAACTTGACGGCGTAGGCTGGCAGGACGGCTGATTTGTCCCAAGTTGGCCAGAATTTCGTCATTTTCGATGGTGCGCGGAGAGTAGTCGCGCAATGGGGCGACGGCTGCGGCCAGTTTGTGGCGAGCGGCGGTACGGCGGGCTAGGTTGTCGTGAATATCTTCCGCTTGGATTTCAGAAGGGAATGCCTGCATGGAAGTATAGGGGAGGACGGCTTCTTTTTCGGCAGTTCTTAAGGCCGTCTGAACGGTTTCGATGTGCGGCGCATTGGCTTCTGCCACGCGGACATTATTGGCGCGCGCCAAGGCACGTTCGCGTGTGCGGCGCAAAACAGGATCGTTGTAGTCGATGATTTCCATGCCGGTCATCGGCAGGGATGAAGCGCGCAACAATGGGGTTTCGACTTCGTCTTTGTAAATCGGCGCATTTTTTTCGGCCAAATGCTCGTTCCATTCCTCAACCGCCGCTTCATGCAGGGAACGGGTGGCTTCTTCTAATGTGATTTCTTCAAAATTACTGTTTTGCACCAAAGACGGGCTGTATTCGGGCGTTTCCATTTGTGCAAACGGCGTGATTTTGGGAATACGTTCCGACTTGGCAGATTTGCGGGTTTTAGGCGCCACTTTGATTTCTTCTTCGGTCGTTGCGATGTGTTCCGGCTCTTCGGCAACGGGCTCTGCTGCGTGCTCTTTGTCTGTTTCGGCGCGTTGCGTTTTATTGTGTTCGAGCGCGGAAAGCAGGCGGATGCGGGCGATTTTATGGTTGTCGGCAGTGCGCTTGTTCATGCTGAACAAACGTTTCAGGCTGTCCAGTTGGCTGGCAAAACCGACCGGGCTGTCTTCTTCGTTGATTTCTTCTTCATCGCCACTGAGTCGTACCAATTCTTGGCGCCACTTTTGCTCTTGTTTCTGGCGCCACCAGAACAAGCCGGCTATGGCGGCCAGTAGAATTAAAGCCAATATTGTCCAAAGCATGCGTCCATCCCCTTAATTAAACGGCAAAGTCCGTTATTCTAACGCTTTTTTCGGGTAAACAAAACCAGCCGAAACAAGCTTTAACGGCAAAGACAGACAGGATTGTCAAAGCCATGGCTTGAGGCGCGTATAATAGGCCGTCTGAACATTTTGCGGATGAGAAGATGATTTTTCAAAACGGATGGTTTCCCGTTGGTGTCGTGATGGCGGCATGGCCTGTGTTGCTGGTGATTTTTGCTTTGTGTGCAAAGCAGGCATGGGTGTCGGTATCGCAGCATCGTTCCGCATTTTTGTTGGCTGCCGTGATGTTGCCGCTGGCTTGGAGTTTGAATGCCTCCCCGGAAAGCGGACAACTGGCCGGCATGAGCTATCATTTGCTTGCTTTAAACCTGACGGCTTTAATGCTGGGCACCTCTGCTGCCTTCTGCGTCAGCGTTTTGCTGTTTTTTCCGTATTTGTGGCTTTGGGGCGATTGGCATATGTTCCCCATCAACGCCTTGTCCGTATTGCTTCCACCTTTGTTGGTGAACTTGGGTTTCCGCCATTGGGTGTCGCGTTTGCCTGCCAATATCTTTATCTTTATTTTTCTGAATGGTTTTTGGGCCGCGGCGGTCGGCATGGTGTTTACCGGCGTGGTTTTGGTCGGTTTGTTGGACTGGGCGGATGTATTTGATACGGCGGTATTATGGAAAACCGCTTTTCCTGTTTTCTTCTTAATCGCTTGGGCAGAGGCATTTTTGAGCGGTATTTCAACAGCCATTTTTATCGCGCTTAAGCCGCAATGGATTTGTACTTTTGATGACGGCAGGTATTTGAAATCTGCGCCTAAGATTTGGCAATAAGATATGAAGGCATCTTTGTGTGGTTTTCAGACGGCCTCATGACCGGATGGCCTGTTTTTTGAATTGAATTCTTAACGTATTATGTTTGCTTATATTTTTCCCATTGTTTGCGGCGCTGCCGTCGGGGCTGTATTGCGTTGGCTGTTTGGCTTGGTGCTGGTGTCTTCTACGCCTTTTTCTATTGGTACATTGGCGGCAAACTGGCTGGGCGCGCTGCTGATCGGCGTATTGGCAGAACTCTTAACCGATCCGCAATGGCGTTTGCTTTGGATTACCGGATTTCTCGGTAGCTTGACCACATTTTCAGGTTTTTCAGTGGAGATGGTGGGTTTGATGCAGGCGCAACGCTGGGGCATGGCTTTGATGGCAACCTGTCTGCATGTTTTCGGTTCGTTTGGTTTGACGGCACTGGGGATTAAATTGGCGCAGATTTGGAAGTAAGCAAAAGTTACAGGGTGCAAAATTGCACCCTGTTATTTTTTATAGGTATTCAATCAATGCCAATAGGTAAACAGACGGTTTCTTGACAATAGGTTTTGCCGGACTCGCTTAGGTGTGCCGGTTTGTAGGCGGCAAAGGTGTAGGTCAGGTCTGCGCGGAATGTGTCAGGATCGGCTTCGGCGGTGTCGCAGTTGAGGCCGGTGGGAATATCGAGGGCGACTTTCAGGCCGTCTGAATGATTGAGTTGGCGGCAGAGGGCGGCGATTTCGGTTGGAAGTGCGTCGCTGAAGCCTGTGCCGAATATGCCTTCGATAATGATGTCGTAACCTTTTTTCAGACGGCCTTCCAGTTCTTGTGCGGATATCAATTCAATATGGGGCAAACCGTTGAGGCGTTCGCGATTGGTTTGAGCCAAGGGGGAGAGGTTTTCTCCGAGTGAAAACAGAATATCGATGTGCCAACCTTGCGCCTGCATATATCTTGCCATGACTAGGCCGTCGCCGCCGTTGTTGCCTTTGCCGCAAACGATCAGGGCGCGTCCGGCTTGAGGATGACGCTGCATGAGGTCTTGGGCGGCAGAGCTGCCGGCGTTTTCCATCAGTTGGTCGAAGCTTGTGCCTTTATCGACGGCTGCTTGTTCGCGTTCGCGCATTTGGGCGGCGGTATAGACTTTCATGATCGGCTCTCTTTGCAGGAAGTTATTGGTCGGCGGTATTCATCAGGCGCAAGGCTTTCAGACGGCCTATTTCTTTTTGATATTCCACCAACCCGATAAATGTGCCGTCTCGGCTGTACACACGGATGGGCTGCTCGGCGGAAATGTCTTCGCTGAACTGGGGGCGCTGGCCGTGTTTGAGCATGGTAACGGCGTAGTCGTTTAGCTCAAGTTTGGGGAAATGTTGCACCAAAACATCGCAAGGCAGCAGCAGGGCATCGCGTTCGGCTTCGTCCAATTCTGCCAAGGCTTCGAGCGTGTGGCTTTGGGCAATGGTAAAGCCGGCGGTTTCAGTACGGCGCAGGGCGGTCAGGTGGGCGAATGTGCCGATGTGTTTGGCGATGTCTTCGCTGAGGGTGCGGATGTAAGTGCCCTTGCTGCAGCGTACGTCTATCACGGCTTTGGGTGTATCAAATTCAGTGATATTAATGGAGTAGATGGTGATGTCGCGCGCTTTGCGTTCGATAACGATGCCTTTGCGTGCGTATTCGTACAGTGGTTTGCCTTCGTGCTTGAGGGCGGAAAACATGGGCGGCACTTGGCGGATATCGCCCGTTAAGGCGTGGCAGGCCGTCTGAAATTCGGACAATGAAATATCGGCGCGTGCGGTGGCGATGATTTCGCCTTCTGCATCGCCCGTGCTGCTGGCTTCGCCCAGTTTCAGCGTGGCGGTATAGGCTTTGTCGGCATCAATCAGATATTGGGCAAACTTGGTCGCTTCGCCGAAACAAACAGGCAAAAGCCCTGTGGCCAAAGGATCGAGTACGCCGGTATGCCCGGCTTTTTCGGCACGGAACAAGCGCCGCGCTTTTTGCAGGGCGGTGTTGCTGGAAAGTCCTTCGGGTTTGTCGAGAAGAAGAACGCCGTTGACCGGGCGTTTGGTGGGTTTGGTTGTCATATCGGGTAGGGGGTAATGTTCAGGCCGTCTGAAAGCATTCAGACGGCCTGTGTGTTAGCTTAATTCTTCATTCAATAATTCACGAACAGAGTGTTTTTCATCAATTATATCAATGCTGATTGCATCAAAGCCATTTCGTTTTAATGAGTCAAAACTAATAATGCGGCCATCAATTAAGGGGACTTGTCCTTCAGAATTGACGAAATCTTCATATTCATCTTCGTAGTCTATATTGTAATAAAGATGAATCAGAACTTGGTAAGTATACTCATCCAAATCAGTTAACATTCTGTTTTGCTTTTGATTTGGGCTATATTTGTCGCAAAACATAGCGTTATAGCCATGTTCCGTTCCATCAAACAATACAATTTCATTGCCGCTTACAGCTTCTACCGCCACAATTTTTACCGGAGCCTCGTCAGTATCGGTAATCAATCCATCAAAAGGCTCTCCATAGTAACGGATGTAGAATGTATTTCTACCTCGGCAGGATAATGAAAAGCAACGATGCTCGCCTTCAATTTGCAGGCTATCACTATGTGCATAGGCGGCTAAATGTTCGGGAATCAGATTGTTCATTCTAGCAGTATCAGTCTTCAACCGGTTTTTCCGCCGCCACTTGGTCGATCAGGCTGGAAATGCTCATGCCACGTTCGAGTGATTCGTCGTATTTGAAGTGCAGCTCGGGCGTTTTGAAGAGTTTGATGCGTTTGGCCAATTCGCTGCGCAAATGGCCTTTGGCGTGTTCCAAAGCTTCTTCGGTGATGTCGCGCGTGCTGTCGTCGAGGACGGTGTAGAACACGGTTGCGTGGCTGTAATCGCGGGTAACTTCGACTTCGTTGATGGTGATGAAGCCTGCGCGCGGATCTTTCAGGCCGGTGCGGACGAGTTCGGCCAGTTCGCGCATGATTTGTTCTTTGACACGGTCTTGGCGGGCGTAGCCGCGTTGGGGTTTTCTCATGGTTTTCC
This sequence comes from Neisseria sp. DTU_2021_1001991_1_SI_NGA_ILE_055, assembly GCF_032342915.1. Classification (NCBI taxonomy): domain Bacteria; kingdom Pseudomonadati; phylum Pseudomonadota; class Betaproteobacteria; order Neisseriales; family Neisseriaceae; genus Neisseria; species Neisseria sp. DTU_2021_1001991_1_SI_NGA_ILE_055. The sequence goes on along the minus strand of NZ_CP135440.1, from coordinate 1,050,082 downwards.
TTGATGTATGGCAGGCTGTCGTTTTCAGACGGCCTGCGGTTTGGATTTTGAACAGCTGCCTATTATAACGGAGCGCGGTTTATTGTGCTTGAACCGAGAAAGGCATATCGATTTTTTGCCATTGCGCGCTTTCGTAGTCCAGCGCATCGGCGATGAGGGGGTGTTGTTCCAGCCATTGGGCATTGATGCGCAAGATGAAGCTGTGGTTGCTTTCATCAATGCGAAGCTGGGTTTGCGGCGGTAAATCGAGCGGCAGGCGCGAGCGGCAGAAGAGGGCGGCCAGACGCAGGGACAATACGGCACACCACATGATTTCGTTGTCGCCGATAATGTCCGCCATTTTCTTGAGGTCGCCGCGATGGCCGATAACCAGTTGCGCCAAAATGGTTTGCTCTTTGCGTGAGAAGCCCGGCATATCGGCGTTTTCGAGAATGTAGGCGGAGTGTTTGTGATAACCGGTATGGGCAATATCCAAACCGATTTCATGCAGACGGCCTGCGCGGCTGAGGTATTGGTTCCACAGGGCAAGCTCTTGAACGGTTACGTTTTTGACGTGGCACAGGCTATTCATGAAGGCTTGCGCGGTATCGGCAACACGTTTGGCTTGGTTGAGGCTGACGTGGTAGCGTTTTTGGAACTCTGCCGTTGTCTGCTCGCGCATATCGACATTGAGGCTGCGGCCGATTAAGTCGTAGAACACGCCGTCGCGGAGGGCGGCTTCGGTAACGGTCATTTTAGTCAGCGAGAGTTCGTCGAAAGCGGCCATCATCACGGCCAATCCGCCCGCAAAAACTTCGACGCGTTCGGGTTTGAGGTTTTCAAATTTGGCTTTTTTAACCGAACCGGCTTCGATAATCCTATCGGCAAGATAACGCATGCCTTGGGCGGTAATGTCGGCTTCCTGCGGCAATTCGGCCGCCAAAACGTCGCGTATGGATTTGGCCGAACCGGACGTGCCGATGGCGAAATCCCAACCGGTGCGCTTCATCAGTTTGCTGATGCGTTGGATTTCGATACGCGCAGCGGAAACGGCGGCTTGGAAATCTTTGGCGGTCACTTTGTTTTGGAAGAAGCGCATGCTGTACGTTACGCAGCCCAAAGGCAGGCTTTCTGTGGTCAGCGGTTGCAAATCCGAGCCGATGACAAATTCGGTCGAACCGCCGCCGATGTCGATAACCAGCATTTTGTCGCCTTTGGGCGGCAGGGTATGCACTACGCCGGTGTAAATCAGACGCGCTTCTTCGCGGCCGGCAATGACTTCGATGGGGAAACCCAGCGCCGCTTCGGCACGGGGCAGGAATTGGGCGATGTTTTTGGCGACGCGGAAAGTATTGGTGGCCACCACGCGCACGTTTTCAGGTTGGAATCCGCGCAGGCGTTCGCCAAATTTTGCCAAACATTCCAAGGCTTGTTCTTGAGAGGCTTCGCTCAGGTTTTTTTGTTCGTCCAAGCCGGCAGCAAAGCGTACCATTTGTTTGAAGGAGTCGATGACTTTCAGCTGGCCGTTGTTGTTTTCACAAATTTGCAGGCGGAAACTGTTGGAACCCAAATCGACGGAGGCTAAAACGTTGGCGGGAGTGGTGGTCATAAAAAATACCGCTTGATTAGAAAAACCTAAATGTTACTTGAGGCGGTATCACTTGACAATAAAAGGAATACAGCTCTTTGATTCTGCTCATAGATGTATTTTATAATGCTGATTTTAAGCAAATATATCAAAGGCCGTCTGAACTTTTCAGACGGCCTAAAAAGAGAAAATACATGAAATCGGAAAACCAAGATTCCTTATTTTTATCGCGCCGCCGTCTGTTGCAAGTCGGCGGAGCCATGCTTTTGACGCCTGCGACCGCATGGGCGGGGGCGCAACGTGAAGAAACGCTGGCCGATGATGTGGCTTCCGTGATGCGCAGTTCGATCAATAGTGCCAGTCCTGCTCGGCTGGTGTTTACCGATGCAAGGGAAGGGGAGCGTTGGTTGGCGGCGATGTCTTCCCGATTGGCACGCTTTATTCCCGATGAAGGCGAGCGCCACCGCCTGCTGATCAATATCCAATACGAAAGCAGCCGCGCCGGACTCAATACTCAAGTGATTTTGGGTTTGATTGAAGTGGAAAGCGCGTTTCGCCAATATGCCATCAGCGGCGTGGGTGCGCGCGGTTTGATGCAGGTGATGCCGTTTTGGAAAAACTATATCGGTAATCCGTCGCACAACCTTTTCGATATCCGCACCAATCTGCGCTATGGCTGCACCATTCTGCGCCATTACAACAATATCGAAAAAGGCAATATTGTCCGCGCTTTGGCAAGGTTTAACGGCAGCTTGGGCAGCAACAAATATCCGAATGCCGTATTGGGCGCGTGGCGGAATAGATGGCAGTGGGGTTGAGCGGCTTGCGATTTGCCCCATGCAATTCCTTTGAATCCTGTATAATCAGAAAATCTGTTAATTCACACTTTCAGACGGCCTTTCGCAAATTTAAGGCCGTCTGAAACATTATTTATGGCAAGAGATAACCGCATTCAAATGTTTCCGCACGAATGGCGTGCCAGTACCACACTCTCCGGCGTTTACGCACTGCGTATGCTGGGGATGTTTTTGGTGCTGCCTGTTTTGGCGATGTATGCCGCTTCGTTGCCCGGTGCGGAAAACAATAAAGTGCTGGTCGGTATGGCGATGGGTATTTACGGGCTGACACAGGCTTTGCTGCAGCTGCCTTTGGGTATGGCTTCCGATAAGTTTGGTCGTAAAAAAGTGATTTATGCCGGCTTGATTGTGTTTGCGGCGGGTAGTTTTTTGGCCGCAGTTGCTGACAGCCTGCAGATGTTGGTTGCCGCGCGTGCCATTCAAGGCGCGGGCGCAGTCAGCGCGGCGGTAACGGCTTTGCTGGCGGATTTGACCCGTAACGAAGTGCGGACGCGTGCGATGGCGATGATCGGCCTGAGTATCGGCTTGACCTTCTCCGTCAGCCTGGTGCTCGCGCCGATGATTGCCAGCTTTATCGGCGTATCCGGCCTGTTTGCGCTGACCGGTATTCTGACGGTAATCAGTATCGGCGTGGTTGCTTGGATGACGCCTGATCCGGAAGTGTCAAAACTGCACGAAGACACGCAGGCGCAGCCTTCGCGTATGGGCGAGGTATTGAAAAACCGCCAACTGCTCAATCTCGACTTCGGTATTTTTGCCTTGCATGCGGCGCAAATGGCTTTATTTACCGCATTGCCGTTTGCCATGACGCAGTTGGGTTTGGAAAAAATCCATCACTGGCAAGTCTATCTGCCGTCAACCATTACCGGCCTGATTATTATGGTGCCACTGATTATCGTCGGTGAAACGCGCAACAAGCTCAAGCAAGTGTTTATCCTCGGTATCGTTTGCATCGCGACGGCGCAAATCGGTTTGCTGTTTGGCATGCACTCGATATGGTTGATTACCGCCTATTTGATTGTTTATTTTATTGGTTTCAATGTATTGGAAGCCAGCCTGCCGTCTATGGTATCGAAAATCGCCCCGTCCGATTTGAAAGGAACGGCGATGGGCGTGTATAACACATTACAGTCGGTCGGCTTGTTTGTCGGCGGCGCGACCGGCGGCTTATTGTTCCAAAAATATGGGTTTTCAGGCGTTTTTACCTTTTGTAGCGTATTGATGTTGCTGTGGCTGGTATTGGCACTCATCTTACCGGCACCGAAACCCGTCAAAAACCTCAGCTATCCGCTTAACGCCGAATGGCAGCAAAATCCGGATTTGCTCTACCAAAAACTGACCGAAATTGAAGGCGTCGAAAGCATCAGCTTCAGCGCAGACAAACAAACCATTTATATCAAGGCCTTGCAAAAAGGATTCGACCAAGAGGCCGCCGAAAAAATCATCACAGGAGTGTAAAATGTCATTGAATAAAGTTATCCTCATCGGCCGTCTCGGCCGCGACCCGGAAGTCCGCTATATGCCCAACGGCGAGGCCGTCTGTAACTTCAGCGTTGCCACCAGCGAAACTTGGAACGACCGCAACGGCCAACGCGTAGAACGTACCGAATGGCACAACATCACCATGTACCGCAAACTCGCAGAAATCGCCGGCCAATACCTGCGTAAAGGCAGCCAAGTGTACCTGGAAGGCCGTATCCAAAGCCGTAAATACCAAGGCAAAGACGGCATCGAACGCACCGCTTACGACATCATCGCCAATGAGATGAAAATGCTCGGCAGCCGCAACGACAACAGCGGCGGCGCACCATACGATGACGGCTACAACCAAGGCGGTCATTCAAGCCAAAGCAGTTACCAACAAGCGCCTCAACAGCAATACCAATCTGCCCCGGCGCAAGAACCCCCGGCAGCCCCGGCCCGTCGTCCTGCACCGGCACAACCGACCGCTCCGGTTGAAGATATCGACGACGATATTCCGTTCTAATGACGAAATAATAAAAGGCCGTCTGAAAAATAGACTTCAGACGGCCTTTAAAATGATTTAAAAGAAAATCCTACATTTGTACCGAGCCGCTGACGGTCAGAGACCTTTGCAAAATTCCCCAAAATCCCCTAAATTCCCATCAAGACATTTAGGGTATTTCCCATGAGCACCTTCTTCCGGCAAACCGCACAAGCCATGATTGCCAAACACATCGACCGCTTCCCACTATTGAAGTTGGATCAGGTGATTGATTGGCAACCGATCGAACAATACCTGAATCGTCAAAAAACCCGTTACCTCCGAGACCACCGCGGCCGTCCCGCCTATCCCCTGTTGTCCATGTTCAAAGCCGTCCTGCTCGGACAATGGCACAGTCTCTCCGATCCCGAACTCGAACACAGCCTCATCACCCGCATCGATTTTAACCTGTTTTGCCGTTTTGACGAACTGAGCATCCCCGATTACAGCACCTTATGCCGCTACCACAACCGGCTGGCGCAAGACGACACCCTGTCCGAACTGCTGGAACTGATTAACCGCCAACTGACCGAAAAAGGCTTAAAAGTAGAGAAGGCATCCGCCGCCGTCATTGACGCCACCATTATTCAGACCGCCGGCAGCAAACAGCGTCAGGCCATAGAAGTCGATGAGGAAGGACAAGTCAGCGGCCAAACCACACCGAGTAAAGACAGCGATGCCCGTTGGATAAAGAAAAACGGCCTCTACAAACTCGGGTATAAACAACATACCCGTACCGATGAGGAAGGCTATATTGAAAAATTGCACATCACCCCTGCCAATACCCATGAGTGCAACCTCTGTCCCCTTTGTTGGAAGGCACGACCGTCTATGCCGACAAAGGCTACGACAGTAAGGAAAACCGGCAACATCTGAAAGAGCATCGGTTGTTGGACGGCATTATGCGCAAAGCCCACCGCAACCGTCCGCTGACGGAAAATCAAACGAAGCGTAACCGGTATTTATCGAAAACCCGTTATGTGGTCGAACAGAGCTTCGGTACGCTGCACCGTAAATTCTGCTACGCCCGGGCAGTCTATTTTGGTCTGCTCAAAGTGAGTGCGCAAAGCCATCTGAAGGCGATGTGTTTAAACCTGTTGAAAGCGGCCAACAGGCTAAGTGCGCCTGTTGCCGCCTAAAAGGCGGCCCGGATGCCTGATTATCAGGTATCTGGGGAGGATTAAGGGGGTATTTGGGTAAAATTAGGAGTGATTGGGTGAGAAAACAGCCGAAAACCTGTTTTTGGGTTTCGGTTGTTGGAGGAAAAGAAATTTTGCAAAGGTCTCTGCCTTTTGCGTTGAAGTTTTCCAACCCCGCCCGATACGTTTTTCGTTATAATCATCCCGATTCCTGTTTATATATATTTCAAAATGTTCAAACGCTTCCCTTTATTTTTCCTCTGTGCCGCGCTGTTTTCGGGCTGCGCCACTCATCCCAAGCACACCCCCGCCGCCGTGGAAACCGCCGAAACGCTCGGTCTGCCCGCCAGCTCGCAGCCGCCGATTGCGCCGCAATGGTGGCGTGCGCTCAACGATGCCAAGCTCGACGGCCTGATTGACACCGCCCTCGCGCGTTCGCCCGATTTGGCGGCGGCACAGGCGCGCTTGCGGCAGGCGCAGGCGGGGGCGGATTTGGCGGATTCGCAGCGCGGCGTGAAGATTGGATTGGGGCTGAGCGGCGCACTGCTGCACCGCGACGGCGTAAACGAGCGCGAGAAGCCCGAACTCATCAGCGATTTGGAAAAGCGGCTGCTGGGCGACCACGGCACCAATATCACCTATGAATCGCTGCAACTGCAAGGGCAATGGTCGCCCGATGTGTTCGGCAAATACAAGCACCAGCTGGAAGCTGCGCTGGGGCAGCAACGCGCCGTGGAATACGAAATCGCGCAGACGCGGCTACTGCTGGCGCAGGGCGTGGCGACGTATTACCGCCAATGGCAGTTGCTGCTGGAAACGCGGCAGCGCGTGGCGCAGCGGGCGCAGTTGAATCGCGAACGCGAGCAGGTGGTGCGCGAGCTGATTCGCGCAGGACAACTTGCACCGAGCAAACTCTATGCCGTGCAACAGGGCAACAGCCGTTTTCAGGCTGCCTTGTCAGATTTGGACGGCAATATTGCCCAAGTGCGCCACGCGCTTGCCGCGCTGACAGGACAACCGGCGCAGGCGTTGGACACTTTCACGCCCAATCCCGCTACCACCACCCCCGCACCGCCCGTGTCGCAGCTCACCGCCGATTTGCTCGGCAAACGCCCCGATTTGGCGGCGCAGCGCGAGGCACTGACCGCCCGCCGCCATCTGGTTGCCAGCGCGAAAACCGAGTTTTATCCGAACATTACCATCAAGGCGCTGGCCGGCTTGTCCAATGTGGAAATCGGCAACCTGCCGCATTCGTCGTCATTTCTCGCCGGACTGCTGCCCAGCGTGAGCCTGCCGATTTTCACCTCTGGCGCATTGCGGGCGAACCTGTCGCGCAAGGAAGCCGAGTTTGACGAGCAGGCGGCGCGTTACAACAAAAACGTTTACACCGCCCTGCGCGAGGCGGCAGATGCGCTGACGCAATACGAAACCGCTGCCGCAGCCGTGCGCGACCAAACCGAGATGACCGCGCTGGCCCGCAAAAACGCCGCCGCCGCGCAAAGCCGCTACCGCGCGGGGTTGGACAACAAGCTTGACTGGCTCGCCGCGCAGGACGAAACCCTGCAAAACGAAGCGCAACTGGCGCAGGCACAGGCGAAGCTGTTTACCGCGTGGCTGGCGTTAAATACCGCCTTTGGCGGAGGTTTTGCGGCGGACAAATAAGGCAGCCTGAAAACGAGCAACGCGAGTTTCTGCGAAGCTAAAATCCTAAATGTCTTCTGAAACAAAATTTTGCTGTCATTCCCGCGCAGGCGGGAATCTTGGTTGAGCCGCATCAAAAGGCAGCAAAAACCACTGCCGCCGAAACCCGAACAAGATTCCCGCCTGCGCGGGAATGACGAAAGTTTGAGGCAGCCTGAAACGCAAAGGCTACCTGAAAACCAGCAAGCTAGTCGGGCATCCCTACCCGACCTACCCATAAGGACTCCCCATGCCCCTGCAATCCGGCGGCTACACCTTCAAGCCGCATGAAATGCCCTTTATGCCGGGTTCGCCCGCCTTGCCCGAGCATCCGAAAAAGCGGCGACTCGCGTATCTTGCCATCGGTTTATTACTCGCGCTGTCGTCGGGCTTCCAAAACGGGCTGCTCACCGCCTCGCTGCCGCAGCTGCGCGGCGATTTGTCGCTCGATTTGCAGCAGGGCGGCTGGATTCAGGCGGCGTATTTCATGGCTTACGCCTGCATGAGCGTCCTCTTTTTCAAAGTCCGCAAGGCGTATGGCCTGCAACGCTTCGTCCGCATCACCCTGTTCGCCCAGCTTGCCGCCAGCCTACTGCAACTGGTTTATCACCATTACGAAGTGCAACTCATCGCGTGTGTTGCCGCCGCCATCGCCGCCAGTGGCCTGCTGGTGCTGTCGATTTACTACATGATGCAGGGCTTTACCGGCACGAAAAAGCTGGTCGGGCTGGTGTTCGGGCTGGGTCTGATGCAGGTCGGCACGCCGCTGGCGCAGAGCCTCGTACCGCTGCTGTATGGCGACGGCAACCTCAACGGCGTGTTCGCCTTTCAGGCTACCCTCGCGCTCGCCTGCACCGCCTGCCTGTTCGCCCTGCCGCTGCCGCCCGGCATCACCGTGCGCAAATCGTTCACGCTGACCGACGCGCTCAGCTTTACCCTGTTCGCCTCCGGCATCGCGCTGTTGTGCGCCTTTCTCGTGCAGGGGCGCACGGTGTGGTGGACGACGCAGTGGCTCGGCTGGCTGCTCGCGGGCGGAGTGGGGCTGACGGGGCTGGCGTTGTACATCGAATCGACGCGGCACAAGCCGATGCTGGACTGGCACTGGATGACCGTGCCGCAAATCCTCATCTTCGCCGTGATGGGCACGATGGCGCGGCTCTTGACCTCGGAGCAGACCGTCGGCGCGGCGGGGCTGATGGGCGCGGTGGGCGTGGGCAGCGCGCAGATGAGCACGTTTTACCTGATTGTTGCGGGCGGAATGCTGGCGGGTGTGGTCGGCAGCCTGATTTTGCTGGATATCAACGACATCCGCCGCCCCGTGATGGTTGCGCTCGCCTGTTTCGCCATCGGTGCGTGGCTGGAAATCGGCGTGGGCATGCAGACCCGCCCCGCGCAACTTTATTTCAGCCAGTTTATCGTTGCCTTTGCCTCGCTGCTGTTTATGGGGCCGATGATGCTTGAAGGCGTACTGCGCGCGCTGGCGAAAAGCCCCGACCACATAATGAGCTTCTCCGCCGTGTTCGGCCTGTCGCAAACCCTCGGCGGGCTAGCAGGTGCGGCGGCATTCAGCGCGTTTTTAACTTACCGCACCCGCGACCACCTCGCCGCCATCGCGCAAAACCTGACCCTCTCCAACCCCGCGCTCGCCGCCGACATCCAGCGCAACGCCGCCGCCCTCTCCGCCACCCTCTCCGACCCGGTGCTGCTGCAAGGCCGCGCCGTCTCGCAAATCACCGCGCAGGCGGGCAAAGAAGTGTCGGTGGCGGCATACAGCGACCTGTTCGCGCTGCTGGCGGCGATGGCGGCGGTATCGACCCTCGTCGCCGTCGCCCTGTGGCTGTACCGCCGTTATTACAAGATTGATATTCTGGCGGCGGAGAAGGCGAAAGTGTTTGCGGCGTTGGGGAAATAGTGTGTCAGACGGCATTAAAGGCAGCCTGAAAACCACCGCACCAACCCATTAACCGAATCAACCCCCAAATCAACGGAAAGAAAAAAATGTCCCAACCCGACACCCCCGAACAACCCGACACCAAATCCCAAAAAACCGCCGTGCCGCAGCCCGAGATGCAGCCTGAAACGTCGTCTGAAACCCCGTCCGAGCCGCAAGAGCCCGCCCAATGGCAGCCTGAAAAACACCGTTTCGGCAGCATCGGCATACTCGCCGCCAGCGCAATCGGCGTGGTGCTTGCCCTGTATGCCTTCCGCCTGCCGCCCTTCGGCATGGGCGAGGTTTACACCAACAACGCCTATGTGCGCGGCAGCGTAACCGCCGTCAGCCCGCGCGTGGGCGGCTATGTGCAGAAAGTGGCTGGTGCGCGATTTTGACAACGTAAAAGCAGGGCAGCCGCTAGTGGAAATCGACCCCGCGCCCTACCGCGCCAAAGTCGCCCAAGCCGAAGCTGGGCTGGCGGGGCAGCAGGCGGCGTTGAACAAAACCGCGCAGGACAAAGCCTCCGCCCTCGCCGTCTCCAAAGCCAACCAAGCCGCGATTGACAACGCCCGCGCCCAGCTTGACCGCGCCCGCCGCGAATGGCAGCGCATACAGGCGGTGAGTGCCGATGCCGTGTCGCAAAGCAGCCGCGATGCCGCGCAAACCGCCGTTAAACAAGCCGAAGCGGGCCTGAAACAGGCGCAGGAGCAATACGCCGTGGCGCAGCAGAACATCATCAACACGGGCGTAGGGCGCGAGGGCGCACAGGCGGGCATCGCCAACGCGCAAGCCCTGCTGGACTTGGCAAAACAGGATTTGGGGCATACTGTGATTTACGCGCCCGCCAGCGGCAAACTCGGCGAAGTCAGCGTAAAACAAGGGCAGCTTGTGAGCGCGGGCACGCAGCTGATGTCCGTCGTGCCGCCCGAACGCTGGATCATCGCCAACATCAAAGAAACCGATATGGCCAACGTGAAAATCGGGCAGAGTGCCAGCGTGAGTATCGACGCACTCGGCGGCAAGGCGTTCAGCGGCAAAGTCGCCGAAATCTCGCCCGCCACCGCTTCCGAATTCAGCCTGATTAAAGCCGACAGCGGCACGGGCAACTTCGTCAAAATCGCCCAACGCATCGCCGTAAAAATCGTATTTGACGCAGGGCAACAGGATTTGGAACGCCTCGCGCCGGGGATGTCGGCGGAAGTGAACATTGCTACGAAGTAAGGTAAAAGGTCGTCTGAAAAGTTTTCAGACGGCCTTTCAGACTGCTTTTTTTATTGAAGTAAAGCAAATCGGGCATTATCCGTGCATCAATTGCCCAACCCACTCAACAAAAAGCAGCCTCAAACTCCATTCCCCCATTTTCAGGCTGCCATGTAAAATTCTATAATTACGCCTTTATGCCAAACCATTTATCTGCGAAAGTCCTACACCCAATTTGACGTTGCCGTCATCGGCGTAGGCCCGTCAGGCTCGGTTGCCTCCGCCCTGCTTAACAAACAGGGCTTCAAAGTATGCGCGCTGGAAAAACAGCATTTTCCGCGCTTTGTGATTGGCGAGAGCCTGCTGCCGCACTGCATGGAAATGCTGGAAGAAGCCGGTTTTGCCGATGCCGTGCGCGCCGAGAAAGGCTTTCAGTTTAAAAACGGCGCAGCGTTCACATGGCGCATTTCACGCGCATCACCGACAACATCGCCGCCGAAGCCGATTTTGACCGCAACAAAATCCTGATTACCACCCACCCGCAGCACCGCGACGTATGGTTTTGGACAATCCCTTTCGGCGACAATACCTGCTCGCTCGGCGTGGTCGGCACACCCGACAAACTGGCGGGCGATTCCGAAGCCGTGTTGAAACAAATAGTGGCAGAATGCCCCAATCTGGTTGAATTTTTTAAACATTCCGAATGGGAAAACGGCTTCCCCTACCGCAGCATCCAAGGCTATTCCGCCAATGTTAAAGCCCTGCACGGCAAACATTTCGCGCTGTTAGGCAACGCCGCCGAGTTTATTGACCCCGTGTTCTCATCGGGCGTAACCATCGCGCTGCATTCCGCCAAACTCGCCGCTGACCTGCTTGCCCGCCAGCTCAAAGGCGAAGCGGCAGACTGGCAGCGCGAGTTCGCCGAGCCGCTGATGGTGGGCGTAAACGCTTTTCGCACCTATGTGGACGGCTGGTACGACAACCGTTTCCAAAACGTGGTGTACGCACCCAACCGCGCGCCCGAAATCAGCCGCATGATTTCCGCCATTCTCGCGGGCTATGCGTGGGATACGGCAAACCCGTTTGTAGAAAAATCGGAACAGCGGCTGAACACGCTGGCGGAACTGGTGGGGGATTTGGCGTTTGAATAGGTGTTGATGTCGTCTGAAAACAGTTGCAGGTCGGGCATTGATGCCCGACAAACACCGACCTGTTTATCTTAAAATGAGACCTTTGCAAAATTCCCCAAAATCCCCAAAATCCCCTAAATTCCCACCAAGACATTTAGGGGATTTTGGGGAATTTTGCAAAGGTCTCAAAAGGAGAAGAAATATTACAAACAGCTGTTCCGTTAATTGAGCAAATTGATGAGTTATTTTTCGGAAAGTTGGATAACAACGAAGAACAATTTAAGCATTTTCTTGTTAGATTAAACAAAGAATAAGAATATTATTTATGGAGTTGTCAATTTTGATAGCTCCATACTACATTTGAAACTCAAAAATAGAGCATAGCTATAGAACAGAAATTTATTCAAGAGAATTATTTACACCAAAATATAGAAGTCCTCTGTTTTATTTTCAAAAAGTAAAACAGAGAACATAAATGGTTGGCTCTTGAAAGCAATGTGTAAAAATTTACGTTAATATTGTAAAATATAATGATATAATTACTCTGTTATTGGGGTTATTTTTACGTATTTTTAAGAAAGTCATCAATATTTGATTGCAACAAGTTGAAATAATTAGAGTTTTATTTTTTCATTCTTTCCTTATATAGAAACAACCGTTCTGAGCATTAAGTTTTTTCTTGTTAATATGTATCTATGAAATTGACATCTCTTTTATTTTCTATGGTATTATTAGAATAGTATGGTTTATTAGAAATTATACATAGGTGATGTTTCAATTTTATCATTAAGGATAAGAAAATGAATTTAGATCTTTCTTTTGAAGTAGTAAACCAGCAATCAACAACGATGGCAAAATATTCCGACGGCTGTTCTGGACAGCGTAGTGATTGTTGTACGAGAGTATGTACGAGAATCAATAATGAAGCATCATCAACAGATGCTTGGGATATGTACCTTGAAGTTAATGCAGGTGTATTGCAATACTAAACAACTTTATGTGCCCTGTTTTAAACAGGGCTTTTTGCTAAAATTATTATGCTAAATAAAAAATTTAAATTACAAGATACTCTAGATGTTTATATTTCGGAATTGGAAAATGATAAAGTTATAGTTACTTTTAGTAGAATGACTACGCGAGAACGTTTAGAAATCACAACTCATCGTGATGTGGCTATGTTTTTAGCTTGCTTGAATGGAAAACAAACGACATTAGAAATTCTAAATACTTTAGGGCATTTTGATATTGGACAAGCAGTTAAACTATTAGATTTTTTACGATCTAAGCACCTTATTTGTGAAATAGATAATAATGCAATTGAAAATTCTCGTTATTCCCGCCAAATTGCTTATTTTGATGATATGGTATTGAATCAGAGCGGGAATGAATCACAGCAAAAATTGCAGAATAAGCATATTGTGATCATCGGTTGTGGGGCCGTTACTGGTGCTATGGCAGAAATTTTAGCTCGAGCAGGAGTAGAAAAATTTACGCTTATTGATGATAGAAAAGTTCGTCAATCAGATCTCCTTCGTCATTTATTTTGTCGTTTGAATCAGATTGGTAATTATAAAACAGATATATTAGCTGATTATTTAAAACGTATAAATTACAAAATTCAAACAAAAATTTTTCATGAAAAGTTATTGCCACAAACTGATTTGAATAATTGGATCACAGATGATGTTGATTTAGTGATTAATGGTTGTGATGAACCCTATATTGGACATACTTCTTTAAAAATTGGACGTTTTTTACAAAAGAAAAATATTCCAATGTATGTAATGGGGGGATTTGATGCACATCTAATGAGTTCGGGAGAACTGGTTTTTTCACCATATACCCCTTGTATTGATTGTTGTCAGCAAACCTTCCAAAAAGCGTTAACCAATTGGAAACCTACTTATACTAAAGTAGAAAAACCTGAGATATTAATAAAAGAAATAAATAATATTTCAATAAGTCAAGAACAGCTTTGGGATATTGGTGGAGCAGGTGGATTGTCAGCTATGTCACTTTTTTCTGCTAATTTGAGTTGTCTGAGAATTATTCAGTTCTTGGTTGGCGATGATAATTTTGATTATAAAACAGAGCGATATGAGTATTTAATTGATAAGGGTGAAATGACGGTATTTGAAATGGTTAAGCAAACTAATTTTTGTGGATTGTGTAATGGATAATTTGCGTTTACGTCGTTCAATAGGTATTGTTACTATGGAACAATACATTGATTTTTTTAAATCAAATACGCGAGAAAGTATCATATTGAAAATGAATAACCCTCAAATTGTAACATTGTTACAATGTTTTGATGGTAATACAAGCATACAACAGGTTTGTGAAAAGTATCAAATTAGCAATATAGCTCAATTAGAAAAATTATTAGAATATTTACATAAAGAACATATTTTAATTCATCAAGATGTACCATATCCATTAGATTTTGTTACAAATAAAATTCGTTTGTTAAATTTGCTGGAGGACTATTGTCATTCAACAAGTGAAGTAATGGCTAAAGTAAAAGATTTGGCTAATAAAACTGTACTGATCATTGGTTTAGGTGCAGTAGGAAGCTTTATTGCAATGCAATTAGTACAATTTGGTGTTTCTAACTTGATTTTTGTAGATAAAGATTGTGTTGATGAGAGTAATTTACACCGACAGTATTATTTTGAAGAACAAATAGGTAAGCTAAAATCTAAAGTTTTACAGCAAGAAATTTTAGCTATAAATCCTGATTGTCATATTGAGATTATTGACGATTTTCTAACTGAAGACTTTTTTAAAAAATATGAAATGCCTGCACATTTAGATCTAATTATTAATTGTGCAGATGAACCAAATGTAGATAAAACCAGCCGTATTGTGGCGGAGTATGCGATGGAGAAGCGTATTCCTCATATTATTGGAGGTGGTTATAATTTACATTTAACATTAATTGGTCAAACAATTATTCCATTTCAAACAGCTTGTTTCGAATGCTTTAATCTATTTTTGAAAGAGTTAAATGATACTAGTTTACGGAATGTGAAAAAACTACACAGAGAAAATAGAAAATTAGGTTCATTTGCACCATTATCAGGTATAGCATCGAATTTAGCTGTATTAGATGCATTTAAGTTGTTAATTGGTAGATTAGATAAACTACAACAAGCTAATAAGAGAATAGAATTTAACTCAGCTTCGCATAAATTTTCTGTTATGCAAGTAAACCGTTCAAAAAAGTGTAAATGGTGTGGTAATGAATAATAATATTGAACTTTATCAGGTACGAACTCATAATCTGAAAAACATTTCTGTATCGATTCCTAAAAAGAAAATTACAGTAATTTATGGGCGTTCTGGAGCAGGGAAAAGTTCATTAGCTTTTTCTACACTACATAAACTTTGTGCTGATGAATTTGAAGCAATGGAAAATGGTTTTAGTGATAACGAAGATTATCAGCTTGATGGATATAGTGGCATTATTCCCAGTATTGCGATTAATCAAACCAATAAAAATAATAATCCACGTTCTACACTTTATTCATTTTTAAATATGGCACAGATCATTTCTGCAGTTAAGAAAGATAATCTATTTCCATATACGTTACTTAAACTCAATAAACCACAAAATGAATGCAAATATTGTAACGGTTTAGGTGAAACAGCTGAAGTTATAGATACTAATTTAATTGATGAGCAGAAAACACTTGAAGAAAATCCATTTAAAATATGGCAAAAAGGATATCTATCAGAGTTATATTACAAATTAATGATTGCCTATTGCGAAGCTGAATTTATCTCAATAAATAAACCATATTATCTGCTTTCAGAGGATGAAAAAAATAAGTTGCTTTATGCTACAAGTAAAGAAAAATTAGTTGTGCGTTTTAAGCATAATGGTAAATATAAGCAAAGAAAGATATATTATCAAGGTGTAATGCTCTGTGCGGAATCTAAATTGAGTTCAAATACGATGGCTGATTGTGTAGAGATGAGGGTTTGTCCTTATTGCTTAGGAAGCAGGGTAGATCGAACAGTTTATAAGGATCAAAAAGTAGCAAATATTGATTTTATCGATTTTTTACGCTTACCTATTAGTGAGTTAGAAAATAAGTTGAAACATCAAGCCGAGTTCTCTCATTTGCACCGCGTATTAGATAGTATTTGTGAAATGGGATTAGGTTATTTGAATCTATCTCGTGCTATTCCATCTTTATCTGGTGGTGAATTGCAAAAATTAAAATTTAGCCGTATTTTAAATTCAGAGATTTCAGGGGTACTAATTGTGATTGATGAAATTTCATCTCAATTAAGTGATGAGGCATACCCAATTATTTGGTGTAAACTGAAACAGCTTACTGAAAAAAATACTGTGGTGTTAGTTGAGCATAATTGTTATTTTATTGAAAAAGCGGATTATCAGATTCATATTGGGAGATTCGCAGGTAGCCAAGGTGGTTATCTTTGTGAAAAAGAGAATATTTGTGCTTCTAATAATTCTATTAAACATAGAAAAACTAGGGATTTTTTCAAATTTACTGGGATAAATAAGCATAATTTACATAATCAAGCAGTAAATATTCCTAAGAAATCTATTACTGTGTTTACGGGTGTATCGGGAAGTGGTAAATCTAGCTTAGCAAAATGGATTGAAATTAATCAAAAAGCAATTTATATTACACAAAAAAATAGCCAGTTCTCTGCACGTTCAGTATTAGCTTCTACCTTGAAGGTTAATAAAATCATCGCTGAATACTTTGCTAAGCAGACTGGTTTACATGAAGATGAATTTCTCTTGCATAAAAATGCAGGTTGTAAAATTTGTCACGGTATTGGGGTTATTAAATATGAAAGAGGATTTGATAAGGATCTATATCTAAACTGCCATCAGTGTAATGGACATTTGTTTAATGAGCAAAATTTAGCAATTTATCAAAAAGTAGATGGATTGTCTATTTTAGATTTTTATCAGACTGAGATCAGCGAACTTTTATCTTTGTTACCCAAATCACTGGGAAGCTTTGTACAAATACTCACAACAGTTAATGAGTTAGGCTTGGGACATTTAACACTTTCTCGCAAAACTCAAACATTATCAGGTGGTGAGATCCGCCGTTTGAAATTGTGTGAACATCTTGCGCGTCAGAAAGAGACAAAGAAAATTTTGATTATTGATGAACCAGCAGCAGGCTTAGATCCAGAAACAGCAGATAAAGTTGCTGCTTTTATTCGGAAACGATCAGATTTATTCTCTAGTGTTATCTTGATCGAACATCGTTCTGAAGTTATTCGTTATGCAGATTATGAGGTAAAAGTAGGGCCTTCTGCAGGAGTTGAAGGAGGAAATATTGTTTCACAAGAATTCTTATAATTAAATAATTTAAAATTAATTTAGATGAGGTTTTAATAAATTTTTCTACAAAAATTATTAATAAAAATAAATATTATTTTTATACAAGCTAGCATCTTTATAAAGAATTAATTTGAAAGTTAAAAAATAATAAATTCTTAATTTATATTAAGATTGTCTTTAAAATTATCTAAAGAAAATCCTACATTTGTATCGAGCCGTTGACGGTCAGGCTGATTTCTTCCGAACCCGGAGAAGCCGGTACGCCATCTTCTATTCCTGCAGCCACTTCTGCGGCGGGGATTGCACGCAGCATTTTGGCGTGTGCAAAGTCGCCGCCGACTTGGCGGTTGCCGATATGGCCCAGGTTGAGTTTGACGATTTTGTAGCTGGAGAAGCCGAGTGTTTGGGCGAGGTTTTGGGCGCGGTCTTTGAAGCGCAGGATGACGGCTTTGCTCAGTTGATCGACGGTTTCTTCGCGTTTTTCTTTGGATACGGAAAATGAGGAGTTTTCCAAAACGGCGATATTGATACTGTCGGCAATCAGGCGGTTGAGTGCTTCAAAGTCTTTGCTTTCTACTTTGAAGTAAGCGTGTTCTTCCCAGCCGGTTTGGGTACGTTTGCCGTTGGTGTATTGATAGCGCGGGGAGGCGTTGCGTTCCATCAGCTCGGCTTTAAATTTGCTGTTTTGGGAGATTTTGTTGAACTGGTTGAATTTCTTCATGAAGGCTTGGTTGACGGCTTGACGGTCTTTGCCTTCTGCATTGACGCTGAAATACGCGGTCATGGTATCTCGCGGTACTTCCATGTTGGCAGATTCGGAAAATTCAACGATGTTGTAGTTGAGGCTTTCTGCTGCTACGGGCAGGGAGGCGGCTAGCAGTAGGGCAATAAGGGCTGGACGGAGCATTTTGGTTTCCTTATAAGGGGATTTCAAAAAAGTAATTTAGCATGAAAGATGGAAATGTTGGCTTTGGCAAGCGTAAGGATTTGTATGGACTGAGGCTGTCTGAAAAGAAGTTACTTTATATCCATCAGGCCGACTTCATGGGGATTGAGGCGGGCGTTTTCTTCTTGGCCTAAGCCGACCAATTTACGCAAGCGGGTCATGTAGGCGTTGACATCAAGGCCCCGTCCGTAGCGTTGCGCTTCCCAGATGGTTTCTGCCAAGGCTTCCATCATATCGTGTTCAGCTTTGACCCAGTCGCCGTTGTAACAGGCGCAAAGTTGTTGGTGGATGGCACGGATGCCCGGGGGCTGGTCGATGGCGCTTTGCTCTTGTAGGGAAAGGTGTAGCGACATGTGCAGGAATGGGTTGCTTTCGCCGTCTTCGGGCAGCCATTCTTTATCTAAATATTGTTCGATGTCTTCGAGATAGTGTCCGTATTCGGGATGGGCTTCGATAATGCGTAAGGCTTTTTGCTGTAGGCCGTCCAATTGGAGCGGTGCGAGCCTGTGTTGCCAGACGTGGGCAAAAAATCGGCGGACATCGTGGGTGTTTACGTCATACATGATGGGTGTAATTTGATTTTGGGATATGTGATTATATAGCGATTGCGATAAAAAAGGCCGTCTGAAAAGTGTGTTTTCAGACGGCCTTTGTTTTGTAGGGTTTAGCGGCGGTCGATGATTCGGTAATACACTTCGCCGTCTTGAACATAGCCCAATTCGACGCGGGCAATTTCGGCGATGGCCTCTTGTCCGTGTGCCAAGTCTTCAACTTCCGCATTGAGGAAATTGTTGCGTAAAGTGAGCGTTTGGTTTTTTTCCTCCTGACGGACGAGCTGCTCCTGCAATTCTTCCGTATGCCCGACGCTGCCTTTGCCAAACCAAAGGCTGTACTGACAGCACAACAGTGCGAAGGTTAAAACAAAAGTCACCCACTTCATACAATCAATATCCTATATTTTGCTTATTTGCTCAGTTGGTAGAATGCGGCTTTGCCGGGGTAGTAAGCGGCTTCTGCCAATTCTTCTTCAATGCGCAGCAATTGGTTGTATTTCGCCATGCGGTCGGAGCGGGACAGGGAGCCGGTTTTGATTTGCATACAGTTGGTGGCAACTGCCAAGTCGGCAATGGTGCTGTCTTCTGTTTCGCCGGAACGGTGGCTCATTACGCTGGCGTAGCGGTTGCGTTTGGCCAAGTCGACGGCTTGCAGGGTTTCGCTCAATGTACCGATTTGGTTGACTTTAACCAGCAATGCGTTTGCTACGCCTTTTTCGATGCCTTCGGCCAAGATTTTTGGATTGGTTACGAACAAGTCGTCGCCGACCAATTGAACTTTTTTGCCCAATTTTTCGGTCAGCAGTTTCCAGCCTTCCCAGTCGTTTTCGTCCATGCCGTCTTCGATGGAAATGATTGGGAATTCGTTAACCAGGCCTTCCAGGTATTCGGCAAATTCTGCGCTGGTGTAGGAGCGGCCTTCTGCTTCCAGGTGGTATTGGCCGTCTTTGTAGAACTCGCTGGATGCGCAGTCCAGGGCGAACAATACGTCTTCGCCTGCTTTGTAGCCGGCGGCTTCGGTGGCTTCCACCATCAATTGCAGGGCTTCTTTGTGGCTGTTCAGGTTGGGTGCGAAACCACCTTCGTCGCCAACGGTAGTTGGGAAGCCTTTGCTGTCACACAGTTTTTTCAGCGCGTGGAAAATTTCGGCACCGCAACGCAGGGCTTCGCGGAAAGATTTTGCGCCGACAGGCATGATCATGAATTCTTGGATGTTCAGGCTGTTGTTGGCGTGTTCGCCGCCGTTGATTACGTTCATCATCGGAACCGGCAGAGCCATTGGGCCTGCGCCGCCCAAGTAACGGTACAGCGGCAAGCCTGCATCTTCAGCGGCCGCGCGTGCTACGGCCATAGAAACGGCCAAAGTGGCGTTGGCGCCCAAGTTGCCTTTGTTTTCAGTACCATCCAATTCGATCATGATTTGGTCGATATAAGATTGTTCGCTGGCATCGATGCCGATGAGGGCTTGCGCGATTTGGTTGTTAACGTGGTCAACGGCTTTCAATACGCCTTTGCCCAAGTAACGGGATTTGTCGCCGTCACGCAGTTCCAAAGCTTCTTTTTGACCGGTTGATGCGCCGCTTGGTACGGCTGCACGGCCCATGACGCCGGATTCCAACAATACGTCACACTCTACAGTAGGGTTGCCGCGAGAGTCTAAGATTTCGCGTGCAAAAATATCAACGATTGCGCTCATGAATATCTCCAAAATAGGATGGTAAAAGAAAAGTAGCTTTGTTACGCTTCAGACAGCCTTGAGGATGATTGCCGAAGTCTGATGAATGCAGCCATTATACCGTCTTTGCCGGGCATGGCATCGGCATCGGTATGAAACCGACTGTAAGTTTGTTTCACGTCAATATCGGTTAAACAAACATAAGTCATATAGTGTAACATTTTTTCCCCTTTTTAGGGTGAAAAGCTGATTAAATAAGGCATAAGGCCGTCTGAAAACCAGATTAGCCTTCGCCTAAAATCATCGAACCTATGCCGTCATCGGTCAGCACTTCCAAGAGCAGGGCGTTGGGAACGCGGCCGTCTATGATGTGCGTGGCTTTGACGCCGCTTTTGGCGGCTTCGACGGCGGAGGCAATTTTAGGCAGCATGCCGCCGTACAGCGTGCCGTCTTCAATCAGTTCGTCAATGCGGCTTGGCGTCAGGGTGGTCAATAATTTGCCTTCTTTATCCAGTACGCCGGGGATGTTGGTCATCATCAGCAGTTTTTCGGCTTGAAGTTTTTCCGCCAGTTTGCCGGCAACCAAGTCGGCATTGATGTTGAACGCTTCGCCGTTTTGGCCTACGCCGATGGGTGCGATGACCGGAATGCAGCCGCGCTCGACCAAGCCTTCCACTAAACGGGTATCAATGTCGGCCACGGTGCCGACTTGGCCGATGTCCACGCCTTTTTGCTCGGGCGTGTCGATCAGGAGTTTTTCCGCTTTGATGAAGTGGTTGTCCCGGCCTGTAATGCCGACGGCGCGACCGCCGAAGGAGGTAATCATGGAAACGATTTCTTTATTGACGTGTCCGCCCAAAACCATTTCTACGATGTCCATGGTTTCGCTGTCGGTGACGCGCATGCCTTGAACAAATTCTCCTTTTTTGCCGACTTTTTCCAGCATTTCATTGATTTGCGGGCCGCCGCCGTGAACGATGACGGGATGCAGGCCGATCAGTTTGAGCAGGACGACATCGCGTGCGAAGCCCTCTTTTAAGGCCGACTCGGTCATGGCGTTGCCGCCGTATTTGATGACGATGATGGAGCCGGAAAAACGGCGGATATAAGGTAAAGATTCGGCAAGGACGCGCGCTTTGATCGCAGAGGAGACAGATTGTTGCTGAGTCATGGTTTCAACCTTGTTTCATGATTTCGGCCTTTATCTTAATCCCAAAGGCCGTCTGAAACAATATTTCCAAGCGCTTGAAATCCTGTTAAATCAGTTAAATGGTTGAAACCAGCCTCATGCAAACGGTAAAATGACGGTTTGCTTCGGCCTCTTTGCCGATTACTAAGGATACCCATGATGAAAATCAGCACCCAATTCGATGCCGGTTCGGTCGTTGTCAAAGATTTGAGCAACCCTGCCGATATCCGTCTCGCCCTGCGTCCCGACAATGCTTCGGAGTTTGCCCAATGGTTTTACTTCCGTTTGCAGGGTGCGGCCTATCAAAACTGCGTGATGCATTTTGAAAATGCGGCGGACGCTGCGTATCCTTTGGGCTGGGAGGACTATCAGGCTTGCGCTTCTTACGACCGCCAAAATTGGTTCCGCGTGCCGACCAGCTATGAAAACGGCGTGTTGACCATCAACCATACGCCTTTGTCCAACAGCGTTTACTACGCTTATTTCGAGCCTTATTCCAACGAGCAGCATTTGAACCTTTTGGGCGATGCGCAGGGTAGCGGCTTGTGCCGTATCGACGACTTGGGCAGTACCGTTCAAGGCCGCGACATCAATCTTTTGACCATCGGCAACCAAGTCGAAAGCGACATGAAAGTCTGGATTATCGCCCGTCAACATCCGGGCGAAACCATGGCGGAATGGTTTGTCGAAGGTTTGCTGGGCCGCCTGCTTGATCCGCAAGATCCGACCGCGCGCATGTTGCTTGACCGTGCGACTTTCTACATTGTGCCGAATATGAATCCGGACGGTTCGGTATTGGGCAATTTGCGTACCAATGCCGCCGGCGCCAACCTCAACCGCGAATGGGAAAACCCGACTTTGGAGCGAAGCCCCGAAGTCTTTACCGTCCGCGAAAAAATGATGGAAACCGGCGTGGATTTGTTCTTGGATATTCACGGCGATGAAGGTCTGCCGTTTGTCTTTGTGGCCGGTACCGAAGGCGTGCCGAACTACGATGAGCGCATCGAAGCCTTGGAAGACCAATTCAAGCTTGCGTTGCTCAATGCCAGCCCTGATTTCCAAGACGATTACGGCTATGACAAAGATGCGCCGGGTCAGGCAAACATGACTTTGGCGACCAACTGGGTCGGCAATCATTTCAACTGCCTTGCCTATACTTTGGAAATGCCGTTTAAAGACAATGCCAACCTGCCGGACGACGATTTCGGCTGGAACGGCCAACGCTCGCTGCGCTTGGGCGAGGCCATGTTGTCTGCTATTTTGAATGTGGTTGGCGATTTGCGTTAAACCGTCCGACACTGCATACAGGCCGTCTGAAAGTTCAGGCTTTCAGACGGCCTTTGAGATAAGGAACACACATTATGATGATACATCCCCAGTTTGATCCGGTGCTGATCAGCATCGGCCCGCTTGCCATCCGCTGGTATGCCTTGAGCTATATTGTCGGTTTTATCCTGTTTACGATTTTGGGCCGCCGCCGTATCGCGCAGGGCAATTCTGTGTTTACCAAAGAAACACTCGACGATTTCCTGACTTGGGGTATCTTGGGCGTCATCTTGGGCGGGCGTATCGGCTACGTTTTGTTTTATAAATTTTCCGACTATTTGGCCAACCCGTTGGATATTTTCAAAGTGTGGGAAGGCGGCATGTCGTTTCACGGCGGCTTCTTGGGTGTGGTCGTTGCCATGTGGCTGTTTGGCCGCAAGCACAACATCAGTATCTTGAAATTGATGGATACCGTTGCGCCGCTCGTACCGCTGGGCTTGGCTTCCGGCCGTATCGGCAACTTTATCAACGGCGAACTTTGGGGACGCGTGACCGAACTCAATGCTTTCTGGGCAATGGGTTTCCCGCAAGCGCGTTACGAAGATGCGGAAGCCGCGGCGCATAATCCTTTGTGGGCAGAATGGCTGCAACAATACGGCATGCTGCCGCGCCATCCGTCTCAACTTTACCAGTTTGCCCTTGAAGGCATTTGCCTGTTTGTCATTGTTTGGATTTTCTCGAAAAAACCACGTCCGGCCGGACAAACGGCAGCATTGTTCTTGGGCGGTTACGGATTGTTCCGCTTTATCGCTGAATTTGCCCGTCAGCCTGACGACTATCTCGGCCTATTGACTTTGGGCTTGTCCATGGGTCAATGGTTGAGCGTGCCGATGATTGTATTGGGTGTGATTGGTTTCGTTTGGTTTGGCCGTAAAAACAGTGTTGCCAAAGCGTAAATAAAACAAGAAATAAAGGCCGTCTGAAAAGGTTTTCAGACGGCCTTTTAATGTCTTCAAGAGGATGGATTTTAGGCTTAACCGAAAAAGCCCATTTTAACTTGAATGAGTTTTTCCAACTCCGGCAGGACGCGGCGGCGTGAAACGAAGAAGATAATGTGGTCGCCGTCTTGGAGGATGGTTTCGGTGTGGTGTCCCATAATGACCTCGCCGGTTGCGCCGCGGACGATGGCGGCGATGTAGCAGTCGCTTGGCCATTTGATGCCGCTGATGCGGCGGCCGACGATGGCGGAAGTGTTTTTGTCGCCATGTACCACCACTTCGATGGCTTCGGCCGTGCCGCGGCGCAGAGGGTGGACGGCAACGATGTCGCCGCGGCGGATGTGGGCGAGGATGGAGCCGATGGTGATCAGATGAGGGGAAACGACGATATCGATTTTGTTGCCTTCGAGCAAATCGACGTAACTTGAGCGGTTGACAATGGTAATTACTCGTTTGGCACCAAGGTTTTTCGCCAACAGGCTGGACATGATGTTGTTTTCGTCGTCGTTGGTCAGCGCGCAGAAGACGTCGATTTCGTCGATGTATTCTTCGTCCAGTAGGGTTTCGTCGGTGGCGGAACCTTGCAGGACGAGGGTGTTGTCCAGATTTTCGGCCAGCCATTCGGCACGGTGGGGTTTGTATTCGATAATTTTGATGTCGTATTTGGATTCGAGCTGCTTGGCGAGGCGGTAGCCGATGTTGCCGCCGCCGGCGATCATGATGCGGCGGGTACGCGCTTCTTTCGGACGCAATTCGCGCATGATGGCTTCCACGCTGTTGATGTCGGCGGCAAACAGGACTTCATCGCCTTCGATGATGACGGTTTGCGGGGTGGGGACGATCAGGCGGTTGTTGCGGTAGATGGCGCAGATTTGGCAGTCCACGCCTTCGAGCAGGTGTTGGTTGATGTCGGCAATTTCACGGCCGATCAGCAAACCGCCTTTGCGTGCTTGAACAATCACCATGCGCACTTTATCGTTGGCAAAACTGAGTACCTGCAATGAGCTGGTGTAGTTGAGCAGGCCGACAAGTTGTTCGGTAACCAGTTGTTCGGGGCTGATGGTTTCGGTAATGCCGAAGATGTTGAGGCTGCCTTCTTCGGGGTTGTCGCTGCCGTCAACCGGGTATTCGAGGTATTCGCTTGAGCGCACGCGTGCGATGCGGCTGGGGATGTTGAATAGGTCGGCGGCGATTTTGGAGGCGACAATGTTGGTTTCGTCGCTGCGTGTCAGGGCAAGCAGGAGGTCGGAGTCCGCCGCGCCTGCCTGTTCGAGGGTAAAGGGCGATGCGCCGTTGCCGACGATGGTTTGGACATCGAGACGGCTGCTGATGCGGTTGAGTGCTTTTTCGTCGATGTCGATGATGGTAACGTCGTTGCTGGGAACGGAGGCGAGGTTTTGGGCGACGGTCGAGCCGACTTGGCCGCTGCCGAGAATGAGTATTTTCACGGTAATCGAGTGTGTTCGGTAAAAATGAAATTGTAACAAAAGGCCGTCTGAAATTGGAGTTTCAGACGGCCTGATTTTTCAATCGGCTAAAGGATTACCAATAGCCCAAGGCTTTCCACCATAAGATGCCGACAGTGCTGAAAATCAGGATTTCGACCACGCTCATGATGAAGCCGGCTTTCCACCATTCGGTCATGTTGACGTAGTTTGAGCCGTAAATGACAGGTGCAGAACCGGTGGCGTAGTGGGTCAGCGACATCATGATGCCGGTAGCGGCTGCCATAATCAGGGCAAACAGCATCGGTGGTGCGCCCAAGGCCAAGCCTGCGCCGTAGAATGCGCCGAACATGGCGGTAACGTGTGCCGTACCGCTGGCGAAAACGTAGTGGGCGTAGAGGTAGGCCAGCATCAACAGGGCGCAACCGGCTTCCCAACCCAAGCCCATGTGGGCGATGCCGCTTTGCATGGAGTCGGACAACCAGCTGATGAGGCCCAGTTTGTTGAGGAAGTTTGCCATCATCACCAAGGCCGCGAACCAGACGATGGTGTCCCACGCGCTTTTTTCTTTCAGCGCGTCGTCCCAAGTCAGTACGCCGGTCAACAGGCACAGGCTCAAGCCGAGGAAGGTGGTGGCGGTAGCGTCCACTTTCACGCCGAACAGCATTTCAGGAATACCCGCCCACAACAGCAGCAGAACTAAGAAAATACCCAGCATGATTTTTTCTTCACGCTTCATCGGTCCCATGGCAGCCAAATGCTCTTTTGCCAATGCAGTGGCGTTAGGGGTTTGTTTGATTTCAGGCGGATACAGGAAATACAGCACCAGCGGCATCAGCAGCATAGCAATCAGGCCGGGTACGACCATTGCCAAGAACCAAGTACCCCAAGAGAGTTGGATTTGCGAATTGGTGGCTTTGGCAACCAATTCGACCACCAGCGGATTAGGTGCGGTGGCGGTGATAAAAATCAGACAGGTAATCACATTGGAGTGGAAATTGACCAGTGAAAGGTATTTACCGATTTTGCCTTCCGTCCCTTTTTCTGGGTCGGAGTCGAAGCTCAGTGCGATGGACTTCATAATCGGATGCACGATGGCACCGCCGCGCGCGGTATTACTCGGCGTTACCGGACCGATGACCAAGTCGGCCAGCGCCAGGCTGTAACCAACGCCCAGCGTGCGTTTGCCGAAGAGGGAAATCAAGAGGTAGCCAATACGCATACCCAAGCCGGTTTTCAACAGGCCGCGCGAGATGATGATGGCGATACCGATCATCCAGATGAGCGAGTTGTTGAGGCTGCTCAAAGCGTCTTTGGTTGCATCGGCAGCTTTTTCGTTGGTCACGCCGGTCAGTGCAACCAAGGTAATGCCCAAAATCGCCATTGCGCCGATGGGCATGGCTTTGCCGATGATGCCGGCGATGATGCCGACGAACAATGCCAAAAGATGCCATGCGTCAGGCGATACGCCTTGGGGAACGGGGATAACGAACCAGATAAGCAGCGTCAGCACAAGTGCGACCGCAGCAGGAATTGGCTTGAAGCCCATATTGAATCTCCTAATTTGAGGATTAAAGAATTGGGAAATCAGTTTTCAGACGGCCTGAGTATTGCTTAAGGCCGTCTGAACGTATTTTGGTAGGTTCGGAAGGTATTTTTCTTAATGGGTTTCTTTTCTATCTTGGAAAGAAGAGAAAGGGGGGCGGGTATCGTTTTTCAGACGGCCTTTACAGCAACAGGCCGTCTGAAAACAATACCGATTTACTCCTGTTCTGCCGGCAGGCCGTACTCTTCGGGGAAGGTGCGCAGCGAGCTTTGCAGCACGGTTACTGCGCCGTCAATCAAACCGCAACGGCCGCTTCGGGGCAGCAGTTGGCACAGGCTTTGCAAGGCGCGCAGGTCGTCTGAAGTGCCGATGCCGGTGTCCACGCGGTTGAGCAGGCGGGAAAGTTGGAACGTGCCGCCTTTGCACGGCGGACATTGTCCGCATGAGTTGGCAGCAAAAAACTCCACATATTCAGATACTTTACGCACCACACTCGTGCCTTCGGAAATCACAATCATCGCACCCGTACCGAGGCTGGATTTGCGTTCGCGCACGGAAACGAAGTCCAATGGCACATCCAAATCTTTGGCAGTCAGAAGCGTGTTTGACGGGCCGCCTGTGAAGACGGCTTTAAACGTGCGGCCTTCAAGCATACCGCCGCCGTGATCGAAAATCAGTGATTTCAGCGTTGTACCCATCGGCAGCTCGTACAGGCCCGGGTTCAATACGTCGCCGGAGAGCGAGTAGAGTTTCGTACCTGCGGCATCACCCAAACCCAGTGATTTGTACCATTCCGCGCCTTTGGCAAGGATTTGCGGAATATTGGCGAAGGTTTCGGTGTTGTTGATTAGGGTCGGTTCACCGTTGACACCGCTTTCGGCTGGGAAAGGCGGCTTGCGGCGCGGGAACGGGAAACCGCCTTCCAACCATGAAATGACAGCGGTTTCTTCGCCGCCGATATAACGGCCCGAAGTTTCAACCAGCTGCAAATCCAAAGGTTTGCCCAAGTAGTTTTCAATGCGGATAAACAAATCGCTGTTTTTCCATTGCTCGATGGCCGGTGTGATGGAAGCGATGGATTCGGTTTGATGCGGATTGATGTACAAAATCGCTTTGTTGGCGCGGCAGGCAACAGCGGCAATCAGGACGCCTTCGATGACTTGGTGCGGTGTTTTTGCCAGCAAAACGCGGTCTTTGAATGTACCCGGTTCGTCTTCGTTGGCATTGCAGACGACGTATTTGTCGCCATTTTTGCTTTGGGCGGCAACGGCAGCCTCCCATTTGCGCCAGGTCGGGAAACCTGCGCCGCCCATACCGCAAAGATTGGCTTCTTGCAGTTTGGAAACAATGCTTTGAGGATCGGCAAGCGCCGCCAACAGGCCTTCGCCGCCGCCAACTTTACGCCATGCGGCTAAATCTGCGCCGACTTGGCGGGAAGGGTGCAGTAAGTTTTGATTGGCTTGATTCATGATTGTTGCTCCTGCAAACCGGCGTGTTCGCGCAAATCGAATTTGCCGTAGTCGGGATATAAAACGGGGGCTTTGATGTCGCTGGTCAGACCGGCGCGGGTCATTTCGCGTTGCAGGTCGTGGACGTGGCCGACACCGCCGCGTACTTTTTTCAGCGGCAGGCCGCAATTTGCCGCGGCTTTACCGGCACGGCGGCCGAAGCTGATGATGTCCAGAAGTGCGTTGCCCATCAGACGGTTGCGACCGTGGATGCCGCCGGTTACTTCGCCGGCACAATAGAGGCCTTCCACGCAAGTCGCGCCGTCGCCGTTGATTTCGACGCCGCCGTTTTGATAGTGCAGGGTCGGATGAATCATCATCGGCTCAACAGCAGGGTCGATGCCACATTTGTGGGCGACGTGGCCGAGTGTTACCAAACGGTTCAATACATCGGGGTCGTTGGCAATCAGGCGCGGGGTATCGAGGAATACACCGACTTGACCGTCGCGCACCACGCCGCGGCCTTCGCGACATTCGCGCAGAATCGCGGCGGCAACGACGTCGCGCGGCTGCAATTCGTCAACAAAACGCTCGCCCAAGCCGTTGACCAGCTTGGTGCCAGCGGAGCGCACAGCTTCGGAAATCAGCGCACCTGCCAAGTGTGGCGGATGGGCGACACCGGTCGGGTGGTATTGGAAGGAATCGACATCGCGCAGTTTCGCGCCGATGCGGTATGCCATCACCAGGCCGTCTGCAGTCGCGCCATAGTGGTTGGATGTGGCGAAACCTTGCAGGTGCAGACGTCCGCTGCCGCCGGTTGCCAAGACCACGGCTTTGGCGTGAACCAATACCAAAGAGCGTTTTTCCAAATCGTACAAAATCGCGCCGACGCAGCGGCCGTGTTCGTCTGATAATAATTCGATGGTGGGGTGGCGGTTGAGCTGAGTGATGTTTTCGTCGAGTTCGACCGCCTCGCGCAGGACGCGCATCATTTCGAGGCCGGTAAAGTCGCGGTAGCTCAAAATACGCGGTACGGTTGTACCGCCTGCGCGTTTGCGGCTCAACATGCCGTTGCTGTCCGCGCCTTTGGCAAGGTCAAAAGTCATGCCCAAGCCGATCAGCCAGCGGATGGCTGACGGCGCGTCGGTAACCATTTGTGCCACCAATTCTTTTTTGCCTGCGTTGTGGCCGCCTTTGATGGTGTCGTCAAAGTGTTGCTGCAGGCTGTCTTCCGCACCGACTGCCGCCTGAATGCCGCCTTCGGCCATCACGGTATTGCTGTCACCGATACGCAGCTTGTTTGCCATAATCACGCGCGCGCCTGCCTCGGTCGCGGATAACGCTGCTGCCGCACCTGCGCCGCCGCCGCCGATTACCAAGACGTCAGTGTTCAAGTGTTCTGCACCCGACAAATCATAGTCGTCAATCAGAGGCTGACTGATTAAGAGTTTGGCCAAATCAGGGTGGCAGTAATCGCCTTGGTTCGGGCCGATAGGCAGTTTCACACGCGCATCGGCCTGATAGTCAGGGTGAAATTGGCTCAGCAATTCGTTTTTTTCAGGTAAATCGCCACGCAGTTCCAATGAGGATGCACGCAGATTGGCAAGGGCGGTTTCGTAGTCTATGCCTTGGATTTTGTTAGCCATCACACTGACTCCTCTTCAAATTCGACTTTCATTTTGCCACTGTCGATTTCGCGCAGGCGGCGCATCAAATCCACTGGGCGCAACGTACGCGCCGCTTTCATACGGCGGGCGAACAGGCCTAAGTGGTTCGGACGGATGTGTTCTGGGCAGGAGAGGGTGCAGAGGTTGCACATCACGCATTGGTCGAAGGTCAGCGCAGCCGCGCCAAAATCGCCGGAAACTACCTGCGCTACGCCGTTTTCCACTTGCAAACCTTTAGGACAGGCGCGGTTGCAGCCGCCGCAATGACGGCAGTTTTGCGCTTCGGGGAAGGCTTTGGCGGTATCGTCCAACCAGTTCCAGCCGTCGCCAATCTCGCTCACGTCGTAATATTGGATATGCTCAGGAATAAAGTAGTCCAAGAAGCTGACCTGCATGCCTTCCTCGACTTTGGTCTCGCATGCCAGTGCAGTGGTTACTTCGCGCTCGCCTTCTTTACGAATCATGCAGCGGCAGGAACCGCATACGCCTTGACCCATGCAGCCGACGTTGGCAGTAATCGCATTGCCCGAACGTGCATAGGCTTGGATGATTGACGAATCGGCGGAAGCTTTGACTTCGTGGCCGTCTATGGTCAGGGTTAACAAATTTTCACTCATGATTTGTTCCTGTGAAATTGGAAGTTGGAATAGTGGATAATTTGGTTAATTGTATTTTTATTACATTTATTGCGTATGAGGAAATATCCAAGTGATTTACTCGGAAATTCTTTTAAAATCAATGTTTATCTATATAAGGCGAAGTGTATCAGAATTTGTTGAATTTGATGATAGGGAGGAATTGGCATTGCTTAAGGAGAAGATTGTAAACAAAATATGCCTATTATTTAGACAAATTAATTATTTATATTTGATTTTAAAGGTAAAAGAAAATTACCTTTTCAGTATATTTGCAAAAATAATCTAATATTTGCTAGTAGAAATCATTATTATATCTTAAGGTTTAATATATAACTTATTGTATATATTAGATAATATTAATTTTGTAAACAAACGAAAAGGCTGTTATAAAATTTCAGAAAATTAAATAAGTTTGACATCCGTCAAGAAGGTTGAGGGAGAGAATGACATAAATTTTACAATTGTGTATCGTATTAAAAAATAAAATGGCCGTCTGAAATGGAGATAGTTCTCTTTTAAATACAGGCTACTAAATTTTTTACTCAGATGTGTAGGGCAAATATTTCAGACGGCCTGGCAATAAGGTTATCATTTAATAATAATGTAGTTTTATTTCTATGTAAGTGAATGGCCAGTAGATATGGGTTATCAATAACCAAGTGATTTAATATGTTATTAAATTCTAATTAAATCAATAAGGTACGAAAATGATATTGTCTAGATTATTCATTT
Source organism: Neisseria sp. DTU_2021_1001991_1_SI_NGA_ILE_055 (assembly GCF_032342915.1). Classification (NCBI taxonomy): domain Bacteria; kingdom Pseudomonadati; phylum Pseudomonadota; class Betaproteobacteria; order Neisseriales; family Neisseriaceae; genus Neisseria; species Neisseria sp. DTU_2021_1001991_1_SI_NGA_ILE_055. Next base: position 1,019,129 of record NZ_CP135440.1, on the reverse strand, counting down.
GAAAGCACTATTACGCTATTGAAGGCCGTCTGAAAAATCGGTCTCTTAAAAAATAAACAAACCCTTCCTACCATGACTCCCGAAAAGGAACACAATCATGACCGTCATCAAGCAAGAAGACTTTATTCAAAGTATTTTCGACGCTTTCCAATTTATCAGCTACTACCATCCTAAAGACTACATTCAGGCTTTGTACAAGGCTTACCAAAAAGAAGAGAACCCTGCCGCCAAAGATGCAATGGCGCAGATTTTGGTCAATAGCCGTATGTGTGCCGAAGGCCATCGTCCGATTTGTCAGGATACCGGTATTGCGACCGTATTTTTGAAAGTGGGCATGGATGTACAGTGGGATGCCGAGATGAGCGTACAGGAAATGGTTAACGAAGGCGTACGCCGCGCATATACCTATCCTGACAACAAACTGCGCGCCTCCGTATTGGCCGACCCGGCAGGCAAACGTCAAAATACCAAAGACAACACCCCTGCCGTTGTACATATGGAAATCGTGAAAGGCGACAAAGTCGAGGTTACTTGCGCGGCTAAAGGCGGCGGTTCTGAAAACAAAACCAAAGTGGCCATGCTCAACCCATCAGACAGTATCGTGGACTGGGTATTGAAAACCGTTCCTCAAATGGGTGCTGGCTGGTGTCCTCCGGGTATTTTGGGTATCGGCATCGGCGGTACGCCTGAAAAAGCAGTGTTGATGGCTAAAGAGAGCCTGATGAGTCACATCGATATTCAGGAGCTCAAAGAAAAAGCCGATTCCGGTGCAGAATTGTCTACCACCGAAGCCCTGCGCTTGGAACTCTACAAAAAAGTAAATGCCTTGGGCATCGGCGCACAAGGTTTGGGCGGTTTGAGCACCGTGCTGGATGTCAAAATCCTTGACTACCCAACCCACGCGGCTTCCAAACCGATTGCCATGATTCCAAACTGTGCGGCTACCCGCCACATCGAATTTGAATTGGACGGCTCAGGCCCGGCCAAACTGGAAGCCCCGTCTTTGGAAGACTGGCCGGATTTGACTTACAGCCCTGACAACGGCAAACGTGTCGATGTCAACAATCTGACCAAAGAAGAAGTAGCCACATGGAAAACCGGCGACGTATTGTTGCTGAACGGTAAAATCCTGACCGGCCGTGATGCCGCGCACAAACGTCTAGTTGACATGCTCAACAAAGGCGAAGAGTTGCCGGTGGATTTCACCAACAAACTGATTTACTACGTCGGCCCGGTTGATCCAGTCCGTGACGAAGTTGTTGGCCCGGCCGGTCCGACTACTTCCACCCGTATGGATAAATTTACCCGCCAAATGCTGGAACAAACCGGCCTCTTGGGTATGATCGGTAAATCCGAACGCGGCGCAGCAACCTGCCAAGCCATTGCCGATAACAAAGCCGTTTACCTGATGGCTGTCGGCGGCGCGGCATATCTGGTGGCCAAAGCCATTAAAGCATCTAAAGTTTTGGCGTTCCCAGAATTGGGTATGGAAGCGATTTACGAATTTGAAGTCAAAGACATGCCGGTTACTGTTGCAGTGGATAGCAACGGTGAATCGGTTCACGCCATTGCACCAAAACAATGGCAGGCCAAAATCGGTATTATCCCGGTTGAAGCTTGATATTTGACTGAATAATCAAAGGCCGTCTGAACGATTTCAGATGGCCTTTTTTGCGTATAAATAATTCAAATATTTTCAAACGAGTAAATTTCCCTTCCTAAAAAACACTTGTCAAAATCAGTATTTGAAACTAAAATTCACAACTTATCAAGTCGGAGTGTGGCGCAGTCTGGTAGCGCACTTGCATGGGGTGCAAGGGGTCGAAGGTTCGAATCCTTTCACTCCGACCAAAAGATTTTAAGGACTTAACCTGTTTTTCCGGTTAAGTCCTTTTTGTTTTTACTCGTGGAGTAAACAAAAAATTGGCTAGTATTGGTTATTGTTAGATACAGTTAGAAACATTTAACCATCTTTTAAGATTTATTGTTGCTTTCTATAACTGTTTTATCTAATTAATCTCCTTAACATCAGAATGCTCAATATATCAAGATATTCAATACCTTTTCTGTATTCAAGCTACATTTTTTCTAAACAATTTAAAAACTTTTGCTGTTTTACTGTGTAAATGAGACCTTTACAAAATTCCCCAAAATCCCCTAAATTCCCATCAAGACATTTAGGGGATTTTCCATGACCACCTTCTTCCAACAAACCGCACAAGCCATGATCTCCAAACACATCGACCGCTTCCCACTATTGAAGTTAGATCAGGTGATTGATTGGCAGCCGATCGAACAATACCTGAATCGTCAAAAAAACCGTTACCTTAGAGACCACCGCGTCCCCTATTGTCCATGTTCAAAGCCGTCCTGCTCGGACAATGGCACAGCCTCTCCGATCCCGAACTAGAACACAGCCTCATTACCCGCATCGACTTCAACCTGTTTTGCCACTGAGCATCCCCGATTACAGCACCTTATACCGCTACCGCAACTGGCTGGCGCAAGACGACACCCTGTCCGAATTGCTCAAACTGATTAACCGACAATTGACCGAAAAAGGCCTAAAAGTAGAGAAAGCATCCGCCGCCGTCATTGATGCCACCATTATTCAGACCGCCGGCAGCAAACAGCGTCAGGCCATAGAAGTCGACGAGGAAGGACAAGTCAGCGCCCAAACCACACCGAGTAAGGACAAAGATGCCCGTTGGACAAAGAAAAACGGTCTCTACAAACTTGGTTACAAACAACATACCCGTACCGATGAGGAAGGCTATATCGAGAAACTGCACATCACCCCCGCCAATGTCCATGAGTGCAACCATCTTTCCCCTTTGTTGGAGGGTATTGCCGAAGGCACGACCGTCTATGCCGATAAAGGCTATGACAGTGAGGAAAACCGGCAACATCTGGAAGAGCATCGGTTACAGGACGGCATTATGCGCAAAGCCTACCGCAACCGTCCGCTGACGGAAGCGCAAACCAAACGTAACCGATATTTGTCGAAGACCCGTTATGTGGTCGAACAAAGCTTCGGTACGCTGCACCGTAAATTCCGCTATGCGCGGGCAGCCTATTTCGGACTGATTAAAGTGAGTGCACAAAGCCATCTGAAGACGATGTGTTTAAACCTGTTGAAAGCGGCTAACAGGCTAAGTGCGCCTGTTGCTGCCTAAAAGGCGGCCCGGATGCCTGATTATCGGGTATCCAGGGAGGATTAAGGGGGTATTTGAGTAGAATCAGTGGGTACTTGGAACGAAAACAGCCGAAAACCTGTGTTTGGATTTCGGCTGTCGTGGGAAGGGCTTTTTTGCAAAGGTCTCGGCCTTGGCCAATTTATTGGGCAAAGCGGATCAGGCTGTCGGCAAGCTTATCGGCTGCAGTTTCATAGCCTTGTGCAGAAAAGTGAACGCCGTCTTTGGCTGCCAAGCCTTGCGCCATCCAGTTTTTCATGCTGCATGCCCCGCCCATCGCATCCTGCCAAGACCAGAACATGATTTTTTCATCACGGGCGATGCGTTGCTGCATTTGTTGTACTTCGCTGAGCAATACAGGGCGGTTGCCGCAGCTGCCGTAGGCGGTTTTCAAAGATTCCGGCGCGCCGAGGATCAGGATGCCTGCGTTGGGCAGGGTGTTTTTGATTTGACGGATATAGTTGCGCCATGTCCGCTCGGTAGAGGAAATATCGAGGTTGCCGGAAAAGGCTTCGTTGGTACCGTAGGCAAGAATGATTAAATCGGCTTTGGTTTGTGCCAAATCTTCCCACATGCCCGGCCGCCATTTTGACCATTGGGACAATTGCGCGCCGTTGATGCCCATGGCGGAAACGGTTACGCCGCGTCCGGGGCGTTCGATATTAATGAAACCGATTTGCCAAGGCATGCTGCTGCTGAGGGTCATCGGTAGGGAGGCATTGGTATGCAACAGTTGCCAGCCGTTTTGTTTGGCCGGGATTTCGCGGCCGTTAACGATCAGGGTTTGCTCGGACCAAACCGGTTTGCCGAAGATGGAGATTTGTTGCATGTCCATGCTGCCGTCGGCTGCGCTTAAGGTAACGCTGCCACCGTCGGCGCGTGCTTCAATGCCGCCGAAAGAGAAATCGCTGTGTGATTTGCGGCTGCTGATGGTGTTCCAACCGCTGCCGCTGTAACGGACGGTTGCCATGCGCTGGCCTTTGACGGTGTTGGGGTAAACCCAACCGATGCCGCCGTTGCCCCATTGTTGTTGCAAACGGCGGCGCAGGCGGTCGGTGAAATAGTCGCCGGCGGTGTGTGAGTCGCCGACTTGGATAATGCGGAATTTGCCGTCTGAAGTATTGTTGAGCTGTTGCAGTTTGTTCAGCCAGGCAGGGCGGTTGGAGCCGTAGTTGCTTAACAGGCCGTCATCGGCGGCACAGGCGGCCATAGGGAGTGCAAGAAGCGTGAGGAGTAAGGTTTTATTAAATTTCATGGTTGTGTATCGTGTGTAAAATTAATTTTTTCCATAATTTTTTCGGCCAATAGTTTTTGGCCTTCTGCGGAAAAGTGAATGCCGTCCTTGCTGCGGTAACGGATGATTTTTCCATCTACTTTGACAGAGTCGGCATATTCTTCTGCGCCATTGCTCAACAGTTTGTCGGTCGGCAGCCAGATGGCTTGAGGCGACACCGTATCCGACAGAATTTTGTCGAGGTAGCGCATCTGTTCGTTGAGCTTGGCTTTTTTCATGTAAGGAATGCCCAGCCAAATGACTTGGACATCATGTGTGGAGGCTGCATCAAGAATACGGCGGACGCGGCTGAGGTATTCTGCTTCCCATTCAGGGGAGGCGAACTTCAGGTATTTTTTACCCATTGGGAAATCCCAAGGGTCGTTAGGGCCTAAGAATACAACCAAAACGCGGATGTCGGGTTCTTTTTGCAAAGTTTGTTCGATGGTTTTCGGCCAATCGAAGAAGTTGGGGTAGGACAAGCCGGTGCTTTGTTTGCTGAGGTTGACCGATTGTACGCCATATTCTTGCTTGAGGTGTTTTTGTACGAAAGGTGCAACGCCCTGCATCAGTGAGTCGCCGGCAAAGAAAACTTTGTTGCCTTTTTTCAATATAACCTGTGTTGCCGACTGATCAGCCTGATTGTTTGGCTCGCTGGCGGCGGCATCCGTATTGTTAGCCGCATCAGAAGCGGCAGTCTCTTTTTGATTGTCCGATGTCTCAATGTTTTCCGTATTTTCAGACGGCCCTGTTGTTTCAATGCCAGAATCTTCCGAAGCTAAAGCGTCTTCTGCTTCCAGCGAGGCTTTCAGGCCGTCTGAAAATTCGTAGGCTTTTTGTTGCCAATCCGCACCGATACGCCACCAAGCGTATTCGGATAAAGGCTCAAGCGGACTGTTCTCATGATAGGTCTGCTGCCAATAGGCATTGATGGAGTTTTGGGCAAACCACGTCAACGCAACCGCACTGAGCAGAATAGAAACAAACAGGGAGATAAAGCGTTTCATGTTCTGCTCCTTAGAAGTTGGCGTAAATAAAGCCGGGAATGCCGGATGGGGCGAAGACGATAATCAGGGCGAGGATCAGCGTGATGGGGATAAACCACAGCCATGCAGGCAGTTTGTCCAAGCCTTTTACCGATGCTTCAAATAAGCGAAGCAAATACGGGTACAGCAAAAGCATCAGTGCAAATGCACCCAGCAACATGAGATCGGTCGGCAGAGGCGCGTTCCAACCTTTATCATTGGCAAATAAGGCGCTGAACAGCATTTCCGTATCGGCAAGCGTTGCGCTGTTGAACACGACAAACGCGAAACAAACGAAATGGAAGGTAAACAGCCAGGCGAGCGGTTTGCCGATTTTCAGACGGCCTAAGGCGTTGCGGCCGACGATTTTATCGCCGCAGTTAAGGAACACTAAAGCCGCACCGTGCAACGCGCCCCAAATCAAAAAGCTCCAGCCGTAGCCATGCCAAATGCCGGAAAGCAACATGGCAATCATCAGATTGAGCTGGGTGCGTCCGAAGCCTTTTTTGCTGCCGCCCAAAGGGATATAGATATAGTCGCGAATCCAAGTGGACAGGCTGATGTGCCATCTGTCCCAGAAGTCGCGGATGTTGATGGCACGAAGCGGCGCGGCAAAGTTTTTCGGCAGCTGGAAGCCGAGCAGCATGGCCAAGCCGATGACCAAATCCGAGTAGCCGGAAAAGTCGAAAAAGAGTTGGAAGGTGTAGCCATAAATCGCAGACAACACGCCCCAGCCGTCGAACTGGGCCGGATTTTCAAAAACAGGCGATACCCAGCCTTCCGCCAATACGCCGGCAAGCCACCATTTTTTAGCAATGCCCAACACAATCAGGCCGACCGCCAACGCTGGATAAATCAGCTGGCGTGTCTGTTTGGTGCGGATTTGCGCCAATGCGCCCGCTTGTTCGCCGTCTATGCTTTTAAAAGCGGCCGCACGGATAATCGGGCCGGATGTGATGGTGGGGAAGAAGCTCAGATGCAGTAGGAGCTCGTGCCACTCAAAACGGTCCCCTTTAGGCTCGCGGTAGCAATACACCAAGTAAGCCAGCGATTGGAAAGTGTAATAAGACAAGCCCAGAGGCAAAATAATGTCGATGACGGCGCTTTGCCCTGTATATTGCTGAATAATTGGGCGGAAAAAGTCGAAATATTTGAAGAAACACAAAACAGTCAATGCCGCCGAAATACCGCAACCCAGCCAAAATTTGCGGATATTCTCGTTTTCAGAAAACATCAGCACGCTGATCAGGTAAACCACAGACGAGTAAACCAAAATCAGTGCGGCAAAAATGGGGTCGATACGGTAAAGCCAGCCCAGCCCGGCAACCAAAAGTAAAACGTTTTGAACTTGCGGCAAACGTGCAAATGCCCAGTACAAGGGCAAAAATACGATAAAGAATACCGCAAATTCAATAGACAGCAACGGCATGACAATTCCTTGATGTGTTTAAACTTTCAAACTTTTCGATTGATTGTTATTTTTTGGCGTTAAGTTTGGCACGGATAATTTCGACTACCGCGGGTAAAATCGAAATCACGATGATTGCCGCCATAACTAAGCCCAGATTGTTTTTGACGACGGGGATATTGGCGAAGAAGTAGCCTGCATAGGAAAACAACAATACCCACAACACTGCGCCGATAATGTTGTAACGGATAAACGTTGCGTAGTGCATATCGCCCATGCCGGCGACAAATGGCGCAAACGTCCGCACAATCGGCACAAAGCGCGCAATGATGATGGTTTTGCCGCCGTGTTTTTCATAGAACGCATGGGTTTTTTCCAAATACGAACGGCGGAAAATTTTGGAATCCGGATTGGCAAACAGTTTTTGTCCAAAATACTTGCCAATCATAAAATTGGCCGCATCGCCTAAAATGGCGGCTGCTAAGAGCAGCAATACCATGACGTGGATGTTCATGCCACCGATGGCCGCAATACCGCCTGCAGCAAACAGCAGTGAGTCGCCGGGTAAAAATGGCGTTACGACCAAACCGGTTTCGCAGAAAATCACAACAAACAAAATCGCGTAAATCCACGGGCCGTATTGGGCGGAGAGGTGGACAAGGTGTTGGTCGATATGGAGGATGAAATCGATAATGGTAGAAATCACTAGGGTTCCTAAATAAAAAGGCCGTCTGAAAAAGAACAGACAAATGTTTCGGCGAGAAGTTCGACATTGTAAAACCAAAGCGGAATAAAACCAATGCCGTAAGCTGTTTAGAAGTGCAGATATGTTGCAGGTATAGGCTTCAGACGGCCTTTATCCTTGATGGTGAACCGCAAAACAACGTAAAATAAAGCCGATTTCAATCTAACCGGTGTGCCTTTGTGAACCAGCTCATCTTCGATTTTGCCAGCCATGATTATCCCGGCTTCGACAAATTTCTGGGAACAGAAAATGCCGAGCTGGTGTATGTGTTGCAGCACAAACATGGGCAATTTATCTATGTTTGGGGCGAAGAGGGCGCAGGCAAAAGCCATCTCTTGCAGGCATGGGTCGCCCAGGCGCTCGATGCCGGTCGAAATGCCCTCTATATTGACGCCGCCGCCACGCCGCTGACAGAAGCTGCATTGGATACGGAATATCTTGCCATTGACCAAATCGAAAAGCTTAATAATGAAGAACAGGCTTTACTGTTTGCCATCTTCAACCGCTTCCGCAACAGTGGCAAAGGCTTTTTGCTTTTGAGTTCCGAATATACGCCGCAGCAGCTCGTTATCCGTGAAGACCTGCGCACACGCATGGCGTATTGCCTGGTTTACGAAGTCAAACCGCTGACTGACCGGGAAAAAATCGATGCGCTTGTCAGCATGGCCGCCGCCCGTCAGGTAACTATCGATCCAGAAATCTTCGAATACCTGCTGAACCATTGGCGGCGCGATATGGACAGCCTGATGCAAATGCTCGATACCCTCGACAACTACGCCGTTATGATGGGCAAGCGCATTACTTTGCCGCTTTTGCGCCAGCTTTTAAAACAACAGGAAACCCAATGAAAAACCTTGCCATTTTCGACCTCGACAATACCTTGATCAATACCGATTCGGATCACTCCTGGCCGCAATACCTGATTAAAAAAGGCATAGTCGATGCGGCTGAAACCGAGGCGCAAAATGAAAAGTTTTACCAAGACTATCAAAACGGTTGCCTTGATATTGATGCCTTCCTTAAATTCCATCTCGCGCCTTTAGCCCGTTTCAGCAAGGAAGAATTGGCTGAGTTTCATCGCGAGTTTATGGCCGAATATATTGTTCCGCATATTTCTCCGATGCAGCGTATGTTGGTGCAAAGTCATCAAATGGCGGGTGACGAAATGTTGGTTATTTCTTCGACCAACGAGTTCATCATTACCCCTATCTGCCATCTTTTCGGTATTCACAACATTATCGGCACACAGCTTGAAACCGGTGAAGACGGCCGATATACCGGCAACTATGTCGGTACGCCCAGCCTGAAAGAAGGCAAAATTACCCGATTGAACCAATGGCTTGCCGAGCGCGGCGAGACCTTTGAAAGCTACGGTAAGGTTTATTTTTACAGCGACTCCAAAAACGACTTACCGTTGCTGCGTATCGTAGACGAACCTGTCGCCGTCAATCCGGATGCCGAGCTGGAAAAAGAAGCCAAAGCAAAAGGTTGGCCAATTTTGAATTTCAAATAAAGACGAATCAGGCCGTCTGAAATATTTAACCTAACCACAACCCTAATAAGGACTAAAACATGAAAACGACTAAACTCCTCGCCTCAGCCCTGTTGTTTGCCACTGTATTCGGTACTGCAAAAGCAGCCGATACCGAAACTCTGGAAGCCATGAAAGCGCAAAACGGCAGCGTTAAAACCGTTTTGATGGATGTTTTCACGACTCCTGCCGGCAATGTTGACCGCGTGAATATCATTCAATCCAGCGGCAATCCTGAAATGGACGAACGCGCAGTGAAAAGCGTTTCCAAATATCCTTATCCGAAACGCAAAACCGCATCTAAATACCAACACACCGTTACTTTTGAAACCAATGTTGAAGTAATCAACAACTGATTCGGACGCAAGGCCGTCTGAAAAACAGAAGGCGTTTTGATTGGGAAATTTCCTGTCAAAACGCCGTTTTATTCGTTAAACAAGTATAACCAAAATTGCCGTAAAACCACACACTCCGGTGCTATACTAAAACAAATAAACTGATTCGTCACACATCATGTCTCCCCGTCCAGTTACCATTACTTCTTACAATATGCACAAAGGCATGTCTGCGCTCAACCGCAAAGTGCAGGTCAACCGCATGGCTGACGCGTTGGGTGCATTGGGTTCGGACGTTTTGTTTTTACAAGAAGTCCAAGGACAACATCTCAACAGAAGCCGCCGTACCGACTTCCCCGATGCGCCGCATTACGACATCATCGGCGACAGCCTCGATTACCATCGCAGCTACGGCAAAAATGCCGTCTATCCCAAACGACACCACGGCAACGCCATTCTCAGCCGCCTGCCGCTGAAAACGGAAAACAACCTCAACATCAGCGTCAACAAACTCGAACAGCGCGGTCTGTTGCATTGCGAAGTCGTACCCGAAGGTTGGGAAGACCCGCTGGTGTGTCTGTGCGTCCACCTCAATTTGCGAGAACCTGACCGCCTCAAACAATACCGCGCCATCAGTGACTACGTTGGCCGATACATTCGTCCGGAAAGCCCGTTGATTATCGCAGGTGATTTTAATGACTGGCGGCAGAAATCAGCACGTGAGCTGGGCAGGGCATTAGATTTGAACGAAGTATTCGTCGATAATACAGGCAAACGCCCCAAAACCTTCCCTTCGCGCCTGCCCATCCTCAGCCTCGACCGCATTTACACGCGCAACCTTGATGTCATCGATTCTGAAATTCACAACAGTAAAGATTGGCAGCATTTATCAGATCATCTGCCGTTGAGTGTAACAGTTAGACCGCATCGTAAAATGAATATGAAATCAGATAGAAAAATGTAAGGCTGAAATTTTTTAAAGCAAAGCACTATTGGTAATGTATCGAAAGAAAAAGTTTTTCACTCAGATATTTGAGACAAAACAGGCCGTCTGAAACGTTTCAGACGGCCTGTTTTAAGTTTATAAAAAAGCGCAAACCTTTTTAAATCAAAAGTTTGCGCTTTAAATCTGGTGGAGGCGGGGTCAACCGTACTTTGAGATTAACTCATTGATTTAAATGGAATCATATCTTTATATTCGGTAAAAGTTACCCCAAAAGTTACCCCAAAAATGTCAGGTAGGTGCATTTTTTTGCCACTATTTTTCCCTTTGTTAGATTGCCAGTTTAAGCCGTTTGGGTAGCAGGGCAAAAATATTTTGCGGCATTTCTGCCAAGCTGTAAACATGGTTGAATTGTAACACTGGAAATTATCTGCGCTTGTGGGGTGCTCTCTGCTTTCTTCTTCCAGCCGTCCGATATTGCCTTTCGGGCGGCTTTTGTTTGTATCGGCTCTGTCAGTCATGCGCCCAAACAAGAAAGCGTATATACAGAAAAAACGCAAAAATCGTTTGTTACCTTGTTACCAATGGCTGTAAGCCTTGCCAGTCATGGCTTACACGGTAACAAAACACATATTTTAACCTTGTTACCATTTGTTACCGCTCCTATTTTTTAAGCGTAACCATTTGAATATAAAAGGGTAACAAGTGGTAACAAATCGGTAACAAGTAAATTTATGTTCATTTGTTACCGTTTTTTCTGTGTTTTTATATTTATACTCATATAGTTATAAGTGTTAAGTTTTGTGGTAACAAAGGTAACAAGTGATTTTGCCTCGCGCATATGGTTTTATCTTTTCGCGCGTCTTGGTCTTCTTTCCTTTTTTATGGGCTCGCAAAATTCAATGGGCTGCATGATTACGCGCTTATTGGTATAAAAAACATTAAAAAACATGGGTGTAGTCATATGAATACACCATTATTACGCGCGGGCGCGCGCGTATTGGTGTCGAAATTATTTATTCCACTGCCTGCCTTTTTGGTAGATATGGCGTAAATAGGCTAAAATTGCGCTGTAAGCGTGTTTCGTTGATTTGGTAGGGTAGGGTATAGGGAATCGGTCAAACAGCCTTAATTTTTGAGATTTAGGGGCTTTCTGTTGATTTTATGCTTCTTGGTTGGTCTGCCTGAATGTTTGGACGTAAAAAAGCCCGCCTGTGTTGGTCATGGCGGGCTTGGTTAGGATTTTGGAATTAACCCCATGTAAATGATTAGTCGTCCAGTTCTATATTTGTAGCTAAAACATGAAACCAGCCGTTACCTTTCCGCTGGTGTTGATAGCCTCTGTTTTTGTGGTTATATTTCAACAATCCATTATCTGCTAATACGCGGCAAACTTTCGCTTCATCGAAACTCTGGGCGATTTCATCGGCAAAGACACGGCGGATTACCCATAATTCCAATTTTTCCCCCTCCTGTTTCCTATATCCTGCATGGTCTTTATTGGTGCTTTTATCGCTCCATTCCATAAACCGCGTGCCTAATGCGTGTTGGGCGATAAAATCCTCTGCCTGCTCAATAATTCGGCGGTCTTCGTGTTTTCCTGCTCCGTTGGCTTCTAGCCATTCATCAAAGCATTTTTTCACGCCTGCCATGCCTACACCTACGGGCAAGCCGGTAACAGGGGCGGCAAGTTCCAAAGCAGCGGCGGCAATCGCAAAGCGTTTTGCTACTCTTCGCGCCTGTCCTGATAATTCGGGAATAGTTGCCATAAATGCGGCCATGCGCTCCGTTGCCTGCTGTTTGGCTTGTTCTAGGTCGTCTAAAAGCTGTCGGATAAATAGTCTTCCTGCCGTTCCGTGATATTTTTCTGTTGATTGGGCGATATGCTCACTCAACAATGCGCCATCTTCAAATCCGTGCAATGTGTCATAAATGCCGTATTGCGCGGCGGCTCTGATACTAGGCAAGCGGGCGGCTTGTCCTGCGTTCCAATCGCCCTTATGGTGCTTCAAGATGGAATCGGGGGTCTTTTCGCCGGTGGAAAACATCATCACTTTCCAGCGGGTCAAAGCACGGTTTCCGCCTTGTTTTGCGCCTTGCACTTTGTTGATACCGTTCATAACGCTATAAACAGTATCGCCGATAACGTGAGGGCTTGCCTGTCCTATTTCGTCCAACACCAGCAAGCCATCATTACGGGCGGCGGCTGTGTTGGAAAAGCCTATTTTCGTACCGCTCCAAGACAACAGGCTTCCTGATGGTTTGCCCCATACGCTCAAGGCTACTTTTGCGGCTGTGGTTTTGCCGTCTGAAGAATCGCCCATCAAGTGGAAGCCCCCCGATTCTTCGTTTAACAGGGAAAGCAACGGGGCAGCAAATGAAGCTCCCAAAGCAAGGCATAGACGGCTATTTCCTACTGCATATCGGGCTATGTTTTGTTGCCAGTCGGTAAGCTCTCCGTTTGGCTGATATGCCTTTGCTTGGCTGGTGTCGCCGTTGTAGATAATGGCGGGGTCTTTGTCGGTCGCTGTGATGGTTTCCCCGCTAGGCATAATGTAGCTGTCTTCGTGCCAGCCTGCGCGGTCGGTAATGGTAAAGGCTGTCTGGCTTCCCTCTTTCTGCAAATAGTCTGCCAGTTTTCGCCTTTTTGTTGGGTTGCTCTCAATGAATAAGCCGTAAAACCCCAAACGCTCCCAGCATTTCCCACCGGCAATTTCTGCTTGTGGTAGGGCGGCGGTTTTATGCCGGCGTGTGATTTTGTCTTTAAACTTGATAATCCGATAATACGCGCCGTCATTGTCTTGCCCCGTGCCTATGATGTCGATAGGGTCGGAAAGCAATAGTGGCTCTGCTTCAACAATATCGCCGTCTTTGTCGGTTCTAACGTTTATCCACCATACGCCCCGATTGTCGGTTTCAAAGCGTGGGTGTGGGCGGAATGGCTCGATATTCTCAAGGTTGTAGTCGTTGGTGCTTTCCTGCTTCGCTGTTTCGGTATTTTTCATGCTGTCTGTCCTCCGAAATGATTGTCTGATTGCTTCTTCTCGTTCAGTTCGTCTAGTGCATCATAGCCGGGCGTTTTGCTTTGCCATATGCTCGCTTTGATTCCCTGCTTAATGGCTCGCATTGCCAAGTCATAAGCGGCTCTGTAACCAACAGGGCGGGGCGTGTCGTTATCGGCAATAATCGCAATTTCTTTTATACCGTTCGGAAAGTGAAAATTTGCCATGCTGTTTGCGCTCAAGGCCGCGTATAAGCCCCAATCGTAAGCCTTGTACAATTCACGGGCGGCAAGGGCGGTTTCTATGCCCTCTGCAATGACAAGACGGCCATTTTCAGGAATCGGGAACAAGTGGACGGCTTGCCCCGATATACTGCCTTGCTTACGGTTTCGCATTTTCTTTGCCGGTAATGTTTCGCCTGTTTCAGGGTCTTTGATTGCCAGTTTCTGATAGCGTGGGGCGTGTAGTCCGTCCTCTCCGCATGGCTTGTCATAGCCCGCCTGCAAATAGGTCAGGTGCAAGCCTTGTAGTTCCTCGTCCATATCGCGGATAGCGCAAACCATACAAGGGAAACGGCCAAGCAAAAGCGGCTTATCCTTGCCCGTTGTCCAATAGTCTTTTTCAGGTAGGAAACGGACGTTTTCGGGTAAATGCGCCATATCCAAACCGCGTGATTTCAAATACTGGATAACAGGGGAATCGGGGCGGATAGGTTCTGTGCGTCTCCACAATGCGGCCAGTTTCTCGATTTGGTCTTTTTCGGGGCGTGGTTGCGCTTGTGGGCGTTTGGGCGGTATCGGCAAAGGGTCTGCATTATCCATGCCTAAAACGCCTGAAACCTGCTTTAAGGCCGTCTGAAAATCACACCCGAAAAAGTGCATTACCAAGCCGAAACCATCGCCCGCGCCGTTGTTGTAATGGCTGCAAATGAATGTGCCGTTTCCGTCCTTGTCGTCATATCTGAAACGGTCTTTCCCTCCACACGCGGGGCAGGGCTGGTGTTTGTCGCGTAAAAACTTAGGGTCTATGCCGATTGCCGCGTGTATTTCCGGCCAGCGGTATTGCGCGGCGGCTCTGATTTCTTTGTATGTTGGTTTCATTTTCCTACCTCCTCGAATCTGTCCATAGCTTCGCGGGCTATGACTGATACAGTATGAATCGCCTCTTTTTGGCTTGCTCCGTCATTCACAATCAGCAAGATAGTGCTTACAACGTCCACCGCTACGATTGCTTTCTCTTTGTTGTTTAGTTGGTTTGCCAGCTTATCCAAGATGGTTTTCATTGCTCTGCCTCCTCTGATACAGGTTCTAAAACGATTCCGGCTGTCGGGTCTGTTTCCCATATTGCGGGCGTTTCCGGCTCTAGTTGCTCCGTGTCGGCGTGGGCGGGCTGGTTACAGGCTCGGACTACCAAAGCCAAAAGCAACACCCAAAACACCAGCAAAGCGCGGTTAAGATACCGGCGGAAACGGTCGGATTTATTGGTCTGTTTCATGGTTTTATCCTTTGCTCTGCCTCCAGTGTTTCAAAACATGAATCTAATAAAATCAATTAGTTATGAAAACACTAGGGCGAAGTTTGCCCTATGCCGTCTGAAATAGGCGGCATAAAGGCGGGTAAATTTCAGGGAATAAGAGGGCTTAATCTGCTTTGGTTACGCTGTAAGTAGCCCATTCTTTCAGGCCGTCTGAAAGCCCAAGCAGGGCGGAAACCTGATTTACAGATTCCGTAAAGCTGTAAACAAACACCAACGTCAGCAGGTCAAAACCGCTGCCGCCTTTGGGGGTGCATTGGTTGCAGATGTAGCCGCCGCCGTCTGAATCGTCAGGGCGCGGGATGGGGTCGGTTTTGAATATATCCCTCAAGCTCGGATGACAAATCGAAAGATTCCAAGTTTTCCGCATGGGGGACTAGGGTTTGAATGACTGTGGCAAGGCGTGCCGTGCTTCCACTCGCACTTATGGGGGCGTTGCGGACGGAATGGGCGGCCATGTTGTCGCAAATGGTGTCGATGATTGCGCCCGTATTGGCGATAAATTCGCCGCCGTAGTACAGCGCGTCCATGATGCGGTTTGCCAGCTCTAAGGGGATGGTTACCGTTTGGGCTTGATTTTGAATGGTTTGGATTTGGGTAGAATTTGAAGATTTCATGAGGTGCTACCTTTCTGTTTGGCTAATGCCTCCTCCGTTCTCACACGGTAGGGCGGCGGGCAAAGGCAAGGTGTGAGAAACTGGCAAACAGTACCAGCGGGCGTGCGCCCTCCTTGCCCCGCCCACCATGAAAGGTAAAGCTAGGGGATAGATACAAAAAAACCGCTAGGTGGGTTTGTATCTGCCTGTTTGTTTCAGCTTCTCACGGCTGACCTGCTATTGAACAGGTTAGCTAATCTTGCCGTTTTGCTTGGTGTTTGTAAATACTTTTCAGACGGATTTTTATAAATGTCTGATTCTGCTTTTAATTAAAAGGGGCTATGCCTCGCCTGGCACGTTTTACAGGCGCGCTTGGCGTTATGACTTGCTCCTTTCCGACACCAGCAAAGAAAACCGCCCGCGTTTCACGGTCTCCCCAAATTGGTTTTTTACATCTTCCATCACGGTTATGATTTCATGCCCCGCTCTGCGAAGCTCCATAATGCGTGAGTTATAGCCAAGTATGCCCATTTGGGAAAGCTCCCATGATGTAACACTTCCCTGTCTTAATCGGTTTAAAACGCGCTCTCTTTGGCTTGGTGTTTTGGGCTTAATACTGATAGAATTATTGCTCATAATCTTTTACCTTTTAATTTTGCCGTCTGAATGGCCGTTCAGGCGGTTTTATTTTTCAAAAATCAGGTCTTGAGTTATCATCGCGCGCGCGGGCGCGTATTGGTCCGAAAACTCCTGTTCTCCTTTCATTAGCTTGCCTGTTCTGTAAGCCATTTCTTCACTTCTCCTGCTACATAAAAGCGGCTGCGCGTGCCTGTGATTTGGCGTGATTGCGGGAATTGTCCTGCTGCCTCCAGTCGTCTAATTTGGCTGCTGCTCAAGCGAGTGATTCCGCGCCGTCCTTTCGCTTGGCTTGTCTCAAGTTCTGCAATAGTTAATTGCGCGGTATCAGGTAAGCTGTCGATATTGATAATGTGCATTTATTGCCTCCTTTTGGTTAATCTTGCCTGCGGGTTGCTGGCGTTTCGATAGGCATAAATATAGCCGCCTCAATGGGCGGCTTGTCCTATATAGGATTGCATAAAACCTAATTAGGTTATTGTGAAAGACGGTCGATACCTTGCTTAATATATTTTGCTAATGTGTCTCCAGTGGGGGGCTTGCCTAGTTTATCAGCTTGTCTTTCCCACTCTTGGATAATAGTTTCTGCTGTCTCGTATGGTTTACTACAATCAGTTTTTGTATAGATAGCGGAAAGTGCCGCAATAATTTCAGCTTGTTTATTTTCAGTGCGTTTGCTGATAGATTTTTGTATCTTCATTTTTTCGCTCAATACTTCTTTTAGCTCATTAAAACTCTTACTTGTAAGGCGTAAGGTATCAGTAGTAACCGTTATACTCCATTTATTACTCTCTAAAAAATCTCTATCTGGGTATCTAGGTTGAAACCGATAGTCTCCTACTTTAGCAAAATCGGCTAATGCCTCATTTGGAATGTATTGAAAAAACCAGCCCTCAGTTTTCAAGTCTGTAATGTATGGTAACCCTGCTATTTGTCCGTAATTTTCATTTTCTACATCAATTACTTCCTGTGGTGTTTTACATTCTATCAGTTTTGTTTCAGAAGCTAGTTTGGGGATTCTTACAGTATAGTTTTCAAAAGCTGGATTAATGCCAAGATGCTGTAAACCCTCTGGGGCTGCCTCAATATGCTCCCCATTAATGTCTAATAGATATGGACATACGCTAGCTTTAGCTGATTTTTTAATTTCAATTTCTTGCATTGTGGTGCTGTGAATTGGTGCGAAATAACCTTTAAATAAATAATATTCAATAATTAAGGGCTTATCAATATTTGGGAAATAACGTTCTGCCAAGCTCCTTTTAAAAAATCTCATTGTAGATGCTTGTATGCAAAATTCAGTTAATCCGATAGCCCCATAATGGATAATATCATTAACTTCAAAGCTATCATTAAGCTGTTTACTTAATTCATTAGCTGCATCTTTCAAGGTGTAATATGCGCGCCATGCCATTTTGCGTTCTCCTGCATAAATATAAATACACACCAGCAAGGCTATCTAATGCCTCTATCCATAAATAATTTTTAGGGGCGCGGTTGTTTATCCTGCTATGCCTGAATGTGCTTTCAATTCATCGAGATAATCAGCCCATTTTTGAACCATATCGGCGCGTTGTTCTAAATATTCCGCATGGTTATAGGTTGCCCTTCGGCATAAAACGGATTGAGTAGCCCTATCCCAAAAATCAACAGGGGGGGCGTTGTGTGGTACTTCGCGGCGGAAATATATCCGCTCCTTTTCTGTTTCCAGTATCAGGCTATCGCTTCAATGCCCTTGTTCTTGACGATAGTAAGCAGCTTCAAAGCCGCGCCGCTCGGCTTTTTAATACCCCGCTCCCATTCGGAAACTTGGTTTTTACCGATGTTTAGATACATGGCAAAAGCGGCTTGTGATAATGCTTCGCGCTCTCTGATTGCCTTGATGTCTTCGCCGCTCAATGGTTTGATTTCGGTCAGGCATGATTTGTCAAAATCGCGCATTGTTTTTTTGTCGATAACGCCGATGTCGTGCAGTCCCTGCATGGTTTCATGTATTGCTGCGAAAATCTCGCTTTTGTATTTCATGGCTGTATCTCCGTGAAAGTGCCGTTTGATTTGGCTTGTTCTATGTCGGTTTCCGTCATTGCCAAGATGATGGCGGCGGCTTTCTTTAATTCTGCAAGTTCTTTATCTGTGATGTTTTCGCGGTCGTTCTTGGCAAAGGCGGTCATGAAAAACGCCCGTTCTCCATGCCTGAAAAATATCAGGCTACGATAACCGCCGCTTCTGCCTTGTCCTTGCCTTGCTATGCGTTGCTTGATAACGCCGCCGCCTAAATCTGCGTCTATCAGTCCGTCATTTGCCCGCTCTACTGCTTCTATTAGCTCGGAATCGCTGATTTTGTGCTTCTTGGCAAATTTCGTTATCCACTGGTTTCTAAATATCCGCATGGTTTTCTTTCGTAATGCTTAAGATGATAGTTTATTCTGCCGTTTCCTGCAATACGCCTGAATGTGCTTTTAATTCATCAAGATAATCAGCCCATTTTTGAACCATATCGGCGCGCTGTTCTAAATATTCCGCATGGTTATAGGCTGCCCTTGTCGTATTGGGGTCTTTGTGGGCTAGTTGTCGCTCTACCCAATCAGCGTTATAGCCCATCTCATTCAATATCGTGCTGGCTGTATGCCTAAAGCCGTGCTGTGTGGTTTCTTCCAAGAATCCTAGACGGTCTAATGCTTTTCGTATTGCTCCCTCGCTCAAGGGCTGTTTTTTGCTGGTGTTACAAAATACATATTCATAATGCCCCGTTACGGGCTTCAAGCCGTCCAGTATTGCTAAGGCTTGGCGGCTCAAGGGGACAATATGGTCTATCTTGTTCTTCATGTTTACGCCGTCTTTATAGTATTGCTGCCCCTCCCAATCAATTTCACACCAGCGCAATAAACGTAATTCGGAAGGGCGGGCAAATACATAAGGGGAAAGCTGTAATAGGGCGCGTGTTTGCGGAAAGCCAGCGTAACCGTCAAAAGCCCGTAACATCTCGCCTATCCTTTGCGGGTCTTTAATGAAGCGGTAATGTTTCTGTTCCACCTTTGCCAGCTCTCCCCGTAATTCGGCGGCGGGATTGAACAGGCTCAAGCGAAGTTTCACGGCATATTTGAAAACTTGATTTACCACGTCATAAACTTTCTGTGCCGTGTCATATTTCCCCGCCGATTCCAGCTTCTGCAACAGTCCTAAAACCTCAAGCGGCATGATTTCGTCTATTTTGCGTGTTGCAAGGTCAGGGAAAATATGAAGCTCAAGGCTGCGGATAACTCTTTGTGCATGGTCGGGCTTCCATTTATTCGGCTTTGCTACTTGGTCGCTATGCCATTTGCGCGCGATAGCCTCAAATGTGTTTTTTAGCTGCTCTGCCTGCCTCTGTGCTTTGTCTTGCTGGTGTAGCTTAGGGTCTATCCCTTTTGCTATCAGCCCGCGTAATTCTTCGCGTTTTTCCCTTGCTTCTTTTAAGCTGATTTCAGGATAGACACCCAGTCGCATTTCATCGCGTTTGTTGTCGCTTGGCCGGTAGTAACGAAAACGCCAGTATTTGCCGTTTCCCCTTGCTTGAAGATATAACCCCCCGCCGTCTGATAATTGATTCGGCGGTTGTAGTTTTTTGCATTGGCTATCTGTAAGCGGTAGCGTCTGTTTAGGCATTTTTAATCCAGTTTGGGGTAACTTTTAAAAACTCATTAAGCCATTGTTAATAATTGGTTTTATGGGTTTTTGGGGTAACTTGTTTAAAAAAATAGGGCTAATTTGCCCATTTTTCGGGCTTGTTTTTTGGGTAATTCCTGAAAAGTTACCCTAAAAGTTACCCCATAAATGATGAAAACTCAAGCATACGCCAGCATATTTGAGGCAATAAAAAAGCCTTGAAACCGTTATGGCTCAAGGCTTTATGCGTATTACAGGATACTGCTGAAAATTGGGTATGGTGGAGGCGGGGGGAATCGAACCCCCGTCCGAAAGTCCTCTACAGAGCGTTCTACATACTTAGTTGTGTCTATTTAGAATCTCGTCCCCATCATGCCGACCAACAGGCCTTCAGGGAACCAGTTACCTTAAATCTCGTTTCCTGCCAAGTAACCCGACAGAAAACCAGTCAATGTAGAATGACGTTGCGGTAGCTTGCGCTACACAGCCCATTGACCAACTGCTGCAACGGCAGGCCTTAAGCGGCCAGTGCGTAAGTTTCGTCGTTTGCGACTATTTTGATTCAGTGTTTAACGGGAAATCTGAGACCCCGGTATGCCCGCATCTGCTTTGCAACCCCCGTCGAAACCAAGATCGCCCCCAGATAGGAAAGGTCGATTATACGCATGTCGGCGGGCTTTGCCAAGTTGCTGTTTGATTAAAAAGGCCGTCTGAACAGCGGTTTGCTTTTTCAGACGGCCTCTTTGTTTAGGTTTATTGACGGTAGTTTTGCAGGAAACGTTCGAGTTTGCCCATGGCCTCTTCGATTTGATGAACGGGCGGCAGGGTAACGATACGGAAGTGGTCGGGGCGTATCCAGTTGAAGCCTGTGCCTTGGACGAACAGGACTTTTTCACGTACGAGTAAGTCGTAGATGAATTTCATGTCGTCGTGGATGCTGTACATTTCGGTATCGATTTTGGGGAACATATACAATGCGCCCATGGGTTTGACGCAGGATATGCCCGGAATCTGATTGACCAATTCCCATGCTTTGTTGCGTTGTTCGAGCAGGCGACCGCCGGGGAGGAGGAATTCGTTGATGCTTTGGTATCCGCCCAAGGCCGTCTGAATGGCGTGCTGCATGGGTGTGGTGGCACAAAGGCGCATAGACGAGAGCATATCCAAGCCTTCGATATAGCCTTTTGCATGATGTTTCGGGCCGTTAAGTATCATCCAGCCTTGACGGAAACCGGCAACGCGGTAGGCTTTTGAGAGGCCGTTGAATGTCACGGTCAGGAGGTCGGGGGCGAGCGCGGCGATATGGTGGTGTACGGCGTCGTCGTAGAGGATTTTGTCGTAAATTTCGTCGGCAAAAATAATCAGGCCGTGTTTGCGCGCCAATTCGGCGATTTCGAGCAGGATTTCTTTGCTGTACACCGCGCCTGTCGGGTTGTTGGGGTTGATGACGACGATGGCTTTGGTTTTAGGCGTAATTTTGGCTTCCATGTCGGCCAGGTTGGGAAACCAGTTGTTTTCTTCGTCGCATAGATAATGGCGGACGGTACCGCCTGCCAGTGTCGCGGCGGCGGTCCACAAAGGATAGTCCGGTGCGGGAATCAGGATTTCGTCACCGTCGTTGAGCAGCGCCTGCATGGACATGGTAATCAATTCGGAGACGCCGTTGCCGATGTAAACGTCGTTGACGGTAACGTCGAGCAGTCCTTTGGTTTGGTAGTAATGAACGATGGCTTTGCGTGCGGAGTAGAGGCCTTTGGAGTCGCAATAGCCTTGAGAAGTGGGCAGGTTACGGATGACGTCAACCAAGATTTCGTCAGGCGCTTCAAAGCCGAACGGGGCAGGGTTGCCGATATTGAGCTTGAGGATTTTGTTGCCTTCTTCTTCCAGTTGCAGGGCTTTTTTATGAACCGGGCCGCGGATGTCGTAGCAAACGTGGTCCAGTTTGGATGATTTGGGGAATTTCTCCATGATGTGTGTTCCGTAAAATTGTTAACAATGGGATAAATGTACTCTTTTTGCGGGTAAATTAAAAGGGTTTCAGACGGCCAAGGCTTACTTATTGCGTGCTTCGGCACGGCGAACCGTCACGCTTTTACCGCCTATGCCCCAGTTGTCCATATCGATTTCGTCGATGACGACGACGGTTGTCTCAGGGTTTTTATTGAGAACGCGTGAGAGTAATTCGGTGACGCCACGGATTAATTCGGCTTTTTGCTCCGCGCTCGGGGCTTCGCTTCCGCCGGTTACTTTAATGTTGACGTAGGGCATGGCTTCCTCCTTTGAAAATAATGTTTATATGTTATCTTATTTTTATCAGGCCGTCTGAAATTTAATTGCAGGATTTTTCATTGCTCATGCCTGCTTTTACAAAGAATTAAGTTTTTTGGAATGGATTGTTTTTACAATGCGGTTTTATTTTGGATGGATATCATCATGAACCGTTTTCTTCAGACTTTGATTGTGGCCGCTCCGATGGTGATTGCCGCGCCTTATGTGGCGGCGGAAACGCATCCGGCGCAAAAGCAGATGCAGCAGAACATTGATTCTGTGTTGAAAATCGCACGCAATACGTCTTTGACAGAGGCGCAACGCGTGAAACAGGTTGAGCAGTATGCCAACCGTTATTTGGATTATGAACGTATTTCGGCTTTGGCGGTCGGTGCGCCATGGCGTGAATTTTCTGCCAAGCAGAAAACCGATTTTATCCGTGCATTCAAAGATATGGTCATTGCGATGTACTCGCATTCCGCGTTAATTGGTGCGGCGGATGCAAATGTGCGCCTGTTGCCGAAGATGACGGCAAACGGCAATAAGTTTGACGTTTTCTCGGAAATTCAAACCAAAAAAGGCACGAAGTATGAGGTGGCTTACCAACTTTACCAAAGCGGCGGTGTGTATAAGATTTACAACATCCGCGTGGACGGTACCAGCTTGGTAACGGTATACCGCAATCAATTTGGCGAGCTGATTAAGAGCAAAGGCATTGACGGTACGATTGCCACTGTCGAAGCCAAGGGCTTGAAGAAACAATAAGGCAGATTGATAAAAGGCCGTCTGAAACTTGTTTCAGACGGCCTTTTTGTATTACGGGCTGATTAGGCGCGTTTGCGGAATTCGCCGGTACGGGTATCGATTTCGATTTTGTCGCCGTTTTCGATGTAAGACATCACTTGGATTTCAGTGCCGCCGACCAGACGTGCGGTTTTCATCACTTTGCCGGAAGTATCGCCTTTAACGGCAGGCTCGGTGTATTCAACTTCGCGAACGATGATGGTAGGCAATTCTACGGAGATTGGGTTGCCTTCGTAGAAAGTGACTTCGCATTGGTCTTCCATGCCGTCAACGATGAATTTCAACGCGTCGCCGATGTTGTCGGCTTCGATTTCGTATTGGTTGAACTCTTCGTCCATGAAGACGTACATTGGGTCGGCAAAGTAGCTGTAAGTACAGTTTTTGCGGGACAGGATCACGACGTCGAATTTGTCGTCGGCTTTGTAAATGGTTTCAGTAGCGGCACCGGTCAGCAGGTTTTTCAGTTTCATGCTGACTTTGGCGGAAGAGCGGCCGCCTTTGATGTATTCGGTTTTTTGAACGACCATAGGATCGTTGCCGACCATGAATACGTTGCCGGCGCGCAGTTCTTGTGCTGTTTTCATTGTGGTTTTCCAATCAAATCGGTTGTAATAAAACGCGCTATTTTAGCGTATTTTTTTGTGCTTTGAAATAAAGGCGGCAAGTTTTTCGACGGCACTTTTTTGGGCAAAAAGTCCGTCCCGCCATTTTGCCGCGCTTTGGCGCCATTCGTTTTGATGTGCCGTCAGGGTTTGCCATGCCTGCAGGCGTTGGTTGTCGCTGAGTGCTTCGCCGTTGTTGAGTTCGTCGGAAAGGAGGCGGTGTGCCGTGGCGACAACATCCGGATAAATCTGATGCGCTTTGTCCCAAAACGCGTGCAGCTTGTCGAGATGGATATTTTCTTCTTGCGGGTAGATGTGCCAAAAGAAAGGTTTTCCGGCGAGCTGGGCGCGAACAAAGCTGTCTTCGCCCCGTATGACGGCGCCGTCGGCAAGATTGAGCAGTTTGTCAAAATCCTGTTGGGCAACGAAAGGGATTTTGATCAGGGTAATGTGTTCGCTCTGATACACATCGCCGTCTTCAAGCAGGGCGTTTTGCGGCACTAGGCCGCTGTTTTTCAGGCTGGCGATGATTTGTGTACCTGCAAGCAGCAAGGTAATGGGTTGGCCGGCCTGTTGCCACATGGTCAGCCATTTTGCCCAAATATCGCTTTGATAGCCGAAAAGCAGCCATTCGTGCTTGTTTTTTGCGGGAAGTTTGAGTTGTCGGCGTAAGGTTTCCGTATCAAAGCGGGCAGATTCGGCGTAATCACGTTCGCGTAGCAGGCCGCCGCTTTTTTCGCTGAAACCCATAAACCAAAAGTATTTCTGTATGCCGCCGGCTTGTAGCGAGGGCATTAAGTGCAGTCTCTCGTTGCTGTCTTCCGCACTGAGGTATTCCCAGTTGAGCCAAAGCGGTCGGTGTCGGCGGATGATGGATTGAACGTCATCGGGCAGTTCGCAGGCGAAGGTTTCGATGACAATGTCGGGGGTAGGGGCTGTATCGGTATCTTCGGCATGGTCGGCTTGCCAAGCGTGAATGCCGATGCCTTGATGGATATTGGGAATCGAGGCTAGGTCAGGGCAGAGTGCCTGAAGGGATGGGAAATCGTCTGTCCATAAATGCACTTGCCAGCCGAGTTCCCGTTGCAAAACACGTGCCAGCCGCCATGAAACGCCGATGTCGCCGAAGTTGTCGATGACGTTGCAGAAAATCCAGCAGGTATAAGGTGGGGGAGTGTTCATGGAAAAATATGCCCAAGGCCGTCTGAAAACATTAGAATGCGCCGAAATAGTGGAACAAATAAACAATCAGCAAAACAATAGGGATAAACATCCAAATACTTTGCTGTTCCAATTCAGGCTCTTGTTTGAGGTGGTGTTTGATGACGTCAAAGAGGACGAATTTGAATAGAAATGTGGCCTCGCAGGCAAGGATGATGCCGTTGATGAGGTGTTGCGTTTTGTCTTCGGGCGGGTTGAGTGCAAACCACAAAAGAGTGGCGAGCGGAATCAGACAGACGGCGAGCCAGCGCAGAAGGATGGGTTTGGACATGGTGTGTGTGCAAGAAATAAAAAGGGCATTATACCTTGTCGTCTTTCAGACAAGTGCAAATCAGGCTATCATTCGTTTTATTTGAAGCGAACATTTATCCCTATGCAAACCCAAGCCATCATCCGCCATATTGTTCAATGGCTCAAAGATTACGCCGAGCAGGCGCGTGCCAAAGGTTTTGTCGTCGGCGTATCCGGCGGCATCGATTCTGCCGTGGTTTCCACCCTTGCCGCGCAAACCGGTTTGTCGGTTTTGTTGTTGGAAATGCCGATTCGTCAGAAGTCCGACCAAGTCAACCGCGCACAAGAACACATGGGCCGTCTGAAACAGCGTTATCCCAATGTAAAAGCGCAAAGCGTTGATTTGACCCCGGCGTTTGATACGTTTGCCGATACCGTTGACGTCAGCGAAACTGAATTTCCCAACAAACAGCTGGCACTGGCCAATGCACGCAGCCGCCTGCGCATGACGACGCTTTATTATTACGGCCAGCTGCATGGTTTGCTGGTGGCGGGGACGGGCAACAAAATTGAAGATTTCGGCGTCGGTTTCTTCACCAAATACGGAGACGGCGGCGTGGACATCAGCCCGATTGCCGATTTGACCAAAACTCAAGTGTACGCGTTGGCTGCCGAGCTGGACGTATCGGAAGACATTCAAAAAGCCGTACCGACAGACGGACTTTGGGATACCGAGCGTACCGATGAAGAGCAAATGGGCGCATCTTATCCCGAACTCGAATGGGCGATGAGCGTGTACGGCAGCCATAAGCCTGAAGATTTTGAAGGCAGGCAGCGCGAAGTTTTGGCAATCTATACCCGGTTGCACAAAGCCATGCAGCACAAAGTCAATCCGATTCCGGTTTGCAAGATTCCGGAAGAATTGTTTTAAGTTTGAACATTAAAAGGCCGTCTGAAAACGCTGGATTAAGGTTTTCAGACGGCCTTTTATATTTTATTTCAATAAGAATTAGGAATATGCTTGAAAAACAGCATCATCAAATACCAAAACAGCGTAGCCGCCGCCGCACCCAGCAATACCCATGCGCTGATTTTGGCGATTTCCCGAATGGTGCGCTTTTGTTTGCGGCTGAACAAACGGTTCACAATCAATGCCGCTATGGCGCAAAAGAAAAAAAATCGCAAAAGCCTGCCTATCATTTCACATTCTCCCAAAAATATTGCCTTTAATCAGGGCAGGCCGTCTGAAGCCTCATGCACAAAACAAAAACGAAACGTTATAATACCCCTTTTGCCGCTTCACTTGGAAATTACAAATGACAACAAATGCCTCAGTGGGCATTGTAACGCCCCAGAAAATCCCGTTTGACACACCGCTTGCTCTGGAAAACGGCAAAACCTTACCCCGTTTCGACCTAATGATTGAAACCTACGGCACACTCAATGCCGACAAAAGTAATGCCGTCCTGATCTGCCACGCCCTGTCAGGCAATCATCACGTTGCCGGCAAGCACAGTGCGGAGGATAAATACGCCGGCTGGTGGGACAATATGGTCGGCCCCGGCAAACCCATCGATACCGAACGCTTTTTCGTTGTCGGTTTGAACAACTTGGGCGGCTGCGACGGCAGTACCGGCCCTTTGTCCGAAAATCCTGAAACCGGCCACGAATATGGCGCGGATTTTCCGGTTGTAACCGTCAAAGACTGGGTGAAGTCCCAATCCATGCTTGCCGATTATCTCGGTATTCAAAAATGGGCGGCCATTGTCGGCGGCAGCTTGGGCGGTATGCAGGCATTGCAATGGACGATTTCTTTGCCTGAACGCGTTGCCCACGCGCTCGTCATCGCTTCTGCGCCTAAACTTTCCACTCAAAACATCGCGTTTAACGATGTTGCCCGTCAGGCTATTTTGACCGATCCCGATTTCCATGAAGGCAATTACCGCAGCCATCATACCGTTCCTTCACGCGGTTTGCGTATCGCGCGCATGATGGGGCACATTACCTATCTTGCCGAAGACGGCTTGGGTAAAAAATTCGGCCGCGATTTAAAATCAGACGGCTATCAGTATGGCTACGGCGTTGAATTTGAAGTGGAATCTTATCTTCGCTATCAAGGCGATAAGTTTGTCGGCCGCTTTGATGCCAATACTTATCTGCTGATGACCAAGGCGCTTGACTACTTCGACCCGGCCGCCGATTACGGCCACAACCTCACGCGCGCCGTGGAGAATGTGCAGGCCAAGTTTTTTGTTGCCAGCTTCAGTACCGACTGGCGCTTCTCGCCGCAACGTTCGCATGAATTGGTCAAGGCATTAATCGCCGCGCAAAAATCCGTGCAATACATTGAAGTCAAATCCAATCACGGCCACGATGCGTTCTTGATGGAAGACGAAGCCTATATCCGCGCGGTTGCCGCTTACATGAACAACGTTTACAAGGACTGCCAAAAATGAATCTGCGCGACGATTTGCAACTCATTTACGATTGGATACCCGAAGGCAGCCGCGTACTCGATTTGGGCTGCGGCGACGGCGAGCTGTTGGCCGCGTTGGTGGAACATAAAAACTGCACCGGCTACGGTGTTGAAATCGATACCGACAGTGTGATTGCCGCTATATCCCGCGGCGTAAACGTCATTCAAGCCGATTTGGAAGAAGGCTTGGTGGCTTTTGGCGATCAAAGCTTTGATGTGATTGTTTTGAGCCAAACCATTCAAGCCATGCAGAACACGGAAAAAATCCTGCGCTGCCTGATGCGCGTGGCCAAGCAGGCCATCGTCAGCTTCCCTAACTTCGGCTACTGGCGCAACCGCTTTCAAATCGCCATTGGCGGCCATATGCCGGTTTCCGAGCGGATGCCGTATCATTGGTACGATACGCCCAATATCCATTGGTGTACCCTCAAAGACTTCGATTTATTGTGCGCCAAAAACAAAATCCGCGTGCTTGAGCGTGCGGTCATGACGGGCAACCGACAGGTCAAACATCTGCCGAATTTATTGGGCAGTCTGGCGTTTTATCGCGTAGGTTGATTACGGTGAACAATAAAGGCCGTCTGAACAGGTAATCACGAAAGCATGGCTTTTGAGATAGCTGTTCAGACGGTCTTTTTTTGTTAAAGCCGATTTAAGCCTGTTTCAATTTTTCCAATAAGGCCAAACTGCCGGCATCGACCAGACGGTAGGTTTCGTCAAAGTCGCCTGTGTACCACGGATCGGGAACGTGGTTGTACCCTGAATCGGGGATCCTGAGATTTTCATCTCAAGCTCTATCAAAATAATTATTTTCTATATTAGAAAAGTGAGAATACAAGCACAGCCAAGGCTGCACCGATAACAGGTCCCACAACTGGAATCCAAGCATAAGACCAGTCTCCATCGCCTTTGTTTGGAATTGGCAAGATACTGTGCATGATACGAGGTCCAAGGTCACGCGCAGGGTTCAAGGCACAACCTGTTGTCCCACCTAGTGATAGACTAATACCGACAATCAAAGTCCCCACTGCAAAGGTGCCGATACCTGCCTGAAAATCATAAAGCCCCAAAGCAAAGATTGTCAATACCAAAACAAAGGTGCCAAGGATTTCACTGATTAAGTTAGAAACTGTATCCTTGATGGCCGGTCCAGTACTGAAGGTTGCCAGGATATTGCCTGCATTTTCTTCTGCCTCATAATGCGGTTTGAATTGCAACCAAACCAAAATCTGACCCAGCATAGCCCCTGCGAACTGAGCTAGGATGTATGGGAAAACGGAAGCCCAAGGCAAACCACCTTTTAAGGCCACACCAATGGTCACAGCTGGGTTTAAATGAGCTGGACTGAGCTTGCCAGATACAAAGACCGCAACTGCAACCGCAATTCCCCAACCCATAGAACTCACAATCCAACCTGCATTGTTGCTCTTGGTTTTAGGAAGAACCACACCTGCAACAACACCATTTCCTAGAAGAATCAGGATTAAAGTCCCCAAAAATTCTCCAAATAATTCATTCATCATCTTTCTGTCCCCATTAAAAAGAAGGAGAGGGTAGACTAGGAGTCCTGCCCTCCACCTCTTTTATTTTAATTCTGCTAAATCATTGTTAGCAAGAGCTGCTTCGACATCAGCACGGTAAGCGGCTTTTTCTTCTTCAGTCCAGTCATAGAATCGTCCCATTTCATTCAAAACTGGCTCAACGATGCTGTCCAAGCTATCACGCATGAAAAGCATGTGGTTGGTACGACGAAGGTCGGTCAGTTTGAAGATTTTGCCGGGGTGGAAACCGAGCTGTTTTTCAGTTTCTCTGAGATTGTTGTCGTCCATCACGATGATGTAGTCGAAATGTTCGGCATCGCTGGGTTTGATTTTGCTGCTGGTAAAGCATGACGGGTCGATGCCGTGTTGCTTGAGTGCGCGGCGCGTGCCTTCGTGCATGTCTTCCCCATCGTGCCAACCTGATGTGCCTGCGCTGGCCGTAATGATGGCATTGTCCATGCCTGCTTCGCGGGCGCGATGGCGCAGGACGTATTCGGCCATGGGGGAGCGGCAGATATTGCCGAGGCAGACGAAAAGGATTTTGTGGGTTTTCATATGCGTGAAAATGAGCGGTAAGGTTTGAAAATCAATGCAACACGCTAAACCGTTTTCAGACGGCCTTGCGTGTTGCATTTTCAATTTAGTTTACATTGCTGAAGAAAGGATTATGGCCTTCCAGTTTCAACGCTTGGGCATAAGTAGGGATGTTCTCGTTTTCTCCCAGTGGGTTATGCAGCAGGTAGAGGTGCTCGATTCGGCATTCTGCCATCAGGTCGAGGAAGTTTTGCTGCACGATGGCGATATTGTCGGTTGAGGCCAGCTCCCAAGTGAAGGTCTGTGGAACGATTTCAAACGCGCTGTCTGTCGCGTTGAAGCTGAACTGGAGCTTGCCGTCCGCTTTCGCTGCGGCAACAACGCCGACACGCGGGCTTTGCATACGGATGGCGCGGATGGCGTTGGTGGCAAAAACGTCCATGGCCATGCGTTGGCGGGTGTGGCTGCCGTCGGTAAGCGCGTCAAGCGGTGTATTGGGCGAGAGCGGGTTGGTAAAGAGGGTAACGCCGTCGAGGGCGAGATGTTCTTGCCAAACCTGCATCAATGGCAGACCTGCCTGTTGCAGGTTGAGGCCCAAGGCCGTCTGAATGTCTTTATTGCCGTAGCCCAGCGCGTAAACAACATGGACGGATTGACCTTCGGGCAGCATCAATGGTTTGTATTCGAATTTTTGCAGGAATGCGCCTGCCGCTTCATCGTTTTGCTTGGCTTGGAACCAGTCGCCCGGGGTAATGCTGCTCAAGTCGGTAGATTGGACGAGGTAAGGCAGCCATTGCGTGTTTTGCGTGAGGGTGCGCAGGTTGGGGTAGTTTTGCAGGCAGGCGAAGAGGGCTTCGGTAGGCAGTGTGAGCGGCAGGGTTTGTTCTTTTTTGCAACCGGCAACCAAAACGACAGGCAGGGCAAACCATTGGGCTTCGTTATCGTTTTCTGCCTTCAGGACTTCGCCCACGCTTTGAATCAGGCTGGTGTAAGTGCCGACATCGGGGGCCATGGTCATCGCCAATGAAAGGTTGATGTAATGGTTTTGGCTGAGCATGGTGCGGATTTCGGTTTGCAGTTGGCCGGCCGAAAGCTTGCGTGATGCGGAGGAGGAGTTGTGTGCCAGCTGATAGGCATTGAGCAGAAGGTAGTTTTTGATAGGGCTTTGCGGATAAGGGCGGGTATCGGGAAGAACAAAGGTTTTCATGACGGTTTGAAGTGTTGTGTTGTAAGTGTGGCGATTATAGCAATTTAGTCAGTCGGTGTGCTTGTTAATAAATTAAATTCAACTGGCGATAGGGATACGCTTCATTTCTATACGGTTTAAGTATCGGCATTTTCTAAGTTGAGGAGGGTAAATGCCCGATGTGTTATAATCCATGACCAAACATAATTCAGAAAGGAACAAAATCATGCGCTTGCTTCATACTATGTTGCGTGTCGGCAATCTCGAACGCTCTTTGGATTTCTATCAAAACGTATTGAATATGCAACTGCTGCGCCGCCGCGATTATCCTGAAGGCCGTTTTACTTTGGCTTTTGTCGGTTATGGCGATGAGGCGGACCATACTGTTTTGGAACTGACCCACAACTGGGATACCGAGTCTTACGACTTGGGCGATGCTTACGGCCACATCGCGATTGAAGTTGATGATGCTTACGCCGCGTGCGAACGCGTCAAAGAAATGGGCGGCAAAGTGGTACGCGAAGCCGGCCCGATGAAACACGGCACGACTGTGATTGCGTTTGTCGAAGATCCGGACGGCTACAAAATTGAATTTATTCAAAAGAAAAGCGGTAGCGATTCGGTTCAATATTCATCTTAAGACATAAGATAGTGGAAAAGGCCGTCTGAACATTCAGACGGCCTTTTTTGATCAGCCCAACTGTTTTTGCTTTTCGCTCAACAGGGCGTGTACTTGAAGCGCGGTAGCGTAGCGGTCTTCTCCTGCTTCAATCGGATCGAGGAAATGCAGTTCGACTGTACTGGAAGGCTGGCTGATGACCATGCAGATGGATTGCCAGAGGCTGATGTCGCCGTAGTAGGCAGTGTGCGGATTGGGGCTGCTGCCGTCCGGATTCGGATAGCGGCAGAGCGCCGGAATAATCGGTACGCCTGCATCATAGGCCGTCTGAAAAAAGCTGGGTTTGAACGGCAGGATTTCACGGCCTTCGGTACTGGTTCCTTCGGGGAAAATGGTGACAGTATCGCCGTTTTTCAGCGCTTCGGTTACGCCGGCGATTTTGGCGGAATTGCCTTTGATGCCGCGGTTGCGCGAGAC
Source organism: Neisseria sp. DTU_2021_1001991_1_SI_NGA_ILE_055 (assembly GCF_032342915.1). Taxonomy (NCBI): domain Bacteria; kingdom Pseudomonadati; phylum Pseudomonadota; class Betaproteobacteria; order Neisseriales; family Neisseriaceae; genus Neisseria; species Neisseria sp. DTU_2021_1001991_1_SI_NGA_ILE_055. The sequence goes on along the minus strand of NZ_CP135440.1, from coordinate 987,304 downwards.
GTAAACAGTTTGTGCCTGCGTAGCGAGATAACCGACCACCGGCCATTTGGCTACATCGTCTTTAGCCACGAAACGGCCGGGGAAAGCGCCGTTGACCGCCATAATGTCCAACCATGAAATATGGTTGCTGATAAGCATTTGGCCACGGCCTTCTTGCGGCGGCGTGCCGAAAGTTTGCAGTTTCATGCCGCAGGAAGCGAGCACGCGCAGCGACCATAACTGGATTGCGCGCAGTTTGCGTTTGCTGCTGTAAAAGGGAAACAGAAAAAACATTTCGGCCATGCCGTACAAAAGGCAGCCGGCAATGCAAAGGAGGCGGAAGATAAAACGGATTTTGGCGGTCATTGTGTGTGTTTTTTTATAAAAGATGAGGCAGGCCGTCTGAAGCTTCAGACGGCCTTTTATTATGAATCGGTTTTAGGGGCGAAACGCTGCAAGTAGCGGTCGGAAAGGTGGCTGATGTCCATCATGATCAGCACATCCGCGCAGTTGAACGCTTCATCGACGCAAGGCTCGCCGCAAAACCACGCACCCGCTTTGAGATAGCCTTTGATCAGTGCGGGTACAGGCGGGTTTTCAGACGGCGTGATGCTGTCCCATTTGAGCGGGTTGAGCGGTTTGACGCGCCATTGTTCCGGAGCAAGGTATTTGCCTTTTAAAGCATGATACAGACCGGCCGCATCGCTGCCGCCGTCGCGCATTTCGATACTGCCGCAACCAATCATAAAGCGCAGGTTTTCGTCTTTCATGAATTTGACCAAACCGGTCCACAACAGCATGACCAAGCCGCCGTTGCGGTAGTCCGGGTGGGTACAGGCGCGGCCGAGTTCGACAGTTTGCGGCAGGATGTCTTTCAAAGGCTCAAGGTCGAATTCATGCTCGCTGTACCAGCCGCCGACTTTTTTTGCGGTTTCTTCGGTAATCAGGCGGTAGCAGCCGATAACTTCGCCGGTTGCATCGTCAAATGCGAGCAGGTGGTGGCAATGCTCATCATAAGGATCGACATCGCGGCCGTCATCACTTTCGATTTCCGCACCCAATTCTTGGGCAAAAACCTGATAGCGCAATCTTTGGGCGGCTTCGATTTCAGCTTGGGTTTCTGCAAGGCGTACGCTCAGGCCGATTTTGGGGCCCGTTTGATTGAAACGGCTGGGGGACATGATGTTTCCTGTTTGAAGAAAATGGCTGATTATAGCGGATATACGGACAGATTTATATTGGTTTGCTTTGCGGTAGGGCAAATTATGTCGGGTTGTTGGAAAAAGGCTTCAGGCCGTCTGAATTTGGCATGCCAAGCGGTAGAAGCGTAAAATCAATGTTTTTGCCGCTTTTTTTGTTATGGAAACCTCTTTTCTGCTTGCCGGAAAAATTACCGAGCTGACGCTGATTGTTTTGATGGGCATGGCTTTGGTGAAGGCCGGGCTGTTGAAATCGGAAAACAGCTACACGCTCTCCGTCATTGCGCTTTATTTGATCAGCCCGTCTGTCATGATTCATGCTTTTCAGATGGACAATACGTCGCAGATTATCGAAGGGCTGAAGCTTTCCATCATGCTGGCGGTGTTTTTTCATATAGTGCTGATTGTTTTGGGCAGGGTGTTTAAACACTTGTTCAAACTCGATGCGCTCGAACACGCGGCGACGGTGTACAGCAATTCGGGCAACCTGATTATTCCTTTGGTAATGTCGGTATTTGGTGCGGAATGGGTGATTTACACCACCGGTTTTATCTTGGTGCAGACGTTTTTGTTTTGGACGCATCTGCGCCTGTTGATTTGCGGTCGCGGCAATGTGGCTTGGAAAACCATTTTCACCAATATCAACATCTTATCCATGTTGGTCGGGCTGCTGATGTTTGCCTTTCAAATCAAGCTGCCGCACATTGTTGATAATACTTTGGCGACGGTGGGCAGTATGATTGGCCCGGTTGCCATGTTGGTGGCGGGCATGCTTTTGGCCTCTTTGCCGTTGCGTTCGATTGTGTGGACGCCGAGGCTTTATCTCGTTGCTTTTTTAAGGCTGATTTTGATTCCGGTATTATTGCTTTTCGCCGTCAAAGCCTGCGGTTTTGCCCATCATGATGCGCATGCGGATACGGTTGTGTTAATCAGCTTTTTGGCAACGACTTCGCCTGCCGCTTCGACAGTTACCCAAATGGCGGTTGTTTACGGCAAAAATGCCCAAAAAGCCAGTGCGATTTATGGGCTGACGACCCTGCTTTGTGTGGTAACCATGCCGGTAATGATTGCCTTATATCGTTGGATTATTTAAGAAAAGGGCAGGCCGTCTGAAACTTTGACTTTATGTTTCAGACGGCCTGTTTGGTATTTTAATTTTGAAAATAACTTTTATTATCAATTAATTAAGTAATTAAAAAACTATACAAAGCCGCAAGCAGCGTGTATCCTTATACCTAACATTCATCCAATATCAATCTTTAAAGGAACACAGCCATGACCGACTTTACCGTTTGGGAAACCGCACCTTTCAATTCTACCATCGACCATATCCTGCAGCGTTACCACAATGTTCACCGCGCCCAGTTTGAAGAGTTGGTTCCGCTGGCGCAAAAAGTGGCGCAGGTTCATGCCGATACTTTCCCTGCCGAAGTGCCTGATTTGTTGGCCTATATGCAAAACGAGCTGTTGATGCACATGATGAAAGAGGAGCGCATGTTGTTCCCGATGATTAATCAGGGTGTGGGTCGCGGCGCGGCCATGCCCATCAGCGTGATGATGCATGAACACGAAGACCACGATCAGGCCATCGCGCGTTTGGAAGAATTGACCAATAATTTTGAGCTTCCCGAAGGCGCTTGCGGCAGCTGGACCCGTTTGTACGCATTGGCCAAAGAGATGGTGGACGATTTGAAAGACCACATCCACTTGGAAAATGAGATTTTGTTCCCCCGCGTTTTGGCTTCTTAAGAATTGATGTTAATCAAGGCCGTCTGAATGTTCAGACGGCCTGTTCTTTAATCCCTTGCTAAGTTAGTACAATAGTTCTAAAATTTTAATAAAGAAACAAAAATAAGCAGTAAAGGCACACATCCGTTTTTTTGTTTACTTGAGAAGGAGTTTATGAATGAAACATTCTAAAGTTTTACTATCGGGTATTCTGTTTGCTGCTGTGACTGCATGCGCCCAAACGACGGACGGTAGCTGGAGTGCCCTGCAGGATACGAAAACAGGTGTGCAGTCGCGACCTTATTATGAATTTGGCAATGTGGTTCAGAAGATTTCTTTTAAGAAAACCGGCAATCCGGAAAATGGTTTGAAAAAGCCTGTCTTGACGGTGTATCGCCAAGGCAAGCTGTTGGGCGAAGCATATAATTTGGAAGCCTCTCATGGCAGCCCCTTGTTGCCAACCCTGTTTCTGGTAAACGGCAAGTCATTAAATGTAAATGACGGCAACGATAAAAAACAATTGGCTTCTGCGAAGAGAATCGATTTTTACGATTTCGGCCACGGCCGTATCGGCCATGCAGTCTTTACCGCGCCTAACGGCATCTGTCAGGATATGAAACACGGCAAAGGCGTTTCCTATAAGCTGGTTACCAACTATGTTAATTTTCCGGATTACCCTTCGCCTGAAAATATCTTGATTATCACTGCGCAAGGCAAATATGAGCAAGACGGGTTTATATTGGATGCCACTGAGTCGAGAGTGACCAGTGCCAATAAAGAGTTTGCCAAAAAATATGGCGAAGCCCTGAAATCCAAGAATGGCCCTGAGACCAGGCATGTGAATATGGCCAATGCAGCCAGTGCGGAAAAAGGCAGACTGTTGGCTGATTATATCTGTCAGTAATCATATTAAAGGCCGTCTGAAATTCAGACGGCCTTTTTGAATCATGAATGCATCTCTTGTTCAAACGACAGCAGAATCTGTTTTACTTCATCCGCTTCTTTGACGGCGCGGATACGGTCAAACAATATCTGCGCCTGTTCAAACTCTTTTTTCATCATGCCCAGCCATTGTTTCAAACGGGCAACCGGATATTTGTTGTTGGCCTCTTTGGCAAGGCATAAGTCGAAGAATTGGACTATCCATGAAGAGACTTCGGCAAAGTCGGTGTCTTTCACTGTTTCGCCGTTTTCATATTGCTTGATTTGCCGTGCCAAGTCTGGACGGATAACCGCGCCGCGCCCGAGCATCACGCTGTCGCAGCCGCTGACGGTTTTAATGTCGAGATAGTCTTGAAGGCTGAACACATCGCCGTTGGCAGTAACGGGAATACTGACTGCATCGCGGATTTTGCGCACCCATTCCCAATGAGCCGGCGGCTCGTAGCCTTCGACTTTGGTGCGCGCATGGACGGTCAACGCGCATGCGCCGCCGTTTTCAATCGCGGAGGCGCATTCCAATGCCAGACTTTTGTCTTCATAACCGAGCCGCATCTTGGCAGTCAGCGGAATGTGTTGCGGCAGGCGTTGGCGCAGGGTGCGGACGATGTGATAAATCAAGTCGGGCTCTTTGAGCAAGACCGCGCCACCTTTGTGTTTGTTGACCGTCGGCGCGGGGCAGCCGAAGTTGAGGTCGATTTTGTCCGCACCGAAACGCACGGCTTCCAAAGCATTGACGGCCATGTTTTCCGCATCGCTGCCCAAAAGCTGGACAGTACAGGGCGTGCCGGCCGGCGTACGGTTGGCATGGGCGATTTCGGGAACATATTTAAGCCAAGTGGCGCGTGAGTGGACCGTGTGTGTAATGCGGACAAATTCGCTGACACATTCGTCAAATCCGCCGATGCGCGTCAACAGGTCGCGCATCACATCGTCCACCAGCCCCTGCATGGGGGCAAGAATAAGCTGCATGAGTCAGGCCGTCTGAAAAAAGGAGGACATATTGTAGCGGTATATCGGTTAAAATACAGCTTCCTTTTTCAGACGGCCTTTTTATGATGCACACAATTCCGGCAACCGCCGCCATGTTGGTAAAAAATTCAGAACGTTATCTCTCAGAAGTTTTGAGTGCGCTGAAAGACTTTGACGAAGTCCTGCTGTTGGACAACGGCTCGACCGACCGTACTTTTGAAATTGCCAAGGGTTTTCCCAATGTCAGCTATTACAAGCATGACTTTATTGGGTTTGGGCCGATGAAAAATCTGGCGGCCAGGCTGGCGCAAAACGATTGGATTTTCAGCATAGACAGCGATGAAGTGGCGGATGAGGCTTTAATCGAAGCCATTCGTGCGGCCGTTTTGGAAAATGAGAAGGAACATATCTTTTCGCTTTCCCGTCTGAACCATTACCACGGCTGCCTGATTAAAGGCTGCGGCTGGTATCCGGATATTATTCCGCGCCTTTATCATCGCAGGTTTACCCGTTTTTCCGACCGTCAGGTGCATGAGTCTTTGGTGTTGCCGCAGGAAGCCAAGGTTAAACAACTTGATGGCCGTCTGAAACATTATTCTTTTGAAAACGCCGAAGGGCTGATTCAGAAAATGCAGCAGTACAGCTCGCTGTATGCGGAAGAAAACCGCTTCAAGAAAGACAGTTCGCCGTTTAAGGCTTTGCTGCATGGCGGCGTATCGTTTGTGAAAAATTACCTGCTCAAACGCGGTTTTGCCTATGGGGCGGACGGGCTGACGATTTCGGTGTCCAACGCGCAAGGTTCGTATTACAAATATGTCAAACTTTACGAGCGCAACCGCACGATAACTGTCTCCCTCATCATCACTACCTACAATCGTCCCGATGCTCTGGAGCTGGTGTTGAAATCGGCTTTATCGCAAACCCGTCTGCCGGATGAGATTATTGTCGCGGATGACGGCTCAAGGCAGGAAACCGCCGAAGTGGTTGATTTTATCCGCCGCAGAACAAGCATTCCGGTCAAGCATTCATGGCAGCCGGATAGGGGCTTTCGTGCCGCCGAATCGCGCAATCGTGCGCTGGCGCAGGCGAAAAGTGATTATATTGTGTTGATTGACGGCGATATGGTTTTGGATCCGTCTTTTATCGCCGATCATTTGAAGATTGCCCGCAAAGGCCGTCTGATACAGGGTTCCCGCGTGATTTTGACTGAGGATAAAACGCAGGATATTTTAGACGAAGGTGATTTGCCTGCTTTGTCCATGTTCAGCTCGGGAATAGAAAAACGGCTTTCCGCCCTGCGCTGTCGTTGTTTGGCCAAACTGGCAGGCCGAAAAGGCAACCGCAAACACAAAGGCATCAAAACCTGCAATATGGGCTTTTTCCGCAGCGATGCGCTGGCTGTTAACGGGTTTGACAATAGCTTTGTCGGTTGGGGCAGGGAGGACAGTGAATTTGTCGCCCGTTGCTATCATAATGGGATGAAACGCTATAATTTGAAATTTGCCGGCATTGCGTACCACCTCTGGCACAATGAGGCAGAACGCGATTCCTTGCCGCAAAACGACGCCTTGTTGGAGGCAACCTTGTCGGAACGCAAAATCCGCTGTGTTCATGGCGTATCGGATTTTATAAAAGATGAAGAAGTAGCCGGAAAATAGCCTTATCATTTCATCTGAATCATAGAGGCCGTCTGAAAATCTTCAGACGGTCTTTTTTGTGCTTTTGATGAGTCTATTGGTTAAATGAGAATATTATTTATTTGATGTGGATCAGTATGTATAATTAGGTAAAGTATGGTTAGGGAAGAGGGTTTACTCTATAATCCAACCGTTTGTAATTTTATTTCGGCGAAGGCCAGATTTTGGGAGTTGTGATGTCAACTATGTTTTTTATCCAGTTTGCCGTTGTGCTGCTGTGTATCCTGATTGGCGCGCAGGTTGGCGGTATTGGTTTGGGCGTGCTCGGCGGTATCGGCTTGGCCGTATTGTCTTTTGGTTTCCATCTTCAGCCGACCAGCCCGCCGATTGATGTGATGCTGATGATTATGGCGGTAGTGTCTGCCGCGGCGGCCATGCAGGCCAGTGGCGGTTTGGACTATATGATTAAAATTGCTACGCGCGTGTTGCACCGTAATCCGAAATACATCACTTTTATCGCGCCGGCGGTAACGTACACCTTCACTGTGTTGGCGGGTACGGGCCATGTGGCTTACTCGGTCTTGCCCGTGATTGCCGAAGTCAGCCGCCGCAATGGCATCCGTCCTTCCCGTCCGTTGACAATGGCGGTTATCGCTTCCCAATTTGCGATTGTCGCCAGCCCGATTGCCGCTGCCGTTGTTGCCTGCGTCTCCATGCTTGAGCCGCAACACGTCACGATGGCGGATGTGTTGAAAGTCACCGTTCCGTCCACGATTTTGGGTATTGGTTTGGCTTGCGTGTTCGTAAACAAACTGGGCAAAGAATTGAAAGACGATCCGCATTATCAGGCTTTGTTGAAAGACCCGAACTATGTGAAAGAATACATCGATGTGGAGGAACAACAAACCGATGTTGCCATTTCGCCGAAAGCCAAATTGTCGGTCGGTATTTTCTTGACTGCGGCATTGCTGGTGGTCGTGATGGGTGCGCTGCCTGAGTTGCGTCCGGCCTTTGAACACGATGGCGCGATCAAGCCTATGGGCATGGCGCATACGATTGAAATCGTGATGCTGTCTGCTTCTGCGCTGATTATTTTGGCGTGTAAGCCTAATGGCGATGCGATTACCCGAGGTTCGGTATTCCATGCCGGTATGCGTGCCGTGATAGCGGTGTTTGGCGTGGCTTGGTTGGGCGATACCTTGATGAACGGCCACTTGGCAGAAGTGGAATCGACCGTCAGCCATTTGGTTGAGTCTGCACCATGGACTTTTGCCTTCGCCCTGTTTGTCTTGTCGGTATTGGTCAACAGCCAGGGCGCGACAGTAGCGACGTTGTTCCCAATCGCCATCAAACTGGGGATTCCTGCGCCCATTATTATCGGCACATTTGTTGCGGTAAACGGCTATTTCTTTATACCAAACTACGGTCCGATTATTGCCGCTATCGACTTCGATACAACCGGCTCGACCAAAATCGGCAAATTCATCTTCAACCACAGCTTCATGATACCGGGCTTGTTGAGCATGGCATTTAGTCTAGCTTTCGGTTTGTTGTTGGTTCAACTGTATTATTGATGGACTGAGACCTTTGCAAAATTCCTCAAAATCCCCTAAATTCCCACAAAGACATTTAGGGGATTTTTCATGAGTACCTTCTTCCAGCAAACCGCACAAGCCATGATTGCCAAACACATCGACCGCTTCCCGCTATTGAAGTTGGATCAGGTGATTGATTGGCAACCGATCGAACAATACCTGAATTGTCAAAAAATCCGTTACCTCCGAGACCACCGCGGCCGTCCCGCCTATCCCCTGTTGTCCATGTTCAAAGCCGTCCTGCTCGGACAATGGCACAGCCTCTCCGATCCCGAACTCGAACACAGCCTCATCACCCGCATCGATTTCAACCTGTTTTGCCGTTTTGACGAACTGAGCATCCCCGATTACAGCACCTTATGCCGCTACCGCAACTGGCTGGCGCAAGACAACACCCTGTCCGAACTACTGGAACTGATCAACCGCCAACTGACCGAAAAAGGCCTAAAAATAGAGAAAGCATCCGCCGCCGTCGTTGATGCCACTATTATTCAGACCGCCGGCAGCAAACAGCGCCAGGCCATAGAAGTCGACGAGGAAGGACAAGTCAGCGGCCAAGCCACACCGAGTAAAGACAGCGATGCCCGTTGGATAAAGAAAAACGGCCTCTACAAACTCGGTTACAAACAACATACCCGTACCGATGCGGAAGGCTATATCGAGAAACTGCACATTACCCCAGCCAATGCCCATGAGTGCAAACACCTGTCGCCTTTGTTGGAAGGTCTGCCCAAAGGTACGACCGTCTATGCCGATAAAGGCTATGACAGTGAGGAAAACCGGCAACATCTGGAAGAGCATCGGTTACAGGACGGCATTATGCGCAAAGCCTACCGCAACCGTCCGCTGACGGAAGCGCAAACCAAACGTAACCGATATTTGTCGAAGACCCGTTATGTGGTCGAACAAAGCTTCGGCACGCTGCACCGTAAATTCCGCTATGCGCGGGCAGCCTATTTCGGGCTGATCAAAGTGAGTGCGCAAAGCCATCTGAAGGCGATGTGTTTGAACCTGTTGAAAGCCGCCAACAGGCTAAGTGTGCCTGTTGCTGCCTAAAAGGCGGCCCGGATGCCTGATTAATCAGGTATCCAAGGGGGATTAAGGGGGGATTTGGGTAGAATCAGTGGATATTTGAAACAAAAACAGCCGAAAATCTTTGTTTGGATCTCGGCTGTCGGAAGGAAAGGAATTTTGCAAAGGTCTCGGACTGAACGATGAAGGCCGTCTGAAATTTAATTTCAGACGGCCTTTTTGATATTGTTATTTGAGAGCTTAATTGCAGTATTTATTGACGTCGTTTTGGTATTGCTTAATCAGGCTGTCGCGATTGGCCAAGCGTGCGCTTTCGGCGACTTGGCGGTTGATTTTGGCGATTTTGCAGTTTTCCAGCTTGTTTTGGCGGTTTTGTTCTTCGATTTTTTTATTGCGCTCTTCGATTTGTTTGTTTTGTTCCGCAACCTGTTCGTTGGGTTGCTCGGCAACCGGCTCAGATGCCGCCGCGGCAGGCGCAACGGCAGGTTTGACGTTGTGCGTGCGGATGTTGACCACGCCGGAACGCTTCGGTTGCAGGCGGTTTGGCGTATCGGAATAGCTGTTGCCCGATGCGCCTTTCCAAGTGTATACCTCGGCCGCACCGGTCAGGGCGGCGGAAGAGAGAAGGGCTGCTATCAGACAGGTTTTGAGTACGGAAGATTTCATGGGTTTCCCTTATGTAAATGATGTTCTCATGCGGCTTATTTTACTTGAAACTGCAATGCGTTGGCATATTTTTGTACGCCAAATCAAATCATGTAAAAAAATAACGTTAAAACATGTATTGCCAATGTTAGCATCAAGCCGGTGTGATATAATGCCGTGCATCTTGCACAAACTGAAAGACCGAGCATCATGCGTATTGTAGAAAAAGCCTATACTTTCGACGACGTTTTGTTGGTTCCAGCGCACTCAAACGTGCTGCCTCGAGATGTCAAACTTCAAACCAAACTCACCCGCGATATCACGCTCAACCTCCCTCTACTTTCTGCTGCAATGGATACCGTTACCGAAGCGCGTCTGGCCATCTCTATGGCTCAAGAAGGCGGCATCGGCATCATCCATAAAAACATGACGCCGGAGTTGCAAGCGCGTGCCGTTTCCAAAGTGAAGCGCCATGAGAGCGGCGTGGTGAAAGATCCCGTTACCGTTGCGCCGACCGCATTGATCCGCGACGTATTGGAAATGCGCGCACAACGCAAACGCAAAATGTCCGGTCTGCCTGTTGTTGAAAACGGTAAAGTGGTTGGTATCGTGACCAACCGCGACCTGCGTTTTGAAAACCGTGTCGATCTGCCGGTTTCTGCCATCATGACCCCCCGCGACCGTTTGGTTACCGTTCCTGAAGGTACCAGCATCGACGAAGCCCGCGAAATCATGCATGCGCACAAAGTAGAGCGCGTTTTGGTATTGAACGACCAAGATGAACTCAAAGGTCTGATTACCGTTAAAGATATTCTGAAAACAACCGAATTCCCTAATGCCAGCAAAGATGCCGAAGGCCGTCTGCGCGTCGGTGCTGCGGTGGGTACCGGCGGCGATACCGAAGAGCGCGTCAAAGCATTGGTAGAAGCAGGTGTGGACGTGATTGTGGTCGATACTGCCCACGGCCATAGCCAAGGCGTTATCGATCGCGTGCGCTGGGTCAAAGAAACTTATCCGCACATTCAAGTCATCGGCGGCAATATCGCGACTGCCCAAGCCGCTTTGGATTTGGTGGCCGCCGGTGCGGATGCCGTTAAAGTCGGTATCGGCCCGGGCTCGATTTGTACGACCCGTATCGTGGCAGGCGTGGGCGTGCCTCAACTGACTGCGATTCACAATGTTTCCGAAGCCTTGAAAGGTACAGGCGTTCCCCTGATTGCCGACGGCGGTATCCGCTTCTCCGGCGATATTGCCAAAGCTCTGGCAGCAGGTGCATACAGCGTCATGCTCGGCGGTATGTTTGCCGGTACGGAAGAAGCCCCGGGCGAAATCGAACTCTACCAAGGCCGCTCTTACAAGTCTTACCGCGGCATGGGTTCGTTGGGTGCGATGAGCCAAGGCTCTGCCGACCGCTACTTCCAAGACAAAACCGACAGCACAGACAAATATGTTCCTGAAGGCATCGAAGGCCGCGTTCCTTACAAAGGCCCGATTGTGAACATCATCCACCAGCTGACCGGTGGTCTGCGCTCCAGCATGGGTTATTTGGGTTGCGCCAATATTGCTGAAATGCACGAGAAAGCAGAATTTGTGGAAATCACTTCTGCCGGTATGAGCGAATCCCACGTTCATGACGTACAAATCACTAAAGAAGCGCCTAACTACCATCGTTAAACCAGTATAAAAAGGTCGTCTGAAAATATTTCAGACGGCCTTTCTGTTTTTATAAGGTTTTCAAAATGAAGAGAATATTGCTTGCCGCCGTTATGCTTGGTATTTCAGGCTTGGCATTTTCAGAGTCTATTTAAGAATTGGAAAGAAGGCCGCTTAATATATTGAAAGGTCTGGGATTATCTGTTGAGGCTCAAAAAGGGTTTGTTTGGGTTGTTGTTCCTGTTGATGAACAAGGCAGGGCCGGTCAAGCAGTATGGAGCAAGGAGGGTGAAGTTTCTTCTGAGTTTATGGAATTGGCAAAACAGAAAATTGCTTCATTTAAACGATTCAAACCTAAATGGGCTTATGCTCATACTCTGGCAGGATATCAAGAGAAATTGCTAAAAGTGCAGAAACAAAAATGTGCAGCAATTGATCCTGATGGGTTTAAACGATGGAACAATAATCCGTATATTAAATCGGATTTAATAGGTGAGCCTTTATTGGATTGTTTGAATAAAGTATCCGAAGAGCAGGCCAATATCAAAGTCAACATTCCCAGCGTTGCCCAATTTTTTATTATTTCTGAGAAACAGGCAATGGTGAATATTGCTCAGATTTATCTTCCAGGATATCCCGCTCTATCAGCAGAAAATGGAGAAGAAGGCTCTGTCGTTATGGAATTACATATAGCAGGAGGAAAGGTTGATGCAGCAAAAATTGTTAAAAGCAGCGGTTATTCCCGATTAGATAAAGCTGCACGTAAGGCTATTTGGAGATTAACTTTTTCCAAAAAAGCTCGGGAAGATATTGGATATTATCAACTTGTACATTTTGTACTAGATAATTAAACCGAGTTTCAGACGGCCTTTTAAAAATCGTATTACAATAAGCCAAAATTAAAAACACATTCCATTATGTCCAAAAAAATCGTGATTATTACTCCAAGCTGGATTGGCGACTGCGTCATGACCCAACCGCTTTATCGCCGTTTGCATGAGCTGCATCCCGGCTGCACCATTGATGCTTTTGCGCCCAAATGGTCGATGGCTGTATTTGAGCGTATGCCTGAAATCAACCGTGTGATGGAAAATCCGTTTGGACATGGTGCGTTGGAATTGAAAAAACGCTGGCGTATCGGGCGTGAATTGGGAAGAGAAGGCTATGATCAAGTGATTGTTTTGCCCGGTTCGCTCAAATCCGCCATTATTGCCTTGGCTACGGGTATTAAACAGCGTACGGGCTACGTCGGCGAGTCGCGCTATTTTTTGCTGAACGATATCCGCAAGTTGGATAAGGCTGCGTTGCCTCTGATGGTTGACCGCTATACTGCGCTGGCGTATCCGACCCAAGCGGATTTTAACGGGCATTCCGATAATCCCTGTTTCACGATTGATCCCGAAAGCCGTCAAGCCGCTTTGGCAAAACATGGTTTGACGACGGATAAACCGATTTTGGCATTTTGTCCCGGTGCGGAATATGGCCCGGCCAAGCGTTGGCCTGCGCGTCATTTTGCCGAACTCGGCCGCCGCTATTTGGCTGAGGGTTGGCAGGTTTGGCTGTTTGGTTCGCAAAAAGATTTCGATATTGCAGATGAAATCAACCGGCTTTCAGACGGCCTGTGTACCAATCTTTGCGGCAAAACCAATCTTTCGGAGGCGATTGATTTGTTGTCTTGCGCCGATACGGTTGTGTGCAACGACAGCGGTCTGATGCACCTTGCGGCCGCGCTTGATCGGAAATTGGTTGCAGTTTACGGCTCATCCAGCCCTGACCATACGCCGCCTCTCAGCCAAAAGGCAAAAATTGTCAGTTTGAATTTGGATTGCTCGCCTTGTTTTAAGCGTGAATGTCCGTTGGGGCATACGGATTGTTTGAACAAGCTGATGCCGGATAGGGTACAAAAAGCGGCGGAAGAGCTGGCTCGTTCGGCGCAATCCAATAAAGATTAGATGGAAAGCAGCAAAGGGTAGATTTGAGTCTGCCTTTTGATTTTTTGTTTCTTTTATTTTTTAACCAAAGGCCGTCTGAAAATCATATTTCAGACGGCCTTTTTTGGTTTGAAATCAATACATCTGATTATTTTTGATGCAGATTGTAAACGTATTCGACTTCTTCGCGGCTGCCCATGAATACGGCAACACGTTGGTGCAGGCCGGTAGGTTGGATGTCGAGCATGGCTTCGATGGCGTTGTTTGATGCGCCGCCGGCCTGTTCCATAATCAGGCTCATCGGGTTGGCTTCGTACATCAGGCGAAGTTTGCCCGGTTTGGATGGGTCGCGTTTGTCTTGCGGATACATGAATACGCCGCCGCGCATCAGGATGCGGTGGATTTCGGCAACCATGCTGGCTACCCAGCGCATATTGTAGTTTTTGCCGCGTACGCCGGTTTCGCCTGCCAGCAATTCGTCAATGTATTGTTGAACAGGGGCGAACCAATGTCTTTGGTTGGACATATTGATGGCGAATTCTTTAGTGGATTCTGGAACGCGCGGATTTTCTTTAGTCAGCAGGAATTGGTTGGCATCGTCCAGAGTGAAGACGAATACGCCATGACCGACAGTCAGTACCAGTTGGGTTTGCGGACCGTATAAAACATAACCTGCGGCCACTTGGTCGCGGCCTTTTTGCAGGAAGGATTCGGTAGTCAATGCGCCTTCAGGTTTGGCCAAGACGGAGAAAATAGTGCCAACGGAGATGTTGACGTCGATATTGGAAGAGCCGTCCAACGGGTCAAACAATACCAAATAACTGCCGTTTTCGTGCGTGGCGACATAGGTGTCTTCTTCTTCGCTGGCGAGGCCTGCGATGTTGGCATTGGCTTTTAAAACATCAATCATGATGTTGTTGGCGATGACGTCAAGTTTCTTTTGGTCTTCGCCTTGGATGTTGCCGGTACCTGCCATGCCCAAAACGCCGGAAAGCGCGCCGAGGCGGACTTTGGCATTAATGTCTAAACAGGCGGCGGCTACGGACTCCAGTACGCCGGCCAGCTCTTGCGGCAGTTTGTGTTCGGGCAGGTGTTGGGCTAAAAATTGGTTCAATGTCTTCATGGTTTCACTCTTTTCCTAAGTTTGAATCGAATATTTTTCAATTTCAGGCCGTCTGAAAACGGCGTGTTCATTTGGTTTTGCTCTCGGCCATACCTAAAACTTCTTTAGTGCAGGCGATGCTGGTGTCTTTGATGCGTTTTTTCAGCTCGTCACTCATGGTATTGCTGCCGCCCAAAAGCGAGGTTGCTTCTTCGGGGCTGATTTTATCAACTGTTTTTTCGCCGATACAGCGGCAGATTTTTTCAGTGGTCGCGGAATCAAACGGGCTTTTTCCGGAGGCTTTTTCTACGCAGGCTTCGGTTGCCGAGCGGACAAATTCGGTGCGGAAACTTTGGGTAAATTCTTCTTTAAATTCGTTTTTTACTGATTCGCTGCACGCGCAAAGCAGGAGTGTGCAGGCTAGGGGTGTGCGTATATTCATGAGTGGACGGCCGTTAATTTTTATGTTGTGAATTGTAGTGGAAAAAGGCTTAAGTATAAAGGGTTAAGGCCGTCTGAACAGGTATGGCGACAAAATCGAAGCGCTTGGTATACGTTCAGACGGCAGCGTTTATTTCGTTTTGCTTTCCAATACATAATGCGCGCCGGTATCTTGCGCCAAAATTTTGGAAAGCTCGGGCAGATTGTTTTGTAATTGTTCGGCAAGCATATAGGGCGGATTGATGACGAACATGCCGCTGCCGTGCATGCCGAAGCCGTCGCTGCGCGGCGTATGGACATGAAGCTCGGCGTGCAGATAATTGTTGGGAGCGATTTTTTTGAGTTCGTCCGGCAGTTTGCGGCTTTCTTCGCGGCTCAAGCAGGGATACCAAACCATGTAGCAGCCGGTTTCAAAGCGTTTTAAAGCATCTTTCAAAACTTGGACGACGCGGCGGTAGTCTTGTTTTTCTTCGTAGGGCGGATCAATCAAGACGGCGGCGCGGCGGGGCGGAGGAGGCAAGAGTGAAATCAGGCCTTGATAACCGTCCGCTTGGCTGACCTGTACTTTGCGCGTCGGACGGACTTCGCGCATATTGTTTTGCAAATGGACAAAATCGGCAGGGTGCAGCTCAAAGAGGCGCATTTTGTCGCTGTCGCGCGTGAGCGCCTGTGCCAGCCAAGGCGAGCCGCAGTAAAGGTTGTCTTGCGGCAGTATTTGTTTCAGACGGCCTACAAATTCGGCCAATTCGGCAGGTAGCTTGTCAGCTTGTTCCAAGAGCGCAATGCCTTGTTTGTATTCGCCGACTTTTTGCGCTTCATCACCGCTCAAATCATACAAACCGGCACCACTGTGCGTATCGATATACCAATAAGGCTTGTCTTTGCGGTTGAAATATTCGAGGACGAGGAAAAGGGTAAAGTGCTTGAGCATATCGGCATGGTTGCCGGCATGGAAGGCGTGGCGGTAGCTGAGCATGATCGGGCTGCGGAAATAAAAATCCGATTATACCCCAAACCATCGCCATCACCGCTTTCAGACGGCCTTTGTGCCTGGAAAATGCTACAATATCCGCCTTATCGTACCATCGGAAAGAAGACATTATGTTTACAGGCATCGTACAAGGCATGGGCAAAATTACAGACATCGCCCAACCTTCGCCCGACTTTCGTACTCACACAGTCGAGCTGCCCCCCGAAATCGCCGACAATCTGCAAACCGGCGCCTCTGTCGCCAACAACGGCTGCTGCCTGACCATTACCCGAATCGACGGCAACAAAGTCAGCTTTGATTTGATGGACGAGACCTTACGCAAAACCAATCTCGGCAGCTTGAAAGTCGGCGACAGTGTCAATTTGGAACGCGCGGCGCGGTTTGGCGATGAAATCGGCGGCCATGTGATGAGCGGCCATGTGATGGCGGTTACCCGAATTTCCCGAATTCAATCCAGCGAGTTCAACCGTACAGTTTGGTTTGAGCTGCCGGAAAACCTCAAACCCTACATCCTGACCAAAGGCTTTGTCGGTTTGGACGGTTGCAGCCTGACCATAGGCGAAGTCAGCGACAGCGAATTTTGCGTACACCTGATTCCGGAGACTTTGGAGCGTACCCTGTTTGGCAGCCGCAAAGAAGGCAACCTCATCAATATTGAAATCGATCCGCAAACCCAAGCCGTTGTCGATACCGTTATGCGTGTATTGGCTCAAAAGGCCGTCTGAAAAAAGAAAGCCGAAATGAAATTATCCAATTTTTTGAAAAAAGCGAATTCCGTTTTAAACCGTCTGGATTTAATCCTGCCTGACGAAGCCGGTAAAACCGACTGGCGCGCTTTGGCCTACCGTTGGCACAGCGTGGGCAAAAAAGGTATTTTGGAAAGCCTGCCGCGTCCGCATACGTTTCCTTTGAGCAGATTGGCGGCAGTCGGTTCGCAAACCGATAGGCTGAAACGCAATACCGAGCAATTTTTGGCAGGCCGTCCGGCAAATAATGTCTTGATGACCGGCGCGCGCGGTACGGGCAAATCTTCCTTGGTGAAAGCATTGTTGCACGAATACGCCGAGCGCGGCCTGCGACTGATTGAGGTGGATAAAAGCGATTTAATCAGCTTGCCGGCTTTGTTGACGCTGTTGTCCGAACGTCCTGAGAAATTTATCGTCTTCTGCGATGATTTGTCGTTTGAAACCGGCGATGAAACCTATAAAGCCTTGAAAACCGCTTTGGATGGCGGACTGTCGCAACGTTGCACCAATGTTTTGGTTTATGCCACTTCCAACCGCCGTCATTTAATTCCCGAATACATGGATGAAAACGGCGGTACTACGGGCACTCGCGGCGAAATCCATCAGAAGGAAGCCATCGAGGAGAAAATCTCCCTTTCCGACCGCTTCGGCTTATGGCTGAGTTTTTATCCTTTCGATCAAAACGATTATTTGACCGCCGTAGCCAACTGGTTGGACGATTTTAATGTGCCTTTTGACGATACCTCGCGCCAAGCCGCGTTGCAATGGGCGCAAATGCGCGGCAGCCGTTCAGGCCGCTCGGCATGGCAGTTTGCCTGCGACTGGGCAGGACGCTTGCCGGAAGAAAGAGTGTTGGATTAAGGCTGAAAAAGTAAAGGCCGTCTGAATATGGTTTCAGACGGCCTTTTGTATTTTTATTTATCCATCAGCGCAAGCATGAAGACAACCATTGTTGGCGTTGGCGCGGATTGAGCAGATGATAGAGGCGGTATTGGATTTCCATTTCATCCACTGCATAGTCCATGCTGGAGAGGTAGCGGCTTTCAACATAGTCGCGGGCGGCGTTTGAGTCGAATGAGTCGCCGGAGAGGATTTTGATGATGGTTTGACGGCGGTTGCGGTCGGAGCGTACGGTTTTGCGGTAGGCTTTATCGTTGATTTGTTTGAAGTCGGTACGCAGGCGGCGCAGTGCAGCGTGTTGGTCGGCGGATAAATTGAGCTGTCGGATGTCGCAATTTGGGTGGAAGTCGTCCAAAGTGGCCAGAAACGGACCGGCGTGTGCAGGCAGACTGGAACAGAGTAGGGCGAGTGCTAAGAAAATAAAAGTCGGATAGCGGGAAAGTGCAACAGACACGGTGTTTTCCTAATGTTTCATCAGGTTTGGAAATATAACCGATAAGCGTGTGAAAGGCAGTATCAATGCAGTTAACTTTTGTTAATGATGTTAGATTTTTTTGAATGTGTATGTAATCTAATAATTTATTTTCAAAGCCTTACTATGTGATTATAAGTTTCATTAATGTATATGAAATGTAAATTCATAAAAATGACGGCAGAGACGTTGTCGGCGGCATACAACATAGGGTTAAAAATGCGATAATGATAAAGGAACACACTTTAGGAGAATAAACATGACCGACTACCGTATTGCCCCCAGTATTTTGTCTGCCGATTTTGCCCGCCTGGGCGAAGAGGTTGCCGAAGTTATCCGCGCTGGTGCGGATTTGATTCATTTTGACGTGATGGACAATCATTATGTGCCGAATCTGACTTTCGGCCCTATGGTTTGCGCAGCTTTGAAACCATATGCAACCGTGCCGGTCGATGTGCATTTGATGGTTGAGCCGGTGGATGATTTGATTCATGCGTTTGCCAAAGCCGGTGCCAATATCATTACTTTTCATCCGGAAGCCAGCCGCCACATCGACCGCAGCTTGGGTTTGATTAAAGAATACGGCTGTCAGGCAGGCTTGGTATTGAATCCTGCCACGCCGGTCAATATTCTGGAAAACGTTTTGGACAAACTGGATATGGTGTTGCTGATGTCGGTCAACCCGGGCTTCGGCGGACAAAGCTTTATCCCGAATACACTGGTGAAAATCCGCAAAGTGCGCGAGATGTTGGACGAGTATGAACGGCAAAGCGGCCGCCGTATCGCATTGGAAGTCGATGGCGGCGTGAAGACAGACAATATTGCTGAAATTGCGGCGGCAGGTGCGGATACATTTGTGGCTGGTTCGGCGATTTTTGGCAAACCGGATTACAAAGCCGTTATCGATGAAATGCGCCAACAGTTGGCGCAAGTCGGATAACCAAGCCGGGATATTCTTGGTTTCCAAATTTTAAATAATCAATGTTTAATATTAAAGGCCGTCTGAAATGATTTTCAGACGGCCTTTTGTTTTAGCCTAAACCCTTACAGCGGCCATTTCAATGCCGGATTGCTTTCAATGACTGCTTTGAATTGGTTTTGAATACGCTCAATCGCTTCTTGCGTATCCGCTTCAAAACGCAACACCAAAATCGGTGTGGTATTGGAAGCACGCATCAGGCCGAAGCCGTCGG
Source organism: Neisseria sp. DTU_2021_1001991_1_SI_NGA_ILE_055 (assembly GCF_032342915.1). Taxonomy (NCBI): domain Bacteria; kingdom Pseudomonadati; phylum Pseudomonadota; class Betaproteobacteria; order Neisseriales; family Neisseriaceae; genus Neisseria; species Neisseria sp. DTU_2021_1001991_1_SI_NGA_ILE_055. The sequence goes on along the minus strand of NZ_CP135440.1, from coordinate 968,149 downwards.
GGAATTCAACGCGCAGGCCGTCGATGGTGATGATTTCGGTCGCGCCTTCGAATTTGGCTTTGGCGGCGAGTTCGTCGATAACCTGATGGCCGTTGCTGCCTTCCGGCAGGTCGATGTTGAGTTCAGGAGTGGAAATGCTTTGCGGCAGCTTGTTCAATACTTCGGACGGATTGTCGAAGGCAGACAGGATTTCCAAGAGGCGTGCGCCGGCATACATACCGTCGTCGAAGCCGAACCAGCGTTCTTTAAAGAAGATGTGTCCGCTCATTTCGCCGGCAACCAGTGCGCCGGTTTTTTTCATGGTGGATTTGATGAAGCTGTGGCCGGTTTTCTCCATGACAGGATCACCGCCGTGTTCTTTAATCCAAGGCGCGAGCAGGCGGGTGGATTTGACGTCGAAAATCACTTTGGCTTTGGGATTGCGGCTTAATACGTCTTGCGCGAAAAGCATCAGTTGGCGGTCCGGATAGATGATGTTGCCGTCTTTGGTAACCACGCCCAAGCGGTCGGCATCGCCATCAAATGCCAAGCCGATTTCGGCATCGCCGTTTTTGAGCTCGACAATGAGGTCTTGCAGGTTTTTCGGTTTGGAAGGGTCGGGGTGGTGATTAGGGAAATTGCCGTCCACTTCGCAGAAAAGTTCGGTTACTTCGTTGCCCAAGCCTTTGTAGAGTTTGCCCGCGAATGCGCCGCCGACACCGTTGCCTGCATCGATGGCGATTTTCATCGGGCGTTTGAGCTTGATGTGGCCGACGATATTGTTGTGGTATTCGCCGGAGATGTCTTTTTCGGTTACGCTGCCTTGTTTGTCGGCGGCAACAAAACCGTCTTTTTCAACAATGGCTAAAAGTTCTTGAATGGCTTCGCCTGCGAGCGTGTCGCCGCCGAGCATCATTTTGAAACCGTTGTAATCAGGCGGATTGTGGCTGCCGGTAATCATCACACCGCTGCCGCCGCATTCGTTGATGGCCGCGAAGTAGAGCATAGGGGTAGCAACCATGCCGACGTTGAGGACGTCGATGCCGCTATCTGTGAAACCGCGTTGAATCTGCGCCATCAGGCCGGGACCGCTCAAACGTCCGTCGCGGCCGAGTGCGATACGGGTAATGCCTTTTTCGGAGGCTTTGGTGGCAATGGCTTTGCCGATTAAATAGGCAGCTTCGTCGGTCAGGGTTTTGCCGACGATGCCTCGGATGTCGTAGGCTTTGAAAATGTTGCGGGCGATATTTGCCATGTGGATTTCCTTTAAATTTAAGGGGAAATAATGAGGCTTATTCTAACACGGCTAAAAGGCCGTCTGAAGAATTCAGACGGCCTTTTATCGTTACATCAAAGAACAGTGTTGCTTGGACGAATCAATTGTTAAAAGTGTTGCACTGGTTGATGTCGCCGCTTTCCAAACCGCGCTTGAGCCAAGTCATACGTGCTTCGGACGAGCCATGGGTAAAGCTGTCGGGAACGACATAGCCCTGAGCCTGTTTCTGCAAGCGGTCGTCGCCAACGGATTCGGCGGCCAGCATGGCTTTTTGAATGTCTTCGGCTTTGAAGATATTGTTATTGACGGCGTAGTGTCCCCAAATGCCGGCGAAACAGTCGGCCTGCAATTCGAGTTTAACAGAAAGGGCATTGGCCTCTTTTTTGCCGACTTGCTGTTGCATTTTGTGGACTTTAGGCAGAATGCCGAGCAGGTTTTGAACGTGATGGCCGACTTCATGGGCAATAACGTAGGCAAACGCGGCATCGCTGGCCGATTCGAGCTTGGTGCGCATGTCTTCGTAGAAGCTCAAGTCCAAATAAACTTTTTGGTCGCCTGGACAGTAAAACGGGCCCATGGCAGATTGGCCCGTACCGCAGGCGGTGGACGTACCGCCTTCATATAACACCATGGTTGTCGGCGTGTAGCGTTGGCCGTGTTGTTGGAAATATTTGCTCCATGCTTTTTCCGTATCGGCAAGGACGACGCGGGACAGTTCGTTCAATTCAGCTTCTTGTTGGCTGTCGAGTCGGGAGGCTTGCTGGGTAGGGATACCCATCGAAGATGAGCCGCCGACCAAACCGCTCAAATCCACGCCGTAATATGCGCCGACCAAAACCACGATAATGCCGAGTATGCCCGGCGTTTTGCCGCCACCGCCGCCGCCACGGCTTCCGCGGCGGTCTTCGACGTTTTGGCTTTGTTCACGGCCTTTCCAATCCATAATGCGTATCCTGTATAGTTTTCATGCGGCGGATTATACTATGGAATGTCAAATGTGTTTGATCGAATTGTGAATATTGCTTGAGGCCGTCTGAAAATGCGATATCGGGAAAGTGAAAACGGCAGTATCTTTCAGACGGCCTTGGGGTTTGTTAGAATGAGCCAACCTACTATTGGGAGATATAAGATGAAAGTCAGCAGTAAAGCTATTGTCAACGGTGAATTTGAAGACAAATACGGCAAGCGCGGCAGCCAGTTCAGCCCGAACGGTATGCCTACTTATTCGATTCCTTTTGAGATCGAAGATGCGCCGGAGGGAACAAAATCGTTTGCCGTGGTGTTGGAAGACAAAGATGCCATTTCAGCATCGGGCTTCGTATGGACGCATTGGTTGATTTCGGATTTGAAACGTACTTCCGTGGAAGAAAATGAAAGCATTTCTGCAACGGATTTCACGCAAGGCGCGAATACTTGGGCGAGCGCGTTGGGTAAATTTGAAATCGAAGAGGCTTCGTTTTATGGCGGTATGGCGCCACCGAACAACCGCCATCGTTACGAGCTGATTGTGTACGCGCTGGATACCGTTTTGGATTTGCCGCGCGGTTTCCGCTTTAATGAGCTGCATTTTGCCATGCAGGGTCATGTTTTGGATTCGGCATGTGTGGTCGGTACTTATGATGTGTGAAGGTATCGTCATTAATGATTGAAAAACAGCCTGTCCGTTTTGAATTCGGACAGGCTGTTTTTATGTGAAATCAAATCAATTAAACCACTTCGGCTTTGGTGATGATGACAGGTTCGCTCGGTACGTCGTCGTGGTAGCCGTGACGTTTGGTAGAAACGCCTTCGATAGCATCGACAACGTCAAAACCGTCAACGACTTTGCCGAATACGGCATAGCCCCAGTCTTGGACGACGGTTTTGCCGTACAGCTCTTTAGAACGGAAGTTCAGGAAAGCGTTGTCGGCAGTGTTGATGAAAAATTGCGCGCTGGCAGAGTGCGGATCGGAAGTACGCGCCATGGCGATGGTGTATTTTTCGTTAGGCAAACCGTTGGACGCTTCGTTTTGAATCGGATCGCGGGTTTCTTTTTCGTTCATGTTTTCATCCATGCCGCCGCCTTGAATCATGAAGCCTTTGATGACGCGGTGGAAGATTACGCCGTCGTAGAAGCCGTCTTTAACGTATTGCTCGAAGTTTTTAGCTGTAACGGGGGCTTTGTCGAAATCAAGTTCGATTTTGATGTCGCCTTTGTTGGTGTGCAGGATAATCATGGGTTTCCTTTCGTTAGAATCCGGTTTTAATCATTCGTTAAATTGTGTCTGAACGACAAACTTCAAGGCCGTCTGAAAAATATTCTTTCAGACGGCCTGGACTATGTTTACGGGTTTACGGCATCAGGACGAAATAAGCCCACAGCGCAACCAATACGATACAGAGGACGTTCAGCAATAAGCCGACGTTCATCATTTCGCGTTGTTTAATCAAGCCCGTACCGAACACAATCGCGTTAGGCGGCGTAGCAACCGGCAGCATGAACGCGCAAGATGCGCCGATGCCGATAACGAATACCAAGACTTGTTCGGGCAGCCCCATTTGTGTGGCGATGCTGGCGAAAATAGGCACGAGCAGCGCGGCGGAAGCCGTGTTACTGGTGAACTCGGTCAGGAAGATGATGAAGGCGGCAACCACGAAAATCACCAGCAATGCAGGAGAATGGGAGAAGGTGGAGGCAACCTGTTGACCCAATGCTTCGGACGCGCCGGAAGATTGCAGCAACGCGCTCAAGCTGATACCGCCGCCGAAGAGCATCAATACACCCCAGTCGGTATTGCGCGCAACTTCTTTCCATTGCGCCACGCCGAATACGACGACGGCAACAGCGGCAATCAGGGCGATGACGGTGTCTGGGTTGGAAATACCGAATGTTGCTTTGATTTTGGAGCTGAATACCCAAGCAACGGCGGCAGCCAAGAAAATCAACAATGCGATCACGCGGTGCAGCGTCCAAGGGATAGATTCCTCTTTAACTTCCACGCGCTCATTCAAATTAGGTTTGAGGATTACATACATGGAGAACAGCATCAGTGGCAGGATCAACAGCATCATCGGCAGGCCGAGCTTCATCCAGCCGACGAAGTCCAAGTTCAGCGCTTTGGCGGCAATCATGTTTGGCGGCGAACCGACCACGGTACCCAAGCCGCCGATACTGGCGCAGTAGGCGATGCCGAGCAGGACGAAAACGTAGGTTTTGCGTTCTTTTTCTTGGTCGAGGTGGCTCATCATACCCATTGCCAAAGGCAGCATCATGGCGGCGGTCGCGGTATTGCTGATCCACATGGACAGGAAGGCGGTAACGGCAAACAGCATCAACACGGCCACTTTCATATTGCCGCGCGACAGGCGCAACAGGCTGACAGCGATTTTACGGTCGAGGCGCTGCATGTGCAGGGCGGTGGCAAGCGCGAAGCCGCCGAAGAAGATGTAAATCGTCGGATCGGCAAAGCCCGCCATCGCTTTTTTGATGTCCATGTCGGGGAAGCCGAGTACGACGGCGAGAATCGGCACCATCAATGCGGTTACCGTGATGTGTACGGCTTCGGTAAACCAAAGTGCCGCAACGAAAATCAACAGCGCAATACCTTTGTTGGCATCGGTGCTGTAGGGAAGGATGTAATAAATGCCGAAGCAGACAACAGCAGAGATAATGGTCGTCAGCAGTCCTTTAAAGTCGGTAATCGGCTTCTGCGCACTGAGAAGCTCAACGTTCTCAGGATGCTGAGTTTTATCCTTGGCGTTTAAGTCCATGATGTATTCCTCTGAAACATGATTGGTTTTTCTTTTCAGCCGTACGTTCAGACGGCCTAATAGGCGACAGTATATTTGTAATTTGATGTAGTGTAAACAAATTGTAAATTATTTTTTAAAAATGAAATGAAAACCGGATAAGCAGCAAGAAAACTGCTTATCCGGCGAAATGAAGACCCATCGTGAGCTAATAAGAATCAGGACAAATCGGTAAAATTGCCAAAATTACGGTAGAGTCAGTAATACCATCCTGATTTATATGGATTTAAACCTTTTACGTCAGATTGTCTTGTTCCTTAAACAACAAGCCGCAAACGGCCAGACCTGCCGCCGCCAGCAAGGCTCCGGCAATGCCGATATTGGAAAGACCGAACCAGACGGTTACATAATGTCCCAAAAGCGCACCGCCGCCGATACCGACATTGTACAAACCTGAATAAATCGAGTTGGCCACATCTGTCGCATCGGAAGCAAACGTCAATACTTTGGAGACCATGCCCAAGCTGACAATGACGATGGCCACGCCCCAAATAAACACCAGCGCGTACACCGCATAAGGGAAAGAGGCAAACGGCAGAAGCAGCAGGGCGGAGAGCAGGATGACTGCCACTGCGCCGAGCATAAACAAACGTTGCGATTTGGCAAACCATTTGCCAAACAGATAAGAAGCGGCGAAGCCTGCCAAACCGTACAGGCTCAAAACGATGGTAACTTGTTCTGCCTTAAATCCGCCAACTTGCAACACAAAAGGCTCGATATAGCTGTATGCCGTGAAATGGGCTGTAATAATCAACACCGTCATGGCATAAAGCAACATCAGGTTGCGGCGTTTGAACAAACTCGGCAGACTGCTTAAAGAGCCGGTATTTTGGCTGGGTAAAGCAGGTAGGTTTTTGGCCAACACCAGCATTACGCCGGCAGCACAGACCCCGATCAGCAGGAAGCTGAGCTGCCAGCCGAAGTATTGCCCGACCACGCGCCCCAGCGGAATGCCCAAAACCATAGCCAAAACCGTACCCGTACTGAGCAAGCCCAAAGCCTGATTGGTTTTGCCGGTGGGCGCAAGCCGTACCGCCAAAGAAGCCGTAATCGACCAAAATACCGCGTGTGTCAGCGCAATCCCGATACGGCTGACCAAGAGGATGTTGAAGTTCCAAGAAAAGAACGACAGCGCGTGAAACAGCGCAAACAGTGCAAACAGCATCAGCAATAATTTGCGCCGTTCGATGTTTTTCGTCATCAGCATCAGCGGCAGCGATAGGAGCGCAACAATCCACGCATACACCGTAATCATCATGCCCACTTCCGTTGCCGGTTTGCCAAAGCTTTGACCGATGTCACTCAAAAGCGCAATCGGAATATATTCGGTGGTATTGAAAATAAACGCCCCCACCGCCAGCGCGCATACGCTAACCCATTGTTTGAATGTTGAAGTCATTATTATGTCCGTTTGATGAAGCAAAGGGCATTATTGTACGCCTATCTGCATTTTTCAGACGGCCTTAATGAAGAATTTGCAAGTCGTTGGCGTAAGGAGTAAAGTGTTTGGCAATTATCTTTGTTTGAACGAAAGGAAATACAAATGCAAACAGTTACCCTCAACATCGACGGCATGACTTGCGGCGGCTGCGTGAAAAGCGTAACCCGTCTTTTGGAAGGCGTAGAAGGCGTGGAAAAAGCAGAAGTCAGCCTGGAAAACAAAAATGCAGTGATTACTTTCGATGAAAGCAAAACAGATGCCGACGCGCTGATTGATGCCGTAGAAGACGGCGGCTACGATATCACCCTTTAAGGCTTAAAAACATAGAGTAAGGTAGTTTTGTTGACTACTGAGTATTAAAAACACTTATTAAAAAATAAGTGTTTTTAATCATAATTTTAAATAGAAATTATTATGATTTTAACTGAAAGAAAAATAGAGCAAAAATTTATTCAAAAACTCATTGATTTAAAATATACCCACCGACCTGATATTCACGATCGTGAGTCACTCGAACAAAATTTTCGTCAAAAATTCGAGCAGTTGAATCGCGTCCGTTTAACTGATAGCGAATTTGAGCGCCTAAAACTGGAAATTATCAAGCCTGACGTATTTTCTGCCGCGAAACTACTGCGTGAGATCAATACTTTCATTCGCGAAGATGAGACTCCACTTCACTATACTCTAGTTAATATCAAAGACTGGTGTAAGAACGACTACGAAGTCATCAGTCAACTGCGCATCAATACTGATACTAGTCATCACCGTTACGACGTAATTTTGTTAATTAACGGGCTTCCGTTGGTACAAATTGAGCTAAAAACCCTGCAAATTCCGCCGATAAAAGCCATTGAGCAGATTATCGACTACAAGAACGATACTGGAAATGGTTACGGGAACAGTCTTTTATGTTTTATGCAGCTTTTTATCGTCAGTAATGAAAGTAGTACCTATTATTTTGCTAATAACTCAAACAAACATTTTAGCTTCACCGCAGACGAACGCTTTCTGCCCGTTTACCATTTTGCCGATGAAGCCAACAACAAAATCAACCATCTCTACGACTTTGCCGATAAATTCTTAGAAAAATGTACCTTAGGCAGAATGATCAGTCGTTATATGGTATTGGTTGCCAGTGAGCAAAAATTGTTAATGATGCGTCCTTACCAAATTTATGCCGTCAAAGCGATTGTGGATTGCATTCATCAAAGTCGCGGTAATGGCTATATCTGGCACACTACCGGTTCAGGTAAAACACTGACTTCCTTTAAAGCCTCAACCCTGCTCAAAGACAATCCTGACATCGATAAATGCCTGTTTGTTGTAGATAGAAAAGACCTTGATCGCCAAACACGTGAGGAATTCAACCGTTTCCAAGAAGGCTGCGTTGAAGAAAATACCAATACCCAAACTTTGGTAAACCGTCTGCTGTCCGATGATTACGCTGACAAAGTCATCGTAACTACTATTCAAAAACTCGGCTTGGCACTCAAAGAAAACAGCAAATACCACAACCAATTAAGCACACTCAAAGACAAACGCATGGTCTTTATCTTTGACGAATGCCACCGCAGCCAATTCGGTGATAACCATCGGGCGATCAAAAACTTCTTCCCTAATGCGCAACTGTTTGGTTTTACTGGCACACCGATTTTTGAAGAAAATGCCAGTTATAAACGTATTGATGGCACGGATGCTACACTTCAGACGACCTTAGACATCTTTGAACAGCAGCTGCATGCCTACACCATCACCAATGCCATTGATGATGGTAACGTCTTGAAATTCCATATTGATTATTACAAAGCCGAAGGCGATAAACCTGTTTCTGCCGCTCACTCAACCACCAAGCAGGCGATTGTTGATTCCATTTTGAGTAAACACGATGCAGCAACGGCTGAACGTCGTTTTAATGCTATTTTTGCCACTGCATCCATCAACGATGCTATCGAATACTACAACTTATTCAAGTCTGCCCAAGCCAAGTTGCAAGCAGACAATCCCGAATTTGAGCCGTTGAACATCGCCTGCGTTTTCTCGCCGCCTGCACAGGCAATGCAGAAAGATGACCACAAAAACCAATCCGACATCGTTCAAATGCAGGAAGATTTACAACAGGAAAAATTCGATAATCAAACTGATCCAGAAGGAAAAAAAGCAGCCTTAAAAACTATTATTGAAGATTACAACCGTCAATACAGTACTAACCACAGCATTGGTGAATTCGACGTGTACTATCAGGATATTCAAAAACGCATCAAAGACCACCAATATCCCGACAAAGACTATGCGCACAAAAACAAGATCGACATTACCATTGTCGTCGATATGCTGTTGACCGGATTCGACAGCAAATATCTAAACACGCTCTATGTCGATAAAAACCTCAAGTACCACGGCTTGATCCAAGCCTTTTCCCGTACCAACCGCGTTTTGAACGCAAGTAAGCCCTACGGCAATATCCTCGATTTTCGAGGACAAGAGGCGCAGGTAGATGAAGCCATCAAACGCTTTTCAGGGCAGGATGCAGAGCGCGCCAAAGAAATCTGGATAGTCGATCCCGCAGAAATCGTCATGACCAAACTGCAAAACGCCATGACTCAACTTGAAGACTTCATGTCATCGCAAGGCGTAGCATGCGAACCATCCGAGGTTTATAACCTTAAAGGCGACAACGCCCGCGCAGGCTTTCTTAACCTATTTAAAGAAGTCCAACGTTACAAAACCCAGCTTGGGCAATACACCGATTTAAGCGAAGAACAAAAGCAAGAAATAGAAGCCATTCTACCCGCCGATACTCAGCGTGCTTTCAAAGGCGTATATCTGGATATGGCACAACGCTATAAAGAACAAACTGGTAAGAAAGATACTGTTTTACCCCAAGAAATCGAACAATTGGATTTTGAATTTGTCCTCTTTTCATCTGCCATCATCGATTACGACTATATCATGCGCTTGATTGCTGAAAACACATCCAAGCCGAAGAAACAGCAGATGAGCCGCAAGCAATTGGTCGACCTGATTGCCTCCAGCAGCGACCTAATGGACGAAAAAGACGACATCATCGCCTATATCGACAGCCTGAAAGCAGGCGAAGCCCTAAGCGAACAAGACGTTAAAACAGGCTATCAGGCATTCCGCCAAGAAAAAACAGACAAAAAACTGACCGCACTTTCCGAAAAACACGGCATCTCAGGCGCAACCCTGTCCGCTTTTGTCAACGAAATTATGGATAGAATGATTTTCGACGGTGAAAAACTGACCGACCTGCTTGAGCCGCTGGATTTAAGCTGGAAAGAACGCCGTCTGAAAGAGCTTGCCCTGATGGAAGACCTTGTCCCTTTGCTGAAAGGTTTGGCAAAAGGCAAAGAGATTTCAGGGTTGAAGGCTTACGAATAGGCTGCCTGTTTTTTCAGGTAGCCCGACAAGACAAAAGAGAACAAACATGGACAAACAAGACGATAAACAAGAACGTGTGACCCCAAAACTGCGGTTTCCGGAGTTTCAGACGACGTTGGGGTGGAGTAATAAACCTTTAAGTAAGCTAGCGAATCGTATTACATCAAAGAACAAATCAGGAGAAATCACTCGTGTATTTACTAACTCTGCGAATGATGGTGTAGTAGATCAAAGTGATTATTTTGATAGAGAGATTGCAAATAAAGATAATCTAAACGGCTACTACATTATTGAACTGGGTGATTATGTATATAACCCTAGAATTTCAACTGCCGCCCCAGTAGGACCGATTTCCAAAAACAAAATAGCCAAAGGGGTAATGTCGCCGTTATACACAGTATTTAGATTTCATCAGACTGACAACGACTTCTATGAGCACTATTTCAAAACCAATTGCTGGCATAAATACCTGCAACACGTTTCTAATAGTGGGGCCAGGCATGATCGTATGAATATTACGAATGATGATTTTATGGCAATGCCAGTGCCAATATTATCACCAGAAGAGCAACAAAAAATCGCCGACTGCCTGTCTTCCATCGACGAATTGATAGAACTGGAAGAACAGGCGATTGCAGGCTTGAAGCAGCATAAAAAAGGTCTGATGCAGCAATTGTTTCCGGCAGCCGGATAAATACAGGATAGAAACAAACGATGAATAAGCAAGACGACAAAAAACGAGTAACGCCCAAAATGCGGTTTCCCGAGTTTCAGACGACGTTGGGGTGGGAGGCAAGCAGTGTTTCAAAAACCTGCAAGTCATTTAGTGGCGGAACACCAAATACTGCCAATAAATATTTTTATGGCGGGAAAATTCCATTTATTCGATCTGCTGAAATTGCACTTGAAAAAACTGAATTATTTTTAACAGAAGAAGGGTTGAACAACTCATCTGCCAAAATGGTAAATAAAGGGGATGTTTTAGTAGCTTTGTATGGAGCAAACAGCGGAAATGTTGCATTGTCTAAAATTGATGGTGCTATTAATCAAGCAATATTGTGCCTGCAGCACCAAAATAATAACGCCTTTCTCTATCACATTTTATCCTATAATCAAGAAAAAATTGTTAATACCTATATTCAAGGAGGGCAAGGAAATCTTTCAGGAGAAATCATAAAATCAATAAAACTTCCCTTTCCTAGCCCGAAAGAACAACAAAAAATCGCCGACTGCCTTTCATCAATCGACGAACTGATTAATTTTAGAGAACAAAAACTTGCTGCCTTAAAACAGCATAAAAAAGGCTTGATGCAGCAGTTATTCCCAAGCCACAATGACCTGCAAGCAAGCAAGCAAGCAAGCAAGCAAGCAAGCAAGCAAGCAAGCAAGCAAGCAAGCAAGCAAGCAAGCAAGCAAGCAAGCAAGCAATAGTTTATCCGAAACTTAGATTCCCGCAATTTAAAGATTGTGAAGGTTGGAGGGTTGTACGTATTTCTGATTTATTAGTCGAGAAAAAACGTCCTGTTAAACTTGAAAATGAAACAGAATATTGTCTCGTTACAGTTAAACGACGCCACGGTGGAATTACGCTAAGAGAAGTTGCAAAAGGCAAAGAAATTAAAGTTCAATCACAATTTAGAGTATTTACAGATGATTTCTTAATTTCAAAACGCCAAATAGTACATTGTGCATGTGGGGTATTACCTGAAGAGCTTGATGGTTCTATAGTTTCAAATGAATATTCAGTATTAAATGCCAAAGAAAATGTAAATATTACGTTTTTTAATTATTTTTGCCACCAGCCAATCGTTGAGAAATCATTTCTTGATTGTAGTAGTGGGATTGTTATCGAAAAAATGCTATTTAAGTTAGATGAATGGATGAAGCAAGAATTCTATTTCCCTAAAAATCCAAAAGAACAACAAGCCATAGCCGATTGCCTATCATCACTAGACAAGCTGATCAACGAAGAAAACGAACAGATAGGCCGTCTGAAAGACCATAAGAAGGGACTGATGCAGCAGTTATTCCCTAACATTTAGGAATCGATATGAATAATAATCAAATAAAAATTACAACCTATAAAACTATGAAATGGCTTGCCAAAAGAATTCGAGACGATTTAAATAATAAAGATTTTGTCTTGCTTTATGCTTACAATGGCACAGGTAAAACCTGCCTATCTATGGAAGTAAAAAAACAAAATCAAAAGAAGAATAATAATCAAACCAACACTCTTTATTTCAACGCATATACTGAAGACTTGTTTTATTGGAATAATGATTTTATAAATGATGGCCATGAACCAAAATTGCTACTAAATTCTGATTCAAAATTCTTTAGCGGATTAAAAGAACTAGCATTGGAAGAAAAAATTTCATTTTATCTGAATCGATATGCGGATTTTGATTTTAAAATTGACTATAAAAATTGGTACATATCATTTACCAATCCAACTCAACCAGATAAATTAATTAAAATCTCGCGAGGGGAAGAGGTTATTTTTATTTGGTGCTTTTTTCTTGCATTATGTCAATTGGTTTCAGATAGACATGAATCTTACCAATGGGTTAAATATATTTATATTGATGACCCTGTTTCATCTTTAGATGATAACAACACTATTTCCATTGCTTGTGATTTGGCAAAATTATTAAAGGAAAATAAAGATAAATTTAAAGCAATCATTTCATCACATCATGGATTATTCTTTAATGTCATGTGCAATGAATTAAAAAAACAGGAGCATAAGAAATATTTTTTACACAAAGATAAAACGACAAATTATCTTCATCTCCAGTCAACTGACGATGTTCCTTTTTTTCATCATGTAGCCAGCCTTAGTAAGATACAAGCGGCTATTGATAGTGATTCAATATATACATATCACTTTAATATGCTAAGAAGTATCTTAGAAAAAACTTCTAGTTTCTTAGGTTACAATGATTTTTCAGATTGCCTGACAGGTATTGATGATGAGATTCTATATGCTCGAGCTCTAAATTTATTGAGTCACGGTAATCATTCTATTTATGAGCCTAGGGAAATGAATCAAGATAATAAGGATTTATTTAAAGAAATCTTCCAAAATTTCTTAGATAAATACCACTTTTCTTTACCCCAATTAATCGAGAAGCAACCATGACCCAAGAACAATTAAACCAACTCGGCAAAACGCTATGGGCAATCGCCGATCAACTGCGCGGGGCGATGAATGCCGACGATTTCCGCGACTATATGCTGTCGTTTCTGTTTTTACGTTATCTGTCAGACAACTACGAGCTTGCCGCACAAAAAGAATTGGGGCGGGATTATCCGCAATTGAGCGATGAAGACAAACGTACACCGCTTGCCGTGTGGTATGAACAAAATGCTGACTTCGTCGCAGATTTTGAAAAACAGATGCGCCGTAAAGTACATTATGTGATTAAGCCCGATTTTCTTTGGAGCAGCATTGCTGAGCTTGCACGTATTCAAAGCAGTAAATTATTAAATACTTTGCAAGAGGGTTTTAAATATATTGAAAACGAGTCTTTTGAAAGTACGTTTGGCGGCTTATTTTCCGAAATTAATTTAAATTCGGAAAAACTTGGCAAAAATTACGAAGAACGAAATAACCGATTAAGTGAGGTCATCAAAAAAATTGCTGAAGGCATCAATGAGTTTTCTACCGATAGCGATGCTTTGGGCGATGCCTATGAATACTTAATTGCCCAGTTTGCGTCCGGCTCTGGTAAGAAGGCCGGCGAGTTTTATACTCCCCAACAGGTTTCCACTATTTTGTCACGGATTGTCACGCTTGACAGCCAAAACCCCGCCAGCGGCAAAAAGAAAAAGCTGGACAATGTGCTGGACTTTGCCTGCGGTTCGGGGTCTTTATTGCTGAATGTGCGTCATCAGATGGCGGAAGAAGACGGGCATATCGGCAAAATCTACGGACAGGAAAAGAATATTACCACCTACAACCTGGCGCGGATGAATATGCTGCTGCACGGTGTAAAGGATACAGAATTTACCATTCATCACGGCGATTCTCTGCTCAACGATTGGGATATTCTCAATGAAATGAATCCTGCGAAGAAGCTGGAATTCGATGCCGTTGTTGCCAATCCGCCGTTCAGTTACCGCTGGGAGCCGAAAGAGGATTTGGCAAACGATTTCCGCTTCAAAAACTATGGGCTTGCCCCTAAATCGGCAGCAGATTTCGCCTTTTTGCTACACGGTTTCCATTTTTTAAGCGATAGCGGCACGATGGCCATCATTCTGCCGCACGGCGTATTGTTCCGAGGCGGTGCGGAAGAAAAAATCCGCACCAAACTACTCAAAGACGGCAATATTGATGCCGTGATCGGTCTGCCTGCCAATTTGTTTTATTCAACAGGTATTCCAGTCTGCATTTTGGTGTTGAAAAAATGTAAAAAAGAAGACGACGTTTTGTTTATCAACGCCGCCGATTATTTTGAAAAAGACAAACGCCAAAACCGCCTGACAGGCGAACATATCGATAAAATCGTGGACTGCTACCAATACCGCAAAGAAGAACAAGGCTACTCACGCCGTGTATCTATGCAGGAAATTGAAGATAACGGCTACAATCTGAATATTGCCCGCTATGTCAGCAATACTCCTATTGAGGAAGAAATCGATTTGGTCGCTAATCATAGTATTTTGATGGATTTGGATTTAAAAATTAAAGAGGCTACGGAAAAACATAATGCATTTTTGAAAGAATTGGGATTACCATTGTTGCCATAATATATTTATTAATTGGACCCCAAGTGAGAGATATGTAAGAATCTTTGGCCGTCTGAAACGTTTCAGACGGCCTTTGTCTCTTGATAACTTACTTTTTGCCATTATGTCGTTTTCGTTTGATAATACATAAACACAAAAAACACGCGCCAAACAATCAATAGGAGGCTTTGCCATGCAACAAAAAGTCCGTTTCCAAATCGAAGGCATGACCTGTCAGGCCTGCGCTTCGCGTATTGAAAAAGTGTTGAATAAAAAAGATTTTGTCGAATCGGCGGGGGTAAACTTCGCCAGCGAGGAGGCACAGGTTACGTTTGACGACAGCAAAACCTCCGCCGCAGACATTGCCAAAATCATTGAGAAAACCGGCTACGGCGCGAAGGAAAAAACGGAAGATACATTGCCGCAGCCTGAGGAGGCCGCGCATATCGGCTGGCAGCTGTGGCTGCTGTTCGCCATCAATATCCCGTTCCTTATCGGTATGGCAGGCATGATGATCGGGCGGCACGATTGGATGATTCCGCCGTTGTGGCAGTTTGCGCTGGCGAGCATTGTGCAGCTTTGGCTGGCGGTGCCGTTTTACAAAAGCGCGTGGGCGAGCATCAAGGGCGGGCTGGCGAATATGGACGTGCTGGTTACCATCGGTACGGTGTCGATTTACCTGTATTCCGTCTATATGCTGTTTTATCCCATTTATATGTTTTTTTTCAGTCCGCACGCGGCGCACGGTATGGAGCATGTGTATTATCATGTGTATTTTGAAGCGGGCGTGATGGTGATCGGTTTTGTGTCGCTGGGCAAATTTTTGGAACACCGTACCAAAAAATCCAGCCTGAACAGCTTGGGCCTGCTGCTGAAACTTACGCCGACCCAAGTCAACGTGCAACGCAACGGCGAATGGGAACAATTGCCCATCGACCAAGTGCAAATCGGCGATCTGATCCGCGCTAACCACGGCGAACGCATTGCCGCCGACGGCATTATCGAGAGCGGCAGCGGCTGGGCGGACGAGAGCCACCTCACCGGTGAATCCAACCCCGAAGAGAAAAAGGCAGGCGGCAAAGTGTTGGCAGGCGCGCTGATGACCGAAGGCAGCGTGGTGTACCGCGCCACGCAGCTCGGCAGCCAAACCCTGCTCGGTGATATGATGAACGCGCTATCCGAAGCGCAAGGCAGCAAGGCGCCGATTGCGCGCGTGGCAGACAAGGCGGCGGCGGTGTTCGTGCCAACTGTCGTGGGCATTGCGCTTTTGACTTTTATCGCCACTTGGCTGGTGAAAGGCGATTGGACGATTGCACTGATGCATGCCGTCGCCGTTTTGGTGATTGCCTGTCCATGCGCGCTTGGTCTGGCAACGCCCGCCGCGATTATGGTCGGCATGGGCAAGGCGGTGAAACATGGCATTTGGTTCAAAGACGCGGCGGCGATGGAAGAAGCCGCCCACGTCGATGCCGTCGTATTGGACAAAACCGGCACGCTGACCGAAGGCAGGCCGCAGGTTGCCGCCGTCTATTGCGTTCCCGACAGCGGCTTTGACGAAGACGATTTGTACCGCCTCGCCGCCGCCGTTGAACAAAACGCCGCTCATCCGCTTGCCCGTGCCATCGTTTCCGCCGCCCAAGAGCGTGGCTTGGATATTCCCTCCGCGCAAGATGCGCAAACCGTTGTCGGCGCAGGCATTACCGCCGAAGTGGAAGGCGTGGGTTTGGTGAAAGCGGGCAAAGCCGAATTTGCCGAATTGACCTTGCCGAAGTTTTCAGACGGCGTTTGGGACATTGCAAGCATTGTTGCAGTCTCAGTCAATAGCAAACCTATCGGCGCATTCGCGCTTGCCGACGCATTGAAAGCCGATACCGCCGAAGCCATAGGCCGTCTGAAAAAACACGGCATCGACGTTTACATCATGAGCGGCGACAACCAAGGCACGGTCGAATACGTCGCCAAACAACTGGGCATCGCACACGCTTTCGGCAATATGAGTCCGCGCGACAAAGCCGCCGAAGTGCAAAAACTCAAAGCCGCCGGCAAAACCGTGGCAATGGTCGGCGACGGCATCAACGACGCGCCCGCGCTCGCTGCCGCCAACGTCAGCTTCGCCATGAAAGGCGGTGCGGACGTTGCCGAACACACCGCGTCCGCCACGCTGATGCAGCATTCGGTCAACCAGCTCGCCGATGCCCTGCTGGTGTCGCAGGCGACTTTGAAAAACATCAAGCAAAACCTGTTCTTCGCCTTCTTCTACAATATATTGGGTGTTCCGCTCGCCGCGCTCGGCTTCCTAAATCCTGTTATCGCAGGTGCGGCAATGGCGGCAAGCTCGGTTTCAGTATTGAGCAATGCTTTGCGCCTGAAACGGGTGAAGATTGAGTGATAATATAAAGGCCGTCTGAAGATTGTTTTTCAGACGGCCTGTCATTTAAGTATTTTTGAAGGAATAATCAGATGAAAACACTTCGTTTATTGTTTGGCTTGGCATTGGTTGCTACTGGGTTTAGCGTGCAGGCTGGGGATTACAGCGAGAAGCAGCACGATAAGCTGATACGAGAATGCAATCGGAACAATCTGGAGAGTTGTGTCACTGCGGCCATTTGGACGCGCGATTATCTTGAAGCGCCTGCTCATGCTTATCCGTTTCTGAAAAAAGCCTGCGATGGCGGCAATATGCGCGGCTGCAATGTTTTGGGTAATCTGTATCTCAATCCGTCCAGCGGTTTGGGCATGGATTATGCCGCCGCGGTCAAACTCTACGAACGGGCCTGTAAAGGCGGTTATGAAAATGCCTGTACCAATCTTGAAGAAACTAAAGCGGAGATGGCGCAAGGCACTACATCAGACCGCGACAGCCGTTTAAACCAACTGAGCGAATCTTGTGCTTTGGAAAACGAAGCTGCTTGTCAGGCGTTAATGCTGGAAATGCAACGTTGAGCGTCAAGCTGAGGCCGTCTGAAGACTGTTTCTTCAGACGGCCTTTAATCCATATTTTCTGATTTTGAGACCCACGCGGGAGTATGTTGTATGGACATGATGTTGTTTACCAATATTGTATTGATTGTTTTATGTATTTTTACCATGTTGCTGGTGTGGTCGCGTAACTGGAAACGCAAGCAGGCGTATTTTGAGAAAATCAAAAGCAATCCGGAAAACCTCAAATGGGTTGGGCGGAATCTGACCGGTCAGGAATGGAAGGATTGGAAAGCCGTGAGCGACCGTTTTGGGCTGCCCATGTTGCAGGCCAAGCAATTAATTGATTTTTATAAAAACAGTCAGCGTTAATTTATGATTTAACGATAGAACTTGACTGAAGTTAAGGCCGTCTGAAATAGCGCTCTTATAATAATATAAGTGATATTTCAGACGGCCTTGCTGTTTGTTCAAATAAAGGGAGGAGAACAAAAATGACCGTTTACTTAATCGGCGATTCCGTTCGGCTTGCTTCGGAGCCTTACACACGCGCCGCTTTGCCTGAGGCGGATATTGTTTCTCCATCGGAAAACTGTCGCTCGTCGCATGATGTATTAGAGCATATCGAGCAATGGACAGAGGGCGCGACTGCGGGAGACATTATCCACATCAACTGCGGTTTGCACGACATCCGCTACAATCAAGGCTGTAATGAGCCAGTGGCTGATATAGAAACCTACCGCAACAATCTGACCCAAATTTTCGAGTATCTGAAACAGACCGGGACAAAAATTATTTGGGCGAGCAGTACGCCCTTTTTGGAAAGCGTACACAATATCGTCAAACCTTCGCGCCGCTATATGGCTGATTTGAAGGCCTATAACCGTGTGGCGGAGGATTTGGCAAGGCAATATGGTTTTGCCGTCAATGATTTATACAGTCTGATGTTTGAGCAGGATTTGACCGATGTGATGCTGTGTGACGGCCTTCATTTCAATGAGTTTGGCAGTAAGATGATAGGCAAGGCAGTAGCCGAAGCGATATCGAAACAGATGGGCTAACCCTACTTAACTCGTTTTGTCATGTTTTGGCTTTCAGACGGCCTTTGAAGTTAAAGCGAAGCCCCTGATATAAGGTAATGCAGCACTAATCTTATCAACATTAATCCAGGAGTATAACCATGAGCGGCGAATTAGATAAAATCAGCGGTAAAGTAAAAGAAGTGGCTGGCGATGTATCCGGCAATGCTAAACTTGAAGCTGAAGGCTTGGTTCAACAAGGCGTTGGCAAAGTAAAAGAAGTGGTCGGCGACATTGAAGAAAAAGCAGGCGATGTTTTGCAAAAAGGCAAAGAAGAAGCCGAGCATTTGGTTGATGAAGCCGAAGAAAAAGCCGAAGGCTTGATTAATGATATTAAAAGCAAATTTTAATATTTAAAGAATAAAAGGCCGTCTGAAAGATTTTTCAGACAGCCTTTGTTTATGGTTTTAAAGTTTAGGCAAACTGTTTGCCAAATTCGATAAACTCGTCTTTTTTGGCTTTGGCTTTGCCGGAGTCGATGGCTTCTTGCGCGGCTTTGACACCGTCCGCCAGCGAAGCGACCACATTTCCTGCGTAGAGCGCGGCGGCGGCATTGAGGACGACGATGTCGCGTGCGGCACCGGCTTTGCCGTCCAGCACTTCGTTCATTTTTTGCAGGGATTCTTGCGCGTTTTCGACTTTGATTTCGTCCAAATTGCGGCGGATTTCCATGCCGAAATCGGCAGGGCTGATGTCGTATTCGGTAATTTTGCCGTCTTTCAGTTCGGCAACGCGGGTTTTGCCGGTCAGTGTGATTTCATCCAAACCGCCTTCGCCGCACACAACCAAAACATGTTTGGAGCCAAGCTGTTGCAATACGCGGGAAAGAATGCCGCACAAGTCGATGTGGAACACGCCCAAGAGTTGGTTTGCCGCGCTGGCAGGATTGGTCAGCGGGCCCAAGATATTGAAGATGCTGCGGAAGCCGAGCGAACGGCGGACAGGGGCGACATAGCGCATGGCGCTGTGATGGTTGGGCGCGAACATAAAGCCGATGCCGGTTTGCTGAATGCTTTGGGCGACCTGTTCTGGGTTGAGGTTGAGGTTGGCGCCCATTTGTTCCATGACATCGGCGGCGCCGCTCGATGAAGAAACGGAGCGGCCGCCGTGTTTGGCGACTTTTGCGCCTGCCGCAGCCGCGACAAACATGGAAGTCGTGGAAATATTGAAGGTTTTGGCACCGTCGCCGCCTGTACCGACAATATCGACCAAATCATCGGCGTTTTCCAACGGCACTTTGGTGGCAAATTCGCGCATTACGCTGGCTGCAGCGGTAATCTCGGAAACGGTTTCAACTTTAATCCGCAGGCCGGTCAGAATGGCGGCGATTTGCTCGGGCGGAACTTGGCCGCTCATGATTTGGCGCATGAGGTCGGTCATTTCATCGTAGAAAAGTTCGTTGTTGCTGATGAGGCGTTCAATCGCTTGTTGAGGGGTGATCATGATTTTTCCTTTGTTCGTGTCCGATGTGATTCAGGCCGTCTGAAAATGCGGTTTGAACACTGTCAAACCCATTTCAGACGGCCTTTCATTAAGATTTTTGCGGGCGGTAGTCTTTGAATTCTTCCAAGAAGTTTTTCAGCATGTCGTGGCCGTGTTCGGTCAGCAGGGCTTCGGGGTGGAACTGTACGCCTTCGACGGCATATTCTTTGTGGCGTACGCCCATGATTTCGCCGTCTTCCGTCCATGCGGTAACTTCGAGGCAGTCGGGCAGGGTAGCTCGGTCGATGGCCAGGCTGTGGTAGCGCGTGCAGTTGACCGGATTGGGCAGGTCTTTAAACATGCCTGTGCCGTGATGGAAAACGGGGGAGACTTTGCCGTGCATCATCGTTTGCGCGCGCACGACATTGCCGCCGAACGCTTCGCCCATGGTTTGATGGCCGAGGCACACGCCCATGACGGGCAGCCTGCCGGCAAAGTGCTGCATGGCCGCAACAGAAATGCCTGCCTCTTTAGGGGAGCAAGGGCCCGGACCGATGACCAGATATTGCGGTTTCAGGGCTTCGATTTCTTCGAGGGTGATTTCATCGTTGCAGCGTACCAAAACTTCCTGCCCCAATTCGGCAAAGTATTGAACGATGTTGTAGGTGAAGCTGTCGTAGTTATCAATGAATAAAAGCATTTGCAAACCTTTAATGACATTTCGGCAGACAGGGTAAGGCCTGCCAAAAGTGTAAAAACCGTTTATATTTGCATAATATCACAATCTTCCCCTAAAGGCCGTCTGAAACGGCGGATAAGACAAAACAGCTAAAAAATGCTATGCTTTACGCTTTGAACCTAATCTGTTTGAAGTGATGAAAAAGTATCTTATCCCGACTGCCGCCGTCGTTATCGCCGCTGCGCTCGGCACGCCTTACTATCTCGGTGTCAAAGCGGAAGAAAGCCTGACCGAGCAACAAAAGCTGTTGCAGGAATCCGGTTTTCTGACCGTTGAATCCCACCAATACGATCGCGGCTGGTTCAGTTCAACCGAGACGACCGTCATCCGCCTCAAGCCGACCCTGCTTCAAAATACGCAAAAATACCTGCCGGACAATTTGAAAACCGTCCTGCAAGAGCCGATTACGGTTATCAACCACGTGACCCACGGCCCGTTTGCCGGCGGCTTCGGTACGCGCGCCCACGTGGAAACCGAGTTCCAATACCATCCGGAAACCAAAAAAGTTTTGGACCGCTTCTTCGGCCAGCAAACGCCGTTGACCATGACCAATACGGTTTACCTTTCCGGCGACGGCAAACTCAGCCTCAATATTCCCGCCTTCGATTATGAAGAGCTTTCCGGTATCAAGCTCAACTGGAAAGGCTTTAGCGGCAATACCGATTACAGCCAAGGCTTCAAAAGCTATCGCCACGATTACCTTGCGCCGTCTTTGCAAGTCAAATTGGCCGACAAAGGCGATGTGTCTTTGGAAAACCTGCGTTTCCAATCCGAAACGGAAGACGGCCTGACCAAACTTGCTTTGGGTAAGAGCAGCATTACGCTGGATAAATTCCTGCTGCAATGGAAAGAAAACATCGATTACAACGTTAAGTTGAACGAATTGGTCAACCTCGTAACCAATCTGCAAATCGGTGCGTTTATCAATCCGACCGGTACGATTGCTCCGTCTAAAATCGAAGTCAACAAACTGCGTTTCGATACTCAGACCGGCGAAGTCGATAAATTCATCAACAGCGAAGGCCGCTTCCAATTTGAAAGCCTGACTTATGGCGAAGACAAATACGGCCCTCTAGATATTAATGTTGCTGCCGAGCATTTGGATGCTGCATCACTTTTGGCATTGAAAAACAAAATTGCCGAAGTGTCCGTGAAGAAAATGAGCGAAGAAGAAATTCAGGCTTCCTTGATTCAGACGGCCAAAAACGAGGCTTCGGGTCTGTTTACCAACAATCCGGTTTTAAACGTCAAAACCTTCAAATTTACCATGCCTAATGGTGATGTCGATGTCAGCGGCAAGCTTGCCTTTAAAGGTTTGACGGCCAAAGACCTCAACAGCCTGGGCGATATGCTGAAAAAAACCGAAGCCGACTTCAACATGAGCGTACCGCAAAAATTGTTGGAGCAGCTCGCCGTCAACCAAGCCAGCAGCCTGTTTAGCGTCAATGCCGAAGATGAAGCCGCAGGCCGCGCCAGCATCGACGATATCAACGAGACCTTGCGCCTGATGGTGGACAGCACTATTAAAAGCATGGCAAGAGAAAAATATTTGACCTTAGAAGACGATAATGTCAAAACTCATCTGACTCTGCAAAACAGCGAGTTGAAATTAAACGGAAAAGTCCTTCAAAGCGACCCGGATCCCGAGTTTGACGAATCAGACTTTCCCAATAACTAATCCTCAATCACACAAACAGCGGTTTTAGCTTCCCCGAAGTTAAAACCGCAAATCAACCCACAATCAAAAAGGAAACCCATGTTCCGTACCATGCTCGGCGGCAAAATCCACCGTGCCACCGTTACCGAAGCCGACCTCAACTACGTCGGCAGTATTACCGTTGACCAAGACCTGCTGGATGCGGCAGGTATTTGCGTGAACGAAAAAGTCGCCATCGTCAACAATAACAACGGCGAACGTCTTGAAACCTACACCATTCCCGGCGAACGCGGCAGCGGCGTCGTTTGCCTCAATGGCGCGGCCGCGCGTTTGGTTCAAAAAGGCGACATCGTGATTATCATGTCTTACGTCATGTTGTCCGAACCTGAAATTGCAGCGCATGAGCCGAAAGTCGTCCTCGTCGATGAGAACAATAAAATCCGCGACGTGATTTCTTATGAGCCGCCGCACACTGTGTTGTAATATTCAAACAAAGGCCGTCTGAAACGTTTCAGACGGCCTGTTTCCCAAATTCAACTTATCTGAAAGGCTTTGCCGTGAATATCCAAATCAACAACATCACCGTCAGCAACGATGCGCCCTTTACCCTTTTCGGCGGCATCAATGTCCTTGAAGACCTCGACTCTACGCTCAAAGCCTGTGAGCAATACGTTAAAGTAACCGATAAACTCGGTATCCCTTACGTGTTCAAAGCCTCTTTCGACAAGGCAAACCGCTCTTCCATCCACTCTTTCCGCGGTGTGGGTTTGGACGAAGGCATGAAGATTTTTCAAGCGGTGAAGCGCGAGTTTAACATTCCCGTGATTACCGACGTTCATGAGCCTTACCAATGCCAGCCGGTTGCCGAAGTCTGCGATGTCATCCAGCTGCCTGCATTCTTGGCACGCCAAACCGATTTGGTGGTGGCAATGGCGAAAACCGGCAATGTCATCAACATCAAAAAGCCGCAATTCCTCAGCCCGTCTCAAATGAAAAACATCGTTGAGAAATTCCAAGAAGCAGGCAACGAGCAAATCATTTTGTGCGAACGCGGCGCAAACTTTGGCTACGACAACTTGGTGGTCGATATGCTCGGCTTTGGCGTAATGAAAAAAACGTGTCACAACCTGCCGGTTATTTTTGACGTAACCCATTCCCTGCAAACGCGCGAATCCGGTGCCGCCGCATCAGGCGGCCGTCGCGCCCAAGTATTGGACTTGGCGCTTGCCGGTATGGCAACCCGATTGGCCGGTTTGTTCCTCGAATCCCATGCCAATCCTGACCAAGCCAAATGCGATGGCCCAAGCGCATTACCGCTTGCGCAATTGGAAGATTTCCTGACCCGTGTTAAAGCAATCGATGAAACCGTGAAATCGTTTGCACCTATGGATATTCGTTAAGGACAAATAAGTTAAAAGGCCGTCTGAAAGCATTTTCAGACGGCCTTTTTATCGGCGTTACTGTCCGCGTAAAAACAACGCATCCAATTCTTTTAAAGTCAGTTTGACCCAAGTCGGACGGCCGTGATTACACTGGTTGCTGCGCGGTGTATTTTCCATATCGCGCAGGAGCGCATTCATTTCCGGCAGGGTAAGCTGGCGGCCGGCACGGACGGAGCCGTGGCAGGACATGGTGGCGAGGATGTGGTTTTCGTGTTCTTCGATGGTTTGGCTGCTGCCGACTTGGGCGAGTTCGCCCAAAACGTCTTTGGCGAGCGAAACGACGTCGGCTTTGCCGAGCATGGCGGGAACTGCACGGACGGCAAGGGTATTGCCGCCCATGTCGGACAATTCCAGCCCGAAGCCTGCCAGCGTTTCGGCATGATCGGCGAGGGCGGCGCATTCTTCGTGGGACGCGGCAAAGGTTACGGGAATAAGCAGGCGTTGGCTTTGCAGGTTGCCGTTTTCCTGACGTTGGCATTTCATTTTCTCGTAGTTGACGCGTTCGGCGGCGGCGTGCATATCGATGAGCAACAGGCTGTCTTCGGCTTGGGCAAGGATGTAGATGCCTAATAATTGGGCAATGGCAAAGCCAAGCGGCGGCAGTTCGGATTGTGATGGAAGGCCGTCTGAAAGCGGTGTATCTGTTTTTTGGGTAGGCATTTCAGACGGCATATTGCCGAAACGTGCCTGCTCGAATTGGCTCAACTCAAGGTCGATATTGTCGGTTTTTTTGTAGAGCTCAGCATAAGTATTCATGGCCGCGCGGCTTTCGCGCAGGGACAGGCTGCGTTGTTGCGGCGCGCGTGCAGCTTGGTAAGGTATGGGCGCGGTTTTGCCTGATGAGCCAAAGGCATTGTGTGTATCGGGTTTGTTGCCTGTCGGGTAGTTGGATGCGCCATCAAACAGATTTTCGCTGTCGTTTTCAGACGGCATTGGTGCAGGCGTAACGCCGGTAATGTCATGCAACACTTCGCCTGCGTTGCTGACGCTTTCGGTCAAGTCGGCGCGCGTGTCGGCAAGGGCTTTGTTGAGCGTGTGGAACACGAGTTGGTGCACCTGCTGGCTGTCGCGGAAGCGGATTTCGGTTTTGGTTGGGTGGACGTTGACATCCACGGCTTCGGGCGGCAGGTCGAGAAAGAGGACGAAAGCAGGCGTCAGCGCGTTGTGCAATACGTCACGGTATGCCTGCTTGACGGCATGGAGCATGACTTTGTCGCGCACAAAACGATGGTTGACGAAGCAGTATTGTTTGTCGGTTTTGCCTTTGGCGAAAGTCGGCTTGGCAATCGCGCCATAAAGCCGCAGCGCGCCATTGCCGCTGTCAATTTCCAATGAGGCCGTCTGAAAATCATCGCCGACAATGGCGGCTATGCGTTCGTGCAGGCTTTGCGCAGGCAGTTTGAACACTTGTTTGCCGTCGCGTTTGAGTGAGAAGGCGATGTGCGGATGCGCCAGCGCGAGGCGTTCGAGCATGGTGGCGCAGTGGGCGTATTCGGTGTTTTCGGATTTGAGGAACTTGCGCCGCGCGGGGGTGTTGAAGAAGAGTTCGGCGGCTTCGATGGTGGTGCCGACGGGGTGGGCGGCGGCGGTGGGGCTGCTGATTTTGCCGTCTTCTGCTTTGACTTGGGTAGCGTGCGCGCTGCCGTCTTGACGGCTGGTCAAGGTCAGGCGGCTGACGGAGGCAATACTGGCCAAACCTTCGCCGCGAAAGCCCATGCTGGCAACGTGTTCCAAATCGTTTAAGGTTTTGATTTTGCTGGTGGCATGGCGGTGGAGCGCAAGTTCGATGTCGTCCGGATGGATACCGCTGCCGTTGTCGCTGACGCGAATCAGGCGGATGCCGCCGCCGGCCAGCTCGACATCAATCGCTGTCGCGCCTGCATCGATACTGTTTTCAACAATTTCTTTCAAGGCATTGGCAGGGCGTTCGACCACTTCGCCGGCGGCGATTTGGTTGACGAGATGGTCGGGCAGGGCGGCAATTCGGGACATCGGTTTCTTTCAAAAAAGCAACGGCGGAAGGGGAATTTACAGGTATTTGCGCATCAATTCGCATTCGACGCGGACGGTTTTGTTCAGCTGCAACACGGCAGTGCCGAGCGATTCATAACGGTTGAGCCGATAGAAAGGCACGGAATTGAGCGAGGCATACAGTTTGAGAAAGCTGAGGCCTGCATTTCGGGCCATTTCTTCGGCGCGGCTGAGCAGGGCCGTACCCAAGCCGAGATTGTGGAAGAGCGGATGGACGTATAAGGCGTCCAGTTGCGCTTCTTTGAAATCGACTTGGAAGAAGCCTTGAATCAGTCCTTTGTATTCGACAACCCACAAGGCTTTATTTTTATCGGAGATGGTTTCCAAATAGCTGTTGATGTCGAGCAGACTTTCCCATGTGTGCATAATGGTTTCGTCGTAACTGCGGATGCAGGCATATTGAACGGCATGCAGATGGGCGTTGTGTATGGCTTGGCAGTCTTTTTCGGTTGCCGGACGGAGGATGGTCAGAAGGCTCATGGCGGATGGTCGGAAAAATTGATTTCAGACGGCCTTTGGCAATCAAAGGCCGTCTGAAAAAAAGTAGGTATGGTTACAGGCTTTGATGTAAGGTTTGCGCGGTTTGGAACGCGTTGTCTGCATCGTTGGCCAAGACGGTAAAGTGGCCCATTTTTCGGCCTTTGCGCGCGGCTTTTTTACCGTAAAGATGCAGATGTGCGTTCAGGTTGCTTTGCAGCGGCAGCCATTCGGGTTCGCCGCCGTCTTCCTTCCAAACGTCGCCCAAAATATTCGCCATACAGCAAGAACTCAGCAATTTAGTGTCGGCCGGAGGCAGGTTGCACATCAGGCGGACCTGTTGCTGGAATTGGTCCGCCGCGCAGGCGTCGATGGTATGGTGGCCGGAATTGTGCGGACGCGGTGCGATTTCGTTGACGACCAATTCATGTGTATCGCCGACAACAAACATTTCTACCGCCAATACGCCGACGTAGTTCAATTCATCGGCCAAACGCTGCGCCATCTGCCGCGCCTGTTGCTGAATGTCGGCACTCAGTCGGGCTGGGACGATGGAGTAGGCGAGGATGCCGTTTTCGTGAATGTTTTCGGCAGGGTCGAAGGTTTGCACGTTGTCATTGTTCAGACGGCATACGATAACGGAAATCTCGCCGCGCAAATCCACCATTTTTTCTAAAACGCAATCCACGCCGCCGTGTTCGGCAAATGCGGCTTTGAGTTCATCCAATGTTTTGACGCGGATTTGGCCTTTGCCGTCGTAGCCCAAAGTAGCCGTTTTCAGGATGCCGGGCAGAAATTGTACGCTTTCTTCAGTGATGTCTTCGGCTTTGCAAACTGCTTGATACGGCGCGGTTTGCAGGCCTGCTTTGCGTATCCATGCCTTTTCCTGAATGCGGTTTTGCGCGATGGCAACGCAGTCGCCGCTGGGGGAAACATTGGTGTGTTTGGTGAGAAAACGCATCGCTTCGGCATTGACGTTTTCAAACTCGGTCGTAACCGCCGCGCATTTTGCCAACTCTTCCAAAGCGGCCGAATCATCAAACGGCGCGCACAAATGGCGGTCGGCAAATTCCGCTGCCGGCGCATTCGGGTCGGGATCGAGTACGGTTACTTTGTAGCCCATGGTTTTGGCAGCAACAGTAAACATTCTGCCTAATTGTCCGCCGCCGAGGATGCCTAGCATGGCAGGAGGGAGGATGGGGGATGTGTTCATGGATAATCGCTTTATGAAGAAATTGGGTAGGGTGTTTGCAGGCCGTCTGAACATGGTTTACGGCTTCAGACGGCCTGGTGTTTTAAAGCTTGCCGATAAATTGCGGCGGAACGTTTTCAGTTAACCATACGCCGTTGTCCGCCAGATAAAATTGATGTCCTGCCGCAAGCATGGCGACAGTGTCGATGGTCAATACAACCGGCTTGCCGTGGCGGGAGCCGACTTTGACGGCTGTTTCGGCATCGGCAGACAGATGGACAAAATGGCGCGAGGCAGAATGCAGGCCTTGCTCCAAAATAGACGGAACAGAGCGTTCAGCCGTACCGTGATACAAAATCTGAGGAGGCGTCGCCACTTTGTGTTCGACCTGAACTTGTGCCGTCGAATGACCTTGCGCAGCGCGGATGCGTTTGCCGTCTTCTGATACGGTAAACCGTTTTTTATCGTTGTTTTCGACCACTTCCATCAATATTTCGTAGGTCAGCGGATTGCCCGTAAAGCCGCGCTCAGGATGGTTTACCTGCGTCAGTAGGGTATCAATATCCACCCAGCCGTCTTTATCCAAAGTAATACCAATTTGCTCGGGATGATGGCGTAATATAAAGCTGAGAAATTTGCTGATGGATTTTAGTTGTTTTTCGTTGAGTATCATAATCTTGTTGTTTAGTCATTTCAGAGCGCAGGCCGTCTGAAAATTATTTATCCAACCCTTCTTGCACCATTTGCGCTGCGCGGATCACGGCGCGGGCTTTGTTTTGGGTTTCCTGCCATTCGGATGTCGGGTCGGAGTCGGCAACTACGCCTGCGCCGCTTTGGACGAAGAGTGTATTGTTTTTAATCACGGCAGTGCGGATGGCAATGGCCAAGTCCATGTCGTTGTTGAAACTCCATACGCCGACTGCGCCGCCGTAGATGCCGCGTTTGCTCGGCTCGACTTCTTCGATGATCTCCATGGCGCGGACTTTGGGGGCGCCGGAGAGTGTGCCGGCGGGGAACGTGGCGGCGAGGATGTCCATGTTGGTCATGCCGTCTTTCAGACGGCCTTCGACGTTGGAAACGATGTGCATCACATGGGAGTATTTTTCAATTACCATTTTGTCGGTGACTTTGACTTCGCCGGTTTTGCTGATGCGGCCGACGTCGTTTCGTCCTAAGTCAATCAACATGACGTGTTCGGCAATTTCTTTGGCATCGCTCAGCAGGTCTTGTTCGTTGGCAAGATCTTCGGCTGGTGTCTTGCCGCGCAGGCGCGTGCCGGCGATAGGGCGGACGATGACGTCGTCGCGTTCGCGGCGGACGAGGATTTCGGGCGAAGAGCCGACAATATGGAAATCGCCGAAATCGTAGTAGAACATATATGGCGATGGGTTCAGCGTACGCAGGGCGCGGTAGAGGGCAAGCGGATTGTCGGTAAATTCCATGCTCATGCGTTGGCTGGGGACAACCTGCATGCAGTCGCCTGCAAAGATGTAGTCTTTGATTTTGTCGACGCAGGCTTTGAACGGCTCTTCGCCGAACTCGCTGACGGCTTGGGTTTGTTTGCTGCCGAGCGAGAGCGGGATGGCGCAACTTTGGCGTAACTGGGTACGGATGTCTTCAAGACGTTCGCGCGCGCGTTCGTAGCCGTCGGCTTGAGACGGATCGGCGTAAACAATCAGGTAGATTTTGCCGCTTAGGTTATCCACTACGGCAAGCTCTTGCGAGAGCATCAGGAGGATGTCGGGCGTACCGAGCGGATCGGCTTTGGCCGTATGTTTCAGGCGGTGGGCAAAATGTTCGAAATTATAGATGGTTTCATAACCGAAGTAGCCGACCAGGCCGCCGGTAAAGCGCGGCAGGCTTGGGATTTCGGGCGTTTTGAAGCGGTTGTGGAAGGCTTCGATAAAGGGTAGGGGATTGCCGTCGTGTTGTTCGACGATTTCGCCGTTTTGATACACATCGACATGTTTGCCGCTGGTTTTGAGATAGTGGCTGCAAGGCAGGCCGATAAAGGAATAGCGGCCGAAGCGTTCGCCACCGACAACGGATTCGAGCAGGTAGGTGAAAGGCTTGTTGGCTAGTTTGAGGTAGATTGAGAGCGGTGTATCCAAATCGGCAAGCAGCTCTTGAACGAGTGGAATGCGGTTGTAACCTTGTGCGGCTTGGGCTTGGTATTCTTGTTTGCTGATCATCTTGATAAGTCTTTCAGACGGCCTGTTTCAGGGTGTTAAATCGTGTGAAGAGTATAGCATTTTATTGGAATTGTTGACAGTCTGAGCGCTATGTCAGATATGGAAAACGCCGTCTGAAAAAGACGGCGTAAGGTATCAGGCAAGGGGATCGGAAATTTTGTTTTTCCGGCTTCGCTTCCACTTGAAGACATAAGCGGCAACAACGGGAATCAGGGAGATAATGGATTTGAATGTCCAGCCTGAATACCATGTGCCTTCGGGAACGTCGCTTGCAAGCCAAGTGAAGTACGGCCACCAGCAGGCAACCAGGCTGCCGAGAAACAGCGGCCAAATATGACGGCTTAAGTTGCGTTGCCACAAGAGGAAGCATGCAATCGCCCAAATAAAGGTCAATACGGTAATCAGGAGGATGGTGTAGGCATCTGAAATCAGGATGGCGGCGAAGTAGTAGCTGAGTGCGACCCATAATAGGGCAAGTACCAAAACAATAATTTCTTCCGGGCGTTTAAACATGATTTTTCTCTTTGTAAGACTGACAAGGCGACAATACTATACCCTAAACAAGGTGCGATGATAAGAGTCTTTCAGACGGCCTTGTAATCGGGTTTGCTATAATGTACGCAATCAATTTTTTGGAAAGGACAAACCATGACGGCAAACTTTCAAGAAACGCTGAAGGCTTTGGGTAAACAGGCGAAAAAGGAAGCTGCGGAGCGGGAGGCGGAAGCGAAGGCTAAAAAGCAGGCGGAAGATGTGGATTTCAGCAAGGCGGTTGGCAAGGTTACGCCGTTGAAAAATGCCGGCAACTATTATGAACAGCCCCGCGATAAATCGCCTATCAAACCGCGACCTAAAGAAATGGCGACTTTGGAACAGGAAGATTATTTTTATGTGGGCAGCGGCGGCTGGGAAGAACCGCCGGCTTCGTTCAGTAAAAACGGACAGGGGAAAAATGATTTGATGCGTTTGCGAAACGGCCATTATCCCGTGGTAGCGGATGTGGATTTGCACGGCTATACGCAGGAAGAAGCGCAGCAGGTATTGAACGAATTTATTGAGTTTACGAAAAAACGCGGCGTTTGCGGCGAGATTGTCCACGGCAGCGGCTTGGGTTCTTCAGGCTATAAACCGGTTTTAAAAAATATGACGCGCCGCTGGTTGATGCAGCATCCTGATGTGTTGGCTTATGTCGAGCCCCGACAAGGCAATGATGGCGCAGTCAGGATTTTGTTGAAGCGTCAACGCCGAGATGATGATTGGAAGCAGTAAAATAAAAAAGCAGTGTCGATAAATGACACTGCTTTTTTATGATTGTCAGACTAAGAAGATTTCTTTTTGGAAACCGATTCGCAACCTTTTCCATTAGTCATTGTGGTTTTAGAATCTTTGGCGGAATCCATATCAGTGCATTTGTAAGCATTGCCCAAGCTATCCATCCAAACGGAAAGGGTGTAGCCTGTTTTTGTGGGAATGGCTTTCAAACGATAGGCTCTTGTACTGGTATCAATCATTTCGGCAGAGTATTTGTATTTATCTGCCAAATCTTTATGGCCTTTATATGAGGAAATAAAGTCATCCAACTTGGTTTTAATCTCATCAGTTTTCCACTTTGGATTTTTAACCATCTGGTTTTTAAAAGCAGAATTGATGGCGACTAACTCGGCATGCGCTTGTGATTGGTAGCCGCGTTCAATGTAGCGGTTGTAAGAGGGAATAGCAATGACGCTCAGGATGGCTAAGATGGCGACGGCAATCATCATCTCAACCAGAGTAAAGCCTAGTTGTTGGGTAGAGGTGGTATTCATTTTATTATTCGCTGGCAACGTAAGATTGAAGGACGACCTGTGTATTTTTATTCTTCCCCCATGCTTTGGCTGTAACGCGGTAAATAGTACGTTTGTCGGCAGAGTTAGTGCCTAGATATTCGATGATGAAGCGTGGACTATTTTCACCTTGAGAATATCTTTCGCCGTTGACATCAATACACAGGCTTTTGTCGCATTTGCGCTTCCAAGCATCTTCGGTTGGGTTGCCTTCTTCAGTAAAATCGCCATTGGATTTGACGTTTGGTGTGGAACATAAACCTTTTTCACATTTTGCGGTAAAAGTAGTCTTTTTACCTTCAATATCAAAAATTTGATTCTCACCCTTACGCAATGCCGCTTCGGCTAGGGTGGTTGCAAATTTGCGGTCGGCATCGTTGGTGCTGATACGCTGTTCGGTATTGTAGGACTGGGTGGCTGTGACCACGAGCAGTGCGATGACGACCATCATCATTAAGACGATAAACAAAGCATAGCCCTGCTGCCGGTCAGGTTTGATTAGAGTGATCGGTCGGCGCATACGTTTCCTCCGCGGATGGTGGCATTAATATTATAGATATCGACTTTATTGTCTTGTTCTTTTGATGGGTCAATACTGCCGTTATTCAGTACGATTTGGATAGAAGCCGGAGACTTAGCCTCAGCTGAGATATCCAATGCGTTTTTGTAATCAAATGATTCTGTATTCAATCCGCTGGCAGATGCATTTTCAGAATCAGGACATTCTGCATAGATATAATGGATATCCATAGCAGTGATGCCTTTAATCAACAGCTGCGGATTACTCCATGAGCCATCATTTGATAATTGGAAACGGAACAAACCACTCTCTTCGCCAAGTTTTCCGACAGCGTAAGCAATCATTTCATGTTTCATGATGGCGATACTGCCGTCTTGATCAGAGTCGGTAATTTTTAAAGCCAATTTTGCCGCAGCCAAATCTTTAATTTCTGTATGAGGTTTGGCAATGCCGGAGCAGCTGCTGGCAATGGCAGTTTTTGCAGCAGGGTTTGCTTTGTCGATACCGTATTGAAACAGCAGAGCTTTGCCAGTTTGAGCAAAACCTGCATAGCCTAATTTATTGATTTCTTTAACTGGCAACAGCTTATTCACACCAGCTGTTTTCAATGTGTATTCATCCGTGCTTTTGTCTTCTATCACTGCAGAAGCAGGAAGATTAGACATATTGAAGCAGCCGAAATTGCCTGCCATACGCGCATCGCGGACAATCATATTGGCGGCGTTGCGCAAATCTTGTTGGATACCGATGCGGGCGTTGGCAGATTTGTTTAATCCGCGTGCAGTAAAGTAGGTGGAGCTGACAGCCATTAAGACAATCATGCTGAGCAGGCTGGCAACCAAAAATTCAAGGATGCTGAAGCCTCGAATAGCGGTTTTATTGGGAATATGGTTGAGTAAGCGTTTATTGTTCATTGTTAGTCTCTTACGCGTGATTGATAGGTATAGACAACGTGATGCCCCGATGTATTGAGATTTTTTGCGGTATTTTCTTCTTCGACATCTTGCAACCATAAAACTTTCACGATGGTTGTGTCGCCTTTGCCATCGCATTTTGCGTTAAACCCCTTTTCGTAAGTCGGCTCTGCACCGGAAGAATCTTTGCAGATGGTCGAGAAGACTTGGGCTTCGGGAAGGGCTTTGGCTAAATCGGCTTTAAACTGTGCAATTTGAGCTTGCGCAAGTTGCGCTTTTGTCATTTTATCTTTAAATTCATTAGTTTGCTTTGAGTCTTTAAGCTGTTCAGAGCTTGATGTGATGTAAGCATCGTAGGATTTTTTATAACGGGAGGTTTTGTCGCCTGCAGTATCGGTTTCTTCAGAGAGCGTCGGGTTAATGAGCATGCCTTCGATTAGATTTTGCGTAATTTGGGCGACTGTAGTCTGATTTTCAGACTCACGCACGTTGGATACGGTACGTAATTGAACAGCCAGAAGAGCGAGCACACCGATGGCAAGTACAAACATGGCAATCAAAACTTCAATCAGGGTCATGCCTGATTGAAGTTTCGGAGTAAAGCTTGTTGAGCTCGTTTTCAGACGGCCTTTAAATGATCTGAGATGAGTAGGATTACTAATGTTCATAAGGTACCGTTGTTATTCTTTGGAGAGTATTCGCATATTTTGCGCTCATCGTTTTTAGCACAGATTTCGACATGCCCATTGCCATTGACTAAAAGTACGGTAGCACGGGCTTTCTTGGTTTCAGCATCGGCGGCGGATTTATCCGTCAGGCTGATTTTGATGTAGCCGTCTGAAAATTGATAATTCTTGCCATCGGTTGAATGTTCAAATGTACCATTGGGCCGGAATTTCCACCAAACTTCTTCTGGATTGGAAGAGGAGAGGGCAGAACGGTCATTGCCGATAGGGATATAGTCGAAGCTGTATTCCACTTTTTCAGTGTCGCCATTGAGAATGATGTAGCGGATAGATAAATCGTCTTCATCATTTTGATAGCTGGAATTTTCGTTTTTATCGGCGTAGGCCAACATACCAATACTGGTACTGGTACTGTTTTTTTTGTGAACGCAACCATTATGCGAGCCATCGGATTTGATTTTAGCCGGGCAGATGTAAACGTGAAGATTGAGACGGACGGCCTCATTTCGCGCGAAACGCAGCAGGTTGGCAATTTGCTCTGCTTGCGATGCCGCAAGTCTGGAGGCAATCCATTGATTCATATTTGGAAATGCGATGACAGCCATTACTGCTGCAATAGCAATGACGATCAGCAACTCGATTAGGGTGAAGCCTTTTTGTGTCTGATACATGAGTGATTTTTGGGTAGTAATGTGTTGGGGTAACCGACGTTTTCTCTTTTTGCATTTGCTTGTGTCAATGCTTTTGCTTTTATTGGATTTATTCTAAACGATTTTGGAATGCGTGACTAATAAAATATGAAATTCGGTTAGTTTTTCAGATAACCTGTCTCAATCTTCCATCAACATGGATTCTGGAACATAGGCAGCATTATCAAATTTGGTAAATTGGCCCATCCAAGTGAGGAATACTTTCCCGACGGGACCGTTACGGTGTTTGCCGATAATACATTCCGCCAAGCCTTTTGCGGGTGATTCTGAGTTGTAGTATTCATCACGATACATGAACATAATCAAGTCGGCATCTTGTTCGATTGCGCCGGATTCACGCAAATCGGACATCATCGGGCGTTTGTCGGTACGCTGCTCAACGGTACGGCTCAACTGCGACAGGGCAATGACGGGAACTTGCAACTCTTTAGCCAATGCTTTGAGGGAGCGGGAAATTTCGCCAAGCTCGGAAGCGCGGTTGTCAGAACGGCCGGAGCCTGACATTAATTGCAGGTAGTCGATGACGATCAAGCCCAATTTACCGTTGAACTGGCGCGCAAGGCGACGGGCGCGGGCGCGCAGTTCGAGCGCGGTCAAACCCGGAGTTTCATCGATATACATGGGTGCATCGGAGAGTTTAACGACCGCTTCGTTCAGACGGCCCCAGTGTTCGTCTTGCAATCTGCCGGTTTTTAAAACGCTTTGATCCAAACGTCCGACTGAACCCAGCATACGCATAACCAGCTGCGCACCGCCCATCTCCATCGAGAATACGGCGACAGGCAGCTTGCCCTCTACGGCAACGTGTTCGGCAATATTGATCGAAAAGGCGGTTTTACCCATAGACGGACGGCCTGCGACGATGATCAAATCACCCGGTTGGAGGCCTGATGTTTTTTTGTCGAGGTCGATAAAGCCTGTCGATATGCCGGTTACTTCATCAGGGTTGTCACGCGAATAAAGCATATCGATGCGTTCGACTACTTCTTTCAACAGGTCAGGCATCTCAAGGAAGCCTTGTTTAGATTTGGCAGTACTTTCGGCGATTTGGAATACTTTGTTTTCCGCCTCGTCCAAAAGCTGGCCTGCATCGCGCCCTTGCGGATTGTATGCGCTGCGTGCAATTTCCGTGCCGACTTCGGCAAGCTGGCGCATGATGGAACGTTCGCGCACGATTTCGGCGTAGCGTCGGATATTGGCTGCGGATGGCGTGTTTTGCGCCAGCGTAATCAGATAGTTGAATCCGCCTGCCGCTTCCAATTCTTCATTGCGTTCCAAACTTTCTTGAACGGTAATGACGTCGGCTGGGCGGCTTTCGTTAATCAGGTTGGCAATGGCACGAAAAATCAGGCGGTGTTCGTGGCGGTAGAAATCTTCGCCGGAAACGACATCGGCAATACGGTCCCAAGCCGAATTTTCCAGCATCAGGCCGCCCAAAACGGATTGCTCCGCTTCTGTGGAATGCGGCGGCAAGGATAATGCGCTGATTTCACGGTCTTCAGACGGCATGTCGGAATAATTGCTCATGACGGGCATCTCTGGCTGGAAAATTGTAATCCGCTATTATAACGCAGTGTAAGTTCAATTGGTTTGTTTAGGCTAAAGCAGGTAAAATAGTCATGTTGTCAATATGACGACGCACACTACCAAAATATAAATATCAACAATCAGGAGCACAAAAATGGAACATAAGCTGCCACAACTGCCTTATGAACTGGACGCATTGTCCCCACATCTGACCAAAGAAACTTTGGAGTTCCACTACGGCAAACACCATCAAACCTACATCACCAATTTGAACAATCAAATCAAAGGCACTGAGTTTGAAGAAATGCCTTTGGAAGAAATCGTGAAAAAATCTTCCGGCGGTATGTTCAACAACGCTGCCCAAACTTGGAACCACACTTTCTACTGGCTGGGCTTTACCCCTAAAGGCCAAGGCAAACCTGCCGGTGAATTGGCTGCGGCCATCGACGCCAAATGGGGCAGCTTCGAGAAATTCCAAGAAGCGTTCAATGCCTGCGCGGCCGGTACTTTCGGTTCCGGTTGGGCATGGTTGGTGAAAACGCCTGCCGGCGAATTGGATTTGGTTTCTACTTCCAATGCAGGTACTCCGCTGACTACTGAAAATACTCCGCTGTTGACTTGCGACGTATGGGAACACGCCTACTACATCGACTACCGCAACAGCCGTCCTAACTACCTGAAAGGTTTTTGGGAAATCGTTAACTGGGATGAAGTTGCCAAACGCTTCGCCGCATAAAACGATATGAATGAAAAGGCCGTCTGAAAGATTTTCAGACGGCCTTTTTGTTGATATTGGATGAGGAAAATGGTTTAGATGAATGTTTTTTCTGTCTGATGCGCAAAATTATCATGGAGCGGATAAAAAGGAAAATGGGAGATTAATGTTACAATATTGTTAACAATTTTTCGATTTCATATGATATGGAATCAGCGTTTGACATACATAAGATAAGAGGATTTTATGAAGTTTTTAGACCGTGAGGCGACCATTGCCAAACCCGGCTTTAATCGTTGGCTGGTACCGCCTGCCGCTTTGGCCGTGCATCTTGCCATCGGGCAGATATACGCTTATTCCGTGTTTAATGCGCCTTTAACCAAGCTTATCGGTATCACTGAGTCGGCTGCCGGAGATTGGAAGCTGACCACGGTGGGTTGGATTTTCAGTATCGCCTTGGCAATGTTGGGCGCGTCTGCGGCCATGTTCGGTACATGGATGGAACGCGTTGGGCCGCGTAAGGCGATGTTTGTTGCCGCCTGCTGTTTTAGTTTGGGCTTTTTTGTGTCGGCAATCGGCGTCCATACGCACAATCTGTTTTTGCTTTATTTGGGCAACGGTGTGATTGGCGGGGTCGGTTTGGGCTTGGGCTATATTGGGCCTGTATCGACACTGATGAAATGGTTTCCCGATAAACCGGGTATGGCGACAGGTTTGGCGATTATGGGCTTTGGTGGCGGCGCGATGTTGGCTTCTCCTTTGTCGGTATCGCTGATGAATTTTTTCTCCAGTGAAACTTCGGTTGGCGTAGCGCAGGCTTTTGTCGTCTTAGGGTTGTTCTATCTGGTGTTGATGATGTTCGGTGCGTTTACCATCCGCATACCTGCCGATGGCTGGAAACCTAAAGGTTATGTTGCGCCGAAAAACAAAAGCAAATTGGTCAGCAGCAATCATGTCAATGTCTCACAAGCCATGAAAACGCCGCAATTCTGGCTCTTGTTTTGGGTGTTGTGCTTGAATGTGACGGCCGGTATTGGTGTGTTGGGACAGGCTTCAGTCATGATTCAGGAGCTGTTTTCCGAGGCATCTGTAGGAAAACAAGCGGCCATTGGTGCGGGCGCGGCGGCAGGTTTTGTGAGCCTGTTGAGCCTGTTTAATATGGGCGGCCGCTTTTTGTGGTCCAGCGTGTCCGATAAAATCGGCCGTAAAAACACTTATACCATTTTCTTCGTGCTCGGCTCGCTGTTGTATTTTGCCATTCCGTCTATTGGCGGGAGCGGTAACAAGGCTTTGTTTGTCATTGGTTTCTGCGTCATTATTTCCATGTATGGCGGCGGTTTTGCAGCGATTCCGGCGTATTTGAAGGATTTGTTCGGCACTTATCAAGTCGGTGCAATCCACGGCAGGATTTTGCTGGCATGGTCAACTGCGGCCGTTATTGGTCCGGTATTGGTCAACTATATCCGCCAAAGCCAAATTGAAAGCGGCGTTCCGGCTGCCGAGGCTTATAGCATTACCATGTACATCATGGCGGGTTTGTTGATTGTCGGTTTGCTGTGTAACTTGAGTGTCCGCTCGGTTCATGAAAAGCATCACGAGAAAGACATTAAAGTAGCGGCCCATAGCCGTAATCCCGATGATGAAACCGCTGTATCCGATGCCTATCTGATTAGCAAAAAAGTCTCAGCGGGCGGTATCGGCGTATGGTGGCGCTGGGCTTTGGTCTGCATTCCTTTGGGTTACGGCGTCATTATGGTGTTTGTGAAAGCCTTAAGTTTGTTTAATTGATTGTTGAAAATGAAAGGCCGTCTGAAAGTTTCAGACGGCCTTTTTAAATGTTAAATAACTAATCTTTTGATACGCTGATGGTATGCTTGATATGTTTTAAATTCGCAACGATGGTAAAAGTCATCATCACCAGTAAAGCCCATGAGCTCCATTTGCTGATGTGTACCGATGCCCACGCGCCGATTTGGTTGGGATAGCGCCAAACGCCGAATAAAGTTCCTAAATTTTCCGCCAGCCAAATGAAAAATCCAATCAGGACGAAAGCGAGCAGGAGCGGCATTTTGCGAGTGGTGTCATAGGGCGTGTACAAGACTGTCGTCCGGGCGTATAGGCCGAGGGCAAAGGCTGCGAGATACCAGCGATAGTCGCCAATGTAGTGATGGGTGAAAAAATTGATATAAATCGCCAGCGCGCACAAAGTGCCCAACCAATATGGCGGATGGCTTTTGATTTTGAGGTCAAACAGCCGCCATGCTTGGATAATATAGCTGCCGACCGCAGCATACATAAAGCCCGCAAACAGCGGTACGCCGCCGATTTTGGTATATGCTTCTTCCGGATAGCTCCAGGATTGGATACCGCCTGATGTCTTGAACCACTCTAAAGCAAAGCCGACCAAGTGAAACAGCGTAATCGATTTTACTTCGTCCCAAGTTTCTAGCTTGAAATACAGCATGGCTGCTTGTACGGAGACGGCAAAAATCAGCAGCAGGTCATAGCGCGAAATTCCCAGCCAACCTGTTTTCGGAATAAGAAACATAGCAATGAAAAACAAGCCTGCAAATAAGCAGGCTCGTGCTTCTTTCAAACCGAAAAACCAAAATTCAACGATAAAGCGTCGCCAACCATGCAAATCCTTGCGTTTGGGATGCTCAGTCAGCCAAGTATCCAGTTTGCCCAACATATTTTCAGACGGCCTCTTTAGCTTGATAATGTTTTAGGCAGACTGAATTGGAATGACACGGTTTTGCTTACGTTTTGCGCCACCTTCACAATAGTTGGTTTTGACATAATCTTCAACGATTTGCAAAAACTCGGCAGCGATATTGTCGCCTTTGAGGGTCACTTTGCGTTCGCCGTCTACATAAACCGGCGCAACCGGAGTTTCGCCTGTACCTGGCAGGCTGATACCAATATCGGCAAGCTTGCTTTCGCCCGGGCCATTGACTACGCAACCCATTACGGCAACGTTCAATGATTCAACGCCTGGATACTCAGTGCGCCAAACAGTCATTTTTTGACGTAAATAGTTTTGTACGTCTTGCGCCAATTCTTGGAATACGGTACTGGTGGTACGACCGCAGCCCGGGCAGGCTGTAACCATTGGTGTGAAGGAACGCAAGCCCATGGTTTGCAGGATTTCCTGACCGACAATGACCTCCTGAGTGCGCGAACTGCCGGGCTCGGGGGTTAGGGAGATTCGAATGGTGTCGCCGATGCCTTCTTGCAGCAATACAGCCAAGGCAGCGGTAGATGCCACAATACCTTTGCTGCCCATGCCGGCCTCGGTCAGACCGAGATGGAGCGGATAGCGGCAACGGCTGCCCAATTCGCGGTAAACCTGAATCAAGTCTTGTACGGCGCTGACCTTGCACGACAAAATGATTTTATCTTCAGGCAAGCCCAAAGCCACGGCTTTTTCTGCCGACTCCAGCGCCGAAACAATCAAAGCTTCTTTCATGATTTCTTCAGGCGGCTTCGGTGTGGCAGAGGCCAAGTTGGCATCCATCATGCGCTTGGCAAGGCTTTGATCAAGCGAACCCCAGTTCACACCGATGCGTACGGCTTTATTGTTTTCTGCCGCCGTACGAATCATAAAGGCAAATTTCTCATCACCTTTTGCGCCTTTGCCGACATTGCCCGGGTTGATGCGGTATTTAGACAGGGCTTTGCCGCACTCGGGAAATTCAGCCAATAAGCGTTCGCCATTGAAATGGAAGTCGCCGATCAGGGGCGTGGTGTAACCCATATCGTCTAAGCGGCTGCGGATTTCGGCGACTTTGGAAGCCGCTTCCGGAGTATTGACCGTGATGCGTACCATTTCCGAGCCGGCATCGCTCAACTCTTTGACCTGTCGGGCGGTTGCTTCTGCATCTGCGGTGTCGGTATTGGTCATAGATTGCACAACAACGGGCGCATCCGAACCGACGATGAGATGATCAATTTGTACTTGATGTGTCAGACGGCGTTTAGGTGTGGTCATTTTAGTTTTTTCCTGCAACAAAAGAGGCGGATTTTTCACCGGCAACACGGTGTTTTAAAGGTTCGATTGGCGTGCCGCCGTAATTGGCTTCCGAACCGGCTGCAATACCGATCCAAACATTATAAGGCGCGCCTCCTCTCAGACGATGTTCGCTTCCGGCTGGAACGATGCGGCTGAATACTACTTTTCCATCTTTGTCTGCAATAATCAGATTGCTTCGGTATTGGACTTTAATCCACAGTTCGTCTTTTTCGACTTTGACGGCAGGTTTTTCTTCTACAACGTCAGAAGCTGCTGAAGCTGCTTGTTCATTGGCTGCTTCAGGCTTATTGGTAATTTCTTTTTTACCGTCTTCGGTCATTTCGCTAACGGCAACATTATCCGTTTTCAAAGCAGGCGTTTTCATCGTATCGGCAACATCTTTGCTGTTTTGAATATTTGCCTGTTCGTTTTCATAGCTGGATTTACTTTGCCAAAAGTAAACACCGCCTATTGCTAAAGCCAATGCGGCTGCACCCAATATCCATTTAGGGAAACCCTGTTTTTCAGCATCTTCGTAGCTTAAGCCGCTGTTGGTGCTGCGTGTTACTGCATATACATGGTCTTCAAGTTGCGGAGTAATCAAGTGCAAATGTTTGGTGATGGTTTGTTCATCGATTTTGAGGAATCGTGCATATGAACGAAGATAGCCTGAGATGAAGACAAGGCCCGGAAAATTTGAATATTCCCCTTTTTCCAAGGCATCAATTTGTTCGGCAGACAGTTTTAAACGTGAAGCAACATCTTCAATATCGATTTTGGCATCAGTTCTGTGTTTGCGTAATTCATCCCCCAGTGTTTTGGCGGCTTGTGTGTCGTAGTTGATTTTATCGTTATTTTCCATTTAGTGGCCTGTTGTAACAGTTTGTAGTTCGTCTGAATAAGGGAAGTTTGCCCTAAGTTGGGCTTCGTATTCGTATGCGGCGTGTTTATTGCCCAAGGCAGTGGCCAAGCGCCAGCCTAAAAGCAAATCGTCAGCCTGCAGGACATCGACTTTGCTTTGGTATTGACGGAAATAATAGTCGGCATCGTTCAGATTGCCTGCCATCATTTTGGTTCGGGCAAGCTCTTTGAAAGCAGGGAAGAATTGTGGATTGGCTGCCAAAGACCTTTCCAAATAGGCTTGAGCCAAAGAGTATTGGCCTAACCTTGCGCTGCAAATGCCTTTATTCATATTGGCAATAAAGGGGCTCGGGTAGGTCGGATCGGCCAGTGCTTTATCAAAATAAGCCATGGATTCGGCAGGTGCATTCATTTGATTGCATAAGAACCAACCGTAATTGTTGTTAACTTCCGCACTATCCGGTTTTAAAGACAATGCTTTAAGAAAGCTTTCCTGAGCTTTATCACGGACCTTCAGATATTGATATATTTCAGCGCGTACCAGCCAAGCAATATCGTTTTTTGAATTGAATTTAAGCGCCTCTTCGATACTTTCAGTAGCTTGGCGGTAGTTTTGGCCGCGCATATATTCCACGGCAAGCTGGGTTTTGATATTGGAAACTTGAATGGCACGTTCTTTAGGGCTTGGTCCGGAAGAGGATGCGCAGGCAGAAAGAGTCAGTGCGGTAAGTAAAGCGAATCCGAACTTGATTTTCATAATTAACCTTATTGTTCGACCAAAATTTGTTGCCATTTTTGTTGGCGGCGTGTTTTATCTTGTACTTGTCCGGCCAATTGTCCGCAAGCGGCATCAATATCGTCGCCGCGGGTTTTGCGGACAGTAACGACAAAGCCGGCTTGTTGCAGAATGTCGCGGAAGACACGGATATTTTCATTGGTAGAACGTTCGTAGCCGGAATTCGGGAAAGGGTTGAACGGAATCAGATTGAATTTGCACGGTACGTCTTTAACCAATTCAATCAATTCGCGCGCGTGTTGAGCCTTGTCGTTGATGCCGTCGAGCATAACGTATTCAAAGGTAATAAAGTCGCGGGGGGCTTTGACCAGATAACGTTGACAGGCTGCCATCAATTCTTTCAACGGATATTTCTTATTCAGCGGAACGATTTGATCGCGCACTTCGTCGTTGGAGGCGTGTAAAGATACAGCTAAAGCAACAGGCATAGCGTCGCGCAGCCTGTCCATTTGCGGGACCATGCCCGAAGTGGAAACGGTCACGCGGCGGCGGCTCAAGCCATAGCCGTGATCATCCAGCATAATGCTCAAAGCGGTAACAACATTATCAAAGTTTGCCATGGGTTCGCCCATACCCATCATCACCACGTTGGAGATAACGCGTTCATTTTTAGGGGTAACACCCATGGCTTTATTGGCCCACCAAAGCTGGCCGATAATTTCTGCGGCAGTCAGGTTGCGGTTGAAACCTTGTCGTCCAGTAGAACAGAAGGTGCATTCCAATGCGCAACCTACTTGGGAAGAGATGCACAAAGTACCGCGTTCGGCTTCGGGAATGAAGACGGTTTCTACACCGTTGCCCGTGCCGACATCCAGCAACCATTTGCGTGTGCCATCCGTAGATTCTTGTGCCATCATTAATTTAG
Source organism: Neisseria sp. DTU_2021_1001991_1_SI_NGA_ILE_055 (assembly GCF_032342915.1). Lineage (NCBI taxonomy): Bacteria > Pseudomonadati > Pseudomonadota > Betaproteobacteria > Neisseriales > Neisseriaceae > Neisseria > Neisseria sp. DTU_2021_1001991_1_SI_NGA_ILE_055. The sequence continues at coordinate 924,952 of NZ_CP135440.1, read as the reverse complement.
GCACTTCGATTGTGGCTTGTTTATTCAGCTTGGCGCGCAATGATTTGGCCAAGTCAGTCATTTCTTCAAAGTTTTGTGCACCGGCTTGATGCATCCAACGCATGACTTGCTTGGCGCGGAAAGGTTTTTCACCCATTTCGGCAAAGTGTTGCGTCAGTCCGTTTAAATCGTAATTCAGTAGATTGGTTTTCATGTATTTTTATGTTTCTCAATAAAGCTTTTAAAGTAAAGAGGCTTATCGGTCAGCTTTGCTTTAAAAGCCTTTAGGGGGTTTCAGACGGCCTGTCATTTGCAGGGCATACAAAGCAGTTTTGCCGTCCGATATGGAATCGGACGGCCGTAAAGTGGCTATAGGCTTTTACTCTTAGCGTGGGCAGATTTCGCTTTGGCTGAAGAAGTAAGCAATTTCAATTGCAGCATTTTCAACGCTATCAGAACCATGTACGGCATTGACACTGACAGATTCTGCAAAGTCGGCACGGATTGTGCCAGGAGCTGCATCGGCTGGATTGGTTGCGCCCATCAATTCGCGATTTTTGGCAACGGCGTTTTCACCTTCCAATACTTGAATCATGACAGGATTGCGAGTCATGAATTTAACCAAGTCTTCATAAAAAGGGCGATCTTTGTGTACGGCATAAAACTCTTTTGCTTCACGCTCAGAGAGATGTTTCATTTTTGCAGCAATAATGCGCAAGCCGTTTTCTTCAAAGCGGCTGTAAATCTTGCCGATGACGTTTTTTTCTACTGCATCGGGTTTGATGATGGAAATCGTACGTTCGATGGCCATGTTATGTCCTTGTTTTTATTGATAGGTAAGTTGTCGTAGCCAAGAGGCGAGGGAAGTGTATTCTACCAAATTTCGCCCCTTTTTGGGAAAGGCATTATTTGCTTAAAGTCAGGTGCGGTTGCTCCAAATAGACTTCAGACTGCATTTCGACCATACGGCTGGCTGTACGGGTAAATTCTTCGGCAAAATCGCCTTCAACATAAATATCGTTTACGCCAACGGCACTGGTGGCGCACAATTTCACGCGGAAGTCATATAAAACGTCAATCAACCATGTCAGACGGCGTGCTTCTGCTTTTTCTTGAGGGGTCAGGCGTTCCAATCCTGATAGAAAAACCATCTCGTAATGTTCGGCCAAATACAGATAGTCTGCTTGTGAGCGCGGGCCGAAACACAATGCACGGAAATCAAACCAGATGGCGCGTTCCGACTGGGCTTTATGAGGAATTTCCCGTCCATGAATAATGCTGATTCCCGGATTCAATTCAGAGATTCCGCTCATTTCTTTAAATAAAGTAGCCAGTTTTTGCTCGTTTTCTTCGTTATTGGGTACAAAGAAAATTTCGGCAGGACGTAGTGTGCGCAATCGGTAATCTTCTCCGCCATCCACATTTAAAACGGTTAGGTTAGATTCGATAAGGGCGATGGTTGGCAGAAAGCTGCTGCGGTTTTGGCCTTGTGGATAGAGTTCGGATGGAGCGTAGTTGGAAGTAGCCACCAAAACAACACCTTCGCTCAGCAGGTTTTCCAACAAACGGCCTAAAATCATCGCATCGGCAATGTCGCTGACGTGAAATTCATCAAAGCATAATACGCGTGTTTCTTTGGCAATTTCTGCTGCAACGGCTTTTAAAGGATTTGCTTCGCTCTTTAAAGCTTTCAGCCGTTGATGAATTTCGGCCATAAAGGCATGGAAATGCACGCGGCGCTTACGGCGATAAGGGAGGCAGCCAAAAAAAGCGTCCATCAGGAAACTTTTACCGCGTCCTACGCCGCCATAAAAATAGAGTCCTTTAGGCACTTGAGGGGAACGCAGGCTGCGGCCGAGAAAACGGTTGCGTTTGCGTTTGAACATCATCAGCTCGGTCCATAAGCGATCCAAATATTCAATGGCTCGTGCTTGTGCTTCGTCACGGATGAAGTTGGGTTGTTCGGCGGCGGCCTGATACCAAGTCAATGGGCTGTGGTTTTCAAATGGCGGTGGCGTAAATAGTTGGTCTCTATTGCTCATGTATAACCTTTATTATGTTTTGCTGGCGATAGTCGAAACATCATCCGCAATAATTTGGACGGTAGTCGGAATGATGTTCTCATTATGGAATAGTCGGTCTATTATAAATGATTTCAGACGGCCTGCGTTTTTTGCAAAGGCTTTGTTGTCAATATAGTTGGAAAAGTGTGCGATTAAAGTGCAAGTAAAAAGGGCTGGCTTTAGTATTTTTTGAAAAAACAAAAAAACGCCGCATTTCTGCGGCGTTTTGCTACTAAGTATTAATGAGCACTTTCTTGCAATGCTAAGTCTACACGCTCACGCAACTCTTTACCCGGTTTGAAGTGGGGAACATGTTTTTCAGGCACTTCCACACGTTCACCGGTTTTAGGGTTGCGCCCGATACGGGCAGGGCGGTGGTTCAAGTCGAAGCTGCCGAAGCCGCGGATTTCGATACGTTGTCCACGAGCCAGTGAGCGGGTCATGGTGTCAACCAAGACTTTTACACTGTATTCGACATCTTTAGCCAGCAGTTGGTTGCCATTTTTTTCGGCAAACACTTCTGCGAGGCGAACCATCAATTCAGACTTCGTCATGTCTGCAACCTTATTCTTGGTCGCCGGACAGTTTGGCTTTCAGCAAGTCGCCCAGGCTGGTAGTACCGGCATTGGCAGTTGCAGCGGCGTTAACTGAATTCAGCGCTTCGCGGTTTTCTTTAGCGTCTTTCGCTTTAACAGACAGACGGATGCTGCGGTTTTTGCGGTCAACGGTAACGATAACGGCTTCAACTTCGTCGCCTTCTTTCAGTTTGGTAGTCAGGTCTTCAACGCGGTCAGCGGCAAATTCAGAAGCAGGCAGGTAGCCTTCAACTTCTTCAGACAGAGCAACTACGGCACCTTTGGCGTCAACAGATTTCACAGAACCTTTAACCAAAGAACCTTTGTCGTTTACGCTGATGAAGTTGCCGAACGGATCACCTTCCAGTTGTTTGATACCCAAAGAGATACGTTCTTTTTCAACGTCGATGGCCAATACAACGGCTTCAACTTCTTCGCCTTTTTTGTATTTGCGTACAGCTTCTTCGCCGGCTTCAGTCCAAGACAGGTCAGACAGGTGAACCAGACCGTCGATACCGCCAGGCAGGCCTACGAATACGCCGAAGTCGGTGATGGATTTAACTGCGCCGGAGATTTTGTCGCCTTTGTTGTGGTTGGCGGCAAACTCTTCCCAAGGGTTAGCTTGGCATTGTTTCATACCCAAAGAGATACGGCGGCGGTCTTCGTCGATTTCCAGGATCATGACTTCAACTTCGTCACCCAGTTGAACAACTTTGCTTGGGTGTACGTTTTTGTTGGTCCAATCCATTTCGGAAACGTGTACCAAACCTTCGATGCCTTGTTCGATTTCAACGAATGCACCGTAGTCGGTCAGGTTGGATACTTTACCGAACAGGCGGGTACCTTGTGGGTAACGACGGGTCAGGCCGCTCCAAGGATCTTCGCCCAGTTGTTTCATACCCAGAGAAACGCGTTGTTTGTCTTGGTCAAATTTCAGGACTTTAGCTTCTACTTCTTGACCAACTTCCAAAACTTCGCTTGGGTGTTTCACACGGCGCCATGCCAAGTCGGTGATGTGCAACAGACCGTCGATGCCGCCCAAGTCAACGAATGCACCGTAATCGGTGATGTTTTTAACGATACCTTTGATAACTGAACCTTCTTGCAGGTTTTCCAGCAAGGCTTTGCGTTCTTCGCCCAAAGTAGCTTCCAGAACAGCGCGGCGGGACACAACAACGTTGTTGCGTTTTTTGTCCAGTTTGATCACTTTGAATTCAATTTCTTTGCCTTCGAAGTGAGAAGTGTCTTTTACAGGACGTACGTCAACCAAAGAACCCGGCAGGAATGCGCGGATGCTGTTGATCATAACAGTCAGGCCGCCTTTGACTTTGCCATTGATAACGCCGGACAGGATGTCGCCGTTTTCCATAGCTTCTTCCAAAGCGATCCAGTCGGCAGCGCGTTTGGCTTTTTCGCGGGACAGTTTGGTTTCGCCGAAGCCGTTTTCAACAGATTCGATGGTAACGGTAACGAAATCGCCAACTTTAACTTCAATCTCGCCCTGAGCGTTTTTGAATTCAGCAACATCAATCAGAGATTCTGATTTCAGACCTGCGTTAACGGTAACGAAGTTTTGATCGATGCCGACTACTTCGGCAGTAATCACTTCACCTGGGTTCATCTCTTGCAGGGTAAAGCTTTCTTCCAGCAGCTGGGCAAAATTTTCCATAGTCATATATACTCTTTTCGGTACACCGCCAAGGGGTGCGGGTTAGGTTTGAAATGACCTGCCGTCCTTGGCGCGGCAGGTTGGGAAATGTTTTCAGACGGCCTTGTTATTAGGGTCAACAGGCCGTCTGAAATGAAAACTTCGCGATTATACTCCAAATTTTAAACTTTATGATACCAATCAAGCACTTTTTTTACAGCTTCTTCGATAGAAAGGTTGTCAGTATCTAAAAGCAGGGCGTCGGGCAGCTGTTTCAACGGAGCAACAGGGCGACGGCGGTCTGCTTCGTCGCGCGCTTCAATGTCCGATAAAATACGCTCGAATGCAACGCCTTCGCATGGGATACCGAGTTGCTTGGCACGACGTTGGGCTCGGACATTGGCACTTGCAGTCAGGAAGATTTTTAATGCGGCATCAGGGAAAATAACCGAGCCGATATCGCGGCCGTCGGCGACCAAACCTTTTTCGGTCAGGAAATCGCGTTGGCGCTGCAAAAGGGCGGTACGCACTTTAGGCAACTGCGCGACGGCAGATGCGCCCATGCCGATGGCTTCGGTACGGATTTGTTCGGATACATCTTCGCCGTTTAATAACACGACGCTGCCTTCAAATTGTGCGGGCAAGGTTTCTGCCAGTGTGCTGACGGCGTCTTCATCTGTCCAGGCAACATTTTGTTTTTGTGCGTAAAGCGCGGTCAGGCGGTAAAGCGCACCGGAATCGAGGTAAAGAAAACCCAAGGCTTCGGCTACGCGTGAGGCAACCGTCCCTTTGCCGGATGCGCTGGGGCCGTCGATGGCAATGACTTTTTGCTTGAGGCTCATGTGTTCTCCTGAATGCGATAGGTATTTGAATTAACCGTTTATTATACGTTGCTTTGGCCGTCTGAAAACGAAAATTTTTGTGTGATTTAAATTTGAAGGAAAAGTGGTTCGGCCTTATCGGGTATAATGGCCAAAATCATAATTTAACCGCTTTATCTGATTGTTCGGGCCGTCTGAAACAACGGGTCGGGAATAATCTTAGAATTTAGAAACATTATGTTACAAACCGATAATCTTACTTCTGCACAACCTCAGCGCATTATCACTGCTCAAAATATTTCCGCTCAGGAAGAATTGCTTGAACGCGCTTTACGTCCGAAAACTTTAGACGACTATATCGGGCAGGATAAGGCCAAAGAGCAGCTGGCTATTTTTATTCAGGCGGCGAAAAAACGTGGAGAGGCGCTTGACCACACTTTGTTGTTTGGCCCTCCGGGTTTGGGTAAAACTACTTTGGCGCATATTATCGCCAAAGAGTTGGGCGTTAATTTGCGCCAAACCAGCGGCCCGGTTTTGGAACGCGCCGGCGACCTTGCTGCTTTATTGACCAACCTCGAGCCGCATGATGTGCTGTTTATCGATGAAATTCACCGTTTAAGCCCTGTGGTTGAAGAAATCCTTTACCCTGCGCTTGAGGATTATCAGTTGGACATCATGATAGGCGAAGGGCCGGCCGCGCGTTCGGTCAAAATCGATTTGCCGCCGTTTACATTGGTGGGGGCGACGACCCGTGCCGGTATGTTGACCAATCCGTTGCGCGACCGTTTCGGTATCGTATCCCGATTGGAGTTTTATCAGAATAAAGATTTGGCGACTATTGTTGCCCGTTCTGCTCAACTATTGCAGTTGGAAATGGGTGAAGAGGGTGCGATGGAAGTGGCCAAGCGCAGCCGCGGTACGCCGCGTATTGCCAACCGCCTTTTGCGACGAGTGCGCGATTACGCTGATGTGAAAAACAACGGCGTGATTGATGCGGAAATTGCCGATGCTGCCTTGAGTATGCTGGATGTGGATGGGCAAGGTTTGGATGTGATGGACAGGAAATTCCTTGAGGCAATTCTGCACAAATTCAGTGGCGGCCCTGTCGGTTTGGAAAACGTGGCTGCTGCGATTGGCGAATCGACCGATACCATCGAAGATGTGATTGAACCATATCTGATTCAGCAGGGCTTTTTGCAGCGTACACCGCGCGGACGCGTGGCAACCGAAAGAGCTTATCTGCATTTCGGTTTAAAGATCCAAGAATAATAATGAAGGCCGTCTGAAAACTGCTTTCAGACGGCCTGATACTTTCAATTTCATATGATTGTCGGCAAATATCTGCCGATAATCGGTTAAAATGTCCCCCTTTCTTTTTTGAAGTTTCCCCATGAATATCTTATCCGTAGAAAATGCTTCTTTTGCTGTCGGCCACGTCGCCTTGCTCGACAAAACTTCTTTTCAACTCGACAGCGGCGAGAAAATCGGTTTAATCGGCCGCAACGGTGCGGGTAAGTCTTCGTTTTTAAAAATCCTTGCAGGTGTACAAAAGCTCGATGACGGGCAGATTATTGTTCAAAACAACCTCAAAATCGTTTATGTGCCGCAGGAGTCCTTTTTTGATAAGGACGCAACCGTATTTGATACTGTCGCCGAAGGTTTGGGTGAAATCCGTGATTTATTACGCCGTTATCATCACGTCAGCCATGAGTTGGAAAATGGTTCGAGTGAGGCTTTGTTGAAAGAACTCAACGAATTGCAGCTTGAAATCGAAGCGAAGGACGGCTGGAAGCTGGATGCGGCGGTGAAGCAGACTTTGGGCGAACTCGGTTTGCCGGAAAACGAAAAAATCGGCAACCTCTCCGGCGGGCAGAAAAAGCGCGTCGCCTTGGCGCAGGCTTGGGTGCAGAAGCCCGACGTATTGCTGCTGGACGAGCCGACCAACCATTTGGACATCGACGCGATTATCTGGCTGGAAAACCTGCTCAAAGCGTTTGAAGGCAGCCTGGTCGTGATTACCCACGACCGTCGTTTTTTGGATAATATCGCCACGCGCATCGTCGAACTCGATCGCGGCATTCTACGTTCCTATCCCGGCTCGTTCTCCAAATACAGCGAGAAAAAAGCGCAGGAATTGGCGGTTGAAGCGGAACACAACCGCCTCTTCGACAAATTCCATGCTCAGGAAGAGGCATGGATACGCAAAGGCATCGAAGCGCGCCGTACCCGCAACGAAGGCCGCGTGCGCCGTTTGGAAGAACTGCGCCGCCAACGCGCCGAACGCCGCAACGTACAAGGGCAGGTCAATTTCAAGCTCGACAGCGGCGAGAAAAGCGGCAAAATCATTGCCGAATTGGAACATGCCTCGTTTGCCTACGGCGACAAAGTCATCATGGACAAATTCTCCGCCATCTTGCAGCGCGGCGACAAAATCGGCTTAATCGGTCCAAACGGTATCGGCAAAACCACCTTCCTCAAGCTGATTTTGGGTGAATTGCAGCCGACTTACGGCAGAATCCGCATCGGCAGCAAGCAGGAAGTTGCCTATTTTGACCAGTTCCGCAGCGCGTTGAACGAAAACGACACCGTGTTTTACACGCTCGGACAGGGCAATGATTACGTTGAAGTCGGCGGTAAGAAAAAACACGTCATGAGCTATTTGGAAGATTTTCTGTTCCACCCCGCCCGTGCGCAAAGCCCTGTTTCATCGCTCTCCGGCGGCGAACGCAACCGCCTTCTGCTGGCAAAACTCTTCACCCGTCCTGCTAATATTTTGGTCTTGGACGAACCGACCAATGACTTGGACATCGATACCCAAGAGCTGCTCGAAGACTTGCTGCGCGATTACCAAGGCACGGTATTCCTTGTTTCGCATGACCGTATGTTCTTGGATAATGTGATTACCCAAAGCATTGTTTTCGAAGGACAAGGTCGTCTGAAAGAATACATCGGCGGCTATCAGGACTACATTGACGCAAAATCACGCGAAGAGAAAATTCAGACGACCTCCGCGCCGAAAACAACCGCAGAACCGGAAAAAGCCAAACCCAAGGCCAACCGCACGGTCAAACTTTCCTACAAAGAACAGCGCGAACTCGATGCGCTGCCTGACGAAATCGCTGCTTTGGAAACCGAACAGGCTGAAATCAATACCCAGCTTTCCGATCCTGAAATTTTCAAAGATTACGAAAAAGCAGGTGCATTGCAAAGCAGGGCTGAAGAAATCGAAATGCTGCTTTTGGAAAAGCTGGAACGCTGGGAATGGCTGGAAGCGAAACAAAATGGAGAAGCGGTTTAAATTGGGAATTTTGTCCCAAAGTAGGGCGGATATTTTTCTACATCATGCCGTCTGAACCCCGAATATTTAAAAACAAGGTCTACAACCAACATGAAAAAAGTTGAGAAAAATGTATTGGTGCTGCATAGCGCTAAGGAAATGTTTGAGCTGGTGGACAAAGTTGAGGACTATCCAAAATTTTTGCCGTGGTACAGCAAGACCGAAGTCATCGAACGCAAAGGCAACGAGCTCAAAGCGCGCCTGTTTATGGACTATATGCGCGTTAAGCAGTCGTTTGCAACGCACAACCACAATATCCCGGGGCAGGAAATCCGCATGGATTTACTCGAAGGGCCGTTTAAAACCCTGCGCGGCACTTGGAAATTTATCGATTTGGGCGATGATATGTGTAAAGTCGAATTCAGATTAGAATACGATTTCTCCAATGCCGTACTTTCTGCCATGATTTCCCCGGTGTTCGGCCACCTCGCCGGCACGCTGGTGGATGCTTTTATTAAAGAGGCCGACCGCCGCTATGCTTGAGATTGAAATTGTTTACGGACTGGCCGATAGGCAAGTGTTGAAGAACATGACCGTTGCCGAAGGGACAACCGTACGCGAAGCCGCCCTGCAAAGCGGTTTGGAGGTAGAGTTTCCAGAGTTGGATTTGCGGCAAGCGCCTTTGGGTATTTTCGGCAAGGCGGTGAAAGACGAGACGGTGTTGCGAGATGGCGATCGGATTGAGGTTTATCGTCCATTGTTGATTGATCCGAAAGAAGCGCGACGTAAACGCGCAGGGCAAGAATAAATCCAAGGCCGTCTGAAACTTTTTCAGACGGCCTGTCAAACTGAAAGAACAGTAATGAGCTTGAAAATTAAATTAATCGTCGGTTTGGGTAATCCAGGCCAAGAATACGAACAAACGCGCCACAATGTCGGCTTTTGGCTGTTGGATGAACTGGCGTGGAAATGGAAAGTCAATTTTAAAGACGAGAAGAAATTTTACGGCGAAGTAGCGCGCGCCACTACGCCTGATGGTGATGTTTGGCTGCTCAAACCCATGACATTTATGAACCGCTCCGGTCAGGCTGTTGCCGCTTTGGCTCAGTTTTACAAAATCAAGCCGGAGGAAATCTTAGTGGTTCATGACGAGCTGGATATCCCATGCGGCCGTATCAAATTCAAACTTGGTGGCGGCAACGGCGGACATAACGGCCTCAAAGACATTCAGGCTCGTTTGGGTACGCCTAATTTCTACCGTTTGCGCTTAGGTATTGATCATCCTGGCGACCGTAATCTGGTTGTCGGTTATGTATTGAATAAACCGTCGGCGGAACACAGACAGCAAATCGATGACGCCATCGCCAAATCCCTGCAAGGATTGCCGGCCGTGTTGAATGGCGAATGGGAAGAGGCAACACGTTTTTTACACAGTAAGTAAGCGTGCCCAAATCAAACGGGCAGCCTTGCACATCATGTTCAGACGGCCTGAAAACAGACGGCGCAGTCTGGCTAGCGATAAACCAATTAAAGAAACAGTAAATATGAACGAACTGACCAGCCTGATGCAGACCGAAGCCCCCGGCGTTGTTGGAGAAACATTAGACTTCTGCCTTTACGAATGCAGTATTGAAGATGCTCCGGATGCAGAAGAAGTAGCACAATGGCGTGATATTTTGAAGGCGCGGGGTGGAAAATTTGTCCGCTTGGCAGGCATCTGTCAAACATGGCTGGATGAAGAGGCCGACAAATGAAAGCCTTGCCATTAAACAAATTTACTGCCGCTGCCTTAATCTGGTTTGCCGCCGCCATTTATGCCTTACTTTTCAAAGAGGGCGGCAATAGCGCTCCACCATTTCCCCATTTTGATAAAGTCGGCCATTTCGGACTGTTTTTCGGTCAGGCATGGTTGTGTGCAAAAATATTTATTCAAGACAATAGGAATATTCCCTATAAAGGCATTCTGTTTGCCGCTTTATTATTTGCAGTAGGAAGCGAGCTGGCTCAGGCATTTCTGACTACTACGCGCCAAGGTTCAATCGCGGACGGCATTGCCGATATGGCAGGTACGGCTGCGGCGCTGTGGTTTGCAGAAAAAGTAAAAGCAGCAAAAAGTTAGATATATTTAAAGAAGTTAAAAGGCCGTCTGAAATCCTGAGAAACAGGTTTCAGACGGCCTTTTGTTACTTGATAATAAGTATCATATTATTAGAATCTCATGCGTACGTCAACAGATAATTTGTTTCAGATTATCGAATTTACTCCAGTAGCTCTACATCTGTATCTGAGGCTATATTTATGATGTAAATCGTTTAACTATTGATTTTAAAAGGATAGAGCTTCCATTATTATGGGAAAAATATTTTGCATTTTCAATGTCATTGATTAAATCAGGATTTAATCCTAATAAATTATCTTCAAATTTCAATATACTTGAATCCGTGTTTTCCCAAGCTGCATCCAAACTTTTAATTATTAATTCTTTCAATTTATAAAAAGCATTTTTAGCTTTGGTTATATCTTCTTCGTTTTGGGCACATTCTTTGAGTAAAAGAAATAACCTTGTTAAAACAGGTTGAGTCCAATGGTTAAATGGAAATTCTAAAAAATGCTCGTATTGTTGAATTGCTTTTGACAGGTTTTTATTAACCCAAAGTCCTTCCTGATATGCGAAACCTAAATATAACACTCCAAGATAATTTGGAAATTGTTGCTGTTTATTTGACCGTTTAATATTCCCATCCATATCAAGCATTATCGGCCCTTCTTCAATAATAGGAAATGGATTAAATCCGTTAATTTCTGCTGATTTTCTTGCATATTCAAAAAATTGTTGATATTTTCGTGTGCAATAAGATAAATATGCTAATTTATTAAATGCAAAAGGAAAGTCATATTTAGTAGCTCCTTTATAATATTCTATTGCTTTATCAATATCTTTCTCAATATGTCCATTTACGCCAATTTCATAAATCTGTCCCAATTGATAGAGAGCTAACACATCATAATTTTGGGCTGCTGATTTATAAAATTCCAAGGATTTGGAGTATTTTTGTTTTTTGTAAAAATAAAAATTACCTAAGTAAGTCTGTAAACTCCCTATGTTATGTTTTTCTGCTAAGTTCTCTAATCTCTTCTGTTCATTGTAATTTTTATCTAATAACTCCCAAGCATCTAGAATGGATTTAGGTTTGTTGTTATAAAATAAGGTTGCGGCATTGAAGTAAATTTGCAAATCACTATCCCAAGAAAGTATTTCTTGAGTTTCTATTGTTTTGTCAATAATTCTTTTTATTTCTAGTTCTTTATCATTATCGATATTATCTAATACTTCACTTTGATTTTGCACATCAGGGTATTTTTTAGATACTGCTTCCCAACATTGCTTCCAAGTAATTTTTCTACTTTTATCTTCATATAGTTTAAAACTAGGTTCTAGTTTATCATTAGTTTTTAATCGCTCTAGTCCTTTAGAAAATCTTTCGCAGAATAACCTTATCTCTTTTTCCTCTTCAGCGCTGGATAGATACCGAATTTCGTCATCATGTAAAATATTGAAAACCTCTTTAGCCAGGTCATTATTCGACCAGTTTTTAAAATTCTTTAAATTCATAAAGTTAGAAAATATTTCTTTATTTTTCATTATAAACTCCTATTTGTCCCTAATTTTGTCGCTGTTTGTCCGAGTGCCGAATTTATCATGACCATATTCGCTAAATATCCATCAGCGGATAATCTTCTTATCAATTTTAAAAGGAAACAATTATGGCAACCAATAATACTGGTAATACAAATCCCAACTGGCCAAGCCGAACAGGTAACCCTTCTGGTGGAGGTCGTGGTAATAACCCTGCTAAAAGTAAATAATTCCCTATACTAATAAAAATCTGGACCGTTATTGATTGAGAGGTCAGTAACGGTTTCTAAAAATCTAAGAAAGAAGATAAATGCACAGATATAGTACAAATTCTAAAATAGATAAATTGGTCAAAACCAAGATCAAAGAAGGCTGGAAAGTAAAATTTGGCAAAAAACATCCAGCATTAATTGCTCCAAATAACCGTAGAATTGCAATCCCTGTAACACCAAGTGATTACAAAGCTTTTTATAGTTTTCGTCTTCAAGTCAAACAACTTATGCTTTGCCATTCTTAATTTTATGCGGTTTGAAATTCTTTGGATAGCTTTCTTTCATCTTGGATAAACTTATAAAAAACACTGTAACAAGTCGTTTAAGAACAAACGGCCTTGTTCGGTCGGGCGGAACACAGTCGGGTCTGATTCAAGCAGGCCTTTTTGTCTGGCGGTTTCGATTTGTGTCATAATTTTTGCAGTGGGTACGCCGGTACGTTCTTGCAGCGTTGCAGCAGGTACGCCGTCGGTCAGGCGCAGGACGTTCATCATGAACTCGAATGGAAGGTCTTCGGCAACAACGGTTTTGCGTTCAACTGCTTCATGCGGATTACTCTGCATGGCGGCAAGATAGTCGTTGGGATGACGGCGGCGGACGGTGCGCTCGATGCGGTCGGGATAGGAAATTTTTCCGTGTGCGCCCGCGCCGATGCCCAAATAATCGCCGAACTGCCAGTAGTTCAAATTGTGGCGGCACTGCATGGCTGGTTTTGCAAAAGCCGATGTTTCGTAGTGAATAAAGCCCGCGCCTTCCAGCGCGCCGTGTACGGCATCTTCAATATCCAATGCTGCTTCATCTTGCGGCAAATCTTTTGGCGGCGTATGACCAAAAGGCGTGTTCGGCTCCATGGTCAGATGATATGCGCTGATATGCGATACGCCTGTTGCAATAGCGGTTTGCACATCGTTTAAGGCCGTCTGAACCGTTTGGTTTGGCAGGGCGTACATCAAATCGATATTGACTTTTTCAAATAATTTCAAGGCAGTATCAATGGCTGTCAGGGCTTCTTTGCCATTGTGAACACGTCCCAATCGAGCAAGCATATCGTCGTTAAAACTTTGCACGCCGATAGATAGACGCGTAATGCCTGCATCTTTAAATCCTTGAAATTTCTCAATTTCAAATGTGCCCGGATTGGCTTCTAAAGTAATTTCCGCTTCGGGTTGCAAACGCACTAATGAACGCACGCCGCTTAACAAACGGTCAATCGATTTCGCTTGAAACAGGCTGGGCGTACCGCCGCCGAAGAATATGGTTTCCACCGGTCTGCCCCAAATATTGGGCAATTCAAGCTGCAAGTCGGTTAATAGGGCATCGATATAGGCTTCTTCCGGCAGGCCGTTTTTCAGGCTGTGTGAATTAAAGTCGCAATACGGGCATTTTTTGATGCACCACGGAATGTGGATATAGAGTGATAAAGGAGGCAGGGCGGTTAGCTGGCCGGGGCGTTGGAAGGTAATTTGGGTCATGATATGTGTTGAGGCTCGAGGCCGTCTGAAATTTTTAGGGCCTTATTTTAACTGAAATGTCGGCTGGGAAAGTAATCAGTAGGAAATTTGCGCAGTCTAAGCGCTCAAAAAAGCTTCAATTTCTTCTTCTGATAATTTGGAATTGCAGACAAATTTTATTCTGCCTTGTGAGATGTTGAGTAATGCGGGAACAGTTTTGATGCCGTGTTTTTCACGAAAATCTTTCAAAGCCGCTTTGTTGCTGCTGTCTGTAAAGCGGATGGTAAGCTGCTTGTTTAAGGAAACAGTAGACAGTTTTGCAACAAAACGGCGACAGTATGAACAACTTGGTTTTCCTAAAAAGACGATAGCAGTTTCTTGACTGTCAATGAGTTGAAGAAGTTCGTCAGGCGTAGTCGGGATAAAGGCAGCAACGTGTTTTGCAAAGGCTGCCAATTCTTCAGGTGTGGGCTTGGGCATGGGAATGAATGTGAGGTAGGCCGTCTGAAGGTTTCAGACGGCCTGTTGTTTTTATGTAGTTAAAGTCTTTTGCGCATCCAAGATGAGAGTTTGGGTGCACCAAATAGCAGGAAAATGCCGATAAAAAGCTGCGCGATGTTGGCAAGTATACCGGCTTGGTTTTGTGCGCCGAGGTCCGCCCAAACGGATGTATGTGTGTCGATAGCAATAGACTGTACAAAAAGATAGAGAGAGAACTGGTAAATTAGGTCGGGGATAGCTTGGAAAACAGTATATACGCCTATTAATACAATACCGGTCGTCAGCCATGGTGCAGGGTGTTTTGGGGCTTCCTGTACGGTTTGCAGATGTTCGGGCAACAGGCGGTTGGCAATGGCGGCAGGGAAACACCATAGCAGCAGCCATGCAATTAAATACAAGCCGTAGAGCATCAGTACGGATGAGATTTGTTTGCTGTCATACATGCTTTCTGACTGTGCGAATATGGTAGCGATGCTGCCAAGCGTTTGTACGATACCGATTAAAACGACCAAGCGGATGGCGACAATCAAGATTTGCTTAGGGGACATGGATTTCTTTTATTATTTATTGGATTTGGAACATCTAAAAAAACGTTTCAGGTTTTCAGACGGCCTTTGGTTTATAAGGACTCGATTTTTCTTAACAATTCACGCAATGCTTGGGCGCGGTGGCTTTCGGCATTTTTGATTTCAGGGTCAAGCTCGGCGGCGGTGCAACTGTGTTCGGCCAGATAGAAATGAGGGTCGTAGCCGAAGCCGTTTGTGCCGGCTGCTTCGGCCTGCCATTGGCCGCGCCAGATGCCTTCGGCGATGATGGGCTGCGGATCGTTTTCGTGGCGGACGAGGACGAGCACGCAGACGTAGTAGCAGCTTTTGTCGTCTTTATCGGCAAGATCGGCGGACAGTTTGGCATTGTTTGCGGTATCGGATTTGGGGTTTTCGCCTGCATAACGTGCGGAGAAAATGCCGGGTGCGCCGTTTAAGGCGTTGGTGCAGATGCCGGAATCGTCGGCAAGTGCCGGTAAGCCGCTGTATTTGGCGGCATGACGTGCTTTAGCCAGGGCATTTTCAACAAAGGTATGGTACGGCTCGGGACATTCGGGCGTATTGAACTGTGATTGTGGCAGGACTTCGATGTTTAAGTCAGCAAAAAGGCGGGAAAATTCTTTGAGTTTGCCTGCGTTGCCACTGGCAAGGACGATTTTTTCAAACATGGTTTTTCCTTAATGGTTTTCGGTTTGCTGCATACGAGCCATTTGTGCGCGTGCTTTGTGGCGGATGTAAAGGGCAAGGCTGCCGATTTGGGCAAAAACGGCGGCAAAGGCAAACAGAAAGGCGGCAACGGCAAATTGTTTGCTGTGAATGCTCAGAAGATAAGCGCCCAACAGAATCAGTACGATAAACATCAGGGTAAACAGGGCGGTCAGGAGCAGATAGGCTTTTTGTCGGGTCATGGCAGCTTGGTTAAGGGAGAAAAATATTCTGATTATAACGTCAGATTGGGAATTTGAAACCATGCTGGATTCGTTAAAAAGGCCGTCTGAATATTTCAGACGGCCTTAAGTCGAATAACGGATTAACGCAATTCTGTGTGCAGGCGGCTCAACAATGTGGAGGCATCGCTGCCTTTGTATGGGCTGCCGTCTTTGTTCAACAGATGGAGGCGTGCGCCATTGTTGATTGGCTCAACATAGACGATGATTTCAGGATAAGTTTTTGGTGCTTCTGCTTTGCCTTTGCCAAATACGCGTTTGAACAGGCCGGGTTTTTTATTGGCAACTGCTTCGCCTTCGGTTGGGGCTTGTTGAACCAAGAAAGCGCGGCGTTCGGCATTTTGACCGATAACAGTCAGGCCGATGCGGTCAAGCGCAAGGGCGGTACGGCGCCAGTTGCGGCCGTAATCGCCTGCCAGCAGCAGGGTGCCGTTGTCCACACGGGCCAACTCAGAAGCATTGCTGCGGGCGGCAACGCTTTGGGTCAGGGCCTGTTCGGCTTGTTGGCCGTCAACGCCCAAGTATTGCATAAAGCGGGCGAGGAATGCGGCTTCGAGGTTAGGGTCGCTCTCGCTTGGCTGCCACATGGTGGTGTCTTTTTTACGGTCGGCATAAACTTCTTTCATGCCTTTATGGGCGAAGAAGATGTCGGTTGAACCGTTTTTGCCTTGTTCGATGCGGATGATGAACTTGTCGCGTTCGCTGGTGGAGTAGATGCCGCCCAAGCCGACTTTGTCCAACAGGCGGCGCAGGCTGTCTTGAGGGATTTTGGCTCGGTTTTCAGCCCACTCGGTTTCCATTTGGCCGATGGCCGGTTCTTCGGATTTGATGTCGAAACCGTTTTCTTGCCAGAACACTTTCAGCAACGGCCAAATTTCGCGAGGCGATTTGCCATCGACAACCAACCAGCGTTGGTTGCCGTCACGCTCAAGGCGTACGCCTTTAACGGATTTCAAAACTTCTGCATTGGCAGGTTGTTGTACGGCTTGAGTGCGGCGTTTGTTGAAGTCGCTGGCACGGACTGCACCGCTGCCTGCCGGTAATTGATAGAGGTTGCCTTGGTCCGGGTTATTCAAATCAGGTGGTACTTCCAGTTTGACCAGGCGGTGCGATTGACTTTGATAGTCGAGTTTGGGTTGTTCTTTTTTGCTGCCGGAACAGGCAGTCATGCTAATCAGGGCGAGGGCTACTACGATGGGTTTGATATAAGTCATCTTGTTTTCCTGTGGATGAAGTTCTTAACAGGGAGGCCGTCTGAAAAGGGTGTTTGGGATTCAGACGGCCTTATTTCCGGATCAGATTTGTCCTGATTTTTCCAGAGCGGCTCGGACTTTGGCTTGACCGGCTTCGGTCAGTGCTACCAAAGGCAGACGAACATGGGGCTCGCATTTGCCCAATAAGCTCAGGCCCCATTTGGGCGCGGCCGGGCTGGGCTCGCAGAACATGGTGTTATAAATTGGGATAAGTTGCTCGTTTAGACGACGGGCGGTCGCAATATCGCCCTCAAGGGCGGCTCGGCACATATCGGCAAAGAGTTTCGGTGCAACGTTGGCTGCGACGGTTACTACGCCATGACCGCCACACAGCATGAAAGGCAGGCCGGTAGGATCATCGCCGGAGAACACGGCAAAACCTTCAGGAACGCTGTTGATCAATTCGATATTGCTGCCGATTTTGCCGCTGGCTTCTTTGACACCCACGATATTGGGAATTTCAGCCAAGCGCAAAATAGTGTCGTTGCTCATGCTGACGACGGTGCGGCCGGGAACATTATAAATAATCATCGGAATCGAAGTGGCTTCGGCGATGGCTTTGAAATGTTGGTAAATGCCTTCTTGCGAAGGTTTGTTGTAGTAGGGAACAACAGATAAGGTGTAGTCCGCACCGGCTTGCTCGGCGGCTTTGGAAAGGGCGATGGCTTCGACAGTATTGTTGGCGCCTGTGCCGGCGATAACGGGAATGCGCTTGTTGACGTGTTTGACAGTGGCTTCGATAACGGCCAAATGTTCTTCGACAGGCAGGGTGGCTGACTCGCCGGTGGTACCGACTGCGACGATGCCGTCGGTGCCGTTTTCAATGTGCCAGTCGATTAAGTCATGAAGTTGTTCGTAGTTGATGCTGCCGTCTTGATTCATCGGAGTAATCAGGGCAACCAGACTGCCTTTTAACATACGGAAACCTTTAATTTTATGGTGTGGGTGGATTATTCATCGGATTGTAGCTTACTTTGTTGTTTGTGTGAAACATATCCGCTATGAGGCCGGGCCGTTTAATCGTGATTTGTCATTATCTTAATGAATAATACATTTTTAAATCATTAGTTTGTTTGTTTTAAGATGGAAAAATACTGTCAAGGATTAAAATGTGTTAAGGCTGTTTGAGGCCGTCTGAAAATGATTGGGCAAAACTTTCATACGGCCTGATGATTTTGAATTTGCTGATACATTTTAAATTAGTTAAAATGCGCATCTTAATATTTTTTAACGATTCTTAAGAAAGGGTCATCATGGCCGAAATGACAGATAAACAGGCCGGTTCGCCTGATTTGGTTTACGGTTTGGAAGATAAGCCGCCGTTTGGGAATGCGTTGTTGAGTGCGGTTACGCACCTTTTGGCTATTTTTGTCCCGATGATTACGCCGGCGCTGATTGTCGGCGGGGCGTTGGAGCTGCCGGTTGAAATGACGGCTTATTTGGTGTCGATGGCGATGGTGGCTTCCGGTGTCGGTACTTATTTACAGGTCAACCGTTTCGGGCCGGTCGGTTCGGGCATGTTGTCGATTCAGTCGGTCAATTTCTCTTTTGTTACCGTGATGATTGCGCTCGGTGCCGGCATGAAAGAGGGCGGTTTGACTGAAGATGCGATGATTTCAACGCTTTTGGGCGTGTCCTTTGTTGGTGCGTTTTTAGTGTGCTTCTCTGCCTGGCTTTTGCCTTATCTGAAAAAAGTGATTACGCCGACTGTAAGCGGCGTGGTCGTTATGTTGATCGGCTTGAGCTTGGTGCATGTCGGCATTACCGATTTCGGCGGTGGCTTTGGTGCGAAAGCAGACGGTACGTTCGGCTCGATGGAAAACTTGGGTTTGGCATCGCTGGTGTTGCTGATTGTTTTGGTTTTCAACTGCTTGAAAAATCCTTTGCTGCGCATGAGCGGCATCGCGGTAGGTTTGATTGTCGGTTATATTGTTGCGCTGTTTTTGGGCAAAGTAGATTTTTCCGCCCTGCAAAACCTGCCGCTGATTACCCTGCCGGTTCCGTTTAAATATGGCTTCGCAT
Organism: Neisseria sp. DTU_2021_1001991_1_SI_NGA_ILE_055; assembly: GCF_032342915.1. NCBI lineage: Bacteria > Pseudomonadati > Pseudomonadota > Betaproteobacteria > Neisseriales > Neisseriaceae > Neisseria > Neisseria sp. DTU_2021_1001991_1_SI_NGA_ILE_055. Next base: position 905,961 of record NZ_CP135440.1, on the reverse strand, counting down.
TTGATTGGCACGCGTTTATCGTTGCCGGTGCGATTTTCTTGTTGAGCGTATTTGAAGCAGTTGGCGATTTGACGGCGACAGCAATGGTCTCCGAGCAGCCGATTGAGGGTGAGGAATACACCAAACGTCTGCGCGGCGGCGTATTGGCAGATGGTTTGGTGTCTGTAATTGCGACTGCGTTGGGTTCTTTGCCTTTGACTACTTTTGCGCAAAATAACGGCGTGATTCAAATGACCGGCGTGGCTTCGCGTCATGTGGGCAAATATATTGCGGCGATTTTGGTATTGTTGGGCTTGTTCCCTGTTATCGGGCGCGCGTTTACCACGATTCCGAGTCCGGTTTTGGGTGGCGCGATGGTGTTGATGTTTGGCCTGATTGCGATTGCAGGCGTGCGGATTTTGGTCAGCCACGGTATTCGCCGCCGTGAAGCGGTTATCGCGGCAACTTCTGTCGGTTTGGGTCTGGGGGTGGCGTTTGAGCCGGAAGTGTTTAAAAACCTGCCGGTATTGTTCCAAAACTCAATTTCCGCAGGCGGTATTATGGCGGTATTGTTGAACTTGGTTTTGCCGGAAGATAAAACCGATAAAGCGGTTAAGGTGGAAACCGATAGTTTGGATCACTAAGCAAGCTTTATTCAAAGGCCGTCTGAAGTTTCAGACGGCCTTTTGGTTTTCGGCTATAATATTGTTTTTATTTGTTATCCGAGTGGTTCGGATAGCTCTACCCGGAAAGGTCTTATATGACGGTTTATTCACTTTTTATCACTTGTCCTCGCGGTTTGGAAGCGCCTTTGACGCAGGAGCTCGACAGCATGGCATGTCAGGATATCCGTGCTGTTGACGGCGGTGTGGCATGTAAAGGCACGATGGAGCAGGTGTACCGCATCAACCTGCATTCGCGCGTTGCCAGCCGCGTTTTGCTGCGCTTGACCAAAGGCGGTTATCGCAACGAACACGATATCTACAAACTGGCACGAAATCTGCATTGGACAGGTTGGTTTAAGCTGGAGCAGACCTTTAAAGTTAAAGTCGAAGGCAAGCGCGCCAATGTGAAAAGCTTGGATTTTGTCGGTTTGAAAATCAAAGATGCCGTCTGCGATGCCTTCCGCGATATTTATGATGCGCGTCCGAGCGTGGGCAAAATCAACCCCGATATCCGCATTCATGCCTTTATCGATGAGCGCAATGTGGAGATCTTTATCGATACTTCCGGCGAAGCACTCTTCAAGCGCGGCTATCGTCAGGATACCGGCGAAGCGCCATTGAGGGAAAACTTGGCGGCAGGTCTGCTGCTTTTGGCAGGCTACGACGGTACGCAGCCTTTCCAAGACCCGTTTTGCGGCAGCGGCACGATTGCCATTGAGGCTGCATGGATTGCGACACATCGTGCGCCGGGCTTGATGCGCCGTTTCGGTTTTGAAAAACTGCAAAACTTCGACAAAGAAAAATGGCAAGCCCTGCGCCGTGAGGCTGAAAAACAAATCAAACCGGCCGCCGCGCCCATTTCCGGCAGCGACAACGACCGTTATATGATCCGTGCCGCATTGGCCAATGCCCAAGCCGCCGAAGTGGATAATTTCATCCGTTTTGACGTGCAAGATGCGCAGGCCGCGCGGCCGAACGGCGAACACGGCATTATGATTTCCAATCCGCCTTATGGCGTGCGCCTTGCGGAAGTTCAAGCTTTGCAGGCTTTATATCCGCAACTCGGTACATGGTTGAAACAATATTACGCCGGCTGGCTGGTAGGAATGTTTACCGGCGATCGCGATATGCCGAAATTTATGCGCCTTTCTCCGAAGCGGAAAATTCCTTTGTTTAACGGTAATTTGGATTGCCGATTGTTTTTGATGGATATGGTGAAAGGTTCGAATCGGGGTTAAAACCTGAAATTAAGGCCGTCTGAAAGATGATTTCAGACGGCCTTTTTTGATTTGTTAAAACCGTTTTTGTTATAACGGAGTTTGCTTTTCTTTTTTTATATTAATGCACTGAAATTGTTTTCAGACGGCCTTTATCAAAGGAGCCGTGTAGATGTAATTATTGAAATTTACAATCTATTAAATTATAAAAACCTATTACAAAATAAAGATGGATTGTTAAATAAAATACCATATCTAGTAGTATTGTGTTTTAATTCACACCATATTTTGTGTTTTATGGCATTGCAATGAGCGGTTTGAAATTCACAATCGAGCAAATTGTATGGCAGGAAGTGCCGGGCGAAGTGTCTCTGGCGTTTCTGTTTTCCGGTTGTCCGCTGCGTTGCAAAGGTTGCCATAGTGCCGATACATGGAAAGAGGGCATCGGCACGGAATTGACCGAGGATTACTTAAAAGGCCGTCTGAAACGCTATCGCGGATTAATCAGCTGCGTGTTGTTTATGGGCGGGGAGTGGCAACCGAAAGCCTTGCAGAAAATGCTGGCCATCGTGACGCAGGCGGGTTTGAAAGCCTGCTTGTACACCGGCCTGGAGCGTGAAGAGCTGGAGGCGGTTTCAGACGGCATCCTGCCTTATCTGACGTATCTGAAAACCGGCCGCTGGCAGATGGAGTTGGGCGGTTTGGAAAGTCCGGCCACCAATCAGAAGTTTATCAATTTGCACACGGGCGAAGTGTTAAACCGCTTGTTTATCAAAGACAAACCTGTGCCTAAAGTTTTTCCAGTGGCTTCAATTTAGCCCGGTGCTGTATTGCACTGATTTAAATTGAATTTATTGTATTCGCTGACAGCGATGTTTCAGACGGCCTGACCGTCATTGTTTAATAAATCAACCAAACCATACAGGAGAATTAACATGATTCGGCTGCATCCCGAACAGTTAAACGGAAAACTACAATTCATGCGTGACTACATCGGCGCGCAAAACGCGGCGGACGGCTCGAAAATGGACGCCAATGCCAACGTAACGCAAAAAAACATCGCTACGATGGAAGCGGAAATCATGAAAGACTTTTTCGTGCAGATTAACCGCGCCCAAGTGTCGCGCAAAATCGCCGAAATTTTCGACCAATCCGTTGCTGACGAATACATCCGCCAGATTGAGGCGCATGAGATTTATGTGCATGACGAAACCAGCCTCAAGCCTTATTGTGTGTCGGTTACGCTGTATCCCTTCCTGCTCGACGGCTTAAGCAAACTCGGCGGCGAATCCAAAGCGCCACAACATTTGGCATCTTTTTGCGGTTCGTTTATCAACCTTGTGTTTGCCATCAGCGCGCAGTTTGCCGGTGCGGTGGCGACAGTGGAATTTCTGACTTATTTCGACTACTTCGCCCGCAAAGACTACGGCGACGATTATTTGGAAACCCACGGCAAAGAAATCGCCAACCATATGCAGCAGGTGGTGTACAGCATCAACCAGCCCGCCGCCGCACGCGGTTATCAAAGTGTATTCTGGAATATTTCCGTTTACGATCAATACTATTTTGACGCGATGTTCGGCGATTTCGTCTTCCCCGATTTCAGCAAACCAGTGTGGCCAAGCGTGGCGAAGTTGCAAAACTTCTTCCTTAAATGGTTTAACCAAGAGCGCACCAAAGCCATTTTGACCTTCCCCGTCGTAACCGCCGCGATGCTGACCGACGGCGGCAAATGCAAAGACACCGTGTTCGCCGACGAAATGGCGAAAGAGTTGGCGGAAGGCAATTCCTTCTTCGTCTATCTTTCCGACAACCCCGACTCCTTGGCTTCCTGCTGCCGCCTGCGCAACGCCATCGAAGACCGAACCTTCAGCTACACCCTCGGTGCGGGCGGCGTGGCGACCGGTTCCATCAACGTCATCACCATCAATATGAACCGGCTGGAACAAGACGGGCGCGACCTTGCCGCCGAAGTCGCCAAAATCCACAAATACCAATACGCCTACCGCAAACTGATGGAAGAATACCAAGCCGCCGGAATGCTGCCCGTTTACGATGCAGGCTTCATCACGTTGGACAAACAGTTCCTCACCATCGGTATCAACGGCATGGCGGAAGCAGCCGAATCACAAGGCATCAAGGTCAGCTACAACGACGACTACATCAACTTCGTCCAAGGCCGTCTGAAAACCATATTCGAAGCCAACCAAGCCGCCAGTAAACACTACGGCGTGAAGTTCAACACCGAGTTCGTCCCCGCCGAAAACCTCGGCGTGAAAAACGCCAAATGGGACAAAGCCGACGGCTACCAAGTCAGCCGCGAATGCTACAACTCCTATTTCTACGTCGTCGAAGACGAAGAAATCAACGCGCTCGACAAATTCCTGCTGCACGGCAAAGAACTGGTGGACTGGCTCGACGGCGGTTCCGCACTGCACCTGAACCTTGACGAAGCCCTGCCCAAATCCGGCTACCGCTCGCTCTTGGACATCGCCGCGCAAACCGGCTGCAACTACTTCTGCGTGAACGTACGCATCACCATCTGCAACGAATGCGGCCACATCGATAAACGCACCCTGCACGCCTGCTCCGCCTGCGGCAGCCACGACATCGACTACGGCACCCGCGTCATCGGCTATCTAAAACGCGTATCCGCCTTCTCAAGCGGACGACGTAAAGAACACGCGCTCAGACATTATCACCGTAAAGCGGCGTAATTATTTAAAAAAGGATTACTTAAAAAAGCAAAGGCCGTCTGAAATTTCAGACGGCCTTATGTTTAGATAGACTGACTCTTTCAGCTGCATGATTTTAATTAAATTAAACAACAATGCTTGACACTTTAATATTTTGAAGTTCTGCATGATTCGCAGGTAGGGTGTGTGGCATAGCCACGCACGCGGTCGGTAGTGTTTTATAGCGCATTCATTCCCCAAAACTCATTACCGCTGTTTCTTTTGTGCCTCCCCAATCTAACGGCAGCAATCCGTCCCGCACATAACGGTGGAACGACGAAAACGCCCAATCGCGGACATTGTCGCACAATCCATGTTTGACGGGATTGAAATGGATGTAGTCCGCGCAACGTTGTAAATCCGTTTCGTCGCGTACGGTGTGTTCGTAAAAACGCCGTTGCCAAATACCGCGTTCGTTCCGCCGCTGTTTGCTGGCAGACAGGTTTTCGGCATGTGGGAAATGTACGGAGAATTTGGTTTTAATCAGCCGCCAGCGCAAGGAATAATCCGCATCGTCGGGCGGCAGCGTCCAAATGACGTGAATATGGTTCGGCAGTACACATACGGCGACGGTTTCAAAGGGATATTGTTTTTGCACATCCATATAGGCCGCACGCAATAAGTCGATATGTTCGACAAGCAGGCGCGATTTTGGGTCGGCGAGTTTGACGGTGAAAAAGAATGTGCCGCCAGCAATGAAGTTTCTTCGATAACGCGCCATAGGATTTTTGTTTGTGGCTTGGGTGTTGGAGAAGGAATGGGTTGTTGTTTAAGATTTTAACTTTGTTAAATTTGATGCTTTCAGACGACATTGGAGGTCGTCTGAAAGCGCTAGCTTCAACGAAGTTAAAAGTTGAAACGGCAAACCATCAATCAAATAACTGCGTGCGTACCGCACACACCCTACACGTTGGCTTTGAAGTTCCGTGCAATTCACAGGTAGGATGTGTAGCGCAGCCACGCACGCGGTCGGTTGAGTATACAGGATACTGCTTGCTGCGATAACGCGCCATAGGATTTTTGGCTTGTGGTTTGGGTGTTGGAAAAGGAACGGTTTGTTGTTTAAGGTTTTAACTTTGTTGAAGCTGATGTTTTCAGACGGCATTGGAGGCCGCCTGAAAAGTTGAAACGGCAAACCGCCAATCAAGCAACCGCGTGCGTGCGTACCGCACACACCCTACACGTTGGTTTTGAAGTTTCGTGGACTCACAAGTAGGGTGTGTGGCGCAGCCACGCACGCGGTCGGTTGGATATGCAGGCTACGGCTTGCTGATTTACAGTTTATTTAAGCAAATTTGATACAATTTTCCATGAATCAGTAAATCGTAATACTACAGTAAGTAAACCACCCATAACGATAAGTCCCGTGTATAGAGGATGAGCTTTCACTATCTCTGGAAATACAGACCAATGGAAGCCGTATTTTTCTCTAAATGTTCCATTATTCTTTAAAGTATTGGCATGAGTCCTATCAAAAAAATTAGCTAACATATCTAATTTTCTTAATGTTGACATATGCAATGCCTTATAATTTTTATCTTTAAATGCATTTGCTTCTTCAGCACCTTCCATTGCATCCCTAGTTGCTACCTTGTTCATAGCAGCAAGTACCATCATTCGACCTTTATGTTTTTTGCCATATTGGTCTGTATACTCATGACTTGCATAATTTCTCCCATACAAAGAAACTAAAGCACGTGCTAAATCAAATTTTTTATCATCTGAAATAGTAGTCGGCTCACCTCCTAAAACTCTATAACGATGCTCTAAAGCTTGGAAACCATAATTAATATCTCTCATATTCCAATGAATATAATGAGCTCTAGAGTTTGTTCTAATAAAGTTGAAATAGTTATCAAGTACATCTTTTTCAAGTTCATCTAATGACTCATCTATCTTATCTTCTTTTTTCTTAATTTCAGCCGATAGCCAAATTGACCAATAATGTGTCTGAGCATCTTCTAAGTTTCGGAGCCCTATAGATGTTACTCTTCCTGTTTTAAATGCTTTTTTATGTTCATCATAAAATGACTCGCAAGAATAATGAATAACGTAACTGTTTCCCTTCTCTGCATAAATATGATTCATTGACTCTTTATTCTTTTTCCTATTTTTCAATCTTTCAAGTTCTGATGTGGCTGATTTAGTCATTAAAAACTCCTGTCAATATGATTATTTTATTATGTATCCCAAATACTTCCCAGTATAACTCCCCTTAACCTTCGCCACATGCTCAGGGCTACCTGAAGCAATAATTCTCCCCCCACCATCGCCACCTTCCGGCCCCAAGTCCACAATCCAATCCGCAGTTTTAATCACGTCAAGATTATGCTCGATAATCACAATCGAGTTGCCTTTACCTTTCAGACGGCCTATGACTTCCAGCAGCAGGGCGATGTCGGCGAAGTGCAGGCCGGTGGTGGGTTCGTCGAGGATATAGAGTGTTCTGCCAGTGTCGCGTTTGGAGAGTTCCAAGGCGAGTTTGACGCGTTGGGCTTCGCCGCCGGAAAGGGTGGTGGCGGACTGGCCGAGGCGGATGTAGCCGAGGCCTACGTCCATCAGGGTTTGCAGTTTACGCGATACGGTGGGGACGGCGTCGAAAAATTCGCGGGCCTCTTCGACGGTCATGTCGAGGACTTGGCTGATGTTTTTGCCTTTGTATTGGATTTCGAGGGTTTCGCGGTTGTAGCGTTTGCCGTGGCAGACTTCACAGGGGACGTACACGTCGGGCAGGAAGTGCATTTCGACTTTAATCACGCCGTCGCCTTGGCAGGCTTCGCAGCGGCCGCCTTTGACGTTGAAGGAGAATCGGCCGACGTTGTAGCCGCGTTCGCGCGAGAGGGGGACGCCGGCGAAGAGTTCGCGGATGGGGGTGAACAGGCCGGTGTAGGTGGCGGGGTTGGAGCGCGGGGTGCGGCCGATGGGGGATTGGTCAACGTTGATGACTTTGTCGAGGTGTTCGAGGCCGTGGATGTCGTCGTATGGGGCAGGTTCTTCTTGGGCGCGGTTGAGTTCGCGGGCGGTGATTTTGGCGAGGGTGTCGTTAATCAGGGTGGATTTGCCGCTGCCGGATACGCCGGTGATGCAGGTAATCAAACCGAGCGGCAGTTCGAGGGTGACGTTTTTGAGGTTGTTGCCGCGCGCGCCTTTGAGGACGAGCATTCGGTCGGGATTGACGGGCGTGCGTTCAGACGGCACGGCAATGGATTTTTTGCCGCTGAGGTATTGTCCAGTAACGGATTTTTCGCATTTGGCGACGTTTTCGGGCGTGTCGGCAATCAGTACGTTGCCGCCGTGTTCGCCTGCGCCGGGGCCCATATCGACGACGAAATCGGCTTCGCGGATGGCGTCTTCGTCGTGTTCGACCACAATTACGCTGTTGCCCAAATCGCGCAGGCGTTTGAGGGTGGCGAGCAGGCGGTCGTTGTCGCGCTGGTGCAGGCCGATGGAGGGTTCGTCCAAAACGTACATCACGCCGGTCAGGCCGCTGCCGATTTGGCTGGCGAGGCGGATACGCTGGGCTTCGCCGCCGGAAAGGGTTTCGGCGGAGCGGGAGAGATTCAGGTAATCCAGCCCGACATTAATCAGGAAGCCGAGCCGCTCAGTGATTTCTTTGAGGATTTTTTCGGCGATTTGTTTTTTGTTGCCGTCCAAATCCAGCGTTTCGAAGAATTGGTGGGTTTTGGTCAGCGGCCAGGCGGAGACTTCGTGCAACGGTTCGCCGCTGACGTAAACGTAGCGGGCTTCTTTGCGCAAACGTGCGCCGCCGCAGCTCGGGCAGGCGCGGTGGTTTTGGTATTCGCGTAGTTTTTCGCGCACGGTTTCGCTGTCGGTTTCGCGGTAGCGGCGTTCGAGATTGGGGATGATGCCTTCGAAGGCGTGGCTGCGGTTGAAGGTGGTGCCGCGTTCGGACAGGTAGGTGAAGTCGATGACTTCTTTGCCCGAACCGTGCAACACGACTTTTTTCACTTTTTCCGGTAGGCTTTCCCAAGCGGCATTGACATCAAATTTATAATGATGCGCCAGCGATTGAATCATTTGGAAATAGAATTGGTTGCGTTTGTCCCAGCCGTCAATCGCGCCTGCTGCTAAGGATAATTCGGGATGGGCGACCACTTTTTCGGGATCGAAGAAGTTGGTGTTGCCCAAGCCGTCGCAAGTCGGGCAGGAGCCCATCGGGTTGTTGAAGGAAAAGAGGCGCGGCTCTAATTCGGGCAGGCTGTACGAACACACGGGGCAGGCGAAACGCGCGGAAAACCAATGTTCTTCGCCGCTGTCCATTTCCATTGCCAGCGCGCGCTCGTTACCGTGACGTAGCGCGGTTTCAAAACTTTCCGCTAGACGTTGTTTGATGTCGGCTTTTACTTTCACGCGGTCGATGACCACGTCGATATTGTGTTTGATGTTTTTTTCCAGCTTCGGCACTTCATCCAACTGATAGACCTCGCCGTCCACGCGTACACGCGCAAAGCCCTGAGCCTGCAAGTCGGCAAAGAAATCGACAAACTCACCCTTACGTTCGCGCACAGCCGGCGCAAGAATCATCACGCGTGTGTCTTCCGGCAGCTTCAACACGGCATCGACCATCTGCGACACGGTTTGGCTCGACAGCGGCAGATTGTGTTCGGGGCAATACGGCGTGCCGACGCGGGCGTACAAAAGACGCAGGTAGTCGTGGATTTCCGTTACCGTGCCGACGGTGGAACGCGGATTGTGGCTGGTGGATTTTTGCTCGATAGAAATCGCGGGCGACAGGCCTTCGATCAAATCGACATCGGGTTTGTCCATCATCTGTAAAAACTGACGGGCATAGGCGGAAAGGCTTTCGACATAACGGCGTTGGCCTTCGGCATATAAAGTATCAAATGCCAGCGATGATTTGCCGCTGCCTGACAATCCTGTTACCACCACGAGCTTGTGGCGCGGAATGTCCAAATCGACGTTTTTCAAATTATGCGTGCGCGCGCCGCGGATGCGGATGGTGTCGTTGTCATGTGAATGTTTGGGATGATGGTTGCACATATTGTCAGGCCGTCTGAAAAATAAAATAAACGGCTATTGTAGCACTTTTCAAATGTCAGACTGGATAGATAAAGCTTTTGATATATATAAAAGAAACAAAAAGGCCGTCTGAAAATGTGTTTTCAGACGGCCTTGATATAGATGGATCAGCTTATCAGTCGATTTTGCGGAGAATTTCGCGCAGGGCTTTTTGCCAGTCGGACGGTTTGATACCGAATTCGGTCTCCAGACGTGAGCAATCCATGATGCTGTATGCCGGACGTGGGGCGGGCAGGGGATATTGATCGGTGGTGATTGCGTTCAGTTCCGGAATGCGGAAGCTGTCGTCTAATTGGTGGGCCGTCTGAAAGATGGCTTTGGTAAATTCGTACCATGTTGCCGATTTATTGCCACAGTAATGGAAGATACCGCGTGGGGAGGTGGGTTGTTGTAATAATTCGATAATGGCGTGTGCCAAATCGCCTGCATAAGTCGGACAGCCGGTTTGGTCGTGAACGACGGAGAGGGAATCGCGTTCTTTGGCAAGGCGCAACATGGTTTTGACGAAATTGCTGCCGTATTCGCTAAACAGCCATGAAGTACGGACGATTGTACTTTCCGGATGCGCGGCTAAAGCCAAAAGCTCGCCTGCTACTTTGGATTGACCGTAAGTACTGCGCGGATTGGTGTAGTCGGTTTCGCGGTAAGGGCGTTTGCCTTCGCCGTCGAATACATAATCAGTGGAAATATGAATAAAGCGGGCGTGTGCGACGCGAGCAGCTGCTGCCAGGTTGTGAACAGCAGTTGCGTTGACGGCAAAAGCAGCCTCTGCGTTTTCTTCTGCTTTATCGACGGCAGTGTAAGCTGCGGCATTAACGATGGCATCGGGTTGGAAATTTTTGATCATGTGATGCACGGCTTCGGTATCGGTAATGTCCAGCGAAGTAGAGTCGGTAGCAATCAGTTCCCAATCTTCGGGCAGGCGGTCGCGCAGACAACGGGCAAGCTGACCTTTGGCTCCGGTCAATAAAGTACGCATGGTTGAGTATCTCCTCTGATGGCTGTTGAATAGGTATTCGTGTCATTATAATGTAAATAAGACAAATTCACATTATTAGCATCGAACAAAATACAAACAGGGCCGTGTTTGAGTAAGTAGTCGATATTATCTACCTATAATGTAACTATTTATCAATATTTTAATAATATACTATAACTATAGTTAAAATATAGGTTTTAACTAGATGGATTAAGCAGTTATATTGGTTAAGAGATTGTGAATCAATGTTAATGTTTTTATAATTGTTAGGATAATGGTATTTAAAATTAGGGGAGCTTCTGTCCTTTTGTCGGTAAATTCTACCGTTTGATATTTTTGAGTAAATATTTTGCAAAATATTACTAAAATAATAATTGGGCAAGGGCGGATTTGCTCGTTCCGTCAACCCAATATTTTATTAACTTTTGGGAGTAATTATTATGGCATACTGTTACGGGGGGTATTATACTAGACCCCTGGTTAGTTCTTACTGCGCTCCTGCGCCTAAGGCTTCCTACTCTTCTTACTACTGCGCTCCTGCAGCAAAATCTTCTGTTTCTATCGGCAGCATCGCTAGCATTGCCAGCATCGGCGTGTCAGTAGTTAACGCGGTAACCGGTTTGGTTTCTGCTATTGCGGCTTTCTGCCCACCGGCAAAAACGCCTAACTACAAATGTGTTCCGGTTTGCCCACCTTACAACTGCGACCCAATCAAACCGATCCCATGTCCAAAACCACAACCTAAACCTCAGCCTAAGCCTCAACCAAAACCTGAGCCTAAACCTGAGCCACAACCAGAACCTCAACCAGAACCAAAACCACAACCAAAACCTGAGCCTAAGCCAGAACCAAAACCTGAGCCGAAACCAGAACCTAAGCCAGAGCCAAAACCTGAGCCTAAACCAGAACCAAAACCTGAGCCTAAGCCAGAGCCAGACTGCAAAGACTGTGTTGACGACCATAACCAAAACAACTCATACGGTCACGAAGACAAAAACCCAGGTAATGTCATTCGAGCTGAAGACTGCAAAGACGGCAACGTTATCCGCGGTACTGATGCTAAAGATACCATTTATGGTACTGCTTGCGAAGACATCATCTACGGTGGCAACGGCACAGACGTAATCTACGCCGGTGCCGGTAACGACACCATTTACGGTGATGCCGACGGTGACTCTCTGTACGGTGAAGAAGGTAAAGACTACCTGCAAGGTGGTGCCGGTAACGACTACCTGAACGGTGGTTCCGGTGCAGACATCATGCGCGGTGGCGACGGTAACGACGTTTATTTCGTTGACAACGTTAACGACCAAGTTATCGAGTACGGCAATGCACACGCCGGTATCGATACTGTCCGTACCGTTATTGACTACACGCTGACCGATCACGTTGAAAACCTGATTTTGCAAGGTATGCAAAACCTGAACGGTACCGGTAACTCTTTGAACAACAACATCGAAGGCAACGGTGGCGACAACCATCTGTACGGCTTGGCCGGCGACGACTGCCTGGTGGGTAAAGACGGTAACGACTACCTCGACGGCGGTGTCGGCAACGACATTCTGATCGGTGGTACCGGTAACGATACTTACTTCTTCGACAAAGGTTACGGTCACGACACTATCCGTGAAGAAAGTGGTAATGACACCTTGTTGTTCGGTAAAGGCGTTGCAGCTTCTGACGTATTGCTGAGCAAATCAGGTGCTAACTTGACTGTTTCTGTCGGTACTAACGACAGCATCACCATCGACGACTGGTTCACCGGTAACGATCACAAAGTTGAAAACTTCAAGTTTGCTGACGGTAGCACTTACCAAGTAACCGGCCACGGCGACTACTACTCTCTGTCTGCTGTGAACCAAATCCAAGATCAGACTCAGGCTCCTGCCATCTGATAGGATGATGGTTTTTAGGGTTTATCCCTAAAATCAAAGGCTAAGGCCGTCTGAAACCGGGCTATAAGGTTTCAGACGGCCTTTATTTTGTAAACAATCTGACGAAAGATGCCAAATTGGGCTAAAATATCAAATTCTTCTGTTTACCAAAGAGATACCCGAAATGTCTGAAATCAGCTTGAAAAAAATCTACTCCGGCAAAGTCCGCGATTTGTACGAAATTGACGATAAACGTATGTTGATGGTTGCTTCCGACCGTCTGTCTGCATTCGATGTGATTTTGGATGATCCGATTCCGGGTAAAGGGGAGATTTTGACGCAGATTTCCAATTTTTGGTTTAAAAAACTGGCTCATATCATGCCTAACCATTTTACCGGCCAAACGGTTTACGATGTTTTGCCTGAAAACGAAGCCAAAGCTTTGGAGAAACGCGCCGTCGTGGCTAAAAAACTCACTCCGGTGAAAGTAGAGGCCATTGTGCGCGGTTATCTGGCAGGTAGCGGTTGGAAAGATTATCAAAAAACCGGTTCTGTCTGCGGTATTCAACTGCCTGAAGGTATGCAGGAAGCGCAGCAGTTGCCTGAAGTGATTTTTACGCCGTCGACCAAAGCTGCAGTCGGCGATCATGATGAAAACATCAGCTTTGAAGAATGCGAACGCATTATCGGAAAAGAATTGGCTGCGGAAGTGCGCGCCAAAGCGATTCAGCTTTATACAGAAGCGGCCGAATATGCCAAATCCCGCGGTATCATTATTTGCGACACCAAGTTTGAGTTTGGTTTGGATGAAGAAGGTACGCTGACTTTGATGGACGAAGTGTTGACGCCTGACTCCAGCCGTTTTTGGCCTGCCGATCAATACAAAGTCGGCACCAATCCGCCGTCTTTTGACAAACAATTTGTCCGTGACTGGCTGGAGCAAAGCGGTTGGAATAAAAAAGCGCCTGCGCCTAAAGTGCCTGCCGATGTGATTCAGAAAACGGTCGAAAAATATCAGGAAGCATTGACTTTACTGACACAAGATTGATTTTGAAGACTGAAGGCCGTCTGAAAAGGATATGTTTCAGACGGCCTTTTTATTGTATCAATACTGGATTTTAAGGATGGTTGCCTTTATAATTGAAAGTTGTTTTCAGCGTCCGAAAAGGCCGTCTGAAAGCTTGTTTATAACCTGCCGCACGGTCTGAAACCCTAACTATGCACATTCGGATTTTAGTGTGCATTATTAGTGTTTTAGCAGTGCGGTATTTTGAAAGGAACAATGATGTTCAATAAACACGTTAAGACCTTCCAATACGGTAATCAAACCGTTACTTTGGAAACCGGCGAAATTGCCCGCCAAGCCGCCGCTGCTGTTAAAGTATCCATGGGCGATACTGTTGTTTTGGTTGCCGTTACCACCAACAAAGAAGTGAAAGAAGGTCAAGACTTCTTCCCTCTGACTGTCGATTACCTCGAGCGTACTTACGCAGCAGGTAAAATCCCCGGCGGTTTCTTCAAACGCGAAGGTAAACAAAGCGAAAAAGAAATCCTGACCAGCCGTCTGATCGACCGTCCGATTCGTCCTCTGTTCCCCGAAGGCTTCTACCACGACATCCAAATCGTAGCGATGGTCGTGTCTGTTGACCCTGAAATCGATTCTGACATTCCGGCCATGCTGGGCGCGTCTGCTGCGCTGGTGTTGAGCGGCGTACCGTTTGCCGGTCCGATTGGTGCGGCACGCGTGGGTTATGTAAACGGCGTGTACGTTTTGAACCCAACTAAAGCCGAATTGGCGAAATCACAATTGGACTTGGTGGTTGCCGGTACTTCCAAAGCCGTGTTGATGGTGGAATCCGAAGCCGACATCTTGTCTGAAGAAGTGATGCTGGGTGCGGTTGTTTATGGTCACGATCAAATGCAAGTGGCCATTAATGCCATCAATGAGTTTGCCGATGAAGTCAATCCGGAAGTTTGGGATTGGAAAGCACCTGAAACCAATGAAGAATTGGTTGCCAAAGTACGCGAAATTGCCGGCGAGACCATTAAAGAAGCGTTCAAGATCCGTCAAAAACAAGCGCGTTCTGCCAAATTGGACGAAGCTTGGAATGCTGTAAAAGAAGCGTTGATTACTGAAGAAACCGACACTTTGGCTGCCAACGAAATCAAAGGCATTTTCAAACACTTGGAAGCCGATGTTGTCCGCAGCCAAATTTTGGACGGTCAACCGCGCATCGACGGTCGCGACACCCGCACCGTCCGTCCGTTGAACATTCAAACCGGCGTATTGCCGCGCACACATGGTTCCGCACTGTTTACCCGTGGCGAAACCCAAGCTTTGGCGGTTGCAACTTTGGGTACTTCACGCGACGAACAAATCATTGATGCGCTGTCCGGCGAATACACCGACCGCTTCATGCTGCACTACAACTTCCCGCCATACTCTACCGGCGAAGTGGGTCGCGTAGGTGCGCCAAAACGTCGTGAAATCGGTCACGGCCGTTTGGCTAAACGTGCGTTGTTGGCCGTATTGCCAGAACCTGAAGATTTCAGCTACACCATGCGCGTGGTTTCTGAAATTACCGAATCCAACGGCTCTTCCTCTATGGCTTCCGTCTGCGGCGGCTGCTTGAGCCTGTTGTCTGCCGGTGTGCCTTTGAAAGCACACGTTGCCGGTATCGCCATGGGTCTGATTTTGGACAACAACAAATTTGCCGTTCTGACCGACATCTTGGGCGACGAAGACCATTTGGGCGATATGGACTTTAAAGTAGCCGGTACAACCGAAGGTGTAACCGCGCTGCAAATGGACATCAAAATCCAAGGTATTACCAAAGAAATCATGCAAATCGCTTTGGCTCAAGCCAAAGAAGCACGTTTGCACATCTTGGATCAGATGAAAGCCGCCGTTGCAGGCCCGCAAGAGCTGTCTGCACACGCGCCACGCTTGTTCACCATGAAAATCAACCAAGACAAAATCCGTGATGTGATTGGTAAAGGCGGCGAAACCATCCGTTCGATTACCGCTGAAACCGGTACTGAAATCAATATTGCTGAAGACGGTACCATCACTATCGCTGCGACTACTCAAGAAGCAGGCGATGCGGCGAAAAAACGTATCGAAGAAATCACTGCCGAAGTGGAAGTGGGCAAAGTGTACGAAGGTACTGTGGTTAAAATCCTCGACAACAACGTCGGCGCGATTGTCAGCGTAATGCCGGGTAAAGACGGTTTGGTACACATCAGCCAAATCGCCCACGAGCGCGTACGCAATGTCAGCGACTACCTGCAAGTAGGTCAGGTTGTGAACGTGAAAGCATTGGAAGTAGACGACCGCGGCCGCGTACGTCTGTCTATCAAAGCTTTGCTGGAAGCACCTGCTCGCGAAGAGAAAGCTGCCGAATAATTTGATTGTTCAAGCTTGAAACAAAAGGCCGTCTGAAAATTTCAGACGGCCTTTTGTTTATTTGAATGATGAATTTAAAAATGGGTTTGCCTTTACTTTGATAAAAGGGATTACTACAATGTTTGTAATTTAATAAATATATTCATTTCTCAAGGAGTATGCAATGAACGCTACGCAATTAATCAGCCGGCTGACGCAAACCGTCGGCGAAAAATACATCATCACAGACCCGGCAAAAACCGAACAATACCGTCAGGGCTACCGTTTTGGCGAGGGCAAGGCGCTGGCGGTTGTCCGTCCGGGCACGGTTTTGGAAATGTGGCAAATTTTGCAGGCGTGTGTTGAGGCTGATGTCATTGTGATTACGCAGGCTGCCAATACTGGTCTGACCGGCGGCTCGACTCCTGACGGCAATGATTACGACCGCGATATCGTGATTGTGAATACCATGCGTCTAAACATCATTCAGCCGATTAATAATAACGAACAAGTTGTCTGCCTGCCCGGTTCTACCCTGAATCAATTGGAGCTGCTGCTGAAACCTTTAGGCCGTGAGCCGCATTCCGTGATCGGTTCGTCCTGTATCGGTGCATCCGTATTGGGTGGCGTATGTAATAACTCCGGCGGCGCTTTGGTACAGCGTGGCCCGGCTTATACGGAAATGGCCCTGTTTGCGCAAATCAACGATGAGGGCAAACTAGAGCTGGTCAACCATTTGGGTATTGATTTGGGTGAAACCCCTGAAGAAATTCTGACCAATCTGCAAGGTTTTCATTATCAGAAAAAAGACATTGTTCAAAATGCAGGCAAAGGGCATGATCATGCGTACTGCGATCATGTTCGCCAAGTGAATGAACCGACTGCCGCCCGTTTTAATGCCGACCCTGCGCGTCACTACGAAGCATCGGGTTGCGCGGGCAAGCTGATGGTGTTTGCCGTACGCTTGGATACTTTCCCGCAAGAAAAACAGACTGCCGTTTTCTATATCGGCACCAATGATATTAATGAGCTGACCGATATTCGCCGCGCCGCTTTGAGCGAGTTTAAAAACCTGCCAATTTCCGGTGAATATATCCATCGTCATGCCTTTGATATTGCTGCCGTTTATGGCAAAGACACTTTTTATATCATCAAGACGTTCGGCACCCACCAACTTCCGAAACTGTTTGATCTGAAAGCCCGTGTGGATAGATTCAGCAAAAAGATAAGTTTCTTGCCGAAACACTTCTCTGATAAATTCATGCAACTGATCAGTAAAATTTTGCCTGATCACTTGCCGAAATCTATGCGCAACTATCGGGATAAATATGAACATCACCTGATTTTAAAAATGGGCGGGGAGGGCGTAGAAGAAGCGCGTGCTTTCTTGAAAGAATATTTTGCAACCCATGGCGGCGCATTCTTTGAATGTAATGCCGAAGAAACGCAGGCGGCCATGCTGCATCGCTTTGCTGTGGCTTCTGCCGCGATCCGTTACCGTTCTGTACATGATGATGAAGTAGAGGATTTGGTTGCACTCGATATCGCCTTGCGTCGTGATGATCGTGATTGGTTTGAAACCCTGCCGCCCGAAATCGACAATAAAATTATCCATAAATTGTATTACGGACATTTTATGTGCCATGTGTTCCATCAGGACTACATCATTAAAAAAGGCAACGACTGCACGGCTTTGGAACATGAAATGCTCCATCTGCTTGACCAACGCGGTGCGCAATATCCTGCCGAGCATAATGTCGGTCATCTGTATGAAGCCAAGCCAGAGTTGAAACAGTTCTATAAAAAACTCGACCCGACCAACAGCTTTAACCCCGGTATCGGTAAAACCAGTAAGAAGAAAAACTGGGCAGAATAAATCATAGTTAAAATAAAGGCCGTCTGAATATTTCAGACGGCCTTTTTGTATGCTGTTTATCAGAACAAGTTGCTGACAAAAATCAGCAAAATCACCAAAGGCACAAGGTATTTCACATAGGCAAACCAGATATTGACTGTCGTATGGTTGCCTTTATAAAGCAATTCATCCTTCGCCTCGTCCTTCATCACGAAACCGACAAACAGCGCGGAGCCGAGCGCGGTCAGCATAAACAGGATATTGCCGCTGATGTAGTCAAAGGCATCAAAAATATTTTTGCCGAACACGGAAACGTCTTTCCACGGGCCGTAGCTCAAGATGGAAGGAATATTGCCGAAGATAAAAATACCTGCCAGTACGATGGTAATCGCGGCTGCGCGGCGGATTTTGGTTTTCTCCTGAATCGTCGTAATCAACACTTCATAAATCGTCAGCGAAGTCGTCAGTGCGGCAATCAGGAGCAGCGAGAAGAAAATCACGGCGAACACAGGGCCTGCCCACATATTCGAGAACACAATCGGCAAACTTTGGAATACCAAAGTCGGGCCGGAATTGGGCGCGACGCCGAAGCTGAAGAGTGATGGGAAAATCATAAAGCCCGCCAACACGGCGATGATGGTGTTGGTAATGGCGGTAATGACTGCCGTCTGAACCAGATTTTCGTTTTTATCCAGATAGCTGGACAAGGTAATCATCACGCCGAAACCCAAGCTCAGTGCGAAGAATACTTGCCCCAAAACGAAGACGAAAAGTTCGGCGGTAATTTTGCTGAAATCAGGCTTCAGATAGAAAGTAATCCCTTCCATTGCGCCCGGCAGGGTAACGTTGCGAACGACCATGGCAATCAGGAATAAAAACAGCAGCGGCATCAGGTATTTCGCCGCTTTTTCAATACCGCCGATGACGCCTTTAACCAAAATCCATTGGTTCACAACGACAAACAAGAAAGTGTAGAACGCAATTTCCCAAGGGCTGTTTTCAATGTGTTCGGTAAAGAAGCTTTTGG
Organism: Neisseria sp. DTU_2021_1001991_1_SI_NGA_ILE_055; assembly: GCF_032342915.1. Lineage (NCBI taxonomy): Bacteria > Pseudomonadati > Pseudomonadota > Betaproteobacteria > Neisseriales > Neisseriaceae > Neisseria > Neisseria sp. DTU_2021_1001991_1_SI_NGA_ILE_055. The sequence goes on along the minus strand of NZ_CP135440.1, from coordinate 887,184 downwards.
TAATTTCGCCAGAAACCGGGCTGGAAATATCCAAATTGCCGCCGATGATATTGACGATGTAACTGATGACCCAGCCGCCGAGCACCATGTAATAAGCCATGATGCCGAATGCACCGAGCAGGCCCATCCAACCGACCGTTTTCCAAATTTTGGCAACAGGTTTGCCGTTCATCGAACCGCCGAACGCATCCAGCGCGTTCACGCCTTTACGGCGGCCGATGACGTTTTCCACCAAAATCATCGGAATACCGATGACCAGCATGGCGATACAGAATAAAAACACATACGCGCCGCCGCCGTTTTCACCGACCAAATATGGGAAACGCCAGGTTGCACCAAAGCCGACAGTCGCACCGGCAACGGTAAGGATGTAAGTCAAACGGTTGGACCAAGTTTGACGGGGTTGATTGGAAGACATAAAAACTCAGATACATGAAAATAAAGACAACATTTTACCGCAAAGATTTAACGAATCTTGACTAAAGTCTAAAAAGAATGTTAGGTAAAAAAACTATTTAATGAAGAATTTTTAGTGAGTTTTTCTAGTCTGCTTGATATGGAAACGTGCAAACAGAGAATTCGGCTAAGGTAATATTGAATAAACAGTATCAGCAGAGGCCGTCTGAATGGCATACGTTTATACCTGTTTGGATAGCCGACAGCGCTCTTTTTATGAAACGATTTATTTGAAATTGAACGGGTTTGGATGGGTGCGGAAGAAATCGGAAACTAAGTGGGAATATTGGCAAGCAATGAATAGGGTTGCACGGTTTGGGAATGATGGGCTTTGATAAGGAGAGGCCGTCTGAAAGTACGTTTGCAGACCTGCCGAATTTTAGATAAAAAAAACCATCTATACTAAGGGGAAAGTATAGATGGCCAAACACATTACGGGGAAAACGTCTTACTCACTTACTCACTTCTCTCGAAGCAAGTGTTACTCAGACAGACGAATTATACAATAGTTCAGTCCTTCTAGTGTTAAATTCTGTTAAATAAAAATAATAAGGTTTAGATGTTTGATTTTAAAGCAATTAAAAATCCATTTTGTTTAAAAAATTATCTCAAAATTTTGGAATTTTTTTAGATTTGGATGAATTTCCATTCTCCGGCGGCCAAGTCGTCGACATTCCAGTCGCCGAATTGTTCACGGTGGAGCTGCTCGACACGGTTGCCTGCGGCTGCGACCATGCGCTTGACCTGATGATATTTGCCCTCGGTAATGGTCATCATCAATGTGTTTGGGTCGGCCAACACTGCTTCGGCGGCAGCGACGGTTTCATTATCGTCATGCAGGAGGACGCCGTTTTTCAGCGTAGCGCAAAGGGTATCGTCGGCAGGATGCTTCAAGGTAACGCGGTAGAGCTTCGGAACTTTGTGTTTGGGCGAAGTAACGCGGTGGTTAAATTGCCCGTCGTTGGTAATCAGAATAATGCCGGTTGTGTCTGCATCCAAGCGGCCGACTGCCTGCATATCGATATTGCGCATATGGTCGGGAAAAAGACTGAAGATACTCGGATATTGCTGGGGTTTGTGCGAAGTCTCGTAATCCGCAGGCTTATGAAGCAGAATGTAGAAATAGGGCATGGGGACGGCGGCAATTTCTTCGCCATCAACAGACAGGGTATGCACTTGAGATGGATCGATATCGTCTTTGGCACGATTATGAATTTCGCCGTTGATGGCGATACAGTCATTGTCTATCAGCCACTGGCATTGCTTGCGGCTGCCGAGACCTTGCGATTGGATGTATTTGAGCAGTTGCATGGTTGAAAAGTAGGAAATGTTCAGATGGCCTTTATTGTACTGGAAAACCGGTTTTGAGGCCGTCTGAAAAGCAGAGGCAAAAAAAATCGCCCCTTTAAAATGTTAAGGGGCGCAAAAGGAACACAAACCACTACCAAAAACTGTTACAGGGCAAATTCTCCTATTTGATGTGTTGCCGGATAAAGTGCTTTCATCAAGTCATGTGGTGAAAGCGAGAAATCTTCGCTGTTTGTCGTCAGACGGCCTTGCTGAGGCGTGAGTTCGAGCAATCGGGCGTTTGCCGACTGGATAAACTTGTTTTTCGTGCGCTGCATTTTTCGTTGCAGAGCGGAAACAACGCGGTTGTACAGACTGTCTTTTTGCTTGACTTCGCGTGTATCGGCCACCCAGCTTAAGCGTGTATTACCGTCTTCATCTTCAATCAGCAGGATGCCGGTTTCTGATTGGGGCGATTTACCCATGCAAGGGAGCCAAACATAATATCGGCCATCTAAAGTAATGAATACTGCGTCGTGTACTTCGCACTCATCGCAACATTTGGTGGCGATTAAAGAGCGGATGGCTTGTTGGTGCAGTCTCAGAATGTCAAGGGAGACTTGCTTAAAAATACTTTCGGGCATTTTCTTCTCCTTTCATTCTGTGGTGCGGTTGTTTCGTTTCGATGGGTTGTATTATACGGAGATTTTTTAAATTTGCAAATGATAATTGTTCCTATTATTTAAATAATAAGTAAGGTATTCATTATTAAAGAAATTAAATTTAAAAAATTTTGTAGAAATTGGGTTTTCTACTCAAAATTGGAGTAATAACCGGCCAATAGATGAAAAAGGAATAAAGGCCGTCTGAAAAAATTCAGCGTTAAAAGGGCATTTGAAAAAGCAGCTAAAGTTTTGCTGACTATACATTTCAGACGGCCTTCAGTATGATTCAAGGCGTTTTGATAATTGCAGAAACCACCAACCATGAGCCAACGTCAGATTATCCTCGATACGGAGACCACGGGTCTTTATCCTGAAAACGGCGACCGTCTGGTCGAATTTGCCGGCTTGGAAATGATCAACCGCCAAATGACCGACTCCAACCTTCATTTATATGTTCACCCCGAACGCGATATGCCGGAGGAAGCGGCGAAGGTGCATGGTTTGACGATTGAAGTATTGGAAGCGAAGAATGCGCCGCCGTTTGCCCAAGTGGGTAAACAGATTGCCGACTTTATTCGTGGCGCAGAGCTGATTATCCATAATGCCAAGTTTGACGTCGGCTTCCTGAATATGGAATTCCGCCGCATGGGGCTGCCTTCTATTGAGGAACTGGGTTGCAAAGTCACCGACACGCTGGCCATGGCGCGTGAAATGTTTCCGGGGCAAAAGGCAAGCTTGGATGCCTTGTGTAACCGCTTTTCCGTTGACCGCAGCAAACGTGTCTTGCACGGCGCGTTAATTGACTGCGAGCTTTTGGGTGAAGTCTATCTTGCCATGACGCGTCAGCAGTTCGACCTGATGGGGGGCGAGGCGGAAGAAGAGGGCGAAGTCAAACCAACCATTATTGCCGAAACCAAACGTACATCGCAGTTGAAAGTCATCAAAGCCGATGCGGACGAGCTGGCCGCACATGAAAAATATTTGGACGATTTGGGCGAAGCGTGCGTATGGCGCAAGGCTGAAACGCCGGATGGGGCCGATGCCGGAGCGTCAGCATGATGCGCCGCAATATCGCTTTGATTCCTGCTGCCGGTGTCGGGGCGCGATTTGGCGCAGGAAAACCTAAACAATATGTTGAAATCAATGGTAAAACCGTCTTGCAACACACCATAGAAATCTTTGAGCAACACCCACGCATAGATTTAATTGCCGTTATTCTTTCGCCGGAAGATTCGGTTTTTCAGACGGCCCTGTCTGAGAAGGTGCGTGTCTTCCGAGTGGGTGGTGCAAGTCGTGCCGAAACAGTACGCAACGGCGTATCTACTCTATTAGAACAAGATTTGGCCGAGGCGCAAGACAATATTTTGGTCCATGATGCCGCGCGCTGTTGCCTGCCTGCCGAAGCGTTAACGCGTTTGCTTGATGAGGCAGGCGAGAATGACGAAGGTGGCATTCTGGCCATACCGGTGGCCGATACGCTCAAGCGGGCAGACGGCAGTCATCATATTGATGAAACCGTTGCACGCGCAGGATTATGGCAGGCGCAAACGCCGCAGCTTTTTCAGACGGCCTTATTAAATCGTGCTTTATCGGTTGATGATTTGAGTGAGATTACGGATGAAGCGTCAGTAGTTGAAAAACTGGGTATCCGGCCGCGCTTGGTGCAGGGCGATACGCGCAATTTAAAATTGACGCTGCCGCAAGACGAATACATTGTCAGATTGTTGCTCAAGGCCGTCTGAACAATCAAAACCCATTATTTAAGGAAACAATATGAATATCCGTGTCGGACAGGGCTACGATGTCCATCAGTTGGTTGAAGGGCGAGATTTGATACTCGGCGGCGTCAACATTCCGTTTGAAAAAGGCTTGCTGGGCCATTCCGATGCCGATGCGCTTTTGCATGCGATTACCGATGCCCTGTTGGGCGCCGCCGGTTTGGGCGATATCGGCAGCCATTTTCCCGATACTGCCGCCGAGTTCAAAGATGCAGACAGCCGTGTGCTGTTGCGCAAGGCTTATCAAAGCGTGCAGGAATTGGGTTGGAAGGTGGTTAATGTCGATACGACCGTGATTGCGCAAAAACCCAAACTCGCGCCACATATTCCGGCCATGCGCGCCAATATTGCCGCCGATTTGGGCTTGCCTGAAAACTGCGTCAACATCAAGGGCAAAACCAACGAAAAACTCGGCTATCTGGGGCGTATGGAAGCCATTGAAGCACAAGCGGCAGTATTGCTGATTAAAGCCTAAGGGCTTAAAATCGTTTCATCATTCAAACCGAAAGACTGACAACATGGCAACTCAAGACGAACTTAAACGCATTGCCGCCGAAAAAGCGGTGGAATTTGTTCCTGAAAACGAATACATCGGTATCGGCACCGGCTCTACCATTAACTTTTTTATCGAAGCTTTGGGTAAAAGCGGTAAGAAAATCAAGGGCGCCGTATCTACTTCCAAAAAATCCAGCGAGCTTTTGGCAAAATACGAAATTCCAGAAGTTTCACTGAATGATGTGATGGGTTTGGCGGTTTATGTTGACGGCGCAGACGAAGTCAACCACGCGCTGCAAATGATTAAAGGCGGCGGCGGTGCACATTTGAACGAAAAAATCGTGGCCAGCGCATCGGATAAATTTGTCTGTATCGCCGATGAAAGCAAATATGTTTCCCGTTTGGGCAAATTTCCCTTGCCGGTGGAAGTGGTTGAAAATGCCCGTTCGCTGGTGTCGCGCAAACTGCTTGCCATGGGCGGACAGCCTGAGTTGCGTGTCGGCTATACTACTTTCTATGGCAACCAAATTGTTGATGTTCACGGCCTCAATATCGATCAAGCCCTGAAAATGGAAGACGAAATCAATAAAATCACCGGCGTAGTCGAAAACGGTATTTTTGCTCGCGATGCCGCCAATGTGTTGGTTTTGGGTACAGCAGAAGGCGCAAAAGTCATCCTGCCTTGTCAGGATTAATGAAGATTAATCAATCTTAAAAGGCCGTCTGAAAGCGCATCAGGTCTTTCAGACGGCCTTCAATTTGGCAAAATATGCAAATCAGTAAAATTATAAAATGGTTGCCCGTTGTTTTATCTGTTTTGGGTGCACTGGGTTATAGCTCACGCGATACCGAGTTGATTCGTACAGGGGTAAGTGTTGCCGCAACATTGGCACAAAACGACAATATCGGTTTGGAAAAGGTCAATGAATGGCTGGGTGAAAATGTCATCAAAGCCACATCTGACACCAAAACCGAAGCTGAACCCAAGCAAGAACAGAAACAAAAACAAAAGGCATCGCGACAAACTTACACATACAACGGAAAAATCATCAAAATCCATGATGGCGATACCATGCACATTATCGATAGCGACGGCAGAAAACACAAAATCCGCATGGCCTATATCGATGCGCCGGAAATCAATCAGGCCTATGGTACGCAATCACGAGACAATTTGATTGATGCCGCATTAAATAAAAAAGCCAAAGTGCGCGTGTTTGAAAGCGACCGCTATCAGCGCGAAGTCGCCCAAGTATCAGTCGGCACGATTGACTTGAATTTAATGCAGATACGGGATGGCTCCGCATGGCATTACGAAAGCTATGCCAAAAAACAACAAAGTAAAACCGCCTACACCGACTATTCGGCCGCACAAAAACAAGCCAAGGAAAAACGTAAAGGCTTATGGAAAAAAGACAATCCGCAAGCGCCTTGGCAATTTCGCCGTCAAAACCACGAACAGCAGAACGGTAATAAAAAGCAGTCTGATAAACAATGGTTTGGGATTTGGTAGGTTTTAAGAAAGAGGCCGTCTGAAAACTTTCAGACGGCCTTTAATCATTGAGGTTAAGAGTGTGTGGTAGATTTAGAAATCGTCTTTGAGAAGCCTTGGTTACTTTTAAATATCCTGAGAAATTCATTTAGCTTTACTCAAGATTTGGCAAATTATAGTATTATCATTTTAAAAATAGTAGAAACTTGAGCGATGGAATGGCATGGCGGATTTGAACAAACTCTTGGACAGCCGTTTGGTTGGCTAAATAGTAACGATACAATTCTTTTATCTTTGCTAGATGAAAATAGATTGTTCGAACTTTCAGGACGACTTTTATTTGATGTACTTGAGACGCCGTCCTGCGGATAGCACGATTTGCTATTCGAGCAAACCTGCAATGTCGCTAAAGCAGGCCGGTATATTACAGATGAGGAATGGATCAGTTGGAAAAACTGGATAGATTGTTTGGAATTTAAACTTGGGAAAATAATGTCTAATTTTTATTTTTTGTTTATCTTGGGGATGTGTGTATTTTATTCCGTATGGCTTTCGTTGGAGTTTTCCGTTAAAAGTAAATTTCATATCTTTTGGACGATTCCTGCCGGCTTTTTTGGCTGCTTTGTTGCGTTGGCAATATTTGCTTTGATAGTCGGTCAGACAGATGATGTATCATTTGTGGTGGCGGCAAGTGCCGTATTTCTTCCATTTCCGATTTGGCGGCTTTTCAAACAACAAAATAAGCAGGTTTTACCGACATCAGCATCTAGGCCGAAAGAGACTGCTGCGCCGTACCCACTGTTTAACATTCATAAAAATGTCAAAAGCAATATCGAGCAGCAAAAGGTATTGATACAAAAAGACAAAGGAGACAAATTGCCATCGGCTGAAGTAAGCGGGTCAAAATATATCAGTCCGAATCTTCCTTATTTTGATGATAACCATAATGCTGGCTACGAGCAGAAGTCCACTCTGCCAGATGGCTTAAAGTTCGGCGATACTATCTGTTTCTTTTACGCCAACACTAAAGATGAATCATCTGACTGTCGCGTTGTTCTTCGAGGTTTCGATGGAATTTATCTTAGCGGATGGGACTTAAGTAAGCATGGGGAACGGAAGTTCCGAATCGATCGAATCTCTGGTGGCATTGTTAACAGAAGTACTGGTGAAGTATTTTATTTATAAGTTTTTGACAGAACATAGGCCGACTGATTTCAGACGGCCTTCTTTGTCTGGCCAATATTTTTATTTTGAGTATGGAATGAGAATTGGCGGTTTCATGCCCAGTATGATCAAATACCCCTAAATCGGCAGTTTAGCACGCGTGGTTTTAACTTGTGCCAGCGTCAATGAAGTCACGATTTTTGGTGGTATGCATCCGTATGTTTCCGATACCAAATAAAATACCACAAAAAACTTAAAAAGATTTAAATCTGTCTGAGATTGGCTTAAAGTAAATAAAGAAAAAGCCCCATAAATATTTAATATTTACGGGGTTTTTTTGTATTTGAAAAGTTCGTATAACTTTTAAAAGTATCTATGGCAGAGAGGAAGGGATTCGAACCCTCGATACGCTATTCACGTATACACGCTTTCCAGGCGTGCGACTTAAACCACTCATCCACCTCTCTGTGGACTATTATCCTGACTTGTTATTTCAGAATAATATAAAAACTTGACTGATTGATTTATCAGTGGTGCCCAGGAGAAGACTCGAACTTCCACACCCGTGAGGATACTAGCACCTGAAGCTAGCGCGTCTACCAATTCCGCCACCTGGGCAATTTAAATTTTCTTAAGCAAAGAAGCACCAAATTATTTGGTGCCCAGGAGAAGACTCGAACTTCCACGCCCGTGAGGACACTAGCACCTGAAGCTAGCGCGTCTACCAATTCCGCCACCTGGGCTTTGCTTTATTCTTCAATTTCAGGTAGAGTTGACTATCTGAACCGCGAAGAAGCAGCTATTATATATTTTAAAAAAAGAATGTCAACCATCAAAATGAACAAAAATACTAAATCTTTAAATTTACGAGAAAAAGACCCGTATTTAGAGCGGGAGAAACAACGTTACGCTCATCCGTTGCCCAGCCGTGAATGGGTCATTGAATTATTGGAACAAAAAGGTGTGCCGACAAAAATCGAAGCTTTGGCACATGAATTGTCGATTGCAGAAGATGAATATGAATTCTTCGAACGCCGTCTGAAAGCGATGGCGCGCGATGGCCAGGTATTGATTAATCGACGTGGCGCGGTATGTGCGGCAGAAAAATTGGCATTGGTTAAATGCCGTGTCGAAGCGCATAAAGACGGCTTTGGTTTTGCCGTGCCGCTTACGCCGACAGGTGAGGGCGATTTCGTTTTGTATGAGCGTCAGATGCGCGGCGTGATGCACGGGGATATTGTTACCGTTCGTCCTGCCGGTATCGACCGCAGAGGCCGTCGCGAAGGTACGGTTTTAGATGTGGTGGAGCGTGCGCAGTCTAAAGTGGTCGGCCGTTTTTACATGGATCGCGGCGTGGCCATTTTGGAGGCGGAAGACAAACGCTTGAATCAAAGCATTGTTTTGGAACCTGAAAGCGTAGCGCACTTTAAACCGCAATCCGGTCAAGTCATTGTCGGTGAAATTGAGACTTACCCCGAGCAAAACCGCCCTGCCGTAGCGAAAATCATTGAAGTATTGGGCGATTATGCCGACAGCGGTATGGAAATTGAAATCGCCGTGCGCAAGCACCATTTGCCGTACCAATTTAGCGAAGCGTGTGCCAAAGCCGCGAAGAAAATTCCCGATCATGTGCGTAAAACCGACTTGAAAGGGCGCGTGGACCTACGAGATTTGCCTCTGGTAACCATCGATGGCGAAACTGCGCGGGACTTTGACGATGCGGTTTTTGCCGAAAAAATCGGCCGCAATTACCGTTTGGTGGTGGCGATAGCCGATGTCAGTCATTATGTCCGCCCGGATGACGCGATTGATGTAGATGCTCAAGAACGCAGTACCAGCGTGTATTTCCCGCGCCGTGTGATTCCAATGCTGCCGGAGAATTTGTCCAACGGCATCTGCTCGCTCAATCCTGATGTCGAACGCCTGTGTATGGTGTGCGATATGGTGATTACTTATGCCGGCAATATCAAGGAATACCGTTTTTATCCGGCAGTAATGCGTTCGCATGCGCGACTGACTTATAATCAAGTTTGGGATTGGATTTCAGACGGCCAGGATCATCCGTTTAAGCAGCAAATCGATACTCTGTATAAATTATTCAAAATCTTGCAGAAAAAACGTTTCGAGCGTGGCGCGGTTGAATTTGAGAGCGTTGAAACCCAGATGATTTTTGACGACAACGGTAAAATCGACAAGATTGTTCCCGTTGTCCGCAACGATGCGCACAAGCTGATTGAAGAATGTATGTTGGCGGCGAATGTTTGCGCGGCGGAGTTCTTGCTGAAAAACAAACATACGGCTTTATTCCGCAATCACTTGGGCCCAACCCCCGAAAAACTGGCTACTTTACGCGAGCAGCTTGGTTTGCTGGGGCTGAGTTTGGGCGGCGGCGATAATCCGATGCCGAAAGACTATGCCGCGCTTGCCGAGCAATTTAAAAACCGTCCGGATGCGGAGCTGTTGCAAGTGATGATGTTGCGTTCTATGCAACAGGCGGTTTATGAGCCGCATTGCGACGGTCACTTTGGTTTGGCTTATGGTGCATATGCACACTTTACTTCGCCTATCCGCCGTTATCCAGATTTGACGGTCCATCGTGCCATCACAGCTGTATTGAACGGACAAACTTACCAACCCAATAAAACCTGGCAGGCTTTGGGCGTACATACCTCTTTCTGCGAGCGCCGAGCGGATGATGCCAGCCGCGATGTGGAAAACTGGCTGAAAACTTATTATATGCGCGACAAAGTCGGCGAAGTCTTCAGCGGCAAGATTTCAGGCATGACCAGCTTCGGTATTTTTGTAACTCTGGACGATATTCATATCGACGGCTTGGTTCACATCAGCGATTTGGGAGAGGATTATTTCAACTTCCGTCCTGAAATTATGGCGATTGAGGGCGAGCGCAGCGGTGTCCGTTTCAACATGGGCGATACGGTTACTGTAAAAGTCGCGCGTGCCGATTTGGATACCAGCAAGATTGATTTGACCTTAATCAGCGGCGGCTCAGTCGGTAAGAAACGCGGCGGTAGAAAAACAAAACCTGTGAGTAAGCCGATAGCTGCTGACAAACCTGTCGAAAAGCGTAAGCGTAAACTTTCGGCTAAAGAAATTGATGAAGCGTTGGCTGCTCCCGCGAAGGCAAAGAAGGGTAAGGTAAAAAGCAAACCTGCTTCCAAGCCTACTAAACCAAGTAAACCTAAAGCCGCAGGTAAGAAAAAAGCGCAGGCGAAAACAGCCTCTGTTAAGGCCGGGCGTAAAAATAACGCCCAAGGCAAAAGCGTGAAGATTAAAGTGAAGAAAGCTGCTAAGAAATAAGCGGTATTTAAATCAGGCCGTCTGAAAGGTTTCAGACGGCCTGAATTTGTGATTTCATGAATGAAAACAAGGATAAATAAGATGATAAAACTATACGGTATTCCTAATTGCGATACGGTTAAAAAAGCGCGCAGTTGGTTGGCGGAAAACGGCATCGAGTTTGAGTTTGTAGATTTTAAGAAAAACGCCCCAACTGCTGATTTGATTGATGGCTGGCTGGTGCAGGCGGCTTTGGAGATTTTGCTCAATAAAAGAGGCACGACTTGGCGCAAGCTGGATAAAGATGCGCAAGAATCTGCTGCCACAAAAGAAGGTGCGATTTCTTTAATGGTGAAGAATCCCAGTATCATCAAGCGGCCTGTGTTGGTCAAAGAAGGACAGGTTCATGTCGGATTTTCAGTAGAAGCGTATCAGGAAATTTTCAGATAAGGCATTTTTAGATTTTTAGGCCGTCTGAAAAAGCAAGCCTCGAAAAAATACGTTACAATACGCGCTTTGAGCCTGTTTTCAGGATTTTAAGATTTTTGCGGCAGCATTTTGCAGCTGCCGCGCCAAACTTTTCTTTCGGATAAATATGTTCCATATTGTTGAAAAATATAAAACACCCGCCCAGATTGTTTTAGGTATCATCGGTCTGACTTTTATCGGATTCGGTGCCAATAATTTGTCTTCGCCGGGTTCTGATTACATTGTCAAAGTCGGGGATGAGAAAGTCAGCGAACACGCTTTACAGATTGCGATACAAAACGAGCAGGCTGCCGGCAATAATGCGCCTTCGCGTGATGCGGTATTCCAATCGTTATTGCAACGTGCTTATCTGAAGCAAGGTGCCAAGCTGATGGGCATCGCTGTGTCTCAGGAACAAATCAAGCAAGTTATCGTGGATGATCCGAATTTCCATGATGCTTCCGGTAAATTCAGCCAGGATTTGCTCAAGAAATATTTGGATCAACGCAGGATGACCGAGGATCAGTTCGTTGAAGATATCCGTGAACAGTTCCAATTGCAAAATCTGTTGAATTTAGTGCAAAACGGCGCTTTGGTCAGCGATGCGCAAGCGCGTCAGTTGATTAACCTGACTCAAGCAACACGTACCATCCGTTCATTTACTTTCAGCCCTGAAGCATTTGCGGCACAAGTCAAAGTAGATGATGCGGCTTTGCAAAAGTATTATGAAGCGCATAAGAAAGATTACTTGATTCCTCAAGCCGTTAAGCTGGAATATGTGGCTTTGAGCATCAAAGATTTGGCTGACAAACAAACCGTCAGTGCGGAAGAAGTACAAAAAGCTTACGATAGTAAAAGCGTAGATTTGTCGCCAAGAGCCGAAATTGCGCATATTTTCATTCCGGTCATGCCGAATGGAGATGAAGCAAGCAATGCGGAAATTAAAGCCGAAGTGGACAAAATGGCTGCGGAGCTTAAAGCACATCCGGATTCGTTTGCCGAGCTGGCGGCCAAGTATTCCAAAGACTTGTCCAGCAGCAATAAAGGCGGCAACTTGGGTTATCTGAGCAAAAGCGGCGGCAGCGGCTTTGGGCCGGAATTTGATAAAGCGGCATTTGCATTGGGCAAAGGCGAAGTCAGCGATACCGTTAAATCGTCTTTGGGTTATCACGTTATTAAAGTTTTGAATGTCGAAGCTGAGCCGACTTTGGAACAAGCCAAAGTGCGTATCGAAGCAGCTTTGAAGCTGAAAAAAGCAGCTTCTGCCTTTAATGCAGCCAAAGAAAAACTGGGTGAAGATACCTTCAATGATCCATCTTCATTGGCAAAAGCAGCCGCCAATTCAGGCTTGAAAGTGGAAAACTTGGATGAATGGGTGACCAAAGCTGGGGCGAAAGAAGCCGGTTTGCCTGAAGCGTTGATTAATGCCGCGTTTAGTGATGATGTACTGAAGAAAAAACACAATTCTGAAGTCATTGCCATCAACAACGAAACCGTTTGGGTCATTCGTGCGAAAGAAGTGCGCGAAGAGAAAATTGCACCATTTGCAGAAGTTAAAGACACTGTCCGTGCGGCATATCTGCGCTCCGAAGCCGCCAAACTGGCAGAGAAGAAAGCTCAAGAAACTTTGGCTGCATTGAAAGCCGGTAAAGCTGCCGATGTTCAATGGTCGCCTGTTTCTCAATTGAGCGCGCAAGATGCACGCAAAACCATGTCTCCGGAGGCTTATGCGGCTTTGTTGAAAGCGCGTCCTGTCGGCGGCAAACCTGCGTATACATTGTTGGAAGGTATGCCTGCGCCGGTTATCATGGAAGTTCAGAGTGTTTCTGCTCCTGAAAATGCCGATTCACAGATTCCGGCTGCCAAACAGGCTTTGGTTCAGCAGCTTTCTGCCAATGTTTTCGATGCCTTGCTCCAGTATTTGGATAAGAAAATCGATCGTACGCAAGGTGCACAACAAGTTAATAATGCTGCCGAATAAGCAGAATATTAGAGTAGGGCAGCCGGATGAATTCCGGCTGTTTTCTTATTTTTAGCCATCTTTTTAAAGGCCGTCTGAAATCATGAGTAAAAATCCTGATGCCTTTGTCCGCTTGATTAATGCATTAAAAATTCTGCCCAATGTCGGCCCGAAATCCGCACAACGTATGGCCTACCAGCTTTTACAGTATAAACGCGAAGAAGCGCAGGAGTTGGTGGACGCTTTGCAGTTTGCTTTGAGGCAGGTGCAGCATTGTCGGATGTGCAACACATTTTGCGAAGGCGATTTGTGTGAAATTTGCGCAGACGAAAAACGCGATAAAAGCCGTTTGATGATTGTGCATATGCCGGCGGATGTCTCCAGCATGGAGGCGGCCAATTGCCATGATGGCCTGTATTTTGTTTTGATGGGGCAAGTCAGTCCGGCGCAGGGCATGGATATTTCGGCAGTCGCATTAGATAAGCTGGTGGCCCGTTTGCAGGCGAGTGATATTGAGGAAATTATCATTGCGACCAACTTCACAGCCGAAGGTGATGCGACAGCGTATGTATTGGCGGAATTGTTTAAAAATCTTCCCTATAAAGTCAGCCGCTTGGCAAGGGGAATCCCTTTGGGCGGCGAGATGGAATATGTGGATGCCGGTACTTTGGCTCAGGCCGTTTACGATAGACGAAACATCCAATCTTAAATGCCAATATAAAAAGGCCGTCTGAATGTTTTTCAGACGGCCTTTTCATTGATGAAATCAGATTATTTGCAGCTCACGCCTTGAATTTGAGGCGTATCGCCGTTGCCGACTTTGAATGCGCATTTGGTTGCGCTGCTGCCGGATACGGTAACAACACCGTTTCCGCTGTTGAGGCTGACAGGTTCTTTTACGCCCATGCCGACAGCAGTGGCTGCCAGTTTTTGAACATCGGCGTCGGAGTAAGCGGTATTGTTTGAACTGATTTTGATTTCTTTGGCGGCATATGCATTGAAGCTGAATGACAAACCTACAGCTACAGATACGAGGGCCAAGAATTTTTTGCTGTTCATTAGTGTATTTCCTTTTTGATGGTGACAAAGTGTGTCACAGCTTCAGAATAAGGGCGATTGGGCGATTGTGCAAGTTTTTCGGCGGAATTTACGGGAAGATACATGGTTTTACATACACTATATCCCTGAATACCACATCAGTCGGGCAATCGGACGACCTGTCGGTTTTACGGTACAATAAGCCTTTTTTGACAAACGAATGAGGCATTTTTGAATGGCTTCTTTAGAAACTTGGATAGGCCTGCGCTATTTGCGTGCGAAAAAACGCAATGGCTTTATGTCATTTATTACCATGATTTCAATCGCCGGTATCGCCTTGGGCGTAACGGCGCTGATTGTGGTGTTATCGGTAATGAACGGATTTCAGAAAGAGATACGCGGTCAATTGTTGAACGTTGCACCTCATGCGGAAATCGGCTATTACGATGTCGGCAGTGCGCCGGGTTGGCAGAATTTGCGCGAATTTGTAAAAGGCAAAAAGGAAGTATTGGCCAGCGCACCTTATGTTTCCGATCAGGCTTTGCTTGCCAATGCCGGCGAAGTACGCGGTGTGCAGATACGCGGTATCTTGCCGTCTGAAGAAAAAAATGTCGTTGATTACGGCAAGGATATGCCGGCCGGTAGTTTTGACGATTTGAAGCCGGGCGAATTTGATATTATTTTAGGTCAAGGGCTGGCTGAGGCATTGGGTACGGAGCTTGGCGGTAAAGTTACTGTGATCACGCCGGAGGGTAATATCACTCCTGCAGGCGTAGTGCCGCGCTTGAAGCAGTTTAATGTGGTCGGTGTGGTAAAAACCGGTGTTTATGAAGTCGATAACACATTGGCCATGACGCATATCAAGGATGCGCAAGTCTTGTATCGACTGGGTGAAAATGTCGGTGGTCTGCGTTTGCGACTGGCTGATCCTCAGAATGCGCCGTCTTTCATTGCCAAGTTGATTCCCGATGCTAAAAAAGATGAAGTATGGGTGCGCGACTGGACGTTTAACAACCGCAGCTATTTTGAAGCCGTTGAGTTGGAAAAACGCATGATGTTCATCATTTTGACGCTGATTATCGCGGTTGCTGCGTTTAACCTTGTCTCGTCTTTGGTAATGGCGGTAACGGAAAAACAAGCCGATATTGCGATTTTGCGCACGTTGGGCCTGTCTCCTGGCGGCGTCATGAAGATTTTCTTGGTGCAGGGCGCTTTTGCGGGGTTCTTTGGTACGCTTGTGGGCGTGGTGTGCGGTGTATTGCTGGGGTGGAATGTCGGCAAGATTGTCGCGTTTTTTGAAGACCTGTTTGGCGTTCATTTGATTAACTCTCAAGTTTATTTCATCGATTACCTGCCTAGTGATGTGAATTTGAAGGATGTCGCCGTTATTGCCTGCATTTCGCTTGGCTTGGCATTTATCGCCACACTGTATCCGAGCTGGCGTGCTGCGAAAACCCAACCTGCGGAGGCTTTGCGTTATGAGTAAGACAATCTTGAAATGTATCGGCGTTGGCAAAAGCTATAATGACGGCGCATTGAATGTACAAGTGTTGAATCATTTGGATTTTGAAGTTGCCGAAGCGGAAAGCGTGAGTATCATCGGTTCGTCAGGCAGCGGTAAATCTACTTTGCTGCATCTTCTTGGTGGCTTAGATATGCCATCTGAAGGCAAGGTAATACTAATGGATCAGGATTTGGGCGGTTTGAGTCAAAAACAGTTGGGCGAATTGCGCAACCGTTATTTAGGCTTTGTGTATCAATTCCATCATCTATTGCCTGAGTTTTCTGCGTTGGAAAATGTCATGATGCCGCTTTTAATCGGCAAAATGCCCAAGGCGATGGCTGAGGAGAAGGCTGTCAAGATGCTGAAAAAGGTCGGCTTGGACAAACGTATGTTGCACCGTCCGAGCGAACTTTCCGGCGGCGAGCGTCAGCGGGCGGCGATTGCCCGTGCTTTGGTTAATGAGCCGAAATGCCTGTTGGCAGATGAACCGACAGGGAACCTTGACCGTAAAAATGCGCAAAATGTGCTGGATATGATGCTGGATTTGAAACGCGAATTGAACACCAGCCTGATTGTGGTAACCCATGATGACGAGCTGGCTGAGCGTTTCGACAGGGTAATGACCATGAAAGACGGCAGTCTGCAAGTGCTGCAATAAGGTTATTATTTCAGGCAAATATTTTATGCTTTGAACGGTATAATAGAGGCCGTCTGAAAAATAGGTTTTCATTTATGGAAACACTGTTTTTCAGACGGCCTTTCTTTTGTCCGTATCAATCAAGCTTGAGCCATGAACCCGACCGACTCTATCCTTTCCTCTGCCGCAGATGCGGCCATAGCGTTTTTCCGCCGCCACGAAGTACAGGGCGCATCCGTTATTGAGCCTTATGTGGTTCGACTGTTTGCAGCCTTGCAAAACGGGCATTCGTTTATTTACTTGGATAAAGCGGATGTCGATGCCTTAAGCAATTTGCCGAATTTGGTCGGCAATGCGGATAAACCGCTTATCCTGCAAGGCCGGAAATTGTTTTTAGGGCGGATGTGGCAGTTGGAGCATGATTTGGCTGTCGAAATCAAACGGCTGGCAAGTGCCGAGGCAGAAGAAGTGAATTTCATGGCGGCTTCAAAAAGCCTGAGCGACTGGTTTGATCCTAAAGACAGCAAAGAGCAACGGAATGCTGCGGCTTTGGCCTTGCTACAAAACTTTATGCTGATTACCGGCGGGCCGGGTACGGGTAAGACCACGACCGTCGCAAAGCTTTTGGGTCTGATTTGCAATAACAGTACGAAGCTGCCCCGTATTGCGTTGGCTGCGCCGACGGGCAAGGCGGCTGCACATATGGCACGGGCTTTGCAGCGTGCTTTGGATGGCTTTGATTTGTCTCCGAACATTAAAGCGCATTTGGAAAACTTGGAAGGACAGACTGTCCATCGATTGTTGAAATTGCGGCCACCGCAAATGCGTCCTGCGTTCAATCATGAACATCCGCTTGCTTTGGATGTTTTGGTGGTGGATGAGGCTTCGATGTTGGATTTGCCGCTGGTGTTGGATTTATTGCGTGCCGTGCCGACCGGTTGTCGTCTGGTGTTGCTTGGCGATGAAAACCAGTTGCCGTCGGTTGGATTGGGTGCCGTATTGGCGGCATTGTCGCGTCCGACGGCTTTGGATAAAGAAACCGCTGAAAAGCTGGAAGTTTATCTGCCCAATCATGGCTTTGAGATTAAAGAGCGGCCTCAAGCTTTATCGCAAAACAATGCCAAATTGACGTTCAGCCACCGTTTTGGCGCAGACAGCGGTATCGGTTGTTTGGCAAGGGCGGTGGTGTCCGGGGAAAAGCAAACTGCGGTCGAACAGTTTGACAAGTTCCCCAAAGAGTTGGAAATGAAATCAGGCCGTCTGAAAGAGCAGGTCGCCTTGCTGTATCAAAAGCAACAGGATTATTGGCAGGCCGTGGCAGAGAATAATGTTGCACTCGCCTACGGTCATGCGGCCGATGTGGTGGTATTGGCGGCTTGGCGGCAGGATGCGGATGATTTGAATCAGGCTTATCAAGAATATCTGCAACGGCAAGGCAAGGTTTCGGGCGAAACGCCTTGGTTTGCCGGACAAATCATCATGATTACCCACAATGATTATATGCTGGAAGTGTTTAACGGCGACATCGGGCTGATTATGAAAGATGAAGAATCGTTGAATGGCTTGTCTGCCTATTTTCCTGAGAAAGATGGATTCAAAAAAATTGCCATCAGCCGTTTGCCCGATTTTGAATCGGCTTTTGCCATGACGGTGCACAAGAGCCAAGGTTCGGAATATCGGGAAGTATGGCTGTTGCCGCCGTCAGTGCCTGCAACGACGGAGGGCGAAGAGGAAGCCAGAGGTTTGGATAAGGCTTTGCTTTACACAGCCATTACCCGCGCGCGTGAACGTTTTGTGTTTTGGGGAAATGCAGAGGAATTGTGTCAGGCTGTGGGATGCCACCAAAAACGCAGGACGGCATTGTCCGATGCCTTGGAGCGGCAGTTTGAACAGCCTGATATGCAGGCTTCTGTTTGACCTGAATCAAGAGGCCGTCTGAAAGCGGATAAAGCGTTTAAATCTGCTTGACTGATTACACTAATTTACATACGATAAAAATAATTAGTAAACAAAATGAATAATTTTTACAAAATCCACGATTTTGTACGCTTTATCGAATACTTCACTTTCAATACCTTCTTTTGGAGAGTCGGCATGAAATTTCAAACCAAACTGATTGCAACCTGTATTTTATTGGCTTCATCATCTTATTCATTGGCAGAGAATGCTGATGGCGGGCGTGATGCGGCGGCTTTGGCCACCACCAACGATTATGTCAATTCCGGCAGCATTATTCGCAAAGATGACGATAAAATCAGCATTTTCAATGATTTGTTGACTGTGAACGGCGGTTTGCGCGTACGTGCGGATACCAAAGACATCAATGCCAACAACAGCAGCGTTAATCCGACGCCTGAAGACACTAATGCCAACTTTAATGCGGAGTTTTGGTTACGCGCAAAACTGTACAAAGATTGGAAATTGGTAGCGCAAATCGAGCCGAATATCGATTTGGAAACCGGTAAATTCAACGGCGATCATGATGTGCCGGTCAATAAACTGTATGCCGAAGGGACTGTGTACAACAACATCAAAGCGCGTGTCGGTAAATTTGGCGCATTCTCTTCATACGGCCGCGTGTGGGATACCGAAGTCACCGGCGGTGAAATCTTCTTTGACAATAAAACCCTGCCTACCAAAATTTATGCGGGCCGCCGTACAGGCAGTCTGAACGACAACGCATGGGGTATCGGCGGCCGCCGCAGACATTTTGCCGCGATTCAAAGCGTGTTGCCTGTGAATGAGAATATCAACGTCGGCGCAACCGTCAGCTACATGAAAGACATTGATGTACGCGGCGCGAAGAAAAATGCGGTCTTCGGGGAAATTGGTACGGACATTAAATTTAATGACGATTGGCGTTGGATGGCTGCGGTCAGTAAGTCCAATATCAAAGCTTATAATGATGCCGGACAAAAAATCAAAAATGACGGCGTGTTCACTGAAGTTCGCTATAAATCAGCCGATTGGAACGTCCGTAATTCTTACGACGTATTCTTGAACTACCGCCGCGTCGGCTCGTTGTCCGGTGTCTCTTCTGTTGAGGATTACAGCAAAAACGTCCAAGGCGTGCAAATCGGTGCAACCTATATCCCTTGGAAAAACTGGAAACTCAAAGGCTTCTATTTGGCCGGCAAACAGGTTACGCCTACCGTTGGTACGGATAAGCAGGACGTGAACGTTATTCGTGGTCAGTTAGAATATAAATTTTAATCATCACAAATAAAAAACAGGCAGGATGTCCTGCCTGTTTTTGGTTTTCAGACGGCATGGATATAGGGCCGTCTGAAACAATGGATGAATCACTTTACCAGCTATCGCGCTTCATACGGTCAAGCTGGCGGCGGTCACGTTTGGTCGGGCGTCCGTCCGGATAAGCGGCACTGATGCGGCTGGCTTGGTCGAGTTGTTTTTGAGCTTCGCGTTCGGCAGCCGTTTTCATGTCTTCTTCGTACAATAAACGCGCTTCCGGTGCCGGGCGGCGTTGATGATTGAGCGCGGCGACTTTGAATTTATAGGGTAGGGAGTTCAAAGTCATGTCGATGGTGTCGCCGGCGGAAATATTTTTGCTGTTTTTCACCTTCGAGCCGTTGACCAAAACCCTGCCCAGCTCAATGTGTTTTTGTGCCAGCGCGCGGGTCTTGAAAAAGCGCGCGGCCCACAGCCATTTGTCCAAGCGCATGGACGAATTGTCATGATCGTTTTTCATAGCCTGTTTGAAATGATTGAACTGAATTGAAGTTTATCATAAGATACGGCACTCCATGAGTTTAGTGCAGATATACTATTTCTTTGTTAAAGGCCGTCTGAAAGTTTTTTATTGCAAAAGATGGCAGTTTCCGTTTGAGAAATGCTGTCAAATACGTCTGATTAGCGTATCATGTCAGCAACCATTACCGAGAGCTTCGTTTTATGAAACCCGTTTTTTTGGACTTTGAACAACCCATCGCCGAATTAACCAATAAAATCGACGAGTTGCGATTCGTACAAGATGAATCTGCCGTCGATATTTCCGACGAGATTGCCAGACTGCAAAAGAAAAGCAACGAGTTGACCAAGTCAATTTTCAGCAAGCTGACTCCGGCTCAAATTTCACAAGTGTCCCGCCATCCGCAGCGTCCTTATACTTTGGACTACATCAACGGTATTTTTACCGATTTTGAAGAGTTGCACGGCGACCGCCATTATTCTGACGATCATGCCATTATCGGCGGTTTGGCACGTTTCAACGACCAAAGCGTGATGGTCATCGGCCATCAAAAAGGCCGTGATACCAAAGAAAAAATCCGCCGCAATTTCGGTATGCCGCGTCCCGAAGGTTACCGTAAAGCGTTGCGCTTGATGCAGACTGCCGAGAAATTCAATATTCCGGTCATGACCTTTGTCGATACTCCGGGTGCGTATCCGGGCATTGGCGCGGAAGAGCGCGGCCAGTCCGAAGCCATCGGCCGTAATTTGTACGAACTGACCCGCCTGCATGTACCGGTATTGTGCACCATCATCGGCGAAGGCGGTTCGGGTGGCGCGTTGGCTGTGGCTGTCGGTGACTACATCAATATGCTGCAATACTCGACCTATTCGGTAATTTCTCCTGAAGGTTGCGCCTCTATTCTTTGGAAAACTGCCGAAAAAGCAGCAGACGCCGCGCAAGCATTGGGGATTACCGCCAAACGCCTGCAAGAATTGGATCTCATCGATAAAGTCATTGACGAGCCGTTGGGCGGCGCACACCGTGATTACGAAACCACGATGAAAAACGTCAAAACCGTTTTGGAACAGCAATTAAGCGAAGCGCAAAGCATGACCATGCCTGACTTGCTTTCTCGCCGTTTCGACCGCATCATGGCTTACGGTAAATTTACCGATAAATAAGTTTGACTGCTGAAAAAGCAAGCAGATGGCGCTGCTTGCTTTTTTTGTATTCTATTTTTGAGTAATTCACAATTTCAGGCCGTCTGAAATGTCGCAACTATCCCCTGATTCCCTATTCAAAAGTTTTCAAGCAACTTTTCCTGATTTGCCGAACCATACTGTTTTTGAAGTCGGTTTGAGCGGCGGATTGGATTCCGTTGTCCTGTTGCATCTTTTGCACCGGATGCGTGAATTCCGCCGTTTTGATTTGCGTGTCGTCCATGTTCATCATGGTTTAAGCACCAATGCCGACAGTTGGGCAAAATTTTGTCAGGATTATTGTCAGCGTTTGAATGTTACCTTGCGGGTGTGCCGTGTCAATGTGGAAAAACAAGGAAAAGGTTTGGAAGCGGCGGCCAGGGCTGCCCGATATCAGGCATTTTCAGACGGCCTGAAAAAAATTATTGTTTTGGCCCACCATCGCAATGATCAAATCGAAACATTTATGCTGTCGGCCGTGCGCGGCGGCGGATTGCGCGGTATGGCGGCCATGCCGGTATGGCGTGATTTAAATGAAGAGATCCAAATCTGGCGGCCGCTTTTGGCATTTTCCCGTCAGGAATTGGCAGAGTATGCGCAACAATGGGGGCTGTCTTTTGTCAAAGACGAAAGTAACGAGGATTCTGGCTATTTACGCAATTGGATGAGAAATCAGGCCTTGCCGCAATGGCAGCAGCGAATTCCGAATTTTGAGCGGCAAATTTGTGCCAATATCCGATTATTGCAGGAAGATTTGCAGCTTTTAGATGAATTGGTTGAGTCTGAATATCAGCGCATCAGTCCGGACGGAATATTCAGTATCAGTCTGTGGCGGCAATGTACGCCGCTCTTACGCCGTCGGTTGCTTTGGTATTTTTTGCGAAAGCAAACGGAATCATTACCTTCTTATCACAGCATTGCCGATTTTGCCCGAGTATTGGAAACCGCAGAACAGGCGCAGTTGAATTTGCCAGATGGGGAACTGGTCGCATATCGAGACAATCTGTTTGTTTGTCAGGAAAGTGAGTTTCAAAAACTGCCTTGGTGTAATGGTAGGGAAGTTCGAGGCCGTCTGAAAGATATTTTGCTGGAAAACGGTTTTGTTTTATTACCGTTTAAAGGCGGTTTGCCGGAAGAGGAGTTGGAGAAGCCGGCAGTACTCCGAAATGTGGTCAAAGGTGATGTGATTTATTTGGGGGAAAGGGAAAAATCAGTCGAAAAACTATTGCAAGAGTGTCATATTGTGCCACTCGTCCGTAAATATTGGCCGATTATCCTAAGTATGGGCAACAAGTGCCTTGCTGTTGTTAATCTTCGGGTGGGAAGCGATGTTCAAATAGGGGAAGGCTATCTGCCTGTTCATGAAAAGTTGGTCAAATATATAGCAGAAAAGCAAAGAGACTAACTGTAAATTTAGTAAGTATTAGTAATTTAACTACTTGTGCTAAGTGTATATATAATAAGCAATACAGCTTATGTTAGAGCATCTGCACGAATAAACTTTTGCCATTAAATGTAATCTTATGGAACTATTTCAGAGCGTTGCTGTCTTTACTGTGCACAGCACGCTTTACTATTTTTGGGTTTAAAGCAGTAAAATGATTAAAGGGTGGGTATGAACGATCGCCAAATAGATCAAGTTTTGGTGGAGCGCGCGCAGAAAGGTGACCATAAGGCATTCGAGATGCTGATGTCCAAATATCAGCGTCGGCTAAACAGACTGATTTCCCGTTTTATTCAGGATGAGCATGAAGTGCACGATGTAACCCAAGAGGCAATGATTAGGGCTTATCGTGCGCTGGTTAATTTTCGAGGTGAGAGTGCATTTTATACATGGCTGTACCGTATCGGCATCAATACGGCAAAGAATTTCCTGACCACTTCGGGTCGTCAGTTTTTTGTCAGTTCGGAAGCAGCCAATGAGGAAGGAGATGTTCTCGATTTAACCGATCAGATTGCGGATTATCATACGCCGGAAGCTGAGATGATGAATCGGGAAATCTTGCAGACCGTCGAGGCAAGCATTGCGCAACTGCCAGACGATATGCGTCAAGCCATTACGCTTAGGGAAATGGACGGCTTGTCTTACGAAGAAATAGCTCGGGTAGTGGATTGTCCGATAGGTACAGTACGTTCGCGTATTTTCAGAGCGCGTGAACTGATTGCAAAAGATTTGCGGCCGCTGTTGGATACTTCTGAAGATCAAAGGTGGTAATAAAAATGAACGATAAAACAAATAAAGCATTGGAGTATGTGTCCGCATTGATGGACGGTGAAGCATTGACTGATGAGATGCTGGATGCCGTATTGGCAGACGAGGAAGCATTGCGCGCTTGGCATGAGTACCACATTATCGGCGACTGTATCCGTCAGGGTGCGGCTGCGAAGGTGGCTGATGAAACCATGCAAAGCAAAGCATTTACAGTGCCTCAAGCTGAGATTGCCGGCAAGCAGAAAAAATATACTCATCGCGAAGCGGCCAATAACGGCTTCTTTAAATTTTTTGCAGCCGCTGCCAGTGTGTGTGCCATTGCTGTGACGGCATGGCAATTTGCACCGCAAACTTCTCGTGAGTCTATGCCGGTTGCAGAGAAGTCTAATGTTCAGCCTGCTCAAAATATCATTCCGGTAAGCGGTACGCCTGTTGATAAAGCAGCTTCCGAGCCTGGCGAGACTGTTGTGCCAAATGCAGCAAAAGACGGCAAAATTGAAAACCGTCCTACTGTTCGCACAGAGCAAAAAAATGAGCAGCAGACTGTTGTGCAGTAAAAAATGAAATCATGCAAAACCCTTGCTTTATTGCAAGGGTTTTTTATTTTCGTAGCAAAACCGTCAGGCCGTCTGAAAGCATAGCTTCAAAGAAGTCAAAACAGTTATAATGCGCTCCATGAAACTGATTACCTCTGCTCAAAACGAACAGCTCAAACATTTATTCCGTCTTTTGACGCAGGCCAAAGCAAGGCGCGAAAGCGGTGAAACCGTATTGGAAGGCGTACATCTGCTGCAAACTTATTTGCAAAGCGGCGGTACGCCCAAACAGGTTTACCTGCCTGAAAAGAAACAGCAACATTCTGAAATTCAAGAAATTACGGCGCAGTTGGACGAAGGGCTGATTACATGGGTTGGTAACGAAGCACTGTCTAAAATCACCAGTCTGACCGATGCCGATGATGTGATGACTTGGATTGATATTCCGAAGCAAACTGGCTTGCCTTCAAACGGCGATTGCGTGGTATTGGAGCGGGTACAAGACCCCGGCAATGCAGGCACAATTTTGCGCAGCGCGGCGGCGGCAGGGGTCAGGCAAATTGTGTGCAGCAATGATTCCGTGGATATCTGGTCGCCCAAAGTGTTGCGAGCGGGGATGGGTGCACATTTTTTGCTGTCTATTTTCAGCCGAGTGGAATTATCCGCTTGGATGGAAAAGTATCAGCATCCAATTTGGGCAACAGCTTTGGGTGGCCGCAATATCGGGTTGTATGAAATGGACCTCAGTCAACCCTGCGCTTGGGTATTTGGCAATGAAGGCAGCGGCGTGAGTGAACGAATAAAAGAGAAGGCTGAAGCCTGTGTCAAAATCCCCATGTTGGGGCAAACCGAATCCTTGAATGTCGCGATGGCGGCAACGGTTTGTCTGTTTGAACAAATGCGGCAACGTATCCATGCCCAGGCCGTCTGAAAACCATAATACGATTTTATTTTAAGGAACGAAAATGCAAATACTGACTTTTGATGAAGCGGCACGCAGCCGATTGATGGAATTGCTGGATGCCAAATCCGAAGCCCACAACACCATGCGTTGTGATGAAGTTCAAGGTTTTATGATGGCTTTATTGAGCGGTCCGGATGCTTTGAATCCGACCAACTGGCTGCCTGAGATTTTGGGTGAAGAATCTTTGTTTGATGCCAAAGAGCGTACCGAAATCGAGCGTTTGGTCATGGCAATGGCCGCCGATATGCGCATGAAGCTCAATGAGAAAATCCTGCCTGATTTGTGGTTTTATGAAGATGAAGCCGGCAATCCGGATTTCTACACATGGTGTAATGCTTATCTTTACGCACTGGATATTGTGCCTACCGATTGGTTTGAAGCAGTCGATCAGGAAGAGTTTGAAGATTTGTTCTACCCGATTATGGCTTTGGGCGGTATTTATGACAATGAGGAAAATGGCGAAGTCATTTTGCATCTGAATGAAAAAGAGCTGACCCAGTTGGAATCTGATTTGCCGCATGTCCTGCTGGATATTTACTGGTATTGGCAGGCCATCATCAATAAACCGCAAACCGTACGCCGCGAAGGCGAAAAAGTGGGCCGCAACGATCCTTGCCCGTGTGGCAGCGGTAAAAAGTACAAAGCCTGCTGCGGCAAATAAACAATGAAATGAAAAGGCCGTCTGAATGTTTGAAATTCAGACGGCCTTTAATGTTTTTTGTTTAGAAGAATGAGGCTAACCAAACAAACAGGATGGTTAACGCAATGGTTAATGCGCAGCCGATTTTGGCCACGGTGCCAATGATAAAGCCGATAAACGTACCGATACCGACTTTGCCTGCCTGCCAAGTGTCTTTGCGTGCGATAAATTCGCCGATAGCCGCGCCAGTCAACGGGCCGAGCAACAAGCCGGGAATAGAGAAGAATGCGCCGACAATGCCGCCGATAAACGCGCCCCAAACCGCGGTTTTACTTGCGCCGGTATATTTTGCACCCAATGCCCCCGCCACATAGTCCATTGCAGTACCAAATACGGCAACGATGGCCAAAAAGGTCAGCGTACCCGAGCCAAACACTTGATAATCGCCGGCATAACCCAACAACCATGCGCCACCAAACATCAAACCCAATCCGGGCAAGGCAGGGTAAATCGTGCCTAAGATGCCGACGACAATGGCAATCAAGCCGAGAACGATGAGAACAGCAGTCATGAGGTTCCTTTTGAATGTAAGAGTGTAATAACGGCAGTATTATGGGCACGTTTTGTTATATTTTCATGAGGGATTGTGCAATAAAATGAAAAATTATCCGGAGGCGCACTCAATTAAAATCGATGGATAAATATCTGAGCGAATTATTGTGAGTCACATTCTGAATGATTGAATAAATTTCTATTCAAATATAAAAGCAGGCCTACCAATACGGCCAAGTACACTGCAACCCAATACGCATCTGTATAGCCGACCGCCTTTGCCAGCCGTAGGGCGGCGAAACCGGCCGCGTAACTGCCGAGCAGGACGACGGAAAATTGCAGGCTGCTGTCGAGTGCGGCGGTGGCTCGGTCGGATTTATCTATCACCAACGCCAGTATCACCGGCAGCAGCAGCGTGTAGCTCAGGCTCAGGGCGATGATTTGCACGGATGGCAGCCAAGGATGGATGTGGGTGAGCGCGTCGATGGCGGTCATGGACGCTAAAAGCGGCAGTTGCAGCGCGTAGAGCAGGAACACGAGTTTGCGGCGCGGATAATTGCGCGAAAACCAGCCCGACAGCGGCGTCACAATCAGGCAGGCAACAGGAATACCTACCGCCAAAATTCCGCCTGTCTGTTTCGGAGTGAAGCCCAAATCCGCCAGCTTGGGTACAAAAGTTGCCGCCATAAATGCATATGGTGCGGCAACGGCAAACAGCAAAACCAGCCACCGCCAGCCCGTTTCAGGCCGCCGCCAAAAGGAGACCAGCCGCGCCGCCAACGCCGTCAAACCGCCTTGCGCCATCGGACTTTCCGGCTCGCGGTAGTACAAGAGTTGCAGCAGCATCAGCAGGCTGAACGTCAGCATAAAGCCGGCCGCCGCCATCTGTCCGTATTCCTGATACAGCCACAACACCAGCGCGCCGCCGATCATCTTGCCGCCGCGCGCCGCCATCGTCTGAATCACGCCGCCGAAGCCGCGTTCGCGGTGTGGCAGGACGATGCACGACAAACCCAGCATCGCGCAGCCGTACACTGCCGACATGGCCGAGAGCAAAACGCAGCAGGCCAGAAGCAGCGGGAAGTTCTGCGTGATGTCGGTGCAGGCCATCATTCCGAATACTGCCGAAAGCCCCAGCGTCGCCGCCAGCAGCCAGCCGCGAAACCGTCCGAACCGCCCCGCCGGCCGCCGCTCCATCAGCGCGGCAAACAACACTTTCGCCGCTTCGATTCCGCCGATTAAATGTATCCAGCTCAGTTGGTTCAGGCTGTAACCGTGGTTTTTCAAAATAGCCACCAGCGCGACCAGATAAAAACCAGTCAGCGTGAATTTGTAAGTGCTGCCGCCGATAAGCAGCAGCCAGTCGCGTGAGTTTGGGGAAGTCTGATTGTCGGACATCACATGATTCTTTTGAAGATGAGGCAAATAAAGGGACAAGGCCGTCTGAACATATTGGGTGGCAATACTTGATTTGTATTTAAATAGGTTTAGTATCTTTTCAGACGGCCTTCAATGCTTCTTCTGCGCGAAGCAGGGCGGTTGTTTCATCTGCTTCGACGATGTAGTTCACGCCCAATGCAGGGCCGAGTTTGGAAGATTGTTCGCGGAAGAACGCCAGTTGCGCCGCGTCGGGTTCGATAAGGAGCATGGCGGCGCAGCGTTCGGACAGTTGCGGCCGATGTGCCTTTATCCATTCGATGTAAGTTTTGCGGTCGGCAATGCGCTGTTCATCGCTTACCTGCCGCCGCATCGGGGTGCAGACGGTGGCGAAGCGGCGGTTTTGGTTTAACAGGGTTTCGAATTCGGCCAGCCAGTCGGCGAAGTCGGCAACGTGGGTCAGGTCGGTCAGGTAGATGGTGCCTTCGGGCAGGGTTTTGGCAGGGGTGAAGTAGTGCATGGGGCTCCTTTGGGTGTTTTGGGGAATAAACGGTAGGTCGGGCATAAATGTCCGACCTATGTTTTTTCAGACGGTCTCCATCATTTCAGCTTCGTCTAAAACTTCCATTCCGCGCTCAAACCTACGCTTCTGGGGCGTTGGTAGAGTGCGTCTTGACGGTCGGCGCTGGAAATGAATATGGGTCGGCGGCGGTTGAATACGTTGTTGGCATAGAGCGAGACGCGGCCTTGTTTGAAGTTGTAGGCGGTGTAGAGGTTGACTTGGTTGTATGCGCCGATTTTGCCTGATTCGGCATTATCGGCGGCGGAGTAGTAGCCGCCGTAGAAGCGCACGTCGCCGCCGGCTTCCCAGCCTTTGTCGTTCAGGTATTTCACGCCGATGTTAGCGGTGTATTTGGGCGCGCGGCCGAGTTTGTTGCCTTCGATGCCGCTGTCGGGATAGCTTTTGATTTTGGTGTTGAGCAGCCCCAGTCCGGTGGTGAGTTTCAGGCTGTCGGTCGCCTGCCAGTCGGCGGCGAGTTCCGCGCCGTAGGTGTGGACTTTTTTGGCGTTGCGGATGACGACGGAGTTGGTGCCGAGATAGAAGGGGAGCTGCATGTCGCGGTAGTGGTTCAGGAACAGGTTGCCGGAGAGTTGCAGGCGGCGGTCTGCGCTACGCCAGCGGGTGTACCACTCGTAGTTGTTCACATATTCGGGTTCATAGGTGTAGGTTACGACGGGGCGGCCGAAGGTGATGCCCGCGCCGCCGGGGTTGTAGCCGCGCGCGGCTTTGATACCGCTGACCCATTGGTCGGTGGGTTTGAAGGCGATGTCGATTTTGGGCAGGAAGACGGTCTGGCCTTTGTCTAAATCGAGGTGCAGCGCGCCGCTGCCGCCGCTTCGTTTGTGCGTTTCTTTTTCAATGCGGGCGGCGGCTGTGATGTCCCATTTTTCGCCGGGGCTGTATGTGGTTTCGGCAAACAGGGCGCGTACGCTGTTGCGGTCGTCAAAGGTGTTGCAGCCGCCGACGCTGCGGATATCTACCCATTCGTCTTGTTTGCTGCGGAAGTAGTGCAGTCCGGCAAGGCCTTTCAGACGGCCTTTGTTGGAAAAATGCAATACCGGCTCCCATTGCAGTTCGCGGCCTTTGAGTTCTGCGGGCACGCCTTGCGGGCTGACGGTCATCGGCAGGTGCAGCCGCTCGTTGTGGTAGCGGCCGTAAACCAGTTTGTTTTCCAGTTTCAGATAGTCGTTAAGCTGCCACGATACGTCCCAGATGCTCGATGTCGAGCCGGTTACGAACACGGGCTTTTCTTTTAAAAAACGGCGGCTGGCGGTGTTGCCCATAATTTCGTTTTGCGGCGCACGCGAACGGATGTGGTTCAGCGTCAGGCGGCTGTAAAAATCGGGATGGTTTTCGGGCGTGAGCAGAAGTTTGAAGCGCACGTTGGTGTTTTCCACGCGGCGCGGGTTGCCGGTCGGCTCATAGGACACGAATGGCTCGTAACTTTCGCGCTGCTGCCGCTCCGCGCTCAATCTGAAGGCAAGGTTGTTTTTCACAATCGGGCCGGACACTACGCCGGCGATGTTGCGCGTTTTCTGATTGCCCAAACCCAAGCGCAGCGCGCCTTCCCATTCGTCGGTCGGATCTTTGGAACGCATCACCACCGCGCCCGCCACCGCGTTCTGCCCACGCACATGGCTTTGCGGCCCGCGCAAGACTTCCACCTGCTGCATGTCCCACAGCGACTGCGTGCCGAAGGCGTATTCGTTGTAAGTGGCGGAGCGGCCGTCTATGGACAGGTTCAGGCGCGGCCGCGTACCTGCGAAAAACGCCACCGCACCGACGGCGGGACCGGAGCCGTCCACGCCGCGCACGGTCGGCAAATCGTTGCCGCTGCCCAAGTCCACTGTGTTCACGGTCTGTTTGAGCAGGTCGGTTGCGGAAAGGTTGTGGCCGCTGCGGTCAATGTTCGGCGTGGTGAAAACGCGGTTGGACGTGGCGGTTTCAAAGCCGCTGCGGTTGGTGCGTTCTCCGGTGACGACGACTTCTTCCAACTGCACTTGTTCCGCGTCTTGCGCCGCATCAGCGGCATAAATCCATTCGGAAGCAAAGGCGGCGGCAAGCAGTAGCGGCAGGCGGCGGAGGGCGGGTTTCTGCATTTCTTTATCCTTTCAGACGGCATAGGTCGGGGCGGATTGAACATCAGGCAATCCAATTGTTCCTTCATTATGCAAATATTTGTGTTTACACATTTACATAAAACAAACTATTAATGTAAAGTATAAGAAATAAGAAACCGGAATGCAAGTGTTTATCATTCACTTTACTTCCCCCCTTATCTTGTGAATCGTCCAAAAAATCCCTCTCCTATTTGACAGGAGAAGGTTGGAGGAGGGAGATTCTGTAATCTTCATGAATTTGGCCTGCTAAGCTTCCGATAGCTCTCATCCGTAGGGCAGAGCGGAGGATAAGGAAAGAGGCCGTCTGAAACCCCGCCGTATTGCCATTGCAGCCGTGGGGAAATATAGTGGATTAACAAAAATCAGGACAAGGCGACGAAGCCGCAGACAGTACAGATAGTACGGAACCGATTCACTTGGTGCTTCAGCACCTTAGAGAATCGTTCTCTTTGAGCTAAGGTGAGGCAACGCCGTACTGGTTTAAAGTTAATCCACTATATGATGAGTATCCGACTTGCGGATAACTTTAATGAAAACCCTTTATGAACAAAATCAAAACCTTTCTACCGTCATGACCGCCAGCAAACAACAAACCATCGCCGACACCGCCCGCCGCCTGTTCCGCGAACACGGCTTTTCCGCCGTATCCGTGGGCGGCATCTGCACCGAGGCCGCCGTCAGCCGCGTTACCTTTTACAAGCATTACAGCGGCAAAAACGCGCTCTTGCAGGAAATTGTTACCGAGCAGAAGAACCGCGTCCGTGCCGAATTTGAGGCGCTGCTTGCACGGCAATGCAGCCTGCGCGAAGCCGCTGAGGCTGTGTTTTCCCTGCAAAAACAATCGTTTGAAGAACTTTATTCCGCCGCCTTCCTGCGCGACATTGAAGAGAATACCGATTTGGAGCTGGAGCGGTTTTTCCACGAATTGAACGAAGAAAAATACGCCTTTATGCGCGGTTTCTTCCACACTCTGCAACAACGCCGCCTGATTCAGCCCGATTTGCCGGTGGAACTCATCGACCTGTTCATCCGACAGGCGGATATATTGATGCGCCACCCGCAACTAGCCGCGCTTTATGCCGCTGCGCCGCAAAAGCTGCCGCAAGACGTATTGGGATTGCTGCTGCACGGTTTGTCAGGGAAAGAATAGATAAAAAAGAATAGAAAAAATTTCAAATTTGAATATTCAGACGGCCTTTCGGTAAATAGCTACCGAAAGGCCGTCTGAATATTAAATGGAATTATAAACCGCAGGTTTTAGGTTTGTTTGCCAGAATATTGATGACTTTGCGTTCGGCTTTTTGCGGCTCGATTTTGATTTCGCTTTCGTCTTCTTCGCTGCCGTCGGAGAAACGTTCCGGCATTTTTTCGCTGTCAAACGCCAAGTCGCCACCATGTTTCAGGTTTTGACCGCGTTCCAAGCCGACAAAGTCGAAGAGTTCGGTATCGGCCAAATGCGATGGAACGACGTTTTGCAGGGCGGAGAACATCGATTCGATACGGCCGGGGAAGCGTTTGTCCCAATCGCGCAGCATATCGCCGATGACTTGGCGTTGCAGGTTGGGCTGCGAGCCGCAGAGGTTGCACGGGATAATCGGAAATTGTTTCAGCTCGGCATATTTGATCAAGTCCTTCTCTTTGACATATGCGAGAGGACGGATGACGATGTGTTCGCCGTTGTCGCTGACCAGTTTGGGCGGCATGGCTTTGAGTTTGCCGCCGTAAAACATATTCAGGAACATGGTGGCAAGGATGTCGTCGCGGTGGTGTCCCAAGGCGATTTTGGTGCAGCCCAATTCTTTTGCAGTGCGGTAGAGGATACCGCGGCGCAGGCGGCTGCACAGCGAACAAGTCGTTTTGCCTTCGTCCAACACGCGTTTAACGGTGGAGTAGGTGTCTTCTTCGACGATTTTGTACGGCACGCCGATGCTTTCGAGATAGGTCGGCAATACTTCTTCGGGGAAACCCGGCTGCTTTTGGTCAAGATTGACGGCAACCAGCTCGAAATCAATCGGCGCGCTGGCTTGAAGCTGGCGCAGAATGTCTAACAGGGCGTAGCTGTCTTTGCCGCCGGAGAGGCAGACCATGATTTTGTCGCCCGGCTCAATCATGTTGAAATCGTTAATCGCGTCGCCGACGGCGTGGCGCAGGCGTTTGCTGAGTTTGTTGTTTTCTAATTCTTGCTTGGTTTTTTTGGACATGGCTGTTTGTGCTTTGAAATAATAGAAAAATTTAAGGGCGGTATTGTACCGCAAAAGAATAAAGGCCGTCTGAAAAACTGCGCTTGCTTGGTCAATGCGGCATTTTCAGACGGCCTGATATTTGCGCTTTATTTGATTTGAAGGGCGGTAATTTTGATTTCAACCTTCCAGTCGGGTGAGGCCAGTTTTGCTTCCACGCAGGCGCGGGCCGGGGCGCGTTCGGGCGCTGTCCATGCGTCCCAGGCTTCGTTCATGGCGGCGTAGTCGTTCATATCGGGCAGATAGATGGTGGCTTCTAAAATGTGGGCTTTGTCGGATTGGCATTGGGCGAGCCATGAATCGATTTGTGCCAAAACATTTTCAGTTTGCGCTTTGGTATCGGCTTCAGGATTTTCGGGAACCATGCCGGAGAGGAAAACCAAGCCGTTGGCCACGACGGCTTCCGAATAGCGTTTGCTTGTGCCAAGATAGCGGATGTCCATGTTGTCTCCTGATTTCAAAAAGAAGGTATGGTAACATTGCAGTTGTTTACGTTCCACATTTAAGAGGGGCCGTCAGAAAAGGGTGGCGCAAAACAACCATGAGTAAAGCAGAATATCCGGTTACGCAGGCAGTGCGCTTTTTACGCAGTAAGAAAATCGATTTTGTCCCTTATGTTTATGCGTATGAAGAACATGGCGGTACGGCGCGTTTTGCCGAATGTACGGGCAAACCTGAGCATCAAGTCATCAAAACAATCGTCCTGCAGGATGAACACAAAAAAGGCTTGGTTGTGTTAATGCACGGCGACAAACATATTTCCACCCGCAATCTGGCACGCGAACTGGGCTTGAAACACATCGAGCCGGCAACGGCGGATCAGGCGGCGAAATGGACGGGCTATTTGGTCGGTGGGACATCGCCGTTCGGTATGAAAACCGCGTTGCCGGTTTATGTGGAAGAAAGTATTTGGGCTTTGGACGAGATTTTTATCAATGGCGGCAAACGCGGGTTTATCGTGGGCATGAAACCTGAAAACCTGCGTACGCTCAATCCGCAAGATGTTCATGTTGCAGTGGATGCATAAAGGATAGGAATAAAGATGGAACAATTAAATTTATACGAAATCTTGGGTGTGTCTCAGGATGCTGATATCAACGTTATCCGCGAGGCTTATGGAAAATTGGTGGCCAATCCGGATATTCAGAAAGATGCGGAGCGGTTTAAAGCCATCGGGCAGGCGTTTGAAGTATTGTCTCATCCGGAAAAACGTTTGGCTTATGATGCGGCTATGCAGTACGAGCGTCAGGAAACCAATACCAACAACTTCACTGATATGGCGACAAATGTGGTCAACACGCCCAGCTCTGACGTGAAAAACTATGTTTTTATCGCTTATGTTACATACGCTGTGGGCTTGTTGATTTTGTTTACCCCCGTTGTCGGTGTGATTATGGCGTATGTTAAACGCGATGAGGCTCAAGGTACCATTTACGCCAGCCATATCGATTATTTGATTAAGACATTTTGGGTGTCTTTGGTGGGTACGGTTTTGGGAACTTTTACTACACTTATCTTAATTGGTTGGCTGATTCTGTTGGTGACTGCCATTTGGTTTATTTACCGTGTAGTCATCGGACTGATTAAACTGAATGAAGATAAGCCTGTGCCTACTCAAGGATGGTTCTAAAGCATGGCATATTTATTGGCAAGTATCGTTTGCAGTGTGTTGGTTTCCGTATTGCTGAAAGTGGCGCGCAAGCAAAAAATCAATATTGAGCAGGCGGTGGCGGTGAACTACATCGTTGCCGTCACTTTGACCATGCTGGTGTTAAAACCCGATTTGAGCAATCCGCAGGTATTTTTGCCGACTTGGTGGCTTTTTGCGGCCTTGGGCATATTGCTGCCAACCGTGTTTGTCATTATGGGCAAATCCGTAGATGCGGCAGGTATCGTCAAATCGGATGCGGCACAGCGCTTATCGCTGTTTTTGCCCATTATCGCTTCATTCACGCTTTTTCATGAACAACTGACCGAAGGCCGTCTGATTGGTTTGGTATTGGCATTTACAGCATTGTTTTTCTTGCTTTGGAAAAACGATGGCGGTAAGAAATCCGGCGGTTTCGGCACGCAAGTGATGCTGCTTTTGGGCGTTTGGTGTGGCTACGGCATCATTGATATTCTGTTCAAACAAGTGGCGAAAAGCGGTACCGCGTTTGCCGGTAATTTGCTGGTAGCATTTTGTTTGGCCGGTATCTTGATGTTTGGCTACCTGTTTGCCAAAGGAAGCAAATGGACCAAAGAGGGTATAGTGGGTGGTATGATTTTGGGTTGCCTGAATTTTTTGAATATTGTTACCTACATCTCGGCACACCAAATCATGAAGGATAATCCGACCTTGGTGTTTGCCGGTATGAACATCGGCGTAATTGTTTTGGGTACGCTGATTGGTGCGGCAATGTTTAAAGAAAAAATCAGCAGCATTAATGCAGCCGGTATCAGTATTGCTATTTGCTCGATAGCCTGTCTGTTTTATTGGCCGCAAATTCGAAGCTTTGTAGGTTAAAAATACTTATGCCGTCTGAAAATTTTCAGACGGCCTTATTTTTATTATAAAATAGCCATTCATGCGCCGATTTGGCCGTATGGGAATTATTTTGCGCTTACGGGCGTTTCTATGTTAAACAATAAGTTGAACTCACACAATAATATCGATAGTTACATCATGAAACATATTAAAAAACACATTCAATGCGCCGTTCTCGGCATGCTGGTATTGTCCGGTTGCCAATCGTATCAGGAAGATCAAAGCCGCCGCAGTAAAATGGCACAATTTGCACTTAACCATCCCGTAGCCGCCCAAGTCATCGGGATGGAGGATGAAGGCTTAATCAATATGACCAGTAATGCCACACGCTTTGCCGAGCGTACAGGTTTGGATGACAAAGCAAACGGCGACAGCAGGGGAACACAGGTCAATGCCGTACGCCAAGCATTATGGCAGGCGGCGATTGCTTCTAAATTCGACAGCATTATTGCCGAAAAAGCAGGTAATGCGCGTCTGACGGATATGGAGTTGCGAGAAGGTAAAGACGACTACTTCAGCCGCTACCTTGCCGACCAGGCAGTCGATCAACGTAACAACCGTATTGGCCGCAGTATCGGCAGTGCCAAACCCGACAGCGATATGAAGACGCTGGCGGCAAGCATTTTGTTCTATTACAACAAAGTAGGCTTGTGGACGGCTTCCGAAGTGAACAACCGTTGGCACATCAAACAGGAAAAACTTTCAGACGGCCAATATGCCGAAGCATTGAAAAATATCGCCAAATTGGATCAAAACGGTATGACCGAGCAGGAACGTAATAGTTATAAAACCGGTACGCTCAGCGAAATCAAACGTTCGGTCAAAGCCATACGTCAAGTCGAAGACTGATTTTAAGACTTCATTATTGAAAGGCAATTGTTATGAATTTCCCTCCGCGTTATGTCTCAAACACCCGTATGCGCCGTATGCGTAAAGACGATTTTTCACGCCGTCTGATGCGCGAGCATACTTTGACGGCAGATGATTTAATCTATCCGGTTTTTGTATTGGAAGGTCAGAACCAGGAAGAGGCAGTGCCGTCTATGCCCGGCGTCAAACGCCAAAGTTTGGATAAATTGTTGTTTACCGCTGAAGAAGCACTGAATCTCGGTATTCCTATGCTGGCTTTGTTTCCCGTGGTAACGCAAAACAAAACCGAATTTGCGGAGGAGGCTTATAACCCGGAAGGCTTGGTACCGACAGTAGTGCGAACCCTGCGCGAGAAATTCCCAGAGCTGGGGATTATGACCGACGTTGCCTTGGACCCCTATACCATTCACGGCCAAGACGGTTTAACCGATGAAAATGGCTATGTCCTCAACGATGAAACCATTGAAGTTTTGGTAAAACAGGCTTTGTGTCATGCCGATGCAGGCGCACAAGTCATTGCCCCATCAGACATGATGGACGGACGTATTCTTGCCATCCGTGAAGCCTTGGAAGATGCCGGACATATCCATACACGCATTATGGCGTATTCGGCAAAATATGCTTCAGCATTCTACGGCCCGTTCCGCGATGCTGTCGGCAGCTCCGGCAATTTGGGTAAGGCAGACAAGAAAACCTACCAAATGGACCCTGCAAACACTAACGAAGCCTTGCACGAAGTCGCATTGGATATTCAAGAGGGTGCAGATATGGTCATGGTAAAACCGGGTTTGCCGTATCTGGATGTCGTCCGCCGAGTCAAAGACGAGTTTGGCGTACCGACTTATGCTTACCAAGTTTCCGGTGAATATGCCATGCTTCAGGCTGCCATTCAAAACGGCTGGTTGGATGGTGAGAAAACCATTTTGGAAAGCCTATTGGCATTCAAACGTGCCGGCGCTGATGGTATTTTGACTTACTATGCGATTGAAGCGGCAAAATTGTTGAAGAAGTAAAATAAAGAAATAAATTAAAAAGCGGCAAACAGTGTTTATCCTGTTTTGCCGCTTTTCTGTATTACTTAAGATTGGCTTAATAGAGCCCAACTAAGGTTTATACTTTGAAAATCTAAAAAATTTTGTATAGTAAGTTATGATCAAACAAAGGCCGAGACCTTTGCAAAATTCCTCAAAATCCCCTAAATTCCCACAAAGACATTTAGGGGATTTTTCATGAGTACCTTCTTCCAGCAAACCGCACAAGCCATGATTGCCAAACACATCGACCGCTTCCCGCTATTGAAGTTGGATCAGGTGATTGATTGGCAACCGATCGAACAATACCTGAATCGTCAAAAAATCCGTTACCTCCGAGACCACCGCGGCCGTCCCGCCTATCCCCTGTTGTCCATGTTCAAAGCCGTCCTGCTCGGACAATGGCACAGCCTCTCCGATCCCGAACTCGAACACAGCCTCATCACCCGCATCGATTTCAACCTGTTTTGCCGTTTTGACGAACTGAGCATCCCCGATTACAGCACCTTATGCCGCTACCGCAACTGGCTGGCGCAAGACAACACCCTGTCCGAACTACTGGAACTGATCAACCGCCAACTGACCGAAAAAGGCCTAAAAATAGAGAAAGCATCCGCCGCCGTCGTTGATGCCACTATTATTCAGACCGCCGGCAGCAAACAGCGCCAGGCCATAGAAGTCGACGAGGAAGGACAAGTCAGCGGCCAAGCCACACCGAGTAAAGACAGCGATGCCCGTTGGATAAAGAAAAACGGCCTCTACAAACTCGGTTACAAACAACATACCCGTACCGATGCGGAAGGCTATATCGAGAAACTGCACATCACCCCCGCCAATGCCCATGAGTGCAAACACCTGTCGCCTTTGTTGGAAGGTCTGCCCAAAGGTACGACCGTCTATGCCGATAAAGGCTATGACAGTGAGGAAAACCGGCAACATCTGGAAGAGCATCGGTTACAGGACGGCATTATGCGCAAAGCCCACCGCAACCGTCCGCTGACGGAAGCGCAAACCAAACGTAACCGATATTTGTCGAAGACCCGTTATGTGGTCGAACAAAGCTTCGGTACGCTGCACCGTAAATTCCGCTATGCGCGGGCAGCCTATTTCGGGCTGATCAAAGTGAGTGCGCAAAGCCATCTGAAGGCGA
Source organism: Neisseria sp. DTU_2021_1001991_1_SI_NGA_ILE_055 (assembly GCF_032342915.1). Taxonomy (NCBI): domain Bacteria; kingdom Pseudomonadati; phylum Pseudomonadota; class Betaproteobacteria; order Neisseriales; family Neisseriaceae; genus Neisseria; species Neisseria sp. DTU_2021_1001991_1_SI_NGA_ILE_055. Next base: position 849,272 of record NZ_CP135440.1, on the reverse strand, counting down.
TGTGTTTGAACCTGTTGAAAGCCGCCAACAGGCTAAACGTGCCTGTTGCCGCCTAAAAGGCGGCCCGGATGCCTGATTAATCAGGTATCCAAGGGGGATTAAGGGGGGATTTGAGTAGAAGCAGTGCATATTTGAAACAAAAACAGCCGAAAATCTTTGTTTGGATCTCGGCTGTCGGAAGGAAAGGAATTTTGCAAAGGTCTCAGGCCGTCTGAAAAAAACAGTCTTCTGATTTTTCAGACGGCCTTATATGATTTAAACCATCAGTGGTGGCTGCAACCGCCGTGGGTTTCACGCAATGCTTCGGCTGCTTGTTCGTCTGCGTGGTAGCTGGAGCGGACCATTGCGCCGATGGCGGCATTGGTAAAGCCCAATTCGTATGCTTCTTTTTCAAAAACTTTGAATTGGTCGGGCGTTACATAGCGCAAGACGGGCAGGTGGCCGTCTGAAGGTTGCAGATATTGGCCGATGGTAATCATCTCGATATTGTTGGCACGCATATCGCGCATGATTTCGCGCACGTCCTCGTCTGTTTCGCCCAAGCCGACCATGATGCCGGATTTGGTCGGGATATGGGGCATCATTTCTTTGTAGCGACGCAAAAGCTCGAGGGAATGTTGGTAGTTGGCACCCGGACGGGCTTTTTTATACAGGCTTGGATGGGTTTCCAAGTTGTGGTTCATTACGTCAGGCGGTGTTTCTGCCAAGATTTCCAGTGCTATGTCCAGACGGCCGCGGAAATCAGGAACAAGGATTTCGATTTTGGTATTCGGGCTGGTTTCGCGGATGGCTTTGATGCAGTCGGCGAAGTGTTGTGCGCCGCCATCGCGCAAATCGTCGCGGTCGACAGATGTAATGACGACATAGCGCAGGTTCATGGCTTTGACGGATTCGGCCAAGTGCTTAGGCTCATCAGGATCCAGCATATTCGGGCGGCCGTGGCCAACGTCGCAGAATGGGCAGCGGCGGGTACAAATATCGCCCATAATCATGAATGTGGCCGTACCCTTGGTAAAGCATTCGCTGATATTGGGACAAGATGCTTCTTCGCACACGGTATGCATTTTTTGTTCGCGAAGAATGTTTTTGATTTCAAAGAATTTCTTGCCCGGCAATTTGGCGCGGATCCATTCGGGCTTTTTCAATTTTTGTTCCAATGGAACCACTTTAATCGGAATGCGTGCAGTTTTGTCTGCACCTTTCAGTTTGATGCCGCGTTTGGGGTCGTTTTTTACTTCTTCACTCATGGTGATGTGTTCTTTCTGTCGTTATAAAGGCCGTCCGAAAAGCTTATTGCGGCCTTTATGGCCTAAGGGCTTGTGAGTTCAGAGGGCGGTTAAAAGATGGCAGTGTGACTGGATTTTTTCAGACGGCCTTATGCCAGCTCTTTTTGTAAATACTTGGTCAGCTTGTCTGCAACTTCTGCCAAACTGGGTGCCGGAGAGACATAGTCGGCAATTTGGGTCATTTCCATACCGGCATAACCACAGGGGTTGATGTGGGTAAACGGGCTTAAATCCATGTTCACGTTAAGCGCCAAACCGTGGTAAACGGAGCCGTCTTTGATACGCAGGCCGAGGGAAGCAATTTTACGCTCGCCGACATAAACGCCGGGGCGTTTGGGATCGGCGGCTGCCTCGATGCCGTATTCTGCCAAAGTGGCGATGATGCTGTTTTCAAGTGCGGAAACGATATGGCGGACGCTGGTCTTACGGCGTTTGAAATTGATCATCGTATAGACGACTAATTGGCCGGGGCCGTGATAAGTAATTTGACCGCCTCTGTCAATTTGGACAACGGGTATATCATCGCGGATGAGGAGGTGTTCGGGTTTGCCGGCCAAGCCTTGGGTAAATACGGGCGGATGTTCGACCACCCATAATTCGTCTTCGGTATTTTCGTCACGCGAGGCATTGAATGCCTTCATGGCTTCGAAAGTCGGCAGGTAATCGACCAAGCCTTTGTGCACGATTTTCATTACAACACCACTTTAACCAATTCGTGGGAAGTCAGGTCGCGGTAGATATTGTCCAACTGCTCTTGATTTTCAACATTTACATGGACAGTCGCGCCGGTATAGTTGCCTTTGCTGCTTGGGCGCGTAGTGATGTGGTGCGGCTCGGTATCGGGAGCATGTTTGCGCACGGTTTCCAAGATGGCGGATTCAAATTCCGGATGAACCGCGCCCATGACTTTTACAGGAAAGGTGCAAGGGAATTCAATTAATGATTTTTTTTCGGTTGAGTCTGTCATGGTTTACTACCTTGTTTGGTTTGCCAGGGCCGTCTGAAAAGTTTTCAGACGGCCCAAAATCCGATATATTTTATCGTAAACGTCCATATCGGGCTATTAAAAATGATGTTTTCGAAAATAGGTGCGGATAAGCTGTTTTCAAGTCTTGAAATGGAGCGCTTCAGCCCAATTTTGAGCTACATTCTGATTTAACAATGATTGAGATTATTAACTATGCCGACAAAAGACAAATATTTCGAGGAATACAGTGCGCTGGCTACTTTGCCTTTACGCGATGTCGTGGTGTATCCGCATATGGTATTGCCGCTGTTCGTCGGTCGTCCTAAATCGATTGCAGCCCTTGAGGCGGCAATGGCTAATGATGATCCGGTTTTCCTGTTGGCCCAGCTTGACCCTAATACAGAAGACCCTAAAGCTGAAGATTTGCACCAAACCGGTACGGTTGCCCAAGTTTTGCAGGTTTTGAAGCTGCCCGACGGCACCGTGAAAGTGTTGGTAGAAGGTATCCGTCGTGCGCGCGCGTTGACGGTTGACGAAACAGGCGGATTGTTTTTGTCCCATGTTGAGGCGATTGATGAAAACAGCGACAAGGACAATCCCGAAATTGAGGCCTTGCGCCGTACCTTGCTGACTCAATTTGAGCAATATGCGAAATTGAACAAAAAAATCCCTGCCGAAGTCATCAGTACCATCAGCAGTATCGATGACAACAGCCGTCTTGCCGATACGATTGCCGCGCATTTGCAGCTGAAATTGGAGCAGCGTCAATATGTGCTGGAGACTGCCGGCATTGTTGAGCGTTTGGAATTTCTGCTGGCTCAGTTGGAAGCCGAACTCGACATCATGCAGGTTGAGAAACGCATCCGTGGCCGTGTAAAACGTCAAATGGAAAAATCCCAACGCGAGTATTACTTGAATGAGCAAGTGAAAGCGATTCAGAAAGAATTGGGCGAAGAAGACGAGCGCGGCGAGCTGGACGCGTTGGAAGCAAAAATCAAAGAAGCAGGCATGAGCAAAGAGGCTGAAGAAAAATGTCTGTCTGAATTGAAAAAACTGAAAATGATGCCGCCGATGTCTGCGGAATCTACCGTCGTGCGCAACTACATCGATACTTTGCTCGAGCTGCCATGGAAGAAAAAATCCCGTGTCAGCAAAGATATTGCCAAAGCTGATTTGATTTTGAATGCCGACCACTATGGTTTGGAAAAAGTCAAAGAACGTATTTTGGAATATTTGGCCGTTCAAAAACGTATGGACAAGCTCAAAGGCCCGATTTTGTGTTTGGTCGGCCCTCCGGGGGTGGGTAAAACTTCCTTGGGCGAATCAATTGCCAAAGCCACAGGCCGTCAATATGTGCGTATGGCATTAGGCGGCGTGCGTGATGAAAGCGAAATCCGCGGCCACCGCCGTACCTATATCGGCTCTATGCCGGGCAAAATCCTGCAAAACATGGCAAAAGCGGGTGTGAAAAATCCATTGTTCCTGCTTGATGAAATCGACAAAATGGGCAGCGATTTCCGTGGCGATCCGGCCAGTGCATTGCTCGAGGTGCTCGATCCTGAGCAAAACAATAAGTTCGCCGACCATTATGCCGAAGTCGATTACGATTTGAGCGATGTGATGTTTATTGCCACTTCAAACAGCTTGAATATCCCGACTCCGCTGCTTGACCGTATGGAAATCATCCGTCTGTCCGGTTATACGGAAGATGAAAAAATCAATATTGCCATGCAATACCTTGTGCCGAAACAAATGAAGCGCAATGGTGTGAAAGAGGGTGAGTTGGTGGTTGATGAAAGTGCGGTGCGCGATATTATCCGTTACTACACCCGCGAGGCCGGCGTCCGCTCGTTGGATCGCGAGATTGCCAAAATCTGCCGTAAAGTGGTGATGCAGGTTACCTTGAATGAGGATAAGAAAAAAGCGTCCAAATCCAAAACAGCAAGCAAGGCCAAGCCTAAGGCAATTAAAGTTACCGAGAAAAATCTGCATGACTATCTAGGCGTGCGCCGTTTCGACTATGGCGTGGCCGAAAGCGAAAACCGCATCGGCCAGGTAACCGGTCTGGCTTGGACCGAAGTCGGTGGCGAGTTGTTGACCGTAGAGGCGGTTGCCTTGCCGGGCAAGGGTACAATTCAATGTACCGGCCAACTGGGCGATGTGATGAAAGAATCAGTATCGGCCGCATGGTCGGTTGTCCGTTCCCGTGCTGAATCAGTGGGTCTGGCTCCTGATTTTTACGAGAAGAAAGACATTCACGTCCATGTGCCGGAAGGTGCGACGCCGAAAGACGGTCCGAGCGCAGGTATTGCCATGACTTTGGCGATGGTTTCTGCCTTTACCAAAATTCCGGTGCGTGCTGATGTGGCGATGACCGGCGAAATCACTTTGCGTGGCGAAGTGTTGCCGATCGGCGGTTTGAAAGAAAAACTGCTGGCTGCTTTGCGCGGCGGCATCAAGCATGTATTGATTCCGAAAGACAACGTCAAAGATTTGGAAGAAATCCCTGAAAATGTTAAAACCGGTCTGACCATCCATCCGGTCAAATGGATTGATGAAGTGTTGGCTTTGGGTCTGGAAACTCAGCCTGAGCAATGGGTTGCTGAATTGACAGTTGCCGAGACCGTGCAAACTCCTAAGACAAAGTCAAGAACAAAAGCAACCAAGCATTAAGTTGGCTGTCTGATGTTGCAAAAAATGTGGTTTTGCCCTGAATGCCCCAAAAATAGGGCAATTCCACATTTTTTACTTGACATGATAATTTCAGAATTGCTATAAAGTGCGTATGTGCTTTGAAAGCGCTCAAGCCCCGAGTATTCGGGCATTTCATCATCTTTATACGATAGGAAGGGACTAATTGTGAACAAGTCTGAATTGATCGAAGCAATTGCTCAAGAAGCCGGCATTTCCAAATCTGCTGCGCAAAAAGCTTTGGATGCTACTACTAATGCCGTAACCAACGCACTGAAAAACGGCGATACTGTTACTCTGGTCGGTTTCGGTACTTTCTACGTCGGTGAACGTGCCGAACGTCAAGGCCGCAATCCTAAAACTGGCGAGCCTTTGACTATTGCTGCTGCTAAAACGCCTAAATTCCGTGCCGGTAAAGCATTGAAAGATGCTCTGTAATTGAGCGTTTTTTCCTGAATAGGAATAAAAAACCGATTCTATTCGGTTTTTTATTTTGAAGGCCGTCTGAAACTTTTCAGACGGCCTTTAGTTTATCGAGTGTATATAAAGGCTGAAACCCAAACAATCAAAGGATTTCTGCTTTTTTAATTCTCCTGCCTACATTTGATTTTTATATTAATAAGATTTATCATTAGCAAAGAAAATAACAATACTTAAAACAAACCGCACTTATTGAAAGAAGTAGCAAATAGCCACTCATATCCAACCTTTCAAATGTGCCACACATTCGTCAGCACTTCTCACATTTCTAATAATCTGATTTTTTAAAACAAATGAAAAGAGAGGCTTATGTCTACTGTTCCTTTGTCGCGCCTGAAAAAAGGCGCAGTCGTACATATTGATTCCATTGCTCCCAACCCTGTTTTTGGTGATTTGGATACCTTAGTAACCCGTCGTCTTGCGGATTTGGGTTTTTCCAGCGGAATGCCGTTGCAAGTGATTGCCGTGGGCGGCTTTGGAAGAGGGCCGTTTGCAGTGCGTTTGGGCAATCAATCCCAATTTTCCCTGCGCTTGGATGAGGCCGGGAAGATTATGTGTCGTATCATTGAAGCCGTTTGAGGCCGTCTGAAAGATAAGGAAAAATAATGGAACTGAGCTACTATGCTTTGGTTGGTGCGCCCAACTGCGGCAAAACCGTTTTGTTCAACGGCTTGACAGGTGCACATGCCAAAGTGGCCAACTACCCCGGTGTAACAGTCGATAAGCGCGAGGGTGCTTTCCTTGATGATGCGGCTGTCCGCATTGTTGACCTGCCGGGTACATACAGCTTGCGTACAACCAGCCCCGACGAAGCGGTGGCGAGAGATATGGTCGTGGGTAAAATGGGCATTCCGCCTGATGCCGTGATTGCCGTTGCCGATGCGACCAACTTGCGTATGACCCTGCGCATGGTTTTGGAACTGAAAACCTTGGGCCTGCCGATGGTTGTTTCGCTAAACCTAAGCGACGTTGCGCGCAACCGGGGCTTGAATATTGATGCGGACAAATTGAGCGAGCTGTTAGGCGTGCCCGTATTGGAAACCGTTGCCGTCAGCGCATCAGGTGTACGCGCAGTGCGTGAGGCGGTAGCCAAGCTGCCCCGTAAGCGTTCTTTCCCTGCCAATCCCAGCGCATCCGAGCGCAAGCTGGAATCACTTGACAGTGAGGTGCTCTACCAAGAGGTAGAATCTATTTTGAATCAGGTGGTACGTACGCAGATGACACTGCCGGCGTGGCACAAAAAACTAGACGAAATCGTTTTGCACCCTGTGTTGGGGACGATTATGCTGCTGGTTATCCTGTTTATGGTGTTCCAAGCGGTGTACACTTGGGCGGCACCGATTATGGACGCCATTGAAGGCGGTTTTACCGCGCTGGGGGAATGGGTAGGCGCAAACATGGAGCCAGGTATCCTCAATGATTTGCTGGTCAACGGTGTGATTGCCGGTATGGGCAGCGTGTTGGTGTTCCTGCCTCAGATTACGATTTTGTTTGCCTTTATCCTGCTATTGGAAGACTCAGGCTATCTGCCGCGTGCAGCCTTCCTGCTGGATAACATCATGGCAAAAAGCGGTTTGTCCGGCCGTTCGTTTATTCCCCTTTTGTCCAGCTTTGCCTGTGCCGTTCCTGCCGTGATGTCGGCGCGTACCATTCACGACCCGCGCGAACGCCTGGTTACCATCGCGGTTGCGCCGTTGCTGACTTGCTCCGCACGTTTGCCGGTGTATGCGCTGATTATCGCCGCCGTCATTCCTGACCGTACAGTGGGCGGTATTTTCAACCTGCAAGGCCTGACATTGTTTATTCTTTATATCGCAGGCATTCTGTCGGCCGCATTGGCAGCATATATCATGAAACGCTTGGCGCGCATGAAAGGCAATGTGCAACAATTCCCACTTTTGATGGAATTACCGACTTTCCGTACGCCTAACTTCAAACACATCATGACCAGCCTGTGGGATAGGGTAAAAGCCTTCCTGAAACGCGCCGGTACCATTATTTTTGCGTTAGCCGTGGTCTTGTGGGGCTTGGTAAGCTGGCCGCAACCGCCTGCTGGCGCGACCGGGGCAGCCATCGATTACAGCTTGGCGGGTACGCTTGGCCACGCAATTCAGCCATTGTTTGCACCTTTAGGCTTTACGTGGGAAATGTGTATTGCCATGATTCCGGGTATCGCCGCACGCGAAGTAGTCGTTGCCGCTTTGGGTACCGTTTATGCCGTCAGTGCGTCGTCTGAAGATGCCGTACAAAACGCACTGATTCCCATCGTACACAACAACTGGGGCTTGCCGACTGCCTTTGCCTTCTTGGCTTGGTATGTGTATGCGCCGATGTGTGCCGCAACTTTGGCCGTGATTAAACGTGAAACCAAATCCACGAAAAATATGCTTATGATTACAGGCTATTTGTTCCTGATGGCTTATTTTGCCGCATTCGTGGTTTATCAAATTTCTTCAAGGATATTATCGTCATGACTCAATATATTATCGTCGGCTTGATTATGCTCGCCTGCGTATTCTTCCTCTTGCGAAAATTCGTGTTCAAACCGAAAAAACGCGACTGCAGCAGCGGCTGCGGAAAATGTGGCGGTTGCGGTTAAATAAAGAGGGTTAGGTAAAAGTAAAAGGCCGTCTGAAATGGTTTCAGACGGCCTTTTTGTATGTTTGAACTATGGTTCAATTGTTGTTGTAGGGCTTTTTAAGTTTCTGTGACAAAATGTTTAAACTGTCTTTTTTCTTGGGAATAGGATACAAGTAATTAAGAATATCAATGCTCCCCCTACGAAATCAATCAAATGGTGTTGATAGACAAATAAGACCGAAATGGCGAGTAAAAATCCCCATATACCAAAAAATGATTTTAAGAATTTGGATTTGAATTCTCTACAATAAACCTCAGCTGAAAGAAAAGCGAAACTCACATGTAATGACGGGCATTGATTAAAACTACTGTCCAATTTTCCCAAAATATAAAAGAAGGATTTTAAAATTTGGTTATCGACTTCAGGCTTGGGAAAATAAAATTTCATGGGAAATATTACAAATAGAGCAGTAGAAACTCCGATTAAAAAGGTTGCTCTTTTTATCAGTAATTTCAGACTGCTTTCGTTCTTTTCCAAAAATATAGTGACCAAGAAGAAAAACGGTGATGTCATATAAGGCAACATAAATATGGGCAAGAAAGGAATATTCCTTTCCCAGTCCATAAAATATGAAGGTACATTATCGACTGTATAGGCATAAAACTCAGCTCCCTTGTAAAAAACGACAAAAAATATTGATATAAAAATTGTATATTTAATCTTTAGTTTCGATAGCTTATCCACTTACCGATTCTCTCCATCCATGATTCCAATATAATTAAAATCGTAAAAATCCATCACATTATCATATGTATCAGTGATATGGAATATGTCGCACTGTCTCTAATATTTTGTCGGATGGTTATCCCACCTATGGTTTCAGACGGCCTCGAAAGGTGGATTGCAAAAAAAGCGCAAAACTACAGATTGGATATGATATTGAAGTGAATTTTTCAGTAGTCTCATGATTTATTGAACGGGAAGCCTGAAATGTCCAGTGATGGTGTAGCGGTAGAGGACATCATCTTCACGGGTTCCTGAACCGATATTATGGATAATCAGTGGCCTGTCGCCGATTTTTCGATCGGAGACGATGCCGATATGGGGACGGTTGCCTTTCAGTTCCCAAGTTACAATATCGCCAGCTTGATAGTTTGTATTTCGAACTGCCCAGCCTTGACGCGTGAAATAAGTCATTAGGTTAGGTACGCGGCGGTGGTCAATATTGGTATCAGGTTGTTTCAAACCCCAGCGTTTCGGATAAACGGAAAAATTCCGACTCATATCTTGATGAACAAGCTCTTGCAAATCTATATTTTGGTCACGTAAGGCTCGGATAATGACGTCTGTGCAAACGCCTTTTGATATCGGCACATCGCCCATCGGATAAGTGAGCTTCGTGTAAGCCGGGTCGTAACGAAGGGTTTTGCCAATTTGGTTTCGCGCAGATTGTACGATTTGCGGCGATGGTTTGTCTGGTATGGTAATGGGTTGTAGGGAGTCAGTGTCAATACCGGGAATAAACACGTGATTACGGGCAAAAAATACAGCTGTTGTCATCAGAAAGATGGAAAATACAACGCTGAGAAATATAGGCTTGGCAGTTTTATGTTTCATGATATGCGCACAGCTTAGATGTTGTATGCATTATTTATCAGATTTTGGGGAAGGTTGGCAATACTTAATCGAATAATAGTCTTGCGCGTATGTACGGATAAATGGAAGATAAATGATATTTTATTATTGCCAGAGACCTTTGCAAAATTCCTCAAAATCCCCTAAATTCCCACAAAGACATTTAGGGGATTTTTCATGAGTACCTTCTTCCAGCAAACCGCACAAGCCATGATTGCCAAACACATCGACCGCTTCCCGCTATTGAAGTTGGATCAGGTGATTGATTGGCAACCGATCGAACAATACCTGAATCGTCAAAAAATCCGTTACCTCCGAGACCACCGCGGCCGTCCCGCCTATCCCCTGTTGTCCATGTTCAAAGCCGTCCTGCTCGGACAATGGCACAGCCTCTCCGATCCCGAACTCGAACACAGCCTCATCACCCGCATCGATTTCAACCTGTTTTGCCGTTTTGACGAACTGAGCATCCCCGATTACAGCACCTTATGCCGCTACCGCAACTGGCTGGCGCAAGACAACACCCTGTCCGAACTACTGGAACTGATCAACCGCCAACTGACCGAAAAAGGCCTAAAAATAGAGAAAGCATCCGCCGCCGTCGTTGATGCCACTATTATTCAGACCGCCGGCAGCAAACAGCGCCAGGCCATAGAAGTCGACGAGGAAGGACAAGTCAGCGGCCAAGCCACACCGAGTAAAGACAGCGATGCCCGTTGGATAAAGAAAAACGGCCTCTACAAACTCGGTTACAAACAACATACCCGTACCGATGCGGAAGGCTATATCGAGAAACTGCACATTACCCCAGCCAATGCCCATGAGTGCAAACACCTGTCGCCTTTGTTGGAAGGTCTGCCCAAAGGTACGACCGTCTATGCCGATAAAGGCTATGACAGTGAGGAAAACCGGCAACATCTGGAAGAGCATCGGTTACAGGACGGCATTATGCGCAAAGCCTACCGCAACCGTCCGCTGACGGAAGCGCAAACCAAACGTAACCGATATTTGTCGAAGACCCGTTATGTGGTCGAACAAAGCTTCGGCACGCTGCACCGTAAATTCCGCTATGCGCGGGCAGCCTATTTCGGGCTGATCAAAGTGAGTGCGCAAAGCCATCTGAAGGCGATGTGTTTGAACCTGTTGAAAGCCGCCAACAGGCTAAGTGTGCCTGTTGCTGCCTAAAAGGCGGCCCGGATGCCTGATTAATCAGGTATCCAAGGGGGGATTAAGGGGGGATTTGGGTAGAATCAGTGGATATTTGAAACAAAAACAGCCGAAAATCTTTGTTTGGATCTCGGCTGTCGGAAGGAAAGGAATTTTGCAAAGGTCTCTGCCAAATCGTTTTTTGTAAGTACAGTCATGATAAAAGGCCGTCTGAAAACCAAGCTCCGGTTTTCAGACGGCCTCAATCATTCAAAACTTTCAATAAACCCTTATTTCAATGCTTCCAACAGCTTTCCGTGTATTCCGCCAAAACCGCCGTTGCTCATGACTAAAATATGGTCGCCTGCCTCGGCATTTTTCACGATTTCGGCAACGAAGGCATCGAAGTCCTTGCCGACGTGTAGCTTGCCGCCCAAAGGCGCGAGGGCTTCGGCGACGTTCCAGTCCACGCCTCCGGCGTAGCAGAACACTTGGTCGGCACTTTTGAGGCTTGCAGGCAGGGCGGCTTTCATGGTGCCGAGTTTCATGGTGTTGGAACGCGGCTCGAGGACGGCGAGAATGCGGGCGTTGCCGACACGTTGGCGCAGGCCCTCTATGGTGGTTTCAATGGCGGTCGGGTGGTGGGCAAAGTCGTCGTAAACGGTGATGCCGTTTACCGTGCCTTTAATTTCCATACGGCGTTTGACGTTTTTAAACGCGCTCAAGGCTTCGCAGGCCGTCTGAATATCGACGCCGGCATGACGCGCGGCAGCGATAACGGCGAGGGCGTTCATGCGGTTGTGTTCGCCCATCAATTCCCAAGCGACGTGTCCGACCGTTTCGCCATGATGGCATACGTCAAACGAGCCGTCGGCATGAACAGTGCCAACTTGCCAGCCTTGTTCGGTGCCGAATTTTTCTACAGGCGTCCAGCAGCCTTTGTCCAAAGTGTCTTGCAGGCTTTGTTGCTGTCCGTTGCAGACGATGAGGCCTTCAGACGGCACGGTGCGTACCAAATGATGGAATTGGGTTTGAATGGCGCCCAAATCAGCAAAAATGTCGGCGTGGTCGAATTCCAGATTGTTCAAAATGGCGGTACGCGGACGGTAGTGTACGAATTTGGAGCGTTTGTCAAAAAAGGCGGTGTCGTATTCGTCAGCTTCGATGACGAAAAACGGCGATTTGCTGTTCGGGTCTTGGCGAGGTGTTTGTGGCAGGCGTGCGGAAACGCTGAAGTTTTCCGGTACTCCGCCGATGAGGAAGCCCGGTGCGAGTCCGGCATATTCTAAGACCCATGCCAGCATGGAGGCTGTGGTTGTTTTGCCGTGTGTTCCGGCTACGCCGAGCACCCAGTGCTGGTGCAATACGTTTTCAGCCAGCCATTGCGGGCCGGAAGTATAAGGCAGGCCTTTGTTCAAAATGGCTTCAATCACATCCATGCCGCGTTTGGCAACATTACCGATAACGTAAATATCGGCTTTAAATTTGTCCAATTGAGCGGCATCAAAACCTTCGTGTACGTCTATGCCCAAGGCTTCGAGCTGGGTACTCATCGGCGGATACATTTTGGCGTCGCAACCGCTGACTTTAAAACCTGCTTCTTTGGCAATAGCCGCTACGCCACCCATAAATGTGCCGCCGATACCGATAATGTGGATGTGTTTCATGATAAGACTGTCTTTGGATAAATTAATTTTAAAGCCGTCATTATAACGGAGTTTGGATAAAGGGGTCGTCTGAAAAGTTAGACAACAATAAGAATAGGAAAAAAATACGAGGGATTTGATTTTAAAGGGAGGGCGTTGAGGTTTTGATTGGGTAAGTATTACTTTGAAAAGAGTTATTTGATACGGTAAAGTCGTTCACGAAGGTCAGATGAAGCATTGCCTCGAACTCCTCCATGCTTGATAGCGTGAGGTTTTCAGTAACAGATTTGCTTGGATATACTTTAGAAAATGGGGGGGTGTTATTCAATAATGCCGTCTGAAGAATAAGCCCTGATTAAGACAAGTCATGGCTTTTTCCAGACGGCATTTGTATTCTGTATCTTGTGATTTCTATTAAAGCGCGGCATCCGAACGTTCGCCGGTCCGGATGCGGATAGCTTCTTCAACCGGATAAATGAAGATTTTTCCGTCACCGATTTTGCCGGAATGTGCGGTTTCCAAAATGGCATCAACAGCCTGATCGACTTTGTCGTCAGCCAATACCAATTCGATTTTCACTTTGGGCAGGAAATCAACTGCGTATTCTGCGCCGCGATAAATTTCTGTATGGCCTTTTTGGCGGCCGAAGCCTTTGACTTCGCTGACGGTCATGCCGGTAATGCCGATTTCGGTCAAGACTTCGCGCACATCGTCGAGTTTGAAAGGTTTGATAATGGCTTCGATTTTTTTCATATTAATTCTCCTTATTTGAGAAAAGGCCGTCTGAAACATTCAGACGGCCTTTGTTCCATTAAGTTCGTTCAAACTTTATTTGAGTGAACTTATTTCTTTTTCTGAGCCGGCAGGTCGGTACATACACCCAATGCCACTTCTGCAGCCATACCGATGGATTCACCCAAGGTTGGGTGTGGGTGGATGGTTTTGCCGATGTCGGTTGCATCGCAGCCCATTTCGATGGCCAAGCAGACTTCGCCGATCATATCGCCGCCGTTAGGACCAACGATACCGCCGCCGATGATGCGGCCGGTTTCAGCATCAAAAATCAGCTTGGTGAAGCCATTGTCGCAACCGTTGGCAATCGCACGGCCGGAAGCAGCCCATGGGAAGTTGGCTTTGGTGATTTTGCGGCCGGAAGCTTTGGCAGACAACTCGGTTTCGCCCACCCATGCCACTTCAGGAGAAGTGTAGGCAACGCCCGGAATAACGCGCGCGTCAAAGTAGGCTTTGTGGCCGGCACAGTTTTCAGCGGCAACGTGGCCTTCATGAACGGCTTTGTGCGCCAACATCGGTTGACCGACGATATCGCCGATAGCGTAGATGTGCGGCACGTTGGTACGCATTTGTTTGTCCACTTCGATGAAGCCGCGATCGGTCACGGCAACGCCGGCTTTCTCAGCGCTGATGAGTTTGCCGTTAGGCGCACGACCGGCAGCTACCAGTACGGCATCGTAACGTTGTGGCTCTTTAGGCGCGTTTGCACCTTCGAAGGTAACGTAAACGCCGTCTTCTTTAGGCTCGACAGCAACAGTTTTGGTGTTGATCATGATGTTGTCAAAACGGTATTCGTTTTGTTTTTGCCATACTTTAACCAAGTCGCGGTCTGCGCCTTGCATCAGGCCGTCCATCATTTCAACAACATCCAGGCGAGAACCCAGCGTGCTGTAAACCGTACCCATTTCGAGACCAATAATACCGCCGCCGATAATCAGCAGTTTGCCCGGTACTTCTTTCAGAGCCAAAGCGCCGCTGGAATCGATGATGCGCGGATCTTCAGGAATGAAAGGCAGTTTGGTTACGCGGCTGCCTGCTGCAATGATACAGTTTTTGAAGGCAACGATTTTTTTCTCGCCGGTAGGAGTCGCTTGCTCGTACACGTCGCCGGTGGTCAGCGACACTTCCAGGTGGTGAGGATCCAAGAATTGACCGTCGCCTTGGATAACATCTACTTTACGGCCTTTTGCCATACCTGCCAAGCCGGTAGTCAGGCGGGAAACCACGCCGTCTTTGTAAGCGCGCAACATGTCGATGTCGAGTTCTGGTTCTGGGTATTTGATACCGTTGGCAGCCAAGTGACGTACTTCATCGATTACGGCAGCGTTGTGCAACAAGGCTTTGGAAGGGATACAGCCGACGTTCAAGCAAACGCCGCCCAAAGTTTTGTAACGCTCGACGATGGCCACTTTCAAACCTTCGTCAGCAGCGGCAAATGCAGAGGAATAACCGCCGGGGCCGCCACCCAATACGACTACGTCGTACTCGGCATCGGCAGAACCGCCAAATTGTGCAGCTTGAGGAGCAGGAGCAGCAGCTTTAGGGGCTTCTTGTGCAGGAGCAGCTGGTGCTTCGGCTTTAGGAGCGGCAGCCGCACCTTCGGCTTCAACGACTGCAATCAAGCCACCTTCGGAGATTTTATCGCCGACTTTAACTTTAACTTCTTTAACGACACCCGCAACTTCGGCAGGTACGTCCATAGTGGCTTTATCGGTTTCCAAAGTAATCAGGGTATCGTCCACGGCAATGGTGTCGCCTACATTTACTTCAACCGCAATAATATCTACATTTTCGTGACCGCCAATGTCGGGCACTTTTAATTCAACTAAGCTCATGTCTAATCTTTCTGAATGATGTTCGGACTTCCTTTTTCAAACGGCCTGAGTAAAAAGGCAGTCTGAAAATGCTTGGATTACAGAGTAATGCGGCGGAAGTCTTTCAACAGGTTAGCTAGGAATACGGTAAAGCGCATACCGGCGGCACCGTCGATGACGCGGTGGTCGAAGGACAGGCTCAATGGGCACATCAGGCGAGGAGCAAATTCTTTGCCGTTCCAAACCGGTTTGATTTGGGATTTGCACACGCCCAAGATGGCAACTTCAGGAGCATTCACGATTGGCGTGAAGCCTGTGCCGCCGATACCGCCCAAGCTGGAAATGGTAAAGCATGCGCCTTGCATTTCTTGTGGTTTGAGCTTGCCTTCGCGGGCTTTTTTAGACAATTCGGTCAGCTCTTGGCTGATTTGTTTCAAGCCTTTTTGATCCACATCTTTGATCACTGGAACAACCAAGCCGTTTGGCGTGTCGGCTGCGAAACCGATGTTGAAGTAGTTTTTCAGCACCAGGTTGTCGCCATCCAGAGAGGCGTTGAATTCAGGGAAGGCTTTCAGCGCAGAAACAGAGGCTTTAATGATGAACGCTAACGGAGACAGTTTCACGCCTTCGCGTTCCCATTCTTTGTTCAGCTGTTTGCGGAATTCTTCCAATTCGGTCATATCCGCTTCTTCGTGTACGGTAACGTGAGGAATCACAACCCAGTTGCGAGACAGGTTTTGACCGGAAATTTTCTTAATGCGAGATAACTCTTTAACTTCGACGCTGCCGAATTTAGAGAAGTCGACTTTAGGCCATGGCAACAAGTCCAGACCGCCGCCTAAAGAGGCAGCGGCAGGTTTGCCAGCACCGCTTTGCATAACGGATTTAACGAAGGCTTTAACGTCTTCGCCCATGATACGGCCTTTCAGACCGGTACCTTTGACTTGACCCAGATCTACGCCCAATTCGCGTGCCAGTTTGCGTGCGGAAGGACCGGCATGTGCTTTGGCAAATGCAGCTTCGTCAATTTTGGCAGCTGCAGGTGCAGGTGCGGCAACAGGAGCCGGAGCGGCGGCAGGCGCGGCAGCCGGAGCAGGTACAGCTGCCGGGGCGGCGGCTTGAGAAGGAGCGGGAGCGGCGGCAGAACCGGCGGTTTCTACTTCGATAATGGCAGAACCTTCAGATACTTTGTCGCCAACTTTTACAAATACGGCTTTAACCACACCGGCTTCTGTACATGGTACGTCCATAGTGGCTTTGTCAGTTTCCAGAGTAATCAGAGTGTCGTCAACGGCAACAGTGTCGCCAACTTTGATTTCAACGGCAATAATGTCTACATCTGTATGACCGCCAATATCCGGTACAACAACTTTTACAGTTGCACCGCCTGCAGGGGCTGCAGCAGGAGCGGCAGCCGGAGCTGCAGGAGCTTCAGTTGCAGGAGCCGGGGCCGCATCGGCAGCGGCGGCATCGGTTTCAACGGTCAGAATAACGCCGCCTTCAGAGATTTTATCACCGACTTTAACTTTAACTTCTTTCACGACACCGGCTGCATCGGCAGGTACGTCCATAGTGGCTTTGTCGGTTTCTAAAGTAATCAGGGTGTCGTCAACGGCAATGGTGTCGCCTGCTTTAACTTCTACAGCGATGATGTCGACGTTTTCATGACCGCCGATATCAGGGACTTTGATTTCTACGATACTCATTTGAGTTCCTTTAATATTTTCAGTTTGATGCCGTCTGAAAACTGTTTCACACGGCATCGGTACAGTTTGTCTGTTCAAACCATTCAAGCATTTGGTTTTCAGACGGCCTAATGTTGGCATGAAGCAAACAGGCCGTCTGAAACATCAATTAGCGTTTCCAGCTAGGAGCTGCATCGGCTTTGATACCATATTTTTCAATGGCTTGTTGAACGGTTTCTTTGCTGACTTTGCCTTGTTCGGCCAGAGCACTCAATGCAGCAACGGCAACGTTGTAGCGGTCAACTTCGAAGAAGCTGCGCAGGTTGGCACGGCTGTCAGAACGACCGAAGCCATCGGTACCCAAGACGTGGTAGTCGTTAGGGATGTAGGCGCGGATACGGTCGGCATAGCTGCGGATATAGTCGGTAGCGGCAATAACCGGACCGTCATGACCTTGCAGTTGAGAAGTAACAAACGGTACTTTTGCAGTTTCTAATGGGTTCAGACGATTGAAGCGTTCCACTTCGATGGCATCGCGGTGCAGTTGGTTGAATGATGGGCAAGACCAGATGTCTGCTTCTACGCCGAAGTCGGCTTTCAACAATTCGGCACCGGCAATCACTTCTTGCAGGATGGTACCGGAACCCATCAATTGGACTTTTTTGTCGCCTTTGCCGCCGGCTTTCAGCAAGTACATACCTTTCAGGATGTCTTGTTCTACGCCTTCAGGCATGTCCGGATGGGTGTAGTTTTCATTCATCAGGGTGATGTAGTAGAACACGTCTTCGTGGTTAACATACATGCGGCGCAAGCCATCGTGTACGATAACGGCTACTTCATATTGGAATGTCGGATCGTAAGTTACACAGTTTGGAATCAAGTCTGCTTGAATGTGGCTGTGGCCGTCTTCGTGTTGCAAACCTTCGCCATTCAGTGTTGTACGGCCGGCAGTACCACCCAACAGGAAACCGCGTGCATGCATATCGCCTGCTGCCCATGCCAAGTCGCCAACGCGTTGGAAACCGAACATAGAGTAGTAGATGTAGAAAGGAATCATGGCAAAGTCGTTGTTTGCGTAGCTGGTCGCAGCAGCAATCCAGTCAGCCATGGCACCCGGTTCGTTAATACCTTCTTGCAAGATTTGACCGTCAACAGACTCTTTATAGAACATCAGTTGGTCTTTATCTTGAGGAGTGTATTGTTGGCCTTTAGGGTTCCAAATACCGTATTGGCGGAACATACCTTCCATACCGAACGTACGGCTTTCATCAGGAACGATAGGCACCACGCGTTTGCCGATTTTTTTGTCTTTCAGCAAAGTAGACAGGATGCGGACGAAAGCCATGGTGGTTGAGAATTCACGGTCGCCACTGGATTTCAGTTGAGTCTCAAATGCTGACAGTTCAGGCACTTCCAGAACTTCTTGGGTAGGTTTGCGTTGAGGCAGGTAGCCACCCAAAGCTTCACGGCGTGCATGCAGGTATTTGTATTCTTCGCTGTCGGGAGCAAAAGTCAGGTAAGGCAGGTCGCCGCTGTCGATTTGCTCGTCGGTAACAGGAATGTCAAAGCGGTCACGGAATTGTTTCAGAGAAGCTTTGTCCATTTTTTTGGCTTGGTGGGCAACGTTTTGGCCTTCGCCGGATGCGCCCATGCCGTAACCTTTAATGGTTTTAGCCAAAATGACAGTAGGTTTGCCGTCAGCGTGGTTCACTGCGCGGTCGTAAGCGTTGTACACTTTTTGAGGGTCGTGGCCGCCGCGGTTCAATGCCCAAATTTCATCATCGGTCATATCGGCAACCAATGCTTTCAGTTCAGGGGTATTGAAGAAGTGTTCACGGACGTATGCGCCGTCTTTGGATTTGTAAGTTTGGTAGTCACCGTCCAAGCATTCTTCCATGCGTTTGCGCAGGATGCCATCTTTGTCTTTTGCCAAGAGGCGGTCCCAACGACGACCCCAGATGACTTTCACAACATTCCAGCCGGCGCCGGCAAAGTTGCCTTCCAGCTCTTGAATGATTTTGCCGTTACCGCGTACTGGGCCGTCCAAACGTTGCAGGTTACAGTTGATGACGAATACCAAGTTGTCCAAGCCTTCGCGTGAAGCCAGAGCAATAGCACCTTGGCTTTCTGGTTCGTCCATCTCGCCGTCACCGCAGAATACCCATACTTTACGGCCTTTGGTTTTAGCCAGGCCGCGAGATTCCAAGTATTTCAGGAAACGGGCTTGGTAAATCGCCATCAATGGGCCGAGACCCATAGATACGGTTGGGAATTGCCAGAAGTCAGGCAACAGGTGAGGGTGAGGATAGGAAGGCAGACCATGACCGGCAACTTCTTGACGGAAGTTGTTCAATTGGTCTTCAGTCAGACGGCCTTCAACGAAAGCACGTGCATAAATGCCGGGAGCGGCATGACCTTGGAAGAATACCAAATCACCTTCTTCGCCTTCGCCTTTGGCTTTCCAGAAGTGGTTGAAGCCGACTTCGTACATGGTCGCAGCAGATTGGAAAGATGCAATGTGTCCACCCAATTCCAAATCTTTTTTACCTGCGCGCAATACGATAGCCGCGGCATTCCAACGTACGAAAGCACGAATACGGTGCTCGATGTTTTGGTCGCCGGGAATGCCTTTTTCGTTTTCAACGGAAACAGTGTTCAAATATGGAGTAGTGGTGCCGTGAGGCATGCGGATGCCTTTGTCACGGCTGTATTTGACCAAACTTTCCAGCAGGTATTGGGCGCGTTCGCTGCCTTCATATTCTAAAACAGAGCTTAACGCGTCTAACCATTCTTTGGTTTCAATTGGGTCAACATCGTGTAATTGGGTGGACATAATATCTATCCTTGTGTTGAGTGTTTTTCAATGACGGAGTAGTACCCCGATATTTTCGTTTGTGAACAAATACGGCTTATAAACGAAAATTCCAAGAGTCAAATTCGAAAAGATTTTAATTATTTAAATATTTTCAATACGTTATATTAAGCTATGAAAATTCTGAAAAATTAAAATTTTTTGCAAACTGGCTAACCTGCAAATGCTATCAGTAATTGGGCAAACTGGCAAATCGCGCTGTTGATATTAATAGGAGGGTAGAGGTTGAATTGATGATTTTTTGAGAGTGCCCTTATGATGGTTTTTAAATCGGAATATTAAACAGACACGGTAAAAGTCTCTGTTGTTTTGATGAATAAATTCGGATACGAAAGTTAATCTTCAAAATTTGTATAAAATCGAAAATTAAATTTATAATTTTAGTTTAAAAAAGAAAATTCAGACCGTGTTATTTTTTACAAGCGAATGGGCCGTCTGAAGATTTTGAAAGAGGTTAAGAAAGAAGTGAAATTCTAAGAAGACGACGATTGAGGAGGGAAAATTAAAAATGACATGCACAGGCTAGTTGAATAGCTGGGCATGTCATTTATCTAGTAGTCTGAGAATTTCAGACGGCCTTTAAACTGTAGAGGATTTTTGAGCAAATTGCTTCCATTGAGCTAAAAGCCCTTTGAGAACATCTTGCTGCTCATGTCCATGTTGGATGGCTTCTTGCAGCCAAAAACATGCGTTATTGATGTCTTTCTCTACACCCAGGCCGTGGTAATACAGACAGGCAAGATTATATTGAGCCATTGTATCCCTTTGTTTGGCTGCCGCTTCAAACCATTTCGCCGCTTGGGCATAGTCGACAGGTACGCCTTGTCCGCTGTAATACATCATGCCAAGATTGGTTTGTGATTTGCTGTGTCCTAGTTCTGCAGACTGAAGGTATAGCTCTAGTGCTTCGGCATAATTTTGTTGGCGTTTTAAACCATAGTGGGCCGCAAATGCCAGTTTGTATAGGCGCTCGGCCTCTTGGCGTTGGAGGGCGATTTCTTTGGTCAGCTCGTAGTTTTGCTGGTTATTCAACGCGCTGTCAGATAGAAGTTTTTGGTAAGCGACAAGATTGCCTAAGTCGGCTGCGCGTTGATAATACTGACGGGCAGTGTCTGCATCAACTGCTCGTCCCAATCCGTAGCGATGGATATCTCCTAAAAGGCGCAAGCCTTCCGGATCATTTTGATCCGCAGCAGACTTAGCATGTTGATAGGCCTTTTGAGGGTCTCGTTCGGTGTTTTTTCCCAAAAGATAGATTTCGGCAAGCGCTACATGCGCATTGCTGTCTCCTTGTTCTGCCGCTTTTTCAAACCATTCTGATGCCTCGGCAGGGTTTGAGGCCGATAAGAGTTCTGCAAGAGAAGTTTGAGCCGGAACAATGTCGTAATTGGCGGCAATGCGTAAATGTTCGATTGCTTTTTCAGGATTTTGTGCGACACCTTGCCCCAATTTATATTGAAGACCAAGTTGCCAGTGTGCTGCAATAAATCCCTGTGCGGCAGATTGCTGGTAGAGTTTATGGGAATATTCTAAATTGGGGGTGCTTGAGTATTGGTAGTGTTGGGCTAAGAAATATTGCGCCTGAGGGTTTTGTTGCTCGGCAGCTTTCAATGCCCATTTGACTGCTTGCTGTTCATTACCGCTATCTGCATATAAACGCATCAGGCGTAGCTGGGCCGGGACCAAGCCTTCTTCGGCAAGTTTTTGATAGGCTGAAATAAGCGTTTCTACTTCTGCGCCGTTATTTTCTTGTAATTGGAGAAGATTGTAGCGGGCATAGGGATGACCGGCTCTTGCCGCTTGTTTTAAATATTCAACTGCAATTGCCAAATCTTGTTCGTTTTCATGGTTTTCAAACAGGCATCCTGCCAGCTGAAATGCAGCCTCGATATGTCCCGCCTCTGCTGCCTCGCAGAGCAATGGAATAGCTTGCGCAAAGTCAGGCGGGTCTTGAGTAATTAATTTTTTTGCCAGAAGAAAAGATTCTTCATATTGTTGAGCATTCATCGTTTTTTATATTTATGAAGGATTCAAGGATAAAATAATCGGCCGACAGGGTGAGGCCGTTATGATTTTGTAATTTTGAGGTTATTTACAAAAACAGGCAACCGTATTTGTATTTTCATACTTAGAATAATGGAATAAATTGTTTTATGCTGCATAAATACAACAGAAGGTGGAATAAAGTGGGTTGAGAAAATACTTCTGCTGTTTGTTCAGTTCGAATTACTCTTCATCCGGTTTTTTACGCCACAAAACAAGTAATTTACCAATGTGTTGAACCAGTTGGGCACCCAGTGTCTCACACAAGGCATTGCAAATTTCAATACGTTCTGCACGGTCATCGCCAAAAACACGGACTTTAATCAATTCGTGTGCTGTCAATGCGGCGTCGGTTTCTTTAATGACGGAGTCGGTCAAACCTTGTTGGCCAACCATAACAACGGGATGGAGGTGGTGTGCTTGGGCTTTCAAGGCCAAAATTTCTTTGGTGCTTAGTTTGTTGTCGCTCATTTTGATAAGTATCCAATTAAAAAGAATAATTGGCTATATTGTACGCGATTTAGAACATTTACGGGGGAAATAACGTACAATACTGGTTTTTAACTTAAGTATTTCAAACCAAGATGGCTGTACGCTCAAAATCTTCAAAAGCATGGCTGCATGAGCATGTCAACGATCATTATGTCCATATGGCACAAAAGGATAGATATCGTGCCCGGGCGGCTTATAAATTATTAGAAATCAATCAGAAAGATAAATTGATCAGGCCGGGTACGGTCTTGGCGGATTTGGGTAGTGCGCCAGGTAGTTGGTCGCAGGTGGCGGCTAAGCTGGTCGGTAAAACAGGGGCAGTGTTTGCTTTGGATATTTTACCGATGGATGCGATTGAAGGCGTTTCGTTTATTCAGGGTGATTTTCGAGAAGATGCTGTTTTGGAGCAGTTTGAAGCCTTATTGGATAATCGCCCGTTAGACCTTGTAATCTGTGATATGGCACCCAATATGTCAGGCAATGCCGTAACAGACCAGGCACGCAGTTTTTACCTGTGTGAACTGGCTTTGGATTTTGCTTCGCAGCATTTGAAACCCGGAGGCAGTTTTTTGGTGAAGGTGTTTCAAGGCGCGGGCTATCAGGAATATACGGCGGCAATGCGCGAAATTTTTGCTAGTGTGCAAACTCGAAAGCCGGATGCTTCCCGCAATCGTTCCAGTGAGATTTACCTATTAGGCAAAAATAAACGCTGACAATGTAGGGTGGGTGCTTTAAAATTCTTTCCCTTGATTTTATTTATTTTGTAACCATGGAGCCTGTTCAGTGGGGAATACCATTAAAAACATATTAGTCTGGGTAGTGGGTGGTGCTATGCTTTTAGCAGCATTCAATGCACTCAGCGATAAGCAGGAAGATAAACAGCAAATCGAATATTCTCAATTTATTCAGCAAGTTAATAGTGGCGAAGTATCCAATGTCAATATCGAAGGATCTGTTGTCAGTGGCTATCTGATTAAAGGTGAGCGCACCGATAAAACTGCCTTCTATACCAATGCGCCTTTGGATGACAACTTGGTTAAAACGCTGTTGGACAACAAAGTACGCGTCAAAGTAACTCCGGAAGAAAAACCAAGCATGTTGGCCAGTCTGTTTTACAGCCTGCTGCCTGTTTTGTTGTTGATTGGTGCATGGTTCTACTTCATGCGCATGCAAAGCGGCGGTGGCGGTAAAGGCGGTGCCTTCTCTTTTGGTAAAAGCCGTGCGCGTTTGTTGGATAAAGATTCCAATAAAGTGACTTTTGCCGATGTTGCCGGTTGTGATGAGGCAAAAGAAGAAGTACAAGAAATCGTAGATTATTTGAAAGCACCCAATCGTTATCAAAGCTTAGGCGGTCGTGTACCGCGCGGTATTTTGTTGGCAGGCAGCCCCGGTACGGGTAAAACATTGCTGGCCAAAGCGATTGCCGGTGAGGCAGGGGTGCCATTCTTCAGTATTTCAGGTTCTGACTTCGTAGAAATGTTTGTCGGTGTCGGTGCGAGCCGTGTCCGCGATATGTTCGAGCAAGCCAAGAAAAACGCACCATGTATCATCTTTATTGATGAAATTGATGCGGTTGGCCGTCAGCGTGGTGCTGGTTTGGGCGGTGGTAATGATGAGCGTGAGCAAACATTAAACCAATTATTGGTTGAAATGGATGGTTTTGAAAGTAATCAAACCGTTATTGTGATCGCAGCAACCAACCGTCCTGATGTACTTGACCCTGCGTTGCAGCGTCCGGGTCGTTTTGACCGTCAAGTCGTTGTTCCATTGCCTGATATTCGTGGCCGTGAGCAAATCTTGAAAGTCCACGCTAAAAAAGTGCCTTTGGATGCATCTGTAGATTTGACTTCTTTGGCTCGTGGTACACCTGGTTTTTCAGGTGCGGATTTGGCAAACTTGGTCAATGAAGCTGCTTTGTTTGCCGGCCGTCGCAATAAAGTTAAAGTCGATCAAAGCGACTTTGAAGATGCGAAAGATAAAATCTACATGGGTCCTGAACGCCGCAGTATGGTGATGCATGAAGATGAAAAACGTGCGACAGCCTATCATGAGGCAGGCCATGCAATCGTAGCGGAAAGCCTGCCGTTTACCGATCCGGTTCACAAGGTAACCATTATGCCGCGCGGCCGTGCCTTAGGTTTAACTTGGCAACTGCCTGAGCGTGACCGCATCAGCATGTACAAAGACCAAATGTTGAGCCAGATCTCAATTTTGTTCGGCGGCCGTATTGCTGAAGATATTTTTGTCGGCCGTATTTCTACCGGCGCATCTAACGACTTTGAGCGTGCAACTCAAATGGCTCGCGAGATGGTAACGCGTTATGGTATGAGCGACAAAATGGGTGTGATGGTTTATGCTGAGAACGAAGGTGAAGTATTCTTGGGTCGCAGCGTGACCCGTTCTCAAAATATTTCCGAGAAAACCCAACAAGATATCGATGCGGAAATCCGCCGTATTTTGGATGAGCAATATCAAGTCGCTTACAAAATTTTGGATGAAAATCGCGATAAGATGGAAACCATGTGCAAAGCGCTGATGGATTGGGAAACCATCGATCGAGATCAAGTTTTGGAAATTATGGCCGGTAAACAACCTAGCCCGCCTAAAGATTACAGCCACAATGTCCGTGATGACAAAGTAGAAGAGCCTGAAGCACCTGTTGCTGAACCTGTTGAGCAAAATGAGGTTCAGACTGCTGAATCAGTAGAAGCAGAAAAAACGGATAAATCTGTATAAGGTTTGAAACAGAAAACGGTAGCTTTTAAGCTGCCGTTTTTATTTCAGGATAAGCTAAAGGCCGTCTGAAAAGTTTCAGACGGCCTGATTTTATTTGGTTAATTACAAAACAGCTAAAGCAGCTTCGTAGTCAGGTTCATTTGCAATTTCAGAAACCAGCTCAGCGTGGAGAACTTGGTTTTGTTCGTTCAAAACCACCACTGCGCGGGCAGTCAGGCCGTGTAATGGGCTTTCTGTCAGTGTAACACCGTAATCGTTAGAAAAGCTGCTGCGGAATGTAGAAAGTGTCACCACGTTTTCCAAATCTTCTGCACCGCAGAAGCGGGCTTGTGCAAACGGTAAATCGGCAGAAATACACAAGACGACGGTATTGTTCAAAGACGAGGCACGTTTGTTGAAAGTACGGACGGACTGAGCACATACGCCGGTGTCAATGCTAGGGAAAATATTCAGCACTTTGCGTTTGCCTGCAAAGTCAGCCAATGATTTCTCAGATAGGTCTGCTGCTACCAATGTGAAATCAGGTGCAACTTGGCCGATGGCAGGCAAATTGCCGTTTGTGGAAATAGGAGAGCCTTGGAAAGTAACTTGAGCCATGATTCAGTCCTTGTGTCAGGGGAAAATAGGGTGGGCAGGGTTTTAGTAATGACGGCGGCGGAAATAGAACATGCCTTCGCTGTCAATTTCTAAAATATAGCGGCCGTTTTGGACGGCGGCATAACCGCTTTTGCCTTCGGTATAAGGCTGTAAAGCAGCGTGAGAAATCAGATAGTCAGTCAGTTTGCTACCATCTTGGGCAATATTGTCCACCATTTTTGCAAAGGCAGTGTGGCAGACGCCGTTGGCTGACCAGCCGGCTGGAATACCTTTTTCATTTTTTTCCATGCATTGGCCGCTGATGACTTCTAAGTCGTTAGGGTGCTTGCCAATCAGATTGATAACGCCGCCCTCTATGCCGTTAATCGGATAGGTGCGTTGTTTTTTGCCTTCTTTCGTTTCGCCTTCTTGAGCTGTGCCCAAATCTAAACCGGCTATGGCTTGTTCATCGATGTATTTAACTTTGAAGGTAGGTTTAGGCGCTTTGCCTGAAGCAGCATCATTGGCGGCAGTATCTTCAGATTTGCCGCCGCAGGCAGCCAATAAAAGGCTGAGCAGGATAAGGGGGAAGGTTTTTTTCATATGAGAAACCCTGAAAAATAGTGATATTTTAAAATTTAGCGAGATGATGGCCGTCTGAAATATTCAGACGGCCTTGCTATTATTTCAACGGACGAATACCTACTGCATCGCGGACTTTATCCAACAATTCGCGTGCTTCTTTACGCGCTTTTTGTGCGCCGGCCTGCAAAATGTCTTCAATTTGAGATGGTTTGGCTGTCAACTCATTGTAACGCTCGCGCGGTTCTGCAAGCTCGGCATTGATTTTTGCGCCCAAGAGTTTCTTGGCTTCGCCCCAAGCAAGGCCTTCGGCCAGCATTTGCGTGAACTCGGCAGTTTCAGACGGCGTGGAGAAGGCTTTGTAGATTTCAAACAGAGGACTTTCATCAGGCTGTTTTGGTTCACCGGGCTCTTTCATGTTGGTGATGATTTTGTTAACCGATTTTTGGGTTTTCTTGTCGTTTTCCCAAAGCGGAATGGTATTGCCGTAGGATTTGGACATTTTACGTCCGTCCAAGCCGACCAAGAGTTCGACGTTTTCATCAATCTTCACTTCAGGCAGGGTAAAGAGCTCTTGGAAGCGGTGGTTGAAGCGGCCGGCAATATCGCGCGCCATTTCGACGTGTTGGATTTGGTCGCGGCCGACTGGCACTTCATGGGCATTGAACATAAGGATGTCTGCAGTCATGAGGATAGGGTAGCTGTATAGGCCCATTTCCACGCCGTGATCCGGATCTTCCTGACCGTTTTCGGTATTTGCCTGTACTGCGGCTTTGTAGGCGTGGGCGCGGTTCATCAGACCCTTTGCAGTAATACAAGTCAGAATCCAGTTCAGCTCCATGACTTCAGGAATATCGCTTTGACGGTAGAAAGTAGTCTGTTCCGGATTGAGTCCGCAGGCGAGCCATGTGGCGGCAACAGCTTGAGTAGATTGATGAATCATTTCCGGCTCATGACATTTAATGATGCCGTGATAGTCGGCCAAAAAGAGGAATGATTCGGTATTGGCATCCTGCGCCGCGCGGATAGCCGGGCGGATGGCGCCGACGTAGTTGCCCAAGTGCGGAATGCCTGTTGTGGTAACGCCTGTTAAAACTCGTTTTTTGCTCATGAAAGTATCCTTCGGCACAAAGGCCGTCTGAAAATTAATATGTTGCCGATTATACCTGATTCTTCTTGATTTTTCAGACGGCCTTTTACGTATGGGACAACTGGAAAAGAAAAGTTATACACATAAAATCATAAAAATAAATCAATATAAAACAATAATATAAATTAAATTTACTATTTAATGAAAAAATAACTCTTGAGTTATCCACATTTGCTCTTATATAGGCTTCAACGGAAATATATTTGTAGAGGAACGTTAAATGAGATTTGATAAATTGACTGCTAAATTTCAGCAAGCTCTGCAAGAAGGTCAAAGCCTGGCTTTGGCTGCGGACAGCAGCTATCTCGAGGCAGGCTTTATCTTAAAAGCATTGCTTGATGATCAAAACAGCGGAGCTGCTGCGTTACTGGCCCATGCGGGCGTGAATGTGCCTCAGGTGAAACAGCGTTTGCAGCAACATTTGAGCAGCTTGCCAAAAGTATCTGGCCAGGGGGGCGATATTATGCCCAGCCGTGAGCTGCAAGCTGTATTGAACTTGATGGACAAGGCTGCAACCAAACGCGGCGATGCCTATATCGCCAGCGAACTTTTCCTGTTAGCTTTGGTGCAGCAGAATGACGCTACCGGCAAAATTTTGAAAGAAGCCGGTGCGACCGAACAAAATATCAATGCCGCGATCGATGCGGTACGAGGAGGACAAAACGTGAACGATGCCAATGCTGAAGACCAACGCGATGCGCTGAAAAAATACACGCTCGACCTGACCCAGCGCGCTCGCGACGGCAAACTTGACCCCGTTATCGGCCGCGACGACGAAATCCGCCGTGCGATTCAGGTGCTGCAACGCCGTACCAAAAACAACCCTGTGCTGATTGGTGAGCCTGGTGTGGGTAAAACCGCTATTGTTGAAGGCTTGGCGCAACGTATTGTTAATGGCGAAGTGCCAGAATCCCTGCGCAACAAACGCCTGCTGGTTTTGGATTTGGCGGCATTGATTGCCGGTGCAAAATACCGTGGCGAATTTGAAGAACGCTTGAAAGGCGTGTTGAACGATTTGGCGAAAGACGACGGCAACACCCTGATTTTCATCGACGAAATCCATACTTTGGTCGGCGCGGGTAAAACTGACGGCGCGATGGACGCGGGTAATATGTTGAAACCGGCTTTGGCACGCGGCGAACTGCACTGCATCGGCGCGACTACTTTGGATGAATACCGCCAATATATCGAAAAAGATGCGGCACTTGAACGCCGCTTCCAAAAAGTATTGGTTGGCGAACCCAGCGTGGAAGACACCATCGCCATCCTGCGCGGTTTGCAGGAACGTTACGAAATCCACCACGGTATCGACATCACCGACCCTGCTATCGTTGCCGCAGCGGAGTTGAGCGACCGCTACATTACCGACCGCTTCCTGCCCGACAAAGCGATTGATTTGATTGACGAAGCTGCCAGCCGTATCAAAATGGAGTTGGACAGCAAACCCGAGCAGATGGACAAACTCGACCGCCGTATCATCCAGCTCAAAATGGAAAAAATGCACGTTGCCAAAGAGAGCGACGACGCCAGCAAAAAACGTTTGGAACTGATAGACGAAGAAATCGACGGTCTGCAAAAAGAATACGCCGATCTGGACGAAATCTGGAAAGCCGAAAAAGCCGCGTCTTCCAGCACCGCCGACATTAAGAAACAGATGGACGACATTAAAGTCAAAATCGAGCAGGCCAAACGTCAAGGCGACTTTGCCCGCGCGTCCGAACTCGAATACGGCGAGTTGCCTAAATTGGGTGCGCAATTGCAAGTAGCAGAAAGCAATCCTGACGGAAAAAAACAAAACAAACTTTTCCGTACTGAAGTCGGCGCGGATGAAGTGGCCGAAATTGTTTCCCGTATGACCGGCATCCCTGTGTCAAAAATGATGGAAGGTGAACGCGACAAGCTGCTGAAGATGGAAGAAGTATTGCACCGCCGCGTGGTCGGTCAAGACGAGGCTGTGCGTGCCGTGTCTGACGCTATCCGCCGCAGCCGTTCCGGTTTGGCTGATCCGAATAAACCTTATGGCAGCTTCTTGTTCTTAGGTCCGACCGGTGTGGGTAAGACCGAATTGTGTAAGGCATTGGCAGGTTTCCTGTTCGACAGCGAAGATCATTTGATTCGTATCGATATGTCCGAATACATGGAAAAACATGCTGTTGCCCGCTTAATCGGCGCGCCTCCGGGCTATGTCGGCTACGAAGAAGGCGGCTACCTGACTGAGCAAGTCCGCCGCAAACCATACAGCGTGATTCTTTTGGATGAAGTGGAAAAAGCCCATCCGGACGTGTTCAACATCCTGCTGCAAGTATTGGATGACGGCCGCTTGACCGACGGACAAGGCCGTACCGTAGACTTTAAAAATACCGTTATCGTGATGACTTCCAATATTGGTAGCCAACATATCCAACAAATGGGAACTCAGGACTACGAAGCAGTAAAAGAAGTTGTGATGGAGGATGTGAAAGAACATTTCCGTCCTGAAATGATCAACCGTATTGACGAAGTGGTCGTGTTCCATGGTTTGGATCAGGCCAATATCCGCAGCATTGCGAAAATCCAGCTTAAAGGTTTGGAAAAACGTTTGGAAGCACAACATCTGCATCTGAAAGTCGATGATGCTGCCTTGGATCTGATTGCTAAAGCCGGTTTCGACCCTGTGTATGGTGCCCGTCCCCTCAAACGCGCCATCCAGTCAGAAATCGAAAATACGCTGGCAAAAGCATTGCTTGAAGGTAAATATGCGCCCGATAGCACAATCCATGTTAAAGAAGAGGGTGGTAAGCTCTTGTTTGCATAGGATTAAATTAATGTAGTATATTGTTGTAACAGGCCGTCTGAAAGAATTCAGACGGCCTTTCTTGATTATTGGTTCATATTATATAATTGTTATGTAATTTGATTATTCTTTGAATTTTAGGGAAATTGATCAAAATCTTATGCCTTAGTTTGATAAAGAATGCGATATAATTTAACTTGTTTACCAAGGTTCTTGCTAAATACCTAATTTAATGTAATAATACTACAATGCAAAAACTGACTAATCAAAATCTTCACATTATTTTGTCGGAACGCTTAAACGATACCGACTTTGTTCTTATCCTCAATGCCTTAATCAAATTTTTGCGCCGAGGAGGCAAAAAGAAGGCCTCTGAACGTTTTGATTTGATTTTATCTACGTTAAAACAAGACGATGCTTTATGCCGTCAATTCAGCCTGCGCTTTTATACTTGGCTGTCTAAAGTTCACATTTATCCTGCGCTGATTAAGCTGGGTATTTTCTCGCGCCATAGTTTTACCCGGGAAATGGGCATACGGATTTATGAGCGGTTCAGCCCGTCTTATAAAGATTTTTCTAACTTGCGCGAAGTATTTTTATATCTTTTTCATTCTGAAAATGATGATAAATGGTTGCAAACACTGAGTTTGCGACAATGGCTGGGTATGTATGAATTGTTGTTGGCCAAGGCGGATCCCGCTTTGCTTCAGACGGCCAGCCGACAATTGACAGATGCACGTTTGCGTGCGGTAGAAATGTTGTCCATCTGGATTGCTTCCGAAGCGATTGAGCCGGATTTAATACGGATTGCCCCCCGTTTGTTGGAAGCGGATTCTGCATTTGTCGCTTTACAGCGCGAAGTTGCGAAGATGGTGGAACACTATCGCCATAGTGAAGAAACTTATGATACGGCGCATTTGGAGGTTATGTTTGACCAGTGTGAAAAGCAAATTGATTATTTGCGCCGTCGCGGTACGGGAGCAGGGTCTGGTTCGTCAGTAAAAGTTGCCCACTTGCTCGAACGCCTGCAACAAACCATAGACCGCCTGAAATTGTTGACCAATATTCAAATCGAAACCAGCCGCACCCGCTTAACCGTCAATCTGATGAATGCGATGATTTATGCGGCGGTGGAGCAATACAGCACCAGCCACTTGCGTAAAAGCAGTATCCGAATGCTGGCACGCAGTATTACGGAAAACAAAAGTCATCATGGCGAGCATTACATTACGCGCAACCGTAGCGAATATTTCAAAATGTTTTATTCCGCAGCAGGCGGCGGCGTAATTATTGCTTTGATGGCATTGAATAAAATCCATATTGCGTCTTTGGGGTTCGGCGAATTTACTACTGCATTCTTAGCCGGGCTCAATTATGGTTTGGGCTTTATGCTGATTCATATGCTGCATTGCACTGTTGCAACCAAGCAGCCTGCCATGACGGCGGCGAGCTTTGCCGAACAGGTGGACTCGAATGAAGGCAGCAAAGCGGTGGACAATAAATTGGCTAAACTGCTGATTGACGTGTGCCGTTCGCAAAGTGTCGCCGTGTTTGGCAATGTATCGATTGCGGTATTGTTGGCGGCAGGGATTGCTTTTGGCTATGCCCATACGCATGGTCAGCCTTTGCTGAATGAGGCAGTTACGGCCTATCAGTTCAAATCCATTGAGA
Source organism: Neisseria sp. DTU_2021_1001991_1_SI_NGA_ILE_055 (assembly GCF_032342915.1). NCBI lineage: Bacteria > Pseudomonadati > Pseudomonadota > Betaproteobacteria > Neisseriales > Neisseriaceae > Neisseria > Neisseria sp. DTU_2021_1001991_1_SI_NGA_ILE_055. The sequence continues at coordinate 817,654 of NZ_CP135440.1, read as the reverse complement.
TTTTTACCCAACCGACCTTATGGTATGCCGCTATTGCCGGCGTATGGTTGTTTTGTTCGGGTATTATTGCCGGCTTTTTTGACAACCGTTCCGATTATCTGAACCTGCGTCAGCGCCTGCCGTTTAATCCGTTTTTACGAAAAATCATGCCTCCGGAGCCGCGCCGTCGGTTGGCCGCTTATATTCATAAGCATTATGGTTCGCTTATGGGTAATTTTATTTTCGGTATGCTTTTAGGCATGACAGGCTATTTTGGCCATCTTTTCGGCTTGCCGCTGGATATTCGTCATGTGGCGTTTTCTTCGGCAAACTTGGGTTATGCCGCGATCAGCGGCCATGCAGATGTATTCACGTTTATACTCGGCTTGGCAAGCGTATTGGCAATCGGTATGGTAAATTTAGTGGTCAGCTTTTCTTTGGCTTTGGCTGTTGCGCTCCGTTCCCGCGGTACGCGTTTGGGCAGTATACGCAATCTGCTGAAAAGCTTTTGGAACCAAGTTAAAGCCAACCCTTTAATTTTACTGTATCCGGTTCAAATGAATAATAAAGACAATACGAAGTAGGATTGAAAAAAGGCCGTCTGAATACATACGTTCAGACGGCCTTTGATTTAAACCAATAAAGATTAGGCTTGTAGAGATTCGCGGTTTTCCAAAACTTGGTCAATCAAACCGTATTCTTTGGCTTCATTGGCAGACATATAATTGTCGCGGTCGGTATCGCGTTCCAAGTCGGCCAAATCGCGATCACAATGTTTGGCAAGCAAGCGGTTCAGTTTCTCTTTGATTTTCAGCAGCTCTTTAGCGTGAATTTCAATATCGGAAGCCTGACCGGCCAAGCCGCCGCTGATGAGCGGTTGGTGAATCATGATGCGGCTGTTGGGTAGGGCAAAGCGTTTGCCTTTTTCACCGGCAGACAACAAGAATGCGCCCATGCTTGCCGCTTGGCCTAAGCATAAGGTAGAAACATGAGGCTTGATGAAGTTCATGGTGTCGTAAATCGACATGCCGGCAGTAACCGAACCACCCGGGGAGTTGATATAGAAGAAGATGTCTTTATCTGGGTTTTCGCTTTCCAAAAACAGCAGTTGCGCGACAACCAGATTGGCAGATTCGTCTGTTACCGGACCGACCAAGAAAACGATGCGCTCTTTCAAAAGGCGTGAGTAGATGTCGAATGCGCGCTCGCCGCGACCGCTTTGTTCGATAACGGTAGGGACAAGGTAGTTATTGAAATCGAAGGACATTTTTGTCTCCTGTTAATGATGGAAAAGCACCAAAGCCATTTAAAGCGCTTCGGTGCTTTTGATTGTCTGTTTCAGACGGCTTTAGAGCAATTAAGCTTGTGCGCCCATTACTTCGTCAAAAGACAGCGCTTTTTCAGTTACCTTGGCTTTGCTCAGAACGAAATCAACAACGTTGCTTTCTACTGCCAAAGAAGTCGGGCCTTGCAGGCGGGAAGGCTCTGCGTAGTACCAGTCGATAACTTCTTGAGGATCTTCGTAGCTTTCTGCGAAGTTGGCAACAACGGCTTTGATTTGGTCTTCAGTTGGCTCAAGTTTATTTTCTTCAACCAATTTAGCCAAAATCAGACCCAAAGCAACGCGGCGTTCTGCTTGTTCTTTGAACATATCCAAAGGCAGATCCAAGTTGGCAGCGTCAGCCATACCTTGGTTAACGAAGTTTTGTTTCATTTCGTTTGCCAAGCGGGCCGCTTCTTCGTTGACCAAAGCAACAGGAACTTGCAAGTCAGTCGCTTTGAGCAGGGCGTTCATGACAGACTCTTTGGTTTGTTCACCGATGCGGCGCTCAACTTCGCGGCCGACGTTTTTCTTCACTTCTTCACGCATTTTGGCAACGTCGCCGTCTTCAATGCCCAGAGCTTTAGCAAAGTCAGCGTTAACTTCAGGCAAAGTAGCTTCAGAAACGTTGTTCAGAGTGATGGTGAACACGGCAGATTTACCGGCAACATCTTTACCGTGGTAGTCTTCAGGGAAGTTTACGGTAACGTCTTTGCTTTCACCGGCTTTCATGCCGACAACACCGGCTTCGAATTCAGGCAACATTTGACCTGCACCCAATACGAAAGCGTAGTTTTTAGACGCGCCGCCGGCGAAAGGTTCGCCGTCGATTTTGCCTTCGAAGTCGATGATGACGCGGTCGCCGTTTTGGGCTTCGCGGTCAACATGGTTGAAACGGGTGCGTTGTTTGCGCAGGATTTCTACGGTTTGGTCAACTTCGGCATCGCCAACGGTTGCAGTTACTTTTTCTACTTCTTGGGCAGACAGGTCACCGATGGTTACTTCGGGGAAGACTTCAAAAATAGCGGCAACTTTGAAAGACTCTTGATCGTCTTGTTCTTCAACGGCTTCAAAGCGTGGGTAACCAGCAACTTTCAATTCTTGAGCAACGGCAACTTCGTAGAATTCGCGTTGTACCAATTCGTTGATAACGTCGTTTTGTGCGCTTGCGCCGTACATTTGGGCAATCATTTTGAACGGTGCTTTACCCGGACGGAAGCCGTCAATTTTTGCGCGGCGTTGGGTTTGTTTCAGTTTTTTCTCAGTTTCTGCGTTGATTTTGGACCAAGGCAGAGACAATACTACTTTGCGTTCCAAATTTTCTAAAGTTTCAACAGTTACGCTCATCGTAAGCCCTTAAATTTGTTGTGTTAAACGGTTATCCTTCTGCTTAATCCCCCGAAGGATTCCGGGAATATGCATAAGGTCAAAATTTAGCTGCTTAGTATAACACAATGTTTCACGAATAACATAAAAAGGCCGTCTGAAAAGTGGGAAATTCTTTTCAGACGGCCTTTTTGCCTTGACATTGTTTTTAAAGCTGGTCTTTTTGCGCCAGAATCCGTCGGCTGCCGTTGATATCTGCCGGAGAAAGTACGCCGGCATTTTCAAGTGCATCTACCAAATTGGCGGCGCGGTTGTAGCCGATGCGCAATTGGCGTTGCAGGGAGGAGATGGAAGTCTTCCGGCTTTCCAATACGAAGGCAACGGCTTGGTCAAACAGTTCATCGCTGTTGGCGTTCGGATTGACAATATTGGTGGTTTCAATGGCTGCTTCACCGCTGAGCAAGCCTTCCACATAATTGGTCGGCGCTTGTTCTTTGATGAAATTGACAACTTGATGCACTTCATCATCGGAAACAAACGCACCTTGCAGGCGTGTCGGTTCTGCGCTGCCCGGTTGCAGGAATAATGAGTCGCCGTATTTGAGCAATTCGTCTGCACCCATTTGGTCAAGAATGGTGCGGCTGTCGATTTTGCTTTGTACGGTAAAGGCCATGCGTGTCGGGATATTGGCTTTAATCAGGCCGGTAACCACATCAACGCTTGGGCGTTGGGTGGCGACAATCATGTGGATGCCTGCCGCACGCGCTTTTTGGGCAAGGCGTGCGATTTGCTGCTCAACGGATTTGCGTTCGGTCATCATCAAGTCTGCCAACTCGTCGATGACGACCACAATCAACGGTAGTTTTTCCAGAGGCTCAGGATCGTCAGGATTTAAGCTAAACGGATTGAGTAATGGCTTGCCTGCGGCTTTGGCCTGCTCGACTTTTTGGTTGAAGCCGTCCAGATTGCGCACACCGGCGTGTGAGAGCAGGCGATAGCGTTTTTCCATTTCGGCAACACACCAGTTTAACGCTTGTCCTGCCTCGCGCATATCGGTTACAACCGGGCAGAGCAGGTGCGGAATGCCGTCATAAATGCTCAATTCCAGCATTTTCGGGTCAATCATGATGAATCGGACTTCGTCGGGCGTGGCTTTGAAGAGCATGGACATAATCATGCCGTTCACGCCGACAGATTTACCCGATCCGGTCATGCCTGCGACCAAAAGATGCGGCATTTTCGCCAAGTCGCCGACCACGGGCGTACCTGCAATATCTTTACCCAAGGCAACGGTCAGTTTGGACTTGGCATCGGTAAACACGGGTGAAGAGAGGATTTCGCTCAACATCACGTCTTGGCGTTTCTCATTGGGCAATTCAATCCCCATGGTGTTTTTACCGGCAATGGTCTCAACAATGCGTACGGCTTGCAGAGACATCGAGCGTGCCAAATCTTTTGACAGTGCGACAATTTGGCTGCCTTTGACACCTTGTGCCGGTTCGATTTCGTAGCGGGTAATCACGGGGCCGGAAGTGGCGGAAACAACCTGTACGCCGATGCCGAATTCAGCCAGTTTGGTTTCAATCAATTCTGCAGTCTGTTGCAATTCATCCGGATTGACGGCAACCGGTTCTTCAGACGGCATACGCAACAGGTTCATATTGGGTTTGTGGTATTCGCCGTTGTTTTTAGGTTCGGTATCGTCAAACAGGGAAGTTTGGATTTTAGGGGGCGGTGCAACGGATACGGCAACGGTTTTACGGTTGCTGCTGCTGCCGGCCAACGGAGCCACCGGAGTAGCGGTAATGGTTTTGGCTTCTTTAACCATGCGGCGCGTATTTTGGGTTTCCAAAGCTTCGGCGCTGACGTCTTCTTTTTTATTTTTGAATTGAGACAATTTTTTCATCAGGCTGCCAAACAGGCCGCCCACATGGCTGCCGGATTTGGCCATGACTTCAAGCCATGACACCTGAGCCAGCAGGGAAATGGACAACAGCAACATCACCAGCATAATCAACAGGCTGCCTGATTTGCCCAGCAGCCAAGCCAAGCCTGAGCCGGCCAATAAGCCGACCAAGCCGCCGGCACCGACGGGAAGGGATTCGCTCAATGCGTTGTCAAACAGGAAATGTTCGATAATCGGGCTGCACACCAGCAGGAGGAATAATGCCAAAGCGGCTACGCCGTGATTGTAGGGCTTATGGTTTTCCTGCTTTTTCATGGGGCGGAAGTTTTTGTAGAGGAAAACGCAAGAGGCGACAATCCACCACCAAAATGACAGGCCGAACAAATAATACCCGACATCGGAAAGATAGGAACCAAAAAGGCCGCCGAGGTTGGCAACATCATGACTTTTGGGAACGCTGCGCGACCATGCAGGGTCGTCCATGTTGAAACTGGCCAGGGAAATGGTCAGATAAATGGTGATAACCAAGCCAAACAGCCATAAGGCATCATTAATCAAGTTGACGACATGTTCGGGGCGCGCTTTTTTTTCTTCGTTTTTTTGCAGCTCTTTGGCGGCTTTCAGGCGTTGGGAGACTTTATTGTCGGCTTGAGTTTGTGTTTTGGCGGATTTGCGTGTGGTCGGTTTGGCAGCCGGTTTGGTGGAAGCACGTTTTTTTGTTTGGGTTTTAGAAGATTTTGCAGTCATGAGATAAAGGCCGTCTGAAAAGACCGGAGGTAATGTGCGTAAATGGCAAATTATACCGTATTTACCAGACGCGAGAAATTGAAACGGGCGTAATCATTATGGGATTCAGGCCGTCTGTATGGTGTGACGAAAATTTTGGATTTCGTTTCCACCTATTCAGACGGCCTGATGTTTTGATTGATTTGGGCTTACATTCTGCCCAGTTCGCGCTGGAGGGCTTGAATGTTTTTCTCCCTATCCAAAACCGCACCTTGCAGCGTACTGATGGCCTGTTGATTGACGCTGCCGCCTTTGGCTGTCCGCGCTTGGCTCAGTTGCTTTTTGGCATCGGCCAAAGCCGCGCGTTCATTCGATAACTCGGTTTCCAAAATAGAGCGGCGGCTGTTGACGCCGGAGGATTTGGGAACCGGAGGAGGAGCCGCTTCAGAAGCGGTGCGGACGAGGGCAGGTTTAGGCGTTGCTTTATGGTTGGATTTTGCAGCCGTATTTTTGCTTTTTGCCGGAGCCGTTTGTGATGTCGGCGCGTTGAGTGTCGGCGCATCGCTAACCGGGGCATCGTATCGGCTGCTGCTGTATTTGCCGACAATCGGCAAATCGTTGACGGCTTGGCAGTTGCCGCTTGGACGCGAGGTATAGACGATCGAGCCGTTGACTTCACAGGTGTAGATTTTTGCGGCGTGGGCTTGGCTGTTGAAAACGGCAAGCGGCAGCAAGGATAGGGTAAGCAGGTATTTTTTCATGATTCAGGTAGGGCTGATTCGTTGCAGTTGAGCATTTTATTCTTGTTCAGACGGCATGGGCTGCTGTTTTTTGGCTTTTTTACCGTTCTTGTTTTTACTCGGTTTGTCGGCTTTTTTCTCTTGTTTATCCGATTTTTCCGTGCGCTTCTTTTTCTTAGGTTTTGCATTGACGCGTTCATCAGAGGCATTGAGGCTTCTGATGTTAAGATGATAACCGCTGCCTTGATGGCCGCTGATTTTAGGCAATTGGGCCTGTGCGCAGGAGGAGTTAGGTTCGGAGGTATAGCTGCCGTTGCCGCAGGAATAAACTGCGGCGGCTGCGTGAAGAGAAATGCCTAAGACGAAAGAGGATACGAGGAAGTATCCGGCTTGTTTGATAATTGAAGTCATGTTTTTCCGTATTGTGTTTTATTTCAGACGGCCTGATAGCTCTATTTTTATTGGGAAAACTCGGCCTCGACATCAGCTTGGATTTGCTCAAGCTCTTCTTGCCATTGCAGCCAGTTTTCTTCCAGTTGCGTTAATTTTACTTTAGTTTCTGTTAATTGTGCGAGTGTCTCTTGCAATTTGGGTTTATTTTCTTCTGAATAAGCAGATTCTTGTGCCAAAAATGCTTCACAGGCCGTCTGAATATCAGTCAATCGTGCGATTTCTTTTTCGGCTTTGTCGATTTTCTGCTGAATCGGTTTGCTGCGTTTGGCTTTTTCCTGACGGATTTGTGCCTCGATACGCTTGGTGTCCTTGCGGCTTTGGCTTTGTGCTGAAGCGGCAGGGGCTGCTGCGGCGTTTTCTTGTGCCAACCGCCATTGATGGTAGTCGTTCAAATCGCCGTCGAAGTTGTTCAGACGGCCTTTGTCAATCAATAGGAAGCTGTCGGTAGTCGCTTCAAGCAGGCTGCGGTCGTGCGATACGACAATCAATGCGCCTTGGAAACTTTGCAGGGCAAGTGTCAGGGCGTGGCGCATATCCAAGTCCAAATGGTTGGTCGGCTCGTCAAGCAGCAGCAGATTGGGTTTTTGCCAGATAATCATGGCAAGGGCGAGCCGCGCTTTTTCGCCGCCCGAAAAAGGCTCGGTCTTTTGAACCGCCATATCGCCGACAAAGTTGAAGCCGCCTAAAAAGTTGCGGATTTCCTGTTCGCGGACTTCGGGCGAAAGCTGTTGGATATGCCAAACCGGACTTTGGTCTGTGCGCAAGGTATCCAGTTGGTGCTGGGCAAAATAGCCGATATTGAGCTTTTCAGAGCGGACGATGCTGCCGGCAAGTAAATCGATTTTTCCTGCCAAGGCTTTGATAAATGTGGATTTGCCGCTGCCGTTAACACCCAGCAGGCCGTAACGTGCGCCGCTTTCCAGAGACAAGGTGATATCGTGCAAAACGGTTTTGTCGCCATAGCCCAAGTCGGCATGATCGAGTTTCAATAATGGGTTGGGCAGGTGGGTCGGATTGGCAAATTCAAAGGAAAACTCGCTATCCAAATGCGCAGGGGCGATGCGCTCGAGTTTGGCTAATGCCTTCATGCGGCTTTGGGCTTGTACGGCCTTTGTGGCTTTAGCTTTGAAACGGTCGATAAAGGATTGCAGATGTTTGATTTGCGCCTGCTGTTTAACGTAGGCGGCTTGTTGTTGCGCCAGACGCTGGGCGCGTTCGGCTTGATAGAAATCGTAATTGCCGCCGTATTGGGTCAGTTTTTGTTGCGACAGTTCGATGGTTTGCGTGGTGGTGGCATTTAAGAAGTCGCGGTCATGGGAAATGATGATTTGCGTACAGGGCAGGGAAGCGAGATGGTTTTCCAGCCACAATACGGTTTCTAAATCCAAGTGGTTGGTCGGTTCGTCCAAAAGCAGCAAATCGGCACGGCAAATCAGCGCTTGGGCAAGGTTGAGACGCATACGCCAGCCGCCAGAGAAGGATTTGACGGGATGGGTATGTTCTTCTTGTGCAAAACCTAAGCCGTTAAGCAGTTTGGCGGCGCGTGCCGGAGCGGTATAGGCATCGATTTCTTCCAATTTGGCGTGATATTCGGCTTGTTTCATGCCGTCGTTTTGCGCTTCTGCTTGTGCTAGGGCCGTCTGAAAAGCCTGCAATTCGGCATCGCCTTGCAAAACGTAGTCTAAAGCGGAAATATCTAAATCAGGCGTTTCTTGAGAGACGGAAGCTAGACGCCATGTTTTGGGAATCAGGATTTCGCCGCCATCTTGAGTGATTTCACCTTTTATCAGCGCAAACAGGCTGGATTTTCCCGTACCGTTTTTACCGATTAAACCAACGCGTTGGCCAGGGTTGATGACGGCATCGGCTTTCTCGAGCAGGACTTTCAAACCGCGTTGCAGGGTGAGTTTTTTGATTTCTATCATGATGGCGGGTAAGGAGATAAGTAAAACGAAAGGCGTTATTTTACCTGAAAAGACATATAAAAGGCCGTCTGAACAAGTATGAAAACGAAATCAGCGATTTCTATTTCACTTATTCAGACGGCCTTTATGAAATGACAGTCGGAAATGCTTTCAAATTTTCTGTCGTTTCAATTAAATTTAAAGGTCGGCATTGTCCGCACGGATTTGGCGCAGGAATTTTTGTGTCCGCTCATGTTTGGGATGATTGAACAAATCTTGTGGGCTGCCTTGTTCGACAATAACGCCGCCGTCCATCACGACGACGGTGGTTGCCACTTCCAAGGCAAATTTGATTTCATGTGTAACGACAACCATGGTCCAGCCTTCTTGTGCCAATTCCTTCATGGTATCCAAAACATCTTGCACCAGTTCAGGGTCGAGCGCGGAAGTCGGTTCGTCAAACAGCATCAGTTCAGGCTGAATCGCCAATGCTCGGGCAATGCCGACGCGCTGCTGTTGACCGCCGGAAAGCTGGTAGGGGTAGAGGTCGATCTTGTCGCCCAAACCGACTTTTTTAAGCAATTTGACAGCCTCTTCACGCGCTTGGGCGACAGGCTTACCTTGTACGGCAACCGGTCCTTCCATGACGTTTTCCAACGCAGTTTTGTGCGGAAAGAGGTTGTATTGTTGGAACACCATGCCGGACTTGCGACGCAGTGCCAAAATATCGTGTTTGCTTGGTTTTTTGGAAAAATCGATGCTTAACGGCTGCGCGTTATCAAACTCGATCTGACCTTGTTCAGGCATTTCCAAAGCGTTTAAACAGCGTAAAAACGTGGTTTTGCCTGAGCCGGAGGGGCCTAAGATAACAACCACCTGTCCTTTGCCGACATCCAAATCGATGCCGCGTAAAATGGTATTTTCGCCAAAGGTCTTATGGATATTGCGGATTTTAATCATGACAACTCCTTATTTGGCGACATAGCGGTCAAAGCGTTTTTCCAAACGCGCCTGAATCAGAAACAGCACTTTGCAGAAGCACCAATAAACCAATGCGGCTTCGATATAAACGGGCAAAAAGTCATAAGTACGGTTTGCTGTCTCTTGGGCAACACGGAAAAGCTCGGTTACCGTTACTACGGCGGCAAGCGAGGTATTTTTGAACAAGCCGATAAACTCGTTGCTCAGAGGCGGTACGGCAACGCGGAATGCTTGTGGTGTGATAATACGGCGGAACGTCTGCATATAGGTCATACCGATGGAGAAGCCGGCTTCCCATTGGCCTTTAGGTACGGACAAGATTGCCGCGCGTATGGTTTCGGAAGCGTATGCGCCGACATTGAGCGAAAAGCCGATGATGGCGGCAGGAATCGGGTCGATATAGATGCCGACGGAAGGTAAACCGTAGAATACGATGACCAACTGCACCAAAAGCGGCGTACCGCGAATGACGGAAATATAAAATTCCACCAGCTTCAGCAAGCATTTTTGGAAAATACCGCCGGAGGGCATGATCCGCACCAAAGCAACGGCTACGGCAATAATCATGCCGATAACGAAAGAAGCGATCGCCAAAGGCAAAGACACTGCGAAGCCGGCTTTGACCATGGGCCAAAACGCGCTGATGAGCATATCAGCGCGTGTTTCCGTCATAAACGGCAGGGAGGCAAGGAAATTATTTAACACTGATGTCTTTTCCGAAGAATTGTTCGCCCAGTTTTTTCAGCGTGCCGTCGGCTTTCAGCTCAGTCATGGCTGTGCTGAATTTGGCCAATGCTTCATCATTGCCTTTATTGACAATCAAGCCTGAACCGACTTTTTCGTCAGCCGGTGCAGACCAAACGATTTTTACGCCGGCATTCGGGTTTTTCTTCAGATAGTCCAATACCGCCAATTCGTCGTTCAGGGTTGCATCGGCACGTTTTTGTTCAATCAAGGTCAGGGATTGCGCCAAGCCGTCTACCGGTACGAGTTCTGCGCCTGCCGCTTTGGCTTTTTCGCCATAGTTGCTGGTCAGGGATTGTGCGGTTTTCACGCCTTTGATGTCGTCGATGGATTTGATGTTGCTGTCTTTGCGCGCAACCAAAACGGCACCGCTCCAGCTGTAAGGCTCGGATTTGTCAAAAGTCGCTTGACGCTCAGGGCTGGTCAGGCCGACTTGGTTGGCAACCACGTCGAAACGGCCGGCTTTCAAACCTGCCATCATGGAGTCCCATTGTGTTTCTTTAAATTCGACTTTTACGCCCAGTTTGTCGGCAACGGCGCGGGTAACTTCGACATCGTAGCCGGTCAATTTGCCGTCTTTATCATGGTAGGTGAAGGGTGCGTAAGTACCTTCTGTGCCGACAGTGATGGTGCCTTTGTTGTTGATACGCTCAATCAGTGAGCCGGAGGCCGCGCCGGATTGGGCCGATGCAGAAGAAGCTGAGTTGCTGCCTTCGCCGCCGCAAGCAGCCAAAACTACTGCAGCGATGGTGCCGAGTACGAATTTTTTCAACATGGATTTTTACTCCTGATTTTTAGTGTGTCATCTAGTATTAAAGCATGCATTCTAAGCGAAACTGCCCAAAATACAAAATACATCTTAGTTTCTTAAAAGGCCGTCTGAACGCTGATTTGTTCAGACGGCCTTGAGTGGTGTATCAAAATTTCGGCTTATGCAATTTCAAGCCACATGACTTGATAGGGTTGCAGTACCAAATCCTGATTCAGGGAAACGGTTTGACCGCTGATCAAATCGTGCGCTTTAAACGGCATGGCCTGCAGCGTATGCGCACTGATGGTTTGCGGATGTTCGCTGAAGTTGCCGAATGCCAAAAGCGCGTTGTTGCGCATATAGCCGATGATGTGTTTATTGTTGGTATTGAAGGTAACCAACTTGCCGCCGTCAAAGCGCGGATTGCTTTGGCGGATGGTAATCATATGGCGCAAACCTTGGAAGATTTGACCGGCAGTGGTCGAGCTGTCATGGCGTTGGTTGTACAACTCTTCATTATAACGAGGACGGTGTGCCCAGCGGCTGTCGTCACTCTTATTGCTGTCTTGCGACCAGTCGTCATCATTGAGTGTACCGACTTCGTCGCCCAAGTAAATCAGCGGCAGACCGCCGGTACTCAAAGCAATGCTGTACAAAAGTTTGATGCGGTCAACGGCGTACGGGTCATTTTGAGCCAAACCAACCAATGCTGCGGCTGTACCGCTGACACGGCAGTCGCCAGTGTTGGGGTTGTATTGGAAGGGGACGCCGCGCGCGAAGCTGCCGTCAAAATGGTTGACGAAGAAACGGTTGAGGAATTGTCGGTGGTCGTAGCCGTGGATGCCGAACTGCCATGCGTCTTCGTCGGCAAAGGTCCAGCCGATGTCGTCATGGCTGCGGACGTAGTTAACCCATGCTGTGTGGTTGGGCAGGTTGTGGCGGTAGGTCAATGCCTGATGGAGCAGGTTGACTTCGCGCGTGGCAAGCGTGTTCCACAACAATGCCATTTGCAATGGGTTGTAGCCGATTTGGCATTCATCTTGGCTGATGTATTGGACAACTTGGTCAGGATGGACGATGGCTTCGGATTTGAAGAACACGGCCGGGGCGGCAATACGCATTACGGAGTTAAACGCACGAATCAGAGCGTGTGCCTGAGGCAGGTTTTCGCAGCTTGTGCCCATTTGCTTCCAAATAAAGGCAACGGCATCCATGCGCAGAATATCAACGCCCAAGTTGGCAAGGAACATCATTTCGCCTGCCATAGCGCGGAATACCCACGGGTTGCTGTAATTCAAGTCCCATTGGAAGGAATTGAACGTTGTCCATACCCAGCGTCCGTCTTCCAGTTGGGAGAAGCCGCCCGGGTGTTGGTCGGGGAAGATTTCACGCAGGGTGCGGTCGTATTGGTCGGGCATCCAACGGTCAGGGAAAATGTAGTAGAAATTGTCGTAGAGCGGATCGCCGGCGGCGCAGCGTTTTGCCCATTCGTGTTCGTTGGAAGTGTGGTTGAAGATGAAATCGACAACGGCGGAAATGCCTGCTTCGTGCAAAGCGGCAATGACATCGCGTAAGTCGTCTATCGTACCCAAAGCCGGATTGACATCGCGGTAGCTGCTGACCGCATAGCCGCCGTCGCTTTTGCCTTCAGGACATTTAAACAGGGGCATCAGGTGCAGATAGGTCAGGCCCAATTCTTGGAAATAAGGAATTTTGGCTTTCAAGCCTTGCAGATCGCCTGCAAATAAATCGACGTAGCACACGCCGCCGACCTGTTTGTTGGACAAAATCCAGTCAGGATCGTTTTCGCGCGCGATATCAATATCTTTTAAAGATGCGTTGCGTTGGGAATAGCTTTGCCATGCTTGGGCAATCAGTTGCTCCAGCATGGGGAGGACGGCTTCGTTGTTGTTGTAAACGTTGTCCAGCTCGTGCATCAGTTTGGGAAAGTGTTCTTCAAGCCGTCTGTCAAACTGTTTCCAGTCTTCAGATGCCTCGATGCTTGCACGCTGTTCGGGAGTGTATATCGATAGGGTGCGTTCTTTAAGGTGATGCAAGGTCAAATCAACCTGTTGAGTCTGGGTCAACATAATGCCTACTCCGAAATTAAGGTGAAATTGTTTTGAAGCTTGGTTTCACTTCTTTTGCAAATCCATGCCGATTATGGGCGGCCAAGACTGTAATTTTGCGTCAAGAAACTGCCTCAATGATACTGGAAGTGCTTGAGTGTGCCTAGGGTTTTCAAGGTTATTGAACAGGATTTTTCAAGTGTTTGATTTTGATTGAAAGTAAGGTTGAATAAAAAGAATATGGCCTTTTGCCGCAGTCATGTTTCAGACGGCCTGAACTTTTAAGAAAAACTTTTATTTTTATTGCCTTAGATATCCTTTGTTCTCATATGGCCGTCTGAAACATAAGCACGGCATAGAGGGTCATCTGTCTTCTCGAAATTTGGGAAATATCGATTATTTTCATGACTTCTGATGTAAATCAAGATTGTATGGTTGGCAGGGTATCTTATTGCAAAGAAGAAACTCAAGAAGATGCTTGTTTATTATTGAATGAATCCATAATTTATCTTATTGATATTGGTTATTATGTAGATTATCAAGTTAATAAGGGAAAGCCCTCTGTCTGATTTGTCATGCTTGTTTAATATTATTTTTTAAAATTAGACTTGACCCGTTACAAGCAATTACTTAAAGTACCCATCTTAATTTTTACACAAGAAAACGGGTTGTCCCGTTCCAAAAAAATGAGCGCAATCAAACCACCACAAATCACTGTATACGACAGCAAGCCGACCGATGTTTATTTCTTCGGTACTTGCGTTCTCGATATCTTTATGCCGGAAGCGGGTATGGATGCCATCACCTTAATCGAGCAACAAGGCATCCGCGTCCATTATCCAATGGAGCAAAGCTGCTGCGGCCAACCTGCCTATTCGTCCGGCCATCCGAAAGAAGCTTTTGATGTGGCCAAAGCCCAATTGGATTTATTCCCGGAAAATTGGCCGATTGTCGTACCGTCCGGTTCTTGCGGTGGCATGATGAAACACCACTGGCCGACTTTGTTCAAAGGTACCGAGTACGAGCAAAAAGCCATTGATTGCGCCAACCGTATCATTGAATTTACCCACTTCCTGCTGGCCATCGGCTACAAACCTGAAGATAAAGGCGAGCCGGTTAAAGTGGCCGTTCATACTTCTTGCGCGGCGCGTCGTGAGATGAATGTCCATTTGTCAGGCTGGCAGCTGATTGACGGCATGGAAAATGTCGAGCGTATCGTTCACGACCATGAAAGCGAGTGTTGCGGTTTTGGCGGTACATTCTCTGTCAAACAAGCCGATATTTCCGGCGCAATGGTAACCGACAAAGTTGCCGCGCTGAAAGAAACCGGCGCGACTGAAATCATCAGCGCGGACTGCGGCTGCATGATGAATATCGGCGGCAAAATCGCTAAAGACGAACCGAATATGCCACGTCCGAAACACATTGCATCCTTCCTGTTGGAACGCACCGGAGGTAAAGCATGAGCGCGCGCGAAAATATTTTGGCGAAATTGAAAAAAGCCGATGCCTTACCGATGGAAGAGCCGCCGGTTTTCGATTATTACCGTGAAATGGGTGTTTCTTGGGCAAATGATGTCGAACGCTTGAAACATTGGGTGGCTGCCATGCGTGCCGTTAAAACAGAAATCTATTGGGTTACTAAAACCAACTGGCCGCAAGTATTCCGTCAAGCAGCCGAAGGCAAAGGCTTGAAAAACATTCTGTTGCCATTGGAAACAGAACACGGACAGCTGGCTCGTGCAGCTTTGGCCGATACCGATATCGAACCGCGCGGTTTTGAGCGAAAAATCGACGACTGGAAAAACGAATTTTTTGCCGATATTGAGGCCGGATTTAGCGGCTCTAAATGCGGTATTGCCCGTACCGGTACGATTATGCTGGAATCCAGTCCTCTGGAGCCGCGTAGTTTGAGTTTGGTACCGCCTGTGCATTTCTGCCTGTTTGACACCAGCAAAATGTACAACGAATTCCATAATGCTGTTGAAGGCGAAAAACTGGTAGAAAAAGGTATGCCTACCAACGTTATTTTGATTTCCGGCCCGTCTAAGACTGCCGATATCCAATTGACTTTGGCCTATGGTGCACACGGCCCGCGTGATTTGGTGGTTTTGGCCGTCCTGCCTGATCATATTTCCCCTGCCGATTTGGAGGAAAAAGCATGAGTTCTCAAACCATTAAATTCCATATGAAGCCGGAAACGTTCAAGCGAAACGCCGCGATTTCTTTGCAAGACAAGCCTCTGCGTAAAAGCTTGCGTACGGCGATGGATATGCTGATGACCAAGCGCAAAGCCGTTTTGACAGATGAAGAAGAGCTGCAAAGCCTGCGTGACTTGTGTGAGCACGTCCGTCAACGTTCGTTGTCCAAATTGCCTGCATTGTTGGAGCAATTGGAAGCAAACCTGACCAAGCTGGGCGTTAAAGTCCACTGGGCGGAAACACCGGCCGAAGCCTGCCAAATCATTCACAACATCATTACCGATAAAAACGGTAAGCTGATGGTGAAAGGCAAATCTATGGTCAGCGAAGAAATTGAGTTGAACCATTATCTGCAAGACCGGGGCATCAAAGCGATTGAAAGCGACTTGGGCGAGTTTATCGTACAAATGGCCGGCGAGAAACCAACCCATATCGTGATGCCTGCCATTCACAAGACCAAAGAGCAGGTGAGCGAGCTTTTCCATCAAAACCTCGGTACGCCGTTAACTGACGACGTGGACCAACTGACCGGATTTGCGCGTAAAGCCTTACGCGATATTTACAGCACTGCCGACGTCGGTTTGAGTGGTGTGAACTTTGCCGTTGCAGAAACAGGCACTTTGTGTCTGGTTGAAAACGAAGGTAACGGCCGCTTGAGTACCACTGTGCCGCCTGTGCACATCGCCATTACCGGTATTGAAAAAGTGGTTGCGAAACTGTCGGATGTGCCGCCTTTGTACAGCCTGTTGCCACGCTCCGCCATCGGTCAGAACATTACCACTTATTTCAATATGATTACCGGTCCTCGCCGTAGCGAAGAACTGGACGGTCCTCAAGAAATGCACTTGGTACTGCTCGACAACGGCCGTAGCCAAGCGTATGCAGAAGACCAAATGCGCCGCACCTTGCAATGTATCCGTTGTGGCGCGTGTATGAACCACTGCCCGGTTTACACCCGTATCGGTGGCGCGGCTTACGGAACGACTTATCCCGGTCCGATTGGCGAGATTATCTCTCCGCATTTGTTGGGCTTGGATGCGACACGCGATCTGCCGACTGCATGTACCATGTGCGGCGCCTGTGTCGAAGTTTGCCCGGTACGCATTCCGATTACCGAACAAATGCAACGTCTGCGCGTTGAAGCACAACGTTCGCCAACAGAAACCGTTCCTCATCCTATCCGTGGTCAAGGCGCATCGCATACCTTCGGCGAGCAAATGGCGTGGCGTACGTTTAACGGCATTTTTAGCGGCAGTAAGGCTTATCGAGCATTCGGTTGGGCGGCTACCAAATTCCGTGCATTGACGCCAAGCAAGCAGTTAAGCTGGACCAATAACCATGTTCCGATGAAACCTGCCAAGCAAACATTGCATGAGATGATGGCAGAAAGAAAACGTCAGCAAGAAAAAGCATAAGGCTTGATAAATAAAACCTGGGGGATAAAAGCCTCAGGTTTTATTTTTTATTAAATATTACTGGTGTTGAATGAATGATAGTAATTGATTTCATTAGCTTATTTTTATTTCTATTAAATAAGAGGCCGTCTGAAAATGAATTTCAGACGGCCTTGTAAATATCAATATTCTACTTTTCTAAATGAACATTCTCATAAATCTGTTTTGCCAAGCGGCGACAGACTTTATGTTTAATTTGTGGGTTATTCAGTACTTTAGCTACACTTTCACCAAATTGCTCGAATAGTCCAACCAGTAAATCATCAATCCTTGTATTGAAATAATCCATAAAGGATGACAGTGGATTGTTGTTGGCAGCATCGACAATATCCGGATTCTCGCGGGCAAATTTTTCGACAGACTCAAAAAATAGTTGATCTGCTAATGTAAACTCAGTTGTAAAGGCTTCGTTCAGTTCTTTGATGAGTTTATCTAATTCTTCAGTAAGACTCACTTGGCCTGTACCTACATCAGTAGAGCCTTTTTGCGGCTCCGCTTCGCCTTTGTTCAGCTTGATAGAGCCTTCGCCGATTTGTTGCAAGCGGTAGTATTGCAAAATCGCCATTTTGGATAAATCCAATTTTTCGCTTTGCTTGCCTCGCGGGAGTTTCATCATCAAGGCTTTGAGATAGACATAGCGTTTTTCATGAATAGAATCAGCATAGGGCAGAATCTGCGAAACAAACAAATAGAGATTCAAATAACTTTGAAGCTGGCTTTTAAAGAGCTTTTGCTGCTCTTCATTATGCTCGGGGTCGTCTGAAATATGCTGATATTTCTCAATTGCCTTATCAATGATCGCATTAAGCCTTTTATGCTCGTTATTGGTAGGCGTTGTTCGTCCGCTAAACCAAATATTTGCAAATTCATCAATATCACTTTGCGTATAAATTTTCCATTCATCCAACGTGTTGCCTAAACTGGCCAGCTTCTCATCACTCGGGATATCGCCTAATGCTGTGCGTTGGTAATAAGGTTTAAAGGCGTCATAGATTGCTTCATGATCATTGACAAAGTCCAGTACAAACGTATCTTCCTTACCTTTTGCCGTACGGTTTAAACGAGAAAGCGTTTGTACTGCCTGTACGCCAGACAACACTTTATCGACAAACATGGTGTGCAATAAGGGTTGGTCAAAGCCTGTTTGATATTTATCGGCAACCAAAAGCACCTGATAATTATCGCTGTCAAACTGTTCCGGCAACTCCGTTTCTTTAATACCGCCATTCATGCTTGGTTCAGAATATTCTTTTTCGGTTTGTTCCGGCAGAATCACTTTGCCGGAGAACGCCACCAGTGATTTGATCCCTTCATAACCTTTTTCAGCAATATACTCATCAAATGCCAATTTATAGCGAACGGCAGCTTCACGCGAACTCGTGACTACCATCGCTTTAGCATAGCCACCAATTTTATGGCGGGTTACCGATTGGAAATGCTCAATAATAATTTCCACCTTCTGACTGATCACGCTCGGATGCAAATTCACAAAACGCATCAGCTCTTTTTTTGCTTTATGCTTCGGAAGCTCGATATCGCTATCAGCAGTCCGCAATAAACGGAAATATTGTTTATAGGTCGCATAATTTGCCAATACATCCAAAATAAAACCTTCTTCGATCGCCTGTTTCATGCTGTAGCTATGGAATGGGGTTTCACCTTGCTCGTTCGGCTCATCAAACAACGCCAAGGTTTTCCATTTTGGAGTAGCGGTAAAGGCAAAAAAGCTTAAATTATTTTGGCGACTGCGTTTGAATTGTTCGCGCAGGATATTTTTTTGCACTTCAATATCGGCTTGTTCATCTTCATCCAAATCTAAAAATTCAGCAGCAATCGCGGCTTCAATCCCACTTTTATTCAAGACTTGACGCAATTCGCCGGCGGTTTCGCCGGTTTGCGAACTGTGCGCTTCATCCACGATGACCGCAAAGCGTTTGCCCTCGGTATCAAGTGAAATATGTTCGCCCTGTTTTGCTTTGGTTTGAATGCTGTGCATCACATAAGGGAATTTTTGAATCGTCGTGATGATAATCGGCACATTTGCAGCCAGGGCTGCCGTAAGCTGATGGGTATCTTTATCAATTTTTTGCACCACGCCATCGGTTTGCTCAAATTGCGCGACGGTTTCTTGCAACTGTCTGTCCAATACCACGCGGTCGGTAACGATAATCACCGAATTAAAAATCTTTTCATCATCGGCATTATGCAAAGAAGCCAAATGATGCGCCAGCCATGCAATCGTATTGGATTTACCGGAGCCTGCCGAATGCTGAATCAGATAGTTTTTCCCTGCGCCGTGCGTTTTAGTATGGGCAATCAATTTTCTTACCGCATCAAGCTGATGGAAACGCGGAAAAATCATACTTTCACTGGTAATATAGCGAAAACCTGAATCCGTGCGGATTTTTCGTTCTTCACGGCTCAAATGTAAAAAACGTCCAATCAATTCCATTAAACTATCTTTACGCAACACCTCGCGCCACAAATAAGCGGTTCGCACATCGTTTTCAACTGGCGGATTCCCTTTACCATCGTTAAAACCACGGTTAAACGGCAAGAAGCGCGTATTCTCGCCCTCAAGCTTGGTGGTCATATAAACTTCTTGTGTATCCACCGCAAAATGCACCAACGCGCGTTTTTTAAATTCAAATAACTTGCCTTGAGGATTGCGCTCTTTACGGTATTGATACTTTGCATCTTCCACCGTCCAGCCGGTTGCCGACATCTCGTTTTTCAGCTCAATCGTGCTGACAGGAATACCGTTTACCGAAATCACCATATCAATCCGCTCATTATATTCAGTGATGACTTGGCGGGTAATTTTGACGATATTCGCATCGTATTGCTGTTGTGAGGTTTCATTTAAAGTGGAATTGGGGGCAAAATACGCCATTTTTGCCGTGCGGTTTGCCACGCGGAAACCATTACGCAGCACATTCAGACTGCCTTTAATGTTTAATTCTTGATTCAGCGCTTTGATCAGCTCATCTTGCGCTTTATCTTTAAACAGCATTTCCAAACGCGCCCATAATTTTGGTTGGGTCGTCTGAATAAATGCCACTACATCAGCCGGGAAAAGAGCGGTCGATTTTTCATAATCTTTTGCCAAACCCTGTTGATAACCGCCTTCCGTTAACAGGCTGTGTTCGATTTCATTTTCAAAGTGTTGTTCGGTGTGCATCCGTTTGCTCCCATTTTATTGATTGCGAGGTGGGCTTGAATCCACCTAGATCCTTTATTCATCGGTAACTTTAATTTTCCCGGTTACCGCCTGCGTAATTAACGCCGTGCGGTATTCTTTCAGACGGCCTATGGTTTGATTGACCGTTTCACACAAGCGGTCGATTTTGGCGGTTTCTTGGTCTAGGTATTCTGCAATGGAAGTTTGTTCAGCCTTAGGGGGAGTAGAGATTTTTAACATTGCAAATTTTTCTCTTGGTAATTCCATGAATGTTGAACCTTGACCAAAACTATTTAATGTCGTCTTATTGGCATATAACCAATAATATAAATAATTCACATCATTAGGAGCTAATACTTCCAATAAAAAACAGCCTTGATTAACTACAGCAGGAAGCAACGTAATTGCTAAATGCCCAATTGGTGCACGTTTGGATAAAGCAATACTTTTTGCAGGAGCCAATGAAACACCACAATTTTCATACCCTTCCTTTGTGATCATTTTCAGACTGGTTGAAATTTCCTTGTTTTGGTTATCTCCTAAATCTTTTGGAGTAAACCACACGATTTCATCTCCCCAGTAATCAGGCTCAGAAGTTTTTGGTGTTGCTCCGTTATGAATCTTGAAAATTTGGTTGCTATGTTTTATATCCCAATGTGCCGGCACATCCCCCAACCATTCCACGCCGCTTTTTTTCATCGGGGCTGCAGGGTTTAAGCCTTTGGTTACGGCATGGGTAATCACGGCGGTGCGCTGTTCCGCGAGCTTTTCAAGCAGCGTTTGCTGCTTGTCAATCAGCGCATCGATTTCACCGAGTTTGGTGTCAAGGTAGTGGGTGATGGCGGTTTGTTCGTCAGTTGGTGGCACTACTACTCTTATATTGGATAAGATACCCATTCCAATATTCTGTTGCGTTCCCATATTCCATTTTAGTTGAACAGAGGTATTAAAATAATCTGACTTAATTGCATAAAATAAAAAGTCTGTAGAAATTCTATTTTTATTAGGACGCATTACAGCCAATGGTGACCAAATATTAAAGACTTCGTCAGTCTCAACCTTTGCTACATTTCCTGTCGTTGCACCTGATTTAACCATATAAATATCACCTTTTTGAGGAGAATATTTTCTAGAAAATCTTGCATTATCCTCTTCCGAAATATAACCACGCTTTTTATTAAAATCTAATTTATCATTTTTGACAGCTTCTGCTGAAATAAATGGGACTCCGTCTGATAAAATCTCAGGCGTTTCATGCGGACCATCTGTTATCGGCATTGCCAGTGAAAATTTTATTGGCATGATTATCCAATGCTCCGGCACTTCCCCCAACCAAGGAATACCGCTGTCTTTGTATCTTTCGTATCTGTTCATTTTTATATCTCGTTGTCGATATCATCGTAGGACGGTTTCCACTGTCCCTACGATGATATTTTGCAAAATCCGGAAAATTTCCGACCGCTTGTTATTGCAAATTCCCCAGCATTTGCATGATTTCTTGTTCCAAAGCGTTGATTTCGGCTTTGATAACCGCTAAATCACGCGGCGGCTGGTATTCATAAAAATGACGGTTAATCGGAATTTCAAACCCCAGTTTGGTTTTGCTTTCATCCAACCACGCATCCGGCACATGCGGCAAGACTTCGGCTTTCATATACTCTTGCACGGTTGGACGAAGTGCGGTCAATAATTCGTCCAAATTCGTTTCGTTGTCATAGCCCAAACTTAATGGGAATGGCATTTCAGACGGCATCGGTACTAATTCGGTATCGCGCAGTTGTGAATCGGCCTCTTTATTGCCTTTACTGTCTGTGCAGATATCAGCGGTTTGGTCACGCTCGCTTAAGGCTTCTAAAATCGCTTTTTTCAGCGGTGCGCCAATGGTGAAATCCAAGGCTTTTAACGCCGGATTCAACACTTTTAAAAATGCCTCACGATTTTTATATAATTCATCGCCCAAGCCATTTAATGCGGCAATAATGGCTTGTTGCTGCGCTGCGCCGATGGCTTCATCGGCTTTAATCTGCGCTTCGTCTTTGAGTTTTTTGCTTTTGGCTAAATTTACAAAGGCGGTTTGTTCCCACAGTTTTTCAATGCGTTCTGCGCTGGCTTGGAAATTGAGGCGCAGCGGACGTTCTACCGTGATTTTCAAATAAGCAAAATCTTGGTTGCTAAAAATCTTGCTGTCTTTGGTTTCGGCAAAATTGGCATACAGTTTGGTAATCTCTGCTATATGCTGTTCTGATAATTCGTTGCGTTTATTGCCGAGCGATTTTTGCATTTTTTGGAAATACTGCGTGGCGTTAATCAACTGCACTTTGCCTTGTCGTTTCGCGCTTTTCTTATTCGATAAAATCCAAATGTAGGTATAAATGCCGGTGTTGTAGAACATTTGATCCGGCAGCGCGATAACGGCTTCAAGCAGGTCGTTTTCAATCACATAACGACGGATATTGCTTTCACCGCTTCCGGCATCACCGGTAAACAACGGCGAGCCGTTAAATACTACGGCAATTCGCGAGCCTTGACCGTCTTTTTCAGGCTGCTTCATTTTGCTCATCATGTGTTGCAAAAAGAGAAGCGATCCATCGTTGATACGCGGCAGACCAGCGCCGAAACGCCCGTTAAAGCCTTTATCGGCGTATTCTTCTTTGACGTAATCTTCTTGGATTTTCCATTCCACACCAAAAGGCGGATTGGCAAACATATAATCAAAACGTTTGCTTGGGTGTCCATCATGCGGGGTAAAGCCGTTTCCTTTATCTTTGGCATTTTTTACCCCTAAAGTATCGCCGAAAATAATGTTCTCAGCAGGTTCATCTTTAATCAACAAATCAGCACAACAGATGGCATAAGATTCGTTGTTATATTCCTGCCCGTATAAGCCCAGATGGATTTTTTGATTGAATCCTTTCAAGGCTTTTTCAGATTCGGAAAGCATACCGCCGGTACCGCAGGTCGGGTCGTAGATTTCGCGGTACACGTTGGGTTTAGACAATTCTTGATGATCTTCTTCAAACGCAATATTGACCATCAGTCGGATGACTTCACGCGGGGTAAAGTGATCCCCTGCCTCTTCATTTGCTTGTTCGTTAAATTTACGAATCAATTCTTCAAACAAATAGCCCATTTGCGTATTTGAAATGACATCCGGCGACAGTGTTAATCCGTGCGATTGCAAATCGCCGATAAAGGTTTGCAAAACTTTATACAGACGATTGGCTTCATCGAGTTTGTCGATTTCTTTTTCAAATTCAAATTTGTCAAAAATATCTTTGGCTTTGTAAGAAAAACCGTTGATGTATTGAATTAAATTAGTACGGATGTGGTCCGGGTCATCCAATAAACGAGCAAGATTAAAACCGCTGACGTTATACAGCGTTTGATTGCGGTTTGAACCAATAATTGCGGTAAGTTTTTTATCTAATAACGTCTGTGGGAGCTTAACTGTTTCGGTTTTCTGCTGGTTTTCATCAAATAAAGCCTTCATCGCATCTGTATGCTTGCTCAAAATCGCATCAAAGCGGGCAAGCACAATCAAAGGCAGCATCACGCGGCGATATTGCGGCGGACGGTAAGTCCCGCGAAGACCATTAGCGATGTTCCAGATAATTGAAACAAGAGTACTGTGATGAGGGTGTTGTTGGATATTTTCAGTATTCATGATAATTCCTTAATTTAGTTTTTCATTAAAAGTTGTTCGGCTAAAGCATTGTTGTATTCATGACGTAGTTGAATCAATTGCTCTAAGTGTTGTTTTTCTTTCTGCATGTGCAAGTGGCGATAAATAATCTCTTGTTGCTGGGCTAATGGAGGTACTATTACAGGAAGCTCTTTCAAAGCTCCGATCGTGGTAATAGGCAACGAGCTTCCTCGGGAGACTGAGTTCAAATAATTTTTAGCCGTTATCGCATTATTAAGATACCAAACCATGAATTCAGGCAAAATTGTCTTATCGTTCAAGTAAATAATAATAAAAGGATTACTTGCTACCACTTTTTCATTTATATCGCCTGTAAAAAGATAAGCGGCAGGTTCACCACGAGAAACAAATAAAATTGCATTATGCGATAAATATTGTGGTTTAGAGTCATATCGCCACTCAATATCTGTGAGTAAATCAGTGTTGATTTGGTGGCTATGCTTAGGTAAATCTTTTATTTGAACAGCTTTAACCTCACCAACATCGAGAAAATCCAATGATTCTCTTATGGTAAAGCCAGAACTCAACTGAGCCAAATATTTTAGTGCTATGGCTTTCATATAAAAATATCCTTTCTAAAAATATAGTTGAATAAACAAGAAATAAGCAGATTAAATTCCCCTTGACTATTTCTTGTTTCTAAAAATCATTTCATCTTGCAGTAGGTGAAAAAATGAAATTTAATCGAATAATATATTCAATCTGACTTTATGTCAACTCATTTTTTATTCTACTGCAAATTTTAAATTCTATGTGTATATAATGAAAAAACTGTCTGAAAATCTTCCAGACGGCTTGTGAGTAAAGCCATTTGAATGTTATGTGCTTGAATTTGTTGAAAGCCGTAAACAGGTTAAGTACGCCCGTTTATACCTAAAAACAGCCCGGATACCTGATTATCGGGTATCCGGGGAGGATTAATGGGGGATTTGGAACGGAAACAGCTGAAAATCTGAACTTGTATTTCGGATGTCGGGTAAAAGGGCTTTTTGCAAAAGCCTCAGCCGGCAAAGTCTTCAGCCGCCAAAGGTTTTCTGCCCAATAAAGCTGCAAAATTAGAATAATCGGCGCATGAACCTTGCTTGAGCAGGGCAAAGCTGTCGCGGCTGATGATGCCGTTGCTGAGGAGGTTGGCCAACGGCAATGCTGGGTCAATCAGGCGTAGGGGGAAAGACAGAATACATTGTGGCGGTTTGTGGTGCAGGGTTTGGCGGAGGGTGGTCAGGTATTCCGCCAAGGTCAGGGTTTGGCTGCCGGTCATGTTAATGATGCTGTGGTCGATGTCGGGTTGAGCGGCAAGTTTTGCCAAGCCTTCGGCAACATCGGCAAGATGGACGGGCTGCAAATGAAAGCGGCCGCCTTCCGGCAGGGGAAGCAAAGGGAAGCGGGCTAATTTGATGAACAATTCGCAGCTGGTTCCCCCTCGTCCGTAAACGACGGATGGTCTGGCTATGGCAATCGGTATGCCGCTTTGGGCGACAGCATCATCTCCACGTCCTTTGCTGCCAACAAAGTTGATGGATTGAGATGGGTCGGCACCCAGTGCGGATAGTTGCACCCAGCGTTTGATGTCTGCTGCTTTCGCCCATACGGCGAGCTGTTTGGGTGTGTGGTGGTGTACGGTTTCGAGTATTTCGGCATGACGGCTCATGATGCCGATGCAGTTGATGAGGACGTCTTGCCCCTCTAATAAACGGCGTGCTGCTGTTTCATTGGGATGAAGAAAGTCGAAGGCGCGGCGGTCGGGTGTGCAAACTTGGTGACCTTGTTCTTTGAGGATTTGAACGGTACGGCTGCCGATAAAGCCGCTGCCTCCGAAAATGATGATGTTCATATGTTTTTCTTTATATTGTTGCTGAGGCCGTCTGAAAACCTTTAAATCGGTTTCATCACCATTAGGAAGTAAATCACGATAGTGGCGCAAAAGGCGGGATAGCCCAGCAATTCCCAGCGTCTGGCATAACGCCAATAGGGCTCAGGAATGGTGTCTGCGTTTTCTTTATGCGCTTTTTCGGCAATCTTGGCCATGCGGATTTGCAGCCAGACAACGGGCAGCCAGCAAATGCCTGCAAGAATGTATAAACCGAGTGTTATCCATACCCAATTTTGTTCCAGCATGGTGGAAACGGTATAGCCACGTTCGTAAAGCATCCATAAACCGGACAAGGGTTGGAAAATGACGGCGGGTGTCGTAAACCACCAATCTGCTTTGATGACCCAATGCGAGACCACCGACTGCGCGGCGACCGAACCGCTGCGGTTTGCCCAAAAGAGGTAAAACGCTGTACCAAAACCGGTGCCGACCATTAAGGTAGCCGAGATGATGTGCAAGGTTTTAACGATTAAATAGGTGTTCATTTTTTATCTCCTACGGATTGATACAGGAAAAATAAAGTAGCCATAATCGGCAGGTTTTTTACCAAAGGCGCAAACGGATGCGCCCACATTTCAGGCAGCCTGAAGGCAATAATCAGGCTGTATGCCGCGACGGTTATCAATTGCAGCAGCCATATTGCGGAACGGAAGCGAAAGCGGCTGAAGCATAAAAAGGCAAAACCGATGTCCAACAGTGAAGCAGAAATCAATGTCGGCCATTGCAATGGATCGGGAATGCCGACCGAACGCAGCAAATCCAAAGACATTTCAGGCATGAAAAACAGAGGTTGGGTACCGCTCCAAAGCCATAGCAGCCCCATTGAGAAAGACAAGTAGGTGGAAGGAGGGCGTTTAATATTGTCGAGCATACCGAGCTCCTATTTCATCAGTTAAGCCTGTTTAATCTTTAATTTCTAAAATTTCTGTTGAAAGAGAAATTTTAGGGTAAAAAATTTTGGTTATACATGCCCATGTAAAACCAACATGAGCATGTCTCCATATTTCTAAATAGCATCGGCTGCATTTATTGAACAAATGCCCATTGCCATTAACGGAAAAATTTTTGTATTCCTGCGCCGACTTTCAAGATTTTTACCATGGTTGAAGTAGATAGCTTCAGCATTTCATTTGCCCATATAGTCAGCGTACTGATGAAATCATGGGTTTGTTGGATTCGCTGCTTGGCGGTTTCATTTTCCTGGCCAAATTCTGGGCTGTCGATCAAGCTTTGCAAAAATTGCCGCGTCGGTTCGATTTCGCGCTGCATACGCACTTCAGCAATGGTGCGGAACAAAGTCCAGACATCATTCGAAGTTTCAAAATGATCGCGCCTGTCGCCCAAAATATGTACGGTATGCACCAGTCTCAGATTTTGCAGCTCTTTAATACTGTTGCTGACATTGGAGCGCGCCACGCCGAGCGTTTCGGTAATTTCCTCAGCATTCATCGGCCTGCCTAAGATATAGAGCAGGGCATGGATTTGCGCAACGGTACGGTTGACCCCCCATTTGGTACCCATTTCGCCCCAGTGGAGGATAAATTTTTCAGTGGTCGGATTTAGTTTCATAGTGATGGTATTCTATTTTTATCTTTTATTTCTGTCAATACAGAAATAAAGAAATTTTAGCGTATGAAGTAAAAATGTTTAGACGGCCTTTTGAATCAACCTTTTTTCTATATATCCTCTCAGAATCTCTAGACCTTATCAGTCATGATTTCTTATGAGGAAAAGATGTTGTTCGTAAACCGGTATTTTTTGAATAAAAATTTATCCGTACAATCTGCCGTATTAGATAGCGAGGAGTAAATCATGAAAAAAATGCCTGTATTGTTTGTCGGGCATGGCAGCCCGATGAATGTGTTGGATAAAGAAAACCTGTTCAATCAGAATTTCAGCCTAATTACGCAAAGGTTTGCCAAACCAAAAGCTATTTTGATGATTTCAGCGCATTGGTACAGCAGCCGTTTGCAGGTAACTTCAGGCGCGCATCCTAAAATGATTTACGATTTCTACGGCTTTCCAGATGAACTCAGCCAAGTGCAATATCCTGCGCCCGGTTCGCCTGAGCTGGCGGCGCAAGTGAAGTCATTATTACAGCCGGAAAATGTCGAGCTGAACCCAACGCGTGGTTTTGATCATGGCGCTTGGACAGTGTTGAAATATCTCTATCCCAATGCCGATATTCCTGTGGTGCAACTTAGCCTTAACCGTTTGCAATCGGCAGAATGGCATTTCAATTTGGCGAAAAAGTTAGCTGCTTTGCGCGAACAAGGCGTGTTGATTATCGGCAGCGGCAATATTGTGCATAATCTAAGGGCGATAAGCTGGGAACATATCGATCAAATCGGTGCGGGGTATGAATGGGCGTTTGCATTTCGAGAAACGGTCAATCAAGCGATTGCAACACGAGATGATGAAACCTTGGTACATTATCAGCAACTAGGCGAAAAAGCCGAGCTTTCCGTGCCAACACCGGATCATTACTTGCCCTTGCTTTACATCATAGCATTGCGCGAACCGCAAGATCAGGTTACGTTTTTCAATGATAAGCTGCTTGCAGGCTCGCTCAGCATGACGTCGGTTTTAGTGGGGTAAAAAGGGAAAAATATAGTAAAAGAAATTATCTTTTATTGGCTTTATCTGTTTAAGACGGCGTTTTATAGCTATATAAACCATAACCTATTCAGCAAAGATGAGATTGAGTTTATAATCTTCAAATATAAATAATTCGAGCATAGCAAGTGATTAAAGCTGAATTTTATTTGCAGTTGGGATGATTAGGTGGGAATGGTTTGATTATATTATAGATAAAAGTTATATCTAATAAAGTAGAGGACCATGGTATATTATTTATGAAATTTTATATTTTTTTTAGGTACATAATTTTTTTATTACTATGTGTATTCTCTTTTTTCCTTAGTAAGCAAAATTTCTATATTTCAGATTATATTGTTTACGGGGATGTCTATAAGTTATCTGAGCTACAGGGCGAGATAGAGGGTAATGAAGTTTTTATGAAATTATTTTTTATTTTGAATAATATTCCTATTTTGCTTTTTCTACTCAATAGGAAAATAATTGGATTGAGACCTTTGCAAAATTCCCCAAAATCCCCTAAATTCCCACAAAGACATTTAGGGGATTTTTCATGAGTACCTTCTTCCAGCAAACCGCACAAGCCATGATTGCCAAACACATCGACCGCTTCCCGCTATTGAAGTTGGATCAGGTGATTGATTGGCAACCGATCGAACAATACCTGAATCGTCAAAAAATCCGTTACCTCCGAGACCACCGCGGCCGTCCCGCCTATCCCCTGTTGTCCATGTTCAAAGCCGTCCTGCTCGGACAATGGCACAGCCTCTCCGATCCCGAACTCGAACACAGCCTCATCACCCGCATCGATTTCAACCTGTTTTGCCGTTTTGACGAACTGAGCATCCCCGATTACAGCACCTTATGCCGCTACCGCAACTGGCTGGCGCAAGACAACACCCTGTCCGAACTACTGGAACTGATCAACCGCCAACTGACCGAAAAAGGCCTAAAAATAGAGAAAGCATCCGCCGCCGTCGTTGATGCCACTATTATTCAGACCGCCGGCAGCAAACAGCGCCAGGCCATAGAAGTCGACGAGGAAGGACAAGTCAGCGGCCAAGCCACACCGAGTAAAGACAGCGATGCCCGTTGGATAAAGAAAAACGGCCTCTACAAACTCGGTTACAAACAACATACCCGTACCGATGCGGAAGGCTATATCGAGAAACTGCACATTACCCCAGCCAATGCCCATGAGTGCAAACACCTGTCGCCTTTGTTGGAAGGTCTGCCCAAAGGTACGACCGTCTATGCCGATAAAGGCTATGACAGTGAGGAAAACCGGCAACATCTGGAAGAGCATCGGTTACAGGACGGCATTATGCGCAAAGCCTACCGCAACCGTCCGCTGACGGAAGCGCAAACCAAACGTAACCGATATTTGTCGAAGACCCGTTATGTGGTCGAACAAAGCTTCGGTACGCTGCACCGTAAATTCCGCTATGCGCGGGCAGCCTATTTCGGGCTGATCAAAGTGAGTGCGCAAAGCCATCTGAAGGCGATGTGTTTGAACCTGTTGAAAGCCGCCAACAGGCTAAGTGTGCCTGTTGCTGCCTAAAAGGCGGCCCGGATGCCTGATTAATCAGGTATCCAAGGGGGGATTAAGGGGGGATTTGGGTAGAATCAGTGGATATTTGAAACAAAAACAGCCGAAAATCTTTGTTTGGATCTCGGCTGTCGGAAGGAAAGGAATTTTGCAAAGGTCTCGGATTAATATTCTTAGCTTTATTTTTATATTTTATCCATAAATTAGTAGGATTAGATCTATTTTTTATCATTGTCTTCAGTACAATAAAAGCAGGTAATTATGGATTAATCATTATATTTTTCCTATATGTGATACTTTTGTTAAGTAATATATATTTTTATCTTTGCACACATAAATTGAGATAAGTATGTAGTTTAGAGAAACCCGAATAAGAAAGGCCGTCTGTAAGATATTCAGACGGCCTTTGCAGTTGTCTTATTTTGCGATTCAGTTGCGCTTTCATGGTATGAATATGATAATGAACACATATTCCAGATTTTAGAAAGCTAGTTTCTCATGAAAGATTTTGCCCGCTTGCTCAACCATCCCGATATTTCCTTTTCTCCGATTCCAGAAGCCATTAAAGTTGATAACCCTGCAACAGGTGAGGCTTTGGCGTTTGTCCGTAAGACCGATTCAGACGGACTGAAGCTTTTGATTCAAAAGGCGGAGGCGGCACAAAAATTGTGGGCGGCAAAAACTGCGTTGGAACGCGCCGATGTGTTGTGGCGCTGGTATTTTCTGATTAAAGAAAACAAAGAAGAACTGGCGCGCATCATGACGATGGAACAGGGCAAAAGCTTGACCGAGGCGCGCGGCGAGATTGATTATGCGGCTTCGTTTGTGCGCTGGTTTGCGGAAGAGGCGCGGCGGATTGACGGTGATGTGCTGACAAGCGTGAAGGCGTCGCAAAAACTGGTCGTGTTGAAACAGCCTGTCGGCGTTACCGCTGCGATTACGCCGTGGAACTTCCCGTCCGCGATGATTGCGCGCAAGGCCGCGCCTGCTTTGGCGGTGGGCTGCGCGATGATCGTCAAACCCGCGTCGCTCACGCCCTTGAGCGCGTATGCGCTGGCGCTATTGGCTTACGAAGCGGGTGTGCCGCAGGATTTGCTTCCCGTCGTCAGCGGTAGCGCTTCGGAAATCAGCCATGAATTTGCTACAAATCCGATTGTGCGCAAAATCAGCTTTACCGGCTCGACCGAAGTCGGCGCTAAAATTTTTGCCGACAGCGCGGCGGACATTAAAAAACTCAGTTTGGAACTGGGCGGCAACGCGCCGTTTATCGTGTTTGACGATGCCGATTTGGACAAAGCCGTCGAAGGCGCGCTCGCCAGCAAGTTCCGCAACAGCGGCCAGACCTGTGTCTGCACCAACCGCGTTTACGCTCAATCCGGCATTTACGACGAATTTTGCCGCAAATTAAGCGAAAAAGTAGCCGCGCTCAAATTGGGCAACGGCTTGGATGAAGGCGTGAACCAAGGGCCGCTGATTGAGGAAAAAGCGGTAGAAAAAGTTGAGCAACACATCGCCGACGCATTAGCTAAAGGTGCAAGTTGTCTGACCGGCGGCAAACGCAGCGCATTGGGCGGAACGTTTTTCGAGCCGACCGTCTTAAGCGGCGTTACGGCGCAAATGGCGGTGGCGCGCGAAGAAACCTTCGGGCCGTTGTGTCCGGTGTTCCGTTTTGAAACCGAAGCCGAAGTCATCGAGGCTGCGAACAATACG
This sequence comes from Neisseria sp. DTU_2021_1001991_1_SI_NGA_ILE_055, assembly GCF_032342915.1. Lineage (NCBI taxonomy): Bacteria > Pseudomonadati > Pseudomonadota > Betaproteobacteria > Neisseriales > Neisseriaceae > Neisseria > Neisseria sp. DTU_2021_1001991_1_SI_NGA_ILE_055. The sequence continues at coordinate 786,486 of NZ_CP135440.1, read as the reverse complement.
GAATACGGTTTGGCAGCTTACCTTTTCACCTCCGATACCGCCCGCCAATGGCGCGTCGGCGAAGCCTTGGAATACGGTATGGTCGGCATCAATACGGGCTTAATCAGTAATGAAGTAGCACCGTTTGGCGGTGTAAAACGCAGCGGTTTGGGACGTGAAGGCAGCAAATACGGTGCGGACGAATATTTGGAATTGAAATATTTGTGCATTGATGTAGCGGAATAAGGCTGCACAGTAAAGGCCGTCTGAAATTCGGTTTTCAGACGGCCTTTTTTAAACGCAGAAAAGGTATTGGATAATTTTCATATTGTGAGAACGATCTTTATAAAAAAGCAAAACCATAAGAAACAAAGTTGCAAAAATTTTGTCACATGTTTATAAAATTAGTTTGATAACTATTTTGATGTTTTTAATCTTGTTGGATGTGTATTTCAAGTTTCTAGCTGTAGTTTTTTGAGTGATGGCAGCGGAAATTTTGGATAATACAACCGTGAGCAAGGAAGGATTGTTTTTTTGCTCACACAGTGTGGCTCATATCGATAGCGTGGGAACTTTATCTAGGCTGCAATTTTGTGGTGTGACTTTTATAAAAAAGGTGATGTGAATGTTGAAGAAATTTTTAATCCTGTTTTGCATAGCTTTTATCGGCGCATGCAGTTCCTTTAATGGGGACGGTTTGTCAAATGGCTCATATTCTCAAGGGAAACGGCTTGATCCGAATTGTGATCATTATGCTGTCGGCGGTAGTGGCGGCGGTTGTACACCGGCAGGTCAATGGCATCTTAAAGATAAACAAGGACAAAGAGTTCCATTCTAGCTTTTAAAAATGATTGTAGAACGGGCATTTAATTATTTAGGCCGTCTGAAATTTGGTTTTCAGACGGCCTTTGTTTTAGAGTAGATCCTGGATGGCTGAACGTTCTTCTTCCAATTCGGCCAGTGTGGCGGCAATACGGTTTTGGCTGAATTCGTCTGACAAATCTAAGCCTTGGACGATGCGGTAGCTGCCTTCGTCACAAATGACGGGGAAGCCGAAAATCAAACCTTCGGGAATGCCGTAAGAGCCGTCTGACGGAACGCCCATGGTTATCCATTTACCGCTGCTGCCGAGCAACCAGTCGCGCAGGTGGTAGATGGCGGCATTGGCGGCGGAGGCTGCGGATGATGAGCCGCGCGCGGCGATAATGGCGGCACCGCGTCCGGCGATTTTCGGCATGAAGACTTCGGTGTTCCAGTCGGGTTCGGTAATCATGTCTTGGACGGACTCGCCGTTGCTGGTGGCGTAGCGGTAGTCGGCGTACATGGTCGGGCTATGGTTGCCCCAGACGCACATTTGCTCGATGGAAGTAATCGGGCGGTTGATTTTTTCGGCAATTTGGCTGACGGCGCGGTGGTGGTCGAGACGCATCAGGGCGGTGAAGTTTTCCGGCGGGATGTCGGGTGCGGACTTCATGGCGATGTAGGCGTTGGTATTGGCCGGGTTGCCGACGACGAGGACTTTGACGTTGCGATGGGCAACTTTGTTCAACGCCGCGCCTTGTACTTTGAAAATTTCGGCGTTGGCGTGCAGTAAGTCGGCGCGTTCCATGCCTTGCGTACGCGGACGTGCGCCAATCAAGAGGGCGATGTCGGCATCTTTGAAGGCGACTTCGGGGTCGTCTGTGGCGAAGATATCGGCTAGGAGGGGAAAGGCGCAATCCTGCATTTCCATAATCACGCCGCGCAATGCTTGTTGCGCCTGCGGTAGGTCGAGCAGTTGCAGGATAACGGGTTGGTCGCGTCCGAGCATGATGCCGCCGGCGATACGGAAGAGGGTGGCGTAGGCGATTTGGCCTGCTGCGCCGGTTACGGCGATTCGGACGGGTGGCTTGAGGGTCATATTTTTCCTTTTGAAGTCGTTGTTTTACTTGGTTTTCGGATTATAGCAGTATTATGTGGCGAATGATGTAGTAAGACCGTCTGAAATTTGATTTTCAGACGGCCTTCAGTGTTTGAAAAGATTATTCGCCGTTTTTCTTTTCAGCTTGTTCTTCTGCTGCTTCATAGGCTTCGACGATTTTCTGTACCAAAGGATGGCGGACAACGTCTTCGCTGGTGAAGGTGTGGAAATACAGGCCTTCTACGTCGCGCAGCTTTTCGCGTGCATCTTTCAAGCCGGATTTGATGTTGCGCGGCAGGTCGATTTGGCTGATGTCGCCGGTAATGACTGCTTTGGCACCGAAGCCGATACGGGTCAGGAACATTTTCATTTGTTCGGGGGTGGTGTTTTGTGCTTCGTCCAAAATGACATATGCGCCATTTAAGGTACGGCCGCGCATATAGGCCAGCGGTGCAATTTCAATTAAACCTTTTTCCATCAGTTTGGTCACGCGGTCGAACCCCATCAAGTCATAAAGCGCATCGTAAAGCGGTCGCAGGTAGGGGTCGACTTTTTGCGCTAAATCGCCCGGCAGGAAGCCTAATTTTTCGCCTGCTTCGACTGCTGGGCGCACCAAAACGATGCGTTCGATTTGGTGCTTTTCCATGGCATCGACGGCGGCAGCAACGGCAAGATAGGTTTTGCCCGTACCGGCAGGGCCTAAGCCGAACACGACATCGTGGTTGAGCAAGGCGCGGATATAGCCGTTTTGGCGCGGGGTACGGCCGCCGATGCTGCCGCGTTTGGTGCGGAAATAGTATTGTTGGTCGTGGTGTTTTTCTTCGTGTTTTTCATCTGCGGTTTTGGCTTCAACGGCCGCGAGGCTGATGGCGTTGTCGTCCAAGTCGCCTTTTTCTGCGGCTTCTGCAAGCGATAGCAAGGCACGGCGGCCGGCATGTGCCAGTTCGCCCATGAAGGTGAAATGTTCGAAGCGGCGGCTGATTTGGATATCAAGGGCTTTGCCTAAGGCTTCGAGATTGCTGTCGAGTGCGCCGCACAGGCGTTGCAACACGGTATTGTCAATTTCTTCAAACTGCAGATGGACGGTGTGGGTCATATCGGTTTCCGTAATAAATCTATTTTTCCGTATTATACCCTTGTTCAGACGGCATGCTTTATAATACGTCGCTTCTTTTTGATAAACCGTTTCAATTAAAATGAATCACACTGCTTCTCCCCAATCGGAATTTCTGCGCGGTATCAAAGAAACCTCGCCCATGTTAATCGGCCTGTTGCCGTGGGCGCTGATTTTGGGTATGCAGGGCGGGCAGAAGGGCATGAGTTGGCTGGAAATGCTGCTGATGACGGGCATGAACTTTGCCGGAGGCTCGGAATTTGCCGCAGTCAATTTGTGGGCAAATCCTTTGCCGATTCTGCTGATTGCAACGGTAACGTTTATGATCAATTCGCGCCATATCCTGATGGGTGCGGCGATTGCGCCCTATATGAGGGATATACCGCTGAAAAAGGCGATGCCTGCGCTGTTTGTGATGTGTGATGAAAGCTGGGCAATGGCGTTTGCTGAAATTCAAAAGCGTAAGGCGGCAGGTTTGCCTGCGTTCAACATGCCGTTTTATGCCGGTGTGTGTTTTATTTTGTATGTAATGTGGATTGGTTTTGCGGCGTTTGGCGCGGCAGTCGGTCCGATGTTTGGCGATGTGGCGGCTTGGGGCTTCGGCATGGCGTTTCCTGCGGTGTTTTTGGTGTTGCTGCGCGGTATGTGGAAGAGCTTTGCGGCTTCACGCCCTTGGTTTGTCAGCCTGATTGTGGCGTGCGTAACCTATTTGACCGTGGACGGCGCATGGTATGTTCCGGCCGGAGCGTTGTCGGGTTTGTTGGCGGCGTATTTTTGGGGAGAGCAAAAATGAAGGATTTGTTGTCGCTGCAATCGTTTTTGCTGTTTTTGAGTATGTTGGCCGTTACCTATTCGACCCGATTAATCGGCTTTTTTGCATTGCGCAACCGTACGTTAAGCCGTCGTGCGCAAGTGGTGATGGAGGCCGCACCGGGCTGCGTGTTGATTTCCGTGATTGCGCCTTATTTTGTATCGGACAAACCGCATGAGCTGATTGCCATTGCTTTGACGGTATTGGCCGCCAGCCGGTTTTCGATGTTGGTGACGGTATTAATCGGCGTTGGTACTTCGGGCATACTCGGTTATTTGATGAAATAAAAAATTTTCAGACGGCCTTACTTGTTATAATGGCCGTCTGAATTTTTTGATAAAGCAAAAACATGACAAACCAACGACTCATCTATGGCTTTCACGCTGTCAATGCCCGTTTGTGGCAAAACCCGAAATCGATTACCGAACTCTATATCCAAGAGGGCAAATCCGATGCACGCACCCGCGATGTATTGGATAAAGCGGCCTCTGAAAACGTACGCGTGCATTTTGCCGATTCCGACCGCCTGAATGCCATCAGTAAAGGGGCGCGTCATCAGGGCGTGGTCGGATTTATCGATGCTTCCAAAAACCATGTTCACTTGGAAGATGTATTGGAAAACCTGAGCGAACCGCCGTTTTTGCTGGTATTGGACGGCATTACCGATCCGCACAACCTCGGCGCGTGTCTGCGTACTGCCGATGCGATGGGTGTACATGCCGTGATTGCACCCAAAGACAAAAGTGCCGGCCTGAATGCGACCGTCAGCAAAGTTGCCTGTGGTGCGGCGGAAACTGTGCCGTATATTACTGTAACCAATCTTGCCCGTACTTTGCGTGAGCTGAAAGAATACGGCATTTGGATTGTCGGCACGGACATGGGCGGCGACTCTGACCTTTACCACTGCGACCTGCCCGACAGTGTGGCCTGGGTAATGGGCAACGAAGGCGAAGGCATGCGCCGTCTGACGCGCGAACATTGCGATATGCTGGTATCGATTCCGATGTTTGGCACAGTTGAAAGCATGAACGTTTCCGTCAGTGCAGGCATGGTATTGAGCGAAACCCGCCGTCAACGCGTGTTGAAATCGGAAAAATAAAAAGTGTAATTAAAAGGCCGTCTGAATGTTTTTCAGACGGCCTTTTTCAGGTTTATTCTTTAACCAAAGGACCTGATTGCTTTTCATTACCGGCGGCAATGCGAACCAATTGGAGAAATTCCGATTTCAGCTCAAACGGATCGTCGCCTTGGACTTGCTGTACCATTTTTTCAATGTCGCTCCAGCCAAGTTTGCCGTTGTATTCGCCGCCGCGCAGGGCTTGGGCATAGGAAGCTGCGGCAAGGGCGAGAAGGGTGTCTTTATCGGCTTGTTCCAGCGGTTTGCTGCCAACGGGAATTGCGTGTTCCATCAGCTTGCTGTCTTTTTTTCCAGGCAGTTTGTAGCGTACTTTGACAAAGGCGTATTCGTTTTTACTGCCTTTGGCGGCCGGGGCTTTTTGATAGCGTGATTCGTTCAGCCAGCCGTTTTTGCCTGCCGGAATGATTTCATAGATGGCGGTCACGCTGTGGCCTGAGCCGATATCGCCCGCATCTACTTTGTCATTGTTGAAGTCTTCATTGCGCAGGGTACGGTTGGTGTAGCCGACCAAGCGGTATTCTTTGACGGTGGCAGGATTGAATTCGACTTGGATTTTGACATCCTGCGCAACGGTGGCGAGTGTGGAGGTCAGCTGCTGTTGCAGGACTTTTTTCGCTTCTTTTTCGTTGTCGATGTAGCTGTAATTGCCGTCACCCGCATCGGCGATTTGTTCCATCATGTCTTCGTTGTAATTGTCCGTACCGAAGCCTAGCGTACTGAGTGAAACACCGGTTTTACGCTTTTCGGCAACCATGGATTTGAGGGTTTCGGTATCAGATACGCCAACGTTAAAGTCGCCATCGGTCGCCAGCAGGATACGGTTGATGCCATTGGGTACAAAGGCCTTTTGTGCTTCTTCGTAGGCCATGCGTAAAGCGGATTCGCCCGAAGTCGAACCTTCGGCTTTCAGTTTGTCGATGGCTTTCAGGATGGTTTCTTTATCTGAACCTGATGTGGGCGGAAGCACCAGCTCTTCGCCTGATGAATAGGTAATCAGGGTAACCTTGTCTTGCGGGCGTAATTGTTGGGTCAAGATACGCAACGTTTTTTGAACCAACGGAAGTTTATTTTCTTCATCCATACTGCCGGATACGTCCACGAGGAACACAAGATTGGCGGGCGGCAGGTCTTTCTTTGCCGTGTCTTGTGCTTGAATGCCGATTTTGATCAGCTTGGCTTCCGGTTGCCATGGAGAATCAATAGTTTCAGTGTGAACGGCAAAGGGACGACCGTCAGTAGGCAGTGGATAGCTGTAAGGGAAATAATTGACGATTTCCTCAATGCGCACGGCATCTTTGGGCGGCTGTTTGCCGCTGTTCAGAAATCGGCGGACGTTGGCGTAGCTGCCGGTATCGACATCGATGCTGAATGTGGAAACAGGTTCTTGAGCAACGGATTTGACCGGTTGGTCAGGTTGGTCTTGGTAGCGTTCGGTGTTTTCTGTAAGAGACAGATTTTCTTCAGCAACGGCAGTAGCAGGCAATGCTGAGTCCGGTGCGCCATGAAGATTTTCGGTTGACGAGTCTGATCGGTCGAGAGGACCGGAACACGCGGTCAAAGCTGCCAAAGTGAGTATGGAAACGGTTTTTAGGAAGAAACGGGGCATGATTTAAGCTCCAGGGAAATATCATATGCTGATTATTAAAAGTGTTGATGGCAGTGTATTGGCAGAGTTAACGCTGGTGCTGAGTCACTTTTTTTGAATTTTAATGTGTGAATAGTGGGTTAAGTTTAAATCAGGACAAGGCGGAGCAACGCGGTACTGGTCTAAACTTAACCCACTATTTTTATGACTTAGGCAAGATTTTGTCGGGCTGAGACGATTTTGTAAAGGCCTCAGCCCCGATTTATCTTACATTAACTTTTCTTCCGGCGACGTTCGCCCGGCAGCAGCATATCCGCCCATTTGATGATGTTGGCGACTTCTGCCGGATTGAGTTCGTAGAACTGGCCGCGTTTGAGGCGGTTTGGCAGGCCGATGGGGCCGAAGCCTACGCGGACGAGGCGGCTGACGGTCAGGCCTTGGCTTTCAAAAATGCGGCGTACTTCGCGGTTGCGGCCTTCTTTGATGACGACGTTGTACCATTTGTTTGCGCCTTCGCCGCCTTGTTCGTAGATGCGTTCTACTTTTGCCAAACCGTCTTCGAGCATGACGCCTTCTTCGGTCAGGACGCGCATTTGTTCGGTGGTCAACTCGCCCAATACGCGCACGGCGTATTCGCGTTCGACTTCAAAGCTGGGGTGGGCGAAGCGTTGAACGAGTTCGCCTGAAGTGGTCAGGATCAACAGGCCGCTGGTATTGATGTCCAAACGGCCGATGGCTACCCAGCGGCTGCTGGCTGCTTGCGGCAGACGGTCGAAGATGCTGACGCGGCCTTGCGGATCGTCGCGGGAAACGATTTCGCCTTCTTGTTTGTAGTAGAGGATGATGCGTGGCAGGCGGTCGGCCCATTTGAGTTTGATGATGCTGCCTTTGACGGTAACGTGGTCGTCGGGCGTAACTTTGTCGCCCAGTTGGGCGACGCGGCCGTTGACCGTTACCCAGCCGTTGCTGATCCATTCTTCCATTTCGCGGCGTGAGCCGACGCCGGATGCGGCCAGGACTTTTTGCAGGCGCTCGGGTTCGAAGCGAGAAAGGTCGCTGCGGCGTTCTTTCAAATCACGGGCATGCTCCATGATTTTTTGGTTGGGGTTGCGGACAACCAGTTTTTTGGCTTTGGCGGCACGTTGTTTTGGCGTGGTATTTTGAGCTTTATGGCCGTCTGAAACTTTTTGGCCGTAAGGTTTGCCAGATGTTTTGCGTTCGTCGTCAGGACGTTTTTTATTGGCAAAGGCTTTGGCCGGTTTGGAAGGTTTCTTGGCGGTAGATGATACGCCGTCGCGCCATTGGCGTTTGCTGGAAGGCTGTTTAGACATGATTTTTCCTAACTCGCTTGAAAAAGCGGTTCTTCTGCGGCAGTTGCGGCAGGGGTTGGATTGGGGGAAAAGGCCGTCTGAAAATCAGATTCAGACGGCCTGCCGATGAAAGCTTGTATTGTAACTCAACCAGTAATTTTTTGTTTGAAAATCCGAAAATTATGGTGAAAGGCGTTCGCGTATCCAGTTGCCGTCAACCAGGCGGTATTGGATGCGGTCATGCAGGCGGCTGGGGCGGCCTTGCCAGAATTCGATGCGGTCGGGAATAACGAGGTATCCGCCCCAATGCGGCGGGCGGGGAACATGCAGGGGATGTTTGACACCGACGGCTGCGGCTTTGGCCACCAAGACGGCTTTGCTGGAAATCACTTCGCTTTGTTCGCTTGCCCATGCACCGATACGGCTGGTGTAGGGGCGGCTTTCAAAATATTCGTCCGAAGCGGCGGCGTCGAGTTTTTCGATGCGTCCTTCAATGCGCACTTGGCGCTCGAGTTCCGGCCAGAAAAAAGTCATGGCGGCAAAAGGGTGTGCCGTATAGGAGCGGCCTTTGCGGCTGTGGTAATTGGTAAAGAAAACAAAGCCTTTGGGGTTGACTTCTTTCAGCAGCACCATGCGGCTGTTGGGTCTGCCGTCTTCACCTACGGCGGCAACGTTGACCGCAGTCGGCTCGTTGACTTCGGCGTGAATCGCTTCGTTCAGCCATTGCTCGAATTGGACAATCGGGTCGGCATGGCACTCGGCTTCAGAAAGCTCGCGTTTGCTGTAATCTTCGCGGATATTGTGTAAATCCATGATTTTTCTCCTTAGGTTTGACCGAATCATACTCCGTTTTTTCAGACGGCCTCAAGGGCATTGTGTATAATCGTAGCCCTTTCTAATTTAGAACCATACGGAGTCCTGTCATGCAAACCGAAGTTGAACTGAAAATCTTAAATCCGAAAATGGCCGATTCCCTGCCTGCTTATGCAACGCCCGGTTCTGCCGGTTTGGACTTGCGTGCTTGCTTGGATGAAGCCGTTGTATTGCAACCGGGCGATGTGTATCTCGTGCCGACCGGTTTGGCGGTGCATTTGGCCAACCCTGCTTACGCAGCCGTTTTGCTGCCGCGTTCCGGTTTGGGTCATAAACACGGTATTGTTTTGGGTAATTTGGTCGGTTTGATTGACTCGGATTATCAAGGCGAATTGAAGGTTTCTTTGTGGAACCGTGGTAAAGAAGCGTTTACCATCGAGCCGATGGAGCGCATTGCGCAAATGGTGATTGTGCCGGTTGTCCAAGCTGCGTTTAAGGTTGTGGACGAGTTTGCCGCCAGCGAGCGCGGTGAAGGCGGATTCGGCAGCACCGGCAAAGCCTGATGATTTGAAAGGCCGTCTGAAACAGGATAAATTGAAATATTTGATTTCGGTTTGCTGTTGTTCAGACGGCCTTTTTGTTGTGCCAACCTTTGCATAATCACACACAAGATTGCATTTTTATATCTTGTCTGTATGACCGGCGCACCCAATAATACAGGCCGTCTGAAACCTTTACGGAGCGTTGTTATGTCCCGTCCTTCACTTTTTCTGCCTTTATTTTTGATTATCTTTGGCGCAGTTTGGTTTTTACGCGCCACGGATATTTTACCTGCGACATCGACCATGATTGCCGGCGCATTAATTATTTTGGGCTTTGCCGTGTTGATTATGGACGGCATCAACAAACAGTCCATCGTTTCCGGCCCGATGCTGGTTTATATCGGTACAGCCATTTATCTGCACATGAGCTACTGGATTTACCTCTCGCCGTTGCTGGCCATCGGCATGGTGGTGTTGGGTTGCTTGCTGTTGCTCTCGCGCAGCAATATGATTCCTGATAAACACACAAAATAGAAAGATGAGAGATTTGGGTTTTACCCTATAAAGGCCGTCTGAACAATGGTATAATTCGCCGATTCAGACGGCCTTTTTTATTGTGGTTTAAATTTGAAATTTACCCTCCCGGCCGCACCGTTTTCTTACATTTTGCAAAGTTTCCGCCATGACCCAAGACAAAATCCTCATCCTCGACTTCGGCTCGCAAGTTACCCAGCTGATCGCCCGCCGCGTGCGTGAAGCCCACGTTTACTGCGAACTGCATTCTTTCGACATGCCTTTGGAAGAAATCAAAGCCTTCAATCCGAAAGGCATCATTCTCTCCGGCGGCCCTAATTCCGTTTACGAATCCGATTATCAAGCCGATACCGGTATTTTTGATTTGGGTATTCCGGTTTTGGGCATTTGCTACGGTATGCAATTTATGGCGCACCACTTGGGCGGCGAAGTTAGCCCGGGCAACCAACGCGAATTCGGTTATGCGCAAGTGAAAACCATCGACAGCGAGCTGACACGCGGCATTCAAGATGATGCACCTAATACGCTCGACGTTTGGATGAGCCATGGCGATAAAGTTTCCAAACTGCCTACCGGCTTTTCTGTTATCGGCGATACGCCGTCTTGCCCGATTGCCATGATGGAAAATGCTGAGAAACAATTCTACGGCATCCAATTCCACCCTGAAGTGACCCACACCAAGCAAGGCCGAGCGCTGTTGAATCGCTTTGTCTTGGATATTTGCGGCGCACAACCCAGCTGGACCATGCCGAACTACATCGAAGAAGCCGTTGCCAAAATTCGCGAACAAGTCGGCAGCGACGAAGTGATTTTAGGTTTGTCCGGCGGCGTGGACTCTTCCGTAGCGGCCGCGCTGATTCACCGCGCCATCGGTGACCAACTGACCTGCGTGTTTGTTGACCACGGTCTGTTGCGTCTGAACGAAGGCAAAATGGTAATGGACATGTTTGCCCGCAACTTGGGCGTACGCGTGATTCACGTTGATGCCGAAGAGCAGTTTTTGGCGAAACTTGCCGGCGTGACCGATCCGGAGAAAAAACGCAAAATCATCGGTGCAGAATTTATCGAAGTCTTTGATGCAGAAGAGAAAAAACTCACCAACGCCAAATGGTTGGCGCAAGGCACGATTTACCCTGACGTAATCGAATCCGCAGGCGCAAAAACCAAAAAAGCCCACGCCATTAAATCCCACCACAACGTCGGCGGCCTGCCTGAAAACATGAAGCTCAAATTGCTTGAGCCATTGCGCGACTTATTCAAAGATGAAGTACGCGAATTGGGCGTCGCTTTGGGTCTGCCGCGTGAAATGGTGTACCGTCATCCGTTCCCTGGCCCGGGTTTGGGCGTGCGTATTTTGGGCGAAGTGAAAAAAGAATACGCCGACTTGCTCCGTCAAGCAGACGATATTTTCATTCAAGAATTGCGCAATACTACCGATGAAAACGGTACATCTTGGTACGACCTGACCAGCCAAGCCTTTGCCGTATTCCTGCCTGTGAAATCCGTCGGCGTAATGGGCGACGGCCGTACTTACGATTACGTCGTTGCTTTGCGTGCCGTGATTACCAGCGACTTTATGACTGCGCACTGGGCTGAGTTGCCTTACTCGCTGCTTGGCCGCGTGTCCAACCGCATCATCAACGAAGTCAAAGGCATCAACCGCGTGGTTTATGATGTCAGCGGCAAACCGCCTGCCACGATTGAGTGGGAATAATCCCTAAATAATAAAGGCCGTCTGAACGGATATTGTTCAGACGGCCTTTTTGCACGGATGAGCTTGGTTAACGCATACAATGAAATCAATCAGCAAGCTTTCTGTTAGCGGTTTAAGCAAATATCTTAATCAATACGGCCGAATTTGCCGCTTTTGAAATCGCTGATGGCTTGTCGGATTTCTTCGGCAGTATTCATCACAAATGGGCCGTAACCGACTACGGGTTCATCAATCGGAACGCCTGAAAGCAGCAAGATTTTGGCTTCTTCGCTACCGGCTTTCGCGCGAACTTTACCGCCGGTTTGCTCAAAATTGACCAATTCTCTGGCTGTCGCCTGTTCTTTGTCATTAAACGTCACCACTCCGCGCAGGACAACCATAGACAGATTGTGATTGTCGGGTACTGCCAACTCAGCTTCTTGATCGGCATGGAGCACAATATCCCAAACATTCATTTCGGTGAACGTGTCCGCCGCGCCTTTTACGCCGTCATGTTCGCCTGCAATCAGACGTAAGTAGCCGGCTTCGTCTGGAAATTCGACGACGGGAATATTCGCTTTGGCAAGATGCTGATAGCGTGGCGGAGTATTTTTGTCTTTGGCCGGCAGGTTGACCCAGAGTTGCACCATTTCAAAGAGTCCGCCTTTTTTGCTGAAGTTTTCAGAGTGGAATTCTTCATGAATGATGCCTGAACCTGCGGTCATCCATTGCACGTCGCCTTCGTAAATAATGCCGCCGCCTCCGCTGGAGTCGCGGTGTGCCACTTCGCCGTGGTAGGAGATGGTAACGGTTTCAAAGCCTTTGTGCGGATGCTGTCCGACACCGCGCGGACCGTGCGTTTCGTTGGGGGCAAATTCATACGGTGCGGCATAGTCCAACATCAGGAATGGATTGGTGCCACGGTCGTCAGCCATGTGGGAGAACAAAGGTTGCACGAGGAATCCGTTGCCTACCCAGTGTTGGTCATCGGCTCGGAAGATTTGTTTGATGTTGCGCATGATAAAGTTCCTTTTTTTATGGCCGTCTGAAGTCTTTCAGACGGCCTTTTGTTACGGAATGCTTGTATTATAGGAGGTACAAACTTTATAACAAGTACGCACATTTTTGATACTGTGGTTTGGAGATTTTGTATGTCGGAAACAGAACACGCACACGGCTCTTGCTGTCCGGTTGTCAATACTTTGGATATTATCGGCGGCAAATGGAAGGTATTGATTTTATATTATTTAAATGAAGAAACCCGACGTTTCAATGAGTTGCAGCGTTTGCTTGCGGGCATTACCCAGCGGATGCTGACGCTGCAACTGCGCGAATTGGAAAACGACGGTATCGTTCATCGGGAAGTGTATCCGCAGGTACCGCCGAAGGTCGAATATTCGCTGACTGAGTTTGGGCGGACGCTGATGCCTGTGATCGAAGCCATGCACCGTTGGGGCGAGCAATATGCTGCGGAATGTGCGAAACATAAAAAGCAGCCGTAGGCTTTTATGGTTGCGATATTGATGAAGGCTTTAAGGCCGTCTGAACAGGTGTGATTCAAGGTTTCACGCTTATTCAGACGGCCTTATTCTTTGGGGACTAAGCCCAATCAAAATTGATTTTTTAATTCACGCAAAGCGGCGAAGACTTCGAGTTCGCTGTTTAATTTTCGTCCGCTCAATTCTTCGGCGCGTACCCGAACTTGGGGCAGGTGTACGCGGAAAAACGGATTGACTTTGCGTTCGTGCGCCAGGCTGACAGGCAGTGTCGGCGTGTGTTCGGCTGCGGCCAAGGCAGTCTGAATGTCGGCATTGTCCGGCTCGATGTGCTGGGCAAAGCGCAGATTGGAGGCGGTATATTCGTGCGCCGGATAAAACAGCGTTTCTTCGGGCAGCTGGTTGAATCGGTGGAAGCTGTCGTAAAGCTGCTCGATTGTGCCGGTAAATACGCGGCCGCAACCGGCGGAGAACAAGGTATCGCCGCAGAAAACGTGCAGGCCGTCTGAATTTTCCAGCAGATAGCTGATGTGTCGGTCGGTATGGCCGGGAGTTGCCCAAACGGTAACCAAGCCTTCGCCAAACGGGAACTGCGTACCTGCAGTGACGGTATGCGTCGCCACGTCGATGTCGCTTTCGCCATAGATTGGGGATTCTAAGAAGCCGTTGTGCAGCGCTTTTGCGCCGCCGGTATGGTCATGATGGGGATGGGTAATCCATGTTTGTGCCAGCATCAAGTGGTTGTGAACAAGGAATTTTAAGACTGGCGTGGCATCGGACGGATCAACGCAGACGGCATGATTGCCTTCTTGAATCATCCAGATGTAGTTGTCGTTTAGGGCTTGGATTGGTGTGATTTTCATATGCTTTCTTCTGGTTTGGGGTTTCAGACGGCCTCTAAATAATCTTTGATATTCGGACTTTGGCCGAACACGGCTTCATGGGCTTGCTGGATGCACAGTCGGTTGAACAGCAATCTTTGGGTTTGGTTGCCGTCGATAATCCGCACTTGGCCTTGCAGTTTGGGCGCGTCGTGATGAAAGGTGTCTTTAAACGCGTGCCAACGGCCGGTTTGCAGATGGACGATGGCAAACATATCGTGCGAAATATTGACGCCGACGCTCAATAGCTTGGCCGAGGCTTGCAGGCAGAAACTGCTGTCGCCAAACAGGCACAGCCCCGTGTTTTCCGGATAGCGGAACAATTCGATTTTCACGGCTTCGGGTTCGGCAAAGATATTGCAAAACAGCCGTTCAAACAACGACGGTTGCGCCACGCCTTCGCTCAACATACCGTAAAGCCCGCCCAGCCAATCGACATAGCCGAGAAAAGTGAAACGGTAGTCCTGCATAATGGCTTCGATGCGCTTGGGGTCGCGTTTGCTGATTAAGCGGACAAATTCAAAACCGACTTCCGGCAGCCGCGCCCGAAGTGTTTGGTGCAGGCGGTGGGCAAACAGGTTTTTATGGTTGTGTGGATTGCGCAGAATACCGAGGAATTTCAGCCGCAATATCCGCCACAAGGCATCCGGTACTTTGACGGTATCGGCATTTGCCGTAGGTGTTTTCAAACGGCCTGAAGGCAGGGTGCGCAGATGGTCGCAGGCATCTTCGTAGCCGCTTTCATGACGGTTGAACCAGCTTTCCAAATTGTATTGGTTGGCGGAGTCTTCGACAAAGGTCAGTGTATAGAGGTTTTTCGCCGCCAAGTTGCCGATGATGTTGACGCTTATCGCTTCGCTGCGGTTTTGTTCTTTGCCGCGGGCTTTTTCGCCAGTGTGGAACATGGACAAGGGCAGCTTGTAAACATTCTGATTCTGCGGGCTTACCTGCGGATTATGCGCATGCTGCCGTTGCTCGGTCTGGGCGACGAAGTGGTGTTCCTTAGTCGGATTCGCGGTCAATAGGGCGTAAGGCTTTTCGCCGCATTCGGCAAATTCGCAATCGCTGAGGATAAAGGCTTGTCGGGTCATAATGTCGGGAAAGGCCGTCTGAATATGTCGATTATAGTTTAAAAGAGGGAAATACAGAATGACGGCAGCCGGTTTCTATAAATAAAGCAAACTTAAAGGCCGTCCGAAAACAGGAGGCGGAAAATTCTGCCTTTCCTGTTTCAGACGGCCTTGCTTAAAGCCTGATCAAATCAAGCTTTTCATTAGCCCAAAGCTTTTCGTGCACCGGCAAAGAGGCGGTACCAGCCGGACAATTCCGTCCAGTCTTCCGGTTTCCAGCTCATTTGTGCGGCGCGGTATACGCGTTCCGGATGCGGCATCATGATGGTAACGCGGCCGTCGGCGTTGGTTACACCGGCAATACCTTGAGGTGAGCCGTTAGGGTTGAGCGGATAAGTTTGGGTCACTTGGTTTTGACCGTCCACATATTGCAGCGCAATGCCCAAATCGGCGGAAATATTGCCGCCGTGAAGCGCGAAGTCGGCGCGGCCTTCGCCGTGGCTGACGACGACGGGCAGGCTGGAGCCTTGCATTTCGTTCAGAATCAGGGAGGCTGATTTGGGGACGTGAACCATGCTCAGGCGCGCTTCAAACTGCTCGCTCAAGTTGCGTTTGAATTTAGGCCATGCTTCTGCGCCCGGGATAATCTCGGCAAGGTTGCTGACCATTTGACAGCCGTTGCACACGCCCAATGTCAGCGTGTTTGGGTCGGCGAAGAAGGCGGCAAATTGGTCGCGCAGAGCAGGGTGGAACAGGATGGATTTCGCCCAGCCTTCGCCCGCACCGAGTACGTCGCCGTAGCTGAAGCCGCCGCACGCCGCCAGCATTTTGAAGTCGGCAAGGTGAACACGGCCTGCCATCAGGTCGGACATATGCACGTCGTAGGCATCAAATCCGGCGCGGGTAAAGGCGGCGGCCATTTCGATTTGTCCGTTCACGCCCTGTTCGCGCAGGATGGCGATTTTGGGTTTCGCGCCGCTGTTGACGAAAGGCGCGGCGATGTCTTCGTTCACGTCGAACTTCACGTCGGCAAACAATGCGCTGCGGTCGTTGTCGTCAATCAGGGCAAACTCACTGTCGGCGCAGGCAGGGTTGTCGCGCAGACGTTGAATGGCGTGGCTGGTTTCCTGCCATGTGCGTTGCAGGTCGGCGCGAGTTTGTTCCAACACGATGCCTGCCTGATTGCGGATAACGATTTTTTCGTCAGAACCGATGGTGGCAACGGTATGCAGTGCCAAATCAGCTTCTTTAAACAAGGCTTCTACTGCCGCAACATCTTGTTTGGCAATTTGAATCACTGCGCCCAGTTCTTCATTGAACAATGCACGGATGCTGGCTTCGTTGACGTCGGCTTGGTTGGCAACCAGTGAAGTCAAATCCACGTTCAAGCCGCATCGTGCCGCAAACGCCATTTCCACTAACGTGGCAAACAGGCCGCCGTCGCTGCGGTCGTGGTATGCCAAGAGTTTGTCTTCGGCGACAAGCTGCTGAATCACGCTGTAAAAGGCTTTCAGACGGCCTGTATCGTCCAAATCAGGCGCATCGCCGGTCATGTTGTTGTAAACCTGACCGAATGCCGAGCCACCCATGCGCGCTTTGCCGTTGCCCAAGTCAACCAGCAGCAATACGCTGTCTTCGACGTTTTTCAACTCAGGTGTCACGGTTTTGCGCACGTCTTTGACAGGAGCGAACGCGGAGATAATCAGGCTCAACGGAGAGACGACGGATTTTTTCTCTTCGCCGTCTTGCCACACGGTTTTCATCGACAGGCTGTCTTTGCCTACGGGGATGCTCAAGTCCAATGCCTGACAGGCTTTAGAAACGGCTTCGACGGTGCGGTAGAGTTTTTCGTCTTCGCCCTCGTTGCCGCACGCCGCCATCCAGTTGGCGGAAAGTTTGATATTGCCGATGTCGCCGATGTTGACCGCCGCGATGTTGGTGATGGCTTCGCCGACGCACATTCTGCCTGACGCGGGTGCGTCAAACAGGGCGACGGTCGGTTTTTCGCCCATAGACATCGCTTCGCCGCGATAGGTATTGAAGCCCATCATGGTAACGGCACAGTCGGCTACGGGGGTTTGGTATTTGCCAACCATTTGGTCGCGGTGGGTCATGCCACCGACGCTGCGGTCGCCGATGGTAATCAGGAAGTTTTTGGCGGCTACGGTGGGCAGGCGCAAAATGCGGTAGGCGGCTTCGGTAATGTCGATATCGCCGGCGTTAAACGGTTTTTCAGACGGCGTAACTGTTTTGTCGCTGCGCGTGGTTTTGGGCGGTTTGCCGAGCAAAACGTTCAACGGTAAATCGACAGGATTGTTGGAGAACAAATCGTCGCGCACTTTCAAATGGCCGTCGTCGGTCGCTGTGCCGACCACGGCAAACGGACAGCGTTCGCGTTCGCAGATGGAGCGGAAGATGTCTAAATCTTTTTCCAAAATCGATAATACATAACGCTCTTGCGATTCGTTACACCAAATCTGCAATGGGCTGAGGCCGTGTTCTTCCAGCGGCACTTCGCGCAGCTTGAATACCGCGCCGCGTCCGGCATCGTTGACGAGCTCAGGGAAGGCGTTGGACAGGCCGCCCGCGCCGACGTCGTGGATGGAGATAATCGGGTTTTTGTCGCCAAGCTGCCAGCAGC
This sequence comes from Neisseria sp. DTU_2021_1001991_1_SI_NGA_ILE_055, assembly GCF_032342915.1. NCBI lineage: Bacteria > Pseudomonadati > Pseudomonadota > Betaproteobacteria > Neisseriales > Neisseriaceae > Neisseria > Neisseria sp. DTU_2021_1001991_1_SI_NGA_ILE_055. The sequence goes on along the minus strand of NZ_CP135440.1, from coordinate 768,979 downwards.
GGTCGATGACTTCCTGCGCGCGGCGTTCGATTTCGGGGTTGCCGCGTTGTACGGAGTTGAAGTCCAAAGACGCATCGTTTGTACCAGTATTCATGGAAGAAGCCGCGCCGCCGCCCAAGCCGATCAGCATGCCCGGGCCGCCCAGTTGGATCAGTAACGCGCCTTCGGGGATTTCGTCTTTGTGTGTCTGCTGCGCCTGAATGCTGCCCAAACCGCCGGCAATCATAATCGGTTTGTGATAGCCGCGGACTTGGCCGTCAAATTTTTCTTCAAAGGTGCGGAAGTAGCCCAAGAGGTTCGGGCGGCCGAATTCGTTGTTGAACGCCGCACCACCGATCGGGCCTTCAATCATGATGTCTAAAGGAGAAGCAATATGGCCGGGTTTGCCGTAGGCTTGTTCCCAAGGCTGCTCCAAGCCAGGGATATTTAGGTTGGAGACGGTAAAGCCGGTCAAGCCTGCTTTCGGACGTGAGCCTTTGCCCGTTGCGCCTTCATCGCGGATTTCACCGCCCGCGCCCGTTGCCGCGCCCGCAAATGGAGCGATGGCGGTCGGGTGGTTGTGCGTTTCCACTTTCATGATGATATGGGTGTCTTCCTCGTGGAAACGGTAGCCTTGGTTTTCTGCCGCATTTGGATAGAAACGCTCGATTTTCGCGCCTTCGATCACGGACGAATTGTCTTTATAGGCAACGACTGTGCCTTCAGGATGCGCGTTGTGCGTGTCGCGTATCATGCCGAAAAGGGATTTCGGTTGTTTTTCGCCGTTGAGGATGAAATCGGCGTTAAAGATTTTGTGGCGGCAGTGTTCGCTGTTTGCCTGCGCGAACATCATCAGCTCCACATCGGACGGATTGCGGTTTAAAGCCTGATAGTTTTCAACCAGATAATCGATTTCGTCGGCTGAAAGCGCCAAGCCCATTTCGTTATTGGCTTTGACCAAAGCCTCTTTACCGCCGCCCAATACATCTACGCTGGAGAAGGTCTCCGATTGGATGTGGTGGAACAGTTGCGCCGCTGCATCGATGTCGGTCAACACGCTTTCGGTCATGCGGTCATGCAACAGGGCTGCCCATTGTTGTTTTTGCCCGTCGGTAAGCGCACCTTCCAACCATACGGCCATGCCGCGCTCGATGCGCTCAATGCCTTCCAAACCGCAGTTTTCGGCGATATTGGTTGCTTTGGAAGCCCAAGGCGAAATGGTGCCCAAACGGGGCGTTACCAAAAATAAATGCAAGCCCTCGCGCGCTTTGGGCGTTTGTTCAACGCTTTGCGCCGCCAGTAAGGCTTGCAGTTTTTCGACTGTCGCGGCATCAAGTGCTTTTTCGCTACCGACAAAATACCAAAATTCGCTGCTTAATTTGACTTCGGGCAGGCCGAGTGCGGCTGCTTTTTGAAAGAGTTTTTCAACACGGAAATCGGAAAGGGCGGTTACACCGCGCAAGGGCAGAACAACAGACATGGATTCAGCTCACAAAATGCAGTTGGGGAATCCGTTATTATACCTGAAAAATGCAATTTTGCTTGTGAATTTATACTTGAAATGTTGACAATTTTTACTTGTGAACAGAAGACGGAAGAAGCCGTCTTTCCGGCCTTTTGTTTATTTTATATCTGATTATTCAGCTATTTTTATTTATTTTTGAAGGATTGGGCGAAATGGGGTCGGATAGGTGCGACGACATAAAGTGAGGATTATTGGATGGTTGTTTGTGATTTTTTGCTGACAATAAGGCCGTCTGAAACCTTGTTTTCAGACGGCCTTGCGTTATCCTTTCTTTTTATTCCCCAGCATATCCAACAAGCCTGCTAAGTTACTTTTTCCTTCTTCCTTGCTCACAATCGGATCGCCGCCTTTGCGTCCTAAAATTTTGATGTCTTCCTGCGGCATTTCGTCTATGAAGCGGCTTGGCTCGGGGAATTGCCATGTGCCTTGTTTTTTGCGTTTGAGGCAGTGGGTCAGTGTAAGCTGGCGTTTGGCGCGTGTGATGCCGACGTACATCAGGCGGCGTTCTTCTTCGACGTTATCTTCTTCAATGCTGTCGTTGTGCGGCAAGATACCTTCTTCGCAACCGACAAGGAAAACGTAGGGGTATTCCAAACCTTTGGAAGCGTGCAGGGTGGAGAGTTTGACGGCATCGACTTCTTCTTCGCTTTTACCTTCCAAAAGCGTCATCAGGGCGATGGTTTGGGCGAGTTCGATGATGTTTTTACCGTCTTGCTCGCCTTTGCGTTCCAGCCAGCCGGTCAGGTCGGTAACGTTGCGCCATTTGATTTCGCCTGCTTTGCCTTCTTCGTTGGCCAACAGGTGGTTTTCGTAGTCGATTTCTTTCAGCAGGTTATGAATAAGCTCGCCTGCTTCGCTGGTTTCGGCTTTGGCGCGGTAGTTTTCAATCATATCCATGAAGGCTTGCAGGTGTTGGCGGTTGGTATGGTTCAACAGGGCAAGCGCTTCTTCAGTTTGCGCGGTTTCATACAGGCTGCATTCGTGTTCATGCGCGTAGGTATTGAGTTTGCCCAGCGTTACATCGCCAATACCACGTTTGGGCGTGGTTACGGCGCGCAAGAAGGCAGGATCGTCGTTGGGGTTGGCAAGCAGGCGCAAATAGGACAAAACGTCTTTGATTTCGGCTTTGTCGAAAAAACTCTGCCCGCCGGAGAGTTGGTAAGGAACGCGCGCGCTGCGCAGGGCTTCTTCAAAAATCCGCGCCTGATGGTTGCCGCGGTATAACACGGCGAAATCGGCGTATTGGGTTTTGTCGCCGCCGACCAGTTTCTGCTTGACGATTTGGCTGACAACCCAGTCGGCTTCGTGCTGCTCGCTTTGACAGGCAACGACTTTGACGATTTCGCCTTCGCCAAACTGAGACCAAAGTTTTTTGGTAAAGAGTTTGGGGTTGTTTTCGATGACTTTGTTGGCGATTTTGAGAATCCGCGCAGTGGAGCGGTAGTTTTGCTCCAGTTTGATGACTTTCATCTGCGGATAGTCTTCCTGCATTTTGCGCAGGTTTTCCATGTTTGCGCCGCGCCAGGCGTAGATGGACTGGTCGTCGTCGCCGACGGCGGTAAACATGCCTTCCGCGCCGGTCAAGAGTTTCATCAGCGTAAATTGACAGGTATTGGTGTCCTGACATTCGTCAACCAACAGATAACGCAGCCGCCGCTGCCATTTGTTGCGCACTTCGCTGTTTTGCTGCAACAGCACGGCGGGCAGGCGGATTAAGTCGTCGAAGTCCACTGCCTGATAGCTTTGCAGGGTTTCCTGATAGCTCGCATACACGCGCGCTGTTTGCTGTTCCCACACATTGGAGGCCGTCTGAACTACTTCTTCAGGCGTTTTTAAATCGTTTTTCCAAAGGGAAATTTGGTGTTGCGCTTTGAATATGGCTTCTTTGCCCGTACCGCCCAAAAGTTCGCCGATAATTTTCGCGCTGTCGGTGGAATCGAGGATGGAGAAGTTTTTTTTGTAACCGATATGGTTCGCCTCTTCGCGCAGAATCTTCATGCCCAAAGAGTGGAAGGTGCAAATCGTCAGCCCGCGCGTTTGCGATTTGGGCAGCATTTTGGAGACGCGTTCCTGCATTTCCGTGGCGGCTTTATTGGTAAAGGTAATTGCAGCGACGGTATGCGGCAGATAGCCGACATTGACGATCAAATGCTTGATTTTTTGCGTAATCACGCCGGTTTTACCGCTGCCGGCGCCGGCAAGGACGAGCAGGGGGCCGCCAAGATATTGGACTGCGGCTTGCTGTTGGGGGTTGAGTTTCATTGAAGGGGGGAAGACGGGTAATGTGGGGAGCAATTATACAACAAGGCCGTCTGAAATTTTCAGACGGCCTTGGGCGTTTTTTAGCGTAAACCTTATGCCAAATATTTCAATTTACCCTTGAAGTCTTCCAGTTTTTCGTAGCCTTTTTGCGCCATGATGGCTTTTAATTCAAGGGAAACCCGTTCAAAAATACCTACGCCTTGCTGGTGTAGCGCCGTGCCGATCTGCACCATGCTTGCGCCGCACAAGATGTGTTCAAACGCATCCCGGCCGCTGTAAACGCCGCCCGTTCCGATGATTTGGATAGACGGATCCAGTCTTTGATAGAACGCGTGGACATTGGCAAGCGCGGTCGGTTTGATGTATTGGCCGCCTATGCCGCCGAAGCCGTTTTTCGGGCGGATGACGACGGATTCGTCTTCGATATATATGCCGTTGCCGATGGAGTTGACACAGTTGACGAATTTTAAGGGATGACGGTTGAACACTTCTGCCGCTTGATCGAAATGGACGATATCGAAATACGGTGGCAGTTTGATGCCTAAAGGTTTATCGAAGTAGCTGAAGGCTTCGCTCAAAATCCGCTCGGTGGTTTCAAAATCGTAGGCGATTTGCGGTTTACCGGGGACGTTTGGGCAGGAAAGATTGAGTTCGGTAATGCCGTTGAATCCGCTGTTTTGCACTTTTTTTAACAACATATGCGTTTCATCGGGCGACATACCGACCAGTGAGAGGAAAAAAGCCCTTTTGGGATGCACCTCTTGAAGGGTAAGCAGGTAATCCAGATAGTAATCAATGCCTTGGTTTGGCAAGCCCATCGAATTGATGCTGCCGAGAGGAACATCATGATAGCGCGGTTCGGGGTTGCCTTGGCGGGGGGTAAGCGTTGCGGTTTTGGTAACGAAAGTGCCTGCTGAAGACTGTCTGACCTCTTCCAATTCCTCAACAGTCATGCATGACACCCCAGCGGCATTCATCAGGCAGTTGTCAAAGGAAAAACCGGCGATTTGGGTTTTCAACGATACCATCTCCTGCTCCTTTTCTTCGTAAAATCAAATTGTTTGCCAAGCGTAACATGAAGAGGCGGTACGATTTTTAACAAACATCAAATGACAGGGAATGTAGGAACATGTTGTTTTATAGAATAAAGTAAAGACGTAAAAAGGTCGTCTGAAAGCAAGGTTTCAACAAAGTTAAAGCCTAAATGTTTTTCAGACGACCTCTATCAAGACAAACATGGCTATCTCAATCAAATAAAGTCAGTCGGCCATTAGTTTCCAACTGACCAAGCTATCAACGTTTTTTGAAGCTTTTCAGAGTACCGTCATTGTTAAATTCAAATTCGTATTCCGCACGATCGGTTTTGAGGAAACCGGTGATCCACTCTTTCTTACCGGTCGATACGAACAAGGAGTAATACACATGAGGCAAGTCTGTTTCTTTGGCTTCCACTTCTTTGGCTTTTTCGCCGTAGGCTTGAGCAATTTTCGCGATATCGGCAAATTTGATTTCATCCAACGGGAAAACGTTGTCTTTCATATTTCCGTTGCCGGAAATGCGGACAGGTTGAGGCTCGCTCCATTTACCGTCTTCAAATTCGTAGTGGTCGATATTTTCAGGTTTATTAGGGTCTTGAATTTCCACGGTAATGCGCGGACGTTTGCCGCCGTAGAAATGGATGTTTTGGAAAATATTGAGTGGTTTGCCACCGAATTGCGGCAGTGCTTTCAGCGCATCTTCAGCAGCTTGCAGAGCGGTTGCATCCGCCAAAAAATTGCCTGAAGAAACTACAGGTTTTACCTCAGGTTTTGCTTCTTCAGCAGGTTTTTCAGCATCTTTAGGGGCTTCTGCCGTATTACCTGCAACAGCTTTTACAGGCTCATCGGAAGCCTGTTTGTTTTTATCACCACAAGCAGTCAAACTCAATGCAGCAGCGGTCACGAGGGCAAGCCATTTCATTTTCATTTATCAATCCTAACTTTGAAAATATGCGATATTGCATATATTTCACATTATAACAAACAAAGCAAAAATGTGTGAAAAATTAATAATTTTTGTATTATGGCTGATATTTTCGAAGTTAATAATAAGTTTTATTTTGAATCTTTTATATGCCTGTTTTCATACTGGTCTCAGGCAGGAATCCAAGGGTTTGAACACTTTTATGAATAAGAAAGGTCAAAGGTCAGCGGATTGGGATTTGAAGTGCAATAATCTTAGCTCATTATCTTGCTAGGTTAGGCTGTCCACTCTTTTAACGCCGCTTCAAAACGTTTCAAGCCTTCGGCCATGTCTTCGTCGTTCAGCAACAGGCTGGGGGCAAAGCGCACTACATTGGCTCCGGCAACCAGTACCATCAGGCCATGTTTTAAAGCGGCGGCGGTAATTTCCGATGCCTTGCCTGCGTATTTGTCTGCCAATACGCAGCCAAGCAGCAGGCCCATGCCGCGGACTTCTTTAAATACGCCGGTTTTTAGGCCCAATTCACGCAAGGCCGTCTGAAGTTTTTGGCCTTGTTGTTTAACGTGCGCCAATGTTTCGGGCGCATTGATGATGTCAAACGCACGGCTGCCGACTGCACACGCCATCGGATTGCCGCCAAAGGTTGAACCATGCGTTCCAGGGCCGAAGGTTGGGGCGATTTTATCGGTGGTCAGTATCGCGCCAATCGGGAAACCGCAACCCAAGGCTTTGGCGGAGCTGATGATGTCGGGTGTGATGCCGTAATGCTCGTAGGCAAACAGTTTACCCGTATGACCCATGCCGGTTTGCACTTCGTCCAAAATCAGCAAGGCGCCGTGTTTGTCGCACAAACGGCGTGCAGCTTGCAGGTATTCTTGAGTGGCAGGCAGGATGCCGCTTTCGCCTTGAATCGGCTCGATAATCACGGCGCAGGTTTTGTCGCTGACGGCGGCTTCCAATGCGGCAATATCATTAAATGGAACATGGGTAATATCTGACGGCAGCGGCGCGTAATCTTTGCTGTATTTGGGCTGGCCGCCGACGGACACGGTAAACAGGGTACGGCCGTGGAAGCTGTTGAGGCAGGAGATGATTTCGGTTTTGTGTTCGCCAAAATGATCGCGGCCGTATTTGCGCGCCAGTTTTAACGCGGCTTCATTGGCTTCTGCGCCAGAGTTGCAGAAAAACACTTTGTCGGCAAAGGTGTTTTCGACCAATTTTTTGGCCAATTCTTGTGCCGGTTGGGTGGTGTAGATATTAGAAATGTGCCAGAGTTTTTGCGATTGTTCGGCCAAGGCCGCGACCAAATTGGGATGGCAATGGCCCAGCGCGTTCACAGCAATACCGCCTGACAGGTCAATGTATTCTCGTCCTTCGGTATCCCAAACCCGGCTGCCGAGCGCGCGTTCCGGAATCATGGGGGCGAATGAGAAATTGGGCGTCAGGTAGTTTTGCATGTTCTTTTCCTTTTAATATTGTCAACAATTTCTTGAATTATGCGCCTATTGATTGAGAGATTCAATATGGCAATCAGGCCGTCTGAAAACTGGCTTTCAGACGGCCTGATGCTTATTTATGCTTGATTTCCCAGCATTGATGGATTTTTTTGTTGCGGAAATCGTCGGGAACGGACTGCTTGGAAATGTCTTTGATGGCGTATTGTTCCGCGACCGAATCGTCCAATACAAAACTTCGCAAGTTGTTGGAAAAATAAAGAATGCCGTCTGAAGCGAGCAGGTTCATCGCGCCGGCTATGAGTTTTGGGTGGTCGCGCTGGATGTCGAGGATGTCGAGCATCTTTTTGCTGTTGGAAAAGCTGGGCGGATCCATGACGATGAGGTCGAACTGTTTGCCTTCGTCTGCGGCGTTTTGCAGGTATTGGAACACGTCGGCGCGGACGATTTTGTGTTGTTCGGGGTCGATGTTGTTGAGTTCGAAATTGCGTTTCGCCCACTCGAGATAAGTGTTGGACAAATCGACGGTTTCGCTGGATACCGCGCCGCCGGTTGCGGCATAGACGGTAAAGCTGCCGGTGTAGGAAAACAGGTTGAGGAAGCGTTTGCCCGCTGCGGTTTCGCTGACTTTTTTGCGTGTGTTGCGGTGGTCGAGGAAAAGACCGGTGTCGAGGTATTTGTCGAGGTTGACCCAAAACTTGCGGCCGTTTTCAGTGATGACGAAATCGTCGCCGATTTTGCCGGTTTTCTCGTATTGCTGCAAACCCTTTTGACGTTCTCGGCGTTTGAGGTGGATTTGTTCGGGTGCAAAACCGGTCACAAAACCGATGGCTTCCAATACATCGGCAAGCCATGCTTCGTATTCTTCGGGCTGCATCAGCCAGCCGGTATCGTATTCCTGAAGATGGATTTGGTCGCCGTAAACATCGACGGCAAAGGGAAATTGGGGAATATCGCGGTCGTAAATGCGCCAGGCTTCGATATTGTTGCGTTTGGTCCATTTCATAAGATGTTTGATGTTTTTGCCCAAGCGGTTGGCAAAGGGGGTAATGTCGGTCATGGTTTCAGACGGCCTTATTGGGGAAGTTTCCAGAATTGATCAGCAGGGACGTAGGCGTGGCGGTCAAGCATATAGAGAATTGTATCGTCAGGCGCAACCATGGTGGCGCGGTCAGTCTTGCCTTTAAAGGGGAACACGATTCGTGCTTCTGAGGCGTTTTTGATGTCGATACCGTAGCTGGTTCTGCCGCTTTCTAGTTTGTATTGGTTTTGAGTGTATTCGTAAACGGTTTCTTTGCCTTTTTCGTCTTTGACGGTAAAGCTTTTTTCGGCAAAGGTGATTTCGGCTTTGCTACCGTCGGACGCAACGGCCTTCCATTCGCCGCGATAACTCTCCGATCCGCTGCACGCGCCGATCAACAGGGCGGTAGCAAGTGCAGGTAATAAGGCGGCGGTTTTGAAAAACTTCATGTCGGCTTCATCCGTGCTGATTCAATAAAACGGCATTATAGCTTGATTTTGCAGTTGCAGCCTGTTTTGCTTGACCTGGGCAGTTTTCTCCTTTATTATCCGCCGTTCGCCTTTTGATACGAAGCCATCGTCATCCAACCTAAACCGCCGTTCCGGGCGCGTTTCTTTTATTGCTTGCATATTTGCAAAGCCTTTTCTGTGCAGGTTGTCGTCGATGTTAACCACAAGCAAGATGCTTGCGACAACCCTGTAACTTCACATTTCCCGTATCGTTACTTTCCTTTGCTTCAGGTCGTCTGAAATTGTTCAGGCGTGCGCGTTGTTGTCTCTTTAGGATAGCCATGTCTATTAAATTTGCCGATTTGAACCTTGATAAAAACATTTTGTCTGCCGTACGCAGCGAGGGTTACGAAAGCCCGACGCCGATTCAGGCGCAAGCGATTCCGTTTGCTTTGGACGGCCGCGACATCATGGCTTCGGCGCAAACCGGTTCCGGTAAAACCGCAGCCTTCCTGCTGCCTACCTTGCAAAAACTGACCAAACGCAGCGAAAAACCAGGCAAAGGCCCGCGCGCGTTGGTATTGACGCCGACCCGCGAACTGGCGGCTCAGGTGGAAAAAAACGCGCTGGCGTATGCTAAAAATATGCGTTGGTTCCGTACTGTCAGCATTGTCGGCGGCGCATCTTTCGGCTACCAAACCCGTGCTCTGAGCAAACCGGTTGACCTGATTGTCGCCACTCCGGGCCGTCTGATGGACTTGATGCAAAGCGGCAAAGTTGATTTCGCCCGTTTGGAAGTGCTGATTCTGGACGAAGCCGACCGTATGTTGGACATGGGCTTTATCGACGACATCGAAACCATCGTCGAAGCCACCCCGACTGACCGTCAGACTTTGTTGTTCTCCGCCACTTGGGACGGCGCAGTGGGCAAACTGGCGCGCAAATTGACCAAAGATCCTGAAACCATCGAAGTTGAGCGTGTGGATGATCAAGGCAAAATCGAAGAGCAGTTGTTGTACTGTGATGATATGCGCCATAAAAACCGCCTGCTCGACCACATCTTGCGCGATGCTAATATCGACCAATGCGTGATTTTCACGTCCACCAAAGCCATGACCGAAGTCATCGCGGATGAATTGTACGAAAAAGGTTTTGCCGCCAACTGCCTGCACGGCGACATGCCGCAAGGCTGGCGCAACCGCACGCTGATGGATTTGCGCAAAGGCCGCTGCAAAATTTTGGTTGCCACCGACGTTGCCGCACGCGGTATCGACGTACCGACCATTACCCATGTTATCAACTACGACTTGCCGAAACAGGCGGAAGACTACATTCACCGCATCGGCCGTACCGGTCGCGCTGGCCGTACCGGTATTGCGATTACTTTTGCGGAAGTGAATGAATACGTCAAAGTACACAAAATTGAAAAATACATCGGCCGCAAATTGCCTGAGCTGACCATCGAAGGCATGGAACCGACCCGCAAGCGCAAATCCGCAGGCGGCAAGCCGAAAGGCAAAGGCGGCTGGGGCGATCGTAAATCCGGCGGTTGGCGCGGTGATAAGAAACCGGCTAAAGAAGGCTTCGGCGGCAAATCACGTGGCGAAGGCCATAAAAAAGACGGTTTCAAAAAAGATGGCTTTAAAAAAGACGGTTTCAAGAAGTCTGACGGTTTCAAAAAAGGCGGCGAAGGCTTTAAAGGCAAACGTAAGTCTAACGACGGCTTTGGCGGCAAACATAAAAGAGGTTGATTGCTTCAATCTTAAGGCCGTCTGAATAAGACGAAAGGGCGTGTGAAGACACGCCCTTTTTTATGGTTTCGAGTTTTCGCATATAAAAAAGCGCGGGATTGCCCCCACGCTTTTTTCAGACGGCCTCTTACAAAGCAGCCAATACGGCATCGCCCATTTCTGAGCAGGAGACCAGTTTGGTACCTTCTTCGTAAATGTCACCGGTACGCAAACCTTGTTGCAGTACTTTTTGTACAGCGTTTTCAACTTGTTGCGCGCGTGCTTCGTCGTTCAGGCTGTAACGCAGCAACATGGCAAGAGACAATACGGTTGCCAGCGGATTGGCTTTGTTTTGACCGGCAATATCGGGAGCAGAGCCGTGGGACGGTTCGTACAGGCCTTTGCCGTTTTCGTCCAATGAAGCGGAAGGCAGCATACCGATGGAGCCGGTCAGCATGGAGGCCTCGTCAGAGAGGATGTCGCCGAAAATGTTGCCGGTGGCAATCACGTCAAATTGTTTGGGCGCACGTACCAACTGCATGGCGGCGTTGTCCACGTACATATGGGAAAGCTCGACATCAGGATATTGCTTGCCGATTTCCTCAAAGATTTCGCGCCACAGTTCGGTGGTTTCCAAAACGTTGGCTTTGCCTACGGAGCAGACTTTTTTGCTGCGTTTTTGGGCGGATTGGAAGGCAACGTGGGCAATACGGCGGATTTCGCTTTCGCTGTATTTCATGGTGTTGTAGCCTTCGCGTTCGCCGTTTTCCAAAACACGGATGCCGCGCGGTTCGCCAAAGTAAATATCGCCGGTCAGTTCGCGTACGATAAGGATGTCGAGGCCGGCTACGATTTCAGGTTTAAGCGTGGAGGCGTTGGCCAGCTCGGGATAAAGGATGGCAGGGCGCAGGTTGGCAAACAGATTCAAGTCTTTACGGATGGCCAACAAGCCGCGCTCAGGACGCAACGGACGGTCGAGATTGTCGTATTGAGGAGAACCGACTGCACCAAGCAGGACCGCATCGGCTTTACGGCAAAGGTTTTGCGTGAATTCTGGATAAGGATGGCCGTATTCGTCATAGGCTTCGCCGCCCAAAGGCGCATATTCGTAGCTGACATCCAAACCTTGTTCGATAAGTTTGTCGAGTACACGGACGGTTTCTGCAACGATTTCAGGGCCGATGCCGTCGCCGCGCAAGATAGCGATATGTTTGGTCATTTCGGGTTTCCTTATGGGAAGGTTTTAGGTAAAGGGCAGGTCGCCTGTTTTTCAGACGGCCTTAAATCAATTTGCTCTGAAAACGCTGATTGTACCATTATGGTACTGGTAAAGCTGGGTAGAAATTGCGTAGGCAGAGTCTTCAAATGCCTGCAGGGCAATATTTGCCATCGCTTGCAAAGCCTCTTCATCGGACGGGCTGCAAACGAGCAGGGCATTGCGTGCCGGGACTGCAAAAACGGGATTGGCCGGCAGCATAGGATCGTCTTTAAGTACTTCGTCCAAAAGCAAAATCAGGGAAGCATCATAGTCGTTGTCCAAATGGATTTGAGCCAATGACCAACCTTCGGCATGATGAATTTGAACACGTCCATTCATCCGTTGGCGCAAATTATCCATGGCGGTACGATATAAGGCGTCTTCATCTTCAATACCGGCCTCTTTCATATGCTCACGATTGAGCGTATGCATGGATTCGTCCGTATCCACCATATAAAGCAACATGATATCGCCTGCAATCGGTTTGTATACCAAGTAATCGGCAGGCTCGTCTTCGTCCGTATTTGTAATCAGTCTGACGTTTTCCAGATAAATCGTATTTTTAATCGTCGGAAGAATTTGTTGTGCTGAAACACTGGCATCAGTGTCTTGAATCTTATCGATAACCGCTAAATTGGCAGCAACAATAGCTTCCAAGGCCTCGGGATTCTGCAGATAACTTGTGTAATGGTTGCTCAAATATGTGCTGAACGATGCTTCATCATCTTCGGAAAACTGGACGATGATAGGCGAAGAAGCAATGTTTTCGCCCCAGTCGATTTGCGCCTCAAGATCCAATTTTTCTTGGATGCGACGGGCAAAGTATTCGACAAATTCCTGCCAAGTCATTAATTTAGGTTTGGAGCGGAACAACCTGCTGAAAAAAGACATATCGTGTCCTGAATAAGGGGATAAGGCCGTCTGAAATATTATAGGCGTTCGGTTTCAACACGGATTTTAAAAACAACTTTGCGTATGTTTGCCCTGTCGCCGACCAATGGGGCATGCGCATCATTTGGGAAAAATAGCGCAAATTCGCCGGGCTCCAAGGTCAGCCAAGTTTCCGGCTCGCAGTTGAAAAACTCAATATCGCGCTTTTCGTTGTAGCCTAAACCGTTTTTCAGACGGCCTCTGTCTATCCAGCCATATGTTTCGCTGCCATCAATCGGCGTTTGAATATCAATATGTTTTAAGTGAGCTTCAGGCTGGGCTTCGCATTTAGCCCTCATCGTCTCGCTGCCGATAAAAATACGGATATTGGGATTCTCGCATGGCATTTGGCCGTCTGGCAGATTGGCAAAATCTAGGGTCTGCAACAGATGGAAGGCCTCGGCAAAGTCGGGATGTAGGGCTGCGTAGCGGGTGGCATTGCTTATGGTGTCGGTAATCATGGTGTGGTTAGGTAGAATTAAACTTCAGACCAATACGTTTTTAAGGATGCTTTATTTGAATTGTAACAACAAGGCCGTCTGAAAATGCTTTTTATGGAGTTGTGTTTTGCAAATCCAAAGTAGAAGCATAATGTTCCGCTATGGGAACACGCTTACGGCTGACTTGGTTTATATCGCTGCCTTCTTCAGTCCATAAAAACGGAAAGAACGTGTAAACGCTGTCGCCATTCAAATTACGAATTTCTTCGCGCCAATTTTCCCAACGCAGGTTTTCGTAAAACAACTGCAAATCGCCGGTCAATGCCCAATTTAAGAAGTCACCATAACCTTTACCGCAATCTTCCCATTCCAAGGTATCCGGTGGCAGGTAGAAAACATTACCTACTTTGCCATCTAATCCCCCACCGTTTATGGCAAAGTAGCCGCCCGTGGCATCATCGGCAAACAGATAATAGGGAGCAGGGCCTGCTGGCTCGGATTGTGTGCGGCTCAGATTCCAACTTCCCAGACCACGGGGTAGCTTCGCACTGCCGGAACCAAGTATCCGTAACCAGCCGTTATCAATCAGGATGCCGCCGGTTTCATAAACGACAGCGCCCATAAACGAACGTGTTGTTACTTGGGTTTTGACAAGTTCTTCCTTTGCCTTTTCAAGCGTGCGGGGTAAAACTTCAACGCTGTTTACCGCTTCTGTAAGCCACTCTTGAATCAATGGCCATGCAGGGTCTTGGGTTTGGATTAATTCGTCGAATGATCTCATGGACTATCTCAAAACATTCAGTAAAGGCCGTCTGAAACACTTAAATTTTTCAGACGGCCTTTTGTATATCAACCGTTAAACAGCCAAGGCTGGCTTTGGCGGCGTTTTTCTTCGAAATCGCGGATTTCGTCGGCGTGTTGAAGGGTCAGGCCGATTTCGTCCAAGCCGTTTAAGAGGCAGTGTTTGCGGTGTTCGGTAATGTCGAATGTGAATGTTTCGCCGCTAGGGGTGGTCAGGGTTTGCTCGGCAAGGTCGATGGAGAGCTGATAGCCTTCGTTGGCTTCAACTTCTTTGAAAAGCTGGTCAACCTGTTCTTCTGTCAAAACGATAGGCAAAAGGCCGTTTTTGTAGCAGTTGTTGAAGAAGATGTCGGCAAAACTGGGGGCAATGACGGCGCGGAAGCCGTAGTCGTCCAATGCCCAAGGGGCGTGTTCGCGTGAAGAGCCGCAACCGAAGTTTTTACGCGTCAACAGGATTTGTGCGCCTTGATAGCGTGGTTGGTTCAGGGAGAAATCCGGATTCAACGGGCGTTTGCTATTGTCCATGCCCGGTTCGCCGTGGTCGAGGTAACGCCATTCATCAAAGGCATTGGGGCCGAAGCCGCTGCGTTTGATGGATTTCAGAAATTGTTTGGGGATGATGGCATCGGTATCGACGTTGCTGCGGTCGAGCGGGGCGACGATGGCGGTAATTTTGGTAAAGGCTTTCATGTCAGATTCTTATAGTAATAATAGGAAATTTTATGGCTATTCAGGTTAGCGTGTGCTGTGCAAACCGATTCGGTTGCCTTCTGTGTCTTCGATAAATGCTGCAAAGCCGTTGGCAATGCGGAATTTCTCTTGTAACAGTTTGCCGCCTACTGCAACGGCTTTTTCTACTGTTTCGGCACAATCCGGGCAATTGAAGAAAATAGTCGTTCCACCGTGGCCGGGCTGGGCATTACTGTCGTGCCAAATCATGCCGGCCGTACCGTGTTGGGTGTAATCGGCTGGAAAAATGATGAAACGGAATCCGTTGCCGCCAACGTCTTGCAGGGGCTTGTCGAATACGGATTCGTAAAAGGCTTTGGCGCGATCCAAATCATGAGCGTGAATACCAAACCAGCTTGACGGATTACTCATTGTTTCTTCCTTTGCTTGGAATCGTGAAAATGTCTGAAAAATTAATAATGTATCAGGCCGTCTGAAACGGAGTCAGGAGCTTCAGACGGCCTAATTTACCGAATTATTCGGTAGCGGCTTCAATTTTGTTGCCAACATGGCTCATGCCGCGGCCTACTGCATTGCCGCCTTTTTTAACGGCTTCGCCGGTTTTGTCGGCAACGTGTTCAGCGGTTTCTTTGGTTTTATCGGCTACGCGCTCGGCAGTCTCTTTGGTTTTGTCCCAATTGCGGTTGGCATCATCTTTTGCGCCGGACCAAGTGCTGGAACAAGCTGACAGGATGAGGGCTGCGGCAGCCAATGCAAACAGTTTTTTCATACTAGATTCCTTTCAAGTTATCGATGATTGAGAAGGTTTTCGGACGTTTTGCGCAATAGGAAAACTTACTTGAGCAAGGTATTGTTTCAGACGGCCTGATGAATAAAGGCCGCCTGAAAATACTTTAAGCCATAGTGCGGATGTCGGTAAAGTGGCCGGTAACTGCGGCTGCGGCTGCCATAGCCGGGCTGACGAGATGGGTGCGTCCGCCGTTGCCTTGACGGCCTTCAAAGTTACGGTTGGAAGTGGAGGCGCAGCGTTGTCCCGGGGTCAGGCGGTCGGCATTCATGGCGAGGCACATCGAGCAGCCCGGTTCGCGCCATTCAAAGCCGGCATCGATGAAAATTTTGTCCAAGCCTTCTTTTTCAGCTTGTTCTTTAACCAAGCCGGAGCCGGGAACGATTAACACGCGTTGTACATTGTCCGCTTTTTTACGGCCTTTGGCGATGGCGGCGGCTTCGCGCAAATCTTCGATACGGCTATTGGTACAAGAACCGATAAAGACGATATCGACAGGGATTTCGTTTAATGGAGTACCGGCTTCCAAGCCCATGTATTCAAGGGCGCGTTCCATGCCGCTGCGTTTGACCGGATCGGCTTCTTCGGCAGGATTAGGCACTTTGCCGCTGATGTCTAAAACCATTTCAGGCGATGTACCCCAGGTTACTTGAGGCTCGATGTCTTCGGCTTTGAAGTGGTATTCTTTATCAAAAACTGCGCCTTCGTCAGACACCAGCGTGCGCCAGTATTCGACGGCTTTGTCCCATGCTTCGCCTTTAGGTGCGAAAGGTTTGCCTTTTACATAGTCGATGGTGGTTTGGTCGACGGCAACCATACCTGAGCGCGCACCGGCTTCGATTGCCATATTACACAGGGTCATGCGGCCTTCCATAGAAAGGCTGCGGATGGCTTCGCCGCCAAACTCGATGGCGTAGCCCGTACCGCCGGCCGTACCGATTTGGCCGATGATGTAGAGGGCGACGTCTTTGGCAGTAACGCTGGGTTTTAGACGGCCTTCAACGGAAATCAGCATGGATTTGGATTTTTTTGCGGTAATACACTGTGTCGCCATGGTGTGTTCGACTTCGGAAGTGCCGATACCGTGCGCCAATGCACCAAATGCGCCGTGGGTAGAAGTGTGCGAGTCGCCGCAGACAACGGTCATGCCGGGCAGGGTAGCGCCTTGTTCCGGACCCATAACGTGTACGATGCCTTGGCCTTTATCCATAAACGGGAAGTAGGCGAGTGCGCCAAACTCTTTAATGTTTTTGTCCAAAGTATCGACTTGCAGTTTGGAAATTGGGTCTTGGATACCTTTGTCCCAGTCGCCGGTCGGGGTGTTGTGGTCGGCTGTGGAGACCACGCTGTCGATACGCCAGAGTTTGCGGCCGGCCATTTTCAAGCCTTCAAATGCTTGCGGGCTGGTTACTTCGTGAACCAGGTGGCGGTCGATGTAAAGCAGGACAGTGCCGTCTTCTTCTTCGCGGACGACGTGGCTGTTCCAAAGTTTATCGTAAAGGGTTTGTGCGCTCATGATGAGTTTCTTTGCTAATTGGTAAGTATGAATGATGGTTTGTGTTTATGGGCGGATTTTAGGCTTTTTATAGGGGCTGTGCAATAGAAATTTGTCCAATTTTTAAAATTTGTCGTAAAGTTTCAAAAATTCTTATTAAAAATTAGACAAATTGTAGAATTGTTGACAAAAAGATGCATTTTATCTGAAAGAATGCTTGTCGAAATGCACTAAAAAGTTCTATCATTCTCACTTAATATCCACATTTACCAAGAGGTATAGAGAATGAAATTACCGGTTCTGGCTCCTGAGTACCTGACTCAATTTCAGGAATTCGAGAGAAAAATTCTTGCCAATCATGCCAAAATCGAAGCATGGTTTCGTTCGCATTGGAACGAACACCGTCCGCCGTTTTATGGTTCGGTTGACATCCGCAATGCCGGTTACAAAATTTCATCTATCGATATGAATTTGTTTCCGGGCGGCTTCAATAATTTGAATCCAAACTTTATCCCGCTGGCGGCGGTTGCCGCGCAAGATGCGGTACAGCGCGCCTGTGAAACGGCAAAATCCGTATTGATTATTCCTGAAAACCACACGCGCAACACATTCTATCTTCAAAACGTTTACGCACTCAGCGAGATTTTGTGTTCGGCAGGGTATGAAGTCCGTTTGGGCAGTCTGAATCCGGAAGTTACCGAGCCGACTGAGTTTGAAACTGCCTTGGGCGACAAAATCCTGCTGGAGCCTCTATTGCGTACCCGCGAGCGCGTCCACCTTGCCGACGGTTTTTCGCCTTGCGTCGTCTTGTTGAATAACGACTTGTCCGCCGGCGTTCCCGATATTCTCAAAGGCATCAGCCAAACCGTATTGCCTCCATTGCACGGCGGTTGGACGACGCGCCGTAAAACTGAGCATTTCGGCGCATACAACCAAGTTGCCGCCGAATTTGCCAAGCTGATTGACATCGACGAATGGCAAATCAATCCTTATTTTGAAAAAATCGGCGGTTTGGATTTCCAAGAGCGTGAAGGCGAAGATGCGTTGGCGAGTGCGGTAGAGCGCGTGCTGGCGAAAATTCAAGCCAAATACGATGAATTGGGTATTACCGACCAGCCTTTCGTTATTGTGAAAGCCGACGCAGGCACTTACGGCATGGGCGTGATGAGCGTTAAATCTGCCGATGAAGTGCGCGGATTGAACCGTAAGAACCGTAATAAAATGGCGAAAGTCAAAGAGGGTTTGGAAGTTAGCGAAGTTATTGTCCAAGAAGGTATTTATACCTACGAAACCATGAATGGTGCCGTGTGCGAACCCGTTGTGTATATGATGGACCGTTTCGTAATCGGCGGTTTCTTCCGTGTACACGAAGGTCGTGGTGCAGACGAAAACCTCAACGCCGGCGGTATGGTGTTTGTTCCGCTGTCCAACAGCATCCCCACCGGCAGCGGCGACAATTCTCAAGAAGCCCCCGAAGCCTGCAAACGAGTATTTGAACAATGGGACTCGCTCGGTATGCCGCGCTCTGAAAAAGACTGCGACGTGGACAACGAACACAACCGCCTCTATGTTTACGGCGTAATGGCGCGCCTGTCCTTGCTTGCCGCTGCATTGGAGTTGGAGAAAACCGCGCCTCAAGCCTAATCAAGCATTGATCGATATTGTCAGGCCGTCTGAAAATTAGTTTTCAGACGGCCTTTTCTGTCTGTACAATTCATTCTAACTAAAAAAACATGATTTATTTTTATGAGCAAACCAGCCAATCCAGTTGAGACAAACGACACTCTGCAAGATCAAGCCATGCAGCGCAGCAATACCGACAATGCGCCGCGTTCTGCCATTCACCAAACCCTGTATTCTGCCGATACCTTTGTTCAGCATGATTATCTTGCCGGAAAAAACTTGCCCGATATTGTCCGTCCGCAAGAAGGCCAAATCAACTGGCTGCATTTTGTCGGCATCAATGATGTTGCCTTGCTCAAACACGCGCTTGAGCCTTATGGTATCCATGAGCTGGTTATTGAGGATATTCTCAGCCGCAAGCAACGTCCGAAAATCGAAGACTACGGCAGCTATGTTTTTACTGCCGCACAGGTTTACCACTACACCTCCACAGGCAAGCTCCATTCCGACCAAGTGTATGTGATTATCGGCAAAGATTTTGTGCTGTCTTTCCAACAAAAACCGTTGGGCTTGTTCAGCCATCTCCGCCGTCAGATGCACGAAAATCCGCACAATATTTTGAACAAAAATACAGCGTTTCTTGCTTATTGCCTGCTAGACCGCATTGTGGACGACTATTTCATTGTTTTGGAGTCGTACAACAACCGTGTAGAAGTAATAGACAAGTCCCTGTTTAAAAATGAAAACAGCGATATTCTCAGTAAGATTCACCGCCTCAAGCGCGATGCCGTCCGTCTGCGGCGCACGCTTTTGCCATTGCGCGATGTGTTCTACCAGCTGGCCGTGCGCGGTGATTTTGCTATTTTCAAAGGCGAATCGACCGTCTATCTGCGCGACGTGTACGACCACAATATGCAGCTTATCGAATCGCTTGATGCCTCGCGTGATATGGTGTTGAGCATGATGGACATTTATCTTTCCTTCCAATCCAACCGCATGAATCAGCAAATGCGCGTGTTGACGGTTATTACCATCATCTTTATGCCGCTAACCGTCATCACCGGCATCTATGGCATGAACTTCGACAATATGCCCGAGCTGCATTGGCATTACGGCTATTTCATGGTTTTGGGTGTAATGTTGTGCATCATCATCGGACTGCTGATTTTCTTTTCGCGTAGAAAATGGCTGTAAACGGGTAGGCAAGGGGTTGAAATTCAACGATTAAAAACGGTAGAATGATTTTGCACACGTGCAGTCTGAAGTTTTCAGACAATTTAAAAATAAATATCAAAAGGAGAATAAACGATGAAACCGGAACGCCAACTACCTTCCCATGAACTGATCATGTCCGAGCTGATGATGCCTTATACGGCAAACTTCAGCGGCAATGTTCACGGTGGCGATCTTTTGCGCCTGCTTGACCAAGTAGCATATTCCTGTGCTTGCCGTTACAGCGGTACCTATTGCGTAACTCTGTCTGTTGATAAAGTATTGTTTAAAGAACCTATTCATGTCGGCGAACTGGTAACCTTTTACGCCAGCATCAACTACACCGGCCGTACTTCTATGGAAGTCGGCATCCGTGTAGAGGCGCAAAACATCCACACCGGCGAAGTGCGTCATACCAACAGCTGCTACTTCACCATGGTTGCTGTTGAAGACGGTAAGCCGGTTCCTGTACCGCCTTTGGAAATCAATACACCGCGCCAACGTTGCCGTTATGAAAGAGCTAAAAAGCGTAAAGAGTTGAGTTTGCAGGCTGCGGACAAAGATTCTGGCTGCAACTAAATTCAATTTATTAAATAACGAAGGCCGTCTGAAATCCTGTTTCAGACGGCCTTCACGCAAAAGCCATAAACCGCTTGTTTTGTGGTAGAATCAACAAGATTTTTGCCATACGAAATTACAGATAATCATGACCGACGCAACCATCCGCAACGACCATAAATTTGCACTTGAAACCCTGCCAGTCAGCCTTGAAGACGAAATGCGCAAGAGCTACCTCGATTACGCCATGAGCGTAATTGTGGGACGAGCCCTGCCGGATGTCCGCGACGGTCTCAAGCCGGTACACCGCCGCGTGTTGTACGCGATGCACGAGTTGAAAAACAACTGGAATTCCGCCTATAAAAAATCGGCACGTATCGTCGGCGACGTTATCGGTAAATACCACCCTCACGGCGATATAGCCGTTTACGACACCATCGTCCGTATGGCGCAAGACTTCTCCATGCGTTATGTGCTGATCGATGGTCAGGGTAACTTCGGTTCTGTCGACGGCTTGGCTGCAGCAGCCATGCGTTATACCGAAATCCGCATGGAAAAAATTTCCCATGAAATGCTGGCGGATATTGAAGAAGAAACCGTTAATTTCGGCCCCAACTATGACGGTAGCGAACATGAGCCGCTGGTATTGCCGACCCGTTTCCCTGCGCTGTTAGTCAATGGTTCGTCCGGTATTGCCGTCGGTATGGCAACCAATATCCCGCCGCACAATTTGGGCGATACCATCAATGCCTGCCTGCGTTTGTTGGATGAGCCTGAAACTGAAATCGACGAGCTGATCAACATTATCCAAGCGCCCGATTTCCCAACAGGTGCGACTATTTACGGCTTGAGCGGCGTGCGCGAAGGCTATAAAACCGGCCGCGGCCGCGTGGTAATGCGCGGTAAAACCCATATCGAGCCTATCGGCAAAAACGGCGAACGCGAAGCCATCGTTATCGATGAAATTCCATATCAAGTAAACAAAGCCAAGCTGGTTGAGAAAATCGGCGAGTTGGTACGCGAAAAAACGTTGGAAGGCATCTCCGACCTGCGCGACGAGTCCGATAAATCCGGTATGCGTGTCGTGATCGAATTGAAACGCAATGAAAATGCCGAAGTCGTTTTGAACCAACTCTACAAACTGACCCAGCTGCAAGACAGCTTCGGTATCAACATGGTGGCATTGGTTGACGGCCAGCCACGCTTACTGAACCTGAAACAAATTCTGTCTGAGTTCCTGCGCCACCGTCGTGAAGTCGTTACCCGTCGTACTTTATTCCGCCTGAAAAAAGCGCGTCATGAAGGCCATATTGCCGAAGGTAAAGCAGTTGCCTTGTCCAATATCGACGAAATCATCCGTCTGATCAAAGAATCTGCCAATGCACCGGAAGCCAAAGAAAAACTGCTGTCCCGCCCATGGCGCAGCAGCTTGGTTGAAGACATGCTCAGCCGTACGGATTTGGACCTGCACATGATGCGCCCTGAAGGCTTGCCAGAGAATTTGGGCCTGCACAGCCAAGGCTATTATCTGAGCGAATTACAAGCCGATGCCATTTTGCGCATGAGCCTGCGTAACCTGACCGGCCTCGATCAGGAAGAAATTGTCGGCGAATATAAAAACCTGATGAGCAAAATCATTGATTTTGTGGATATTCTTTCCAAACCAGAGCGCGTTACCCAAATCATTCGCGAAGAATTGGCAGACATTAAAGCCAATTTCGGCGATGAACGCCGCAGCGAAATCAATCCGTTTGGCGGCGATATCGCCGATGAAGACCTGATTCCGCAACGCGAAATGGTCGTTACCCTGACTCATGGCGGCTACATCAAAACCCAGCCGACCACCGACTATCAGGCTCAACGTCGCGGCGGCCGCGGCAAACAGGCAGCGGCAACAAAAGACGAAGACTTTATCGAAACCCTGTTTGTTGCCAACACGCATGATTATTTGATGTGCTTTACCAATTTGGGCAAGTGCCATTGGATTAAAGTGTACAAACTGCCGGAAGGCGGCCGCAACAGCCGAGGTCGTCCGATTAACAACGTCATCCAATTGGAAGAAGGCGAAAAAGTCAGCGCCATCTTGGCCGTCCGCGAGTTCCCGGAAGACCAATACGTTTTCTTCGCTACCGCACAAGGCATGGTGAAAAAAGTCCAGCTGTCTGCGTTTAAAAACGTCCGCAGCCAAGGTATTAAAGCCATTGCGCTTAAAGAAGGCGATTACTTGGTCGGCGCAGCACAAACCGGCGGTGCGGACGACATTATGCTGTTCTCCAACTTGGGCAAAGCCATCCGCTTTAACGAATATTGGGAAAAATCCGGTAACGATGAAGCAGAAGATGCCGATATCGAAACCGAAAACGAAGATTCAGACGGACTGGATGATGAAAATGCCGAAAACGCATTGCCAAGCGGCAAACATGGTGTCCGTCCGTCCGGTCGCGGTAGTGGCGGCCTGCGCGGTATGCGCCTGCCGGCCGATGGCAAGATTGTCAGCCTGATTACCTTCGCCCCTGAAGCCGAGCAAAGCGATTTGCAAGTACTGACCGCTACCGCCAACGGCTATGGCAAACGTACCCCGATTGCTGATTACAGCCGTAAAAATAAAGGCGGCCAAGGCAATATCGCCATCAATACCGGCGAGCGCAACGGCGATTTGGTTGCCGCGACTTTGGTCAGCGAAACCGACGACCTGATGCTGATTACCAGCGGCGGCGTCCTGATTCGTACCAAAGTTGAGCAAATCCGCGAGACCGGCCGTGCTGCCGCAGGTGTCCGCCTGATTAATCTGGACGAAGGCGAAACCTTGGTCAGCTTGGAGCGCGTGGCTGAAGAGGCTGAAGATGAAGCCGCTTTAGAAAGCGATGTAGCTGAAAACCAAGAGGTAGAAGCTGAAGATACTCCGTCTCAAGAATCTTAAACGTCAATGAAAAAGGCCGTCTGAAAAGTTTTCAGACGGCCTGCTTATTCCAAAAGAAAATCCCGTGAGCGCAACCGAACCGTTCGATTTACCTCTTTTTCTGAAAAATCTGCCCAATCTGCCGGGCGTGTATCGTTTTTTTGACGAAGACAATAATGTTTTGTATGTCGGCAAAGCGGTCAATCTCAAGCGGCGCGTTTCCAGCTATTTCCAAAAAAACGACCATTCGCCGCGCATCGCATTGATGGTAAAACAGGTTCACCATATCGAAACCACCATCACGCGTTCCGAAGCTGAAGCGCTGATTCTCGAAAACAACTTCATCAAAGCCTTGTCACCGAAATACAATATTCTTTTCCGTGATGACAAAAGCTATCCTTATTTGATGCTCAGCGGCCATCAATATCCGCAAATGGCGTATTACCGCGGCACGCTGAAGAAGCCTAATCAATATTTCGGCCCGTATCCCAACAGCAACGCCGTGCGCGACAGCATTCAAGTATTGCAAAAAGTCTTTATGCTGCGTACCTGCGAAGACAGTGTATTTGAGCATCGCGACCGTCCTTGTTTGCTTTACCAAATTAAACGCTGCACTGCGCCTTGTGTCGGCCACATCAGCGAAGAAGATTATCGCGACAGCGTGCGTGAAGCAGCCACTTTCCTCAATGGCAAAACCGACGAACTGACGCGTACCTTGCAACACAAAATGCAAACCGCCGCCGCTAATCTACAATTTGAAGAAGCTGCCCGTTACCGCGATCAAATTCAAGCGCTCGGCATCATGCAGAGTAATCAGTTTATCGACAGCAAAAATCCGAACAATCCCAACGATATCGATTTGCTCGCGCTGGCAGTTTCAGACGGCCTGGTTTGCGTACACTGGGTCAGCATCCGTGGCGGACGGCATGTCGGCGACAAAAGCTTTTTCCCCGACACCAAAAACGATCCCGAGCCAAACGGACAAGATTACGCCGAAGCCTTCGTTGCCCAACATTATTTGGGCAAAAGCAAACCCGACATCATCATCAGCAACTTTCCCGTTCCCGATGCGCTGAAAGAGGCCTTGGAAGGCGAACATGGCAAACAAATGCAATTTGTCACTAAAACCATAGGCGAACGCAAAGTCTGGTTGAAAATGGCGGAACAAAACGCACAAATGGCGATTGCACAACGCCGCCTGCAACAAAGCAGCCAGCAACACCGTATTGATGAACTGGCCAAAATCCTCGGCATGGATTCAGACGGCCTCAACCGCCTTGAATGTTTCGATATCAGCCACACGCAAGGCGAGGCCACTATTGCGTCCTGCGTTGTGTATGATGAGCAAAACATCCAGCCTTCGCAATACCGCCGCTACAACATCACGACCGCCAAGCCCGGCGACGACTACGCCGCCATGCGCGAAGTGTTGACGCGCCGTTACGGCAAAATGCAGGAAGCCGAAGCCAACGGCGAAAGCGTCAAATGGCCGGATGTCGTGTTGATTGACGGCGGCAAAGGGCAAATCGGCGTAGCCGTATCGGTATGGGAAGAACTCGGGCTGCACATTCCTTTGGTCGGTATCGCCAAAGGCCCCGAGCGTAAAGCAGGTATGGAAGAACTCATACTGCCTTTTACCGGAGAAGTCTTCCGCCTGCCGCCCAACAGCCCGGCCTTGCATTTATTGCAAACCGTACGCGATGAGTCTCACCGCTTTGCGATTACAGGCCACCGCAAAAAACGCGACAAAGCACGCGTTACTTCCTCTCTCAGTGAAATCCCCGGTATCGGCAGCAAACGCCGCCAAGCATTGCTTACCCGATTCGGCGGTCTGCGTGGCGTGATTGCGGCCAGTCGCGAGGACTTAGAAAAAGTGGAAGGCATCAGCAAAGCATTGGCGGAAACCATTTACGAGCATCTGCACTGATTGGCTTGAACAGCAAAAAGGAACAATATGAAACCTGTCATCATCAAAAATATCGAGATCGGCAAAGGCCTGCCTAAAATTGCCGTGCCGCTGGTGGCCGCCAATACGCAGGAATTGGAGCAGGCTTTACGCGTATTGAAAGATACGGCTTTTGACATTATTGAATTTCGTGCGGATTTTTTTCAAGAAGCGCTTGATGCCGATTTTATTGCCGAGCAATTAGGCATTGTCCGACAGGCTTTTCCTGACAAGCCCTTGCTGTTTACGTTTAGAAGGGCGCAAGAAGGCGGCAATACGCCTTGTTCGGACGACTATTATTTTGAATTATTGGAAAAAATCATCCGTTCCAAACAAGCCGATATTATCGATATCGAGCTTTTTGCCGGGGAAAGCGGCGTAAAACAAACCATTGCTTTGGCGCATGAGTATCAAACTGCCGCCTTACTTTGCAATCACGATTTCCAAGTCACGCCGTCTTTGGCAGACATTACAGGCCGTCTGAAAACAATGGCCGAGTGGGGCGCGGATATCTGTAAAATTGCCGTCATGCCGCAATCGCCGCAAGATGTATTGACTTTATTGCAGGCAACATATGATGTTTCACAAATTATCGACCACCCGATTATTACTATGTCTATGGGTAAAATCGGAACTGTCAGTCGCTTGGCCGGTTCGACTTTTGGCTCAGCCGTTACCTTTGGCGCGGCACAAAAAACGTCGGCCCCCGGCCAAATTGATGCCAACGAATTAAGGAAAATCTTGGCAATTTTGGGATAGTTTAATTATTAATATTCAAGGCCGTCTGAAAAATATTTTTCAGATGGCCTGATTTTTTTAAATTTATTTCTTTTAATTTTAAATAAAACCTGTAACAATGGGTTTCCTATTTCTAATAACTAGAGGAGAAATAAAATGACTACTACTAAAGAAAACCTGGCGAATCCAGGTCCAGTAGGCCTGTGTGGCTTTGCATTGACAACTTGGTTGCTCAGTCTGATTAACGGCGGCTTTTTTACTGCTCAAGAGGGTGTCGGCTTAGTTTTGGGCATGGCTCTCGCCTTTGGTGGTATCGCCCAAGTTATTGCCGGTATGTTTGAGTTCAAGAAAGGCAATACGTTTGGCTTTACCGCTTTTATCAGCTATGGCGCCTTTTGGTGGACATGGGCTTTGTTTACCATCTTTTTTAAAGGTGAAACAGCCCCGGCATTTATCGGCTGGTATCTTTGTGCATGGAGTATGTTTTCACTGATGATGTTTGTGGCTACCTTGACCAAGCCTAAAGTATTGAGCGGTATTTTCTTTTTCTTGACACTGACTTTCTTTGCCCTGGGCATTGGCGATGGCATGGAAAATCATAGCATCGTCCATATCGGCGGTTGCTTAGGCTTGGTAACTGCACTTGGTGCGTTCTACTTGGCCGCCGCGGAAGTCATTAACGAATCTTTCGGCAAAACAGTTTTGCCGGTTGGCGAGCGTAAATAAGCTTTGTCATACAAAATGCCGTCTGAGCAGTGGAAATGAAATCAAAGATTTCGACCGCAATGTTCAGACGGCATTTTTTATTTGTCTTCAAATAAATCGACATCAAATAAATCTGGCTCTTTGATGCGCTCCCGACAATCAAGTTTGATGTCTTCGGTAACCCGACAGCAGCAAGGCAAAATTTCTCCGGGTGCGACAAAAGCGAGCGGAAAATTATCATAAGAGACTTTTCCATCCAAGATTTTGATTCGGCATGAACCGCAATAACCGCTGCGACATTGGTATTCAACCTCGTGTCCGGTGCGCTCCAAGCCCTCCAATAAGGTTTCGCCTTGTTGGAGTTGGAAGGTTTTGTCGTGTGTGCTAATGAGTGCCATGTGTGTTTTAGGGCATAGAGGCCGTCTGAACAATGTTTCAGACGGCCTTAAATATATAAATTCAAATAATCAAGCCTTTTTCCCACAAGGCCAAAACGACATGAAGCTGGCTGTTATATTTTTTTTCATTACCCACAATTTCGCGCCAGAAAACGGATTTTTTCTGATTTGCCCATTCGGGATCATTTTTTAAAAGGCTGACCGCTGCAACGGCATATTCTCCGTTTTTGGAATGTTTGGTTTTGACTTTTTCCGGGTTGATTCCTTTAACCAACCCCGCACGACACAATCCCAAAAATACATTCTTTGGGCATCCTTTTTTTCTAATTGACTCCTTGATGGGAAATGATGCCGCAATCTCTGTCCAAGCTTGTTCCATATCTTCATATTTAGAATATGATTCAGCTGCTTTTACCGCAATGTCGCCATAAATCTTCATTTTTGGTTATACCTTGAGGATTGAAAAGAGATTTTCAGACGGCCGGTTACGCCCAAAGGCCGTCTGAAACGCGGTTTACAGCTCGAAATCGCCCAAATCGTCCGCGCTGACTTCTGAATCAATCTGACCGATTAAGTAAGAAGAAATTTCCACTTCCTGCGGCGCAACCTGTACATTGTCAGAAGACAGCCATGCGTTGATCCAAGGAATCGGATTTTGGGTCGCACCTTCAAATCCGGCAGGCAGACCGACCGCCTGCATACGCAGATTGGTAATGTATTCAACGTATTGCGCCAGAATCTCTTTATTCAGGCCAATCATTGAGCCGTCTTTAAACAGATAGGCTGCCCATTCTTTTTCCTGCTCGGCTGCTTTTTTGAAGAGGTTGAAACACTCGTCCTGCAATTCATTCGCGATTTCAGCCATTTCAGGATCATCGGCACCGGCGCGCATCAGGTTGAGCATATGCTGGGTGCTGGTCAAATGCAAGGCTTCGTCACGGGCAATCAGCTTGATGATTTTAGCGTTGCCTTCCATCAATTCACGCTCGGCAAAAGCAAACGAGCAGGCGAATGAAACGTAAAAGCGGATGGCTTCCAATACATTGACGCACATCAGGCAGAGATAGAGTTTTTTCTTCAATTCGCGCAAAGACACGTTAACGAGCTTGCCAGCGACATTGTGCGAACCTTCGCCCAACAGATTGTAATACTGAGTGTATTCAATCAAATCATCGTAATAGCAGGCAATGTCTTCGGCGCGGGCGATGATGTATTTGTTTTGCACAATATCATCGAACACGACTGAAGGATCATTCACGATATTGCGGATGATATGAGTGTAGCTACGCGAGTGGATGGTTTCGCTGAAGCTCCACGTTTCAATCCAAGTTTCCAGCTCGGGAATGGACACCAAAGGCAAGAACGCAACATTCGGGCTGCGGCCTTGGATCGAATCGAGCAGGGTTTGGTATTTCAGATTGCTGATGAAAATATGTTTTTCGTGTTCGGGCAGATTGGCGTAGTCAATACGGTCGCGCGATACGTCGATTTCTTCGGGACGCCAGAAGAAAGACAATTGTTTTTCAATCAGTTTTTCAAATACTTCGTATTTCTGCTGGTCATAACGGGCAACATTCACCGGCTGACCAAAAAACATCGGCTCTTTCAGCGCATCGTTTTTGGTTTTGGAAAAGGTGCTGTATGACATGACTAGATGTTCGCAGGACATGGGGAACTCTTTTTAGATTAACTTAAAATGGTAATATTAATATTGTGAAATTTATCTCTTTTATCTAAAACATACTTATCAATTATTTAAATCTTTAATATTTTTAATTAATTCAAAACTCTTATTAGCTAACTCTAAAATCCCCGTAAAACAGGTAACTTTTTTTGCAATTTCTCCCATCTTAGAAAGGAGATTCTTACCAGTTTCTGTATTGCTCATGAATTCTTTATATTCATGGTTGAAATACATATGACCAACAGTATTTTCTAGGACTTCGATAATAGCTTCAGAACCAGTAATTGCATATTGATCAATGGATTCAATAAGACGCAAAAGATATTTTAGAATAGAAGACTTAACATTGTCTTCTATATTTTCAGAAATTAATATGTCCTGATATATGCTTTTTATAGAATTATTTATTTCAATTAGTTCACTTTCATCAATTTTTCTCAAAAATGAAAGTTGATTTTTTTCAAAATTAGCATCAATAATCTTAACAGAAGAATAAAGATATGAAGTCATATTTCCATCTAAATAACAAATGACATCATCCCATTGTCTATCTAACTCTACCGATTTTCCAAGAAAAAACAATATGTTTGCCATCCAATCCTGACAATGCTCGATATAGTCAGGTTCATTTACTTGGAAATAGTTATTAATCTCCTCAATTAAATTTATAACTTTGCTAATCGAAAATAGAATATTACGATCACTAGCTTCATCATTAGTTAGATTTAAAATCTCTATCCACGCGCCTCTTGAAGTACGAAGTGATGAAACTTCTTTAGATTTTTTAATAATTTTCAATAATCTTTGTGCTGGATTATCATAATAAGCATTAGACATTTTCTTCCATCCTTTGTTTTATTTTCAGACGACCTTTTAAACTCTAAAGATCGTCTGAAATCTCCCATTATCAAATCTTACAAGCCCCACCAGCGCAGCCGTCATCCTGAATATCGGTCTGCGTATCGTCCGCACCGTCGCGGGTGTTGTGGTAGTACAGGGTTTTGACACCGTATTTGTAGGCGGTCAGCAGATCTTTCAGCATTTGTTTCATGGAAACTTTGCTGCCTTCGAATTTGCCTGGGTCGTAGGCCGTGTTGGCGGAAATCGATTGATCGACAAATTTCTGCATCACGCCGACAAGTTTCAGGTAGCCTTCGTTGCCGGGAAGCTGCCACAGGGTTTCGTAGGCATCTTTCAGGGTTTCAAATTCCGGTACGACTTGTTTCAAAATACCGTCTTTTGATGCTTTAACGCTGACCAGGCCGCGTGGAGGCTCGATGCCGTTGGTGGCGTTGGCAATTTGCGAGCTGGTTTCAGACGGCATGAGTGCGGTCAGGGTAGAGTTGCGTAGGCCGTATTTGACAATGTCGGCGCGCAGGCTTTCCCAGTCGTAGTGCAAAGGTTCGTTGCACACGGCGTCCAAGTCTTTTTTGTAGGTGTCGATAGGCAGTTTGCCTTGCGAATAAACGGTTTGGTTGAACAGTGGGCATGCGCCGTATTCTTTGGCAAGGTTCACCGATGCTTTGAGCAGGTAATACTGCATGGCTTCAAAGGTGCGGTGGGTCAGGCCAAGGGCGGAATCGTCGCTGTAACGGACGCCGTTTTTCGCCAGATAGTAGGCGTAGTTGATGACGCCGATGCCGAGTGTGCGGCGGTTCATGGTTGCGGTGCGTGCGGCTGCAACCGGATAGTCTTGATAATCCAACAGGGCATCAAGTGCGCGTACGGTCAGATCGGCGAGTTCTTCCAGTTCGTCCAAGTTGTTCAATGCACCCAAGTTGAAGGCGGACAAGGTACACAGGGCGATTTCGCCGTTCGGATCGTTGATGTTGTCCAAAGGTTTGGTCGGCAGGGCGATTTCCATGCACAAGTTGGACTGATGAACAGGCGCAATGCGCGGATCAAACGGACTGTGCGTGTTGCAGTGGTCAACGTTTTGGATGTAGATACGACCGGTACCGGCGCGCTCCTGCATCAGGGTAGAGAACAATTCTGTTGCCGGCAAAGTGCGTTTGCGGATGTTTGGATCTTGCTCGTATTGGGTGTAGAGGCGTTCGAATTCGTCTTGATCGGCGAAGAAGGCATCATACAAACCTGGAACTTCATTCGGCGAGAACAGGGTAATGTTACCGCCTTTAATCAAGCGGGTGTACAGCAGGCGGTTGATTTGTACGCCGTAGTCCAGCTGACGGATACGGTTGTCTTCTACGCCGCGGTTGTTTTTCAATACCAACAGGCTTTCGGCTTCGATGTGCCACAATGGGTAGAACAAGGTTGCCGCGCCGCCGCGTACGCCGCCTTGCGAGCAGGATTTAACCGCCGCTTGGAACATTTTGAAGAATGGGATACAGCCGGTGTGTTGTGCTTCGCCACCGCGGATTTCGCTGCCCAAGCCGCGGATACGGCCGGCGTTGATGCCGATGCCTGCTCGTTGGGAAACGTATTTCACAATCGCGCTGGTGGTCGCGTTGATGGAGTCGAGGCTGTCGTCGCATTCAATCAATACGCAGCTTGAGAATTGACGGGTAGGTGTACGCACGCCGCTCATGATAGGCGTAGGCAGCGATACTTTGAATGTGGAAACGGCGTCGTAAAAGCGTTTGACGTAATCCAAACGGGTCTCTTTCGGATATTTGCTGAAGAGACACATGGCCACCAAGATGTATAAAAACTGCGGCGTTTCATAAATTTGGCGGGTAACGCGGTTTTGAACCAGATATTTGCCTTCCAGCTGTTTTACGGCAGCATAAGAGAAGGTCATATCGCGACTGTGGTCGATATAGGCGTTCAGCTCGTCGAATTCTTCGCGGCTGTAATCTTCGATGATGTGGCGGTCGTATTTGCCTGCTTCGGTCAGTTTTTTAACGTGATCGTAGAGGTGAGGCGGTTCGAACTCGCCGTAAGCGATTTTGCGCAGATGGAAAATAGCGAGGCGGGCAGCCAGATATTGATAATCGGGCGTGTCTTGTGAGATCAGGTCGGCCGCGGCCTTGATGATGGTCTCATGGATGTCGTCGGTACGGATACCGTTGTAAAACTGAATATGTGATTTGAGCTCGACTTGCGATACGGAGACGTTTTGTAAGCCTTCCGCCGCCCAAGTAACAACACGGTGGATTTTGTCTAAATCGATATCTTCCAAGCGTCCGTCGCGTTTGGTTACTTTAATATTCGTTGCTGCATTCATTATTCAGTCTTCCCATTAAAAAACACAAGATACGGTATTTGATTGCTTTGAACGGCACAATATAATGTATTTTTCTTTGTTTAACTAGACTTGACAATGCGCTTTTTTCGGGGGTTGATTAAAAAGGGGAATGGCTCAGGCTAGGTTTTATGTGGGTTTGTGGCGGTCAGGCATTATTTTGTGTTTGCATCACATTTGTTCAAAATTTTTCTAGAGGCTTATGAAATAAAGAGATTTATATTCAGGTTTCGTCTAAATGGAAGGAGTGTTAAATTTTGCAAAGCAAGTAGTATGATGTAGTAATTAACCACATTTTTTGTCATATAAAAAATGGGCGTTTTGCCGGTGCTCAGGCGAAACATATAATGGAAAAACTACTTAGGAGGCGAATCATGTTGATGCTGAAAAATTTAGGTTCCGCACTGGCGACGGTTGCCGTATTGGGCTTGGGTGCTTATTCTGTCGAGGTGGCAGCCAAGCCGCATGGCTCTCATGTGAGTAAACACCAGCAGGCGAAGAAAAACAAATTGCATCCTGCCTGCAAGCAATACCTTGAGCGCCGTGCCGCTTGGTATCGTTACAAAGGCAACAAGGCCGAGTTGAGGGAAAACCGTAAAGCGGCAAAAGCGTTCCGCGGTTTGCCTTATGCCGAGCAAAAGATTCAATGCCAAGCCGCTTATCGGGCATTTGATGATTTTGATTACGGCAAATTCCGACGCCGTTAATCGGCTGATTTGAATAAAGGCCGTCTGAAGGTTTCAGACGGCCTTTGATTTTTATTTCTCAACGATGATTTTGTTTTCGGCTTGAGGCTCGTATTGAGTGGATTCATCACCATAATACAACACGCCCAGCTTGATGGGGATGCGGCCTTGCGATTTACGGTGGGCGTTGGAGTCGCGCAGGGAGTAGGCGCATCCGCAGTATTCTTGCTGGTAGAAATGTTCGCGTTTGCTGATTTCAATCATGCGTGCGCTACCGCCGCCTTTGCGCCAGTTGAAATCCCAATAAACCAGGTCATCGTAGGGCTCGGCAGCGCGATGGCCGCAGCCGTTGATCTGTTTCATGTCTTTCCAGCGTGAAATGCCTAATGAGCTGGTGAATACATGGAAGCCGTTTTCATGGGCGTATTGTGCTGCTTTTTCAAAACGCATGTCGAAACACATGGTGCAGCGGATACCGCGTTCGGGTTCGAATTCCATGCCTTTGGCTTTGGCGAACCATTCTTTGCGGTCGTTTTCGTAGTCGTCGTCTTTGTCGATGAAGGGAATGCCGAATTTGTCCGCAAAGCGCATGTTTTCTTCTTTGCGCAACATATATTCTTTGTGCGGATGGATATTGGGGTTGTAAAAATAAATGGTGTAGTCGATGCCGCTGGCAAGCAGGGCTTCCATTACTTCGCCGCTGCACGGGGCGCAGCAGGAATGCAGCAGGACTTTTTTATGGCCGCCGGGCGGAACGAGGATGGGGCGGTCAATATCGGTAACGATGGGAGTGTTTAATTCGGTCATGGTTGGATTCTATTTATTGTTAAGTGTTTCAGACGGCCTTAGGGATCGGGGCCGTCTGAAATATAAGATGAAGCATATATTTTAACAGAGCTGCACTTTATGGAACAGTTTGCTACTGCTTTTTCTTTTCGTTCAATGGCTTGAACTCTTGTGCATCCGGAGGCGGAGCTGCGAAGATGGTGTCTGGATTGGGGTGCGCTCCGAATTCTGCCAGCAGGTTGCGATAGTCCAGCGACTGTTTCATCAGTTCTGCGGCGGCGGTGCGCAGGTTGTCCACGTCTTCCGGTGGCAGATAGAAACTGGTCGGGATATTCAATACCTTGTCCCTCAGTTGGGACGGCGGAAGGTCTTTGAGATTGAGGCTGACAAAAGTGAAATAGATATTGTCATTCTGCTTGTCTTTGTTCCATTGATCGACAAAAGCCCTGAAGCGGCGCAAAGACTCTTGCGAATGTTGGTCAATCGGGATATTCACGATAGCGGAAACGACATCGCGTAAGCCGGGTACGGCCGCTTTTTTATCCAAATCGCTGCTGACTTCGTTTTGGGCATTGACGTTGATGACGACAATATGGCGGATTTTGTTTTGTTTGATTTTATGCGTCAGAATTTTTTCCGGATACATCTCCGTCATGTCCAAAAGGCTGCGCATACCCAAATTGTCGGTCAAGCCACCGTCGATAAGGTGGATGTAGGGACGGTTTTTACTGTCACTGTATTTTTGGAAACGCTCGAAAAATTCTTTTCGGGTTTGCAGTTGTTTTTTACCGGCTTCGCTGTCGGAGACAAGTTGCAGCGGAGGCGTGTATTGGCAATTGCCACCGTTGTTATTGAGCGTAATCGGTGCAAACACCATAGGCACGGAGCTGGAAGCGGCAACGGCGCGGGCAAGTCGTAAGTCGCCCAAGTCGATACACATCGGGTCGAAATATTCCTGCGTAAAATTGAAACGCTCGCCTATGCCCATATCGGTGGCGGAAATGATGGCAAACGGGCCCTTGGCATTTTTTTCCAAATCGCGGAAAGTGGTTTTGCCGAAAAGGTAGTTTTCAAATTGTTCCTGTAATAGATCGCCGCGTCCGTATTCAGGCGAGGCCAGTCGGGGCAGGTTGGACATGGAAAATGCCTGTTTGACGACTTGGCGTTGGAAGTTTTGGTGTAGGAAACGTTTATAAAACAAGGGAATGGTTTCTTCGCCCTTGAGTGCAAAATAAGCTGCCAAAACCGAGCCGCCGGATACGCCGAACACCACATCGACATTCGACATCAAAGATTGTTTTTTGCCGCCGATGGATGGTAATCTGTTGCTTATGAAGCTGCTCCAACACGCCATAACCCAAGGCCGCCGCGCGCGTGCCGCCGCCGGAGAACATCAATACAATAAGCGTATCGTCTTCGTCGTTGCGCTGAAGCTGGCTGGTTTCAAAGCGGTAGCCGCGTTGCAGGTCGACCGTATCAATACCGGCGATAGGTTGATATTTTACCAGTGAGCAGGCGGATAATAGGGCTGCGGAGAGCAGGGAAAGGGATGATTTAAAAGGGAATTTTGGCATAAATACAGGAAGGTCGGTTGTTCATTCAAAACGGATTATAAAGGTTTTCAGGCGTTGTTTACAGAAGCAGGCCTTTCAGACGGCCTTTTGTGTCGATTTTCCGTTATAATCGACACAATCTTTATCTTTCCAAACCCTTATGGCGCAACCGAACCGCATCAACCACGAACCTGTCTTTCTGCTTGCTTCCGCCCCTTGGCGCGAGAGCAGCTTGTGGGTGGAGGCCTTCAGCCGCCGTTATGGGCGTGTGGCTTTGTTGGCCAGAAGCGCACGCAAACGGCAGAGCGAGTTGCGCGGCGTGTTGGTGCCGTTTGTGCCGGTGAGTGCGTCTTGGTATGGTTCGCAAGAGTTGAAGACCCTGCATCGCGCCGAATGGATAGGCGGTTGGCCGCAGCCGCAGGGCAGGGCTTTGTTCAGCGGATTGTATGTGAACGAGTTGATGCTGAAGTTGACCGTCCGCGAAGACCCGTTGCCCGAGCTTTACGATGTCTTGGCGGAAACCATGAAAACCATCTGCTGCGAGGCCAACCACATTGCCGCTTTGCGCCGTTTTGAATGGACGCTACTGACACGTTTGGGCTTTGCCCCCGATTTGTTCCATGACGGCAACGGCAATGAAATCAACGGCGAAGAAACGTATTGGCTCACACCTGAAGAGGCTGCGGTGCCTTTGGCCGAGACCGACCGTTTCCATGCGCTCAATAAGGGCGTTGCCGTATTGGGCGCGACTTTAATCGATTTGAGGGAAGGCAGTTTCGTTCATCAGGAAAGTCTGGGGCAGGCTTTGAAAGTAACGCGGCTTTTGATTGACAACCTTCTGCCCGAGGGTATCAAGTCTCGGCAGGTTTTGCAGCAATTGCAGCAGTTTGGTTTGGGCAGTTGAATTTTTCAGACGGCCTGTGAATATGAGCAGGCTCAGGCCGTCTGAAACTTTAAAGAAAGGACATTATTATGTTGTTAGGCGTAAACATCGACCATATTGCCACCGTCCGCAATGCGCGCGGTACGATTTATCCCAGCCCTGTCGAAGCGGCGCTGATTGCGGAAACCCACGGCGCAGATTTGATTACCATGCACTTGCGTGAAGACCGCCGCCATATTAAAGATGCGGACGTGTTCGCCGTTAAAAACGCCATCCGCACGCGCCTGAATTTGGAAATGGCGCTGACGGAAGAAATGCTGGAAAACGCGCTCAACGTCATGCCGGAAGATGTGTGCATCGTTCCTGAAAAACGCCAAGAAGTAACCACCGAAGGCGGTTTGGACGTATTGGCGCAACAGGATAAAGTGGCCGAGTTCACCAAAATTCTGACTGACGCAGGCATCCGCGTGTCCTTGTTTATCGATGCCGACAACGCGCAAATCCAAGCCGCTTATGATGTCGGCGCGCCCGTTATCGAATTACACACCGGTGCGTATGCCGATGCACACGGCCACGCCGAGCAGATGAAACAATTCGAGCGCATTCAAAACGGTGCGCATTACGCCAGCGATTTGGGCTTGATCGTCAACGCCGGACACGGCCTGACCATTCACAACGTAACGCCGATTGCCCAAATTCTCGCCATCCGCGAGCTGAACATCGGCCATTCGCTGATTTCCCAAGCACTCTTCCTCGGCCTGCCTGAAGCGGTCCGCCAAATGAAGGAAGTCATGTTCAGAGCCAGAATGCTGCCTTAAGGGCATCAGCCATACCGGCTAAAGCGGTTTGCTTTGGCCGGTAGCCGCATTTTCAGACGGCCTGACTATTTAAACAAGGAGCAGACCCATGATTTACGGAATAGGCACGGATATTGTTTCCCTCAAACGCATTATCCGCCTGAACAAAAAATTCGGACTGGCATTTGCGCAACGCATTCTCAGCCCGGAAGAACTGTTGGAGTTTCCACAGGCAGGCAAGCCGGTCAACTATCTTGCCAAACGCTTTGCCGCCAAGGAGGCTTTTGCCAAAGCCGTTGGTACGGGCATACGCGGCGTGGTGTCCTTCCGCAATATCGGTGTCGGGCATGACGCATTGGGCAAGCCTGAATTGTTTTTTGCACCGGCTTTGAGCAAATGGCTGGAAGAGCAGGGTATCCGCGGCTGCCATCTGAGCATGAGCGATGAAGAGGATACCGTCATGGCTTTTGTCATTGCGGAAAAATAAGGCCGGATTTAAGTATTCTGGAATAGAACATCCTTTTCAGACGGCCTGAAGGATTAGATTTTTGTTAAAAGTCGGGCGTATGGGCCCGACATCGTTTTTTTACGCACAAATCGGCAGGTGTCGCCGCCTGCCGCATAGTAAGGGGTCGTTTGCGGGAGGGGGCGGAATCCTACGCTAAGGCTTTGGCCAGCGATATTCTCCGGTGAGATTGATGTGTTCCCATCCGAGCGGCGAAACATGGGCCAAGAGATCGGGCGATAGCAGCTTTCCATCGCGTTTCTGGTTTGCAACGACCTCGCCGAGCTTCATGGTGTTCCAGAAGATGATGATGGCGGCGAGCAGATTCATGCCGGCGATGCGGTAATGCTGGCCTTCGGCGGAACGGTCGCGGATTTCACCGCGGCGGTGGAAGCTGATTGCCCGCTTCAGCGCATGATGAGCTTCGCCTTTGTTGAGCCCGATCTGGGCACGCCGTTGGAGTTCGGCATCCAGAATCCAGTCGATCATGAACAGGGTGCGCTCGACGCGACCGACTTCCCGCAGGGCTGTCGCGAGCTCGTTCTGCCGCGGATAGGAGGCGAGTTTCCGCAGAATCTGGCTTGGCGCGACGGTCCCGGCAGCAATGGTGGCGGCGATGCGCAGGATGTCGGGCCAATTGCGCTCGATCATGGCTTGGTTGACCTTTCCGCCGATCAACGCTCGCAGGTGCGCCGGGGCGGCCGACGGATTGAACGCGTAGAGCCGTTTGGATGGCAGGTCGCGGATGCGCGGAGCGAACCGGTAGCCGAGAATGGCACATGCGGCAAAGACGTGATCGGTGAAGCCGCCCGTGTCGGTGAACTGCTCGCGGATATGGCGTCCAGCATCGTTCATCAGCAGGCCATCGAGGATGTAAGGCGCTTCGCTTGCCGTTGCAGGAATCACCTGGGTTGCGAACGGCGCATATTGGTCGGAGACGTGGCTATAGGCTTTCAGGCCCGGGGTATTGCCATATTTCGCGTTGACCAGGTTCATGGCCTCACCTTGCTCTGTAGCGACGAAGAACTGTCCGTCGCTCGAAGCCGACGTGCCCATGCCCCAGAACCGGGCCATGGGTAACGCTGCCTGTGCCTCGACCACCATGGCCAGCGCCCGGTCATAGGCTTCGCCCTCGACATGCCACCGTCCAATGCGGATCAATTCCCAGAAGGTGTGGGTGTTTGTCGCATCCGCCATTTTGCGCAAGCCGAGGTTGATCCCTTCCGCCAAGATAACGTTCATTAGCCCGATCCGGTCAGCGCAGGGTGCTCCTGTGCGCAGATGGGTGAACGCTTCGGTGAAGCCGGTCGCCGCATCCACCTCCAGCAGGAGATCGGTGATGCGCGTGGGCGGGATCTGCTTGTAGAGATCGAGCACCAGATCTTCGGCGCCTGTCGGCGCGGCGGCTTCGAGTTTCTCGATATGCAGAACGCCGTTTTCAATCGACCCGCCCGGGATCGTGCCTGCGCGAGCGGCACGGCCAAGCTCGCGCAACCGCATGTCGAGGCGAGCTTGCCGGTCTGCCAGCCATTCCTCCGGCCGCAATGGCACAGCGAGACGACCGCCTTCCGCGATGGATTGTGCCGGAACGAGTGCGTGTTTCAGATCGCCATAGCGCCGGGACCTAGTAAGCCAGACATCTCCGGAGCGGAACGCATCGCGCAGATGGAACAGCACCGCGATCTCCCATAGGCGAGCGTCGCCAGCCCTCTGGGCCCGAAGGTGGCGATGCCATTTCGAGCTGGGCCGCAAGAAGCTGGTCATCGCGGCATCGTTCAAACCGGTACGAAGGGCCGTCACCGCTTCCAGAAGCGGCAGTGCAACGGGCGCAGCTCGCAGATCGAGCAGGCGCAACATGCGTGGAGCGTATCGGCGGAAGCGGTGATAACCGTCGAGCACATGATTGAGCGGATCGTCGGCCATGGTGGCGGTCAGCCTGGTTGCCATTGCAACAAGGGTTTTTAAGCCGTCCCACCCTGACCCACTCGCGATGACATCGCCCAGCGGCTGGCCATCATCCTGTGCATCGACCAGGGCGCCCCCGATCTCGGCGAAGGATTTCAGGGTGTCACGCACCACCCCCGCTTCGTCTGCGACCTTTGCATGGCAAATACGCTCCGAAGCACGGTAGAGACGGCCGACGATCCGGTCGTGGGTTTCGACCACTGCGTCGGCCAACATCGCCTGCCATTCCGAGACGCAAACAGCCAAGATCGCAAGCCGCCTGTCCTCCGGGAGATCGCGCATGCCGTCGGCATAATACCGTTCACCCTGCCTGCGCAGACGAGTCACCCGATGGGCAGGAACGCCGGCAAGCAGATCCTCGGGGAGATCGATGCGTTGCAGATATTCGAGCCGGTCGAGCAGCCGGTTGGCCGACGAAGAGTTCGAGCCAGGCTCGAACTGGCGCAGCCACACAAAACGGGTCACCCGATCATCAGCCGTCTCCTCGAGCAATGCCAGCAACTGTTCTCGGATCGACATAGGCAGCCGACTGGCGATCCTCGTCTCGATGCGTCGCTCGGCATCGACGAGAGCCGCGGCACAAAGCCGCTCGATCGTGGATGTCGCGGGAAGGACAGTGCGGGTGCGTCGGCACTCGGCTACGAAGCGACGGGCGATATCCTCGTTCGACACCGCCATCTCGGCTTCTCGGAACAACCATTCCTTCAGCTCGCTCGCACCACGTCCGGAGAAGGTGCGGAAGCCGTAGAGCCCCCGTAACTCGGCAAGATGCTCGTGCCGTGTTTCCTCGCGGGCAGCATAGTCTACGAGATCGTCGGCACCCAGGCCAAGCTGCGCTCCGATAAATTCGATGACCTCTGCAGGGATCAGTTCGCCTGGAGCCAGCACCCGGCCGGGATAGCGCAGGACACACAATTGCAGGGCGAAGCCGAACCTGTTGTGAGCGCGCCGACGCAGCCTGATATGCCCAAGGTCTTCATCACTCAGCGTATAGTGCTTGAGCAAATCCGTCTGTGAAGTCGGCAAGCGCAACAGCGCGTCTTTCTGCCGATCGGTTAGAGTGACGCGACGCGGCATACATGTTCCTTTTTCAAAATCTGATAGCGTTCAAGACGCTTTGTTTATGAAGCTGGTTGAGATACATTTCCAGAGGTCAATGCAATCGTGGCCGAAGCGCCGCCTCAAACCAACGTTTGTGATACATGCTGATCGGATATGCCCGCGTCTCCAAAGCCGATGGCTCGCAGTCTCTCGACCTGCAGCACGACGCCTTGCGCGCCGCAGGTGTCGAACGGGACAATATCTATGATGATCTTGCTTCCGGCGGTCGTGATGATCGCCCTGGCTTGACTGCCTGCCTCAAGTCATTGCGTGACGGCGATGTGCTGGTGGTCTGGAAGCTCGATCGCCTCGGACGATCGCTTGCCCATCTGGTCAACACGGTGAAGGAGCTGTCAGACCGCAAGATCGGCCTGCGGGTTCTGACTGGAAAGGGCGCTCAGATCGACACCACGACTGCGTCCGGTCGCATGGTGTTCGGAATCTTCGCCACCTTGGCCGAGTTCGAGCGGGATCTGATCCGAGAGCGCACCATGGCGGGTCTCGCCTCCGCGAGAGCGCGCGGTCGCAAGGGCGGACGAAAATTCGCGCTCACCAAAGCTCAGGTGCGTCTCGCGCAAGCCGCCATGGCCCAGCGCGATACTTCAGTTTCCGATCTCTGCAAGGAACTCGGCATCGAGCGCGTCACTCTCTACCGATATGTCGGTCCCAAAGGCGAGCTCAGAGACCATGGAAAGCATGTTCTCGGACTTACGTAGCAACTCGTTTCTTTTCGCAGGTTGAGCCCTGATGAATCCCCTAATGATTTTTATCAAAATCATTAAGTTAAGGTAGATACACATCTTGTCATATGATCAAATGGTTTCGCCAAAAATCAATAATCAGACAACAAAATGTGCGAACTCGATATTTTACACGACTCTCTTTACCAATTCTGCCCCGAATTACACTTAAAACGACTCAACAGCTTAACGTTGGCTTGCCACGCCTTACTTGACTGTAAAACTCTCACTCTTACCGAACTTGGCCGTAACCTGCCAACCAAAGCGAGAACAAAACATAACATCAAACGAATCGACCGATTGTTAGGTAATCGTCACCTCCACAAAGAGCGACTCGCTGTATACCGTTGGCATGCTAGCTTTATCTGTTCGGGCAATACGATGCCCATTGTACTTGTTGACTGGTCTGATATCCGTGAGCAAAAACGGCTTATGGTATTGCGAGCTTCAGTCGCACTACACGGTCGTTCTGTTACTCTTTATGAGAAAGCGTTCCCGCTTTCAGAGCAATGTTCAAAGAAAGCTCATGACCAATTTCTAGCCGACCTTGCGAGCATTCTACCGAGTAACACCACACCGCTCATTGTCAGTGATGCTGGCTTTAAAGTGCCATGGTATAAATCCGTTGAGAAGCTGGGTTGGTACTGGTTAAGTCGAGTAAGAGGAAAAGTACAATATGCAGACCTAGGAGCGGAAAACTGGAAACCTATCAGCAACTTACATGATATGTCATCTAGTCACTCAAAGACTTTAGGCTATAAGAGGCTGACTAAAAGCAATCCAATCTCATGCCAAATTCTATTGTATAAATCTCGCTCTAAAGGCCGAAAAAATCAGCGCTCGACACGGACTCATTGTCACCACCCGTCACCTAAAATCTACTCAGCGTCGGCAAAGGAGCCATGGATTCTAGCAACTAACTTACCTGTTGAAATTCGAACACCCAAACAACTTGTTAATATCTATTCGAAGCGAATGCAGATTGAAGAAACCTTCCGAGACTTGAAAAGTCCTGCCTACGGACTAGGCCTACGCCATAGCCGAACGAGCAGCTCAGAGCGTTTTGATATCATGCTGCTAATCGCCCTGATGCTTCAACTAACATGTTGGCTTGCGGGCGTTCATGCTCAGAAACAAGGTTGGGACAAGCACTTCCAGGCTAACACAGTCAGAAATCGAAACGTACTCTCAACAGTTCGCTTAGGCATGGAAGTTTTGCGGCATTCTGGCTACACAATAACAAGGGAAGACTCACTCGTGGCTGCAACCCTGCTTACTCAAAATCTATTCACACATGGTTACGTTTTGGGGAAATTATGAGGGGATCTCTCAGTGCTCAGCATGTTTGAGTGCTTTACTCGCCGCGGGTTGAGAAATATGTA
This sequence comes from Neisseria sp. DTU_2021_1001991_1_SI_NGA_ILE_055, assembly GCF_032342915.1. Classification (NCBI taxonomy): domain Bacteria; kingdom Pseudomonadati; phylum Pseudomonadota; class Betaproteobacteria; order Neisseriales; family Neisseriaceae; genus Neisseria; species Neisseria sp. DTU_2021_1001991_1_SI_NGA_ILE_055. The sequence continues at coordinate 726,831 of NZ_CP135440.1, read as the reverse complement.
AAACTTCAGCCGCACGCGTTAAGGAACCACAAGTCATTACAGCATAAAAGATATCGAGATGTCTTAATTTCATTCCATGTAGCCTTCTGATTATTTATTTCTACGGACTATTCTAACGAATAAAGTATAAATAATCAGATATACTCGTCATAATTCAAATTTTGGTTTAGTTGTCACGAGAATTAATTCGTAAACGTGCAAGCTAAATAGATTGACTAGGGGAATATACGGGGTAAGAAAGCGGCTCGGCATACTGCCCTATAATAAATTGTTAGGAGAAGTACGCCGAGTAGTGTGTAGCTATTAGGTAAAGTATGTACCAATTTCAATAAATATTTTAATTAAGATACTGTTTGAAATATCAACAATAAAGGCACCGACCATAGGAACGACAAGGAAAGCTTTATGTGATGGTCCAAATGCTTTTGTGACTGTTTGCATATTCGCAATTGCTGTTGGTGTTGCTCCCATACCAAAGCCACAGTGACCCGCGCTGATCACGACAGCATCATAATCTTTGCCCATCATTTTGAAGGTGACAAAGCAGGCAAATAGCACCATGACAACAGTTTGTACAGCAATGATAATTAATACTGGCCCTGCCATGCTTGCCAATTGACCAAATTTTAATGACATTAACGCCATTGCCAAGAAAAGCGATAAAGCAACGCTACCTAATACATCGACGGTCGGCTCAAACACTTCGTGTTTAAATACATGAGTCAGTGTATTACGGATAATAATACCGACAAATAAACACCAGACAAAAGTAGGCAGTTGCAGAAAAGTATCTTTAAACAATGCACTGATATAGCCACCAACAACAATACAGATAATCAGCATTGAAATGGTTTCAATAACGTTATTTGCATTGATTTTTCTTTTGACGCTTGGTTGCTCAAAAGCTTCAACGATAGTGTCGCGCTCTTGCTCGGTTGTTTTAGGAATAGAGACCTTTTTCAAAAGATGACGGGCAACAGGGCCGCCAACTAAACCACCCAACACTAATCCAAGTGTTGCACAAGCCATCGCTAATTCAACGGCGCCTGTTACACCATATTTATCAGCGAGAATAGGGCCCCATGCTCCGGCATTACCATGACCACCTGTTAGAGTAATTGAACCTGCAATTAAGCCAATAAATGGACTTTCATTCATCATGACAGCCATACTCATGCCGACAGTATTTTGAATGGCGATTAGGATCGTTACTGCAATAGTTAATAGAACTAACGGCTTTCCTCCTTTAATCAGTCGAGAAAAGTCAGAACTTAGCCCGATAGAGGAAAAGAATGTGAGCATTAATAAACTTTGCAATGAAGCATCAAAAGTAAACGAATAACCTGATGTTTTATCAATAATTAACAGAACAATTGCAACAATAAAGCCACCAACGACGGCTTCTGGTATGTGGTTTTTTTGTAGGAACGGGGTAAATTTTACGACAAACATTCCTATGAGTAGCGCGATACATGCGACTAATAATGTATAACTGGCATCTAGGATCATTTTTTTACCTCTATTAGTTTACCAGAATTTTCACTATAACAATTTAACAATAGTGAAAAATGAAGTTACTTTGGTTAACTAATCTTTAACAATGAGTTTTATTAGGGTATCCATAACTTTTAGTTAATAGGGTCATAATTTTAGTGTGATCTTAATCATGAAATATTAAAAAGATTAAAATAACAACAATGGTATTTAATGATGGGTAAACCTAAATACCATGCGGGATCCGCACTATTTTCGGTGATAGCAAAAAATAAAAAAGTATAAATAATAAACAAAATTATAAGAGAAGGAGAACATGATAAGCGCAGGCCGAGCAATTTAAAGAAGTGTGATATACAACATAAAACAGCAGCATGACCTTTCTATATTTCGTTGCTTATCGAAGTGTTAATTTTCGGGTGGATTACTCTGTTTGTTGATTAATAACGGAGAAAAATATGATTGCTGTAATATTTGAGGTGCAAATACAACCCGACCAACAAACTCGCTATTTGACTTTAGCTGAGGAGTTAAGACCACTATTAAGTCATGTAGCTGGTTTTATTTCAATTGAACGTTTTCAAAGTCTAGCTACAGAAGGAAAAATGTTATCGCTATCTTGGTGGGAAAACGAATACGCAGTTCTGCAATGGAAAAATCATGTTTTACATGCGAAAGCTCAACAAGAAGGGCGAGAGTCAATATTTGATTTTTACAAAATTAGTATTGCTCATATTACTCGCGAATATTCATTTAAAAAGGACAAGGATAATGTTTGATGTTCACGTTGTTTTAGATAATCAAATAGGACAATTAGCATTACTAGGAAAAACATTAGGTAATAAAGGTATTGGATTGGAAGGGGGAGGGATATTTACGGTTGGTGATGAATGCCATGCTCATTTTCTTGTTGAACAAGGAAAGGAAGCTAAAATAGCGCTAGAGCAAGCTGGACTGTTAGTACTTGCGATCCGGACACCATTAATTCGTAAGTTAAAACAGGAAAAACCGGGGGAACTTGGCGAAATAGCACGAGTATTGGCGGAGAATAACATTAATATTTTAGTGCAATACAGTGACCATGCTAACCAACTGATATTAATAACGGACAATGATAGTATGGCTGCATCTGTTACGCTCCCTTGGGCAATAAAGTGAACTTGCGATGGCTAATTTAATACGAAAAGAGGTTACCTTTGAGTCCTCAATAGCCGCGATAGGGGCGGCTATGTCTGACATTTCACGAGTTAAAATACTCAGTGCTTTGATGGATGGGCGAGCTTGGACGGCCACTGAGCTAAGTTCTGTGGCGAATATATCAGCTTCAACGGCGAGCAGTCATTTATCTAAATTATTAGATTGCCAGCTAATCACAGTAGTAGCTCAAGGCAAGCATCGTTATTTTCGGCTAGCAGGAAAAGATATTGCTGAATTGATGGAAAGTATGATGGGGATCTCCTTAAACCATGGCGTACATGCCAAAGTTTCCACGCCAGTGCATTTACGAAAAGCACGTACTTGCTATGATCATTTAGCTGGCGAAGTTGCCGTTAAGATCTATGATTCCCTTTGTCAACAGCAATGGATCACTGAAAATGGTTCAATGATCACATTAAGTGGTATTCAATATTTTCATGAAATGGGAATTGACGTTCCTTCCAAACATTCACGTAAAATCTGTTGTGCGTGTTTAGATTGGAGTGAACGCCGTTTCCATTTAGGTGGGTACGTTGGAGCCGCATTATTTTCGCTTTATGAATCTAAAGGGTGGTTAACTCGACATCTTGGTTACCGTGAAGTTACCATCACGGAAAAAGGTTATGCTGCTTTTAAGACCCACTTTCACATTTAAGTTGTTTTTCTAATCCGCATATGATCAATTCAAGGCCGAATAAGAAGGCTGGCTCTGCACCTTGGTGATCAAATAATTCGATAGCTTGTCGTAATAATGGCGGCATACTATCAGTAGTAGGTGTTTCCCTTTCTTCTTTAGCGACTTGATGCTCTTGATCTTCCAATACGCAACCTAAAGTAAAATGCCCCACAGCGCTGAGTGCATATAATGCATTCTCTAGTGAAAAACCTTGTTGGCATAAAAAGGCTAATTGATTTTCGAGAGTTTCATACTGTTTTTCTGTAGGCCGTGTACCTAAATGTACTTTTGCTCCATCGCGATGACTTAGTAAAGCACATCTAAAACTTTTAGCGTTATTACGTAAAAAATCTTGCCAGCTTTCCCCTTCTAAAGGGCAAAAGTGAGTATGGTGCCTATCTAACATCTCAATGGCTAAGGCGTCGAGCAAAGCCCGCTTATTTTTTACATGCCAATACAATGTAGGCTGCTCTACACCTAGCTTCTGGGCGAGTTTACGGGTTGTTAAACCTTCGATTCCGACCTCATTAAGCAGCTCTAATGCGCTGTTAATCACTTTACTTTTATCTAATCTAGACATCATTAATTCCTAATTTTTGTTGACACTCTATCATTGATAGAGTTATTTTACCACTCCCTATCAGTAATAGAGAAAAGTGAAATGAATAGTTCGACAAAGATCGCATTGGTAATTACGTTACTCGATGCCATGGGGATTGGCCTTATCATGCCAGTCTTGCCAACGTTATTACGTGAATTTATTGCTTCGGAAGATATCGCTAACCACTTTGGCGTATTGCTTGCACTTTATGCGTTAATGCAGGTTATCTTTGCTCCTTGGCTTGGAAAAATGTCTGACCGATTTGGTCGGCGCCCAGTGCTGTTGTTGTCATTAATAGGCGCATCGCTGGATTACTTATTGCTGGCTTTTTCAAGTGCGCTTTGGATGCTGTATTTAGGCCGTTTGCTTTCAGGGATCACAGGAGCTACTGGGGCTGTCGCGGCATCGGTCATTGCCGATACCACCTCAGCTTCTCAACGCGTGAAGTGGTTCGGTTGGTTAGGGGCAAGTTTTGGGCTTGGTTTAATAGCGGGGCCTATTATTGGTGGTTTTGCAGGAGAGATTTCACCGCATAGTCCCTTTTTTATCGCTGCGTTGCTAAATATTGTCACTTTCCTTGTGGTTATGTTTTGGTTCCGTGAAACCAAAAATACACGTGATAATACAGATACCGAAGTAGGGGTTGAGACGCAATCGAATTCGGTATACATCACTTTATTTAAAACGATGCCCATTTTGTTGATTATTTATTTTTCAGCGCAATTGATAGGCCAAATTCCCGCAACGGTGTGGGTGCTATTTACCGAAAATCGTTTTGGATGGAATAGCATGATGGTTGGCTTTTCATTAGCGGGTCTTGGTCTTTTACACTCAGTATTCCAAGCCTTTGTGGCAGGAAGAATAGCCACTAAATGGGGCGAAAAAACGGCAGTACTGCTCGGATTTATTGCAGATAGTAGTGCATTTGCCTTTTTAGCGTTTATATCTGAAGGTTGGTTAGTTTTCCCTGTTTTAATTTTATTGGCTGGTGGTGGGATCGCTTTACCTGCATTACAGGGAGTGATGTCTATCCAAACAAAGAGTCATCAGCAAGGTGCTTTACAGGGATTATTGGTGAGCCTTACCAATGCAACCGGTGTTATTGGCCCATTACTGTTTGCTGTTATTTATAATCATTCACTACCAATTTGGGATGGCTGGATTTGGATTATTGGTTTAGCGTTTTACTGTATTATTATCCTGCTATCGATGACCTTCATGTTAACCCCTCAAGCTCAGGGGAGTAAACAGGAGACAAGTGCTTAGTTATTTCGTCACCAAATGATGTTATTCCGCGAAATATAATGACCCTCTTGATAACCCAAGAGGGCATTTTTTACGATAAAGAAGATTTAGCTTCAAATAAAACCTATCTATTTTATTTATCTTTCAAGCTCAATAAAAAGCCGCGGTAAATAGCAATAAATTGGCCTTTTTTATCGGCAAGCTCTTTTAGGTTTTTCGCATGTATTGCGATATGCATAAACCAGCCATTGAGTAAGTTTTTAAGCACATCATCATCATAAGCTTTAAGTTGGTTCTCTTGGATCAATTTGCTGACAATGGCGTTTACCTTACCAGTAATGTATTCAAGGCTAATTTTTTCAAGTTCATTCCAACCAATGATAGGCATCACTTCTTGGATAGGGATAAGGTTTTTATTATTATCAATAATATAATCAAGATAATGTTCAAATATACTTTCTAAGGCAGACCAACCATTTGTTAAATCAGTTTTTGTTGTGATGTAGGCATCAATCATAATTAATTGCTGCTTATAACAGGCACTGAGTAATTGTTTTTTATTTTTAAAGTGATGATAAAAGGCACCTTTGGTCACCAACGCTTTTCCCGAGATCTCATCTATTGAAACAGCTTGATAGCCTTTTTCAACAAACAATATTCGTGCTGAGTTAACCAGTGATTGATAGGTACTCTTAAAATTTTCTTGTTGATGATTTTTATTTTCCATGATAGATTTAAAATAACATACCGTCAGTATGTTTATGGTATCATGATGATGTGGTCGTGACAATCTTAAGAACATTTAGGTTATTTTATGTATATTGAACAGCATTCTCGCTATCAAAATAAAGCTAATAACATCCAATTAAGATATGATGATAAGCAGTTTCATACAACGGTTATCAAAGATGTTCTATTATGGATTGAACATAATTTAGATCAGTCTTTACTGCTTGATGATGTGGCGAATAAAGCGGGTTATACCAAGTGGTATTTTCAGCGGCTGTTCAAAAAAGTAACAGGGGTCACACTGGCTAGCTATATTCGTGCTCGTCGTTTGACGAAAGCGGCTGTTGAGTTGAGGTTGACGAAAAAAACTATCCTTGAGATCGCATTAAAATATCAATTTGATTCCCAACAATCTTTTACACGTCGATTTAAGTACATTTTTAAGGTTACACCAAGTTATTATCGGCGTAATAAATTATGGGAATTGGAGGCAATGCACTGAGAGATCCCCTCATAATTTCCCCAAAGCGTAACCATGTGTGAATAAATTTTGAGCTAGTAGGGTTGCAGCCACGAGTAAGTCTTCCCTTGTTATTGTGTAGCCAGAATGCCGCAAAACTTCCATGCCTAAGCGAACTGTTGAGAGTACGTTTCGATTTCTGACTGTGTTAGCCTGGAAGTGCTTGTCCCAACCTTGTTTCTGAGCATGAACGCCCGCAAGCCAACATGTTAGTTGAAGCATCAGGGCGATTAGCAGCATGATATCAAAACGCTCTGAGCTGCTCGTTCGGCTATGGCGTAGGCCTAGTCCGTAGGCAGGACTTTTCAAGTCTCGGAAGGTTTCTTCAATCTGCATTCGCTTCGAATAGATATTAACAAGTTGTTTGGGTGTTCGAATTTCAACAGGTAAGTTAGTTGCTAGAACCCATGGCTCCTTTGCCGACGCTGAGTAGATTTTAGGTGACGGGTGGTGACAATGAGTCCGTGTCGAGCGCTGATTTTTTCGGCCTTTAGAGCGAGATTTATACAATAGAATTTGGCATGAGATTGGATTGCTTTTAGTCAGCCTCTTATAGCCTAAAGTCTTTGAGTGACTAGATGACATATCATGTAAGTTGCTGATAGGTTTCCAGTTTTCCGCTCCTAGGTCTGCATATTGTACTTTTCCTCTTACTCGACTTAACCAGTACCAACCCAGCTTCTCAACGGATTTATACCATGGCACTTTAAAGCCAGCATCACTGACAATGAGCGGTGTGGTGTTACTCGGTAGAATGCTCGCAAGGTCGGCTAGAAATTGGTCATGAGCTTTCTTTGAACATTGCTCTGAAAGCGGGAACGCTTTCTCATAAAGAGTAACAGAACGACCGTGTAGTGCGACTGAAGCTCGCAATACCATAAGTCGTTTTTGCTCACGAATATCAGACCAGTCAACAAGTACAATGGGCATCGTATTGCCCGAACAGATAAAGCTAGCATGCCAACGGTATACAGCGAGTCGCTCTTTGTGGAGGTGACGATTACCTAACAATCGGTCGATTCGTTTGATGTTATGTTTTGTTCTCGCTTTGGTTGGCAGGTTACGGCCAAGTTCGGTAAGAGTGAGAGTTTTACAGTCAAGTAATGCGTGGCAAGCCAACGTTAAGCTGTTGAGTCGTTTTAAGTGTAATTCGGGGCAGAATTGGTAAAGAGAGTCGTGTAAAATATCGAGTTCGCACATCTTGTTGTCTGATTATTGATTTTTCGCGAAACCATTTGATCATATGACAAGATGTGTATCCACCTTAACTTAATGATTTTTACCAAAATCATTAGGGGATTCATCAGGGTTGAGCCACCTCCGCGCTTCATCAGAAAACTGAAGGAACCTCCATTGAATCGAACTAATATTTTTTTTGGTGAATCGCATTCTGACTGGTTGCCTGTCAGAGGCGGAGAATCTGGTGATTTTGTTTTTCGACGTGGTGACGGGCATGCCTTCGCGAAAATCGCACCTGCTTCCCGCCGCGGTGAGCTCGCTGGAGAGCGTGACCGCCTCATTTGGCTCAAAGGTCGAGGTGTGGCTTGCCCCGAGGTGATCAACTGGCAGGAGGAACAGGAGGGTGCATGCTTGGTGATAACGGCAATTCCGGGAGTACCGGCGGCTGATCTGTCTGGAGCGGATTTGCTCAAAGCGTGGCCGTCAATGGGGCAGCAACTTGGCGCTGTTCACAGCCTATCGGTTGATCAATGTCCGTTTGAGCGCAGGCTGTCGCGAATGTTCGGACGCGCCGTTGATGTGGTGTCCCGCAATGCCGTCAATCCCGACTTCTTACCGGACGAGGACAAGAGTACGCCGCAGCTCGATCTTTTGGCTCGTGTCGAACGAGAGCTACCGGTGCGGCTCGACCAAGAGCGCACCGATATGGTTGTTTGCCATGGTGATCCCTGCATGCCGAACTTCATGGTGGACCCTAAAACTCTTCAATGCACGGGTCTGATCGACCTTGGGCGGCTCGGAACAGCAGATCGCTATGCCGATTTGGCACTCATGATTGCTAACGCCGAAGAGAACTGGGCAGCGCCAGATGAAGCAGAGCGCGCCTTCGCTGTCCTATTCAATGTATTGGGGATCGAAGCCCCCGACCGCGAACGCCTTGCCTTCTATCTGCGATTGGACCCTCTGACTTGGGGTTGATGTTCATGCCGCCTGTTTTTCCTGCTCATTGGCACGTTTCGCAACCTGTTCTCATTGCGGACACCTTTTCCAGCCTCGTTTGGAAAGTTTCATTGCCAGACGGGACTCCTGCAATCGTCAAGGGATTGAAACCTATAGAAGACATTGCTGATGAACTGCGCGGGGCCGACTATCTGGTATGGCGCAATGGGAGGGGAGCAGTCCGGTTGCTCGGTCGTGAGAACAATCTGATGTTGCTCGAATATGCCGGGGAGCGAATGCTCTCTCACATCGTTGCCGAGCACGGCGACTACCAGGCGACCGAAATTGCAGCGGAACTAATGGCGAAGCTGTATGCCGCATCTGAGGAACCCCTGCCTTCTGCCCTTCTCCCGATCCGGGATCGCTTTGCAGCTTTGTTTCAGCGGGCGCGCGATGATCAAAACGCAGGTTGTCAAACTGACTACGTCCACGCGGCGATTATAGCCGATCAAATGATGAGCAATGCCTCGGAACTGCGTGGGCTACATGGCGATCTGCATCATGAAAACATCATGTTCTCCAGTCGCGGCTGGCTGGTGATAGATCCCGTCGGTCTGGTCGGTGAAGTGGGCTTTGGCGCCGCCAATATGTTCTACGATCCGGCTGACAGAGACGACCTTTGTCTCGATCCTAGACGCATTGCACAGATGGCGGACGCATTCTCTCGTGCGCTGGACGTCGATCCGCGTCGCCTGCTCGACCAGGCGTACGCTTATGGGTGCCTTTCCGCAGCTTGGAACGCGGATGGAGAAGAGGAGCAACGCGATCTAGCTATCGCGGCCGCGATCAAGCAGGTGCGACAGACGTCATACTAGATATCAAGCGACTTCTCCTATCCCCTGGGAACACATCAATCTTACCGGAGAATATCGTTGGCCAAAGCCTTAGCGTAGGATTTCGCCCTCTCCCGCAAACGACCCCAGTAAGAATAATCTCATGATGACTGAAGACACACGTCCCTTGGTGCAAGTGGTTGCCGGGATTTTGCTCGACCAAAACGGCCGCTACCTGCTCAGTTCCCGCCCGGAGGGCAAGCCGTATGCCGGCTATTGGGAATTTGCCGGCGGCAAGGTGGAAGCTGGCGAAAGCGATTTTCAAGCCTTGCAACGCGAGTTTGAAGAAGAACTCGGTATCCGTATCCTTGCCGCTACGCCGTGGCTGACCAAAGTCCATTCCTACGAACACGCACATGTACGCCTGCATTTTTTATGGGTGGAAGCCGACCAATGGACGGGCGAAATCCAATCGAGGGAAGGGCAGAAATGGGCATGGCAAAAGGCTGGGGATTTTACCGTTGCGCCGATGTTGCCAGCCAATAGCGCATTATTGCGTTCTTTATCCATTCCGCGCCGGCTTCAAGGCCGTCTGAAAAGCGGCTTGAGCGGTCAAAACAACATGGGCGAATATCATGTTGCGCCATATGGATTGGCTCATCAAAGCGCATCTGCCGTATTGTTGGAATTTGCCGATTGGCAGCAAGGCAAACCTATAGAAGCGCTCAGTGTGTGGCCAATCATTGAAAATGCTGAACAATGGCGGCAGGTGCAAAATGCGGATGCCGTTGTTTGGAAAGTGGCTGACGAAGCGGCCGCCGGGCAAGTTGCGGATATTTTGGCGCAAGGCGTGGCGATGCCGCTGATTGTGGCAGCTCCGGAAAGTCTGGTTTCCATTTATCGCGAACAGTGGCAGAGCATGGGTGCGCATGCCGTTTTGACCGATAATGACATTGAGGCCGTCTGAAATGAGTAAAAATCAAAAGCTTTTGATTGCCGCTGTTTTACTGATTGTGTTTGCGGCGGCCAAACTGCTGCTCTTGGATTGGTGGCAGCAACAGCAATCAAAAACGAAAGTAGTCGAATGTAATTTAACACAAGGCTGCGTCCTGCCTGACGGTTCAAAAGTACGCGCAACATCCATCAATACGCACGAGCCGTTTGATATCGTGATAGAGAATGTTCCGCGAAATACGGGCGCGGTCAGTATCAGTTTCAGCATGAAAAACATGGATATGGGCTTCAACCGCTATAATCTGGCGCAACAATCTCCGCGAAGCTGGCAGGCTTTGCAAATCCGCTTGCCGTTTTGTGTCGAGGGCCGCCATGATTACACTGCCGATATTACCGTCGGCAAACAGACTTTTCAGACGGCATTTAGCGCGAAGTAGCCATCCGATAGAGGCCGTCTGAACGGCCATAGGCTAAAAAAATCTAATTTTTTGGATAACGTATTTAAAAATTCCTTATAAATGAATTAATTATAAATTATTTTTTGATGGATTGTTTACAATCATTCTGACTATAAACCAAAAATACAAAACGGACAGAAGCCAGGCTACATCAGGGTTTGATGTAGCAGGGACTGTCCGCTTTTTACATTTGTTGCAAAAAAATCGTTTATTAATAACTGAATTTTTTATAATTTTTTTGAAAAAAGTGTTTGACAAGACCGGTTTTATTTTTTAAATTTGTTTCCATAAATAAAAACTACATCGCACTACAAAGGAACATCATCATGAATCTGTATCAAACCACTCTCTCTTGTTATAGATTTTCTCCCGTCTCTGCTGCTCCCGTCGCTGCCAGCTTATTGGCAGTCGCGACGGTCTGAAGGCTCTCGACCCGAATCCAGTTTCTGCATTTCCACAAACACTTCTGGTTTTAAAACTTCTTGTCCCCTGTTGCATTCATATACTGATTAATAATATTTAAAAAACAAATACCTCCGCTTCAGCCTTATTGTATTTATTGGTTTTGATAACTATTTGTATTTATTGATTTTAAATTTTCAGATGGTTGATAATTGAAATTTTACAGGCCGTCTGAAAACAGTTTTCAGAATAATTGTTTATTTTTAAACGGTTCGTTTCAGGTTGTGAAAAAACCGAGCCGTCCGATTAATACTGATGAAAAAAGTCTATAAAGGAGAAATATGATGAGTCAACACTCTGCCGGAGCACGTTTCCGTCAAGCCGTGAAAGAATCGAATCCTCTTGCCGTAGTCGGTTGCGTCAATGCTTACTTTGCACGATTGGCCACCCAAAGCGGTTTCAAGGCGATTTATCTGTCCGGCGGCGGCGTGGCAGCCTGCTCTTGCGGTATCCCTGATTTGGGCATTACCACAATGGAAGATGTGCTGATCGACGCACGACGCATTACGGACAACGTGGATACGCCTTTGCTGGTGGACATCGATGTGGGTTGGGGCGGGGCATTCAATATCGCGCGTACAATTCGCAACTTTGAGCGCGCCGGTGTTGCAGCGGTTCACATCGAAGATCAGGTAGCACAAAAACGCTGCGGCCACCGTCCGAACAAAGCCATTGTTTCTAAAGATGAAATGGTCGACCGTATCAAAGCTGCCGTCGATGCGCGCGTTGATGAGAACTTCGTGATTATGGCGCGTACCGATGCGCTGGCGGTGGAAGGTTTGGATGCCGCCATCGAACGCGCCCAAGCTTGCGTTGAAGCCGGTGCAGACATGATTTTCCCTGAAGCCATGACCGATTTGAACATGTACCGCCAATTTGCGGACGCGGTGAAAGTCCCTGTGTTGGCGAACATTACCGAATTTGGTGCAACGCCGCTTTATACCCAAAGCGAGCTGGCTGAAAACGGCGTATCGCTGGTGCTGTATCCGCTGTCATCATTCCGCGCCGCGAGCAAAGCCGCTTTGAATGTTTATGAGGCGATTATGCGCGACGGCACGCAGGCGGCGGTGGTAGATACCATGCAAACCCGTGCCGAGCTGTACGAGCATCTGAACTATCATGCCTTCGAGCAAAAACTGGATAAATTGTTTCAAAAATAAGTAACCGCTTTCAGACGGCCTTTCAACAAATCCGCATCGGCCGTCTGAAAAATAAAACCCATAAAAATACAAAGGAGAAATACCATGACTGCAACTACTCAAACCCCGACCTTCAAACCTAAAAAATCCGTTGCGCTTTCTGGCGTTGCGGCCGGTAATACCGAATTGTGTACCGTTGGCCGTACCGGTAACGATTTGAGCTATCGCGGTTACGACATCTTGGATTTGGCACAAAAATGCGAGTTTGAAGAAGTCGCCCACCTGCTGATTCACGGCCATCTGCCCAACAAATTTGAGCTGGCCGCTTATAAAACCAAGCTCAAATCCATGCGCGGCCTGCCTATCCGTGTGATTAAAGTTTTGGAAAGCCTGCCTGCACATACCCATCCGATGGATGTGATGCGTACCGGCGTATCCATGCTGGGCTGTGTTCACCCCGAACGTGAAAGCCATCCGGAAAGTGAAGCGCGCGACATTGCCGACAAACTGATCGCCAGCCTCGGCAGCATCCTCTTGTACTGGTATCAATATTCGCACAACGGCAAACGCATTGAAGTTGAAAGCGACGAAGAGACCATCGGCGGTCATTTCCTGCACCTGTTGCACGGCAAACGCCCAAGCGAATCACACATCAAAGCCATGCACGTTTCACTGATTCTGTATGCAGAACACGAGTTCAATGCTTCTACCTTTACCGCCCGCGTGATTGCCGGTACGGGTTCGGATATGTATTCCTGTATCACCGGTGCAATCGGCGCGTTGAAAGGTCCGAAACACGGTGGTGCGAACGAGGTGGCTTACGATATTCAAAAACGCTACCGCAATGCCGACGAAGCCGAAGCCGACATCCGCGAACGCATCGGTCGCAAAGAAATCGTGATCGGTTTCGGTCATCCGGTGTACACCATTTCCGACCCTCGCAACGTTGTCATTAAAGAAGTGGCACGCGGTTTGAGCAAAGAAACCGGCGATATGCGCCTCTTTGACATTGCCGAACGTTTGGAAAGCGTGATGTGGGAAGAGAAAAAAATGTTCCCGAATCTGGACTGGTTCTCCGCCGTTTCCTACCAAAAATTGGGCGTACCGACCGCTATGTTCACACCGCTGTTCGTAATTTCCCGTACAACCGGTTGGAGTGCACACGTTCTCGAGCAACGCAAAGACGGCAAAATCATCCGTCCGAGCGCAAACTACACAGGCCCTGAAGATTTGGCATTCGTGGAGATTGAAAACCGCTGATACGCGTAACAGCAGGGTGGGCCGCCTGCCCGCCCATCTCGAAATGCCGTTTGAAAACAATGAATAAATTAAGTTTTCGTTTTTCGACGGCCTAGTGCAGTATGCGAGAGAGAGAGCCGGCCGTTTGGAAAACATGCTGCTCTGCTGTCGTCATTCCCATACAGGCAGAAATTCAACAATTGAAATGTTCTGCTGTAAAGAGTGCTGAAAGATTTAAGTTTGGATTTCCGTCTATACGGGAATGATGGTAGCAGAGCGGCAATTTTTTTTCATACCGCGAATAGATTTCAAATCACAAGCAATAAAACCGAATTTATGGTTTCAGACGGCCTGAAGGTCCGAATCAACAGGCCGTCTGAAACCCCAAAACCAAAAAAAGAATAGATTTAGGAGAACCGACATGACTGCCAACCAACGCTACCGTAAAGCTTTGCCCGGTACGGATTTGGAATATTACGACGCGCGTCAGGCGTGTGAAGACATCAAACCAGGCTCTTACGACAAGCTGCCTTATACAAGCCGCATCTTGGCTGAGAACTTGGTCAACCGCGCAGACAAAGTTGACCTGCCTACGCTGCAAAGCTGGCTGGGTCAGCTGATTGAGGGAAAACAGGAAATCGACTTCCCTTGGTATCCCGCGCGCGTGGTGTGTCACGATATTCTGGGTCAGACAGCGTTGGTGGATTTGGCAGGTCTGCGCGATGCAATTGCCGAAAAAGGCGGCGATCCTGCCAAAGTGAATCCGGTGGTGCAAACACAGCTTATCGTCGACCACTCTTTGGCCGTTGAATGCGGCGGGTACGATCCTGATGCCTTCCGCAAAAACCGCGAAATCGAAGACAGACGTAACGAAGACCGTTTCCACTTCATCAACTGGACAAAAACCGCATTTGAAAATGTGGACGTGATTCCGGCGGGTAACGGCATTATGCACCAAATCAACTTGGAAAAAATGTCGCCGGTTGTCCAAGTTAAAAACGGTGTGGCATTCCCTGACACCTGCGTCGGTACTGACTCACATACGCCGCACGTCGATTCATTGGGCGTGATTTCCGTAGGCGTGGGCGGTTTGGAAGCCGAAACCGTGATGTTGGGCCGTGCATCCATGATGCGTCTGCCTGATATTGTCGGCGTTGAGCTGACCGGCAAACGCCAGCCAGGCATTACTGCCACTGACATCGTGTTGGCACTGACCGAATTCTTGCGTAAAGAACGCGTGGTTGGCGCATTTGTCGAGTTTTTCGGCGAGGGCGCAAGAAGCCTGTCTATCGGCGACCGTGCCACCATTTCCAACATGACCCCTGAGTTCGGCGCAACTGCCGCGATGTTCGCCATCGACGAGCAAACCATTGATTATTTGAAACTGACCGGCCGCGACGACGCGCAGGTGAAATTGGTGGAAACCTACGCTAAAACCGCAGGATTGTGGGCAGATGCCTTGAAAACCGCCGTTTATCCGCGCGTATTGAAATTTGATTTGAGCAGCGTAACGCGCAATATGGCAGGCCCGAGCAACCCGCACGCGCGTTTTGCCACCGTCGATTTGGCCAGCAAAGGCTTGGCTAAACCTTACGAAGAGCCTTCAGACGGCCAAATGCCTGACGGCGCGGTCATTATCGCCGCGATTACCAGTTGTACCAATACTTCCAATCCGCGCAACGTTGTCGCCGCCGCGCTCTTGGCACGCAATGCCAACCGCCTCGGTTTGAAACGCAAACCGTGGGTGAAATCTTCGTTTGCCCCCGGCTCAAAAGTAGCCGAAATCTATTTGAAAGAAGCAGGCCTGCTGCCTGAAATGGAAAAACTCGGCTTCGGTATCGTTGCCTTCGCCTGCACCACCTGCAACGGCATGAGCGGCGCGCTGGATCCGAAAATCCAGAAAGAAATCATCGACCGCGATTTGTACGCCACCGCCGTACTGTCAGGCAACCGCAACTTCGACGGCCGTATCCATCCGTATGCGAAACAGGCTTTCCTCGCTTCGCCTCCGTTGGTCGTCGCCTATGCGCTGGCAGGCAGCATCCGTTTCGATATTGAAAACGACGTACTCGGCGTTTCAGACGGTCGCGAAATCCGCCTGAAAGACATCTGGCCGACCGATGAAGAAATCGATGCCGTCGTCGCCGAATATGTGAAACCGCAGCAGTTCCGCGACGTGTATGTACCGATGTTCGACACCGGCAAAGCGCAAAAAGCCCCGAGCCCGCTATACGACTGGCGTCCGATGTCCACCTACATCCGCCGCCCGCCTTACTGGGAAGGCGCATTGGCAGGGGAACGTACATTAAGAGGTATGCGACCGCTGGCGATTTTGCCCGACAACATCACCACCGACCACATTTCACCGTCCAACGCGATTCTGGCGGCGAGTGCGGCGGGCGAATATCTGGCGAAAATGGGTTTGCCCGAAGAAGACTTCAATTCCTACGCCACCCACCGTGGCGACCACCTCACCGCCCAACGCGCCACCTTCGCCAATCCCAAATTGTTTAACGAAATGGTGAGAAACGAAGACGGCAGCGTACGCCAAGGTTCGCTGGCACGCGTTGAACCCGAAGGCCAAACCATGCGCATGTGGGAAGCCATCGAAACCTATATGAACCGCAAACAGCCGCTCATCATTATTGCCGGTGCGGACTACGGTCAAGGCTCAAGCCGCGACTGGGCTGCAAAAGGCGTACGCCTCGCCGGCGTGGAAGCCATCGCCGCCGAAGGCTTCGAGCGCATCCACCGCACCAACCTCATCGGCATGGGCGTGTTGCCGCTGCAATTCAAACCCGGCACCAACCGCCACACCCTGCAACTGGACGGCACGGAAACCTACGATGTTGTCGGTGAACGCAAACCGCGCGGCGACCTGACCCTCGTGATTCATCGTAAAAATGGCGAAACTGTCGAAGTCCCCGTTACCTGCCGCCTTGATACTGCAGAAGAAGTGCTGGTGTACGAAGCCGGCGGCGTGCTGCAACGGTTTGCACAGGATTTTTTGGAAGGGAATGCAGCGTAAGGTAAATCGGGCATCGTCAAAATGCCCGGGCTACGCTCAAAAAGGTTTTCAGACGGCCTTGAATGTTTGAGAGGCTGTCTGAAAAAACCATACTAAAAATACAAAGGAGAAACCAAAAATGCCGCAAATTAAAATCCCCGCCGTTTACTACCGCGGCGGTACATCTAAAGGCATTTTCTTCAAACGCACCGATCTGCCTGCCGCTGCGCAGGAAGCAGGCGAGGCACGCGACAAAATCTTGTTGCGCGTACTCGGCAGTCCCGACCCTTACGGCAAGCAGATAGACGGTTTGGGTAATGCCAGTTCGTCCACCAGCAAGGCGGTGATTTTGGACAAGTCCGAACGTGCCGACCACGACGTTGATTACCTTTTCGGGCAAGTTTCCATCGACAAACCTTTCGTCGATTGGAGCGGAAACTGCGGCAATCTGACCGCCGCTGTGGGCGCATTTGCCATCGAACAAGGCTTGGTCGATAAATCCAAAATCCCTTCAGACGGCCTGTGTACTGTCAAAATTTGGCAGAAAAACATCGGCAAAACCATCATCGCCCATGTGCCGATGCAAAACGGCGCGGTTTTGGAAACAGGTGATTTTGAGCTAGACGGCGTTACGTTTCCGGCAGCCGAAGTACAAATCGAATTTCTTGATCCGGCCGACGGCGAAGGCAGTATGTTCCCAACCGGCAATTTGGTCGATGAAATTGATGTGCCGAATATAGGCCGTCTGAAAGCCACGCTTATCAATGCCGGCATTCCAACCATTTTCTTGAATGCCGCGGATTTGGGCTATACAGGCAAAGAGTTGCAAGACGACATCAACAACGATGCCGCGGCTCTGGAAAAATTTGAAACCATCCGCGCGTATGGTGCGCTGAAAATGGGTTTGATCAGCGACGTATCCGAAGCTGCTACGCGCGCCCATACTCCGAAAGTCGCTTTTGTCGCCCCTGCGGCCGATTACACCGCTTCAAGCGGCAAAACCGTCAAAGCTGCCGACATCGACTTATTGGTACGCGCACTGAGCATGGGCAAATTGCACCACGCCATGATGGGTACTGCTTCAGTTGCCATCGCTACCGCCGCCGCCGTGCCCGGTACGCTGGTCAACCTTGCAGCCGGAGGCGGAGCGCGTAAAGAAATCCGTTTCGGTCATCCGTCAGGCACACTGCGTGTCGGTGCCGCCGCCGAATGTCAGGACGGACAATGGACGGCCACCAAAGCGGTCATGAGCCGTAGCGCACGCGTGATTATGGAAGGACAAGTCCGAGTGCCGGAAGATTGCTTTTAAGTTTTCAGACGGCCGCGCTATTTAACAAGGCCGTCTGAAAACCCAATAAGCAGATTTTAGTCAGGTAGCGATACTTGCAATGAAGTCTAGGGTTGGGCATCAAGCCTGACTAAGTACCAAACCAAAGGCAATCCGGAAAGCGTTCGCTTTTCAGACGGCCTGAAACCAAAAAAACAATCAAAAATTCAAAGGAGAAACACTATGTCCAACCAACTCATTCTTGTTCTGAACTGCGGCAGCTCTTCGCTCAAAGGTGCCGTTATCGACCGTAAAAGCGGTAAAGTTCTCTTAAGCTGTCTCGGAGAACGTTTGGGTACGTCCGAAGCAATCATTACGTTCAGCAAAGACGGTAAAAAATGCCAAGCTCCCTTGGCAGGGCGCAACTGCCACGCCGGTGCAGTGGGCATGCTGTTGAAAGAGCTTGAAAAACACGGCTTGCACGACCGCATCAAAGCCATCGGCCACCGCATTGCCCACGGCGGCGAAAAATACAATGAATCTGTTTTGATCGACCAAGCGGTCATGGACGAACTCAAAGCCTGCATTCCGCTCGCTCCGCTACACAACCCTGCCAATATCAACGGTATTTTGGCCGCGCAAGAGCATTTCCCCGGTCTGCCCAATGTCGGCGTGATGGATACTTCGTTTCACCAAACCATGCCGGAGCGTGCCTACACTTATGCCGTTCCGCGTGAATTGCGCAAAAAATACGCTTTCCGCCGCTACGGCTTCCACGGTACCAGCATGCGTTACGTTGCCCCTGAAGCCGCACGCATCTTGGGCAAACCGCTGGAAGACATCCGCATGATTATTGCCCACTTAGGCAACGGCGCATCCATTACCGCCATTAAAAACGGCAAATCCGTTGACACCAGTATGGGCTTCACGCCGATTGAAGGCTTGGTAATGGGCACACGTTGCGGCGACATCGATCCGGGCGTATACAGCTATCTGACTTCCCATGCCGGTTTGGATGTTGCCCAAGTTGATGAAATGTTGAACAAAAAATCAGGATTGCTCGGTATTTCCGAACTTTCCAACGACTGCCGTTCTTTGGAAATCGCTGCGGATGAAGGCCATGAAGGCGCACGTTTGGCCCTGGAAGTCATGACCTACCGCCTTGCCAAATATATTGCTTCGATGGCTGTGGCTTGCGGCGGCGTAGATGCGCTCGTATTTACCGGCGGTATCGGCGAAAACTCGCGCAACATCCGTGCTAAAACTGTTTCCTATCTTGATTTCTTGGGTCTGCACATCGACACCAAAGCCAATATGGAAAAACGCTACGGCAATTCAGGCATTATCAGTCCGACCGGTTCTTCTCCGGCTGTTTTGGTCGTGCCAACCAATGAAGAGCTGATGATTGCCCACGATACGGCGCAGTTGGCCGGCTTTTTGGAAGAAGTAGGCTAGGGCAGTATAAATAAAAAAGTGCGGATTCATCATCCGCACTTTTGCATTGCATCTCAAATTAAGCCACTTGGGTTTGATGCTCGTCGCCGTTGCGTTCACGAATAACGCCCAAACGGTAAACGGTTTCGCCTTGTTCGCTCAAGAAAGCTTGTACTGCATCAGCATCTTCTTTAGCAATAATAACGACCATGCCGATACCGCAGTTGAACGTACGGTACATTTCTTGGGTTTCCACATTGCCCGCTTTTTGCAGCCATTGGAACAGTTTAGGCAGTTCCCACGCTTTGGCATCGATTTGCGCAACGGTATTTTCAGGCAAAACGCGAGGTACGTTTTCGGTAATGCCGCCGCCGGTAATATGGGCCATGCCTTTAATGGTGAATTTTTCCAAAGCGGCAAGGATAGGTTTCACATACAGGCGGGTAGGGGCGATGATGGCTTCACGCAAAGTTTTGCCGTTGTCGAATTCTGCATCCAAATCGGGATTGTCGCGCTCGATGATTTTGCGTACCAAAGAGTAGCCGTTGGAGTGTGCACCGTTGGAAGCCAAGCCCAAAACAACGTCTCCGGCCTGAATGCTGCGGCCGTTAATCACGCGTTCTTTTTCAACCACGCCGACGGCAAAACCGGCCAGGTCGTATTCGCCTTCGGGATACATGCCCGGCATTTCGGCTGTTTCACCGCCAATCAAAGCGCAACCGGATTCTTTGCAGCCTTGGGCAATGCCTTTAATCACATCAGTCGCGCGGGCAACATCCAGCTTGCCGCAAGCGAAATAGTCCAAGAAGAACAAAGGTTCTGCGCCTTGAACCAAAATGTCGTTGACGCTCATGGCAACCAAATCGATGCCGACCGTATCGTGTTTGTCCCAGTCGAATGCCAGTTTCAGCTTGGTGCCGACGCCGTCCGTACCGGAAACCAATACCGGATTTTTGTATTTCTTGCCGATTTCGACCAAAGCGCCGAAACCGCCCAAATCACCCAACACTTCAGGGCGCATAGTACGTTTGGCAAAAGGTTTGATGTTTTCGACCAGTTGATCGCCTGCGTCGATATCCACGCCTGCGTCACGATAGCTCAAAGAAGTGCTCATTGGATTTCCTTATTCGGGTATGGGTAGATTGTCGGAGCGTATTTTATCTTAAATTGGAGGATTCAGGCTGAATTTTTTGGCGTTATTGTTAACAATTTTATTTTGCCTTGATTGGTGCCGTACTTTCAGACGGCCTTTGTGAATCTGTTATACTGCTTATTTATTTTGAAAACCTTAAACATCAATTGGGAAATACCTTTTTATGTATCAAAAGAAAGAGCGTGGCGCAAAACCGTGGGTAATTATGGCTTGCGTCGTTGCAGCCTTTATTTGGCTTTTATATGCCTTGGGCGATGTTTTGACGTCGTTTATCGTGGCCGCCGTTTTAGCCTATGTTTTGAATCCCTTGGTCGAATGGCTGCAATTGAAGCGTATCCGCCGCGCACCGGCATCTATGATTGTCATGGTACTGGCTTTGCTGATATTGCTGGCGTTGGTGCTGATTATCGTGCCTATGTTGCTGAACCAGTTTAATAATCTGGCCGAACGCCTACCGCAGATTGTGGGTTTTGTTCAAAACAAACTGCTGCCGTGGCTCAACAGTATCAGTGGAGACTATATTCAGATTGATCACGCTTCGATGATTACTTGGTTGCAATCGCATGCGAATGAGTTGAGCAATACGCTCAAAGCATGGATTCCTATCCTGATGCGCCAAAGCGGCAACGTCATCAGCGGCGTCAGCAATTTGGTATTGCTGCCTTTACTGCTGTATTACTTCTTGTTGGATTGGAAACGCTGGTCTTCCGGAATCAGCAAATTGGTTCCGCGTCGTTTTATCGAGACCTACACGCGTATCAGCAGCAATATGGACGAAGTTTTGGGTGAGTTTCTGCGCGGCCAGCTGATGGTTATGATGATTATGGGCTTGGTTTATGGCTTGGGCTTGATGTTGGTCGGTTTGGATTCCGGATTTGCCATCGGTATGATTGCCGGTATTTTGGTATTTATTCCGTATTTGGGTGCATTTACCGGCCTTTTGCTGGCGACAGTTGCCGCGCTTTTGCAATATGGCTCATGGCAGGGCTTATTGATGGTCTGGGCTGTATTCGGTGTCGGACAATTCTTGGAAAGCTTTTTCATTACGCCTAAAATCGTCGGCGACCGCATCGGTTTGTCTCCGTTCTGGGTAATTTTCTCGTTGATGGCTTTCGGGCAACTGATGGGTTTTGTCGGTATGCTTGCCGGCCTGCCGCTTGCCGCCGTTACGCTGGTTTTATTGCGTGAAGGCGCATCTGCTTATTTCGGCAGCCATTTCTACAAACATAAATAAATCGATGATATTAAGGCCGTCTGAAATCCAAGTTTCAGACGGCCATTGATAATAAAGGAAGTCTATATGTTAGCCATTATCGGCGGCAGCGGCTTGACCAAACTGCCAGAGCTCGAAATTACCGAACGGAAAATCGTACGCACCCCTTACGGCTTAACCAGCAGTCCTATTTTATTCGGCAGGTTGGGGCGCTTGGACATTGTTTTCCTTGCCCGACACGGCTTCAGCCATACCATCGCGCCGCATGAAATCAACTACCGCGCCAATATCTGGGCGCTACACTCTTTAGGCGTTGAAAACATCATTGCCATTTCTTCAGTCGTCGGCATCAATCCCGATTTTGAAAACGGCAGCCTGGTGCTGCCGGACGATTTGATCGACTATACTTATGGCCGCAAAGATACCTTTTTTGAAGGCCAAGAATGCCCGGTCGTCCATACCGATTTTTTCAACCCTTATAGCAATGAGTTGCGGCAAGAATTATTGAACATCACAAAAGCACACAATGTGCCGATTTACGACTCCGCCGTTTATGGCTGCCTGCAAGGCCCACGCCGCCCGACCCATGCCGAAATCGCCCGTTATCGCCGCGACGGCGTAGATGTACTCGGGATGACCGGTATGCCAGAAGCCGTTTTGGCCAGGGAGTTGAAAATGGCCTATGCCCACTTTTGCAGCGTCAGCAGCATTGATTGTTTTGATAATGGAAAAGGGAATGAAGGCTGTAACGAACAGGTTTCTATGACAATGACCAAAATCCGACAGTTATTGAATGGTTTGTAATTGATAATGCCGTCTGAAATGAGGTTTTCAGACGGCATTGTTTATTTAAGAAGCCGTTTCGCGCGCCCAGTAGGGCAGAGAGGCTTTTTGTTTGCGGAACGAGGCAAGTTGCATACCCCGACATTTTTCAAAAATCAATTCAACCCCGCTTTGCAAGTGCAAAATTAAATTGGTATGCGTTTCCGTTTTAATAAAATCGATATTGCGTTGCACCAAACGTTGAATGACGGCATACACATCAAGGCAGCCATTTGCGAAAAACCACGGATTCAACTTTACCCAACGGCCGCCGCTTAAGGCCGCATCAGGTTGAAAATCAGCACGAATCTGAGTCAGCCGATTGTCGGAAAAATGCAGCTCGATGTCGCCATAAAGCCAAATATTCCAGCCTTTTTGTACCAACAAGCCTTTAGGGACGCAATCAGGCGCAGGGAACATCTGCAAAATAGACTCCGCAGATTGTCCGATTTCCAAATAATCAAACCGGCCGGTATACAAAAAATCATAAATATCAACGGCAATAGGGAAATGGTAACGCATGGCAACAACCATAGAAAAGCAATTAACCAAGCTATCTTAAACTTAAAATATAATGAAATCAATTCCTATTATTATTTAATTAATATAAGAAAGGCCGTCTGAAATTCCAGACGGCCTTGTATCTTTGGTTTAAACCGATATTGGTTTACTCGGCTTTTAAATCAGCCACACATTGCTTATCGCGTGCCTCAAAGGCTTCCGCTCCACCCAAAAGTTTGAGTTGCTCCTCAGGACTGATTTTGCCGAAGTTTCGGATTTGCTCGTCAGAGAGTTTGCTTAAAGGCTGATCCCACATGCAGACACAATAGTCTTGAGCCAATTTCTCATTTTGCGCGTCCAAACCTTTTGCCTTCAAATCAGCTTGCCATTTTTCAGCGAAAGGAATGTTTTTCACGCAAGACTCCACCACATTTTGTTTCATCTGCGGCTTGTTCATGGCGCATTGTGAGAGCAGGGCAGTCAGAGCCAGCAAAGACAAAATAATCCATGCCCAAATGCGGATGGTTCGGATTTTTGCCTTGGCTTTCTTTCTGGCTGCCAGTTGTTCTTCAGACGGCCTTTCCGTTTGTTGCTCAGTCATGCAGGCTTTCCATGCGGATCATGGTGATCGGAGCATCCACGCAGCTCAGAGCTTCAATCGCTGCGATAGCGCGTTTGACATTGTGCTCCACTGTGGTGTGGGTCAGAATCACGATTTCGGCAGTACTTTGATCAATCACACCTTTTTGAATCAAAGCCTCGATAGAAACATTTTCTTTGGCCAAGAGGGCGGCAATTTGACCCAAAGTACCCGGCTCGTCAGTTGCTTGAACGCGCAGATAGTAGCCGCTGGTAATTTCATCCATAGGCAGAATATTTTGCGATCGAACTTGTGAAGGTTGGAATGCCAAGTGAGGAACACGGTGGTCAGTTTCCGCTTCAATCAGACGGGCAATATCAATAATATCGGCAACCACGGCAGAAGCAGTCGGCAATGCACCGGCGCCTGCACCGTAATACAAAGTCTCACCAACCATATCGGCATTGACACGGACAGCATTCATCACGCCGTTCACATTAGCCAACAGACGGCTTTCAGGAATCAGAGTAGGGTGTACGCGCAACTCAATGCCTTTGTCGGTTTTACGGGTAATCCCCAACAATTTGATACGATAGCCAAGCTCTTCAGCATATTTGATGTCGCGACTGTCGAGTTTGCTGATACCCTCCAGATAGCAGGCAGAAAAGTTCATCGGCGTACCAAATGCCAATGCGCTCATAATCGTAATTTTATGGCCGGCATCATGACCTTCGATATCAAAAGTAGGGTCAGCTTCTGCATAGCCCAAAGCCTGAGCTTCTTTCAAGACGTCTGCAAACGCGCTGCCTTTTTCGCGCATTTCAGTCAGAATGAAGTTGCTGGTACCATTAATGATACCGGCGATACTGCGGATTTGGTTCGCAGCCAAGCCTTCACGCAAAGCCTTGATAATGGGGATACCGCCGGCAACAGCAGCTTCAAACTGCACCATAACATTTTTTTCTTCCGCCAAAGGAAAAATTTCATTGCCGTATTCAGCCAGCAGTTTTTTATTGGCAGTAACAATATGTTTACCGTTTTCAATCGCTTTCAATACCGCATCTTTGGCAATACCGGTACCGCCAAACAATTCAACAACAACATCAACATCTTGATGTTGAACCAGCTCAAACGGATCTTTGATAAAAGCAGCATTCGGGCAAATTTGTTTGGCTTTTTCTTCGCTCAAATCGCAAACAGCAGAAATACGGACTTCACGTCCCAAACGGCGGCTGATTTCCGCAGCATTGTCCTGCAATACAGTAGCCGTACCGCCACCGACTGTACCCAAACCTAAAAGACCGATATTTACTGGCTTCATTGTGTCTCCTTTTGAGCCGATACTTTAAAATAATCACGAAAAACCAAGGCTTGTTATAATCGCTTGCAATCGTCAATTCAGAGCAAAACATCAATGCACAAGGTCAAACATTGAATCCTACCTGATATTGCTTGATTTTGCACCTTTTTTTGCAAGTTTCCAGAGGCCGTCTGAAAAATTGTTCCGCCATAAAAACAGGAATTACCATGAAAATTACAGAAAATCATCTCGCCGAAGCCACATCATTTTTTTCACCCTCGCAAGGCATATTGCAAATTGGTGAACAAACATACTCAAAACCCATTTGCTGGCAAGATGGCAAAATTAGCATCATTCCTCAAACAACCATCGGAGAATTAAACGAACACATTTTTTTATCGGCAATTGAAGCAGCAGAAAACCGTCCTGAAGTCATCATTATCGGTACCGGAGCAAAACAACAATTCATGCATCCCAAAATTGCCGCAGCCTTATCAACTTACGGAGTCGGCCTCGAATGCATGAATACAGCCTCAGCTTGCCGAACTTTAGTTTTACTGCAAGGCGAAGGACGAAGCACATGGGCGTGGTTGTGGCCATAATTTGTGAAAAAGGCTTTTACATCATAACAGTTTAAGTTCGCATAATTTATATTATGTTAAATTCATAATGCTAGTATTATTAGACTGCTAAGTCCTGTTTCTTCTAGTTGTACAATCACTTACAGAATTCAAATATAAAAGGCCATCTGAAGAATTTCAGACGGCCTTCTCTTTATCAATATCCATAAACTAATTCAGATCACAGTTTTATTCCAAAGCATGATTAAATTTCTTTGATAGAATTTTAGATAGCCCTATTCATTGACTACCACCACTTTTCCGAATCCGTCCGCGCTTTGCAAAAAACGGTGGGCTTCGGAAACTTGTTCCAATGTAAACACGCGTTCAATTAAGATTTTCACATTAAACTGCCGGATATAGTCAAACATCTCATCCAGCTTGGCTTGCGACACATTGCCCGAATAAAAGGCGGTGAGATAGCTGTTGTTTTTGAGTTCGACAATCGGATCAAAATCGTTCACGCCCCACACGTTACCAAGCTGCCCTGTATTGCAGACGATACCGTGTTCGTTGATGTGGGAGAAAGAATCACGCAAAGTTGCCGGCCCGACCAATTCCAGAATTTTGTCATAGTTTTGGTCGGTTTGTAGTTTGCCATCGACTTCAGTAATTACTCCGTCAAATCCGACCGCTTGCAAACGGGCAGCTTTAGCAGGATTACGCGTTGAGCCGTGCAGTTCGATATGCGGAAACTGCGCTTTAAGCAGCTGTGCAAAGGCTATGCCCACGCCGCTGCCTGCACCACGCACCAACACACGATCTTGCGGCTCGATACGAAGCTGTTGTAATGAGCCGAACGCGGTGTAGTAGGTTTCGGGAATTGCGGCAAGGGTCGTCCAATCCAAATCGGTATGAACGGGGTAAATTTGCTCGTTGGGCAGCAACACATATTCGGCATAGCTGCCGTCAAAGGCGCGCCCCATTTCGCCCATAATAGAGACGACCTTTTGTCCAACCGCCAGCGCGGGTGTGGAACTTTGCACCACTTCGCCTACACATTCAATGCCCAAGATGCGCGGAAATTGGACAGACGGCGATTTGCCTTCACGCGTGAAAATCTCGGAATGGTTGATGCCGAAGCCTTTGATTTTTACCAGTGACCACCCCTCTTTGATATCAGGTGTTGGCACGTCTTGATAAATCAGTTGTTCCGGACCGCCGGCTTGGTAGATTTTTACGGCTTTCATAATACCTTCCTAAGAATCTGATGCTTTCAGGTAGCCTACTGCCAATTTTACTTTCCTAACAACCCATTTTTCTCCAAATAATCCCGCGCTACATTTTCCGCGCTTTCGCCTTGCACTTTCACGCGGTAGTTCATCTCGCTCATTTCCTCTTCGCTAATTTTTCCCGCCAGTCGGTTAAGTGCGGTCACAATTTGAGGATTTTTCTCGGCAAATTCTGCTTTCATCAGCGGTGCGCCCTGATAGGCTGGAAACAGGGAAATATCATCTTTCAGTAGGCGCAATTGATATTGTTTCAATTCTGCATCGGTGGAAAAGGCTTCCACTAGGTCGATTTTGTCATTCAACAATGCCGTATAGCGTAAGGCTGGTTCCAAGCTAACAATATGTTTTAGCGTGATACCGGCAGCCTGCATGCCTTTATAGCCGTCTGCTCGGTCGATAAATTCCAGTGAGAAACCTGCTCGGATATCGGGCGCTACCTGCTTCAAGTCGCTGATGGTATTCAGTTGGTGCGATGCACCGTAACTTTCTTTTACTGCCAACGCGTAAGTGTTCTGATAAGACATCGGTGGTAGAAACTCTAACTGATATTGTTCCGCCAATAATTGTTTGCCCTGTTGATAGGTTTCATCTGGCGACAGATGGCGGTTCTTCTGTCCAGTTGGCACTTGTACTAAGGCTTCCAACACTGTACCGGTGAATTCAGGATAAATATCGATTTCGCCACTATTCAGTGCGCTAAACAGGAAAGTGGTTTTGCCAAAATTAGGTTTGACTGTGACTTTCACGTTCGAATTCTCACGTTCAATCAATAATTTATACATGTTAATCAGAATATCCGGCTCACTCCCCATTTTGCCGGCAATCACCACGTTTTTTGTGGCAGGCCTAAATGAAATCTGCGACAGACCGAGTGCGCCTAAGCCCACCGCCAATGCAAGAATAATAGCCAACTTGCGTCGCGATTTCTGCAACAGCCCGATAATGCCGCTTACGCCGACAGCCAGTAATGCGGAGAGCAATGCGCCGGTAAACGTCATTGTCATGTTGTTGCGGTCAATGCCGAGCAGAATCAGGTTACCCAAGCCACCTGCGCCGATTAACGCCGCCAGTGTTGCCGTGCCAACAATCAGCACTGCCGCCGTGCGAATGCCTGAAATCATGGCAGGCAAAGCCATCGGCAGCTCAATCCGCCACAATGATTGCCAACGCGACAGGCCGAATGCGGTGTACGCATCTTGAATCGATTGGTCGATTTGGGTCAGCCCCAAATAGGTATTTTGAAAAATCGGCAACAGTGCGTATAGCGTGAGCGCAATCAAGACGGGTGGCGAACCGATGCCGACAAACGGAATCAGCAAGCCCAGCAGCGCCAAAGACGGGATGGTTTGCAATATATTGGTGAACTGCAATACCGCTTCCGCTGCCCGCTGTCTGCGCGCAAACAACGCGGCGGCAGGCACCGCAATTGCCACTGCTGCGAGCAAAGCCAGTCCGGAAAGCCATAAATGCGTAAGTAGCATTTGCCAGAGTTCTGCTAGGGTAACGTTTAGGGATGAGAGCATAGTTTTAATTGTTATGGTTAGTATGTTGAATAATAGATGTTTATGTTTGCTTTACAGCAAAGGTGTTAGCGCCGTGAAAAAGGTTTCAGACGGCCTTCACCATCATAATACTGCCCTTCTCACAGCTTCCTGTCCCTGTTTATCCAACCGTAAGAATTGGTGGATGATGCGTTCGGCATCGGGTGCGTCGGCAGTGGAAAACAGCGATTGCACATAATCATTTGCCGGCTGCTTTTTGATTTCTTCAGGTGTGCCGATTTGTACCAGTTTGCCATTATGCATTACACCGATACGGCAAGCGAGTTTGGCGGCTTCCTGCATATCATGGGTAACGAAAACGATAGTGGTGCCAAATTTTTGGTGAATCATAGCAATTTGGTCTTGCAGCACGGTGCGTACCAGCGGGTCAAGTGCTGAAAACGGTTCGTCCATCAGCAGAACTTGGGGCTTGGCTGCAATGGCTCGCAAAATACCGATGCGCTGCTGTTCACCGCCGGAAAGTTCGTGCGGATAGCGGTCGCGGTAATGCGCAGGGTCAAGTTCCACCAGCTCCAATAATTCATTCACACGCGTTTTGCGTTCGGCTTTCGGCCAGCCCAGTACGTCAGGCATGAGTTCGATATTTTCCGCTACGGTCATCGTGGGAAAAAGCGCGATTTGCTGCAATACGTAACCAATTTGGTGGCGAAGTTGGCGGATGTCGTAGTCTTTAATCCGTTTGCCGTGCAGATAAACGTTGCCATCGGTAGGTTCAATTAGCGCGTTAATCATGCGTAAAGTAGTGGATTTTCCGCTGCCCGAACCGCCCACTAACACGAAAAATTCCCCTTGATAAATGGTTAAATCCAAATCGCGCACAGCATATTTGCCATTATACTGCTTGCCTGCGCCGTGAAATTCGATAAACGGGACACGATTATTTTGCATATTGTGCCCTTACTACGTCTTCAAAATTAAGTGGTGCACGTCCCAACAACTGTGGCAGGTCGTCTGAAACTGCGGCAAGTTCGCCTTTAGCAATGGCGGTGTAGGTGGAAACCCATGCCTCAATCTGCCAATCGGGCGTGTCAGGATACTCAGCTTTGCGACTGGCGAAGGCTTCTTCCACAGTTTCATTGTGGTAGCAGTGCGGTTTGCCGGTAATTTCGGTTAAGACGGCGGCTATTTCAGCGAAGTTTAATGATTGGGAACCGGTCAGCGTGTAGGTCTGATTGTCGTGGCGGTGGTTGCCGTATGCGATGTCGGCGATAATGTTTGCCGCTGCTTGGGCGACATCGCGCTGTGAAACGCAGGCAACGCACCCATCATCAGCAGGGCCTGCGATGATGCCGTCTGCGTTGGCAATCGTTGCCATCATCTCACTGTAAAAATTGTCGCGCAGAAAGGTGTAGCGCATATTTGTTTGCCGGATTGCATTTTCGGTAACCGCATGGGTACGCGCCAGCGTGAAGGTGCTGTCCAACGCTGCTTGAGCAAAAGAGAGATAGACAATGTGTTGCACGCCCTCTTCCGAAGCAGCCTGCACCAGAGTCAAATGCTCCTGTTCACGCATCGGACTTTCGGCGGCGGACACCATAAACAGCACGTCCACCCCATTTAAAGCCTGCTTAGCAAGCTCCAAATCGCCATAGGCAAACCGTCGCGCCTCGCAGTTCATGAGATTGGGCGCTTTGGCGGGGTTACGCAGCGGCAGGATAAGCGGCAGGCCGCGTGTGCTCAGATGACGGGCAACCATACCGCCGATGTTGCCGCTGGAGCCAGTGATGGCTAGATTCATGTTGTTTTCCTTATGCGTTTTCTAAAGAGATAGCTTTGCCGTTTACAGGGTTTCTGTAAAACCATGTGTATGCTGCTTTTTGGGTTTCAGGTAGACTGAATAGATTTAAGGGATGGTTTATTAATGGTTATTTTATTGTAGCAGTTTTCCTGCATACGATAAGCCGCGAAAGACTTACTTAATTATTAAGCTGATATTAATAATTAGGTTAGGATTGTGGTCTTTCCGTTTTCAGGTCCCTTATGGCTTAAAACGGACCTCTTTTACTAGTTTTTAGAATTTAGGTGGCATTTACATTACCAAGTATTTGTACTGCATTTCTCTATTCGCAAAGAATTTAAAGAGCTTGGGGTATGTCCCCACGGCCCTACTCCACTACTAAATAATTAAGTGATAGAGTTATAGCATAATTAAACTGACAAATTTCTTAAAACCTATTGATTTGATACTAAAAATTGGAGTACTATGAGCACACTCTCTAGAGTATCAATAATTCTCATTTGACATATAGGAACAAAACAGCGGAATTTGTAGAAGAATAGGGAAAAAGAAATTAATTTATATTATGTTAAATTCATAATGCTAGTGTTTTAGCCTGCTAAGTCTTGTTTCGCTCAGTAGTTCAATTAGTTACAGGATTTAAATATAAAAGGCTATCTGAAATGTTTCAGACGGCCTTTTACTATTAGGCTTCATTAAAATACCATTAAGATACTTACGATGGTCTTTCTGATATTTATCTAAAGCAAGTCCCCACCGTCATCCCTGCTGATTAGTCTCCACAAAGTCTGCGCCAGCAAATCTTCAGGCTTGGGCACATCGGGAAAGGGCTTTCCCTTTTCCAAATGTATGGCTTCCCCATTGTGGTTGAACGGCTGCCATACTCCGCTGTACGGCACACGGACGGTTTCGCCGTTTTCCACCAGTATCGGCGCAGTTTTAACGATTTTGCCCTCTGGGTCCAATATCCCGTCCTTCATATTCGGGTTGTCCCAGCGGTGTGTCCAGTAATAGGTTTTGACAGCATCAAAATGGGGCGCATCGTAAAGGTGGTGCAGGCGGTTGGGAACAGCTTTGATGACCGGCCTTAAGGCTTCGTTCAATGCCTGGTAATTTAAAGGCAGCTGTTCGCCGGCATCGCCGACGTCGGGCAGTTCGTCGATTTTGATGACGGAAACGCCGTTTGCCTGCGTTTTGACCGTGATTTCAGGGTACTGGGCTGCCAGCCGCGCCCATACCTGAGGTTCGATACGCATGAATAGGGATTTGCCTAGAATGGTGTACCAAGCGATGCTTTTAGCTGCATCCTTATAATCCCTTAACCCTGCATAAGCATTGCAGTTGGGCATCACATTATAGTAATGAGTGGCAACCTAGTATTCGTGCGGCTCCCATTCCTCACAGCCGTAAGGCAGGATGCATTCCAACCCTGCGTAG
Source organism: Neisseria sp. DTU_2021_1001991_1_SI_NGA_ILE_055 (assembly GCF_032342915.1). Classification (NCBI taxonomy): domain Bacteria; kingdom Pseudomonadati; phylum Pseudomonadota; class Betaproteobacteria; order Neisseriales; family Neisseriaceae; genus Neisseria; species Neisseria sp. DTU_2021_1001991_1_SI_NGA_ILE_055. The sequence goes on along the minus strand of NZ_CP135440.1, from coordinate 695,300 downwards.
CCGTGCAGTACGTTAAATTGTGCACACAGGTAATCCACCCATTCTTCAAATTCCGTCCGTTTGTTTTCATCTTTCAACCAATCGATGGGGAAGGTCAAACTTAAATAGCTGAGGAAGTTGTATTCGAGTTCTCCTGTTGGAGATGTGGTTAGAGTGGAGCAATGGTAGTCCGGGCATAATCGCTTTTTCGTTCCGAACTGATATGGGCTTCTAATCTTTCATCCCGTTGGGCTGTTTTTTGGCTTTTCTCCATACTTTTTTGAAATTGTGCGGCACTAAATTTGACAAATCTTTGATGTTCTTCAAAGAACAAACCGTTCAGATACTTGCTATATTGCGCTTGATATCTTTTGAACACATCCACTTCCGCTGCCCGCTTTCACTCCCGCCGCCGTAGAAATATATAGTAATGCCCAGCCCCATCTTGGCATACAGTCTGTGTTCGTCGTCGTATAGTTCGCAACGCTGTGCATGAAATATAATGTCGTTCAAACGGTTTTTTTGTTCTTGAGGAGGCATGTTTGATCCAATGTAGAGGTCGAATATTTTAGACCGTCTGAAAGTGTTTTTCAGACGGCCTTTCCCATTGCCATCCTATATGCCGTCCAATACCGCAAACCCGTGTTTGCGGGCATATTCGATATAGTCCTTCGGATAAAAACCCATTGCCTTTAAGGGTCGACCTTCCATATCTGCATGAAGCAGCAGGGTAAAAATGGCGGTTTCGAATGCCCAGTAGCCGAAGAACAATTCTCCATCCCTGACTTTATGGTAGTCATACCAATAAGTATCCTTATTGGTTTTGTACCAGCCTTTCAGATAGTCCCGCAGCAGCCTGCCGCGAGGGATCGCCAAAGATTCAAACGGATTGTCGGGATTCTTGGGCGGATTGATGATGTCGGGTATCAGCATATAAACGCTTTTTGGAAAAAACGGTTCGGGATTGACCTGAACCCTGCCCCGATAACCGACCAAATCCAGCAATGCCTTCATCGGTGCATCCACCAGCGGGGCCCCGCCAAGGATGCGCTCTCCATTTTCATCCAAATCGGGTGAAAGCCAGCCGGGGATGCGGTTGAGGCTTTCTTTATGGTTGGACAATACGGCCAGACCCAGCAGCCAAAGGATGTAGGCATAGGAATCGGCTTCCCACAGTTGCAGCTTGTCTTCGGGAAAATCAATGTCGAAATGCTTGTGGAAGCGTTCGAGCATGTCATGGGTGGCGGAAACGACTTCGGGCATGGGAAGGCCTGCAGAATAGAGGAGTTGGCAGTAACGCATGGCGGTTGATATTTGATTCCAACTCAAGCCGCGGTGATAACGCCTCTGCCCATAATCGGGGTCATCTAAGATCCATTGGGGTGTTTTGATTGAAAAAACATCTTCCTGTAAATCTTCTTCAAAAAATTTTTTCCTATGAAGAAAATTTCTTTCTGTCAGATAAATAGCCCGTTTGTTTTTTTCAAATTCGCACATTGTTTTTCCTTCTTAAGGTTTGACTGTCTGTTTGATTCCAGTTGCACCCGGGTTGAGTTTATGGATGGCTTCTATTTTGCCGTCCGGCCCGACTATCATCAGCCATTTTTCATAACCACCCTGACGGACATCCCTTGCCTTATCCCCAATTTCCTTCTCTAATCTATCATTAACCCATTGATCGCTCATCTGTCTTCCACTACTTTTTGTATTGCCGAGCAAGCCTAAGGGACTCTTCGCCTTCGTCAGCGTCCCGTCTCTGTCCACATACTGATCTGCATCCGTTCGAAATTTTGTTTCTGTTACCACATACGGCGGCGGCGGATTAGGATTACCGTATATACCGTCTATCCCGCGACCTTTGGGCGCGTCTTCCAAACTGCGCACCCGGCGGTTATCGGGAAGCAGGTTTTTGAACCCCTTATTTACCATGTATTCGTCGCTGATCAATTCCCCGTACAGTCCTTTTTTGGCATTATTCCAGCCGCGGACGATATTCGGGTCGTGCCTCTTCAGTCGAACCGGCGTTTTGTTCCCCACCCTTGCCGCCTGCAAACCGCCTGCCTCTTTTTCCAAAGCATCCGCAATCCCGTTCAGGGTGACCTTTACTTCGTCTACGGCACTTTGCAGCGATCTTACTGCCTGATTTTGCAAACGTTGCGATTCTGCAAGCAGGTGGCGCAAATCGGACATGGCTCCGTTAGGCAGGGCATATTCGACTTTTGACAGCCTGCCTATCACCTCATCCGCAAGTATTTTGTTTAAAGCCTTCCAACGATTAATAATGTCTTGAACCGCTAAAGACTTTGCCTTAGTCCTGCACCAATTAGCCATGATACGGTAAACGTTTTGCAGCCTTTGGCTGCCGACGAGTTTAACCAGCTGTTCGTCCCTGAGTAACCTTCGTATCGGCATCAAAGCAGCCTGTACCGCCCTGCCGACATTGTTCACCCCCATTTTCCTGATTTTCAGAAGGATGATTTTTAAAGCAGCTTTGGCAACATCGCCTGCACCGGGTATAGTGCCGAATATTGCCAGTGTCAATGCAACCCATGATGAGTCGGGGTTCTGTCCTTGTCGTTTGTGAGTGAATAGATGCAGGCAGCCAAATCCCGTATATCCAATACTTGACCTACGTAGGGGACGAATCCCAATACTGCATCAGCGATAATCTGACTGTCGCTTCTCTCTCCGTCCCAATCCCCTTTCAGTACCCCCCAAATCCAGGTAACTCTGTCGATCATACTATCAAAGTTTGATGATACCCATTTGCTTCCTTGTTTAGCAGCATTGGATAAATCATTATAAACACATGTAAAAAAATTGTTGCAACGTTCTATTAGTGAATCAGCCATTGTGTTTTTTCCCTTTTTTAAAGATGACTGCATCCAAAAAATCACCAATACCGTCATTTGATGGTTTGATAGGTTGATTTTCAATGACTAAATCCACGATATCGGATGGGGGATTATCAAATTCGTAAAAACCGTTTTCATCAGTTGTTCCCTTTACTATTTCCCCTGTTTGAAATAAGCCTTATATTTCACGGATGGTATGGGCTGCATATCGCTGTCTAGGTATTGGAACGCCAGCCAGGTTGGGGATTTTTGATTCATAGCAGGTATAAAGTGATTAATCTGTTTAGGCACCGTCACCTCCATCGGTGCCCTCACCCGCACCACCTTCGGACTCCCGATCTCAACCTCCCCGTTGCTCAGTTTGATATACGCCCCTTTGCAGGTGATCAGAACCTCTTCCTTCGTCGCAATGGTGACTTTACCTGCACTGCTGGTTAACGTTGCATCCTTTAAGGCATTCAGCTGCAATTCGTCATTCTGTGCCTGTACAGTGACTGCACCCTGATTGGCCTGCACTTTGATGCCGCTGCTTTGGGCAAACAGGTTAAGGCTCTCTACCGCATGGGCGGTCAGGCTTTGGCCGGCGGTAATGTCGGTGTTTGTCCCGCTGACAATGTGGATGTTTTCACCGGCGGTGTGCAGTTGGCTTTGCTCTGTTGCGGTGGCAATACCGGCCGGGGCGGTTTGGATCAAACCGGCCTCTTTCAGGTCTTTGAGGGCGTCTTTCAGACGGCCCCTTTGGGTTTCTTCATCGGTGTTGTGGTTGTTGGCCGTTTGGGCGGCTTTGTTCAGGCTTTTGGCCAGGGAGAGTGCTTGTTCGATCTGAGCGATGGCATCGTCCATATCCAGTACTTTGCCGTTGGCATCCTGGTTTTGTGCGCTGACGAGTATGCCCTTACCTGCCCGTACGGCACCCCAACCGTCGGTTCTGAGTTCGAAGCCTTCGCCGTTCTCTCCGCGTTTATCACGATTTGAGTCGACGATATGGCCGAGGTTGAGTTGAGATTTCTGATAGTCGGTGGCAAGTTTGATGTGTTCCTGGCCTTGCAGGTCTTCCATCCTGAGTTTGTTGTTCGCCCAAGTACGGATGACGTTGCGGGTGTTCCAGTCGGCTGGGATATGGTCGGGATGGGCGCTGTCGTGCATGACGCCGGAGATATACGGACGGTCGGGGTTGCCCTGTACGAAGGACAGCATCACTTCTGTGCCTTCGTGTAAGGGAAAGTGGATGCCGTATTCGGGACCGGCATAGGGTTTGGCCAGCCGGACGGGACGGCTTTCGCCGCCGGGACTCCATTCGTCCAAATCAAACGGCAGTTTGACCCGGTAGCGGCCCATATCGTCGATATAGGCATAGGTGCAGTTCTCCGCCGCGGTTACCCGTGCGGGCAGTGTGTCGACGATGTGGGGACGCGGGGTGGTGCGTTCGGGATAGAAGGTGTGTTGGGCGGGTATGGCGGTAAAGGTGTGGCTGTAGGCGCTGTCGCGGCTGCCGCCTATTCAGACGGCCTTCGGCTTTAATCCCACCAGTTCCACCAGCGGCGGGCGGTTTCTTTTTTCGGCAGCGGCAGGCCGGTGGCGGGGTCCAGGCCTTTGGCGGCGGCCAGTTTTTCTACCAGTTCTTCGGCGGGCTTGGGCGGCTCTTCGCCTTCTACGAAGCGCTGGATGTTGAGTTTGCCGTCCCATGCGGGCAGCGGCGCGGGCGGCAGCGGTACGATGTCGTCGATTTCCTCTACCGTGGCTTCGGGATAGACTTCGAATGTGGTGGACAGGTAGCGGTCTATTATTTTATAACGGCGCGCCCGCTCTTGGTCGGGCTTGACGGCAAGTTCCTTCTCTATACCTCCAAAGATCAACCTGAGGCTTACCGCGCCCTGATATGCGCCGCCTCGGAGGGACTGCTGGGCGTAAAACATGGCGTCTTCCGCATTGTGTTGGATCACAGTTGCTGTGATGCTGGCTTGTTCCCCGCCCTTCCCGCTGGGGAAGCGGTGGATTTTGTCGGCGGAATAGCGGTAGAACTTGTCGCTCAAATCCAGCAACTTGCGCCGCTCTTCACCTTCCGGCAGCCTGACCGCCTGATCCGACAGAAGCTCGGCAATCATGTACATCGCTTCGGGGTTGCCGCGGTCGGCGGCACGGCGCAGGTAGGCGGCGGCATCGCCTTTGTCGTGTTTGGGCCCGTAGCCGAACAGGATGTAGGTACTCCACCATAAATCGGCGGTGGCGGGCAGCTGTTGCGCCAGCAGTTCGTTCAGGGCGACGCCTTCGTCCCTGCGGCCGGGGATGTCGACATCTTCGTTGTACATCAGGATGTGCTGCAGGGTTTTGTTGGCCTGCCAGTGGCCGTTGGCGGCGGCGATGCGGTAATAGCGCAGGTAGGGCAGCAGTTTGTGGCGGGTGCTGGGTTTTCTGCGGGTGTTGATGTCGTGCCAGAGGGCGTAGCGGTAGAGGGTGTCGGCTTCTTCGGGCAGCGGCGGATAGGTTTCGGTGGTCAGGACGATGTCCATTTTTTCCCATTTGTCGGTACTCATGCGTTCTTCCTTTGCGGGCGGGTTCGGGGTACAGGCAGCCAAAAGGATGGCGAATAGCGCAATGAGGAATTTCTGCATGGTTTTCTCCTTTTTTCCCTTAATGTAGTGGAGGCCGTCTGAAAGTTTTTCAGACGGCCTTCGGCTTTAATCCCACCAGTTCCACCAGCGGCGGGCGGTTTCTTTTTTCGGCAGCGGCAGGCCGGTGGCGGGGTCCAGGCCTTTGGCGGCGGCCAGTTTTTCTACCAGTTCTTCGGCGGGCTTGGGCGGCTCTTTGCCTTCCACGAAACGCTGGATGTTGAGTTTGCCATCCCAGGCGGGCAGCGGCGCGGGCGGCAGCGGTACGATGTCGTCGATTTCCTCTACCGTGGCTTCGGGATAGACTTCGAATGTGGTAAAGAGATAATCACTGATGACTTCATAACGGTGCGCCCGCTCTTGGTCGGGCTTGACGGAAAGTTCTTTCTCCTCACCTTCAAAGATCGACTGAAGGATTACCGCCCCCTGATAGGTGCCGCCTCGGAGGGACTGCTGGGCGTAAAACATGGCGTCTTCCGCATTGTGTTGGATCACAGTTGCTGTGATACTGGCTTGTTCCCCTCCCTTCCCGCTGGGGAAGCGGTGGATTTTGTCGGCGGAATAGCGGTAGAACTTGTCGCTCAAATCCAGCAACTTGCGCCGCTCTTCGCCTTCCGGCAGCCTGACCGCCTGATCCGACAGAAGTTCGGCAATCATGTACATCGCTTCGGGGTTGCCGCGGTCGGCGGCACGGCGCAGGTAGGCGGCGGCATCGCCTTTGTCGTGTTTGGGCCCGTAGCCGAACAGGATGTAGGTACTCCACCATAAATCGGCGGTGGCGGGCAGCTGTTGCGCCAGCAGTTCGTTCAGGGCGACGCCTTCGTCCCTGCGGTCGGGGATATCGACATCTTCGTTGTACATCAGGATGTGCTGCAGGGTTTTGTTGGCCTGCCAGTGGCCGTTGGCGGCGGCAATGCGGTAATAGCGCAGGTAGGGCAGCAGTTTGTGGCGGGTGCTGGGTTTTCTGCGGGTGTTGATGTCGTGCCAGAGGGCGTAGCGGTAGAGGGTGTCGGCTTCTTCGGGCAGCGGCGGATAGGTTTCGGTGGTCAGGACGATGTCCATTTTTTCCCATTTGTCGGTACTCATGCGTTCTTCCTTTGCGGGCGGGTTCGGGGTACAGGCAGCCAAAAGGACAGCGGCCAGGATAAGGCTGATGGCTTTGGTCATGGTTCAATCCAAATCGTATTTGTACGGCGTTACCGAGGGGTCGAGCATTTCGAATTCGAGCAAGGACATGGTCAAGGGAGCGGATTTTCTAAATGACTCTTTGTTTTTTTTCATTGCTTTATCCCATTTTCTAAACAATTTTTTTACCTCCTTCGGATCGTTCAGGTGTCCCGCCGGATTCAAACCGGCATTGCCGCCGGTGTGGATGCCCCACAGCTCTTGACGCAGTTTGCGGGCGGTATCCCCGTGTTCGGTGGCGATATTCAATTCGCTGTCTATCTGCATGCTGCGGGTGTTGATGTTGCTCGATCCCAGTGTCAGGTAGGCATCATCGGCTATGGCGACTTTGGCGTGGATATAGATTTCCTGTGCGTTATTGCTGCCGTTTTTCGGATCGGCATCGCGTTCGCGCACTTCAGTGCTGACCAGACGGCAGACGTGTACGGCCAATCCCTCTGAGGCCAGGTCTTTTTTCAAAATCTGCCTGAGTTTGTCCAAGTCTGCGTCTTTTTCAAGACTCAGTCGGTCGAGTTCCTGCCGCAATTGTTCCGCTTCCTGTTTTTGGCGGCGCATCCGGGCTTCTTGGGGCGTGTCTTCCCTTAAGCCGAACCAATTATTGGGCAGTTGGTCGGACAGGTCTTCTGCCTGTTGTTTCAATTTCTGCGTCAGCCTGGCTTTGCCGACTCCGGGCATGACATCCCGGCGACCGAGCCGTGCGAGCATACGGTCGGTATTGATGCGACCGGCCCCCAGCCCTTCATTGCTGGTGTTGGTTACGGCAAAGATACAAAGTGGTTCTTTGCGCCCGCATTCTATCAAGGTCTTTCCCCATTCCCTAAGGGCATCCGCCAACGGCGGCCAACGGAAATACTGGTTCTCAAAATACAGGTAAGCGCAACTGCGCTTGACCAGCTGCCCGTATAGTGCCATGACTTCTTCACGGTCGAATTCCTTCTCGGGCTGGGTGCGGACAATCTGGGCCATCATCTTCGTACCCAGTTTTGCATTGGGTCGGTAGGCTTTGCGGGAAATTTTTTTGCGGGCGGCAACGAAATCCGCATCTTCGGGGGCAATTTTTTCCCATGATTTAATGAAATTGTCGTTTAAATCATGCAGCACCTCCCCACTCACTATACTGGAAACATCTTGACGCGGAATGGGAAAAAATGCACCGGTATTAGGCGATTTGCCCCGTCTACCGTGCTTAGAGGTATCCCAGTAGGCTTCGAGCATGTTGTGTCCCATTACAAAACCGACAGCGATTTTAGGGGCTTCATAATCAATTAAAACGGTTTTTTGGTGATGCGACGGGAAAATAGCATATACGTCTTTTGTCAGTCTGCTAATACCGCCATCTTTCAGACGGCCTTCCTTCGCGCGTATGTCTTCAGGCGGGATGAGGCGAGATTTGAAGGATAGTATGACCTTTGAAGGGGTGAGCGCAGGTGAACCGTTAACGGATACCTCCACTGATGTGGCGTTGTCGATTGGTGTGACGTCGGGTATTTCCGAGTCGGTATCGTCATGATTCAGGCATTGGGATTCGGCAGTATCCGTAGCCATATCCAGCTCCATACCTTTAGAAGGGTTGTATTCCAAACCCTCTCTCGCGCTTTCAGAAAGACCGGTGGAAAAAAGATGGTAAGTATAGGGAAATTCCGAGCGGTATTTTTTCAGGAAGGCGTAACTGATGCAAAATAGATAATTACGAATGAAACTCGAGGGAGCATCATAAGATATGCCGTTCCAAGGGGAAAATATTTTATCCAGATAATTACTTACCTGTTTGTGTATCCTCCGACGGAATTCCGTGCCACTATTAAAATTATCATCGGCCTTTATAGGTAAATCCGTATATATTTTTCCAAGCACGGGAGAATCGAAGTGGTTATATAGATTGGCCAAAATCTCAAAGCTTGCTTCTGCAAGGTTCGATCCGTTCTTTAATAAATCTTCAAAAGCCTGTTTCACTGAAGAAGGGATTAATTTGTGAAAAAAATCTTCCTTTGCACGATCGGCTTCCTGCTTTACTACCATTGTTTGCACTATAGGAGCTATCCTGCACTTGGTTTGCAGCAGTTTTTTGCAGGAGCTATGGTAGTAAGCATCATCCATTTCGGCAGAATTAAGCAGATGCCATGCCCAGTCATAGTGGGCTTGTTTCCCGGTATAGCCAAGTTGTGCGCTTGAGCCGATAAATGCGTCTTCATACCGTGTTACAAAGTTTTCGAAATCCTGTATGGAGACGGCATCCGATTTCAAGAATTCCAACAAATGCGGCAAAATATTAACCTCGTGCAGCTTGGCAGGCATGCTTCTCCCCGGGGTGTTGTCCTCCCCACCAAGTTTCTCAACCCCTGCCGCAGTCTGCCAGCACATGATTTTGACTTTCACATTCTCAACGGCTTTTTTAGCCAGTAGTTCGCCTATGGGAGGCTCACTGCCATTCCGTTTAAAATACATCGAAGGCTGGAAGCCCCAACAGGTGATTTCTATTGATTTCTTAGCGTTACTGATACGCTCGTACACTTCACCGAAAGCTTTTTCTCCATTGACCAGCGGTTTAAATGTTGATTCCGATATAGGATATTGTGCTGCTTTCCCATGCAGAAAAACCGAAGATGATAATTGGACACGCTTGTCCTTCTCGCATAATGGAGCGGTGAATTTCTGGGGTCTATCCGTTTCAAAAGACATAATTTTTCTATCCTTTTTCAAGAAAGTAGCTAGGTCTGTTATACAAATCTGACAAAACAGAAAATTTTGTTGAAGCTCTGCTTAACTATTTATCTTCATCATCAATATTTTTAGATTCTTCCCTGATAAGAAGGGCATATTTTTTTGCATTTTCAATTGCGGTACCCGAACTGGAGTCTTCGTACGGATGAAAACCCTGATTGCTATCTTTATTTTTACTTGTATTTTCCTCATACTCATTAACCATGGGAATCAAAAACTCTCTTTTATCAGCCAATACGACTTTATATTTTTGAATACCGATTTCCCGCTCCCAATCTATGCCATTTTTACCAATAATCCCTTTTTGAATTTCTACACCATCTGCATATAACGTATAAGGCATACCAATATAGGAATTTTGTGAATGTGGCGATTGTTGCAGTTTAATTTTCATCGGTCGCTTCGGCAAAGTTTTCGGCCATGACGGATGTGTCATATCCATTGATGAAGCCCCACTCACCACCAACGGCGCCCTCACCCGCACCACCTTCGGACTCCCGATCTCAACCTCCCCGTTACTCAACTTGATATACGCCCCTTTGCAGGTAATCAGAACCTCCTCCTTCGCCGCTATGGTGATTTTTCCTGCGCTGCTGGTTAACGTTGCGTCCTTCAAAGCATTCAGCTGCAACTCGTCATTCTGTGCCTGTACAGTGACTGCACCCTGATTAGCCTGCACCTTGATGCCGCTGCTTTGCGCAAACAGGTTAAGGCTCTCTGCCGCATGGGCGGTCAGGCTTTGGCCGGCGGTAATGTCGGTGTTTGCCCCGCTGACGAGGTGGATGTTTTCATTGGCGGTGTGCAGTTGGCTTTGCTCTGTTGCGGTGGCAATACCGGCCGGGGCGGTTTGGATCAAACCGGCCTCTTTCAGGTCTTTGAGGGCGTCTTTCAGACGGCCCCTTTGGGTTTCTTCATCGGTATTGTGGTTGTCGGCGGTTTGGGCGGCTTTGTTCAGGCTTTTGGCGAGGGAGAGTGCCTGTTCGATTTGTGCGATGGCATCATCCATATCCAGCACTTTGCCGCCGGCATCTTGGTTTTGTGCACTGACGAGTATGCCCTTACCCGCCCGTACGGCACCCCAACCGTCGGTTCTGAGTTCGAAGCCCTCTCCGTTCTCTCCGCGTTTGTTGCGGTTTGAGTCGACGATATGGCCGAGGTTGAGTTGGGATTTTTGGTAGTCGGTGGCGAGTTTGATGTGTTCCTGACCTTTTTGGTCTTCCATCCTCAGTTTGTTGTTCGCCCAGGTACGGATGACGTTCCTTGTATTCCAATCGGCAGGAATGTGGTCGGGGTGGGCGCTGTCGTGCATGACGCCGGAGATATACGGACGGTCGGGGTTGCCTTGGACGAAGGAAAGCATCACTTCGGTGCCTTCGTGTAATGGGAAGTGGATGCCGTATTCGGGACCGGCATAGGGTTTGGCCAGTCGGACGGGACGGCTTTCCCCGCCCGGACTCCATTCGTCCAGGTCAAACGGCAGTTTGACGCGGTAGCGGCCCATGTCGTCGATGTAGGCGTAGGTGCAGTTTTCCGCCGCGGTCACCCGTGCCGGTAAGGTACCATCGATATGCGGACGCGGGGTGGTGCGTTCGGGACGGTAGGCGAGTTGGGCGGGAATGGCGGTAAAGGTATGGCTGTAGGCGGTATCGCGGCTGCCGCTGTGTTCCATACTGAGCACCAGCCAGCCGTCGGGTGCTTCGGGGAAGGAGACATCGGTTTGGAACACCTTCATCGGCGTCATGGAGACGACGTTGCCGCTGCCGGCAGCGACGGTTTGGCGGCAGAGGACGGCTTCGTTCAACAGGGTCGTCTGAACTTGGGCTTCGTCGGGGGTTTTGGGATGAAGGCCCCAATGCTGCTGTTTGCCCAATAAGACGGTATTGTCGGCAGATTCTTCGGATTGTTTGTTGTCGGTTTCGGCAAAGAGGTCGGTATCGGCGCTGCGGTAGTTGTAGTCAGACGTGCGTATGCCTTCGACAATGGGGTTGTGGCAGATGCTTAAGTTGAACAGTGCTTCGGTACCGACACTCTCCAATCCGGCATGGGGGCGGTAGGAAACGGGTAAGCCTTGGCTGCGCAAATAGTGCTCGGGACTGTCGCCGAAGACGACTACGTCGCCATGTTGTTCATGCTGTTCGAAGGCATACCAGATGCCTTCTTCTTCACACAGACGGTTGATAAAGTCGAAGTCGCTTTCGAGATACTGGGTCACATACTCGCGGACGCTGTAGTTGCGGCTCTTTTGGAAACGGTAGTCGACACCGGAGAAGCCGTGGTGTTTGAAGACCGCTGCAACGATGTCGGGGACGGTTTGGTGTTGGAACAGCCGGGAGGTTTGGAAATGTTTCATTGCCGCGAAACGCGGCTCTAAAACAAAGCGGTAAACGGTTTCATCCTTGGAAACGGACAACTTCTCGCATGAGGTGATAATGCCCTGCCATTGCTTCGCCGGGGGATCGTCTGAAGCAGACCCGAATGCACTGACTACTTCCGACAGTAAGCCTTCCTGCGGACGAATCTCAAACGCTGCGCGCTGGTTGAGGTAGGAAGACAGCGGCAGGGAGGAATCGGTAGAGGTGGCGGTGATTTCGACACGGTAAGCGGTATTGACTGCTTCTGATGCGCTGAAGGAGCGGACTGAAAGTGAGGGGAAAAAACGGGCAAAGATGAGGTGGTAGGATTGGCGGGCGGTCATAAGGGTAATATCCGACTGACGATGAACACTGTATGGTAACGGGGATAATACCGATGGTAAAGCGAATGGGATGAATGGGAAAAAGGCCGTCTGAACGGTTGAAATAAGGGATAAAGAGACATTTCCCCCTGCCCTATTCCTCCACTATTCAGTAAAGCAGTAATACAGTTACTGCAAAACAGAATTGCCAAATTTATCTTAAAAACACCATTTAGATAGGCCGTCTGAAATCACGTTTCAAACGGCCTTTGATAAAACTGATTTATCCAGGCAACAAACAGTTTGATTTAGATTTTTACAATAGGTATATTTCTTTTTATCTGATTTGGATAACCAACAACATCATGAAACCTGCTTTTTACCTCCCAATATTGTTTTTACTTTCAGCGTGCCGTCCTGAGGCTGAGACAGTCGATACGGCTGCACCAACGGCGCGTAAGCCTTCTTATTACGAGTCTGAAAAGCGTCAAACTGAAGCCACTCCAGTTAAAACACAAATTCCTGCGTTATCTGCAATCAAAAGCCAAGCCGATTTTGACTTACTTTCGCGTATCTATGAGCAAGGGAACGAATATGAAATTCCTCATATCCTTTTCCTCATCGATCGTGAAGACGACGGCCGTACCGACTACATCAATACTCCCAAATTTCGGCTGCATGAACACTATCTGGCTACTATCTTGAAACCCATGCTGTCAAAAACTGAATTGAATCAACAATACCGTAGTCCTAATCGGCATTATCTGTTTGGTACTATCAGTTGGCAAAATAGTACTCAGGAATATGTTTATGAGTTTTGGGAAGGAGACAAAATCACGCCTGATTTGTTGAAATTGGCGGCAGGCCGTCTGAAAGACAGTTTCTACGCTCCGTTGCGGTATAAAACCAATTCTTTATGGCAGGAAACCGTTGCCGAGCAAAGCAAAGTTCCTTTTATTACCCAAGAAAGTTTGATTAAGAATTTCCCCTACCTGCCTCTAAACCAAGGTAAAGCGATAGGCACATTACGCGTTATTGCCAAAGAAGATGATCTTTATAATGTCGGCGCCGACGATATTATTATTTTGAAAGAGGTTCCCCTAGAGTTGCCCCCTGTGGCGGGGATTATCAGTGAAAAACCATCCACTGCACTATCGCATGTGAATGTACTGGCACGCGGTTGGGGGATTCCCAATATTTACCTTAAAGACGCAGAAAAAATCCTAGCCCCATATATTGGCCGTCGTATCGAATTTGAAGCGACTGCTAAGCAATACCGAATTGTCCAAACCAACCGGAACACTACCAGCAAAAGCTTTTCAGACGGCCTTACCCTGCCCCAACCTGATGTTTCCGATTACAGCCTTCGGGCTTTGGCAAACCTACGCCGTGATGACAGCCGTTACTGCGGCAGTAAGGCTGCCAACCTCGGTCATATCCGCGCCCATATTGCAAACAGCAACGTTCCTGACGGATTCTGCATTCCGTTTGCCTACTATCAAGCCATGATGGATAGGCTGGGTATTAACGCGACAACACTGGCACACATCGAAACACAAAGTGATGGAGACAACCGCAAGCGCCGCACTGCTTTACTCACACTGCAGAAAAAAATTACCGATGCCGAAATCCCGTCAGAATGGAAACATAGATGGGCTGAACAATGGCGCAATCAATTAAACAGCAAAGGCGTGTTTGTCCGCAGCTCCTCTAATTCCGAAGACCTGCCCAATTTCAGCGGCGCAGGGCTGTACACCACCGTACCAAATGTTACCGATGAAAACGCGTTGGCCAAAGCAGTGAAGCAATCTTGGGCCTCCGTTTTCAATTACAGCGCATACGAAGCCCGCCGTATTGCCGGACTGCCTCACGATAGCGTGAAAATGAGTGTCTTCGTACAACAAAGCATCAATGCAGATCTCTCCGGCGTATTGGTTACCATCAATCCTTATGATATTGCTCAGAAAAACAGCGCCTACATTGCCGCCAAACGTGGACTGGGTATTCGTGTCGTTGAAGGTAAACGGGTAGCCGAACAGGTAGTCTATAACCGTCGCAATGATTCTGTACAACGTCTCAGCTCCTCTAATGAAACCACAGCGCTGCAACTGGATAAAAACGGTGGAATACGGGAGGTGTTTGTAACCAGTGGCAATGTGATGAATCAAGAACAAATACGTCGCCTTGACCAAACCGGCCAACAAATCAAACAGCTATTTGCTAATGGTGAGCAGGACATCGAATGGGCGTTTGACAATGGTAAGCTTGTCATCCTCCAGGCACGACCGTATCTAAACGGCACACGTTAAAGTAAAAAGGCCGTCTGAAATTATCGTTTCAGACGGCCTTTGCATCATAAGTTAGTTATACCCTATACTTCCCCTTCTCCAAGGAACTATGATGTCAAAACAACTCACTTTTTATTTTATTCGCCATGGCCGTACCCAATGGAATGAACAAGGACTTTTACAGGGATCCGGCAATTCACCACTGACCGAACAAGGAATTGCAGGAGCTCAGAAAACCGGCGTAGCGCTACAACAAGTAGAATTTACCGCTGCTTATTCCAGCATTTTACAACGTGCCATTGATACGGCTGGCCATATTATCGGCCAGCGTCCCATCCCTCTTTTTCAACACTGTGGATTAAATGAGCAATCTTTTGGAAGTTGGGAAGGTATGCAAATCGCTGACCTGCGTACGCTAACCGAATTCAAACAATTAATCACTGACCCGGCAGCTTATAAAGCATTAAGTAATGGTGGCGAAACCTTTGAACAATTAGCAGTACGTGCAATGGCCGCCCTTTACGATATCATTAAGGTACATCAATCGGGAGCCAATATTTTAGTGGTATCGCATGGCCATACCTTGCGGCTTTTATTATCCTTACTAGGCGGAGCGACTTGGGAAAATCATCGTGATGAGGGTAAATCCGTGTCATTGTTGAATACTTCGATCAGTATCGTGAAATACAATAGTGAAAGCGGTTTTCATATTGAGCAGCTTAACAATGTGGCTCATTTACAATGATTACAACTATTCCACGATAATAAAAAAGGTGGGCATTTTTACCTACCTTTTTTGCTATTAGCCGAACACTTTTTCCAAGTGTGCTTGGTAGTCTGCTAAATATTGTTCTACTTATGGATTTTTAATCACATCGTTACATCAGCTTAATTACTGTTCACAGTTACTGGGCTAGTGCTAGCTACTGCCCTACTCTTCCGTTAGCATTTGTTTGTAATGGTATTTATAAACTGCTAAGGTACTTATCTCAAAGAAGTTGGAGGTACTTAGTATAGTAGAAGCTATTTTCCCTAGACACTATTCCATCACTCATTAATTCAGTGGTAGAGTTACAGTAAAATTAAGCAGCTTAAAACCTATTGATTTGATACTAAAAATTGGAGTACTATGAGCACACTCTCTTGAGTATCATTAATTCTCATTTGACATATAGGAACAAAACAGCGGAATTTGTAGAAGAATAGGGAAAAGGAAATTAATTTATATTATGTTAAATTCATAATACTAGTATTTTAGTCTGCTAACTCCTGTTTCTCTCAGTAGTTCAATCACTTACAAAACTCAAAAGTAAAAGGCCGTCAGAAAGGTTTTTCAGACGGCCTCGTTGTTTATATTCCCCAGCCCTTTCTCAACAAGTCTTTCTTTGTTAAAGTCTCTGGTTATTTCAATAAGCAATTTGTGCCATCTAGTTTTATTCTCCATATTCAGGCGAACGCCAGTTGATTCTACACATTTCCTTATCGGAAATTTCCTGATATTCAAGACCTGCCAAACATCTTTTTTCCCAATCTAAACATTCTTGCTTGTTGATAATCAAAAATTTTGGCTCTTTCCCTGCAAAAACACTTCGACAAGCAATACGGCGACGTTCCGCAAACTGATCATCCACATTCTCATAATGTGGTAAATACATATAGCAGAACTTCTTCTCGTTCTTTGCCATACATGCCGTCAGCGGATCTGCCTTCTCACGCCCCTTCCATCCTGCCTCGCCAGCCATTGCGCTACCTAATACGAATTCCACCTGATGGTTCGGATAAAACGCTACCGTAATGTCTTCGGGTTTCGTATATTCAGGCAACTGCGCCGTATAACGGTACGTCGTCTCGTCGTCAATCGCCCCCGACCCCTCCTGCCATAAAACGGTATATTTCAGATCCGGCCGCCACTTGGCGGGAAGGTTTACACAACAATTAATGCCGCCTCCCGCAAGGGTGGTCAGATTGTCACCGCCAACGGGATAATAACCGTCCATATCGATGGGGTTGTTCGGATTCTCCTTGATTTGCGGATCGGCTTCACCGCCCACATCGTAAAGACTGAAGGTAACGCCCCTATCGGCGTTGTAATTGACGCTGCGGACGGAAACAGGGATATCGCCAGACGGTTTGGGATCTATCTGCAAGCAGGAGGACAAGGAAAGGGGAAGCAGTATATAGGGATAAAGTTGCATTTATTCGTATCTGATTAATCAAGATTGATAAAATAAACGCCAGGAGGTGCAGTACCTAGCTATTCGGATAACGGTAACCCGGTTTTAACATCTACTCCTGCTTTATCCGCCAGCTTCTTGAGCAGTTCATCAGAGGGTTTTGGTGGCTCATTCCCCTCTACCCAGCGTTGAAAGGCAATTTTGCCGTCCCATTCGGGTAAAGGTGCCGGCGGTAGCGGGACGATGTCATCCAAATCAGGAACGGTCGGCGACATGAATCCGTAATCTGAAAGATAGGTATTAATGATGTCGTAACGACGGGCGCGTTCTAAGTCAAATTTTAAGTCTAAATAATATGAAGTACCTTCAGAAGTATTTGCGTTATCTCTTCCAAAACCTTGAGAAATCAAGCTAGCCGACATTGAGTTTCCATTCTTGACTCCTTGATGAAATGTCTTTACTGCTTCGTTGTACCTTTTCCTCCCTTGTAAATTAATCCCTAAATTAACAGAGGCATCTCCCTGCCCCTGTTCAGAGGCGCATTGATAGATTTTCCGCATCAATTCCAACCTAAACTCCCGCGTCGGTTCGTCATCAAGCCAAGCTATTTTTTCCGCCAGTACATATTGCGCTTCCCTGCTGCCCATATCCGCAGCCTTGCGTAAAAATGCCAGCTCGCTGTCGGGGGGCGTACTGACACCGTAGCCATCTTCGATATAGCCTTTGAGCAGATAGTAGGCGGTAGCTGGAAGTTGTTTGTGCAGCATTTTATACAATTTGTGGACTTCAGTTTCAGCCTCAATATAGGGAACCTTCGTCCAGCCGTCGCTGAGCAGGAACTGCAGCCGTACGTTTGCCTTATAGTCGCCGTTGGCGGCGGCAATGCGGTAATACGGCAACAGTTCATCCCAAAAACCGTCTCCCCTTTGGCCGGGCCACATATGGTTCAAATCACGGTGCAGCGCGTAGTTGTAGAGTTGCTGTGTTTCCTCGGATAGAGGTGGGCGTTTTTCATGCACACAGGTAAACTCGGGATTTTTTTTGATTTCTTCGACAGTTTTTATGGTTTCCTTCTTCCGTTGTTTTTCTTGCCATTTTTCCCCTATGCTGCAATACGCGGGTTTAACATGACCATTTGCACCGCCTATATGGATGGGATTGCATTGCAGCCAAAGGAGAAACCAAATAAACATTGCTGCCAGACAGCCTAAGACAATCAGGGTGTATTTGAGGGGTTTGTTCATGATGGTCAGTCCAATCGGGAAGTGTCGGTCTTCGGGCGTAAAAATTCACACAAGGAATGCAATTTCCGTAAATCTTTGCGCAATTTGTGCTTTTCAGTGAATATGTTCAATTCTGTATCTGCGTTTATCAGTCTAATCTCTACTCAACCGGCTTCAACGTCGGCAGCACGGTGTCCCAAATAGCGAGGATTTCGGTTTCACTGCGTTTCGTCCCTTCTGCCCTGTCTGCGCCGAATTTCATCATGATGCGAGGATTGCCGCCGTCCCGTTCCCATATCAGCATATATTTATTGCCCTGCCATTTGATCAGCTTTTCCGTACCGGACATGCCGTTGATATTGAGTTTGCCTTGACGGATGGTGCGGTAGCCTGTGATTTTAAAGATTTTTGCCAGTGCGCTTTTTTCGGAAACCAAGTCGCGTTCGAGCAGGGCTGCCCCCCCGGCTGCAGCACCGCGCCATGCAGTATTTCCAGCCGCATATCGGTCTGTCTGGCAAAGCGTACACCGGTGTTTGCTTGAAAGGGTTTACTGCCGTCGTCGGCGATGAAGCCCCGGATCAGGCAGATGCCATTTTGGTTCGGCACTTCGTATTCCTGCCGTTCGCGCAAGCCTTTGACGAAGTCGGCGCAGTATTTTTTCTCCATTCCGTCGAGCATTTCTTTTTCTTTCTCCTTCCAGTTGGCAGGCTCTTTGCCATTATTAGAAGGGATATAGAAATAGCCGCTGGAGTGTGGAGATCAGTGAAATACGGCGGAACATAATTTTCCTTGGCGATAAACTGGCCGGCAATTAAGGTATGACAATGAGTTTGATATAGTATCTTTCATGATGTCGATGGTAAAGGGGGAAGGATTAACGGGAAGAAAGCAGTCTGAAAGGCAGTTTCAGGTAATTTAAAATCCTAGCTCATCCTATTCCATTAAGCCCGCAATCAGTGATAGAGTAGCAGTCTATGAGTTAAGGTGGTTGGTATCATGATAAGCTCCTTACTCTCTACCCTACTCCACTATCCAATAATCAAGTTGTAGAGTGACAGCATGATTGGACCACCAAATTTCTCTTTAAACCTATTGATTTTATACTAAAAATTGGAGTATTATTGACCTACCCTCTAGAGTATCATTAACTCTCAGTTAACAATCAGGAACAAAAAGCGAATTTGATGTAGGAATAGGGAAAACATCCTTAATTTATATTATGTTAAATTAATAACTCTACTATTTTAGTCTGCTAACTCCTGTTTCTTCAGTAGTACAATTACTTATAATAAGCGCAAATCGACGCTGCCATCACAGTGGTTCAAACCTGGAATCGCAAAGAAACGGGAGAACTCTTCTGCGCCTTCGGCCTTATAAAGTAATACGTCATCGACCATTTGGAAAGCATGATATTGCGTGCGTTTGGCTCGGCGGTTTGTGAATCGCTCAGTTTTCAACCGCGCCAACCTTCTTGGTTGATACCGCTATCGTAGAACCAGCCATTATAAATAGCTTCGCCATGATTATTTTTCAGACCACCGATGAAAAACAAAAAAACAGTCCGCAACTTCATTTTGAAGTTGCGGACTGTTTTTGTTTGGACTAGCTAGATTGAATGAATCAACCCAAGCTAGCTACTTTTTTCAACAACTCATCTGCCGCTAAAATTCCAAGATTATTTGAAGCAAGCGGGCTGTCACCAGTTAGCACATTACGATCTTTGTTCACTTGACCGGTAATGCCTTCATTCAACACTTTTACGCCTAAAGCTTCTAAACGTTCTGCCAATAACCATTGTAATTTGCCCGGAATGTAGCCGATATCCACGTTTGCACCTTCGTCTAACGCATCTGGGAATACGCAGATTTCATAGCCGTTGAATGGGAAATCTTCAGGTTTTTCGCCTATGCTTGCTGCTAAGAATGCAGCAGGGCCGTGGCATAAACTAATGATATATTTATCATTTTTAAATACCCAGTTTAGCACTGCTTTCATGTCGGTGCTGAATGGTAAGCCGTGTAATGCTGCGTGACCGCCTGGAATTA
The DNA here is from genome assembly GCF_032342915.1 of Neisseria sp. DTU_2021_1001991_1_SI_NGA_ILE_055. NCBI lineage: Bacteria > Pseudomonadati > Pseudomonadota > Betaproteobacteria > Neisseriales > Neisseriaceae > Neisseria > Neisseria sp. DTU_2021_1001991_1_SI_NGA_ILE_055. The sequence continues at coordinate 675,547 of NZ_CP135440.1, read as the reverse complement.
ATACGCCCAAGTATGGTGAATCTTCCGCGGTGACTTCCGCCAAAATATCGGCTAATTTGTGTGGATTTTTGAATTTTGGCAAGTAAGTTTCATATAAATCGGTTACCGCTTTATCTTCGGTCGGCATCGCCCACATTTCAAATTTGACTGAGTTACCTGATAAGGTCGCCACTTCGATTTCAAATCCCGCATGGTGAATGTGCAACAGGGGCAACAAGGTTTCTACGGGGTGATTACCTGTTGAGAATAATTTGCCATTTTTCATTTCTAAATAGCGTTCGTCAGAAGCCACCATCAATACTTTGTGTTTGCCACCTGTGTAAGGTTTATCAAACTTGAAACCGTTAAAATCGGTTTTTTTCGCTACATATTGGCTCAAAGAGTATTCTGAAGGAAAAAATGCATTGTGTTCTGCACGGTCTGCTACAGGTTTTTTTTAAATCTGTCATGTTGTTCTCCTATATTAAAAGGGAATTTAAAAAAGTGTTGTTTGTTGTAACGAGATGCAGTATAACCCTAGTTTTCTGACTCGAAAATTAATAAAACAAGAATAAACTATTCTGAAAAAAGGAATAATGGTGAATAAACTAGAAGCCCTTCGCTATTTTTGCTCCGCTGCCGAAACCTTTAATTTTCGTGAAACCGCTCAGCGGCTCGCCGTTTCGCCTCAAGTTGTCACAAGAATGATCGCCGATCTCGAAGCCTTATTAGGTGAAAGTTTGTTCAAACGTAACACGCGAAACATCAAGCTCACTGAATTTGGCAAACAATTTTTGCCGAAAGCGACGCAATATTTGGCGGAAGGCGAACGGCTATTTGCTAAAAACAATGTAAAAGAAAAAGCAATGCAAGGTGTGGTGCGGATTACCCTGCCGCCAATGCCTTATAACGATGAAATTCTGTTTGAATTATTGACCGCACTTGAGCCCTACTCCGACATTGTGATTGATTGGCGGGTGGGCATTGATAAGCTCAAAAGTGTGGATGACCAAATTGACATTGGTTTGCGAATTTGCCAAGAACCTGAGCTGGATTGGGTGGCACAGCATATCTGCACTTTTTCGGAAAAAATTGTCGCCTCCCCTGCTTTGCTCAAGCGGTTAGATTTCCCTAAAGATTTGCAAGATTTAGCCCAAAATTATCCGCTGAGTGGTTTGATTGATCCCAAACTGAAACGCATTTGGCAATGGCAAATCAACGCTGAACAACGCTTTATGCCAAACCACACGATTTTTTTCGCTTCAGATGTGCAAAGCGAACTGCAATCTGCGCTAGCTGGACGCTCTTGCTCTTATCTTATAAACAGCGTTTGTGATCCCTATTTGAAAAATGGTCAATTGGTGGAACTCTTCCCTGAAATTGAAAAGCAAAAATGGCAGCTTTATTTATATCGACCATATCAAACGATTGTTGCGGAGCGGATAATGTGGGTGTATGACAGGCTAAAAGAGATTTTATTAGCGAAAATAGTTCAAGCATAAAAAATGGTGAGTTCATCTTGCCATTTTGTCTCACGATTGCTTATTCGCAACCGCTTTCAACATCATGTAGAATTGACTTTTTTTCTCATCAAAATATAACTCCCCGCCATAATTTCATCAAAATGCACCTGTTTACGCAGTTGTTTGAGCAAGCCTAGCTTGGGTTGAGACCCAACAAACCGTTTCATTTTTCTAAAGCATTTGATTTATTAACCAAGCCTACCTACTGCTTTTTGGGGTTTCAGACGACCTCTTTAAACCATAAGGTTGTCTGAAAAGCAAAAAACAGCCCGCAACTTCATTAATTCAGTGGTAGAGTCACAGTAAAATTAAGCAGCTTAAAACCTATTGATTTTATACTAAAAATTGGAGTACTATGAGCACACTCTCTTGAGTATCATTAATTCTCATTTGACATATAGGAACAAAACAGCGGAATTTATAGAAGAATAGGGAAAAGGAAATTAATTTATATTATGTTAAATTCATAATGCTAGTATTTTAGTCTGCTAACTCCTGTTTCGCTCAGTAGTATAATCACTTACAAAATTCAAAAGTAAAAGGCCGCCTGAAAGGTTTTTCAGTCTGATAATTCCTGTACGGCCTTTTATCAAATGCTCCAGCTTTTTCTCAACAAATTCCTTGTTGTTAAATCCCTGGTTCTTTTAATTTTATCCAGCGTTCTTTTAGTTGTAATAAAACGGTTGTAGTGCAGCCTGTTCTTTTCACCATGATACTGAACAGAATGTGGACTTTGAGGCCTTCTGAAACGGTTTTCATTACAGATTCTACCCCATGCTTCGTATTCGGCTGTCCATACGGCTTCACCTTTTACATTGTGTGCTGCAATCGGCGTGCCCAGATGATCAATGATCAATTAATCATACGATTCTAAACCTACGAATTTCTTAAGAATTTAGCTAATTTAATGTAGTGATCAAAAGAGTTATTGCAGCTTGCTTTGCATCATAAGTGAAACTTAAATAATCCCATACGATATTCGAATTCTTAAATTCTAATTTCATTGGGTTGATAAGCTCATAACTTGAAGCCCAAATAGGATATTTCTTAATAAACCTACGAATAATCTTCGAATTAAGTATAGTATTATCTAAATAAACATAATCTTTAAATATAATATAAATTTCAATTTTATGAGAGATAACGATTATTATATTTGCTTTTTCACTTAGGTATGTGATTTCCCTATCAAATACATAGCTGTTTCCAGAAAGTGTAAAAAGCTCCTTTAATTTATTAGGAAATTTCTCCATAAAATCAATAACTATATTATCTATCGCAATTTTTTTATGATTCATAGATACTTGTAAGTTATTCATATCATTTACCATATTTAATCAATTTATTGGTTGATTTTATATTTATTTTATCCATGTTTTCAATAAAATACTGTGTAGCCCCCCTTTACCTAAATGTGGATTTGCCAAGGATCGCCATTACAGCAACGCTTCTTTTTATGCAAACCAATCGGATCCTGACTTACAAACCGCCCAATCTCCGAATCATAGTAGCGGAAGAAGTTGTAATGCAGCCCCGTCTCTTCATCATAATGCTGATTCTGTAGACGGAAGGGTTGATGTATATCCAGTTTCAGACGACCTTTTTCGAGGGTAACATATCTGCTAATCTAGTACGGCCCCTTATGTTTTATTTGTAGAAAATATATTATCTTCTATATAGCAGTTTTGAAAAGAGCAGTTAGATATTAAATTATCTTGTATATGCATTGATCTGAATACACAATTAATAAATGTACAATTAGTAAATTTTGTATTACAAACTATTGCCGTAATAAAAGAACAATTAATAAAATTACAATTAGTAAAGGAACTATGGCTTATGAAAGCACCACGAAATGAACAGAAAGAAAATTTGAGACTTCTAATTTCCCTATGGGATATTTCGTATCTGTGAAAATCAATATTATCTATATGGGTTAACTGTCTAGAAATTAAGACATCTAATTCTTTTGTTTCGATTTTAATTAGAGACTTTGTAATATTTTTAAGTAATTCTTGAATGTCATTAGATATCATTTTTATTACCACCAATCTATAGGGTCTGGTTGTATGTCTCTCAAAGGTATTCTTGGTTTAGATAATGGAGCAGTTCCTGGGGTACTAGCAGGTATTTGATTACACAATAATCCAGCTACCATTTTATGGTTACCATCTACAATAGTATTTCCATCCATTTTAACTGGAGGGGCAATACTACCTCTTTCAATCAATGCTGTGTATCTCGCAACAGCAGGGATGGAAACACTTTTTTGTAATGTTAGATAAGATGTTTTTGCTGTAACCATTTTAATGTTGTTTACTGTAGCATCTAAACATTTCTTACGTTTTTTTTCTTCCTGGCATTTTCCTGTGCATGTATCGCTTTCCGATAATGCAACGACACCCGTTGCAGCAGCTCCAAGCACCCCATATGCAATCCATTTAGGCAATGCCGCATCAGTGGGGTCTGGAGTCATTGTATCAATTGCAATCATAGATAATGCCCCTTTGGCTATGCCAACAGCATTTAATCCCCAAGGGTCCATCATATTTTGTATATTTGTCGAAAATGTATAAAGATTTTCTCCTCCCTCTAGCTTAATCGGATCCTGCTGCGTAAACCGCCCAATCTCCGGGTCATAGTAACGGAAGAAGTTGTAATGCAGCCCCGTCTCTTCATCATAATGCTGATTCTGCAGGCGGATAGGTTGGTATATGTCTGATTTCAGACGTTCCTCCCGGATCAGTTTGCCCCAACCGCTATAGTCACCGCTCCAAACAATATTGCCTTCCTCATCGGTCATCTCGCGCGGGATGCCGATTTGATCGTTGTGGTAGTACAGGATTTCTCGTGCCTTATCCGAGCCATTGTAGGTGGTAATTTGGGCAAGGGGTTCATAGTTTCGGTCTTCGGTATAAACATAGGTGTAGGTACGGTCTTTGCGGTACTCCTGTAGCAGGCGGCTGCCGTCCCACGTCGCAATGGTAATCTTCCCTGCGCTGCTGGTTAACGTTGCATCCTTTAAGGCATTCAGCTGCAACTCGTCATTCTGTGCCTGAACTTCCACTTTACCCTGATTCGCCTGCATCTTGATGCCGCTGCTTTGCGCAAACAGGTTAAGGCTCTCTGCCGCATGGGCGGTCAGGCTTTGGCCGGCGGTAATGTCGGTGTTTGCCCCGCTGACGAGGTGGATGTTTTCATTGGCGGTGTGCAGTTGGCTTTGCTCTGTTGCGGTGGCAATACCGGCCGGGGCGGTTTGGATCAAACCGGCCTCTTTCAGGTCTTTGAGGGCGTCTTTCAGACGGCCCCTTTGGGTCTCTTCATCGGTATTGTGGTTGTCGGCGGTTTGGGCGGCTTTGTTCAGGCTTTTGGCGAGGGAGAGTGCCTGTTCGATTTGTGCGATGGCATCATCCATATCCAGCACTTTGCCGCCGGCATCTTGGTTTTGTGCACTGACGAGTATGCCCTTACCCGCCCGTACGGCACCCCAACCGTCGGTTCTGAGTTCGAAGCCCTCTCCGTTCTCTCCGCGTTTGTTGCGGTTTGAGTCGACGATATGGCCGAGGTTGAGTTGGGATTTTTGGTAGTCGGTGGCGAGTTTGATGTGTTCCTGACCTTTTTGGTCTTCCATCCTCAGTTTGTTGTTCGCCCAGGTACGGATGACGTTCCTTGTATTCCAATCGGCAGGAATGTGGTCGGGGTGGGCGCTGTCGTGCATGACGCCGGAGATATACGGACGGTCGGGGTTGCCTTGGACGAAGGAAAGCATCACTTCGGTGCCTTCGTGTAATGGGAAGTGGATGCCGTATTCGGGACCGGCATAGGGTTTGGCCAGTCGGACGGGACGGCTTTCCCCGCCCGGACTCCATTCGTCCAGGTCAAACGGCAGTTTGACGCGGTAGCGGCCCATGTCGTCGATGTAGGCGTAGGTGCAGTTTTCCGCCGCGGTCACCCGTGCCGGTAAGGTACCATCGATATGCGGACGCGGGGTGGTGCGTTCGGGACGGTAGGCGAGTTGGGCGGGAATGGCGGTAAAGGTATGGCTGTAGGCGGTATCGCGGCTGCCGCTGTGTTCCATACTGAGCACCAGCCAGCCGTCGGGTGCTTCGGGGAAGGAGACATCGGTTTGGAACACCTTCATCGGCGTCATGGAGACGACGTTGCCGCTGCCGGCAGCGACGGTTTGGCGGCAGAGGACGGCTTCGTTCAACAGGGTCGTCTGAACTTGGGCTTCGTCGGGGGTTTTGGGATGAAGGCCCCAATGCTGCTGTTTGCCCAATAAGACGGTATTGTCGGCAGATTCTTCGGATTGTTTGTTGTCGGTTTCGGCAAAGAGGTCGGTATCGGCGCTGCGGTAGTTGTAGTCAGACGTGCGTATGCCTTCGACAATGGGGTTGTGGCAGATGCTTAAGTTGAACAGTGCTTCGGTACCGACACTCTCCAATCCGGCATGGGGGCGGTAGGAAACGGGTAAGCCTTGGCTGCGCAAATAGTGCTCGGGACTGTCGCCGAAGACGACTACGTCGCCATGTTGTTCATGCTGTTCGAAGGCATACCAGATGCCTTCTTCTTCACACAGACGGTTGATAAAGTCGAAGTCGCTTTCGAGATACTGGGTCACATACTCGCGGACGCTGTAGTTGCGGCTCTTTTGGAAACGGTAGTCGACACCGGAGAAGCCGTGGTGTTTGAAGACCGCTGCAACGATGTCGGGGACGGTTTGGTGTTGGAACAGCCGGGAGGTTTGGAAATGTTTCATTGCCGCGAAACGCGGCTCTAAAACAAAGCGGTAAACGGTTTCATCCTTGGAAACGGACAACTTCTCGCATGAGGTGATAATGCCCTGCCATTGCTTCGCCGGGGGATCGTCTGAAGCAGACCCGAATGCACTGACTACTTCCGACAGTAAGCCTTCCTGCGGACGAATCTCAAACGCTGCGCGCTGGTTGAGGTAGGAAGACAGCGGCAGGGAGGAATCGGTAGAGGTGGCGGTGATTTCGACACGGTAAGCGGTATTGACTGCTTCTGATGCGCTGAAGGAGCGGACTGAAAGTGAGGGGAAAAAACGGGCAAAGATGAGGTGGTAGGATTGGCGGGCGGTCATAAGGGTAATATCCGACTGACGATGAACACTGTATGGTAACGGGGATAATACCGATGGTAAAGCGAATGGGATGAATGGGGAAAAGGCCGTCTGAACGGTTGAAATAAGGGATAAAATACCATTTTACCCTGCCCTATTCCACCATTCAGGGAAAAAGTGGTAAATTAAGCAGCTTAAAACCTATTGATTTTATACTAAAAATTGGAGTACTATACGGAATCTTTTAAGATTAACCAATAGTTAACAAATAGGAATAAACAACGGCGATTGTTAGGTATAGGGAAAAACTACATAATTTATATTATGTTAAATTCATAACTCTACTATTTTAGTCTGCTAACTCCTGTTTCGCTCAGTAGTTCAATCACATACAGAATTCAAAAACAAAAAGGCCGTCTGAAAGGTTTTTCAGACGGCCTTTTATCAATTGCCCCAGCTTTTTCTCAATAAATCCCTTGTTGTTAAAGTCTCCGATTATTTCAATAAGTAATTTGTCCAAGACTTTATTCAGGGATTGCTTCGGTGTTATTTTTTAGACCCACCTGCCGACAGATTGTTTATGGCCTGGCTTTACCATATAGGTTTTCTACGCAACGGCTCGTCATGGTCTCCTTTGACAAGTTCCCAAATCGTCAGACCCATTTGGGGGCCGAGAAGTGCTTTTTGCGTTCTCTCACCCTCTCCTTCGGGGAAGATTTCGCCTTTATTGAAATGACGGGTTTCGCCGTTAAAGCTAGTAATTCTCCATATGCCCGAAATTGGAACAGGCTCTTCCTCGACACCGATGATTTCCTGTGGTGCTTGGGTGTAGATCTTCTTGCCGTCTTTTTCTTCCACTTCCCAACCGTCCCATCTTCTCGACCAATAATACATCTGTTCGCGGGTAATGCCGCCCATATTTTCACGGGGGTATTTTTCACGTATCGGTTCTAAAGCGCGGTTTAGCGCAATGTAGCCCAAGGGTAAATCTTCGTGGATATCTCCGGTTTCAGGCAAGTTGCCAATTTTGAAAACTTTGATACCTGCTATATCACGCATCTTAATATCGGGATGATTTGCCAAAACAGGCTCTATCCTGCCTGCCGGTAGCTGTCCGTAAAGTTCCCTGCCAACCAATGTATACCAACTGATACTGCGTATGTTGTATCTATAAAACGTTGACAGATAATCAGTCGTAACCGGAATCAGACCGAAATTCTCGCGACACACCCCGTATTCGTACGGTGCACCGTCGTAATAGTTATGCGGTGGAATTGCTGCCAGACCGATATAGCCGTGGAACACATCCAGCTTCTCTGCAATCTTGTCGACAAACTCATCCAATTTTGCCAAATCTTTGGGGGAAGACAAAATTTCCAGTGGCAGGTTAAAAAGTAGGGTGCCTAGCGGCATATGGGCTTCATTAACTAAACCTGCGGCAATAGAGGTAATGTCGAAATAATAGGATGCGCTGGTATCTGCATGCTCACTTTGCATTCCCCACATCACCTCTGGCGGATTTTCCTCCCGATTGTCCAACCACCGGTAGATTGTATCCCGTTCTTTCAGATATGATTTTTCGGTCAGTTTGACTTTTTTAATATCCCTATGGCCTCTTTCGTGCCTAGCTATTGTCAGCTTGTCTTTCGACCATTCGTAATAGAAATCCATCAGAGCGGTTAAGGCATCGGCGACATCATCACGGGTATTAAAATAGATTGCGCCACGTATGCCCAGTTTCAACAGGGTAAAGCCATGTTCGTTGTTGCGTTTGCTGCGGTCGGCGATATAGTGGATGGCGATGAGTTTCTTTTCGGTATCATTCATGGATTTTCCTTGCTTAATTAAAATGAAGATTTGTATCCGGCGGCGCAACTGTTGCGGGCTTCTTCTTTGCTGGTGATAATTTCCCCATTACAACCTACTATGGTTACATGAGGACTGGCATCATACTCTTCTTTGCTTGCATCTCTGATATATGCAACTTGATCAATGGTATAAGTATTTCCTTCTACAACAGGTATTCCTTCTTTGAAATGAAATAAGGTATAGCCCAAGTCAAATTGATGAAGGAGCTCTATTTTCTTCTCAACTGCCTCTTCTATTTCTTCATCAGTAAAATCAATAGTCTCAGCATTTGCACTGCTCCATAGGCCTAATCCAGCTGCCACAACGGAGCCGCTTCTCACAATATTTAATCCTAGTTGTGGTGCGCGGGCAGCCATCGCTAAAAGCGGCAGAACGGCAGGAAGCATTTCCACAATAATAGGTGCTAAAAAAACAGATACAAAGCCCGCAATGGTAATTTCTATAATCAACATCAAAACATCTTCACCACGAATAAGAACCTTTGTTTCGATTTTTTCGGCAGATACCAAAGTCAATGCATCAAGATCAGATTCTTGCTGAAGGTATTTTAATGCCTTCAGCATGCTCTGCTTATCAGCTAACGGCTTTGATGTGTCATTGTCTTCATTTTGCCAGAAAAGTATATCCTGTGTTGCGTGGAAACTACCTTTTTTGCCATTTAGCCAAGGGATATCTTGGAATAGCTTTAAGGTTTCAGGGCTATACTCCAATTGTGATTGTTTTTGAGGAGAAAGAAGAGGGGTCAAATTCTGATCTCCTGCTTTGGAAGTTGCAGGAGCATTTGCCCATTTCTCCCATCTAAATGCTCCATTGCGATTTGGTTCTTGAGTAAATACCGGAGCTAGTTCGGTTGCAGTTTCATGAGTCTTTCTCCCTTCAGACGAACTAATATGCAACAACGTCAGGCCTAAATCCTTCGCATTCATACGGATAAGATTTTTTGATTTACCTCTCAAGATTCTCAAATAATTTCTTTCTTGTGATTTCCCCCATTCATCACTTTTGCCATTTTCATACTGGAATTTGATTTCGACAATGCGTAATAAATTGTCTGGGAAATCTTGCATGTACCATTTGTTTTTTTTATGATTCGGAGTTCGAAAAATGGGATCGTCGGCTGTCAAACTGCTGCCATCCCATTTTTTACCTATCCACATCAGATTTTTATCTTTCAGGATAACAAGGTCGGTACGTACAAAAGATGAGTTTTTTAATACACCTTTCGATCTAATTCCATAATAAACCGATCGATGCTGTCCATCTGTTTTACTGGAAGATAGAACGGGAATGGGCATTGCTAGATCATCTTTGGGAATTTCCCATTTAGATTCTGCCTTATACTCCCATTTATGGGAATTAAGGTACTCATCCGCACGAATCAAAGCAGAAAAGCGACTTTGATATTCTTTGCCTCGTCGGGATTGTTTAACCGTCTTCATGGTTATGTCCGCTTTGATATAAATATACCCATAGTTCAAGCGGCTTGGTAGTTTTGCGTATTTTTCATTCTCGTTAACGGTGGTAATCAGTGTCATTATTGAGCCCCTTCATTTTCAGTCCATTCAAGATATAAATCCATTGACTCCACCCCAGCGAAATATAGAGTTCTCTTACGTTCGGAAGAGTGTTTCTGTATGTCGATTTTTACTTTTTCAGGTTTATCTGTAAACGCCATGATGGTTTTCCCCTCCATATTGGTTATACCTTTAAGTTTTTCGTTATTTTCTGTCGTCAATTCATATGGCAAATTTGTAATAGGAAGGCCTGTTTTTTCATCATAGATAATGTATCCGCCACTATAATTTTGTTTAAAATCAGATATCTTATGTTTTATTCCGTTGGCCCCATTCACCACCAACGGAGCCCTCACCCGCACCACCTTCGGACTACCTATCTCAACCTCCCCGTTGCTCAGCTTGATATACGCCCCCTTGCAGGTAATCAAAATCTCTTCCTTTGCCGCAATGGTGACTTTCCCTGCGCTGCTGGTTAACGTTGCATCCTTCAAAGCATTCAGCTGTAATTCGTCATTTTGTGCCTGAACTTCTACTTTACCTTGGTTGGCCTGCATCTTGATGCCGCTGCTTTGCGCAAACAGGTTAAGGCTCTCTGCCGCATGGGCGGTCAGGCTTTGGCCGGCGGTAATGTCGGTGTTTGCCCCGCTGACGAGGTGGATGTTTTCATTGGCGGTGTGCAGTTGGCTTTGCTCTGTTGCGGTGGCAATACCGGCCGGGGCGGTTTGGATCAAACCGGCCTCTTTCAGGTCTTTGAGGGCGTCTTTCAGACGGCCCCTTTGGGTTTCTTCATCGGTGTGGTGGTTGTTGGCGGTTTGGGCGGCTTTGTTCAGGCTTTTGGCGAGGGAGAGTGCCTGTTCGAGTTGGGAGATGGCATCGTCCATATCCAGCACTTTGCCGCCGGCATCTTGGTTTTGTGCACTGACGAGTATGCCCTTACCTGCCCGTACGGCACCCCAGCCGTCGGTTCTGAGTTCGAAGCCCTCTCCGTTCTCTCCGCGTTTGTTGCGGTTTGAGTCGACGATATGGCCGAGGTTGAGTTGGGATTTTTGGTAGTCGGTGGCGAGTTTGATGTGTTCCTGACCTTTTTGGTCTTCCATCCTCAGTTTGTTGTTCGCCCAGGTACGGATGACGTTCCTTGTATTCCAATCGGCAGGAATGTGGTCGGGGTGGGCGCTGTCGTGCATGACGCCGGAGATATACGGACGGTCGGGGTTGCCCTGTACGAAGGACAGCATCACTTCGGTGCCTTCGTGTAATGGGAAGTGGATGCCGTATTCGGGACCGGCATAGGGTTTGGCCAGTCGGACGGGACGGCTTTCCCCGCCCGGACTCCATTCGTCCAAATCAAACGGCAGTTTGACCCGGTAGCGGCCCATATCGTCGATATAGGCATAGGTGCAGTTCTCCGCCGCGGTTACCCGTGCCGGTAAGGTACCATCGATATGCGGACGCGGGGTGGTGCGTTTGGGACGGTAGGCGAGTTGGGCGGGAATGGCGGTAAAGGTATGGCTGTAGGCGGTATCGCGGCTGCCGCTGTGTTCCATACTGAGCACCAGCCAGCCGTCGGGTGCTTCGGGGAAGGAGACATCGGTTTGGAACACCTTCATCGGCGTCATGGAGACGACGTTGCCGCTGCCGGCAGCGACGGTTTGGCGGCAGAGGACGGCTTCGTTCAACAGGGTCGTCTGAACTTGGGCTTCGTCGGGGGTTTTGGGATGAAGGCCCCAATGCTGCTGTTTGCCCAATAAGACGGTATTGTCGGCAGATTCTTCGGATTGTTTGTTGTCGGTTTCGGCAAAGAGGTCGGTATCGGCGCTGCGGTAGTTGTAGTCAGACGTGCGTATGCCTTCGACAATGGGGTTGTGGCAGATGCTTAAGTTGAACAGTGCTTCGGTACCGACACTCTCCAATCCGGCATGGGGGCGGTAGGAAACGGGTAAGCCTTGGCTGCGCAAATAGTGCTCGGGACTGTCGCCGAAGACGACTACGTCGCCATGTTGTTCATGCTGTTCGAAGGCATACCAGATGCCTTCTTCTTCACACAGACGGTTGATAAAGTCGAAGTCGCTTTCGAGATACTGGGTCACATACTCGCGGACGCTGTAGTTGCGGCTCTTTTGGAAACGGTAGTCGACACCGGAGAAGCCGTGGTGTTTGAAGACCGCTGCAACGATGTCGGGGACGGTTTGGTGTTGGAACAGCCGGGAGGTTTGGAAATGTTTCATTGCCGCGAAACGCGGCTCTAAAACAAAGCGGTAAACGGTTTCATCCTTGGAGACGGACAGTTTCTCGCATGAGGTGATAATGCCCTGCCATTGCTTCGCAGGCGGGTCGTCTGAAGCAGCCCCGAATGCACTGACCACTTCCGACAGTAAGCCTTCCTGCGGACGAATCTCAAACGCTGCGCGCTGGTTGAGGTAGGAAGACAGCGGCAGGGAGGAATCGGTAGAGGTGGCGGTGATTTCGACACGGTAAGCGGTATTGACTGCTTCTGATGCGCTGAAGGAGCGGACTGAAAGTGAGGGGAAAAAACGGGCAAAGATGAGGTGGTAGGATTGGCGGGCGGTCATAAGGGTAATATCCGACTGACGATGAACACTGTATGGTAACGGGGATAATACCGATGGTAAAGCGAATGGGATGAATGGGAAAAAGGCCGTCTGAACGGTTGAAATAAGGGATAAAGAGTCATTTTACCCTGCCCTATTCCACCATTCAGGGAAAAAGTGGTAAATTAAGCAGCTTAAAACCTATTGATTTTATACTAAAAATTGGAGTACTATGAACACACTCTCTTGAGTATCATTAATTCTCATTTGAGATATAGGAACAAAACAGCGGAATTTGTAGAAGAATAGGGAAAAGGAAATTAATTTATATTATGTTAAATTTATATTTTGCTGAAGCCTGTAATACCCGAGCAAATCCGGTTGAACGGTACACTCCAGTAACGCCAAAACATTCTCTCAATTCCCCTCCACCCACCGCATCAACAGTGGGCTTTTTATCAGCTTGTGCCGTAAAACCTCGCCCTTCAGGGTGGGGATATAAGGCACAAACACAAATCAAAGGTATAATCATACCACTATGATGATACGCAAAGCCCTGATGAATCCCCTAATGATTTTGGTAAAAATCATTAAGTTAAGGTGGATACACATCTTGTCATATGATCAAATGGTTTCGCGAAAAATCAATAATCAGACAACAAGATGTGCGAACTCGATATTTTACACGACTCTCTTTACCAATTCTGCCCCGAATTACACTTAAAACGACTCAACAGCTTAACGTTGGCTTGCCACGCATTACTTGACTGTAAAACTCTCACTCTTACCGAACTTGGCCGTAACCTGCCAACCAAAGCGAGAACAAAACATAACATCAAACGAATCGACCGATTGTTAGGTAATCGTCACCTCCACAAAGAGCGACTCGCTGTATACCGTTGGCATGCTAGCTTTATCTGTTCGGGCAATACGATGCCCATTGTACTTGTTGACTGGTCTGATATTCGTGAGCAAAAACGACTTATGGTATTGCGAGCTTCAGTCGCACTACACGGTCGTTCTGTTACTCTTTATGAGAAAGCGTTCCCGCTTTCAGAGCAATGTTCAAAGAAAGCTCATGACCAATTTCTAGCCGACCTTGCGAGCATTCTACCGAGTAACACCACACCGCTCATTGTCAGTGATGCTGGCTTTAAAGTGCCATGGTATAAATCCGTTGAGAAGCTGGGTTGGTACTGGTTAAGTCGAGTAAGAGGAAAAGTACAATATGCAGACCTAGGAGCGGAAAACTGGAAACCTATCAGCAACTTACATGATATGTCATCTAGTCACTCAAAGACTTTAGGCTATAAGAGGCTGACTAAAAGCAATCCAATCTCATGCCAAATTCTATTGTATAAATCTCGCTCTAAAGGCCGAAAAAATCAGCGCTCGACACGGACTCATTGTCACCACCCGTCACCTAAAATCTACTCAGCGTCGGCAAAGGAGCCATGGGTTCTAGCAACTAACTTACCTGTTGAAATTCGAACACCCAAACAACTTGTTAATATCTATTCGAAGCGAATGCAGATTGAAGAAACCTTCCGAGACTTGAAAAGTCCTGCCTACGGACTAGGCCTACGCCATAGCCGAACGAGCAGCTCAGAGCGTTTTGATATCATGCTGCTAATCGCCCTGATGCTTCAACTAACATGTTGGCTTGCGGGCGTTCATGCTCAGAAACAAGGTTGGGACAAGCACTTCCAGGCTAACACAGTCAGAAATCGAAACGTACTCTCAACAGTTCGCTTAGGCATGGAAGTTTTGCGGCATTCTGGCTACACAATAACAAGGGAAGACTTACTCGTGGCTGCAACCCTACTAGCTCAAAATTTATTCACACATGGTTACGCTTTGGGGAAATTATGAGGGGATCTCTCAGCGCAAAGCCTTTAAGTTCGAAATCATGCCCAACGGCGCACAAATCCGCAGACTTAAGCAGTTTTGCGGTTGTTCCCGTTTTGTATTCAATCGCGCTTTGGCGTATCAAAATGAACAATACGAAGCAGACAAATCATTCAAATTTAGTTACAACAAAATTGCGAATTTGCTGCCTGAATGGAAATGTGAATTAACTTGGCTAAAAGATTGCCACAGTCAGGTTTTGCAGCACGCTTTGAAAGATCTAGAAAGCGCGTTCAAAAATTTCTTTGCCAAACGTTCGGACTTTCCAAAATTCAAACGCAAGGGCGAAAAAGACAGTTTCAGATTTCCGCAAGGTTGCAAATTGGAACAACAAAATAATCGTATCTATTTGCCCAAAATCGGTTGGATACGTTATCGCAACAGCCGTGCCATTGTCGGCGAAATGAAGAACGTAACCGTCAGCCGAAAATGCGGTAAGTGGTATATCTTCGTTCAAACAGAATTTGAACAAAAAACACCGCAACCCAAAGGCGGAGAAATCGGTATCGATATGGGCATCGTGCGCTTCGCTACGCTATCCAACGGCGAACATTTTGAACCGATTAACGCATTTAAGAACCTGAAAGGCAAACTGGCAAAACTACAACGCCGACTTAAAAACAAGGTTAAATTTAGCCAAAACTGGCAGAAATTAAAGGCGGAAATCGCCAAATTGCACCACAAAATCAGCAATATCCGTAAAAACTACTTGCACCAAATCAGCAGCCAAATCAGCCAAAGCCACGCGATTGTGTACGTTGAAGATTTGCAGGTAACAAACATGTCCAAATCCGCCAAAGGAGATGTTGAACAGTACGGTAAAAACGTGAAACAGAAATCAGGTTTGAACCGGATGATACTGGATCAGTCTTGGTTTGAGTTCAGACGGCAGTTGGCGTATAAGTTGGCTTGGAATGGCGGACATCTGATTGCTGTACCGCCGCAAAATACAAGTAGAACCTGTCCTTGTTGAGGTTATACCGCAAAGGGAAACCGCCAAACGCAGGCTGTATTTGAATGCGTAGAATGCGGCTATACGGAAAATGCGGATGTGGTTGGGGCGATAAATATATTACGACGCGGTCAGGAAATCTTGGCGGCGCAATAAGCAGTCAAATCAGGGCAGGACATGCCCGTAGCGCGTGTGAAGTGAACAATGCGGTAAGGTTGTCAGCAGCACGAACCCGCCGAAGCGGTTTGGCAGAACACTGCCGACCGCAGTAGGAATCCCCCGCCTTTAGGCGGGGGAGGATGTCAATAAACAAAATATTTGACTGAAGTCACATGGTGGTCATCATATGGCGACTCTGACATGCCTAAAATATCGATTGCATATCGGTTAACCAAAACTTCTTCGTCCTTAAACTTTTGGTACTGTTTCCGGCAATATTCTCGGAACTCTGTTAATTTTGATGGCAAGAACCCGCAACCGTCTGCACCGTAAATGTAATCACCTTCGAACAACTGTCTTTCCGGACAATCAGTCCGTTTTTAACCCAGAACTTCGGCTCAAAATAAAGTTTCATCTATCAAAGTAGCAGCTGCTTCTCTAACCGCAACATCGGACTCTTCAAGTTTTTTGCAAAACGTATTCAATGTATTTTCCAAAACCACAACAAAGTTTCCTTTTAGAGCGAAGTTAATCATCAAATCGAAAGCTTTTAGGTTCATGGTGGATTCCTTCACATATCAATACCCAACATTATAGTGTTTTTTTCTTTCCGAAAAATTTAGGGATAAAAATGGGACTTTGGTTTTTGGCTGAAGTGTGTGGAAGTCATCGACGGATTGATGTCAACGGTTTCTGTTTTGGCTGAAGTGTGTTGAGGTCATCGACAAACTGATTTCAACTGTTCCGGTTTTGGCTGAGTGTGTGTGAAAGAAACGCACTTTGTATATAAATATTAAATATTATTCTTTTATAATTGGTATATATATAATATATTTATATATATCCAGAATTCGAGATTTTTGTACACCTTTTTTTTCAAATAACTAAGCATTTATAATGCAGACGGCAGCAGGACAAATCAGAACCGGCATTATTTTTTGACGACCACAGATGAAGCCATCGAGTATTTTCGGGCAAACATCCCTGAAACGGTTAACGGGAAAAAACGCAGATCAGACGCGGTACGCTGTATCGAATTTGTCTTGACTGCATCCCCCGATTTTTTTAAAGCGGCCAGTAGAGGGACAAAGGAAGAATGGATTAACCGGTCGGTCGGTTTTTTAGAAAACAAGTTCGGGAAAAAAATATAGTCGTCTGCTCGTTGCATGAAGATGAGACGACGCCGCACTTGTCGGCATTTGTGATGCCGTACACACAGGACGGGAATATGGGAGCGAAGCCGTCAGGCAAAATACAAAACCGTTGTTGGATGAGCTTGCTGTTTTAAGGGCAAGGGATGCCGAAGTCCTCAGGCAACGGGAAAGATTAGAGGAACAGCAAAGAGTGCTGGACGAGCAGAAAGAAGCATTTGAAGCCCTAGTTAAGCAGCGTGAGCGTGATTTCAACCTGAAGCAGAAGCAGTACGAGAATGAAGTTCAAGCATACAGAGAGGAAAACGCAAGGTTGACGGCAATACGAAGCCAAGATTTTTAAGGAGGTGCAGAACGGCGGTCGTATGCCTTGCCATATCGATCAGGAAAGATGGCAGGAAATATTGCAGCGACAGCAGCCGGAAGAGGAAGAAGAATACAATCTATACGGCGATTTTGGCATGTAACATCAACAAATTCACCGACTAACATCAATGAATTCACCCATAAGGTTGAAAAAAGTGCAGTTTGTATGGTTTCAGTCGTTTTGTACCCAAATTCACCCCCCTATATGAGGGTAATATCGCCAAAGTATTGGGGGCTCCCCTACCCGAAAGGTTAGGAAATTTACTTCGTAAGGTTAGGAAATTTACTTCGTATTGTGCCCAAATACACCCCCATATTCTGCGCTAAAAGCCCCCATATTCTGCCCAAATACACCCCCCCTATTGTGCCCATATGAACCCCCCTATCGTACCCAAATTTACCACCTACGGATTGTTTTAAATTGCCCGTCAAATACTGGAAATAAGCCGTAAATCTCTTGTCTTTTGACCGTAAATCTCTTGTCGTATAAATATACAAATTATTGAAATTAATATATTTCTAGCGATGAAAACACTAAAACACTAAAACAGAAAAATAAGAGCCTACCGGCTCTATTTTTGGCTTTCAACTGTACGACTTTTTGAAATTGAATGTGGGGCACGAATGATTGTTGAGAACGAGCGTGACAGGCGAACAGCCGCATGGCTGATAGAGACCTACGGGGCAGAAGCCGTAGCGGAAGCGGAGACCCGCATTGCGGGCGCGAGAAAGCCGTATCCGGGCAATATCGCCAAAGTATTGGGGGCTACTCTGCCCGAAGCCCTAAAACGCACAGAAAACGCCGCAGCGCGCCAAAAACTGGCAGAGCTGCGGCGGATGTTGGAGAGCAAAGAATGCACCGGCAACTGCGCTACCTTCTTACGCTCCTGTTCCACCACCAGTGTCTCACGCTCCCTATGCAGATAGCTGCCTTGGGTGGTGATGTAAAGCGTGTTTTGCAGTTTGCGCATGGGGAAATTCCTTGGATCTTAACCGCACTTTTGTTTTAGAACGACTTGCCGTTTAGGCCGTCTGAAAAATAACGTATTGTTTTCAAACAGGTATTAGATAGGCAATGCCTGTTTGAAAACGATTTTAGTAGGTCAGGCATTTATGCTCGACTTTTACTTGACTACGGGCTTTTAAGGTCATCTGAAAAATTAGGTTTTCAGACGGCGTAAGACAAAAAGCAGATAACCTACCAACGCATGTGTGCCCAAAGGCACATACCCTGTACTTACCCAAAGCATTAACCTCTTATCTTTTTGATTCCAATTCATTAATTAATTCTTTTAAGTCTTGCTCAGTATGAGCACTAAGTGTTTTAGCGTACGGCTCAAATCTCTTGGCAATATCAATAATGGTTTCTCCTAACGCCCGAATAAATAAATTCTTATCTATTCTTTTAGTCTCCAAAGAAAATCTTACATGCTCTAAATAGTTAAGTACCAATACAACAGATTGCTTGAAGTCTTCATTGCTTTTAATTTCGTTTATCAAGTTATTATCTGATGTGTCAGATTTTTTTTCTTTTGCTTTTCTTATCCATTTTCTAGCCTGAGACCTTTGCAAAATCCCCCAAAACCCCCTAAATTCCCACCAAGACATTTAGGGGATTTCTCATGAGCACCTTCTTCCGGCAAACCGCCCAAGCCATGATCGCCAAACACACCGGCCGCTTCCCGCTATTGAAGTTGGATCAGGTGATTGATTGGCAACCGATCGAACAATACCTGAACCGTCAAAAACCCGTTACCTTCGATACCACCGTGGCCGTCCCGCCTATCCCCTGTTGTCCATGTTCAAAGCCGTCCTACTCGGACAATGGTACAGCCTGAGACCTTTGCAAAATTCCTTTCCTTCCGACAGCCGAGATCCAAACAAAGATTTTCGGCTGTTGGGGGGAAAGGAATTTTGCAAAGGTCTCTGGCTGAATGACGTTACATAGGCTTTGCTGGCGTAATACACTGCTTGTAAAGGACCGGGTAGAAAGGATGCGGTAGAAGATACGTTGAGAATTTTTCCCGAGCGGCGTTCTACCATGCCTTGTAGATAAAGATGGGTCAGCTCCGTCAGGCTGGTGATCTTGAGCTGAATCATCTGCGTGTCTTTTGCCAAATCACGCTCAAAAAAACGTCCATGACCGCCAATGCCTGCGTTGTTTATCAAAATATCAACTGTAATGCCCAAACGTTCGGTTTCGGCAAAAATTTCCGTTGCGGCATTTGGGAAAGTTATTTGGCAGCTTTATGGGGCTGGCTGAAATGAAAGGCTGCCTGAAATCATCCATCCCGTTGCCTATACTGCGCTTGCGATACAAGCCTTTTCAATCAACTCCCTTACCCAGCGATACGCAGGATCTTTATGGGTCCGTTCGTGCCAAATCAGTGTTTTGGTGAATTCTTGAATTTCAAGGGGCGGCTCAAAACGCTTGAGATTGGGCAAGTTGGCAATCAAACGCTCAGGCACGACTGCCAGTAAATCGCTTTGCTCCAACAATTCAGGCAAAACAATAAAGTTTTGCACCGACAGGCTGACATTTCTTTGTAATCCCATCGCTTGCAAGGCTTTGTCTGTAATACCGCTGAAACTGCCACCATGATAGGAAATCAAGGCTTGCTCTAACTGGCAAAATTTAGCGCAGCAAGCCAATGTCAATTTCCACTATATCCCTTCCGAAACCCAAAGGCTCACCGCCGAACATATCGGACAAACCGTCCGCGATAGCGTAAACCGCAGCCTGTGGCTCTGCGGCAGCCGCAGTTTCACACGCAGCATCTCAGACAGCCTGAAAACGCGGTCGCAACATTTGGAGTTTTTTGAATTCCGCTAAACGGTCGTAAATGCAAGGCAGCCTGAAAGCATAACTTCAATGAAGTTATTAAGTCCAAAGGCTACCTGAAACTTAAAAAAGCAGCCTGCACTCGTTACAAAAAAGTACAGGCTGCTTTTACGCTTTCAGGTAGCCTTTCAGACGACCTTAATGCAGATTCGCTTTAAAGAACTGCTCAAACTTATCAAACGGAATCTTGCCAGTGGTGTTGTCATACAAATCCGTGTGGTTCGCACCCGGCACGATGTACAGCTCTTTGTTTTGGCTGCCTAGAGATTTGAATGCGTCTTCGCTGAAATAGCGTGAGTGTGCTTTTTCGCCGTGAACAATTAAGGCGGGGGCTTTCAACTCGCCTGCGCGTTGCAGAATCGGCATGTTGATGAACGCCAGCGGGGTGGTTTGCGACCATGCGCCGTTGGAATTGACGGAGCGTGGGTGGTAGCCGCGTTGGGTTTTGTAGAAGCCCGAATATTCGCGTACAAACTGCGGGGTGTCGGCGGTCAATTTGTCTTGCGAAGGCAGGTGGTTGTCGGGGCTGCCGTGCGACGGCGTGCCGCTTTCCGCGTCTGCCCAGCGTTGGGTGTTTATGCCCTGTTTGGCTTGGTAGCGCGCTTCGGCAGTTTGCGCGGGGGTGCGGTCGTAGCCGCCTTGTGCGTTCTGCTTCATGTTGATTTCGTAGCCGTTGGCCATCACGCGGGTCATGTCGTACATGGTGCTGGTGGCGACGGCTTTGATGCGGGTATCGCCCACAGCGGCGTTCAACGCCATGCCGCCCCAGCCGCAAATGCCCAAGATGCCTATTTGTTCGCGGTTCACGAAGTTTTGCAGGCCGAGGAAATCAACGGCGGCGGAAAAGTCTTCGGTATTGATTTCGGGCGATGCGATATTGCGCGGCTCGCCGCCCGATTCGCCGGTGAACGAACCGTAAAATGCCAAGGTTACAAAACCGCGTTCTGCCATCGCTTGGGCATATAGACCGCTGGATTACTCCTTCACCGCACCGAACGCGCCGGCCACCGCAATTGCAGGCAGTTTCTGGCCTGAACGGATATTTTTCGGTACATACAAATCGCCAACCAATGTGATGCCGTAGCGGTTTCGGAATGTTACTTTGTGGTGTTCCACTTTATTGGACTGAGGGAAAATTTTGTCCCATTCTTGGGTAAGCTGCATGGTTTGAACTCCTTTCATCGGGGTAATGGACACGTCTGCCAGCGCATGACCGGACAAAATCAATGCAACGGCGGCTGCGGCAGCAGTTTTCAGAAATGATTTTTTAGCTTGGTTTTTCATGGGGTTGTTCTGCGATTTGCTTATCGAATGAGTGCATTATAGGGATGGATTGTTTGGCAAACAATGAATAAAATCTGAAATGTTAATTCTAGAATATGGAACAATTAAGGTGCAGGCTGCCTGAAAAGGTTTTCAGACGGCCTCAATAAAGCCGTAGGTCGGGCATTGGTGTCCGACGATTTTTCAAGCCGAACAGATTTTCCTTGGAAAAAATGTGTTGTGGTTACATTTTTCCGTTGGGAAAGTGTAAAAGCTAATTGAAAAGCAGCCTGCACTTTCAAATGAAGTTGCAGGCTGCTTTTTGCTTTATTTGATTTAAGGTGCTAATACTGAAGGGTCTTCACCCAATCAAGGAAACCGCCCACATCCATCAGCCATTGCTGCTGCTTCGGCGTATAGGTGTTATGCAGGCCTTGGGGTAGGACAAGCTGTATGTTTTCGTCTTGCATTTCCGCCGTTTGGTTTTCACTGATACTCGGTTCCAAGGTAAGCAGGTGTTTATGTGGGATACGGTCGGCTTCATTTAAAATCTGTCGCCAACGGTCTTTGCAGGTGGATTTCGCGCCCAGCATGGTCAGTCGCGAAGCTGGAAATTCGAGATTGTGGTAGTCGTTAATGGAAGGCAGGATAAAATCTGGTTTCTTTTTTCCTTCGGTAACGGGCGTGCGGGAATAGCACAGTTTATGGTCTTGAAAGATTTGTTCCATATGGTTTTCCAGCGCTGAGCCTGCCCGTGATTTACGCCGTTGCAAGGTGCTTTGCACCAGTTTGATAAAGGCTTCGGTGTCTTCCGCGTGGTTTTGGGTCAGTTCGCGCAGGCTGTTGCCCAGCAGGTGTTTCTCCAAAGTTCGGAACAGGATTTCTTCGCGCTCCATCCATCTTAAAAGCGCATTGTCGGGGTCTTCAAAACCAGACAAATCAGGCAGGGTGCTTCGTGCGTAAACCGAAAATTCAGTAGTTTTGGGGAACGTACCGTTAAATTTCAACAGCATCTCATCGAGATAATTGGGTGCTTCATCTTCTATCTCTACCCCGATTTGTTCCAAAACTACTCTGGCAGCAAAGCTGATTCTGTCCTGTTCGTTTTCTAATTCGGATTTGACGGAAAATCCGGGATGGGTCAGGTCTGAAAAACCGAACAACCATAAAATCTGATGTTCTATGGTTGTCCCTTTTTCGGCAACAACGGCCAGCAAAGTATCATCGGATTTCTTTGCGATAACCAGCAAGTCCCCTTCTGCGGCGCATTGTGAAACCAAATTAGTCGGGAAATAAAGCCGATATTCCCAACGCATGACACCACGTTCGATTCTCGCTCTTTGCCGGGCGTCATACCATGTCAAAAAGCCGTCTTCCGCTATCGGTTCGTCGTCTTGGTCTGTCAGATATAAGAATTTGGCGGTAAAACGCACCTTGCCGCTCGGCTCGCCAAGAATATTTTTCAAACCTTCCACGCCATTAAATTCATGTTGGTTTGAGCGGATAACATCGGCTTCCACCGCACTCAACCTTTTAACGGCAACGCCTTCGAAATAATCGGACAAATAACCGCGTTTCATGAGTTTCCCTTTCTTACGCGAATAAAGGCAAGGTAATCGGCGTACTTTCGGCTTCAATCATGGCGCAGATGCGCGGCAGCATAATCCGCGCCACCTCCCGAATAACGGGCATGACGACGCTGTTGCCGAACTGCCTGTACGCCTGCGTATCACTCACCGGTATGCGGAACGTATCGGGAAACCCCATCAGGCGGGCGCATTCGCGCGGGGTCAGACGACGCGGACGTTTGCCTTTCCCCTGCCAAATCAGGATTTCCGAACCGTCTTTGTAATAACGGGCGGAAAGGGTACGGGCGATACCATCGGGGTAAGCCATGCCGAAACCGAAACCGTTGCCTGCGGCGCGGTGTTTTTCCGCATAAGCCTGTAAATATGCCCATAGTTTTGGGGTAAGCGTGTATTTGTCCTGCACTTTGCCGCTTTCATGATTGAAAAAACGGTTTTCATCCCACGGCAGTACGGGTTCGTATCCGTCAGTATTATGCAGAATGGTAGCCAGCTTATGATCTTGCTTGGGCAGTTGTAAATCATCCCAAGAAAAATCGGTTTTTTCGCGGAAACCAACAATAATGATGCGTTCGCGGTGTTGCGGCGTGAAGTGTTGTCCGTCAATAACGCGGTAATGGACTTCGTAGCCCAATTCATCGCGTAGAGTATGCAGAATAACGTCAAACGTATTGCCCTTGTCGTGCGACAACAGGTTTTTCACGTTTTCCAATAGAAAGGCTTTCGGGTGTTTGGCAGCAATAATGCGGGCGACATCAAAAAACAGCGTGCCCTGCGTAGTGCATTCAAACCCGTGCGGCCTGCCGAGTGCGTTTTTCTTGCTGACCCCGGCAATGCTAAACGGCTGGCAGGGAAATCCGGCCAGTAGCACGTCGTGGTTTGGGATGCTTTCAGCAGGAAACGGCACGATGTCGCCGACAAACGGATGCCCGTTACCGTAGTTTTCCAAATAGGTTTTTTTGGAAAAATCGTTCCATTCACTGGTAAAAACGCATTCTCCGCCATGTGCTTCAAAACCCATGCGGATGCCGCCGATGCCCGCAAACAAATCGATAAATTTAAACCTGTATGATTTATTGCCGTGCTCCGTTTGGCCGAGCAAATCACGCAAAGCAGCTTCCAGCATCGGGGGGCAAGGCGTTTCCCCCTTCTCCCACCGCTGGATGGTTTTGGCAGTTTTGCCGATTTTCTGTGCCAATTCCCGCTGCGTATAACGGGTACGCGCCTCTTGGAGCAAGGCTAATGAAGATGTGTGTTCCATAGTTTCCTCTGGGAAATTTTGCGGACATTATGGCTTATTTTTCTCCCTTTATCCAGTATGGATTTCACTATCAGGCAAAATTTTCTAGAAAAGCATGTTATATTTTTCAGGTAGCCTTGCCGTAATTATTCTAAACATGGACAAACTCAACGCCCTAAAATACTTCTGTTCCGCCGCCGAAACCCTGCAATTCCACGAAACCGCACTGCACCTGTCCGTTTCGCCACAAGTGGTAACGCGCGTGATTGCCGAATTGGAACAACATCTCGGCGAACAGCTTTTTACCCGCAACACACGCAATATCCACCTGACCGAGTTTGGCGCAGCCTTCCTGCCGCGCGCCCAGCAGCTCCTTGCCGACAGCGAAAACCTGTTTTCTGCCGCCAAAGAAAAAGACGAGATACGCGGCATCGTCCGCATCACCGTACCACAGTGGAACGATAACGGCCGCATACTCGCCCGCCTGCTGGAAAAATGCGCCGACTATCCCGAACTTTATATCGATTGGCGCAGCAACGACGCCAAACTTAACGCGGTGGAAAACCAACTCGACATCGGCATCCGCATCGGCACACAGGCGGAAGATTTGATGATTGTCCGCAAAATCTGCGACACCACCGACAAAATCGTCGCCTCCCCCGCCTATCTCGCCCGCCACGGCACGCCGCAAAGCCTAGACGAATTAACCGGCCGTTTCCCCGCATCGTCGCTCATTGACGCCAACACTAACCGCCCGTGGGGCTGGCCGCTCAACGCAGAAATGCACGTTTTTCCAAAAAACATCCGTTTCATCACAGACGACCCTGCCAACGAACTCGCCGCTGCGCTGGCAGGCTGCGTTGCCGCCTATATCCCGGAACATCTGTGCCGAACCCACCTGCAAAACGGCAAACTGGTGGAACTCTTCCCCGAAATCCCACGCCGCCCGTGGCAACTCTATATCTACTGCCCGCAACGCACAGTAACTTCCGGGCGCGTGTTAAAGGTGTTCGACTGGCTGACGGAGGTGTTGCGGGAAATGTATGATAAAGAGGCTACCTAAAAATCAAGAAGGCTCAAGCGACATTCATCGTCTGTTTCCGCTTGCCTTCAGGTCGTCTGAAAACTACATTTGGAAATTCAAACCGATGAAGATAAACCCTGAAAACGGCAGCATCATCCTGCCGGACTGCAATATTATTAGTGCACGAACCACGCTTGATGACTGGATTGCATGTTTCCCAAAATCAAGCCCAAATCATCTGCAAACGGGAATAACATTTTTCGGTTTGTCATTTACCAAGCAATCCGAACAATACACCCTTACCGCCCGGTTCGAGCAGCAGCGGCTGGAGCGCTTATCCATATTCTTCTACCCGATAGGCGAGGACAATAGCTGGGCAGCATGGTCGGAGGAGCGCGAATTGCAACGCAGAAAACAATTTGATCGATGGCTGGATAAGCAGCTGGGCGATGCCCCTTGCTCCATTGAAACATCGGCAGCAGGCAAATGCCGCCGATTTACATGGGGCAATGCGGGCGCGTATTACTACAATAAAGACGGCAGTACGATGATCGTCATCAGTTATCGCTGAACGCCTTTCAAAGGATACCCCATGCACTACCGATCGCTCAACGCCGTTCTGGAACAATACAGCAGCAGCCTGCCCCACCATCCCTCCTCCCCAAACAGCCTCGCCCTGCATATCGACCGTCAAACGCAAGGCTACCTGAAACTCCATACACCCGACGGCATCAGCCTGACTTATCAGGACGAACCCGTGTTCTGGTCGTTCTTCAGCCACGATTTATACGACGCTTACCTCATCCGCAGCTACGCCGAAAGCTGGCAGGCATACCAGCCCGTCGCAGATGGACAAGCATTCCAAGCCGTACCGTCCCAAAGGCCGTCTAAACGCCCCTACTCCGAAGCGGGTATCTTTTCAGACGACCTTCAAAACACATTCAGCCGCCCCGCCCTGCAAGCGTTCAACCAACACCATCTAGGCATTCTCCGCAACGATACCAACCTGCGCCGCGCTATCGCCCAACTTAGGCTTTGGAAACAAAACCAAGCCGAGCCGCACACCGTGTCCGAATACGAAAACCGCAACCTGCTCGAATGCAGCCTCGCCGTCGCCCAAGCCGCATACAGGCGGAGACAGACTATCGGAGCACATTTTAATAGTGATTGTTAAGGCTGATAGTGAAAACTTTTCTCCAATAAATAAAACGTCATTGACTGAAAAAGAAAAGGTTCACACATGATTAAGGAAAGATTGAAAGAAAGTAGGAGAAACGGTGGAAACTAAAATGCAGGGATTGACAGTAGTTATAAGTGATAATAACTAATCAACAATGATCTTTGCATTTTGTGGAGAGAAAAAAGCTAGGATTAATGAAATAAGACCATCTGAACAGTTTTGAATAAGTTCAAACAAAGTTGGCACAATTCACTATCTTTACCCTACTCTATTTCGCCAGGCTACAATTAATGGTAAGGTTACAGTAAAATTAACCAGCCTAATTTCTATTAAAACCTATTGATTTTATACTAAAAATTGGAGTACTATGAGCACTCTTTCTAGAGTATCATTAATTCTCATTTGACATATATGAACAAAAAGCGAAATTTGTAGAAGAATAGGGAAAAGGAAATTAATTTATATTATGTTAAATTCATAATACTAGTATTTTAGTCTGCTAAATCTTGTTTCGCTCAGTAGTTCAATTACTTACAGAATTTAAATATAAAAGGCCATCTGAAATGTTTCAGACGGCCTTTTACTATTAGGCTTCATTAAAATACCATTAAGCTACTTACGATGGTCTTTCTGATATTTATCTAAATGAAGGGATAACAAGCAAGTCCCCACCGTCATCCCTGCTGATTAGTCTCCACAAAGTCTGCGCCAGCAAATCTTCAGGCTTGGGCACATCGGGAAAGGGCTTTCCCTTTTCCAAATGTATGGCTTCCCCATTGTGGTTGAACGGCTGCCATACTCCACTGTACGGCACACGGACGGTTTCGCCGTTTTCCACCAGTATCGGCGCAGTTTTAACAATTTTGCCCTCCGGGTCCAATATCCCATCCTTCATATTCGGGTTGTCCCAGCGGTGTGTCCAGTAATAGGTTTTGACAGCATCAAAATGGGGCGCATCGTAAAGGTGGTGCAGGCGGTTGGGAACGGCTTTGATGACCGGCCTTAAGGCTTCGTTCAATGCCTGGTAATTCAAAGGCAGCGGTTCTCCGGCATCGCCGACGTCGGGCAGTTCGTCGATTTTGATGACGGAAACGCCATTTGCCTGCGTTTTGACCGTGATTTCGGGGTACTGGGCCGCCAGCCGCGCCCATACCTGAGGTTCGATACGCATGAATAGGGATTTGCCTAGAATGGTGTACCAAGCGATACTTTTTATGGCATCTGGATAGTCTGAATCTCCCATGAATGCATTGCAGTTGGGCATCACATTATAGTAATGAGTGGCAACCTGGTATTCGTGCGGCTCCCATTCATGATACCCGTAAGGAAGAATACACTCCAAGCCCGCGTAGCCGTGCAGTACGTCGAATTGTGCGCACAGGTAATCCACCCATTCTTCAAATTCCGACCGTTTGGTTTCATCCTTCAACCAACCGATGGGAAAGACGAGCCGCAGGTAGCTGAGGAGGTTGTAGTCATTTTCACCTGTTGGAGACGTTGTCACTGATGTACACAAATAATCATTAGCATAATCTCCCCAGCGTTCGGTACCTATAAATAAAAATAATCCTTTATTTTTTTCAGCATAAACTGATAGTTTATCGATAGTAGTAGCAAATTGTTTTTCAGTAAATTTGACAAACCTCTTATTTTGAAGACTACTAAATAGGCCGTTCAAATATTTGTTATATTTTTCCTGATACTTTCTGAACACATCCAATACCTTCCGCTGCCCGCTTTCACTCCCGCCGCCGTAGAAATATATAGTAATGCCCAGCCCCATCTTGGCATACAGCCTGTGTTCGTCGTCGTACAGTTCGCAACGCTGTGCATGAAACATAATGTCGTTCAAACGGTTTTTTTGTTCTTGAAGGGTCATGCTTTGTCCTATGTAGAGGTCGAATATTTTAAGCCGTCTGAAAAACCGTTTTCAGACGGCCTTCCTATCAATGAAACGGAACATGATCAAAAAACAGGTAATAGCCCTTTTTCCCATAATGCGATTTCCAAAAAATTGGCTTTCTGTACATGTTCGGCATTGAAGGAAGTAAACCATTCGTCGCGGTTGCTAACAATCAGGGTGTTTTTGCCGTCTATGTCGATGGCCTCCGCCGTGTCGGGAATATCGCTTTGACCGATTTTATGCGGCAGCCCTATCATCCATGCACAAGTCCCGCGGTGTGGGAAGACAGCGTAGCTGCCTTCATAATAGTCGGGGGACATGGGGAAACGTATATTGAAAATGTCGTCGTCTATTTCGACCAAAGTAACGGGATAATGTCTGTAAATCAATCTGACTATATCGATGATGTCTTTTTTGTTTAGCAACGGTTTTCTGTCTTCATGACGCCATACGCCGTGAAATGAAAGTTCCAAACGGTTATGTTTTTTCAGCATACAATCTGTTTTAAGTTGGGTATGATAACTGGCAATAATCAAATCCTTATCATCTAAGCTGTCTCCGTATGCAAAAGTATAGAGGTCGATATTGGGGAAAACTATTTCATCGTTATCATCTTCTGCATTAAGCTTGATCATCTTTTGACAGAGTACTTCCATATCTTGGGGTAAATGGAGGGTAATAACCTTTTTTTGTCTTCTGGAATATTCATACCAAAATAAATTCCCATATTTTAGAACATGGATATTATGTCTAATATCGGCAAAAAACTTTTCCATATTTTCCAAGGAAAAACGGATTGTCTCATTTTTATCATATATATCTTCCTGCCTCATATAGGCTCGTATGCGGTAGGTGATTTTTTGTTCATCCTCAGACAAGTCATTAAATCCAGAAACAAACTTTAACATTTTATTTTCCTTTTAAGTTAAATAGACATATCAGATAGATCAGGATTATTTCGATAATATTCTTGTAATTCACGTCTTCTTTTATCCCGTTCTTCTTTATCTTCAAAGGGAGTATGATGGACACTGATAGAATTTTTTGACAATGCTTTAATATCAATAAGCTTTGTAAAAATTTTGTAAGTTTTTATCTCTTTTAAATGCCATTCAAGTTTAATTTCTTTACCTCCTGTCAGCTGACGCTTCTTAATGATGATTTGTTCTTGCTTTTTTAGTTGTTTGACAAATCCTTTAACTACGCTTTCCCAAATCTTTTCTCCATTCTTAATCCGGTCAATCCAATCATACCGGCCTTTGGCTTCAGCCAAGGTGCAGTAATCCTGCCAAAAACCATCCCATCTGTTGTAACCGCCAAAAGACCATTCTGTCAGTAACCCACCTTCATGAATAAAAGCAAATGAAGCCTTCATGTTGGCAATATAAAGCTGGTACTCCACCCAAGGTTTAAACTTACTTTGTTTAACAAAAAACGGTTTCCCCTCACACCGCACCGAAGGTAGGCAGCGGCAGTCCTTCTTCCGATTCCTCGCACTTTCCTCCGCCTCTCTTGCCGTTACTGCCGGACGGGCAATGGCCTGCCCGTTTTCCATTGCGGCAGGTCTGGTTACGGAACTTGGATAGCCAGGTGAAACTGGAAAAGGGGGGCGAATGCCGCTTCCAGGTATAGGGCGGACAGTGCCTCCTGATACGGGGCCAGTATTAGGAACAGGTCGAACACCAATATTTGGTATAGGACGGATGATCCAAGGTACGACTATTCCTCCCATTCGACCTCCATTCCAAACATTTCGTAATTGCGTGCCGCCCAGTCTGCCAAAGCAATCTGATCTTCAATGCCCAGTGCGACAGTTTCGCTTTTACGAATTTCCCTCGCTAACTCGGGATTGTCCATCGGCGTTACGCCGTTGTTGACCGCATAAATGCCGTAACGCACCAAGAGTCTGTCATCGTCCTCAAAACCGTATTTCCGAGCATCCCTCACAACGTCGTCCAAAATCGGATTGAGGTCTTTGCCTTTGATATTGGCCTTTAAAAGGGGAAACTGCTCTTCCCCAGCCTTTCTAATAACCCTTTCCAGCCATTCCTTGGTTTCCAAGTCTTCCAAATAGCGTTGCTGGAATTCGTCCAGTGCGAAAACCATTTCATCGTTATTTTTCATCTGCCTTCCTTTCGTAGAGCTGATATTGCCCGATGCGGGCATCCCAAAACATACATTGGTCGATTTTATTCCAAAAACGTTCTGCCTGGTGCTCTTGCAAGATATTGAGAAATGCGGGCATAACGCGCGGATCGTAAAAGCGGAACAGGACTTCCCTGCCGTTTTTCATGCTGCTATTTAAAAAAATCTGAAGGTGTTTCTGCAATTCGATTAAAGAATAACTGCTCCAAAGCCATATTACGGCGTTTCGTATCTTTTCGGATTTATGCAAGTAATTTAAAGCATCTTCATCCGCATCAAAAGACGGGCTTTCAATCAGGCACAAATGGGGAGCCAAATCAGGATAGATTTCTTCAGGTGTGTTTTCAAACAGACTGACCGAATAAGTAAAGCATCCTATTTTCTGTTTCCTGTCCAGCTCCATTCGAGTGAGTGGATTAAAAGCTGCCATATCGATAACGGCATATAAACTTCTTACCTGATGCCGCTTTCTTCCAAAATTTTCTACAACTTGTTTTTTAGCGTAAAACATATGCACTACCTTCTTCAGCCGCTTTTTTCAAACACGATCGAGATAACCGGGTTTCTTGAATAAGCGGTAATGCAAAATCTTTTTGTGCCGCCCCATTCACCACCAACGGCGCCCTCACCCGCACCACCTTCGGACTCCCGATCTCAACTTCTCCGTTACTCAACTTGATATACGCCCCTTTGCAGGTAATCAGAATCTCCTCCTTCGCCGCAATGGTAATCTTCCCTGCGCTGCTGGTTAACGTTGCATCCTTTAAGGCATTCAGCTGCAACTCGTCATTCTGTGCCTGAACTTCCACTTTACCCTGATTCGCCTGCATCTTGATGCCGCTGCTTTGCGCAAACAGGTTAAGGCTCTCTGCCGCATGGGCGGTCAGGCTTTGGCCGGCGGTAATGTCGGTGTTTGCCCCGCTGACGAGGTGGATGTTTTCATTGGCGGTGTGCAGTTGGCTTTGCTCTGTTGCGGTGGCAATACCGGCCGGGGCGGTTTGGATCAAACCGGCCTCTTTCAGGTCTTTGAGGGCGTCTTTCAGACGGCCCCTTTGGGTCTCTTCATCGGTATTGTGGTTGTCGGCGGTTTGGGCGGCTTTGTTCAGGCTTTTGGCGAGGGAGAGTGCCTGTTCGATTTGTGCGATGGCATCATCCATATCCAGCACTTTGCCGCCGGCATCTTGGTTTTGTGCACTGACGAGTATGCCCTTACCCGCCCGTACGGCACCCCAACCGTCGGTTCTGAGTTCGAAGCCCTCTCCGTTCTCTCCGCGTTTGTTGCGGTTTGAGTCGACGATATGGCCGAGGTTGAGTTGGGATTTTTGGTAGTCGGTGGCGAGTTTGATGTGTTCCTGACCTTTTTGGTCTTCCATCCTCAGTTTGTTGTTCGCCCAGGTACGGATGACGTTCCTTGTATTCCAATCGGCAGGAATGTGGTCGGGGTGGGCGCTGTCGTGCATGACGCCGGAGATATACGGACGGTCGGGGTTGCCTTGGACGAAGGAAAGCATCACTTCGGTGCCTTCGTGTAATGGGAAGTGGATGCCGTATTCGGGACCGGCATAGGGTTTGGCCAGTCGGACGGGACGGCTTTCCCCGCCCGGACTCCATTCGTCCAGGTCAAACGGCAGTTTGACGCGGTAGCGGCCCATGTCGTCGATGTAGGCGTAGGTGCAGTTTTCCGCCGCGGTCACCCGTGCCGGTAAGGTACCATCGATATGCGGACGCGGGGTGGTGCGTTCGGGACGGTAGGCGAGTTGGGCGGGAATGGCGGTAAAGGTATGGCTGTAGGCGGTATCGCGGCTGCCGCTGTGTTCCATACTGAGCACCAGCCAGCCGTCGGGTGCTTCGGGGAAGGAGACATCGGTTTGGAACACCTTCATCGGCGTCATGGAGACGACGTTGCCGCTGCCGGCAGCGACGGTTTGGCGGCAGAGGACGGCTTCGTTCAACAGGGTCGTCTGAACTTGGGCTTCGTCGGGGGTTTTGGGATGAAGGCCCCAATGCTGCTGTTTGCCCAATAAGACGGTATTGTCGGCAGATTCTTCGGATTGTTTGTTGTCGGTTTCGGCAAAGAGGTCGGTATCGGCGCTGCGGTAGTTGTAGTCAGACGTGCGTATGCCTTCGACAATGGGGTTGTGGCAGATGCTTAAGTTGAACAGTGCTTCGGTACCGACACTCTCCAATCCGGCATGGGGGCGGTAGGAAACGGGTAAGCCTTGGCTGCGCAAATAGTGCTCGGGACTGTCGCCGAAGACGACTACGTCGCCATGTTGTTCATGCTGTTCGAAGGCATACCAGATGCCTTCTTCTTCACACAGACGGTTGATAAAGTCGAAGTCGCTTTCGAGATACTGGGTCACATACTCGCGGACGCTGTAGTTGCGGCTCTTTTGGAAACGGTAGTCGACACCGGAGAAGCCGTGGTGTTTGAAGACCGCTGCAACGATGTCGGGGACGGTTTGGTGTTGGAACAGCCGGGAGGTTTGGAAATGTTTCATTGCCGCGAAACGCGGCTCTAAAACAAAGCGGTAAACGGTTTCATCCTTGGAGACGGACAGTTTCTCGCATGAGGTGATAATGCCCTGCCATTGCTTCGCAGGCGGGTCGTCTGAAGCAGCCCCGAATGCACTGACCACTTCCGACAGTAAGCCTTCCTGCGGACGAATCTCAAACGCTGCGCGCTGGTTGAGGTAGGAAGACAGCGGCAGGGAGGAATCGGTAGAGGTGGCGGTGATTTCGACACGGTAAGCGGTATTGACTGCTTCTGATGCGCTGAAGGAGCGGACTGAAAGTGAGGGGAAAAAACGGGCAAAGATGAGGTGGTAGGATTGGCGGGCGGTCATAAGGGTAATATCCGACTGACGATGAACACTGTATGGTAACGGGGATAATACCGATGGTAAAGCGAATGGGATGAATGGGAAAAAGGCCGTCTGAACGGTTGAAATAAGGGATAAAGAGTCATTTTACCCTGCCCTATTCCACCATTCAGGGAAAAAGTGGTAAATTAAGCAGCTTAAAACCTATTGATTTTATACTAAAAATTGGAGTACTATGAACACACTCTCTTGAGTATCATTAATTCTCATTTGACATATAGGAACAAAACAGCGGAATTTGTAGAAGAATAGGGAAAAGGAAATTAATTTATATTATGTTAAATTTATAATACTAGTATTTTAGTCTGCTAACTCCTGTTTCTCTCAGTAGTACAATCACATACAAAATTCAAAAGTAAAAGGCCGCCTGAAAGGTTTTTCAGACGGCCTTTTATCAATTGCCCCAGCTTTTTCTCAATAAATCCCTTGTTGAGACCTTTGCAAAATTCCTTTCCTTCCGACAGCCGAGATCCAAACAAAGATTTTCGGCTGTTTTTGTTTCAAATATCCACTGATTCTACCCAAATCCCCCCTTAATCCCCCCTTGGATACCTGATTAATCAGGCATCCGGGCCGCCTTTTAGGCAGCAACAGGCACACTTAGCCTGTTGGCGGCTTTCAAAAGGTTCAAACACATCGCTTTCAGATGGCTTTGTACACTCACTTTAATCAGCCCGAAATAGGCTGCCCTAGCATAGCGGAACTTACGGTGCAGCGTACCGAAGCTTTGTTCGACCACATAACGGGTCTTCGATAGATGTCGGTTACGTTTGGTTTGCGCTTCCGTCAGCGGACGGTTGCGGTGGGCTTTGCGCATAATACCGTCCTGCAGCCGATACTCTTTCAAATGTTGCCGGTTTTCCTCACTGTCATAGCCTTTATCAGCATAGACAGTCGTACCTGTGGGCAGTCCTTCCAACAAAGGCGACAGCTGTTCGCATTCATGGACATTGGCGGGGGTAATGTGCAGTTTCTCGATATAGCCTTCCGCATTGGTACGGGTATGTTGTTTGTAACCGAGTTTGTAGAGGCCGTTTTTCTTGATCCAACGGGCATCGCTGTCTTTACTCGGTGTGGTTTGGCCGCTGACTTGTCCTTCTTCATCGACTTCTATGGCCTGACGCTGTTTGCTGCCGGCGGTTTGAATAATGGTGGCGTCAATGACGGCGGCGTCAATGATGGCGGCGGATGCTTTCTCTACTTTTAGGTTTTTTTCGGTCAGTTGGCGGTTAATCAGTTTGAGCAATTCGGACAGGGTGTTGTCTTACGCCAGCCAGTTGCGGTAGCGGCATAAGGTGCTGTAATCGGGGATACTCAGTTCGTCAAAACGGCAAAACAGGTTGAAATCGATGCGGGTGATGAGGCTGTGTTCGAGTTCGGGATCAGAGAGGCTGTGCCATTGTCCGAGCAGGACGGCTTTGAACATGGACAACAGGGGATAGGCGGGGCGGCTGCGGTGGTCTCGAAGGTAACGGGTTTTTTGACGATTCAGGTATTGTTCGATCGGTTGCCAATCAATCACTTGATCCAATTTCAATAGTGGGAAGCGGTCGATGTGTTTGGCAATCATGGCTTGTGCGGTTTGCTGGAAGAAGGTACTCATGAAAAATCCCCTAAATGTCTTTGTGGGAATTTAGGGGATTTTGAGGAATTTTGCAAAGGTCTCTGCCCGTATCGGACTTTTTTATCATCCGGGCGGAGAGGTAACCAATACTTCGCTGGAAAATAAATCATGGCTGGGTAAAACCACCTTCCGCCTGCCGAACTGCCAAACGCTCAAATTCGGCCTGCGCCATACCGACTCCACTTTCGGCGAAATCATGCCTTCCCGCGTCATTGGTCCGATTTTCAGTACTCCCGACAATTTGAATAAAATTGGGGAGTGGCCAAGGGCATGGGTTAAACAGCGTTCCTACAATATCGATTATGCGTGGAAGCCTGAGGGCAGCCGCTGGATAGATTTGAACGCATCATTGTGGACAACCCGTACCAAATCCAAAACCAATACCGCAGGCGGTTCACCCGGCGATGCGCTGTATGAAGACAGGGTGGACAATTTAATGATGTGGAAAACTGTGAGGAGTCGCTGGAATACCTACAATGAGGAAACCAAGCGCATGTATGAGGCATTGGGTTACACGAAAAAACCGGATGTTGTCGAACAGCTTCCGAATACCAACGGGCGCTTCAATACCATAGAGGGCAATGCCTACTATGCCAACAATACCCGCAACGGTTTCAATTTTTCCAACCACATGAAGCCGCATGATAAGCTGACGTTGACTTTGATGGGTGACTTCCAAAATGAAAAATTGAGATCGCGCAATGAGTTTTCAGAAGAATTGAGCCATGACGGCTTGGACAAATACAGGGAGGAAATAGAAGCACAGCAATTGGTTACCAATACCCAGTTGACAGGATTCGGCGAACCGAGAAACGGCAGACGCAGGGAATGGAATCTCAGCTTCAATTTCCGCTACCGGCCGCTGAGCTGGCTGACTTTGACAGCAGGTGCACGCTATACCAATTTCAAGATACAGGACGACAACGAGCGGTTGAAAACCGGATTTGACAAATACAACAATCCCTTACAAGTCAATCGAGGTGAGGTATTTCAGTTTACCCGTGTAGCAACCGAGCAGGAATATCGTGATTATCTGAATGCGGTTAACAATGACGAATTCAATGCGGCAAGAGACAGTATCGTAATAGATGATAGAGGGGTGGCAATATTAAATCCCACTCCCCATAATGACGAAAACAGACCAAGGCTGGATAAGCTGAAATACTATTGGCGTAAAGACGATAGAGGTCGTCTGGATCCTGCTGACAACCCCTGGTTTACCGTTTCCGATTTACACAGCCAAACCGTCAATCCTGCCTACGATCCAAATGATCCGGACAGTCTGCGCACAGTCCAGAAATATACGTTTATGCCTCGTAGCGACAAAATATACAGATCCCCGATTACCCCTGCTGAACTACAACGTGCCCACAAACAGGGTGGCAGCGGATGGGCTCCTGCATTCTCAGCCGCCGTCAATTTTACCGATAATGCCCGAGCCTATCTGCGCTATACCGAATCCCTACGTTTCCCCAGCATATTTGAGGGGACTTATGGCTTCTCGACTGCTGCGGGTTCATTTGCACGAATGGGATACGGTTGGCAGCCCGAACACGCCAAACACTGGGAAGTCGGCTACATTCATGATTTAACCGGACTGTTTCCGAAAATGAAAAATGCGGATTTCCGCATCAACTACTTCCGCAACAAAACCAAAAATATCATCGACAGGGACGAGAATTTTGAATTCGAGCAATTCGACAAACAAATCCGTACCGGCGTGGAATTGCAGGCGCGCTTTGATACCGGCAAATTTTTCGGTGGCGTAGGCGTATTGCGTACACTGAAAAATAAAATCTGCGACAAATCTTTTGCCGTTTCCAGTGTACATGATTCCAGTTACTTGACTGGCGGCGGATTTATTCCTGCTCCCGAATGTAATTACGGCGGTTTGACCGATAAAGGTTATCTTGCCAGTATGGTTCAGCCGCGCTGGTCGGTTGATGCCGACTTGGGTGGACGCTTCTTCCACAACAAATTGGAAAGCGGTATCCGCTTTCATTACCACAGCCGTGTTTATCAAAACCGCCGTACGGTATGGCAGGCATATTACGATCAATTAAATCGTATCAATGACTATAATCTTCAAGCGGATACAGATACCATGCGCTGGCAGCCTGTTGCGGTATGGGATGCCTACTTGCGCTACAAAATCGGCAAGAACCTGACTGCCGAGCTTGTAGGCAGCAATCTGACCAACCGCTACTACCTCGACCCGATGAGCCGTTCCTATATGCCCGCACCTGGGCGGACGATTAAAATCGGAATTAGTGGGAAATTTTAAGATTATTGGAATTACTTCGCTCTACAATCTGATTTTTTGAAACAAAAAATCAGAACTATTCAAAAATTTACAAAATATTGCAATTATAAAAACGATAGTAATTTTTATTTACATAAATTATTATTGGGTATTATAGTTTCAATACTTTCAAACGATGCAGGGTTTGAACCAAGCTCTCCTCTCACGAACGGTCAGGAGCAGTCATTTTTCCGTATCTTTGGAAGGGTTTGTATTTTTAATCCTATTTTGGAGCAAATGTTATGAAACTTTCAAAAATCATCTTAGCGTTGGGTGCGGTTTCCGCCGCTTCCTTTGTATTTGCTGCTAATCCTGCCTCTTATGCGACAAATTCCATCAAAGCTGCCAATGTCAAGCATTTGGAGACAGGTGTTGACACTGATACCCCCACTTATATAGATAAGGCGGCGATTAAGATTGTCGATAGCACTGCAAAAGGCAATGTAGCCAACAATAAACCGGTTGCATTTGCGAAAATGGATAAAGTGGCAAAAAACCCTGCCGTTAGAGCTTTGGCAAGTGGCGTAATCGGTAAAGACAGAAACGGCGTTACCGTTGCCAATCTGTACCGGATGACCGGTGTATGGCATTTGATTCCGGGAATGCCCGACCATTCCAAATTGGGTCGTCTGTCTTACGCACAAGTCGGCAATTTAGATGTCTATTTCGGTGATTGGTCTAATGTTGCACCTAGTGCGGCTGTCGGTACAAAAGGTACGAATTACACCGCCTTCTATAGCGGCACGGGTCGAACCACCAATCTACCGACTACGGGTACTGCCACTTATACGGTTAAGGGTATCAACCAATATCATACGCAAAATACAGCCCTCTTAAACGGTACGCTGAAAGCCGATTTCGGTAAACGGACGCTGAACGGCGAAATGAAACGCGCAGGTTTGAATGTCGCCATCAACAATGCCACGATTAATACGGCGCAGGCTTCATTTGAAGGTAAAGCTACGGCAAACAAAGTGGCCGGTACGACCCACGGTCATTTCTTCGGCAACCAAGGTGCAGCGATTGCTGGCGTGGCTGATTTTGGCCTAAACCATGCCTATAACACTGCCTTTGGCGGTACGAAAACCGGCAAATAATGAATCATAATGCGATAAGGCGGACGGTTTTTGTTGTTCCCCATTCCGTCCGCCTATAAAACACAAATCATTCGACACACAATGCATATCGTACAGGGCCGTTCGGAAATATCGGGCTTCGCAATGCGTTTAAGCCGGTATTTTCCGAACGGCCCGTGAGTTTGAAGGTGTGCTGTTCCGATGGGCTTGAGAAGCTCATTTTCAGACGATCCGGCAGGGGATTTCATTCAAATAAACAATGCTCTTGCCCGGTAAAGATGAAATGTCAGTTTTTCTTTGAAAAGGTCGTCTGAAAAACAAAGCCGTCCGATACATAGGAAAGAATTTTATGAAACGCCTTTTGCTCCTTCCTTTTTTTATCAGTCTGCTGCCCTACGCGTTTGCCGACGACAGGGAAGACCGCTTCATGCAGCTCAAACAGGGGACGGAACTCCGCCGCGCGCAGCAGGAAAGGAACGAAGCGGACAATACGGCGGTTAAGTTCGGCGCGGGAGAAGTGCAGGACGGCGAAGATTTGGCGCTGTCGCTGATGAAGGCGGTCAACGTGCAAAACGAAGAGGAAACGGCTCGGCTGTTGGACATTTACCGCCGTCAGGATATTTACGATCCCGATATAGTGCTGTTTGCCGAGGCCAATCAGGCGGTGTTCCGTGACGATTTGAAGGCCGCGCTGGCGAAATACCGCGAGCTTTACCGCAAAAATTCCGAATTCCTGCGTGGCCGCTTGGATTTGGCGCGGCTGCTGTTTATAGACAAACAAAACAAAGAATCGGCGGCATTGTTCGACGGCATCGATATTCCCGAAGTGCCCGCCGTCAATGAGAAAATCAAAGTGTTTGCCGATGCTTTGAAGAAACGCGATGCGTGGAACGGCTCGGTTTCGTTCGGCGCGGGTTACGACACCAATTTAAACCAATCGTCGGGCGCGACGGTTGTCCGCAATCAGACAAGCTGCGGTTTCGATTCGAACGGGCAGCCGATCCTAGACGGCGACGGAATGCTGTCCTGCCGCAACGAACGGCTTGACGCCTACGCGCCCGATGCGTTGAAAAACCGGATGTGGGTATATGAAGCCAACTTAAGCAGACGCATTTCGCTCAACGGCCACCACGGCCTGCAACTGGGCGGCTATGCATGGGGGCGGCTCTATCCCGGCAACAAGGAATACGGCGAACACAATATCAACGTCAGCCCCGCTTACAGTTTTCAGAGCAAAGACCATTCCTTCAGTATCGGCCCGCAGGTGCAATATGAATGGTCGGGCGGCAAACTGCGCGACAGCAGCGCCGGCATCAGCACGGCATACAGCCGCACCTTTTCCGACCAAGCCTCGCTGGGCGTGCAGCTCGACCACAAATACGACCGCTACCGCGGCGAATTAAAACATTTCAGCGGCCCGCAGACGCTTCTGTTCACCACCGCCATCTACGCCCTGCCGAAAGACTGGCTGATATTCGGCGGCTACGACTATCTACGCAAAAACAGCCGCGAAAAAGTGGATTCCTACCGTCGACACGGCCTGCGCGCGGGTGTCAACAAACGTTTTGAATCCGGTATCGACGCTACCTTTCAGGCAATCTGGCGCAAAACAGCCTATCAGGACTACCATGCCTGGCTGGAAACCCGCCGTCATGATTTCGAACGCACCTATCAGTTGGACATCAAATTCGATCGCCCTTTCCTTCGCGGCATCACGCCCGTTTTCAGCATCAAACACACCGACAACAAAAGCTCGTCTTGGTTAAATCGTTATGAACGGAATGAATTTCTAATTAAAATAGAACATAGGTTTTGAAATTAAAGGTCAGCCAGATTATATCTTGTAAGATTATTATTTTATATTCATAATGTGATTAACTCGCAAATTTCTTACAGTTTAACTTATCAACTTGCCAAAAAATTTGCAAAATAGGCCGTCTGAACTTAATGTTTCAGACGGCCTTTGCAGTATAGATTAGCTATCTCCTACGCTTTCTTGTTTCACAAAAGTTTGATGGTACTTGGTATGCTTATACCTCCCCTATTCCACTACACAATAAATTAGGTAGTAGAGGTAAGGTAAAATCAAGTAGAGACCTTTGCAAAATTCCCCAAAATCCCCTAAATTCCTACCAAGACATTTAGGGGATTTTCCATGAGCACCTTCTTCCAGCAAACCGCACAAGCCATGATTGCCAAACACATCGACCGCTTCCCACTATTGAAGTTGGATCAGGTGATTGATTGGCAACCGATCGAACAGTACCTGAATCGTCAAAGAACCCGTTACCTTCGAGACCACCGCGGCCGTCCCGCCTATCCCCTGTTGTCCATGTTCAAAGCCGTCCTGCTCGGACAATGGCACAGCCTCTCCGATCCCGAACTCGAACACAGCCTCATCACCCGCATCGATTTCAACCTGTTTTGCCGTTTTGACGAACTGAGCATCCCCGATTACAGCACCTTATGCCGCTACCGCAACTGGCTGGCGCAAGACAACACCCTGTCCGAACTACTGGAACTGATCAACCGCCAACTGACCGAAAAAGGCCTAAAAATAGAGAAAGCATCCGCCGCCGTCGTTGATGCCACTATTATTCAGACCGCCGGCAGCAAACAGCGCCAGGCTATAGAAGTCGATGAGGAAGGACAAGTCAGCGCCCAAACCACACCGAGTAAAGACAGCGATGCCCGTTGGAATAAAGAAAAACGGCCTCTACAAACTTGGTTACAAACAACATACCCGTACCGATGCGGAAGGCTATATCGAGAAACTGCACATCACCCCCGCCAACGCCCATGAGTGCAAACACCTGTCGCCTTTGTTGGAAGGCATTGCCGAAGGTACGACCGTCTATGCCGACAAAGGCTATGACAGTGAGGAAAACCGGCAACATCTGGAAGAGCATCGGCTGCAGGACGGCATTATGCGCAAAGCCCACCGCAAACGTCCGCTGACGGAAGCGCAAACCAAACGTAACCGATATTTATCGAAGACCCGTTATGTGGTCGAACAAAGCTGCGGTACGCTGCACCGTAAATTCCGCTACGCCCGGGCAGCCTATTTCGGTCTGTGTAAAGTGAGTGCGCAAAGCCATCTGAAGGCGATGTGTTTAAACCTGTTGAAAGCGGCTAACAGGCTAAGTGTGCCCGCTGCTATCTAAAAGGCGGCCCGGATGCCTGATTATCGGGTATCAGGGGAGGATTAAGGGGGTATTTGGGTAAAATTAGGAGGTACTGGGGGAGGGAAATAGCCGAAAACCTGTGTTTGGGTTCTGGCTGTCAGCGAAAAGGTGAAGAGAGGTATTTTGCAAAGGTCTCAGACGACCTTGATAGCACGCCGACCCCAACCACCAAAGTCGGCATCACAAACGGCAGCATCAAAAGCCGCAAAATCATCTCACGCCCGCGAAACGACAACCTCGCCAACGACCACCCCACCGGAATCCCAAGCAGCAAAACCAGCACACAAGTGACCCCCGCCTGAACCACCGTCCAAACCAAGCGATGCTGCATATAATCATCAGCCAATACCAACGACCAAGCCGACCCGTCATAAGCCGCCATCGCCACCAATGGCGCAACCACCATCACCACCAAGAAGCCCAAAGGCAACAGCGCAAGCAAAACAGTGGCAGGAAACAAACGAAACAGAGTTTTCATGGAACGGATAGGCAGGGTTTAAAACAGATATTGTAACGGATACGTAGCAAAGGTCCTTGGATTAGGATTTCAATCTAACCTTACGGTTGACATTCAGGATAGTTGTCGGAGAGCTTGATAAGAATAAAAGTAAAAAAGTAGCAAATAATGGCTACAAAGCCTCAGACCAAATATATTTTCTATAATATTGGTTATTTTTAAACTCAAAAACTATTGTATAAATAGCTGCACCATCCGCAAATGAGGAAAACATATAAACATGTTTATCTTTAGGATTTATGTATGCATGAATATTACTGAAGACTTTCCTTGAAGAGACAAAATAGCTTGGAATAAAAGCCTGCTCAAGATCTGACTGAGGCACCAATAATTCTTTATTACCTATTTTCAAAGATATCTTTGAAAATAGGTAAGTAGAATATACAGGAGTGCCATCCGTACCAAAGAAAGTTTTTCCTTTAAGTTTGTATATATCATTTCCGAATTTGTCTTTAGTAATTGAGTAATCATTTTTATTAATTATTTTATTTTTTATCTTAATTAATAATTCAGCATGGTTATTTTTTAATATTGCTGAAGTATTAGATTCGTTGGTTATATTTAGTTTCTTAAACTCTTTACTTTTATTTAAAAAAAGTAATCTATTTCGATAAATAAAACCCTCTTTATTCTCTGAGAGAATAAAACAAAATTTTGGATTATATGAAAAATCGTTAATACAACTTACAGGTTCTCCATTAGGTAATCTTC
This sequence comes from Neisseria sp. DTU_2021_1001991_1_SI_NGA_ILE_055, assembly GCF_032342915.1. NCBI lineage: Bacteria > Pseudomonadati > Pseudomonadota > Betaproteobacteria > Neisseriales > Neisseriaceae > Neisseria > Neisseria sp. DTU_2021_1001991_1_SI_NGA_ILE_055. The sequence continues at coordinate 633,011 of NZ_CP135440.1, read as the reverse complement.
CTTCAATACTATATCGGCTTAAGTTTTCTTCTCCACGAATATTAACACTTCCATCAGGATCTCTAATTATCGCATATCGATCGGAAGGAGCTGCCATCGAACAGGAGAACATACAAATTAGAATAGGTAATACGGTTATTCTCTTCATTGATATTTCCATTTGCCTAGTTTTGTCAGCGTGGATAACGCTTCCTATCTGCTTCATTGCTGTTACGAATCATAAGTATTTCAATATGAGGCCATTGATGTCGAAACTCTCTAATTTTTTGTGCCAATGTTTCTAAATCAATATTTTGAGCCCTTGTACACCCGTAAGTTACTCTCCAACTTTGTCGTTCAACATAAAAATCTTTCTTAGGTCCCCCACCATGAATCCATCTTCTTCTTCGGTCAGTAGATCTGATTTTTGTAGTCCCAAATTCTCTACCCAACCTACTAGTCCTATAGCCTCCTTCGATATAAGTGAATTTTTCTTTCATTGGACCATCGGCATTATCTTCTGAGTGACTATCTACCCTCCCTCCTGATGTAAAGCTAAACAACTTATTTCCTAAATGGTCATAAAAAGCTGTATATCCTTTCGATGGCGCCACTCCTCTGGGAGGGTAATTTGTATCTTGATATGTATAAATTACTGCCTTTCCTGGATACTGGGAATGTACAATTTTTGACGATCCTTCTTTAGTTGTATCATTAATTTCTTTTTTCTTAACTTCTTTGTTTTTTTTGTTAACAAAAGTAGCGGGGGTTGAAGTGCGTAGAGTTACCGTATTTTTCTTAGAATGCCTGGCAGATGCTGAAGTCGAACCATCGGGTTTGGTAATATGATTTTGTGAATAAATGATGGAGTCAAAGCCGTAGGCACTTAATCCCGCCTGCTCCAAAATATCTTTTATAGCAGAACCTGATGGCTTATGACGCAAATATTTCTTCTTGATGACCAACTTTTGCCCAATATTGATTTTATTAGGGTTAGAGATATGATTATCTTTTGCAATCTGATTTATTGTTGTTCCGTTTTGCTTAGCGATTTTGGATAAAGTATCCCCTTTTTTCACGGTATAATCTTTTTCGGGTATAGCATTTCCCAGTTTTTTTGGTCTATTAGCACATAGCAGGATGATAACTTCGCATCCGACAGAAGCAGCTAATTTTTTGGTTAGCCCATTAGCATCAGTTTTCCCATGCACAACATGATAGGATTTTTTTTGATTTCTATCCGTGGACAACATCGCAGGCTTTTTAGGCGTTAATCCAACTTTGGAATTGTGAGTAGCAATAATATATTCTTTATTAACTACCGGCTGCCCATTGCTGTCTTCCAATTGAATTTCCAGATCAACTTCAGTATTTGCCAGCAGCGATTCTAACTTATCCAATTTAGGTAATATTTTGGTGTTGTATGCTTGAACAGCATCCTGACTCCACTTGCCCCTTATGGCTCGTTCTTTACCTCTGTCATCCTTATAATAACCAGGGCCATCATGATGAAGCATATAAATAGTTTGCCAGAATTTATCAGGATCACTACTAGTAATCCATTGTTCTGATAAATCTTTATTGAATAAATAAGCAGCAAGCACTCCGTATACGCCAATATCGACATCAAATACGTTGGTTTCATCCATATTTAAAGTTTGAGATAAATATTTTTTAGCTCTCCGAGAAAAATCCTTCATTGTGCCTCTCGTATATTGAGCTAAACCGGATGCACTGGTTGTACCTGCAGCTGCATCTGGATTAAATCCTGATTCTGCATAACAAAGTAAAAGCGCATATGCAATATCTTTATAACTTAAATGCAGTCTTGAACCTAAAGAAATTATTTTATCGATAACAATTTTTTGGACTTCTGCAGAAGCATCTCCCCAAATTCGAGACTCTCCTTTAACTTGTTTATCAGGATCTATTCCGACATTATAGAGAGATCCAGATGTCCATGTTTTATATTTTCCACCACGTTTTTTTACAATTAAAAAATCATAAATATTCATTATTACTTATCTTTCTGGAATAAAAATTAAATTTGCATCTATAGACTTATAATTATCAATTTGTTTTTTCTTTTTCATCTGGTTTATTTTATAACTGATTTTTTTTGGAGTATAACTACCATCTAAATTCATAATTATTGGATTATCCATTAGGTAATCTAATTTATGATTGTAATCGCCATATTTTAAAATACCTGGAGAAATTAAATAACTTATCAGAATATATGGATTTTTACGATAGAAAATACAGGAAATACTCATAGGAGAATATGGATTTTTTATTGATAAATCGATTATCTCATTAACTCTATAACCACGTTTTTCAACTTCTTTCAATTGCCATAGTGAAATAAAAGGATATTTTTTTTCTATTAGAGTCTCTTTACCCTTAATTATTAACCGTGTATTTTTACACTGATTTCTCATATTTCCGGAACTTCCCCTATCAAGAATATTAACATCCTTATCAAAACATGAAGATAAAATTTGAATATCTTTTCCTCCACATTGTAGAATTTCTGATTCTACATTTGAGAATTTTGTACTTTCTAATTGTGTAGCATATACCATACTATTCATTGTAATAACCACCAAACCTCCCGAGACTAGAATTTTTTTATATCGACCACTCATTTTTTATCCTCACTTTCATTATTTTCATATGGAAGAATTAAATTCTCTTCATTATTGATTACTTCTAATTCAAATGTTTCTTCTTCTCGGTACCATATTTCATCATCTTCAAGCAACTCTAATTTGATTTGTTCTGGAGAACCTGAATAAGCAGTTATGGTTTTGCCTTGGGTATTGGTTACACCTAAGATAGTTTGCCCATCAGGCAAGGTTAGTAGGTATTTCTGATTTGGGATAACCTCTCCTGTTTTATCATCCTTAATTGTAAAGGCTCCAGAAAAAGAACCTGCAAAAAACGGAAGGGGATACTTAATTTGGTGACTTCCATTCACCACCAACGGCGCCCTCACCCTAACCACCTTCGGACTCCCGATCTCAACTTCCCCGTTACTCAGCTTGATATACGCCCCCTTGCAGGTGATCAGAACCTCCTCCTTCGCCGCAATGGTGATCTTCCCTGCGCTGCTGGTTAACGTTGCATCCTTAAGCGAATTCAGCTGCAACTCATCATTCTGCGCCTGCACTTCCACTTTGCCCTGGTTGGCCTGTACTTTGATTCCTTGGCTTTGCGCAAACAGGTTAAGGCTCTCTGCCGCATGGGCGGTCAGGCTTTGGCCGGCGGTAATGTCGGTGTTTGCCCCGCTGACGAGGTGGATGTTTTCATTGGCGGTGTGCAGTTGGCTTTGCTCTGTTGCGGTGGCAATACCGGCCGGGGCGGTTTGGATCAAACCGGCCTCTTTCAGGTCTTTGAGGGCGTCTTTCAGACGGCCCCTTTGGGTCTCTTCATCGGTATTGTGGTTGTCGGCGGTTTGGGCGGCTTTGTTCAGGCTTTTGGCGAGGGAGAGTGCCTGTTCGATTTGTGCGATGGCATCATCCATATCCAGCACTTTGCCGCCGGCATCTTGGTTTTGTGCACTGACGAGTATGCCCTTACCCGCCCGTACGGCACCCCAACCGTCGGTTCTGAGTTCGAAGCCCTCTCCGTTCTCTCCGCGTTTGTTGCGGTTTGAGTCGACGATATGGCCGAGGTTGAGTTGGGATTTTTGGTAGTCGGTGGCGAGTTTGATGTGTTCCTGACCTTTTTGGTCTTCCATCCTCAGTTTGTTGTTCGCCCAGGTACGGATGACGTTCCTTGTATTCCAATCGGCAGGAATGTGGTCGGGGTGGGCGCTGTCGTGCATGACGCCGGAGATATACGGACGGTCGGGGTTGCCCTGTACGAAGGACAGCATCACTTCGGTGCCTTCGTGTAATGGGAAGTGGATGCCGTATTCGGGACCGGCATAGGGTTTGGCCAGTCGGACGGGACGGCTTTCCCCGCCCGGACTCCATTCGTCCAAATCAAACGGCAGTTTGACCCGGTAGCGGCCCATATCGTCGATATAGGCATAGGTGCAGTTCTCCGCCGCGGTTACCCGTGCCGGTAAGGTACCATCGATATGCGGACGCGGGGTGGTGCGTTTGGGACGGTAGGCGAGTTGGGCGGGAATGGCGGTAAAGGTATGGCTGTAGGCGGTATCGCGGCTGCCGCTGTGTTCCATACTGAGCACCAGCCAGCCGTCGGGTGCTTCGGGGAAGGAGACATCGGTTTGGAACACCTTCATCGGCGTCATGGAGACGACGTTGCCGCTGCCGGCAGCGACGGTTTGGCGGCAGAGGACGGCTTCGTTCAACAGGGTCGTCTGAACTTGGGCTTCGTCGGGGGTTTTGGGATGAAGGCCCCAATGCTGCTGTTTGCCCAATAAGACGGTATTGTCGGCAGATTCTTCGGATTGTTTGTTGTCGGTTTCGGCAAAGAGGTCGGTATCGGCGCTGCGGTAGTTGTAGTCAGACGTGCGTATGCCTTCGACAATGGGGTTGTGGCAGATGCTTAAGTTGAACAGTGCTTCGGTACCGACACTCTCCAATCCGGCATGGGGGCGGTAGGAAACGGGTAAGCCTTGGCTGCGCAAATAGTGCTCGGGACTGTCGCCGAAGACGACTACGTCGCCATGTTGTTCATGCTGTTCGAAGGCATACCAGATGCCTTCTTCTTCACACAGACGGTTGATAAAGTCGAAGTCGCTTTCGAGATACTGGGTCACATACTCGCGGACGCTGTAGTTGCGGCTCTTTTGGAAACGGTAGTCGACACCGGAGAAGCCGTGGTGTTTGAAGACCGCTGCAACGATGTCGGGGACGGTTTGGTGTTGGAACAGCCGGGAGGTTTGGAAATGTTTCATTGCCGCGAAACGCGGCTCTAAAACAAAGCGGTAAACGGTTTCATCCTTGGAGACGGACAGTTTCTCGCATGAGGTGATAATGCCCTGCCATTGCTTCGCAGGCGGGTCGTCTGAAGCAGCCCCGAATGCACTGACCACTTCCGACAGTAAGCCTTCCTGCGGACGAATCTCAAACGCTGCGCGTTGGTTGAGGTAGGAAGACAGCGGCAGCGAGGAATCGGTGGAAGTGGCGGTAATTTCGACACGGTAAGCGGTATTGACCGCTTCGGAGGCGCTGAAGGAGCGGACTGAAAGTGAAGGTGAGAAACGGGCGAAGGTGAGGTGGTAGGATTGGCGGGCGGTCATGACAAGACAATTTTAGAATGACAATGAATTTGATATATTAACTTGGATAATACCGATGGTAAAGCGAATGGGATGAATGGGGAAAAGGCCGTCTGAACGGTTGAAATAAGGGATAAAATACCATTTTACCCTGCCCTATTCCACTATTCAGGGGAAAAGTGGTAAATTAAGCAGCCACATTTCTCTTAAAACCATTGATTTTATACTAAAAATTGGAGTACTATGAGCACTCTCTCTAGAGTATCATTAATTCTCATTTGACATATAGGAACAATAAGCGGAATTTGTAGAAGAATAGGGAAAAGGAAATTAATTTATATTATGTTAAATTCATAATGCCAGCATTTTAGCCTGCTAACTCCTGTTTCGCTCAGTAGTACAATTACTTACAGAATTTAAGAATAAAAAAGGCCGCCTGAAAGGTTTTTCAGACGGCCTGAGACCTTTGCAAAATTCCCCAAAATCCCCTAAATTCATATCAAGACATTTAGGGGATTTTCCATGAGCACCTTCTTCCAGCAAACCGCACAAGCCATGATTGCCAAACACATCGACCGCTTCCCACTATTGAAGTTGGATCAGGTGATTGATTGGCAACCGATCGAACAGTACCTGAATCGTCAAAGAACCCGTTACCTTCGAGACCACCGCGGCCGTCCCGCCTATCCCCTGTTGTCCATGTTCAAAGCCGTCCTGCTCGGACAATGGCACAGCCTCTCCGATCCCGAACTCGAACACAGCCTCATCACCCGCATCGATTTCAACCTGTTTTGCCGTTTTGACGAACTGAGCATCCCCGATTACAGCACCTTATGCCGCTACCGCAACTGGCTGGCGCAAGACAACACCCTGTCCGAACTACTGGAACTGATCAACCGCCAACTGACCGAAAAAGGCCTAAAAATAGAGAAAGCATCCGCCGCCGTCGTTGATGCCACTATTATTCAGACCGCCGGCAGCAAACAGCGCCAGGCTATAGAAGTCGATGAGGAAGGACAAGTCAGCGCCCAAACCACACCGAGTAAAGACAGCGATGCCCGTTGGAATAAAGAAAAACGGCCTCTACAAACTTGGTTACAAACAACATACCCGTACCGATGCGGAAGGCTATATCGAGAAACTGCACATCACCCCCGCCAACGCCCATGAGTGCAAACACCTGTCGCCTTTGTTGGAAGGCATTGCCGAAGGTACGACCGTCTATGCCGACAAAGGCTATGACAGTGAGGAAAACCGGCAACATCTGGAAGAGCATCGGCTGCAGGACGGCATTATGCGCAAAGCCCACCGCAAACGTCCGCTGACGGAAGCGCAAACCAAACGTAACCGATATTTATCGAAGACCCGTTATGTGGTCGAACAAAGCTGCGGTACGCTGCACCGTAAATTCCGCTACGCCCGGGCAGCCTATTTCGGTCTGAGACCTTTGCAAAATTCCTCAAAATCCCCTAAATTCCCACAAAGACATTTAGGGGATTTTTCATGAGTACCTTCTTCCAGCAAACCGCACAAGCCATGATTGCCAAACACATCGACCGCTTCCCGCTATTGAAGTTGGATCAGGTGATTGATTGGCAACCGATCGAACAATACCTGAATCGTCAAAAAATCCGTTACCTCCGAGACCACCGCGGCCGTCCCGCCTATCCCCTGTTGTCCATGTTCAAAGCCGTCCTGCTCGGACAATGGCACAGCCTCTCCGATCCCGAACTCGAACACAGCCTCATCACCCGCATCGATTTCAACCTGTTTTGCCGTTTTGACGAACTGAGCATCCCCGATTACAGCACCTTATGCCGCTACCGCAACTGGCTGGCGCAAGACAACACCCTGTCCGAACTACTGGAACTGATCAACCGCCAACTGACCGAAAAAGGCCTAAAAATAGAGAAAGCATCCGCCGCCGTCGTTGATGCCACTATTATTCAGACCGCCGGCAGCAAACAGCGCCAGGCCATAGAAGTCGACGAGGAAGGACAAGTCAGCGGCCAAGCCACACCGAGTAAAGACAGCGATGCCCGTTGGATAAAGAAAAACGGCCTCTACAAACTCGGTTACAAACAACATACCCGTACCGATGCGGAAGGCTATATCGAGAAACTGCACATCACCCCCGCCAATGCCCATGAGTGCAAACACCTGTCGCCTTTGTTGGAAGGTCTGCCCAAAGGTACGACCGTCTATGCCGATAAAGGCTATGACAGTGAGGAAAACCGGCAACATCTGGAAGAGCATCGGTTACAGGACGGCATTATGCGCAAAGCCCACCGCAAACGTCCGCTGACGGAAGCGCAAACCAAACGTAACCGATATTTATCGAAGACCCGTTATGTGGTCGAACAAAGCTGCGGTACGCTGCACCGTAAATTCCGCTACGCCCGGGCAGCCTATTTCGGTCTGTGTAAAGTGAGTGCGCAAAGCCATCTGAAGGCGATGTGTTTAAACCTGTTGAAAGCGGCTAACAGGCTAAGTGTGCCCGCTGCTGCCTAAAAGGCGGCCGGATGCCTGATTATCGGGTGTCCGGGGAGGATTAAGGGGGTATTTGGGTAGAATCAGTGGATATTTGAAACAAAAACAGCCGAAAATCTTTGTTTAGGTTTCGGCTGTTGGGGGGAAAGGAATTTTGCAAAGGTTTCATCAGGTGATTGATTGGCAACCGATTACAGCACCTTATGCCGCTACCGCAACTGGCTGGCGCAAGACAACACCCTGTCCGAATTGCTGGAACTGATTAACCGCCAACTGACCGAAAAAAACCTAAAAATAGAGAAAGCATCCGCCGCCGTCATTGACGCCACCATTATTCAGACCGCCGGCAGCAAACAGCGTCAGGCCATAGAAGTCGATGAAGAAGGACAAGTCAGCGGCCAAACCACACCAAACAAAGATAAAGATACCCCTTGGATAAAGAGACGGCCACTCGTCCAAATCAAACAGCAATTTGACACGGTAGCGTCTCATTTCGTCGATGTAGGCAGATCTGCTTGGAACAATTTCAAGCGATATTCATAAATAAATGTCGTCTGAAAAGATTTCAGACGACATTAGCCCATTCTTCAAATAAGCTTACAAACTTTTCTCTCTGGTAAAGTGGCTTAGATTGATAAAAATAGGTTAGATAATCCGTGACTCCTCCCACTTTGAATGGTCCTTACAATGGTAGCCCGGTTTTTACATTCAAGCCTGCTTTATCCGCCAGCTTCTTTATCAACTCATCAGAGGGTTTTGGTGGTTCATTCCCCTCTACCCAGCGTTGAAAGGCGATTTTGCCGTCCCATTCGGGTAAAGGTGCCGGCGGTAGCGGAACGATATCGTCCAAGTCGGGAACGGTCGGCGACATGAATTCGTAAGTTGACAGATAAGAGTCAATAATACTGTAACGGCGAGCACGCTCTTTATCAGCCTCCACATCTAGAAAGTTGTTATTTCCTTTTTCTTTTCCTACCTTAAACGCATTAGAAAGAATAAAAGCAGATAAATAATTACCGTTTTTTACCCCCTGATGATAGGCTCTAACGGCTTCATCATATTTATGATAGTCAGGAAGAAACATACCCAACCAATAAGAAGCATTACCTTGTCCTTGTTCAGAAGCACACCGATATAACTTCATCATTAGCTTTAATCGAAATTCACGTGTTTCTTCATCATCTAAACTACTGATCATCTGACCTAACGTATATTGCGCCTCCCTGTTACCCATATCCGCAGCCTTGCGTAAAAATGCCAGCTCGCTGTCGGGGGGCGCGCTGACACCGTAGCCGTCTTCGATATAGCCTTTGAGCAGATAATAGGCGGTAGCTGGAAGTTGTTTGTGCAGCATTTTATACAATTTCTGGGTTTCGGCTTCAGCCTCAATATCGGGAACCCTCGTCCAGCCATCGCTGAGCAGGAACTGCAGCCGTACGTTTGCCTTATAATCGCCATTAGCGGCGGCAATGCGGTAATACGGTAATAGTTCATCCCAAAAACCGTCCCCCCTCTGTCCAGGCCACATATGGTTCAAATCACGGTGCAGAGCATAATTGTAGAGTTGCTGCGTTTCCTCGGATAGCGGTGGGCGTTTTTCATGCACGCAGGTAAACTCTAGGTTCTTTTTGATTTCTTCAATGGTCTTCATGGTTTCTTTCTTCCGTTGCTTTTCTTGCCATTTTTCCCCTATGCTGCAATACGCGGGCTTAACCTGACCGTTTGCGCCTCCTATATGGATAGGATTGCATTGCAACCAAAGGAGAAAGCAAATAAACATTGCTGCCAGACAGCCTAAGACAATCAGGGTGTATTTGAGGGATTTGTGCATAATAGTCAATCCAATTGTGATATTTTAGGATCCAGGCGTAAAAATTCGCACAGAGGATGCAGTGGCGGTTTCCCGTTTATAATCTGTTTTTTATTTTCATCCATTATTATCTGCCACCGTTTAAAAGCCATAATTGCTACGCTCGGATCATTCATCGCCTCCGGATTTGCCGCATTGTCAAACTTTCCTGCCGCGTTATTGGCTTTGTGCAGATCGCGTGTATGTAGTTTCCACAGATCTTTGCGCAGTTTTCGCGCCACTGCGCCGTTTTCGGTAAATATGCCCAATTCCGTATCTACCTGCATACTGCGAGTATTCAGATTGGCTGAGCTGATAACGGTAAAGACATCATCTATAATGGTCACTTTCGAATGAATGTAAACTTCTTTCCAAGCATTAGATGCAGTCAAGGTGCAGACATGGACTTTGACACCCAACTCTTTTTTCAGTTTTTTGACAAATTCTTTCTCCCTCACTTCTTCCGCATTTTTAGTATAGGATCGTTCTTTTGTCCCAGAACGTTGCTTCTGACTTTCCTTTAATTCCGCCAATTCTCTTTTCCATTTAGCAATAGTACTTGCTGATCCTTGACCTTGTGCATGATTATTTCCAAGCGATGCTTCCAAAAATTCTATACGATCTGCATGAGTAAGGGCAACATTAGTCATCACATCCTGCCTTCCCAACTTTTCCAACATTTTCAAGTGATATTTATAAATAAATGTCGTCTGAAAAAATTTCAGACGACATTTAGCCTATTCTTCAAATAAGTTTGCAAACTTTTCTCTCTGGTAAAGTGGCTTAGACTGATAAAAATAGGTTAGATAATCCTTGACTCCTCCCACTTTGAATGGTCCTTACAATGGTAGCCCAGTTTTTACATCTAAGCCTGCTTTATCCGCCAGCTTCTTTATCAACTCATCAGAAGGTTTTGGTGGTTCATCCCCCTCTACCCAGCGTTGAAAGGCGATTTTGCCATCCCATTCGGGTAAAGGTGCCGGCGGTAGCGGAACGATATCGTCCAAATCAGGAACGGTCGGCGACATGAATTCGTAATCTGAAAGATAGGTATTGATGATGCCATAACGGCGTGCGCGCTCTTCATCAGTCTCCACATCTAAAAAGTCGTTACTGCCTCTTTCTTTTCCTGCCTTAAACGCATAAGAAAGAATATGTGCAGACAAATGGTTACCATTTTTTGTTCCTTGATGATAGGCCTTTACTGCTTCATCAAATCTATCACTAATCTGGAAATGGCTACCTAGTTCTAAAGAAGAAGCCCCCTGTCCTTGTTCAGAGGCACATTGGTGTATCTTGCGCATCAAATCCAGTCGGAACTCCCGTGTCGGTTCGTCATCAAGCCAAGCTATTTTTTCCGCCAGTGCATATTGTGCATCCCTGCTGCCCATATCCGCAGCCTTGCGCAAAAATGCCAGCTCACTGTCGGGGGGCGCACTGACACCGTAGCCGTCTTCAATATAGCCTTTGAGCAGATAGTAGGCGGTAGCGGGAAGTTGTTTGTGCAGCATTTTATACAACTTGTGGACTTCAGTTTCAGCCTCAATATCGGGAACCTTCGTCCAGCCATCGCTGAGCAGGAACTGCAGTCGTACGTTTGCCTTATAATCACCATTAGCGGCGGCAATGCGGTAATACGGCAATAGTTCATCCCAAAAACCGTCCCCCCTCTGTCCAGGCCACATATGGTTCAAATCACGGTGCAGCGCGTAGTTGTAGAGTTTCTGTGTTTCCTCGGACAGAGGCGGGCGTTTTTCATGCACGCAGGTAAACTCAAGGTTCTTTTTGATTTCTTCAATGGTCTTCATGGTTTCTTTCTTCCGTTGCTTTTCTTGCCATTTTTCCCCTATGCTGCAATACGCGGGTTTAACCTGACCGTTTGCACCGCCTATATGGATGGGATTGCATTTCAGCCAAAGGAGAAACCAAATAAACATTGCTGCCAGACAGCCTAAGACAATCAGGGTGTATTTGAGGGATTTGTGCATAATAGTCAATCCAATTGTGATATTTTAGGATCCAGGCGTAAAAATTCGCACAGAGGATGCAGTGGCGGTTTGCCGCCTTTGATATTTGCTTTATTTATTTGCATAATTTTTTCCCATCGTTCAAAAGCTATTTTAGCTATATTGGGATCATTCATCGCATCCGGATTTGCCACATTATCAAACTTTCCTGCCGCATTATTGGCTTTGTGCAGATCGCGTGTATGTAGTTTCCACAGATCTTTGCGCAGTTTTCGCGCCACTGCGCCGTTTTCGGTAAATATGCCCAATTCCGTATCAACCTGCATACTACGGGTATTCAGATTGGCTGAGCTGATAACGGTAAAGACATCATCTATAATGGTCACTTTCGAATGAATGTAAACTTCTTTCCAAGCATTAGATGCAGTCAAGGTGCAGACATGGACTTTGACACCCAACTCTTTTTTCAGTTTTTTGACAAATTCTTTCTCCCTCACTTCTTCCGCATTTTTAGTATAGGATCGTTCTTTTGTCCCAGAACGTTGCTTCTGACTTTCCTTTAATTCCGCCAATTCTCTTTTCCATTTAGCAATAGTACTTGCTGATCCTTGACCTTGTGCATGATTATTTCCAAGCGATGCTTCCAAAAATTCTATACGATCTGTATGAGTAAGGGCAACATTAGGCATCACATCCTGCCTTCCCAACTTTTCTAACATTTTATTTGTTGTATACGTTCCTTTTCCCAAACCATCATCAGATGAATTTGTTACAACAAACCAATGTATTGGCATATTTGCAGGGCGCCCCTTCGATCTTAAATTTTGCCAATGCTTGATAAACGCCTCAGCTAAGGGAGGCCATCTAAAATACTGATTTTCTGTATAGATATAACTGGTCACCCTTTTGATATTTTGCAGGTAGATTTTTTTGATGTCTTCAATATCCGGCTTGTCGTAAGTGCGCAATATCTGCGCCATCAAAGGCGTACCTCCGGCAGATTTGTTAAAAGGATATTTGTCGAAAGTCAGAGCCTTTCTTTTTTCTCCAAGTTTTTCACTACTTACCTTATCCCAAGATTGGCAGAAATTACGGTTGATATACCATAAAACTTCACCGCTAACGATACTGGACACATCCTGTAATGGTGTATCAACATTTTTTCCCTGGTTTGGCGCTGATACCTTACCAGAAATATGGCTGTTATCATCCCAATAATTGTCTAGCATATTATGTTCCATTACAAAGCCTACTGCCTTGTGAGGTACTTCGTAGTCTATCAAAACTGTTTTTTGGTGATGAGAAGGAAACAACCTCAATGTTGCTTTTGCATTTTCTGGTAACTCTTTATCTTCGTATTGATTACTCTGAGATTCAACACTCCGAGTTTTGAACTTCAGATTGTTTTGATATGAAGACTTTGATAGTTCCCATAAATGAGGGTACGATTTCTGAATATTTTGAGATGCATGTGGATCTAACGTATGTAATTTCCCTTCTCTTGCTAAATACCAATTTCGATCATACTGTTTCTGAGCTTTAGTTACCCCTGCTACGCCACCTGAAAAAACACCTGGTGCATTCCCCATGTTTGCTTCTGAAAAAGTCTGTATTTTAAAAGGTATACTCCAAACTAATATCCTCACCTGCACACCTGCTTTTGCTTTTTCAATCAATAAATCCCCAATGCACTTACTCTTACCGTCCCGCTTTAGATGCATCGAAGGCTGAAATCCCCATATAGCAATATCAATTGAATGTTCGGCTTTTTCAATTTTTTCATGGAGCGTTGTAAAAGCTTCTTTCCCATTAATCAATGGCCTGAAAGTAGCAGCAACAGGTGATGATTCCTTTGAGTCTAAAAACCAGTTCATTGATACTGTTGCACCCAATTTAGATTTAGTGGAAGTCGCAATCACAGGTTTACCCATTTTTAGAACCTTTCGAACTTTTGTCTTTTATATTATGTACTATTTCAAAATATTTCTTTGCTTGCTCTATCGGAGAAAGTTCAGAACTTGTATATTCCAAGCCATGAAAACCACGATTGGTTATTTTATCTCTTGATGTATTTTCATTAAATTCATCCTCAATCGGAATCAAATATTCCAAATCGTTGGCAAATACAATCTTATATTTACTTGTTGGTATTTCATGTTCGACAGCAATATATCCTGTTGCATCCGTTACCCCTCTTTGAATTTCTTCTCCATCTGCATAGATTGTATAAGGCATACCGATGAAAAAGTGATCTGAATGAGGAGATTGACGCAGATTAATTCGCATCGGACGTTTTGGTAAAGTTTTAGGCCAATCTGGGTGAGTGATTCCTAAACTATTCGGCCCATTCACCACCAACGGCGCCCTCACCCTAACCACCTTCGGACTCCCGATCTCAACTTCCCCGTTACTCAGCTTGATATACGCCCCCTTGCAGGTGATCAGAACCTCCTCCTTCGCCGCAATGGTGATCTTCCCTGCGCTGCTGGTTAACGTTGCATCCTTAAGCGAATTCAGCTGCAACTCATCATTCTGCGCCTGCACTTCCACTTTGCCCTGGTTGGCCTGTACTTTGATTCCTTGGCTTTGCGCAAACAGGTTAAGGCTCTCTGCCGCATGGGCGGTCAGGCTTTGGCCGGCGGTAATGTCGGTGTTTGCCCCGCTGACGAGGTGGATGTTTTCATTGGCGGTGTGCAGTTGGCTTTGCTCTGTTGCGGTGGCAATACCGGCCGGGGCGGTTTGGATCAAACCGGCCTCTTTCAGGTCTTTGAGGGCGTCTTTCAGACGGCCCCTTTGGGTCTCTTCATCGGTATTGTGGTTGTCGGCGGTTTGGGCGGCTTTGTTCAGGCTTTTGGCGAGGGAGAGTGCCTGTTCGATTTGTGCGATGGCATCATCCATATCCAGCACTTTGCCGCCGGCATCTTGGTTTTGTGCACTGACGAGTATGCCCTTACCCGCCCGTACGGCACCCCAACCGTCGGTTCTGAGTTCGAAGCCCTCTCCGTTCTCTCCGCGTTTGTTGCGGTTTGAGTCGACGATATGGCCGAGGTTGAGTTGGGATTTTTGGTAGTCGGTGGCGAGTTTGATGTGTTCCTGACCTTTTTGGTCTTCCATCCTCAGTTTGTTGTTCGCCCAGGTACGGATGACGTTCCTTGTATTCCAATCGGCAGGAATGTGGTCGGGGTGGGCGCTGTCGTGCATGACGCCGGAGATATACGGACGGTCGGGGTTGCCCTGTACGAAGGACAGCATCACTTCTGTGCCTTCGTGTAAGGGAAAGTGGATGCCGTATTCGGGACCGGCATAGGGTTTGGCCAGCCGGACGGGACGGCTTTCGCCGCCGGGACTCCATTCGTCCAAATCAAACGGCAGTTTGACCCGGTAGCGGCCCATATCGTCGATATAGGCATAGGTGCAGTTCTCCGCCGCGGTTACCCGTGCCGGTAAGGTACCATCGATATGCGGACGCGGGGTGGTGCGTTTGGGACGGTAGGCGAGTTGGGCGGGAATGGCGGTAAAGGTATGGCTGTAGGCGGTATCGCGGCTGCCGCTGTGTTCCATACTGAGCACCAGCCAGCCGTCGGGTGCTTCCGGGAAGGAGACATCGGTTTGGAACACCTTCATCGGTGTCATGGAGACGACGTTGCCGCCGCCGGCAGCGACGGTTTGGCGGCAGAGGACGGCTTCGTTCAACAGGGTCGTCTGAACTTGGGCTTCGTCGGGGGTTTTGGGATGAAGGCCCCAATGCTGCCGTTTGCCCAATAAGACGGTATTGTCGGCAGACTCTTCGGACTGTTTGTTGTCGGTTTCGGCAAAGAGGTCGGTATCGGCGCTGCGGTAGTTGTAGTCGGCCGTGCGTATGCCTTCGACAATGGGGTTGTGGCAGATGCTTAAGTTGAACAGTGCTTCGGTACCGACGCTTTCCAATCCGGCATGGGGGCGGTAGGAAACGGGCAGACTTTGGTCGCGGAAGTAGTGTTCGGGACTGTCGCCGAAGACGACTACGTCGCCATGTTGTTCATTCTGCTCGAAAGCATACCAGATGCCTTCTTCTTCACACAGACGGTTGATAAAGTCGAAGTCGCTTTCGAGATACTGGGTCACATACTCGCGGACGCTGTAGTTGCGGCTCTTTTGGAAACGGTAGTCGACACCGGAGAAGCCGTGGTGTTTGAAGACCGCTGCAACGATGTCGGGGACGGTTTGGTGTTGGAACAGCCGGGAGGTTTGGAAATGTTTCATTGCCGCGAAACGCGGCTCTAAAACAAAGCGGTAAACGGTTTCATCCTTGGAGACGGACAGTTTCTCGCATGAGGTGATAATGCCCTGCCATTGCTTCGCAGGCGGGTCGTCTGAAGCAGCCCCGAATGCACTGACCACTTCCGACAGTAAGCCTTCCTGCGGACGAATCTCAAACGCTGCGCGTTGGTTGAGGTAGGAAGACAGCGGCAGCGAGGAATCGGTGGAAGTGGCGGTAATTTCGACACGGTAAGCGGTATTGACCGCTTCGGAGGCGCTGAAGGAGCGGACTGAAAGTGAAGGTGAGAAACGGGCGAAGGTGAGGTGGTAGGATTGGCGGGCGGTCATGACAAGACAATTTTAGAATGACAATGAATTTGATATATTAACTTGGATAATACCGATGGTAAAGCGAATGGGATGAATGGGGAAAAGGCCGTCTGAACGGTTGAAATAAGGGATAGAGACCTTTGCAAAATTCCTCAAAATCCCCTAAATTCCTACTAAGACATTTAGGGGATTTTCCATGAGTACCTTCTTCCAGCAAACCGCCCAAGCCATGATCGCCAAACACATCGACCGTTTCCCGCTATTGAAATTGGATCAGGTGATTGATTGGCAACCGATCGAACAGTACCTGAATCGTCAAAGAACCCGTTACCTCCGAGACCACCGCGGCCGTCCCGCCTATCCCCTGTTGTCCATGTTCAAAGCCGTCCTGCTCGGACAATGGCACAGCCTCTCCGATCCCGAACTCGAACACAGCCTCATCACCCGCATCGATTTCAACCTGTTTTGCCGTTTTGACGAACTGAGCATCCCCGATTACAGCACCTTATGCCGCTACCGCAACTGGCTGGCGCAAGACGACACCCTGTCCGAACTACTGGAACTGATCAACCGCCAACTGACCGAAAAAGGCCTAAAAATAGAGAAAGCATCCGCCGCCGTCGTTGATGCCACTATTATTCAGACCGCCGGCAGCAAACAGCGCCAGGCCATAGAAGTCGACGAGGAAGGACAAGTCAGCGGCCAAGCCACACCGAGTAAAGACAGCGATGCCCGTTGGATAAAGAAAAACGGCCTCTACAAACTCGGTTACAAACAACATACCCGTACCGATGCGGAAGGCTATATCGAGAAACTGCACATTACCCCAGCCAATGCCCATGAGTGCAAACACCTGTCGCCTTTGTTGGAAGGTCTGCCCAAAGGTACGACCGTCTATGCCGATAAAGGCTATGACAGTGAGGAAAACCGGCAACATCTGGAAGAGCATCGGTTACAGGACGGCATTATGCGCAAAGCCTACCGCAACCGTCCGCTGACGGAAGCGCAAACCAAACGTAACCGATATTTGTCGAAGACCCGTTATGTGGTCGAACAAAGCTTCGGTACGCTGCACCGTAAATTCCGCTACGCCCGGGCAGCCTATTTCGGTCTGTGTAAAGTGAGTGCGCAAAGCCATCTGAAGGCGATGTGTTTAAACCTGTTGAAAGCGGCTAACAGGCTAAGTGTGCCCGCTGCTGCCTAAAAGGCGGCCCGGATGCCTGATTAATCAGGTATCCAAGGAGGATTAAGGGGGGGATTTGGGTAGAATCAGTGGATATTTGAAACAAAAACAGCCGAAAATCTTTGTTTGGATCTCGGCTGTCGGAAGGAAAGGAATTTTGCAAAGGTCTCGGATAAAGAGACATTTTATCCCACCCTATTTTACTTCTCGGGAATGTGGTAAATTAAGCAGTCACATTTCTCTTAAAAACCATTGATTTTATACTAAAAATTGGAGTATTATACGGAATCTTTTAAAATTAACCAATAGTTAACAAACAGGAATAAACAACGGCGATTGTTAGGTATAGGGAAAAACTACATAATTTATATTATGTTAAATTCATAATACTAGTATTTTAGCCTGTTAAATCCTGTTTCTTCTAGTTGTACAATCACTTACAGAATTCAAATATAAAAAGGCCATCTGAAATATTTCAGATGGCCTTTTATTTATATCTCCCAGTCTTTTCTCAGCAAATCCTTTATTGTTTGATCGGCTGCTAATCAATTACCTACTCCAACTTTAACAATGGAAAGTGGGCAATCTACGCCGCACCAACGCTATACGTTTCGCCCTTGCTGTCCGCTTGACTGACAACGGCAGCAACAGCGGCGGCCAAGCCGTTGCGTGTCATGTATTTTTGTGGAATTTCTTGGGCATTTTGTGTCAAGGTATAGGCATTATCTTCGCCATCGGCAAGGCCGCAGGGGCGCAGAATGGTCCAATTCAAACCGCTTTGTTTGAGATAGATTTCAGCTTCTGTTTTGGCTCGGACGGCTTCGCCGAGTGCCTGTTTGAACGGCTCGCTCATCATATCCCATTGTTCGCCGCAGCCCATGCTGGTAATCAGTACAAAGCGAGCTTGCGGATTGGCGGCTTTCGTAGCGGCAATGATGTTGATATTTCCCAACGCATCGCTGCGGATGCCCTCTTCGTTTTTGCCGCCGACAAAACTGATCACGGTATCGGGACGGTATTGTGCCAACGCTTTATCGAGCGCATCGGCATCAAGCGCATCGGCGACGACAGTTTGAATATTGTGTTCGGCAAAAAAGCTGTCTTCAGACGGCCTTCTCAATACGGCGACGGCATCGGCTGAATTGGTCAATGTACGGATATAGGCGCGGCCGGACGGGCCGTTGGCTCCGAAGATGAGTTGCATGTTTGGGGCTCCTTTGTATGGTAGCTGTTTGTTATTAGAAAATCCGCTCCTCTATGCGGCGAGGAACGGATTATCAGGCCGTCTGAAACTGTTTAAGCAGCATCAAACAGTTTGCGCATGGCTTCGATTTGATGTTGTTTCAACTCGCCTGCCTCATCGCGGCCGACGAAGATTTTAAACATGGCGCCGCCGTTGCGGTTGATAAAGTTGAGCGAGCAAGTGGCTTTACCCATGAACGGACGTTCCAAAAGGTAGATGGAGGCGCAGTTTTCGTAATAGATATGACCGTGTACGCCGCCGTCGGTTTCGGGATGGTCAAAATTGTAGAAACCGCGGCCGACTTTGCCGTTAGGCAGTTTGCCGCTGACTTCGACAATGGCATCGGGGGTGTGGGCGATAAAGGTAACGGATTCATCCCATGCGGCGATGGCTTGGAGGATTTCGACAATGCGGCTGCCTTCGGTTTGACGCACGTTCTCTTCAGGCAGGCAGCGGATAACGTCTTCAAAACTGCATTGGTTTTGCGCGGCTAGCATTTCCAGCACTTGGCCGGGATTTTTTTCCAATGATTGGCGTAACATGGTTTGTTGTTCGGCTGAAAGTTTTTGCATGGTTTGATCCTTTTCTTGAGTCGGAAGAGTGAGCATGAGTTTGCGGATAAGGGTAGGCGACCAATAACGGCCGCTGGTATTCAAACGGATCAGGCCGTCTGAATCGGGTTCTTTAAAAAGCTGCATTTCCTGCCATTGGGCAATCAGCTTTTGCGCTGCTTTGTTGCCGTCAAACAATGATGGATTCAGACGGCCTGTTTCAATATCGTGCTGGACTTTGCTGAGTAGTGCTTTATTTGGGCTATGGCCGCTCATAAATGCGATGTTTTTCTCGCCTTTCGGCGTGGTGAGATAGCTCTCCAAATCGCCCTGCACCTGATAGCTGAAACCGCCGAAGTTACCACCGGCGCCGGAGCCGAACGCCAAACAGGAAATATCGGATTTGATCAGGGCATTGTAGCGGTTGCGTTCGCCTCGGCCGGGATAGGCGAAGTGACTGTTGCTGACCTGTTCCCAGCCTTTTTCTAGCAGCGTTTCAACCGTGTAGGCATATTGGTCTGCCTGAATATCGAAACCCGGCGGTGTCGGAAATGCGCCTTTTTCAATCATGCGGTTGATGGGCAGCATGGGATAAAGGTTGAACGCGTATGTATCCAAACCGGACAGAGGCAGCTCGGCGGCGCGGGCAATATCGTTTTGCCAAACGTCATCGGTTTGATTGGGCAGGCCGAACATCAAATCTGCCACAATCACGGCATCGAGTTCGCACAATTTTGCCAAATATTCAAATGCCTCGTCGCCGCTGTGTTTACGGCCGAGACGACGGCGGATGGCGGTATTGAAGGTTTGCACGCCGATGGAAATGCGGTTGGCTCCTGCTTCGAGACAAGCCTGTGCTTTTTCCAAACCGAAATGGCTCATGCGCCCTTCGATGGTGAACTCGCAGTCTTCGGCAAGCGGCAGATATTGGTAGCAGGCACGAATCAGGCGGACGAGGTCTTCCGTAAGCAACGCGGTCGGCGTACCGCCCCCGAAATAAACGGCTCGGATTTTTCCTTTGCCTGTACGGACTTCGGCTTCAGCGGCCATTTCTTCGATAATTTTGTCGGTGTACACGCTGCTTTGGCTGTCCTTCCACGCATTACGGTAGAAGCCGCAAAAAACGCAATGGTTGGCGCAAAATGGAATATGCAGATAAGCAAGCGCGTCCACATCGGCGGCATGGGGAAGCTTTTTCTTCCAAATGTTCTGCCACTGGGGACGCGGCATTGGAACGCCGCCCCAAACGGGCATTAATGCCTGACGTTCGGGAAATGCCTTGGGCGCGGATTGTTTCGGAGTCCAAACAAGCTGCTGTACCATGATAATGATTAATAAAAGTTATCAATAAGATTGTTATATTAAATAACCATCATCGTTTTCTTGTCAATGTTTTTATGTAATTAAAAATCAGTATTATTTTAAAATATTGTATTCTATAAATAATTAAATGTATTTCTATTTGATTAAAATCGGCATATTACTTGTGAAATGCGCAAAATCTGGTTCTTCAAGCCGGGAATATCCTCCCATCTCATTTCATTTTTGAACGATAAAATAAATTTTCTTTATCGTTTTTCAGACGGCCTGTTGGCGCTCAGCTTCGGAAATAAAACCCTGCTTCATCTTCACAACGGCGTATCTGCCAACCGTAAACCGATTCAAGCAAGTCGGGGCGCATCACTTCCCCCACCTTGCCTGATGCAACGACTTTTCCCTTATTCATCAAAATAATATGTTCCGCATAACGCGCGGCGAGGTTTAAATCGTGCAATACCATCATTGATGAGGCACGGTTTGAATGCCCGACCAAATACTGCATCAGGCGGTGTTGGTGGCGGATATCAAGATGGTTGCACGGTTCGTCCAAAAGCAAGACCAGCGCGTTTTGCAACAGGGCGCGGATGATGTTGGCGCGTTGCTGTTCGCCGCCTGAGAGCTTGCCGATACGCTTATCCGCCAATGCCGTCAAATCAAAATAATTGAGTAACTCGTCCGCCCATTCATGGTTCAGACGGCCTTTTTGTACGAATGACGCCAACGCAATGTATTCGCGTACGGTCATCGGCATGTTGTAACGGCCATGCTGCCCGACCCACGCCACCCTGCCCGCGCGGATTTGCGACGCAACGGCCTCACCGAAAAGCGTGATTTTCCCCTGCCCTGTTTGCCCGATTAATGCCCGCAGCAAAGTAGACTTACCCGCACCATTCGGGCCGATAATGACGGTTATGCCGTGAGGTATATCCAGTTGATCGATTTCAAGCAGGGTTTTGTCTTGGACGCAGACGGAAAGATTACGGATTTGAAATAAGGTGTGCATGGCAAAAGATATGGGGCAATGAAGTTTCAGACGGCCTATTCAGGCATTAACGGCTTTTCAAAGGCTTGATAAACAAATACATAAAAAACGGTCCGCCCAATAAGGCAATCACGATACCGACCGGCAGATCGACAGGGTATGTCAGCCAGCGCGCCGCGCCGTCCACCACCATTAAAAACACTGCGCCCAACCAAGCCGACAGCGTAATCAATTTGCGGCGGCTGCCGCCGACGGTTTGCGCCAGCACATTGGGGATCATCATGCCGAGAAAACCGATGATGCCCGAAAGCGACACCGCCGCCCCCGTCATCAATGCCGCGCCGATTACGGTTTGCACACGCAATGTCCCAACTGATACACCCATACTGGCAGCCGTGTCTTCCCCCGTCATCAAAACGTCCAGCCGCCTGCCTGCCGACAGCAAAATCAGAAAACCAGGCAACATGACCGCGATTGCCGTGACAGGCGATGAGAAACCGGCTTCAGCAAGGCTGCCCGACAGCCATGTGGTCGCACTGCGCAATACCAAATCGTCAGATAAAAACAAAATCATGCTGACCACCGCGCCCGAAAACGCGCTCAACACAAAACCCAACACCAGCAATCCCAAAGTACCGCCGCCGAGCAGCTTGTGCACTGCCAAAATCAGCAGGCATACACCCAATGCACCGAGAAAAGCCGCCGCCGGCACACCCATTGCGCCGCCGCCCAAAGCCAATAACACAATCACGCCCAAGGCTGCCCCGCCCGACGTTCCAATCAAACTTGGATCGGCCAGCGGGTTCTCAAATAAAGCCTGCAATGCTGCGCCCGAAGCGGACAAACCGGCTCCGACCAAAAGCGCAGTATAGATGCGCGGTAAACGAATTTGGCGGACGGTTTCATCCATCGCCAGCGGCGACTCCCACGCGCCAAAACCGATGCCGCAGCACAAATAAACGGCGGCGGCAGTCAGCAGCAGGCAAAGGGTAAGGATATGCGGTTTCATGACATCATGCGGTTTAATCGAATTGGGGGACGGTTTCAGACGGCATTTTTAAGACAACCGTTTTGCTTCCTACTCAACAAGAAGGAACAAATCAAGGCCGTCTGAAAACAAAAATCAGGCAGGGTTTTCAAAACAGGCGTGTTTATTTCGCCAAACCGTGCAAACGTTGAATCACTTGCGGCGTATCCAGCCCGTAACGGAACATATCGTTGGCCTTCCACAAATAAATCTTGCCGTTTTTCGCGGCAGGCGAGCCGGCGATTTCGGGGCGTGCGGCAAAGGTTTTGACGTTGCCTATCATGGCGGTGTTGTGGTCGGCAATAATAATGATGTCGGGTTTGGCCGCAATCCATGCTTCTCGCGTCATCGGTTTGAGGCCGTCAATGGCGGCTGCGGCATTGATACCGCCGGCACGGCGGATGATTTCGTCGGCGGCGGTATTCTTGCCCGACACGATGCGCCCGTCGTAGCTGAAGAGGTAGCGTTTGCCGCTGGAAGGCTGCTGTTTCATATCCGCCTGCCACTTGCTTGCCAACTTGTCCGCCTGTGCGCTTTTGCCGATAAGCTGACCGATGTTGCGGATACTTTGCGGATAGGCGGCGATGCTGTCGTCGGGTGCAACATTGACGGCTTTAATGCCTGCTTTTTGCAGGTGGGCAAAAATATCGGCAGGCTGCGCCATCCATGAACCGATGGCAATGTCGGGTTTGGCGGCCACAATCGGCTCAACCGTCAGGCGGCGATGAATGCCGATACTGGGCTTGTTTTTCAACGCCGGATTTTGAACGGTCTGATCGCGGCCGACGATCTCGTCCAATGCGCCGAGCGCGGCAACAATGTCTGCCGTATCGGGGGTTAACACGACGATGCGTTGCGCGTGTGCAGTGCCGGCCAACGAAATAAGCGCGGAAAGCAGGAGGAGTTTGAGTTTCATTGATTTTCCTTGTCGAATGCTTTCAGACGGCCTGCTCGCTTTCTCAGGCCGTCTGAAAACGGTTGAATCACATTAGAACTTCAGTTGTACGGTTGCGGCGAAATTGCGGCCGCTTTCGGTGTACAAGTCCATCACACTGGTACGGCTCATGCCGGAAACGTCTGCGTGCTGCCAGTATTTTTTGTTGCCGACGTTGTAGATGTTTGCGCCGATTTCAAGGTTTTTAAACGGTTTATACCACGCGCCGATATCCCATACGCCATAACCCGGCGCTTGGAAAACAGTATCGCTGCTGACGCGGCTGTGTTTTTTCGACCAGCGCAGCTTGGTGCCGATACCCCATTTTTCCTGCGTGTAATCCAAGCCCAAAACGCCGTTGAGCGGATAAGCGGAATCCAACGGTTTGCCGTCCTGCTGCTCACCGCGCATCCAAGCAATACTGCCGGAGACTTGCCAGCCCGGCAGGAATTTGTAGGCGGCAGAAGCTTCGGCACCGTAGGTTTTGACGTGATCGAGGTTTTGATATTGGTACTGGATAATCGGGCGTCTGCCAACGGTGGAGGTACCGATTTCAGTGCGGTTGATGAAGTTGCGGTAACGGTTGTAGAACGCGGTCACTTGCGCACGGGCGCGTTCGTTTTTGAACTTCATCCCCAATTCAAAGCTGTTGGAGCGTTCGGATTTGAGGTTGGCATTGGGAATGACGGCATAGCCGTAGGTCGTATTGGCAAACGCCATGGTCGCGCTGTCAAACGGCGGCGTACGGAAGCCTTGGGAATAAGTAGCGAAACCGGTGAACTGCTCACCCATCGGCACGCTCAGGCGCAGGCTGGGCGTAAACGCAGAATCGCTGAAGTGCGTCGCTGTTCCGCTGGGATTGGCGTTGAGATAGGCTTGGTCGGTCGACGTGTTCAGCTTGTCTTTTTCATAACGCAAGGCCGGGGTCAGGACGATGCCGTTGCCGAAGGTCAGGCTGTCTTGCGCGTAAACGCTAAACGTTTTGCGCTTGCTGTCGGGGAAAGTTTTATTCGGATAGGTGCTGCCTGCATAAACTTTGCTGACAGCGCCGGTCAGATTGTCCACTGTCAGGCTGTCGCGCGGACGGGCAGTCTCGGTGTGTTTGTATTCTGCGCCAGCAACGATGGTTTGTTTAACCGCGCCGTCAAACTCCCACACGCCGCGCCCGTTTAGCCCGCGTATGGTCTGATTGAAACCGTAGTCGGAATAACGGGTCGAGTTACCTAATTGGCGCGCGCCCATACGCGTAATGCTCGCATCGACGGCATCGTCTTCCGTACGCAGTTTTTGCTGATAGGCAGTCAGGTTAGCTTCTTTCAGACGACCTTCGCCAGTGTAGCGGTAGCCTGCTTCGATACGTTGACGGCGGATACGGTCGTGGGCATTGCTCTCAGATGTTGCGATGGTTACCGGCCCGCGCGATTGCGAACCCAAGCCGTTTGCCAATACAGTATCGTTGGCGTGGTAATACTGTTCGTACAAAGTTTCCAAGCGGTGGCGCTCATTGCCGATATTGCCTTTCGCCAAGATATTGTAGGCATTGTTTTTCTGCGGGTTGGTAGCAGTACGCGCAGTCGAGTAGCTGGTATCGCTGCCCATGTTTTCGGTTTCATGACCTTGACGGCGCGTCAGCATCAGCAGACCTTCGGCGTTTTCATGGAAACCTGCCACAGTCGCAGTAACCCCATGGCTGCGGTCGCGGCTGCGGTAGCCGTGTTTCAAACCGAAATGACCGCGTTTGCCTTCATCGACGAAATCACTCGGAGAGAGCGTCACCATGTTCACCACGCCGCCGAGCGCATCGCTGCCATACAGCGCGGAATAAGGGCCTTTGACAATATCGACCTGCTTGAGTGTGTCGCTTTCGACCATATCGCGTCCCGAAATCGCGCCGTTGGAGCCGCCGCCTGCATAAGATTCGGGAATGCGCACGCCGTCAACCATCATCAGAATGCGGTTGCCGTCTATGCCTCGGATATTGATACCGGCATGACCGCGACGGTTGTTGTCAGACGGCACGCTGACGCCGGATTCATACATCACAATATCGTCCAAATTCTGCGCCGAGGCTTGATTCAAGGTTTTGCGTCCGATAACCGACACATTCGGCGCGGCTTTATCCAAGGTTTGCGCATTGCGGTCGGCCGTGACCACCACAGGCTCTATTTCTGCCTGAGCCACCGGCATCTGAGCCGCATATAACTGTCCGGAAAAAACCGCCCCTATTACACAGGCAATCACTTTCTGTTTCATTACATTACCTTATCATTTGAATAATAATGGTTTGCATTTATAAAACAAACAGACAGTTTTTGCAAGTTTAGGGACTGCAAGACAGCACTAACAAAGGTGCGGAGCATATGTATTCGTCTGACTACGCCTGCCTGTACAAACACTACCAGATCACATTCCATCACTGCACCGTTTACCGCCACCTTCGTTAAGATAATCGACAAAGATCGAAAGGCTCATCGCCGAAAAAACATTTAGCTTACGAAACGCCAAGTGTTTTATTTTTAAATCTGTTCCAACCACTGGTGCCCGAGTGTTGCATTTGAAATCCGATTCCGAGCCAGTCTGAAATTTTCAAACAAGTTTTTATTTGTCCCTCATATCCCTCACCCTTCTATTTACTTCAGACTCAAAAATATTTCCATATTATTAAAAATTAGTTAGAATTTCACAAAATTGTAAATAATAATCAAAATTATTTATATACATTCAGTCAGAGTGTAATCGCATCTATTTTCGGTCTGTCTTGTTCAGACGGCCTTACCAATCAAGCTATATGGATACACTCTATGCAACCGATCAAAGTCACCACCCTCTCCGCCTGTATCGCCGCCATTGGTTTTGTCCCTGCCGTTTATGCTGCAGATAATTCGACAGTTATTCTCGATACCATTACTGTCAAAGGAACTCGAAATAAGGATGAAATCGGTAAAAACCGCGTTTATACCCGCGAAATCGTCAATCTTTACAAAGGCAAAAACGAAGTCGAAACCTTCAAAGGCAACACCGTATCCGACCTTTTAAGCGGTATGTCCGGCGTGTACAGCGGCGACGCGCGCAACAGCGGCGCGTTGGATCCCAATATACGCGGCGTGCAGGGGCAGGGACGGATTCCCGTTACCATTGACGGCACGGAGCAGGCGATTACCGTCTGGCGCGGCTACGCAGGCGCAAACAACCGCAACTACGTCGATCCCAACATCATCAGCAGCGTTTCCATCGAAAAAGGCCCCTCGTTCAGCCGCGATATGAAAAGCGGCATAGGCGGCTCTGTCGCCCTTAAAACCATCGATGCTGACGATATTGTCCCCGAAGGGCAGAAATACGGATTTGAAGTGAAGGCGGAAGCTTCCAATAATTCCATCAAACAACGTGCCAATGTCTATGAAAAATCGGTCGATTATCGGACATTGGATGCGCCTGCTGTCGCACTTGGCGGTATTTGGCGGGCGATGTTGGACGATACCGACCGAATCGACCAGCGTTTCAACGGGCGCAATAGATTTGGGGAGGATAAAGCCTACCGCATTGCAGCCGCCACCAAGCAGGACAATTTCGATGCCATGCTTGCCTATGCCTACCGCAGTAAAGGCAATTATTTCTCTGGCAAAAAAGGCGCGGAGCGCTACGGCTATATCGGTCCTTGGACACAAGAAACTTTAGACGAATTAAAACGTCGTCAAGAAGAAGCCGCTGCCAAGGGCGAGAAATTTTACGGCAGTGAAAACATGCTGGGCGCACCCGATATTTCAAAAATCGGACTTTTCTACCATCCGGGTGGAGAAGTCAGCAATACCTCGCTCGAAACCAAATCATGGGTAGGTAAAACCACCTTCCGTCTGCCGAACCGCCAAACGCTCAAATTCGGCCTGCGCCATACCGATTCCACGTTCGGCGAAATCATGCCTTCGCGTATTATCGGCCCCATCAGTTGGGATGCTTCCATCCTCAACAAAATTGCCGAATGGCCGCAGGCATGGGTCAAACAGCGTTCCTACAATATCGACTATTCGTGGAAGCCCGAGGGCAGCCGTTGGATAGATTTCGATGCCACGCTTTGGACAACGCGCACCAAATCCAAAACCAATACCGCAGGTGGCTCGCCCGGCGATACCGTTTATGAGGACAACAAATTTCAAATAGCATGGGACGAATACGACAGATGGCAGAAATACACCCCCGCAGAGCGACAGGAATTGCTGGATGCAGGAATAGAAGCCCCCAAACCGCCCAAACCTGAAACCCCAAATACCAACGGACGCTTCAACACCATCGAAGGCAACGCCTATTACGCCCGTAACAACCGGACAGGCTTTCAATTTTCCAACCGTATGAAATTGAGTGACAAACTGTCGTTGACATTGATGGGCGATTTTCAAAATGAAAAACTGGCATCGCGCGATAATTTTTCAGACGAGCTGGAGCGGGGAGGATACGACAAATATCAGGAAGAACTCGAAAACAGCACCATCAGGGCAAACTACGGATTAAACCAATTCGGCGTACCGCGCAACGGCAAACGGCGAGAATACAATCTGGGCTTCAATTTCCGCTACGAACCGTTCCGCTGGCTGACTTTGACGGCAGGCGGGCGATATACCAATTTCCAACTTCAGGATAAAAGCAAACGTTTGGAAAGCGGTACATATAAAACCGGCTATCCATTAGAGATGAACAGGGGGATGAAATATTCGGTCGTGAGGGTGATTACTCCACAGGAATATGCGGATTACAAGGCGATCAATGATGCTTTGGCAGATGGCAGTTTGGATTGGGGAGACTTATATACCAAAGAGGAATATGCAGAACAATTAAAGAAATATCAGCAAATTGACTGGAATTTGACTATACCGACCTTGAGTAGTGATCGAAGTACATGGGTCAATCCCAATGAACAGACAGATTTTTACTGGCTGAAAGACAATAAAGGTCGTCTGAATATGAAGGATCACCCCCTTACCAACGGCAGCATTCCCGATTTGCACGCCCAAGTCCCCAATCCCGTTTACGACCCGTCCAATCCCGACAGCCCGAAATTTGTACCCAAATATTATAACGTTGACTCAAGTGTATATACGACTCCGATGACCGAAGCCGAAAGGCAGCGGGCAATGAAGCAGAAAGGCAGCGGTTGGGTTCCCGCATTTTCTGCCACTGTCAATTTTACCGATTTCAGCCGCGCCTATCTGCGCTATACCGAAACCCTGCGCTACCCCAGCATTTTTGAAGGGACTTACGGCTTTTCTACTGCCGCCGGCTCATTCAACCGCATGGGCTATGGCTGGCGGCCCGAACACGCCAAAAACTGGGAAGTCGGCTACATTCATGATTTGACGGGGCTGTTACCGAAAATGAAAAAAGCGGATTTCCGCATCAACTACTTCCATAACAAGACCAAAAACGTTATCGACAGGGACGACAATCTCGAATTCGAACAATTCGACAGACAAATCCGCAGTGGTGCCGAGTTGTCCACCCGCTTCGATACCGGACGCGTCTTCGGCAGCCTGAACGTATTCCGCAGCCTGAAAAACAAAATGTGCGACGAAACCTTCCAATGGTCGTCTGTAACAGCGGGAGATGTCGATGCAGCATATTTTGCCGAAACCGGCAAAACCATGAGTCGCCCCGTCTGCAATCACGGAGGTTTGAGCGATTCGGGCTATCTGGCAAGCGCGCTTCAACCACGCTGGTCAATTGATGCCGAATTGGGCAGCCGCTTTCTTGCCAATAGACTGGAAACAGGCGTGCGCCTTCATTACCACAGCCGCGTCTATGAAAACCGCAATGATGCATGGCAGCCTCACTACAACATATTCAATCAATATAGGGGAACTAATCATAAACCCCAATATAACGATATGCGCTGGCAGCCTGTTGCGGTATGGGATGCTTACCTGCGCTACAAAATTGGCAAAAACCTGACTGCCGAGCTGGTGGGCAGCAATCTGACCAACCGCTACTACCTCGACCCGATGAGCCGTTCCTATCTGCCTGCGCCAGGTAGAACAATCCGCATTGGGATAACTGGAAAATGGTAATGATCAATTAATCATTTTTAAAATTAAAAAACCGTCTGAGCATTAGCAATGGGAATTCAAAGACAAGAAAGAGCGGATGACGTTCACGCCTAAATCGCAGTTTTCCATCAACAACCATCTGCGCCTGCAAGCCGTTTCAGACGGCCTCGTCATCACGTGGGTAGCACATATGATCGTGGCGGATACAATCCATTCGGGGAAACTGGTCGAGCTGTTGCCTGAATACGCCATCACTTACGATCCGCTTTACCTCTATTACCCTAGCCGCCGTGGGCATTCTAATGTATTTAACTTGATCGTGGATGCGCTAAAAGTAAAAGCCGCCTGAAAATTCAGACGGCTTTTCATTGCAAAGTGCGGTCAGATTTCAAAGTACTTTTACAATTAACCGAATACTTTTTCTAAATGTGCTTGATAATCCGCTAAGTATTGTTCTACTTGTGGATTTTTAATCACATCGTTACATAAGAATGTCGGCAGACGGGTCAGGCCGATGAACTCGTTGAGTTTGTGAAAGTGCATATATAACGTATCTACGCCTTTGCCTTCGAAGAAGTCACCTTCACGGGTGAACGCTTCAATCGGCGCATTCCAAGTAAGCGAGAGCATGTGTTTTTTGCCTTGCAACAAGCCACCTGTGCCGTAGCCTTCGGTTGGATTGACACGATGGCGGCCATCACTGTGGTAAAGCTTGCCGTGTCCAGTAGTGAATACTTCGTCTATGTATTTTTTCACTGTCCAAGGTTCGTGCATCCACCAACCTGGCATCTGCCAAATTACGGCATCCATCCACAAGAATTTTTCGATTTCTGCTTCAACATCGTAACCAGCATCAATCACGGTTTCTTGAACATTGTGTCCAAGTGCGGTCAAAACTTCTTTCGCTTTTTTATGAAGCGTGTGGTTCAACTCGCCATGTGAATGTCCGAAATCTTTACCGCCATCCAATAATAAAATATTCATTTCACTCTCCTAAACCAGGCAATTCTAACAAAGAAGGGCTGCTATTATGCCGTTTTAGCCTTTATTTTGAAAGTATGGCCGTCTGAACATCTTAAGCCATGCAACGTAAAATCAGAATATCCCGTGAATTTTTTCGGTCAACTGTCTTACGAGGATTTGTTCGTAGATAATTTGGACTTAGGCAGACTAAATGACCTAAAAGAAACAGCCAATAGGGAAAAGCCAAAATTTATTGCAACGAGAAACGTATCATTCTTCTGAATACACGGATTGAATAATTTATAAGGGAACCGATTACAAGATAGTTATTACCTATTGAAAGATTTTAACCATCATCAAATGGCATATTCCTATCTGAATATTAGTCCTCTTACCTACCCAACTACAAAGGCTGGGCCAAATCGTTTTCCGTGTTGTAGCTGATAAAATCCTGCTTATGAGGGAAATGGACAACCCGCGCGCGCTGTTGCTGCAGCCAGCCGCGGATGCTGCGCATTCCTGAATAAAGGTAGGGCACGGTGCTTTGCAGGATTTGCGGACGGATGAACATCACGCTGTAATGCGGTCTAGCCGGGGTTTCAACATAAAATGCATTACACAATGGCGTGCGCCGCGCGATGGTTTCAAATTGGGACACCAAATTTTCCGGCAAACGCGGCATATCGCAGGATACGATAAGCAGCCAATCGGCAGTGGCAATTTGCAAATCGTTGGCGGCAGTACACAAAGCAGCTAGAGGGCCGTAATGCTGCCATTGGCGCGAATCCGAGAAAACGTGCGCGCTGCGTTGGGCGTAAGATTCAAGGTTGCGGTTGGCACTGATGGCGATATGGCTGACTTGGGGGCGGATTTTTTCGATAACATGATCTATTAAGGCTTTGTTGTGCCATTGCACCAACCCCTTATCGACACCTCCCATCCGGCTTCCCTGCCCGCCGGCCAATATCAGTGCGAAAATTTTCATTTTGGTAGTCCTTTGCGAAGCAGAGTATGGAGTGTGGTTCAAGATGTTGTGTTTACTGGATAAGTTTCAAGGTTTCAGGCCGTCTGAAACCTGATTTTATGATTAAATTCACTTGAGATGAATTTTATCATAACATGATTTTACATTAAACCCCTGTTTTTTCTTATCATAACCATACAATTATTTTAGACAGGTTGTTTATAGGCCAAAAGAATGATATTTTTATAAGATTATCGGATTAGTTTCCCTGCGTGTATTATGCGTTTATTCTCCGGATCTTCAGACGGCCTGAGCCTGTCTTCGCGTTTAAAACTGCTGACTTTTTTATGGGTCAGTTCGGCGTTTTTGTCGATTGTCTTTACCCTGCTGCTTTCTTGGCGTTTGGAAAACGCGGCTAAAACGATTGAAGATGCAGGCAGTTTGAAAATGCAAGTGTATCGTTTGGCTTATATGGCAAGCGTCCGTACGCCCAATGCGCAAATTGACAATCAAATCAAAGAATTTGAGCGTACGCTGGCCAATGTAACGCAAAGCGATGCCATTCATCCGCTGATTCCGTCCCAAATGCCGCTGGCTTACGACTTGATTCAATCGATGCTGTTGATTGATTGGGAATCCAACATCAAGCCGTCTCTGCAGCATTACGAGCGTCCGACCCAAATCGGCCTGTACCGTTTTGCCGGCAATATCGAGCTGTTTTTACAGGCGATGGAAAATGCCAACGAGCAAAATACCTTGTGGCTGCGCCGCTTTCAAATGGCCATGATGCTGATGATTGTTGTGGCTGCAGGCTTGATGATTGTTTGGCATTATTCATGGATTATCCGGCCCTTGGAAAAACTGCGCGATGGTGTAGAAACCATCAGCAAAGGGCATTTCGGCGTTCAAATCGAGACAGACCAGATTCGTGAGTTTGCCCAAGTAAGCAAGGGCTTTAACCAAATGAGCCGCCGTCTGCATACGCTTTATACGGATTTAGAAGGACAGGTTGCCCAACAAACCCAAGACTTGGCCCGGCAAAACCGTGATTTGACCCTGCTCTACCAAACTACGCGCAACCTGCACCAAACCTTTACGCCGCAACAGGCGGCAGAAGAATTTTTAACTCAGATTCTGCCGGCGTTTTCAGCCTTAGGCGGTACGGTATATCTTTCCGATGAAGAACGCAAACGCTCTGACTTGGCGGCAAGTGTCGGTGAAACCGAAGAGGGAAATCGTGTAGAATTCCCAATCGTTTACCAAGACGAACAGCTCGGCGTATTGGCCCTGTATTTTTCAGACGGCCATATGCCTAATGAGCAAGATGAAAAATTGTTGCAGACTTTAAGCGGGCAGCTGGGGATTTCCATCGCCAACAATCGCATGGAACAAGAACGCCGCCTGCTTGCCGTCTTGCAGGAACGCAACTTAATTGCACAAGGTTTGCATGACAGCATTGCGCAAGCCCTGACCTTTTTGAATTTACAGGTGCAAATGTTGGAAAGCGCGTTTGCTTCAAACCAACGCGAGCAGGCTGAAGAAAACATCAGCTTCATTAAAGACGGCGTGCAGGAATGCTATGAAGACGTCCGCGAGCTGCTGATGAATTTCCGCACCAAAATCAGTAATAAAGATTTTCCTGAAGCGGTAGAATCGCTGCTGGCGCGTTTTGAACGGCAAACCGGTATCCCGGTTGATTTAAAATGGCAGGACGACGGCCAGGCATTGAATTATGATGAACACTTGCAAATCATCTTCATCCTGCAGGAAAGCCTGTCCAACATCCGGAAACACGCGCGTGCGCAGCATGTCAGCGTCGAAATTGCCAACCATGGCGATTTTGTCATGAAGATTCAGGACGACGGCGCAGGCTTTAATCAAGAACACTTATCAAACCGGCCTTCAGGCGAACATGTCGGCTTGGGCATTATGCAGGAACGTGCCCAACGGATTAACGCACAATTGGCCATTACATCGCAGATTGGGCAAGGTACGGCAGTGATGCTGACTTTGCCGCAACAAATGAGAACAGCATCATGACGATTAAAATTACCCTTATTGACGACCACACCCTGTTTCGCAGCGGCATCAAAGCCCTGCTCTCCCGCCAGCCCGATTTTGAAGTCGTCGGCGAAGCTTCAGACGGCCTGGCCGGCGTAAAAATGGTCGAACAGCTCAAGCCTGACGTAGTTTTGCTGGACTTGGATATGCCGGTTATGAACGGCCGCGAAGCACTGGCTCAAATTCTGAGCATCAATCCGCAACTGACCGTCATCATGCTGACTGTTTCCGAAGACAGCGACGACTTGACCGAATGTATGCGTATGGGTGCAAAAGGCTTTTTGCTGAAAAACATCAACGCCGACTTCCTCTTGGAAAGCATCCGCAAGGCCGTTGACGGAGACAATGTCTTCTCCCCTGAAATGACCAGCCGCTTGGTGCAATCGCTGATTTCCCCTTCTCCTTCCAGCTCCGACCACCTGCTGGCTCAGCTGACCCCGCGCGAAATGGAAATCTTGGGCTACCTTGCCGCCGGACACAGCAATAAAATCATTGCCCGCCATTTAAACTTGGCTGAATCTACCGTCAAAGTGCATGTTCAAAACCTGTTGCGCAAGCTGAATCTAAGCAGCCGCGTTCAAGCTGCGGTTTATGCGGTGCAACACAAAGTACCGCAACCGGAATTGTCTTAAAAAGGCCGTCTGAAACCTGAAACCTTGTTGTAGAAAGGTTTCAGATAAAGCGTTTATTCGCTATAATCACGCCGATTTGTACGCAGGGTTGTCTGATTTTTCAGACGGCCTTTTTATTTGATTTTTCACTGATTTAAAACGATATGTCCGAAAACATTCCAGAAAATACGCCCGAAAATACCGTTCCTGAAGAACACAAACGCAGCATCCGCAGTTTCGTTTTGCGCCAAGGCCATATGACCGCGGCCCAACAGCGCGCCATCGATACGATGTGGCCGCAATTCGGTGTGGACTTCCAAGAAGCCCCTTTGGATTTGAACCGCACTTTTGGACGGGACAACCCTAAAGTTTTGGAAATCGGTTTCGGTATGGGCGTCGCAACGGTGGAAATCGCCAAACGTCTGCCTGATACCGACTTTTTAGCGATTGATGTTCACGGCCCGGGCGTCGGTAATATCTTGAAGCTGATTGAGGAAGAACACATTTCCAATATCCGCGTGATGCGTCATGATGCGGTGGAAGTGGTGGAAAAGATGCTGGAAGACGGTTCTTTAGACGGCATCCATATTTTCTTCCCCGACCCTTGGCACAAAAAACGCCACAACAAACGCCGCTTGGTACAAGTGCCGTTTGTTGAAAAGCTGCTGCCCAAACTCAAAAGCGGCGGCTATGTCCATATGGCAACCGATTGGGAAGAATACGCCGTGCAAATGCTGGAGGTTTTGAGCAGTTTCGATGCTTTGCAAAACACGGCTGCCGATTACGCCCCTACGCCTGATTATCGTCCTGAAACCAAGTTTGAAGCCCGAGGCAAGAGATTGGGTCATGGCGTTTGGGACTTGGTGTTCCGCAAAAAATAATCCAAAACTTAAAACACAAGGCCGTCTGAAAAATTTCAGACGGCCTTTTATCTTACTGATTAAGCTAAGAAAAGTTTATAGGCCGGATTGTCGGTTTCTTCTTTATAGACATAACCCAAGCTATCCAAGAAGTCGGCAAAAGCCTCATTGTCGCTTTCCGGCACATCGATACCGACCAAAATACGGCCATAGTCTGCGCCATGGTTGCGGTAATGGAACAAAGTAATATTCCACTCGGCACGCATATGGTTCAAGAAACGGGACAACGCACCCGGGCGCTCAGGAAATTCAAAGCTGACCAAACGTTCGTTGGCTACTTTTTCCGTACGGCCGCCGACCATGTAACGGATATGGATTTTGGCGATTTCATCATTGGTCAGGTCAACATTGGGCAAGCCTGCTTCAGTCAGTTGTTCACTGATAACAGCCAAGTCTTGCGCACCGGCAGTTTGCAAGCCGACAAAAATATGCGCATTTTTATCGCTGCCGTAGCGATAGTTGAACTCAGTAATGTTCCGGCTTCCCAACAAATTGATAAACTTCAGGAAGCTGCCCTTTTCTTCGGGAATGGTAACGGCGAAAATGCCTTCGTTGCCCTCGCCCAGCTCACTGCGCTCTGAAACGTGGCGTAAGCGGTGGAAGTTCATGTTGGCGCCACTGGTAACGGCAACCAGGTTTTGGCCTTGAATATTGTTTTTCGCAACGTAAGCCTTCAGGCCGGCAAGTGCCAATGCGCCCGCAGGCTCGGTAATGCTGCGCGTATCGTCAAAAATATCTTTAATCGCGCCGCACAACATATCCGTATTGACCGTAATAATTTCGTCCAACAGCTCTTTACACAGGCGGAAGGTTTCATCACCGACAACCTTGACCGCCGTGCCGTCTGAAAACAGGCCGACATCTTTCAAATGTACGATTTCCCCTGCTTCTACCGATTGCTTCATACAGCAAGAGTCATCGGTTTGCACGCCAATCACTTTAATCTCAGGGCAAACCTGTTTGATAAATGCCGCTACGCCTGCTGCCAAACCGCCGCCACCAATCGGAACAAAAATCGCATTGATATTGCGGTGTTGACGGAGGATTTCCATGCCGATGGTTCCCTGACCGGCAATTACGTCAGGATCATCAAATGGCGCGATATAAGTCAGCTTTTCCTTTTCTGCCAACTCCATCGCATAATCATAGGCATCATTGTAAGACACGCCTTTCAATACCACTTCGCCGCCGCGGCTTTTTACCGCGTCAATTTTGATTTTAGGCGTTGTTTCCGGCATCACGATGACGGCTCGGCAACCCAAATACTGCGCCGATAAAGCCACACCCTGCGCATGGTTGCCCGCGCTGGCAGCAATCACGCCGCAATCCAAGGCTTCTTTCGGCAGCTTCGCCATTTTGTTGTACGCACCGCGGATTTTGAACGAAAACACCGGCTGCAAATCTTCGCGCTTGAGCAAAACCTGATTGTTCAGACGGCCTGACAGACTGCGCGCCAAGTCCAAAGGCGTTTCTATGGCCACATCATAAACAGAAGCGGTCAAAATACGGGTCAGATAATCGGAAAGAGGAAGAGGATGGTTCATGGTATTCAGTGTTCGAAAATAAATTGTCATTCGGCCGAATCGGCCTGAGGAAAAAGTTAAAACCATACCCCTGAGGCCGTCTGAAGGCAAGAAAAATCTTAGCAAAGCCGGAATGAAACGGTATAATGTCCGCTTACTATCTATTTAGTATGCCAAACTGTTTACTCGATAACAGTATCCACCCATATTCAAATTTACAAACAATGATGAAAAAAACGCTACTTAGCTTAATTTTTGCTGCCCTCCTGAATACTCCTGCCCTCGCTGCCGACCCGGTTGCATCCGCACCTGCCGTACAAAGCGAGGCTCAAACTCAGCCGCTGCTGCACAGCATCAACAGCCCGACAACGCCGCCGGAAATCGCGGCGACCGCCTACATCGTTACCGACCTACACAGCAAGCAAACCTTAGCATCCAACAATGCCGACGCGCCTATCGAACCTGCCGCGTTGACGCAAATGATGACTGCCTACCTTGCCTTTAAAGCATTAGAAAACGGTACACTTGAAGCAAGCCAAATGCTGACCGTTTCCAATACCGCATGGAAGGTCGAAGGTTCGCGTATGTTCCTCGACCCCAAAGTACCTGTCAGCGTCAGCTCCTTGATTAAGGGGACAACCATCCAATCGGCCAACGATGCCGCCATTACCCTTGCCGAAGCCATCGGCAACGGCTCTATCGACGAATTCGTCAAACAAATGAATGAAGAAGCCAAACGCTTGGGCATGAAGCACACCCACTTCAACAACCCGACCGGCATTTCTTCTAACGGCCATGTTTCAACCGTTGGCGACTTGGCCATTTTGGCAGCCGCACTGATCAACGACTATCCTAAATACTATCCTTTGTTTGCAAACAAATCTTTCAAATACAATAATATCGAGCAGCCCAACCGAAACCTTCTGCTCTATCGCGACAGCAGTATCGACGGTTTGAAAACCGGCTATAGCGAAGGTGCAGGCTACCATCTCGCTGCTTCCAGCAAACGCAACAACCGCCGCATCGTTTCCATTCTTGCCGGTGCAGAATCTACCGAAGCGCGCGCCAGTGAAAGCAGCAAACTGCTCAACTGGGCGTTGCAGGCATTTGATACGCCCAAACTTTATAACGGCGGAGAAGTAATTTCCCAAGTCAAAGTTTACAAAGGCAGCACCAAAGCCGTAGACATCGGTTTCTTGGACGATGTTTACATTACCATCCCCCACGATACCGGCAAAAACGTCAAACCAATCTTAGAAACACTTCAGCCCGTCCTCGCCCCAATTGAAAAAGGCCAAGTATTGGGCAAACTGAAAGTCATGAAAGACGGCAAAGTCATTGCCGAAAAAGACGTCGTCGCGCTAAACGGTGTGGAAGAAGGCAGCTGGCTGCGCCGTATGTGGGATGCGATTGTGTTGTGGTTTAAAGGTTTATTCAGTTAATGCTCTTCTAAACAACCAACCATAACAAGATAAGCAACAAAAGGCCGTCTGAAATCTGTTTTCCAGTTTTCAGACGGCCTTTATTTAGCCTAAAAAACAGCTAATTAAATGATTCCAGCGTTGGCGGCAGATGCTGCGTCATCGTGAACATCAGCCGTATTGACAGACGAGTAGCTCATACGCTCAGTGTGCGTATTGACGGCTGACAAATGACTGATATTGCCGTTGCCTGACAATCTACCCATCAACTCTTGCAGGCTCAATGTACCTTCATCGAAACGGAAGGTATCAATCACAGCATCAGTTTTACCGGAAACGAATTGGTCATTGATGGTAATGCTGTCCCCTTCTGACCCCTTGATGGTAATTTTCCAATCAGTATTGCCTCGAACAT
The DNA here is from genome assembly GCF_032342915.1 of Neisseria sp. DTU_2021_1001991_1_SI_NGA_ILE_055. Taxonomy (NCBI): domain Bacteria; kingdom Pseudomonadati; phylum Pseudomonadota; class Betaproteobacteria; order Neisseriales; family Neisseriaceae; genus Neisseria; species Neisseria sp. DTU_2021_1001991_1_SI_NGA_ILE_055. The sequence continues at coordinate 594,813 of NZ_CP135440.1, read as the reverse complement.
CGGTGGCAACATCAATGTGCAGGTCATTAACAGAGATATTTTGGCCGAATTGCAGTGCATTATGTTCGCCCACATTATCGGTAATCGTATCCTTACCTTCTCCAAGGCTGAAAACATAAGTATCGGCACCCTTGCCGCCTACCAAGTAATCGGTTCCTTGTCCGCCAAACAAAACGTCGTCGCCATCACCCCCACTCAAACGGTCATCGCCACTTTCTCCCCATAAGGTATCGTTGCCATTACCTCCATGTACAGAATCATTACCCATACCGCCATTAAGACGATCGTCTCCATCATAGCCGAAAATGACATCATCACCTGAATCACCGTTAATCGTATCATTACCCAAACTACCTCTGATCCGGTCATTGCCATCGCCGCCGCTGACAAGAGCATGGCTGCTGTCCGTAATGGTTATGATGTTATCCTCCCCTAAATGAAGCGAGGCTTGGGTAAGACTGTGATCATCTACTTCCGCTACATTTTTTGCAGAATTATTTTCTGCTACCGAAAGGCTGTGATTATTTTCGATGGTCAATGTAGTCTCGTTTACAGACTCCGGAATATTACCTCCTTTAGGATTACGGGTTTTGGTAATTTCTTGCTCGGAAAGATTATTCACAATAGTGTTATTTTCAATTTTGATATTTTTGAGTTCTCCCAAAATATCTTTTTCGGGAGTAGCATAATCCCTGCCTTCTTCCAAATCGATAGAACCTTTAACACGACCATATGTGTCGGCATTAGTCCCGTTGTTTACCAGTAAGTTATCGTGAACGGAAATACCCGTATCATTGAAATCAAAATTATGGCTGTTTTTGAATACAGTGTTTAAGCGTACGCCACCCCAATTGGCATTATCTTTGATAAGGTTATTGGCTACTTCATGACCTTTACCGCCAAAGATACCAATACCTGCTGCACGCCAGCCTAATTCAACGGTATTATTCAAAAAGCGGTTATTTTCAGCAACATGGGCATTGGTATTCTCATGATGACTTGACCATGTTGCTAAGCCATCATCACCATTGCCGCGGATATTGGAATTGATAACGGTGGAATTACTGGTACCTTGGGCAAAGTTAACGCCGTCTGCAAAGTTATTACGAATAGTGGCATTGAAGATAGTCAAGCCATTAGTGTAGTGCATATCAGATGCTGGGGCATAATCACCAATCCAGGCACCTACTTCAAAATGTTCAATTTTGATATCGTGAATCGATGAACCGTTACCCAAGGTACCGGAAATACCTTTATAGTTCGCGCCTTCGTTATAGCGAGAAGTTAAATCCGAATCCATGTAAACATTTCCAAAATCAATTTTGTTGGTGCCGTGTTCAAACACGATACCACCGCCACCTATTTTAGTACTGGTAAAATGCAATTTAGTGTGCCATTGGCCTGCTCCGCTAATTTTTACACCTTCAGGCGCGTAAATGTGCAGTTGTTCACTAAAATCAAATTGACCTTCAGGAATGTAAACAGATTTTTTAGATGCTTTGGCAGATTCAATCGCAGCCATAAATGCTTGGTAATCATCCGAGCCGTCATTGGCGACTGCGCCGAAATCAGTAATGCTGACACTGTTTGCAGGCTGCTTAATGGCATCCGGTGCTTTTTCCAAATCAACCAAGTCAATGCCTACGGGCGTGCTGTCGATATTAGTGATGGTAACTGTATCTCCTTTATTGATATGGGCATCTTTAAATAATTGGCTGACTTCGTCAAATTGGAAGCGGGCAAGCCTATCTGCCGCAGGCGTATCATGAACTTTAATATCGCCATCCGGATGATATTTGTAGTTATCCAAATATTGCCAGTTGGATTTGGAAGATAAATCCAAAGTACCAATCACTGTATTATTGACTTTGACTTCTACTTTACCGCTTTCACCATCAGGAACGGTATAACGGACGGTTACGGCATTGGCATCTGCTTGTGCAATAAATGACACAGATGCATTAGTCGGCAAATCAACATATGCCTGACCGCTTGCTTCACGGGCAGTTGCGCGTTCTGCCTCTGAAGAAGGGGCATTTTTAACAATACCGTTTTTCAGTTCACCTTGTTCTGCCTCATAAGTCGTATAGCCAAGTTTGGCACCATATTGAGAGGCATCGGGTACTGCTTTTTTAATATTTACCATTTAATATATTCCTTCAAAAATGTCGTAATATTGAGTTATTCTTTTGCAAAAAAGCTTTTATTAGTCATAATTTTGGCATAAAAGTTCAATATGCTATTGTTTAATTTTGAAAAGAAAATGCCGTCCGAAAATCTAGAAATTTTCAGACGGCATCTCAATGCCTTATTAGATTGTGGGTAAAGATTTAAGCCATACTTTTTCTCCAGATAGCTTTCAATTGCCTGTTTATATTCAGATGTATCATTCAATCCAATGATTCATATGGATATTTTCTTCTAGCAAGTACATACTATCTAGAACCTTAATTTACTGTGACTTATCCTTTTGCCATGCTTTGTATGAACGAATGGCTAAAATCAGGCATGCAATCCAAATTATGCCCAAGAAGCCCCAAACGCCGGTTGCACCAAACTCATTAAATAACCAAGCCACTGCTCGGCCTTTACGAGAAGCATGTTCAGTGTCGACAACATTTACAGCGTCTCCAAGCGTAATGTACCAGCCCAGTACAGGCAATATGATTAGCGCAAGCAGGTTTTGCAGTAGTTTTTTAAGGTTTGCATTCATGCTATTTCCTACACAATTCCTTTTTTCTCCAGATAGCTTTCGTAATCGCCCAAGTAGTGTTCATATCCGCCTTTGCCATCCAATTCAATGATTTGGGTAGCCAGTGAAGATACAAACTGACGGTCGTGCGATACGAAAATCAGCGTGCCGTTGTATTTTTCCAGCGCCATGTTCAAGGATTCGATGCTTTCCATGTCCATGTGGTTGGTCGGTTCGTCCATGACCAAGACATTGGGTTTCAACAGCAACAGTTTGCCGTAAAGCATACGGCCTTTTTCACCGCCGGAGAGAACCTTCACTTTTTTCACGACATCGTTGCTGCCGAAGAGCAAGCGGCCCAAAGTGCCGCGGATGACCTGCTCGTCATCGCCTTCCTGACCCCATTGGCGCATCCATTCAGTCAAATCCATATCGACGTCGAAGTCGTTTTCATGGTCTTGCGGATAGTAGCCGACGCTGGCTTTTTCCGCCCATTTGATGGTGCCTTCGTCCGGCAACAGGCCGTCTGAATATTCGGGGTTGTATGCGCCGGCCAAGAGTTTCAGCAGGGTAGATTTACCTGCGCCGTTCGGGCCGATGATGGCGAGGCGTTGACCGGCTTCAAGGATGAAGTTCAGGTTTTTAAACAACTGGGTTTCAAAACGTTTGGCCAGTTTTTCAACTTCCACAGCCTGACGGTGCAACTTGGCTTTTTCGTCAGCCTCAAAACGGATATACGGGTTTTGACGGGTAGAAGGTTTGACTTCGACCATTTCCGATTTGATTTTGTCTGCTTGTTTCAGACGGCTGGTTGCCTGACGGGCTTTGGATTTGTTCGCAGAGAAGCGGGCGACGAACTCTTGCAGCTCTTGCAGTTTCTCTTTGGCTTTGGCGTTGTCTTTCAGGGCGCGCTCACGCGATTGGGCGGAAGCAAGCATGTAGTCGTCGTAGTTTCCCGGATAGATGGTGATGGTGTTGTAGTCCAAATCTGCCATGTGCGTGCAGACTTCGTTCAAAAAGTGACGGTCGTGCGAGATGATGATCATGGTGGAGTCGTATTGGTTCAACACGCCTTCCAACCAGCGAATGGTATTGATGTCCAAGTTGTTGGTCGGTTCGTCCAAGAGTAATACATCAGGTTTGGAGAACAGGGCTTGCGCCAGCAATACGCGCAGTTTGAAGCCCGGGGCGACTTCTGCCATGGTCGCATTGTGCAAATCTTCGGAAATACCCACGCCGCTCAATAATTCGGCAGCGCGCGCTTCGGCGGTGTAGCCGTCGTATTCGGCGAACTTGGCTTCCAGTTCGGCGGCTTTCATGTAATCGTCTTCGGTGGCTTCGGGGTTGGCGTAAATCGCATCACGCTCAGTCATCGCCGCCCACATTTCGGTATGACCCATCATCACCACGTCCAGCACGCGCATGTCTTCGTAGGCAAACTGGTCTTGGCGCAATTTACCCAAACGTACGCCGTTTTCAATCGCTACTTCGCCGGCAGTCTGTTCCAAATCGCCGCCTAGGATTTTCATGAAGGTGGATTTACCTGAGCCGTTGGCGCCGATCAAGCCGTAACGGTTGCCTTCGCCGAATTTGACGGATACGTTTTCAAACAGCGGCTTTGCGCCGAACTGCATGGTGATGCCGTTGGTAGAAATCATTATTCGTAAAACCTTTATAAATAGAATGTTATAATCGGACGCGATTGTAGCATATTTTTGCAAAGACCTCAGAATTGAGGTCATGGCCAATATGTCCAATACCCGATGCAAGATGAAAACAGGCAACGCTTCACGCAAAAATGCGTTGTAGGCAGCCTTTCAGGCCGTCTGAAACGGAGAAACGATATGGAAACGCACAAAATCTATTACGCCGTGATTATTTTGGTATGTGCCGCCTCCATGCTGCTCAGCCCGTTTTTCTATATCCGCCGCACGCGCTCGGGCTCCGAATTGCGGCGCGCGCCCAGACAGTGGAAACCCATCCTCTTCGCCAACATCATCATGATTGCGGCTTTGTTTGTTTGGTGGAAATGGTTTTAAGGAAAAATAAAAAATGAACAAAATTTGGTTCAGCACATTACTGCTCGCTTTGACAACTGCGGTTTCCGCCGCGCCTATTTTTGAATGTACCGATTCTGCCGGCCGCAAAGTCTATACCCAAGCCGGCGGCAAAAACTGCAAAGCCAGCAATATCGGCAAACCGTCCGTATATACTTCTGCGCCTGTTTCAACACCGGCAACACCAATTTCCCCAAGTAAAACCGAGCAAGCGGAAGAAGCTGTCGCCCCGGTCAATCCGGCTGATGTCGGCGCGGCCAAGCGTGCTTTGGATACCGCCAAGAAAAATTTGGAAGAAGGCAAAAAATTGCGTTATGGCAATGAACGCAACTATGCCCGCTATCTCGAACGGATCAACGGTTTGGAAAAAGCCGTCCGCTCTGCTCAGGAAAACTACGACGCAGCGCAACGCCAACCTGCCTCTCAAGATCCTGTTGCCTATTGATACTTACTACCACACCAGCAAGGCCGTCTGAAATATGATTGTTCAGACGGCCTTTTCATCTCTTCAATATAACAAAATCGTCTTTATACCAAACAAAGCATTCTTTCCAGTTTTCAGACGGCCTTGTTAAAGTAAGCGTGTATTAAATTCTGACGGTTGCCATTATGTTGTTACTCAAAACGCCTTCTGTATTGCCGGGTTTCAAACTCAGCCTGGGTTTGACGGTTTTATGCCTGTCGCTTTTGGTGGTTTTGCCGTTTGCCATGATGGCGGCCAAAGCTGCGGAAATAGGCTGGAGCGGATTTTGGAACACGATTTCCGAACCCAATGTCTTGGCGGCCGTCTGGCTGAGCTTGCGGATGTCGTTTTATGCGATGTTGACCAATATCGTGTTCGGTACATTGGTTGCCTGGGTATTGGTGCGCTATGAATTTCCGGGCAAAGGATTGGTAAACGCTTTGGTCGATTTGCCGTTTGCGCTGCCGACGGCGGTAACAGGCATTGCGTTGGCAACCCTATATGCGCCCAATGGCTGGATAGGCCGTTTTTTCGATCCTTTGGGCATCAAAATCGCCTTTACGCCTACCGGCATCTGGATTGCGCTGATCGTCGTCAGCCTGCCCTTTATCGTCCGCGCCGTGCAGCCGGTATTGGAAGAATTGTCGGGCGAGTATGAAGAAGCGGCGGCAACTTTGGGCGCAAGCCGTTGGACTACGTTCCGCCGCGTCCTTTTGCCTGAAATCACACCAGCCCTGTTGACCGGCGCAGGCATGATGTTTGCCCGCTCTACCGGCGAATACGGCTCAGTTATCTTTATCGCGGGCAATATTCCGATGGTGTCTGAAATCCTGCCCTTGATTATTACCGGCAAACTGGAGCAATACGATGCTCAGGGCGCGTCTGCCGTTGCTCTGTTTATGCTGATGATTTCGTTTGTCATCCTGCTGATTTTAAACATTATGCAATGGACTTTAAGCCGCCGCGCCGGAGCGAGGGTTTAACAAACAACAGGCCGTCTGAAACATCAAGCAAACATTTTTCAGACGGCCCAAACAGATACAAGAATAAATCGAGACTACCCTACCATGAAAACCCATTCCACCAACCCAAACTTGAGCGAACCGCGTTGGCTGCACGTATTGCTGACCGCTACCGCCTTGGGCTTTCTGCTGCTGATGCTGGTCGTGCCTTTGGTTGCCGTATTCTATGAAGCCTTAAAAGGCGGTTGGGATTTATACCTGCAATCTCTGACCGATCCCGAAGCTTGGTCTGCCATTAAATTAACGCTGATTACCGCACTGATTGTCGTTCCCGTCAATGCCGTATTGGGCGTGGCGATGGCGTGGCTGCTGACCCGTTTCGACTTCCGCGGCAAGCAGTTGCTGACCACCCTGCTCGATTTGCCGTTTTCCGTATCGCCCGTGGTGGCCGGTTTGATGTTCGTCTTATTGTTCGGTGCGCACACTGCATTGGGCGGCTGGCTCGAAGCGCAAGGCATACAGATTATCTTCGCCATCCCCGGCATTATTTTGGCGACGCTGTTCGTTACCTTCCCCTTTGTCGCGCGCGAAATCATTCCGTTAATGCAGGCGCAGGGCGACAGCGAAGAACAAGCCGCGCTGATTCTCGGCGCAAGCGGCTGGCAGATGTTTTGGCGCGTTACCCTGCCCAACATCAAATGGGCGCTGCTCTACGGCATCATCCTCACCAACGCCCGCGCGATGGGCGAGTTCGGCGCGGTCAGCGTGGTATCGGGGCACATCCGCGGCGAAACCAACACCATCCCGCTTTTGGTCGAAATCTTCTACAACGAATACAACTTCACCGGCGCATTCGCCCTCTCCGGCGTATTGGCACTTTTAGCCTTGGCCACCTTGCTGGTGCAAAACATCATTACCAAATTACAAGATAAAAAACTCGCCGCCGCCGAAAGGAACGCAGCATGAGCATCACTATTCAAAACTTAAACAAACACTTCGGAGCGTTCCACGCGCTGAAAAACATCAACCTCAACGTCCCCACCGGCAAACTCGTTTCCCTGCTCGGCCCTTCCGGCTGCGGCAAAACCACGCTCCTGCGCATCATCGCCGGACTGGAAAACGCCGACGGCGGCCAAATTCTCTTTGACGGACAAGACGTCACCGCCAAGCATGTGCGCGAGCGCAAGGTCGGTTTCGTGTTCCAACACTACGCCCTCTTCCGCCACATGAACGTATTTGACAACGTCGCCTTCGGTTTGACCGTATTGCCCAAGTCCGAACGTCCGTCCAAAGAACAAATCCGCACCAAAGTCGAAGAATTGCTCAAACTCGTGCAGCTCTCCCACCTCGCCAAATCCTATCCGCACCAGCTCTCCGGCGGCCAACGCCAACGCATCGCCCTCGCCCGCGCCCTTGCGGTCGAACCCAAACTCCTGCTCTTGGACGAACCCTTCGGTGCGCTGGATGCCAAAGTGCGCAAAGAATTGCGTACCTGGCTGCGCGACATTCATCACAACTTAGGCGTAACCAGCATTCTGGTCACGCACGACCAAGAAGAAGCCCTTGAAGTTTCCGACGAAATCGTCGTCATGAACCACGGCAAAATCGAGCAAACCGGCAGCGCCGAAGCCATTTACCGCAAACCCGAAAACGCCTTCGTTACCGAGTTCCTCGGCGAAACCGACGCATTTGAAGGACGCATCGAAAAAGGCATCTGGCACTACCACGGCTTCGAATGGAAATTGGATGCGCAATACAAATGGCAGGAACAAACCGCCATCGGCTATATCCGCCCGCACGAATGGCAGCTTGCCGCCGAAAACGAAACGCCGATGATTCGTGCCAAAATCGAAAAAATCCACGCCGTCGGGGCATTGACGCATATTCTGGTGAAACACGACAAACAAGACGTGCATATCACGCTGGCAGGCAGCGATGCCGCGCGTTACCAAATCACCGAAGGCAAAGAATTGAATCTGATTCCGAAACAGGTTTATGTCTTTTCTCAAAACGAGCTGATTGAATATTCGATTTGAGACTAAATCATAAGGCCGTCTGAAAATCTGCTTTCAGACGGCCTTTCAGCTTATTAAAGCTGCCAATCAATCGGCTCTAAACCATGTGCCTGCAAATAAGCGTTTGCCTGAGAAAAATGTTTGCAGCCGAAAAAGCCGCGATACGCCGACAAGGGCGAAGGATGCGGCGCGGTCAGCACCAAATGACGGTTGCGGTCGATAAACGCGCCTTTTTTCTGCGCATGGCTGCCCCACAGCATAAAGACCAAATGCTCGCGCTCCTTATCCAATTGTCGGATGACTTCATCGGTAAATGCCTCCCAACCGAAGGTCGCATGGGAATGCGCGACACCGGCGCGGACAGTCAACACCGTGTTCAACAGCAACACGCCCTGTTCCGCCCAATGTTGCAAATAGCCGTGTTGCGGAATCTGAAAACCTTCAATATCCATCGCCAGCTCTTTATAAATATTGACCAACGACGGCGGCACTGCAATTTCAGGCTGGACGGAAAACGCCAAACCATGCGCCTGCCCCGCGCCGTGATACGGGTCTTGCCCCAAAATCACTACTTTTACATTTCCGAATTCAGTCGTCCGAAAGGCATTGAATACATCGCGCTCAGGCGGATAAACGGTTATCCCCGCCTGCCTTTCGTGGCGAACCTTCTCCAAAATCTTTTGAAAATACGCCTTTTCTTTTTCCGCACCAATCGCCTCGTGCCAAGTTTGCATTATTTGCCGCTCCGTATTTGAATGGGCTTATTATAAAGGATATGCCGCATAACGATATGGTTTGTTGCCGCTGCCGGACTGAAGATTATCGACAGCAACAAGCCTAAAGCGTCATAATAGCGTTCTGAATCAGGCCGTCTGAAAAACCAATACGGCTTTTCAGACGGCCTTTTTATATCGTTCGATTTTTATATGAATACACAAACCATAAAAACCTATCTTGTCGGCGGCGCCGTCCGCGACCATCTTCTAGGCCTGCCCGTCAAAGACCGCGATTGGGTAGTCGTCGGTGCAGATGCGCAAACCATGTTGGCTCAAGGCTATCAGCCGGTCGGCAAAGATTTTCCCGTCTTTCTCCATCCGGACAGCCACGAGGAATACGCCCTCGCCCGTACCGAACGTAAAACCGCCAAAGGCTATGCCGGATTCAGTTTTCATGCCGATAAAAACGTTACGCTGGAACAAGACCTGATGCGCCGCGACCTGACCATCAATGCCATGGCTCAGGATTCAGACGGCACGATCATCGATCCCTTTGGCGGACAACAAGATTTAGCAGCCGGCATCCTGCGCCACGTTTCGCCCGCCTTTGCCGAAGATCCCGTGCGGATTTTGCGTATCGCCCGTTTTGCCGCGCGTTATGGGTTTCAAATTGCCGATGAAACCATGTCGCTGATGCGGCAAATGGTAGAAAACGGCGAAGCGGATGCCTTAGTTGCCGAACGTGTCTGGCAGGAATTGGCCAAAGGTTTGATGGAGAAAAATCCGCGCAAAATGATTGAAGTTTTACGCGAATGCGGCGCACTCAAAGTCTTGCTGCCCGAACTTGACGCCCTTTTCGACGTACCGCAACGCGCCGACTATCATCCCGAAATCGATAGCGGTATCCATACGCTGATGGTTGTACAACGGGCCGCCGAAATGAATCTGTCCCTCGCCGAACGCTATGCCGCCTTATTACACGACTTGGGCAAGGCAAAAACACCGGCCGATATCCTGCCGAAACACTACGAACACGACATCAACGGCGTCGAACCCGTCCGCGAAGTCAATCAACGCCTGCGCACGCCCAAACACTGCGCCGAGCTTGCCGAACTCGTCTGCCGCTGGCATATCATGTTCCACCAAGTCGGGCAGTTCAAAAGCAAAACCATTTTGAAGGTTTTGAAAAAAACCGATGCATTCCGCCGCCCAGAACGTTTTCAGACGGCCTTAAATGTCTGCGTGGCCGACAAACAAGGCCGTCTGAACCTTGAAGACACACCCTATCCGCAACGCGAACACTGGCTGGCTTTACTTGAAGCTGCCAACCAAGTAGATGCAGGCAAAATCGCCACCGAGTGCCGCGCACAAGGAAAAGCCCATTTAATTGCCGAACAAATCGATCATGCCCGCTTGGCGCAAATTACACCGCTGCAAAAAGCGTATCAGGCAGACAAATTAGGAGGCTATTGATGACATCTTCGCGTTATAAAATCAATCACACTCCCAAGGGCATTACTGTGTCTGCTCGTGTTGTACATGACTCGCAGGAAATTGGTTCTACTGCGGTATTTCTTATATTTTCCTTTGCGCTTACATGCATCGCGCCGTTTTACCTTGAAGAACATTATTTCACTCATTTTGAAGCTATTCTCATCCCTTTACTTTTTACTTTCTACTTAGTGGGTTCGCTTGTTTACTGCCTTCTTTGGCAACTTTTCGGACGTGAAAACATCAAGATCCGTAACCATACTCTGTCTCATGGTTATACCTTGTTCTCCATTGGGCGTTGGCGTAGTTTCCCGTTGTCAGAAATCTCCGAATGGCATTCTTGTGACCATATTCCCAAAGCTCCTGTAGCAAGAGGAAGAAAAGCTAGGTACCCGGGCGAAAACCACTACCAAAACGGCATAAAACAATCGAGAAACAATATTCCTAATATCTTACGTATCCAAAAATGCAAACAAGGCGCATGGGCTTTCGATTATCAGGGAAAAACCATACGTATCGGCAATTTTTTTGATAGCCGCGATTTTCAGACAGTCAATATTGAATTGAACAGATTTATCCCCACATCCGCCAAAGCCCGTCAACTTAAAGACGCCCTTTGAAACAATCACCACAATATCCGCTATAATCCTCATCTTGACCATCTTATTTCAACAATAAAATCATGACCATCCAGACCGATTTACTTCACAAAAAAATCAGCAATGAAGATTATCAACGCCTCATTGTCAAACACAGCGAATCTTTCAGCGACGGCGAAATCCGCCTATTGAATGAGATTTTGGAGAAATTTGAATTCGATGTCGTACAGGAACAAGCATTGGCGCAAGCGGTGATGCAGCAGGTGCGCTTTGACCCCAACGCCTACCATATCGACAGCGACGACGAAGACACCACAGGCATCTGCCCCCACTGCATCAATCCGCCTATGCCGCCCCTGCGTGATTATCTGGTTTGGCGCGAAACACGCGGCTAAAAATTTTCCTAATCGATTTTGATAAGTTACTAACCATTCGCTATCGAATAAGGCCGTCTGAACAGGTGTCATCGTTACATTTGTTCAGACGGCCTTTTGTAAATAAATGTTCACAATTAGGATAAATCAGTATAATCTGCGCCGTTTGAATTTTCTTCGGAGCTTTTATGAATCAGCTTAAAACGGCGGTAGCCGGTGCGCAGATTTTGTTTGTCGCATTCGGTGCTATGGTGCTTGTGCCGCTTCTGACGGGACTGAACCCGGCTTTGGCATTATTGGGCGCAGGCTTAGGCACCTTGTTGTTCCAATTGGTTACCAAACGTAAAGTGCCGATTTTCCTCGGCTCTTCTTTTGCCTTTATTGCACCGATTATCTACTCCATCGGCGAATGGGGCCTGCCTTCTACCATGTTCGGCCTGTTTGCGGCCGGCTTCATGTACTTTGTTTTTGCCGCATTGATCAGATGGCGTGGTCTGGATGCGGTACACAAGCTGTTGCCGCCCGTGGTTATCGGCCCGGTGATTATGGTAATCGGCTTGTCCGTAGCCGCTGCAGCCAGCAGCATGGCCATGGGTCAATCAGGCGGCAAGCAGGTCATCGACTATATCGATTCGCTGATTCTGTCCGGCTTTACCTTTGCGGTAACCGTCATCGTTTCTGTCTTCGGCAGCAAAATGATGAAGCTGATTCCGATTCTGATCGGCGTGGCTTCCGGCTATGTGTTGGCTTTGATCATGGGCTTGGTCGACACCGGCGCCATCATCAATACTCCTTGGTTTGCCGTTCCTCATTTTGAAACACCTCAAGTCAACTGGCAGGCTGCCTTGTTTATGTTGCCCGTTGCCATCGCCCCGGCCATCGAACACATCGGCGGCATTATGGCCATCGGTAATGTAACCGGCAAAAACTACACTAAAGACCCGGGCTTGGACAAAACCCTCGCCGGCGACGGCTTGGGCGTCTGCGTGGCCGGTTTGATCGGCGGCCCTCCTGTGACCACTTACGGCGAAGTAACCGGCGCGGTGATGATTACCAAAAACAGCAACCCCGTCATCATGACTTGGGCAGCAATTTTTGCGATTTGCATGGCGTTTTTCGGTAAATTCAACGCGTTTTTGGCTTCGATCCCCATGCCGGTTATGGGCGGCATTATGTTGCTGCTGTTCGGCACTATCGCCTCTTTGGGCATCAAAACATTGATTGATGCGAAAGTCGATTTGATGCAGCCGAAAAACCTGGTTATCGTCAGCTCTGTATTGACGACCGGCATCGGCGGCATGATTATCAAAGTAGGTACTTTGAGCTTCGCCGGTGTAGGTTTGTGCGCCGTATTGGCCATTATCCTGAACTGTGTTTTGCCCAATACAAAATCAGAAGAAGCATAAATAGCTGATTCATAAACTCAAAGGCCGAGACCTTTGCAAAATTCCCCAAAATCCCCTAAATTCCTACTAAGACATTTAGGGGATTTTCCATGAGTACCTTCTTCCAGCAAACCGCCCAAGCCATGATCGCCAAACACATCGACCGTTTCCCGCTATTGAAATTGGATCAGGTGATTGATTGGCAACCGATCGAACAGTACCTGAATCGTCAAAGAACCCGTTACCTCCGAGACCACCGCGGCCGTCCCGCCTATCCCCTGTTGTCCATGTTCAAAGCCGTCCTGCTCGGACAATGGCACAGCCTCTCCGATCCCGAACTCGAACACAGCCTCATCACCCGCATCGATTTCAACCTGTTTTGCCGTTTTGACGAACTGAGCATCCCCGATTACAGCACCTTATGCCGCTACCGCAACTGGCTGGCGCAAGACGACACCCTGTCCGAACTACTGGAGCTGATCAACCGCCAACTGACCGAAAAAGGCCTAAAAATAGAGAAAGCATCCGCCGCCGTCGTTGATGCCACTATTATTCAGACCGCCGGCAGCAAACAGCGCCAGGCCATAGAAGTTGATGAAGAAGGACAAGTCAGCGGCCAAGCCACACCGAGTAAAGACAGCGATGCCCGTTGGATAAAGAAAAACGGTCTCTACAAACTTGGTTACAAACAACATACCCGTACCGATGAGGAAGGCTATATCGAGAAACTGCACATCACTCCCGCCAATGTCCATGAGTGCAACCATCTTTCCCCTTTGTTGGAGGGTATTGCCGAAGGCACGACCGTCTATGCCGACAAAGGCTACGACAGTAAGGAAAACCGGCAACATCTGAAAGAGCATCGGTTGTTAGACGGCATTATGCGTAAAGCCCACCGCAACCGTCCGCTGACGGAAGCGCAAACCAAACGTAACCGATATTTGTCGAAGACCCGTTATGTGGTCGAACAAAGCTTCGGTACGCTGCACCGTAAATTCCGCTACGCCCGGGCAGCCTATTTCGGTCTGTGTAAAGTGAGTGCGCAAAGCCATCTGAAGGCGATGTGTTTAAACCTGTTGAAAGCGGCTAACAGGCTAAGTGTGCCCGCTGCTGCCTAAAAGGCGGCCCGGATGCCTGATTATCGGGTGTCCGGGGAGGATTAAGGGGGTATTTGAGTAGAATCAGGAGTGATTTGGAATGGAAACAGCCGAAAACCTGTTTTTGGGTTTCGGTTGTTGGAGGAAAAGAAATTTTGCAAAGGTCTCAGGCCGTCTGAAAATAAGATTTCAGACGGCCTTTTGATCATTACGCTTTATAATACAATGAAAAAATGCCGGAGACTCAATCATCTCCGGCATTTTTGAATAAGGTGGCGAGCCGAACCCCCGGCACTGGCTCATCAGAGTGGGCTGCTGGCTTCCGCCCCTGACCCGGTGTTCCGAATTACCATGCGGGGAGACCCGCCATAGAAGAAACGCATTATAGCGGTTTTATAGAAAAACTCAAGCGATAAAATCTGTCAGGCCGTCTGAAAACCATTTACACGACAAGATTGTAAACAATATTACCTAGTTGCAAATCATTCCCATTGAAATGTTTATTGTCTTTTCCATTGAAAAATATCGAAAATTACACTACATTAACACTTTACGCCATCAAGAAGAAATTGCATTTTTCAGACGGCCTTTAATATAAAAACATTACATCCATCAACGGAACACGACCATGACCACGACTACTGCCCCTCAGCGTATTCGAGAAATTCCCTATAACTATACTTCTTATACCGACCGCGAAATCGTCATCCGACTGTTGGGCAACGAAGCCTGGCAAATTTTACAAGACCTGCGAGGCCAACGTAAAACAGGACGTTCGGCGCGGATGTTGTTTGAAGTGTTGGGCGATATTTGGGTGGTCGTGCGCAATCCGTATCTGGTCGATGATTTGCTGGAACACCCGAAACGCCGCGCCGCGCTGGTACGGGAAATGCGCCACCGGTTGAACGAAATCCGCAAACGCCGCGACGACAATCCACAAGTCGATGTATTAGTGGCGGCGGCGGAAAAGGCGGTTGAACGTTTTGACGGCAGCTTTGACGAAACGCGCCAAAAGCGGCGGCAGATTTTGGAGCGTTTGAGAAAAATCACCAAGCCGCACAATATTATGTTTGACGGGCTGGCGCGGGTAACGCACGTTACCGATGCGACCGACTGGCGCGTCGAATATCCGTTTGTCGTCGTCAATCCCGACACGGAGGCGGAAGTCGCGCCTTTGGTGCGCGCCTTAATCGAGCTGGATTTGGTCATTATCCCGCGCGGCGGCGGCACGGGTTATACCGGCGGCGCCGTGCCTTTGGATGCGAACAGTGCGGTCATCAATACGGAAAAGCTGGACAAGCATCGCGGCGTAGAATTTGTCGAACTGGCGGGCTTGGACGGCAAACATCCGATTATTCATTGCGGCGCAGGTGTGGTAACGCGGCGGGTGGAAGAAACCGCGCATCAGGCGGGTTTGGTGTTCGCCGTCGATCCGACTTCCGCCGATGCTTCCTGCGTAGGTGGTAATGTGGCGATGAACGCAGGCGGCAAAAAAGCCGTGCTGTGGGGGACGGCGTTGGACAACCTCGCCTACTGGCAGATGGTCAACCCACAGGGCGAATGGTTGCGTATCGAGCGCGTGCGCCACAATTTCGGAAAAATCCACGACGAAGAAACCGCAGTCTTTGACGTTCACACGTTAGATTCAGACGGCCTCAATATCGTTAAAACCGAACGCTTGGAAATCCCCGGCCACAAATTCCGTAAAGTCGGTTTGGGCAAAGACGTTACCGACAAATTCTTGAGCGGTCTGCCCGGCGTGCAAAAAGAAGGCACGGACGGCATCATCACCAGCGTCGCCTTCGTGTTGCACAAAATGCCGAAATACACGCGCACCGTGTGTATGGAGTTTTTCGGCACGGTTGCCACCGCCACGCCGTCCATCGTCGAAATCCGCGATTTCCTGCTTGCTCATAAAAGCGTGCGGCTGGCCGGTTTGGAACATTTGGACTGGCGTTACGTCCGCGCCGTCGGTTATGCCACCAAAGCAGCAGGCAAAGGCCGACCTAAAATGGTCTTGCTGGCAGACGTGGTTTCCGACGACGAAGCCGCCGTACAGGCAGCCGCCGAACACATCTGCGAACTCGCCCGCGCTCGCGACGGCGAAGGCTTTATCGCCGTGTCGCCCGAAGCACGCAAAACCTTCTGGCTTGACCGCAGCCGCACCGCCGCCATCGCCAAACACACCAACGCCTTTAAAATCAACGAAGACGTGGTGATTCCGCTGGAGAGGCTGGGCGAGTATTCAGACGGTATCGAACGCATCAACATCGAGCTTTCCATCCAAAACAAACTCAAACTCTGTGCTGAATTAGAGCAATATCTGTCAGGCAAACTCCCCATCGACAAAATGGGCACGGACCTACCGACCGCCGAACTTTTGGGCGAACGCGGCAAACACGCCCTTACCCACGTTTCCGCCGTTAAAGAGCGTTGGGACTGGTTGCTCGCCCATCTGGACACGCCGCTTGCCGACTACAAAGCCCGCTACGGCGTAGCCGTCCATGCCGCGCCCGAAGCCAAAGACGACGAGAGCTGTTTCACCGCATTCCGCGATTTCCGCCTGCGCGTGTCTGTCAAAGCGGACGTAATGAAGCCACTTTCTGAAATCTTCAGCGGCAAAACAGATACCAAAATTATCCAAGGCTTGGGCAAAATCCACGCCAAAACCGTACGCAGCCGCGTCTTTGTCGCCCTGCATATGCACGCCGGCGACGGTAACGTTCACACCAATATTCCGGTTAACTCAGACGATGCCGAAATGCTTCAGACGGCCTACCGTTCGGTCGAACGCATCATGAAAATCGCCCGTTCGCTCGGTGGCGTGATTTCCGGCGAACACGGCATCGGCATTACCAAGCTCGAATTTTTGACCGATGAAGATTTGCAACCGTTTTGGAACTACAAAAACCAAGTCGATCCCAAACACACCTTCAACCGTCACAAACTGATGAAAGGCTCGGACCTACGCAACGCCTATACGCCGTCTTTCGAGCTTTTGGGGGCGGAATCTCTGATTATGGAAAAATCAGACCTCGGCACCATCGCCGATTCCGTCAAAGATTGCCTGCGCTGCGGCAAATGCAAACCCGTCTGCTCCACCCACGTTCCGCGTGCCAACCTGCTGTACAGCCCGCGCAACAAAATCCTCGGCGTGGGGCTGCTGACTGAAGCCTTTTTATACGAAGAGCAAACCCGCCGCGGCGTTTCCATCAAACACTTTGAAGAACTCATGGACATCGGCGACCACTGCACCGTGTGCCACCGATGCGTCAAACCCTGCCCGGTCAACATCGACTTCGGCGACGTTACCGTAGCCATCCGCAACTACCTTGCCGATTCCGGCCACAAACGCTTTGCACCCGCCGCATCGATGGGCATGGCATTTCTGAACGCCACCGGCCCGAAAACCATCAAAGCCTTGCGCGCCGCCATGATACAGACCGGCTTTCCCGCGCAGAACTTCGCCTACAAAATCGGCAAACTTCTTCCAATCGGTACCAAAAAGCAAAAAGCCGAACCCAAAGCCACCGTCGGCACCGCCTCAATCAAAGAACAGGTTATCCACTTCATCAACCGTCCTTTGCCCAAAAGTGTACCCGCTAAAACACCGCGTTCCATGCTCGGCATCGAAGACGACAAAAGCATCCCCATCATCCGCAACCCCACCGCGCCCGAAGATGCCGAAGCCGTGTTCTACTTTCCCGGCTGCGGTTCCGAGCGTTTGTTCAGCCAAATCGGACTTGCCGTCCAAGCCATGCTTTGGCACGTCGGCGTACAAACCGTCCTGCCGCCCGGCTATATGTGTTGCGGCTATCCGCAGGACGCGGGCGGTAACAAGGCAAAAGCCGAGCAAATGAGCACCAACAACCGCGTGGCTTTCCACCGCATGGCGAACACCCTCAACTACCTCGACATCAAAACCGTCGTCGTCAGTTGCGGCACCTGCTACGACCAGCTCGAAAAATACCGCTTCGAAGAAATCTTCCCCGGCTGCCGCATCATCGACATCCACGAATATCTGCTTGAAAAAGGAGTGCAACTGAACGGCGTACAAGGTCAGCAATACCTATACCACGACCCTTGCCACACACCGATTAAAACCATGAACGCCACACAAATGGCCAGCAGCCTGATGGGACAGAAAGTCGTCTTAAGCGACCGCTGCTGCGGCGAATCCGGCATGTTTGCCGTCAAACGCCCCGACATCGCCACCCAAGTCAAATTCCGCAAACAGGAAGAAATCGAGAAAAACCTCAAAGAGCTGCCGCAGGGCGAACCCGTCAAAATGCTTACCTCCTGCCCAGCCTGCCTGCAAGGTCTGAGCCGATACGCCGACGACAACAATATGCCTGCAGACTACATCGTCATCGAAATGGCAAAACACATCCTCGGTGAAAACTGGCTGGATGAGTTTGTGAAAAAAGCCAATAACGGTGGCGTAGAGAAAGTGTTGCTCTAAAACTTAGGCAATAACTTATAGCTGTACAAAGAGGCCAGTTATGTCTACTCATAACTACTGTCAATCCCTGCACCCTAGTTTTCCCGTTTTTCCTGCTTTATTTTAATCTTTTTTATAATGCACAAACCTTGATTCTCTAAAGTAAGGATTTAATTTACTAAATAATTTTGTTTTATTTGCTATTATCCTTAACAATCACTATTAAAATGCGCGCCGATGTTTTGCCGCCTTGCGTATGCGGCTTGGGCGACGGCAAGGCTGCATTCTATCAGGTTGCGGTTTTCGTATTCGGACGCGGTGTGCGGCGCGGTTTGGTTTTGCTTCCAAAGCCGCAGTTGGGCGATGGCGCGGCGCAGGCCGGTATCGTTGCGGAGGATGCCCAGATGGCGTTGGTTGAAGGCTTGCAGGACGGGGCGGCTGAATGTGTTTTGGAGGTCGTCTGAAAAGATGCCTGCTTCGGCGGTGGGGTTTTCAGACGACCTTTGGGACGGTACGGTTTGGAACGCTTGTCCGTCCGCGATGGTTTGGGCGGCAAGTCTGGCGGTCACGACGCATTCGAGCAGGGAGTTGCTGGCGAGGCGGTTGGCTCCGTGCAATCCTGTGCAGGCGGTTTCGCCTAAGGCGTAGAGCTGCGGCAGGGAGGTTCTGCCGCAGGAGTCGGTTTGGATGCCGCCGCAGGTGTAGTGTTGCACGGGGCGGACGGGGATGGCTTGGCGTGTGACGTCCAAGCCGCATTGGGATAAACAGTGTCGGTGGATAGACGGGAAATGCTGACGGACGAACGCCGCGGGTTGATGGCTGATGTCGAGTGAGACGAAGTCTTGCGTTTGTTTGGCGATTTCGGCGGCGATGGCGCGGGCAACGATGTCGCGCGGTGCGAGTTCGGCGCGGCGGTCGTAATGCGGCATAAACCGTTCGCCCGATTGGTTGGTCAGGATGCCGCCTTCGCCGCGCACGGCTTCGGAAATCAGGAAGGTGCGGCCGTTTTCAGACGGCCTTGCCAAGCCTGTAGGGTGAAATTGGATAAATTCAAGGTTTTCGACTACGCAGCCTGCGCGTATCGCCATGGCGATGGCGTCGCCCGTGCATTCGGGCGGCGTAGTGGTGGCGGCGTAAATCTGTCCCAAGCCGCCGCCTGCGAGTACGGTATGACGGGCGCGGATGCGGTAGGTTTCTTGCGTTCGGCGGTCGAGGACGGTCAGTCCGCATGCCGCGCCTGATTCGGTTTGAACGTCCAACGCCATCTGCCGCTCGTAAACGCGGATGTTCAGACGGCAGCGTATTTGGGCAATCAGGCTCTGCATGACGGCTTCGCCCGTGTAGTCGGCGACGTGGGCGATTCGGCGGCAGGTATGCCCGCCTTCGCGCGTCAGGTGCAGGCCGTTATTATTTTGGTCGAACGCCACGCCCTGCGCCAGCAGCCATTCGATTGCCGGTTTGCCCTGCGACAGGATGGTGCGGACGGCGGCTTCGTCGCACAAACCCGCGCCCGCTTCCAAAGTATCGGCAACGTGTTTTTCGATGTCGTCCTCTTCCGACCACGCCGCCGCAATTCCGCCTTGTGCATGACGGCTGGCGGTATCGTCCAGCCGGTTTTTGCACAAAATGACGATGCGGAACGATTCAGGCAGCGACAGGGCGAGCGTCAATGCCGCCAGCCCGTTTCCGGCAATCAATACGTCGCAATCGGTTTGCATGGTGTTGTCCTTGTTTGAGGGGTCGTCTGAAACGGCAATACGGACGGCAAATCAGGCGGGGCCCATGCCGTTGAACACATCTTTTTTCTTCAGCCCTGCCGCGAAGTCGAGCATACGCTGCAAAGGCAGTTTGGCGGCTTCGCCCAGCTTCCTATCCAACAGGATTTCGTTGTGCCCGCTTGTCAGGGCGTGTTTGATGCCACCCAGCGAATTCATTGCCATCCACGGGCAGAACGCGCAGCTTTTGCAGCTTCCGCCGTTGCCCGCCGTCGGGGCGGCGATAAACTCTTTGTCGGGCGCCTGCTTTTGCATTTCGTGCAGGATGCCCAAGTCGGTTGCCACGATGAATTTTTTTTCGGGACGCGATACGGCGGCTTTCAGCAGTTTGCTGGTCGAGCCGACCACGTCGCCCAGTTCAATGACGCTTTGCGGCGATTCGGGATGAACCAGCACCACTGCGTCGGGATGCTCCGCCTTCAACGCCGCCAGCTCCTGCCCTTTAAATTCGTTATGGACGATACACGAACCCTGCCACAACAGCATATCCGCGCCCGTTTCACGGCGGATGTAGTCGCCGAGGTGGCGGTCTGGCCCCCAAATCAGCTTCTCGCCGCGAGATTTCAGATACGACACGATTTCCAACGCCACCGAAGACGTGACCACCCAGTCGGCACGCGCCTTCACAGCGGCGGAAGTGTTGGCGTACACCACCACCGTGCGGTCGGGGTGTTGGTCGCAAAACGCCGAAAACGCTTCTTCCGGGCAACCCAAATCCAAAGAACATTCCGCTTCCAAATCAGGCATCAGCACCGTTTTTTCAGGGCAGAGGATTTTCGCGCTCTCGCCCATGAAGCGCACACCCGCCACCACCAGCGTACCGGCTTCGTGTTCCGCACCGAAACGCGCCATCTCCAGCGAATCGCCCACGCATCCGCCCGTTTCCAAAGCCAAATCCTGAATCAGCGGATCAACATAATAATGCGCGACCAAGACCGCGTTTTTCTCTTTCAGCAAAGCCTTGATTTCATCTTTCAGACGACCTGCTGTTTCGCGGTCGGGCGTGTCGGCAACCTTAGCCCACGCCTGACGGATTTGGCAGGCAGAAGTCGGCGTTTGGATGAGGGGCATATCGTAGTCGAACGAGCGGCGGGCGGCGGTTTGCATGATGTTTCCTTGTGGCTGTTTTTTCAGACGGCATAAAGGTTTGCCGTCTATGTTTCAAATAGTTTTTATATTATGCTCAACTTGAGTATAATATGCAAGGTCGTCTGAAAACCGCTTTGGTTTACAATAAGGTTTTCTCTTAAATGAAAGCCACGCATGGATGCCTATCCTGAAACAGCAGCCAATACGCAAAGTATCGTCGAACTGGTTCCTGTACTGATCGCCATTACAAACGGCAGCTTGAGGGTTTTGACCGTTGCCCAAGGAGCGCTGCTGCCCAACGGCCTGCTTGCACCGCTTCGCCACTCCTTGCAGGCGGGGGTCAGGATGTGGGTCGCCAAGCAGACATCTCAGCCCATGGGTTATGTAGAACAGCTTTACACATTTGTCGATACGCGCCGTCAAAACGAGCAAGGCCTGCCTGTCTTGTACGTCAGCTATCTGGGGCTGGTGCGCGAGGCCGCCGACAGCATCCTGCATCCCGACGCGAAATGGCAGGACTGCTACGGCTATTTCCCGTGGGAAGATTTGCGTACCGACGGCGGGCAGCGCGATGCCATCGTCAGCCGCCTGCGCATTTGGGCAAACTCGGCGGACACGGAGGAAGTGCGCCAAAAGCGGCTCAAGCGCATTCACTTGTGCTGGGGGGTTGAGCCGGAAAACTGGTCGGAAGAATACGTTTTGCAACGCTATGAAATGCTGTATGAAAGCGGCCTGATAGCGGAAGCCGCCGAGCCGCAGGCAAACTTCGACTTCGCGCTCACGGGACAGCCCATGCGCCACGACCACCGCCGCGTGTTGGCGACCGCCCTGTCCCGCCTGCGCGCCAAAATCAAATACCGCCCCGTGATTTTCGAACTGATGCCGCCCGAATTCACGCTGCTGCAACTGCAAAACAGTGTCGAAGCCATCAGCGGCAGATTGCTGCACAAGCAAAACTTCCGCCGCCAGATTCAGCAGCAAAACCTCATCGAGCCGTCAGATACCGGCGTATCGGGCAGCAAAGGCCGCCCCGCGCAGCTTTACCGCTTCCGCGACGACGTCCTGCCCGACAGGCTGATTTCGGACATCGGACTGCCGCTGGGCAGCGGTTAGCCCGTTTTCAGACGACCTACCTATAGTGGATTAACAAAAATCAGGACAAGGCGAGGCAACGCCGTACTGGCTTTTGTTAATCCACTATAAAATGAAGTTTTGCCCCATCGGTACAACATCAATCTTTTTCAACAAAGGAAACCCCATGCCGTCTGAAAACACCCTCTTTCCCCTGCCCGACACCCTATTGCGCCCCATGGTGGAACAAGCCTTGAGCGAAGACTTGGGCAGGCGCGGCGACATTACGTCCGCTGCCGTCATCGCGCCCGACAAAACCGCCAAACTCTTCCTCGTCAGCCGCGAAGACGGTGTTATCGCCGGTATGGACTTGGCGCGCCTCGCCTTTCAGATGATGGATCCGTCCGTCCGCTTCCAAGCCGAAATCCAAGACGGGCAAACCGTCCGCGCAGGTCAGACGCTTGCCGCGGTCGAAGGCAACGCCCGCGCCCTGCTCGCCGCCGAACGCACCGCGCTCAACTACCTCACGCACTTGAGCGGCATCGCCACCGCCACCACACGTGCCGTTGCCGAAGTCGCCGAATACGGTACAGACATTGTGTGCAGCCGCAAAACCATCCCCCTGCTGCGCGTCCTGCAAAAATACGCCGTCAGGGCAGGTGGCGGCGTGAACCACCGCATGGGCTTGGACGACGCCGTGCTCATCAAAGACAACCATCTTGCCTATTGCGACAGCATCGCCCAAGCCGTGCAGCAGGCAAAACAGGCGGTCGGACCGTTGACCTGCGTGGAAATCGAAGTGGACACGTTGGCACAACTGGACGAAGCCATCGCGGCGGGCGCGGAACGGATTTTGCTGGACAACATGGACGACGAAACCTTAAAAGAAGCGGCAAACCGCTGCCACACACAAACCGCCCACACACACACCATTTATTGCGAAGCATCGGGCGGCATCGGCTTCGACCGCCTGAAACGCGTGGCGCAAACCGGCGTGGACGGCATCGCCCTCGGTTATCTGACCCACAGCAGCCGCTCGTTGGACATAGGTTTGGATTTCGTGGCTTAAGTTCGAGTTGGCTATAAAGCAAAAGACAAGGTATTGCACTATCAAGTAAATTATATTTCTTGATACATATCACAATTATTCAGGTTGAGATCTTTGCAAAAATTCCCTAAATTCCCATCAAGACATTTGGGGATGTGAAGGATTTTGCAAGAATTCCTTTATTACTAAGCAAAATGGATAATTACTTGCAGGAAATAAAAAATCCTCTTTCCCAAAAGGAAAGAGGATTTTTCAAGCTTGCTAAATTGCTTATTTCTTTTCTTTAGGCATTTGAGATACCAATGACAAGTTGACATCCAAGCCTTCGATTTGGAAGTGTGGGCGGGCAAACAGGCGGACTTTGAAGAAGCCCGGGTTGTCCTCGATATCTTCCACCAATACTTTTGCTTCTCTCAACGGATGTGTGGCCTGCAGCTCATCGCTCGGGTCGGTCATTTCCGTTACCAGGGTATTAATCCAAGTATTCAGTTCCAACTCAAGCATGCGGCGGTCTTTGGTGGTACCGATGTTTTCACGCTGGATTAGTTTGAGGTAGTGCGCCAAACGGGAAAGCAGGAAGACGTAAGGCAAACGGGCGTTGATACGGCTGTTTGCAGTTGCTTCTTTGGTTTCATACAACGCAGGTTTCTGTGTCGAGTTGGCGGAGAAGAAACAGGCGTAATCGCGGTTTTTATAGAAAGACAATGGAATAAAGCCCAGATTGGCAAATTCAAATTCACGGGTTTCCGGAATCAGGACTTCTGTCGGGATTTTCATTTGATTGCCGGTACCCAAGTCATACATGTGAATAGGCAAGTCTTCAATCAAGCCACCGGCCTGCGGGCCGCGAATCTGAACACACCAACCGTTATTGATGAAGCTACGCACCATATTGGCGGCAAAGGCGAATGATGCATTTGCCCACAAATAGCGGTTATGTTCCGTACCTTTTACCTGTTCTTCGTAATTGAAGCTGCGGACAGGCACGGTATCGCTGCCGTACGGCAGACGGGCGAGGAAGCGGGGAAGGGTCAAGCCGATATAGCGTGCATCGTCTGTTTCGCGGAAGCTTTTCCATTTGATGTATTCGGCACGATCCATGTAGTTGGCCAAATCTTGGATGGCGGCCACTTAATTGAAGGTCATACCGATAATGTTGGAAATCCTGTTTCCAATCAGCAGTTGTCAGAAAAACGGGCTCAATCCGTCAAAGATTGGTTGGTGATTTCTTCCAATGTTCCGGAAGGCAGGTTTGAAGTCAAAGGTTTGGGCGATACCAAACCGATTGCAGACAATCAAACAGAAGACGGTAAGGCCAAGAACCGTAGGGTTGAGATTATCCTTATTCCCTCGGCAACACAGTAATTCAATGCAGCACAAGTTGCTTTAAGCCTTAAAACTTAAAGCGTTTTTAATAAAACTAAGGAGTAAAAATATGGCAATTCCTGCTTATATGTGGCTGAAAGACGATGGCGGTTCCGCTATTAAAGGTTCCGTTGACGTTCACGGCCGTGAAGACAGTGTTGAGATCGTTGAGTTCCAACACAACGTCCGCATTCCTACAGATGCCAATACTGGCAAACTGACAGGTACCCGCGTTCATGAACCTATCGTATTGTACAAAGAATACGATGCGTCTTCTCCATACTTGTACAAAGCGGTAACCACCGGTCAAACTTTAAAAGAAGTAGAAATCAAGTGGTATCAAATTGATGCATCTGGTCAAGAGAAAGAGTACTTCAATACCAAACTGGACAACGTTAAAGTTGTCGCAGTAGGTCCTGTAATGCACAATATCAAAGACCCTGCACGCGAGCGTTACAACCACTTGGAACGCGTTGAATTGCGCTACGAAAAAATCACTTGGACTTATAAAGACGGCAACATCATTCATTCCGACAGCTGGAACGAAAGCCGCGCTTAATCATCCACATAAAGTGCTGCCTGATAAAGGTAGCACTTTTTTATAACACATTTTTACATCAGGGATATCAAATGTCTGCACATGATCAAGCCTTATTATTACGTCGTCTGAATACGCATTGCCAACAGGCAATGGAAGCCGCCGCCGGTTTATGTCAAACACGGGGTCATGCCGAAATTACGGTTGACCATTTGTTTATCAAGTTATTGGAATTAGGGGATGGCGATGTCGGCGCCTTATTGAGACGTTACGAAATTGATTCGGAAAACATCTGGAACCCTTTGCTGGACACGATGGACAAACTGCCGCGCAATGTCCGCGGTAATCCTTCACTGTCCAAATCACTGGTCAGCCTATTGTCAGACGCATGGCTGCTGGCAAGTGATGAAGGCGCATCGGAAATCCGTTCCGCTTATCTGTATCAGGCATTGTTGAAATCCCCTTACCGTCTGATGACGCAGGATGCATGGCCGCTGTTGAGTCTGACGGAGACCCAAATAGGCCGTCTGAAAACATGGTTGGATGAAGTCTCCATCGAAGGCACCAACAATACGTTTGCCCAAATTTCTGCCGAAGAAGGCCAGGACGGCACTCAGGCAGAATCCAAATCACAACCGGTTAAAGCAACCGGACAAAACGATGCATTGGCTCGCTTTACCGTCAACCTGACTGAAAAAGCAGCCCAAGGCGGTATCGACCCCGTATTTGGCCGCGAAACAGAAATCCGCCAAATGATGGATATTTTATCGCGCCGCCGTAAAAACAATCCGATTTTGGTCGGCGAACCAGGTGTCGGCAAAACCGCACTGGTAGAAGGCCTGGCCTTGAAAATTGCCTCAGGCGAAGTGCCTAAAATATTAGAAAACACACAGGTATTGGTCTTGGACTTGGGCCTGCTGCAGGCAGGTGCGGGTGTCAAAGGCGAATTCGAACAACGCCTGCGTAACGTGATTGAAGCCGTTCAAAATTCCGAAGAACCCATCTTATTGTTTATTGACGAAGCGCATACCTTAATCGGCGCCGGCAACAGCGCCGGTGGCGCAGATGCCGCCAACCTCTTAAAACCGGCCTTGGCACGCGGCGAATTGCGCACTATTGCCGCCACAACCTGGAGCGAATACAAACAATATTTTGAAAAAGATGCCGCATTGGAGCGCCGTTTCCAAATGGTCAAAGTAGAAGAGCCCGATGACGAATCAGCCTTTACCATGCTGCGCGGCTTGAAACAGCGTTATGCCGCCTACCATAAAGTCCATATTCAGGATTCCGCAGTCATCGCAGCCGTGCAACTCTCCAGAAAATACATTACCGGCCGCCAGCTGCCCGATAAAGCCGTAGACTTGTTGGATACGGCCGCCGCCCGTGTCCGCATGAGCTTGGATACCGTTCCCCATATCTTCGGCTTGATGGAGGCACAGGCCTCCTCGCTGCAACGGGAATTGGAAGCATTGGATGCCGACAAACAACTGGGCCGTCTGAACGCATCGCAAGAAGAAAACATCCGACAAGTCGAGCAGGAAATTGCCCAGCTGAACGAACAACGCGAAGAAATGAACCGCCGCTATCAGGAAGAAAAACAATTGGCGGACGAAATCCAATCCTTAATGGAAGCCGCCAAAAATACAGAATTGACTTCCGAAGAGCGGGAAGCCGCACAACAAAGCCTGACCGAGAAACAGCAACAGCTGGATGCCGTCGTCGCAGGCAAACCGCTGATTTTTACCAGCGTCGATGAAACCGTGATTGCCGACATTATCGCCGACTGGACAGGCGTGCCCGCAGGCAGCGTACTCAAAGACGAACTGGCTAACCTGCTGCAGCTCGAAAGCCTTCTTGAGCAACGCGTAGTCGGACAAAGCGAAGCCATCCATGCGATTGCGCAAAGTTTAAGGGCCGCTAAAGCCGGCCTGAAAACCAACGACTCCCCGTTGGGCGTATTCCTGTTGAGCGGCCCATCCGGTGTCGGCAAAACAGAAACCGCCCTGGCATTGGCAGACGCACTCTTCGGCGGTGAAAAATCACTGATTACCATCAACCTGTCCGAATACCGCGAAGCACACACCGTTTCCCAACTTAAAGGCTCGCCTCCGGGTTATGTCGGCTACGGCGAAGGCGGCGTATTGACCGAAGCCGTACGTCAAAAACCATACAGCGTCGTATTGCTGGACGAAGTCGAAAAAGCCCATAAAGACATCCTCAACCTCTTCTACCAAGTCTTCGACAAAGGCATGATGCGTGACGGCGAGGGCCGGGAAATCGACTTCAAAAACACCGTTATCCTGATGACTTCGAACTTGGGCGCAAACGAACTGACCCAGTTGCTGAAACCGCAAGAGCCAGAAGAGGCAGAAGAAGCCGCTGCAGAAGAAAACCAAGAAGCAAATGGACAAGAACAGATCGCCGATACCAAAGTAGAACTTTCTGCACAAATGCCGGAAACCTCCCCTGAGCACACCGAGGTTTCAGACGGCCCTACCGAAGCAGAAGAAGCACCCGAATACAGCTTGGAAGAACTGGCGGAAGCCATCCGTCCGATACTGACAGACCACTTCCAGGCCGCATTGTTGGCGCGCATGCAGGTCGTTCCTTACCGTCCATTGGAAAAAGAAGCATTGGCCCAAATCGTCAGATTGAAGTTGGATAAAATAGCAGACCGGCTGTATGAAGCCCATCAAACGCGCCTCAGCTACAGTGAGGACTTTGCGGCGCTGCTGGCCGATTCCTGTACGACCGGCGACAGCGGTGCGCGCAACATCGACCACCTGCTGAACCGTCAGGTGATGCCGGCGATAGCCCAAAGCTTTTTACAATGGCAGCAGACGGCGGGTCATATGCCGGAGCGAGCGAGCTTGGAGGTTGGAGAAGAAGGTATAGACGTTTTGTTTGAATAAGGCGGAGTAAGAATGAAATGAAATAGCCCTAAAATCTTGGATGTCTGATAAAAACTTATTCAAAAATTCAGTGCAAGCTGGGTTCTGTATGTGACAGGACTCAGCTTTTCAATTTCAAACTGCAATATTCCCGATTGTAGTAGTTCATATAATCATCTATCTGTTTCATCAATTCGTACACAGTCCATTTTCCCTGCTGATAGAAACATTCCGTCTTCAATACCGCAAAGAAGCTCTCCATAACGAATCATCCCAACAATTCACCTCACGCAACATGCTCTAATTGGAATCCCTTCCCCAATACTCTACATGTATGACAACAATTTGCTATAATACAAAACTCATTTCAACCCCTCATTCGAAATTCCATTTTCAGACGGCCTTTGTCTGTTTATAAGGCCGTCTGAAATGTTTTCCGTCCATCCTCTTCTGCCGAACTATGATTCCATCTGATTTCATTGACGAGCTTTTGTCCAAAGTCGATATTGTCGATATTATCGACGAGCAGGTTCCGCTGAAGAAAGGCGGGGCGAACTATATGGCCTGCTGTCCGTTTCACAAGGAAAAGACGCCGTCGTTTTCGGTCAGCCCGACCAAGCAGTTTTACCATTGCTTCAGTTGCGGGGCGCATGGTTCGGCGATTGGTTTTGTGATGGAACATCAGGGGCTGTCGTTTCCGGAGGCGGTGCAGTTTTTGGCTGATCGTGTCGGTATGACGGTGCCTAAAGTGCGCGGACAGGAAGACAATCCCGAAATCCGTGCCGAACGCAAGAAAAAACAGCAGACTTTGGAAGAAACGACGGCGGCGGCAGCGGATTTTTACGCGCAACAGTTGAAATTCAATCCGGCGGCGAAGACTTATTTAGACAAACGCGGCTTGAGTGCGGAAGTCATCGCGCATTACGGTTTGGGCTATGCGCCCGACGGCTGGCAGCCTTTGGCACAAGTGTTCCAACCCTATCCGAATACTGCGTTGGTGGATACGGGCATGGTCATTGATAACGAAGGCAAACATTACGACCGCTTTCGCCATCGGATTATGTTCCCCATCCGTAATCCTCGCGGGCAGGTCATCGGCTTTGGCGGCCGCGTATTGGACGACTCCAAACCCAAATACCTCAACTCGCCGGATACGCCTTTGTTCGATAAAGGGAAAAATCTTTACGGGCTATATGAAGGGCGTGCTGCCGTTAAAGAGGCCGGACGGATTTTGGTGGTCGAAGGCTACATGGACGTGGTCGCATTGGCGCAGTTCGGCATCGGCTACGGCGTGGCGGCTCTAGGTACGGCAACCACGGCGGAACATGTCAAAATCCTGATGCGTCAGGCAGACAGTATTTATTTTTGTTTCGACGGCGACAGTGCAGGACGTAAAGCGGCTTGGCGCGCTCTGGAAAATGCGTTGCCGCAATTAAAAGACGATAAATCGCTGCATTTTCTCTTCCTGCCCGAAGAACACGACCCCGACAGCTACATCCGCGCCTACGGTAAGACGCAATTTGAAGATGCCTTGTTAAACCAAAGCAAGCCCCTATCGGAATACTTTTGGGAACATCTTTCAGACGGCCTCAACCTTAATACACAAGAAGGCAAAGCAGAATTGGTCAAAACCAGTTCTCCGCTTTTAGCGCAAATTACCGCGCCGGCATTGGGCTATCTCCTGAAACAAAAACTCAGCGAGTTGGTGGGCATTGATCCTGACAACCTCGCCCAGTTACTCGGACAAGAAGCGCCCAAGCGGCACGTTAAACAAAAAAGTTACAAACTGCCGCCCATTTCTGTCAAACAGCCAACCATGCTGACACTGGTGCAAAGGCAAATACGCAGCCTCTTGATAAATCCGGCTTGGGCTTCATATATAGACCTGCCCGATTATCTGGCTTTAAGCGGCGACTTTGCCTGCCTTGCCAATCTAGCCGAAACCATCAAGAATCACGCCACGATTCCGGCAACCGCACAAGTGCTGGAATATATGCGCGGCTCGCCTTATGAGGAAACCGTTAATCAAATCTTTTTATCAACCCTTCACTCTGAAGAAATGGAAGGGGATGACGAAGAAGATTGCGAAAGTTTCCAAATCGGCATGAAAAAGTTGTTAAATGAATTAAAATACAGTCAAATCGAAACTTTAAAGCAAAAAAGTATTCAAACCGGTTTGACCGAAAATGAAAAAAGACTATTGCTGTCGCTTTTGACGGCAAAGCAAAACTAACCCCTCAGGCCGTCTGAACAATCTAAATACACGCTGCGAAGCATGACACGCAGAACACTCCATCCGTAATATTTTCAGACGGCCTCAGAGTATTAAAGTGAAATCTGATTTCACAACAAAAAGCTCTGCTCCGCCTTCAGGTACGGCCACATCACCGTAAACCGTCGGCATCCTATCAACCTAGAGAGCAATCCATGTCTAAAAACCAAAACTACGAAGAATACCAAGACCAAGATGACAACCGTCCCTTGAGTATCGAAGAGCAGCGCGCCCGTCTGCGTCAACTCATTATTATGGGTAAAGAACGCGGCTACATCACTTATTCCGAAATTAACGACGCGCTGCCTGACGATATGTCCGACGCCGAGCAAATCGACAACATCGTCAGCATGATTTCCGGCTTGGGTATCCAGGTAACCGAACAGGCTCCCGATGCTGAAGACATCCTCTTGAGCGACAATGCCGCCGCCCTGACCGACGACGATGCCGTTGAAGAAGCCGAAGCGGCACTTTCCAGCGCAGATTCCGAATTCGGCCGTACAACCGACCCTGTGCGCATGTATATGCGTGAAATGGGCCAAGTCGATTTGTTGACACGCGAAGACGAAATCATCATCGCCAAAAAAATTGAAAATGCACTGAAAAACATGGTGCAGGCAATCTCCGCCTGCCCAGGCTCGGTTGCCGAAATTCTGGCGTTGATCGAGCAAGTCCGCAATGATGAAATCCGTGTGGATGAAGTGGTTGAAGCCATCATCGACCCTAATGAAGTTTTGTTAAACGAATTGGGTCTGGGTCATTTGGAAAATGCCAAACCTGACGATGAAGAAGGCGAGACCGACAGCGAAGTCGAAGATGACGACGAAGATGATGAAGATGACTCCGGCAGTGATTCCGAAGCCATGTCCGCCGCCCATTTGGCCGAACTGAAACAAAAAGTGTTGGAACATTTCGCCTTTATCGAGAGCGAATACGGCAAAATGATCAAGCAGCTGGAAAAACATGGCAGCCAACACGCCAACT
Organism: Neisseria sp. DTU_2021_1001991_1_SI_NGA_ILE_055; assembly: GCF_032342915.1. NCBI lineage: Bacteria > Pseudomonadati > Pseudomonadota > Betaproteobacteria > Neisseriales > Neisseriaceae > Neisseria > Neisseria sp. DTU_2021_1001991_1_SI_NGA_ILE_055. The sequence continues at coordinate 563,488 of NZ_CP135440.1, read as the reverse complement.
ACCTGAAGCACCGCGATGCCATTGCCAACAAACTGTTGGAAGTCCGTTTTGCCACACGTCAAATCGAAAACCTGAGCAGCAACCTGCGCAGCCGCGTTGAAAACATCCGCAAACTCGAACGCGAAATCCGCGATATCTGTATCGACCGCGTCCGTATGGATCGCGACTACTTCATCGAAAACTTCCTGCCTGCCATTACCGATTTGGAATGGGTTGAAAAAGAAGTAGCCAAAGGCCGTGTATGGGCAAACGCGTTGGATCGTTTCCGCCACGCCATCCTCGAAAAACAAACCGAGCTGGCAAATATGGAAGCCGAAACCCGCATTTCCATCGAAGAGTTGAAAGAAATCAACAAAAACATGGTGTTGAGCGAGAAAGAAACCTCAGCAGCCAAACAGGAAATGATTCAGGCCAACTTGCGTTTGGTTATTTCTATTGCTAAAAAATACACCAACCGCGGCTTGCAGTTCCTTGATTTGATTCAAGAAGGCAATATCGGTCTGATGAAAGCGGTGGACAAATTCGAATACCGCCGCGGCTACAAGTTCTCGACTTACGCCACATGGTGGATCCGCCAAGCGATTACCCGTTCCATCGCCGACCAAGCGCGTACTATCCGTATTCCGGTTCACATGATTGAAACCATCAACAAAATGAACCGTATCTCGCGCCAATACCTGCAAGAAACCGGTGAAGAACCTGATTCCGCCAAACTGGCCGAGCTGATGGAAATGCCGGAGGACAAAATCCGCAAAATCATGAAAATCGCCAAAGAGCCGATTTCCATGGAAACACCGATTGGCGACGACGACGATTCGCACTTGGGCGATTTCATCGAGGATGCCAACAACGTTGCGCCGGCAGAAGCTGCGATGTACACCAGCCTGCACGAAGTAACCAAAGAAATCCTCGAAAGCCTGACACCGCGCGAAGCCAAAGTGTTGCGTATGCGTTTCGGTATCGATATGAATACCGACCACACGCTCGAAGAAGTCGGCAAACAATTTGACGTAACCCGCGAACGTATCCGTCAAATCGAGGCTAAAGCCCTGCGTAAGCTGCGCCATCCTACCCGCAGCGACCGTCTCCGCAGCTTCCTCGACAGCGAAGAAAACAAATCATAAAAGCAAACCGCAGGTTGAAAGACCTGCGGTTTTTATTGGAATGTAAAAAGGCCGTCTGAAAACCAAATCTCAAAAGATTTAATGGTTTCAGACGGCCTTACATTTATTTTGATAATTTATTCAGCCTCAGTGGTTTTCTTTTTCGGACGGCGGCGTCGGCGTTTAGGTTTGCCATCGGTTGAGCCACTTTGATTCTGACGTTTGCGCTCATTGGCCGCAGTCATTTGCTGACGGGTTTCTTCATCGGCATGTTGGAAAGTTGTCCACCAAGAAGCCATCTCTTTATCAACCTCGCCAACTTCGCTACGCAAAATCAGGAAGTCATAAGCAGCACGGAAACGGGCTTGTGCCAACAGACGATACGGGCGCGCACCGCGCATATTGTCGAATTGCGGCTGAAATTGCCAGATTTCACGCATGGTTGCAGAGAATCTTTGCGGTACACCCCAACCTTTCTCCACCGTATCGCGCATGGTATTCATCGCATCCATCAACGCAGGAACAGGTTTTTGTCCATGGCTTAGATTACGTTGCCAAATAGCGTTTAGTGTCGGCCATAATACCGCCGCCAATACAAAACCGACGGAAACGGACTTATCCGCACGAAGACGCTCATCGGTATTTTTCAAGGCCAACATAATCATACGTTTGTCGGCTGCTTCGGCAGTTTTTAAGGCATCTAAAAGCGGATGGATGCCTTCGGGAATACCCAACTCGTTCAACCGTTTCAAACAGGCACGGGAATGGCCGGAAAACAGGATCTTCATGATTTCGTCAAAAAGACGGGCCACCGGCTCATTTTTCAGACGGCCTGCGTATTCGGCAATCGGCAAAGCCGTTTGCTCTTCCACTTCAAAGCCCAACTTGCCCGACAAACGGACCGCGCGAAGAATACGGACGGGATCTTCCTGATAGCGTTCGGCAGGATTACCTATCATCACCAATTTCTTATCGGCAACATCAGCCACGCCTTGATGAAAATCCCAAATTTCCTCTTTAATCGGGTCGTAATACAGCGCATTGCACGTAAAGTCGCGGCGCATGGCATCTTCTTCAATGCTGCCGTAAGTATTGTCCTTCATAATGCGGCCTTGCGCATTCTGCTGAACCTTATCGCCACCGCGAAACGTCGTCACTTCAATAGTTTCGGGGCCAATCATCACATGAACGATTTGAAAGCGACGGCCGATAATGCGGCTGCGGCGGAATATTTTACGGATTTGCTCCGGTGTGGCATCGGTTGCAATATCAAAATCTTTGGGCTCAACCCCGAGCAACAAATCCCGAACGGCTCCCCCTACAACATAAGCCTGAAAACCGGCTTCATGCAGGCGTTTGGAAATTTTCTCAGCGGCAAAGCTCAACATATCCGCGCGGATACCGTGTTGCTCAAGCGGAATAATCTCCTTTTCGGGCAACAACTTGACGTGTTTTTTAGGCAACACTTTATGCAGCCATTTTTTTAACATAAGCAGCTCTTTTCACAATAAAAAAGGCCGTCTGAAACTTGTCTGGCTTAAGCCTTTGCACAATATTCTGCCGCAGAAGGAGCAAAACATTGAGCAAAGGCTTCAGACGGCCTAAAAAAGACGTGCCATTATACCTTATGGAAGTTCGATTAATTAGCGTATTGGCAAAAAATATCGGCTATAATGACGGTCTAACAACGATTCAGGCAGAACATCATGTACCACTACAAATCCGAAGCTACCCAATTCCTCGACAAACTCATGGAAGACAATCCCGAAATGGAAGCGCAACGCCTCGAAAACCGCCATTTGCTGTGGGATGTAACCCTTAATCCAGCCGAACAGGCTGAATTTGAAGCGGCCAAAGTCAACAAAAAACCTTACACCTACTATCAAGACTAACCCGCATCGGCATGACGACCAACACCCACAATACCGATCCGGCGTTACAGCAGTACCTCAACAGCATCGGTCAACACGAACATCCCGTTTTGACCGCATTGCGTGAGCGTACCCAATCACATCGTCTGGGAAAGATGGCCATCGCCCAAGAGCAGGCAGCTATGTTGGTGTGGTTGGCCAAGTTATTGAATGCCAAAAAATATTTGGAAGTTGGTGTCTTTACCGGTTACAGCAGCACCGCCATGGCGCTCGCCCTCCCCGAAGACGGCAAAATCACGGCTTGCGACATCAATGTAACCTTTACCGATATTGCCCGCGAAACATGGCAGGCAGCAGGCATAGCGCATAAAATCTCGCTTCATCTGCAGCCGGCTTTGCTGACTTTGGACGATTTGATTGCGCAAGGCGAATCGGAAAGCTACGACTTGGCGCTTATCGATGCCGACAAACCGCCTACGCCGAAATATTTTGAACGCTGTTTGCAACTGGTACGGAGTGGCGGCGTGATTGCCATCGACAATATCTTGTTAGGTGGGCGCGTCATGAATGAAGCTGCCGAAAATGATCCGCCCAGCTTGGATATCCTGCGCCATTTCAACCAAAATCTGCCGCACGATACACGCATTATTCCCATTACCCTGCCTATCGGCGACGGTTTGACACTGCTACTAAAAAAATAAAACGACACAATCCGATGAAAACATTTTCACATTCCCTGTTTCTTTTGCCGCTTACTCTATTGGCCGTATCATGCGCCGTTTCCCATCCTCCTAAACCTGCCGACAATCCCAACTTTGTCCTGCCGGATATTCCGCGTGAACCTTTGCATGAAAAAAGTATCCCCTATCCACGCTTGGACGCACAAACCCAGATTGACCACTTGGGCATACAAATCGCCCGACTGGAACGCACGGTTGAAGAATTAAATCAACGCTTGCACACATTGGAACAACAACGAAACATCAAACGTCCGACTACTTCGGCTTCCAAACCAAAAGCCCAGCGATTAGACGACCACAAGCTGAAAATGGACTATTTGGCCAATGGCGGCAGCGTGCCGTCTGAAACAGACTCAGCCGCACAAAACGAACTGCGCCTTTATAATCAGGCGCAAAAATACTATCAGCGCAACAACTTCTCTGCCGCAGTGGCCATTTTGAAAGAGGCTGATGGTGGCAACGGCAGCGAAATTGCCCGCCGCAATATGTACCTGCTCCTGCAAAGCCAACAACGTCTAGGCAACTGCGAATCCGTTATCGAAATCGGCAACCGCTACACCAACCGATTCCGCAACAGCCCGCAAGCTCCTGATGCCATGTACAGCATCGGCCAGTGCCAATACAAACTGCAACAAAAAGACATCGCCCGCAGCACATGGCGCAAACTGATGCAAAGCTTCCCCAACAGCGAAGCGGCAAAACGCGCTGCAATCAGCCTGAAACAAAGATAAACGTTCAGACGGCCCTGTCATCCCCAAGGCCGTCTGAATATTTTTTACCCTTAATCCATTCAAGCAAAAGGAACTCTTCATGATCCAAGTCGGCATTATTATGGGCAGCAACAGCGATTGGCCGGTGATGCAGCAGGCAGCACAATTTCTCAAAGAATTCGGCGTTGAATACGAAGCGCGTGTCGTCTCGGCACACCGTACGCCTGATTTGATGTTTGAATACGCCGAAACCGCACGCGCACGCGGCATCAAAGCCATTATTGCCGGTGCAGGCGGCGCAGCGCATTTGCCGGGCATGGTTGCAGCCAAAACCACAGTTCCCGTCTTGGGCGTTCCCGTTCCCAGCAAATACCTGCGCGGCGAAGATTCCTTGCTTTCGATTGTGCAAATGCCCAAAGGCGTTCCTGTTGCCACATTTGCCATCGGTGAAGCAGGCGCGGCCAATGCAGCGCTGTTTGCCATTTCACTTTTAGCCAATGAAAATCCTGAATTGGCTGAAAAATTGGCGGCTTTCCGTGCCAAACAAGAACAAACCGTTTTAGCCATGGAATTGCCCGAAGCATAACGGACTAAGACCGTCTGAAATTGTAAAAGGAAACTTAGATTTCGTTTTACGCTTTTCAGACGGCCTGGTTTATTGATTAAATTAAATCAACATCATGAAAACGCCGCTATTCGTCCTACTCTCCACCCTGCTTTGTGCCTGCCAAAGCCCAAGCACTTCCGCTCAATCAACTGCCATTCCATCTCAGCAACAAGCCCAAGATACAACCGGCAATCTGATTATCTTCTATGATGACCAAACCGGTTCCGCGCCATTGCTAAAAGCAGTGAAAACCTCTGGTGCAACTTTGGTTTACGAATACAAAAACCTGCACGGTATTGCTATCCGTCCATCTTCCAAGACCAATATTGAAGATGCCATTGCCTATTTCAAAAAAGTAAACGGCGTATTGTCTGTCGAACAAGACCGACTGCTTAAACTTCAATAAATAGATTCGTTCTTTGACCAAATAAAAAAGGCCGTCTGAAACATATCACTACGATTTCAGACGGCCTTTACTTTTTCAATAAATTAAATCATGCCGCTGCCTTGAGCTTTAGGCTTGGCTTGACCGAATTCCAATTTGCTCAGTGCAGACAGATAAGCCTTGGCAGTCGCCACCAACACGTCGGTATCTGCGCCTTGCCCATTGACCACACGGTCACCGCGTTGCAGGCGGACGGAAGTTTCGCCTTGGCTTTCCGTGCCTTGGGTTACCGCATTGACAGAGTAAATCTGCAAGGTTGCGCCACTTTGTGCCACACTTTCAATGGCTTTGAAAATGGCATCAACAGGACCTGATCCGCTAGCGGAAGCGTGTTTTTCTTCGCCGCGAATACTGAACACAATATCGGCGCGCGGTTCTTCTCCGGTTTCAGTGCTGATTTTTTGGGAAATGAATTTGTAGCTTTCGGTATTCATATTGCCCATTTCGTCAGACACCAAAGCATGCAGGTCTTCATCAAAGATTTCGCGTTTTTTGTCGGCGAGTTCTTTGAAGCGGGCGAACGCGGCATTCAGTGCCTCTTCGCTTTCCAATTCAATACCCAAATCTGCCAGCTTGCTGCGGAATGCGCTGCGGCCGGAGAGTTTGCCCAAAGTCAGGCGGTTGGTTGACCAGCCGACTGATTCGGCAGTCATGATTTCATAGGTTTCAGGGTGTTTCAACACGCCATCTTGGTGGATACCTGATTCGTGTGCAAAGGCGTTTGCACCGACTACCGCTTTGTTTGGCTGAATCGGATAACCGGTAATGGTGGACACCAGTTTGGATACCGGCACGATTTGCGTGGTATCGATGCCGGTTTCCAAGCCGAAAAGGTCGTGGCGCACTTTCAACGCCATCACGATTTCTTCAAGGCTGGCATTGCCCGCGCGTTCGCCCAAACCGTTGATGGTACATTCCACCTGGCGCACGCCTGCCTGAACAGCGGCCAGCGAGTTGGCAACAGCCATACCCAAGTCGTTGTGGCAGTGGGTCGACCAGACTACTTTATCGCCGTTGGGCACGCTTTTGATGATGTTACTGATACGCTCGTACCATACGGAAGGGATGGAGTAGCCGACAGTATCGGGAATATTGATGGTGGTCGCACCCGCTTCGATAACCGCCGTAAAGATTTTGGCGAGGAAGTCCAAATCCGAACGCACGGCGTCTTCGGCGGAAAATTCCACATCGTCAGTGTATTCTTTGGCGATTTTCACCGCTTTGACCGCCGCATCGATGACCTGCTGCGGCTTCATTTTCAGTTTGTGCTCCATGTGGATGGGGCTGGTGGCGATAAAAGTGTGAATACGTTTTTTCGGTGCGGGGGAAACAGCTTCGCCCGCTTTGCGCACATCGTTTTCAACCGCACGAGCTAATGAGCAAACTGTAGATTTGGTAATGATTTTGGCAATCGCATTAACCGACTCGAAATCGCCCGGGCTGGCGGCGGCAAAACCTGCTTCAATCACATCGACACCCATCTTTTCCAACTGGCGGGCAATACGGATTTTCTCCTCTTTAGTCATGGATGCACCGGGCGACTGCTCGCCGTCGCGCATGGTGGTATCGAAAATGATAACGCGGTTGGTTTGTGTCATTTCTGTTCTCTCCAGAGATTCGTTTTTTTGTAAAAAAGCATTCAAATCAAGCGGTCTGCCTTGCGCTTCCGCCAAAGCGGTCAGTTTTTGCAACTGAGCCAAAGGCAGGGAACCGCGTGTACGCCATTTATAGATAGCCGCCGTCGTTGCAGCATTTTCCGGGTCGTGCTGCTTCAGGGCTTCGGCCAGCGCGTTTACGCCGCCAAAATAGGCAACCAAACGGTCAATGTCTAATTGCATGATGTTCCTTGTCCAAATCTGATTAAGATTATTGTGTTCTAGTTTTGCATTATACTCATTTTAGACAAAACGACAATCTATTTTTATCAAAATATTGGTATAAATTTTAAAATCTGAGATATTTTTATACATTTTGTCTAATTTAGACTATTAAAAGCTCTTCTCAAACCGAACACATCCTAAATATAGTAAACTAATCCCCTATTTCTCCGATTTGAAACACATTATGCCCCACACCATCCCTACCGACCGCACCGACATCGAATGGCGCAACGAAAGCACACAAAAGCCGCCTAAGCAGGCGGTTTACATACAAGAAGCAGGTGCAGCAGAAATCTTAAAAAATGCCCACGCGCAAACTGCAACCGTTTGGACTGGCGATTTTCATAATGCCAAGCAAGTCTTATCTGCAATGAAAAAACGTATCCGCAGGCCGTCTGAAAAAAAGAAAGGCGCACCTACCGATATTCAGACGGCCTTTCATGCCCACCGTATGAAACAGGCACAACAAAGCCGGTTGCTCAATATGCTTGCCGTCGAAATCCAACCTAATTTTCAACTGGACAATGCGCGTGCACCCGACATCTACGCCGCCTTGTGCGATGTTTACGACACACCAAACGACAAGCCGTTTCTTTTGCCCCTGAATCAATTACTGGGTTTTATCGGTGCACACGAATGGCACAAAAAAGGCATAGACATTCCGCAGCTTAACGGAAAAATCCATGTTCCTTTCGGCGTATTCTCTCCATTGCGTGGCGAGTATTTGGATTTAATCGCACAAGCGCCAATCTCTCCCAATATTCAGACGGCCTTTGACATCGGCACCGGTTCAGGCGTTATTGCCGCCATTTTGGCCAAACGAGGCATACCCGACATCATTGCCACAGACACCAACCCCAAAGCAATTGCCTGCGCCACAGCAAACCTTGAACGTCTAGGCTTAGATAAAGCTGTCAACATCCAATCGATTGATTTATTTCCCGAAACTTGTGCCGACCTTATCGTCTGCAATCCGCCTTGGTTGCCGGCAAAACCGACCTCCGCCATCGAGACTGCCCTTTACGATCCCAATCATGCCATGCTAACTGCGTTCCTCAATGGCGTACGCCAGCACTTAAATCCAAACGGCGAAGCCTGGTTGATTATTTCCGACTTGGCAGAATACTTGCATTTGCGCGATAAAGACTTTCTAAACCAATGCTTTCAGACGGCCTCGCTCAATGTAGTCGATATTTTGAAAACTAAACCGCAACACAAAAAAGCAATAGATGAATCCGATCCTTTGGCGTTTGCCAGAAACAAGGAAACTACTTATCTATACCGTTTGAAAACGATATAAAATCAAGGCCGTCTGAACATTCAGACGGCCTTTAAGCATTTCCACAAAAGAAAACGGCATATCCGTAAAGATATGCCGTTGATGGGAGCAGGGACTGCTATATTTGGCAGTGGTTTGTGTTTTAGTCCTCTTGCGCCGCTGTTTGCAGGTAGTTTGGCAAACCAACTTTGCCAATCAATTCCTGCTGAGTTTCGAGCCAGTCGATGTGTTCTTCGTTGATGTCTTTTTGTTTTTCCAACAAATCACGGCTGACGTAGTCTTGTTGCTCTTCTGCAAGAGCGATGGCTGCAACCAGAGCATCATGTTTTTCATACTCTTTTTTCAGATCGCAGGCAATGATTTCTTCGGTAGATTCACCGATCAACAGTTTACCCAATTCTTGCAGATTAGGCAGGCCTTCCAAGAACAAAATACGCTCGATCAAATCGTCTGCGGATTTCATTTCGCGGATGGACTGTTTGAAGAAGTGTTCGCCCAATTCTTCAAAGCCCCAGTTTTTCAAAATACGGGCATGCAGGAAGTACTGGTTAATGGTAATCAGCAACAAACCTAAGTTTTTGTTCAGCTCGCGAATAACTAAGCGATCGCCTTTCATATTCAGCTCCTTATACGTTATACGCTAGATTACAGTTGGCTTTGGTAGTAGTTGCCTTCGCCGACCAATTCGATCAGACGCAGTTGTTGTTCCAACCAGTGAGCGTGATCTTCTTCAGTGTCTTTCAGTTGGGCAACCATCAAATCGCGGGTAACGTAGTCTTGAGCTTCTTCGCACAATTTGATGCCTTTTTTCAGCGCATCGCGTACTTCGTATTCAGTGTTCAAGTCTGCTTTCAGGCAAGAGATTACGTCAGTACCTACATTTACTGGAGCAGGAGTCATTTTAGGAGTACCGCCCAACATCAGGATACGACGGATGAAGTCTTCAGCGTGAGTAGTTTCTTCTTCCATCTCGTGGTTCAAACGTTCGAACAGTTTGTTGTAACCCCATTCAGAGTACAGACGAGAGTGGATAAAGTATTGGTCGCGAGCAGCCAGCTCACCGGACAACAATTCATTCATGTAATCAATAACTGCTTGGTTGCCTTGCATAATTCTTTCTCTTTCTTTTAAAAGTTGACGATCACGAAATGAAGATTCGTGTGTTGTTACGGAATGAGCGAATTGTATGCACAAGTAGCGGTTTTGACAAATTTTTTATTTAAAATACAAACAATTATCAAAAAATTTAACCCACCCAAAAGGCCGTCTGAAAAATTAATCCCCTGTTTTTAATAATATTTTTTTGACATTAGTATTAAGAATCCATTGCATTATTCAAAAACATTTACATTCGTTAACCATAAATAAAAGCAAATAATCCGACAAAATCAATCAAATTTAATTATGAATTATTCTCAACTGCTTTTGCCTGATTTTTTTGAATCACCCATTCCGTCATCACTTGCGAATCGTGCTATAATCGCCAGTTATCTTTTTTTTAAGCAACCAGCTAAACCTTATAAATCATCATGAAACAAATCCGCAATATTGCCATCATCGCCCACGTCGACCATGGCAAAACCACATTAGTTGACCAATTGCTGCGCCAGTCCGGTACATTCCGTTCCAACCAGCAAGTCGAAGAACGCGTCATGGACAGCAACGATCTTGAAAAAGAACGCGGCATTACCATTCTCGCTAAAAATACCGCCATCGAATACGAAGGCTACCACATCAACATCGTAGATACCCCGGGACACGCCGATTTTGGTGGCGAAGTGGAACGTGTATTGGGCATGGTCGACTGTGTCGTACTGTTGGTTGACGCACAAGAAGGCCCTATGCCGCAAACCCGTTTCGTGACCAAAAAAGCCTTGGCTTTGGGTCTGAAACCGATCGTCGTCATCAATAAAATCGACAAACCGTCTGCCCGTCCAAGCTGGGTTATCGACCAAACATTCGAATTGTTCGACAGCTTAGGTGCAACAGACGAACAATTGGACTTCCCTATCGTTTATGCTTCCGGCCTCTCCGGCTTTGCCAAATTGGAAGAAACCGACGAGAGCAACGATATGCGTCCTCTGTTTGAGACCATCTTAAAACACACGCCTGCACCAAGCGGCAGCGCGGACGAAACGCTGCAATTGCAAATTTCCCAACTGGACTACGACAACTACACCGGCCGCCTCGGTATCGGCCGCATCCTGAACGGCCGCATCAAACCCGGCCAAGTCGTTGCCGTCATGAATCATGAAGAACAAGTCGCCCAAGGCCGCATCAACCAGCTGTTGGGCTTCCAAGGCTTGGAACGCGTACCTTTGGAAGAAGCTGAAGCCGGCGACATCGTGATTATTTCCGGTATCGAAGACATCGGTATCGGCGTAACCATTACCGACAAAGACAACCCTAAAGGCTTGCCGATGTTGAGCGTGGACGAGCCGACACTGACCATGGACTTTATGGTCAACACTTCTCCTTTGGCCGGTACTGAAGGCAAATTCGTAACTTCCCGCCAAATCCGCGACCGCCTGCAAAAAGAATTGCTGACCAACGTTGCCCTGCGTGTTGAAGATACTGCCGATGCCGACGTCTTCCGCGTTTCCGGCCGCGGCGAATTGCACTTGACCATTTTGTTGGAAAACATGCGCCGCGAAGGCTTTGAATTGGCAGTCGGCAAACCGCGCGTGGTATTCCGTGAAATTGACGGTCAAAAATGCGAGCCTTACGAAAACCTGACTGTGGATGTGCCGGATGAAAACCAAGGCGCGGTCATGGAAGAACTCGGCCGCCGCCGCGGCGAATTGACCAATATGGAAAGCGACGGTAACGGTCGTACACGTTTGGAATACCATATTCCTGCACGCGGCCTGATCGGTTTCCAAGGTGAATTTATGACCTTGACCCGCGGTACCGGCTTGATGAGCCACGTTTTTGACGACTATGCTCCGGTTAAACCTGATATGCCCGGCCGACACAATGGTGTATTGGTTTCTCAAGAGCAAGGTGAAGCCGTTGCTTACGCCCTGTGGAACTTGGAAGACCGCGGCCGTATGTTCGTTTCTCCAAACGATAAAGTCTACGAAGGCATGATTATCGGTATCCACAGCCGTGATAACGACTTGGTGGTAAACCCTCTGAAAGGCAAAAAACTGACCAACATCCGTGCCAGCGGTACAGATGAAGCCGTCCGCCTGACCACGCCTATCAAATTGACTTTGGAAGGCGCAGTTGAGTTTATCGACGATGACGAACTGGTTGAAATCACGCCACAATCCATCCGTCTGCGCAAACGCTACCTGAGCGAGTTGGAACGCCGACGCCATTTCAAAAAACTGGACTAATCCTGTTTGATTGACATACTTTAAAATCAAGGCCGTCTGAAAAGTGTTTTGGAAATCCTAGATTTCACTTTTACACTTTCAGACGGCCTTTTATCATCTGTTTAAATAAAGTAAATCGACATTTCTTCCGCCTGCACCGCCGCTTCATCAGGTCGGTCATTTTTACGATATTGCCCCGGCGATATCCCATATTGCTTTTTAAATGCCTTGCCAAAATGCGTTTCCGATTGAAAACCGACCGAAAGCGCAACCGATAAAACCGAATCGGCTGTCTGCTTTAACAATAACGCCCCCTGCTGCAAGCGGATGCTGTTAACAAAGGCATGCGGGCTTGTTCCCGTCTGCTGTTTAAATACCCGCATCAACTGGGCACGGGACAAATTGGCCATCGCAGTCATTTTCTCAATATTCCATTCTTCTTCCGGCTTTTCGACGACTGCCTGAAGCAAATTCCGCAAACGTTTATCCTGCCAACCATTCAGCAAACCGCTTAATTGCGCTTCCTCATTTTTCTCCAAACAGGCACGAAGCAGAAATACCAGCAGTACCGAAGCCAATGCGTTCACAACCGCTACCGAGCCGGATAAAGCCTGACTGCTCTCATATTGCAATAAGGTCACCAAATACTGCAAAGACGGATGGTTGATGTTCAATAAAACGGTATCAGGCAGCCCCGTCATCATATCCGCCTGCGCTTCATATTCAAACCGTGCGCAAAAAAGATGCAAAGCCGCCTCTCCACCGGCATGACTTTGCTTGACTTTAAATGCACCATTCTCAGCCGTCAGCACGCGAACACCGAAATTTTCACAATTACTGTCGCTACTCAAAGTATGCCCAACGCTGCGGGGGAAGAAAATAATATCCCCCGCACTCAGCAGCCTGGCCTCTTGCTCCCCATCAATTCGGATATAGCCCGAACCGGCAGTTACGATATGCACCAAACCATGCGCACGCTTGGGCTCATGCCGCACATACCACTCCCCTTGAAACAGGCACTGAACATCCACACTGCCCTTTATCTGCGCCAATTCGACCAATCTATCTAAAATATCCATAGTGTTTTTTACCAATAAATGAGATGTTTTGACGATATAATTCGTCTGATTATTGCAATAATACACACACCAAACACAAACGGATAGGATTTTTTGATTCTTATCCGAATATATCAAGAAAGGAAATATCATGTTTAAAGATTGGCCTGAACACACAGCTTTGGTAAAAAAATCATTTGGCGAATTGGGCAAAAGCCATCCTAAAATGCTGCAAGCCTACGGCGCGCTGGAACAAGCAGCCGCTGCCGAAGCACTGGATGCCAAAACACGCGAACTGATTGCCATTGCCGTTGCCATTACCACACGTTGCGAAAGCTGCATCAGCGTGCACGCAGCCGCCGCTGCCAAAGCAGGGGCAACCGACAGCGAAATCGCCGGCGCATTGGCCACCGCTATTTCTCTAAACGCAGGTGCTGCTTATACATACGCTTTGCGCGCCTTAGAAGCAGTAGAAACCCAACGCTAATCAGCTTGTAAAATCAGGCCGTCTGAAAGACGACTCCCCTTTCAGACGGCCTGATGAAATGCTAAACTGATATAGTTATTATATTATTTTCTATCTACCAGGAGATTGAATCATGAAGAAACTGCTGACCGCCGTACTTTTTGCCGCCGCTATCGCCACTCCTTTGGCCGTTTCCGCTGCCTCTATGCCTAAAGTTGAAAAAAGCGCGGCACAACCTGCAAAAGCAAAAGGCGTTTGGATTGATGTCCGCTCTGCCGAAGAATTCAAAGAAGGCCATTTGCAAGGTGCGCTCAATATTCCGCACGACCAAATCGTTGAACGCATCAAATCCGTCAGCCCGGATAAAAACGCACCGGTCAACCTCTACTGCCGCAGCGGCCGCCGAGCAGAAGCCGCGCTGACCGAACTGAAAAAAGCCGGTTACACCAACGTAACCAACCATGGCGGTTATGAAGATTTGGTGAAAAAAGGTTTGAAATAAATCTAGTTGATTTTAAAAAGGCCGTCTGAAATTTTTCAGACGGCCTTTATTGCATTACAGGCAGCAACTTCCAAATCTCAAACGTTTGCTGAGACCGGTTTCGTGAATCAATTGTTTGATAACCAAAATATTGGTGTTATCAGCCAACGCGCGAATGCTGTGCGCCTCCATCGGCTCAAGACGGATAACTTGCAAGCCTTCGGTTTGCAAAACTTCGTCCACCGTTTTGATTTCGGCTTTGCCGTTTAAAACCAAAAGCAAAATAATCGCATCCGTCTCATATGCCGGAATTTCATTATTTTTCTGCAATGAAAGCTGAACAATCTCCTGATTGCCGTCTGAAGCAATCACGCCGCCCAATAAAGCTTTGGGGTCTAATTCATAATGTTTCATTATTATCCTTTCCGCCCAAACGTTGCCGATTCATGGACAATCGCTCAAGCAAACCAGTACAATACCGCCCATCTTACCGATAGACACAATATTGTCCCATGAACATATTAATCTCAAACGACGATGGTTATCTTGCGCCCGGTTTGGCTGTTTTGGCAAGAGTATGTGCAGAATTTGCCAATGTCAGGGTGGTTGCGCCCGAACGCGATCGCAGCGGCGTCAGCAATTCCCTGACTTTAGACCGTCCTTTACAACTGAAACAGGCGGAAAACGGGTTTTACTATGTGAATGGCACGCCCACCGACTGCATTCATGTCGGCCAGCACGCCCTTGCCGATTTCAAACCCGACTTAGTCTTATCCGGCATTAACAACGGCGCAAACATGGGTGACGATACGCTTTATTCCGGTACGGTTGCCGCCGCGACGGAAGCCTATCTGATGGGCATTCCCGCCATTGCCTTCTCTCTTGCCGATTCCAGCGGCCGTTATTGGGGAACTGCGGAAAAAGCCGCTTGGATGCTGCTTTCCTACTTTCTCAAACGCCCTATTTCCAAACCCATCTTATGGAACATCAATATCCCTGCCGTCGCACCTGAAGATATCCAAGGCATAAAAATAACACGGCTCGGCCGTCGCCATCATGAACAAAGCATTGTTCCCATGTATAATCCACGTGGCGAACAGATTTATTGGATTGGGCCGGTCGGCGATGTTTCCGACAGCGAAGAAGGTACCGACTTTGGCGAATGCGCGGCCGGCTTCATCACAATTACCCCCCTGCAAGTCGATTTGACTGCCTACGGACAAATGGAGCAAACCGCTTCCTTTTGGTCAGAAATCCCTGCGCCTTAACAGTCCCTAACAGCCGAACACTTGAGAAACAAGCATATTTTTATTATGATATGCCCCGACGAGAACAATTACCCGAATACGAAAGTCATTAACATGTTGAAAAAAAGTGTATCTTATGCCGGATCGGCAGCTTTGGTTTTATTACTTGCGGCCTGTGCCAGCCAACAACCGGCTCCTGTAGTCGTCGGCACACAAAGCGGTGGTTCAACAACAAGCTCTACTGCTGACAATCCTTACGGTGCCGCGCCTTACAATACCAACACCAGCCCAGCGGCAGATGCTCCATACACTCCGCCGGCAAGTACACCTGCGCCAACATACAACAGCGGCAGTACCGGCACTTACACGCCTTCTTATGCGCCTGTCGATATTAATGCAGCGACACATACCGTCGTTCGCGGTGATACCGTTTACAACATCTCCAAACGCTACAACATTACCCAAGACAATCTGCGTGCATGGAATAACTTGGCCGACAACACCATCAGCGTTGGCCAAACCCTGCGCGTAAAACCTGAAGGCTACGTTGCACCGGCAGCTTCTGCGGGCAAACCTTCTACTCCGACAACCACAACCACCGCTCCGACCCCAAGTACGCCTGCCAATACACCGACCGTGTCTACCGGCAGCAGCCGCAACGTCAGCGGCATCACATGGCAACGTCCGACTACCGGTAACGTTATCGCCAACTTCGGCGGCAGCAACAAAGGCGTGGATATTGCGGGTACTCAAGGCCAGCCTGTCGTTGCAGCGGCAGACGGTAAAGTCGTTTACGCAGGCTCAGGCTTGCGCGGTTACGGCAACTTGGTCATCATCCAACACAACTCATCATTCTTGAGCGCATACGGCCACAACCAACGCCTGCTGGTTAATGAAAACCAAACCGTGAAACGCGGCCAAACCATTGCCCACATGGGTAATACCGATGCATCCCGTACCCAGTTGCACTTTGAAATCCGTCAAAACGGCAAACCGGTCAACCCGGCAAATTATGTTGCCTTCTAAGCTGATTCAAGCAACCTAATTTCAATTCAATCCCTGCCTAAATGTCATTTAGGTAGGGATTGTTTGTGCCGGTTTCCCATGAAATTTCATCTTCCCTTTCTTTATATCCTGCTATTGGGCGGTTGCGCCGCGTTTTTGCCATCATTGGACGAACGTACCCAAAGCAGTTATCTTGACATCCCTTCAACGCCGCGGCTGGACAGCACCTTAGGTATTCCTTCTGCCCCCTCCAAGGCCGATATTTCCCATATCTATCTGCTGAACGATGCCCATGAAGCCTTTGTCGCCCGAGCAGCCTTAATTGAAGCCGCCGACCATACCCTTGATTTACAGTACTATATCTGGCACAACGACATCTCCGGCAAGCTTTTGTTCAACCTGATTCATCGCGCGGCCGAACGCGGCGTCCGTGTGCGTTTGCTTCTGGACGACAACAACACCAACGGCATGGATGATCTCCTGCTGGCACTCGACAATCATCCCAATATCGAAGTCCGTCTGTTTAATCCCTTTATTTTCAGAAAATGGCGTGCACTCGGCTATATTGCCGACTTCCCACGGCTCAACCGCCGAATGCACAACAAATCGTTTACCGCCGACAACCGTGCCACCATTTTGGGCGGACGCAATATCGGCGACGAATATTTCAAGGTTAATGATGACACCATTTTTGCCGACCTCGACATTCTCGCCACCGGCCGCGTAGTAACCGAAGTTTCCCAAGACTTCGACCGCTACTGGTCAAGCCATTCCGCCTATAATGCGACCAGCGTCATCAAACGGGGAAACCTGCAAAAAGGACTGGCCGAACTTAATTACACCGACCAAGATAAAAATCAAACGCTCATCCGCTATCGCCAAAGCATCGAACACTCCAGCCTCTATCAAAAAATGCAGAGCAACCTTATGGAATGGCAAAGCGTCAGCACACGTTTAATCAGCGACGATCCGGCCAAAGGCTTAGACCGTGACCGGCATAAACCGCCTATTTCCGAACGCCTACAAGACGCCCTCAAGCAACCCGAAAAAAGCGTTTACCTTGTCTCGCCTTATTTTGTGCCCACAAAATCAGGTGTCAAAGCCATAGAAAAGCTGATACGCAATGGCGTAGACGTTACCGTCCTGACCAATTCGCTCCAAGCAACCGACGTTGCCGCCGTCCATTCCGGTTACGTCAAATACCGCAAGCCTTTGCTCAAAGCCGGGGTCAAACTCTATGAGCTCCAGCCCAACCACGCCGTTCCGACCTCCAAAGACCGCGGCTTGACCGGTAGCTCCGCCACCAGCTTGCACGCCAAAACATTCATCGTGGACGAGAAACGCATTTTCATCGGCTCATTCAACCTCGACCCACGTTCCGCACGGCTCAATACCGAAATGGGTGTCGTTATCGAAAGTCCCGAAATCGCAGGCCAAATGCAGCGCACCCTCGTTACGACCACCCCAAACTACGCCTATCAGGTAACGCTTGGCAATTACAATAAACTATACTGGTATGACCCAAGTGAAAAACGAACTTACGCACAAGAACCAGAAGCCAAGTTCTGGAAACGGGTTACTTCAAAAATCCTGTCCATCCTGCCCATAGAAGGATTATTATAGAGGCCGTCTGAAAACATAAATCATGCGGCCGGAGGAATTCATCATGTCTCGACTCATCTGCAATACCCTATTTGTTTGTACCGCCGGCCTATTGTTGGCCTCTTGCGGCACTACCGGCAAACACAAAACCCACAAGCCGCAAACAACCGCCAGAAAAGTCCAACCTGTCCGCATTTCCCATATCGACCGCACACAAGGTTCGCAGGAATTGATGCTTCACAGCATGGGTCTGATCGGCACGCCCTACAAATGGGGTGGCAGTACCACAGCCACAGGCTTTGACTGCAGCGGCATGATCCAATTCGTCTATAAAAACGCCCTCAACGTCAACCTGCCACGCACCGCGCGCGATATGGCCGCCGCCAGCCGTAAAATTTCCGATGACAAATTAAAAGCCGGCGATCTGGTCTTTTTCAACACCGGCGGCGCACACAAGTATTCCCATGTCGGCCTCTACATCGGCAACGGCGAATTCATCCACGCCCCCAGCAGCGGCAAAACCATCAAAACCGAAAAACTTTCCACCCCGTTTTACGCCAAAAACTATTTGGGCGCACATACCTTTTTTACTGAATAAATCAAGGCCGTCTGAAAGGTATCGCAACATCATCGATACCTTTCAACCTATTGCTGATGAATGAAGCTTGGTTACAAGATAGGCCTGTGCAAAAATTTACCCATAACAAAACACCATCAAGGATATATCATGCACACAGAATCCGTTCTAAACCTCCTCAAAACCCTGCAAAACCAAATCTGCGCCGCTCTGGAGCAAGAAGATGGCGAAGCTAAATTTGTGCATGAAGCATGGACAGGGAAACTGGGCATCGGTGAAACACGCGTATTAAAAAACGGCGCGGTATTCGAGCAGGCGGGCGTGAATTTTTCGCATGTGAAAGGCAGCAAAATGCCTGCTTCAGCGACGGCGCACCGTCCTGAACTGGCGGGGGCGGCATTTGAAGCTATGGGCGTGTCGCTGGTCATTCATCCGAAAAATCCTTATGTCCCGACCAGCCATGCCAATGTACGCTTTTTTATCGCGTATCCGGAAGGCGGCGAGCCTGTGTGGTGGTTTGGCGGCGGCTTTGATTTGACGCCGTTTTATCCGTTTGAAGAAGATATTGTGCATTGGCACACCGTAGCGCGAGACGTATGCGCGCCATTTGGCGAATCGGTTTATCTTGAATTCAAACAATGGTGTGACGAATATTTCTACTTGAAACACCGTAACGAAACACGCGGCGTGGGTGGCCTATTTTTTGACGATTTAAACCGCTGGGATTTCGATACCTGCCTGAATTTTATCAAGGCGGTCGGAGAAGGCTATATCACAGCGTATCTGCCGATTGTGGCCAAACGCAAAAACACGCCTTATGGGGAACGTGAACGCGATTTCCAACTCTACCGCCGCGGACGCTATGTCGAATTTAACTTGGTTTGGGACAGAGGCACGCTGTTCGGCCTGCAAAGCGGCGGACGCACGGAAAGCATTTTGATGTCCATGCCGCCTTTGGTACGCTTCGAGTATCAATATGCGCCGGAAGAAGGTTCGCCCGAAGCACGCCTCAATCAATTCCTCATACCGCGCAACTGGCTGGAAGAAGCCGGCAGATAGTTTTACCTATCAAAG
This sequence comes from Neisseria sp. DTU_2021_1001991_1_SI_NGA_ILE_055, assembly GCF_032342915.1. Lineage (NCBI taxonomy): Bacteria > Pseudomonadati > Pseudomonadota > Betaproteobacteria > Neisseriales > Neisseriaceae > Neisseria > Neisseria sp. DTU_2021_1001991_1_SI_NGA_ILE_055. The sequence continues at coordinate 544,023 of NZ_CP135440.1, read as the reverse complement.
GCCTTCTGAAAAGCGATTCTCACTGGTTGAGACTGCCTTTTCAGACGGCCTTTGCTTCAATTGCTTTGAATTTGCATACCTTTGCCTATCATGCTGTTTCATCTCTATAGAGTTTTTGAGACAATGCGCCCATATAAAAATCACCTCACAAACCACACTAAAAAGGAATAATCGGTGAAACGCATTTTCTTGTTTATCGCAACCAATATCGCCGTTTTGGTTGTCATCCGTGTTGTTTTGGCCATCTTGGGCATCAACAGTACCGACCAAGTCGGCAGTCTGTTGGCGTATTCCGCAGTCGTCGGCTTCAGCGGCTCGATTGTCTCCCTGCTGATGTCGAAAACCATCGCCAAACATTCGGTTGGCGCCGTCGTCATCGACCAGCCCCAAAGCGAAGAAGAAGCTTGGCTGTTGGCAACCGTTGAAGCGCAAGCCCGCCAATGGAATCTGAAAACGCCGGAAGTCGCCATTTACAACTCGCCCGAGCCTAACGCCTTCGCAACCGGCGCCACCAAAAACAGCTCGCTCGTCGCTGTCAGCACCGGCCTGCTCGACCACATGACCCGCGATGAAGTCGAGGCCGTTTTGGCGCATGAAATGGCACACGTCGGCAACGGCGATATGGTAACGCTGACGCTGATTCAAGGTATTGTGAATACTTTTGTCGTCTTCTTGGCGCGTATCGTTTCCAGCATGGTGGCGCGCAACAATGACGGCAGCACTTCTCAAAGCACATATTTCATGGTCAGCATGGTCTTGCAGGTTGTATTCGGCTTCCTCGCCAGCATCATCGTGATGTGGTTCAGCCGCCAACGCGAATACCGCGCCGATGCGGGCGCTGCAAAATTGGTGGGTGCGCCGAAAATGATTGCCGCCCTGCAACGCTTGAAAGGCAACCCCAGCGATTTGCCGCAAACCATGACGGCAATGGGCATTGCCAGCGATGCCAAAGACTCTTGGTTCAGTACCCATCCTTCTTTGGACAACCGCATCAGCCGTTTGAAAAACCGCTAATCGAAAACATCAAGGCCGTCTGAAACATCAAGTTCAGACGGCCTTTTTTTATTTCTTCAGCAAAGCCCGTTTGATGATAATCATCCAGTCTTTCTTATCCAACAACGGCCGCTGGTTAAACACATCATATTTGCAACCGTCCAGCTTCTGCAAAATCAACTGGCCGCCGACAATAATCATGCGCAGCTCAAAACCGATTCGTCCTTTGAGGGTTTTGCCCAACGGCGAGCCGGCCTTCAGCATTTGAAAAGCACGTTGGCACTCATGCGCCATCAATCGTTGAAAAGCAAAGTCGGCTTTGCCGGCCGCAATCTGCCCTTCGCTGACTTTGAACTTCTGCAAATCTTCCTGAGGGATATACACGCGTCCTTTTTGCCAATCTACCGCCACGTCCTGCCAGAAATTAATCAGCTGCAAGGCAGTGCAAATGCCGTCGCTTTGCGCCATGCTCACTTCATCGGTTTGCCCGTACAAATACAGCATAATGCGCCCCACCGGATTAGCGGACAAACGGCAATAGGCAATCAATTCGCCAAAGTTTTCATAACGGGTTTTGACCACATCCTGACTGAACGCCGCCAGCAAATCATAAAACGGCTGCAACGGCAATTGAAACGGCACAATCGCTTCGTTGTACAAACGCTGCATCAAAGCCGTTTGCGGTTTCCCGCCTTGTGCAATGCGGTCTAACTCTGATTTCAGTTCGTCCAGTTGGCGCAGGCGTTCGGCTGCTTCGGCATTGCCTTCGTCGGCAATATCGTCCGCCGTCCGTGCAAAAGCGTAAACGGCGTGAACCGGCTTACGCAAACGGCGCGGCAGCACAATGGATCCGACTGGGAAATTTTCGTAATGATTGACTGACATGGGAAATCCGAAAATTTAAAATAAAGTATTTTTGCCGACAGGCCGTCTGAAATTCAGACAGCCTTCCGTTTGGCCGCAAAGAAATCCTGCAATACGCTTTGGCATTCATCCGCCAATATGCCGCCGAAAATTGCAGTATGCTTGTTCAGACGTTTGTCGGCAAACAAATCGACCACGCTGCCTGCCGCACCGGTTTTGGGTTCGGCCGCACCATAAATCACGCGCCCGACCCGTGCCTGTATCAAGGCAGAGGCGCACATGGTGCAAGGTTCTAAGGTGATGTACACGTCGCAATTTTCCAAACGGTAGTTTTGTAAAGCTTTTCCTGCGGCGGCAAGCGCGTTGATTTCGGCGTGGTGACTGACATTGTGGTCGCCAATGCAGGTATTGTGTGCCGCTGCGATTGCCTCGCCTTGATATACGATGACCGCGCCAACGGGTACTTCGCCCAATACTGCCGATTGTCTGGCCTGTTCTATCGCCAGCCGCATAAAGGCTTCCATATCGTTTTGAGAAGGGAAAACGGCAACAGGCAGATGGTTTTTCAATGCTTCGCCCAGCTCCGTCTTTCTCTCCTCGGAAATATGCCGGACATCCACACCTGAAACCAACGCATCCAGTTGCCACAAGGTGCTTTTGGTTACGGTCAAACCCGATGCTTTCAGCAATAGAAACGCGCGGACTGCGCCGATTTTTTGCAAATCTTCCAGTGTGTAAATACCCAATTCTTTTAGCGCAGCCAATGTTTTAGGCGCAAGTGGTGGCGTGGTCAGCATGGATTATTCCTGAAAATGCCGTCGCGCCAAGGCTAAGGCCGTCTGAACATAATCGCTGTCTGCGTAAGGGTCTAGCGTGTGCGCCAAAGGAATTTTCCGCAACCAGGTCAACTGGCGTTTGGCAAGCTGGCGTGTGGAGACAATGCCTTTTTCGACAAAGGTTTCATAATCGGTTTCGCCCTCGAGATAATCCCAAGCCTGACGGTAGCCCACGCAGCGCATAGACGGCATATCGGCATGCATCTGCGGATAATCGCGGCGTAAAGCGTGCATTTCATCGAGGAAACCGTGTTCCAACATATTTAAAAAGCGTTTTTCGATTTGGTGGTGTAACAAATGACGGTCTTCGGGAATCAGGGCGACCGTACATAAATCCAATAAAGGCACAGCCTGCTTCTGCTCTGTAAAATGTTCGCTCAAAGGCTTGCCGGTCAGAAGATAGACTTCCAAAGCGCGCTCAATACGCTGGCTGTCATTGGCTTTCAGACGGTCTGCCGTAATCGGGTCAACTTCCTGCAAACGGCGATACAGTCCTGCCAGACCGTGTTCGTTCTTTTCCGCCTGAAGCTGTGCGCGTACCGCCGCATCCGCGCTGGGTAAATCGTTCAAACCTTCCGTCAGCGCGTGGAAATACATCATCGTGCCGCCGACAATCAGCGGATAGCGTCCGCGCGCATGTATTTCGTTCACCAAGCGCACGCAGTCGCCGACAAAATCCGCCGCGCTGTAACTTTCCAGCGGCGAGATAATATCAATCAAATGATGCGGCACGGCGGCAAGCTCTTCGGCAGTCGGCTTGGCCGTACCAATGTCCATGCCTCGATACACCAGCGCGGAATCCAAACTGATGATTTCCACCGGCAACGATTGGGCAATATTTAAGGCCAGCGCGGTTTTACCGCCGGCTGTCGGGCCGAGTACGGCGAAGGCTTTGGGCGCGTTCATAAGAAAACGGAAAAATTAAAAATGCGATTATAGCAAACCCGGGCAGACCATATTTCAGGCCGTCTGAAACATTTGCCCTACATTATCAAAAGCGTTACACTTGCTGCGCCGTTTCAGACGGCCTTTTATATTGATTTCAAACCTGCTGCTGCCGTCATTGCGCCGGCAGTCAAGCCGTCAGCGACACTGCGCCGCTGTAAACACGAAAGAACACACTATGACCGTATCTCCCGTAGCCTTGCGCCGTCAAACCGAGCGCAAGCCGCATCCGACTGCGCGTTATTGGAAAAAATGCGATGTCGAGGCTTTATTCGGACTACCTTTTCTCGACCTCGTTTTCCAAGCCGCCGAAATCCACCGCCAAAACTTCAATCCGCGCGAAATCCAACTTTCCACCCTGCTCTCCATCAAAACCGGCGGCTGCCCCGAAGACTGCGCCTACTGCCCGCAATCGGCACACCACAACACCAATCTGGGCAAAGAGCAGATGATGGACGTGGACGAAATCGTCGAAAAAGCCAAAATTGCCCAATCGCGCGGCGCCAGCCGTTTCTGCATGGGCGCGGCATGGCGCGGCCCCAAACCTAAAGACGTGGCTGTCGTTTCCGAAATCATCAGCGCGGTGAAAAGCTTGGGCATGGAAGTGTGCGGCACCTTCGGCATGCTCGAAGACGGCATGGCGGAAGACTTCAAAAAAGCCGGTTTGGACTACTACAACCACAACCTCGACACCGACCCCGAACGCTACAACGACATCATCCACACCCGCAAACATGAAGACCGCATGGATACTTTGGGCAAAGTCCGCAATGCCGGTTTGAAAGTCTGCTGCGGCGGCATCGTCGGCATGAACGAAACCCGCGCCGAACGCGCAGGCCTGATTGCCAGTCTTGCCAACCTCGACCCGCAGCCCGAAAGCGTACCGATCAACCAGTTGGTCAAAGTGGAAGGCACGCCGCTGGCCGATGCCGAAGATTTGGACTGGACGGAATTTGTCCGTACCATCGCCGTCGCGCGTATTACCATGCCGCACAGTTACGTCCGCCTATCCGCAGGCCGCAGTAATATGCCGGAATCCATGCAGGCCATGTGTTTCATGGCTGGTGCAAACTCGATTTTCTACGGCGACAAACTGCTGACTACGGGCAATCCGGACGAAGACGGCGACCGCCTGCTGATGGAAAAATTGAATTTGTATCCGCTGCGCTTTGAATTGGAAGAAGAATACAAAGCCGCGCAGGAAACGCCCAAAATCAAAGTTGACTATTAACCGCCATCATAAAAGGCCGTCTGAAACTTTTTCAGACGGCCTTTTATCATGATTCAACATCAAAACCTTCAATCTTCCGTATCCATTCTTCCTTTTCCGCCTCGCTCAAAAACGAAGCGCGGAACGAATTGGCGCACAAGGTTTTGATTTCTTCCGCACTCAAATCCAAAGCCTCGGCAAGCGCTTCAAAATTACGGTTCATATAGCCGCCGAAATACGCTGGATCATCGGAATTGACAGTTACCAACACGCCGCGTTGCAACATACGGCGCAAATTGTGTTTTGTCATCTCCGAAAATACTTTTAATTTCAAATTGCTCAACGGGCAAACGGTCAACGGCATTTGCTCTGCAATCAAACGCGCCATCAACGCCTCGTCTTCTTCCGCCCGTACGCCATGATCGATACGGCGGACATGCAGCAAGTCCAAAGCCTCGTAAACATATTCCGGCGGGCCTTCTTCTCCGGCATGCGCCACCGTCAACAAACCCTCCGCCCGCGCCTGCGCAAACACGCGTTCAAACTTGGACGGCGGATGCCCCAATTCGCTCGAATCCAAGCCTACGCCGATGATGTGTTCTTTATAAGGCAAAGCCTGATTTAAGGTTTCAAATGCGCTTTCTTCCGACAAATGACGCAGGAAACACATAATCAAACGCGTGCTTATTCCCCATTGCTGCCCGGCTTCACGGCAGGCGCGGACAATGCCGTTAATCACGGTTTCAAACGCTACACCCCGCGCAGTATGGGTTTGCGGATCGAAAAATATTTCCGTATGCACGACATTGTCTTCATGGCAACGCTCAAGATACGCGCGGGTCAAATCGTAAAAATCCGCCTCGTGCAACAATACGCCGGCACCGGCATAATAAATATCCAAAAACGACTGCAAATTGTGAAAATCATAAGCCTGCCGTACCGCTTCGACATTTTCATAAGGAATCGCTATGTGGTTGCGCTTGGCGATTTCAAACATCAATTCCGGCTCGAACGTCCCTTCGATATGGACGTGCAGCTCGGCTTTGGGCAAGGCTTGGATAAGTTGTTTGATATTCATATTTTCTCTGTTTTTCGGTTTATATTTAATATTGAAGGCCGTCTGAAAGTTTCAGACGGCCTTTGACCATTTATCTGTTAAAAACCATTTTCCATCATGATTTCGCCGGGGATGCGGTTGCGGTGCATAGCGTAGCCCAAATCCATCAGGGCTTGGAAAGTGTCTTTAACCATTGCCGGATTGCCGCAAACCATAAAGCGCGTATCGGCTTTGGTAAACTTGAAGCCGACTTTTTCTTCCAAGCCGCCATTCTTCAGCAATTCGGGAATCCGTTTGCCACTCAATGCGCCTTCCGTTTCTTCGCGCGTGGTAACCGGAACAAAAGTGAATTTATGGAAATATTCTTCAATCAGCGGATGCTCTTTCAAATCGGCAAGCCGTTGGTTGAAAATCAACTCGTCGGCGTAAGAGACGGAATGCGCCAAAACCAAACGGTCGAAACGCTGCCAGATTTCAGGCTGCTCGATAATGGAGAGGAAAGGCGCAATGCCGGAACCCGTGCAGAGCATAACCAAATCTTTGCCGTCGGGGAAACGCTCGGGTAAGAGGAAACCGGTAGCCGTTTTATCCAGCAAAATGGTGTCGCCCTCTTTCATCGCGGCAAAACGCGCCGACATCGGGCCGCCTTCGATTAACACCGCAAAATACTCAAGCGTATCGGCGTATTCGGCAGACACGACAGAATACGCGCGCCAAATAAAGCCCTCGCCGTCACGGAAACCAAGACGCGAAAACTGTCCTGCCGAAAAACGGTAGGACTCAGGGCGGCTGATGGCAAAAGTCATCAGCTTAGGCGTATGGTGTTTGATCCACAAGACTTTTTCTTCGGTAAACTTGGCTTCTGGTGAAGCTGCCATAATAGGTTTCCTTGATATTCGGTATCAGTTTCAAATAGGGCTTATTATAAAGATTCAAAAGGCCGTCTGAAATATTTATTTTCAGACGGCCTTTAAGATTATTCACGGCGCAAACGGATACTGATACCTTTTTGTTCTAAAATCAAATCATTACCGTCAAAACGATAATTCCATACGCTTTGTTTGCGCAAAAACGCATTTTCCAGCTTCATGTCTTCACACAGCATTCTGGTTGCCGCAATAGGGCCAAAATCAATTTTATCCGCACCGATTACATTCGCTTGGAACATCATACCATTGCAGCCCATATTGCCATGAGCCTTAGGCATTTCGCTGAAATCTAAATAAGCGTTTTTATCCGCCAACTCTTTTTCGGTGAGTTTATTGAAAGCAACAACACGCCATCTGGCGGCTAAAGTAGGCATTTTCATTTGCTGTGATTCAGATGATTTGGCAGAAGAAATATGTGGCTGACTTGATAAAGGCTTATCGGTAGGCGTAGAACAAGCAGCCAATACAAATGCACCAATCATTGCTGAAATAAGGGTTTTCATGATTCATCCTTTTTTAGAAATCTTCTTTATCGTCTAACTGTACACTAAACGGACAACGGCTTTTTTACTGTCTGCATCAAAAAATAGGTACAACTCATCGCAACCATATTCCTGAAATTTATATCCGCTCAAATAGCCAATATAAGGAAAAACTTTTCCATCATCTCGTTTGGGTGTATCCACTAAATTACCGTACTCTTCTTGGAACATTTCATCAATATGGTTGAAACCTTCTTCCAACATACCCTCTGATAATCCGCCGGCATCCTCAATCAAATCTCTATCCAACCCGTCACCCTGACATTGTGAATCTGCGGCTTCCTTCAATGCAACCAATTCTTCCAAAGTATATTTGCTGTCCAGCTCAATAGGTACATATCCCTGAAGGAATTTTCCATATTTCAGATACAAATTCTTGATGGCATTAAAACAAAGATGATTGATTCTATATACGTTTTCTAATTCTTCCTGCGTATCCTGCCGATAAATATGCGGCGTTTTATACCAAGCTGCCTGATCAAAACTCATACCCTGTTTTTCCGCAATCCTTTGCGCCTGTTCCATTATTTTGGTTTTAATTTCAGACGGCACTTCCTTATTTTCCAAAATAAAAAAACGCCAATCGCCATTAAATCGATATTTACCGTCCTCATCGACATCAAAACAAATACTGTCCTCAAAATTATAGCGGTCATGAAATGCCGATGTATGCTCACCTACGCAACCCGAATGAATTTCCGCAGGCTGGATGAAATGTATCCAGAACTCTTCACTGTCAGGACGTATAAATTGAAGATTAAGCGAACAAATGGGTAAAAAATGTTTCGCATGACGCTCTATCTCTTCAGAAAAAACTTCTTCCGGAGAGGGGAATGGACGAATAAATTTTTCAGGGATATTCATCTTAATCACCATAATTTAAAGGCCGTCTGAAAAACTATCCACCTTCAGACGGCCTTTAAGCCTTATTTACAAAGTCGTATCCAATGCTTTGGAAATATCGTTCCAAATATCGTCTACATCTTCGATACCGACAGAGAAACGCAGCAGGCCGACTTTGATGCCCATTTCCATTTTCACATCATGCGGCACGCCGCTGTGGGATTGGGAATAGCAATGGTTGACCAGACTTTCCACGCCGCCGAGGCTGGAAGCCATTTTGACCAGTTTCATGTTTTTAATCACGCTATTGGCCGCTTCACGCGTGTCGTTTTTGAGATAAACCGTAACCACGCCGCCGATGCCTTTGGGCATTTGTGCTTTGGCAAGTTCGTAATGTTCGTGCGACGGCAGGCCGGGATAGAACACTTTTTCAATGGCAGGATGGGCTTCCAAACGGCGCGCGATTTCGAGTGCGTTTTGGCAATGGGCGTTCATACGCAGAGCCAGCGTTTTAATACCGCGCAACACCAGCCAGCAGTCCATCGGCCCTGCAATCGCGCCGGTATGCACCATCATATCGTGCAAAGGCTGAGCCAGCTCTTTGGTTTTGGCCACAACGATGCCCATCAATACGTCGGAATGGCCGCACAAATATTTGGTAGCGGAATGGAACACAAAATCGCATCCCATATCCAGCGGCTGTTGCAGATACGGCGTGGCGAAGGTGTTGTCGATGCCGACCAGCGCACCGGCCGCTTTGGCTTTCGCGGCAAGGGCTTTGACATCCACCAAACGCAAAAGCGGGTTGGACGGCGTTTCCAGCCACACCAGTTTGACATTGTGCGCTTTGAGCAGCTCGTCCAAATTGTCGGGATTGCCCAAATCGGCAAAAACAACGTTCACCCCCCATTTTTGATAAACATCGACCAATAAATCATAAGCGCCGCCGTAAATATCGGCGACAGCAACAAGGGTATCGCCAGGTTGCAAGAATGTGCGCCACACGGCATCAATCCCCGCCATACCGCTGGAAAACGCAAAACCAGCCGCACCGTGCTCCAAATCAGCAAGGGTATCTTCCAAGACCTGGCGGGTCGGGTTACTCAGACGCGAATAGCGGTAAGGAACCTGCTCGCCGATTTCGTGCAGCGCGAACATACTGTTTTGATAAATCGGCGGCATCAGCGCGCGGTTGTGTTCGTCGCAATCGTAGCTGGAATGGATGGCTTTCGTGGCGAATTTCATTTGGTCTCTGCCTATGTAGATGTGAATAATCGAAGATTTTATCACTATCTGAAAAATAGAAACAATCAATGCAGGCGGATAAAGCAAGTGATATAATCTCGCATTTGCAAATCGGCCGACACGAGCCCATTCCCCTACACGCATCTCAACAATCCTATCATGAAGGACATACCACGCATGAACGCCATTGCAGACGTGCAATCCAGCCGCGATTTACGCAACCTGCCGATTAATCAGGTCGGCATCAAAGACCTGCGCTTTCCGATTTCCCTCAAAAGCAAAGAAGGCGAACAATCCACCGTCGCCCGCCTGACCATGACGGTTTTCCTGCCTGCCGACCAAAAAGGCACGCATATGTCGCGCTTTGTCGCCCTGATGGAAAAACAAACCGATGCTTTGGATTTCGATACGCTGCACAAGCTGACTGCCGACATGGTTGCCCTGCTGGATTCGCATTCCGGCAAAATCAGCGTTTCCTTCCCGTTTTTCCGCAAGAAAAGCGCGCCTGTCTCCGGCATCCAATCGCTGCTTGACTATGATGTTACCCTGACCGGCGAAATCAAAAACGGTACATACAGCCACAATCTGAAAGTGATGGTTCCGGTTACTTCCTTGTGTCCGTGCTCCAAAGAAATTTCCCAATACGGCGCACACAACCAACGTTCGCATGTGACGGTCAGTTTGATTGCGAATGCGGATGTAGGCATTGAAGAAATCATCGATTACGTTGAAGCACAGGCAAGCTGCCAGCTCTACGGCTTGCTCAAACGCCCTGACGAAAAGTATGTAACGGAAAAAGCATACGAAAATCCGAAGTTTGTCGAAGACATGGTTCGTGATGTGGCCACGGTTTTAATAGCCGACAAACGCATCGAATCATTCGTCGTCGAAAGCGAAAACTTCGAATCGATACACAACCATTCCGCTTACGCTTATATCGCTTATCCTTAAAGTTAAGCCGAATAGCAACAAAGGCCGTCTGAAAATTTTCAGACGGCCTTTGGCATAAATTGAACGATAACATGAGACTATCGCTCATGTACGGTTAACTGTAATCCGATATAATTCAAAAGAATTAGACAACTTGCGTAATCTTTAACTTAAATTAAGCCGATTGTTTTCCCATCATTTATAATGACGGTTTCTCAACGGCATATCCGTGGATATTATGAAAAAATTCCTTTATTTCCTCATTGCATTTTTAGGCTTGAGCAGCTTCGCATTCGCAGTAGATGCCAATGATTTGCTGCCTCCCGAGCAAGCCTTTGTGCCTCAAGTCAATGTAACTGATCAAGGCGTCAGCGTGCAGTTCAAAATCGCTGACGGCTACTATATGTACCAGTCCAAAATCGTTGCGGCGACCGATCCGGACAAAGTCTTGGGTGAACCCAAATTCAGCAAAGGCGAAGAAAAAGAAGACGAATTCTTCGGCAAACAAATGGTTTACCACCATACCGCACAGGTTGACCTGCCTTACAAACAAGCCGCGCCGCAATACAAACTGACGCTGACTTATCAAGGCTGCGCCGAAGCCGGTGTGTGTTATCCGCCGGTGGATACTGAGTTTGACGTAAAAGGCAACGGGGTTTACCAGCCGCAAAGCGATGAGCCGGTTTCTGCCAAAGACCGCTTTTTGCAACCGTCCGCCTCTTCAGACGGCCCAATGCCCACGCAGCCCGGTGCAAACAATCCCGACAGCAGCCGCTTCAAGCTCTCTTGGGATACTTTAAACGCCAACCTGTTGGCGTTTTTTGTCGCAGGTTTGGGCTTAAGCTTTACCGCCTGTATGTATCCGCTTCTGCCAATTGTTTCCAGCATTGTCGTGGGCGATAAAAAAGCCGGCAAAGGCCGCGCGTTTACCTTGTCTATGGTTTATGTACAAGGTTTGGCATTGACCTACACCTTGGTCGGCGTGATTGCCGGTTTGACCGGCGCGCTGTTGACCGTATGGCTGCAACAGCCTTGGGTCGTACTGGCCGCCGCCGCGTTGATGGTGGTATTGGCGCTGTCGATGTTCGGCTTCTTCAATATCCAGCTGCCCAACTCTGTCCAATCCTATTTCCAAAATCAAAGCAGCAAACTCTCCGGCGGTAAAATCGTTTCCGTCTTTATCATGGGTATTTTGTCCGCCCTGATTGTCGGCCCGTGCGTTGCGCCTCCGCTGGCGTTTGCTTTGGGCTATATCGGCCAGACCGGCGATGCCGTGTTGGGCGGCCTCGCGCTTTATGTTTTGGCACTCGGCACCGGCGTACCGCTCATTATCATCGGCACATTCGGTGGCCATATCCTGCCTAAAGCAGGCGACTGGATGAACGGCATCAAATACGCGTTCGGCTTCATTTTGCTGGCCGTTGCCGTATATCTCGCCACGCCGCATCTGCCCTATTTCGCAGTAGTCGGCCTCTACACCTTGCTGATGATTGTTCCAGCCCTGATGCTTTTGGCGAAATCCGGCAAACAAAAAGGCCGTCTGAAAACGGTTGCCGCCGTATTGGGTTTTTTACTGCTGATTGGCGGCTCATGGTTTGGCTGGCAAAGCTTCAATAAACAAACCACCGCCCTGCACCACTTCTTAACGCTGGTTCCGCCATCCGAAGCCGGACAAGAAACCGACCACGGCAAGATGTTTACCGATGTCGGCGAACTCAAAGCCGCTATGGATGCCGCCTTGAAAGCTGATCCAAGCAAACCCGTGCTGATTGATTTCTATGCCGACTGGTGCGTATCCTGCAAAGAAATGGCCGCCTACACGCTCAACCAGCCGCAGGTACACGAAGAGGTCGATATGCAGCGCTTCTTCCAAATCGACGTAACCGCCAACACTCCCGACCATCAGGCCTTACTGAAAGAATACGGCCTCTTCGGCCCTCCGGGCGTGTTTGTTGTCCGCGCCGACGGCAGTCATAGCGAAGCCTTATTAGGCTTTGTCAAACCCGATGCCTTCATCGAATGGTATCGCCAAAACGAGAAATAGCCGTCTATAAAAAGGCCGTCTGAAAACAGATTTTCAGACGGCCTTTTCATATGTTCAAAAATTAAAACTCATCTTGATGCCAACGCGTAGAACGCAAAATGCTGGAATCCACATCTTGAATATTGCGATGGCCGGTAAACGCCATGGAAATATCCATTTCTTTATACAGAATTTCCAGCGCACGGGTTACGCCTTCTTCACCGTATGCACCCAAGCCATACAGGAACGCGCGGCCTATCATCGTGCCTTTCGCACCCAAAGCCCAAGCTTTCAAAATATCCTGACCGCTGCGAATGCCGCTGTCCATCCAAACCTCGATATCGCTGCCCACGGCGCTGACCACATCAGGCAAAGCTTTAATGGCGGATACGGTATCATCAAGCTGACGGCCGCCATGATTGGAAACGACCAATGCATCCGCTCCGCTTTTCGCTGCTTTTTCCGCGTCTTCAGGTTCCATAATGCCTTTGATAATCAGCTTGCCGCCCCACAAATCTTTAATACGCGCCACATCGTCCCAGCTCAGGCGCGGGTCGAATTGTTCGGAAGTCCACGAAGACAGCGAAGACAAATCGCCGACGTTTTTAGCGTGTCCGACAATATTGCGGAAGGTGCGGCGTTCCGTGTTCAGCATTTTCATGCACCATTCCGGCTTAGTCGCCAAATTGATTAAATTGGCAATGGTCGGCTTCGGCGGGGCAGACAAGCCGTTTTTGATGTCTTTGTGCCGTTGACCCAAAACCTGCAAGTCGGCAGTCAAAACCAAGGCCGAACATTTGGCATCTTTCGCACGCTTAATCAGGTTTTCCATAAACTCGCGGTCGCGCATCACATAAAGCTGAAACCAAAACGGCGCGCTGGTGTTTTCAGCCACATCTTCAATCGAGCAGATGGACATGGTTGAAAGCGTAAACGGAATACCAAATTTTTCCGCCGCACGCGCCGCCAAAATTTCACCGTCGGCGTGCGCCATGCCCGTAAAACCGGTCGGCGCAATCGCTACCGGCATTTTCACATCCTGCCCAATCATTTTGGTTTCGAGACTGCGCCCCTCCATATTAACCAATACCTTTTGGCGGAAACGGATGTCTTTGAAATCCGAAGTGTTTTCACGATAAGTGGTTTCTGTCCAAGAGCCTGAATCGATATAGTCATAAAACATACGCGGCATTTTACGTTTGGCAACAAGGCGCAAGTCTTCGATACAGGTTATTTTGCTTAAATCACATTTCATTGTCGATTGCCTCTGTTAAGTAAAGATGGATGGTCAAGGCCGTCTGAACATTTCAAACACCTCATTATTTTACTCCATCAAAACAACTAAATTTTAAGAATAATCTTGATAATCTATATCACTATCAATATTAAATCAAAACATTTTAACCCTGATATTTGTAGGGTTGATAGCCTTTTTTCAGACGGCCTCAAATCCAAATTACAGAAAAATAAAGAAAATATTTTCCGATTTAAAAATCAACCCATGCCACCATTTAAACAAACAATCAAACCGAGCCGCCACATACTTGACTGAAACACTCAGATATTAGACAATTCCTCCACTAATAAAAACGCCCCACACAGGCAACCACACCATGAGACTGACTACCAAAGGGCGATTTGCAGTAACCGCCATGATAGATTTGGCGATGAACGCGCAAACAGGCGCTGTCAAACTCAGTGCCATCAGCGAACGACAAAGCATATCGCTCTCCTACCTCGAACAATTATTCAGCAAGCTGCGCCGTGCCGGATTGGTTGAAAGCCTACGTGGCCCCGGCGGAGGCTACATCCTTGCCGCTCCCGCAGAGCAAATCAATATTGCACAAATCATCTCCGCAGCCGAAGACCGACTGGATGCCACGCAGTGCGGCAGCAAAGCAAACTGCCACCACGGCGCCCCCTGTCTGACCCATGACCTTTGGGAAAACTTAAACAAAACCATCAATGATTACCTCAGCGGCGTTACGCTGCAAAGCATCATTGAACAAAAAAACTGCAGCGACAGCAGTCATGTCGTTACCTTTACACACATTCATTAAACCGACCTACGGCAAAGACCGCAGGCAGATGACCCAACGAAAGAGCAAACCATGACCGTCAAAACCCCTGTATACCTCGACTACGCCGCCACAACCCCCGTTGACAAACGCGTTGCCGAAAAAATGATTCCCTACCTGACCGAAACCTTCGGCAACCCCGCTTCCAACAGCCACGCATTCGGCTGGGAAGCAGAAGAGGCCGTCGAAAAAGCCCGCGCCGACATCGCCGCCCTGATTAACGCCGACCCCAAAGAAATCATCTTCACCAGCGGCGCGACCGAGTCCGACAACCTCGCCATCAAAGGCGCGGCAAACTTCTACAAAACCAAAGGCAAACACCTCATCACCGTCAAAACCGAACACAAAGCCGTGCTTGACACCATGCGCGAACTCGAACGCCAAGGTTTTGAAGTAACTTATCTGGACGTACAAGAAAACGGCCTGGTTAATTTAGACGTACTGAAAGCCGCCATCCGCGAAGACACCATCCTCGTTTCCGTAATGTGGGTGAACAACGAAATCGGCGTAGTACAAGACATTCCCGCCATCGGCGAAATCTGCCGCGAACGCAAAATCATTTTCCACGTCGATGCCGCCCAAGCCTGCGGTAAAGTGCCTGTCGACGTTGAAGCCGCCAAAGTTGATTTGCTGTCCATGTCTGGCCACAAAGTATACGGCCCTAAAGGCATCGGCGCCCTGTATGTACGCCGTAAACCACGCGTGCGTCTCGAAGCCCAAATGCACGGCGGCGGCCACGAACGCGGCTTCCGCAGCGGCACCCTGCCAACCCATCAAATCGTCGGCATGGGCGAAGCCTTTCGCATCGCTAAAGAAGAACTCGAGCAAGACATGGCGCACTACCGCAAACTGCGCGACATCTTCCTCAAAGGTATCGAAGGTATCGAAGAAGTCTATATCAACGGCGACCTCGAACACCGCGCCCCGAACAACCTGAACGTCAGCTTCAACTTCGTCGAAGGCGAAAGCCTGATTATGGCAGTGAAAGAACTTGCCGTATCCAGCGGCTCCGCCTGTACTTCCGCAAGCCTTGAGCCAAGCTACGTTTTACGCGCACTCGGCCGCAACGACGAATTGGCGCACTCATCCCTGCGCATCACCTTCGGCCGCATGACCACCGAAGAAGAAGTGAAATTCGCCGCCGAACTGATTAAATCCAAAATCGGCAAACTGCGCGAACTGTCGCCGCTGTGGGAAATGTTTAAAGAAGGTATCGATTTGAACTCGATTGAATGGGCAGCGCATTGATTGGATTGAGCAAAATGAAGCGCGGACAGTTTGTTCGCGTTTCAGAAAGTTAGAAATATTACAAAATGGTCAATTTATATTGGTTAAAAAATTTTTTTTGTGAAGATAAAAAATTGAAATTAGAGCGCATAATAATCGCATTATTATTATGTCCTTATATATTCAATTTTTTTAATACCCAAATATTTTTTGATGATAAAAGAAATTTTCAATGGGCTAGTATTGCAGCATTAATAGCATTGTTTTCTGTGGTTATACAGTTTTTTACTAATCAAAAAACTATTGATGCTAATATAACTGCTAAGGCTAGGATAGAGTGGATACAAGCTGTTAGAGATTTAGCAGCAAGATATATCAGCACTGCTTATGAATGTAGAAGAATAATACGTCCATTATATGAAGAGAAATATGAGCAAGGAAAGGGCTCAAAAATTAGTACAGATGAACATAAAGAATTAGAAGAGAAATGGCATAACTTGCTTTATGAATATAATCTAATTTTACTTTATTTTGAAAATGGTACCAAATCAGATAGTTTGAATACCGTTTCTAACAAAGAAATTATTGAATCCATTCATAATTTAAAAAATGAGGTTAAAAAATTTAAAGTGGATGTGAGTAAAGTAGGGATAGAAATTAAGGAAAAACATGATTTTGATGCAAATACTTTCTATTACAAAGGGGTTGAGCCTTTTAGGAATAAAATGAGAACTTATTTAAAAGGCGAGTGGAATAGAGCGAAAAATGGAAAATAAGTAAGTAAATATTAATTAGATTGAAAAGCCAACAAGCCTATCAACCCAACTGAAATGTTAGGTTTAACAACCCAACCTACCTAGTGCTGTTTGTATAAAATTAATTAAGAAAGGATTTTTTATGTTGCCATGTATTGCAGATATTCCTGGTTTTGATGATAGAAGTGTTTGGGGATATGATGAACCGACTAATGAGTTATATATTCAGCTTTATAAAAATGATAGTGATGATGAGGAACCTGACTTTTGGATTATGCAATCCATAGATAATATTGAGTTGTTTTTTATGTCCATCAGTAATGTAACGGGAATTAGTGTTAGTGATGTTTATCTTACACTAGCTGAATTTATACCTGATATGTATGGAAGTTTATCAAATATTTTTGCTAATTATATTCAAGAAGAAATTAACTTTTTCCCTGAAGATACTAAAACTAAATATATAACAAGACATGATGCTAAATTTTATGAAAAGTGTGCCAATTTGTCTAATGTTATTATTTCAAATAAAGCAAGGGAAGCTTTAATGTTGCTGCAATCTGCACATAATTTGGAATTAAGTGCAAATTATAAATAATTAAAAAACTTACCTAGTCCATTGTACATAAAAATCAAAAAAGGTCGTCTGAAAGCCCTAAAAGACCTTTTCAGACGACCTAAAAGCCACCACATGAAAATCAAGGATGTAAAACCATGAACGAACAAGATTTAGATTTGGACAATCTCGACAACCTGCTCGAAGATTTTGACGGCGTTACCGTAGAAGGCGGCGTTGATTCAGAGAATGATGAGGGCTGCGAAGGCGGCGCGTGCAAAATCTAACTCAGACCGTCTGAATATCAGCAAACAAACCATTTACACCATTAAAAACATTAAGGAAACCACATCATGGCATACAGCGATAAAGTAATCGATCACTATGAAAATCCCCGCAATGTCGGTACTTTCGACAAAAATGACGAGTCTGTCGGCACCGGCATGGTCGGCGCGCCCGCTTGCGGCGACGTCATGCGCCTGCAAATCAAAGTGAACGACGAAGGTATCATCGAAGATGCGAAATTTAAAACCTACGGCTGCGGCTCCGCTATCGCTTCTTCCAGCCTGATTACCGAGTGGGTCAAAGGCAAAAGTCTGGATGACGCGCTGGCAATCAAAAACAGCGAAATCGCTGAAGAATTGGAATTGCCACCTGTAAAAATCCACTGCTCCATCTTGGCTGAAGATGCGGTAAAAGCAGCTGTTGCCGACTATCGTAAACGTCAGGAAAACAAATAACCCGATTCGGTTGGTGTTTTGTCGGCAGACGTTCATAGGATTTCTGAAAGTCTTAGAGTTTTCAGGAAAAGCAAACATAACGGTTTGTTTCTCTCTTAAACAGACAGGGTGAATTGAGGGCGCAGAAACTTAATCCTTTTGAAGTTGCCGCCAAATTTGAGGCTGCCTGCCAATCTATCCCCTCTCCCCGTGGGAGAGGGTTAGGGAGATAAGCCGCAGGCTTATATTTAGTCGTTATACCTGCAAAATCAAAGAAGACGATATGCCTTTTACCGATGAAGAAGCCCAATCCCTGCTTGCCGTCAAAGGCATAGGCAAAACCGTATTGCAGCGTTTGCAGCAAATGGGTTTGGATGATGTCGCCACGCTGGCAGCAGCGGATTTGGACAACGTTTTGGAACAGGGCGAAAAATTGACCGGCTCGACCTGTTGGAAAAACAGTCCGCAAGCAAAAGCTGCCATTGCCGCTGCAATAGAGTGGGCAAAACAGCGTTTTCAGACGGCCTGAAAATCAAGAGGCCGTCTGAAATAAAAACTGGCAAACAGAAAATAATTGCGAAATGAGGAAAAAAGTATGATTACCATCACAGAAAACGCAGCCAAATACATCAATAACTACCTGACTAAACGCGGCAAAGGCTTGGGCGTGCGCTTGGGTGTGAAAACCAGCGGCTGCTCAGGTATGGCATACAACCTTGAATTTGTCGATGAAGCGAACGAGGACGACCTGATTTTTGAAGAACACGGCGCGCGCATTTATATCGACCCGAAAAGCTTGGTTTATCTGGACGGCACTCAAGTCGATTACACCAAAGAAGGTTTGCAGGAAGGTTTCAAATTTGAAAACCCGAATGTCAAAGACTCTTGCGGCTGCGGCGAGAGCTTCCACGTTTAAGACATAAAAATGGCGGGACAGTATCAAAACCGTCCCGCCATTTTTTCGCTTCCTGCCTGTTGTAAGCTGCCTTTGCCTTTTCTTTTCCGTTCCACCTTGTGTTGGAACAAATCGGATTTCACTAAGGCTTTTAAAGCATTGTCGCGTATTTTGCCTTTATTGTGTTGTACTTTACTGCTCATATTCAGTCCTTTTGATTAAGAATCAGCGGATTATAAGGCAAAATCAGGTTTCTGCCGAAAATTTCACATTAATTATCCCGCTATGTCTCAATATTTCACACTCTTCCAGCTTGAACCCGCTTTCGATATCGACGCCGAAAACTTGGAGCAAACCTACCGCGCCTTGGCTGCCCGCTTCCATCCTGACAAATTCGCTTCAGCATCCGCCTTCGAGCAAAAACAGGCTGTGATGATGTCGTCCACCATCAACGATGCCTACCGTACCTTAAAAAATCCCATCGACCGCGCTGCGTACCTGTTGAAAATGCAAGGTATTGATGCTGACGCACCTGAACATACTTCTTTCCCTCCGGAATTCCTCATGCAGCAAATGGAATGGCGGGAAACATTAATGGATGCTCAGATGGAACAAAATCATGATGCCGTCCGAGCATTGGATCAAGAAATCCAAAATGCACAAAGCAGCCTATATCAAGACTTGCAACAAGCATTTGAACAGCAGGATTATGAATCGGCTGCACAATGGGTACGGCATGGACGCTTTCTTAATAAGCTTCGCAAAGAAATTGCTTCAATCTTATAAAGCGTATCGCTTTACGCTATACCCAAGTTTTATAGCAAATGACTTTATAAGATACTTTGGATTTATCTCCATTATTTGAATTTATCGCCACTTACATCAAACAAAAACCGTATCAGATTTATCTGATACGGTTTTCTTATATTCACTACGATTAGCGTTTTTTACCGGTAACAGTAGCAACAGCCAGGTTTTCATTACGTTTCAGAGAAACGCTTTCAACACCTTCCGGCAGTTTGATGTCTGACAAGTGCAGAATGTCGCCGGCAACTACTGATGTACAATCCAACTCCAAGAAAGCAGGAATATTTGCAGGCAAAGCAATTACTTCAACAGAAGTGTTCAACAGAGATACGCGACCACCTTGCAGTTTAACAGCTTGAGAGTTTTCAGCATTAACAATGTGCAGAGGAACGCGGATGCGTACAGGTTGATCGGCTTTCACAGCTTGGAAGTCGATGTGTTGAACTTCGCGACGGAATGGGTGCATTTGGAAGTCACGCACGATAACGTCTTTGGTTTCACCGTTCAGAGACAGTTTAATCAAAGCGGTATGGAAAGATTCTTTTTCCAATGCGTAGAATACAGTTTTGTGGTCTACAGCGATAGCAACAGGCTCTTGACCTTCACCGTACAGAATACCAGGGATTTGGCCTTCGCGACGCAGGCGGCGGCTCGCACCAGTGCCTTGGGCTTCGCGTACAGAGGCTTGAATTTCGTAAGTCATGTTTAATACTCCAATTTAGATAAAATCGTCGTCATCGGCCGCGACCAGCTTAAGACGACATGGGGTTATGGCAGCAACATGCTGCCTGTCATCACTTCTTCATTAAAAAGATATGAGACAGATTCTTCATTGCTGATACGGCGTACCGTTTCAGCCAGCAAACCGGCAATAGTTACTTGACGGATGCGTTCACATTTTTTAGCTGCTTCAGACAACGGAATCGTATCTGTTACAACTACTTGGTCAATTTCAGAAGAAGCAATTCGATTCACTGCTTCACCGGAGAATACTGCATGGCTGGCGTATGCCAATACACGATCTGCACCGCGCTCTTTCAGGGCAACGGCTGCTTTACACAAAGTATTTGCCGTATCGATCATATCATCTACGATCAAGCAAGTACGGCCTTGAATGTCGCCAATGATGTTCATCACTTCAGCCACGTTGGCTTTAGGACG
The DNA here is from genome assembly GCF_032342915.1 of Neisseria sp. DTU_2021_1001991_1_SI_NGA_ILE_055. Lineage (NCBI taxonomy): Bacteria > Pseudomonadati > Pseudomonadota > Betaproteobacteria > Neisseriales > Neisseriaceae > Neisseria > Neisseria sp. DTU_2021_1001991_1_SI_NGA_ILE_055. Next base: position 523,408 of record NZ_CP135440.1, on the reverse strand, counting down.
GCGTTTATCGATAATGGCCAAATCAGCATTTAAAGATTTAGCAACAGCGCGCGCACGTACAACACCACCGATATCGGGGCTGACGACGGTCAAATTATCAATGCGTTGCTGTTTAATGTCGTTCAACAAAATCGGGGTAGCGTAAATATTATCTACCGGAATATCAAAGAAACCTTGAATTTGGTCGGCATGCAAGTCAACAGTCAACACACGGTCGATACCTGCTGAGTACAACATGTTCGCCACTAATTTAGCGGAAATCGGTACACGGGCAGAGCGTGGACGGCGATCTTGGCGCGCATAGCCAAAGTAAGGAATCGCAGCGGTAATACGACCGGCAGAAGCACGTTTGAGTGCATCGGCCATAGTCAAAACTTCCATCAGGTTGTCATTGGTAGGCGCACAAGTAGGTTGCAAAATAAACACATCGCGACCACGCACATTTTCCAGCAATTCAATGGCCACTTCGCCATCTGAGAATTTGGAAACGGTGGCTTCGCCGAGTGAAATATCCAAATGTTTGACAACGCGTTGCGCCAATTCCGGATTTGCATTACCGGTAAACACCATTAAACTGTCATAAGCAGCCATATCTTCACCTGATTCTAGATTTGATTTACGCTCAGAAAACATTACGCTTCCCTTTGCCCTATGTCCAAGACACTAATTTCGCGATTATACGCGTAAAGACGGGTAAAAAAAAGTTTTTCAGCGTTATTTTGCTCTTAGCGTAAAAAAGCGTGTAAGAAAACTTACACGCTTTTATTTGGCTGGGGAGGAAGGATTCGAACCTTCGCATGCTGGAATCAAAATCCAGTGTCTTAACCGCTTGACGACTCCCCAATAAAGGGTGTTGGCTGGGGAGGAAGGATTCGAACCTTCGCATGCTGGAATCAAAATCCAGTGTCTTAACCGCTTGACGACTCCCCAACTTACTAAATCATATGATATAGCGGATGAATATCTAATCCTTCCACACAATAAGCTTCATATGATTGAGAAACCTGTTGGTAAATTGTATTTGCTTCTTGATGAGATTCGCATGCCATAAATAAGCATGCCCCGGAACCGGTCATTAATGCATGACCATATTGGGATAACTCAACATAAGCCTTCCAAACTTCAGGATATTCCTGAAATACAACCGCCTGCATATCATTTTGAAACGGCTGTAACGATTGGAAAGTCGGCATTATGCTGGGTTTGGAATCCCGTGTCAAGCCTTCATGTGCAAAAATTTTAGCGGTTGCCACATGGACGGGGGGCTTAACGATAACATACCATTGTTTAGGAACATCTATTTCAGCCAGCTTCTCGCCCACGCCTTTGGCAAAAGCACTTCTGCCAAAAATAAAAAAAGGAACATCCGCACCAAGACTTACGCCTAAATCAATGAGTTGCTGCCTGCTCAAGCCGCATTGCCACCATTGGTTTAAAACCATTAAGACCGTGGCTGCATCGGAGCTGCCGCCGCCCAATCCTCCGCCGGTCGGAATCACTTTATCCAACCAGATTTCGACGCCGTGCGGTACGCTTGCATAGGGCAGTAATAATTTAGCCGCCCGATAAGTCAAGTCTTGCTCAGGCTTAAGCCCTTCAACCGGCGTATGTAGAATAATTTGCCCATCGGTACGCATTTTCAGATGAACGGTATCATATAAGCCGATCAAACAGAAAATACTTTCCAAATTATGATAACCATCGCTCCTGCGGCCGGTAATCCTCAAATCCAAATTTAATTTGGCCGGGGCAGGAAAGGCTTGGATTTCCTCTGAAACAGACATGGCATCCTCTATTTGCGTGCTGCGCATCGGGTTTGTCCATTTTTATCTAAAGAGTAGTTTACCGTGTCGAACACCAAGCGGATATTAAACTTGGCATTTTCAAGTTGTAGCGTTTTGGGCTGTCCTGAACTATTTAATGTGCGCGATATCGTCCAGTCGAACTGTTCCAGACGGCCATCAGGCAGGATTTTGTATGGCGCATTGGCAACGCGTTTACCATCTGCCCAAATATGCAGATATTGAACCGGCAAAGCAAAGCCCAAAAGCTGTCTGCTCAATTCCTCAGCTGTTTCCGCCTGATAAACCTTACCCTTACTGTCTACTGCCAATACGCCTTCGCTGTCTTGGCACAGCTGGCCTACGGTACTACCCAACGGTGTATTGACATCAATGGTTTGAACCGCGTTCTGATAAGTCCAGTCGAAATTGGCATAAGAGCCTTTGCCTTCCACTTTGACAGCCAGCCGACCGTCTGCGCTAAAATCCTGCACCTGCTCGGCAGCTTGCCAACTGTTTTGCTGAGGCAAGTTTGGCTGCGCACAGGCAGCCAAAAGCAATAAGGCTGCAACCGATGATAATTGTTTTAAATTCATGGATATTCCTTCATAGGCCGTCTGAAATCAAACGCTTTTCAGACGGCCTTTTGGTTTTATTTGTGTTTTTGAGTATGCGGTTTGCTGGGCGTTATACCAAATTTGGACATTGTTTCTTTCAATACTCGGAGATTGCTTCCGCGTTTCAAGCCGTCATTCCAGATTTCTTTGGCCTTGTCTCGGTCGCCAAGTACCCATAGAACTTCGCCCAAATGCGCGGCGACTTCGGCTTCAGGTTCTTTTTCATAGGCATATTGGATATACGGCAAAGCCATTTGGGCATCGCCTTTAAGATAGTATGCCCAGCCTACACTATCATTAATGGCTGCGCTTTCCGGCTCCATTTGATAGGCCGTCTGAACCATTTTAAACGCTTCTTCCAAATCCTTGCCGTTGGACAACAAGGTATAACCCAAAGCATTCCAACCGTGCGGATTGTCCGGATACAGCTCTACCACACGGCGTAAATCGGCAATCGCCTTGCCTGGCTGATTCAGCTTCTCATACACCATCGAACGCTGATACAACACATTGGCAAGCAACTCCGGAGAAGCTTGAGTTTTCAAGGATTTTTCGGTGGAACTTACCAAGCTGTTCAAAGCGTTCAACGATTCTTGAAGATTGGTATTTTTAGACAATACGAACAAAGCCGTACTCAACAAATCCTTAGCTTCAAAATAACGTCCTCTTTGCTCGGGCATTTTTTGTGCGCGTTGTACCAATGCCCAAGCCTCTTTATGGTTACCCTGTTTGGCTTCGATGGAAGCAGCCAAAATGGTTTTATCAAACGTATAAGCCGTAGCCGTTACCTTATCCAGCCATTGTTTGGCTTTGGCCAATTCTTCAACATCATTATAAGAAACCGCACCAATCAACGCTGCACGGCTGCGCTGCTCTTCCGTACCGGCTTTATAAGCCTTTTCCAGATAGCTGTTTACCGCAGAAATATTTTCCGTCTTGCTGGCGGACAATAAGGCGGCCTGAATATACAAATCAGGGTTGGGATTTTCTTCCAACAAAGTCTGCAAACGCTTAAATGCCTTATCATTTTGGCCATGGGCGATCAAATTGGCGATGTCCAACTCCTGCCAAATCGGAGATAAGGTTTTGGTGTCTGTATCTTTGAAGAAGCCGTCCAGAATATCAGGATGCCGTTGCGCCATCAGACGCAGGGTAACAAAAGTCGGCGGCAGAATTTCGTTGTCCAACTTGGCCAAGCGTTGCAATGCGGCAATGGCATGTTTCTTTTGACCGCCTTTTGCACTAAAAATTGCATCCGCAATCGCCGCTTCTGGAAAGTCTTTATAATTCAATGCCGTTTTATGCACTTGTTTGACCGCATCGCTGGTCAGATTCAGCTGTTGGGCTGCGGTTTGTGCCAAAAGCAGGAACACGCGCTTTTGCTCGTCTTCGCTACCGCCAGCAATCACCTTGTCCAATCCGCTCAAATTCTTATCGGCTTTGCCCAGCAGCAAATTGCGCAACCAAGTCATGCGCTTTTGTGTTTCACCAGGCTCCGGCTCGATTTCGCGCCATTTTTGGTAAATGGCTTCAGCCTGTTCAAATGCGTTTAACGAAACTGCCATTTCCAAAGCGCGTTCGGCCACTTCGGGAGATTTGGTGCGATGCAAAGTCAAAATATAAGTAAACAGCGCAGAAGCCGCATCGCCCTTTTGCAGGGCCAATTCTGAATTTAACAAAGTAAAAACCTGCGATGTGCGGTTTTGTATACCCAACAGACGTATCCGTTCCTGCTCGCGCTCTTCAGGAGAAAAACGGTCGGCGCGGCTTTTCTTTTTGATAATCTTAGCCGATTCAAAAACAGCCTTTGAATCGCCGGGCGCGGCAAAAGTTTGTGTAGCAAACAACATCATGACAGCCGCAGCTGCTACTCGAATACGGGATGGGGAAAACAACATAACTATCCTTTTTGAGAACCTGCCGACATTTTCAGACGGCCTAAGCACTTGCAGAACAGATGCAAAGCTTTATTTATCATTCAGGCATAACTGTAACACACGCACCCTATTTTGTTGACACGGTAACCGTAAACCTTGTGTAATCCTCATCTGCATAAAACAATCAGCGCCAAAGATAAATACCGACCACCTTATCCATTTCCTAACTCAAGCTTCACGCTTCAGCAGCCGTATGCAAGCAGAGCGCAATCAATTAGTTACCACTAAAACGGTCAAAGAAGCAGCCGTTTTGGTCGGCATTGTCTTGCATGAAGGAACGTGGCAAATTTTACTGACCAAAAGGGCCGAGACCTTAAGGCAGCACACAGGACAAATCGCCTTTGCCGGCGGCCGCAAAGATGCCCAAGACGACAGCCTAACGGCAACGGCGTTAAGAGAGGCTTATGAAGAAACCGCCATTCCGATTACTGCATGGCAAACTTTTGCGCCGCTACCCTTTTATGACACGCCTTCCGGCTACCGTGTTACACCTGTTCCGGCAATTTGCGTCCAGCCCGTCAACCCTAAAGCCAACCCCGACGAAGTAGCAGAAATTTTTTATCTGCCTTTGGATTGTGCCTTAAACCTGCAAAACTATACATTCCGTCAACTTCATCACAACAATCAAACCCTCACCCTCCCCGCCCTGCCTTTCCAACACTACGACATCTGGGGGCTGACCGCAATCATCCTATACGGGCTGGCAGAACGTTATCAGCAATATTGCCAAGCTTTTAAATAAGGCAAGGCCGTCTGAAACCAATGTTCAGACGGCCTGATTTAATCCATTCTCTTTACGCGGCTTCTTCGAAATATTCGATACCTTCTCCAAACCATTTCATCTCATTGCGCAAGGCAACCACTTCCCCAATCACCATTAAAGCCGGACGCTCCGCTTCGGCAGCCAGCAAGCCCAAATCTTTCAGACGGCCTGTCCGCACGGTTTGATTCGGTAAAGTCCCATTGGAAATCACAGCGACAGGCGTAGAAGGCTGTCTGCCATAAGCCATCAGTTTTTCCGCAATCTCGGTCGCTTTAAGCGTCCCCATATAAATCACCAATGTTTGGCGACTTAAAGCCAAAGTCTGCCAATCGGGCTGGCTGCCCTCGTGTTTGCTGTGGCCGGTCACAAATAACGCACTTTGCGCACAATCGCGATGGGTTAACGGAATACCGGCATAAGCAGTGGCACCAAGCGCGGCAGTAATGCCCGGCACAATGCGGTAGGCAATTCCGGCCTGATGCAGGGTTTGCACTTCCTCCCCGCCACGCCCGAACACAAACGGATCGCCGCCTTTCAACCTCACTACGCGCTCGCCTTTTTGAGCGTGTTCAACCAATAGACGGTTGGTTTCTTCCTGCTGGACATGATGCGCGCCAGCGCGTTTGCCCACGCTGATTTTCACCGCATCTTTACGCACCATCGCCAAAATCTCATCCGACACCAAAGCATCGTAAAACACGGTATCCGCAGCCTGAATCGCCTGCAAAGCATGTATGGTCAGCAAGCCCGGATCGCCCGGCCCTGCGCCCACCAAAACCACTTCGCCGCCAAACGGCGTTTCCCGGTTTAATTGCGTGATCAATTCGCGTTCTGCTGCCTCAATATTGTTTTGAGCCGCAAAAATACTGAAACGGCTGTCGAACAACTTTTCCCAAAAATAACGGCGGCGTTCGACATGATGAATAGTCTGTTTAACCTTTGTGCGCCATTTTCCGGCAATACGCGCCATCGTGCCCGTATGCAGCGGAATCAATGTTTCAATAATCTGCCGCCATTTCCGCGCCAATACAGGCGCAGTACCGCCACTGGATATGGCTATCTTCAACGGCCCCCTATCCACCACGGCAGGCACGATAAACGAACACAAATCCGCCGTATCCACCGTATTGCACAATTTCGCCCGTCGTTCCGCCGCTTCAAAAACACGGCGGTTAAACACACCGTCATCCGTTGCCGCAATAACGAAATACACCTCGTCCAGCATGGCTTCTTCAAACAAGCCACCCAGCCAAACTATTTTCCCTTCATCCGCCCATTGCTGAAACTGAGGATTCAAAGTTTCCGCAACAACGCGCACGTGCGCTCCGGCAGACAACAGGCTTTCCGCCTTACGCTCGGCAACTTTGCCCGCACCTGCCAGCAAAACAGGGCGGTTTTTCAAATCGGCAAACAAAGGATAATGGCTCATGGTCGTGTTCTTGCTTTATCAATGATTGTCCGCCGATATTAAAGGCCGTCTGAAAAAATAGGAAAGAATGGTTTCTGATTTTCTTATGGTGTTTGGTTATATACCTGCCACAACAAAATAAGTTATAGCGGCAAACACAAAACAGGAGCATAAAATTTCAAAATAAACGACTGGAAAATAGTGTAACGATATAAAAATTCATTTTTTCACAAATAAATTGCGCTCTCTTCATTTTTCAGACGGCCTTTGCCTGCGTATAATATCGGTCTATTTACAATTCAAACGAGCTTAGCCCAGCCATGACCGAATCCATCCGCCTGCCCGCTTCCACACTCAAGCCCTCCACCGTTGCCCTGCCCGGTTCCAAAAGCATCAGCAACCGCACGCTGCTCTTGGCCGCACTCTCCGACAACGTTTGCGAAATCCATTCTTTGCTCAAATCCGACGATACCGACCGAATGCTTGAAGCACTCGACAAACTCGGCGTGCAAATTGAATCTTTACCCGAAGGCCGTCTGAAAGTTCATGGCACCGGCGGCCGTTTTCCCAACCAATCCGCCGATTTGTTTTTAGGCAATGCCGGTACGGCATTCCGCCCCTTGACTGCCGCACTTGCCGTTTTGGGCGGCGACTATCATCTGCATGGTGTACCGCGTATGCACGAACGCCCCATCGGCGATTTAGTGGACGCGTTACGCATTGCAGGCGCGGACGTACAATATCTAGGCAATGAAAACTACCCTCCGCTTCAGATCGGTAAACGCCAAGACAACGGCGAGCGCGTTATTCCGATTAAAGGCAATGTTTCCAGCCAATTCCTGACCGCCCTGCTGATGGCTTTGCCCTTGACCGGACAAGCATTTGAAATCCACATGGTAGGAGAGTTGATTTCCAAACCTTATATCGACATCACGCTCAAGCTGATGGCGCAGTTCGGTGTGGACATCATCAATGAAGACTACCGTGTATTTAAAATCCCGGCCGGTGCCAAATATCATGCGCCCGAACATTTATATGTAGAAGGCGATGCCTCCAGCGCGTCTTACTTCTTGGGTGCAGGCCTGATTGCGGGTACACCCATCCGCGTGACCGGCATCGGCGCACACAGTATTCAAGGCGACGTTGCCTTTGCGCGTGAATTGGAAAAAATCGGCGCAGATGTCATTTGGGGCGAAAATTTTGTAGAAATTTCCCGTCCTGCCGAGCGCAAGATTCAAGCTTTTGATTTGGATGCCAACCATATTCCAGACGCGGCCATGACTCTAGCCATCGTCGCATTGGCCACCAAACAACCCTGCACCCTGCGTAATATCGGCTCATGGCGCGTCAAAGAAACCGACCGTATCGCCGCCATGGCAACCGAACTGCGCAAACTGGGTGCAGAAGTCGTTGAAGAAGCCGAAGCCATCCATATTACACCGCCCGAAACGCTTACCCCCGATGCCGTCATCGATACTTACGACGACCACCGTATGGCCATGTGTTTCTCGCTGGTTTCACTTTTGGGCGTCCCCGTCATCATCAACGACCCGAAATGTACGCATAAAACTTTCCCCGACTATTTCCAAGTTTTTGCATCATTGACCAACTGATTGATTATTCAACATTTCAGACGGCCTGTTGCATACAAAAAACACAGGCCGTCTGAAAAATAAAAATAAAACTATACTTTTTCTTAATTTGTGCGATAATAGCTAAATAAATTCTTAGCGATTCATATTTCCTTTCGGAGAGAAAACATGTCAGACGAAAAAAGCAAAGCCTTAGCCGCAGCTCTTGCCCAAATCGAAAAAAACTTCGGCAAAGGCTCCATCATGAAAATGGACGGCAGCCAACAGGAAGAAAACCTTGATGTTATTTCCACCGGCTCCCTCGGCGTGGACTTGGCGCTCGGCGTCGGCGGTCTGCCCCGCGGCCGTGTGGTTGAAATTTTCGGCCCGGAATCCTCCGGTAAAACCACACTCTGTCTCGAAGCCATTGCCCAATGCCAAAAAAATGGCGGCATCTGCGCATTCATCGATGCCGAGCATGCTTTTGACCCGATTTACGCCCGCAAACTCGGCGTAAAAGTCGAAGAACTCTATCTCTCCCAACCGGATACCGGCGAGCAGGCATTGGAAATCTGCGATACCTTAGTACGCTCCGGCGGTATCGATATGGTCGTTGTCGACTCCGTAGCCGCACTTGTACCTAAAGCCGAGATCGAAGGCGAAATGGGCGACAGCCACGTCGGCCTGCAAGCCCGCCTGATGAGCCAAGCCCTGCGCAAACTGACCGGCCACATCAAACGCACCAATACACTGGTCGTCTTCATCAACCAAATCCGTATGAAAATCGGTGTGATGTTCGGCAGCCCTGAAACCACAACCGGCGGTAACGCGCTCAAATTCTATGCCTCCGTCCGCCTCGACATCCGCCGTACCGGTCAGATTAAAAAAGGCGATGATGTGATTGGTAACGAAACCAAAGTCAAAGTCATCAAAAACAAAGTTGCACCTCCGTTCCGTCAAGCCGAATTCGATATTCTTTACGGTGAAGGCATCAGCTGGGAAGGCGAATTGATCGACTTGGGCGTTAAACATGACATCGTTGAAAAATCAGGCGCATGGTACAGCTACAACGGCGCAAAAATCGGCCAAGGTAAAGACAATGTACGCGTTTGGCTGAAAGAAAACCCTGATATCGCCAACGAAATCGACGCCAAAATCCGTGCAGCAGTCGGTATCAATGTCGATATTACCGAAGGCAAATTGGACGATACCGACGGCGAACGTCCCGAGGAATAAATCTGTTTGAAATAAAAGGTCAAAAAAGACCAAATAAAGGCCGTCTGAAATCTGACCATTAATCGGATTTCAGACGGCCTTTTATTTAATATAGTTTAAAGCCCTAATGCCTGAGCGTGAAACTCAATATGCGAATCGATAAAGCTGGCAATAAAGAAATAATCATGGCCATAGCCCGGACGGACTTTATATTGGATAGCGAAACCTTTTTCTCGTGCTGAGCGGACAAATCCTTCGGGTTGCAGGACTTCAGGGTACAAAGTATCTTCACTACCGACATCAATCAAAACAGGCAATTTATGCGAGGCCGTCTGAAGCAGTTCTGTACTGTCATAGCGTTTCCATGTTTCTACGTTTTGACCCAAATAAGCTGAAAACGCCTGCCTGCCGCCTTCCGTATCGATGGGATGACATAAAGGCGCAAAGGCTGAAACCGCAGCATATCGACCGGGATGATTCAAAGCCAACTGCAGCGCGCCATGCCCGCCCATGCTGAAACCTGCAATGCTGCGCTCTTTCGTTACCGGGAAATGATGCTCGATCAAATCAGGCAATTCTTGGCTGATATAGCTTTCCATTTGGTAATGCTGCGCCCAAGGTGCTTCAGTTGCATTGACATAAAATCCGGCGCCCTGTCCAAGATAATGTTCTTCACTATCGGCAACATGCTGACCGCGTGGCGAGGTATCCGGAAAAACCACAATAATATTCCATTGCGCCGCAAAACGTTGGATTCCGCTTTGCCGAACCAATTCAGAACCATCGCTATTTAAGCCGGAAAGGAAATATAAAACAGGAGCTGGATAGCCTTTTAAGACTTGTGGCGGCAGATAGATATCAAATACCATATCCGTCCGGCAGGTTTGAGAAAAATGGCGGTAGCGTTCCTGATACCCGTTAAACATCTTTCTGCGTTCCAGCAAATGCAATTCTGAATTTTTCATTTTATTCCTTGTAAGGAAACAACAATAAGCAGAATGTTAGCGCAAAACCCGCCCATCGTGTTGTTGCCCCATCTTTTTAAGGCGACCAAATCCGCTTTAATCAAGGCTTGCCAATCATGCGAAATCATTACGCCGACAGCATTTAAAATCTATACACAATCTCTGTGGATAAATCTGTTGATAAGCTTTGGGTAATCGTAAAATTTTCTTTAGGAACAAACCAAGTCTTAAACTGACTAAAATTTAATCAAATAAAATTCAATAAAATCAAATAGTTATATTTATAAGATTTTACTATAATCATACAGTGAAAATTTATAGGTAAAACAAGGTTATGCGACTTTGTGTATAAATTAGGGTTGACATCCCTAAAAATCGCCCCGAATCAAAAGCTGTGTAAAACAACGGCCGATTTCATCAGATGCCATTCAAAAGACACGCGGCCATACATTTTGCGTTACAATACGCACTTATTTTTAAGAAAGAAAAATACGCCATGAAAGCCTCCCAGTTCTTCATTTCTACCCTTAAAGAAGCTCCTGCCGAAGCCGCACTTGCCAGCCACAAGCTGATGATTCGCGCCGGTTTGATCAAAGCCAACGCATCCGGTCTTTATACTTGGATGCCGATGGGTCTGCGCGTATTGCGCAAAGTTGAAAATATCGTGCGCGAAGAAATGGCCCGCGCAGGTAGCGTGGAGCTGCTGATGCCGGTGGTACAACCTGCCGAGCTATGGCAGGAATCCGGCCGCTGGGAGTTTTACGGTAAAGAACTGCTGCGCCTGAAAGACCGTCATGACCGCAATTTCTGCATGGGTCCGACCTGTGAGGAAGTCATCGCCGACATCGTACGCAAAGAAGTCAACAGCTACAAACAACTGCCGAAAAACTTTTACCACATCCAAACCAAATTCCGCGATGAAGTACGTCCGCGCTTCGGTGTGATGCGTGCGCGCGAATTCGTCATGAAAGACGCTTATTCCTTCCATGCCGACTATGCCTCGCTTCAGACGACCTATCAGGATATGTACGACGCTTACTGCCGTATCTTTACCCGTCTGGGTTTGGAATTCCGCCCCGTCGCCGCAGATACCGGCAGCATCGGCGGCACCGGCTCTCACGAATTCCAAGTATTGGCTGAAAGCGGCGAAGACGTTATCGCATACAGCGATACTTCCGATTACGCCGCCAATATCGAGCTGGCACCTACCTTGCCGCTTAAAGGCGAACGCGCTGCTGCTCAAGCTGAGTTGACCAAAGTACATACGCCAAATGTCAAAACTATTGAGTCTTTGGTTGAATTCCTCAATATTCCGGTTGAACAAACCCTTAAATCCATCGTAGTCGAAGGCGAAAACGAAGGCGAACTCATTCTACTGCTGTTGCGTGGCGACCATGAATTTAACGATATTAAGGCGGAAAAACTGGCCGGCGTGAAATCGCCACTGACCATGGCAAGCCCTGCCGCGATTGTTGAACAGTTCGGCGCAAACGGCGGCTCTCTCGGCCCTGTCGGCTTCAAAGGCAAAGTCTATGCCGATTTCGCCACCGAAAAAGGCGCAGATTGGGTTATCGGCGCGAACGAAGACGACTACCACTATACCGGCTTCAACTTCGGCCGCGATGCTGCCGAGCCTGAATTTGTCGATTTACGCAATGTCATCGAAGGCGACATCAGTCCTGACGAACAAGGCCGTCTGAAACTGGCGCGCGGTATTGAAGTCGGCCACGTTTTCCAATTACGCGACAAATATACCCAAGCCATGAACGTCAGCTTCTTGGATAACAACGGCAAATCCCAAATCATGGAAATGGGCTGCTACGGTATCGGTATTACCCGCGTTGTGGCCGCCGCTATCGAGCAAAACAACGACGAAAAAGGCATTGTTTGGACCAAAGCAATGGCGCCGTTTGAAGTCGTTATCGTGCCGATGAACTACAAAAAATCAGAAGCTGTACGCGAAGCCGCCGACAAAATCTATGCTGAGCTTCTGGCCGCAGGCGCGGATGTATTGTTGGATGACCGCGACGAACGTGCAGGCGTGTTGCTGAATGACTCCGAGCTGTTGGGTATTCCTCACCGCATCGTTATCGGCGATCGCGCCTTAAAAGAAGGCAATGTCGAATATGCCGAGCGCCGTGACAATCAGGCTCAAGCCGTTGCAGTATCAGAAGTTGTCGCCAAGGTTTTGGCCGCATTGAACGCTTAAGTCTTTTTCAATCATGAAAAGACCGTCTGAAACTGATTATTTCGTTTCAGACGGCCTTTTTCTGTTTTAATAAATAATATTTTTTCCGTAACTCTCTAATATTTCTTTGATTTTCAAAATGGTTTCTTTAGGCGGCGGATGTACGCCTGTTAATTTGTATTCGTCGCCGCACAAAGCCCATTTGTGTGCACCCAATTCGTGATACGGCAAAAGCTCGACCATTTCGACATTATCCATATCACCGATAAACTCGCCCAATAAATGCGCCGACCGCTCATCATCGGTATAACCGGGAACAACCACATAACGCACCCGTGTCGGCTGATTGCGTTCGGCAAGATAGCGCGCGAATTTCAGCGTTTTGGTATTGGGAATACCGACGAGCACTTTATGAATTTCAGGATCGATTTGTTTCAAGTCGAGCATGACCAAATTGGTATGATCGAGCAAATCATCCAAAATCGAATCATAGTGCAAAGCATAGCCATTGCTGTCGAGACAGGTATGGATATCGTGTTCCCGACAGGCCGTAAACCAGTCGCGTACAAACTCATATTGCAATAATGGCTCGCCGCCGGTTGCCGTTACGCCTCCGCCTGTCGCACGCAGATAATGGCGATAGGTCATGACCTGCTTCATCACGGTTGCCACATCCAATTCCTGCGCCTGCTCGGTATGCAAATCCCAAGTATCGCGATTATGGCAATAAAGGCAACGCATCAGACAACCTTGCAAAAAGAGCACGTAGCGCAAACCCGGACCATCGACAGCGCCGCAAGATTCAATCGAATGAATAATGCCTTTGCCGTTATAGTGGCGGTGGCCAAGGTTTTTCAGTTCCAGCTCAGGAGTGATCGCAAAAGTCGTGGACATAGTGTTCGGCTCAAAATGTTTTTGCTTATATGGATTGTACGATAATAAAGGCCGTCTGAACATTTCAGACGGCCTTGGAGCTTTGTTTCAAAACAAACCAAATGCAAATTTAGCTTCTGGTTTGTTTCGCCCCCCGGATTACATGGTTTCTGTGAACGTACGGGTAATCACGTCAAGTTGTTGTTCGCGGGTCAGTGAGTTGAAGCGAACCGCATAACCGGACACACGAATAGTCAACTGCGGATATTTCTCCGGATGATGCATCGCATCTTCCAAAGTCTCGCGATTCAATACGTTGACGTTCAAGTGTTGGCCGCCTTCCAAAATACCGTCTTCATGGTGGAAATAACCGTCCATCAGACCGGCAAGGTTGCGTTCGCGGGAATGCTCGTCTTTACCCAACGCGCCAGGAATAATAGAGAAGGTATAGGAAATACCGTCTTTGGCAAATTCAAATGGCAGTTTGGCTACGGAAGTCAATGAAGCGACTGCACCGTTGACATCACGGCCGTGCATTGGGTTTGCACCCGGACCAAACGGAGCGCCTGCACGGCGGCCGTCTGGAGTATTACCGGTTTTCTTACCGTAAACAACGTTGGAGGTAATAGTCAGTACGGACTGAGTCGGAGTGGCGTTACGATAAGTTTTGTGGGTGGCCACTTTTTTCATGAAGCGTTCCACCAAGTCGCAGGCGATGTCGTCCACGCGGTCGTCGTTGTTACCGAATTGTGGGTATTCGCCTTCGATTTCAAAATCAACGGCAATACCGTTTTCATCACGAATCGGTTTCACTTTGGCGTATTTGATGGCGGACAATGAGTCGGCTGCCACAGACAAACCGGCGATACCGCAAGCCATCGTACGTTTCACGTCACGGTCGTGCAACGCCATCAATGCGGCTTCGTAGCTGTATTTGTCGTGCATGTAGTGAATAATGTTCAGCGCGGTAACGTATTGGGTTGCCAACCAATCCATGAATTTGTCCATGCGCTCAAAGACAGTGTTGTAGTCCAAAACTTTGTCCATAATCGGCTCGGTTTTCGGACCAACCTGCTCTTTAGATTTCTCATCCACGCCACCGTTGATTGCGTACAACAGGGTTTTCGCCAAGTTGGCGCGAGCGCCGAAGAACTGCATTTGTTTGCCGACCACCATCGGGCTGACGCAGCAGGCAATGGCGTAGTCGTCGCTGTTGAAGTCAGGGCGCATCAAATCGTCGTTTTCGTATTGGATGGACGAAGTATCGATGGATACTTTGGCGCAGAATTCTTTAAAGCCTTGCGGCAGTTGTTCTGACCACAATACAGTAATGTTCGGCTCTGGAGACGGGCCCATGTTGTACAGGGTGTGCAGCACGCGGAAGTTGGTGCGGGTTACCAAGGTACGGCCGTCCAAGCCCATACCGCCGATGGATTCGGTTGCCCAAATCGGGTCGCCGGAGAAGAGTTGATCGTATTCGGGCGTACGCAGGAAACGAACCATACGCAGTTTCATCACCAAATGGTCAATGAATTCTTGCGCTTGGGTTTCGGTAATTACGCCGTTTTTCAGGTCGCGTTCGATATAAATATCCAAGAAAGAAGACACACGGCCGAAGGACATCGCCGCACCGTTTTGAGATTTAACGGCAGCGAGGTAGGCAAAGTAAGTCCATTGGATGGCTTCTTGTGCATTTTTTGCAGGGCCGGAAATGTCGTAGCCGTAAGAAGCCGCCATTTCTTTCATTTGACCCAAGGCTTTGTATTGTTCGTTGATTTCTTCGCGGCGGCGGATGACTTCTTCCAAGTCCACACCGTTTTCCAAATCGGCTTGCAGTGAGTTGAACTGGTTGAGTTTGTCTTTCATCAAGAAGTCGATACCGTACAATGCAACACGACGGTAGTCACCGATAATACGGCCACGACCATAAGCATCCGGCAGGCCGGTAATCACGCCTGATTTACGGCAGCGGCGGATGTCGGGAGTGTAAACGTCAAATACGCCTTGGTTGTGGGTTTTGCGGTATTTGGTGAAAATTTCGCTGACTTCGGGATTCAATTCAACGTTGTACACTTTGCACGCGTCTTGCACCATTTTCAAACCGCCAAACGGCATGATGGAGCGTTTCAAAGGCTCGTCTGTTTGCAGGCCGACGATGGTTTCCAAATCTTTGTCGATATAGCCTGGAGCATGGCTGGTAATGCCGGAGACGATTTGTGCGTCGATTTTATACGGCTCGTGTGTACGGTTTTCAACCTTGATGCCTTCCATCACTTCCGCCCACAGCTTGGTTGTGGCTTCGGTTGCAGGCGCTAAGAATGAAGCGTCGCCCTCATATGGCGTGTAGTTTTTTTGAATAAAATCGCGGACATCTACGTTGGTTTCCCAGTTGCCACCGACAAAACCTTCCCAAGCGGCAGGACGTTGCTGAACATCATTTGACATATCAAGCTCCTAATTTTATTGAAAATATAGACTGTAAATTTTCTGAAAGGATAACATCAATACCCATTTATTTACAGGGGTTTTTGTGAAATAAAATTACAGATTTGGTTTTTCTTGATTTACGTCAATGAGAATAATTGTTACTTGGCACTACATCTCACTTTCCAAACATTCGTACTTAAAAACAGCGTAAAATACAAAATTCATCCCTGAAAACAGGTGTTCTTCAGGGCTGATTTTTTATTGCATTGCATATATAAAGGCCGTCTGAAAAATTCAGACGGCCTTTATTCACTTCATCAATTAAGCAAACGGATGGTGCAAAACAATGGTTTCTTCACGGTCAGGACCGGTTGAAACAATGGCCACAGGCGCACCGCAAACTTCTTCAATACGTTTCAGGTAAGCTTTAGCGTTTTCAGGCAGCTTGTCGTACTCTTTCACGCCGAAAGTCGACTCGCTCCAACCCGGCATGGTTTCGTAAATCGGTTTGCAGGTTTCCACCGCGTCAGAGCCGCAAGGCAGAATGTCGGTTTTGCTGCCATCAGGCAACTCATAACCTACGCAGATATTGATGTTTTCAATACCGTCCATCACGTCCAGCTTGGTAATGCACATGCCGGAAATGCCGTTAACTTGAATGGAGCGTTTCAACGCAGCCGCGTCAAACCAACCGCAACGACGCGCACGACCGGTTACGGAGCCGAACTCATGACCGCGCTCAGCCAAGCCTGCGCCCACTTCGTCAAACAATTCAGTCGGGAATGGGCCGGAACCCACGCGGGTGGTATAGGCTTTAACGATACCCAAAACGTAATCCAGCATTTGCGGGCCCACGCCTGCACCGGCTGAAGCGGCACCAGCCAAGCAGTTGGAGGAAGTTACAAACGGATAAGTACCGTAGTCGATATCCAGCAACGTACCTTGCGCGCCTTCAAACAACAGACTTTCGCCTTTGCGGTTTTTCTCGTTCAAAACACGGGAAACATCGGTAATCATCGGCGTAATGCGCGGTGCAACTTTTTCAATGACCGCCATCACGTCTTCAACTTTTACCGGCTCGGCATGGTGCAGGTGTTGCAACTGAACGTTGTAATAAGCCAAAACAGCTTCCAGTTTTTCAACCAGTTTTTCAGGGTGCAACAAGTCCACCACGCGAATCGCACGACGGGCAACTTTATCTTCATAAGCCGGGCCGATGCCGCGGCCGGTTGTACCAATCTTGCTTTTACCGCGTGAAGCTTCGCGTGCTTGATCAAGCGCAATGTGGTAAGGCAGAATCAATGGGCAGGTCGGCGCAATTTTCAGACGGCCTTCAACGTTTTTCACACCGGCGGCGTTCAATTCGTCGATTTCACCCAACAATGCTTCAGGAGAAACCACGACACCCGAACCGATAAAGCAGTCCAAAGTCTCATGCAAAATGCCGCTTGGAATCAGGCGCAAAATGGTTTTTTTGCCGCCGACGACCAAAGTATGGCCGGCATTGTGGCCGCCTTGGAAACGTACAACACCGCTGGTTTCTTCCGCCAGCCAGTCAACAATCTTACCTTTGCCTTCATCACCCCATTGGGCACCGATTACGACAACATTTTTAGCCATAGCTATCTAACCTTATTTCAGATACAAAATTTCAAAATAAAACTCAATCATTCAAATCGATTACTTTCCAAACGCCGTCCATTTGTTTCAGACGGCCTGTAACCTCTTCCGAACCGTTGTAGCCGATACCGTAATCGATAACGACACATTGTCCTTGTTCGCGCAAAGCATCTACCGCTTCTTGAGCCGCAGGCATGTCTTTGACATCAACCGCCACCACGGACTCCCGTCCGATAGCGGGAAGGCGGCCGATAAAGCTGCGCAAATCAAAACTGAATCCGGCAGCCGGACGCGCGCGTCCGAAGTATCCACCCAATCCGTCATAACGGCCGCCGCGTGCCACGGCATCATAAAGATTTGAACCATAGGCTGCGTAAAGCAAGCCGGTATGGTAATTGTCAACGCGCAATTCCGACAAATCGATATGCACTTTTTGATTTGGGAACGCATCGCATACGGCCTGCAATGCATCCAGCGCCGCACTGACTGCGGATAATTCAGGTAATTTCTCACGGGCCAAAGTCAGCACTTCGCGACCGCCGTACAGTCGAGGCAACAGTGAAAACGCTTTTGCCCACATGCCGTCGAGTTTCCATTCTTTGACCAACTGGCTGACAGCCTCGGCATCTTTGTCCTGCATCAATGACAACAAAGTTGCCGATTTCTGCTCATCCAAATGCGCGGCATTTGCCAATGCGCGGAATACGCCGATATGACCCAGCGAAAGTAAAACTTCGCCCATATCGGCAATCTTCATGCTTTTCAGCATCAAATCAATCAATTCAATATCCGCTTTAATACCTTCCAAGCCGTACATTTCCGCACCGGCCTGCAAAGGCTCGCGCATATTGAGCAATCCGTCAGGCCGCGCATGAAGCACTGAACCGGCATAGCACAAACGGTTGATGCCTTGATTGGCGGAAAGCAAGTGAGCATCAATGCGCGCCACCTGCGGCGTAATATCCGCGCGGATACCGAGCTGGCGGCCGCTGAGCTGATCGACGACCAAAATGGTTTTTAAAGACAACCCGGCATCGATATGCGTCAATAAGGAATGGCTGTATTCCATCAACGGCGGCTGCACCAATTCGTAACCATGCACGCGGAACAAAGCCAACAGCCGCTCACGGGCGCTTTCCAATTGTCGCGCATTGGTCGGCAATACGTCGGCGACGTGTTCAGGAAGCTGCCAAGACTTCATGAGAATCTACCTCTGTTTTTTGTAAACACAAAGGGCTGCTTAAATTTAAAACCAAATCAGCCTGACGACTGAAATTTTCCTGAATGCATCGACGGCACATCCGATGCGGCTTCAACAAAACTGATTTTAAATTTAAACAGCCCCTGAGTGACGGCTTCAAACCGTCGAGTTATTAAAATCAGACTTTACCATATTAAAACAAATTTTGCACCCTGTTTGCAGGAAACGTAAAAAAACATTAAAAACAAAGGCCGTCTGAAAACCAAATGCATAGATGCATCATTTTCAGACGGCCTTATTCATGCCTGAACAACCCGACGCTTAACGCCAGTAACGCCACCAAGGCATATCGTCAGATCGCCATTCGTGTTGCAAGAACGGACTTTGCGGGAAGTTGGTTTCCAAAACGCGGCGCGTATCGGCGGCCAGTTGCGGCTTGTCCAGTTTTTTGTACGCCAATTCCATCATCGCCAAAGCTTCTTCGACATAACGGGTATTTTGGTAACGGCTGACGATTTTTTGCGCACGGTTGGCCGCTGCAACATAAGCACCGCGTTTCATGTAATAACGCGCCACAGACATTTCGTTACCGCCCAAAGCGTCCACCAGCTTGGCCATGCGTTCGGTTGCATCGGCAGCGTATTTGCTGTTTGGATAACGTTGCACCAGCTCGGCAAACGCCTGATAAGCATCGCGGTTGGCTTTCGGGTCGCGGTCAGACCAGTCTTGGGAAGCCAGCTTGTTCAAGAAAGACTGGTCTTCGTTAAACAGGACCAAACCTTTCAAGTACAGCGCGTAGTCCATATTCGGATGTTGCGGATGATGGCGTTGGAAACGCGCGATGGCAGCCAAGGCTTTTTCCGGCTCATCGTCTTTATAATAGGCATACGCCGTATCCAACTGGGACTGCTGTGCATAGCGGCCGTTTGGAAAACGGGATTCTAAAATTTCGTATAACTTGACAGCTCGCGTATAATTGTTGCTGTTCAACTCGTCTTGCGCTTCGGCATAAAGCTTTTCCACACTCCAATCTTGAGTAATTTGGGCGTCTTTATCGATTGTGCCTTTATTTGCGCAGGCACTCAGTGCCAAACCTAAAGAAACTACTAAAAGAATTTTTTTCATGCAGAATACTTCCTTTGATAACGAAGCCGATTATAGCGATGATTTAGACTTTCCGTCATCCCCCGAAACAGAAAGTTGTGTTAATTTGACCGTTCCGCTCGAAATGGCGGGCGGAAGGCTGGATGCCGTATTGGCCAAACTCATGCCCGACTACTCGCGCAGCCGCCTGAGTTCGTGGATTAAAGAGGGTGCAGTCATTGTAAACGATAAGCCCGCTCAACCCAAAGACAAAATGATAGGCGGTGAATTGATTGCCGTTACGGTACGTCCGAGCGAAGAAAACCTCGCGTTCACGCCCGAACCGATGGATTTGAACATCATTTATGAAGACGATACCGTCATCGTCATCAACAAACCGGCCGGATTGGTCGTCCACCCTGCCGCAGGCAACTGGAGCGGCACCCTGCTCAACGGCCTGCTGGCGCACTGTCCCGAATTAAGCCAAGTGCCGCGTGCGGGCATAGTACACCGTTTGGACAAAGAAACCAGCGGCCTGATGGTGGTCGCCAAGACCCTGCCGGCACAAAACTCACTGGTTCAACAGCTTCAAGAGCGCACAGTCAAACGCATTTACCGCGCAATCGCCAACGGCATCGTTCCTTTTGACGGCAAAATCGAAACCCAAATCGGCCGCGATCCGCACAACCGCCTGAAAATGGCAGTCGTCAAATTCGGCGGCAAACCTGCCATCACCCACGTCAAAGTGTTGGAACGTTATCTGGCACACAGCTACATCGAATGCTCGCTCGAAACCGGCCGCACGCACCAAATCCGCGTCCATATGCGCGAAGCCAACCATCCGCTGGCCGCCGACCCTGTTTACGGCAACCTGCGCCACCCGTGCAGCGACGCGGTTAAAGAAGCCGTCAAAGCCCTCGGAGCGCGCCAAGCCCTGCATGCCTACCGCTTGAGCTTTGTCCATCCGAAAACCGGTGAAACCGTTTCTTTTGAAGCGCCTATGCCTGACGATATGTACCACCTGCTTTCCGTCCTACGTCTGGAAGCCGGTTTGGATTCGTCTTTAAGTAATGAGGAAGAATGGCAGGAGAAATTCGGCACGGACGATGACGACGATTGGAATGAAGACGACTACGATGTCGAAGTCGTTTATGTAAGGGATTAAACCTATTTTTCAGACGGCCTAAAATATTATTTGAGGCCGTCTGAAATCAATCCGTTCCAATATTTCAGCGATTCAAAGATTTTATGAAAACCATCACAGAAACCCTAAACCTCGCCCCCCAAGGCAAGAACTTTTTGACTGCCGACTGGCCTGCCCCTGCCAATGTTAAAACGCTTATTACCACGCGCAACGGCGGTGTCAGCGAAGGCGTGTACCGCAGCCTGAATGTCGGTTCGCACGTCGGCGACAATCTGCAAGCCGTGCTCCGCAACCGTGAAATCGTGCAGGAACAAGTCGGCCTGCCCGTTGCCTACCTCAATCAAATCCACAGCACCATTGTTGTGAACGCCGCCGAAGCGTTGGGCAATACGCCTGACGCCGATGCCTCGGTGGATACGACGGGGACAGTCGCCTGTGCTTCAATGACTGCCGATTGCCTGCCCGTCTTGTTTTGCGACAAAGCAGGGACGGTGGTTGCAGCGGCCCATGCAGGTTGGCGCGGTTTGGCCGGCGGTGTTTTGCAAAACACCATTGCGGCAATGAAGGTCGAGCCTTTGGAAATCATGGCCTATCTCGCCCCTGCCATCGGCCCTGATGCGTTTGAGGTGGGACAAGATGTATTTGATGCGTTTTGCACACCCATGCCGGAAGCTGCCGATGCGTTTGAAGACATCGGCAGCGGCAAATACCTTGCCGACATTTATGCTTTGGCGCGCATGGTTCTGCACCGTGAAGGCGTGAACATGATTTATGGCGGCACCCATTGCACCGTCTTGGAACGCGATACTTTCTTCTCCTACCGCCGCGATGGACAAACCGGCCGCATGGTCAGCCTGATTTGGTTGGAAAAATAAGATTTGCGCCATCAAAGACAAGGCCGTCTGAAATACTTTCCGTTTACGGTTTCAGACGGCCTAAACATTATTCGTTATAATCCGACGATACCGTAACCGGTTTCAACGAAGGAATATCCAATGAAAAAAATCCTATTGCCCGCACTCGCCCTATTGCTTGCCTCTTGCGGTTTCCACCTGAAGGGTACAGGCGTGACTTCTCAGCCGCTGCCTTATCAGAACTGGCATGTAGAAGGCGGAGCCGTCATGCAAAAAGCGCTGGAAAATGCCTTACGCCGTGCCGACGGCCATCCGGTTAGCGAAGCCGAATCACAAATCACCCTGCGCGTTGTCGACTTCCAAAAACGCCGCGATATCTACACCATCACCCGCGCCGCCGCGGTCAACGAATACCTGCTGGCCATGACTGTCAAAGCACAAGCCTTCCGCAACGGCGAGCCGGTTGGCGAACCGATGGAAATTAAGGTTCACCGCACCATGGACTACGCTGACAGCGAAATTTTGGGCAAACAGGAAGAGGAAGAAACCATTTGGTCTGAAATGCGCATCGACGCCGCAGATCAAATCGTCCGCCGCCTGACTTTCCTGAAAGCGCAATAATGGCTGCCGCGCCCATTGAGAGCCTGCGCCCCGATACGCCGCTCAAGCCGTTGTACATCATCCACGGTGAAGAGGATCTGTTGCGCATCGAGGCTTTGGATACGCTGCGCGCAGCCGCAAAAAAACAAGGTTATCTCAACCGCGAAGTCTATACCGCTGAAAACAATTTTGACTGGAACGAGCTGTTGCAAAGCGCCGGCAGCGCAGGTTTGTTTGCCGATTTGAAACTGCTGGAAATCCATATTCCCAACGGCAAACCCGGCAAAAACGGAGGCGATGCCCTGCAAGCCTTCGCCGAACGCCTGCCCGAAGATACGGTTACGCTCATCCTCCTGCCCAAGCTTGAAAAGGCGCAAATCCAGTCCAAATGGTTTTCCGCATTGGCAGGAAAAGGCATCGTCTTAGAAGCCAAAGCCGTTGCACCACATGCTTTGCCGCAATGGATACAGGGCCGTCTGAAACAGCAGGGTTTG
Organism: Neisseria sp. DTU_2021_1001991_1_SI_NGA_ILE_055; assembly: GCF_032342915.1. NCBI lineage: Bacteria > Pseudomonadati > Pseudomonadota > Betaproteobacteria > Neisseriales > Neisseriaceae > Neisseria > Neisseria sp. DTU_2021_1001991_1_SI_NGA_ILE_055. The sequence continues at coordinate 500,667 of NZ_CP135440.1, read as the reverse complement.
GACATCGAACCTGAAGCACTCGCCCTGTTTGCCGAGCGCGTCGAAGGCAATCTTTTGGCCGCCCGTCAGGAAATCGAAAAACTCGCCCTGCTCCACCCAAAAGGCCATTTGATCAATATTGCCGACGCAGAAGCCGCGGTTGCCACCGTCGCCCGCTTCGACGTATTCCAACTGGCAGGCGCATGGATGAAAGGCGATGCCCTGCGCGTTTCCCGTTTACTGGACGGTTTGGAAGAAGAAGGCGAAGAGCCGGTTTTGCTGTTGTGGGCGGTTGCCGAAGACATACGCACCCTAATCCGCCTGACTGCCGCACTCAAGCAGGGACAAAACATCCAAAGCCTGCGCAACAGCCTGCGTTTATGGGGCGACAAACAGACCCTTGCACCGATGGCGGCCAAACGCATTTCCATCAACCGCCTGCTCGACGCGCTCAAAACCTGCGCCAAAATCGACCGCATCATCAAAGGTGCGGAAGATGGCGATGCATGGACCGAGTTCAAACAACTCGTTACCTCGCTGGCCGCTTGAAAACCGTTGCCACGCGTCAAGAAACTTGCACGTAATACGCCCCAAAAACAGAAAATACTGTAAAATAGCGTAAACTCAAATTCAGGCCGTCTGAACCTCGCATTTCAGACGGCCTCTTCCAGCAAAAAACAAGGAAACACCAACCGTATGGATAATAAAACCAAACTTCGCATCGGCGGCCTGGCCCTGCTAACCACTGCCGTATTAAGCCTCATCATCGTTCTGATCGTCGATTCATGGCCGCTGGCCATCCTGTTGGCCGTCATCATCGTGGCCGCTGCCGCAGGCGGTTTCGTTTGGACTTCGCGCCGTCAGCAACGCCAATTCCTCGAGCGCCTGAAAAAATTCGACATCGATCCGGAAAAAGGCCGTATCAACGAAGCCAACCTGCGCCGTATGTACCACAGCGGCGGCCAACATCAAAAAGACGCAATTACCTTGGTTTGCCTGTCGCAAAAATGTTCCGTTGACGAAGCGCACGCCATCTTTAAAAAACGTCCGACCCGTCAGGAAATGAACCAAATGGCTGCCCAACAAGCACGCGGTCAAAAACGTCCACATCGCTAATCCCGACAGTAACAGGCCGTCTGAACATCCCACTCCGTTTCAGACGGCCTGTTTTTATTGCCATCAAACCCATTTCCGTTTCCATCGCATTATGACCCGTCTTCCCACCGCCTCACTCAAACGCCGCCTCGCCGCACTGGTTTACGAACTTCTGCTGACCGGAGCCGTGACCAGCATTGCCGCCCTTGCAGCAGGTATTGTCGCCATCTTTCTCAATCCCGTTTCCACGCGCCTGTCCATGCTGGCAACCTGCCTGATTCTGTTCTACGCATGGTGGCTCTACTTCCGCGCCAACTGGCACAAAAAAGGCCAAACCCTCGCCATGCAGACATGGAAAATCGGTTTGGCCGATAAAAACGACACTCAGCCATCCCTGCCGCAACTGCGCCTGCGCTTTATTTGGGCCAGCATTTTTATTGTTTTCATCCCCCTGCTTGCCTACGCCGGATTGCGCCATCTGCTCAATATCCCGCCCAAAGGCGCATTCGGCGCCGCGCTCATTTGGCTCATCCTGCCATGGGGCTTCGCCCTGTTCCATCCCGACCGCCAGTTCCTCTATGACTTCTTGGCCGGAACAAGGCTGGTGGATTTAAATCAGAAGAAAACAAACGAATAAAATTCGCAAGCATCTCAAGCTCTAAATAAAATAAAGGCCGTCTGAAACTCAAGATACGTTTCAGACGGCCTTTAATCATAACATCAAGCGATGATTATTCTTGCCAACGTTTGAACACCAGCGAAGTATTGACGCCGCCAAAAGCAAAGTTATTGCTGACCACATAATCGGTTTGAATCTCACGTCCGCCTGTTTGAATGTAATCCACCTTACCGCAACGTGGATCGATGTTTTCCAAATTGACGGTCGGCGCAAACCAGCCGCTGTTCATCATTTCGATAGTAAACCAGGCTTCCAATGCGCCGCACGCGCCGAGTGTATGGCCAAGATAGCTTTTTTGCGAACTCATAGGCACAAAACCAAACACCGCTTCAGTCGCTAATGTTTCGGCAATATCACCTTTTTCGGTCGCCGTACCGTGGCCGCTGACATAGCCGACTTTATCAGGCGTAATACCGGCATCTTTCAGCGCAAGCTCCATACATTTTTGCATGGTTTCTTTTTGCGGCTGGGTAACGTGGCTGCCGTCGCTGTTGGCACCGTAGCCGACAAGCTCGGCATAGATTTTCGCACCGCGCGCACGGGCGTGTTCCAATTCTTCCAATACAAAAATGCCTGCGCCTTCGCCGATGACCAAGCCGTCTCGAGCGTTGTCGTAAGGGCGCGGCGTCAGTTCGGGTTCACCGTTGCGGCGGCTGGCGGCATAAAGTGAATCGAATACATACACTTCGGACGGACAAAACTCTTCGCCGCCGCCCGCCAGCATCATATCAATCAGGCCGTATTTAATCGCTTCGTAAGCATAACCAATGCCTTGGCTGCCCGAAGAACACGCGCTCGAAGTCGGGATAATGCGGCCTTTCAAACCGAAGAAAATGCCGATATTGGCGGCAGTCGTATGCGGCATCATGCGCACATAAGTATTGGCGTTGAAATTGCGCGATGTGCCGGTGAGCAAAAGTTCGCCCATATCACCGATGTCTTTGGTACTGCCGACAGACGAACCGCACGCCACGCCCATACGACCGTCTGTAATGCTTTCATCACCCAGCAAACCCGCATCCGTCAAGGCTTGTTCCGCCGCATCGACACACAAATGCGACACGCGCCCCATGCTTCTGAGCTGCTTGCGCGTCCAGTGCTCTGGAGAGGAATAGCCTTCAATCGGTGCACCCAGTTGCGCTTCCAATTCAGGAAAGCGTTCGCTCCAGTCCATGTGTTTGACTGCGTTTTTTTCGGCTTTAAAGGCCGTCTGAATACTTTGCCAATCACGGCCGAAGGCGGTAATACCGCCGATACCTGTTACTACGACTCTTCTGGTATTCAACACAAACCTCCGTTCACAGCAATCACTTGGCGCGTAATGTACGCCGCTTTTTCATCCATCAAAAAACGCACCGCATGCGCCACTTCTTCCGGCAATCCCATGCGTGCGGCAGGGACGGCCTTTAAGATTTCTTCGACAGGTACGTTCTCATCGATAATATCGGTATCGATAAGGCCCGGTGCCACGCAGTTAACGGTAATTTTTCGTTTTGCCAATTCAACCGCCAAAGCTTTTGCCGCGCCGATCAAGCCCGCTTTGGACGCGCTGTAATTGACCTGACCGCGGTTGCCCGTCAAACCGGACACCGATGCCATGCACACAATCCGTCCGGCTTTGCGGCGGCGGATCATCGGCATGGTTAAAGGGTGCAACACATTATAAAAACCGTCCAAATTGGTACGCAGCACCAAATCCCAATCATCATCTGTAAACGCAGGAAACGCATTGTCGCGCGTCAGGCCGGCATTCAGCACCACGCCGTAATATGTGCCGTTTGCCTCAATGTCGGCAGTCAAAATTTCTCGGCAGGCTTCGCGGTCGGACACGTCAAACTGCAACACGCGTGCATTTCTACCCAATGTACGGATTTCTTCCGCGACAGCTTCCGCTTCATCGCGGCGGCTGCGGCAGTGGACGACAATATCAAAACCGTCCTGCGCCAAACCGAGTGCGACGGCTTTGCCGATACCGCGATTAGACCCTGTAATTAAAATAGTTTCACTCATACGTTTTCTCACTATATCGACAGGCCGTCTGAATCTTTGTCTTTTCAGACGGCCTTGTAAACGGTTTAAATGACTTGACCGTCTTTAGGACTGTACACATTTAAAGAGGCTTTTGCCAGCAAACCGTCTGGCGGCAACAGAGGCTTCACATCTTCCGGCGCGTCCGTCCAGCGCAACTCACAATCAAATACACCCATGCCGCCCAAATCCTGAATGGACACATGCGCCCTGACTTCCAGCTCAGTACCGACAGGCACGGAATCGGCAAACAAATCCAGCTTGCGCGTTCCCAATAAAAAACCCAAGCGTACAGGCTCTCCGGCCTTTAAAGCCTCAATGCCTGCAAACGCGCCTATGCCCTGCGCCATCAATTCCATATAAGCCATAGACGGCAACACGCCGTCCTGCAGCAAAATATGCTTGTCGCCAACCGGCGCACGGCAAACCGTGTAGTCATCGCCAAATTCTTTCACACAATCGATAAGCACCATATGTCCGCTGTGAGGAAGCAGCGAAGCTACATCATAAATCGGGGCACTCGGTATTGAAGGCATAAAATGTCATCCGGGAATAAATTACGTTACAATATGCATTATAACAGAGCCTAGCTTTTACTAACCCATTTCATTACAATGTATGAAAATGTAAAACATTGAAAGACATCATGCCTCAAAACGTTTGCCGTTTCAGCTTCAATATCGCCGCATGGCAGGCCTCCTCCAGCAAAATCAGTACGCCGGAGCAATGGCAGGACTGGGCGCAGGGAAAACTCGATACCGCCTCACTGCCGGAGTGCAAACCCGCGCTCTCCTTTTTACCGCCAATGCAACGCCGCCGCCTGGGAAAAGCGGCACGCTTGGTTTGCGATGCCGCATGGAATCTGGCCGACCAATATCCTGAAAGCGTCCCGGTGTACGTTTCGCACGACGGCGAAAGCAACCGCAGCTTTGAATTGTGGCAAGAGCTTTTGAACACGCATACCGTGTCGCCGACCTCATTCGGCCTGTCCGTCCACAACGCAACGATTGGGCAATGGTCGATGTTGCGTAAAGACATGAGTGAGCATACTGCCTTGGCCGTTGCCGCCGATTCCTTTGAAACCGCGCTGACCGAGGCATTTGCGCTTTTGCAAGACGGCGCGCCATCCGTTTTAGTGATTGTCGCCGATGATCCGTTGTCCGAAGACTATCCCGTCTTGGCTACACGTGCGCCGTTTGCCTATGCATTGGCACTGGTAATCACAAAGGGCGAAGACTATACCTTAAGCTTGGAAACCGCATCCGCAAGGCCGTCTGAAAACCTTAACGATACAACAGTCGAGCCCTATTGGAGCAGCTTGGAGTGGGTACGCTTCCTGCTTTCAGACGGCCGACAACACACGCAACACTATATCGGTAGAAACTGGCACTGGCAGAAAAACGCATGAAGACTTTAGACTATTTCCGTCGCTTTTTTGCCACACTCTTCGGCTTCATCCTCTTCGGCGTTGCAGGCGTATTGTTCAAAATCGCACTCTTGCCCTATACGCTCAAGTCCACTAAAGGCGAGATCAAACGCCAACTTGAAGCAAGACGCATGATAGGCAAAGTTTGGCGTTTCTTTGTCGGCTACCTGCAATGGTCAGGCGTATTGAGCGTCCGCTTCAACGGCTTGGAAAAACTCGGCAGACCCGGTCAGCTCATCCTTGCCAACCATCCCTCGCTTTTGGATGTTGTTTTACTGATCAGCCACTTCCCCGACCCGAACGTGTTGGTCAAAAAAGACCTGCTGCACAACCCCAGCATGAAAAGCCAAATTATCGCTTCAGGCTACATCCCCAACGACGAAAGCATGGAAATGTTGGAAGAAATCGACGCCGTATTCAAAAGCGGGCAAAGTATGCTGATTTTCCCCGAAGGCACGCGCACAGGTTGGGACGGACAGGTTAAAATGCACCGCGGCGCCGTATCGCTCGGTTTGCGCAGCGCATCGGTCATCACGCCCGTGTGCATCAAGATGACGCCGCCCAATTTCAAAAAGGGGCAACCGTGGTACAAAATCCCACCACAAAAAATTCATTATGAAATTACCGTCGGCGACGACATCCTGCCGGAAGAATGGCTGGCGGAAAAACCCCTGCCCATCGCCGCAAGGCGTTTAAACGAATACCTGCAAGACTATTTTACAAGGAAAACCACATGAGCAATTTAGAAAACCAAATCAAACAATTAATCATCGACAGCTTAGGTCTGGAAGACATTACCGTTGCCGACATCGGCAGCGAAGATCCGCTTTTCGGCGACGACGGCCTGGGTCTGGATTCGGTTGATGCATTGGAACTTGGTTTGGCCGTACAAAAAACCTTCGGCTTCCAGCTCGACGGTGAAAACGACAACCTGCGCGAAAACTTCGCCAACGTCAAAACACTGGCCGAGTTCGTCAAGAGCCGCCAAGCATAAGGGAGAGAGAAGATGACCGAACAAGAAGTACGCACCCTGCTGACCGATGCACTGGTTAACCTGTTTGAAATCGAACCGGAACGCATCAAACCCGAAACCAACCTCTACGAAGATTTGGAAATCGACAGCATCGATGCCATCGACCTTATCGACCACATCAAACGCGAAACCGGCCGCAAACTGCAAGCCGAAGACTTCCGCAATGTGCGTACCGTAGAAGACGTGGTTCAAGCGGTTTTGAAAGTACAACAAGATTCCTGATTTTGCTTTGAATCAGCATATTTTCAGACGGCCTTGTCAATCCGCAAGGCCGTCTGAAAATCAATCGCAACCATGAAAATATTAGGAAAACTCCTACTGACCCTTGCCAGCCTCGCGTATCCGCTCCTATGGTATTACGGCAGGGAAAACGGCGCATTTTTCTGGCTTGCAGCGGCCATGTGTGTGTTATGGCTGATACGCGCCGCCATGCCGCAAACCACAGCCCAACGCATTACGGCGATTATCCTTGCCGCTTTTTTTGCGGCGGTACTGGTTTTCAGACGGCCTGACTCGATGTATTGGTATCCCGTCGCCGTCAACGCGCTGATGCTTGCCGTTTTCGGCGGCAGCCTGTTTGCCAAACAAACCGTTATCGAACGCCTCGCCCGACTGCAACACCCCGACCTGCCGCCCGAAGGCGTGCGCCACACCCGGCGCGTTACGCAAATCTGGTGCGCGTTCTTTATCTTAAACGGCGCAACCGCCGCCATTTTGGCAGGCTTGCAATATTACGATTGGTGGGCGGCTTATACCGGCATCGTGTCTTATGTGTTAATGGGAATCTTATTTGCCGGAGAGTGGGTATATCGGAAAGCCGTATTGAAGGTGTAGGTCGTCTGAAAAGCATCATATACATGCTTTTACCTTACCTTCCATTACAAAAATGATGATTACAATCTATACCAATCACTGATTATCTTGATTTTTGAAATCACAATATTTGCTATCCACCATTATGGAAACTATAAAAGAATTACTATCCAATTTTTTAAAAGTGCAAGAGGAAAAAATAAAAACTCCTACATTTATTACATTTTTCATTGCTTTTTTGGTATTTAAGATATGGATTTATTGGAAACCAATTAGTATTTTTCTACTTTCTACAAAAACAATTGAAGAAAGAATTTTAGTAATAGACAATAAAATTAATTTGATTGAACAAAATTTTAGCACTCATCCCCTTTGGCTAAGCTTTTTATTTGCCTTAGCTATAACAATTATCTACACAATCTTATTTCCTCTTATACAGCTTGGTGTTAATGTAATTCTTTCCTGGGTAAAAAAGAAAAATTTTAATATCAAAGCCGATATAGAAACTGAAATTAGAAAAAGAAAAATAGAAATTGAAAAGACAGAGCAAAAATTTAGAGATTTACAAAATAAAAATGCCACTGACAGAAGCCTTAATGATCAGTTGCGTGACAAAGATTCTCAAATAAACAATTTATTAGAAGAAATGAACAGAATATCAAAAAATCATAACAATCAAATAGATAGCCTTAAAGAAATACATAGTAATGAAGTAGGAAGTATTCATGCAGACTATGAAAGAAAAATCGAAGATTTAAAAGCTGAATTAGAAGAGAGAATTTCATTGATGCAGGCTCAAGCACAAATTGATTATAACGAGATGATGCACAAACACGATGAACAGCTTTACCTCATCCAACAAGAAGCAAACTCTGAAAATAATAGACTATTTAATGAAAATGAGAATTTACGCTCCGAAATAGAGCAACTTAAATCTAAAAGCTCTTCATAATTTAATTATTAATACATTTTTCGATTATTAACCCATGCACCTAACCCAAATCCTATCCCCCAACCTACCCCAACAAGACCTTATCGCCACCCATCCGAATTGGACACGTGCTGATTTCAACCGTGATGTTTTCCGGCTGTCAGGTCGTCTGAAAACGGCAAACGTGCAAACAGCCGCGTTGTGGTTTGACGATGCCGCGCTGTTTGCCTGTGCCGTGTTGGCAGTATGGTATTCTGGCGGAAAGGTTTTATTGCTGCCCAATTTGGCGCAAGACAATTTGGAATGGGGAAAAACGGCAGAAGCGTTTTTAACGGATTCAACAGATAAAAAGCTGTCTTCAGACGGCCTGAATATCTGGCACTTGCCTGATGTATTAACTCAAACAGAATCGGAAGCGCTGAGCACCTATCCTGAAAACCATCTGATTCCCGACCAAGCCGAAGCGTGGCTGAAAACATCAGGCTCCAGCGGCGAAGCGCAGATTATTGTGAAAACCGCCGCGCAAATGCAGGCAGAAGCCCTGACTTTGGCAAATACGCTGCCATTTGGACAACACGGTGAAACCGTGGTCGGCAGCGTGATTCCGCAACACCTTTACGGCTTCACATTCCGCTTCGCACTCGCGCTGACAATGGGTTGGACTATGGAACGACAGCAGGCGGTTTATCCGGAAAACCTGCTTTCCAGCACGGCCGCACATGATAAAGTGGTTTGGATTGCCAGCCCGGCCGTACTCAACCGCTTGGGAGAAAACCGCAACTGGCAAAGTATCGGCCATAAAATTACAGGCATTGTCTCGGCCGGCGGCGCATTGCCTGCAGCCACGGCGGATTTGCTGCAACAAGCCGCCGTCCGCCCGTTTGAAGTTTATGGCAGTACCGAAACCGGCGTGATTGCCTCACGTTGCGAACGCCAAGAATGGCAGCCTTTCGAAGGCGTGGAAATCGGGCAAAACGAAGAAGGCGCACTTTGGGCTTCTTCGCCTTGGTCGCCCGAACGCCGTCAAACAGCCGATTTGATCGAGCCGCAAGATGACGGTTTCCTGTTACTCGGTCGCCAAGACCGTATTATTAAATTTGAGGACAAACGCGTGTCGCTGACCCAAATCGAACACGAACTTTTACAACATCCTTGGATTGCCGACGCCCATTGCGGCCGTCATCCGCAACATCAACGCATTGCCATATGGGCGGCATTGAACGCAGACGGTATCGCCGCCTTACGCGAGAAAGGCCGCGCTGCGGTCGCCGATACGCTCAAACGCCACCTAGCCGCCACGCAGGACACCATCGCCCTGCCGCGCTACTGGCGTTTTACCGACAGCCTGCCGCGCAACGCCCAAGCCAAAATCGCCGCGGCGGATTTTCAGACGGCCTTTACCGTTGCCCAAACTTCGCCCGTTTGGTCGAAAACATCATCTGACGATGAAACCAATAGCGAAACCTTCATCGGCCGCGTGCCTTTGGATTTGGTTTATTTCGGCGGCCATTTTGCCACCTTCCCGCTGGTTCCCGGCGTGGTCGAGCTGCAATGGGTACGCAACCTGATCGCGCCCCAGCCATGGGGCAAACAGCGCATCATCCGCATCGAAAATCTAAAATATCAGCAGTTTATCCGTCCTCACGATGAAGTGTCGGTAGAGCTGAAATACGATGAAGGCAAAAACAAACTGAGCTTTAAAATCAACAACGGAGAGCATCCGTGTGCATCAGGACGGATTGTGTTTGAGGCCGTCTGAATATACCTATTAACTTTTTAGTGGAAAACCAACAATATGCAACTCTTCCCCGCCCTAGAACAACGCTACTCCCACGAACACCAGTCCGCAGGCGAGGCTCAACGTCTGGCTCAAGAAATCGCTTTTGCACCGATTGTGTTCCAAGTTTCCCGCCTGATGATGAAATTTGGCATTCTGGACCTGCTGAACGACCATCCAGACGGCCTCACTCAAGCCGAAATCGCTGAAAAAGCAAAAATCAGCAACTACGCGGCACAAGTCCTGCTGGAAGCTTCGCTATCCATCGGCACTGTCTTGACTCGCGACAACCGCTATTTCATCAGCAAGGCCGGTTGGTTTGTCCTCAAAGACAAAATGGCCCGCGTCAATATGGATTTCACACAAGAAATCTGCTACCAAGGCATGTTTGATTTGGAAAAAACCCTACAAACTGGCAAGCCCGAAGGCCTGAAAGTATTCGGCGACTGGCCGACCATTTACGAAGGCTTGTCTTCCTTGCCAAGCATCGCGCAGGAAAAATGGTTTGCATTCGACCATTATTATTCCGACAACTCCTTCGCCGAAGCACTCAACACCGTGTTCGCCAAACCGGTTAAAAAATTGCTCGATGTCGGCGGCAATACCGGCCGCTGGGCGGAGCAATGCGTCAACCACAATGCCGAAGTCGAAGTAACCATCATGGATCTGCCGCAACAAATCGGCTTGATGCGCGAAGCGACCAAAGGCAAAAACGGCGCAGACCGTATCCATGCCCATCCGGCCAACCTGCTTGATCCTGAAATTCCGTTCCCGACCGGTTTTGACGCGATTTGGATGAGCCAATTCCTAGACTGTTTCACCGAAGAACAAGCCACCAGCATTCTTCAACGCGCCGCTGCATCCATGAGCGAAAATACCAGCCTCTACATCATGGAGCCTTTCTGGGACAGACAACGCTACGAAACCGCCGCCTACTGCCTGACCATGACCAGCCTGTATTTCACTGCCATGGCCAACGGCAACAGCAAAATCTTCCATTCTGAAGACCTGATCCGTTGCGTTGAAAAAGCCGGATTGAAAGTAGCGGAAATTTCAGACGGCATCGGCCGCGGACACAGCATCTTGCGTTGCGTTAAGGCCGTCTGAACATCATCTTTTAAACCCTAAAAAGCAACCGACCCCAACAGCCATTGCAGCTATCGGGGTCGGTTTGTTTTTGGGTGTCCGCCTTAAAACATCAGCCGCGCAACATCCATACTGCGCACGCTAACGCAATCGCTACCACCAAAGCGGCAAGCAGTTGTCCCATTCCGGCCAATTTAGGCTGCTGGGCATCGATGGTTTTATAGCCGTTAATCATCGGCGTAATCAAATCCTGTTTTTTCACAAAGCGGTACAGCAAAACAGCCGCGATATGTACGCCCGCCAAAACAGCTAAAACATTAAAGAAATTGACATGGATTTTTCGCGCCAGCGTACCGGCGTGTTCGCTGACCAAATGATTCAAAAAACCGGAATTGGTAAACGTATTTTCATCGGCGGCAAATAAGCCTGTGGCCGTCTGAAAAACCAAGGCGGCCAATAAGGCGATGACCATCAGCGCGCCCAAAGGATTGTGGCCGACGAATTCGTTTTCAGACATTTGGCCTTGCGTGTAGCGGCGGATTTCGGAAAAAGGACGCACAAATCGGCTGAATTTTGCCGTATCGCTGCCCCATATCCCCCAGCACAAGCGGAAAGCCACCAAAGCCAGCATCAACAAGCCGCCGCGCAAGTGCCATACCAGCATATCGCCGCCTTGGGTTGCGCTGTACCACATAAAACCCATCAATAACACCAAGAGCCAATGGAACAGGCGCGTAGGTGCGTCCCAAACTTTTATTTTTTGCTTCATTACCTTTTACTTTCTGATTTAAAATTAAATTTCTTATCTTGGAAGGTTACGCCATGCAGCCCATCTACACGCTTCCCGAATCGCTTCAGGCCTTTCAGACGGCCTTAGCATTTCCCGACGTATTCCGCCCCCGTGTCCAAGAGTCGCACAAAGGCACATACGGCACGCTTGCCATTATCGGCGGTGCAACGGGAATGAGCGGCGCAGTGGTTTTAGCAGCCACAGCCGCCATGTATCAAGGGTGCGGCAAGGTTTGGGTGGGTTTCAACCAAGCCGCGCTGCCTTTTGCCATCATTCCCGAACGCCCTGAAATCATGCTTGCCACTGCGACCCAACTGATGGAGCGCAACGATGTCAGCGCACGGGTAATCGGCTGCGGATTCGGTCTGGACGGATTATCGGAGAAGCTGCTGCCCAAAATCCTGTCGACACACCATGACCGGCCTTTATTGCTCGATGCAGATGCCTTGACACTGCTGGCCCGTTCTCCCGAATTGGCCGAACGCCTCAAATCGTACAAACATATCGTCCTGACACCGCATCCGGCCGAAGCCGCCCGCCTACTCGGTACCGATACCCAATCAGTTCAAGCCGACAGACAGAAAGCCGTAACCGAAATCAGCCAAAAATATGGCGCAACTGTCGTATTGAAAGGCCATCATACATTAGTTGCCGCAACTGACGGCATGGTCTATACCAACACCAGCGGCAATGCCGGTTTGGCCACCGCCGGCAGCGGCGATGTCTTAAGCGGTATGATCGGCAGCCTGATGGCACAAGGCATTCCGGCATTCCAGGCCGCTTGTGCCGGCGTTTGGCTGCATGGCGCGGCAGCCGATGTCATCAAACACAGCAGCCAAATCGAAACCGGGATGCTCGCCGGAGAAATCGCACCTGCCGCCCGATGGCTGCGCAATATTTTATCAAAAGAGTAATACCGCCTATATCATAAATACAAATTACAGGCCGTCTGAAAATCAATCTCTATTTTCAGACGGCCTAGTTTATTTTTAAGTCATTTTGCAAATTAAGGTTAAGGCGTGTATCCTTGATTTCCCTTAAAAACAACTTCACAACATATTATTATGAGTATCCTCAATAAAATCAGCAACTTTATTGGAAAAACATTTTCCCTTTGGGCGGCACTCTTTGCCGGCATCGCTTTTTCCGCACCCGACACCTTCAAATGGGTCGGCCCTTACATTCCTTGGCTTCTGGGCATCATCATGTTCGGCATGGGCTTGACGCTCAAACCTTCCGACTTCGATATTTTGTTCAAACGCCCCAAAGCCGTCATCATCGGCGTGATTGCACAATTCGCCATCATGCCGGCAACCGCCTATCTGCTGGCCAAGCTGTTGAACCTGCCTGCCGAAATCGCAGTCGGTGTGATTTTGGTCGGCTGCTGCCCTGGCGGTACTGCTTCCAATGTAATGACTTATCTGGCGCGCGGCAATGTGGCTTTGTCGGTTGCCGTTACATCGGTTTCCACCCTGATTTCCCCATTGCTGACCCCTGCCATCTTCCTGATGCTTGCCGGTGAAATGCTGGAAATCCAAGCGGGCAGTATGTTGATGTCCATCGTCAAAATGGTTTTGTTCCCCATCGTTTTGGGCTTGATTGTCCATAAAGTCTTGGGCAACAAAACTGAAAAACTGACCGACGCACTGCCACTGGTTTCCGTTGCCGCCATCGTGCTGATTATCGGCGCGGTTGTCGGCGCCAGCAAAGGCAAGATTATTGAAAGCGGCCTGCTGATTTTCGCGGTTGTCGTACTCCACAACGGCATCGGCTATCTGCTCGGCTTCTTTGCCGCCAAATGGACCGGCCTGCCTTATGATGCACAAAAAACGCTGGCCATCGAAGTCGGTATGCAAAACTCGGGCTTAGGCGCCGCGCTTGCCGCCGCACACTTTGCCGCCGCGCCGGTTGTTGCCGTTCCCAGCGCATTGTTCAGCGTGTGGCACAATATCTCCGGCTCGCTTCTGGCAACTTATTGGGCAGCCAAAGCCGATAAAAATAAAGAATCCTAAACGCCTTTAATCATCAGGCCGTCTGAACAGGCATAAACGAAATCAACGATTTCTGCCTAAGCTGTTCAGACGGCCTTTATTTTGAAATCAAGCAGGATTATTGCTTGGCTGCTTCGATTTGGATATTGATGTTTACTTTTTTGCTCATGCCGGCACTTACCAGATAATCCAAGCCCCATTTGGTACGGTCGATGGTGGTGCTGAAGTCGCCGCCGCACACTTCTGCTTTTGCCATCGGGCTTTGGTAGCAGTTGAATTTATCGGCTTTGAGTTTCACCGGTGCAGTTTTGCCGTTCATGGTCAGGTTGCCGTCAACGGAAAGCAGTTTTTTGCCGTTGAAATTGAATTTGGTGGATACAAAACGGATTTCAGGGTATTTGTCCGCGTTGAAAATATCGGCAGATTTCAAGTGTTGGGTAAAGTGGTCAGAACCGGTTTGCAGTTTGGACAAAGGCAATACGATATCGATAGCGCCTTGGCGTTTGGCACGATCAAATTCCAAATTGCCGGTCAAACCATAAATACCGCCGACGTTGGTGCTGGTGTTGAAATGGTCGATGGCAAAGCGGGCATTGGCATGGAATTCGTCCACTTTATAAACAGCAGCGGACGCAGCGGAAGCCAACATGGCCGAACACAATGCAAACATGATTTTTTTCATCGTCTTATCCTTAAAAGTGTGAGAAGTTCCCTATCATATCATTTTTTGATGCCAACATCTTTTGCAAATGAGAAAGACAACGTTTCATCCTAAGAAAACTTCAGGCCGTCTGAAAAAGTGAGCAGCAAATTCAGGTGAAGCAAACACAGTTTAGTTTTATTACAAAATAGCGTGCTTCATTGCTCGTAATTGGTATAAAATACCAAGTTATTTCTACAACGGGCCGCCAAACTACCAGCCTATTTCAGACGGCCTCAGCATAAAACAAAGGAACAAAAATGCCTGAATACCGCTCCAAAACCTCTACCCACGGCCGCAATATGGCAGGTGCGCGCGCATTGTGGCGTGCGACCGGCGTCATGGAAACCGACTTCGGCAAACCGATTATTGCCATTGCCAACTCCTTCACCCAATTCGTCCCAGGCCATGTGCACCTGCACAACATGGGCCAACTGGTTGCCCGTGAAATCGAAAAAGCCGGCGGCATTGCCAAAGAATTCAACACCATCGCCATTGACGACGGTATCGCCATGGGCCACAGCGGTATGCTCTACTCCCTGCCCAGCCGCGACCTGATTGCCGACTCCATCGAATACATGGTGAACGCCCACTGCGCCGACGCACTGGTGTGCATTTCCAACTGCGACAAAATCACCCCGGGCATGCTGATTGCCGCCATGCGCTTGAATATTCCGACCATCTTCGTTTCCGGCGGCCCGATGGAAGCCGGTAAAGTTATCGGCGTGGCCAATATTCAGCCCGAACGCCGTTTGGACTTGATTGACGCCATGATCGAATCGGCTGACGACAATATCAGCGACAGACAAGTCGAAGAAGTCGAGCAAAACGCCTGCCCGACCTGCGGCTCCTGCTCCGGTATGTTTACCGCCAACTCTATGAACTGCCTGACAGAAGCACTCGGCCTTTCCCTGCCGGGCAACGGCTCCTACCTTGCCACCCACGCAGGCCGCAAAGAATTGTTCCTCGAAGCCGGCCGCATGATTGTCGAAATCACCAAACGCTACTACGAGCAAGACGACGAAACCGTGTTGCCGCGCAGCATTGCCACCAAAAAAGCGTTTGAAAACGCCATGACCATGGACATCGCCATGGGCGGCTCTACCAATACCATCCTGCATTTGCTCGCCGTCGCCAACGAAGCGGGTGTGGATTTCAAAATGGCCGACATCGATCGCCTGAGCCGCGTTGTACCTTGCATCTGCAAAACTGCGCCAAACAATCACGACTACTACATGGAAGACGTGCATCGCGCAGGCGGCATTTTCGCCATCCTGAAAGAATTGGACAAGGCAGGCAAACTGCACACCGACGTGTACACCATCCACGCGCCGACCCTGAAAGATGCGATTGAAAAATGGGACGTGACCAACCCTGAAAACACCCATGCCATCGAGCGTTTCAAAGCCGCGCCCGGCGGCGTGCGCACCACTCAGGCGTTCTCGCAAAACCGTATGTGGAAAACCCTCGACCTCGACCGTGAAAAAGGCTGTATCCGCGATGTCGAACATGCCTACTCGCAAGACGGCGGCTTGGCAGTATTGTTCGGCAATATTGCAGAACGCGGTTGCGTGGTAAAAACCGCAGGTGTGGACGAGAGCATCCTCAAATTTACCGGCCGCGCCCGCGTGTTTGAAAGCCAAGAAGACGCAGTCGAAGGCATTTTGGGCAACCAAATCGTCGCCGGCGACATCGTCATCATCCGCTACGAAGGCCCTAAAGGCGGCCCGGGCATGCAAGAAATGCTGTACCCGACTTCTTACCTGAAATCCAAAGGTTTGGGCAAAGCCTGCGCCCTCCTGACCGACGGTCGCTTCTCCGGCGGTACTTCTGGCCTGTCCATCGGCCACGCCTCGCCTGAAGCGGCAGAAGGCGGCGCCATCGGTTTGGTACACGAAGGCGACACCATCGAAATCAACATTCCAAACCGCAGCATCCACCTTGTCATTTCCGATGAAGAGCTTGCCGCGCGCCGTGCCGAGATGGAAGCACGCGGCAGCAAAGCGTGGAAACCGGAAAACCGCGACCGCTACGTCTCCGCAGCCCTGCGTGCCTACGGCGCGATGGCGACTTCCGCCGACAAAGGCGCAGTACGCGACGTATCGCAAATCGAACGTTAATTAACCTGACTTTAAGGCCGTCTGAACGCTTCCAAGTGTTTCAGACGGCCTTCATTCAAACGGACCAATATGGACAAATTCATTTTAGCGATGATCGGCATGGCCATTGCCCTGTTGATTATTATTGGCAGCGGGTTTGTCGCTGTCGAATATTTCAAATCCCACCCTGAAGCATTCCAAGTCAAACCGCCATCAAAATAATCATTCAGCGGCATGAGTCTCAAGGGGAAAGAGCCGCAGCTCAAGGCCATCTGAACGCAGTACATATAATGAAACACATTCTTTACTGGCTGAGTGGTTTCGCCGTCGCCCTCGGCATATTCCAATACTACGAAACCCACCGCTATTCCGAAGACCAGCTCATCTACGCCCAAGCGCCGCAAAATCGTACTGCCGTTGCCGATTTTGACGCCTTGGCGTATTTAAACTTCCTCCGCACCTCAGCCAATCTGCCCGCACTGGCGCACTCGGCCACTCTCGAACACGCCGCGCGCAATCATGCCCGCTATCTGCTGCAAAACCCTGACGACGGACATGACGAACACAATACACGCAATCCCTTTTACACGGGCCAACGCCCATCAGACCGCACGCGCAAAGCCGGTTATGCCTATAAAGGCGTACACGAAAACGTCAGTACCGGCCAGCACCCACCAAACGAAAAAATCAACGACCACCTACCTGCCCAACATCAGCTGGACAACCTGATGACGGCGATTTACCACCGTTTCTCCTTGCTTGATCAAAATATCGACGAAGCCGGTGCGGCATTTGAATCTCAAGGCAAACAAATCGCGTTGAGCATCAATCAGGGCGACAGCAGATTCAACAGCCTCTGCCAAAAAAACCGCCCCCTATCCGACCTCAGCCGTTCGTTTTATCAAGATGCCTGTCATGGTCATGCCATTGTTTATGCGGCCGAAATTTCCAACCGCAAAACCCGGCCTTACATCACCTATCCGCAAGGCAATTTCGCTTCGCCGGTTTTCCATGGCGAGCGTCCCGACCCTATGCCGCATTATGAAATGACCGGCAATCCGGTCAGCATCGCCTTCTCCGAACAATCGCCTCCGGTCAAAATGCGTTCGTTCAAACTGTATCAGGACACAAAAGAAATCAAAGACGTCAAAATCTTAGATAAAGATAATGACCCAAACCGCCTCCTGACCGAACGCCAATTTGCGCTGTTTCCTTTACAGCCCTTGGAATACGACACCGACTACCGTGCCGTGTTCCAATACCGTCAAAACGGAAAAAACAGAACGGCCGAATGGACATTCAGCACGCAAAAACCCGATTATCCTTATTTCATCGTCAAAGGCGGCGAAACGCTGGCCATCGAATCCGGACAAAAATATTTTATCCATTGGCAGGATTTTTGGTGCTTGAAGCAATGCGAACGCTACAACTACCGCATGAACCGCGACACCCAACTCGACATCATCGAGCGGCAGGCCGGCGGTATCATTATCCGTGTCAACGGAAGCAAAGGCAGCAGCATCCGCTTAATGCCCGAAGGCGAAGACAGGCGCGCCATTACACTTTATTTATGGAAATAAAGCCGTTTTCAGACGGCATGAAGCACCAAAAAACTGATAAAATACCGCCTCACCACCCTACGGCAAGCTATCTAACATGACCAAACATCCGCAAACAGCAGCCAATACCCGCTATGCCTTTGCCAGCATTGCCGCCATGTTGGCCGCGTTTTTACTGTTCGTTGCCGTCATGTTGCTGCCTTTGGGGCTGACGGCGGACACCCAAGTGAGCCTGATACGGTTTTCACTCTACGCAATCGTGCTGTTTGCCGTACTTGGCGGTATTTTTTCTGTACGCGTTGCCTATTTGCGTAAAAAGAACGGAGCATGACATGACCCAAGCCGATAAAATTCCACAAGAAATCCGCCTCCAAAAAGAGCGGCGCGTACTGACTTTGGTCTATGTTGACGGTGCCAAGAGCCTTCCTGCCGAATACCTGCGCGTGTACTCGCCCAGCGCGGAAGTGCGCGGACACAGTGCCGGCCAAGATGTTTTGCAAACAGGCAAAGCCGAAGTCAGCATTACCGATTTAGACCCCGTCGGCCAATACGCCTTGAAAATTACTTTTTCAGACGGCCACGACAGCGGCCTTTACGACTGGGACTATCTCTACCGACTGGCGCACAATCAAGATGCGCTTTGGCAAGACTATCTCGACCGCCTCGAAAAAGCCGGTGCGTCCAGAACGCCAAGTGCCGAAGATTTGAAACCCAAACACACGCATTCCTGCGGTAGCGGCGGTTGCGGCGGAAAGACCGTCTGAAAAAAAGGCGGACCGTAAGCTTGGATGACGGAAGGACGATTGACGGCAAAGCGTCCCTCTCCCCGCCCAAAAAAGGCCGAGAAGTGGCCATCTTCGGCGATACCAAAGCCTGTCCGCAGGCAGTACGCACCGCGCAAAACACAGACGTTTTGGCGCATGAAGCAACCTTTGCGGCAGGCGATGAAAAGACAGCGAAACGAGTGTTCCATTCAACCGTATCCAATGCCGCCAAGCTGGCTTTGCAGGCCAATGTGAAACAACTTTACCTGACCCACATCAGTGCACGTTATACCGAAGAAGAACAACGCCTGATGCTGGAGCGGCAGGCACAAACTATATTTCCCGCGTCGAAAGTGGTTGGCGATTTCGACGTATTCGATACCTGAATCCGTGTTATTTTAAGAAGGCAGACACTATGAGCGACCACAAAACCCATTTCGGCTTCACTACCGTTGACGAAGACGAAAAAGCAGGCAAAGTTGCCGAAGTCTTCCACTCCGTGGCAAAAAACTACGACATTATGAATGACGTAATGTCCGGCGGTCTGCACCGTGTTTGGAAACATTTCACCATCAATACCGCCCGCCTGAAAAAAGGCGACAAAGTATTGGACATCGCCGGCGGTACAGGCGATTTGTCCCGAGGCTGGGCGAAACGTGTGGGCAAAGAAGGTGAAGTTTGGCTGACAGACATCAACTCCTCCATGCTGACCGTCGGCCGCGACCGCCTGCTCAACGAAGGCATGATTCTGCCTGTATCGTTGGCAGACGCTGAAAAATTGCCGTTCCCCGACAACTATTTCAATCTGGTTTCCGTCGCATTCGGCCTGCGCAACATGACGCACAAAGATGCCGCGCTGAAAGAAATGTACCGCGTATTGAAACCGGGCGGCACCCTGCTGGTGTTGGAATTCTCCAAAGTGTACAAACCTTTGGAAGGCGTGTACGACCTCTACTCTTTCAAACTGTTGCCGATTATGGGCAAACTGATTGCCAAAGATGCCGACAGTTACCAATACCTCGCCGAGTCCATCCGTATGCACCCCGACCAAGAAACCTTGAAACAAATGATGCTGGATGCAGGCTTCGACAGTGTGGATTACCACAACATGAGCGCAGGCATCGTCGCCCTGCATAAAGGCGTGAAATTCTAAGGCCGTCTGAAACAAACACAAAGGGCGTGATTGATAGACACGCCCTTTGTTTTTTCAAACTTTATCCAAGCCAGTCTGACACAAACCAAAGGCCGTCTGAACAGCCGTAAAACGAAATCAAAAATTTCGGTTACACCATTCAGACGGCCTTAATATGTTCAAATCAGCTTATTTTCCTGCTTTCACACTTTGCCATTGACGGACCATAAATTTCAACGCCGCCGGCTGAATAGGCACCATGATAAAGCTGTTTTTCAAATCTTCATCAGTCGGGAAAATCGTATTGTCGTTTCTAAACTCTTCATCCATCAGCTCCTGAGCTGGTTTGCTGGACGGCGCATAAGTAACAAAATTGCCGTTTTTCGCCGCAACTTCAGGATCTAAGAAATCATTGATATATGCATGGGCATTGGCCACGTGTTTGGCATCTTTCGGAATCACAAACGAATCCACCCAAATCCCCACGCCTTCTTTCGGCATCATCACACGGATTTTTTCCTTGCCGCCCGCTTCTTCGGCACGACGTTTGGCAATGTTCAAATCGCCGCCAAAACCAATTGTTACGCAAGTATCGCCGCGCGCCAAATCATCGATAAAACCGGACGAAGTAAAACGCTTGATGTACGGACGGTTTTTCTTCAAGACTTCCGTAGCCGCCTTAATATCCGCCGTTTCGCTACTGTTTGGATTTTTACCCATATAGTTCAACACCATAGGATAAATCTCCGCTGCGCTATCCAAATAGCTGATGCCACATTGCTTGAGTTTGGACGTGTATTCGGGGTTAAACACCAAATCCCATTGATTGTCCGGTAATTTGTCCGTACCCAAAGCCTTTTTCACACGCTCGGTATTAATGGCGAAGGTGTTAGTCCCCCAATAAAATGGAACGGCATATTCATGATTCGGATCAACGCCTTCCATCAGCTTCATCAGTTGTGGATTGAGATTTTTATAGTTGGGAATCAGGGATTTGTCGATTTTCTGATACGCACCTGCCTTAATCTGCCTACCGACAAACGCATTGGAAGGACCCACGATGTCGTAACCCGACTTGCCGGTCAATACCTTGCTCTCCAGCGTTTCATCGCTGTCATATACATCATAAGTTACTGAGATACCGTGTTTTTTTTCAAACGCGGCAACCGTCTCGGGATCAACATATTCCGACCAGTTGTAAATGCTCAATACCTTTTGATTATCGGTTTGCGCCGCCTTGTCGGCAGAGTTTTTGTCCGAGCCGCCGCAGCCGGCCAATGCCAGCGCAGTCAGTACGATGAGGGGCAGATGTTTGGCCATTATCATTCCTTGCGTATCCGGTTGAAAAGAGAAAGGCATTATAAAGCAGGCAAGCCGGGGCGGATAGGCTTCATTGTTAAAAGATATCGACCTGCTTGAGGCCGTCTGAAAGACAGCTTGCCGCCAACTTAAAACCTTTCTGCCGATAGCTTGAAATATGGTTTTGCGGTAAGATAACGCCCATTCGTTTTTAATCTCAACGCGCCGTCCGGGCCGTCTGAAATCTTTGTACAAAATTTTATCGAGACATTATGAAAACCACCGAACTACGCCAAAAATTCCTGAAATTTTTCGAATCTAAAGGCCACACCATCGTCCGCTCCTCCTCGCTCGTGCCACACGACGACCCGACCCTGCTGTTTACCAACGCAGGCATGAACCAATTTAAAGACGTATTCCTCGGCTTCGACAAACGCCCCTACAACCGCGCCACTACCGCGCAAAAATGCGTACGCGCAGGCGGCAAACACAACGACTTGGAAAACGTCGGCTACACTGCCCGTCACCACACCTTCTTTGAAATGATGGGTAACTTCTCCTTCGGCGACTACTTCAAACGCGACGCCATCCACTTCGCTTGGGAATTCCTCACTTCTCCCGAATGGTTGAACATCCCCAAAGACAAACTGTTGGCGACCGTTTACGCAGAAGACGATGAAGCCTACAACATCTGGTTGAACGAAATCGGTATGCCTGCCGAGCGCATCGTCCGCATCGGCGACAACAAAGGCGCGAAATACGCATCCGACAACTTCTGGCAAATGGGCGACACCGGCCCTTGCGGCCCTTGCTCCGAAATTTTCTACGACCACGGCGAAGAAATCTGGGGCGGCATTCCGGGCAGCCCTGAAGAAGACGGCGACCGCTGGATCGAAATTTGGAACTGCGTATTCATGCAGTTCAACCGCGACGAACAAGGCAATATGAATCCGCTGCCTAAGCCTTCCGTCGATACCGGCATGGGCTTGGAGCGCATGGCCGCCGTCATGCAGCATGTTCACAGCAACTACGAAATCGACTTGTTCCAAGACCTGCTCAAAGCCGTTGCCCGCGAAACCGGCGCACCATTCAGCATGGAAGAACCCAGCCTGAAAGTCATCGCCGACCACATCCGCTCCTGCTCCTTCTTGATTGCAGACGGCGTATTGCCTTCCAACGAAGGCCGCGGCTACGTATTGCGCCGCATTATCCGCCGCGCCGTACGCCACGGTTACAAACTCGGTCAGAAACAGGCGTTTTTCTACAAACTCGTGCCCGATTTAGTCAAAGTAATGGGTGATGCGTATCCTGAGTTGAAAGAGAAACAGACACAGATTATGGAAGCCTTGCGCGCGGAAGAAAGCCGCTTCGGCGAAACGCTGGAAAAAGGCATGGGCTTGTTCAACCAAGTGCTCAACGGCATGAAATTCCTGAAACTGGAAAGCCTGCTGCCGCAAGACGGTGTGGGCAAACCACTGACATTGAAAACTGCAGATGGTGTGGAATTTACCGCCGCTTCCCGTGTTGCTCCGGGCAAAAAGCAAATCGTTATCCGTCCTCGAGTTTCAGGCAGCCTGAACGAAGGCATGTATATCGATTTGCAGGCTGCTTTGGAAACCACCCATATTCCCGACGCGGAAAAACAGTTTGCCGAAGCCTTGAATACCTACTTGATGAACAACATCGCCAACAGCAAACTCGTTATCGGCGGCGAACACATCTTCAAACTCTACGACACCTACGGTTTCCCCTACGACCTAACCGCCGACATGGCGCGCGAATTGGGTATCGATTTGGACGAAGACGGTTTCAACCGCGAAATGGAAGCCCAACGCG
Organism: Neisseria sp. DTU_2021_1001991_1_SI_NGA_ILE_055; assembly: GCF_032342915.1. Lineage (NCBI taxonomy): Bacteria > Pseudomonadati > Pseudomonadota > Betaproteobacteria > Neisseriales > Neisseriaceae > Neisseria > Neisseria sp. DTU_2021_1001991_1_SI_NGA_ILE_055. Next base: position 477,650 of record NZ_CP135440.1, on the reverse strand, counting down.
CCCGCGCCCGCGCCGCACAAAGCTTCAAAGCCAACGCCCAACTGCCTTACGACGGTCAAGATACCGAGTTTAAAGGTTATAGCGAACGCCAAACCGAATCCAAAGTCCTCGCCCTTTACAAAGACGGCGAGCAAGTCAACGAATTGAACGAAGGTGACGAAGGTGCCGTCGTTATCGACTTTACCCCGTTCTATGCAGAATCCGGCGGCCAAGTCGGCGACGTCGGCTATATCTTCGCAGGTGAAAACCGCTTTGAAGTACGCGATACCCAAAAAATCAAAGCGGCCGTATTCGGCCAATTCGGCGTACAAACTTCAGGCCGTCTGAAAGTCGGCGACAGCGTTACCGCCAAAGTGGATGACGAAATCCGCAATGCCAATATGCGCAACCACAGCGCAACCCACTTGATGCACAAAGCCCTGCGCGATGTATTGGGCGAGCACGTTGAACAAAAAGGCTCTTTGGTTACCGCCGAATCCACCCGTTTCGACATTTCCCATCCTCAAGCAGTAACTGCCGAAGAAATCGCCGAAGTCGAACGCCGCGTCAACGAAGCCATCTTGGCCAACGTTGCCGTCAACGCAGCCATTATGAGCATGGAAGATGCCCAAAAAACCGGCGCCATGATGCTCTTCGGCGAAAAATACGGCGACGAAGTACGCGTACTGCAAATGGGCGGTTTCTCTACCGAATTGTGCGGCGGTACACACGTTTCACGCACCGGCGACATCGGCCTCTTCAAAATCATCAGCGAGGGCGGTATTGCCGCAGGCGTGCGCCGTATCGAAGCCATCACCGGCCTGAACGCACTCAAATGGGCGCAAGAGCAAGAGCGTTTGGTTAAAGACATTATTGCCGAAACCAAAGCCCAAACCGAAAAAGACGTACTGGCGAAAATCCAAGCAGGCGCAGCACACGCCAAAGCACTGGAAAAAGAATTGGCACGCGCCAAAGCCGAACTCGCCGTCCACGCAGGCGCCAAACTTTTGGACAACGCAAAAGACCTGGGCGCAGCCAAACTCGTTGCCGCCCAAATCGAAGCCGATGCCGCAGCCCTGCGCGAAATCGTTACCGATTTAACCGGCAAATCCGACAACGCCGTGATTCTTTTGGCGGCAGTAAACGACGGCAAAGTCTCCCTGTGCGCCGGTGTATCCAAACCGTTGACTGGCAAAGTCAAAGCAGGCGATCTGGTTAAATTTGCAGCCGAACAAGTCGGCGGCAAAGGCGGCGGCCGTCCTGACTTGGCGCAAGCCGGTGGTACAGATGCCGACAAATTGCCTGAAATGTTGGTAAGCATTGAAAATTGGATAAATGAAAAACTCATTTAATCTGAATTGATGAATTTTAAATATGCCAATCAAAAATTATCATTTGATTGGCATTCTAATATTTTCTTAATAATAAAGGGATACATATGCTAATTCACTCTTTTGAATTCCCATTACCTGATAAATTAGAAGTAAAAAAAATTTTGCAATTAGCGTGCGATTGGATTATTGGTAGTAAGCATTACATCTTATCAAAAGATGACTTTAATGGACTACTTGACAAAACTGATGAAATTATTGAAAAAGGAAATGAAAAAGTAGAATTTGGATATGCAAATTTTCCAAATATATCTTCTTCAATTGGGGGGATTAGATTCTCAAAACAAGACAAAGATAATACTACTTGGGTGACAACTATTGTTTCGTCTAAAAATCATAACCAACATTTTATTAGTATTCAATTAAGTTGTGAATTATCTCAAGCTTCCTTGCAAATACCTAAGGCTAAAAAGCCATATATTATTAAACAAATTCTAAAAGAATATAGTGGAGGTATGGATGGACAAATTCCTGTCTCAGATAAGGCAATTCTTTTAAAAGAAGGTGAAGAAGAAATTGCTGCAGCATTGATTCAAGATGTAGCAGAAAATATTTTGCCTATTGTCTACATTAGTTATGATCCTGAATCAAATCAACATCTAATAGATTACAAAAAAATTGCTAAAAACCTTTCTGGAAATGCGCATGTAATTGTAGAACCAAGCCGTAAGTTCTCTATGAAATTAAGAAGCCTCTCAAATGCTAAAAATGTATTTAATGGTACAATTGGCGTTTACTGGCCTCAAAATGGACGAAAATCATATTTCCTTACTGATTCTATTGATACGCCGAATAAGTTAGAACGTAATATCCAAGAGGATATTATTCAAGCACTACTCAACAAAAGACAGACAACACAATGCAATTGGTTATATTTAAAAGAATGTATTTCAAAACAAAGAATTGATCAATTAAGAAAAAATTCTACTGATGTAAACGTAGAAGAATATATTAATGCATTTGATGATGAATTAAGAATCAAAGAAGAAAGACTAGAAGAGGCAAATAAAGAAATTGCAAAGCTAGAAGCAGAGAATCGAAGATTAAATTCTACTAATTTTAGTCGCTCCCAAGGAGTCTTAAACTATGGAAATGAACAAGATCTATACGATTATGAAATCCGAAGTTTTGTAGTAGATGCTTTAAAGTATACTTTAGAAAATAACACAAAAGAGGATTCTAGAAAATATCATATATTGTATGACTTATTTAATCATAATAAATTAGATGAAAAAAAAGATTTTCGAATCATAAAACAAGATAGACTTAAACGTATTATGAATGATTACCAAAAAATGACTCCTAAGACTTTAGAGGAGTTAAAAAATTTAGGGTTTGATCATTCAGATGAAGGAAAACATCATAAATTTGTTTTTTCCAATGATGGCAGATACACTGCAACCATTTCTAAAACAAGTAGCGATTATCGTGCAGGTAAAAATTTCGCACGAGATGTAGCAAATCAAATTTTTAAATAAATTTTCAAAGGGCGCAATTCACACACGCCCTTTTATTTGAATCTTAGATATTAAAGCTAGTTATTCCTTCTCAACCGTAAAAAACAGTTCTTCCTGTTTCAAAGCATTGCCGTCTGCATCGGTTAATGCTGCTTCTGCTGCGGAAAACTTGATAACGGCGAGGCTGAGGCTGCCTTGTTCAGTCAGTGCCGTATTAAGCAAGCCGTAGCCTGCATTCCCACCAACCGCGTGCGTGGCTACGCCACACACCCTACCTGTGGGCGACGCAAACCTTAAGATTAAGGTGTAGGGTGTGTGCGGTACGCACGCACGCGGTTTTTGTTGCTACCGAATGATTCCAAACCATGCCGTAATCCAGTTAGCAGCAAACGCAGCTTGAGTCATGTACCAACAAAACTCAATATCAAAGGCCGTCTGAATTTCAGACGGCCTGAGACCTTTGCAAAATTCCTCAAAATCCCCTAAATTCCCACAAAGACATTTAGGGGATTTTTCATGAGTACCTTCTTCCAGCAAACCGCACAAGCCATGATTGCCAAACACATCGACCGCTTCCCGCTATTGAAGTTGGATCAGGTGATTGATTGGCAACCGATCGAACAATACCTGAATCGTCAAAAAATCCGTTACCTCCGAGACCACCGCGGCCGTCCCGCCTATCCCCTGTTGTCCATGTTCAAAGCCGTCCTGCTCGGACAATGGCACAGCCTCTCCGATCCCGAACTCGAACACAGCCTCATCACCCGCATCGATTTCAACCTGTTTTGCCGTTTTGACGAACTGAGCATCCCCGATTACAGCACCTTATGCCGCTACCGCAACTGGCTGGCGCAAGACGACACCCTGTCCGAACTACTGGAGCTGATCAACCGCCAACTGACCGAAAAAGGCCTAAAAATAGAGAAAGCATCCGCCGCCGTCGTTGATGCCACTATTATTCAGACCGCCGGCAGCAAACAGCGCCAGGCCATAGAAGTTGATGAAGAAGGACAAGTCAGCGGCCAAGCCACACCGAGTAAAGACAGCGATGCCCGTTGGATAAAGAAAAACGGTCTCTACAAACTTGGTTACAAACAACATACCCGTACCGATGAGGAAGGCTATATCGAGAAACTGCACATCACTCCCGCCAATGTCCATGAGTGCAACCATCTTTCCCCTTTGTTGGAGGGTATTGCCGAAGGCACGACCGTCTATGCCGACAAAGGCTACGACAGTAAGGAAAACCGGCAACATCTGAAAGAGCATCGGTTGTTAGACGGCATTATGCGTAAAGCCCACCGCAACCGTCCGCTGACGGAAGCACAAACCAAACGCAACCGATATTTGTCGAAGACCCGTTATGTGGTCGAACAAAGCTTCGGTACGCTGCACCGTAAATTCCGCTACGCCCGGGCAGCCTATTTCGGGCTGATCAAAGTGAGTGCGCAAAGCCATCTGAAGGCGATGTGTTTGAACCTGTTGAAAGCCGCCAACAGGCTAAGTGTGCCTGTTGCTGCCTAAAAGGCGGCCCGGATGCCTGATTAATCAGGTATCCAAGGGGGATTAAGGGGGGATTTGGGTAGAATCAGTGGATATTTGAAACAAAAACAGCCGAAAATCTTTGTTTGGATCTCGGCTGTCGGAAGGAAAGGAATTTTGCAAAGGTCTCGGCCTTTTTGTTTTCATTTCAAGCTAATATTTAAGCTTTTTATTCAATCATCTAACAATCAATCTTTCTCAACTGTAAAAAACAGTTCTTCCTGTTTCAAAGCATTACCGTCTGCATCGGTCAATGCTGCTTCTGCTGCGGAAAACTTGATAACGGCGAGGCTGAGGCTGCCTTGTTCAGTCAGTGCCGTATTGAGGATAACGCCTGCTTCTTCCTCGCCGACTTTGACGGCAATACCGGCAGCTTCTAAGGAATCTCCGCTTAATACGGCCAGACCGCGTTTGACTTGACCTCGGTATTGGGCACGGGCGATGATTTCTTGGCCGGGGTAGCAGCCTTTACGGAAATGAACGGCGCCGATGATGTGTTGGTTGAGCATTTGGGCAACAGCCGCTTCTTTGGTTGCGGCGCAAATCCACGGATAGCCGCTGCGGATTTCGTGCAGGCTCCATGCGTTTTCGGCTTCTGCTTGATATTCTGCTGCGTTTTCGGCTGCTGAAATTTTCAGACGGCCTGTGTGCGGCAAGGCGATTTCTACGGTGTTTTCTTGAATTTGGGCTGGGAAAGACAGTTGCGGTTCGGTAGCAGGATGTGGTGCTGCATTGTCTGCCAACTCGCCGCTTACTGCCAAATCAGGCATCAGCTCGAAGACGACCTTTGCACGCAAGACAAACATTCTCAGACGTTTGACGATGGCTTCGGTCAAATCTTGCGCCATGACCAACAGTAAATCTTCTCCGCGATTGACGACCAGCATATTCGCCAACACACGGCCCTTAGGCGTATTGTATGTGGCGTAACATGCCTGACCGGAAGCTAAATTATTAATATCGTTGGATAATTGGCCATGAAGAAATGAAGCTCTGTCTTCACTGCTGACACGGACAACGCCGAAAAAAGGCAGGCGGGTTTGCATAATCGACTCCTTAAATTGTAGATGCTGAATTATCGCCCAAATTGCCGCTTATTATCAAATAAATAAATTCAGGCCGTCTGAATGTTTCAGACGGCCTGTTGTTTGGATTCAAGCAATCAAAATTATTTGATGCTGACTTTGCGGATAATCACGGCTTCGGTCGGTACATCTTGATGGAAACCGCGTGTCGCTGTTTTCACTTTGCTGATTTTACGGACAACGTCCATGCCGGAAGTAACTTTACCGAAAACGGCATAGCCGTAGCCTTGAGGGGTTTTGCTTTTAAAATTCAAAAAGTCGTTGTCGGCCGTATTGATAAAGAACTGGCTGGTTGCGGAATTCGGATCGCCGGTGCGCGCCATGGCGATGGTGCCGACGTTATTTTTCAAGCCGTTGTATGCTTCGTTGTTGATGGCTTTATCGGTGGACTTTTGAACCATTTTCTCGGTAAATCCGCCGCCTTGAATCATAAAATTGTCGATAACGCGGTGAAAAATCGTGTTGTCGTAAAAACCTTTTTTGGCATAATTGACAAAGTTTGCCACGGTTTTCGGCGCTTTGACTTCATCCAACTCCAGTTGGATGTTGCCCATATTGGTTTCAATCACGGCATGGGTAACCGCTTGCGCTTGCACGGAGAGTGAGAGTGCGAGGGCGCACAGGGTCAGTTTGATGGATTTTTTCATATGTCTTCTCGAATGATGTATTGTGAAAATGGAATATTAACCTTGTTTCGCGTGAAATCCATAAAAAACATGTAAGATTTTTCAAGCAAAAAACATAAAGCAATCAAATCAGGCCGTCTGAAAAGGGATAAAAAACAAATTTTGCTTTTTATCATTCCCTTTCAGACGGCCTGCTATTACGGTCAAACCGAAATCAGATTAGAAATCCAATTCCGCTTTCAGCCAGTAAGTACGCGGCATACCGACGACGGCGAAGCTGCGGTCGTATTGGCCGCGTTGTACCTGCCAGTAGTTTTTGTTGAACAGGTTTTCTACCGAGCTGCTGACGGTTAAAGTATTTTTGCCGAGCTTGGTTTTGTAGCGCGCGCCTACGTCAACCAAAGTGTAAGATGGGAAGGCGTATTGTTTTTGCGTGTCTTGGTAAGACTTGCCGAAATACGAAACATTGCCGTTCAAGGTCAAGCCCTTGGCAAACGGTGTATCCCATTCCACGCCTGCTTTGGCAATCACGCGCGGATTGGCAACTTGTACGCCGTTAACCAGCATATCGCGTGAATTTGGATAGTCTTTCACGGTCGATTGCAGATACATCAGACCCAAAGTCGGACGCAAAGTATTGTTGAGCAAATTCGCATATGTATTGAACTCAATACCGCGACTGCGTTCCATGCCTTGCTCGTCACCGGCTGCGCCGCCCAAAGCTTTATACGCCGCGAAGTCTGTTTTGCTGGTGGTAGAACCGCGCCAGTAGCCCGGACGTTTGATTTGGAACGCGTTTAACGTGGTCACGAAATTGCCCCAGTTTTTACGCACACCCACTTCAAACTGACGGCTGACACGCGGTTTGGACATGGTGGTATTGCCGTCATCGTCGGTTTTAATGTCGGCTGGCTCTAAGTCTTCCATGTAGTTGCCGTAGACGACTAAATCAGGTTGCGGCACCCATGCGGCCATAAACATAGGGCTAAAACGTTTGGCATCGCCACTTTGACCTGCTTTTTTATCGGTATATTCAACCGCTTGGAAACGACCTCCCAAAGTCAGACGGTATTTGTTGTCGGCAAAACCCAGTGTGTCGGACAAAGCCAAGCTGTTGACTTTGATATTGGCATCAAGATTGGCAGAGCTTTCCCAATCGGTTGCATAGTCCGGTTGGAAAGAATCAAGTTGCGCTGCAATATCGCTGCTTGCAGAAATTTTCGCGCTGCTGCTGCCTGCTGACAAACCGCGCGTAGTGGCGCGTTGACGGATAACGCGGTCAAAAGCCGTACTCCAGTTGTGCGTTACAGGGCCGGTTTCAAATTCGCCTCGCGCAGACAGGTTCATGCTTAAAGTGCGGAAGTATTGGTCGGTCAGACGGGCAGTACCGGTGTTGTAGTCATAGTTGCGGGCCGTTACTTTGCCGCTGGCGTTTGTGTTTTGCGCATCGGTACAAGTACTGGTGGCATTCAAACATACAGTAGGGGAAATCAGCGTACCGTAATAACGCGCTTTGTTGTAGCCGATACCGCCTGTAATCTGTGCATTGTCGAACGCATCCCATTCAAACGTCAGCATATTGGTTTGGCCGACGGTGTTTTGCCAGTTCCAAGAAGGCAGCAGGTTGGTTTTACCGTCAGGTGCATCAAACAGACGGCCTTGCAGGTTTTGAATGTCCTGCATACGCGCGCGGCCGCCGTTGGTTTTGCGTTTCGCGTAGATGGAATCGAATGCCACACGCAGTTTTTCGCCGCGATAATCGGCATTTAAGGCAAATTCTTTGTTGTCCTCGCTGTAGCCGTGGCGCGGGGTGTCGCCGTGACGCAGTTTGCCGTTGGCGCGTACGCCGAATTCTTTGTTTTCGCCGAAACGTTGGCCCAAGTCGAACGTACCTTGGGCGCGGTTGTTGCTGAACCAGCCCAAACCGATTTTGCGGTTGCCTTCGTCGGCGGCTTTTTTGGTTTCGATATTGACGGAACCGGATACCGCGCCTTCAGGGTCCATGCCGTTTACGGCGGTGGACGCGCCTTTAATCAGTTGTGCGGAGCCGACTTGCACGCTGGCCGTACCTTGTGTGCCATACATACCGGCCAAGCCGTTGACGCTGAATTGGCGCGAGTCAAGCTGATAACCGCGGAAATACAGGCCGGTCAAGGTATTACTTTCGCCGCCAAACTGCCAAACGGAAGCGTCTTTTTTCGCTACGGCATCTACCAAAGTACGCGCTTCGGTATTATTGAGGGCTTTTTCGTCGTAATTGACCACGGTAATCGGAGCGGTAAAGGCATTGGCTTTACCCAATACACCCAAATTCACACGGTCGCGCATATCGCCGTCACTGGCAATAGAATACGAGCGTGCGGCCTTCACGCGTTTGGCGTTGGCGTGGACTTTGACTTCCTGCACTTCTGCATGGGCTTCGGGAGCAGGGGTGGCTTCATCGGCGGCGTAGGCGAATGCGCTTGCAACCACAAGCGGCATTAAGGCTAATTTGCTTTTCATAAATTCCTTCTGAGTTGAAATATTAATAATTCTTATATCGGGTAAAAAATTACAAAGTAATTTAGCTTTGTGATTATATTTGATAAGATTCCTACTTTCCACAAAAACAAATAAGAACTGTTTGTAAATACAAAAATACAACAGTTTGAAAAACTATTTTCATAGTGATCATAATTTAATAAATTTGCCGTCCTTTTCAGACGGCCTTTACGACCCTTTTAGAGAATACACCCATGCAAAAATGGCAAACCGAGCTTTATTCCTCACCGTCTTGGTTGGTGCAGACCTTGTTGATGGTCGCCGCAGCTTCGGCGGTGATTCTGTTTTTTGCACGCAACACGCGCTTCGGGCGCGAGTTTAGCTATATCCTGCGGCTGTGTCTGACGCCGAAAAGTGCAGTTAAAGTATTGCTGCTGATTACGGCGATGATTACGCTGCTGCTGACCGAAGTGCGGTTGAATGTGTTGAGCACCTTTATGTCCAAAGGGCTTTACGACTCGATGCAGGATTTGAATGCCTCCGCGTTTTGGATGTTTGCGGCGATGAATGCAGGCGTGGTGTTGATACGGGCGTTTAACAACGTCGTCAACGACTTTCTCGATCAAGGCTTGGCGATTAAATGGTCGGAGCGGCTGAATGAAGTTTTGACTTCACGCTGGCTTGCCGACAAAAACTACTACCGCCTGCAAATGCGCCGCCATGCGCCGGACAATATCGACCAGCGTATCCAACAGGATGCGCAGGAATTCATCGCTTCAACCATCGAATTTGTGCGCGGCATGGTCAATTCGGTCGTTACCTCGCTGGAATTTGCCGTTGTTTTGTGGGGTTTGGCGGGCATCCTGACCGTGTTCGGCTTCGACATTCCGCACGGCATCGTTTGGTTTGTCTATATGTTTGTGATTTTGGCGACCTTTATCGCCATGTGGATAGGCAACCCTTTGATTCGTTTTAATTATGAAAACGAAAAACTCAACGGCGACTACCGTTATTCCCTTGTCCGCGTGCGCGACCATGCCGAAAGCGTCGCGTTTTACAACGGCGAAAAACACGAACACGACCAGCTTGCCGACCGCTTTAAAGCCATCATCCGCAACCGTTGGCGCATTGCACGGCAAAGCGTCTGCCTGAGCGGCTTTAACGATATGTTTACCAACGGCATCAAGCTCTTTCCCATTATTTTGCAAGCTCCGCGCCTGTTTGCCGGACAAATCAAAATCGGCGACATCCAGCAAACTGTCCAAGCCTTCGCACGACTGCAAAACGCGCTGTCTTTCTTCCGGATGTTCTACAACAAATTCACCGCCTACCGCGCCCGATTGGAGCGTCTGTACGGTTTTTTGCTGAGTACGGAAGAACAACACGCCGCACAACAACCCGAGCTTACCGAAGTTTCAGACGGCCTGATCTTGGAAAACGTCGCCCTATACCGCCACAACGGCGAAGTTTTATTAGACGGCATCAATATCAACCTCAAAAGCGGCAATTCCCTACTGATACGCGGCCCGAGCGGTTGCGGCAAAACTTCGTTGCTGCGTGCACTGGCTGGACTTTGGCCTTTCGGCAGCAGCGGTAAAGTCAACCATCCGCCGCATCAAGACATCCTTTTCCTGCCGCAACGCCCGTACACGGCGCAAGGCAGCCTGCGCGATGCGATTTGTTACCCCGATATCGACAAACAACATCCCGAACTAATCGACGCCATGAATACCTGCCGATTAGGTTATCTGGTTGATAAATTAGATAAAACCGATGACTGGCAACATAAACTCTCCCCGGGCGAACTGCAACGCGTCGCCTTCGTCCGCGCCCTGCTCTCGCAGCCTAAAGTCATCCTGCTCGACGAAGCCACCGCCGCCTTGGACGAGCCGACCGAAGCCATGCTCTACCGTGCTTTAAAACAAAAACTGCCCGACAGCATCATCATCAGCATCGGACACCGCAGCACGCTCAACGAGTTCCATGATTTATGCCTTGATGTCGGTTATGTACAATGCTGAATTAAGGGCATACCAAAGGCCGTCTGAAACAGTGAAAAACGAAATCAAACGATTTTGTCAGCGCCGTTTCAGACGGCCTTTTCAAACGCCATGGCATGTTTATTTGCTATACTCTGCATTGTGTTAACGTCGCCTAAAGAATATTGATGAAAACCCTGGCCCTTATTCCACATTACAACCACCCGACCACCATCAGCCACGTTGCCGAAACCATGCGCAGCTTCGGTTTAAACGTTTTAATTGTGGACGACGGTTCACGCGAAGAATGCAAACCTGTATTGCAGGCTTTGGTTTCAGACGGCATCGATGTCCTTTACCGCCCCATTAACGGCGGCAAAGGCGCAGCGGTCAAAACCGGCTTGGAATACGCCGAAGAACATGGTTACACCCACGTCTTGCAGGTTGATGCTGACGGTCAACACTGCTTAAACGACACACCCAAACTCCTTGCCGCTGCGGAACAAAATCCCGAAGCCGTTGTTTGCGGCTGGCCGCAATACGGCGACGACGCACCCAAAGCACGGCTTTACGGACGCAAAATTACCGACTTCTGGAATATGCTGCACACTTGGTCATGCGACATCAAAGACGGCATGTGCGGCTTCCGCCTCTATCCGCTTGCACCCGCGCTTTCGGTCGTCCGCGAAGAAACCGTAGGCGACCGCATGGACTTCGATACGGAAATCCTTATCCGCCTCTACTGGCGCGATGTCAAACCGGTTTGGGTTAAAACACCCGTCCAATACGCCGCCGACGGCGTGTCCCACTTCGATGCCTTTGCCGACAATGTCCGCATCAGCAAAATGCACACACGGCTGTTTTTCGGCATGTTGAAACACCGATTGGGTAAAGTTTTTGGAAAGGCCGTCTGAAACCATGACCGACCATAAACAAACCCATTGGGCAGCGCAGCCCGAACGCGGCAGCCGCCTGTTTCTCGCCCTGACCACGCTGATGGTGCGCTATCTGCCGGCCTTTTTGATGAGGCCGTGCATTTGGTTTGTGGTGCTGTATTTTTATGCAACCGCACCCAAACCGCGCCGTCATGTCTTACGCTATCAAACCCGTCTTCAGACGGCCTTTCCCCATACCGTCCTGCCAAAACACAGCGTATTCAAACAATTCGTTGCATTTGGCGAAGCAGTTTGCGACCGTTTTGCCGTGTGGCAACGCAAAATCCGTTATGAAGATTTGGTGATTGAAGATCCTGACGACATCTATTCGCAAGTCAAACGCAACGAACGCGGCCAGATTTTTGCCTGTTCGCACTTAGGCAATACCGAAGTTTGCCGTGCGCTGGTGTCGCACCACAAAGATTTCAGACTCAATGTATTGGTGCACAGCAAACACGCGCAGGCATTTAACGAGGCATTGCAAAAAGCCGGCGCAGAACATATCCGCCTGATTCAGGTAACCGATTTGGACACCACCCTGATGATGGAATTGAACCGCCGTATCGAAAATGGCGAATGGATTGCCATCGCGGCCGACCGCGTACCTGTCCGCGGCGAGAAAACCGCCGACATCAATTTCTTAGGCCACACCGCCCCTATGCCGCAAGGCGCATGGTTATTGGCTTCGCTTTTAAAAACGCAAGTAAACACGCTGTTTTGCGTCAAACAAAACGGCCGCCATCATTTGAAACTGCGCCGCTTTACCGATACTTCCAGCTGGAAACGCGGCAACCGCGAGGCTGCCGTCAAAGACGCGATGCAGGGTTTTGCCGACATTTTGGCGCAAGAATGTGCGCAAAATCCGCTACAATGGTTCAATTTTTATGATTTTTGGGGCGAAGACGCCGTCTGAAACCATCACGCTCACTCTTTTAAACCATGAAAAAACACATCTACTGCCAACACAGCTTTGAAACCGAAGTTCCTTTTTTTGACGTAGATGCCATGCACATCGTGTGGCACGGCAACTATGTCAAATACCTTGAAACCGCACGTTGCGCTTTTCTGTCTTCCATCGGTTATGACTACAACGAAATGGGACGGCAGGGGTACAGCTGGCCGATTGTGCAGATGAACCTCAAATACATCCGCCCTGCCCGTTTCGGCCAAAAAATCCGCGTTGATATGGACATTGTCGAAATCGAAAGCTGCCTGCGTATCGATTACACCATTTACGATGCCGAAACCAATGAAAAACTGACCCGCGCTTCGACGACCCAAGCTGCGGTTTCGCTTTCAGACGGCCTGATGCAGTTTCAAACGCCGGACAGCTGGTTGGAAGCCGTCAAAAGACATCCGACATTTAAGGCCGTCTGAAAAATTTAGCGATTAAACCAATCTTTGTCTGCGTACAAACATTACCCTTTATAATTTTAAATTTCCGTTTTCAGACGGCCTTTTTCCTCAAACCGCACACATTATGCTACTGAACCTCAACCGCTTTGCCTTTCCTGTTTTCTTAAAAGAAACCCGCCTGCTTACCGCCCTCGCTCTGCCTATGCTGTTGGCGCAAGTGGCGCAAGTGGGCATTGGTTTTGTCGATACGGTGATGGCCGGTGGCGCAGGCAAGGAAGATTTGGCCGCGGTGGCGCTGGGCAGCAGCGCGTTTTCTACGATTTACATTACTTTTATGGGCGTAATGGCGGCCTTGAACCCGATGATTGCCCAGTTGTACGGCGCAGGTAAAACCGAAGAAGTCGGCAAAACAGGAATGCAGGGCATTTGGTTTGGCTTGTGTTTGGGCGTATTCGGCATGCTGTTGATGTGGGCAATGATTACGCCGTTCCGTCATTGGCTGACATTGAACGATTATGTCGAAGACACGATGGCGCAATATATGTTCTTCACCAGCTTGGCAATGCCTGCCGCCATGATACACCGCGCCCTGCACGCTTATGCCTCCAGCTTGAACCGTCCGCGCGTGATTATGTTGGTCAGCTTCGCGGCATTTGTGTTGAATGTGCCGCTGAACTATGTATTTGTTTACGGCAAATTCGGTATGCCTGCTTTGGGCGGCGCAGGTTGCGGCGTGGCAACGGCGGCGGTATTTTGGTTCAGCGCATTGGCTTTGTGGCTTTATATCGCCAAAGAAAAATTCTTCCGCCCGTTTGGTTTGACGGCAAAAATCGGCAAACCCGATTTGACGGCTTTCAAACAGATTTGGAAAATCGGCGCACCCATCGGCTTGTCTTATTTTTTAGAAGCCAGCGCGTTTTCGTTTATCGTCTTTTTGGTGGCGCCATTCGGCGAGGATTATGTCGCCGCGCAACAAGTCGTCATCAGCCTGTCGGGTATTTTGTATATGGTTCCGCAAAGCGTCGGCTCGGCAAGCACGGTACGCGTTGGCTTTTCGCTCGGGCGGCGCGATTTTTTGCGGGCGCGTTATATTTCAGGCGTTTCGCTGGTGTTGGGTTGGGTACTTGCCACCTGCACCGCGCTGCTCTTGGTCATCTTTCGCTTTCAGTTGGCCGGTATGTACACCAACGATGCGGCAGTATTAGGCATTGCCGCAACCGTTTTATTTTTCGCCTCCCTATTCCAACTGGCAGATGCGACCCAATGTATCGCTTCATATGCGCTGCGCGGCTATAAAGTGACCAAAATGCCGATGTTCATCCATGCCGTGGCTTTCTGGGGTTGCGGCCTGTTGCCCGGCTACCTGCTTGCCTATCATGCCGATATGGGCATTTACGGCTTCTGGACCGCGCTGACCGTTTCACTGACGATTGCCGCCATTGCATTGGTATGGTGCTTGGAGCTTTGCAGTAAAGAGAGGATCAAATCGCATAAGGCCGTCTGAAATTTCTTTCAGACGGCCTCCCTTGATATTTCATTTACGGCTTATTCACTCTTAAGGAAAAAAATGTTTTCAACTTCCATTATAGAAAAACTTGCTTACTATGTTTATTGCTTGATTGACCCTAGAGATGGCAATATTTTCTATGTAGGTAAAGGCGTGGGCAATCGCGTTTTCCATCATGCCCTAGGTTCATTACAAGAAACAGAAAAGCCAAGTGATAAAATTGCTTTGATTAGGGAAATACATAAAAGCGGACATCAGCCTGTGTATTACATTCTGCGGCACAACATCCAAACAGACAAACAGGCTTTTGAATATGAAGCAATGGCAATAGACCTACTCTCCCTAGTCAAGCCGAGCCAGCAGCCGCTGACTAATATTCAAGGGGGTGCGCATTCTTCAGAAGTAGGATTAATGAGTTTGTCGGAATTAAAACGAAAGTATGATGCTCAAGAATTAAAAACTGATAAACCCATTGTTTTAATTACGATTAATAACGAATATGAGAAACTAAAAAAAGGCATTAGATCTGGGAATATTCCTGAAGCCAATAGGGATAAGGAAATTTACGAACGCACACGGAAATATTGGAAAATCGGAAGCCGACGTGAAAAAGCAAAATATGCAGTTGCAGTCTATCGCGGCTGGACATTGGCAGTATATGAAATCGAAAGATGGATTTCTGCCGACGATATTATTCAAGGCCGTTGGATGTTTGAAGGCAAGTCGTTACCAGAAGGCTCCGACATTTATGAAGAAATCGTGAATAAGCTGACCTATTCTTCCCAAGAAAATTATAAAGCGCCCCAAAACCCCATTACCTATCGTAATTGTTAAATAGTAAGTTTTCAGACGACCTGAATCCACAAAATCACAAATCATCATGCAACCCATCCAATACCAAACCGACCTTACCCCTTACAACACTTTCGGCCTCAAAGCCCAAGCCCAAGCATTTGTTGCACTCAAACACGCCGACGAGTTGCGCGATATCGTCCGGCTGCCCGAGTTCGACCGAGATACTGTTTTATGGCTCGGGGGCGGCAGCAATATCCTTTTGATGGAAGACTACGCCGGTCTGGTTGTGCATATGGAAAACAAGGGAATACGCGAAATTGAGCGTTCAGACGGCCTGGTTTATATCGAAGCTCAAGCCGGAGAAATTTGGCATGATTTTGTTTTGCATACGGTTGAACTGGGTTTAAGCGGACTGGAAAACCTCAGCCTGATTCCGGGTACGGTCGGCGCGTCTCCGGTACAAAACATCGGCGCATACGGCGTTGAAGTCAAAGATGTTATCCATAGCGTACGCTGCTTTGATTTGGATATGGAAACCTTTGTCGAGCTTTCCAATGCCGATTGCGATTTTGCTTATCGTGAAAGCCTATTCAAACAGGAAGGCAAAGGCCGTTATGTGATTGTTTCGGTTGTATTTGCGTTGAAAGAGCATTTTGTGCCGAACTTGGGCTATGGCGATTTGGCGGCTGCGGTTGCCGAATTGAGCCAAGGTCGCGAGGCGACGGCCAAAGATGTTTCCGATGCAGTGTGTGCAATTCGCAACAGTAAACTCCCTAATCCTAACGTACTTGGTAATGTCGGAAGTTTCTTTAAAAACCCAGTTGTCAGCGCTGAAAAAGCGGCCGATTTGTTGCAGCAATACCCCAATATGCCACGCTATCCGCAGCCTGACGGTTCGGTCAAACTCGCGGCCGGCTGGCTGATTGACCAATGCCGTCTGAAAGGCCATCAGATCGGCGGTGCGGCCGTGCATGACAGACAGGCTTTGGTTTTAGTGAATAAAAACAACGCGTCCGCGCAAGATGTCCACCAGCTGGCACAATATGTTTGTAATACAGTATTTACTCAATTTCAGGTAGAATTACACGCAGAACCCAACTGGCTGCCGACTTCATACAGCCTATAAAACAAAGGAATGTATCCCATGCCGCGCATTGCTAAAGTCAACACTTACACACGAATCATCAATGCCAGCCTCGCCTTGTTCAACGAAGAAGGCGAGCGCAATATCAGCACCAACCACATTGCCGCCCATTTGGGCATCAGCCCGGGCAACCTCTACTACCATTTCCGCAACAAAGACGAAATCATCGTCCAATTGTTCAAACGTTACAGCGAGGCCCTGCTTGCCTACCTTAACGAAGCCGTGTTGCCGTCCAATGTGGAAGACTCCATCAACTACATGGCCGGTATTTATGATGTGATGTGGGAATACCGTTTCCTTTTCAGCGATGTGAACACCCTGCTTGCCCGCAGTGCCGAATTATTGGGCGAACACAATACCTTTACCCAAGCCAAAGTGTCCCCACTGTTGGTCAACCTGCTGACCCAGCTCAACGGGCTGAACATCATCAGCGCAGACCAAACCGCCATGAACGACCTTGCCGTCAATATGTGGATGGTGACGAAATACTGGTTCGACTTCGACAGCTCCCTGCGCGGCCGCGCCAAGTTGACCGAAGATTCCAAAGTACGGGGCATCAGCCGCACACTCAGCCTGTTGCGCCCTTACCTCCTGCCGGAACACCGTGCCGAATTTGACCAAAAAATCGGCAGCAACCATTAATTTTTCCATACAAAGGCCGTCTGAAAACGTGACTTTAACCAAGTTAAAGCTATTTTCAGACGGCCTGTTAATTTTCGGATGCTTTCTTTATGCACCTTCCCGATATTTCCATTCTCGGCTTAGGCTATCTCGGCCTTCCGCTGGCACAAAAATGTTATGAGCAAGGTAGTCAGGTAGCCGCCGTCAAACGCAACCTGACCTCCGACGACATCAATCTGCCGATTGAACTCGACATCATCGATTTGAATCAAGACGATATTTTTCACAATTCGGCCTTGTGGCAAAACCATATCAACAAACCGACATGGTTTTGCCTGCTTCCACCTTCGTCATTAAACCATTACACCGATACCCTGAAAAAATGGATTCAGCTTGCCGAGCGATGCAAGGTACAACACATCATCTTTACCGGCAGCACCAGCGTATATGGCAACCAAGCACGCGTATGCGATGAAACCACGCCGCCTGATCCGCAAACCGAATCTGCCCGTCAAATCCTCGCGGTTGAGCAAGCCTTGCTGAAAAGCGCCGTCCCCCATATCGACATATTGCGACTGGGCGGGCTTTACTCTGCCGACCGTCACCCCGTTACCAAGCTGGTTCAAAAAACACGCATTCAAGGCGGCAATCAACCCGTCAATATCCTTCATAAAGACTTGGCCGTCCAAATCCTTTTTCAGACGGCCTGCCAAGCAGCCGGCAAACGTATCCGCAATATTGTCGAACCCCGCCACCCAAGCCGGGCCGAATTTTATACCGCCGAAGCGGCCAAACTCGGCCTGTCGGCTCCTGATTTCATCGTTGATGATGAAAGCAACGGTAAAATTGTAAATACCGTTTGCGCAGACGGGCTAAGCCTGTAAAATTGCGACTCAACCCATTCATCCGTTTCAGACGGCATTTAGAGTAAACCATGTCCGCCCTATTTCCCATTATCAACCACCTGATACAGCAAAATCCGGAGCAACAGCGCGAGCTGTCTGAATTTGCAGGCAGCATCATCTGCATCAGCCTGACCGGTTTCAGACTGACCGGACGCATCAGCGAACAAGGTTTTCTTGAAACCGCAAACGACACCGCCGACACCAACATCACATTCCACAACAGCGCCATCCAAAAAATCCTCCAAGGCGGCCAGCCCGGCGTGGGCGATATCAGCCTCGAAGGCGACTTGGTATTGGGCATGTCCGTCCTTCCTATTTTAGGCGGACTGCGCTATTATCCGAGCGAAGATTTGGCGCGGATATTCGGTCATGTGGCCGCAGAAAGCATCAGCTCGCGTGCCGGCGACATCGGCCGCACCATGAAAAAAATCGGCAAAAGCATTGCCGAGCAAATCAGCGACTTTTCACGCGAACCCGAATCCCCTGTTATCGACCAAGCCACGCTTGCCGCATGGCTGGAAGAAGTGGACAAACTGCGTGACGACGTTGCCCGCCTAAACGAACGCCTCGACCGCCTTGAGCGCGATATCTGGATAGATTAAATACTTAATTTCAGACGGCCTATTACATGAAAAGCCCATTTAAAAACATCGGTATCGTTACGCGTCCCAATACGCCCGAGATTCAAGATACCGTCCACACATTGGTTTCTTTTCTACGCGAAAACGGCTTCACCATCTATCTGGATGAATTGAGCGTAGAAGAACACTGCGTCTATATCCAAGATTCCGCCTACTGCGAAACCGTCAACAAAGCCCAGCTGGGCAAATACTGCGACCTCGTCATTGTGCTCGGTGGCGACGGTACCTTCCTCTCCGCCGCCCGCGAAGTCGCCCCGCGCGCCGTCCCCATCATCGGCATCAATCAAGGCCACTTGGGCTTTCTCACCCAAATCTCACGCGACACCATGGTTGAAGGCATCCGCCCCGTACTGGAAGGCAAATATCTGCCCGAAGAACGCATCCTCATTGAAGCCAGCATCATTCGTGACGGCGAAACCATCGAACGCGCCCTCGCCCTCAACGACACCGTACTGTCTCGTGGCGGCGCAGGTCAAATGATTGAATTTGAAGTCTTTATCAATCAAGAATTTGTCTATACCCAACGTTCTGACGGCCTGATTATTTCCACACCGACAGGTTCGACTGCTTACGCGCTTGCCGCCGGTGGTCCCATCATGCAGGCCGGTCTGCACGCCTTCACACTCGTGCCCATCTGCCCGCAATCCATGACCAATCGCCCGATTGCCATCTCCGACACCAGCGTAATCGAAATCCTCATTACCAAAAGCGGCGACGCACGCGCACATTTTGACGGACAATCCCATATCGACGTGCAAAACTTCGACCGCATCATCATCCGCCGCTATCACAACCCCTTGCGCGTCCTCCATCCCACCGATTACCAATACTTCAAAACCCTGCGCCAAAAGCTGCATTGGGGCGAACAATTGATTTAAACACCACTTCAATAAATAGGCTGACCATGAAAACCATTTCCCAAACCTTAATCATCGCGCTGTGCGCCCTTTCCTCCCTCTCCGTCTCCGCACACGGCATGCACAAAAGCAAACCCTTGTCCTTTGAGGAGTTGCCGAAAATCTGCCAGCAATACTTTACCCGTGCGGATGCGTGTTACCAAAAAGCAGGTGATAAAGCATCGTTCCAACGCGACAACACAAAATACCTGCGCCAAATCCTGCCCGCCGCCGATGTAGGCCAACGTGAACGCATGTGCCAAATTGCCATGGATACATTCGCTGAAAAAACAAAAGGCTTAAATTGTGAATAAAGACCTCTGTCTTAGCTCTAGCAATTTTTGATTTCATAAAAAGGCCGTCTGAAACATTGGATTGTTTCAGACGGCCTTTTTAATATTTTATAACTAATTATTAATAGCTAGTCTATACTAAATTTTACCAATATTTATAATTATTGATAATAATCAAAACTAATTAAAATAGACATGTTTATTCATGATAATCACCGCAAAAAAGATATATCATGACGCCTTTCGTAATGTGATATCAATAAAGGATAAGCGGTGAAACAACAATTTTTATGTAACAAAAATAAAATGTTATGCGCCATTTTGGCTGTTTTCTCAGGCCAGTCATTTGCGGAAGAGCTTCCTCAAGTAGATATACCTGAAGTCAAAGTTGTCGGCAATGCGCCTTCAAGTAACTGGCGTTTGCAGCCTAGCGCAAAAGACTATCTAAGAGATGGAGAAGTTTTAACTACAAACGATTTAAAAACAAAACGCGCCGTATCGCTCGGACAGACTGTGGAACAAGTCTCCGGCGTTCAAAACAATGCTTACGGCCCCAATACCGGCGCACCGCAAATCCGCAGCTTGAGCGGCTCGCGCGTATATGTCAGTGAAAATGGGTTGGGTATTTCGGATGCCGCTTCTGTCAGCCCCGATTTACCGCTGATGGTCAATCCGTTCATGGCGGAAAAGATTACCGTTTTAAAATCATCGGCAGCAGTCTTGTATGGCGGCAACGCGATTGGCGGCGCAGTTGATGTCGATACCGGTGTGATTGCCACAGAACTACCTGAAAAAGATTTAAACGGCAAAGTCGAAGTCAGCGGCGGCTACAATACGCCGCGTGTCGCCGCGTTCAAATTAAACGGCAAGGTTGGCAATGTAGCTTGGCATTTATCGGGAGCAGACACTCATGCCAATGATTACCGTATTCCAGGCGATTCCAAACCTGCTGCCTGCTACGATCATGCCAATATTTATAGCTCTCGCCTGATGTGGGCATGTCAGGTTACGCCCGACATTACCGAAACCTTAAACAAAGGCTATTACCGTTATGTCGCGAAAGACATTCCGGCTTTCATTGAACAATGGAAACGCTATAACGACGGCTCGGAACCTGATGAATCTGAATTGTACAAATTAAATAAACCGTCCTGGGGCGATTGGGTAGAAAATCCGCTTTATGACGGCAGTCCAAACTTTAGAAATAAAGTCATCAATGCCATGAAAGACGATATGCCTGTTGAAAAAGGCCGTCTGAAAAACAGCCATCTGAGCAATCAAAACTTTGCTTTCGGCCTGAGCCATATTGGTGAACGCAGCTATGCAGGCGTATCCGTCAGCCGCTTCTTGAGCAAATCCGGTATTGCAGGCTTCGGCTATTACAATTTTGCCGAATCAGGCCACCACCACGGCGAAACCCACAAAGCACCGGCACGCGAATACGCTTCCGTACGCGCCCAACAAACCCGTTGGCAGGCAGAAGCCATGTACCGTCCATTGACGCCATGGATTGAAAACATCAAATTCCAAGCCGCCTATACGCAAAACCCAACATCCGAATACTTGGGAGACACCAAAATGCAAACTTTGGACAGCAAAACTTTCCAAAGCCGTTTGGAGTTCAACCACAAAGCAGGTTCTTGGCTGAAAGGTACATTGGGCGCAGATTGGAAACAGCGCAGCACCGAATCTTCAGGCATCAACGGCAAACGCACCGGAAACTATGCATACCTGCCCGATACCGACAGCAAAGAATACGGCATTTTCGCTTTGGAAAACTTCAAGTGGAAAAACTGGAATGCGTCTTTGGGTTGGCGACATGGCGAAGTCCGCCACTCGGTCGACATCGGCGATTATAAACCTGGACGCAACAGCTCGACCGTAAAAGGATTGGAAGAGAGAGGCCGTCTGAAATACAGCTTGAACCACTATCATGCAGGCTTAGGCGTAGATTTGTTTGACTTCTTAAAACTGGGCGCACGGTACAGCCGTTCACAACGCGCCCCTGAAGTCAACGAGTTGTATGCAGGTGGCGATCACTATGCACTGATGGCTTCAGAATCACACTGGGGAGTCGATGTCCTGCGTCCGGAAACAGCAGGCACTTGGGAAGTAAACGGTGAAATCGGTTGGAAAGATGGCCGCTTCCGTGCAAGCTGGTATAAAACCCAATTTAAAGACTACACCTTCCTCGTAGATGCCGCACATGACGGCGGCCAACGCCTGCCAACCAAATACTGGCGCTCCGGCGATACCCAGCTCCATGGCGTAGAATTGGAGGTAAACCAATGGTTTGACCTGAATAAATACGGCACATTGGAAGCCCGCCTGTTTGGCGACTTCGTACACAACCGCGCCGATTTGGACGATGAGCGCAACAGCACATTAGGCAATGGCGACCGTGTCCGCAACAACGGCTATTACATGCCCAATATGCCCGTATCCCGCTACGGCGCAGGCCTGACATGGAATAAAGGCAACTGGCAACTGGGCACCAGCCTGACACGCTACCGCCCAGCCAAACATACAGGCCACATGGCTGCCAACTACAAAGAGCCTGTTTTGGGCGGCTATACCATGTGGGATATGTACATGAGCCATACCACCAAACATGGAAAATCAACAGCCGAATGGTTCCTCGATGCACGCAACCTTGCCAACCGTACCGCAAGACCGCAAAACTCCATGCTCAAATATATCGCACCATTGCCCGGCCGCTCCGTCCGCGCCGGTGTAAGGCTGACGTTCTAAGTTGAAAATAAAACAAACCGGATTCCCAGTTGATGGAAATCCGGTTTTCTTTCTTGATTATTTGATTTGCAGACGGCCTTTTATACAACTTAAGAAAAGACATAAATCATAAGCAACTTATTTCAAGATTGCCCGTTTTCATCTGATACTACAAATATTCCTTTAAAGCCTATTATAGTTTCCCCGCCATATTTCCTTGTTTTGAAACCAAAAGTTGGTCGATTTTCAAATTTTCAGTATCGATGATTTCAAATTTATAACCGGCATAAACCAGAAAATCTGTACGTTTCGGGATTTTGCGCAGGGAATACATCATAAAGCCGGCGATGGTTTCGTAGTTTTCCGAATTGGGAAACTCCTCAATATCCAGCGCGCGCATAACATCGGTAAGCGGCGTAGCACCGTCCACCAACCATGTATCTTCGGTACGGCGGATGATTTGCGGCTCTTCTTCGGTATTGACCAGCTCGCCCATCACAATGCTCATCACATCTTTCAGCGTTACCACGCCAACCACCAGCGCGTATTCGTTCACCACTACGGCGAAGTCCTCGCCGGAAGTTTTGAAGGTCTCCAACACATCATAAAGCGACAGTGTGTCGGGGATAAACAAGGCTTTACGCAATACACGCTTGTCGGTCAGGCGGACGTCTTTTTCTTTTAAAAACAAGGTTAATAGCGTATGTGATTCGATATAGCCGATGACGCGTTCCAAATCGCCGTCGCATACGAGGAATTTGTTGTGCGGTTTTTCCGACATCATTTCCAACACGGTATCGCTGTCGTCGTTTTTATCGAAATAGACAATGTATTCGCGCGTGCTCATGGTGGAAGTGACCGTGCGCTCCTGCATATCGAAAATGTTTTCAATCAGATAGTGTTCCTGCTCTTTCAACACACCAGCCTGCGCGCCGGCATCAACGACGGCATAAATATCTTCCGAGGTAAGCTGCTCCTGACGGACGGTTGAGATTTTGAAGAGTTTGAATATTGCGTTTGCCAACCCGTCAAAAACCCAGACAAGAGGCTTTAAGATAAAAATCAAAAACATCATCGGACGGACAATGCGTACCGCCACCGCTTCGGGATGGGTCATTGCCATACGCTTGGGCATCAGGTCGGCAATTAAAATAAAGCTGCCTGTAACCAGCGAGAAAGTCAGCAAAGAGGCAACTGTGCTGCCCCAACTGCCTGCGTTCTCCAAAAGTTTGCCAAAATACGGACGTATTGCCGCCTCGCCGACGATACCAGCAAGAATGGCGACGGCGTTCAATCCGATTTGGACAACGGTAATAAAACTGCCCGGCTGCTGCTGCATATTGATTACGTCAAGTGCGCGCGTATCGCCGCCGTCTTTCGCCATGACCTGCAATTTGATTTTGCGTGCCGAAGCAAGCGCAAGTTCGGAACAGGACACAAACGCGCTAATGACAATCAGCAGGCACAATAATAGTAAGGCTTCGAGAATATTCATAAAAAATTATGTGCGGTATAGGTTAGAAACATTCAGACATCAAAGGCCGTCTGAAAAATTTAATTTAATCTGAGACTCGCGTTTTATTTGTCAGTGATGCGTGAAGTAAATGATGTTTTGGAATAAATTTTACCTAGAATTAAGTCATATTTTTTTCAGATAATCTTGAGGAAAACCTCATTATCTAGACAGATAAGGCTCGACA
This sequence comes from Neisseria sp. DTU_2021_1001991_1_SI_NGA_ILE_055, assembly GCF_032342915.1. Taxonomy (NCBI): domain Bacteria; kingdom Pseudomonadati; phylum Pseudomonadota; class Betaproteobacteria; order Neisseriales; family Neisseriaceae; genus Neisseria; species Neisseria sp. DTU_2021_1001991_1_SI_NGA_ILE_055. The sequence goes on along the minus strand of NZ_CP135440.1, from coordinate 453,587 downwards.
CTTTCCTTCAATATTTCTATCAATTCTTCATCCATGTATCGGTAATCATCAGGAATATCTAAAACAATCATTTCCTTATATTGCAAAGCACGGGGAAACTGTGCCTGCAGACGGCTCTTATGTTTTTGTTCCATCACAAAAATCTTATCTGCCCATGCAATGTCATCTATGGAAACAGTATGTCGTGCATTAGGACTGGTCCCCGCAGAACGTGCCTGTACATTTGGATAACGTCGAAATACGGTTTCGGCGGTAGGACTGCGCCATTGGTTACGACTACAAATAAAAAGTGCATTCATAAAAATTAAAAAAGGCGGAAAATATCCGCCTTGTGAAAACCATCTCGATTGAATCGAAAATGTATCTTTTGAGTTAGTCAAACCATTCAGCATCAAATTCATGCTGCCTGAATGGATAAATAAAACCCAGTTTTTGTGCACGTTTGATTTTATTGCTGCGGAGATACATCAAATCCCACTTTTTTTCGGGTTTATATTTCAAAGGATTTTTGCCATGTACACGATGACTGGGGCGTTGCTCTTGATGTCGTCGCCATGCACGGCTACGACTTTGATCTAAATTGTCCATTATCTGCTTTCTAATTTTGTTTCGGAAATCGGGTTCAGCAGCCGCGATTTTTTATGTATTCGATTATTCGGCAAGAAAATAGGATGGCAAAATTATAGCGAAACTGAAGATATAATGCCAATATTAAACAATTTATTACGCTCAAAATAGCCAAATGCCGTCTGAAACTTGAGACACATTTATTGTTTTAATCATCTAAAGCATCTTCATCCAAAGATTTCAGCCATCTCAGCTTTTCGCCAATTTTGATTTCCAATCCGCGAGGGACGGGTTGATAGAAGTCGGGTTCGTCTAAGCCGTCGGGCATATAGCTTTCGCCGGCGGCGTAGGCGTTTGGTTCGTCGTGGGCATAGCGGTATTCGCGTCCGTAACCCAATTCTTTCATCAACTTGGTCGGCGCATTGCGTAGGTGGACGGGCACTTCGTCGCTGGCGTTTTCTTTGACGAAACGGCGCATTTGGTTGTATGCCTTATAACCTGCGTTTGATTTGGCGGCGGCGGCAAGGTACAACACGGCTTGCGCCAAAGCAAGCTCTCCTTCCGGCGAGCCTAAGCGCTCATAAGTTGCGGCGGCATCATTGGCAATCGTTAAGGCACGCGGATCGGCCAAGCCGATGTCTTCCCATGCCATGCGGACAATGCGGCGGGCGAGATAGCGCGGGTCGGTGCCGCCGTCGAGCATACGGCAGAACCAATACAGCGCGGCATTGGGATGCGAACCACGCACGGATTTGTGCAATGCGGAAATTTGGTTGTAAAAACTCTCGCCGCCTTTGTCGAAACGGCGGATTTGCGCACCCAAACTATCGGCGAGAAATTCGGCGGTTAAGGTTTTCAGACGGCGTGTATCGGCAGCACGTAAAAGCTGCTCAATCAAGTTCAACAATCTGCGCGCATCGCCATCGGCGGTATTCACAAGCAATTCTTGCGCATCCGCTTCAATCGTAAAGTCTTGGTATTCGGGCAAAGCCAATACTTTGGCAATCAGTTTTTTTAGGTCGTCTGAAGACAAGGATTGCAAGACATAAACCTGCGCCCTGCTGAGCAATGCCGGATTGACTTCAAATGACGGGTTTTCCGTGGTTGCGCCGATAAAGGTTAATAAGCCGCTTTCGACATAAGGCAAAAATGCGTCCTGCTGCGCTTTGTTGAAGCGGTGTACCTCGTCAACAAACAAAATCGTCGCTCGCCCTTGTTGCAGGGCAATTTCAGCTTTTTCGATGGCCTCGCGTATGTCTTTCACACCTGAAAATACGGCGGAAACAGGCAGAAACTGCGCATTGAAACTCTGCGCCAAAATCCGTGCCAGCGTGGTTTTACCTACGCCCGGCGGCCCCCACAGCAACATAGAATGCGGCTTTCCTCCCTCCACCGCCACGCGCAAAGGTTTACCCTCGCCGATTAAGTGCTGCTGCCCGATGACATCGTCTAAAGAATGCGGGCGCAGGCGTTCGGCTAAAGGGGCTTCGGGTTGGCGGGCGAAAAGGTCGGACATAGCGGCTTTCGTGCTGGCTGATTGAAAAGAAAACTCGCTAGCATTATACGGCAGTTTCGCAAACTCACATATCGGGCCGCATTACGGTATAATACATGCTATTTTGAGAACTCTTCGGGCGTTTCAGACGGCCTTGCTTACAGGAAACATCATGACTTCAAAAACTCTTTTGGCAGCTGTTACATCAGTTTTCTTATTGGGTGCATGTGCTACCGGCGGCGAATCTTTCGGCGGTTTGGGTAGCGGTACGGGTATCGGCAGCAGCGTAGTGAAAATGGCGGTAGACAGCCAATGCCGTACCGAATTGAACAAACGTAACGAATGGCGCGTCATTGCTTTGGCCATGAGCGCGGAAAAACAAGCCGAATGGGAAAATAAAATCTGCGGCTGCGCCAGCGAAGAAGCGCCAAACCAATTAACTGCAACCGAAATGATGCAGGTATTGAGTCCGGCAACCCGCGAGCAGGCCATTGCTTCCGTTACCGCAAAAACGGTTACCGCCTGCTTCAAACGACTCTACAAATAATCGTTCAGACGGCCTTTTTTCACATCAAGGCCGTCTGAATTCGTTTTGACTTTCTATTTGAATTTTAAATATATAGAGAAGAAACCATGAAATACATCAGCACCCGCGGTGCGACCGCACGCAAGCAATTTAGCGAAGTTTTATTGATGGGTTTAGCTCCTGACGGCGGTTTGATGCTGCCTGAGCAATACCCTCAAATCGACCGTGCTACTTTAGACCAATGGCGCACACTCAGCTATCCTGAGCTGGCGTTTGAAGTCATGAGCCTGTTTGCCACCGACATCCCTGCTGATGATTTACGCGACATCATCAACCGCACCTACACCGAAGAAGTATTCGGTACCAAAGCCATCACGCCGGTGCGCACACTTTCAGACGGCATCAAAATCCAAGCCCTCTCCAACGGCCCGACTTTGGCATTCAAAGACATGGCCATGCAATTCTTGGGCAATGCGTTTGAATATGTATTGAACAAAGAAGGCAAAGAACTCAATATCTTAGGCGCCACCAGCGGCGACACCGGCTCTGCCGCCGAATATGCCCTGCGCGGTAAAAAAGGCGTCAACGTCTTCATGCTTTCTCCGGAAGGCAAAATGAGCGCATTCCAACGCGCGCAAATGTTCAGCCTGCAAGATGCCAACATCCACAACATCGCCGTTGAAGGCATGTTTGACGACTGCCAAGACATCGTCAAAGCCGTACAAAACGATGCCGAATTCAAAGCCAAATACCATATCGGTACAGTCAACTCCATCAACTGGGGCCGCATCGTCGCCCAAGTCGTGTACTACTTTGCCGGTTATTTCAATGCCACTTCGAGCAATGACGAAAAAGTCAGCTTCTGTGTACCAAGCGGCAACTTCGGCAATGTCTGCGCCGGCCATATTGCCCGTCAAATGGGCCTGCCAATCCAACGCTTGATTGTCGCCACCAACGAAAACGACGTATTGGACGAATTTTTCAAAACCGGCGCATACCGTCCGCGCAACAGTGAACACACCCATGTTACTTCCAGCCCGTCTATGGACATTTCCAAAGCCTCCAACTTCGAGCGTTTTGTGTTTGACCTGATGGACCGCGATGCGGACGAAATCCAAACCTTATGGGCGGAAGTAGCCTCCGGCAAAGGCTTTAATTTGGAATTTGCCTTAAACAAAGTACATCAACAATATGGCTTTGTTTCCGGCAAATCAACCCATGCCAACCGCCTTGCCACCATCAAACAGGTTTACGAGCAAGATCATGAACTGATTGATCCGCATACAGCCGATGGCGTCAAAGTTGCCCGTGAAGTCCGCGAAGCCAGAGAAACCATCGTCTGCCTCGAAACCGCACTGGCCGCCAAATTTGAAACCACCATCCATGAAGCGGTCGGCGAAGTTTCCATCCCCCGCCCTGCCGCATTGGAAGGCTTGGAAAATCTGCCGCAACGGGTCCGTGTTGTCCCTAATAATGCGACGGCAGTGAAAGACATCATTAAGGAAGCTCTGGCTTAACCGGCCGTCCTTGACGACTGATGAGGCCGTCTGAAACTTTTTCAGACGGCCGCAACCGATATTTGAGAAGTGGGCAACATTATTGCCAAACCCACCACGCAGCAGTCGTTCCCAATATAAAATCAAGGCGTTAAAACAATACCGACTCCTTTTGACTTTCAATTGCAAACATTGTAATGACAGATATTTTCGTTTAGAATTGCATGTTTGCTCTAAATTTGGATTGATATGCAGACAACACAAGCCACATCCAACTGGGAGCTATACAAGCGCTTGCTTGGATATTTGAAAAGCTATTGGAAGATGTTTATCGTCTCCGTAGTGGCCATGCTGATTGTCGCCGGTACGATGCCGGCTTTCGGTTACTTGCTCAAACCTTTGATCAATGAAGGTTTTGTCGATAAAAACATGAAAAGCATGTCATGGTTGCCGCTGGCAATTGTGGCGCTGTTTTTCGTTCGCGGCCTGTTTAACTTCATCAACGAATATTGCACGACGTATCTGTCCAGCCACTTAGTGCAGCGCTTGCGCGGTGAAATGTTCAACAAAATGATGCACCTGCCGACTTCGTATTTCAGCAGCAATACCGGCGGCCGTTTGATGTCTCGTATCTTGAACGACGTCAATCAAATTACCGATGCAGGGTTTAACGTCATTACCGTGATTGCCAAAGACGGCGTGAGCGTAGTCGGCCTGTTGGGCTTGCTGACTTATCTGAACTGGCGTTTGACCCTGATTACTTTTATCATCTTGCCGGTTGTTGCTGTATGTATCCAAACAGTCAGCAAACGCCTGCGCAAACTGTCTGCCAACAACCAAATTTATCTTGGCCAGCTGATGCAGGTCTTAGGCGAAAGCATTAATGGCGAACGCGTTGTAAAAATATACGGCGGCCAAGATTATGAAAACCGCCGCTTCGACCGTATTGCCAATGATGTTCGCCGCAACCTGCTCAAACAGGTTTCCGCCAGCTCTGCCGGTACCGGCATTACGCAATTAATGGCTTCAGTTGCACTGGCTGCAATTATTTACGCAGCCGCCCGCCAAGCAGGGCTTTCAGGATTTAGTGCAGGCGATTTCATGTCGTTTTTGTCAAGCATGATCATGATGTTTGACCCCATCAAACGCATGACCGGCGTGATGCAATCCCTACAGCGCGGTTTGGCGGCGGCAGAAAGTGTCTTTACCTTTTTGGACCAACCCGAAGAAAGCAACGAAGGCAAACAAACCCTCAGCCCAAACCCTGGCGATATCGAATTTTGCGATGTTGTACACCGTTATCCCGAAGCCGAACGCAACAGCTTGAACCATATCAACCTGCTTGTCCCACAAGGCAAAGTGACTGCCTTGGTCGGCGCATCGGGTTGCGGCAAAACCACCTTGGCCAATATGTTGCCGCGCTTCCTTAATCCCAATGAAGGCGAAGTTTTGATCGGTGGCATCAACATCAATGAATATACGCTCGAAAGCTTGCGCAGCCGCATGGCATTCGTCAGCCAAAACGTTGTCCTGTTTAATGGTACGATTGCTGAAAACATTGCCTATGCACAAGCTGACAAATTCAGTGAAGAAGAAATTATTAATGCCGCAAAAGCAGCCAATGCCTGGGAATTTATCCAAAAAATGCCGCAAGGCCTGCACACTGAAGTCGGCGAAAACGGTTTAAAACTGTCCGGCGGCCAACGTCAACGCCTCGCCATCGCGCGTGCGCTTTTGAAAAACGCTCCGATTTTAATTTTGGACGAAGCCACCAGTGCATTGGATAATGAATCCGAACGTTTGGTACAAACCGCATTGGAAAACCTGATGCAAAACCGTACCACTTTGGTGATTGCCCACCGACTTTCCACCATCGAAAAAGCCGACAACATCGTTGTCATGCATGAAGGCAATGTCGTCGAACAAGGCACACACCAAGAATTAATCAGCGCAGGTGGACGCTATGCCGACCTGCACAGCCTCAGCGAAAAATCAGCCGTACCGGCGAGCAAGTAGCTGAAGCCGTATTCCACTCTTTTTATTAACCTCGGCCGCCCCGACTTATCCTATTCAGACGGCCCCATCCGACAGGAAATATCAATGGCAGCATTCAATACCCAGAAAGTCTTGTCCGTACACCACTGGACCGACGCTTACTTCACTTTCACCTGCACCCGTGACGAATCCTTACGCTTTGAAAACGGCCAGTTCGTCATGGTCGGCCTGATGGTTGACGGCAAACCGCTGATGCGCGCATACAGCGTGGCTTCGGCCAACTGGGAAGAGCATCTGGAATTTTTCAGCATTAAAGTACAAGACGGCCCATTGACCAGCCGCCTGCAACACCTTAAAGTCGGCGACGATGTCCTCATCAGTAAAAAACCGACCGGTACACTGGTTGCCGGCGACCTGAATCCGGGCAAACACCTCTACCTCTTGAGCACCGGTACCGGCATCGCCCCTTTCTTGAGCATTACCAAAGACCCTGAAATTTACGAGCAATTTGAAAAAATCATCTTGGTTCACGGCGTACGCTACAAAAAAGACTTGGCATACTACGACCGCTTTACCAAAGAATTACCCGAACACGAATACTTGGGCGACTTGGTTAAAGAAAAATTGATTTACTACCCGATCGTTTCACGCGAAGAATATGTACACCAAGGCCGTCTGACCGATTTGATGCGCAGCGGCAAACTCTTCGAAGACATCGGCCTGCCTAAAATCAATCCGCAAGACGACCGCGCCATGTTGTGCGGCAGCCCTGCCATGTTGAAAGACACCTGCAACGTCTTGGACGAATTCGGCCTGACCGTTTCTCCGAAAACCGGTGTCCGCGGCGACTACCTGATTGAGCGCGCATTCGTTGATCAATAACGTACGTCAGCAACAGGCCGTCTGAAACCCTTCTTTCAGACGGCCTAAAACCTTAATAATTTATCCCACATTATGCCTACTCTACTCATTATCCGTCCGTCCAACCGTCCGCAACAAGATATCCAAACCTGCCATGCAGCCGGTTGGCAGGCTCAAGTATTGAGTCCGATTGAAATAGAGGCAGACCGTTCGGCACTAAACAAACTTCCCGAACAATTCAAGCAAGCCGATGTCGTGTTTTGGGTCAGCCCGACCGCTATTGAAACCGCAGCGCCGCACTTGAACTTTTCAGACGGCCCCAAAGCACACATTACCGTCAGCCAAACCAGCCAACATACTTTGGCGCAATTCTCCCCTTATCCCGTATTCTCTCCCGAAGACGGTAACGACAGCGAAGCCGTCTTGGGAATGCCTATTTGGAAAAACCTGCCTCCCAACGCCCGAGTTCTCATTATTCGAGGTCATGGCGGCCGCAATTATTTGGCAGACAAACTAAGCGCACTGGGTTTTCAAATCGACTTCGCCGAAATCTATTTCAGACGGCCACACGCCATCGATTGGCAGCACTTTAAAACCGAAGACATCGCCGCCGCCTACGTTACATCCGGCGAGCTCGCGCGCGAATTTTTCCATCAGATTCCGCCGCAATTTTCCCGATTCTTCGAATCCTTGCTATACTTTACCCACCATCCGCGCATTGCCGATGCGCTTCGCATCGTCGGTGCCAAACATGTAGAAACCGTCACTTCTTTATCCGCTGCACTTTCATCCATACCACAAAGGAGCCAAGCAGTGAACCAAGTCGAAGACAATAAAGATACCCAACAAGTTGCCAATACGGCAGCTTCGGCGCCTGAACGTTCTGAAAACACCAGGCCGTCTGAACAAATCAAACCTACCCAACCTCAGCGAGTGGAGGCGAGCATGCCCGAGTCCAACAATCTCCCACAAAACAACGCCCCTGTTATCATCAAACAATCCGGCGGCAAAGCCTTGGCCGCAGGTGCAACCGTCTTGGCACTGCTTGGCTTGGGCGCGAGCGGATTCCTGTTTGTACAGGGTCAAAATGTTTTAAAAAACCAAGAGCTCGAATTCAACCAAAAAATCGACAAAGCTGCATTGGGCGAATCTGAAAATGCCAGCCTCTTAAAAGACAACCTCAACCGCCAAACCGCTATTCAAGCCGAGTTAGACCGCTTGAACAACGGTCAAAAAAGCAATAGCGATCAAATTCTGCAAACGCAAAAAGCTTATCAAGAGCTGCTCAAAGGCCGTGTCAACTGGCTGGTTGACGAAGCCGAATCCATGTTGAACACAGCTTCGCAACAATTGATGCTGTCAGGCAACCTCCAAGGCGCGGTCAGTGTATTGGAACACATCGACAGCCGCTTGAGCCGTTTTGACCAACCCGAGCTTATCCCCGTCAAACAAGCCATCAGCAATGATTTGGCCGCGCTGAAAAACCGTCCTTATGTCGATATTTCCGCCACTGCCCTGCGTATCGACCGTTTGGAAACCGCCATTTCCGGCCTGCCTTTGGTCTTGGACGGCGTATTGAAACCGGGTGCCGCGCCTGTCGAAACCGCCCATTCAGGAACTTGGTGGGAAAATACATGGGAAAAATCCCTCAATGCCCTCAAAGGCTTGGTTGAAGTCCGTCATCTGGACAGCAACGACGCCATGTTGATTTCGCCCGAACAAACCTACTTCATCCGTGAAAACCTGCGCCTGCGCCTTTTGGATGCGCGCATTGCCCTGTTGCAACACAACGGCGAAGTGTATCAAAGCGATTTGAACAACGTTGAAGCAACCGTGAAGCAATACTTCGACAGTAAATCCCCTGCTACCCAGTCATGGCTGAAAGAGTTGGCCGAACTCAAAGCCCTTGATGTCCGCATGATTTCAGACGATAGCCTGAAAGCCAGCTTGAGCGCCGTTCGCGCTTATCAAGAAGGTTCGCGTACACAAATGACAGCTGAAGAAACTGCACCAACCCAAGCCGCCGATAAAACCGTTTCCGCTCCGGCGGTAGCTACCGAGCAAGCCACAACTGCCGCACCGGCCGCCGCTTCTGCCCCTCAATCTCTGGAAGCACCTGCATTGCCGTCTGAAAACAAAAAAGAACCGCCCGCCGAAGCTGCCAAACCACAAAACCAAACCAAGCCTGCTGCCAAAATTAAAGGAGAGCAAGCATGAAAACCGTCGTTTGGATTGTCATTCTGTTTGCCGCCGCTGTCGGTTTAGCGTTGGCTTCCGGCATTTATACAGGCAATGTGTACGTCGTGGTTGAGCAAACCATGCTGCGCATCAATCTGCATGCCTTTGTTTTAGGCCTGCTGTTGAGCGTATTCGTCTTGTATTTCCTGATTAAATTCGTGTTCGGCCTCTTGAACCTTCCGGCGCGTATGCAACGCTTCGGCATTGCCCGCAAAGGCCGTCAGGCTTCCGCCTCTTTGAACAGCGCAGGTCTGGCATATTTTGAAGGCCGTTTTGAAAAAGCCGAACAAGAAGCCGCCAAAGTCTTGCAAAACAAAGAAGCCGGCGACAACCGCACCCTGGCTTTGATGTTGGGCGCGCACGCGGCCGACCAAATGGAAAACTTCGAACTGCGCGACCGCTACCTGCACGAAATCGAACACCTTCCGCAAAAACAACAGCTTTCCCGTCATCTTTTGCTGGCCGAATCCGCACTGGGCCGCCGCGATTATCCGACTGCCGCACAAAATCTTGAAGCCGCAGCCAAAATCAACGGCAACTTAAGCCGCCTGGTGCGCCTGCAATTGCGTTATGCCTTTGATCACGGCGATGCTTCAGATGTCTTAGCAAAAGCGGAAAAACTGGTCAAAGCCGGCGCCATCAACGATTACGAAGCAGAACAGTATCAAAACTGGGCATATCGCCGCCTCTTGAGCGAAGTAACCGATGCAGGCCGTCTGAAAGCCTATTTGAAACAGATTCCCGAAAACGTGAAATCTGGCGAATTGTGCGTCGCGATTGCCGAGAAATACGAGCGTTTGGGCTTGTATGCCGAAGCGGTCAAATGGGTAAAAACCCATTATCCGCAAAACCGCCAGCCCGAGCTTTTGGAAGCATTTGTCGAATCCGTTCGTTTCCTAAGCGAGCGCGACCAGCAAAAAGCCATCGATTTGGCAGATTCTTGGTTGCAGGAACAACCGGACAATGCGCTACTGTTGATGTATCTCGGCCAACTGGCTTACGGCCGCAAACTTTGGGGCAAAGCCCAAGGCTACCTCGAAGCCAGCATCGCCCTGCAACCCAGCGTATCTGCACATTTAGTCCTAGCGCGCGTGTTTGATGAAACCGATCAGCCGCAAAAAGCGCAAGAACAACGCAATCTGGTTTTGGAAAGCGTGGCCGAGGAAGAACATCCGGCAGCCCTTCCTCAACCAAATTGATGTGCCGGCTTCGCATTAACAACTCATGAAATCTTTCATACCAGCTTTTATTTAATTATTTCAGACGGCCTGAATAAACAACTAAGGCCGTCTGAACTTTGTTCCAACATACCAAATCAGAAAGCCTATTTATCATGACTGCTCTGAAAAACGATACTTTCCTCCGCGCTCTGCTCAAACAGCCTGTCGAATACACGCCCATCTGGATGATGCGCCAAGCCGGACGCTATCTGCCTGAATACAAAGCCACGCGCGCACGCGCAGGCAGCTTTCTCGATTTGTGCAAAAACACCGAGCTGGCGACCGAAGTTACCATCCAGCCTTTAGACCGCTTCGATCTGGACGCAGCGATTCTGTTTTCCGATATTCTGACCGTCCCCGACGCCATGGGTTTGGGTCTGTACTTTGCCGAAGGCGAAGGCCCAAAATTTGAACGCGCCTTGCAACACGAAGCCGACATTGCCAAATTGCAGGTTCCCGACATAGAAAAACTGCAATACGTCTTTGATGCAGTGACTTCCATCCGTAAAGCACTGGATGGCCGAGTTCCGCTGATCGGCTTCTCAGGCAGCCCGTTCACACTCGCCTGCTACATGGTCGAAGGAGGCAGCAGCAAAGAATTCCGCACCATCAAAACCATGATGTATTCGCGCCTTGATTTGCTGCATAAAATCCTCGACACCAATGCCCAAGCCGTTACCGCTTATCTCAATGCCCAAATCGATGCCGGCGCACAAGCCGTACAAATTTTCGACACTTGGGGCGGCGTGTTGAGTGATGCCGCATTTAAAGAATTCAGCCTGAAATATATCCGTCAAATCGTAGCCGGACTCAAACGCGAAAGCGAAGGCCGCCGCGTGCCTGTTATCGTATTTGCCAAAGGTGGGGGCTTATGGCTGGAAAGCATGGCAGAAATCGGCGCAGACGCATTAGGCTTGGACTGGACCTGCAACATCGGCGAAGCCCGCCGTCGCGTCGGCGAACAAGTTGCCCTGCAAGGCAACTTCGACCCGTTTGCCCTCTTCGGTACGCCCGAATCTATCCGCACCGAAGTTGCGCGCATCCTTGCCGACTACGGCAACGGCAGCGGCCATGTATTCAATCTCGGCCACGGCATCAACCAACACGCCGACCCCGAACACGCCAAAATTCTGGTCGATACCGTACACAAATTGTCCCGTCAGTATCACCGTTAATTAAAGCAACTCAAAGGCCGTCTGAAAGCAAAAACACAATTATCGTGTAAATTTGTTTTCAGACGGTTTTTCTATATACTTAATATTTGAAGCTTGTCGGCCCAAACCTTCAAATTGAAAAACCCAACCACTCCCCACCGAATATGAATTTCTTAAAAGACATTACCTGGACCGAGATTTTTATCTTCGCCCATACCTGCGCCGCACTCGCCTGCATGCTGCGCGTGTTGTACAAACAAAAAAACATCGGCTCAACCTTTGCCTGGCTGATTATCCTCTTCCTTTTCCCCGTATTCGGAACCATCGCCTACATCCTCATCGGCGAGCCGCGTCTCGGTACGGCCCGCGCCAAACGTACCGGCGAAATGAACCGTTTCTACCGCAACTTTGCCGCCGCCCACCTTACCGATATGTATCTCGATATTGCCGACCAAGTGAAATCACGTTACCACGGCATCAGTAAAGTTGCCGAAAAAGGAACGGGGCTGGGTGCAACCCGAGGCAACGCCATGAGCCTGCTCTCAACCACCGACACCATCATCGACAGCATGCTTGCCGACATACGCGGCGCAGCCCATTCCTGCCTGTTGGCCTTTTACATTATCGAACCCAAAGGCCGCATTGAAGAAATTCTAAATGAAATCCTTGCCGCCAAAGCTAGAGGCGTAGACTGCGCCATACTGGCCGACGCCGTCGGCAGCAGGAGCTTTCTTGAAAGCGATTGGGTAGAGAAACTGCGCCAAGCCGGCGTTGAAGTACATACCTCATTACCTGTCGGCATCTGGCGTACATTATTCACACGCACCGACCTGCGCAACCACCGTAAAATCCTCGTTATCGACAGCAAAATCGGTTACACCGGCAGCTTCAACCTCGTCGATCCGCGCTACTTCAAACAAAACTCAGGCGTCGGCGAATGGATAGATGCCATGATGCGTTGCACAGGGCCTATGGTACTGGAGCTGTCAGCCGTCTTTTTCGCCGACCTTGCCGTCGAAACCGATAAAAACCTCCAAAACGTACAAACATACCTCAACCAAGCAAAAAACCTGCTGCCCCAAATCCTTCCCGAAAAAATGCAACAAGGCAATATTGTTGCCCAAATCATTCCCTCCGCCCCCGAGCAAAGCAGCTTCGTCATCTACGAAACCATCATCAGCGCCATCTATGCCGCTACCAAACAAATCACAATTACCACCCCCTACTTCGTCCCCGACGAGCCGCTTCTCATGGCATTAACCGTCGCCGCCAAACGCGGCGTCAAAGTAACCCTGATACTGCCCGCCAAAGTCGATTCACTGATGGTACGTTACGCCTCACGCGCCTACTACCCTATGCTGCTGGAAGCCGGCGTCAAAATCGCCATGTTTGAAGGTGGGCTTTTACATGCCAAAACCTTGACCATAGACGAAGACTACTCCCTCTTCGGTACGGTCAATATGGACATGCGCAGCTTCTTCCTCAACCTCGAAATCAGCCTCGCCATCTACGATCGCGACACCACCAAACAAATCTGCAACCTCCAACGTGACTACCTCAAAAACAGCAGCTACATTGCCATCAAATCATGGCAACAACGCTCCAAACTCCGCGGCCTCGTGGAAAATGCCGTCCGCCTGATGAGCCCTTTGCTGTAAAACATAAATATTTAGGCCGTCTGAAAAGTACTTTTCAGACGGCATTTTTATACAGAAACAGATTAACCAGCGATACCAACTCACAAAATCAAAGTCAGGTTTGTTTTCAAATCTATTTTAATTACTATAAATAATTTATCTTGTTTTTACAGCTCTGCTTTCTACCCAATTAGATTAATAGTATAGAATACGGATAATTTTTCATAATATTTAATATATTCAGATTGTTAACCTATTAAATTATCTCAGGAGCAATTATGTTCAAAATAAAATTCAAATTGTGGCTGCCAATGCTGTTAGCTGCAATTTTAGCTGCTTGTTCCCAGCAATCTCCTTCATCTGAAGCTCCTGCACCAGCAGATTCAGAAATAGCCAATCAAAGCGTAGAAACAGCAGAAAAACTAGGAACCAGCTGGGGAGATGAAGTACAGTCTTCCGTTCATTCCGTAGATTTGCGCCGTGTCACGAAAAACCCTTTGGCAGAAGGCGTATTGAACTACTCTGCTAAAGATTATCGGGGTAAAAAAATCAACTCGATTTCTTTAGCAGCAGGCAAAGTGGAATTATCCGTGCAATCTGACAATGGCGACCTGTTTCCAATCTTCCGCGACGGTAGCAACTACTTTTTGCAAGGTAAAGACGGTCAGTCATACCGTTTGGTTTATAAGAACAATAGCAATAAAACTTTGGAAATTATAGCCAGTGTAGATGGTTTGGATGTCATCTCAGGCCAGGCTGCCAGCAGATACTCAGATGGCTATGTTCTGTACCCACATGATTCACTGGTAATCGAAGGTTTCCGTAAAAGTGATGATGCTGTAGCATCTTTTGTATTCAGCAACCCAGAAGACTCTTACGCTGCAAACTCGGATAAGGGCTCCATCAAAAATACAGGTGTAATTGGTACAGCGATTTTTGAACTATACGATCCGACGCAAAAAAATAGCGAACCTGACGCATTCCCAGCCGATAATGGATATGCCCAACCACCTTCCAAATAAACAAGCCTCACAAACTGCATAGTTAAGCTTGTTAAACTTAAAGGCCGTCTGAAAAACACTTTTCAGACGGCCTTTTAAAACACTTATGCACAATATTTATCATCGATAAATATTCAACTCATCCCTTTTCTTCAGTTTCAAAAAAGTAAGCCTCAACATATTTTCTCTCAAAATAGTTTTACAAAATTTAACCATAAATAAACCAATTGATATTTATAAAAATATCCAAACTACAAATCAAAATGAGACCAATATGTTCTTTTACATTTATTTGTAGTTTGATAATCATTATTAAAATAATTAGAATAAACGGTCAATTTTTTTATTCCTTGGGAAAAATCATGAATAAAACCTCTTTTCCTGTATTCCGCCTTAGTCTCATTACACTCGCACTATCAACAGGCTTCGCCCATGCCGAAAATACGCACCCCGCAGAAACTGCCGAACTGAATGAAATTAAGGTTACCGGTACCGCCGTACCGACCCGCGTTACCCGCAACCAGCTTGACCGCGAAACTTCGACCGATTTGAAACAAGTCATGAAAGACCAAATCGGTATGGATGTCGGCGGCGGCAACGGCGTGGCGCAGTTTTACAGCATCCGCGGCGTCGGCGAAGACAAGATTAATCTGGAAGTGGACGGCACCAGCCAATCCACCAAAATCTTCCACCACCAGAGCCGATTCCAGCTTGACCCCGCTTTGGTGAAAAGCATCAACGTCGAAAAAGGCACAGGCGCGGCGAGCGCGGGCTTGGGCGCGGTCGGCGGTACCATCCGCGTAACGACGGTTGACGCGAAAGACCTGCTGACCGACGGCAAACCTTTCGGTTTCAAACTCGGCGCGGGCTTGAGCAGCAATAAAGGCTCAACCGGCAACGCGGCGGTTTACGGCTATCAAAACGGCTTCGATGCCCTGTTTGCGGGCAACTTCCTCAATAACCGCGACTACAAAGACGGCAACGGCGATGTCAACCGCGGCAGCCGTCTGAAACAGCACAGCTACCTCGCCAAACTCGGCTATGACTTCAACGACGACCACGGCATCCGCCTGACCTACCGTCAGGAATACCAAAAAGGCAACCGCACCGACAAAGCCGAGTTCCAAAATGTTGACAGCTACGTCGGCGTGGACGGTACTTACCAAAAAGAGCAATCCTACAATCTGGAATACCGCGGCCGCAACGTCGGCTTCCTCGACAAAATCGACGCCAACGTCTTCCAAATCAACACCGACGACACCAAGCCGCCTAAAGGCGCGCCTTCCCCGAAAGCCCACGCCTCCGGCACGGCTCAAGGCGGCGTTCCCATCGGTCAGCTTGAGTTGAGCAAAATCAAAGCGACCGGCGCGAATTTAAACCTCGCCAGCTCCTTCGGCGACGGACACATGGTGAAATACGGCGTCAACTACCGCCACGAAACCTCCGAGCCGTCCGACAAAGGAGCATGGCTGAAGATTCTCGGTCTGTATGACCGCGACAAAGAGAAAAAAGCCGAATACGGCGTGTACGCGGAAGGCATCTGGAACCTGCACCCCGTTACCCTGACCACCGGCCTGCGTTACGACCATTTCAAATACAACGCCGCCAGCAGACAAAGCGCGTCGCACGGTCAGCTCAACCCCAGCATTGGCGCGATTTGGGACATCAACGACAACTTCTCGCTCTTGGCAAACCTCAATCAGGCAAGCCGCGCGCCCCGCCTGAACGAAGCCCTGTTGGCTAACGAACGCGCAGGCGCCGCTGCCGATTTGGACAGCAACCTCAAAGCCGAAACCGCCCACCGTGCCGAACTCGGCTTCAGATGGCGCAACGACAACTTCAACGTCAGCGGCAGCGTGTTCCACCAACGCATCAAAGACCTCATCGTCTATCGTTGGGCAAAAATCAACAACAACACCGCCTCCATCACCGAGCGCGGCAAGATTTACAACGGCGGCACGCTCAAAACCTACGGCTACGAACTTGACGCATCCTACCGCTGGGGCGGTCTGACCGCGCGCGCCGGCGTATCCTACGTCAAACCGCGTCTGAACGGCGAAATGTACTACGGCGAAAGCCCGATTCAAGCCGAAGACCACGAAAGCTCGTTCACCTTCTGGAACACCGGCCGCCAATGGCTGACCGGTCTGTCTTACCAGTTTGAAAACCCCAAACTTGAAATCGGCTGGCGCGGCCGCTACGCCCAAAGCGTGAAATACACCGACGTCGCCCGCGGACAAGGCACGATACACGGCAAGAAATCAGGCTACGGCGTACACGACATCTACGCCAACTGGCAGCCGCTGAAAAAAGACAACCTGAACGTCAACTTCGCCGTCAACAACATCGGCAACAAGCAATATCGTTCGCACAGCCAACGCTTCCCCGACGGCAACGGACGCGTGCCCTTCTACGAACGCGGCCGCGAGTTTGCCTTGGGCGTGAACTATCGTTTCTGATAATACGAACGACGTTATAAAGAAGCCAAAGGCCGTCTGAGATTCAATTTTCAGACGGCCTTTTATAATTCGTAGACAATTTGATTTTAAAGTATTTCCTCTCCCTTGCTAGTTACACAACGGATTATCCAGTCTTCAAATCGTCTCCATTGGACTTCTTTTCCGAATCGGTCATGATTTGATTCCTTCTGAAAACTGACTACTCATTCTTCCAATATAAATAACATCTTACATAGATCATCTCCAGTACCTCTAAAAAATAAAGGCTGTATTTTTACATTTAACCATGACGTTGGAGATTGATTCTATTTGTGTGTTTAAAAAATACAATACAAATATTAATTACACTTTTGCTGTAAACCATTTGACAAAGTCATTTTAAAGGCTATAATATTTCTCATATATGATTTTTATTATATATGTTTATTTATAGACAATTCATTCTGAAACAAGGAGCAATAAAATGAAACGAAACTTGGGTACTTTGGATCGCGTAATCCGTATTGTTATCGGCGTAGCGCTGATTGCTGCAACCGCTACCGGACAAATTGGCTGGTGGGGTTGGCTGGGCATCGTCCCTCTGGGCACAGCACTGATTGGCAACTGCGCACTGTACAGCTTATTGGGCATCAACACCTGCCGCATCAACAAAAAATAACGAAGACAAAACATGAGTACGGTCGGACAACTCCCGCGAATTACGCCTTCCGAAGCCACGGCAAAAATCCGTGAGGACGCGTTGGCAGTCGATATCCGAAGCCAAGCCGAATATCGGGGCGGGCATATTGGCGGTGCATTATCCCTTCCGCCTGAACAGCAGCGAGACAAACTGCCCGATGATACAGCCCCATGCCTGATTTTTTATTGCCTGAGCGGCAAACGTACAACACGGGCAGAAACAATATTGTCAGTGCTTGGCCAAGGTCGAGAATGCTATATTCTAGAAGGAGGCTTACAGGCATGGAAGGCTGCAGGGCTTCCTACTGTTGCCGACCGTGCCGCACCGGATATCATGCGGCAGGTGCAAACCATTGCGGGCAGTTTGATTCTGTTGGGCGTGCTGGCAGGTTGGCTGGTATCGCCTTGGTTTTATCTGATAGACGTGATGGTCGGTGCAGGC
The DNA here is from genome assembly GCF_032342915.1 of Neisseria sp. DTU_2021_1001991_1_SI_NGA_ILE_055. Lineage (NCBI taxonomy): Bacteria > Pseudomonadati > Pseudomonadota > Betaproteobacteria > Neisseriales > Neisseriaceae > Neisseria > Neisseria sp. DTU_2021_1001991_1_SI_NGA_ILE_055. Next base: position 435,818 of record NZ_CP135440.1, on the reverse strand, counting down.
CTATTAACGGCCGGACTAACCGGATTCTGTGGCATGGCAAGCCTGCTGGCCAAAATGCCATGGAATCATTAAGCAAAGGCCGTCTGAAAGTTGCTGCTGAGGACATTATGACTGATAATTCGACCTCCTCATTTGCCGAAAAGCGTGAAAAATGACTATTGCCGACAATCAACCACCCTACGAAGAAGCCAGCGCTTTTCTCAAACTACTGGCCAATCCCAACCGCCTCGCCGTATTGTGCAAACTACATGAAAGGCCGCACAATGTAACTGAGTTGGCTGAATCATCCGGACTGCCGCAAGCGGCAATGTCCAGCCAATTAGCCCTACTACGTGAAGCCGGTTTGGTATCGTTTGAAGTGAACCATCGGGAACGGCAGTATTACATTGCCGACCCGAGGGTAACCGAGATGATACAGTTGCTGTATTCCTTTTTCTGCGCAAAAAAATCTTGAAATGTTATCGAAATAGGATAGTCAAAAAATCTATCCATTTATAATTTTAAAGGCCGTCTGAACCTTTTTCAGACGACCTTTATTGTATTTTTAGTCTTGCCATATCATCTCGCGTTTAGAACCATAAGTAATCTTCTTGATATTGTTTTCAAGAGCAATTTCTTTATCTAATGTTCCTGAGTATTCCGAACCTGCTAATTTTTGAAATAAAGTAATATTCAGCTCATCGTTGCGGCTAGTTGTTTTGATATCTGAAATGCCCATTGCACTATTGCATAATAAGCCTGTCAAATGAACCTGCCTATAATCCTTAGCATCATTGACAGTAATTTTGAAATTCCCAATATCATCCAACTTGATTTCGTCATTGGCAAAAAAGCAGCCGGACAATATCAAGCCGGTAATACCCAGCATAGCTACCTTAATTTTCATCGTCATTTTATCCTTCGATAATGAGATAAACCTTCTACAATAACGATTTGTTTTAACATTTTCTATTCCTTTACTGATTTAGATTAAAAAAGAAAGACTACTCCGGTTTAGGGAATAGTCTTTCTAGAAACACTTATTATTAATTCAAATCGCAAATGTTTCCGTTCTTAAAGTACTTCTCTGCTGCTGGATCAGAGATCACTGCAGGGATATTGTACTTGTAACTGAAAGTATTGCTCTTTATATGCTCTTGAATAGCACTTGGTTCGAATAGACCCATTAACTTACCTTGGTAGGTTTGTGGGTCTTGGATGTAGGATTTATATACAGAGTCATGGTGCGACCAATCGGTAACCGTTTCCGTAAAGGCTAAGCCTTGCACTGCTAAGCGATTACCCAACTCACCGTTTACTAAACGACGTGGGTCTGTGTAAACGATCGAGTGACCAGTATTATCATCGACGATACCACCTACGTTAACCTCTGCCAAGACATTGTAATTCAAGTCCTGATAGCGTTTAAAGCCCGCTGTGGTCATGCTTGCTAGGCGGTTACCTACTTTATCAAAAGTAGGGTACTTCTCAGGACGTTCTACAAAGTCACGACGTATGTTTTGGCCCTGATTGGTAATAACAAACTCGTAAGGATGCTCCTTAGAGTAGTGTCCAGAAATAGCAGGACCAGCAATAGCAAAACCGCTACCAATAGAACCATTACCGCAAGAGTAAATGACCATGAACTCACTTCCGTCGTCATTCTTACCAACATACCTCCAGGTAGGTCCGAATTTCTGTACTGCATCGTAGAAGTTCGGATCCCGAGTGTCAGCCCCATGGAACTCCCAACCATTATTGAACTCTTCATCTGGTTGGAGATTTGCTGGAACTGGATCACCATAACCCAAATCTTCTTCAGACATTTCTGGTGTTTCAGAAGCTGCGGCTTCCTTAACAGTAGCAGTAGACCCAGCAGCAGAAGCCGCTTTTGCAGCTTCTTTAACTTCTTTGCTTTCACAGCCAGTAATGGCAGCGATTACCAATAAAGCGATTAATAATTTTTTCATGATAAGATTCCCTTTATACAAAAGTTATTTTAAGATTAAAAGGTTGAGTGTTAGTTATTCTTCAGATTGGTCTTTAAAGTCAAGAACCATCCGAATCAAATCAAGCTTACGGCGAAGAGATTTAGCTTCAGAAGCATCTTCTAATGTGCCGTCAAAATTGCCATCCATAACAATACAGTATCTCTCAACAAATCTCCATCATTGAAGTCGACAATACGCAATTTAAAATTCTTTAGAATCATAAATAAAGGCTTGAAGAGAATTTTCAGACGACCTAAACGACGGTTTTACCCCTATTTATCCTGTTTATTGACAAGGCTCCAATGAGAAAAGCAGATGTAGGTCGGATTCTAGAATCCGACAGCTTCATACGGGAGATTTTGTCGAATACCAGTATCCGACCTACAAATTTTGGATAATAAAAGGTCGTCTGAAAATCGTTTCAGACGGCCTTTTCTTAACCTTTCTACTTCACCATCACCCTTTCTTTCAAAGTCTTCAATACGTTCTTCACCGTATTAATCCGCACTTCGATATTTTCCATCTCTGCGGTAAATCGCAGCTTATCCGCGCCGGCAAGGCAGTATTTTTTGTCGTTTTGAATCAGCAGGATGATTTCGGTTGGATCGACATTGTTGTTTTTGCCAAAAGTTACCGTTACCGCTTCGCTGGTCGCATCAATGGCATCTATGCCTAATTCTTTTGCCGCAAGCCGTAAGTGGTGGCTTTCGATAAGGGTTTTGACGGGTTGTTCGGGCAGGCCGAAGCGGTCAACCAGTTCTTCGTGTATGGCGTTGATTTGCTGCACGGTTTCGCAGACGGCGAGGCGTTTGTAGAGGACGAGGCGCTCGTGGATGTCGGGGCAGTAATTTTCGGGCAATAATGCCGGGCTGTGCAGTTTGATTTCGGTGGTGATGCCCAGCGGTGCGTCGAGGTCGGGCTGGCGGCCTTTTTTGAGGTCGCGCACGGCTTGTTTGAGCATTTCGGTGTAGAGCGTGAAGCCGACCTGTATCATTTCGCCGGATTGCCCTTCGCCGAGGATTTCGCCTGCGCCGCGGATTTCCAAATCCTGCATGGCGAGGGTGAAACCTGCGCCGAGTTCGTCTGCCGCCGCAATGGCGTCGAGGCGTTTTTCTGCATCTTTGGTGATGTATTCGGGCGTGAGCAGGTAGGCGTAGGCTTGGTGGTGGCTGCGGCCGACGCGCCCGCGAAGTTGGTGCAGTTGCGCCAGTCCGAATTTGTCGGCGCGGTTGATGATGATGGTGTTGGCGTTGGGAATGTCGATGCCGGTTTCGATGATGGTGGAACAGAGCAACACGTTAAACCTTTGCTGCAAAAAGTCGCGCATGACTTGTTCCAGCTCGCGCTCGCGCAGTTGTCCGTGCGCCACGCCGATGCGGGCTTCGGGCAACAGGGTTTCCAGCCGCTCGCGCATGTTTTCGATGGTATCCACTTCATTGTGCAGGAAAAATACCTGCCCGCCGCGTTTGAGTTCGCGCAGTACGGCTTCGCGCACGCTGCCTTCGCTGAAGGATTTGACAAAGGTTTTGACGGCGAGTCGGCGGCTGGGCGCGGTGGTAATCAGTGAGAAGTCGCGCAGGCCTTCGAGCGCCATGCTGAGGGTGCGCGGAATCGGCGTAGCGGTCATGGTGAGGATATCGACATTGGCGCGCAGGCGTTTGAGCTGCTCTTTTTGGCGCACGCCGAAGCGGTGTTCTTCATCGATGATCACTAAACCTAAGTTTTTGAATTTGATGTCGTCCTGCACCAGTTTGTGTGTGCCGATAACGATATCGACCGTACCGTCCGCCATGCCTTCCAGCACGGCTTTGGTGGCTTTGCTATTGTTGAAACGCGAAAGGCTGGCGACTTTTACAGGGAAATCGGCGAAGCGGTCGGCGAAATTTTGCGCGTGCTGCTCGACCAGAAGCGTGGTCGGGGCGAGTACGGCGACTTGTTTGCCGCCCATTACCGCCACAAACGCGGCGCGCAGGGCGACTTCGGTTTTGCCGAAACCGACATCGCCGCACACAAGGCGGTCCATCGGCTTCGCCTGTGTCAAATCTTTCATCACGGCGGCGATGGCGGCGGCCTGGTCTTCAGTTTCTTCGTAGCCGAAGCCGTCGGCAAACGCCTGATAGTCCATCTCGTTGATTTCAAACTTGTGTCCCGATTGGGCTGCGCGTTGGGCGTAGAGGTTGAGCAACTCGGCGGCGGTGTCGCGCGCTTTTTCGGCGGCTTTACGTTTCGCCTTGTTCCACGCGCCGCTGCCGAGCTTGTGCAGAGCGACGTTTTCATGCGCCTGACCGGAGTAGCGGCTGATTAAATGCAGTTGCGAAACAGGTACATAAAGCTGCGCTTCGCCCGCGTATTCGAGCAACATCATTTCGTTGGTTTCGCCGCCCAAATCCATCGTTACCAAGCCCATATATCGGCCGATGCCGTGTTCCTCGTGCACGACGGGATCGCCGATATTGATTTCGGCAAGGTCGCGCAACAGGCCGTCTGAAACAGCGGCGTGTTTCTTGCGATGATGTTTGCGCGAGCGGGCAACGTATTGATAAAGATCGGATTCGGTAATAACCGCGATGTTTTGATCTTCTAATTTAAACCCGTATGCCAACGGCGCCACTGTAATCATTAGCGGCTCGTGCGCCGATAAAAAGCCCTGCCAGTCGGATACAGGTTTGGCTTTCAAACCGTTTTGCTGCAAGAAGCCGAGCATGGTTTCGCGCCGTCCCAGACTTTCGGCGCACAGCAAAATCCGTCCGTCAAAGGCTGTCTGAAAATCCTTCAATGCCTGCAAAGGCTCGTCGGATTGGCGGTTGACGGCAAGATCGGGCAAGGTGTGTTCTTTGCCGGAAACATCGGGCAGCACTTGTCCGTAGTTTTTCAGACGACCTGCGAACACATCGGCAGAGAGATACAAATGCTGTGGAAGCAAAGGCGGATAGGTTTCGTCGCCCTGCGCCATGGCGTAACGCGATTTGACGTCGCTCCAAAAACGGTTTGCCTCGGCGTGAACATCGCCCAAAGAGACAAACAGCGCGTCTTCGCCGATATAGTCAAACAGCGTTTCCAGCTCGTTTTCAAAAAACAGCGGCAGATAATATTCCACGCCCGCGCCGAAGTGTCCGTTGCTGACGGCTTTGTACACAGCGGCATCGTTCGGATTGCCATCGACTTCCTCGCGGAAGCGGCTGCGGAAGATTTTTTGTGCTTCGCTGTCGGTGGGGAACTCGTGCGCCGGCAGCAGGCGGATTTCGGAAACGGGCGAGATGGTGCGCTGCGTTTCGGTGTCAAAGGTTTTGATGCTGTCGATTTCATCGTCGAACAAATCGATGCGGTAAGGCATTTCGCTGCCCATCGGGAACAAATCGACAATCCCGCCGCGCACGGCAAACTCGCCCGCCGCGACAACATGGGAAACATGGTTGTAGCCCGCATCCACCAAATCGGTTTTCAGACGACCTATATCCAAAGTCTGCCCCGTTTTCAGCCAAAACGTGCGCCCCGCCAAAAACGGCACGGGCGGCAGCTTCTGCATTGCCGTGGCAACCGGCACAAACAACACGTCCGCCGCTCCGCTCTTAATCTGCCACAACGCAGACAAGCGTTCCGACACCAAGTCCTGATGCGGCGAAAAACGCTCGTAAGGCAGCGTTTCCCAGTCCGGCAGGAACACCGCCGTATCGTGCGGACGGAAAAACCGCCAGGCCGTCTGAAGGCGTAGCGCCTGTTCCGCATCTTGGGTCAAGACAACCTTGAGCTGCTTATGCGGCAGATAACGCGCCAGAGCCAAGGGCAGCGAGCCTTGCGAAAGATTGAGCCAACGGGATTTTTCACGGGGTTTGGGAATCGGATAGGTCATGACAAAACAGTTTGTAAGTAATAAGTAAATACAAGCACCATAGGCCGTCTGAAAAATTTTCAGACGGCCTTTAGCGATCAAATCAATTTTCAATTTTACTGGATACAGGTTTAAAAGAGTATAAGGCCTTACATTCAGACGGCCACTCCAGCCAGTTTTCCAATAAACCCAGTTATCACCAATGCCGCAACGCCCCACAGGCACACGCGCAAAACGGCGGGAACGACAGGCGCGCCGCCCAGTTTGGCGGAGACATAGCCCAGTAATGCCAGTCCGCACAAAGTGGAGACTGCCAATGCAGGGACAATGGCACCAGAAGCTGTCAACGCGATCAGTAAAGGCAAAATCGCTCCGGCACAAAATGAAGCGGCAGAAGCCAGCGCAGCCTGCATGGGACGGGCGGCAGAGGCTTCGGTAATGCCGATTTCGTCACGCGCGTGGGCGGCGAGTGCATCGTGTTCCATCAAGGCTTTGGCCACCTCTGCGGCGAGCGGGTCGGACAAACCGCGGCGGCGGTAAATTTCCGTCAGCTCTTCCAACTCCGCATCAGGATTATTTGCCAATTCGTAGCATTCTTTGTGCAAATCGGCTTTTTCCGTATCCGATTGGCTGGACACGGAAACGTACTCCCCCGCCGCCATTGACACTGCGCCCCCAATAAGCGCCGAAACGCCCGTCAACAGCAGGGTTTGGAAATCTGGCGCAGCAGCGGCTACGCCCGTCAACAGCGAGGCAGTGGAAATCAGGCCGTCATTGGCACCCAATACGCTTGCCCGAAGCCAGTTGTTGCGGTCGCTGAAATGGCGTTCGCTGTGGTGTGAATACATATATGCTCCGATAAATTGGCGATGTCCAGATGATGATAACATTGTATTGTTTTTTGAAATCAATGTCAGTTTATCCCTTCAAATCAAGCATTCTTAAATCTTTCTGCTACCATTTCAAACTATAAAAACCAACACTCTTCTCTGGATTTTTTCAGACAGCCTTAACGCTTTTACAAGCAAATTTATTGTTCCAAGTCATGGCATTATCACAAGGCAGTTTTGTATTGCTTGGTTTATCGGCTTAAAGATGCTATCTTTATGAATCTTTCCACTCCTCAATCCATTGAAAGGATGTATCATGTCCGAAGAAAACAAAATCAAAGTAAACGATTTGCCTGAAGATAAAAAAGAGCAAACCGAAGAAACCGAGCTGCCCGTTATCAACAACGAAGAAAAACGCGGCGGCCATGGCGAAGGCGGTTGCTGCGGCGCATGCGGCGGCTAATCTTCCCGATATAGTCCCAAGGCCGTCTGAAAAGTCTTACTTTTCAGACGGCCTTTTCTTTTCTAAACAATAACAGGTAAATGAATGAAAGGACGAAGTAAGGGAATTTAAACCTTGCCGCGTTTGTGCTACATTCATATCTTTACAAACCACAACAATCTGCACACGCAGACACACAAGGAAGAAAAAAATGTTTTGGTATATCGTTGGTTTTTTCGCCTTCATCGTTTCCCTGCTTTCCCTTTGGGTCAATGCCAGCGCATTCGGCATGGAAGAGGATGGCACGCCGCAATCTGAATATGAAAAAATGTTGGGACTGGGTGCGAAATTGAAAGATAAAGAGACAGCCGCAAAAGAGCGTGAAGCGGCACGTTTTCACCCTGACGATTAAGCCTTACCGACTGGACAATCTTGCCGAACTGGGCTAATGTTCCAAACGCATAACGCACACCAACACAACTATACGAGAAGGTAAGAGAAATGACTGTACGAATCGAACACGATTTATTGGGCGACCGCGAAATCCCCGCCGATGTTTATTGGGGTATCCACACGCTGCGCGCCATTGAAAACTTTAAAATTTCCACGCAAAAAATTTCCGACGTACCGCAATTTGTCCGCAGCATGGTCATGGTTAAAAAAGCCACCGCGCAAGCCAACGGCGCATTGGGTGCCATCAAGCCGGAAATCGCGGCCGCCATCGAAAAAGCCTGCGATGAAGTATTGGTCAAAGGCCGCTGCCTCGACCAATTCCCGTCCGATGTTTATCAAGGCGGCGCCGGTACTTCGGTCAACATGAATACCAACGAAGTCATTGCCAACCTCGCATTGGAAGTCTTGGGTCACGAAAAAGGCCACTACGACATCGTCAATCCGATGGACCATGTCAACGCCAGCCAATCCACCAACGACGCCTATCCTACCGGCTTCCGCCTTGCCGTGTATTACAGCATCGGCGAATTGCTCGAAAAACTGGCTATCCTGAAAAACGCCTTTGCTGCCAAAGCCGAAGAGTTTAAAGACGTTTTGAAAATGGGCCGCACCCAGCTTCAAGACGCCGTACCGATGACGGCCGGACAAGAATTCCAATCTTTCCAAGTGTTGCTGGAAGAAGAAATCCTCAACCTCGACCGCACCCGCTCCCTGCTGCTTGAAGTCAACCTCGGTGCCACCGCCATCGGCACAGGCGTGAATACACCCAAAGGTTATGCGGCTTTAGTCGTTGAGAAACTCTCCGAAGTCAGCGGCCTGCCTTGCAAACTGACTGAAAACCTGATCGAAGCGACCTCCGACTGCGGCGCATATGTAATGGTACACGGCGCACTGAAACGCACAGCCGTCAAACTGTCCAAAATCTGTAACGACTTGCGCCTGCTCTCTTCCGGCCCGCGCGCCGGTTTGAAAGAAATCAACCTGCCTGAATTGCAGGCCGGTTCGTCCATCATGCCGGCCAAAGTCAATCCCGTAATTCCTGAAGTCGTCAACCAAGTGTGCTTCAAAGTCATCGGCAACGACACCACCATCACTTTCGCAGCCGAAGCAGGTCAGTTACAGCTGAACGTCATGGAGCCGGTCATCGCCCAATGTATGTTTGAAACCATTTCCCTCTTGGGCAACGCCGCGGTCAACTTGTCCGAAAAATGCGTCAAAGGCATTACGGTCAACCGCGAAATCTGCGAACGCTATGTTTTCAACTCCATCGGTTTGGTTACTTACCTGAACCCATACATCGGCCACCACAACGGCGATTTGGTCGGCAAAATCTGCGCCCAAACCGGCAAAGGCGTACGCGAAGTCGTACTGGAGCGCGGCCTGTTGAGCGAAGAAGAGCTCAACCGCATCCTCTCACCAGAAAACCTGATGAATCCGCACCTGTAACCAGGGTTTAAAATCAAAGGCCGTCTGAAACTTTACTTTTAAAATTTCAGACGGCCTTTTCATATTCATATTGATGCTTAATCGATTTTTTCTGCGAAGTTCAAAATTAAAAGATAGCCTAACCGCAGGGTTTGATTTAACATGGTGCTGCCCTATCCTGTTTCCTCCCCCAATTCATGCAAACCGGATATCGGCAAAACGGTCAAAATAACATCTTCATTTATTAGGAAAAACCAATGAGTAAAATTACACGCGAACAAATGCTGCAAGTATTCGAAAATCGCTGCTCCACCCGTTATTACGATCCCGACAAAAAAATCAGCCAAGAAGATTTTGCAGCAATTTTAGAATTTGCCCGCCTCTCGCCCAGCTCTGTCGGCTCCGAGCCATGGAAATTTTTGGTTATCCAAAACAAAGTCTTGAGAGAAAAGCTCAAACCTTTCAGCTGGGGTATGCAATCGCAACTGGACGACTGCAGCCATCTGGTTATTATCCTTGCCAAGAAAAATGCCCGTTACGATACCCCGTTCTTCCGCAGCGTTGCCGAACGCAGGGGCTTGCAAGGCGAGCAGCTGGAAAAAGCGTTGGCAAAATATAAAAGTTTTCAGGAAACTGACATAAAAATTGCCGACGACCAACGCGCGCTCTTTGACTGGAGCGGCAAGCAAACCTATATTGCTTTGGCCAATATGCTCACTGGCGCAGCCGCCATCGGCATCGATTCCTGCCCAATCGAAGGCTTCAACTACGACAAAATGAACGAAGTATTGGCGGCAGAAGGCCTGTTTGATGCCAACGAATGGGGCGTATCCGTAGCGGCAACATTCGGCTATCGCGCCAAAGAAATCACCAAAAAATCACGCAAACCAATTGAAGAAATGGTGACTTGGGTTGAATAAGCGGTTTGGATTTTCAGGGCGGCGAATACCGCCCTTTTATTTTTTTCTAAAAGAGAAGCAAATTCCGTAACAACAAAGACTGCTAAAAATCCAAATAAAAAGGCCGTCTGAAACCCTGTGTCAGAAATCCTAGATTTCATTTCACAACGTTTCAGACGGCCTTGTTTAATACGCTACTGCTTAGAACGATACTTTCAAACTGCCGTAGAAAGCACGGCCATGTTCATTGTATGTTTGTGCGCCATTACCAGTGCGGTACAGTTTTTTATTGAACAGGTTGCTGACACCGCCACGGACGGCCACGCGTTTGTTCCAGTTGTAGCCGGCATTGATGCCCCAAATACCGTAAGAGCCGACTTGAGCTTGACTATCGGACAGCTTGGCAATATTACCTTGTCCGTTCAGCTCAACGTCATTTATGGCAACGCTACGTGGTTTAGTACGGCCGTAATGCGTGAAGGTCAAGTTAGCATCGACACGTTCGTTTGGCATCCAAGCTAATGTGCTATTGATTGTATATTTAGGAATCAATGATAAGGGATTGCCTTTTGCATCAACTGATTTACGCATATAGGTAAAATTATTGCTCCATTTCAGAGTGTCATGCAGAGGCAATACAAGGTTACCTTCTATACCTTCGACGGTTGCTTTAGGTGAATTTGTCCATTCAAGCAACCAGTTGCCATTGTTGTTGACGGCAAGTGCACGTTCCCCAATGACAATTTTATTACGGTAGGCATTATGAAAATAGGTAGCGGAAGCCTGCCAGCCGTTGCGAGTAAATTCGACACCAATTTCTTTGTTCAGACTGGTTTCAGGCTTCAGATTGGCATTACCCATGTAATAGCAGCTCAGGCTGCGTCCACCCGCCACCAACGGACAGCCAAGACCCCGTGTATATAAAAGAAATTCGGGATTGCTCTGATACAGGTTTGGCGCTTTATACGCACGGGCAATACCGCCTTTGACCAACCAGTTTTCACCGATTTGTTGCGAGAAGTTTAATGCAGGACTCCAGTTACTACCGCTGGCGCTGTTGTGGTCGAAACGGAGTGCAGGAATTAAATGAGTTTTATCGGTTAGCGAGATGTTATCTTCAACGTAGGCTGCCCAGTTGCGTTGGGAAGTTTTACCGCCACGATGTTCCGATACGCCGGGGAAGGTGTTGACAACCTTGCGTGGCGGTTGACCAGAACGACCGGGAATAATATCTGTCAGACTTTGCGAGTTGGAGGCGGGGTCGTCCAGTTTACTGTCGGTAAATTCCGCGCCGACTGTTAAGACGTTGTCTACACCGAGTTGGAACGGAATATTGGCTTCGCTGCTGAAACGCAGGTTTTTCAGACGGCTTTGAACAAAATCCAGACCTGTATAACTGCCTTCCGGTCCACCGGCCAAACCCTCGGGCAGATGGCTGTTGACTGTATGTTCGTAGCTGATAATATTTTTTGTGTCACCCCATTCCCATGCTCCATCGTGGGTAAGCGAGAAAGCAGAACGGTAAAGGCGGGCAGTTTCGGCTTTGGAATTGACTAGGCCGTCATACAATGCCAATGTTTTGGATGGTGGATTACTGTTTTGCGTATCGCCATTGTAGATATTGCCCTGACGACTGTAGCTGCTGTCTAAAATCAATGTTTGCGCAGGGCTGATTTTCCATTGCAGACGGCCGGCAATGTCTTTATTGCGTACGCCTTCAACACCAGCCGTAACCAACTTTCCACTACGTCCTGCATTGATATCGGCCGCATCTGCATCCGTTTTATTCAGGTTGCCGTAAATGCGGAAGCCCAAAGTATCTTGAATAATTGGGCCGCTCAAATTGAAGCCGATACGGCGGGTTGCGCCTTCTTTGCTGTCTTGCGGCTGATTGGCGTAAAGATTGACCTGGCCTTTAAATTCTTTAGACACTTTTTTGGTAACGATATTGACCACGCCGCCCATCGCGCCGGAGCCGTAACGTGTTGCAGCCGGACCGCGCAAAACGGTAATGGATTCAATTTCTTCAACCGGCACCCAGTTGCTGTCGCCGCGCGTATTGCGTTCACCGCGCATACTGATACGCTCGGACTGGCGCGAATTTACAGGCTTGCCGTCAATCAGAATCAATGTGTTTTCAGGGCCCATACCGCGCAAGTCGATTTGGCGTTTGTTGCCGCGCTGACCCGTCGCTGTATTGCCGGTCAGGTTGACGCCCGGCATGGTGCGGACAAATTCGGAAATATCGTTGACGGCCGGACGCTTGTCGATATCATCTTTTGAAATACGCGACACGCCCAGCGACTGTTGCAGTTGCTTCTCGGCAGTAACGTAAACGGTATCGACTTCAGCCTGTTCGGCAGCTTTCTCTTCAGCAGCGTGAGAGAATGCGCTGATTAATGCCAAAGGCAAAATGGCGAGTGTGAATGTTTTCATTGCATCGTTTCTCTTTAACTTTGTTTATTAAAATCAAAATAAAAATTATTCGGGATTTTAAATAAACTTAACAGAGTTTTCAATGCAATTAAGAGTGATTTACAATTATTCGTTAAATTAAGCCAATAAAAATAACCAAATGCCTAATAATTAAAAAGGCCGTCTGAACCGGCATGAAAGGGAATCTGAGATTCCTATCATACCGGTCCAGACGGCCTTATTCAAATTTTAATTATTTGCCTGCTGCTTTTTGCAAAAGGGCATACAATTCGTCTTTGAGTTTGAGTTTGGCTTTTTTCAGCTCCTCGATTTCTTCGGAGCCGCTGGTTACCACGTTATTCACCAAACCGGTAATTTTATCGTCCAGCTCGTTGTGCTCCTCAAACAAACGGGCAAAGTGTGCATCCTCTTGTTTCAGTTTAGAAATCAGATCGCGATATTCTGGAAACATTTTGTTTTCCTCTCTTGTTAATTAAATAAAAAAGTACTGCTGCCAAAAACTAGGACGAATTAATCTTTAGCTTCATTATAACAAACACGGGCGTTTTATCCAGTCTTTTTTAAGTCGAAACTGTTTTATGTCAAAATTAACAATATCACCATCAGCCATCGTCCCAATGGAAAGAAACGGGTTTATAGACGGTTTGCCGACTTGGGCATACAATCGGGCTTATGCGTTTACACAATGGCCGAACCACCCTATTCCGTCATATCAACGGCATGGACGGACAATTTATCCTGCTTGAAAACCATCCATCATGGATGCCGGTCAATGATGCCGATTTCAACCATGCCGCGCCCCTGCCCGACGGCTTGGCCGTGCACGAAGAATCGTTTTATCCATTTGAAAAAATAGATGCCGCCGAATCGGCAGACAATATCAAAATCTTCAGCGAAGAAGCCCTGCGGCTGGAGAAAGAGCGTTTAAATGCAGCTGCCATGGCCGAGCTGGCAAAAAATCTTCAAGCAGCCCAAGCCGAAGCCGATTTGGCCGCGCTTTTGGAAAAAATGGATTTTCATTTAAAACAAGACGATATTTTCAAATGAACCCTTCAGCTCTAGGCCGTCTGAAACCAAACGCCTGACGAAATTGTTGACAATGTAAGAAAAATAGTTCATCTTGAACCAATCTGCAGTACTCCATCCCTTATTTTCAGCCCAACACAAAGGAACCGAGAACATGTTTTCAAAAAGCGTTACCCTCGCACAATATGACCCCGATCTGGCAGCCGCCATCGCCCAAGAAGACCAACGCCAGCAAGACCATGTCGAGCTGATTGCTTCAGAAAACTACGTCAGCTGCGCCGTTATGGAAGCCCAAGGTTCGCAATTGACTAACAAATACGCCGAAGGCTATCCGGGCAAACGCTACTACGGCGGCTGCGAATACGTCGATATTGTCGAACAATTGGCGATTGACCGCGCTAAAGAATTGTTTGGCGCAGAATATGTCAACGTCCAACCGCACTCCGGCTCCCAAGCCAACCAAGCCGTATATGCTTCAGTTTTGAAACCGGGCGACACCATTTTGGGCATGTCTCTGGCACACGGCGGCCACCTGACCCACGGCGCCAGCGTCAATATTTCCGGCAAACTCTACAACGCCATTACCTATGGCTTAGATGAAAACGAAGTCCTCGATTACGCCGAAGTCGAACGCTTGGCGCTTGAACACAAACCCAAAATGATTGTGGCCGGTGCATCTGCCTACGCGCTGCAAATCGACTGGGCGAAATTCCGCGAAATCGCCGATAAAGTCGGTGCATACCTCTTTGTCGACATGGCGCACTATGCCGGTCTGATTGCCGGTGGCGAATATCCTAACCCGGTGCCATTCTGCGACTTCGTAACCACCACTACCCACAAAACCCTGCGCGGTCCTCGCGGCGGCGTGATTTTGTGCCGTGACAATACCCACGAAAAAGCGCTGAACTCTTCCATCTTCCCAAGCCTGCAAGGCGGCCCGTTGATGCACGTTATCGCTGCCAAAGCCGTAGCGTTTAAAGAAGCGTTGCAACCCGAGTTCAAACAATACGCAAAACAAGTGAAAATCAATGCCGCAGCAATGGCGGAAGAGTTGGTTAAACGCGGTTTGCGCATCGTTTCCGGCCGCACCGAAAGCCACGTTTTCCTCGTTGACCTGCAACCGATGAAAATTACCGGCAAAGCCGCCGAAGCCGCTTTGGGCAAAGCACACATCACCGTCAACAAAAACGCCATCCCGAACGATCCGGAAAAACCATTCGTTACCTCCGGCATCCGCATCGGCTCCGCCGCCATGACCACACGCGGCTTTAACGAAGCCGACGCGCGCGTATTGGCGAACTTGGTTGCCGACGTATTGGCTAACCCTGAAGACGAAGCCAACCTCGCCAAAGTCCGCGAACAAGTGACTGCTTTGTGCAATAAATATCCGGTTTACGGCGCATAAGCATTTCGCCTTGGATAAAATAACAGGCCGTCTGAAACTTCAGACGGCCTTTTTTATTGCAACTTTTCTTTTAAATTTCAAAACTGTTTGTTTCGCTGACTTTGCGTATCATGCCTGCCGCGACAGTATGGTTGGTGGCTTCGTCAATCAAAATAAACGCGCCTTGAGCATGGTTATCTTCGTATGCAGCAGCGGCGAGCGGCTGCTGGGTTTTGAGGCTGACGCTGCCGATGTCGTTGAGCTTGAGCGTTTCGGCGGATTCGACCCGGCTGAGGGTATTGACGTCCCAAACGTAGGCAATTTCGCTGATTTTTACGGGCGTGGTTTGGGTCGTGTGTTTCAGCAAATATTTACGACGCAGATTGAGCGGAATATCATCAAACCAGCAAAGCGCGGCTTGGAATTGTTGTTCGGGAACAATGGCGCTGTCGGCTGAAAAAATGCTGTTGCCACGTGAAATATCGATGTCGGTATCCAAAACGACGGTCAATACTTCCCCTGCTTCGGCAGATTCGGTTTTACCGTTGGCATTGTAGATTTCGGCAACCTTGGCAACATGGCCGCTGGGCAGGACTTTGACTTCATCGCCCACTTTCAGACGGCCCGCTTCCAATCTGCCTTGATAACCGCGGAAGTCGTCGCTGCTGCTGCCGTCTTGGCGCGCCACGCGTTGTACGGGAAAATGCGCGGCTTGGTCGGCGGCGTTTTGACGGTTGACGGGCAGGCTTTCAAGCAAAGGCAGAAGCGGCAAACCTTGATACCACGGGGTTTGGCTGCTGGCATTGACAATATTGTCGCCTTTTAAGGCGCTGATGGGCAGGAAGTGGATTTGTGCTTGGAGGTCGATTTGCTCCGCCAGTTTGCGATAGGCATCGGTAATGGCTTGATATTTGGCTTCGTCAAAATTTAGCAAGTCGAGTTTGTTGACGGCGACGATGATGTTGGGGCAGCCCAAGAGTTTCAAAATCGCGCTGTGGCGTTTGGTTTGCGGCAGGAGGACAGGTTCGCTGCCTGAAAAATCGACGCGCGTGGCATCGACTAAAATAATGGCGGCATCGGCAGTTGATGCGCCGGTAACCATATTGCGCGTGTATTGATCGTGTCCCGGCGTGTCGGCGATGATGAATTTGCGTTTGAGCGTGGCAAAATAACGGTAGGCCACGTCAATGGTAATGCCTTGTTCGCGCTCGGCGGCAAGGCCGTCTGTCAGGCTGGCGAAGTCAGGCGTTTCGCCGTTTTCGGCAGCGCGGTTGAGCTTGTCGAGCTGGTCGGTCAGCAGGGTTTTGCTGTCGTAGAGCAGGCGGCCGATGAGGGTGGATTTGCCGTCATCGACGCTACCGGCGGTGATGAAGCGCAAAAGAGGGGCGGTGGTTGCGGTCATGGTTCTTTCCTATTTCTCGTGATTTCTCAAACTGGACTCTACTTTAAACAGGCCGTCTGAAAATGGGAAAGAATGTTTGGTTGTTAAAAAAGATATTTTTGTTATATCGATTTTCGGCGCGTGGCCAACCAACAAACAACCGAACCTGCGCACACCATCCCTGCCCCCTGCCAAAACTGTACAGACAGCGGCGCACTGATGACAAACGAAGACACCAGCGCAGAAAACACAGGGATAAAATAAGATGCGCCCGCCAATACCGTCATGTTTCCGCGCGAAATACCGATGTTCCAAACCGCATAGCCCAAACCCATGCAAGACGCGGCGGCCAGGGCATAGCCGATGGACTCCGCATCAAAATTCAGACTGTGTGTCCCACCGATAAAATATTCCGCCCACAAAAGCAGCGACACCAGCATAAAGAAAAAGCCCACGCTGCTTCCTTCAGCCTTCACGCGCGCCGTTAGCGTGCAATATGCCGCCCAAAAAAGTGCATCAGCCAATGCCATCAGATAACCGACAGGATTGGTGCGGACATTGTGATAAATCCCCGAAAGCGACAATCCGCCGTCGCCGCCCAATACCGTGGCAATCCCGAAAAACGACAATACAAAGCCTATGCCTATCCACCATTTTGCCGGCTGCCCGTTGAAACAGACCGCGCCTAAAATAGTAAACGTCGGCCACAAATAATTGACCATACCGATCTCAACCGTCTGTCGGGCATTTTGCGCAAAACCGACCGAGAGCGACAAACACAGTTCGCAACCGACAAAAAAAATGCTCGCCCAAAGCAAATAGCCGCGGTTGTAATTACGCAAATGCGGCCTGCCGAAAATCAACCAAATCAACACAGTGGACAGGGTGTACATCATTGCCGCGCCGCCCACTGCCCCCATATGCAGGCTCAAAGAGCGTATCAGAGAAATGACGAAACTCCACAAAGCAACGGCAAGCAACCCGATAGCGGTGGCTTGTTTGGAGGAGATGTTTTGAGATAAGAAATGAATCATGGCGTATGTGCTGAAGATGGTTATATTAGGTTTATCGTAGTTTGAATATATCGTTTCTACATTAATTATTTTAACGGTTTCAAGGCCGTCTGAAAATGATTGTTTCAGACGGCCCTCTATTTGCAATTAGTCCTAAACATGACTATAATCCGCACCCAATTAGTCAATATTGAGACCAATTTATGAATCAGCTCGACCAACTTGGTATGCGCATCAGCCACATAGACAGCGCATTTGACCAATGGATTAAACAGCAAAACACCAACTACAATACCTTCGCCGTTCTCTACACCTTGGCTACCGAAGGCAGCCGCACTCAAAAATACATAGGCGAAGAATGGAGCCTGCCCAAGCAAACTGTTTCCGGCACATGCAAAACGCTGGCGGAACAAGGCTTGCTGACATTTCACGAAAGCGAACAAGACAAACGCGAACGTTTATTGTCACTGACCGAGCAAGGCAAAGAATCCGCTGCACCATTGGTGCAAAACATGCAGGAATTCAGCAAACGAATTTTTACCGCCTTCGGTGAAAAACGTGCAGCCCGACTGTTTGCCGATTTGGACGCGTTGTCCGAATTAATGGCGCAAACCCTCAATACTAAATAAGGAGGGCAACCATGTGGAAAATGTTGAAACACATCGGTCAAACACACCGCCGCAAACTCATCACAACCTTCTCTCTCGTCGGCTTGGATAACCTGCTCTTGCTGGTATATCCCGTATTTGGCGGCTGGGCGATTAATGCCGTTATGGAAGGCAACGTCTGGCAGGCAATGTTGTATGGTGTGGTGGTTTTATTGATGTGGATAATCGGAGCCGCCCGCAGGATAGCCGATACGCGCACATTTACCCAGATCTATACTGAGATAGCCGTCCCTGTTGTCTTGGAACAGCGCAAACGAGAAGTACCGCATTCCGCCATTACTGCACGCGTTGCCCTATCGCGTGAGTTTGTCAGTTTCTTTGAAGAACACCTGCCCATCGCTGCTACTTCGCTGGTCTCCATCTTCGGTGCATGTATGATGTTGCTGATATTGGAATTTTGGGTGGGCGTATTGGCTGTCGCGATACTTACCCTGTTTTTATGGTTGCTGCCGCGTTTTGCCGCCATCAGCGAAAACCTATATTTCCGTTTGAACAACCGGCTTGAACGCGACAACCACTTTATCCGCGACGGCAACGAGCATCAGCTCTACCGCCACTATGGCTGGGTTGCCAAACTACGCGTGCTGATTTCCAATCGCGAAGCCTTAGGCTATCTCAGTATCGGCATGGCAATGAGCGTATTGTTCGGCTTCGCCTTTATACACATGACGCTTAAAGGCTACGGCAGCGCCGGCCATATCTATTCCGTCAGCACTTATTTATGGATGTTTGCAATGAGCTTGGACGATGTACCGCGCTTGGTCGAACAATACTCCAATTTAAAAGATATCGGACAACGCGTTGAACTCTCGGAAGAAAACAATCTTTCCAAGGCCGTCTGAAACCTTAACACACTATCAGGACATATTATGAGTTGGTTTTATTTAATCTTAGCCGGCATGCTGGAAATCGGTTGGCCCTTGGGGCTGAAATTGGCTCAACAAGAAGGCTACCGTTGGCAGGGTATTGCTGCCGCCCTGGCCTGCATTGTCGGCAGCGGATTCTTTCTATTCCTCGCCCAAAAACACATACCGATGGGGACAGCCTATGCCGTTTGGACAGGCATAGGCGCGGCAGGCGCATTTTTAGTAGGCGTAGCCTTTTTCAACGATGCCGCCAACTTCGGCCGCTGGCTTGGCGCATTCTTAATTATTTCAGGCGTAATCGTCATGAAACTTTCCAGTCATTAAAAAACCGCAAAGGCCGTCTGAAACCAAGGCAGCCTTCTTATATTCCGAATATAACGAAATCATCTTAAATTAAAACCAAGCATTCTTTCCTTTTTTCAGACGGCCTGTTTAAAGTAGCGACTGTTCATTATTCAAACAATCGGCCATAGCCGTCCCAACAAAGGAAACAAAATGAGCCAAGCCAATCCACTGCCTGCCGAACTCTCCGCCCAACTCTCCGCCCTATCCCCCACCCAACTTGCCTGGCTCTCCGGCTATTGCTGGGCGCAAAGCCAAGGCGTATCCGGAACAGCAGCCGAACCGACCATCCTGCAAGCAGCCGCCCCGACAGTCAGCCGCCGCGTGTTAGTCCTCTCCGCCTCCCAAACCGGCAACGCACGCAGCGTTGCCGAATCCTTACACGCCAAACTTCAAGCCGCCGGCGTAGAAGCCCGCCTCAGCAGCGCAGGCGATTTCAAAAGCAAAACCCTGCCCGACGAAGACATCGTCCTTTTGGTTACCTCCACCCAAGGCGAAGGCGAACCGCCCGAAGAAGCCCTGCCCCTGTACAAATTCATCTACAGCAAAAAGAAACCCGACCTCAGCAAACTCACCTTTGCCGTCTTAGGCCTTGGCGATTCCTCCTATCCCAACTTCTGCCAAGCAGGCAAAGACTTTGATGCCAAATTTGCCGAACTGGGCGCAGGCCGTCTGAACGACTTGGGCATTTGCGACTTAGAGTTCCAAGCGAATGCCGACGCATGGGTAGCCGCCGTCGTACCCAAAGTAGCCGAATTGACCGCCCAAGCAGCAAGCCCTAGTGCAAACACCGCAGCACACAACCCGGCCATCCCAAGCAGCGGCACCGCATACACCAAAGAAAACCCCTACACAGCCACCCTCTCCGTGCGCCAAAAAATCACCTCACGCACCGCAGAAAAAGACGTCGAACACATCGAAATCGACCTCAGCGGCTCAGGTTTGCATTATCAGGCAGGCGACGCACTCGGCGTATGGCCGCTGAATGCCGCCGACCTCGTTCAAGAAATCCTCGACCTCAACCAACTGACCGGCAGCGAAACCGTCCAACTTTCAGACGGCCGCGAAACCGACATCCGCACTGCCCTGACCGAATCCGCAGACATCACCCAAAACACACCGGCATTCGTCCAACAATACGCCGAATTAACAAACAACGAAGCACTCAAAACCATAGCCGCAGATAAAGCCCAACTGGATGCCTACCTCGCCGCCACACCGCCCGTCGGCGTATTCGCAGCCTATCCGCACCCACTGGACGCACAAACCCTATACAGCCTCTTCCGCCCACAAACCCCGCGCCTTTACTCCATCGCCTCCGCACAAGACGAAGTCGGCGAAGAAGTCCACCTCACCATCGGCGTCGTCCGTTTCGACCACCACGACCACACCTACACCGGCGCAGCATCCGGCTACTTGGGCGAACGCCTCGAAGAAGGCAGCGAAGTCCGCGTCTTTGTCGAACCCAACCCCAACTTCCGCCTGCCACAAAACGGCGACACCCCCATCATCATGATCGGCGCAGGTACAGGCGTCGCCCCCTTCCGCTCCTTCATGCAACAACGCGCCGCCAATGGCGACAGCGGCAAAAACTGGCTATTCTTCGGCAACCAACGCCTGGCCGACGACTTCCTCTACCAACTCGAATGGAGCGATTGGCGCAAAGACGGCCTTCTCACCCTCGCCGACCTCGCATGGAGCCGCCAAGGCGAACACAAAGTCTATGTCCAACACAAAATCACCGAACGCGCGGCCGAAGTTTGGAACTGGCTGCAACAAGGCGCACACATCTACGTCTGCGGCGACGCCGCACGCATGGCGCGCGATGTCGAAAACGCCCTGATCGAAGTCATCGAAACCCAAGGCAAACTCAGCCGTGACGAAGCCGAAGACTACCTCAACGACCTGCGCGAAGACAAACGCTACCAACGCGACGTTTATTGATTGAATAAACAAAAATAAAGGCCGTCTGAAAGCTGAATTTCAGACGGCCTTTTTAAGGAACTTGCTCGGATTGTTATCAATTTATCTTGTCTTGCATTATAATTGTGCAAATTTGACTCACTCGAAAGAAAATAAATTGGAAGGATTACAACAACTTGTAGATTTATTGGTGGGTTTTGTCGATTGGATATTGAAATTACTGGCCTTCTTGTTTTAAACTACGTCCCATACTTTTATACATTAAAGACGTATTTTCATCATGCAAACCGCGCAATGCTCCGCTACTTTCTTCTATTGGTACCACACAAACGTGCGGTACTTTTTTGCGCTTGTCTGAAACAGACCAAATTGAAAATACGCAAATCAGAGCCGCCTCAATTGAGCGGCTTTTTTTATACCCACCATGGCCGCTTAAATCCACCCATTTTTAAGAAATAAGGAATACAGCCATGACCGCTTCAACCAAAATCCACAGCCAAACTCAAATGTTACACACCTGCCGCATGGTCGTTGACAGCAACAGCCACCACAGCATGCCCAACACGATCACTTTGCCTGATACGCCCGACAACCTCATCAGCGAAGCCTTAATTCCGCAAGTACGCACCATCGCGACTTTGATTGCCGCAGAGCGTCACGATTTCAATCAAAGCAGCCCGAATGTTTTTACTGATGAAGCGGATTTCTTCGCGGCGCGTATTTTGGTTTTGGGCGTACGCCGTTTCCATTTGGACATTACCCTGTTACCCATGCTCAAAACCGCCAACAAACGCGCCGAAGCCTTTGCCAAACGCCATCATATGCCCTTCTCTCCCGCTGAAATGCAAATGTCCCTGCACACCCGCCGCCCTGCCAACCTGCTGATTATCGAAACCGAACACGAGATGCCTGCACTGGGCAATCTGGCCGCCAACAGCCGTGCATTTGCCGCGCAACTTTCCAATATTATTTTGTAAAACCACTTGAAAAACAGGGAAATGGTTTAATATTAGGCAAACACACTCCGCCGAAATCTCGGCAAAGACAAACTTCTCTCAGGAAAAACAATGAAAAAACTGATTGCCTTAGCCGCCCTTTCCACTTTCGCCCTTGCTGCCTGCAAAGACAATACCCAGGCACAGCTTGAGCAGCAACAAAAACAAATCGAAGCATTGCAACAACAGTTGGCACAACAAAACGGCCAACAAGAAGACAATACGGTTTACCAGCTCACGCCTGAAGCTGTGAAAGACACTATTCCTGCCGAGGCACAAGCCAACGGCAACAACGGCCAACCGGTAACCGGTACAGACGGCCAACAATACATCTACGACCAATCCACTGGCAGCTGGCTGCTGCAAAGCTTGGTGGGTACGGCAGCCGGTGCATTTATCGGCAACGCATTGGCCAATAAATTCACACAGGCGCGCAATCAAAACAGCCCGATTGCCCGTCAAGCCCGTGCCAACTATTATCAAAGCGCACGTCCAAACGGACGCACCAGCCAACAGCTGAATACGCGCACCCTGCGTGCTCAACAGCAAAATGCCCAGCAACAACAACGATACCGCGAAACTACGCGTCAGCCTCCCAACTACCGCCGCCCCAGCATGGGCCGAGGCTTTGGCCGCCGTCGCTGATTCGGTTTATATCCCATCTTTGCTATAAACGCTCCCAATATAAAAGGCCGTCTGAAAATCAGTTATCCTGATTTTTCAGACGGCCTTTAGTCCTTCTCTATTTTCTTATTGCAGACTTGTGGGTCTGTCTGTATGCGTTATGCCCAGAAATCGCGAGGTGCGTCCAATACGGGTTTGACGATACCGGTGCGAACAGCAAAATCGCCGAAGCCTTCATCATCGAGTCGGTTTTGCGCCCAATCGGCCACCCAGCCTTCAACAATTTCAAGGATTTCAGGTTCGGTAATATTTTCTTTAAACAGGCGCGGGATGCGGGTGCCTTCGCGGTTGCCGCCTGCGTAAAGGTTGTAGCGGCCGACGGCTTTGCCGACTAAACCGATTTCCGCCAGCATGGCGCGGCCGCAACCATTCGGGCAACCGGTTACGCGCAAAACGATGTATTCGTCTTCCAAGCCGTATTTGGCGAACATTTCATCGATTTTATCGGAGAATGTCGGCAGGAAGCGTTCGGCCTCCGCCATCGCCAGCGGGCAAGTCGGCAAGGCAACGCAGGCCATGGAGTTTTCACGCTGGATGGTAATCGATTTGCTGATAAGGCCATGATCTTTGGCGATTTTATCAATCGTGTTTTTCAATTCGGGCGGTACATTGGCAACCACCAGATTTTGGTTGGCCGTCAGACGGAAGTCGCCGGGATGGATTTTTGCAATTTCACGCACGCCGGTTTTCAAAGGTCTGCCGGGATAATCGAGCAGGCGGCCGTTTTCAATAAACAAAGTCAAATGCCAGTTGCCTTCATGCCCTTGTACCCAGCCGATATGGTCGCCGCGATGGGTGAATTCGTAAGGGCGGATGGGTTCAAATTTAATGCCCATACGCCTTTCGACTTCTTCTTTGAACACATCTACGCCGACGCGTTGCAGCGTATAGCGTGTACGCGCTGCTTTGCGGTCGCTGCGGTTACCCCAGTCGCGCTGGGTGCTGACGACGGCTTCGGCGGTATTGAGGGTGTATTCCAACGGAACGAAACCGAATTCATAGGAAATATTGGGATAAGTTTTGGTATTGCCGTGTTCGCTGGATAAACCGCCGCCGACCAATACATTAAAACCCACCAACTTGCCGTTTTCTGCAATCGCCACAAAACCCAAATCGTTGGAATGAATGTCCACATCGTTATCAGGCGGAATCACAACGGCAGTTTTGAATTTGCGCGGCAAATAGGTTTTACCCAAAATCGGCTCTACATCATCGGCAATTTCTTTATTGCGCGGCTCGGTCGGCTCGGTCGTGAACACTTTTTCACCGTCCAGCCAGACATCGGCATATGCCATGGTACGCGGCAGGAGGTGCATACTGATGCGCGCCGCCCATTCATAGGCTTCTTGGTGCAGAGTACTTTGTACAGGATTACTGGTGCACAACACATTACGGTTGACATCGCTGGCTGTGGCAATGGAATCGAGACCCAGTTTGTGCAATGCCTGATGCGCCTGTTTTAAATCGGTTTTCAGAATACCGTGGTATTGGAAGGTTTGGCGGTTGGTCAGGCGGATGGAGCCGTAAATCGTATTTTCACCGGCAAATTTGTCGATACCCAGCCACTGTTTCGGCGTAATGATGCCGCCGGGCAAACGGCAACGCAACATCATGTTTTTTAAAGGCTCAAGCTTTTGTTCGGTACGCTCGGCACGGATATCGCGGTTGTCCTGTTCGTACATGCCGTGGAAGCGGATAAGTTGAAAGTTGTCGGCGGTAAAGCCGCCGGTAAAGTCGTCTTTCAACTCTTCTTTAATGGTGCCGTGCAGATAATCGCTGCGTTCTTTCAAGGCTTCGTTGCCAGAAAGCGGTGTATCAGGCAGCTTGGCGCGCGGGTCGGTCGTGGTAGCAGTCATTGAAGTACTCCTTATTTTTGGTATAGGCGTTACTTTAATGAGGCCGTCTGAAAATGGGAAAGAATGGTTTGTTTGTTTTAAAGACGATTTTGTTATATTGGTAAAATGCCGCATTTACCTATAGCTAATTTGAATTTACTATATTTATGTTCTGACTGATGAACGTTGGCAGATTAGAAATAAATTAAACAAATGGCTTACATCATTAGCCTGCATCAAGCCCGATTCTAATTAAATCCACTATAATCCATTATTTTCCACGGGCTTAAACCGTAAAAATACAGCAAGCAAACTTTATGTCTCACTCCCTTATACGCACCTTCGCTCAAACTTTTGGTTTTCCCTATACAGAAACGTTGCAAGAACTGCCCCCTCTGGAAGACAACCGTCATCTGCATTTGGGTGCATTAGCAGATTTCTACCGCCATATGGACGGTACATGGCATTCCGACAATCCGCTTGCCGATTATTGGCTGGAGATGGAAACTCTGTTTTTACATTGGGTAACTTATCCCAAGTTGCCCAACAGTTGGCACGATTGGGCCTTCGGCTGGGATAGGAAGACCAAGCAATATCTGCCTACACAAGGCTGGCGTGAAGAATGGGCGATATTTGGCATAATGTTCGACGATTCAATTCTTTTTGCCGATACTGCCGCCCCTGACAGTCCTGTTTATTGGCTGATAACAGGTTACGGTACGATAGAAAACCGCCGCCTTGTCGCTCCTTCCATAGCAATACTAATGCAAACCTTATTGGCAATTTATGATTTTGAGTGCGAATGGCGGAAAGCAGGCGGAGAGTTTTACGATGAAGAAAGCTGTGACATACCTTCAGCATTATATTCTGCTCTGCATGATTTACTACAACGGGAACTGCCATCGGAATGCGCAGCAGGATTTGAAAAAGCGTTTTGGGGCTGATGCTGTAATTGCAATCTAAAAAACCTATTCTCTGCCGTCTGAAATTTTGACTTTAAGAAACAATTATTTAAAATAATATGATTGATTCATTTGAAATATCAGTTTGAAAATTCTTGAAGAATTAATAGGCTGCTGAGACATAAAAAGGCCGTCTGAACTTTGCTTTCAGACGGCCTTGATATTGTACGGGACAAACTGATTAGGCTTGTTTGTTCCAACGTTCGATAGATTCTTTGATGACTTGTTTCGCTTCTTCCACATCGCCCCAAGATTCAACTTTAGTGGTACCTGCTTTTTTCAGGTCTTTGTAGTGGTTGAAGTGGAACTCGATTTGTTTGATCAGTTGTTGTGGCAAATCGGCCAAAGTTTTGTAGGCGTTGCCGTTGTTGCGGTCGTCGGCCGGAACGCAGACGATTTTGTCGTCCACTTCGCCGTCGTCAACGAATTTCATCACGCCGATAACGCGTGCTTCCAGGAAAATACCGGTTGCCAAAGGCTGCTCGGTAACCAGCAATACGTCCAATTCGTCACCGTCTTCGTCCAACGTTTGCGGAATGAAGCCGTAGTTGGTCGGTTTGGCGAAAATTGCCGGTTCAACGCGGTCGAGTTGGAAAGCGGCCAGTTTGCGGTTCCATTCGATTTTGTGGTTGCTGCCTGCTGGGATTTCGTTGACAACGTTGATGATGCCGCCGTCCACGTCGCCCGGGGTCAGGATTTTGTTGAAGTCTGCCATGATGGTTTCCTTTGATTTTAAAGAGAGTCAAACGGCGAAAGTATAGCAAACCCAAGGCCGTCTGAAAATGTGAAACTGTCGTATTCAGACGGCCTTTTTGGCATTCAGCCTTTTGACCAGTTCTAAAATTGCGCGTTTATTGGAAGGGGAAAACACTTTTTCCGCCGCTTCTTCCGCACCAAACCAACCATAGGCAACGTGTTCGTCCGGTTGCAGGACGATGGGCGTATCGCGCGGAATTTGAGCGGAGAAGATGTGTTCGCGGTTTTCAAAAACGCCTTTAGGATAGCGATGGCGCCAGTAATGATAGATTTCATAAACGGTGCTGTCGTGCCAGTTTTCCAACTGTCCGTCTGCAAGGAGGATACCGGTTTCTTCCCACACTTCGCGCCATGCGGTTTCTTCGATACGTTCGCCTTCTTCCAAGCTGCCGGTAACCGACTGCCAAAAACCTTGCGGCGCCGTGCGTTCAATCAGCAGGATATTGCCGTCTTTATCATGCAAAACGACCAAAGCGGAAACGGGATACTTCAAGGGCTTACCGCTCATGGCTTATCCTTGCCGGATTGATTGGGGAGGCTGATTTTTTGTAGTAAGTAAGCCGAAAGGTTTTCCATGTCTCACTCAAAAATGGGAATTGATATTCAGACGGCCTTTGCCGGAAATCCGCAAAGGCCGTCTGAAATTATACCTGATTTAACTGCGCCAGTTTCCAAGACACCAGCTCTGCCGCTTCTTCCGGCGAGTTTGCCTTCAATCCTGCTTCGCCAAAATACGAAATTTTAGGCAAATCACACAAAAACTTATCAATGTCTTCTGCCGTCAAAAAGCGGCCGTGCAAATCGAAACCGACGTTTAAAGCACGCCCTTTGATTTCCGCCATCCTGTCATGCAAATGCCCGTACAAGTGATACCAGCCTTGATAGCAGCCGTCCCATTCCTGAATCGGATAGTGAAAGAGAACCAGCGTATTCTTAATTTCCGGCAATTTGAGTTTCATATACGGCCGTATGGACGACAGCAGCGGATGGCCGTCATGCTTGGTTTGACTGCGGAAAAAGTCGGCATACTGCCGAATCACATGATCATGATTGCCGTAAATCAAGTGATGTTGCCCGTTTAAACGCGATAAAACGCGCTCTATCTGCTTATGGTCGTGGGCAAAGGAAAAATCGCCCAAGTTGTACACCGTATCTTCAGGCGTAACGGTTTCATTCCATGTCTGAATTAAAAATTCATCCATCTGCTCCACGTTATCGAACGGTCGAAATTGCGGGCAAAATTTGGCGATGTTTTTATGTGAGAAATGTAGGTCTGATGTGAAGTAGATTTTGCTCATACCGTGCTTTCTGCGTTGCAGGCTTGAATCGTATCACGCTCGGGCGTATGCTGAGTAATGTTTTTATGTGCTTCAAGGAGTTCGTATGCGTTTGGTTATTGCCGCGCCGGCCAACGGCGCAATATTGAAGGACGCGCTCAAAGCGCATCTGCAAAACGACCCGCGGGTCAGCAGCTTGGTCGATTTATCCTCGCCCGAAGGAAGCTATCCGCAACTCTCGTTTGCCGCGGCCGAAGAAGTCGCGGCAGGACGAGCCGACCGTGCGCTGTTGATTTGCGGTACCGGCGTGGGGACGGCAATCGCCGCCAATAAGGTGCGCGGCATACGGGCGGCGACGGCGCACGATTTGCTCACCGTCCGCGGCTCGGTGGAAAACTATAACGCGCAGGTTTTATGTATGGGGCAAAACGTCATTGCTGCACCTGCCGCTTGGGCATTGGTCGATATCTGGTTGGATTTGCGCCATGACACAAGCAGCGGCTATGCGCCTAAAGTCGGCGAAATCGAAGCGTATGAGCGCGAAAAATAAATACGCATTGCTCCCTCTATTTTCAGACGGCCTTACAACTGTCTCAAAAACGCTTGAATAAACGCGATTTTATCCAATTCCGGCATAGCGTTGAACGCTTCCTGATGGTCGTGAATATAGTCGATTAAAGGATAAAATTCTTCATCGACATGGCGTTTGTCCAGTTTGCGGCCGATATTGCCTTCGTTGCTTCGTCCCAGAAACTTGGAAATCAGGTAATACGGCGATTTGAGTTTGAACAGCATTTCGCCGTTTTGCGCATCAAATACCATAAAGCCTTCGTGTTCCACGTTTTTCAGACGACCTTTCAGCTCGCCGAACGTGATGTTTTTCAGCATTTCGGGACGGCGGATGCTGTATTGTTTGCCGATTTCGTCCAATTCGGCCTCGCTAAACTGACGGCCTGTCGCCACATCGATGCAGCCGATTAGGGTTTCGCCCAATGCTTCGCGGATGATGTGCACGTCTTTTGCGTCTGTGATTTCAAACAAAAAAGTATGGTTCGGATAAGCGCGGAACAGGGTTTCGTATTGCGCGCAATGTGCGGCGGTCATGTCGGCAAACGCGCTATCAAGCGAACCGGTGGTCGAATACAGCACTTTGCCATCAAACTCCGCGCCGTGGGAAGGATGGTCGTCTGAAAGCAAGACGAAAGTGCAGCAGCCGAGGAAGCCGTTTACTTTCACCACCGCGTCCACCAGTCTCTCGTCGCTGATTCGGATCGGATAACGGCTGCCTTTGGCAATACGTTCCGAATAATTGAACACTTTTTTAAACGGGCGCACGATGATTCGATTATGCGCATCGATAATCAAACCGCGCATTTCCAGCAAAGCATCATCAAAGCGGTTGTTATAGAACACGCTGCGGGCATATTTCAACACGCGCAACTCAGGATAGCGCTTGGATGTTTTGGCAGTAAAGTTGCGGCTGCCGTGTTGCAGATAATGATTGGTCACAAAGGTTTGCTGCGCTTCATCAAACACCAGCGGCTTATGCTCGATAGCCTGCATCTGTTCAATTTTTTCTAACTGTTCCGCATTTGCCGGCTGCACGGCCTCAATGTGGATTTCGTTTGCCACACGGTTTTGGTTCAGCTTAATATACGCCGCCAACACGTCATGCTCTTTCACGCCGTGCAGGTTGGGATAGAAATTGTGCAGTCGATAAATTTCTGTTTCAAAACCGCTTTTCTCCGCCTGATCCAATAAATGACGGCAACGTGAAGCTTTTTGGTTGGTATTGGAATTAATGATCAAAATATTTCGATTCGGATTTTGACGTCCAAGTCTCAACGTTTCAGTCATCAAAGCATTGCCGCGTTTTTGCGCCTTATCCACCGCTTCACCCGACCAGCGATACTCACCGTATTCATCGGTAATGAACAAATCGTTTTCAATACGGACCACTTCCGCATCCGGATACTGCGCTTTAAATTCGGCGGCTTTTTGTTCGGCGAAAGTCGATTTTCCCGAACCTTGATGACCGCGGATTAAGATGAATTTTTGCATTTTGTTTCCTTATTCTTTTTCTCAGTTTGTCCTGAATAAATAGGCCGTCTGAAAAATATTTCCACCCTTTTTTTCAGACGGCCTTAGCTTTAGTTCACAGCTGCCAACGGCGTTTTCTCAATCTCTTCTACCCAGAAATCTGCGCCCATACCTTGCTTGGCGAACGAGCCGATAAGCGTGAATACTTGGTCGGAGAAGCCGCCGATGTTCAAGATATCGTGACGGTTTCGTGCTTGAGCCTGGACGTAGGGCTGGATATCCAGACAAACGAGTTTGGCTTCCGGACAACGTCTTTTCAGAATGTCCCACTCTTTCATCAGTCTGGTTGTTGCGCCCCATCGTTGGCTGTCATCTGCCCAACTTTCGTTGTCTGACACGATGACAACCAAATCCACGTCGGCTTTTTCGCGGTTCAACATGGCGAGCGGTGCGCTGCATGCCGTTCCGCCGCCGCCGATATTGGCGAGTTTTTCGGCGTTGGTCATGATGCTGTCACGCGGATTGAGCTTGACGTTTACCGTGATTTGTTCAAACGGTATCACTCGGGCTTGCGGGTTGGTACGCAACATGGCGGCGGATACGAGCGCGGCAATGTCGATGCAGCGGGTTTTGCTGGTTGCGCTGCCGCGATGGCCGGTAACCGAGCTGTGCATAGAGCCGGAGACGTCCGGGCAAACCACGACTTTGCCTCGGATAGCCGGTACGTTTTGTACGGCGGTTTCCATCGCGTCTTGCAGCGCTTCGCGGATTTCAAACGGCATTTGATTAGATGTTGCCTGATACGCGGTCAGCAATTGGTAAGGCAGGACGCGGGCACGGGCAATGGCGGTTTCGTCACGCAGTTTTTCTGCCACCATTTTGATGTTTTTGCTTTTGGCAAACACTTCGTGGCGCAGGAAAGTATTCAGATTTTGACGAACCTGCTGCCATGAGCCGTTGCGGGCAATCTCTGCCCAGTCGCCGCTGTTCAAGTCTAAAGCGGTGAGCATTTGGAAGGGAACATTGGGCAATGTGCCTTCTCGGCTTTGCTTGTAGTCTTCAAAAGCGCGGGTAATGGGCGGCAATGCTTCGCGGTCATAAGGTTTGCCGATCAGCCATGCAAACCAAGCGGCACGCCATGCTTCACGCGGTTTGGGGTGCACCATTTTGACCACGTCTGCCAGCGACGGCGAATTACCGACGGCGGCGTTAAGCAGTTGTTTTTCGGTGGCGGTCAAAAGCCAGGTCTGCATCAGTTTTTTCGGACGGTTGCCGAAAGATTTTCTGCCGACTGCGCCGCTACGGATAATTTGTGCGAAGTTACGCAACATTTTACCGTTGTCCACCACTTGGTCGAATACGCGGGCGAGCATGTTCACGTCTTTTTGTGCCAACACGGCAAGCAAAAGCGCTGGCATGTCTTTCATGAAACCTTTTTGACGGGCATATACGGCGGTTTTGGCGATAAACTCGGCATCCAGGTTTTCTGCCAATTTCAACACTTGGTCAAGCTGGCTTTGGGCATCGGCATAGTAGGTATTGTTCAGACATCCGGTAGCGGCAAGCTGGGCCAGCTGTTGTTTGTGTGTCAGTGTGTAGGCGATGCCGCCGGCTTCGTTATAAGTGTCGGTTTTAGTCAAACGGTTTTTAATAGATTGAAACAAGGTAGTATTAGCCATTTTCATTTTCTTTCATATTTTTGGTTTGAGGCCGTCTGAACTTGTTTTAGCTTTGTTTTTCAGACGGCCTTGAATAGGTGGCAGCATAGCGGCTAAAGATGAAGAGAAGCGTTTTTAACTGAAAGCTAATGTATTCTCTTCCGGGCATCCGCCTACTGCCGTAGGGCGACTAGTTTAATTAGGATCATTCAGGTTTGTAGCAAGGAAGGAATGTAATCCTAATGGCATTCACCCATAAGGGGTGGTACATTGGGCAACAAAGAATGGAGAAATTTTTACGCGCTCTATCCACTGAGCTACTCTGCCATAGTTGGCGGCAGAGACGGGACTCGAACCCGCGACCTCGAGCGTAGCAGGCTGTAATTCCTCCGGCATTTGCCGTTTGCACCGAAAACGGTTTTTATATCGGCCCGCCTGAATATTTCAGACGGCCTCGAATAGGTGGCAGCGTAGCGGCTAAAGATGAAGAGAAACGGTTTTAACTGAAAGCTAATGTACTCTCTTCCGGGCATCCGCCTGCTGCCGTAAAAATAATATGGCACACAACAAGTTTTTAAGGGAAACATGCCTTGGCTCTACCAACTGAGCTACTCTGCTATTTGGAACAACAGAGACAGGACTCGAACCTGCGACATAAGGATATCCATGTTGTAGTTTCCCTAGGCATTTGCCTGCCATATTGAAAAAGGGTGGGCGACTAAATAAACAAGACGTTCAACGTCTATCAGACGAGACAGGACTCGAACCTGTTAATCCAAATGTAGTCTTGTCGACATTCGCCCTGTAACCACACAGCAACTAAATTTACGGAAAATTTTTCTCCGGTAACTGTATTTCCCGAAGCATCTGCTGTATCGTTACATTCACAACATAGCCAACAGCGTGCCAAGAATGAAATTTTTATAAAAATAATTTTTAATTGATTGAATATAAAGATAATATATTTTAAAGTAGCCTTTATCGGCAAGAAGCGTAGAATAGTAAAATATATATATAGATAGTTATATAGAAAAAAGATATACAAGGATATATGATGCGATTCGATGATTTGGACAAACGCCTGCGACAATACGAAACCGCTTATGATTTTTGCGTACCACAGGAAAATTTTATTGTTGCACGCTTAGACGGGCGCGGTTTTACACGACTAACCAAGGAAATTTGGCAGTTTGAAGCCCCATTCGACATTCGTTTTCGCGACCTGATGGCACACACCGTCCGCCATCTGATGCAGTGTGGTTTCAATGTAGCGTACGGCTATTCGGAAAGCGATGAAATTTCACTGTTGCTGCGCCGAGACGACGATACGTTCAAACGCAAAACGCGCAAAATCATTTCTGTATTGGCTGGTGAAGCCAGTGCTACCTTTTCGGTAGCGCACGGGCAACCTGCTACTTTTGATGCACGGGCTTGCGTTTTGCCGAACGAAAAACTGGTGGTTGATTATTTCCGTTGGCGGCATGAAGACTCATACCGCAACGCGCTCAACGCCCACTGCTATTGGATGCTGCGCAAAAAAGGAGAAAGCGTGTCCCGCGCTACAGATGCCGTCAGCGGGCTGACACGCGCTCAAAAACACGATTTGCTGTTTGAAAACAGCATTAATTTCAACGAACTGCCTGCGTGGCAGAAACGTGGCTTCGGTGTGTATTTTCAGACGGCCTTAAAAGAAGGCTTTAATCCGAAAACTGACGAAACCGTACAAGTCAAACGCCAAATCCTGCATACGGATTTCGAGCTGCCGTTGGGCGATGATTACGGCGCGTTTGTCTTGGAAAGAATTGTTTAAATTGTTTAGAGGTCGTCTAAAAATGAATACTGCTACAAAAGGACAAATCCCCGCTGTTCTTATCATTGATTTGGAAGTCGATCCAAAAACCGACAAGCCGTTCAAAATCGGTGCATTCCGCCCCGACTCGGGTTTGTTTTTTGAAAAAGCTTTTCGTGGAGAAAAGGGTTTTCATACCGCCTTGTGTGAAATGGCTCATCTGACCAGTGGATTAAAGTGGCTGATGGGGCACAACATCCTCGGGCACGATTTAAAATATTTGAAGGCCGTAGTGCCCGAAGCCGCATGGCTTAAAGTGCCTGTTATCGATACGCTGTGGCTCTCGCCTTTGGCATTTCCGCAAAATCCGTATCACCGACTAATCAAAAACCATAAAATCATCTCTTCTGAAATTAATTCCCCGCTTGCCGACTGTCACGCTTGCTGGCAGCTTTTTCAAGACCAATGCACTGCGTTCGGAAAAATCAAAGCCGAAAAGCCCGAGGAGTTTGCGCTGTGGACAGCCCTGTCTGATATACCCCTGCCGTATCGTCTTTCAGAAGACATTATGATTCCCGAGCGTGATACATCGCCAGATGTCAAGAAACTGATCGACACTATTTGGTTGATGATGCAGGACAACAATGATCAAGGTCGTCTGAAAGTCTGCCGTACACGTTTTTTGGAGTTAATGAAAACTGACATCCGCAATCCTGCCATATATCCTTCCCTCAGCTATGCCTTATCTTGGTTAAATGTCTCTGGTGGTAATTCTGTGTTAGCTCCGTGGGTGAGGCACCAGTTTCCCGATACGGCTCGGCTGATTGCCGAATTGCGCGACCATAATTGCGGTAGTACGGAATGCCGTTATTGTCAGGATACGCTCAATCCTGAGGCGCAGTTACAGCGTTATTTCAAACTACCGACTTTTCGCGATGTAAAAGGATTTGATGGTGGACAACGTGCTGTGGTGCAATCAGGTATGAAGGGGTTGCATACGCTGGCGGTGCTGCCCACGGGCGGCGGCAAATCCTTGTGTTATCAGTTGCCAGCACTCAACCGCTACTACCGCAACGGAGGCTTGACAATAGTTGTTTCACCTTTGCAATCGCTAATGAAAGATCAGTTGGACGGTTTGGAGAAAAAAGGAGCTACCTGCGCTGCCATGCTTAACGGCTTGGTTGAGGTGGTTGAACGCGCCCAAATTTTAGACAAAATAGCTTTGGGCGATATCGGCATTTTGTTTGTCGCGCCTGAACAGTTCCGCAACACCAGTTTTATTAACGCTATTTCGCAACGCCAAATCAACGGCTGGGTATTCGATGAGGCACATTGCCTGTCTAAATGGGGCCATGATTTCCGTCCAGACTATCTATACGCAGTTAAATTTATCGCTGAACACAGCAAAAACAACGGTACGATGGCTCCAGTAAGTTGTTTTACTGCTACTGCCAAACCCGATGTCCTCGCCGACATCACTAACCATTTCCGTGTGGAGGCTGGTATTGAGTTCCGCCAATTTATTGGTGATAACGAGCGCGACAATCTGTTTTATGATGTGCTGGAAATTTCAGATGACCTTAAAAAGCAAAAAATCAACGAACTGTTGCATCGTGAACTTGATCATCAAAGCGGAGGTGCAGTGGTATTTGTCGGGCGGCGGAAAAGTGCGGAAACCTATTCAGATTATCTGAAAGAACAAGGCTGGGCATGTGAGCATTTCCACGCAGGCTTGGGGAACAACGAAAAAGCCGATATTCAAAACCAGTTTATTGGCGGTAATTTGCGCGTTATTGTCGCCACCAACGCCTTTGGTATGGGCGTGGATAAACCTGACGTACGCTTGGTTATTCACGCTGAAATCACCGGCTCGCTGGAAAATTATTTGCAGGAAGCGGGCAGAGCAGGGCGTGATCAGGCAGAGGCAAAATGCGTGTTGCTGTATGACGGCAAAGACGTGGACACACAGTTTTCCATCAGCAAAATGTCGCAAATCGAATTGCGCGATTTGAAATCAGTGTGGAAGAAAGTTGGTTGGCTGAATCAGGCGGCATACGGCAAAGACCATTGCGGTGAAATCGTGGCAACAGGTGGCGAAATTTTGCGCGACACCGAGGAGTACATGAGTTTTGACAGCGATGATAGACAGGCAGATACCAAAGTCAAAACCGTATTGGCATGGTTGGAACGTGCAGACTTATTGGAGCGTAAGGAAAATCAAACCCGTATTTTCCCCGCACGCTCAGGTCGTCTGAATCTAGATGAGGCGCTGGCTATTATTGAAAAAAACAAGTTCAGCAAGCGTATCTCGGAAATTTACCAAACGATTGCCGAAATTGTGTTTAAAGCGCCAGAGGACGCGCCTTTGAGTACCGATGATTTGGTGCAGGCAACAGCATGTAGTTTCACCGAATTGCGAGGTCATCTAAAAAAGCTGGAGGAATTGGGTATCCTTACCAACGATACGCATATGACAATCATTTTGCGTACCGATAACATAAAGCCTGCCGACAAACGTCTGGCACAAGTTATCGCCTGTGAGGAAAAACTCTGGCAGATTTTAAAAAACGAAATTCCAGAAGCAGATCAAGGTATTTGGCAAAACCTCTCATTGAGCGCTGTCTGCCACCAAATGCATGAGGTAGGTTTAGAAACCAATCCTGCTGAAATCAAACTTCTGATGCAGTCGCTTGCCGATGATAAAGCAGCAGAGCGAACAAACAGCAGTGGAAATTTCCAAATCCGTGATGTTGGCAACAACCTTTTGAAAGTACGTTTCAAGAATCCCCAAAGCGACAGTTGGGAAAACCTACAAAACAATGCCGAACTTCGCCGTAATATCGGTCTATGCCTTTTACCATTCCTAATGACAAAAACCAATGGAGTGCGTCAAAAAGACGTAATGGTTGAAACCCGTATGGGTGAATTGGTGCAGCAGCTTGCCGACGATTTGGTATTATCGGTACAAATCCCGGCTGACCGTCGCGAGCTTCTGCTCAGGCAGACACTGCTGTTTATGCACAAACAAGGCATTATCAAACTCAATCACGGTATGACCATTCTGAGACATGCCATGACTATTACACCCAATCCAAAAGCACTCTCAGCTAAACGCCAGTATCTTGCGGAGGACTATAAACCGCTTTCCATTTTTTACGGCGAAAAACGCTTTCAAATCCATGTGATGCAGGAATATGCCCTTCGCGCACTGAAAAATCTTACTGAAGGGTTGAATTTGGTGCGTGATTACTTTGGCTTGGAAGAAAAGAATTTTAAGAATAAATGGTTTAAAGGTCGTCTGAAAGAATTGGACGAGCCTGCATCGCCACAAACCCTGCGTGAAATTACAGACGGGCTGAATGAGATGCAGAAAGCCGTTGTTACCGACCAAAGCGGCAGCAACCGTCTTATTCTTGCCGGACCGGGTTCAGGAAAAACGCGAGTTATTGTACACCGTGTTGCCTACCTTTTACGGGTGCAACATGTTCCCGCATCCGCCATCATTGTATTGACTTTCAACCGTTTGGCGGCGCAGGAGGTCAAGCGCCGCCTGTTCGGACTGGTCGGCCCTCTTGCTGCTGCCGTTACGGTTATGACTTATGACGGTATGGCAATGCGGCTTTTGGGTGTGCGCTTTGACGGCAACAACCGAGAATACGGCAAAAGTCAGTTTAAAGAATGGTGCAGGCAGGCTGCCGCTATGCTTTCAGACGACCTTGAAAACGATGATGGTAACGATGAAACACGCGAACGTATCATGGCAGGCTTCCGCTATATTCTGGTAGATGAATACCAAGACATCAGTGAAGAACACTACCGGCTTGTTTCTGCGCTTGCGGGTAGGAAGCGGGCTGAAGAAGACAAGCTGACCATTCTGGCGGTTGGCGACGATGACCAAAACATCTACGCCTTCAACGGCACCAGCAACGAGTACATCCACCGTTTCCAAAAAGACTACGACGTTGCCCAACCTGACTATTTGACCTACAACTACCGCAGTACGCAGCACATCATCAGCGCTGCCAACAGCGTGATAAATGGTCTGACAGGTCGTCTGAAAACACTGCATCCGATTGTTATCAACCCTGAACGTCAAACACAGCCCAACGGTGGCGTATGGGCTGCAACAGACAGCATACGGCAGGGGCGTGTGCGCCACATCAGCCTGCCGTTCGGTAGCAGCAGCAACATACAGGGACAAGCTGTTATCACTGAAATAGGTCGTCTGAAAACCTTGGGCGCAGTCGCATGGAATGAGATTGCAGTTTTATCCCGTCATAATGCCAGTCTCAAACCTCTGCAGGCATGGTGTGAACAAAACGGCATACCTTATTTTTTGAGTGCCGACAAAAGCAGCAAAATCAAATTGCGCCACACTCGTGAGTTTGTCCGCCTGATTGATGGCGTGGAAAAACAAACCGAAGGCCTTACATCACAAGCTTTTGCAGAACTTATTAGTGAACAAGTGAAAAAAAGTGGGGGTAGTTGGTGCGTTTGGTTTAGGCAATTACAAACTGATTTCTTAAACGAATATCCACTGCAAGATGAGAAGCTACCTGAAAAGTCGGATAACCTTGCAGAGAGTCGTGAGGCAGAAATCCAAGCGTCGCCCATAGAAGACAACGGGTCGTCTGAAAACGGTAGTGGCACTGTTAACCGATATTCGTCTGCCTTTCTGAAAAGCTGGCTCTACGAATATGTAGGTGATGAACATGAAACCCGTTCGGAAGGTATATTTCTAGGCACGGCACATGCAGTCAAAGGATTGGAGTTTAAGCACGTCTTCATTTTAGACGGAGGTTGGCAGGGAGCTGACGAAGCCGAACAGAGGCTTTATTACGTCGCTATGACTCGTGCCATAGAAACATTGACCCTACTGCAAACTACTCCAGAGCATCCTTGGATGGCAAAGCTACCTGATGATATTGAAAGAGTGGCTCAAATCTTTACCGAATTACCTGATTTGAATACCGAATACAGACGTTTGGCGGCTTATCGAAACACGGCAGCCGAGGGAAAAACCGACAGCAAAAGTGATTTGGATATCGACTTCATCGTTTGTCACAACAATGTCGAAACTGTGAAACAACGCCTGTTTACTGCTGCGAAGCTGAAAAAAGACGATCCACTGGAAATGAAACGGACGGAGGATGGCAGATATATTTTCCTTTCTGATGATATTGAAGTTGCCCGTACCGTTAAATTACCACCGTTGCCGACAAAAACTACCGCCTACGCCAACACTTTCAGAGTACGTTATTTAGACGAAGTAGGAGAATCATTTCGCCAACGTATCCCAGAAAAAATCGGTACTAAACAGCTGGAAAAATGGACGCTTGTTATTCCTATGTTAGTGATACCGCCTGAGTAAAAAGAGTTTTTCAGGCTATCTCAAACATGAAGAAGGCAGCTTGAATACAAGGCTGTCTGAGACTCGAACGGAATAAACGGAATAAAAGATGAGTAACAAAAAACAAGTCGCCGTCAGCTTTCTCGGTACGGTATTGGACAGCGGTTTCGGTCAAGGGCGTTGGTTGAAATGGCGGCCGAATGTCGCTATGAATCAGCGTCAAGATTTTCATCTCGACCGCATGGAGCTGTTTTATGCGGAAAAATACCGCGAGCTGGCAGATCATGTAAAAGCTGATATTCAGCAGGTGTCGCCGCACACGGTCGTCAATCTTGTACCTATGGAGCTGGCAAACCCGTGGGATTTTTCCGAGGTTTATACCAAACTGCACGATTGGGCGGCGAGCTATCCATTTGATACGGAAGAAGAAACTTATCTCACCCACATCACCACGGGTACACACGTTGCCCAAATCTGCCTGTTTTTATTGGTGGAATCACGTCAAATCCCCGGGGTTCTGTTACAAACCGCTCCGCCCAAAAATCAAAGACGCAGTATGGAGGACGGCAATGTCGGCAGTTATGAAATCATCGATTTAGACTTGGCTCGTTACGACGTACTGGCCGAACGCCTTGCCGCCGTACGCGATGACGCAGTGCGCTACCTGAAAAGCGGCATTTCCACCCAAAACGCCGCCTTCAACCGCATGATTGCCGAAATCGAACAGGTCGCACTCAACTCTCCTTCCCCCATTCTGCTTTCCGGCCCGACAGGCGCGGGCAAATCTATGCTGGCACGCAGGATTTTTGAATTGAAAAAAGCGCGCCACCTGATTAAAGGCACATTTGTCGATGTAAACTGCGCCACCCTTCGCGGCGACGGCGCAGCATCTGCCTTGTTCGGCCACAAAAAAGGCGCCTTTACCGGCGCGGCGGAAAAACGTGAAGGCTACCTAAAAACTGCCGACGGAGGCGTATTGTTTTTAGATGAAATCGGTGAATTGGGCTTGGACGAACAAGCCATGTTACTCAAAGCCATTGAAGAGAAACACTTTTATCCCGTCGGCAGCGACAGCGAAGTCAAAAGCGACTTCCAACTCATCGCCGGCACCAACCGCGACCTACGCCACGAAATCCGCGCCGGACGCTTCCGCGAAGACCTGTTTGCCCGCATCAACATCTGGAACTACCCACTGCCCGCACTCGCCAACCGCCGCGAAGACATCGAGCCCAACGTCGAACACCAGCTCGCCCTAGCTTCGCAAGAACTCGGCCGAACCACCCGCTTCAACAAAGAAGCCCTGGCCGCCTACCTTGACTTCGCCCACTCCAACCAAGCCCCATGGCGCGGCAACTTCCGCGACCTCGCCGCCAGCATCATGCGCCTGGCCACACTCGCGCCCCAAGGCAGGATACAGGTAGAACAAGTCCAAGCCGAAATCGAACGCCTCAAATGGTTATGGTCGGAAGAACCCTTTTCAGACGGCCTCCTACATAACAGGCCGTCTGAAAAATCACAAGACTACCCTGATAAAATCAATTGGGACACATTGGATTTGTTCGACAAACTGCAACTGCAACACGTCATCGACGAATGCCGCAAACACCCCAATATGGCCGCTGCCGGTCGTGCATTGTTCAATGTCTCCAGAACAGAAAGGGCAAAAGTCAATGACAGCGACCGACTGAGAAAGTATTTACAGCGATTTGGACTGGAATGGGGAGATATTTAAATGAGAGTGAGCAAGCTAGCTCATTTTAATCGCATTATTTTTCATCATTTATAAAAAATAAAAGGCATCAATCCGATGCCTTTTTAATTTATTAACACAAATCACTTCTTTGGTTTACTTCAAAAATGCCGCATGATAGGCAATATGCTCACCAATAAAACTGGCGATGAAGTAATAGCTATGATCATAGCCTTTATGGAAGCGCACATCGACCGCTTGATTTGCCGCACGACAGGTTTCGATAAAATCTTCAGTACGCAATTGTGTTGGCAAAAACTCATCTTCCAAGCCCTGATCAATGCGCATACCTTGCACTTTATAGCCTTGTTGAATAAGCGAGTTAGCATCATATTGCTGCCATTTTTCGCGATCTTTTCCTAAATAAGTAGAAAAGGCTTTTTCTCCCCAAGGCACGAGGCTTGGCGACAAAATGGGCGAAAAGGCAGAAACACTTTGATAACGTTCCCGGTTTCGCAATGCCAATACCAATGCACCATGTCCGCCCATTGAATGTCCCATAATGGAACGTTTGCCATTGGTAGGAAAATGCTCCTCAATCAGACCAGGCAACTCATTCAAAATATAATCATACATTTGATAATTCGTCGCCCAAGGCTGCTCGGTCGCATTCAAATAAAAGCCCGCACCCTGCCCTAAATCGTAAGCCGCATCGTTCGGCACTTGCTCTCCACGAGGGCTGGTATCGGGCGCAACCACAATCACTTGATGTTCTGCCGCATAACGCTGAAAGCCTGATTTGGTAATGAAATTTTGTTCCGTACAAGTTAACCCGGAAAGCCAATAAATCACGCCAAGCGGTAGATTTTCCGGATTATTTGGCAAATAGACGGCAAATTTCATTTCGCATTGCAACGTTTGGGCATGGTGTGCCCAAACTTGTTGCGAACCGTCAAAAATTTGATGTTGTTCAATCAGTTTCATCGCGAGCCTTAGTAATGAATAACAGCGCGGATCGATTTACCTTCGTGCATTAACTCAAAGGCTTCATTGATTTGATCGAGTGTCATTGTATGGGTCACAAACGGTTCTAACTGGATGTCGCCTTTCATTGAGTCTTCCACCATTTTCGGCAGTTCAGAACGACCTTTCACGCCGCCAAATGCCGTGCCTTTCCAAACACGACCCGTTACCAACTGGAACGGACGCGTTGAAATTTCTTGTCCTGCACCCGCTACGCCGATGATAATGGATTGTCCCCAGCCACGGTGTGCACTTTCTAATGCCTGACGCATTACATTTACATTGCCGATACATTCAAAGGTATGGTCAATGCCCCATTTATTGATATCTAACAACACATCTTTGATCGGTTTATCGTAATCGTTCGGGTTTAAACAATCCGTTGCACCAAACTGTTTTGCCAGCTCGAATTTTGCAGGATTAGTATCAATGGCGATAATGCGGCCGGCTTTCGCTTGACGTGCACCTTGCACCACAGCCAAACCAATCGCTCCCAAGCCAAACACAGCCACAGAGTCGCCTTCTTGCACTTTTGCCGTGTTATGTACCGCACCAATACCTGTGGTCACGCCGCAGCCGAGCAAACATACATGTTCGTGGTTAGCTTCCGGGTTGATTTTTGCCAGTGAAACTTCTGCAACAACTGAGTATTCACTAAAAGTCGAACAGCCCATATAGTGATAGATTGGCTGACCTTGATAAGAAAAACGCGTCGTGCCGTCCGGCATTAAGCCTTTACCTTGCGTATCACGCACTGAAACGCACAAGTTGGTTTTACCTGAACGACAAAACTCACATTCGCCACATTCAGCGGTATAAAGCGGAATAACGTGATCACCCGGTTTTACGCTTGACACACCTTCGCCCACAGCAACGACCACACCCGCACCTTCGTGTCCAAGCACCACAGGGAATACGCCTTCAGGATCGCTTCCTGATAACGTAAACGCATCAGTATGGCACACGCCCGTGTGAGTATTGCGGATTAACACCTCGCCTTTACGCGGCATTTCCACGTCGATTTCCACAATTTGTAAGGGTTGATTTGGAGCGAATGCCACC
Organism: Neisseria sp. DTU_2021_1001991_1_SI_NGA_ILE_055; assembly: GCF_032342915.1. Lineage (NCBI taxonomy): Bacteria > Pseudomonadati > Pseudomonadota > Betaproteobacteria > Neisseriales > Neisseriaceae > Neisseria > Neisseria sp. DTU_2021_1001991_1_SI_NGA_ILE_055. The sequence continues at coordinate 393,810 of NZ_CP135440.1, read as the reverse complement.
GCCGCACGAGATTTGATGGTTGAATTGGTTTGTTTCGTTTCCATTATTTTTGCCTTTTAATTCATTAATAAAGTTATCTAGCCTAAGAAAGATAACCACAGTTTATACTTTGGAACCCACCTTGAGGCAAGCGTTTTTGCAACTTTGGCTCCGGCAGTAGCATGATTGACTGATGGGCCACCATGCAATCGCTGATTAAAGAGTTCTGAATATTTCCCTAAATCGTGAAGTTGTCCCGTCTGGTAGGCAATTTCCTGCGCCCCGAATACCCGAGCAAACTCCGCCGCTATTTCCCCAACATTGACCAAATGGCTTTGCAAGGTTTGCCAATGTTTGTAATGCAAGAGATTGCCGAGTTTGTCTTGGGCGGAATGGGCGTAGTAAATTAGGGGGCTCATATTGAAATTCTAAAAAATTCAAATTGATACAAATGTAATGATAATATGCTATCAAATTTAATATGTAAATATAAAAAATGCCGTCTGAAACTTTTTCAGACGGCATTGTTATTGATTACCCTTTATAACTTACTTCTAATATCCTCTACTGCTTTTACCAAAGCTTCAGAAAGCGAAGGATCAAAAGAAGAGTGGCCTGCTTGGACAATTCTCAATTCTGCTTCAGGGAAGGCTTGCGAGAGTTCCCACGCGCTTTGCATCGGGGTACATAGGTCATAGCGGCCTTGGACGATGATGGTTGGGATATGGCGGATTTTTCCAATGTTTGCCAAGATGGCTTTATCGCCCTGTAGCCAGCCTTCGTTCACGAAGTAATGGTTTTCCATTCTTGCGATGGCAAGGGAGGCTTGCGGGTCTTCATCCACGTCTTTGGGTTCAAACTGAATAAGGTAGCTTTCCCAGTCTGCCCATGATTTAGCTGCTTTGAGGCGAGTGGCTTCATCTTCGCTGAACAGCATTTCATGGTAGGCTTTGATTAGGGCTTGGCGTTTGTTTTCGGCTACAGGAGCAATAAATTTTTGCCATTGAGCCGGATAAATTTGGCTGACGCCGCCTGCTTCGTTCAGCCATGCCATTTCAGACGGCCTGCACAGGAAAATACCGCGCAAAACTAAGCCGCTGACGCGATCGGGATGGGTTTCGGCATAAGTCAGCGACAAGGTGCTGCCCCATGAACCGCCGAAGACTAACCATTTTTGAATGCCAAGCATTTCGCGTACTTTTTCAATATCGGCAACCAAATCCCATGTGGTGTTGTCTTCGATACAGGCATACGGTTTGGAGCGTCCGCAGCCGCGTTGGTCGATGATGACGATGCGAAAATGTTCTGGATTGAAAAAGCCGCGGCAGGCCGGTGATGCGCCTGCTCCGGGGCCGCCATGCAGGAAAATCACGGGGTGGCCATCCGGATTTCCTGATTCCTCCCAGTAGATTTCGTGAATGTCGGATACGCGTAAAAGGCCGCTATTTCGTGGTTCTTGAATCGGATGCATGAGCTTTCTCCTTTGTCTGATGAATATATTTAATTGTAACACTTTACCTGCTGATTTTTCAGACGGCCTACATAGGTTTAGCGCCACAAATGGCGTAAAATACCACTTTTTGACAGGATTTTTTTATGACTGACAACAAACAAACCCATGCTGCACCCGAAGGACAACTTTTATTGCGTACGGTAGCCATGCCACGTGATACCAATCCTAATCAGGACATCTTCGGCGGCTGGATTATGTCGCAAATGGATCTGGGCGGCGGTATTTTGGCGGCAGAAATCGCACAGGGACGAATTGTCACCGTGGCCGTCCAAGAAATGAATTTCATCAGACCGGTAAAGGTCGGCAACGTTGTATGCTGCTACGGTCATTGCGTCCGAGTAGGCAATACTTCTTTGCAACTGAAAATCGAAGTGTGGGTGAAGACTTTGATGAACGATATGGTAACGGAAGACCGCCAACTGGTTACCGAAGCCGTATTCACTTACGTCGCTATCGATGCACAAGGCAATCCGCGCCCTATTCCACGCGAAGGCAATGCAAAGCTGGCACATTTGTCAGTTTAAAAAATCAAAACCAGGCCGTCTGAAACCTCAATGTTCAGACGGCCTTTTTTAATACAGAAGCAAAATGTAATAATATTTCTTTTGAGCTAAAGCAAGGCGAAGTATCTGTTTTTTAGGTTTAATTTAGGCTGATTGATAAGACAAAGACCGTACACCGGCTCCCTATAACACTACTCTACCGCGACAGTTTGTACCACCTTTAAAACAACGTTTCCTCATCAACCCACTTTAAGGAACATCATGGCTTCGCGCGATTTATACCCACAGGAAATTTTACAGGTTGTTCTCGACAAAAGCTGCGCCAAAGCACAATCCAGCATCCCCACACTGGCAATCTTGAGCATTTTGGCCGGCGGATACATCGGCTTCGGTTATCTTGCCTATTTAAAAGTAGTCAGCGGCATTCCGCATGAATGGGGCGGCGTTGCGACTTTACTCGGTGCCGCCGTATTCCCAATCGCCTTGATTTGTATCCTGCTTGGCGGCGGTGAGCTGGTAACCAGCAACATGATGATTATGTCTTTAGGCAGATTGGCCGGACGGATTTCCTCTAAAATGCTGCTGCGAAACTGGGTTATCGTTTGCATGGGCAATTTGGTAGGCACGTTGGCGATGGCGTTTTTTCTCGGACACTATGTCGGCATGACCGAAGGCAGCGTGGCAGAAAAAACCATTGCCGTGGCAGAAGCAAAAGTCCATATGGATTTCGGCCGTGCTTTCGTATCGGCAGTCGCATGTAACTGGATGGTCTGCATGGGGGCATGGCTGCACTTTGCCGCTAAAAACACAACTGGGCGAATGCTGGCCATTTGGTTCCCCGTCATGATTTTCGTATTAAACGGCTTCCAACACCTTGTCGCCAATATGTTCGTTATCCCGGCCGGCATTTTGGCAGGTGCAAACATCACATGGGGGCAATTTTTCTTCAATATGATTCCCGTATTCCTGGGCAATGTCGTCGGTGGCGCATCCTTTGTCGGCGCATCGTATCTTTATACTTATAAAGACATGCTGAAAGATAGTGCCGAATAGACCTGCTTTAGAAACAACAAAACCTGCTTTTTAAGCAGGTTGAGACCTTTGCAAAATTCCCCAAAATCCCCTAAATTCCCATCAAGACATTTAGGGGATTTTGGGGAATTTTGCAAAGGTCTCTTAAGCCAATATATTGCTGCTTATTCGTTGCGTTTGATTTTCTGTAAAACGAACCAAACTTGCCTGCTTGTCAAAGCCTAATGGCTTGGCGACAAGGCGGTTGGGCAATTTGTTTAAATGGTGGTTGTAACTTCCGGCTCTACGGTTGTAAGTGCGGCGTGCCGATGCGACTTCTGCTTCTGCGGCACCCAGCATTTCCATCAAACCGGCCAATTTTTCATCAGGATGTTGTTTCAAAAGGCTGTTGACGGCGGTTTGTAATTTTTTCAGCGCATGATTCAATGCTGTTTCGGTTTCGCACAGATGTTTGATCTTGGATTCGGAAAATGTTTTGGCAGTTTGCGCCAATGCGGTTTCAACTTCGGCACACATCTGCTGAACGTTTTGATCCGATGCAATGCCCTGCTCTTGCAGGTGTTTGCTGTATGCATCCAATACATGACGGACGGCCTGATGTCGGCAGTCGAGCGCAATGCGCAAAGAGACAAAAGATTCGCGACAGTCTTTTTTGCGGTCTTTCAACTGTTGTTTGAAATACAATAAGACGGCGGCTATTGATACGAAGATAAGTGCAAGACTGATAATGCCCATAGTGAGTTCCCTAGTTATGATGCCACTCATATCGGTGGCTGGTTTTATTAACATCGATTATAATCCAATTTCAATATTTTTTCCCAATTTTCATAAAAAAGGCCGTCTGAAATTCAGACGGCCTGAAGTTTCTATTTCTATTTCAATGCTTTGACTTGATGTCAATAACCCACACTTCTGATTGCGAACCCAAACGCAGGGGAATGCCCCAGAAGCCATAGCCCGAAGTGGTGAAGAAATGGCCGTTGCCGATCGCCTCATAGCCGTAAGCAAGACGATAAAGCGTACGGACGATAAGGTTGGCGGGTGCGACTTGGCCGTTGTGGACATGGCCGGAGACCTGCACATCAATCGGCAGCCGGGCATGGGTTTCGATTGAAGTGGGACGGTGGTCCATCAGCAAAACCGGTAATTGGGTATTTTGACCTTCTAAGAGCTGCTCCGCACTGGGGCGTTTGTGATCCAAATCATCGCTCCGCCCCACCAGCAACACACCATTCACTTCCAAAACTTGATTGGCCAACACCGTCAAACCTGCCGCTTCCAATTCATGTTTGATGCGTTTCTGATCACGGAACCAATCATGATTGCCCAAAGTGGCATAAACGCCCATCGGCGCAGTCAGTTTCTGCAAATGCGGTTTCATGTTTTCTTTCAGGTACGCATCGACGGTATCGTCCATCAAATCGCCCGGCAGCAACACCATATCGACTTGTTCCTGCTTCATGATGTCCGTCAGTTTGTCCAATTGACGCGCGCCGAACAAAATCCCCAAGTGCAAATCGCTGGCCACGCCGATACGCAGCGGTTTATCCATTTTCTTATTGATGAATACAGTCTGATGGCGGACTACGGGCGTATAGGCGTTATACATCCCCAAACCGAGCAAACCGATCACAAACAAAGGCGCAAACAGACGCAGGCTTCGAGAAAGCGGTTGGCGCGCCATAAAACGGCGCAGCAAAAGATACAGGATAAATGTCGCCAACGCGGCATACATCACAAACAGCAAGATCACCATCCAAAACGCCACCACGCGGAACATCATATGCCCCAATTCCAGCAGCAAGCCGGCCAACAAGCCGTTTGTAATGAAATAGGAAATACCCATCAGCCAACGTCTGCCGACTTTGCCGATCCAAGGCGCAAACAGCCATTGCAGCGAACGCCCAAGCCCGAATGTAAACACTTGCAACAGAATGACGCTCACAAAAAACATCTTGCCAAACATGCCTTTCCGCCCTGAAAAATCAAAAGGCAGATTTTAGGCCGTCTGAAATTTTCAGTGTATAATCCATCGCGTAAAAACCCATAATATTTTGAAAGGAATCATCATGAGCCATCCCCAATCAGCCATTATTCCTGATCACGCACAAGCCGGTATTTTTATCGAAGCAGACATTTCAGACGGCCGCAACGAAGACATCAAATCTGCCTGCCGCCTTTCTTTGGAGGCTCTGGCCAAATTAAAAACCCGTTTTCCGAATGATATTTTGGGTTTGACCATTGCCTTCGGCAGCCGCGCATGGCAATCGTTCGGCCATCCTGAAGAAGGCAGTGAAATCAAACCTTTCCCAGAATTGGGCAACGGCCTCGCCCCTTCCACCCAACACGACCTCTATATCCATATCCAAGCCACCGAGCAAAAAGCCGCTTATGCCTTGGCTCAATCTGTTTTAGGCGCATTCGGCGACAGCATCCGCGTAGCCACTGAAGAACACGGCCTGCGCCTGTATGAAGACCGCGGTTTGGACGGTTTTGTCGACGGTACGGAAAATCCGCAGGGCGATGACAATGTGCGCAATGTCGCCATTATTCCCGAAGGCAAGCCTGATGCCGGCGGCAGCTATGTTTTGCTGCAAAAATACCTGCACGATTTGAAAAAATGGGATGCCGTTCCCACTGCCGAACAAGAAGCCAGCGTTGGCCGCAGCAAAGAAACCAATGACGAATTCAGCAAAGACGTGCGCCTGCCAGATTCCCATCTCGGCCGCGTCAATGTCAAAGAAAACGGCGTTGGTTTGAAAATTGTCCGCCGCAGCCTGCCCTTCGGCAAAATCAGCGGCGAACATGGTTTGATGTTCACTTCCTATTGCAACACGCTGCACAATATCGAAGTCCAACTGCTCAATATGTTCGGCGATGCAGACGGCAAAACCGACTTACTGCTGAAATATTTGTCTAAAGCCGTATCAGGCGCTTACTACTACGCGCCTTCTGTCGAACGTTTGCAAAATCTTTAACGGCTCAAAGGCCGTCTGAAAAAACCTGCCTTTTCAAAGGCAGGTTTTTGTTATTTAAATCCCATTAATATTTTTATGGTATCATCATAGAAATTTATCCCATTATTGCTTCATAAACCCTGATTGCAGACAAGGATAAAAACCGATACGCCCCAAGCAGCTATTTTCGATAAAATAAACCCGATTATTATCCCTATAAAATTACGACACCATGTATAAATCCCGCCTCCTTCCCCTGCCCGTATTGATTCTCTCCGCACTGAACGCCTATGCGGCCAATACGACAAATCCGCTTGATCAAATCGATAAAAACGTATCCAACCAATTCGACAAAGACTTCCGCGACAATCTCGACCAGATTCATTCGGTCGAAATCCAAAAACGCGAGCAGTCGGCATGGGATTTACAGAAAAAACAAGATAACGACGCAGTTGCACAAGAAGGGCCGTCTGAAAACAATACCGAATGTTTGGATTACACCGGTATCGAACTTTCCGGCATTACCCTTATCGATTCCAAAAAGATTGAAGCCAAGCTCCCAAAATGCATCAATCAAAACAACATCAACCAACTGAACCGAGACATCGTTGCCGAGTATATCGCTCAAGGCTATCCGCACACGCAAATCAAATTTGAAACCACGTCCGAGCGTGTTTTGAAATTGGCAGTCATCGAAGGCAAAATCCGTGAGATTACCGGCGGCTCCCATACGGTCAACGTTGACACCCTCTTCCCCAATCATCAAGGCAAACCGCTGAACATCCAATACCTCGACCAAGGTATCGAACAGGCAAACCATGTTGTCGGCAACAACGTCAGCATCGACGTTTATCCGCATGATGACGGCACCGCCTCCATCCAACTCAACAACGATGCCCAAAAACATTGGGGCGGCAGCATCACCATCGACAATAAAGGCAGCAAACCCAATACCACGACACTGCGCGGCAGCCTGAATATCGGCAGCCTGTTGGGATTGAGCGACTCCCTTTATCTAAACGGCTACACCAATCTAAACAACCACGACAGCCATTACAGTCGCGGCGGCAGCCTGTTCTACCAAGTTCCTTACGGCGCATGGACATTCAGCACTTACGCCGCCGCGTCGCAATCGCAAAGCATCCTAACGCCCAGCGTAACACGCTACGCCTACCGCTCCCAATCCAAAGCGGCAGGAATCAAAGCAGACCGCGTATTCTCACGCAGTCAAAAACACATTGCCTCCGCCTATGCCGGCATCGACTATGTAAAACAGACTGCAAAATTTGCCGACAGCAAACTGGAATTACAAAGCCCGGAAATCTATTCGGCACAAGTCGGCCTGTCGCACACGGCCATCCTGCCAAACGGCATTTGGCTCAACAATATCAGTGTGGAACAAGGGTTTGCGAAAAATACCGAACACACGCCGTTCAACAAACGCTATACCTCTGTATCCTTGCAAAGCAATTTGATTCAAAACCGTCCATTGGGCAAATGGATCATGCGCAACCATCACCAAATCGATGCCCAATATAGCCCTCATGATTTGTTTGCCGCCAAAGAGATGGACATCGTCGGTTATCAAAATGTACGCGGTTTCCGTTCGACTTCTTTGAGCGCAAGCAGCGCAGTCCTGTTGAGCAATACCGTTTATTTCCGCCGTAATACGCCCCACGGCATCTATATCGAGCCTTATCTGGGCGCAGACATCGGCGTTGCCAAAAACAATAACGAAGGTTCGCAACGCGCCATGGGCTTAGTGGCAGGTTTGAATTTGGGCAAGGCGGACAAATGGCAGCTTTCTGCCGACTACGGCAAAGGTTTTGCGCGCATGCCCAACCAATCAAACAGCGAAAAACAGGATCATGTGACCGTTTCTTTACGCATTCCATTTTAAAATTATGTAAATATATATCCTTTTATCCAATATATAAACCGCTCATCTTAACGTTATTAATTTTCTATTAATATCAACAAGATGAGCGGCTTTTATTTGCATTTGAAATAGTGCACACAAGGTCATACTGGTGGTATGATTGTAAAAATTTCCATACCAATGTTAATACATTCAAAAGTTTTCTCAACAGAAATCCGATACCCGATATGGGATTTCTGATTCACTCTCCATCACGATAAATAAGGATTAAAATCCATGAAAATCGACACTTTATATCAGCCTAAGCTCTCAGCTTCCGGCAAAGTGACTGTCGCCGTGTGCTTTGCATTCCTGGGAAATGCAGCGGTAGCCGCCAATATCGAAGCCATCGGCCAAACTTCGGTACAGCAGCAGAACAATGTCGACATCGTCAACATTGCCACACCGACGGCCCAAGGTCTTTCTCACAACCAATACAACAAGTACAACGTTTCCCAACACGGCGCCGTTTTGAATAACGCCCTGTCTGCCGGTAAATCCCAACTGGCCGGAAACCTGTCTGCCAACAAAAACTTCCAAGGTCAGGCCGCATCTGTGATCTTGAACGAAGTAGTCAGCAAAAACCCTTCCCTGATTTTAGGTCAACAAGAGATCTTCGGTATTGCCGCAGACTATGTTTTGGCAAACCCTAACGGCATTACCCACAACGGCGGCAGCATCCTGAATGCCAACCGCGCATCCTTGGTTGTCGGTACGCCAACCGTTTCAGACGGCGTGTTGAAATCTTTCCATATCAGCGATAATGGCAAACAGCTGCAAGTAAACGGCAATTTGAGCGGCAACCGCGTGGTTGACCTGCTCGCGTCGCAAGTTGTGATCGGCAAATCAGCCAACGTCAATGCCGCTGATGCCATCAACGTTTCTTCAGGCAAAAGCAACTTCGACTACAAAACCGCACAAATCGAAGCCTTGGACGCAGCTTCAAATGCGCCGGTGCTTGACGGTCATATCTTCGGCAGTATGCGCGCCGGTACCATCCGCATCCACGCGACCGACAAACGCGCCAAACAAAACATTCAAAATGCCGCCATTACCGGCACACGCTACCTGAATATCGACAGCAAAGGCAACCTGAGCATCCAGTCCGCCAACCTGACCGGCGCACAAATGGAATTATTTGCTCGTGATACCGACATCAAAGGCACGGTTAACAGCCATTCTGCTAACAAGTCTTCCAGCGGCAAAGAAGCGCAAAATGTTCAGCACTTCCGTTCAGACCGCAACAAAACGGAAACCTTTACCGCCAGCAATATCAATGTATCTGAGTCATTGACTTTGAACAACAGCGGCAGCCTCAACTTAAGCGCGGCCAACATCAATGCCGGCGCACTGACTGCTTCTGCCAAAGGCAACATCAATTCTAACGCGGTAAAAACCACCAACCGTACAGAATCCGACCACACTCAAAGCAAAGGCCTTTGGTACAACAACAACCTGAGTTCTTCTGTTGACGAAAGCCTGCATCAAACCACAATCAATGCCGGCTCTGTCAATATTGCGACCACCGGCAAAGTCCAATTGGACGCAACCGAACTGAACTCGGCTGCCGATGCACGCATTGCCGCCCAACAAGGCATCGTATTGAGCAGCAACAGCGAAACCGACAGCAGCTCGACTTATGTCAGCTTCAAAAACGAAACTGCCGCGCTGAAAACCGGTATCGCTACAAAATCTTCCAAAAACTCTACCGCCCATCAAACCAAAATCTCCGCAGCCGGTGATATCGGTTTGATTTCCGAAGGCGATTTGAGCACTTACGGCGCAAGCATTGCGGCAAACGGCAATGTCGTTACCGATGTCAACAACATTAACTTGGGTACTCAAACCACCATCAACACCAACAGCCTCGATGACCAGAAAAAATACTGGGGCGGCCTGTTCGGCGGTGAAAGCCAAGTTCAAAACAACCGTACCGAAAACCTGCACGGCAGCAGCATTACTGCCAACTCAAACGTAGTCTTGGGTGCAAAAAACGGCGTCAACGTTTACGGCAGTACCGTTGAAGGCCAAGCCGGTACATTCGTCAGCTCCAAAGCAGGCAATGTTGATATTAAAAACGCCACCAGCACCGACACTTCCGCACAAAGCGCGCGTAAAGGTACGATTTTCAATATCACGACCTCTAAAACCAGCAGCAACAGCAGCATTGAAAAAGTAACCGGTTCTACCCTGGTTTCCAATGCCGACCTGACCGTTGTTTCCAACAAAGACATCAATGTGATCGGCTCTGCATTGTTTGCGGCACAAAAACTACAACTGGCTTCCGCAGGCGATTTGACCATCGATGCTGCCAAAGCGGTAGAAAACAAACAGGTCAACGAGTATTCCATCAAAGGCTACTCGGGTACCGAAACCAATAAAGAAAACGGCAGCGTGACTGCCAAAGCCGGTATCAAATTAACCGATACCCACACCGACACTCATTCTGTCGGCCTGAGCGGCAGCATTTTGACCGGTAAAAACACCCAGTTGTCTTCCAACTCAAACGTTACCGTCAGCGGCAGCCAAGTCAACGGCGAAGAATCCGTCAACATTTCCGCAGCCAATGACGTCAATGTTGTTGCCTCCAAAGGCAGCAGCACAGTGACCGAATCCGGCCGCGTAACCGATTTGGGCGTATCTGCCACCGCATACGGAAAAAATAACGTTGCAGGCGTCGGCGTATCTGTCGGCATTACCAGCACCAAAACGGATGCAACAACCGTAACGGACACATCTCATGTATCCAACATCAACACCGGCGGCAACACCACCATCACTGCCAACGGCAATATTAATCAAGAAGGTACCGTAATTAATGCGACCGGCAATGTGATTGAGTCTGCCAAAAACGTTACCCATGCAGCGGCACACAGCGGCGCGAAATCCGATGTGAAACAAAACGGCGGCGGTTTGGTCGTTTCTGCCGGCATCAGCACCAACAAAGGCATCGGCGGTGAAATCACTGCGCAAGGTCAAGGCAACTCTTCGACCCACAATGAATCCACTGCAACCGTCACCACCATCAACGCAGGCAATGCCATTGTTTTGGCAAATGATAAAGTGTCTGATGAAGGTACAAAATACGATGTGACCGGTGCGATCAACATTGACGTAGGTTCATACCACAACACTGCCGCCCACAACACCAGCAACAGCAGCAGCAAACAAGGCGGCGCTTCTTTGACTGTCGGCGCATACACCAAAGACGGTTCAAACGTTGATGTGAATGCCAACCTGAACGTCAACTACGCTGATGAAAACAAAAAAGAATCTACCGCCGTCAAAGGCGATATGAATGCGACCAATGTTGTCATCAACGCCAAAGACTCTGCTGAAATCGCATCCAACATTACCGCCAACAACAACGTCAACATTACCGCAGGCAACGGCGTTACCTTCACCGAGTCAGCCAATACTGCCTCCAACCAAGGTACAGCCGTTAATGTCGGTATCGGCGCTGGTGCGACAATCAATGTTGAAACCGGTGTGGCCGTTCCTCACGTCAACGGCTCTGTCGGCGTCAACAAAACCGATAACGCTTCTTCTACCGCCGCAGGCGCGAATGTAGCGGCCGGCAACGATATTAAAATCAATGCCAACAACGGCGACGTCAACCTGCACGGTACCAACTTGGTATCCAACAACTCCGTTGAAGTAGAAGGCAACAAAGTCAATACTTCCGGCGCGATCAGCAGCGTTAACGAAAAAAATCTGACCGTCAATGTCAACGGCAGCTACGCTTCAGGCAAACCAAACGGCGGCATCAACGCCAAAGGTAAAAACGACGCCAACGTAACCAATACGGCAAACGTCATCCAAAGCGACAATGTTGTTATTACTACCGGCTCTCCAACCGGTTTGAGCGTCAACAATACGGCCATCAACGGTAATAATGTTGTGCACTACTATGACAACACTAAAGCTTCTGCGGCGAACCGTTATACCTACCGTCCCCGCCAACCAAGCTACGCCAAACGCCGTTTGCGTTACTAAGATGCGCTATTGAAGTCATTTGAATAGCCATTAAGACATGCCGTCTGAAAACAGAAAGTTTTCAGACGGCATTTTTATCATCAATGCAAAACCACACACTATCTCTGTTATGATAATGCCTCGCTAATATTATTCCGTTCCAACCATGTCTTCCGCCCTTCCTTTTGACGCGCTCACCCTTTCCATCGACGGCACCAACCTCATCGAAGCCTCCGCCGGTACGGGTAAAACCTACGGCATTGCCGCGCTCTTTACCCGACTGATTATTTTAGAAAAAAAAGACATCGAGAAAATTCTGGTCGTTACCTTTACCAAAGCGGCAACGGCAGAACTGAAAACCCGTTTGCGCGCGCGTTTGGACGAAGTGTTGCAGGTTTTAAACGAAATCCAAACCTTGGGCGGCAAGCCGGAACATATTTCAGACGGCCTGAACAAATATTACGAAAAAGAGAAAAAATCCCCCGATGACTTTCTCAATCGCTTGATTCCTTTGGCTTTAGGCGAGCAAGACGGACAGGAAAGCTGCCATCGCCTGATTCTCCGCCTCAAAGCCGCACTGAGCCAGTTTGACAACGCATCGATTTACACCATCCACGGCTTCTGTCAGCGCGTCTTGCGCGATTACGCGTTTTTGTGCGGCGCGCCTTTGGATGTCGAGCTGTCGGACGACTCACGCGAGAGGCTGCTGATTCCTGCGCAGGACTTTTGGCGGCAGAAAGTGGCAACCGATGCCACATTGGCACAATTGGTTTTTGACCGGAAATGCACGCCCGAAGAAATGCTTGCCGAAATCAAAAGCTATACCGGCCGCCCCTATCTGAAATTCAGACGGCCTGAAGGCGATTTGCAAGAAGCTCAAGCCAAGCTTCAAGAAACATGGCAAAAAATTTGCGTCCACTTGGAAGACTTGGAAAAAGCGTTTTGGGCAATTTTTCCCAAACTGAACGGCCAAACCTACAGAAGAAAAACCTTTGAAAATGTTTTTACTGATCTAAAAACAAACGCCGAATCCAACCGTCTGCCCCGCCTGAGCAAACAAACGCTGGAAAAATTAAGCCTCTTCAGTATCGACACGCTCAACATCAAACTGAAAAAAGAATATAAAGCCGATGCCGATGCGCCGGAAATTATTCAGCTGCAAGCCTTGGCTAATCTTGGCCGTAATTTGCAGGCAATGAAAAGCGCGGAAGAAGCAGTCTTCATCTGCCTGCAACTCGACCTCCTTTCCTACATCAATCAGTCCATTGCTGAACAAAAAAAATCACGCCGCGAGCGCGTGTTTGATGATTTGCTGCTGGACGTCCATCAGGCATTGACCACCAATGAACACGGCAACGCATTGGCAAAAGCGGCAGCGGCAAACTGGGAAATCGCGCTGATTGACGAATTCCAAGATACCGACCCGTTGCAATACGAAATTTTCCGCCAAATTTTTATCGAACAAAGCTGCCCGCTGTTTCTCGTTGGCGACCCCAAACAGGCGATTTACAGCTTTCGCGGTGCGGACATTTACGCCTATCTGCAAGCCGCGCAAGATGCGGACAGGCATTACACTCTCGCCGTCAACTACCGCAGCCATGCCAAGCTGATCAACGGCATCAGCGCCTTGTTCAAACAAAAAAAACACCCCTTCGTATTGAAAAACATCGATTACAGCGAGGTCTCCGCCAGCCGTGCCGAAAGCCGGCTGTCGCCACACCGCCCCGCCATCCAAGTGCGCTGGCTCAATACGGACGATCAAACCGGCAAAGAGATTTTGCGCAGCCGAGCAGCCGAATATTGCGCCGATGAAATTGCCTTTGCGCTCAATGAAGCAGCCGAAGGCCGTCTGAATTTCAAAGGCCGCGCGTTGGAATCCGGCGACATTGCCGTCTTGGTGCGCACCAACAACGAAGCGGCGATGATTGCCAGAAAACTGAAACAGCGCCGTATCCAAAGCGTGTTGCTGTCGCGCCAGTCCGTTTTCGATTCCGCCGAGGCCGACTCGCTGTCCGCGTTGATCGGCTTTTGGCTCAACCCAAGGCAAACCGACTGGCTGCGCTTTGTCTTGACCGGCGTTTTGTTCGGCTATACCGCCAAAGAGATTTACGAACTCAACCACAACGAACACCAGCTGCTCAAATGGCTGGAGTCGTCAGCCGAAGCCTTGGAAAAATGGCGGAAAGGCGGCATTTTTGCCGCCGTGCAGCAGTTTGCCGCCCGACATGACATCGAAACACGCCTGCTTAAAGGCGGCAACGAACGCAGTCTGACCAATTACTACCAAATTCTGGAGCTTTTGGCCGAAGAAGACAGCCAAAGCCGAAACCCCGCCGCCCTGCATAAATGGTTAAACGAACAAATCAGCCGTGCGCGCAGCGGCCATTTCCCGTCAGACGCGCAAACCATCCGTCTTGAAAGCGACGAAAAATTGGTCAAAATCGTTACCATGCACGCGTCGAAAGGTTTGCAATATCCTTTGGTTTACTGCCCCTTCGCATGGGATACCAAAGACAATTCCAAAGAAAACTGGAAAATCCTGCATACTGACAACCACGAAACCGAGCTGCTGGCGAAATCGCAAACCTCGGAAGCGGAACTAAGCCATCTGGCCGACGAAAAGACGGCGGAAGATTTACGCCTGCTCTATGTCGCCCTTACCCGCGCCGAAGAACAGCTCAACATCTACGCCGCCGCCAACAAAAACTGTACGCCGAACAATCCTTTTGCCTATCTGCTCGAAGGCTTGCCAGAGGCCGGCCGCGAAAGCGTCAGCCAAAGCTATCAAAGCACGACAGATGTTGTAGAAATGCTCAAAACCAACTGGCAACGCTTTATCAAAAACGCGCCCGAAAATACGGAATTCACCTTCACGGAAGAAGCCCCGCCGGAAACCGTCTATCAATACAGCCACCAACAAGACCAAGCTTTGAGCGCACAGAGCATTAAACGCCGCGATTTTGACTTTATCCGCCACACCAGCTTTACCGGTTTGAGCAGGCATACCAAGTCAAGCGATGAGCAACACGAGCCTTTGCAACCTGCCATCGATCCGGCAGAAAGCGCAGACCGTGCCATGCCGTCTGAAAACCTGCCGCCCCCGCTTTCAGACGGCCTCGATATCCACCATTTTCCCCGCGGCACCAATGCCGGCGTATGTTTGCATGAAATACTGGAAAAACTCGACTTTGCCGCCTCTGCCGAGAGCCAATCCGAAATGATTGCCGAAGTTTTGCAACGCCACAGCTTTGAAGACAAATGGCTGCCGACGGTAAGCGCTATGCTCGACATCTGCCGCCTGACGCCTTTAATCAACGAGAGCCTGTCGCAGATTCCGCCGACCCGACGCCTGCCCGAAATGGGGTTCACCCTGTACATGGACGATTTCAAACTGGACGACTTACGCCGTTGGTTTGCCTCAAGCGAAGCAAACCTGCCGCCCGAATGCGTCCAAGCCGCGCAACTGCTTGATTTCCATGACTTACAAGGCTATTTGAACGGCTTCATCGATATGGTTTGCCAAGATTCAGACGGCCATGTCGTTTTAATCGACTACAAATCCAACCATTTAGGCAACGATGCAAGCGCCTACACGCAACAGGCGATGAACGAAGCCGTGGCGCATCATCACTACTACCTGCAAGCCCTGATCTACGCCGTTGCCATCGCGCGCTACTACGCCCTGCGCGGCAAGCCCTTGCCTAAAATCGCCATCCGCTACCTCTTCCTGCGCGGCATGGACGGCTCGGATCGAGGCATCTGGAAATGGGACATCGATACCGCCCTGCTTTCCACTTTTGTCGAGCGAAAAACAAATTCTTGATAAATCAATTGTTAAACCGTCAAAAAGGCCGTCTGAAACGTTTTCAGACGGCCTTTGATTATTTGTGCAAACCGCATTCCTTACTGTCTTTGCTTTCCCACCACCATCGTCCGGCGCGGATATTTTCGCCCAGTTTGACCGGACGCGTGCAGGGTTCGCACCCGATGCTGGGATAGCCCTGATGATACAGCACATTAAGCGGAACTTGGTGCTCGTGCGCATATGCCCAAACGTCCTGCTCTTCCCAATCGAAAATAGGATTGAATTTGGCGATGTTGCGGCCTGTATCCCGCTCTTCAAAATTCAATTCGCTGCGCGTTTCGGACTGGCTGCGGCGTTGTCCGGTCAGCCAGGCAGGCGCGTTGTGCAAAGCGCGGTTGAGCGGTTCGATTTTGCGGATATGGCAACAACGGCGGCGCAACTCGACGCTGTCGTACATGGCGGTCGTGCCGAATTCAGCTTCAAATTCATCGGCGGTTTGCCGGTTGGGATAAAACACTTCCAATTCGGTTTGATAACGCGCATTGGTTTCGGCAATCAGCGCGGCGGTCTCGGGATTGAGTTTGCCCGTATTGAGCGTAATGATGCGGATGGGCAGTTTCAGACGGCAAACGGCATCGGTAATGACCATATCTTCAACCGCAAGGCTGGATGCGAACACGGCTTGCGGATAGCGCGCGGCAATGTCTTGCAAACGGCGCTCCAAAGCAGCTGCCAACTCAGGCAGGCGGCGGCGTTCGGCATCATTGGTTTCGGGGATTTTCCAAAATTGGGGACGGAATAAAGACATGGCTGGTTGTTCCTAATAATTTTCAGACGGCCTGTTGAAACGGCTGTCGATATGGTTATGGAACGATATTGTCCTGCGCCCTATCTTCAAACGGAAAGAATGCTTTTCTATTTCTTTATAACCAAAGCGTCTGCTGCTGGTTTTTCGGCAGCAAATGACTCACGCCGATGCCGATCAGGCGGAAGGCGTCTTCGCGTTGCGGCGGTATGCGTTGCAGCAAAGTATGCGCCGCCTGAAGCAGCGAGGCACTGTCGGGAAGGACGGAAGAATACGTCAGCGAACGCGTGATAATGCGGAAATCGTGGGTTTTGAGTTTGAGGGTAACGCCTTTGGCTTCGACGTTTTTGCGCTCAATCTGCCGCCAAAGGTCTTCGGCAAGGTGCGGCAAATGGCTTGAAGCCTGCGCCAAAGATAAATCTTCGGGCAAAGTGATTTCGGTTGAGATTTGCAGGCGTTCGCGTTCGGCTTTGACAGGCCGCTCGTCGATACCGCGTGCCAAATCATAAAGGCGGTAGCCGTAGCGGCCGAAATGGTTTAAAAGTTCGCCGCGCTCAAAACGGCGCAAATCGCCGGCAGTCTGCATACCGAGGGCGTTCATTTTTTTCAGCGTAACTTTGCCGACACCGGGAATCTTACCCAACGGCAAGCTCTCCAAAAACGCCATGATTTTGGGCGGCGGCAATACAAACTGTCCGTTTGGCTTGCGCCAGTCGGACGCGATTTTGGCCAAAAACTTATTGGGCGCGATGCCTGCAGAGGCCGTCAAACCGGTTTCTTCAAAAATTTCGGCGCGAATGCGTTTGGCCACCTCGCTGGCGTACGGGATATTTTTAAAATTTCGGGTAACATCCAAATAGGCTTCGTCCAAAGACAAAGGCTCGATCAAATCGGTATAACGCCGAAACACGGCATGAATCTGCGCCGACACTTGGCGGTACAAATCGAAATGCGGCGGCACAAACACCGCCTGCGGACACAGCCTTTTTGCCGTCGCCACCGACATGGCCGAGTGCAAACCGAATTTGCGCGCTTCATAAGACGCGGCACAAATGACCGATCGCGTACCGTCCCACGCCACAACGACGGGCAGCCCTTTCAAATGCGGCTGCTCGCGCAGTTCTACCGAAGCGTAGAATGCGTCCATATCGATATGGATGATTTTGCGTTGGGACATGGAAAAAGGTAGATAAGGAAAAGGCTTATTGTAACAAAAGGCCGTCTGAAATTTCAGACGGCCTCTATGTTCAAACCTTATTTTTTACCGGAAAGCTGATCAAACAATCCGCCGTCGGCAAAGAATTTTTTCATGATGTCCGACCAAGCGCCGAACTTCTCATTCGGATTGAAGGTTTCAATATCGGGGAAGTCGGCTTTGTGTTTGGCCAATACTTCGGCATTGCGCGGACGCAGATAAAGATTGGCGGCCAATTCTTGAGCCGGTTCGCTCCAGAGGTTTTTCAGGTAGGCTTCGGCAGCGGCGCGCGTGCCTTTTTTATCGACCACGCTGTCCACGACGGCAACCGGTGCTTCTGAAATAATGGTGTAGCTCGGATAGACGATTTCAAATTGGTCTTGGGTCAGCTTTTTGCTGACGTAGTTGGCCTCGTTTTCAAAGGTAACCAAGACATCGCCGATATTGCGTTGGCTGAATGTCGTCGTTGCCGCACGGCCGCCGTTTTCAAATACAGGTGTATTTTTCAGCAATGCGGCCACAAAATCTTGGGTTTTGCCTTCATCGCCGTTGTTGACTTTCAAGCCATAACCGTACGCGCCCAAAAAGGCATAGCGACCGTTGCCGGTGGTTTTCGGGTTGGCCAAAACGATTTGCACGCCGTCTTTGGTCAAATCGCCCCAGTCTTGGATGTGTTTCGGATTGCCTTTGCGCACCAAGAAAACGACGTTGCTGGTATAAGGCACGGCATTATCCGGCAGGCGCGTGTTCCAATCGTCTTTAATCAGGCCTTTTTTCACCAAAAGCTCGATATCGGAAGTCTGGTTCATGGTCACCACATCGGCGGCCAAACCGTTGGCCACAGCCAAAGCCTGCTTGCTGGAGCCGCCGTGCGACTGTTGGATTTCAACCGTTGCGCCGCCGTTTTTAGCAGCATATTCTTTGACAAACAAAGGATTGTATTCTTTATAAAAATCTCGTGCGACATCATAAGAGACGTTCAACAGCTTCACATTACCGCCCTTGCCTGCGGAAGCGGCATTGTCGGCAGACTGTTCGTTTTTGGGAGAGCAGGCACTCAACGCCAGCGCGGCGGTCAATGCGGCAAAAGAAAGGGTACGGATATTCATGGTCGGCTCCTATTAAAAGTATGGCGATACTTTATCGGGTTCGGAGGCAAACGGGAAATAATGTTTGCTTTTGGGTTTATCAGTTTTGGTTATATAAACCAAGGCCGTCTGAAATCAAAAAATAATTATTTATAACTATAAAATCTAAACCATATTATTTACAAAGTAAATAAAAAAGAGTACCGTTCGTATTCGCCGAATCATTAGGCGTTTTGTTCAATAATAGAAAGATGGAGTGTAGAAACGATGAAACAGTGGATGCTTTTAGGATTGCTGGGATTGGGCGCGGCGGCGCAGGCGCACGATGTTTGGGTGGCCGCACCGGCACATCAGCCTGCCGGCAAAATCCTGCATGCGGATTTGGGTTACAGCCACGACTTCCCCAATGTCGAAAAAATCGCCGACGACCGCGTGCATATTTTCAAACCGCTGCAATTGACCGACAGCTCAAAGAAAACCGTTGATTTGGTAAATAAGGGCGAAAACTATCAATACGTTTCCAAAGCCGCCCTGCCCGCAGGCTCCTACTGGGTCAGCGCAACCTACCAACCGACTTTCTGGTCGAAAAACCAAGACGGCTGGAAACAGCAAACCTTAAAACAACTGGCCGGTGCTACCTATTGCGAACAGGCACAAATGTTCGGCAAGAGTTTCGTCCACGTGGGCAACGGCGCAGTCGATGAAGCGGTATTGACCCGCCCTATCGGCCAAGAGCTGGAACTGGTTCCGCTGCAAAATCCAAACGAAGTCAAAGCCGGCGGCATTTTGCCGGTCAAAGTCCTGTACAAAGGCGAGCCTTTGGTTAAAGCCACCGTTACCGCCAGCTCGGACACTTTGGCCGAAATGGACTTGGAATCAACCCATGACCACCGCGAGCCTCAAGGCTTCTCCGGCAAAACCGATAAAAACGGCGTGGTCAATGTGATTACGTTGATTGACGGCTTGTGGAAAATCAAAGTGGTGAACGAGACCGATTACAGCGATAAAAGCGTATGCCAACAAGACAAAGCTTACGCAACGCTGATTGTGCCTGTCGGTACCAAACGCGCGGCTGCACGCCATGCCCACCATCATCAACATTAACAACCATTAAAAAAGGCCGTCTGAACTTTCAGACGGCCTTTTTTTATTCTAATTCATAACCCAAATTTCTAAAAAAACGGGAGAATGTTTCCAATTTATCCTCATTCAATTGGGCAAACCGGACACGGTTACGGCCGGTCAAGACTACATTGCCCATCCAGTGCGCCCCAAAGACGTGCTCTAAAGGGACATTCCTCATTCGATTGATAAACGGTACTTCTGAAGAAAATTGTGTCGCAATATTCGGAGGCGCAAATTTCAGACCCAAGTCCTGCAATCTATAACGGTGTTGCGCCGTCAAAAACATATCCTCGTGGTGCAGCCGCACCAGCCATTCCATATCGGCCATTTTTCCGTCTTCCGGCGGCAAAGGCGGCCGGATTTCTACATTTAAGCCCAGTTGCCTCGGCATGGTTAAAAGCCGCCTGCTGCGCAGGCTGAAACCGCCGTTCTGCGGCTCGTCCAAATTCGGGGAGTTCTGAATCAGATGCTGTTTGGCCAAATATTGGTCGATTCCCTTCAGGAAAAACTGCCCGTCTGCTTCAGTTTCCAACAAAAGCGACAAAGGTGCGCCGATGTAGTCATATTCCCAATAGGCATCCTGCCAGTTTTGACCGTTCAACACCCAGCCGTCATTTTGAACGATCAAACAATAATCAGTATCGATGTAATACATCAGTTGGTACAAAACAAACAGATTGTATTCCAAATAACCGAATGGCCGGCAAGGCTGATGCAGGATATTTTCCGGCAAACCTTGCGGACAGCTCGGGCTGATCAGCAATCCGCGGCTGCCGGGCAATTCGGCGCAACTGCGGGCAACGGCATACATCGTGCCCTCGGTATAAGAATCTGCACCGGTAATACCCACCACGGTAATGTCAGCAAAACTCATTATATGTTTCTCCTGTTTCAGACGGCCTTTGAGTTATTTACGACACCTTGTTGCAAATTTCTTTCAAGCGATACAAGGCATCCAAGGCTTCGCGCGGCGTGAGGTTGTCGGGCTGGATTTGCGCCAACGCTTCGGCCAACCCATCGGTCTGGGCATGGCAAACCGGTTCAATTTCCTGTTCTTCCTCACCCACTCTATTTTCAGACGGCATGGCGCTGAAAATATCCAACTGCGGACGGTTAGCGGCGGCTTGGGCTTCGAGTTCGTCCAGATGTTTTTGGGCGGCTTTGAGGGCGCGGTTGGGCAGGCCGGCAAGTTTGGCGACGGCGATGCCGTAGCTTTTGCTGGCGGGGCCGGGTTCGATGTGGTGGAGGAAGACGATGTCTTGTCCTTGCTCAAGCGCGGAGAGGTGCATGTTGACTGCCGTTGCGTGGGCTTCGGGCAGTTTGGTCAGTTCGAAATAGTGGGTGGCGAAGAGGCTGAAGGATTTGTTTTTTTGCAGCAGGTGTTCGGCGATGGCGTGCGCGAGGGCGAGGCCGTCGAAGGTGGAGGTGCCGCGTCCGACTTCGTCCATGAGGACGAGGGATTGGTCGGTGGCGTGGTGGAGGATGTAGGCGGTTTCGCTCATTTCGACCATGAAGGTGGAGCGGTTGGAGGCGAGGTCGTCCGATGCACCGATACGGGTGAAGATTTGGTCAATGGGTCCGATTTGGGCTGAATCGGCAGGCACGAAGCTGCCGGTATGCGCCATGAGAACGATGTGGGCAACTTGGCGCATGTAGGTGGATTTGCCGCCCATATTGGGGCCGGTCAGGAGCATGAGGCGGTGTTTGTGGTCGAGGCGGGTGTGGTTGGCGGTGAAGTGGCGCACTTGTTGCTCGACGACAGGATGGCGGCCGTTTTCGATATGGATAATGGGGTAGTCGGCGAACTCAGGACAAACGAAGCCGCGTTCAGCGGCAATGGCGGCAAACGTAGAAAGTACGTCGAGGGCGGCGGCGGCTTTGGCGGCTTTTTGAAGCTGCGGCAAGGCCGTCTGAACTTCTTTCAGCAGGGATTCAAACAGGCGTTTTTCCAATGCCAATGCCTGCTCTTGCGCGGTCAGGACTTTATCTTCAAAGGTTTTGAGTTCGGGGGTGATGAAGCGTTCGGCGTTTTTCAGGGTCTGGCGGCGTTGGTAGTCGGCGGGGGCTTGCTCGGCCTGGACTTTGGATAGCTCGATGTAGAAGCCGTGAACGCGGTTGAACTCGACTTTAAGGGTGGAGAGGCCGGTACGTTCGCGTTCGCGCGCTTCAAGCTCGAGCAGGAATTCGTCGCCGTGGTTTTGGATGTGGCGCAACTCGTCCAGTTCTGCCGAATAGCCTTGGTTGATGACGCCGCCGTCTTTGAGCCAGACGGCGGGTTCGGGCATCACAGCGGCTTTGAGGGTTTCGGCGACGGGCAGGGTTTCGGGGAAAACGGCTTTGAGGGTTTCTAAGAGACTGCTGCCCTCGGCGGACAATTCGATTTCAGGCAGGGCAAACAGGCTGTCGCGCAGGGCGGCGAGGTCGCGCGGGCGGGCGTTGCCGACGGCGATGCGGGCGGCGATGCGTTCGATGTCCGCGATGTTTTTCAGACGGCCTTGCAGGGTTTCGTATTGAGAACCCAGCGCGGCAACGGCTTCTTGGCGGGCTCGGATGTGGGCGCGGCTGCGTAAGGGGTGGTGCAGCCAGAGTGCCAAGAGGCGGCTGCCCATGTGGGTGGCGCAGCCGTCGAGTATGGAAAACAGGGTCGGCGATTTTTTGCCGGAGAGGGTTTGCGTGATTTCAAGATTGCGGCGCGTGGCGGCATCCATGCCGATATATTGGCTGTCGGTTTCGAGCGAAATACCGTCTAAGTGTTGCGGCATCAGGTTTTGCGTCAGGCGGATGTAGTTCAACAGTGCGCCCGCCGCACCGACGGCGGCTTCGTGTTCCTTTCCGTCTAAACCGAAGCCGTGCAGGTCTTGGCAGCCGAAGTATTCGGTCAACAATTTCACGCCCGCGTCGGCAGCAAACTGCCATGAGTTCAGGCGCGTGATGTTGGCTGAGGTTGACTGAAAACCGTCAGGCAGGCTTTTGCCTTCGGGCAACAGGATTTCCGCCGCCTGCAAACGCGCCAGCTCGTCGGCGAGCTTGTCCGCCGTCGTCAGCTTGGTTTTGAATTCGCCGCTTTGCAAAGATGCCCACGCGATGGCGATGTTTTTTTTATCCGCGTTCACCGCTGCGATGCGGTTGGTTTCCTTGTCTTCCAAAAACGCCGCGTCGGTCAGCGTGCCGGGCGTCACAATGCGCACGACTTTGCGCTCCACCGGCCCTTTGCCCGCGCCGACTTCGCCCACCTGCTCGCACACCGCCACGCTTTTGCCCATCTTCACCAGTCGCGCCAGATATTGCTCCGCCGCGTGAAACGGCACGCCCGCCATCTTAATCGGTACGCCGTCCATCTGCCCGCGCGTGGTCAGGGTGATGTCCAACAGCTTCGCCGCTTCCACCGCGTCATCCAAAAACAGCTCGTAAAAATCGCCCATGCGGTAAAACACCAGCTTGTCGGCGTGCTGCGATTTGATGTCGAGATACTGCTGCATCATCGGGGAAACAGTGGGTTTGGACATGGAAAAGCCTTAGAAACGGAAAAGCCTTATTGTAGCAAAAGGTCGTCTGAAACCCTAAAACAAGGTTTCAGACGCAAGAATCAAGGATTAAAGCGTAGCTTACAATTTCCATTTTATATAAAATTTTACCTCTAGCCAAATAAAGAAAACTGTTCATTATCCTTAACTTTATGCTCTATATTTTTAAGATTATTAGCTTGCTTTTTCATTTTATAATAATAAGTTTTAGTTTCTTTTTGAACTAATTTTTCAATTACTTGCTCCTCAAACTCAGAGAGTTTTTTGAATTTCATTATCCCTTTTTCTGGATTAGGAATATAGAACAATCCTACATACTTTTCCTGCATAAGTAGATTATAGATATTGTTTAATGATCCTTTGCTTACATGAACATTTCCAAACCGATTTTTACTAGTATCTCTCCAAATAACTAAACCAAAATCAGCATCATCAACCATGGCTTTATCTTTCATCATTTGTGCTTCTCTAGTATACCTCCCATCTTTAAATAATTTTTCATTGTCAGTATCCACAAGAATGCGCTTATTGATCCATGCTCTATCCGCAAAATTTCTAGGGGTAGGACCTACATGGTAGATTTCTACATTTTTATAATTATCTGCTTTGAGCATATCCTGTATACTTTTATCAATTCCAGTAGCATCTCCAATCAAAATTGTATAGTTCCTTTCACGACTATTATCAACTGATTTGATAACAACATCAGGAATTTCTTTACTAGAAATACTTCCACTTATAAATATTTTTTTCATATAAACTCCTTAAGTTATTTATCGGAAATTGCCCAGTACCCTTTTTGATTTTTATAAATGAAAAATTTAAATTCCCTATAAAAATCATTATTATCATATGCCTGCTTAACCTCTAGAAACTTGCTATGAGTCTGCCAGATATAGACTTGTTCAAGCTTACTATCTTTATGAAAATTTAACATTATACGCATACATCCATTTCTCTCATCGTAACATTTTTTGCTAGTTGGAATTTTACAAATATAACATTTAGGAATTCCTCCATATTGATTTTTTGTAAGACTAATGAATCTAACAAAAATATTAGGATTCTTTTCCTTTAGAGCTAATATAGTATATTTTGCCGTATTTCCCTCTCCAAATAGATCATCAATTAATAACACTTTACTGACTTCTGGAGATAGCTGTTCGGCAATGTAATCACTTTCTTTAAGTTGAGAATCTTTTGCTTGACTTGATGAAATCTTTTTAACTACAGAACAATCAACCTTTTTTTCTTTACTACTTAACCTATCAGCAAGCATGTACATAATTTTTAAATCCCCTTTTGGATTATTCTCATACTTAGGATTGAAACTAGGTACAGGTAGAATTAAATCAATATCATCAGTGAATGGTAGCAATTTTTCTGCTAAAAATTCCAAATCATCTTCCATTTGCTTATTTTGTTCATTTGTTAAACTATCGCCATGTATATACTTATACTTAATATTATGTACTGCCGACCCTATATCAGTATACCTTGTATCATCCTTATACCAATCCAAAGCGAAAGCTTCATTTGCCTGTTTAACTTCATCCCTTAAATCAATCATATGTAATTCCTCTTTTCTTAAAAAATTTTCTAACTCAAAAGATTCAATCTCTAAGAACGCATGATTATTCATATAGCTTATATTTAAAATTTATCAAAAGACAAAAATAATGTCCAAGTCTTTCTTCGGCAGGAAATTTTCTTTGACTGCTTGGAAGCGGTTCGGCCCTACTTTGCGCAAGGATTTGTCCCAGCAAAGCGAAATCACGGTATTAGGCTCGCGGTCTATGGTCAACGTGAATTTACCGATGGGTTTTGCCCAGTTGGCACCTGTGGTCAGGATATAGCCCAAATGGTGATAGACCTTTTCTTCTTTCACATTTTTAAAGTTGTTGAGGAAGTTTTCATCCATGCAGTACTCATCTATAAATGCTTTGCTGTCTTTGGCTTTGAGCGAAGGCAGGAAGCTGCCGCCGACCAGCGGGGTGTATTGGTGTTTGATTTCGGTGACGCTGCCGGCTTTGAAGGTTTGCTTCCAGCTGTAAATAATCTGCGACGACCAATAGGACAGTTCATCCGTCTGTTTGGACAGCATGGATTGGACTTTGGCGGAGCGGCAGGCTCCGATTTTGCTGTCGATTTTTTCACCGTCTTGCTTTTTCGTCCAAGGGTGCATCAGTTCCTGATCGCTCAAACCGCATTTTTTCAAATCGGCGGTCACGTCCACCAGCGAGCCGTTACGCCGTTCAAAATAGGCGCGGACGTGGGCTTGCGGGCGGACAGGTTTGCCGTCGGCGTAAATTCGGAAGCTGTTCACCAAGCCTTTGGTGTCGGCAAAGTCGGAAACTGTGAACGCAGGAACGATGGGCAAAGGAAAAAGAACCGTCTCGGTAATGTCTTGCGCTGTAGTATTTTTAAACTTGTAATGTACGCGGATTTGCTTTTCGCTGATGTGCAAATCTTCGCTCTGCATATCGATATGCGGATTTTTCAGATATTTGATGCCGCTTGTGCTGACCGTACCCATACTGTCATTGGCATGAGCAGCCCCAGTCAGCAGAAGGAGCAAGATTAAAGCTTTTTGTTTCATGATTTAACCCCTTTGAAACAGGCCGTCTGAAAAACAGGTTTCAGACGGCCTTTAACAGCAGCTTGGTTTTAAGCCAAAGCCACTTCCAAATTATCAATCAGGCGCGTGGTACCCAAACGAGCGGCGGCAAGCACCACCAATTCTTTATCGCCGACATGAGCCACTGCCAAGCTGTGTGCATGGCGGATTTCAACGTAATCAACCATCCAGCCGGCATCGCTCAAACGGCGGATACATTCAGCCTCAAGCTGGGCGTAATCCAGATTGCCGTTTTTCAGGGCGGTGGCAATGTTTTGCAACTCTTGATAGAGGCGGGGCGCTTCTGCGCGCTCTGCTTCGCTCAAATATTGGTTGCGGCTGGAAAGTGCCAGGCCGTCTGAAGCGCGGCCGGTGTCGACAGGGACGATTTCGATATTGAAATTCAAGTCTTCGACAAAGCCTTTGATAATCGCCAGCTGCTGATAGTCTTTTTTGCCGAAACAGGCGGTATCGGGTTGAACAATGTTGAACAACTTGGTCACAACGGTCGCAACGCCGCGGAAATGTCCCGGGCGGAATTTGCCGCACAATTCGTTTTGCAGGTGCGGAGGCTCGACATTGAAACGCTGTTCTACATTCGGATACAGCTCTTTTTCATCAGGCGCAAACACGACGGCAACGCCCTCGCCTGCCAATTTGTCGGCATCTTGCTGCAAAGTGCGCGGATATTTGTCGAAATCTTCGCCTTGTCCGAATTGCAGGCGGTTGACAAAAATACTGACCACAACGTTATCGGCACGTTTTTTCGCTTCGCGCACCAGCGCAAGATGGCCTTCGTGCAGATTGCCCATGGTCGGCACAAATGCCACTTTTCCGGCAGTTTTGCGCCACTCGCGCAATTCTTTAATCGTATGAATGATTTGCATGGTTTGAAAAATCCTTTATCTTTTCCGCCGCTTCATCAACGGAAATCACGCGCCGATTATACGCTTTTATTCATTAAAAAGGCCGTCTGAAATAAGTTTCAGACGGCCTGGAATTTATTTTATCCGGCAAACGTATGTTCGACAGAAGGGAACGTTTTTGCTTTGACTTCGTCTACATAGGCTTTGACCGCAGCTTGAACGCTGTCTTTGCCCTGCATAAAGTTCTTCACAAATTTGGCGGTTTTACCGGGGAAAATGCCGAGCATATCGTGCATCACCAAAACCTGACCGTCGCAATCCACGCCTGCGCCAATACCGATGGTCGGGCAAGAAACGGTCTCGGTTACTTTTTTCGCCAATTCCGCAGGAACGCATTCCATCAATACGATCGCCGCACCTGCCGCATCATGCGCTTTAGCGTCGTTGAGCAACGCTTCCGCCTTGTCGCCGCGGCCTTGAACTTTATAGCCGCCGAATGCAAACACGGATTGCGGGGTCAGGCCGATGTGCGCGCAAACAGGAATGCCGCGCATTTGCAGAAATTCAGTAGTCTCCGCCATCCAGACGCCGCCTTCGAGTTTGACCATATGCGCGCCGGCCGCCATCAACTCTGCCGCCGCTGTAAATGCCTGCTCTTTGCTCTGCTGATACGCGCCAAACGGCAAATCGCTGACAATCATGGCATTTTTAGTACCGCGAGCCACGCATTCAGTGTGGTAGCACATATCCTGCAAGCTCACCGGCAAAGTGGACTGACGACCTTGCACCGCCATGCCCAAAGAATCGCCGACCAGCAATACATCTACGCCGGCATTGTCCATCAGCGCGGCAAAGCTGGATTCATAAGCGGTCAGCATGGCGATTTTCTCGCCCTCTGCTTTCATTTTTTGCAAAGTGTTTACGGTAATCATGGTGTTGTGTGTTCTGCCCGACGGGCAGCCCTTTGTTATAAATGGAAACGCGGTATTATAAGGTCTGCTTTTAAAATATCAAAGCATAAGCAAAAAGCCCGACTGCTTTCACAATCGGGCTTTTAATTGGTGCCGGCACCAAGAGTCGAACTCGGGACCCCCTGATTACAAGTCAGGTGCTCTACCAACTGAGCTATACCGGCTTACTGAAATGCCTTGCAGCACCATCAGTCTTTAACTGGTGCCGGCACCAAGAGTCGAACTCGGGACCCCCTGATTACAAGTCAGGTGCTCTACCAACTGAGCTATACCGGCAAGGAAGTCGGCATTATGCCGATAAGTTCCCATCTTGGCAAGCATTTTCACACAAAGTTACTCACGAAATTATAAAAACCAATGATTTTAAAGAAAATTAAATACACGCCTTATCTTCCAATCCAACACGCAAAAAGGCCGTCTGGAAACCGATCCAGCGCAAACCATCATGGTTTCTGTTAAAATAACGCCTTCTACATCTTTCCGTCTTTGCCCATGCCACCCCGCCATCCTTACCGCCGCCTGCGCCCTGCCAAATCCCATCTGCCCGAAGTCGGCATTTCCGAAGAAGGCAATATCCGTTCCCTGCACTTGGGCAGCGACACCATTCAAAGCTCCATGAATGTCGATCATCCGTCCGAGCTGGTGTTGTCGTACAGCCGCGCCATGATGGGTTGGCTGCTGTTTACAGAAACCCCGCCCAAACACATCACCCAAATCGGCTTGGGCGGCGGCTCGTTTGCCCGTTGGATAGACAGCTATCTGCCCGATACCAAGCAAACCGCCATTGACATCAATCCGCAAGTCATCGCCGTGGCGCGCAGCTTGTTTGAATTGCCGCACGAAAGCGAACATTTTGAGATTATCGAGGCGGATGGCGCGGAATATATTAAAGTGTTCCGCCACAATACCGATGTGATTTTGGTAGATGGTTTTGACGGCGAACAGATTATCGATGCTTTGGTGGAAGAGCCCTTCTTCCAAGACTGCCGCAACGCCCTCTCTCCCAACGGCGTATTTGTGACCAACTGGTGGAGCGGCGATCAGCGTTATCAACGCTTTGTCGAACGCCTGCTCAACGTCTTTGACGGCCGCGTACTCGAGCTGCCGGCCGAGAGCCACGGCAACGTAGCAGTCATGGCCTTCCAAAGCAGCCCCAAAGAACAAAATCTCGACAACTTAAAAAAACGCGCCGAAAAATTAAGCGAAAAATACGGCTTGGACTTCAAACGGATGCTTGCTGATTTGAAAGCCAACAATCAAAACAACGGCAAGAATTTTTATCTGTAAACCGCTTCAGGCCGTCTGAAAAAACAAACAAGGACACACCCATGCTCAAACCCGACATCATTCAAATCCCCGGCCCGGCCGGTTTGCTGGAAACCATCTATCTGCCAAGTACACAAAAGTCCGCCCGCGGCATCGCCGTCATCAACCATCCCAATCCCCTACAAGGCGGCACCAACACCAACAAAGTCATCCAAACCGCCGCCAAAGCCTTATCGCAACTCGGCTTCCATTGCTACCTGCCCAATTTGCGCGGCGTAGGCAATAGCGAAGGCGAACACGACTACGGTCGCGGCGAAACGCAAGATTGCATTGCCGTTATCGACTACGCCCGCGCGCAACATCCAGACGCACCGCAATTCGCCCTGGCCGGCTTCTCATTCGGCGGCTACGTTTCCACCTTTGCCGCCCAAGAACGCACACCTGATTTTCTGTTGCTGATGGGCGCAGCCGTCCATCACTACAAAGACCGCCCGGAACCATCCGACGTTCCCGATGTCGCCAAAACATTGATGATCCATGGCGCGGAAGACGAAGTCGTCGAAATCAACAAAGCCCTGACATGGGCAGAACCACAAGGCCTGCCGGTTGTAACCATTGCCGGTTCGTCCCACTTCTTCCACGGCAAACTCATCGTTTTGCGCGATACGATCACACGGTTTGCACCGGCTTTATTAGGCCAAAATCCGGCTACAAAATAAAACAAGGCCGTCTGAAAGTTTTTTCAGACGGCCTTGTTTGTATGAAAACCTTATTATCAAATATCAGGCTCAAGTATTCAGAAATCTATCAAGGATTTTCTACTTAACATATCAATTCTGAGTCAACCAATACTGCAAACCAATCAAAGTTTTACCATCTTTGATTTCATCGTTTGCCAATGCAGCGCACACCTCTTCCTTGCTCATCAAAACGGTTTCAGTAATTTCATCTTCATCATTGCTCAACTCGCTGCCCAAACGCACGCCTTGCGCTTGGTAGAGATACATTTTCTCATCACAAAAACCGACCGCCGTGTAAAAGCTGTACAACAATTTAACACTGTCGGCAACGTATGGCGTTTCTTCCGCCAACTCACGCAAAGCGCATTCGGCAGGATCTTCGCCTGCAATATCCAATTTACCCGCCGGCAATTCCAAAGTCGCCTGATCGGCGGCATAACGCCATTGGCGAACCAAAACAACTTTGCCGTCTTCCGTTTCCGCCAATACACACGCAGCACCCGGATGACGGATCACAACCCGCTGGCTTTCATTGCCGTTAGGCAGGCGCACCCGATCACGGCTGATGGTAACAAAAGAACCTTCATAGATTGGCTCGCTGCTTAATTTAGTTTCTTTCAAATCCATTTTTTTACCTCATTTCCAAATTATTAAATATTAAAGGCCGTCTGAATTCCTTTTTCAGACGGCATAGATAAGCCTTATTCCCGAGTACGTTCAATTTCAATACCGACCTGTGCCACATCTGGCAAGATACCCGGTTTCACAATACGGACGCGCACTTTGGCCGCACCAAAATCATTTAAAATCAATTGGGCGATATGTTCCGCCAAAGTTTCCAGCAGTAAAAAATCCTGTTCGGCAAGGCTGCGGCGTACGACTTCGCATACTTCGCCATAATGGATGGTGTCGCCGATATCGTCGCTCATGCCCGTACGCTCGGGAACACTGATTTCCAAATCCAAAATCAAAGTCTGTTTACGCTCACGTTCCCAATCATATACGCCGATTAAAGTATCGGCTTTCATACCGTACAAAAAGATTTTATCCATTTGCCTGTCCGTTTTTTTGATAGAATAACCATTCCCATTTTAAGTAAAGCACCCAAAATGTTCAATGTACTCGCCATTATTGCCGCCTATCTTATCGGCTCCCTGTCTTTTGCCGTCATCGTATCAAAATATTACGGCATGGACGATCCGCGCACTTACGGCTCCGGCAACCCCGGCGCCACCAACGTCTTGCGCAGCGGCAAGAAAAAAGCGGCCGCACTGACCCTGCTCGGCGATGCAGTAAAAGGCTTGGTTGCCGTCATCTTGGCGCGCTGTCTGCAAAATGCTTTAGATTTGTCGGATGTAACAATAGCCCTGGTCGCCATCGCAGCATTGGTCGGCCATATGTGGCCAATATTTTTCAATTTTAAAGGCGGCAAAGGCGTAGCCACCGCATTGGGCGTCTTGCTCGCCCTCTCCCCCGCAACCGCCCTGCTCTGCGCCTTGATTTGGCTGGTCATGGCATTCGGTTTCAAAGTATCCTCCCTCGCCGCACTGGTCGCCACCGTCTGCGCACCCATCTTCGCCTTCTTCATGATGCCACACGCCTCTTGGGCATGGGCAACCGTATTCATTGCCGCATTGGTGTTGTACCGCCATAAAAGCAATATTCAAAACCTGATTCAAGGCAAAGAAAGCAAAATCGGGGATAAAGCCGGAAAATCTTAAAAGCGTAGCTACCATGCATAAAAGGCCGTCTGAAGTCTATTTTTCAGACGGCCTTTTGTAGTTTCATTCGCATTATTCACGCGTAATCAGTCAATCTTAATATACTCCACCGACAAAATCTCTATAACCTCCTGCCCTTCCGGCGTATTCAAGACAACTTCGTCGCCTTCGCGCGCTTTAATCAGGCTGCGTGCCAAAGGGGAAATCCATGAGATTTTGTTTTTAGCGGTATCGATTTCATCTACGCCGACGATTTTGACGGTTTGTTCCCGACCGTCTCCACGCAGTAAGCCAACGGTTGCACCGAAGAAAATCTGGTCCGTGGCTTCGCGCGCTTCTGGATCGACGACGACGGCGACTTCCAAGCGTTTGGTTAGGAAGCGGATACGGCGGTCAATTTCGCGCATGCGGCGTTTGCCGTAAAGATAGTCGCCGTTTTCGCTACGGTCGCCATTGCTTGCCGCCCAGTTAACGATTTGGACGATTTCCGGGCGTTCTTTGTTGACCAGATGATAAAGTTCGTCTTTCAATGCCTGCCAGCCGGTAGGCGTGATGTAATTTTTGGTTTCGGTACTCATGATGTGTCTAAAACATAATTAAAGGCCGTCTGAACGTTAATTTTCAGACGGCCTTTATTGTAAGTCAATTTACTTTATTCTTCATCATCGCTATCGCTGATGCTGATGCTGTGTTCCATTTTGCTTGGATGTACTTTCAAGCCGCCGCAACCTGATTTTTCGGCGGAGAGGCGGTTTAGGTATGCTTCGTCGATATCGCCGGTTTGATAAACACCGTTGAAGCATGAAGAATCAAAGGATTCGATTTTCGGATTGAGCGCTTTGACTACTGCTTCCAAGTCTTCTAAGTTTTGGAAGACGATACCGTCCGCGCCAATTTCGGTTGCTATTTCTGCTGCGCTGCGGCCGTTTGCAATCAGTTCTTCACGGGTCGGCATATCGATACCGTACACATTCGGATAGCGCACTTCGGGAGCAGCAGAAGCAATGTAAACTTTGCGTGCACCTGCCGCGCGTACCATTTCGACGATTTCACGGCTGGTCGTACCGCGTACAATGGAATCATCCACCAATAAAACGCTTTTGCCGTTAAACTCGGTTTCCATCGGGCTGAGTTTTTGGCGTACTGATTTTTTACGCGTTGCCTGGCCGGGCATAATAAAGGTACGGCCAATGTAGCGGTTTTTAATCAGACCTTCGCGGTAAGGTTTTTCGAGATGGACGGCAAGCTCCATCGCGCTGGGTCGGCTGGTATCGGGAATAGGCATAACAACATCGATATCGTCGACAGGCAGCTCGCGTTTGATTTTTTCTGCCAAAGATACGCCCATATCCATCCGGGACTGATAAACGGAAACGCCATCGATGACGGAATCCGGGCGGGCAAAATAAACATATTCGAAAAGACAAGGGCTTAATTTGGCTTTATCGCTGCATTGACGGGAAATAATCGTGCCGTCAAAACCAATAAATACGGCTTCGCCCGGCTGGATATCGCGTTCCAAATCATAGGCAAGCGCATTGAAGGCAACGGATTCGGAGGCAACGGCATAAGATTTTTTACCGGATTCGTCAATTTGCGAACCCAAAACCAACGGACGGATACCGAAAGGATCCCGGAAAGCCAGCATGCCGTATCCTGCAATCATGGCTACTACGCCGTATGCGCCGCGCACCAAACGGTGCACTTCGGAAACGGCGTTGAAAATATTGTCGATGGTGAGTTGGTAAGGAACTGTATTTTTAGAGACTTCGCGGCGCAATTCATGCGCGAATACATTGAGTAATACTTCGGAATCAGAGCTGGTATTAACATGGCGCAGGTGTTTGTTGCACACATTCTCATACAGCTCTTCAGTATTGGTCAGATTACCATTATGTGCCAAAACAATGCCAAACGGAGAGCTGACATAGAAAGGCTGGGCCTCTGCACTGCTGCCTGCATTGCCGGCGGTCGGATAGCGGACATGTGCGATGCCGGCATTACCTACCAAGTCGCGCATGTTTCGGGTACGGAACACTTCACGCACCATGCCTTTGCCTTTGTGCATATGAAACGTGCTGCCCTCTGCAGTCACAATGCCTGCCGCATCCTGACCACGATGCTGCAGCATCTGCAGACCGTCATACAGCAGCTGATTGACCGGCTCATGACTGACCAAACCTAATACACCACACATATCGAGACTCTCCGAGTTTTAGGGTTAAATGGGTAAGGCGTCATTATAAAATAATTTAGAGGAGTTTGCCCAAATTGTTGACAATATAATGCTACCTTCAGACAAATAAAAAACGGTTTCAAACGACCTTCAGGCCGTCTGAAACCGTTAACATCAATCATTCGCTTCCTCATGCGTATCTTCTTTTCCCGGCAGATACGGCATTGCGGCATCGGCAAGCGATTCAAAATACGGAATCGTATGGGAACTTTGCCACTCTTCCGTCTTCGGCAAATCGGTATGCGAAAAAACCATCACAGCCAGTGTTACCAAAATCACACCTTTCACTGCACCGAATACGCCGCCAAGCAAACGGTTGATGCTTCCCAGACCAACGGCAGACACCAAACTGCTTAACAGCGACCGTGCCAGTTTTTGCAACAGCCATGCCAGAAAAAACACAGCGGCAAAACCCATGGCAACCGCCAAAGCATGCGGCTCAACCGATTTAAAGACCACATCGGCAAACGGCACGGCGAGCGTTCTGGCTGCAATAAACGATACCACCCATGCCACCATCGCCCCTGCTTCAGCAATAATCCCCTGCGTCAGCGAGATAATGATGCAGATGACGATGACGGCGGCCACCAATAAATCGGCAACAGGCAAATTACTCACTGGTCACCTGACCGGCAATGCCATGTACACGCAATTTGTTCAAATCGCGCTCTGCATCGCGTGCATTTTTATAACTGGCTGATTTCACGCGATACACCTTACCTTTATCGGTCATGACTTCAGTAATGGTCGAATCGATACCTGCCGCTTTCATTTTACGTTGCAGGCTCTGCGCGCGTTCTTTTTCAGCATAACCTGCCTGAATAGCAGCTTTTTTCGCAGGTTTGGCTTCTGCTGTTTCTTTTTCAGCTTTAGGTTTGGCTTTTTCAGACGGCTTCTCGGCAGTTTTTACCTTATCGGCTTTTTCAGCTTTGGCTGTTTCCGGTTTAGCCTTTTCATTTTTTGGTTTTTCAACTTTGGCTTCTGCTTTCTTGGCAGGTTCGGCCTTGTCTTTTACGCTGTCTTTGCTGTTTTTGGCAGATTTACGCTCGGCAATGGCTTTCTCTGCCTTTTCCAATTGAGCCAATTTATTGCGCTCGGCAGCGGCTTCACGCTCTGCTTTTTCAGCACGCGCTTGAAGTGCGCGTTTTTTAGCGGCCAATGCGTTTTCTTTTTCATCCGCTTCCTGTTGGGCTTGTGCCTTGCGTGCCGCAGCTCGTTGTTCTGCCTGACGTTGGCGGCGTTCTTCGGCTCGGCGTTCGGCAGCTTCGCGTTTGGCGGCCTCGGCGCGTTGAATACGCTCGGACTCTTCCAAACCTTTAATATTGCCGTCATCCAAAGTATCGTTAATCAAAACCAACGGCTCGCCGACATCTTCGGGAGCGGATTCACGGCTCGGCTTCAGCACTTCGACCGGCGCATTGTCTTCTTCATCGCCGGCATTTTGAGGTTTGCTTTGCGCTTCGGCATCCGCATGGCGGGCTGCTTCTTCAGCAGCAGCGACATCCTCTTTATTCGGCTCTAAAACAACGGCCTTGCTCGGCTCGTCAGCCGTTTTGACTTGGCTCTGACCGACAGGCGCTTCTTTAAACGGTGAATTTTTATCGTCGCCGGAAGTCAGCGCCAGACCGAACAGCATACCCGAAGCCACCACCAAGCCGGAGGCCAAGACCAAGCGACGGCGGTTGCGACGTTTGAGTTGTTCGTAACCGTCTAAATCGTATCCGTTTGGAGTTTCTTTTTGTTTGTTGTCGGACATGATAATTTCCTCGTTAGTGTTCTTTCAAAACAGCCATTACATCGGCAACAGTATGGAATGAGCCGAAAACAACGATTCTATCATTTTCGGTTGCTTTCGCCAAAGCAGCGCGGTAGGCTGCAGCGACGGTTTCAAAAACATTTACATTGTCGATGCCGTGTTCAGCCAATTTGGCCTGCAAAGCCTCCACAGTCATGCCGCGCGGTACATCTAAAGGCGCGATGTTCCACTCGTCAAACTGGTCTTTAACGATTTCCAGCACCCCATCAATATCTTTGTCGGACAACATACTGAATACGGCGGTCCGTTTTTGGGCAAAGGCAAGGTTAATCAGGCTGCGGCGCAAAGCACGGGCTGCGTGCGGATTGTGGCCGACATCCAAGACCACCAGCGGACGGCCGGGCAAAACTTGGAAACGTCCAGGATTCTCAACCAACAGCAAACCGCGTTTAATCGCGCCGATATCAACCGGCAATTGTTCGTTCAAACATTCCAACACAGTCAGTGCGCACGCGGCATTGGACAACTGATACGCGCCGCGCAAAGCAGGAAACGGCAAGGAATTGCGGTTACGGCTTTGGCCGTCTGAAGATTGCGGATGGAAGCGGTAATTCCACTGTACGCTTTCCATTGACGCAAAATCAAAATCTCGCTGAACCATCAACAGTTTTGCACCAATTTCTTCTGCGTGTTTGACCAATGATTCAGGCGCAGGGTTTTGGCCGCACACGGCTGGTTTGCCGCTACGGAACACGCCGGCTTTTTCAAAACCGACCTGCTCGACGGTATCGCCCAAAAATGCCTGATGGTCCAAATCCACGCTGGTAACGACCGAACAGTCGCCGTCGAATACATTCACGGCATCCAATCGTCCGCCCAAACCGACTTCCAAAATCATTACATCCACATTTTCACGCATGAAAATATCAACGGCGGCCAAAGCATTAAACTCAAAATACGTCAGCGA
Source organism: Neisseria sp. DTU_2021_1001991_1_SI_NGA_ILE_055 (assembly GCF_032342915.1). Classification (NCBI taxonomy): domain Bacteria; kingdom Pseudomonadati; phylum Pseudomonadota; class Betaproteobacteria; order Neisseriales; family Neisseriaceae; genus Neisseria; species Neisseria sp. DTU_2021_1001991_1_SI_NGA_ILE_055. Next base: position 357,251 of record NZ_CP135440.1, on the reverse strand, counting down.
AATTTCACCGCGTGCCGCTTCGATGCGTTCAAATGAGGAAACAATCAGGTCGTCTGAAACCGGTTGAGTGTTGATGGCGATTCGTTCGTTGTAACGCAGAAGGTGCGGACTGGTCAGCGTACCGACTTTAAAACCGGCTTCTTTATAAATATGCGACAAATAAGCGCATACGGAGCCTTTGCCATTGGTACCCGCCACCACGACGACAGGACACTGCGGCACCAAATTCATGCGTTTTTTCACTTCTCCCACACGTTCCAAACCCATATCAATCAGGCCGGAACTATGGGCAGTCTCCAAATGAGAAAGCCAGTCTTGTAATGTTTTCATTGTATTGATCGCTTCAAAAGGCCGTCTGAAACAGCCGTTTAATCCATATCTGCCGCAAGTTCTGCTTTGTCTTCTTTTTCCCGACACCAGCGCACCCATACTTTCAGACGGCGGTAGGCATCACGGTCGGCCATATCGGGCAAGATGCAGTGTTTGACCATTTTTCCGTCAACATTCCATTGCAAAAACAAAGCGTAAACCGTCAACATACTGCTGTCTTGCAAAACCGCGCTTCTTCCCTCTTCCTCGCCATTCAAGTAAACCGTCGCACGGTATTGGCGGTCTATAATGATTTTTCTGAGCGCATTTCGAGTCTGAAAATTAACGCTGTGCCAAGCATAGGTAAAACTACCGGCCAATGCCGCCAAACCCAGCCACATCATCCAGCCGTAAAACTCGGCAAGGCATAAGGCCAAAGCCGAAAGGTGTAAGAAGACAATCAGAATTTTCAAAGAACGCGAGGGCTTTAAGGCCGTCTGAAAACTTCGCACGGCTTTACATCATATTGTCGAAAACAGGCGTAATGTTCAATTCCGCCTCTTCCATATCCAAAACCATATCGTGGATTTCGGTATCGAAAAATTCCCAAAAAGCCTTCAGGCTCATGTCTTGCGGCCATTTGCTTTTATCGATGTCCCAGCCCGCCAATTCGGCTTCAAAAATCTGCTGGTAGCGTTCGTCAAAATAGGAAATGACGGATTCGGGTTCGTCAAATTGCGGCACCAAGAATACGGAACAGTTGGTGCGCAATTGCTCGATGGTCAAATCGGGCATATTCTCATCGGAGGATTTCAACCATTCCAAAAAACGGGCGGTCGGTTTCAACACAACAGCAGTACGGTCAACAAAATACATAATGTTCAACTTTCAAAATCATTCAAACCGATCATGCCGTCTGAAATTTCAGACGGCCTGAGTTTAATGTGTCATCACCTGTTGCAGGAATTGTTTGGCACGCTCGTGTTTCGGATTGGTAAAAAACTCTTCCGGCGTTTCATCTTCCAGAATCTGGCCTTTATCGACAAAAATCACACGGTCGGCAACTTCGCGTGCAAAACCCATCTCATGGGTCACACACATCATGGTCATGCCGCTTTCCGCCAAGTCTTTCATCACTTTCAATACTTCGCCGACCATTTCAGGGTCAAGCGCGGAAGTCGGCTCGTCAAACAACATCACGCGCGGCTCCATCGCCAAACCGCGTGCAATCGCCACACGCTGCTGCTGACCGCCGGAAAGCTGGCCGGGCAGCGCGTCTTTTTTATGCGCCAAGCCGACGCGTTCCAAAAGCTCCATCGCTTTCTTTTCCGCCTCTTCACGGCTTTGGTTTTTCACTTTCATCGGAGAAAGAATAATATTTTCCAAGACAGTCAAATGCGGATACAGATTGAACCCTTGGAACACAAAACCTACTTCTTCACGCACTTTGTTCAAATCGGTTTTCGGATCGGCAACATTGATGCCGTCCACCCAAATCTCGCCGCTTTCAATACGCTCGAGTTGGTTTACCGTACGAATCAACGTCGATTTGCCACTGCCCGAAGGACCGCATACAACGACCACTTCGCCTTGTTTGACTTCCAGATTCACGCCGTTGATAACGTGCAAATCTTTAAAATGTTTGTGTACATTTTTGAATTTAATCATGTTTATTTGACATTCTCTAAAATTGACCAGATTTTGGACGGCCTGTTTTTAATCTGTTTGGCGTAATGCTCGATTTTCTCACTGTTGTCCTTGGTATAAATGCCGCGACACAATATATCCAGTGCATCTTTGTTCAAGTCGCCATAACGGTTGTTGGTATATACCGACAGGATGCAGGCTTTCAGGGGATGGAAGGGAACGCCGTATTTCTGCGCATTATCCCGATTTCCAAACAGCCATGCGGTATCTGCTAAAGCTGCGTAGTTGCTCAAAGCTGCCGCTTTAAATAATTTTTCTTTGATCAGCGGATAATTTTTCTGCTTCTGATTTTCCAGTTTGAACACTTCATCCATCAATTTTTGTGAACCGTTGGGCGCAAGCTCTTCTTCTAAAGCTGTTTTATCATATTCGGCTTCAATATCGTCAAGTAAGTCTTGTGCCGCTCCCTCGCCGTTTTTCGCGGCTTTTTTCAGCCAATAGTAAAACTCGCTTTCTTTGAGGTTTACAGGGTCTGTTGTCATTTCCAACTGCATGGCCAGCAGATATTGCGCTTCAGCATCGCCGGCTTTTGCTTTGCGCCGCAGATTTTCTTCTCCGCCGGTGCTTAATGCAAATGCCGTACCGGTAATAAATACAACCAACCCACACCAAACATATTTTTTCAACATTCCGTCCCCAACCTCTCAGACGGCCTTTTGAACCAGATAATTGCTCAATTCCACATATTTCTCAGCGGCAATGTGTTCTGCCCTGTCCTGCGGATTGATACCGACTGCCTGCAAGTCATCATCGCCGGCAAGTTCCTTCAAATTATTGCGTATGGTTTTGCGGCGTTGATGGAAAGCCAGTTTCACCAGTTTGGCAAAATGTTCAAAATCTTCCGCTTTACCGATGCGGTGTTTTACCGGAATCATGCGCACGACGGCCGAATCTACTTTCGGCGCAGGATCAAAGGACTCAGGCGGTACTTCAATCAACATTTCCATATCGAAGAAATATTGCAGCATGACGCCCAGACGGCCATAGTCGTTGGTTTTCGGCTGAGCCACCATGCGTTCGACCACTTCTTTTTGCAGCATAAAGTGCATATCGATCACATCGTCCGCCACTTCGCTCAATCGGAACAAAAGCGGCGTGGAAATATTGTACGGCAGGTTGCCGACAATTTTTTTCTTGCCTTCAATGCTGTTGAAATCAAACTGCAATACATCGCCTTCGTGTATCACCAATTTATCTGCAAACGGCAAGGTTTTCAGACGGCGTACGATGTCGCGGTCGATTTCGCAAACATGCAGGCGGTTGAGTTTTTTCGCCAAAGGCTCGGTAATGGCGGCCAAGCCCGGGCCGATTTCAATCACGATATCATCGGGCTGCGGTCTGACCGCGTTGACAATATCGCTAATAATCCGTGTATCCTGCAAAAAATTCTGCCCGAAGCGTTTCCGGGCCTTATGTTCTTTCATATCTTTCTTCAAGCAAGCTGTTTAAGGCAGTATTGTAACTGAAACAAGCGTTTTTGTCGGCACGCTTTCAGACGGCATTTGCCTAATTTTAAGCAAACGGCGGCGCTTCCAAACCCAAAGATTTCAGTAGCTGAGCGGTCTCATAAACCGGCAAACCCATCACGCCCGTAAAACTGCCCTGCAAATGCTCGACAAATACGCCGCCCAAACCCTGAATCCCATACGCACCGGCTTTGTCCATCGGCTCGCCGCTGGCAACATAGGTTGCGACTTCCTCAGCCGTCAACGTTTTAAAGCACACTTCGCTCGTCTGCACCACATCATGGCGCACACCTTGCCAGTAAACGCATACAGCCGTCAGCACTTGATGCGTCCGTCCGGACAAGCGTTCCAGCATATCGACCGCATCCGCCTCGGATTCCGGCTTGCCCAAAATAGCCGCACCATCCGCCACCGTCGTATCCGCCGTCAATACAGCAAACTCAGGCTCTTGATCATGAGCAGTAAACCATTGCGCCACCGCCGCCTGATTTTTCTCGCAGGCCATACGGCGCACATACTCCAGCGCGGCTTCGCCTTCTTTAGGGGTTTCATCAATATCCGCTGAAAGGCGGTGTACCGCGAAACCCAAATTTTCCAAAATCTCACGACGGCGCGGACTGCCCGAAGCCAGATAAATTGCGTTCATTGTATTGGTTTTCCTTATTTTGAAATTTTATGCTGACCGGACAGGCGGACATAATGCGCAGCCGAATACGTCAAAAATGCCTTTTCCTCATCCGTCAGCGGCCGCACTTGTCTCACAGGCGAGCCGACGTATAAAAAACCGCTTTCCAATCGCTTGCGCGGCGGCACCAAACTGCCCGCACCTATCATCACATCATCTTCGACAACCGTATCGTCCAAAATAATCGAACCCATGCCCACCAACACACGATTCCCAATTCGGCAACCATGCAGCATGACCTTATGCCCAATCGTCACATCGTCACCAATAATCAAAGGCGAACCGTCAGGCTTCGCCGCATTCTTATGCGACACATGCAAAACGCTGCCGTCCTGCACATTGCTGCGCTTGCCGATAGAAATGCTGTTCACATCGCCACGCAACACGGCATAAGGCCAAACGGATACATCTTCCGCTAGCGACACTTCGCCAATCACAACCGAAGTCTCATCTATAAAACAAGACTCATCAACCGACGGCACATAATCCAGAAACGCACGAATAGGGTTTGCCATTTCCAATATCCTTTTCTCAAAACCAAAACTGATCAGGCCGTCTGAAACACGGCGTAAAACGATTTTATACTACAACCATACTAAATCAAGCCAAAAAATCATCAAAAGGCCGTCTGAAACAGCTTTCAGACGGCCTTTCATCATAAACCTTTATCTTGGCTCACCACTATTTATCATTAGCGCCTCATCCATCTTTTATGGAATAATCGTCTTCATTTGATTGATGGAGAAGCCGATGGAGACACGTTCGGGAAATTATGCAGCGCCCCTATTGGTCGTCGGCTGCGTCATCTTTGGCTTGGGCAGTTTGATCGTCAAATTTGTCGATGTCGGCTCTTATGCCATCGCATTCTGGCGTTTGCTGATTGCCGCCCCTATATTTTTTCTGCTCGGACGTTTTTTCAAGCAAAAAATGCCCACAAAAAGAAAAACGGTTGGCTACGCACTCTTATCCGGTGTCTTCCTCGCATTCGACCTTGCCCTTTGGCACGAAAGCATTCACGCCGTAGGCCCCGGCATTTCCACCTTGCTCAACAGCCTGCAGATTTTCTTTTTAGCCACCATCGGCTTCTTCTTTTATTCGGAACGCCTAAGTACCTTACAAATTTTAAGTTTGATATTGGCCACCATAGGCGTAGCCTTAATCGGCAGCCCGGAGTTCGGTCATAACGATAACGCCGCATGGGGATTTGTCAGCGGTGTAGTGTCCGGTGCCATGCTGGCCCTGTCTATGGTTTTCGTACGCAAAACCCATGAGCAGGAAAAAGTCGGTTTGTTTCCGCTGATGATGATTTTAAGCTTCGGCGGTGCAATAGCTTTGGTCATCCCATCGCTGCTATTCGATACCGCCCATCTATATCCTAAGACTTTAAACGATGTGATTCTAGTCTCCATCTACGGCATCGTTATGCAATGCTTCGCTTGGGCATTGATTGCTTACGCCATCCCGCTTTTATCCTTATCACTGACCGGCCTACTACTACTCTCCGAACCAGTCGCCGCCATGTTGATCGATTATTTCTGGCTGGATAAACCGATTAACGCCGTCCAATGGAATGGCGCTACTTTGACTTTATTGGCGATTTATTTAGGTTCGTTAAAAGACAAAAAATAGATACAAAAAAGGCCGTCTGAAAAATTTCAGATGGCCTTTTAATCTGTTTATTGCTTATTGGATGCTGGTACCGATACGGCTGAGTTCGCCAAAGTTCATCCAAACAAAGAAGGCTTTACCGACAATCAACTTGTCATCGACAAATCCCCAATAACGGGAGTCGGCGCTGTTGTCGCGGTTGTCACCCATCGCGAAATAACGGCCTTCCGGGACTTTACAGATAAAGCCATTGCCGTCTTCTGCGTATTCGCAATTTTCCAAACCGCTTGTTTCAAGCGAGTAATTGCTTTCAGGCATCACTTCGGAGGTGTATTTGTTCAATACAGCAATGGATACGGAAGGCTGACCGGCTTCTTTGACGACATCAAAGTTTTTGCCGTTCAAGGCCGTCTGAAAACGCTCAAGCGTATGAATCATAGACGGATCGGTATCATCTGCGTATTGATAATTGCCGTTTGGTTTTTCGGGAATAATTTCACCGTTAACAGTCAAAACCTTATCACGGTATTCCACAACGTCGCCTGGAATACCGACGATACGTTTGATGTAATTCATCTCAGGCTGAAGTGGGTAATTGAACACCACGACATCGCCTCGGGCAATGTTGCCGACTGGAATAACGACCTTATTCAAAATCGGCAGGCGGATACCGTAAGAGAATTTGTTCACCAAGATAAAATCGCCTTTGACCAAACCCGGACGCATGGAACTGGACGGAATTTGAAACGGCTCGGCAATAAAGCTGCGCAATACAAAGATAACCAAGATGATGGGGAAAAAGCCGCCCATGTAATCGGTAAAATGCGCATTGTCTTCGCCGGTTTCGCTTTTTTTCAGACGGCCTTTATGGATTGCCCAAACAATGCCGGTAAACACGACAAACACCAGCAATACGGCGGTAAAGCTCATAAATTCAGACAAAATGCCGAATACGCCGACCATGCACAAGAGGTAACTCCATTGCAGGCCAGAGCTCCATTCGCCGTTTCCCTGACGCTCTTTGCTGCTTTTGAAGTTGAGGACCAAGCCGGCCAGCAGCACAACGATTGCGCCTAAAGTCAGATTTATACTCATTATTTATCACTCACTTGCAGAATCGCCAAGAATGCGCTTTGCGGGATTTCCACGTTGCCCACTTGTTTCATGCGGCGTTTGCCTGCTTTTTGTTTTTCGAGAAGTTTTTTCTTACGGGTAATATCGCCGCCGTAACATTTCGCCAAGACGTTTTTACGCAGGGCTTTGACGTTTTCGCGGGCGATAATCTGGCTGCCGATGGCGGCCTGTACGGCGATGTCGAACATCTGGCGCGGAATCAGCTCGCGCATTTTCGCTGCCAGCTCACGACCACGGTGAACCGCGCTTTGACGGTGCACAATCAGGCTCAAGGCATCGACTTTTTCGCCGTTGACCATGATGTCGAGCTTAATCAAATCAGACGGCTGGAACTCTTTGAAATGGTAGTCCAACGAGGCATAGCCGCGCGAAGTGGATTTGAGTTTGTCGAAAAAGTCCATCACGACTTCGTTCATCGGCAAATCGTAAGTCAGCATGACTTGACGGCCCATGTACTGCATATTGACCTGCACGCCGCGCTTTTGGTTACACAAAGTCATGACGTTGCCGACATACTCCTGCGGCACAAGAATGGTTGCAGTAATAATCGGCTCGAGAATGGTTTCGATACTACCGATGTCGGGCAGTTTGGAAGGGTTTTCAACTTCGATTTTTTCGCCGCTCTTCAATACGACTTCGTAAACCACCGTCGGCGCGGTGGTAATCAAATCCATGTCAAACTCGCGCTCCAAGCGTTCCTGCACGATTTCCAAGTGCAGCAGGCCCAAGAAACCGCAGCGGAAGCCGAAACCCAATGCCTGAGAAACTTCAGGTTCGAATTTCAACGAAGCATCGTTAAGCTGCAATTTTTCCAAAGCGTCGCGCAAAGCTTCGTAGTCGTGGCTTTCCACGGGGTAGAGACCCGCGAATACTTGGCTTTGCACTTCTTGGAAACCGGGCAGCGGCTCAGAAGCGGGGTTGGCAACCAAAGTCACCGTATCGCCGACTTTTGCCTGTCCCAATTCTTTCACACCGGTAATCAGAAAGCCCACTTCGCCGGCTTTGAGTTCTTGTTTTTGAACCGATTTCGGCGTGAATACACCCAACTGCTCAACCTGCGTTTCTGCCTTGGTGCTCATAAAGCGCACTTTGTCTTTCAGCTTGATGGTGCCGTTTTTCACACGAATCAACATAACTACGCCGACGTAGTTGTCAAACCACGAATCGACGATAACGGCTTGCAGCGGCGCGTTTTCATCGCCGGTCGGCGCGGGGATTTTGGCAACGATTTCTTCCAAAACGTCTTCCACACCGATGCCGCTTTTGGCAGAACATTGCACCGCACCAACGGCATCGATGCCGATAATGTCTTCGATTTCCTGTTCCACGCGCTCGGGGTCGGCGGCGGGCAGGTCGATTTTGTTCAAAACAGGCACGACTTCCACGCCCAAATCAATCGCGGTATAGCAGTTCGCCACGGTTTGCGCTTCCACGCCTTGCGATGCGTCAACGACCAAAAGCGCACCTTCACAAGCCGACAGCGAACGGGAGACTTCGTAAGAGAAGTCGACGTGTCCCGGCGTGTCAATCAGATTGAGCTGATACACCTGCCCGTCGCGTGCTTTATAGCTGAGTGCGGCGGTTTGCGCTTTGATGGTGATGCCGCGCTCTTTTTCGATGTCCATGGAGTCGAGCACCTGCGTACTCATTTCGCGCAAATCCAAACCGCCGCAGTATTGGATAAAACGGTCGGCAAGCGTCGATTTACCGTGGTCGATGTGGGCAATGATGGAGAAATTCCGTATGTTTTTCATATTGTTATTAAGATAAATACAATTAAAGGCTGAAAGGCCGTCTGAAAAAACAGGGATTCGGTTTTCAGACGGCCTTAGAATAAGGTTGAATCGTTCCGTATTCTAACGGAAATTCAACGTTTCTGCATGATTTTATAGCGATTTGACAATCTCGGTAACCATCTTCGCCGAGCTGACGGCCGCCGTTTTCAAAAACTCTTCAAAGCTGATGTCCGCTTTCTCATCTGCCGAATCAGATACCGCGCGAATAATCACAAAAGGCACTTCCAATTGATGACAGGTTTGCGCAATTGCCGCAGCTTCCATTTCCACTGCTTTGACTTCTGGGAAATGACTGCGGATTTCCGCGACACCTTCGCTGCTGTGTACAAAACGGTCGCCACTGACGATCAAACCTTGCGTTACGGCCGCACCTTCAAACACTTGCGCCGCCTTTTCTGCTTGGCGAATCAAGTTTGCATCCGATGCGAACACGGCAGGAAGTTGCGGCACTTGCCCCCAAACATAACCAAAAGCCGTTACGTCAACATCATGATGCGCCACAGTTTCGCCAATAACCACATCGCCAACCTTCAGGCCCTTACCCAAACCGCCTGCACTGCCGGTATTGATAACACAATCCGGTGCAAACTGATGAATGACCCAAGAAGTCGAAACCGCCGCATTGACCTTACCGATACCGCTCAAAACCAAAACCATGCGTTTTCCGGCCAATTCGCCTTCATAAGCCGAAAATTTACCGAAGGACACATGCTTGACATCGGCCATGCTTTCACGCAAAAGCTCGATTTCCTGTTCCATTGCGCCGACCACGGCAATTGTTTGTACTGACATCTCATTACCTTTCCGTTCACTAATCGGGCAACATTATAACATCAGAATTTAAAATCACAGGGATGCTGAAAAATCTGCTATATTCCCAGCACGACACTCAATTTAAAACAGATAGCCACTCTAGCGGCAAAACAGCAAATAATGATTGCTTCTGTTATAATTATTTTCAATAAAATAACTTAACATTAACTATCTGAATTCTTATGTTTGACGAAAATACTCTGGGCGCAAAAGAAGAATTGTTCACTTGGCTACGCCACATGAACAAATACAAAGGCTCCGACCTTTTCATTACCACCAATTTCCCGCCGGCCATGAAAGTGGACGGCAAAATCATGCGGCTTACCGATGAGCCGTTAAGTGCTGAAAAATGCATGGAAATCGCTTTTTCGATTATGTCTTCCAAACAAATCGAAGAATTTTCTACCACCAACGAATGCAATTTCGCCATCAGCCTGCCCGATACCAGCCGCTTCCGTGTCAATGCCATGGTTCAACGCGGCGCAACTGCTTTGGTGTTCCGCTCTATTACCAGCAATATCCCTAAATTTGAAACGCTCAATCTGCCGCCGATTCTGAAAGACATCGCCCTCAGAAAACGCGGTCTGGTTATTTTTGTCGGTGGTACAGGTTCGGGCAAGTCCACTTCCCTCGCTTCCCTTATCGACTATCGAAACGAAAACAGCTTCGACCACATTATCACCATCGAAGACCCGATTGAATTTATCCACCAACATAAAAACTGCATCATCACCCAACGCGAAATCGGCGTAGATACCGAAAATTGGCCGATTGCGCTGAAAAATACCCTGCGCCAAGCGCCGGATGTTATTCTGATTGGCGAAATCCGCGACCGCGAGACCATGGACTACGCCATTTCCTTCGCGGAAACCGGCCATTTGTGTATGGCGACACTGCATGCCAACAGCACCAACCAAGCGCTCGACCGCATCATCAACTTCTTCCCCGAAGAGCGCCGTAACCAATTGCTAACCGATTTATCGCTCAACCTGCAAGCCTTTATTTCACAACGACTGATTCCCCGTGAAAGCGGCCGGGGTCGTGTGGCGGCGGTCGAAGTTTTGCTCAATTCTCCGATTATTGCCGACTTGATTCAAAAAGGTGAAGTCCACAATATCAAAGAAATGATGAAAAAATCAACCGGCATGGGCATGATCACTTTTGACCAAGCCTTGTATGATTTGTATGAAAACGGCGATATCAGCTATCAAGATGCCATTAAAAATGCCGACTCCGCTCATGACTTGCGCTTAGACATTCAATTACGAAGCCGTCGTGCGCAAAATGCCGGTCCGGATTTAGAATTGATTTAAAAGTAAAAGCTTCAAAGTATAAAAAAGGCCGTCTGAAACCTCATTGCGGGTTTCAGACGGCCTTTATTCCATCAAATAATCAAGCCTGTTTCAATTTTGCATCGGCATCACGCAATGCAGTACGCAGACCTTCCTCGATAACCGGATGGTAGAACGGCATATCCAGCATTTGCGGAATCGTCATCTTCATTTGATGCGCCCAAGCCATCAAGTGTGCCAAATGTTCGGCAGCAGGGCCGACAACTTCCGCACCAATGAAACGGCCGGTGGCTTTTTCGGCATACAAACGCATATGGCCTTTGTTTACCAACATAACGCGGCTGCGGCCTTGGTTTCGGAAGGAAACTTCGCCGATTACAAACTCGTCAGGTTGATATTTCGCCGCAACTTGTGCATATTTCAAGCCGACAGAGGCAATTTGCGGATTGGTGAACACCACGCCGATTACACTACGGCGCAAACCACCGCCGATATTCGGATAGCGGCCCGCATTATCGCCGGCAATTTTGCCTTGGTCGGCAGCTTCATGCAGCAGAGGCAATTGATTGGACGCATCGCCTGCGATGAAGATATGCGGAATGCTGGTTTGCATGGTCAGCGGATCGGCAACAGGTACGCCGCGCGCATCTTTCTCGATAGTCAGGTTTTCCAAACCGATATTGTCCACGTTCGGACGGCGACCGGCAGCAGCCAAAGCATATTCGGCATGGAACACACCTTTTTCGCCGTCTTGTTCCCAATGAACTTCAACATTGCCGTCTGCGTCAAGTTTAACCTCGGTTTTAGCATCCAGATGCAAAGCCAACTCTTCGCCAAACACAGCTTTGGCTTCTTCAGCGACAACAGGGTCGGAAATACCGCCGATGGCTCCGCCTACGCCGAAAATCTCAACTTTCACGCCCAAACGGTGCAAAGCCTGACCCAACTCTAAGCCGATAACGCCTGGGCCGAACACGGCCACGCTTTTAGGCAAAGTATCCCAAGAGAAAACATCATCGTTTACAACCAAGCGATCGCCCAAAGCTTCCCACTGAGGGAAAATCACAGGGCGTGAGCCGGTGGCAATCACAAAACTTTTTGCAGTGATTTGCGTATGGTCATCGATTTGGACAGTATGTTCGTCAACAAATTTTGCCGTACCCATAATGCGCTTGTCGGCAGGCCACTCTTCTACATCGCTGACCACAAAACCGACAAAACGGTCGCGTTCAGATTTAACGCGTTGCATGACTTCTTCGCCATTGACAACGATGCTGTCTTTGTCCAAATGCACGCCAAACGGATCGGTATGCAAAGCATGATGGCGCGCTTCTGCAGCGGCAATCAAGAGTTTGGAAGGCATACAGCCCACGCGCGCACAAGTTGTTCCGAATACATTGTTTTCAATCAGGTAAACATTGTCTGTATGAAGGCGGGCATTGCGAAATGCGCCCATACCGGCTGTACCGCCGCCCAGTACCACCACATCTGCTTGAATCTTTTTCATATTTTATCCTTACTGTCTCTATCTAAACCGATATTGCCATCAGCTTATTCAGTTTCAGACGGCAAAATTATTATTAAATATCAAAAATAAAATTTAATAGCCAATTAATAAATATCGATTTAAAACAATAATCTCAAATTCTACTTGTAAATATAGAGTTATTCAGAACGCCGATTTGCAAACGTCGTCTGAATAACTCTATATTTGGGTCTTTCAGACGGCCTTTTCAAGCCGTCTCAAGCATACAGGTAATTAGTTTTTAGCCAAGTAAGCTTCCAAGTCTTCGCTGCCGCCGATGTATTTGCCGCCGATGAATACTTGAGGAGCAGTCATCTTGCCGGTAATAGCGCGAACGGAAGTAACAGTTGCATCTTTGCCCAATACGATTTCTTCGTAAGACAAACCTTTGTCTTGCAGTGCTTTTTTAGCTTTAGCACAGAATTGGCAACCAGGTTTGGTGAAGATGGCAACAGACTCTTGAGCTTTCCAGTCAGGAGCAATGTATTTCAACATAGTGTCAGCGTCAGACACTTTGAAAGGATCGCCTGGTTCTTCAGGTTCGATAAACATTTTTTCAACCACGCCGTCGTTAACCAGCATGGAGTAACGCCAAGAGCGTTTGCCGAAGCCCAAGTCTTCTTTGCCAACCAACATGCCCATGCCTTCAGTAAATTCACCGTTGCCATCAGGGATCATGTAGATGTTGTCGGCTTCTTCTTCAGCAGCCCAAGCGTTCATAACGAAAGTGTCGTTTACAGATACGCAGTAGATAGCGTCAACACCGTTTTCTTTGAACGCGCCGAACAATTCGTTGTAGCGTGGCAGGTGGGAAGAAGAACAAGTCGGAGTAAATGCGCCAGGCAGAGAGAACACGACTACTTTTTTGCCTTTGAACAAATCATCAGTAGAAACATCTTTCCAAGTGTCGCCGACACGAGTGCGGAATACTACGGAAGGTACTTTTTGACCGGTACGATCTTGCAAAGCCATTTTTAAGCTCCTTTAAAAATTCAGGTTAGAGAAATGAATCAATGCTTGTATTATAATGCAGGCCTATCGATTTGTATAATTTATAGTTCAAATAATATTAATTATATTAAACTATCAATTTAATCCAACCGAAAACAGCTGAATCATTAAATAAAGGCTATCTGAAAGAAAACAAGTACCTGACCGAAATTATTTTTTAGGTAAAGGTTGAACGGGGGAATCCGAAGCCACAATTTCGCCGATGGCTTTTTCCGCAATATCTTTCAAAGCATAGCGGTCTTTATCCGGCATATCTGTCGATTTGTATTGAGGTGAGAAATCCAAACGGATACGGATTTTCTTCATCGAAACAATGCGCCATAAAGATTGAAACAGACTTACCTCCGCATAGGATGGCAAATCCGTCCGTTGTCCTTCGCCATCATAATAGCGTAAGGTTACCGCCTGAATCGGCGCTTTCGCATCAATAGCCGATTGAAACAGGGCTGCTTTAAACGGCAAAATACCCAAGCCGGAAGAAGTGCGCGCCTCGGGGAAAAAACTTACATTCTGCCCTGCTTTCAATGCCGCACAAATCGCCTGATTAATCGGCTCGACATCACGGCGGGAATTGCGGTTGATAAACACCGTGCCGGCATTTTTACCCATTTTTCCCAAAACCGGCCAACCGCTGATTTCCTGCTTGGCAATAAAACTGCTCGGATAAACGGCGCTCATGGCAAAAATATCCAACCAAGACACATGGTTGGCCACTACCAATGTACCGCTCACATTTCCTTGAGGCGGTACGCCGATTTCCAATTCAATATCCAAAGCATCCAACGCACCTTTTCCCAAAACAACCACAGCATGATTGCGTTCCTCTGCATTATTACCATCGATGGCACGCAAATTCCGGCCGGTTCGGAACAACCAAGCCGCCAAACGGCAAAGCCTGCCCAGTCGTTTAAAAAAAGGAGCTTTTTGTTTAGACATAAAATTTCTTCTGTATGGTATTCATTATTTTCAGACGGCCTCTGACATTTAAGGCCGTCTGAAACTATTTCTGGCAATTTGGACAATAAAATGTTCCACGCTGCCCCAAAGTTTCTTTAAAAATCAACCCGCCACACTGAACGCAAGGCTCATTGTGGCGGCCATAGACCGTATATTCCTGCTGGAAATAGCCGCTTTTGCCATCGCTATTGACAAAGTCCCGCAGCGTACTTCCTCCCGTTTCAATCGCCCTCAGTAAAATCGCTTTAATGGTTTCCACCAATGATGCGCATTCTTTCTTGGTCAGCTTATTTGCCGGACGCAATGGCGAAATACCTGCCTTAAACAGACTTTCATTCGCATAAATATTGCCAACGCCAACCACCACCACATTATCCATCAGCGCTAATTTGACTGCACGCTTCTGCGTTTTCAATTTCTGATACAGGTAATTTGCATCAAAATCGTCCGAGAGCGGCTCCGGCCCCAGTTTTTCCAACAGGGGATGATGCTCGGCAATACCCTCATACCACAATACCGCACCAAATTTACGCGGGTCGTGATAACGCAATACAGTACCGTCATCAAATACAAAATCCAAATGATCGTGTTTATCCGGCGTGGCAATACGTTCATCATCGGTGGTAAAAATCCGCAAACTGCCGGACATGCCCAAATGAATAAGTAAAATACCCGTTTCAAAAGTAATAATCAAATACTTCGCACGCCGACTGCATGCCAAAACTTTGCGGCCGGCCAAAATTTGCGCCAAATCTGGATGAACAGGCCATCTCAATTTAAACTGGCGGATAGTGACTTTTGCTATCTTTTTGCCATCAATATGCGGCTCTATCCCGCGTAAAGTCGTTTCCACCTCAGGTAATTCAGGCATCATTATTCTCCAAATTTATCATTAATATACAGGCCGTCTGAAAACTATTCGGCCAAACGTGCCGTACTTAAAGCAACCGTATTGCCACCAAATGCAGATTCCAATTCAGGCAAAGGATGGACACCAATCAAATGTTTCGTTAACACCATCCCATAAACCGCCGCACACTGCGGCCACCACCTATCTCCCGCCTTTTCCATAAACCGCCAAAACTTCAAAGCAGAAGGCGAATTCACAGCAGGCAGATAATCCATAAACTGCCCATATTCTATTTCAAAACCAATATCCGCAATTTTTCGTTTCAACTCAGCCAGAGCCAAGCATTGAGATTTCAAAGGCAACTTTTCCCCATCAAACCAAGAGCTCAATCCCCACAAAGATTTAGGGTTAAACCCCGTCAAAATCAACCTGCCTTCAGGTTTTAATATCCTAAACGCTTCTTGCAACACCAAATCTGCGGATGAAACTTCCAAAAGATGAGGCATCAATAACACATCCACGGAATGCGTTTCAAATGCCAACATTTCAGCATCCATCCGCACATCGCGGGGCACTACAATCATGTTTTCAGACGGCCTAGTCCATACACCGCCCAATTGAACCGCCACCTGCCTATTCAAATACTGTAAATGCCGTCTGAAAAAATCCGCCTCTTTTTGAGCAAGATATTGCCCCATTGGCGTTTGCATAAAAAAAACTTCCATTCAAGGCTCCCCTATGCATCCCGACTTGTGTGACAGAATTTTAACACCACGGCCACATCACACAAGCAAATTCCCTGCCCGACTTGACGTTTAAATGCTGAAACGATACTATCAAAAAGACGAAATTTTATTATATATTTGATAACTTTATTTACTATGGCAAAACTAAAAACCATCGCTCTGACCGTTTCAAGCCTGTCGGCGGTTTCCGCCACAGCCTACGCACAAAACGCTACACCCAACCAAGTCGGCATGGCCATGATGCGCCTCAACTCCGCCCTGCTCGACCAAGCCAAAGCACAAACCTTCGGCTCCGGCAGCTTATGGGCATCGTTGCGTAAAGACTTCCGCATCAACGAAGTCAACACAGAACTGGTTCGCCGCCATGAAAACAAATTTGCTGCAAACAGCGCATATTTCGACCGCACCATTTCCCGCAGCAAACCTTATATGTACCATATTGCCAATGAAGTTAAAAAACGCAATATGCCCGCCGAAATCGCTTTGCTGCCTTTCATTGAAAGCGCATTCGTAACCAAAGCCAAATCACACGTCGGCGCATCCGGCCTGTGGCAATTTATGCCGGCTACCGGCCGCCATTTCGGCTTGGAAAAGACACCTTTGTATGACGGCCGCCACGATATTTACGCCGCTACCGATGCCGCATTGAACTACCTGCAATACCTGCACGGTATGTTCGGCGACTGGTCTTTGGCGCTTGCCGCTTACAACTGGGGCGAAGGTAATGTCGGACGTGCCGTCAACCGCGCCCGCGCGCAAGGTTTGGAGCCGACATACGAAAACCTGCGTATGCCGAACGAAACACGCAATTACGTTCCCAAACTTTTGGCCGTCCGCAATATCGTTGCCAATCCGCAGACCTTCGGCATGAATATCAGCGAAATCAGCAACCAGCCGTATTTCAAATCTATCAGCATCGACAAACCTATTGATAACAGCACAATTGCCCGCTTTGCGAACATCAGCGAAAGCGAATTGTTGGCACTCAACCCGGGTTTCAATGCGCCTGTATTCATCCCTAAAAACAACCGTCGTCTGTTGTTGCCGGTTGCTGCGGTTTCCACATTTGAAAAGAACTATCGCAATGCCAACCCGGATACCCTGATGTCTTGGGATATTTATACTTCTTTGGGCAATAAAAAACTGAATGCCATCGCTAACGATACCGGCATGAGCGTTGCCGAACTCAAACGCCTCAACGGCCTGAGCGGTAACGCCGTTTCTAAAGGCCGCAGCATTTTGGTGGCTAAAAATTCAGCAAGCCAAAGTCAAGACATCATTAATTTTATCGATAAAGACAATACGCCGGATACTTACCAATCCAATATGCCGGCTATGTCTCCGATTATTGCTTCCAACACAGTAGAACCGGTTAAAGTCGCTCAAAATACCGTGACCAATATTGTTGCGCCTGTTGTTCCACAGTCCAGCAAACCAGTTGACTTTATTGCACGCAGCAAAGCTGAAAACGTTACTTCCGTAGTGGTAACAGAAACCAAAGCCCAACCTCAAGTTGCAAATGCGGAAGTGTCCGCCCCAGTTGTAGCCATGACCCATGCGACTACCGAGACCGTTGCTAAAAATGTTGCAGAAGCGCCCAAATCAGCCATCCCTGCAGACTTGACCGCACCGACTGTAGCCTCCTCAAACAATGTCGCCCTTACTGCTGAAGCTGAAACTGTTGCCGCTGCGCCGGCGCAAGAAGAGCATGACGACCTGATGGCATTGGTACAAAGCCGACCTGAAGAAGAACCTGCAGCGACTGTTGCTGAAGCGATTCCTGAAAATAAACAAGTTCAAACTGTTGTTACCGCCGAAAGCGCACGCACGGCACGCATCGCAGCCAATATGGCTAAACAACAACACCGTATCAATGCACGCCTTGCCCGTATAGGCGGTCAGCAAAACACACAAACTGTAGCACTTGAAGCAGGTACACACCGTGTGGAAGATGGCGATACGTTGTTTAACATCTCAAAACGCTATAACCTGAGCGTAGCCGATTTGATTATTGCCAACAATATCAAAGGCAACAATATCAAAAAAGGCCAAATCCTCCGTGTTACAGCCGCTCCGGCAAAAGTCCGCAGCAACCCGGTTCAAAACGTTTCCTACACTGTACGTAAAGGCGATACCCTGAACACCATCGCCAGCCGTTTCAATGTTGATGTTAATGATATCCGCCGTTGGAACCGCAATACCCGTACTGTGACCCCTGGTCAACGTTTGAAATTGATCGGTAGCTAATACTTGTTTCAAAACAAAGGCCGTCTGAAATATTCAGACGGCCTTTTTCTTTATGATAAATAATTAATTCAATTTTTAAAAACAAAATAGCTATATAAGCATCTGTTCAATAACTACCACATAGAAAAAAGAGTGTGCAAAAACACACTCTTTTTCAAACAGATTGCCATCAAATTCTACTCTTAACACCTGCATTCAAACATATAAATCCTGTATACACATCACTATGCCGGTGAAAAAGCATCACAGAAGAAGGCATCTTCCGGTAAAGCGCATTTTTGAGTCAGCAAACTTTGCGCATTCTCCGTCATGGCTGGTGACCCACAAGCATAAACTTCATATTGGCTCAAATCAGGATAATTTTGTGCTGCAACGTTTTGCACGTATCCACTCCCCCCTTTCCAATCGGAATCAGGCTTAGAAAGAACAGGCGAGAATTCCGCATTTTTCAGACGGCCTATTAATGCTTCTGCTTCTTCCAATGCGTACAAATCCTCCTGCTGACGTGCTCCCCAGTAGAAATGAACCAGACGCTCGCTATTCTGACGAATCAAATCAAGCAAAATACTGCGGATAGGTGCGTAACCTGTACCCGTTGCCAACAAAACAATCGGCTTATCGCTGTCCTTTTGCAAAGTAAACGTACCCAATGGGCCTTTAACGCGGACAATGCCTTTTTCTTTGATTTTAGGCTCGGCACCAAAAATCATTTCTGAGCATACGCCGTTTTCACGTTTACGGATATGCAGTTCCAAAACGCCTTCTTGGTCAGGCGAATTAGCGATTGAATAGCTACGGCTGATATTGCCGGGAAGCAGCAAATCAATATATTGCCCGGCATAAAATGCAAATGGCGGCGCTTTAGGCAAAGCCAGTTTGAGCAAAGCAACATCGTGTTTGATTTCAATGTTTTCAATACGTGCCGGCAATGTGCGTACCGGCAAAGCATTTTGATTAAAACCCGGCACATTGATTTTGAGGTCGCTCTTCGCAGTGGTACAGCACAATAACACTTTGCCCTGTGCTTTTTCTTCTTCACTGATGGCTTTATCAATATGCTTGCCCATTTCAAATTCGCCACTCATCAACTCGGCCTTACATTGTCCGCAGGCGCCACTTTTACAAGAATGGGGCAGATTTAAATTCTGGCGGGTCGCAGCGGCAAGAACGGTTTCATCCTCGTTTGCCGTAAATGTGATTTGATCTGATAAGGTAATGGTATGTGTCATGGTATTTAGAATAATTTTAGAATCAAAAATAAAGGCCGTCTGAAAAATAAGACCTATTTTTCAGACGGCCTGTCCTATCTATCAAGCTAATTTGGCTTTAATCAGCTCTTGAACTTGAGCCGGATTGGCCTTGCCTTTACTTGCTTTCATCACTTGACCGACAATCGCATTTAAGGCTTTTTCATTGCCGGAACGGAATTGCTCAATGGCTTTCGCATTGTTTGCCAACACTTCATCTACCATTGCTTCAATTGCGCCAGTGTCAGTAATCTGTTGCAAACCATGTTTTTCGATGATTTCGGCAATACCTGCTTCAGGCTCAGCCCACATCGCTTCAAAAGCTTTTTTCGCCAGTTTGCTGCTCAATGTTCCGTCTGCAACTTTAGCAACCAACTCGGCAAGGCGTGAAGCTGTAATCGGGCTTTCAGCCAATTCCAAACCTTCTTTGTTCAAGGTGGCGGCAAGCTCGCCGTTCATCCAGTTCGCCGTCAATTTACCTTGGCCGCAGGCTTTGGCGGCTTCTTCAAAATAGGCAGCTTGAGTACGGCTCGCAGTCAACAGGCGCGCATCATAGTCGGACACGCCGTAATCGGCAACAAAACGCGCTGCCATTTCATGCGGCAACTCAGGCATTTGCTCTTTGGCCTTTTGCAATTGACCGTCTGAAATAATGACCGGCAGCAAATCCGGATCCGGGAAATAGCGGTAATCGTGCGCATCTTCTTTCAAACGCATCACACGGGTTTCGCCTTTTTCAGGGTCAAACAGCATGGTTGCCTGCTGTACTTTACCTCCGTCTTCCAAAATTTCGATTTGCGCTTCCACTTCATAATTGATGGCTTGCTCCAAGAAGCGGAAAGAATTGAGGTTTTTGATTTCACGGCGCGTACCGAATTCGGCCTGGCCTTTTAGACGTACAGAAACGTTGGCATCGACGCGGAACGAGCCTTCCGCCATATTGCCGTCGCAAATATCCAGCCAAGTTACCAAACCATGCAATGCTTTAGCGTATGCCACGGCTTCGGCTGCGGAACGCATTTCAGGCTCGGAGACAACTTCCAATAAAGGCGTACCGGCACGGTTCAAGTCGATACCGGTTGCACCGTTCAAACCTTCATGTACGGATTTACCCGCATCTTCTTCCATGTGCGCACGGGTAACATTGATGGTTTTAACCTCGTCACCTACTACGATTTCCAATTTGCCATGCTCAACAATCGGCAAATCCAACTGACTGATTTGATAGCCTTTCGGTAAATCAGGATAAAAATAGTTTTTACGGTCGAACACGTTTTTCTGATTGATTTTCGCATCCAAAGCCAAACCGAGTTTGATGGCTTTTTCGACGACTTCGCGGTTCATTACCGGCAATACGCCCGGCAACGCACACTCAACCACGCTAGCGTGGGCATTAGGCTCGGCACCGAATGCAGTGGATGCGCCGCTGAAGATTTTGGATTGGGTGTTGAGTTGGACGTGGATTTCCAGTCCGATTACGGTTTCCCAAGTCATAAGGGTCTTTCTGTCGAAAAAAAGTTAATCGGTTAAATGAGTGATTCGTTTTTCAGACGGCCTGAATAAAAACCATCACAGGCCGTCTGTAAGATAAGTTTATTTCCTGCGGCGTTGGAAACCGGGCAGTTGCCAATGGAAACGGTATGCAGTCAGGCGAAACAACAATCCGCCGGCAAAGAGCAGGTTTAACGTAAAAATATTAATCCAGCCCAAATGCCCGAACAGATAAATCAGCCCGCCAATCAAAATGGCCACGCTGCCGTAAAGGTCGGTGCGCAAAATCATCGGCACATCATTGACCAAAATATCGCGTGCAATACCGCCGCCAACGGCAGTCACAAAAGCCAAAGAAATAACGCCGAATAGATTGAGCTGCAAGGCCATACCGATTTGTGCGCCGGTAATGCTGAACGCTGCCAAACCAATGGCATCGGCAATAATAAAGGCAGCGGCCAAATAGGTGCTGCGATAACGTTGCACCCTTATCAACCATGCGATGGCAAGCGTGGCAAACACAACAATCAGCGCATCGGTTTGCAAAAATACTTGCGGAATCCGACCGACCAAACCATCGCGTATCATGCCGCCGCCGACAGCCGTCAGTAACGCAGTAATGACGACACCGAGTACATCCAACCGCTTGTTGTAGCCGACCAAATAGCCGGAAATGGCAAACGCGGCTGTCCCAATGATTTGAATGAAGTCGGTGGCTGTCATGTTTTTAAATATCTACAATATGCAGCACCTCAATACATTCAGGCGCTTTTATATGATTTATTTTCAGACGGCCTTGAATCATCAAGGCCCTAAAACATTATTCCGGCGCTTTGGTGTGCCAATCACTGTTCAGTTGAACTTGATGTGCGGCACCCAAAATTTTGGCTTCGGAGAAATAGTTGCCGATAAATTGCACACCAATTGGCAGGCCGTTTGCGCTGAAACCGGCAGGCAGAGTCAATGCAGGCAAACCGGCAAGGTTCACGGCGATGGTGTAAATATCGGACAAGTACATTTGGACAGGGTCGTGGATGTCACTGCCGAGTTTTGGTGCAGCAGTCGGTGCAGTCGGTGCCAAAATGAAATCACATTGACCAAAGGCCGTCTGAAAATCATTGGCAACCAGACGGCGCAGTTTTTGCGCTTTCAGATAATAAGCATCGTAGTAACCATGGCTCAATACATAAGTACCGATCATGATACGGCGTTTGACCTCGCTACCGAAACCTTCGGCACGGGTGTTGCTGTACATTTCTTCCAAATCGCCGAATTGTGCCGCACGATGGCCATAACGTACGCCGTCAAAACGGGACAAGTTGGTACTTGCTTCAGCGGAGGCGAGAACGTAATAAGCGGGAATCGACAATGATGTTTGCGGCAAGGAAACTTCAACAGTCTCCGCGCCTTGTGCTTTGAGCAAATCAATAACGCTTTGCAAGGCCGTCTGAACATCGGCATCCGCGCCTTCGCCGAAATATTCTTTAGGCAAACCGATTTTCAACCCTTTGAGCGGCTTGTCCAAATCACGGGTGTAGTCTTCTTTGTCGCGTTCCAAACTGGTGGAATCACGCTCGTCAAAGCTGGCCATGGCGTTCAACAAAATCGCGCAGTCTTCGGCCGTTTGCGCCATAGGGCCGGCTTGGTCGAAGCTGGAAGCATAAGCAACCATACCGAAGCGTGAAACCGTACCGTAAGTCGGCTTGATACCGGTAATGCCGCAATGCGATGCAGGCTGACGGATAGAGCCTCCGGTATCCGAACCCAAGGCAGCCGGTGCCAAACGCGCCGCAATTATGGCAGCCGAACCGCCTGACGAACCGCCGGGAACATGTTCAAGATTCCATGGGTTTTTGGTTGCACCGTAGAACGAAGTCTCATTGGTCGAACCCATGGCAAATTCGTCCATATTGGTACGGCCGAGAGTAACCATGCCGGCATCCAACAGATTTTGCACCACAGTGGCAGTATAAGGGGAAACAAAGTTATCCAACATTTTGGAACTGCATGCACTGCGCCAACCTGTTTGACAGAAAATATCTTTGTAAGCAACCGGCACACCGGTCAAAGCCGTTGCATTACCGGCCGCGATACGCGCATCGGCTGCTTTGGCTTCAGCAAGGGTCTTATCTTGATCGATGGTAACGTAGCCGTTGATGGCGGGGTTTTTCGCAGCAATGGCGGCCAAATATTCAGTCGCCAATTCGACTGCGGAAATTTGTTTGGATTGCAGCAGGCTGCTGGCTTGTTTAAGGGTGTAATGAGCCATAAATTTATAATCCAGTAAATAATTAAGAAATGTTTAATTAAATTAGCAAAGTTAAAGCATAACATAGATAAGCTATTTATCATTTCTTGGCTTGTAATAGATGCAATCAATTAAGGCCACTCTACTTAACCATGCTTTCTGTATATTTTCTTCAACAGGTTTATCGCTATTAAACCAAGCAGTATCGTAAATAGGTAATAGAATCTCATCCCAATAGCGCTCTGCATCAATATTTTTAGATAAACCTAATTCTTTACATATGCCTTCTTTGTTTGCATTATTAAAGCAAAAGAATAAATCAGGCCTTTTCATAGTCAATAATCGTGTAGCAACACCTAGTGGATTATCATAACCAACTTTTTGAAAGAATTTAATATATTTTAAAAAGTCACTTTTACTAATCTCACCCACTAAAGGGATTTCATCAATGGCATATGCAATTTCTAAGTTGCCGTCTTTAATAAGATTGAAAAACTTACCATTACTCCTAGTAGTTCCAAACAACCCAAAGCCTAGATTTTTCATGTTTTTTGCATTATTAGGTAAACCTGAAATAAGTTTACGGCTCTCTAAATCTCTAGACAGAAAGCCTGCTTTATCTTGAAAAAATTCTTTTGCATAACTAAGTAGATCCAGTCTATCTGTAAACAAATGATATTCATCTTTATGAATCCTTTTAAAATAATCCTCCCATGATAACGTTAACAAACTAGTAGATAGAATATCTGTCTTATTCCTTCTCTCTTTTTTATCCTTCGCATAACAATTAGATAGAGTACGAATTTGCTTTTGTCTTTCTTGATAAAGCACCCCATATCTTTTAATTTTCTGTTCATTAAGCATTTTAGCTTTAGCAAAACAATCATCTACCAAAAATCGAATTAAATCTTTGAAGAACTCGCTAGACTGACCTTGCGCTAAAAGCATCATCTCTTGATTACTTCCATCAAATGCACCTTTAGTGAAATTTGCACTACCTGAAAGCAATTCCCAGTCAGTTGGTGTATTCCAGAATAGATATACCTTGGGATGGAATACACCATCAGTTTGCAAAATAAATTTAATATTTTTATGCTTCTGAAATTCTACTAAAACTTCGGGATCTGTCTGGTAAAAATGTAAGCCTATAGTAGAGTGTTGGATTTTACTCTTGTGTTTTATTAACTTTTTAAAAGCTGGATGCCCTGCGGAAGCCCAGGCCGTAGCAAAAGCAATATTTTTATACTTCTCAGCCAAACTACTAAAAGTTTGTCTTAATTCTTTTGTGGAAGTAATGAGTTTCACAATATATTCCTTCTCTAGTAAATAGCGATACCTAGAGATTGCCTCATACAATGAACTTACCCTTTAAATAAAAAGTTAAAAGCTAAAAACTACTAAAAAATTAAGAAATAGCAGACATTATTTAGCTAATTTTTATTTAAAAGGCCGTTTGAAACCTTATTCTTCAATCACTTGAGGAACGATATACAGACGATTGCGCACTTCGGGGGCAACCGCCTGATATTCGGCGGCATGGTCGGTTTCAGTCACTTTATCTTCGCGCAGGCGCAAAGCGGCTTCGTGCGGATGCGCCATGGGTTCGATGCCGTCGGTATTGACGCTTTGCATGTTTTCAACCATGGCGAAAATGTCGTTCAACTCGGCAAGCGTTTTGTTTTTTTCTTCGTCCGTTAAAGTGAGGCGCGAGAGTTTTGCGATTTTTTCCACATCATTTAAGCTTAAAGCCATAAAAAATCCTTGTCTGATAGCAATGCACCTTGGGTTTGGGGTATCATTGCATTTCGTCTTCTATGAAGCGAAGAATTATAACCGAAAACCAAACAGGTTGGCATGGTGTTTTGATTCAGACGGCCTTTTCAGAGTGCATTTATCCGTCTTAAACCGTGTACCTGTTTTTCTTATTTGAAATAACGCTAAACACATCCGGGCTGGGCCGGAATTTCAGGTATCCTATGTTTCGCCTTTTATCTCGTTTCCTCTCTAATGATATTGCCATCGACTTGGGCACGGCCAACACGCTGATTTTTGTACGCGGCAAAGGGATTGTTTTGGATGAGCCGTCCATGGTTGCGATTCAATCCGGCGCAGGCAATAAAAGTAAAATTATGGCAGTGGGCACAGAAGCCAAAAAAATGCAGGGCCGCGCGCCGCGCAATATCGAAATCGTCCGCCCGATGAGAGACGGTGTAATTGCCGATTTTGTGATTACCGAGCGTATGCTGGGTATGTTGATTAAAAAAGCCACCGAAGGACGGTCTTTAGTTCCTCCCCGTGTGGTTATCTGTGTTCCGGGTGGCTCTACCCAAGTGGAACGTAAAGCGATTTTGGATTCTGCATTTGCCGCCGGCGCGGCAAGCGTGCATTTGATTGAAGAACCGATGGCAGCTGCTTTGGGCGCAGGCTTGCCGATTGAAGATGCGGCAGGTTCGATGATTGTCGATATTGGCGGCGGTACGACCGAAATCGGTATCCTTTCACTGGGCGGTATGGCCTATTCTGCTTCCGTCCGCGCAGCCGGCGACGAGTTCGATAAAAGTATTATCCATTACCTGCGCCGTCATCGCGGTGTCTTAATCGGTGAAGCGACGGCAGAGGAATTGAAGAAACAAATCGGCTCGGCCTCGGGCTTTGAAACCGAAACAGCCATGCGCATTAAAGGCCGCGACCTGGCTGAAGGTACCCCTAAATCCTTGGCGGTTACGTCAAATGAAATCCGTGAAGCATTGAGTGAAACGGTAAATCAAATCATCCGCGCCGTCCGTCTGGCTTTGGAACAAGCTCCGCCCGAACTGGCCGGCGACATCGCCGACCGCGGCATTATGCTGACCGGCGGTGGTGCGCTTCTGCACGGTATCGATACCGTCTTGGCCGATGCAACCGGCCTGCCCGTCGGCATCGCCGACCAGCCTCTGAACTGCGTCGCCTATGGTGCCGGTAAGGCTTTGGACTATATCGGCAAATGGGATACCGTGTTTACGGAAAACCCATAAGGTAGATGGTTATGGAACGCTCTTCTTTGCGCTTTGACGAGGCAAAAGGCCCTAAGCTGTTGCCTCGTTTTGTCGTTTATATCACTCTGGCTGCCGGCCTGATGGTGGCAGATTACCGCTTTTCATTGATGCAACCTGTACGTGCGGCAGTGATGCCCATGCTCTACCCTGTTCAATGGCTGGCGAATCAACCTGTTCAACTTTATCAATATTTTGCCGACCTCTCCCAGTCCAAATCCGAGCTTTTGGAACAAAACCGCCGGCTTCTGGAAGAAAATGGCCGTCTGAAAATCGATTTGCAGCGGGATAAAGTCAATACCGATGAATTGCGCGAATTAAAAAAACTGTACGGTTTGCAACAAAAAGGCATCCACAATGTTATCGGCGCGGAAGTCATTTCCAATGGTAAAGATCCGCTTTCCGAAAGACTGATTATCGGCAAGGGCAGTCAAGACGGCTTGAAAGTTGGCGATGCGGTCATCGATCAAAGCGGTTTGATCGGCCTGTTGACACAAGTTCACACACAAAGCGCGGAAATTGAGCTGATCTCAAGCGGACAAAGCATTATCCCCGTCGCCGTCAGCCGCACCGGTGAACGTAATTTGGCATACGGCAATGGCAGCGGTTTGGATTTACGCTATTTCCCAACCGGCTCGGACTTGAAACCCGGTGATGTTCTGCTGACTTCCGGCTTGGACGGTACTTATCCGGCGGGGATTCCCGTTGCAACCGTCAGCAAGGTTATCCGTGCATCGGGAACGCCTTATTACGATACGCAACTGACGCCTTTGGCCGCTTTACGCAGCAGTCGTTTTGTCTTGGTACTTTCTTCCGCCCCTTCTTCACCACGCTGATTTCATGAACGATTTTGACGATTCTTACCGTGCAGTACCGCTGCACATCATGGCGACCAGTCTCATCGTGATGATGATACTGGACTTTATGCCGTTTTCCTTTGACGGATTCTTCTGGCTGCCTGAAATGACAGCACTGATGTTGCTGTATTGGACATTACACCAGCCGCAACGCGCAGGCATGGGACTGGCTTTTGCCATCGGTCTGATTGTCGATGCAGCAACCGCCGCGACTTTGGGCTTGCACGCCCTGTCTTACGTCGTGATGACTTATTTCATCTTAAACCGACGCCGCCAAATCATGCTGTACGGCCACATTATGCAATTGGCCGCTGTCTTGGCTGCATTGTTACTCAATCAGGCCGTTTTAACTGCTGCCCGTCTGTTCCTCAATCATCAGGTCATCACTTTGCAAGGCTTTGTTGCCCCATTTGTCGGCGCATTGCTTTGGCCTATACTCAGCCAGCTGATGCTGATCGTGACCCGTATTTACCGCTCCCACTGAAAAGATGAAACCGATTCTTCCACGCCGTCTTTCCGGTGGTCAACATACCCAAAAATCTTCCGCTCAGGCAGCACAAGCCGACGCCCTATTGCGCCTGCTCGTTGCTTTTATCCTGATTGTCATCTTCTTTTCCATCTTGCTGGCGCGGTTCTTTTACTTACAAGTGACTCAACACAATGAGTTTTCCGGTCAGGCATCGAGCAACCGCATCACCCTGATTCCAACGCCGCCCGTACGCGGCGAAATCGTCGACATCAACGGCGTTCCTTTGGCCAAAAACTATCCCGTCTTTTCGCTTGAAGTTATTCCCAGTCGCATCGAAGGCAAGATGGAAGATGTCATTGAAGCATTGAAAAAATACGTCGATATCACGCCGACAGATTTAAAACGCTTCAAAAAATACCGCGAAAGCTATCGAAAATTTGAAAATATCCCGCTCAAGCTCAGGCTGACCGATGAAGAGGCTGCACGCTTGTCCGTGCATCTGCGCGAATTCAAAGGCGTAGAGGTCAATTCACGCACATTCCGCGAATATCCTTACGGCAAGCTGACCTCCCATTTCTTGGGCTACATCGGCCGTATTAGCGATAAAGACAAAGAAATGCTGGAAGAAGAAGGTCTGACCGCCCTCTACCGCGGCAGTACGCATATCGGCAAATCCGGCTTGGAAAAATATTACGAACACCAGCTTCATGGCATCCCAGGCTATCAGGAAGTTGAAAAAGACGCTTACGGCAATATCGTCCGCGTATTAAAAAATGTCCCGTCCAAAATGGGGCAAACCTTGCGCCTAGGCAT
The DNA here is from genome assembly GCF_032342915.1 of Neisseria sp. DTU_2021_1001991_1_SI_NGA_ILE_055. Classification (NCBI taxonomy): domain Bacteria; kingdom Pseudomonadati; phylum Pseudomonadota; class Betaproteobacteria; order Neisseriales; family Neisseriaceae; genus Neisseria; species Neisseria sp. DTU_2021_1001991_1_SI_NGA_ILE_055. The sequence goes on along the minus strand of NZ_CP135440.1, from coordinate 328,948 downwards.
GGATATCCGTATGCAACAGGAAGCCGACCGCATCTTGGGCGACCGCCGTGGCGCATTGGTGGCCATTAATCCGCAAGACGGTACTGTTTTGGCATTTGTTTCCAAACCATCTTTCGATCCCAACCTCTTTATTGACGGCATCGACAGCGATACTTGGAAAATGCTGAATGACGATTGGAAAAAGCCTTTGATCAACCGCGTTACCCAAGGCCTCTATCCGCCTGGCTCTACATTCAAACCCTTTATGGGCATGGCTTTGTTGGAAAGCGGTAAAATCACTCAAAACACCATCGTCCCAGCCCCCGGCGCATGGAGCATACCCGGCAGCCGCCATATTTTCCGCGACTCTGTCCGCAGCGGTCACGGCTCGGCCAACTTGAGCAAAGCCATTCAAGTATCCTCAGATACCTTCTTCTACCGCTTGGGTTACGAAATGGGTATCGACAAAGCCTCTCCGTATTTGGCGCAATTCGGTTTCGGCCAAAAAACCGGTATTGACCTGCCTAGTGAATATGTAGGCGTTTTGCCCAGCCGCGAATGGAAAGCCAAACGCTTTGCCAAATCTTCCGACCCGACTGCCAAAGAATGGCGTGCCGGCGAGATGGTTTCCGTCAGTATCGGCCAAGGCTACAACGCCTACACGCCTTTGCAAATGGCACATGCGACAGCCTCTCTGGCCAACAACGGTGTTGTCCATCAGCCGCATTTAGTCAAAGAAATATTGGATTTCAGTGCGCGCAAAATTACCCGCATCAATCCTAATCCCGAACGTCAAATTCCGTTTAAAGCCGACAACTTCGAATACGTCAAACGCGCAATGGAGAAGGTATTGAAACCGGGCGGTACGGCGCACCGTATCGGTGGCGGACTCGTTTACACAATGGGTGGTAAAACCGGTACGGCCCAAGTCGTACAAATTAAACAAGGCGGCCGCTACAATGCAGCAGCCCTGCGCGAACAACACCGCGACCACGCATGGTTTATCTCGTTTGCGCCATTGGAAAAACCTGAAATCGCCATTGCCGTTATTTTGGAAAATGGCGGCTGGGGTGCGTATGCCGCGCCATTGGCCCGTGAAATGACTGATTTTTATATGCTTCACGTCAAGCCGCAACAGTTTTCAGACGGCCTTGAATCAGATTCGGCCAAAACTGAAAAAACTGATAAACATCAGCCTATTACCAGCATTTTCCAATCCGCCTACGGACTGACGCCGACAAGCCCTGCCTCACAGCCGGAGGTTCATCATGAATAACACATCAGCGTGGAAAACGTTCAAATCCACCATTGCAGCCCCGATTGACCCTTGGCTGTTTTTTGCCATGCTCGCCATCTACATCATGAGCCTGTTTTTGCTCTATTCTGCAGACGGGCAAGAGTTCGGCCAATTGGAAAACAAAACCATCCATACCGTTTTGGGCTTTGCCCTGTTATGGATTATCGCCGTATTCAAGCCGCAAACGGCCGCCAAAGTTGCCCTGCCTGTTTATATCGTCGGCGTATTACTGCTGATTGGCGTCGAAGTTGCCGGCGTTACCGTCAACGGTTCGACCCGTTGGCTGAGCCTCGGCTTTACCCGTATCCAACCTTCCGAAATCATGAAAATCGGTATTCCCATGACTGTCGCGTGGTATTTCCAACGCTATGAAGGCCGTCTGAAATGGATACATTATATTGTCGCCCTCGTGCTGATTCTTGTTCCTGTCGCCCTGATTTTGAAACAGCCCGACCTCGGTACAGCCGCGCTGATTATGGCTTCGGGCATTTTTGTCATCTTCTTTGCCGGATTGCCCTGGAAAGCCATTTTTGCCGCTATTATTGCCTTTGTAGCCGCCCTGCCGCTCTTGTGGAACTACGGCATGCACGACTATCAAAAAACCCGCGTCCTCACCTTGCTCGACCCAACCAAAGACCCGTTGGGTGCAGGCTACCACATCATCCAATCCATGATTGCCATCGGCTCGGGCGGCGTATGGGGTAAGGGCTGGCTCAACGGCACGCAAACCCATTTGGACTATATTCCCGAATCAACGACTGACTTTATTTTTGCGGTATTCGGCGAAGAGTTCGGCCTGATCGGCAATATCCTTTTGCTGCTGGTTTACCTTATCATTTTGGCACGCGGATTGTGGATTGCCGCACAAGCGCAATCCCTTTACAGCCGTACTTTGGCAGGCGCATTGACCATGACCTTTTTCTGCTACGCCTTTGTAAACATGGGCATGGTCAGCGGTATTTTACCCGTTGTCGGCGTCCCCCTTCCCCTAGTCAGCTACGGCGGTACGGCTACGCTTTCCATCATGGTGGTGCTGGCCCTGTTGATGGGTATCGCCAACGAACATAAAAACCTCCGCCGCCGTAATATAGACAACGATGATCTGACTGAAAGCAAGGAATAATATGGAATTAGGTGTAGAAATCGGCAAACTTCTCGTTGCACTTCTTGTATTGATCAACCCCTTCAGCGCGCTCTCGATTTATCTTGACCTGACGCAAGACCACAGCACTAAAGAAAAACGCAGAATTGCGCGTACTGCCGCACTGGCCGTTTTTATCGTGATTGTCGTCTTTGCACTGAGCGGCGGTATCTTATTGAAAGTACTCGGCATCAGCGTGGGCTCTTTCCAAGTCGGCGGCGGCATTTTGGTTTTACTGATTGCCATCTCCTTGATGAACGGCAACGACAATCCGGCCAAGCCCAAAATCGACCCTAATTCAGAAGAGCATCACCATGCGCAACAAGTCCGCCGCAATGAAAAAGCCATTGCCGTCGTCCCCATTGCCATTCCGATTACCATCGGCCCCGGCGGTATTTCTACCGTCATCATTTACTCCTCTGCCGCCAAAAATTACAGCGATATTGCCCTGATTATCATCTCCGGCTTTCTGGTCAGCCTGATTTGCTATCTCATCCTGATCGTTGCCGGACGCATCAGCAAACGCTTGGGCACGACCGGCCTGACCATCCTCAACCGTATCATGGGCATGATGCTTGCCGCCATTTCCGTAGAGATTATTGTTGCCGGTTTAAAATCTATTTTTCCCCAACTGGTCGCTTGAAGTACAATCATCATAATAAAAGGCCGTCTGAAACATTTTCAGACGGCCTCATAAAAACATAAAAACAAAGGAGCCCAACCATGTTTCACAGCACCCATGTCTTTACCGGTGAAACCATTTGCCGCCGACCGGCACAAAGCTACACCGAATTTACCGACGAATTAAACCGCCTCCAAACCCTTCAGCAAACCTTCGCACAATCAAGCATTATCGAGCGCACCACCCTCTTACAGCAATTTGCCGACAGCCTCACCCAAAACCAAGAACGCCTTGCCGAAATGGTTTGCGAAGAAGTCGGCCGCTGCCTGCACGAATGCCGCGCCGAAATCAGCAAATCCATCGAGCTTATCCGCTACTACGTCCGCCTTGCCCCCGAACTGCTCTCCCATAAAACCATCGCCACCCAAGCCAGCCTCAGCCAAGTCCGCTTCGAGCCTTTGGGCGTTGTTTTGGCAGTCATGCCGTGGAACTATCCTGTCTGGCAGATTTTACGATTTGCCATCCCTGCCCTGTGCGCCGGCAATGCCTGCGCGGTCAAACCTGCGCCCAGTGTCGCCCGCGTCAGCGAAACCCTCTTCAGCCTCGTCCCCAAAGGTTTGCCGCTTATCGGCGCATGGTTAAGTCATGAAGACACACTTAAAGCCATTGAAGATACCGATGCCATGGCATTTACCGGTTCGACTCATACCGGCCGACTGCTGGCTGCCCATGCAGGCAAACATCTGAAAAAAACCGTCCTTGAACTGGGTGGCAGCAATCCGTTTATCATCCTGCCCGATGCTGATCTGCAACGCGCAGCCATCGATGCCTGCTATTCGCGCTTCCGCGATGCCGGACAATCCTGCAACGCCGCCAAACGCATCATTGTTACCCAAGATATTGCCGAACAATTTATCCCGCTCTTCCTTGCCGAGTGCACCAAACTGCAAACCGGCAATCCTAAAGACCCAAACACCACCCTTGCCCCGCTTCACCGCCAAGACCTGCGCCAAAACGTGCACGAGCAGGTTCAAGATGCGGTTGCACACAGCGCGCAATGCTTGATCGGCGGCTATATTCCTGATGGACAAAGCTGGTTTTACCCGGCTACCGTCTTGGATCAAGTCAATCCAAACTGCCGCGTTTGGTATGAAGAAGTCTTCGGCCCGGTTGCCATGATCTTACGCGCCGACAATCCGGATCACGCCGTCGCACTTGCCAATGACACACCTTTCGGCCTCGGCGCCTGTATCTACACAGCCGACACGGCAAATGCATGGAAATACGCCGAAAAAATCCAAGCAGGCTCTGTCTTTATCAACCGCCACACCAGCAGCGACTTGCGCCTTCCCTTTGGCGGCGTCAAAGCTTCAGGCTACGGACGGGAGCTATCCGAATTCGGACTGTACGAATTCGTCAACGTCAAAACCTATTGGCAAAAATAAACCGTTTCATTCACTCAGGCCGTCTGAAAACCCAATTTCAGACGGCCTGATGTTTTTTTAAAGACTGGCAAAAATGTTGTATTTAAAACCCATACCAATTCTGCAAAATCAAATCGGCTCAAAAATAAGCAACCTATCTTAGAAAGCAATTTATATTTCCACGCCCATTTTGAATCGGCAGCTTACCATGTTCATCATTCCAGCCGTTTCATTAAACCCTCTATAAAATACCCAATAAACAAAAATGCCGTCTGAAATACAACTTTCAGACGGCATTTTCAATCAAATACTACTTACCGGATTACAATTTCAAACCGGCCAGTTTAGCAGCATACGCATCCAAATCGGCGATTGGACGGGTAGCCACGCCGCTTTCCATTGCCGCTTTAGCAGTAGCTGTAGCAACGCGAGGCAACAGGCGGGAATCGAATGGGGTAGGAATCAGGTATTCCGCACCGAATTCAAATTTCTTACCGTAAGCGGCAACCACTTCTTCAGTTACCTCTTCCATCGCCAAATCAGCCAAAGCATACACGCAGGCGCGTTTCATTTCTTCGTTGATGGTGGTCGCGCCGACATCCAATGCGCCACGGAAGATGAATGGGAAGCACAATACGTTGTTGACTTGGTTCGGGAAGTCGGAACGGCCGGTACCGATGACCACATCCGGACGGGTTTCTTTTGCCAATGGAGGCAGGATTTCCGGATTCGGGTTTGCCATGGCGAACACGATTGGTTTTTCGTTCATGGTGTTCAGCATTTCAGGCGTCAGCAGGTTTGCGCCGGACAGACCCAAGAAGATGTCTTTACCTTTAACGGCATCGGCCAATACGCGTTGGCCGTTGTCTTCAATGGCGTAGAACTGTTTGGACTCGTCCATACGGTCTTTGTCTTCGCGCGTTTTGTAAATCACGCCTTTGGAGTCGCAAACGGTTACGTTTTCGCGTTTCAGACCCAAATCCAGCAATTGGTTCAAGCAGGCAATCGCGGCCGCACCTGCGCCGGAGCACACCAAAGTCGCTTCTTCGATTTTACGGCCGGTATAACGCAAAGCGTTCAACACAGCGGCGGCGGTGATGATGGCGGTACCGTGTTGGTCGTCGTGGAATACGGGGATTTTGCAGCGTTTGCGCAATTCGCGTTCGATGTAGAAGCACTCGGGCGCTTTAATGTCTTCAAGGTTGATGCCGCCGAAAGTCGGTTCCAAAGAAGCGATGATGTCCACCAGTTTTTGCGGGTCTTTTTCATCGATTTCGATGTCAAACACGTCAACGCCGGCGAATTTTTTGAACAATACGCCTTTGCCTTCCATAACAGGTTTGCCGGCCAATGCGCCGATGTTGCCCAAACCCAACACTGCTGTACCGTTGGAAATCACAGCAACCAAATTGCCTTTGGCAGTGTATTTGTAGGCAGTTTGCGGATCGGCATGGATTTCCATACAAGGAGCGGCTACGCCCGGAGAGTACGCCAACGCCAAGTCTTTAGAAGTTGCCAGAGATTTGGTTGGGGTAACGGAGATTTTGCCCGGCACGGGGAATTCGTGGAACTGCAGGGCGGCTTCTTTTAATGAATTTTCCATTTGTCGATCCTGTTTGCGAGAGAGAGATTTTACAGCGAACAATTCTGAAACGGGCTGCTTCAGACATTTAAACTTCTAAAGTCGGTTTGTTAACAGACCGGCTTTGTAAGAGGCCGTAATTTTATCATGTTCTTTTGGTGGCGCATACCGATATTTATTACATTTGTTTTGATGTTTCGTTTTATTTGGTTTTATGTCTAAAAACTTCTGTAATAATATTTCTTTTCCACACCACCCTTCTTTCAGACGGCATTTTATTTAAACTTAAACATTCAATCCAAAATGACTGTCCAGCGCGGTTTCAATCTGTTTTTTTACCGCGTCCAGACTTTGGCTGCTGTCGATGACGGCGTATCGTTCCGGCTGTTTGGCAGCACGTTGCAGATACACTTCGCGCACCCGATTGAAAAACTCGGCTGCTTCTTGCTCAAAGCGGTCTTTCTCGCGCGTTTGGTTGATGCGCGCCATCGATACTTCCAAAGGCACATCCAACAGTAAGGTCAAATCGGGACGGAAATCACCCTGCACCCAATGCTCGAGCGTGGCAATATCTTGCAAGGGAACGCCGCGCCCGCCGCCTTGATAGGCAAACGTTGCATCGGTAAAGCGGTCGGAAACGACATGCGTGCCGTTTTTCAGTGCAGGCAGAATGACGGTTTCCAAGTGTTGCTGTCTGGCGGCAAACATCAACAGGGTTTCGGTACGCAGGCTGACTTGGGTGGCAGGGTTGAGCAGGATTTCGCGCAATGCTTCTCCGGCAGGCGTGCCTCCCGGTTCGCGCGTAAACAATACGGGCAGCTTGTGTTTTTCAAACCATGCTTTCATTACGGCGAGGTTGGTGGATTTGCCTGCGCCGTCTATGCCGTCAAGGGTAATAAATCTGGGTTTCATATGAATATCGTCAATTTAAAGGCCGTCTGAAACTGGGATTATAAATGTTTCAGACGGCCTATTCGGTTTATTTCTTCAAAATATATTTGCGTACGGCGGCGTTGTGTTCAGAAAGATTGTGGCTGAACTCGCTCAGGCCCGTACCATCCATTTTTGAGACGAAATACAGATATTTTTCATTAGACGGATGACCCGCCGCCTCAAGCGCGGCCTTGCCGGGAAGCGCAATCGGCGTCGGCGTCAAACCGCTGCGCGTATAAGTATTGTAAGGCGTATCGCGTTGCAGGTCGGCTTTGCGGATTCTGCCCTTATACGCATCGCCCATGCCATAGATGACAGTCGGGTCGGTTTGCAGGCGCATGCCGATATTCAGGCGGTTGACGAATACGGCGGCCACATGGGCGCGGTCGTCTTCGTGCGCGGTTTCTTTTTCAATCAGACTCGCCATAATCAGCATTTCGTACGGATTTTTATAAGGCAGGCCACTTTGACGGTCGTCCCATGCTTCTTGCAGGTTTTCCCGCATTTTACGGTAGGCGATTTTGTAAATTTGAAGATCACTGCCGCCGGCATCAATTTCGTAACTATCCGGGAAAAACTGTCCTTCGGGATTGCTGCTCAAGGCGTCGGGCGCCACTTCGGCCATCAGTTTTTCATCGCTCCAGCCGCGCGTATCATGGGCAATATCGGCAGTGTTGTCGATAATACGGCGCATTTGTGCAAACCGCGCACCCTCTAGAATTTGCACGCTGACCGAATCAGGGCGGCCTTTTTTAATGCGTTTTAAAATGTCCCAAGCCGATACTTTGGCAGACAGGCGGTAAGAGCCGGCATTGAGTTGGTTGTGCACGCCCATCACATATGCGGCGGCTACCAACACATAACGGTTATAAACAATGCCGTCTTGAGCCAGTTTGCGGCTGACAGAAGAGATACCTTGATTCTTAGCAACGGTAATACGGTATGGTTTGCCGTTGTTTTTCGGAACAAACAACAATGCGGCAACCACGGCGGCAAATGCCGTCAAAAATACGACCAGCCATTTCAACAATTTTTTCAACATGGTAGGATTCTTGGTTTGTGAACGTGTCGGGCGACAGTATAACCGAAAACAAGCATATTAAGCCTGTCGCATTCCCCAACGTATGTTTTCCTATCCCGAAAGGCCGTCTGAAACCATGAATTCCCCTTCAAAAAACACTTGGCAAAACGGCCGTTGGCTGAATGCACGCCAAACTCATTCGCCCAATTTCAGCCCGCGCGAACCGGATGAAGACATCTCTTTGGTTGTCCTCCACAATATTTCCCTCCCTCCTTTTGAGTACAACACGGGGGCAGTAGAAAAATTGTTTACCAACCAAATCAACCCTGATGAGCATCCTTTTTTCAGCATCATCCACACCTTGCGCGTCTCCAGCCATTTTTTCATCAGCCGTAAGGGCGAAACCGTCCAATTCGTTTCCTGCGACGACATGGCCTATCATGCTGGCGTATCATCGTTTCAAGGCAGAGAAAAATGCAATGCCTTCTCCATCGGTATCGAACTGGAAGGCTGCGATTTCGAGCCTTTTACCGAAGCACAATACACCAGCCTGCAAGCCTTGTTGACCGCCATTTCCGAGCATTATCCGATTCAGGCCGTTACCGGTCATCAGGACATCGCGCCGGACAGGAAAACCGATCCCGGGCATTTCTTCGATTGGCCACGCCTTCAAAAAGCAGGTTTTCCTGTCCGGCGCGGATAACTTTCAGACGGCCTGAACTCTGATTGGCAGACATAATGCTGTCACAACCGTTTATTTTCGTTATAATTCAGCTATTCATTCGGACGCATAAAGTCCGGCTCCAACGAACTGCCCGCGCAGCAAGATTCCGCACCCTGAAAAAGACGGAATGCTGCCTTTTTAAAAAGTGATTACTCCATGATTTTCATCGTCTTAGCCCTCGCCGCCCTTTTGGCGGTCATCGGTTACAACATGTACCAGGAAAACCAATACCGCAAACAAGTGCGCGAACAATTCGGCCATTCCGATAAAGATGCACTTTTGACCAGCAAAACCAAACACGTCCGCGACAGCAAAGAAACCGGCGGCCAAGGTTTGTTTATCAAGAAAAACAAAAAAAACGAAGAGGCATTGCGCAACCTGCAGGAACAAGATGAAATCTACGCGGCCAAAGCCAAACTGGCCCACCCTGCCCAACTGAAAACCGATGTCGAGCTGACTGTGGAAGACGACTTCTCCGCAGAAGAAAAAGTCCAACACACCGTTATCGGCTTGAACAACGAAATTACCGTAAGCCCAGCCGAAGCCGCTTCCACTCCGGTAGAAACCGCAGCCGAACCTGTGGCACAAGTACCATTGATCAGCTTAGATGAATTGTCTCAAGTCGAATTGCCTTGGTTTGACCCGCGCTTCGACTACATGGCCTACATCTCCCTGAAACAAGCCCAAGAATTGCACGCCCTGCCGCGCCTTTCCGCTACCCACCGCTTCCAAATCATCGGTTGCACCATGGACGACCATTTCCGTGTTGCCGAGCCGATTCCGGGCGTTTACTACCAAGGCTTCGTCATGGGCCTGCAAGCTGTCAGCCGCAACGGTTTGGCCGCGCGTGAAGAGCTGCAACACTTCGACCAACAGGTTGATGCCTTTGCCCAACTGATGGACGGCAAAGTTTTGCATACCGACTTGGACGCGTTCACCGAAGTCGCACAAGCCCTCGACCAATTCTGTGCGCGTGTTGACCAAACCATCGCCATTCACTTGGTTTCCCATTCCAACATCAGCGGCGTAGAATTGCGTGCCGCCGTGGAAGAAACCGGTTTCAAACTGGGTGAAGACGGCGCGTTCCACTTCGGCGACAACAACAACCCTCAATTGTTCTCCATCCATACCTTGGACAATAAACCGTTTACCAATCCTTTGCTGGACAACCAAGCCTACCGTGGCTTCAGCATGCTGCTGGATATTCCGCACGTTCCGGCCGGCGAAAAAACTTTCGACAAATTCATGGACTTGGCAGTCAAACTTTCCGGCCAACTCAGCTTGGATTTGGTTAACGACCAAATGGAAGAAGTTTCCACCCAATGGCTCAAAGACGTACGCAACTACGTTTTGGCCCGTCAGGAAGAAATGCTTAAAGTCGGCCTCAAACCCGGCAGCAAACAAGCCCTGCGCCTGTTCTCTTAAACTTCCCCAATCAAAAAGCGGATATGCAATGACGGCATATCCGCTTTTTTCAGGTAAAATCGCTTCATCTTCAATATTCATCGATTTTCAGACTGCCTCTCTATCATCAGGCCGTCTGAAAACTCTATTTCGATTGCTCATGAATCCGACTGCACAACGTATCAAATACCTGACCGACCTCCTCAACCGCTACGCCTACGAATACTACACCCTCGACGCGCCCAGCGTACCCGATGCCGAATACGACAAATTGTTCCGCGAACTCGAAGCGTTGGAGCGAAACCATCCCGAGCTCAAACTGCCTGACAGCCCGACCCAGCGCGTCGGTGGCGAGCCTCTGGCAGGCTTTGCCGAAGTACGCCACGAAGTACCGATGCTGTCGCTGACCAACGCCTTCTCGCCACAAGATGAAAACGGCGTATTCGACCATGCCGAAATGTATGCTTTCGATGAGCGCGTGCGTGGCGGTTTGAACGGCGAAAAACCGGAATACGTTATCGAACCTAAATTTGACGGTCTGGCCATCAGCCTGCTCTACCGCGACGGCGTATTGATTCAAGCGGCAACGCGTGGCGACGGCACCACAGGCGAAGACGTTACCCAAAACGTCAAAACCGTATCCAACATTCCCCTGCGCCTGCATGGAGAAAATATTCCCGAGCTTATCGAAATACGCGGCGAAGTATTGATGCTCAAAGCCGATTTTGCCGCTTTAAACGCACGACAAGCTGAAAACGGACAAAAACCTTTCGCCAATCCGCGCAATGCCGCCGCCGGTAGTTTACGCCAACTCGATTCGCGCATTACGGCACAGCGCAAACTGCATTTCTTTCCCTATTCCATCGCCCGACAACAAGGCGGTTTTGTCGCGGAAGAACACCTGCAAGAGCTGAGCTACTGTAAAGAGCTTGGCTTCAGCCTGCCTGACGGTAATTTCGGCTGCTTCCCAAATATCGACGAAGTATTGGCATTTTACGAACAAATGCAGCAAAAACGCCCTACATTACCCTACGAAATCGACGGCATGGTGGTCAAGGTCAACAGCTTGACGCAACAGCGCGAACTCGGCTTCATCTCACGCGCGCCGCGCTGGGCCATTGCCCACAAATTCCCTGCCGAAGAAGCATTGACCATTGTCGAAGCCATTGATGTACAAATCGGGCGAACCGGCGCAGTAACCCCGGTTGCCCGCCTGCAACCTGTATTCGTCGGCGGCGTTACCGTAACCAATGCTACGTTGCACAATCAGGACGAAGTATCGCGCAAAGACGTGCGCGTTGGCGATACCGTTGTCGTACGTCGCGCCGGAGACGTGATTCCCGAGGTGGTGCGCGTGATTTTCGAACGCCGCCCAATGCAAGAGGCTAACGTTACCGTTTCAGACGGCCTGCAAGACGATTTGTTTGCCGAAACACCTTCTAAAACCCAAGCCGAACCGCTTCACAAACCCTACCGCCTGCCCACCCATTGCCCTATCTGCCGCAGCGAAATCGAACGTGAAGAAGGCGAAGCAGTTGCCCGATGCAGCGGCGGTATGCTTTGCCAAGCACAACGCGCGCAAGGTTTAATCCACTTCGCCTCACGCAAAGCCATGGACATCGACGGACTCGGTCAAAAACAAATCGAGCAGCTGGTCGCCCAAGACCTCGTCCGCCATTTTGCCGACCTCTACCGCCTCGATATTCCGACCCTGCAAAAAATGAAGGAAATGGCGGACAAAGCATCGGCTAATGAGGAAGAACCATCAAACAGTGAAATTGGAGACTTTGAAGGCGAGACTGGCATTACCCTGCTTAGCAAAACCAGTAAAAAACAGCCGACCAAATGGGCAGAAAACATCCTTGCAGGCATAGAAGCCAGCAAAACGCCCGAACTTGCGCGCTTCCTTTTTGCCCTCGGCATCCGTCACGTCGGCGAACGCACCGCTAAAACGCTGGCGCAGGCATTCGGTACGCTCGAACACGTCCGCCGCGCACCCGAACCCATCCTCGCCTGCCTGCCCGATATCGGCACGGTGGTTGCCCGCTCCATCGCCCACTTTTTTGCCCAAGAAGCGCAACAGGCGATGATAGACGAGCTGCTGGCTGTAGGTGTTGCCCCGCAAAGCCAGGCTGTCACCATCCCGCCGCTGCGCCATGCCGAGCCGCAACGCTGGATTGCCCGTCTGCCCGATTTTAAAATCAGCGAAACCAAAGCACTGGCCTTGTGGGAACTCGCCGGACAAAGCATAGAAGGTCTGCAAAGCGATAAAGCGTTGCCTGCCGATTGGCAAGCCTGGCGAAGCAAACCGCAAAACGCAGCCCTGCTTGAAAATATGAAAACTTTCTTTGCTCAAACGCTGTCTAATCTTCAAGATGAAACTATTTTAGACGGCATTAATGAGGCCGTAGCAGGTAAAACCTTTGTATTGACAGGGACTTTACCCACGCTCAAACGTGACCAAGCCCAAGCCCTGATCGAAGCCGCAGGCGGTAAAGTTTCCGGCAGCGTATCTAAAAAAACCGACTACGTTGTCACAGGAGAAGCAGCAGGCAGTAAATTGGAAAAAGCCCAAACGCTGGGCATAGCCGTATTGAGTGAAGAAGAATTGCTGTCGTTGCTGAGATAAGACAGTATCTATGAGCAATCCGCCTTTTAAACCGACTGATACTTTATCATGTGGTATCATTACTACATACGACTACACCTTTACACTTTTGGGGTATAACCCTTAATCAAATAGGATAATAATATGAAACCCATTAAAAAATGCGTCTTCCCTGTCGCCGGTATGGGCACCCGTTTCCTGCCTGCAACCAAAGCCAGCCCCAAAGAAATGCTGCCTATCGTGGACAGACCTCTGATTCAATATGCAGTCGAAGAAGCGGTTGAAGCCGGCTGTACCGAAATGGTATTCATCACCGGCCGTAACAAACGCAGCATCGAAGACCACTTCGACAAAGCATACGAGTTGGAAACCGAATTGGAATTGCGTCAAAAAGACAAACTGCTGGCGCACGTTCGCGATATCCTGCCTTCCAACATTACCTGCTTGTACATCCGTCAAACCGAAGCGTTGGGTTTGGGCCATGCCGTGTTATGCGCTCAAGCTGCTGTTGGCGATGAACCTTTTGCCGTTATTTTGGCAGACGATTTAATTGATGCGCCTAAAGGCGCGCTAAAACAAATGGTTGACGTGTACAACCAAAGCGGCAACAGCGTTTTAGGCGTTGAAACCATCGATCCTTCCCAAACCGGTTCTTACGGTATTGTCGAAGTCGAGCAGCTGAAAAACTATCAACGTATTATCAACATCGTTGAAAAACCCAAACCGGAAGAAGCGCCTTCCAACCTCGCCGTTGTCGGCCGTTACATCCTGACCCCGCGTATTTTTGACTTGTTGACCAACCTGCCGCGCGGTGCCGGCGGTGAAATCCAACTGACCGACGGTATCGCCCGCCTGCTTGATCATGAGTTTGTTTTGGCTCACGCATTTGAAGGCAAGCGCTATGACTGCGGCAGCAAATTGGGTTACCTTGAAGCAACCGTGGCTTACGGTCTGAAACACACTGAAACCGGCGAACAATTTAAAGAATTGCTCAAGCAATACGCTTAAATTCAGCTATTTATAAAAAGCCGTCTGAAATTTCAGACGGCCTTTTTCTACACTTATTTCTTCCAATATGCCGGAGTAAACAAAATTAAAACAGTAAAAATTTCCAAACGTCCCAACAGCATCACTGCCGCACACAACCATTTCTGCACATCACTCAGCGCGGCATAATTATGCGACGGACCGACTGCACCCAAGCCCGGGCCGGCATTGGTAATACAGGCAATGACTGCCGTGAAGGCGGATAAAAAGTCCAAGCCTGCGGCCATCAGTAAAAAGCTGAATACGATGACCGTCATAAAATAAATAAAAATGAACGACATAACGGTCAGCGCCATACGATCCGGAATGGAGTTGTTGTTGACCTTTACCGTACGAACCGCACGCGGGTGCAGCAAAATCAACATCTCGCGCAAGCTGAATTTGAACAACACCAAAGCGCGCACATTTTTAATACCGCCGCCCATAGAGCCTGAGCTTGCCAAGACGTTCGACAGGAAAAACATCCATAACGACACAATCAGCGGCCATTGCGCAAAGTCGGCATTGGAAAAACCGCTGGCTAATCCGATGGACACAAAGTTGAAGCTGACAAAACGCAAAGCTTCGCCAAGGCTTTGGTACACGTCCTGCTGCCACAGATACAATGCCGAAATCAAAATACTGCCCGACAAAACCAGCAGCATGGTGCGGCATTCTTCATCCTTCCAATACACCCGCCAAGAGCGGTTGCCCAGCGCAGTAAAATGGCTGGCAAAATTAATACCGCCCCAGACAGTAAAAAACATCAACGTCCATTCGACTGCCACAGAATCAAAATAGGCAACGCTGTCATCATGTGTCGAAAAACCGCCCAAAGCCACGGCCGACATCGCATGGCATAAGGCGTCAAACCAGCCCATGCCGGCAATATGCAAGGACACAAAGGCAGCGGCGGTTGTCAGCGCATAAGCAAACCATAGCCGTTTGGCCACTTGCGAAATACGGGGAGCCATCTTGCTTTCTTTATCCATACCCGGAATTTCGGCTTTGAAAAGCTGCGTGCCCCCCACGCCCAACATCGGCAAAATTGCCACAGCCAGCACGATAATACCCATACCGCCAAGCCAGTTGAGCATGTGCCGCCAAAAGTTTACCGACGGCGCCAGCGTATCCAAGCCGGAAATCACGGTCGCACCCGTCGTCGTCAACCCCGACATCGCTTCAAAAAATGCATCGGTAAAACTCATGGACGGCATATAGAAATAAATCGGCATCGCCGCCACGACAGCAAAAGCCAGCCACAGCATCAGTACCAGGGTAAATCCGTCGCGCGGCCGCAATTCACGGTTGAAACGCAGCGTCAGCACCCAAGTTACGCACGACACCAGCAACACAGTCAAAGCCGTATAGGCAAATACGAAAAACGCGCTGTCGTGATAAAAATACGACATCAGCGTCGGCACGGCCAACAGCAATGAAAACAACAGCCCCAGCTTGGACAATACATGGACAATCGGCATCACCTTGCTTACCGCACCACCCAATCTGAAACCCTTATGCAGATACATCATATTCCTATCATCAGAAAACAAAATGTTTCAGACGGCCTCATGAAAAAAGGCCGTCTGAAACAGCATATTTTATCAAAATGCCGCAACCCCGTGATAAAGAAAAACAAAAAACACTTGCCTGCTCTTTTTCTAGGAGTATAATGTTATACCATAACATTTACTGGAGAAAAAAATGAAACCCGATATCCACCCGGACAACTATCGTACCGTCCTGTTTTACGACAGCGGCGCAGACCAAGGATGGCTCATCCGTTCATGCGCCAATACCCACGGCAAAACCATGGTTTGGAAAGACGGCATAGAGTATCCCCTCTTTTCGCTTGATACTTCTTCTGCGTCCCACCCCGTGTACACAGGCAAACAACGCAATGTCAATATCGAAGGCCGCGCCAGCAAGTTCAACCAACGTTACCAATCCATGATGTCTTCCTTCAGAAAGGATAAATGATGCAAGTCCTCTCCTCCCTGAAAACTGCAAAAAAACGACACCGCGACTGCCAAATTGTCCGCCGAAAAGGCAAAGTGTACGTTATTTGCAAGAGCAACCCTCGCTTTAAAGCACGCCAGCGTTAAGTGGCTCAACCCATATTTCAATGTAACTCTCTGAATTTTCCGCACTTTCGTTTACCTCTAGCGCAAGTGCGGCTTTTTTTCAACCGGCATTAATCATTTATATCAAAACTACAAAAAATCCTGCCATACTCCCGGAAACAGGAAGAAAAAGTAAATAATGGTTATCCCTATTGTGAAGCCATAAAGATATTTATAACATGCCGCTACATTCTTCCTTCAACACTGACCATAGGAGTCAAAAATGAAAGTAAAAGCCCTGCTTGCAATTGCCGCCGCCATGAGCCTCGCTGCCTGCGCCGCACCTGAAGCCCATCGCCATGACCATGGTCAACGTCATGAGCACAATCATGCACACGAACATGGCCACCAACATCATGACATGCACAACCATAGCCGTGTTCAATCATTCAGCTGCGAAAACGGCCTGTCTGTACAAGTCCGCAACCTGAGCACCAACCAAGTTGAACTGCGCCTTGACGACAAAGTTGCCACCCTGTCTTCTGCCGTTGCAGGTTCAGGTGAACGCTATGTTGCCAACCAAGGCCTGTTCGGCAAAGGCGCTGAATGGCATCAAAAAGGCAGCGAAGCATTCTTCGGCTTCACTGACCCATACGGCAACAAAGTAGAAACTTCTTGCTCTGCCCGTTAATTTCTACTTAGCAATAGAATAGCTGGAGGCCGTCTGAAAACTTGTTTCAGACGGCCTTTTATATTGGATAAAACGAAAGTTCGTTTAAGGATAAAAATGTAAATATGAGGCTATTTGAAGGTTCAAAATATGTCCATACTTCACGGATAAGTAAGCCATTTGAAAGTTACTTTATACGAGAATATATTTTTCAACATGCGTCAAATCCACTATGCCCATACTGACTATCTCTATTTATCAAAACTACAAATCCCAATTCCCTTTCAAAATCTATTCGCTATACGAAACAGATTCAATAAACAAAGGCCGTCTGAAAACCTATTACCAAAGTTTTCAGACGGCCTTTATCTTAGACCAAACAATTAAGCGTAATGTCTGTCTTCGCCTTTACCGTCAACGTTGTCGGCACAACGTTTACAGATGGTTTCATGGCCTGCAACTGCGCCCACATCGTGGGTATAGTGCCAGCAGCGTTCGCATTTTTCGCCGTCGCTGGCTTTGGCGGTTACAGCAAGTTCATCGCCGACTTTCACTTCAGCTTTAGACACCAGCAAAGCAAAACGCAATTCTTCGCCCAAAGTGTTCAGATAGTCGGCAATTTCTTCCGGAGCCGTAATTTCGGTTTCGGCTTGCAATGAAGAACCGACGGTTTTATCCGTACGCAGAGGCTCGATGGCGGCAGTTACCGCTTCGCGGGCTTCGCGGATTGCCGTCCATTTTTTCACCAGTTCGGCTTCGGCTTTTTCGTTGATAGGTGGGAACTCATGCCAGGTGTGGAAGAGGACGCTGTCTTCTTCGCCGCCGCCGATGATGTCCCACGCTTCTTCGCCGGTGAAGCACAAAATCGGTGCAATCAAGAGAACCAGGCTGCGCGTGATGTGGTACAAGGCGGTTTGCGCGCTGCGGCGGGCGTGGCTGTCGGCTTTTGTGGTGTAGAGGCGGTCTTTCAGGATGTCGAGGTAGAACGCGCCCAAATCTTCCGAGCAGAAAGAAACAATGTCTTTTACAGCAAAGTGGAAGGCGTAGCGAGGATAGAAGTCGCCAGCCAGACGCTCTTGCAGTTGACGTGCCAATACCAAGGCATAGCGGTCGATTTCCACCATGTCTGCCTGTTGCACGGCATCTTCAATAGGATTGAAGTCGCTGAGGTTGGCAAACAGGAAGCTCAAGGTGTTGCGGATACGACGGTAGCTTTCGGTAACGCGTTTGAGGATTTCTTTGGAAATCGCCAATTCGCCGCTGTAATCGGTGGATGCCGCCCACAGGCGCAGGATGTCTGCGCCGAATTCGTTATAGACTTCTTGCGGCGCGACGACGTTGCCGATGGATTTCGACATTTTGCGGCCGTTTTGGTCAACCACAAAACCGTGGGTCAGGAGCTGTTTGTACGGGGCGCGGCCCATGGATGAGGCGCAGCCGGTCAGCATGGAGGATTGGAACCAGCCGCGGTGTTGGTCGCTGCCTTCGAGGTAGAGGTCGGCGGGCCAGTCCAATTCTTTGCGCTGCTTCAAGACGGAATAATGGGTCGATCCGGAGTCGAACCATACGTCCATCGTGTCGGAAAGTTTGTCGTAGTTTTCGCAATCTTCTGCACTCAATAATTCGCTTTTATCGAGTGAGAACCATGCCTCGATGCCTTTTTCTTCGATACGTTGTGCTACTTTCTCCAAAAGCTCGGCGGAGTTCGGATGCAGCTCACCGGTTTCTTTGTGAACAAAGAAGGTCATCGGCGTGCCCCAATAGCGTTGGCGCGAAACCACCCAGTCAGGACGGCCTTCGATCATGGCTTCCAAGCGCGCGCGACCCCAAGACGGGAAGAATTCGGTGTCGTCCACGGCTTTGATGGCTTTGTCGCGCAGGGTTTTACCATCGGCACCTGCTTTATCCATACCGACAAACCATTGACCCGTCGCGCGGTAAATCAGCGGCGTTTTATGACGCCAGCAGTGGGCATAGCTGTGTTCGATTTTGTTGCTTGCCAAGAGGTGGCCGGTTTCTTCCAGCCATTGAAGGATGACGGGATTCGCTTCCCAAACGCTCATACCGGCAACGCGCGGCGTTTCGCTGATGTATCGGCCTTCGGCGTTGACGGGGTTGTAAAGCTCGATGCCGTATTTATTGCAGACGGCGTAGTCTTCCAAACCATGAGCAGGCGCAGTATGCACCAAGCCGGTACCGGCATCGGTGGTAACGTGTTCGCCGTTAAGCATGAGAATATCGCGTTCGAGGAACGGATGATTCATGTGCAGGTTTTCCAGCTTATCGCCGGTGGTTTCGGAAAGAATAGAAATGCCGTCTGAAAAGCCGTAGCGTTTGAGCGCGTCTTCTGCCAAATCTTTCGCCAATACCAATTTGCCTTTAGGCGTATCAATCAGTTGATACACCACGTCTGCGCCGGCTGAAACAGCTTGGCTCGCAGGCAGCGTCCAAGGCGTAGTTGTCCAGATGACGGCAAACGCTGTGCCTTCGATACCTGGCAAACCGAATGCGGCGGCAAGCGCGACATTGTCTTTAAACGGATAGGCAACGTCAATCGCAGGCGATACTTTGTCTTTGTATTCCACTTCGGCTTCGGCCAGCGAAGAGCCGCAGTCCAAGCAGAACTGAACCGGTTTTGCACCGCGGTAGAGATAGCCCGATTTGTAGATTTCGCCGAGCATACGCACGGTATCGGCCTCGGTTTTGAAATCCATGGTCAGGTAAGGATTGTCCCAGTCGCCCAATACGCCCAGGCGGATAAAGTCTTTTTTCTGACGGGCAATCTGTTCGGCGGCGTATTCGCGGCACAATTCGCGGAAACGGGCTTTGGGCATGTCTTTGCCGTGCAGCTTTTCTACCATCACTTCGATGGGCAGGCCGTGGCAGTCCCAGCCCGGTACATAAGGCGCATCAAAACCGGCTTGGGTTTTGCTGCGGATAATGATGTCTTTGAGGATTTTGTTGACGGCATGACCGATGTGGATGTCGCCGTTGGCATACGGAGGACCGTCGTGCAGGATGAATTTCGGACGGCCTTTGGCGATTTCGCGCAGTTTTTGGTAGCGTTTTTGCTCGTACCAGCTTTTCAGCCATGCAGGCTCGCGCTTGGCAAGATTGCCGCGCATTGGGAACGGGCTTTCGAGCAGGTTTACGGTTTTACTGTAATCGGTCATTTTCTAATCTCTATTGTTGCGGTATTTCGGTTTCAGACGGCCTGATTGCTCATTTTAAAAAGAACAGGCCGTCTGAAAGAATTCAAAGGACTTATTGTAGCCCAATTGACTTGATTTTATAAGCGTATAGAAGCGTTTCTATGGTTTCCAAACCTTTGCATCTTCCATATCTTGCAAAATTTGGGTTTTCAATGCTTCTATACTTTCAAATTTTTTCTCGTCTCGCAGTTTGTGCAGGAAACGGACGAAGATGCGCTGGCCGTACAAATCGCCGCTGAAATCGAACAGGTGGACTTCCAACTTTTGCGAACGATTGTTGCTGACAGTGGGGTTAAAACCAAAGCTGGCCACGCCCCGGCGCGTACCGAATGCGCCGTCAGCTTCGACGACAAATACGCCGCTTAGCGCATAATGATACGGGGGAAGCTGGACGTTGGCGGTAGGCGCGTTGATGGTGCGGCCGAGTTTTTGGCCATGTTTGACCTTGCCGCTTAATACATAATCGTGCCCCAACAGTTTTTTGGCGTATTCCAACTTGCCGTCTGAAAGGGCTTGGCGGACGGCGGTACTGCTGGTGCGGATGTCTTCAACGATAACGGACGGTGTGCACTCGGTTTGCATATCGGGCTGTTGTGCCAAAAGTTCAAAACAGCCTTCCCGACCCGCACCGAAACGGAAATCATCGCCAATCAGCAGATAACGCGTATTGAGCGTTTTTCGCAAAAGCCGGTCGATAAACGCTTGTGCGCTCATCTCGGAGAAAGTTTGGTTAAAGCGCAAAACCCAAACGGCATCCACGCAGCCGGTTTCACGCAAAAGGCGTAATTTGGTACGCAGCGGACTGATGCGGTAAGGTAGCTTTTTCCCGGCTTTACGCGCAAAAAACTCTTTGGGCTGAGGCTCAAAAATAACAACGACAACAGGCAGACCGCGCCGGTCTGCCTCTCGTTTGAGTTTTTGCAGGATATGTTTGTGCCCGAGGTGTACGCCGTCGAAGTTGCCGATGGTTACGGCGGCTCCTTGCGGAAATTGGGGCGGGTGTCGCTGTCCAAGCCAGATGTTCATGGGTGGTGGGTAGTGTGTTTGAATAGGCGGCTATTGTAAACGTTATTGCCGTTTCAATAAACCTTAGGCCGTCTGAAACCAATAAATATATGCTTTCAGACGGCCCTAAAATTTGTTAATACCTTACCACCACCAAGGATAACGGCCAAACGGATAGCCCCAATCGTCGTAATAGCGATAGTAGCGGGCTTCGCGCAGCTGTTCTTGGGAAATATAGTTTTGCCATGCCATTTTGTAGCAGGCTTGGAACATCGGATCGGAAACTTTGTCGATATATTTGAGGCGGAAGGCTTTTTGTTCCGCAGTTGCAGCACCGGGTTTGCCTTCTTCGTCAAATTTGCGGCGGATCAGCGCGGCTGTTTCCTGATCGCATTGGGCGGCAAGATGTACTTGAAGATCCTGTTCATAGCGTTTCTGCGCTTGGGCGCGTGCGGCTTTTTGCTCGGGCGTGGTGGCGCAGGCGGCCAGCAATGCAACGGCGCCAAACAATAAGGTCAGGCGGATAGGATTCATTGGATGTTTCCTTATACTCATATATGGCTATTAATGTACGCCCTCATCTTGTAATGGGCAAGTGTGGCAACTTGGGGACACTTTAGATTATTTGTTCTTATCGGCAGACAGTTGCATATAAAATACACCCTGTATGAATGTTTAACTCCAAACCCACTCAATGAACGCTGACAAACCGCCCCACTCCTACCGATTGCGCCACCACAGGCAACACACGCCGCCGTTTTGGCAGGCGGACCGCCCGTATCTGCACGAACACAATATTTCCGATGCCCGTTTCAGACGGCTGGGCTACATCATGGCCTTTCTTGCCGGTGCGATTAATGCCGGCGGTTACTTCGCATTCTCACGTTATACCTCCCACGTTACCGGCTCAATGTCGCTGTTGGCAGATGTTTTGTATCTTCAAGAGTGGAGTGTGGCCATTATTGCCACAATCAGTGTGTTGTGTTTTGTTGCCGGAGCCGCGCATTCGGGTTGGGTGATTTTATGGACGCAACAAATGCGTTTCCGTGGCAGCTTTGGTTTTTCCATGTGGCTGGAAGCAGTTTATCTGTTGATATTCGGCTGGTTCGGTATTGCTGCGATGGAGTGGGATTTTGGCGGATCTGATTTTATTATGCCGTCTTTAGCATTGTTTTTATTGTGTTTTATTATGGGAATGCACAATACGGTTATCACGCTTCTTTCCGGCGGCGCCATCCGCTCCACCCACATGACCGGCACAGCGACCGACTTGGGCATTGAAATTTCACGCGCGCTTTATTACTCCAAACAGCATCATCCGCGCCTGCCGCACGTCCGCGTCAACAAACCGAAAATGTGGCTTTTGAGCGGCTTGATGCTGTCGTTTTTGCTGGGCGGCGTGGTTGGCGCATGGGGTTATCATCTGGTCGGCCATCATTTCGCCCTGCCCGTTTCCGCCGTTTTGCTCATACTGGGTGCGGGTTCAGTAGGATATGACGTCAAGGTCAGATTGAAATGGGCATTCGTCAACTGGTATCGCCGCAAGCAGAAAAAACGGAAGAAACTGTAAAAAACTTTGCTGGTTATTTCACTGCAAAACGGCCAAGCTGCCAGAAAAATGCAGAAATGCTTCAGAATTATGTTAACTGGCAAATATTTTCGTAATATCGGGTTAAACCCATTCTTTTGCGTTTCGGATATTGGGTATCATAAATCCGTAATGACCCACGCGGTTTTTATTCATTTTTTTCAGACGGCCCGAGCCGTCATCTAAAAAGAGGATACGACATGAAATTCTTGAAACCCCTGACCGTTATTGCCACTGCAATTCCTTTGGCGCTCACCGGCTGTGTAACTGATCCTGTTACCGGCCAACAATCCGCCAGCAAAACCGCCATGTACGGCTTGGGCGGTGCGGCTGTTTGCGGCATCGTTGGTGCGCTGACCCACGGTGGTAAAGGTGCGCGTAACTCCGCATTGGCTTGTGGTGCAGTAGGTGCCGGTATCGGCGGTTACATGGACTACCAAGAGAAAAAACTGCGTCAAAGCCTGGCCAACACCAATATCGAAGTCGAACGCCAAGGCAACCAAATCAAACTGGTGATGCCTGAAAACGTAACCTTCGCCACCGGCAGCGCCGCCCTGAGCGGCCAAGCTCAAAGCGCTTTGTCTGCCGCTGCACAAACTTTGGTTCAATATCCTGATACTACCTTGACCATCAACGGCCACACCGATAACACCGGTAACGATGCCATCAACGAGCCATTGTCTCGCAACCGCGCCGAATCTGTTGCCACCTTCCTGCAATCCCGCGGCGTAAGCAGCACCCGTTTGAGCACTTTCGGTTACGGTTCCCGCCAACCCATCGCTTCTAACGCCACTGTTGAAGGCCGCGCACAAAACCGCCGCGTTGAAATCTTGATCAACCCTGACCAACGCGCCATCGATGCTGCTAAAAAACAAATGTAATCTGACCTCTGTCTGATTCCCATACTTAAGGCCGTCTGAAATTTCAGACGGCCTTTTTCTTTGTAGATTTTGTTTGCAATTTCTCCTCCGCAATCCAATCCATCATAAAATTTATTCCTTTATTAACAATACTTTTCAATTTTTCCTTCAAAAAAACTGTATTAATACTCTAATTTTTACACTAACTTAGAGTATAATTCCTAAAATTTTAAAAACACGCCTCATGCCGTCTGAAAAACGGCGGCGAAAAACACACTTATTGATATACACATCAGCCCGTTATCCAATCCATTTCATAGGATTTCAGACGGCACCACCCAGAATCTATGAAGGAGCATTCATGCAAAACAACTTTGACCCATTGATTATCCGTGACAAATCACTGATTCCCGTCGTACAGGGCGGCATGGGTGTAGGCGTTTCCGCATCAAAACTCTCCAGCGCGGTTGCACGAGAAAACGGCGTGGGTACCATCGCCAGCGTCGATTTGCGCCACTTGCATGAAGATTTGCTGGCCGAATCGAAAATCAATTCCAGCGAAGAAAAATACACCCGCCTCAACTGCATCGCGCTTGACCGCGAAATCAAAAAAGCCAAAGCCGATTCAGAAGGCAAAGGCATGATTGCCGTCAACGTCATGAAAGCCGTCAAAGACCATGCCGCCTACGTCCGCCAGGCCTGCGAATCCGGTGCGGACGCGATTGTAATGGGCGCAGGTTTGCCTTTGGACTTGCCGGAAATGGCCGAAGGCTACCACAAAGATGTCGCCCTTTTCCCTATCTTGTCCGAATCACGCGGTATCAATATCGTTTTGAAACGTTGGATGAAAAAAGGCGTTTTGCCCGATGCCATCGTTATCGAACACCCTGCCCACGCAGCCGGCCACTTGGGTGCGGCAACCGTTGACGGCGTAAACGATGCCAAATTCGAGTTCAAACGCGTCATTGAAGAGACATTTGAAGTATTCAAAAACTTAGGTTTGGAAAGCGAAAAAATCCCGTTGGTACTCGCCGGCGGTATGGCAAACTTTGAAAAAGTCAAAACAGCCTTGAAAAACTGGGGCGCATCCGCCGTCCAAATCGGTACCGCATTTGCCGTAACCGAAGAAGGCGATGCCCACATCAACTTCAAAAAAACGCTGGCCGGTGCGGAAACCGAAAAAGTAGTTGAATTCATGTCTGTCGCCGGTTTGCCTGCACGCGGCGTGCGCACCAAATTCCTCGACAGCTACATCAAACGCGAAGCCAAATTGCAAGCCAACGCCAAAAACGATCCGCGCCGTTGCACCCAAGGCCTAAACTGCCTGACCAGCTGCGGTTTGCGCGACGGTTTGGCCAAAGCCGGTCAATTCTGTATCGACATCCAACTTTCCGCCGCATTCCGTGGCGAAGTCGATAAAGGCCTGTTTTTCCGCGGTAAAGACCCGTTGCCGTTTGGTAATGCCATCCGTACGGTTCAAGAAACCATTCAATATCTCTTAAACGGTTCCTTGCCTGCCGTCCCTGCCAAATAAACGTATCAACACTCAAAAGGCCGTCTGAAAAACATTCAACCCTGTTTTCAGACGGCCTTTTTGTCCCAATCCATCTAAAAAATGCTAAGATTATCGCCTGAATTTATCCAGCAGAAACATCATGAATCCATTATTGAACCACCTCAAACCCTATCCTTTTGCCCGCTTGCGTGAAGCCATGCAAGGCATTGACGCACCCGCAGGCGTAACCCCCATTCATCTGCAAATCGGCGAGCCGAAACACCCGACGCCTAAAGTCATCACTGATGCGCTGACAGCCTCCCTGCACGAACTGGAAAAATATCCGCTGACCGCAGGCCTGCCCGAACTGCGCCAAGCCTGCGCCGAATGGGTTGCCCGCCGTTATGATGGTTTGAGCCTCAATCCCGACGATGAAATCCTACCCGTATTGGGCAGCCGGGAAGCATTGTTCTCCTTCATCCAAACCGTTTTGAATCCGGCTTCAGACGGCCCCAAACCGGTCGTTATCAGCCCTAATCCGTTCTATCAAATTTATGAAGGCGCGACTATATTGGGCGGTGGCGAAATCCATTTTGCCAACTGTCCGGCACCCAGCTTTAATCCCGATTGGAGCAGCCTGCCCGAAGACGTATGGCGGCGCACCAAAGTCCTGATTGTCTGCTCGCCCAACAATCCGAGCGGCAGCGTCCTGCAATTAGAAGACTGGAAAGAAATTTTTGATTTGCAAGACAAATACGGCTTCATTATTGCCTCTGACGAATGCTATTCCGAAATTTATTTTGACGACAACAAACCGATCGGCGGCTTGCAGGCTGCGGCGCAATTAGGACGCGGCACGCACAACATTATTATGTTTACCAGCCTGTCCAAACGCTCCAACGTCCCCGGTTTGCGTTCCGGCTTTGTCGCAGGCGATGCCGAGTTGCTCAAAAACTTCCTGCTCTACCGTACTTACCACGGCAGCGCGATGAGCATTCCTGTCCAACGTGCCAGCATTGCTGCTTGGAACGACGAAGAACACGTCATTGCCAATCGCCGCCTCTACCAAGAAAAATTCGACCGCGTCATTCCGATCTTGCAACAAGCATTCGATGTCAAACTGCCTGACGCATCGTTCTACATTTGGCTGAAAGTTCCCGACGGCGACGATTTGGCATTCACGCGCAACCTGTGGCAGAAAGCCGCCATCCAAGTGTTGCCCGGCCGCTTCCTTGCCCGTGATACCGAGCAAGGCAATCCGGGCGAAGGCTACGTCCGCATCGCTTTGGTTGCCGACGTGGAAAGCTGTGTCAAAGCGGCTGAAACCATTGTTTCGCTCTACCGCTGACGATTAAGCAAACAAAGGCCGTCTGAAACTTCAGACGGCCTTTTTATTAAATAATCGGATAATTTATATGGTGAAGTCCAGAAGGTAGAAATCTTCTTTACCTACGCCGCATTCAGGGCATTTCCAGTCGTCGGGGATGTCTTCGAACTTGGTACCTGCCGGCAGGCCGTGTTCGGGGTCGCCGACATCTTCATCGTAAATCCAGCCGCAAGGGCCGCACATATATTGAGCCATTTGGTGTTCCTTCCATTTTGAAAGGCCGTCTGAAACCGTATTTTCAGACGGCCTTTCGTGTGTCTTATTGTTGATATTTTGAATTTATTGCGCTGCTTCCAAAGCGGCGATTTCTTTGCGCAGGTGTTTGATGGCCGGTGTTACGATGGCGACGAACATGGCCTCGCGGACGCGGCGTTGTGCCGGGCTGCGCATCAGATAGCCTTTCGCGCCTGCATGCAATGCGGCAGATTGAGTGGCGTTCAATGCCAATACGGCAGCCGCTTCACGCAGTTTCAAGGTTGCCAGCGTATCGGGTTTATTGTTCCACGCATCATCGGCAAGACGTTCGGTTTCCGCCCATGCGCCGTCCAAAGCGGCTTTCAATTCATCGTAACTGTGGTCGAGGTAAGCGTTCACTTCTGCGTTCACCACATTGGCCATGCGGATAATGCCGAGCGCACCGTCAATCACACCGGCGCCGATACCCATTTGCAGCAAAATGAAACCGGCTTTAATGGTCGGGATATAAGACTGGAACTGCTCAGGCGCAGCAATCACATCTTCATCGGGAATAAACACGTCTTTAAAATTCAGGCTGTAAGTGCGCGTGCCTTCCAAACCGCAGAACTCAGGACAGTTTTGCAGGGTAACGCCTTCCCATTGGCCGCCGGTGATAAACATCACATAGCTGTCGCCGATTTGGGCGGTATTCGCCCAAATGTGGTCTTCGCCGATATTGGATACCCAAGGCAAAGCGCCGTTGATTTTGTAGCCGCCTTCAACGCGTTCGGCTTGCAGGTTGTGTTTTTCGATACCGGCAAGGTGTTTGACGGTATTGGACATACCCGTACCGGCCAAAACTTTGCCCTGCAGAATATCGGCCAAATATTTGTCTTTAACCGCTTGGTTGGGGGATTGGTGCAGATACCACGCGCAAGCCGCCTGACACCATGCGCTGAACGAAGTTGCGCCGCATTCTTTACCGATTTCGCGCAATACGGCGATTTGCGTTGCCAAACCCAAACCGTTGCCGCCTTCTTCAACCGTACCGGCCGCGGCAAAACCGCCGATTTTGCCCAATTCCAGCATAAATTCTTTCGGGTACAGGCCTTTGCGGTCGATGTCGTCCACCAATGGTTTTAATTTGCTTTTAACGAGTTCGGCAACATTGTTCAGTAAAGCTTCGCGTGTCATTTTTTTTCCTCTGGATATTTTGGCGATATTGAGTTCTTTTAAGAAAGGCCGTCTGAATTTTCAGACGGCCTTTTATGGGATTAGGCAAATGCCTGCAATTCAGGGTTGATTTCGGTTTTGGCAAGGTTGTTGACGTAGTTGCACAAGGTTGCCAAAGCAACGCCCATAACGACTTCAACGGCTTGCTGTTGGTTGTAACCGGCATCGAAGAATGCTTTCAGCTCATCGTCGGATACCGCGCCTTTTTTCGCCATAACGGCTTGGGTGAATGTCGCCAAAGCACTCAGTTTGGCATCGTCAAACTCACCCGCAGCCAACGCGCGCGCAGCTTTAATGGATTGTTCGGAAAGCAGTTTTTTCAAGGTTGCCAGTTTGGTGTGGCCGGCAACGCAGAAGCCGCATTCATTGGTACGCGCGGCAATGATTTGAATAACTTCGACTTCGCCGGCAGTCAGGCTGTTGGCACCATTCATTTTGCCGACTTCTTGATAAAACGCCAAAGCCTCCGGCGCATTGGCCAAAACGCCGATCAGGTTAGGAATAAAGCCGTTGTTTTTCAATACGGCTTCAACGCGTGGTTTGGCGGCTTCAGGAGCGGTTTCGACTGTGTGTATGGTTAAACGTGACATCTTTATGACCTTTTTTGTAATAAAACGAAGTGGGCATGATAAGCCATTCGTTTTTGTTAGAAAAAGATTAATTGGTTATTTACCGTAAACCAAAAGTTATAAGGCCGTCCGAACGGATTCAGACGGCCTTATCATAAGGATTCAACTCATTATTTTATAAAGTTTTTCAGCAGCATAGAAGCGATGTCGTCCAAGCCGAAGCCATCCGCATCTTGAGCCGTGCCGTTAGGCGTCGCTTTATCAACCAAGTCTGGCAACACTTTTGCCAACAAATCGCCTGCTTGGCCGGCATCCATGCCGAATTTTTGCGCGATTTGGTTCACGGTATCGCTGCCCAAGGCATTTTGCAGGTCGCTGCCAGACACAGGCAGGTTGCTGGATTGGTTGGACACCCAGCTGCTCAGGGCATCGCCCAAACCGCCTTGTTGCAGTTGGTTGATCAGGTTGCCCACGCCGCCTTGTTGTTTAACCAAATCCATCGCCATATCGGTCAGAGAACCTTGTGCGCCGTTTTCGCTGTTGCCACCCAACATTTGGGTAGCCGCATTCAAAAGATTGTCCATGAGTGCCATGACTTTTTCCTTGTATGTGTTTATGTCTAAAAAAAGAAAGCGGAGTGTAGCAAAATTTATGCCGGAAAAAATCAGGCTTAACCAAACTAAACTTCTTTTATCCCAAAGCCGTAACAAAACCAAGGCCGTCTGAAATCCGGTTTCAGACGGCCTCTATAATGGACCATGTACTATTCTTCACGGCCATTGAAATACTCGGCCGCGCCGCCTTCAAAAAAGCCCTGCAAAATCGCCTGCGCCGCCACTTGATCAAGCACGGATTTTTGTTTTCGGCCAAATACTTGGGCTTCAGCAAGCAGGCTTTCCGCGTATAGGGAAGACATCCTTTCGTCCACCCAATAAACCGGCAAATTAAAACGTCCGTGCAAACGGCGGCCAAACTTGCGGCTCAAACGGGTCAGCTCATGCTCCGTACCATCAGTATGCGTCGGCAGGCCGACCACAAAATACTTGGGCTGCCATTCCTTGACCAGCTTGGCAATGGCCTCGAATTTTTCATCATTACTGTTGCCGGTTACCGTCGCCAGCGGATGGGTCATACCCAGCTCCGCCTCGCCCTGCGCCACGCCGATGCGCGCTTCGCCGAAATCAAAGGCCAAAACCGTGCCTTTTGGTGCTTCAGGCATGGCCGACTCCTGAAAACAAAGCGTTCGGATTGACGCCCAATTTTTCAAAAGCGGCGGCATAACGGAGTTCGTAAGGCACATCAAACAGAATATGCTCGTCCGCAGGGACGGTCAGCCAAACATTTTCTGCCAGCTCGCGCTCCAACTGCCCTTTGCCCCATTTTGAATAACCGATACTGATCAAAGCCTTATCCACCGCACCTTCTTTAGACAGGTTTTCAATCACATCACGCGAAGAAGTCAGCGCCACGTTATCGGTTACCACCATGCTGTTTTGCCAGCGGCCGATCGGCGTATGCACGACATAGCCGCGCTCAATCTGAACCGGCCCGCCCATCATCACGTTTTCATGTTGCAGGCGCAGCGGGATATTGCGGTCGGCGGCGGCAAAAATCATGTCCATGGTAATCGGCGAAGGCTTGTTGATGATGATGCCCAGCGCACCTTCTTCATCGTGTTCGCACACATAAATGACCGTATCCGTAAAAAACGGATCGTCCATATGAGGCATGGCAATCAGGAAATGGTTGGCTAAATTCATATTCTTCTTAATCTATTAAGCTGATTTTATTATTTTTGGCCGTCGGAAATCGGCGCGTCCACCACGCAGGCGCCGTAAACCGCGCCGCCTGCCGGTACCGGCGTATCGGTTTTCGCATGGGCAAAACACGATACCGCGCTCAAAGAGTTTTTCGGCGAACCTTGAACGATTTTATCGCTGTATACCAAATAAGCAAAAGACTTACGTTTCGGGTCATAGTAGCGGATAATCTGCTGGCTCTTAAATGCTATGCTGGCACTGCGTTTGAACACTTGTCGCGGTTTCAAAACTGCAGACTCGTTATAACGGATGACTTCCGCACTTTGCACGCAGGAAACCGATGCATCGCTGGCATCTTCTTCCAGATTGACTGTTTCTTTCAAACCGCCTTTTTTTGCGTACGAAATATAGCAGGCAACCCCCTGCACATCAGGATCATCAAAACCTTCCACTTCAATACGGTCGTTTTTACCCAACATATGAAACACCGTACTGGCACGTCCGATTTTATCGGTATCGTTACCGCAAGCCGCCAAAACCATGGCGCCCAACACTACTAATAAATATTTTTTCATAATATCCTGTCAATGCAGACTGTCAGTTTCCAGGCAGGCAGAATCATATCCGCCTACTCCATCATTACTATATAAGACCGTTCGTCCATATTGCAACCCAATATTATTTTCAGACGGCCTGACAGACAGTATAATCCGTCCTATTGTTCCTACTTTAATAGCAAGATCGAACCATGCGTTACAAACCCCTCATCCTCGCCCTGCTGCTCAGCTTCTCCCTGCCAACCTATGCTGCCAAAGACGCGCCGAAAGAAAAAGCGGCCGCCGTCAAAAAAGCTGAGCCCGTGAAAAAAGAGAAAGAAGCCGCTAAGGCAGATGTCAAAAAAGAAACTCTAAAAAAACAAGCCGTAAAAGAAAAAGAGGAAGACAAAAAAGCGGTTAAAGCCAAAGTCTCCAAAGAGAAAGAAACCGCCGACAAAAACGAACGCGCTTCAGCCAAAAACAAACCGGCTAAAGCCGCCGAAGCCACTGCCGACAATAAAAAGGCCAACCGCAAAGCCGAAGAGCCCAAAGAAACGGTAAAAGACAAAAAAGCCGCAGCCGCAAAACCCGGCAAAACCAAAGAACAAGACAAGAAACCTGTTGAAGATAAAAAAGACAGTAAAGCCAAAGAACCTGTAAAAAAAGCAGAACCTAAAGAAACCAAAACCAAAGAGCCTGCCAAAAAAGCGGCTGAGGATAAAAAAGAGCGTCAATCCAAAGAACCAGTAAAAAAAGCAGCCGAAGACAAAAAGGCCGATACCAAAGAAACCAAAGCTAAAGAGCCTGCAAAAAAAACTGTTGAAGACAAAAAAGACGCTAAAAAAGACACAAAAGCCAAAGAGCAAAACAAAAAAGACGAGCCTAAAGCTGAGCCTAAAGCCGTCTCTTCAGCCGACAACGATTTCAAAGCAGCCGTGACTGCCGCCGCCAACGATATTGAAACCAAGAAATCCCTTGCCAAACGCAACGAGGGTTTCATTATCCATGTCAATGCCACGCTCAAACAGCTGCAACAAACACGCAACAACCTCTCCGGCATCAACCGCAAACAACGCGACGCATGGGAAAAATTCCAAAAACTCAATGCCGATGCCAACCAGTTGAAAGCCGAAGTTTCCAACACGCGCGCCCAAATTTCGCGCTTTGTGTCCGGCAACTATAAAAACAGCCAGCCCAACGCGGTCGCCCTCTTCCTGAAAAACGCCGATGCCGGTCAAAAAACCCGCTTCCTGCGTTACACGCGTTATATCAACAACGCCAACGACCAAGTCATGAGAGACTTGGAAAAACAACAAAAAGAGCTGGCGGCGCAAGAGCAAAAAATCAACAATGAATTGGCTTACCTGAAAAAACTGCAAGCCAATATCCAAGCCTCGTTGCGTCAACAAGGCGTGACCAATACCGCCGAACAAGCCGAAAGCCGCCGTCAAAACGCGCAAATGGCCAAAGAAGCACAAAAGAAAATCAACCACAGAGAAAACGAGCAGCGCCTCAACAATCTCTTGAAAGATTTGGAAAAACGCAAAGCCGAGCAACGCAAAGCCGAAGCCGAAGCGCGTAAAAAAGCCGCCGAAGCGCGTTTGGCCGCCGCTGAAAAAGCACGCAAAGAGCAGGCTGCCGCCCAACAAAAAGCCGAAGCCGAACGCGCCGCCATGTCCACGCTGACTGACGAAGACATGAAACTGCAAGCCCCAAATACCCAAGGCTTGACCGTCAGCAACGCCAACAGCTTCAGCCGTATGCAAGGCCGTCTGAAAAAACCGGTTAACGGCACACTGGCAGGCCTGTTCGGTCAAGACCGCGGCGATGGTGAAGTTTGGAAAGGCGTGTTCTACAATACCGTTCCGGCTCCGGTCAGCAGCATTGCCTCAGGCACAGTTACTTTTGCCGGCGAGCTTGAAGGCTACGGCAAAGTAGTCGTCCTCGACCACGGCGACGGCTATGTCAGCATTTACTCTGGTTTGAGTGAAATCGACATCGCCCAAAACTACGCCGTCAATGCCGGCAGTAAAATCGGCACCAGCGGCACTTTGCCGTCGGGCGAAACCGGTCTTTACCTTGAAGTCCGCTACAACGGACAAGTCATGAATCCGCTTTCATGGATTAACTGATGTTTCAGACGGCCTGAGTGAATTTTCTCTCCAGGCCGTCTGAATTTTCATCATAAACTACAATAAAACACGATTTTCACGCCTGTTCAGCACATTAAACAACAAACTTTTACCTTAAACTTATTGTTCCGAGCGTTTAAATCACATAAAGTCAACGGGTTCAGAGAAAACAAAAACCACTTTGCTTACCGTACACAAAAAGAAAGTCAAACGAATGTCAACAAAATCCACTTTGAAAAAAGTTGCAATCTACACTCTCGGCGCATTTAGCGGCATCGCCCTCAGTCTGAGTGTACAAAGTTTTGCCGCCGAAAAAGACAAAAAAGACAACGAGGCCCTGCCCGTGCAGACCATCCGCACCATGGCAGAAGTGTACGGCCAAATCAAAGCCAATTATTACCAAGACAAACCCGATGCCGAGCTCTTTGAAGGCGCAATGAAAGGTATGGTGTCCGATCTCGATCCGCATTCCGAGTATATGGACAAAAAAGGCTATGCCGAAATGAAAGAATCCACCAGCGGCGAATTCGGCGGCCTGGGCATGGAAATCGGACAAGAAGACGGCTTCGTCAAAGTCGTTGCCCCGATTGAAGACACGCCGGCAGAACGCGCCGGCGTAAAAAGCGGCGACTTCATCGTCAAAATCGACAATACCTCTACGCGCGGCCTGACCGTCAGCGAAGCCGTCAAAAAAATGCGCGGCAAACCGGGTACCAAAATCACCCTGACCCTTTCACGCAAAAATGCCGACAAACCCATCGTCGTCAACCTGACCCGCGCCATCATCAAAGTCAAAAGCGTGCGCCATTACCTGCTTGAAAAAGACTACGGCTACATCCGCGTCTCCCAATTCCAAGAGCGCACCGTTGCCGCACTCAACGAAGCCGCACAAGCCCTTGTCAAAGAAAACAAAGGTCCGCTCAAAGGCATCATTCTCGACTTGCGCGACGACCCAGGCGGCCTGCTCAACGGCGCAGTCGGCGTATCCGCAGCCTTCCTGCAACCTGACGTAACCGTTGTCAGCACCAAAGGCCGCAACAAAAAAGAAGGCATGGTTCTCAAAGCAACAGCCGAAGACTACATCACCACCAGCGGCAAAGACCCGTTGGCCGGATTGCCTGCCGAGCTGAAAACCATTCCTATGACCGTCCTGATTAACGCAGGCTCTGCCTCCGCTTCCGAAATCGTTGCCGGCGCATTGCAAGACCACAAACGCGCCGTCGTCGTCGGCACACAAAGTTTCGGCAAAGGCTCAGTGCAAACCCTGATTCCGCTTTCCGGCGGCAGCGCAGTCAAATTGACCACCGCGCTGTACTACACGCCGAACGACCGCTCGATTCAAGCGCAAGGCATCGTCCCCGACGTTGAAGTCAAAGACAAAGACCGCGCCTTTGAAAGCCGCGAAGCCGATTTGGTCGGCCATATCGGTAATCCGCTGGGCGGCCAAGACGTCAACAGCAGCAACGAAACGCCTGTCAACGCCGAAACCAAAGCCGATAAAGACAAGTCTAAAAAAGACAAAGGCGAAGACATCTCCAGCCGCCGCATTCCCAATCCGGCCAAAGACGATCAGCTCCGTAAAGCCTTGGACTTAGTGAAAAATCCAACCGAATGGCAAAAATCTTTGGGCTTGGCAGCGAAAAAACCTGCACCGAAAAAAGATGCGGATAAAGACAGCAAAAAATAAACCTGTTATTTCTCAATAAAAAAGGTCGTCTGAAAACGATATGATTGTTTTCAGACGACCTTTTCTATGTTATTTCACTCCCCAATACACCAGTCCCTTATATGGCAACTTAATGTTAGGCAACCAAAAATCTTCTCCCTGCCAACCTTTGTCTTTATTTCCTACTACTTGATAAAGTGTAAGGAATAAATCATTGGGATATTTTTCTCCTAATTTACGGTCGTCTTCCGAAAGCATTGTGCCAGTTGCTCGAGAAAGTTTACGTCCTGTTTTGATCAAAACGTAAGTTTTAAAACTTGGACGTTGTGCCTTTAATGCTTCTACACCAGTAATAAATTTTTCCTTATTCCAGTCATCTGGGACATAATGACCCAATTTATCTAGAACCAAGAATAAATCTTCTATATCTATTTGATATAAATCAGATTGAACTTCATCTTTCAAAATAGAAGGCAAAATCTTGTTAATCTCCGACAAATTATCCTCGTTTGGGTGAAGTGGAAAATAATTCACACCACCCACAATTTGATTGATACTGTCGAATTTCAATACATTTTTTCGAGTTGGATTGATATTTTTCGGATAAATAACCTGAATATTGCCGTCTGAATTTTTTGCCTGCTCAATAATCAGATTATTTGCTTGATTGAGTTGTACAAAGAAGTAATAGACATCAAACGGAATATAAAGCCGTAATAATGATTTATCACGGTCATATCCAAAAATACGCGAATGTTGCCAGAAAGTATCTGCATTCGGTTTTTTAGCAGTGCGACTATAATAAACCGTTTGTAGTTTTGGAATAGTTAAGCCTCGTCCAATCACATTCCCACCAATAATAATGTTAAAGCCTCTTTCTAAATCAAAATCTGATTCTGTCTGCGAGTTAACGACGAGAGTATAAATTTGCTTACTTTCTAAAAGTTCTGTTAGTTTTTCATAAATTTCCTCAAAATGATGAATATCAGGCTTAGTCTTTTGTAAATCCAAATAGTCTTCTTTAAAGCTGTCTGCAAGATTCTCCCCGCTATTAATCGCTTGTACCAAATCATTCAAAAAGGCTTGGATTTTTTGAGAGAAGGCTTGATGGTCTTGGATTTTATAACTTGGATGTAAAGCAAAATTACAATTGGTTTTACCGCATAAAGCAAACTCTGCACAAGTAAGCAGAAAACTGTGCAATGCCTGTTTTACCCCTTCGGCAATTTCACCACTCGCATCTTTCATATCGTCCAATTCGCTGTCAATGAAGCGAACGATATAGCTTGGAGGATCAGAGAAGACAAAGTTGCCACCGATGTATTTTTCACCGGCTTCAAAGAAATGGATAAATTCGGGTTGCCAATCAGATTCTTCATGTTGCAATAAAAGCGATTGAGGCGTGGCGGTCAACTGAATAAATAGGCTTTGACAACAGGAATTCTTAATGTCATTTAGCAGTTTATTGATAGTACTGGCATCTTTATCCGGCTTATCAGCATTAGTATTTAGGCTGGCCGCATCGGCTTCATCGTCCACAATAACCAAAGGATAGCCTTTCAGGCTACTTTGACTGGCAAACAAATTACGCCAACGTTTCAATACACGGGCATTCTTTTTAATCACGACCAAGATGGGATTATTTGCCTTCATTACCTGCATAAAACTACTGTCATCGTTCTCAGATAATATAATAAATTTATCCAGTGATGTTTTTGCTCGTTTTAATGTTTGTTGCTGTAAATCTACGCTATCGGTTGTCAAATAAATAAACAGCTTAAAATCACAATCAGCCAAAGCACTCAATATACCCAATACTTGAGCGGTTTTACCACTTTGGACATTGCCTAACAGCAAAATGTTTTGGACGTTCCTCTGTTCAATTTGAGATAGTTTTTCCATAAAACCGTCAACAGTCTTTTTAACAGAGTTAGCCAATTCAGGCAGTGTTAATTGGTTCAGATAAGTTTGCAACATCTAGTTTTTCCCCTTAAATGAAAGCAACCAAACATCTGGATCGTCGGTTGAGCGGAATTCAACGTGATCATTGCCGTATTGATGCAAGGTTTCAGGTATAACAGGCTCACCTGATTTTAGACATCCTGAAATTTCCAAACGCCCTTTTATCCATTTACCCAATGTTTTTAGATCGTCTTCTGAACGTAAATTTTCCGTAGATAATCGACGACCCTTATTTTTTGACCTGGAATAGCAAGAAAAAGACCAACCGTCATCAGTAATAATCTTTACTGTTCTATTTGTAGGGTACCCCTCTTGACGGACGATTTGAATAGGGACAATTAATTCAACTTCATACCAAGAACGAAGTTGCCATGGTTTCTTAGGATTTTTTCCTTTGCCAAAAAAACAATTTAAATTACTTTTTGGCTCTGTCTTTACAGGGATTAAAAAATGATATCGCGCTGTTTGTCTAAAAAGTTCAGAAACTTTATTTGCATCAATTTTCTCTACTCCAATACAATTTTCCAAATAAACATTGTGCGGTACAAAAATAGTCGGTTCACTTGCCTGATTAATAGGTTTTCCTAAAAACTTGATAGTCTGTCGGATATTTGAATGTAAATCAGATGCCGTCTGAAAATCATCTAAATGCACCATAGTTTCGTAAGTGCGTTCGGTGTTATCCCAAAAGCAAGTAAGATTAGCAGAACCAATCAAGCCATTAATTTGTTCTTGATGCTTGAATGAGTACATTTTTCCGTGAAATTTAACAAATGGCGAAACGTATACTTGCCCCCGTTTCTCAGCTTGTAAAAAAGCATTCAATCTGCACAAACTACGGTATTGTGGTTGGGAAAATCCTTCCAAATAGTGCATTCCAACCAATAATTCTACTGTTCTGATACTCGTCTTTTGTTCCAAAATACGTTGTAATTCAATAACAGCATCATTGGATACATAGCCTGTTGCCATTAAAACTTCATCGGCATCCAAAAATAGATCCATCCAAACATCATTTAGCTTTTTCTGCGTTATTTGAGCAGGGTAGAAATTAGAAAAAACCGTATTCATCGTTTCCCTCCTCGAATTTTGCTTAGTCGGTCATGAAATAAAACATCCTTCTCTGCTTTCAATTTCTTATGTAAATCTACTTTTTTATAGTTGCCTGAAAAAATTGGTAAGATAGCCTTTGCTAGCTCAACTACACCTTGAGGAGGAACAGCATTACCAATCTGGCGACGTACTTCAGTTGTTGATCCGACAAACTCAAAATCATCAGGAAAACTTTGAAGCCTTGCTCGTTCTCTATTAGTAAAAGCACGCGGTTCAGGGAAGTGATAGCCCCAAGTACCACCACCACCTGCTGCAATAATTGTTTTTGATGGCTCGTTCCGATGCATACGACGATAAACGTGGCTAATCATACCTTTCACATATAAAGGATGATCTTTAGGAATATCAGTAAAATTTCCACCTTCAGGAATTAATTCCAACATACGGCGTGTTTTATCACTAATTTTCAGCAATTCATTATTACTAACATTTTGTGGAATATTAGATATTGCTTGACCAGCAGTTACATATGGTTTTAAGCCATTTTCGCCAGTTTCATTGTGTGTCGGTTCCGGATGGCGAAAATCAAATCCTGTATCCAAACGTACTCCGACAATCAGCACACGTTCACGAAATTGAGGTACGCCAAATTCAGCAAAGTTATACAGCTTCGCCTGAACGTAATAACCGCAATTTTCAAAGTCGGTAATAATTTGCTGGATGGCTTTTTTCTTGTTGGCAGTCAACAAACCTTTCACATTCTCAGCAACAAAAACTTTCGGTTTTTTTGCATTTACAAAACGTAAAAAGCTTTTATAAAGATTGCCACGCTCACCCTCTAAGCCCGGCTGTTTCCAAATCATGGAAAAATCTTGACAAGGGAACCCGCCTAAAATGATGTCGCAATCGGGAATAGTTGGATCATTCGGATCAATTTGTT
Source organism: Neisseria sp. DTU_2021_1001991_1_SI_NGA_ILE_055 (assembly GCF_032342915.1). NCBI lineage: Bacteria > Pseudomonadati > Pseudomonadota > Betaproteobacteria > Neisseriales > Neisseriaceae > Neisseria > Neisseria sp. DTU_2021_1001991_1_SI_NGA_ILE_055. The sequence continues at coordinate 290,879 of NZ_CP135440.1, read as the reverse complement.
CAATATCACCTTCTACGATGACATCACCGATATTTTTACGGAAACTTTCGCAAGCCCAATGGGAAAAATCGTTCGCCCAAACAGTTTCATAACCAGCTTGGTGAAAACCCAAATCTAAACCTCCACATCCTGAAAATAGAGATAGAATTCTGGGTTTATTGTTAGATGAATTAAAATTTGAGATTTTTTTAGATAACATAGGATTTCACTCCTATGCATAGATTTGATAAAAAACCTTGAAGGGATTTTAATAGAGAACTAGGCAAGGCAAGGCAAGGCAAGGCAAGGCAAGGCAAGGCAAGGCAAGGCAAGGCAAGGCAAGCTTACCATCACTTTTTTGAAATAAAATCATTTTTCTAAAACTTCCATGTAAATTTTTCCTATTATGCCGCAAAAAAACAGCAAATGCCGCTGCATTAAACAAGTGATGAATACTTGAAATTATAAATAAAGTATTCATAATCCCAAGGCCGTCTGAAAACCTTCCTCACTTTTCAAACGACCTTTTCACACATCAAAAATCCCATAGGGAAAACACCATGGCAAAAGCCCCCAAAACCATCTACCAATGTTCTGAATGTGGCGGTACTTCCCCGAAATGGCAGGGTAAATGCCCGCATTGCGGCGAGTGGAACACGCTTCAAGAAAGCCTGGCCGCGCCCGAACCGAAAAACGCCCGCTTCCAATCTTGGGCGGCGGACACATCGACCGTCCAATCCCTCTCCGCCGTTACCGCGACCGAAGTGCCGCGCAATCCGACCGGCATGGGTGAACTCGACCGCGTATTGGGCGGCGGCCTGGTTGATGGCGCGGTTATTCTGCTCGGCGGTGATCCTGGCATTGGTAAATCCACATTACTGTTGCAAACCATCGCCAAAATGGCGCAAAGCCGTAAAGTGCTGTACGTTTCCGGCGAAGAATCCGCCCAACAAGTTGCCCTGCGCGCGCAGCGTTTGGAACTGCCCACCGAAGGCGTGAACCTGCTTGCCGAAATCCGCATGGAAGCGATTCAGACGGCCTTAAAACAGCATCAGCCCGAAGTCGTCGTCATCGACTCCATCCAAACCATGTATTCCGACCAGATCACTTCCGCCCCCGGTTCCGTGTCGCAGGTGCGCGAATGTGCCGCCCAACTGACGCGTATGGCGAAACAGATGGGCATCGCCATGATACTGGTCGGACACGTTACCAAAGACGGCGCGATTGCCGGCCCGCGCGTGCTGGAACACATGGTCGATACCGTGCTGTATTTCGAGGGCGACCAACATTCCAACTACCGCATGATCCGCGCCATTAAAAACCGTTTCGGTGCGGCAAACGAATTGGGCGTATTCGCCATGACCGAAAACGGTTTGAAAGGCGTGTCCAACCCGTCCGCCATCTTCCTTGCCAGCTACCGCGACGACACCCCGGGTTCGTGCGTTTTGGTGACGCAGGAAGGCAGCCGCCCGCTTTTGGTCGAAATTCAGGCATTGGTCGATGATGCGCACGGATTCACCCCTAAACGCCTCACCGTCGGTCTCGAACAAAACCGCCTCGCCATGCTGCTCGCCGTCCTCAACCGTCACGGCGGCATTGCCTGCTTTGACCAAGACGTGTTCCTCAACGCCGTCGGCGGCGTCAAAATCGGCGAACCCGCTGCCGACCTCGCCGTCATCCTCGCTATGCTCTCCAGCTTCCGCAACCGCCCCATGCCCGAAAAAACCGTGGTTTTCGGCGAAATCGGCCTCAGCGGCGAAGTCCGCCCTGTCGCACGCGGACAAGAGCGGCTCAAAGAAGCAGAAAAACTCGGCTTCAAACGCGCCATCGTCCCCAAAGCCAATATGCCGCGCAATGCCAAAGAGTTTCCAAACCTGAAAATCTACGGCGTCAGCAGTTTGCAGGAAGCGATTGACGTCTGTCGTGACGGGGACTAAACCGTTTCGATAATCCGATTCAAAAAACAATCATCTACAAGGCCGTCTGAAAGTTTTCAGACGGCCTCTCTTTAAATTTAAATAATTTTGTTATATTATAACGAACTACTTTATTCTATCTTTTCTACACATCGAAAATCGGAGAGAAATCATGAAAAAAACCGCTTTGCTTATTGCATCCGCCTTCCTGTTCAGCACTGCCGCACACGCCCACCGCGTTTGGGTTGAAACCGCCCACACACATGGCGGCGAATACCTTGAAGCCGAATTGGGCTATGGCGAATTCCCGGAGCTTGAGCCCATCGCCAAAGACCGCCTGCACATTTTCAGCAAACCTATGCAACTGGTGACTGAAAAAGGCAAAGAAAACATGATTCAAAAAGGCACATACAATTACCAATACCGCAGCAAACTGCCGGTCAAAGACGGCAGCTACTTGGTAACCGCTGAATACCAACCGACTTTCTGGTCAAAAAACAGCGCAGGTTGGAAGCAGGCAAGCATCAAAGAAATGCCTGATGCCAGCTATTGCGAACAAACCCGTATGTTCGGTAAAAACATCGTCAATGTCGGCCACGAAAGCGCAGATACCGCTATCATCACCAAACAAGTCGGCCAACATTTGGAAATCGTACCTTTGGACAACCCTGCCAACGTCCACGTCGGTGAACGCTTCAAAGTCCGCGTCCTCTTCAATGGCGAGCCGCTGCCGAACGCCACCGTTACCGCCACATTTGACGGCTTCGACACCAGCGACCGCAGCAAAACCCATAAAACCGAAGCCCAAGCCTTCTCCGATACTACCGATGACAAAGGCGAAGTCAGCATCATTCCATTGCGCCAAGGTTTCTGGAAAGCCAGCGTAGAACACAAAGCCGATTTCCCTGATCAAAGCGTGTGCCAAAAACAGGCGAACTACACTACTTTGACTTTCCAAATCGGTCATTCACATCATTAATTTTTCGATAACAAAAGGCCGTCTGAATATTTCAGACGGCCTTTATTCATCCTATTTAAGGACGATGCGGCGCAAACTGCCATTGTCCCAATTCCAAATTCAAATCAAACAGATTCAGACGGCCTATTGCCACGCGGACCAAGCGTAAACACGGAAAGCCTGCTTTCGCCGTCATCCTTCGCACCTGACGGTTTTTCCCTTCCGAAATTTTAATTTCCACCCAAAAATCAGGTACGGACTTGCGCACACGAATCGGCGGCACGCGCGGCCATAAAACATCCGCTTCGCCCTCTTCCAATACCCTGACCTCGGCCGGACGGGTCACAAAATCGCCCAAATCTACGCCACGGCGCAACAAATCCAATTTGGCTTCATCAGGAGAACCCTCCACCTGCGCCCAATAAGTTTTGACCTGCTTAAATTTCGGGTCGGTAATCTGCGCCTGCAAACGGCCATTATTAGTCAGCAGCAGCAAACCCTCGCTGTCCGTATCCAAACGGCCGGCCGGATAAAATCCCGGTTTCTCGACAAAATCCTTAAGGCACTGATGTTTTTCATGTGCAGAAAACTGGCAAATCACGCCATAAGGCTTGTTTAGAATAATCAAATCGTTCATTTCACACTTTCAGACGGCCTGAGATTCCAAGCGATCCCGGATAATAAAAAAGACACCGTATAAACGGTGTCTTTCATATTTGGCGGAGTAAGAGGGATTCGAACCCTCGATGCAGGTTGACCCCACATGCTTCCTTAGCAGGGAAGTGCCTTCAGCCTCTCAGCCATTACTCCTAAGGAAGACCGCAATATACGCCCTCTGCCCTCCTTCGTCAAGCATTAGCGCCCCAAACTTTCTTAACACCATGAAATCATTTAAATAAAAATATAATATTTTTTGCATCATCCTATTTTTATACGGCTTTCATATATGTTAAAATGATTTTGTTTTCTGTAAACCTTTTTTTCACACCCCTTATTACAAAGGAGTTCGTATGTTACGTTTTTCTGCTTTGGTTGCCGTATCCGCCCTGATGCTTGCCGCCTGCTCTCAATCCGGCAATTCCCAACCATCTACCTCCTCCTCTCAAACTTCTACTCAAAAAACAACTGCCGCCGGTTCTGCCTGCCGCAGCATGGGTGAAGGACATAAAGTCAATGGCAAAGGTCAAAACGATATTTATATGTGTAAAGTCGATGTGGCTTTGAACTCTGCCGAAGCCAAATCCGCTTTGGATCCTAGTATCCGCGTTCACTACGGCAGCACATCCGGCGCAACTTTGACTTCCCGTCAAATCTCCAACTCAGTCGGCAAAACCCCTGATGAAACCTGCCAACGCGCATTCCTGAGCGCAGTTAAACGCTTCCAAAGCACTGCGCATCGCAAAAAAGCCAAATCCGTTCATCTGGTCAGCTACTTTGACAAAGTAACCAAAGGCGGTAACGAGTACGAATGCCACATCGCTACATTCAACAGCCGTGTGGTTTTGAAAGGCAGCTTCCACTAAGCAATGTCAAAAATGCCGGACTTCAAGATGAAGTTTGGCATTTTTCTATTTTATGGATACGACAACCCTTCAATGCCTGCTGGCCGATCCGTCTTTTGCCGCCTGCTACGACCATGCCTCTCTAAACGCAGCCGATTCACAACGTTTGGCTGCCACGCCGCAACTGGCGCAGCGTCAGGACTGGCAAGTCAGCCGAGCATTAAAACAGCAAACCGATTTACCGACTGTATCGCTGAGCCACAGCCAAGGCTTTGCCGCTTTATTGTGTGCGTCTCATCCCTTAACAGCCGGTGTCGATATCGAATTTATCCGCCCGCGTGATTTCAAAGCGCTGTCGGCTTTGGTCTGCACGCAGGAAGAACAAGACTTTTTGGAAACGGCAAACTGGCCGTCTGAAACGTTTTACCGATTGTGGTGTTTCAAGGAAGCCTTGATTAAAGCGGCGAATTTGGATTTTCCGTCGGATATGAAATCGGTCGGCTATGTTTTCGATTCAGGACAACCCGTCGGTTTACGCGCTGGAAAACAAACCGATTGGCGCGGCACAAGCGCGACTTTGGCGGATACGATGGCACTTGCCTGCGTTTGGCAGGGAAAAGCCGTCGCTCTGCAATGGCAGTTTTTCGGTTCGCTCCAACCCAATGATTTAACAGACCGGCAAACCATCTAATAACTGACAAAATAATAATAATCTGATTTAATTTACTGTACTTTTACTGATTCCACACACCAACAGCAGCATTTGCAAAAGGCCGTCTGAACGATGAATCTTCGCCTCCTAAACCGCCTCTATACTGCCCTTATCCTGTTTCTTACCCTGTTTTTGGTTTATGCCTTTGCTTCACAAGCGCGTATCCAAACCGATTTGACCGCGTTGTTGCCGAGCGAGCAGCAACCCGATGCCTTACTGATGGCTGCGGATAAAGCCGCAGAAGCGCAGCTCAATTCGCAAGTCATCCTGCTTGCCGGCAGCACCGATGCCGAAACCGCTTTTCAGACGGCCTCACAAATTGCCGACGCATGGCGCAAGAGCGGCGTATTTGAACAAGTCGACAGCAGCATGACGCCGAATTTGGACAAGGTGCGGGCGGATATGCAGAAACTGGGCTTGGCAGTTTTGCCGCAAGACGAAATCCGCCTGCTGTTTGAGCAGCCGCAAGCCTATTTTCAAGCGCGCGCAGAAGCCGCGGCCAATCCGTTTGCCGCCCCCTCCCCTTTGTCTTTAGAACAAGACTGGCTGGGCTTCGGACGCTTTGTTGCCGACAAAGCCAATCCGCAAAGCCGTTTGCAGTGGGACATGGACAACGGCATGCTGTTTGCCGAAGACCAAGGCAAAACTTGGGTATTTTTACGCGGACGGCTCGCCGGCGGCAATCAATTTTCCGGCAACGATGCCCTCTTACCGCTGATGGCGCAAAGTCGTCAAATCGCTTCGGAAAACGGCGCAGAAACCTTAAGCGCAGGCGGTGCATTGTTCGCCGCCGTATCCAAAGCAGCCGCAGAAAAAGAAAGCCGGATAATGAGCATGGTCGGGCTTGGGCTGACTTTTGCGCTGCTGTTGTGGGTCTTCCGCAGCGGCCGCGTATTTTTACTGTCCTTGCCGCTGGCAGCCGGTATGTTGACCGGATTGGCAGTCGCATTATTAACCTTCGGCGAAGTGCATATCCTGACCATCGTCATCGGCACCAGCCTGGTGGGTATGTTGGTGGATTTCCCGTTGCACTGGCTTGCGCCGTCGGTATTCGGGCCGTCTGAAAAGACCGTTTGGCAGGCCGAATCGGCAATAAAACATGTCTTGCCAAGCTTTGCCGTCAGCCTGACGATTACCGTCTTGGGCTACGCGCTGCTGTGGTTCACCCCTTTGCCTGTACTGCGCCAAACCGCCGTATTTTCAGGCTTTGCCTTATTTGGCGCGTTTGGTGCCACCGTTTTATGGCTGCCGCCGCTGTTTCGCCGCTATCGTGCCAAAACCGTGCCTTTTGCCGCATTAACCGAAAAGCTCTATTCCTTGTCAGGCCGTCTGAAAAACCGCCTGCACAAACGCGGCTGGTTAATCGTAGGCGGAATTTTGCTGGCAGTCGGACTGTGGCGCAGCGACTGGCGTGACGACATCCGTCAATGGGTCAATATGCCGACCGCGATGTTGGCCGAAGTACAACAAATCGGCCGGTTGAGCGGCACAGATTTTGGCGGCAAATATTTGGTGGCCGAAGCACAAAGCGAAGATGCCTTGTTGAAGAAAACTGCCGAACTCGGCCACGCCCTGCAGCCCTTAATCGCGCAAGGCAAACTTTCCGGCATCCAATCGCCCGACCAATTCATCCTGCCGACAACGGAGCAGCAAAAACTGCAAAACCGCCTGCGCGAATTGACCAAGTTGCCTGATAGCTGGAAACCGCTCACAGAAATCGGTATTCCGCGTAAAACCGTGCGCGATGCCCTGCTGCAAGCCGCCGATACGCAACCATTGTCGCTTTCAGACGGCCTGAATACCGATTTGGCAGAAGCTTGGCGTTCCTTGTATTTGGGCGAAGTGGAAGCAGGCCGTTTTGCTGCCGTCGTGCGTTTGAACGGCATGACCGATGAAGCCGCCGTACGCGCCGCAGTGCAACACGTCTCCGGCATACATTGGGCAGACAAACGCGCCCACTTAAACGAGCTTTTCCACCACACGCGCAATCAGGCCGCATGGTTGAAACTGGCTTCCTATGCCTTGGCATGGTTGCTCTTGTGGAAAATGTTCGGTTTCAAACGCGGCAGCAAAATCCTTGCCGTGCCGCTGGCCGCCGCCATCTGCACCGTTGCCGTACTCGGTTTGGCCGGTATTCCCGTCAGCCTGTTTGCCATGTTCGGCCTGCTTTTAGTATCCGCCATCGGCGTGGACTATGCCGTCTATGCCGCCACCGCACACCACAGCGCGCCGGCAAAATTAGGCGGTATGCTGCTTGCCGCCGCGACAACAGCCATTTCCTTTGCCCTGCTCGCCATCAGCAGCACGCCCGCCGTTGCCGCGTTCGGCATGACGGTTACCATCGGCGTGGCATTCAATATTTGGCTGGCAGGCACATTGTTGAAAAATTAGACAAAAAATAAAGACGATTAAATTAAGGCGATATTTTGTTTCAACTTCTATCGTCACGTTGTAAGAGGCCGTCTGAAAAACTTCAGATGCTGGTTTAAACATTATTTATCATTAAAATCAAAGGTATTTTAAAATGTCCGTAGAATTTGACGTTGCCGTTATCGGCGCAGGCCCTTCAGGTTCGGTTGCCTCCGCTTTGCTGAACAAACAAGGCTTTAAAGTTTGCGTATTGGAAAAACAACATTTCCCGCGCTTTGTCATCGGCGAAAGCCTGCTGCCGCATTGCATGGAAATGTTGGAAGAAGCCGGTTTTGCCGACGCCGTGCATGCTGAGCCCAGCTTTCAATTTAAAGACGGTGCTGCGTTTTCATGGGGCAGCCGTTACACAGATTTCAACTTTACTGAAAAATTTTCAGACGGCCCCGGTACCATTTATCAAGTGCGCCGCGGCATATTCGACAAAATCCTGATTGATGAAGCAGCAAAACAAGGCGTCGATGTCCGCTTCGGACACGGCGTAACCGCGTTTGACAACAACGGCGATGTGGCACGTTTGAGCGTTGCGACCGATACAGGCGAAAACTATGAACTGACCGCCAAATTCGTTTTGGATGCCAGCGGTTACGGCCGCGTCCTGCCCCGCCTTTTGGACTTGGAAAGCCCGTCCGAGCTGCCTCCTCGCCAAGCCCACTTCACGCATATCGACGACAACATCACCAGCCCGAAATTCGACCGCAACAAAATCCTGATCAACACGCATCCGGAACATCGCGATGTCTGGATTTGGCTGATTCCTTTCGGCGACAACCGCTGCTCCATCGGCGTTGTCGGTACGCCCGACAAGCTGGCCGGCGAATCAGAAGCCGTGTTGAAAAAATTTGTGTACGAATGCCCGATGCTGGCAGAAATTTTAGATAAAGCCGTTTGGGAAAACGACTTCCCGTTCCGCTCTATCCAAGGCTACTCCGCCAACGTGAAAACCTTGTACGGCAAACATTTCGCCCTTTTGGGCAACGCCGCCGAATTCCTCGACCCGGTCTTCTCCTCCGGCGTAACCATTGCCCTGCACTCCGCCAAACTGGCTGCCGACTTGTTGGCCAAACAACTCAAAGGCGAAGCCGTCGATTGGCAAACCGAATTTGCCGACCAACTGATGATCGGCGTGAACGCGTTCCGCACTTATGTAAACGGTTGGTACGATTTCCGCTTCCAAAATGCCATCTATGCGCCCAACCGCAGTCCTGAAATCAGCCGCATGATTTCGTCTATTTTGGCAGGCTACGCTTGGGATACGAACAATCCATTCGTGGAAAAATCCGAGCAACGCTTGTCCACGCTTGCCGCATTGGTGGGTGATTTGAAGGTAGAATAAGGACGAATGCCTTTCAGACGGCCGCGTCTAAAAACAGAACAGGCCGTCTGAAAATCTACCCTCATCATTAAATATTTTGACCGTTAGATAAAACCTTATGCGATTTATCCCTTTGCTTGCCGCACTGCTGCTTTCCGCATGCGCAACCTCGCTCCCTCATCCGCAAACGCTGCCGCCGCTTTCCAAAGAAGGCCAATGGTTCAAACTCGAGCAGACCAATGCGGCGGGGCAAACCGTTCAAACCAATCTCTTGGCAGTCGAACCTCATTCAGACGGCATCCGCTTTGTCCAAACCGATGCACTGGGTGCGCCGGTATCGCGTCAATCGGTCAGCACCAAAGGCTGGAAAAATGACGGCTTTGTGATGCCCAATGCCACTTCGCGCCGACTGTTTGCCGCCCTGTTGCCGCTTTTGGCTGCTGAACACGCCGCCACGCTTTATCCTGAAGCCTGCCAACAAAATGCTACCCATCAAGGCTTCTGCCCTGACGGCAAAGGCGCGGTGTTCAGCTACCGCGAGCGTGATTTGTGGTGTGTCGCCCACCATTCCGAACAATTCCTCATCGGCTTCCCCGACCAAACTTTCTGGACGGTCAGCCCGATTGCAGAAGACTAATTCATGAATACTCCTGTTTATCTCAGCCGTCCGGCACTGATCAGCGCATTGGGCAGCGGCTTGCAAGTTCATGCCGATGCCTTACTCACGCCGTCTGAAAACACGCCCCTGACTTTTTCAGACCAATGGGTAAAAGGCAAAACGCATGCTTTCGGTGCAGTCAAAGAAACCCTGATGCCTCTGCCCGACAGCATTCCCGAAGCGCATCGCAGCCGCAACAACCAGCTTATCCTGCACGCGCTTTCGCAAATAGACGGACTGATTCAGACGGCCATTGCCCGTTACGGCAAAGAAAGGGTCGCTGTCGTTACCGGTACGTCCACCAGTGGCGCAGACGAAAATATCCCTTTGTTCCAACACGTTGTCCAAGGTGGTGAATGGACGGATGTTCCGTTCAAACAGCTGCAACACACCATGGCTTCGCCCTCCGAATTTATCGCCCAAGTTTACGGTTTGGACGGCTTGCGCTATACCGTTTCCACCGCCTGCACTTCCGGCGCACGCGCCCTCATCAGCGCAGCCCGGCTGCTTCGTGCCGGATTGTGTGATGCTGTGATTTGCGGCGGCGCAGATACGCTTTCTCCGCTGACGATCAATGGTTTTGCCTCTTTGGAAGTGCTTTCAGACGGCATTGCCAAGCCTTTTTCCGCCAACCGCAACGGCATCAACATCGGCGAAGCGGCCGCATTTTTCGTAATGACGCGCGATGCCGATTTTGACGGCGAAATGCGGTTGCTCGGCTACGGCGCAAGCAGCGATGCCTACCATATGTCTTCGCCCCGCCCCGACGGTTTGGGTGCAGCCCAATCCTTTCAGGCTGCTTTGGATAAAGCCGGTTTGAAAGCAAAAGACATCGGCTGGATCAATCTGCACGGCACTGGCACGCAGCACAACGACAGCATGGAAAGCCGAGCCGTTGCCGAAGTATTTGGCAGCCACACCCTTTGCACCTCAACCAAGCCGTCCACCGGCCATACTTTGGGCGCAGCCGGTGCGATCGAAGCCGCGTTTGCCTGGTTGATGGTCAACCGCCAATACAATCCGGAAGGCAAACTGCCACCCCAACAATGGGACAACGTACCCGATTCCGAGCTGCCCAACATCGCTTTGACCGACGGCAACAGCCGCTGGCCGTCTGAAAAACGCATTGCCGCCAGCTCGTCTTTTGCCTTCGGCGGCAGCAATGCCGTTTTGATTATCGGATAAGTCCTTATATTTAGGCCGTCTTTTCAGACGGCCTTTTTCTTTTCCGCAACTTAAAAAACAATAACATCAAAACAACAACCAAATCCGCCGAAATATGCCATAATAGGCTTAGCACATTTCATCTCGCGATGTGCCCGAAAAGAAAAACTTAACCTACATAGAGAATGAACCCATGACTAAATCCACCATTATCTATACCTACACCGACGAAGCTCCTGCATTGGCCACCCAATCCCTGCTGCCGATTGTGCAGGCGTTTACCCGCCACGCCGATATTGATGTCAAAACCAGCGACATTTCTCTCTCCGGCCGTATTTTGGCGGCGTTCCCCGAATACCTGACTGAAGCGCAGCGCGTACCCGATGCGCTTGCCGAGTTGGGCGAACTGGTGAAACAGCCCGATGCAAACGTGATCAAACTGCCGAACATCAGCGCATCCGTACCGCAACTGACTGCCGCGATTAAAGAATTGCAGTCTAAAGGCTTTGCCGTTCCCGACTATCCCGCCGACCCGCAAACCGATGAAGAAAAAGCCGTACGCGAACGTTACGACCGCATCAAAGGCAGCGCGGTAAACCCTGTCCTGCGCGAGGGCAACTCCGACCGCCGCGCCCCGAAAGCAGTGAAAAACTTTGCGAAAAAACATCCGCACAGCATGGGCGCATGGACGAAAGACTCCAAAACCCACGTTGCCACCATGCAAAGCGGCGACTTTTTCCATAACGAACAATCCGTTACCGTACCCGATGCGACTTCCGTATCCATCGTGTTCACCGACAAACAAGGCAACAAAAAAGAGCTGCGCGAGCCTGTTGCCCTGAAAGCCGGCGAAATCATCGACGCGACCGTGATGAGCAAAAAAGCCCTGCTCGCCTTCCTTGCCGAACAAGTGAAAGACGCGAAAGCAAAAGGTGTATTGTTCTCGCTGCACATGAAAGCCACAATGATGAAAGTGTCCGACCCGATTATCTTCGGACACGCCGTCAAAGTATTCTTCGCGCCCGTCTTTGAAAAATTCGGTGACAAACTGGCTGCCGCAGGCGTCAACGTCAACAACGGCTTCGGAAACCTGCTTGCCAATTTGGACAAACTGGATGCGGACACCCGCGCTGCCGTCGAAGCCGAAATCGCTGCCGTTTACGCCGCCAACCCTGATTTGGCCATGGTTGATTCCGACAAAGGCATCACTAACCTGCACGTTCCTAGCGATGTCATCGTCGATGCTTCCATGCCCGCGATGATCCGCAACTCCGGCCGTATGTGGGATAAAGACGGCAAAGCGCAAGATACCAAAGCCGTCATTCCCGACAGCAGCTATGCTGGTGTTTACCAAGCGACCATCGACTTCTGCCGCGAACACGGTGCGTTTGATCCGACAACCATGGGTACCGTTCCTAACGTCGGTCTGATGGCGCAAGCAGCCGAAGAATACGGTTCACACAACAAAACCTTCGAAATCGAAGCCGACGGCCAAGTTCAAGTCATTGATGCAGCAGGTAATGTCCTGATGCAACACAATGTTGAAGCCGGCGACATCTGGCGTATGTGCCAAACCAAAGACGCGCCCGTCAAAGACTGGGTACAACTCGCCGTCAACCGCGCCCGCCTGAGCAACACGCCTGCCGTGTTCTGGCTCGATGAAAACCGTCCGCACGATAAAAGCCTGCTTGCCAAAGTCAAAGCCTACCTTGCCGAACTGGATACCGACGGCCTCGACATCCGCGTCCTCGCGCCTGAAGAAGCCGCTAAATTCAGCTTGGGCCGTCTGAAAAACGGCGAAGACACCATCTCCGTAACCGGCAACGTCCTGCGTGACTACCTGACCGACTTGTTCCCGATTTTGGAACTGGGTACCAGCGCGAAAATGCTGTCTATCGTTCCCCTCATGAACGGCGGCGGTATGTTTGAAACCGGCGCGGGCGGCTCCGCACCGAAACACGTCCAACAGTTCCTCGAAGAAAACCACCTGCGCTGGGACTCTTTGGGCGAATTCCTCGCACTCGCCGTATCGTTTGAACATCTGGCGCAAAAAACTGGCAACACCAAAGCCCAAGTCCTCGCCGACACTTTGGATGCCGCCACCGAAAAACTGCTGTTGAACGACAAATCGCCTAAACGCAAAGCAGGCGAACTCGACAACCGCGGCAGCCATTTCTACCTCACCCTCTACTGGGCGCAAGAATTGGCGGCGCAAGACAAAGATGCCGAACTGAAAGCCGCATTTGCTCCATTGGCAGCCGCTTTGACTGCCAACGAAGCCAAAATCGTTGAAGAACTCTCTGCCGTACAAGGCAAAGCGGTCGACATCGGCGGCTACTACGCAGCCAATCCTGAAAAAGCCGCGCAAGCGATGCGTCCGAGCGCAACCTTTAATCAGGCATTGTCAGCCTTATAATTAAAGCAATAAAAGGCCGTCTGAACTTTCAGACGGCCTCAGACCTTATGGAAACACAATGAAAAAAACCTTTCTTTCTCTTACTCTCCTCATCAGCGCTCCGGCTTTGTGGGCATTTTCCCCTGCCGAATTGGCACAAACCCTGCAAAAACCGCAAAACGTGCAAGGCAATTTTGTCCAACAACGCCAGCTCAAATCCCTCAGCAAACCCATGACCACCAGCGGCAGCTTTATCCTTGTCCCACAAAAAGGCCTGCTCTGGAAAATGCAAAAACCATTTGAAACTACCCTGCGCGTGCGTTCAGACGGCATCATGCAATGGAACGGCAGCCAATGGGTCAACCCAAACGCCAGCAAGCTCAACGGCCAAAGCCGCCAAATCAAACTCTTCCTCGACCTTTTGGGCGGCAATACCCAAGGTTTGGAAAAACAATTTGATTTGAAATTAAACGGCAACGAGAAAAAATGGACGTTGACCCTGACTCCGAAAACCGCCATTACCCGCCAAATCTTCAACCGTATCGAAATCAACGGCGATACGCTGGTACGTAAAATCGAATTGGACGAAAAGCAAGGCGACAAAACCACCATGCAGTTCAACCAAATCCAAACCGATAAAGCTCTGGACAGCTTCAGCCGTACCGCCCTCTAAATTGTCTATCCCAACAAAAGGCCGTCTGAAAATAGATTTCAGACGGCCTTTTGTATTAATCGGCTGAAGACTGCTGCCCTTTTCGTTCCGCCTTTCTGGCTTCGCGAATGGCTTTGAGTTCGGCCTCTTTCTGTCTGGCTTTTTTCAGCCAAGCCTCCCATTGGTTTGGCGTTTCCAGCGTGATTCTGCCGATTTTGCCTTCTCGGAAATCGGTCAGGATATTTTCAGCGGCCTTTTGATAGTTGACCCGTCCGCCGCTCAAAACCGCTCCGCGCTTCTTGGCAATCCACTCCAGCCAAGAAGTATCGTCCCAATGGCTGCTTGGATCTTTGTCGGCTTGATAGCGCTCTTGCAACAGGGCCAGATAATGGCGGCGAAGGTAATCCAAAAGCTCAAGCGCCACTTCTTCTTCGTCCAGCGCGTTGCGTCCGACTGCACCGCCGGCCGCAAGGTTATAGCCGCCTTCTTCAACGATAATTTTTGGCCACAACATACCGGGGGTATCGTAAAGCCAAAAATCGTCGGCAAGGAAAAGGCGCTGTTCGGCTTTGGTAATACCAGGTTCGTTACCGGTTTTGGCAGATTTTTTGCCGATCATGCCGTTAATCAAGGTGGATTTGCCGACGTTGGGAATACCGCAAATCAGGACACGCAACGGCTTCTCGATACCTTGGCGATGCGGAATCATCGCGCGGCAGGCTTGGGTAATTTTGCCATGCGCGCCGGTTTCGGAAGAATCCAGCGCAATGGCGCGGGTATCTTGGCGGCTGTTGTAGTGTTCGAGCCAAACTTTGGTGCGCTCGGGATCGGCAAGGTCTTGCTTGTTTAAGATTTTGAGTTTGGGCTTGCCTTTGGACAACTGGGCAAGCAAGGGGTTTTCGCTGGAAGCAGGCATACGCGCGTCCAACATCTCAATCACCATATCAACGCTTTTAATGCGTTCGGCAATGGCTTTTTTTGCCTTGTTCATGTGGCCGGGAAACCATTGGATAGCCATGTCTTTTTGTTCTTTCTATTCGTATCTGAGGCCGTCTGAACAATCATTGTTTTTCAGACGGCCTCGATATTGGGATAATCGGTCAATCAGGATTTAGAGATTGCCATGCTCGTAGCTGTAATACCCAGCTTCATCCATACATTGCTCAAACGTTTTGGATGTATTTCCATTTTGGACTTGCGATTTGCAGGTATTGATTTGGCGGGAAACTTCAGCTTCACTCGCGCCGGTACGGTGCCAACGGTAAGCAGTAACAGGTTCTGTCGCGCAGGCGGTCAAGATAAGCAGGGATAATGCGGTCAGACTGATTTTTTTCATGGTTTCTTCCTTTGAGGCCGTCTGAAACGGCAAGTTAGCGTCCTGCCAAGCTTTGTGCCTGACGGTGACGGACAAGGAGTTCGTAACGGCCTTTGAGGCGTTCGGCCAATTTTTCTACAACATAAACGGAGCGGTGCTGACCGCCGGTACAACCGATGGCAATCGTTACATAACTGCGGCTCTCTTGTTGCAGGCGCGGCAGCCAGCGGTTTAAGAAATGCTCAATATCATCAACCATTTCTTGAACCAAAGGCTGCTGGCCCAAGTAATCTTGAATAGGTTTGTCCATACCGGTAAAGGGGCGCAATTCCGGATCGTAATACGGATTGGGCAGGCTGCGCATGTCAAACATAAAGTCGGCATTATTGGGAACGCCGTATTTGAAACCAAAGGATTCAAGAATAACCAGCAAACCGATGCGTTCAATATTGAGCCATTGTTGCACGGCATAACGCAGCTGCTGCGCGTTCATTTTGGACGTATCGATGCAATATGCGATGTCTCTAAGTGGGAAGAGCCACTCGCGTTCTTTTTGCAGGCTTTCCAACAAAGTCAGGTTTTGACCGGATAAAGGATGTCCGCGACGGGTTTCTGAGAAGCGGCGAACCAACACGCCCTCTTCTGCTTCAATAAAGAGGACTTCGACTTGATGCCCTTCATGACGCAAATATTGGATTTGCTCTTGCGCTTCTTGGATATTGATACCGGAACGGATATCAACGCTGACACCAAGCTGGGTTTCTTCGCCACGTTCAATATGGTACAACACCAGCGAAGGCAACATTTCCAAAGGCAGATTATCAACGCAATAAAAGCCTGAATCTTCGAGTTGTTTGAGGGCTACGGATTTTCCTGAGCCGGATAAGCCGCTAATCAGGACGATTTTCATGGTTTTGTTCGTTTTCTTTGAGTTGTGTTTGATGGCGTTCGAGGAATTCTTTGGTGCTGTCTTTGCCGCGCAATTGAAGGATGTAATTGCGCACCGCCGCTTCAACCAATACTGCTAAGTTTCGACCGATTGCAACAGGCAGGGTAACGGAACGGACGCTGACGTTGAGGATAGATTCTGTTTCGGTACGGATGCTCAATCGATCGAGTTGTTTCATGTATCCGTCGTCGGCCGGAACCAAATTGATAATCAGCTGGAGGATTTTTTTCGGCCGGATGGAGGTTTCGCCAAAAATATGGCGGATATTGAGTATGCCCAAACCGCGTACTTCGAGGAAATCACGCAGCATAGGCGGGCAACGGCCTTCCAGCATTTCCGGGCCGGTGCGGAAGAGTTCGACCGCATCATCGGCAATCAGGCTGTGGCCGCGCGAAATCAGCTCCAATGCCAATTCGCTCTTACCCAAGCCGGATTGTCCGGTAATAAGTACGCCCACTTCAAATACATCCAAAAATACGCCGTGCTTGATGGTAGAAGTCGCCAATGTGCGTTGCAGATAAATCCGCAAAACGTCCATCAAGTGCGGGCTTTCCTGTTTGGAAGTCAGTAAGGGGATACTGTTGGTATGGCAATAATCGCGTAATTTGGGCGAAACCGGCAAACCGTTGGCAACGATGACCAAAGACATGGGGATGTCGAAAAGCTCGCCGAAATCATAGTTGAGCTCGCCCGATTCCAGACGGCGTAAATATTCGGCTTCGGCTACGCCGACAACTTGAATTTGGTTGGGATGGATAAAGTTTAAGTGGCCGACCAAGGCCAAGACGGGTTTATCGGCTTCGACACCGATACGGTTGTCCGCGCCGGAATTGCCGGCAGCCCAAGCAAGTTCGAGTTTGTGCTGATTGTCGGAAAACAGGCGGCGGACAGATATGCTGGGCATGAATTACTCTTCGGTCAGGAGTGTGCGTACTTCTTCGGCAGAAGTCGCGGCCATCAATGCTTCACGGACGGCTTTTTGAGAGAATCTGCCGGCCAGTTTGGACAAGACTTCCAAATGTTCGCCGGTAGCGTTTTCAGGCACAAGCAGGATAAAAATCAGGGAAACGGGTTTGCCGTCGGGCGCATCAAAGGCAACCGGCTCTTTGGTACGGATAAACGCACCGGTGGCTTTTTTCACGCATGCGTGACGGCCGTGGGGAATCGCCACCCCCTGCCCCAAACCGGTCGAACCGAGTTTTTCACGGGCAAACAGGCAGTCGAACACGTTGGCATTCGGTAATTCTGCTTCATTCTCCAGCAGCTGTGCGGCCTCTTCAAACAGACGCTTTTTGCTGCTGACTTCCAAATCCAAAACGATATGGGACAAAGGTAAAATTTCGCCGATCAGGCTCATATGTATCTCTTTTAAATGTCGCAAAACAATGGGATTGTACCGATTGTCGGTGCAAATCTCAATCCTGAAGGCGTAATTTACACTCGTCCCGCTAACATTTTCCATGTTGTTTTTGATATTTTTTAACGAGCCGAAAATAATCCAACCATTTGATTATAATTAATTTAAAGTAAAAATTCCATCATTGGCTAAATCACGGTTTAAATAAAAAGGAGTATGTCCGGCATACTCCTTTTCCCTTTCTTTTCAGACGGCCCCAACTTCGTTTTTTAAAACAGTTTGGAAACCAAAAACAACCAGAAATAATGGCAGACCAATCCGCAAAACCACGCCAAGCCGATGCGGTTGTTGGCCAAAAACGTTTGGAAGCACAACTGACGGTCGCGCGTACGGATGGCGGCATATTGCTGGCACTGCCAATACGCGGTTATCGGCAATACCAGCCAATACGGCCAAGTTGCGCCGATTTTGATACCCAACACCGCCATCAATACCGTAAACCAAAAATGGCAAAGCATGGTTGCGCTAATGTCATGATGGCCAAATGTGATTGCCGAAGTTTTAATGCCGATTTTCAAATCGTCTTCTTTGTCCGCCATGGCATAAATCGTGTCGTAAGCCAGCGTCCATAAGGCATTGGCGGTAAACATCAGCCACGCTTCGGGAGGCACTCGGCCTTGCACGGCGGCAAAGGCCATGGGAATGCCGAACGAAAATGCCAGTCCCAAATAAAACTGCGGCAACGGGAAAAAGCGTTTGGTAAAGGGATATGTGACGGCCAGAAACAAGGCCGGAAGGCTCATCAGCCAAGTAAAGCGGTTGAGCGGCACCAGACACAAGGCCGCCATCAGACACAGCATGACGGTCAAAAGCAGCGCTTCGGTTTTGGAAACCAAACCTTTGGCAAACGGGCGGTTTTTGGTGCGCTCTACTGCACCGTCAAAATTGCGGTCGGCAAAATCGTTCACGACGCAACCTGCGCTGCGCATCAGAAATGTACCTGCGGTAAAGGCAATAAAAATATCCGCGTCGGGAACGCCTTTAGACGCAATCCACAATGCCCAATAAGTCGGCCACAGCAAAAGCAGGGTGCCGATGGGTTTGTCGATGCGCATCAGTTTGGCGTATATCACCATCCGTCCGACAGCGTAACGCGGTAAAAATTGTAGGAAAAAGCGCCGTATGTTCATTGGTGTAATGTGTCGTTGTATATGTATTGATGCTGAATGAAAGGCATTTTTAGAGCCTTAGCTCTTAATTATAATTTATTGCCGTCTGAAATCAAACGAATCTTAACGATTTAATTTATTGTATTATAACAGAATTATGACAAACATCGGCAATCGGTTTTCTTTTCAGACGGCCTTAGCGGTATAAATCTATTAATTTCAATAAGAAATATTCTGTTAATTCCAATATTTCGCCGTTCCAATCGAAATACGAACGGCGCGCGGTAACAGGCCGTCTGAAAGACGGATGGTCGGTATCTTCAAAACGAAGAAACTCAAAATCCGAACGTTTCAACGGCAATGTACCGTCAAACAGACGCTCTCCCAAAGGCTGCGTTCCGCAATCCAATAATTCAGTCCATAGACGGCTATCCGGCCGGCACGCGCTTCTGGCTTGTATCACTGTTTCGCCGTCCAGTTTGAGCAAAACATCGCGCACAAAGATTTCATCGCTATTGTCCACTCCCTTCGTCAAACCCAAATACACCGGCTCGACTGAAAAATCCTTACCAGAAGCGCGCAAAGCGGCAGTTAGCGAAGAAACGGTCAGCAGATGTTCGGCCTTAGACGGCAAAAGACTTGAAGCTTCGGCATGTGAACAAAGCGTGCCACGCGGTATATCAAGCTCCATCTGACACCTCTGTCTTGGCCAATTCCTGCCATTTGGCTTCGGGAAACTCATCTTTCAGACGGCCTTTAAGATATTCCAAGGTGTCGCCGGCAACGGTTTCATCTTTGCTGTCGTGAATATGGTTGAAAATCAGGCTGTGTAACCGGATGCCGTATTGTTTGAGCGCGGCGAAGCTGAGCAGGGTGTGGTTAATGCTGCCGAGCCGCCCGCTGGTAACGAGAATGACGGGATAAGCCTGTTGCTGAATATAATCAATGGTTAACAGGTTTTCCGTCAGCGGAACCATCAATCCGCCCGCGCCTTCGACCAATACAATTTCGTATTGTGCCGCCAGCTGCTGCGTGGCAGTGCGGATTTTGTTCAAGTCCAAAGTCCTGCCGTCCAGACGGGCGGCGAGATGGGGCGAGGCGGGATAGCTGAAGATTTCGGGCATGGTCAGCCGCTGTTTGTCGGCTTCCTGCAAGGATATGCCCATGATGTTGCGGTGGACGGCGATGTCGTCGGCGATGTTTTGGCAACCGGTTTGCACGGGTTTTTGCGTGATCACGCTTTTGCCCTGCTGCAACAATTGTTTTGCCAACACGCCGGTGGCGACGGTTTTGCCGATGTCCGTGTCTATGCCACTGACGAAGTAAACGCCTTTCATTTGCTGTGTTCCTTCAAGATTTGTACGGTTTTATCGGCAAGTTCGGTCAAGAGGCCGTCTGAAATAATGTAAGGCGGCATGAGGTACACCAGCCTGCCGAACGGGCGCACCCAAATGCCCTGCGCCACGCAATCCGCCTGAAAACGCGCCATATCCACGCCTTTTTCCAGCTCGATCACGCCGATGGCACCCAAAACGCGCACGTCTTTCACGCCGCGGATGTCCCATGCAGCTTTCAGACGGCCTTTTAAGATGCTTTCGATGCGGCGGATATTTGCCTGCCAATCTTGGGACAAAAGCAGTTTGACCGAAGCGCAGGCAACGGCACAGGCCAGCGGGTTCGCCATAAACGTCGGCCCGTGCATAAACACGCCCGCTTCGCCGCGCGAAATCGTTTCGGTAACTTTTTGCGAAGTGATTGCCGCCGCCAGCGTCATATAGCCGCCGCTCAAGCCCTTGCCGATACACATAATATCCGGCACGACCTCCGCGTGTTCACAGGCAAACATCTTGCCCGTGCGCCCGAATCCGGTGGCAATTTCATCAAAAATCAACACGATATCAAATTCGTCGCACAAATCGCGCAAACCGCGAAGATACTGCGGATGATAAAAATACATGCCGCCCGCGCCCTGCACGACCGGTTCCAAAATAAAGGCGGCGATATCCGCATGATGCGCTTCAAACAAGGCTCGGACAGGCTGTAAATCCACCTCGTCCCATTCATCGTCGAAACGGTTTTTCGGATTATCGACAAAATAACGCTGCGGCAGAGCGCTGCCGAAAATATGGTGCATCCCCGTTTCCGGATCGCAGACGGACATTGCGTTCCAAGTATCGCCGTGATACCCGCGCCGCACCGTCGCGATATTCTGCTTCGCGGTCAAACCCCGCGCCTGCTGGTATTGCACCGCCATCTTCAGCGCGACTTCGACCGAAACCGAACCCGAGTCCGCATAAAAAATATGGTCCAGCCCCTGCGGCAAAATCCCGACCAATAATTTGCCCAGCGCCACCGCCGGTTCATGCGTCAAACCGCCGAACATCACATGCGACATTTGCTTAATCTGCGCCTCAACCGCCTGATTCAAAACGGGATGATTGTAGCCGTGTATCGCACACCACCAAGACGACATCCCGTCAATCAGCCGCGTACCGTCCGCCAATTCGATATGCACGCCCTCCGCACGGCGCACCGGATAAACAGGCAACGGATCGGTCATGGACGTATAGGGATGGAGCAGATGGGCGCGGTCGAAATCGAGCAGGGAGGACGGTTCGGACATATTCGTTTTAAAGACAGATTGACAATTTTCGTTATTATATAACATCTTTACCTTTTCAGACGGCGCGTCTTCCATATTGCATCAGCGCCAATCCGATTACAGCCGCCAAACAGCCGGCAACCAAGGAAACATGCAATGCCTCGCCCAAAAACCAAGCGGAACACAAAATGCCGAATACCGGCACCAAAGTGATGTACGCCGCCGCGCTGCCTGCGCCCAAAGTCTTTACGCCTTCAAAATACCACGCATAGCTCAAGACCGTTGCACCGACAGACAAGCCAATCAAAGCAAACCAGCCCCTGCCGTCCATTTCGGCAAGCATACCAAACGGCAGGCCGTCTGAAATCAGCGCAGGCGGCAACAACATCATTGCACCCAGCCAAGCGGTGGCCACGGTAACCGTCAGCGCGTCAATCCCCTGCAACACCGCCCGGCCTATCATCGTATAAGTGACCAAGCAGCAAAGGCTGCAAAACACCAGCACTTCGCCCCACCCTATGCCGCCGCCCGACAAAAACGCCGCAATCTCGCCATGCGTAACCGCCCATATCGAGCCTGCCACTGCCAACAGCATACCCGACACAATCTTGCCGTTGAGCTTCTCGCCAAACAGCAAAGCCGCAAAAAACATCGTCAACACAGGATTAAACGTAACCAACACCGTCGCCCTTGAAGCAGGAATCCGCTGCAAACCCAGCATAGACAACACAGTAAAACCAAATACGCCGAATGCCGCCGCCAGTGCCAATCCAAGCCATTGTTTGAGCGACAAAACCGCTAAAGTACGCAACCGATACCGTGCAAACAGCCAGCCCAAAAGCAAGATCGCCGCCGTCAAAAAGCGCAGCATACCGCCCGTTAAAGGCGGCAGCGCCTGTCCCAACATCCGCCCCATCGGCCAAGATGCGCCCCAAAACGCCGCCATGCCCAATAGTTTTAGATGGATTGCCAAATGTTTCATAATTACAATAAATGGATAACTTGGATAATCGGTTTAGAAAGCGTACAAGCGCAGTTTGGAAGGATAAATTTCCTTAGCCGCCGATACTTGATAGAGTTTGCGCGGATAAAATACTACGCTGAATCATTACGGAAACAAAGGCCGTCTGAAAGACTGAAACCCAGCTTTTTCAGACGGCCTTTACTGCTCAATCAATAAGGCTTACAACTCAATGCCTTTGAGTTTTGCCACGGTATTAATGTCTTTATCGCCGCGACCGGAGAGGTTGACCAAAATCACTTGGTCTTTGCTCATTTTCGGCGCATTTTTTACCGCCCAAGCAACGGCGTGGCTGGATTCCAGCGCAGGAATAATGCCCTCGAAACGGCAGAGCAAGTCAAAGGCTTCGAGTGCTTCGTCGTCTTTGGCAACGGTGTATTCCACGCGGTTGATGTCGTTCAAATGGCTGTGTTCCGGGCCGATGCCTGGGTAGTCTAAGCCTGCGGAAACGGAGTGCGTACCCAAGACTTGGCCGTTTTCGTCCTGCATCAAATAGCTGCGGAAACCGTGCAATACGCCGATAGGGGCTTTGCTGGTAATCGGTGCGGCGTGGTCTGGCGTATCCACGCCCAAACCTCCGGCTTCTACGCCGACCAAACGCACGTTTTCTTCTTCAATATAGGGATGGAACAAACCGATGGCATTCGAGCCTCCGCCCACGCAGGCAACGGCAACGTCAGGTTGGCGGCCTATGGCTTCCAACATTTGTTCTTTGGCTTCATTGCCGATCACGCATTGGAAATCGCGTACCATTTCGGGATACGGCGCCGGCCCTGCGGCAGTGCCGATGATGTAGAACGTATCGTCCACGCGGGCAACCCATTCGCGCATGGCTTCGTTCATCGCGTCTTTCAAAGTGCGGCTGCCACTGTCGACACTGACCACGTTTGCGCCCAATAATTTCATGCGGAACACGTTGGGCATTTGACGTTGGATGTCGTCCGCGCCCATGTACACGTCGCAAGTCATGCCGAAGCGTGCGGCAACAGTGGCGGAGGCCACGCCGTGCTGACCCGCGCCGGTTTCGGCGATGACGCGCTTTTTGCCCATGCGGCGGGCGAGCAATGCCTGACCGATGGTGTTGTTGACTTTGTGCGCGCCGGTGTGGTTCAAATCTTCACGCTTCAGCCAGATTTGTGCGCCGCCCAAATGCTCGGACAATCGCGCGGCATGGTAAACAGGGCTGGGACGGCCGACATAGTGTTTCAAATCATGGCGGAACTCTTCCCAAAATGAAGGATCTTCTTTCGCCGCTTTATAGGCCTCTGCCAATTCTTGCAATGCCGGAATCAGGGTTTCGGAAACATACAGACCGCCGTGTTCGCCGAAAAAGCCTTTCTCGTCGGGAGCGTGATAGTTTTTCATGGAATTTTTCCTTGTTCGTTTTCTGATTTCAGACGGCCCGATTCAGTAAAGGGTCGTCTGAAAGTAAAAATTGTCAGCAATTATAGCCGTTTTCCATTCATCTTGTCGGCAACTAATTGAATAATAATATCAGCAGACAAAATAGGAACAACAGCGTACTGCTCGATGTTGCAAGCAATGCCGCACCCAACGGCGGCGCAATATATTTTTCTTCGTTTTTGTTTCTCAGGCATATTTTTAGTGCCAACATTCCCAGCCACAATGCCAGCAACCAACAACCCAGAAAGTTAAGCGCAAGCAAAGCAATGATCAACGAATCGGTATTTATGGTACTTGTGTTCAAAAATATCCAATTAAGGCCGTTAACAGACATAATGACTGCAGATATTTGTATCACATACAAAAGCGTTCCACCCAATAATATCTTGATATGCCATTGTTTGGCCCTCAGCCACACTGAGACGACATTAAAAAGCCACCACAACGCCATAAACGTCATTAAAGAGATTTCATAACGGTCCATCGCCCTACTCCTGAAAAACAGTCAATCCAGCCGTTTCAAAAAAAGCCCGATACGCCGCCGCTTTTTTCGCCAAACTCAAAGGATAGGCACGCGAAGTCGAAGGCAGGCGCGTCAGGGTCAACTCACGCCCAGCATAGGGAAACGGCACTGTTTCGCCGGTCTTCGGCATTTTCATGCCGCTGCCTTGAATTTCCAACAAAACTTCGGTTGCCTTGCCGCCGGTGGTGCAAAGATGGCGGCACTCGGGCATTTGCACCAATACTGCCGCCAAATCGACGGTTTCTATCACTTTTAAAAACTTATCCGAAGCATTGCCATGTTCGCGTATCGCCTTCAACACGGTCGGACAGGATGCAATTCCCTTCTCACGCAAAAACGCTTTGATTTTATCGGCATCAAATGCCTTTTCTCCCTGCTTTTGAAAATGCGCCGCATCGCCGAAAAACACCAGCCCATACACGCGCCACATATCGTTTTGGAAATTCGGATAATGAAACTGCATCGCGTGTTTTTCTTCTTTAGGCGGAAACGTCCCCATCATCATGACCGTTGCCTGCGGCGGCAACAAGGCTGCGAAGGGGTGGGACTCAACGATTGGCTCTTGCATATCTGTATTCCAGTTGCTTTGAATTCAAACAAAATTTCAGACGGCCTTTACCGCCTGAATAAACGCTGCCATTTTCTCCCTGCTCTTCATCCCGCCGGAGATTTCCACGCCGCCGGACACATCCACCGCCGCCGCACCACTGATTTTCACCGCTTCGGCAACGTTTTCCGCAGTCAATCCGCCGGCAAGTATCCACGGTTTGCCGATATTACCGTGCAACATGGTCCAGTCGAAACTTTGTCCCGTACCGCCATATTCGGTCGGATGATAGGCATCAAACAGCAAAGCGCGGGCATTCGGAAATTTGGCACAGGCCGTCTGAATATCGGCAGAGGACTGTACGCGCACGGCCTTCAAATACGGGCGGTCAAACCGACGGCAAAAATCATCGTCCTCATCGCCGTGAAACTGAATCACATCTATCGGCACCTGACGCAAAACTTCACGGATGGTTTGCTCGTTTTCATTCACAAACAAGGCCACCACCGATACAAACGGCGGCAAATTTCTCACAACCGCCTGCGCCTGCTCAATATTCACAGCCCGTTTACTCTTGGCGTAAAACACCAGCCCGATGGCATCTGCGCCCAATTCGGCCGCAGCCAGTGCGTCTTCAGGTCGGGTAATACCGCAAATTTTGGTGCGTATGGTGTTCATGGCGATGGCCTTTTTAAACAGATGGGTCGGATATTATATAGTTAACAAACACAAAGTTTAAGGCCGTCTGAACATGAAATATCAAGTTCAGACGGCCTTGAACTTCAAAACAACCATCAGCCGATAATATTGGCGGCCGTCAGCTGCGCAGCGTCTTCATTGTAGAAACGTGCAAACTCTGTACTGCTTTCAGCTCCTGCGCCCCGATACGCCAAGGTTTTTTGGGCACTGTTGAACACAAGATACGAGCGGTCGGGGCTGAATGTATCCACATCGCGAACAAACAAATCCGCCCAGCTAACCTGGCTTTCTTTCTCATTGAGCAGCGGACGCATGGCACTCAAATCCAACTTGTCTTTGACCGGATTGAAATCCAGCAAGTGATCCAGTTTACCCTCGCGGACATCCCACGCAGTAAATGCCACCGTATCTCTACCCTCGCCGGTAACAATGGTATCGCCACCCAGACCGCCTGCCAGATAATCATTGCCATCACTGCCTTTCAATACATCGTCAGCCGCGCTGCCATGCAAGGCCGCTACGCCTTTGTTGTCTCCACTGATGCTGACAGACCAATCAAAGCCGTTTTTGCCTAAGTCGATTTCCTTACCGTTTGCCGCATACGCCATCTTATCGCCCTGCTGGTGCGCCGTCATCTCCACGCCTTTGAGTGACAGAACGTTACCGGCTGCATCCTCTGTCTGAACCACGGCAAGCATGGGCCGGTCATCGTTATAAATAGTAGATGTACCGGTTGCGTATGGCGTTTCTTGGGCATCATTACTGCTGCTACCCCATTTGTTTTCAATGCCGTCTGAAAAACCGTCTTGGTCAGAATCCATCAAATAAGGATTTTTGTAATGCTTGTCGATACGTTTACCTTGGGAGAAGTATTGTTCAAGTTCGGTATCAGACTCATAAAAGCTGGTCATATTGTGTTTGCCCCATACATCGCCGCTTTTGAAATCCAAAACCTTGGCATTCGGATATCTGCCCAATCCTTTATGAACTTGGGACGCAGCAGCACCTGCAAGTGCACCTGCTGCAACGCCAAATGGCCCAAAAACAAGCCCTCCCAAAAATGCACCAATACCCGCACCTGTTTTGCCTGAAAAACCATCTCCAACCCATTCGCCTTTGATTACATACGAATTGGTTTCATACAGATGGCGTGCCTGGGTTGTATCGGAGTCATCTGTAATCTGTGTTTTCGCCATTTTATCGGCCATATCCCGTGCTTGTTTTAAGGCTTCAGGCGAGTCGCTGTCCACATTCAAAACAGCCGGATTAAACAGACTGCTGCGTTTAAAATCGCTTGCCCAATCATAACGCTGTTGCATAGTATGTGCGGCAAAGTATTCTGCAAGATAGCCGCCCAACGAATGTCCGGTCGAATACACATTTTTGGCATGAAGCGTATCAATATAACGGGCAATGTCATTCAGATATTTGGTTTGAGCCGGCAAATTACCGGTCATAATGTTCAAATCAGCCAAAACATCTTTAATGCTGGTAGCCTGCGTGCCTCTAAACGCTACCACGACATTTTCCCAACCACCATTTTTGTTCGCATTGCCGAAAATCGCATAATCCAAACCGCCTCCCGGACTACCTGCCTTAAGCAATGTCCATTTCCCAACCAATTCAGATACATTGGCCTGATTGCTAAAATATTTGTCGTTAATATTCTTAGCAATAGAAGCATATTGCGTATTCCACCAATAATCGCCTTTAAACAAAGTATGCAGTTCAGATGGAGAGTGATACGCCAATGATGAGAACATCCGCAAATCGCGCTCGGAAACATTCCACTCCTGCGGATTGCGGTCAATGGCATCAACCAAACCGTCGCCATCACTGTCTTTTGTAAAGATAGAATGCTGCGCCTGTTTAGCACTGGGGCGGACAATATCATTGGCTCTTTTTTGAGTGGCAATATTTTCCCAATACTGCAAAGAGGCCGTCTGAAGATGCTGCCCTTGTACGGCGGCATGTGTGACGGCATGACCATCTTTGTAAAGCACACGCATGGTTACGCTGTCTTCGCTGGCATCGTGCTCGGGATATTTGAAGATTTCAGCAACATCCATTTCCTTATCCGCGAATTTATACTTGGATACAGATGAATAGGTCTTGTGTTGCTCTCTAAGGGTCAATGTTTCGCCTGTTTCACGAATCGTAAATACCCAATCTTTGAGGGCAGGATTACTGGCGCTTGGACGAATAGTAAGACTGATATCCTTCGCACTCAAACCTTCAAAATGAATGCTGTTATGGCCCAAATTGTCTGAAATGACATCATGGCCGCTGCCGCGGCGGAACACATAAGTATCGTCTCCGCTACCGCCTTCAAGCGTATCATTTCCTTCGCCGCCATCCAAATAATCATTACCGGCATCGCCGCGTAAAATATCGTTGCCGGTACCGCCGTAAAGTTTGTCGTCGCCATCGCCCGCCAACAGCAAGTCATAGCCTGCCTCTCCGCGAAGCACATCATTGCCGCGGCCTCCGATCAAACGGTTGTTGCCGATGTTGCCGATTAAGACGTTGTCGGAATGGTTGCCGAAGCCGAAATAATTGCCGCTGCCGGTCAAGGTCAGGTTTTCAACATGAGTCGGCAAACGATAAGTCATACCTGTGTAGACCGTATCAATGCCGCCATTGGCTTCTTCGATAACGACATCGTTTGGACTGTCCACATAATATGTATCATTGCCATTGCCGCCGCGCATTACGTCTGCACCGATTCCGCCGTCTAAAACATCGTCGCCTTCGTTTCCTTCCAAATAATCGTTACCATGATCGCCACGCAAAATATCGTTGCCGTCGCCACCATAAAGTTTGTCGTCATCATCGCCTGCCAGCAGCAAATCATTACCCGCCCCACCGTAAAGCACATCCTTGCCACGTCCGGCGCTCAAACGGTTGTTGCCGCTGTTCCCGATAAGGACGTTGTCGGAATTGTTGCCGAAACCAAAAATATTATCGTGGCCGGTCATCGTCAGGTTTTCAACATAATTTGGCAACGTATAAGTCGTATGGGTATAAACCGTATCCGTACCCTCGCCGTACCTTTCAACGATTTGGTCATTCCGGTTGTTCACAATAAAGGTATCGTTTCCTAAACCGCCGTAAAAAATATTGTGTCCCAAGCTGCCATACAGCACATCATCACGACGCGTGCCGATAATCACTACGGACTCTTCGTTATTAGGTTGGTTTTGAGTTTCAGTCATTTCTTTATCCCTTTGTTAAATTTAATTTGAATATACAATAATGCGTTTAGATTATATAAGCAAGCTAAAAACAAGTGAATTTATTCAGCCAAACAGATTCAAAATGCTTATCAAATTAACAACAGTTATAAAATGACTTCGTGATTATTAGCTCCTTTTTAAATTGCCTATTTTTTCATCAAAATCAATTTATTCTTTATTATCAACAATCAAACCAAACTATCCACAATTGGATTCACACAAAATTTGGATAATGCCCGTCAATGAAAAATATTAAGGCCGTCTGAAAAATCTTTCAGACTGAAACCCAATGAGATGAATATATAGAGTCTCTGAGATAATTGGGATTATTTTGGATAGAGCGGGATTTGGTGGGATTGGTTTTGTGAAAAGCAGTTTCATAGAGTGCAACAAAAAGACGGGCGTAATTTGCTCGTCTTTTTTTGTTTTACAAGCCTGAGCTGAGTGACTCAATTGCAATATCAAGGATGCGTTTGTCTGCTCCGTTTTGAAGTTGGCCACTACCGTTGATTGGTAGATAAGGTCGGGCTGGAAGTTGGACGCTATGGTTTCTGCCTGCGGAGCCACCCAAGTGGTGGATTGCCGCATATGGTTTGTTGCTTCCTATACGTGCAAAGTCGTTGCCTACTTGTGTGGAGATGCTGGCTGCAAGTTGGCCGGTCAGTTGCAGAGTCTGCCCGCCTTGAGCTGCGCGTTGGCTTTGTTTCCATCTGTTGCCACCGAAACTTTCGCTTTCGAAGTTTTCTTCGGTTAATGAAGTCATTTCGGTCGCGATGGCTTTCATCATTTTGCGCGGATGGCTTACGTTTTGTAGAAGCTGGCTCAAGCCACGATCTAGTGATGAAGTATCAAGATTAATTTCGAGCATATCTAACCTTTGATTAATTTTAGTACCCATGCCAAATCGACAGCAGATAATGAGGATTTGAATTTGCTGTTGGTCATCATGGTTTTTAAGGCTACGCGTGCAATATCGGGATGAACGGATTGTGCTTTTTGGACGGCCACGGAAGCCATGCGCGAGAGCATGGCTTTTCCTTGGTTGGCATTGAAGCCTGCGCTTGGGGCGACAAACTTTCCGTCAATCCGCAAGCCGGTGCGTTGGGCGTAGCGGGCTTCTCCGGTGTATTCGTTGCTACCGATGTCGACGGTTTGAGTCTCAAGTTTCGGACTGGGTAAGGCACGGCTTTCGCCTGCAGCGCGTGATAATGGACGCACGCGGCAGCGGCAGCGGAAATCCAACGGCGGATACATGGTGTCCCAAACCGGGTCGGCTGCTGCATAGACACGGCCGTGCATTCTACGGTGGCTGTCACGGGTACGGCTGTCATTTATAGCGACGTATTGCCAATACGGGTGGGTGTCGACAGAATCCATCATTTCAGCGTAGCGTCCGGCCATGTAGGCTGACTGCATATTGGTCAGGTAGATGGTTTTCAGGCGGTGCGGGCTACCGAGCTGAACAGTTTGGGCTTCGCCGGTGTCCGGATTGGTTGTTGGGGTGCGTCCCCACCAACCTTTGCTTTGCAATACCGATGTAAGTGTTTTCTGAAACTGATCCAGTGTTTGGCCAGTCTCTGCAGCTTTGACGACTGCGTGATAAATGTCGTTGGCCACGTCCATACCTGCGGTTTTGGCCACGGTAAAGGCGGTGGCGTGGGCATCGTCCAGCATGTCCTGCCAGTCCCACGAAACAGCCACGCCTTTTTGCTTCAGGTATTCGACTGCCGCTTCGGGCTTCATGCCGAAAATGGCTTTGATGTCTTCGGGATTCATGCCAACTCTCCACGCGCTTCAATACGACCGACCAAATCCGACAAAAAAATCACTCGTGCCAGCTCTTCTTGCAAGATGCTGTCGTCCATATTGGGGAAGGCTTCGGCCAATCGGTCAAGAATATTGTCTTGCGTTTCTCCTTTTTTGATTTCGGCCACCAGTGCGACCGTCAGTGCTTTGCCTTGCTCATTCAGACGGCCTGCATCGGGGGTAAGTGTGTCGATAATTAAACCGGCATCACTTTCGTCTCGGCTTTCTGCGAAATCGACCGGCCGATTTTTGCTGCTCAGAAACTCACTGCGTTCGTTTTCAGACGGCATGGTCAGGATTTCAGCCGTTTCGATGATGTCGCCATCCTCTAAGCCATAAGTGCGTTTCCAATATTGCGGAGTGAATTTCACACCCGCGCCGGACAGCATGCTGTCGCGCTCGGCACGCTCTTTCGTCCCTGCCTCCTCGTTTTCAAACAGTTCGAATTTTGGACAAGCCACATCGCCGAAATTCAGTTCCACCACCCATTCAATCAATTCGTTAAACGCCGCTTCAACAATACGGCGGTCGCTGTCACGGATATCGTCGGCAATTTCCAAGCCCGCGCTGGCACTGGCATGATTGGTTTCTTTGTCGGTGGTTTGGTCTTGGCCAAGCAAGGCGATGTTGATGCCGGACTTACACTCTTTCAGCAGCTTGTCGAATGCATCTACTGATGATGACTTGCCGCTGGCTTCGTGAATTTCGATGCTGGAATCATTCGGAATCGTGCCGACCGAATTGCTTATTAAGGCTTCCAATGCGTCGAGCAACTTTTCGGTGTCGCTATGGGTATTGGAGCGTGGCTCTTTGCCAATGAGCCAAGGTGCGCCGTATTTTTCGGTGAAACTTACCCAAAATTTCATGCCGCCGCGTTTAAAAGTTACAAGCCAAAACACCAAACCCAAATCACCTAGGCCGTAAGGGTTAAGATAGTCGTCCTCATGGCGCGGACACAGAAATTTATAAGGCGGTAGCGGCTCTTGGTTCAGGCCGTTTTCGGTAAAAACCAACTCACGCTCATCATTGAATCCGAACCATTCCTGCGGCTTGGCCACAATTTCAGACGGCAGCCATTGACTGCCTTTTTGCCAGATAATTTCGATAGGCTGATAGCCGAAAAATGAGGCATTCATGATGTCTTTGCAGATCTTATAAACATCGACATCAGCGGCCAGCCAATTTTCGACAAAATCCAATACACGATCTTCGACCTCATCGCCGCTGAGTTTCCAATCCAGCCGTGCCACAGCGGCTTTGCGGCGGCGCACGAAGCTACCGACCAGCTCGTCGCGCAACAATTCGCGGTAAACATGGATTTGCTTGCCCATCTTGCGCAGAATCGGGTCAGGATTAGGCAACCAACCGCCGAAACCGCCTAAAAATTGGCGTGAGACGGCGATATGGCCGGTCAGATCATCGGGTTTGAAGGTGATGTTGCCATGATTGGTTTTGAGTTTGAAATGCGGTTTTTTCATGGGATTCTCTTTTCAGACGGCCTAAAAGCCATGCGTTGTTCTGCTAATTCGACGCACGCGGCGGCTGGCCACGCGTACCGGTCCGGCATTGAGTTCGCGGCTGGCGTAATGGGCAAGGACAAAGGCAATCGCTGCGTCGCCGTGGCGTTTTTTGCCGTCTTGACCTTTGGTTCGGGTGTCCGGAATACGAGGCACGCCTTTGACTAATTCGAACGCACGTAAATCGGTGAGGATGTCTTCATCTCGCGGTAGGCCGTCGAGTGTGCCGTCTTCGAGGGCGGCTTTGAACGGAGCGGTATGGGTGCGGTACCAGTTTTCCGACAGCATCACAGCTTCCACCACTTCTGCGCCGAACGCATCGCGCATGGCTTCTGCCAAAGATTGACCGTTGCCTCGTGCATCTAAGGCCGCGCCGCGCAGATTGGGTAGCTTGGCCAACAGGTGCTGCATAATTTGCTCCTGCTGGGCAAACGGCATATTGCCCAGTTCCAAAACAAACGGCGGTTTTAAAATCAGGTCTTTGCTTTGTAAGAGCGGCACAATCACGGTGCGGTCGCCCGAGCGGGCAAAGTCTTCGCCTACAAAAGAAACTCGGGTTTTGTCCAAGCCGTCGAGCAGCGGCTGCAGGGTATCGGCTATCCAGTCCGCCACTTCGGCAGCGCGGCGCGGTTCGGGCAGCAGGCCGAAATCGTCGGTCTGGTCGTAGCGGATAACCGGCGTGTATGGGGTCATACGGCTTTCAATTAAGGCACGGTTCAACCATTTGCCGCCACCGTTTTTCGGGATACAGTCCAACTCTTCGCTGGCATCTTCGCCGTAGAAATCGCGGATTTCCTTACACCATGCGGCTTCGCCTTGGGGTGTCCAATCCTTGCCCAAACGCAGACAGATACGGCGGTACAAGCCTTGTTCAACCGCTTCGTCAAAGGTAATGCGGTGGACGGAATAGGGTTTTTTCCCCGCACGCACATCGTTAATCAACTCGTTGAACGGGTTGTCTACGCCGTCATGCGTAGAGATGATATGCACCTGGCCGCCCCACATCAGCAAGGCCATTGCCGCTTTAAGCAATTCGCCGAGCTGTTCGTGGAACGCTGCTTCATCAATAATCACGCGGCCTTGTTTACCGCGCAGGTTGGAAGGCCGGCTGGATAAGGCGGTAATTCGGTAGCCCGAAGCAAAGCGAATCACGAAAGCCAGTACCGACTGGCGGTCGTCGCCTTCGACAAATACTTCCTCGGTTTCTTCGATTTCGCCTGCCGCCAGCTGGTAATGCTTCGCCCAGCCTGCACAGTCGCGGATAAACTCCAAGGCCATGTCTTTGTTATAGCCGATGTACCATGCGTCCATGCCTTTAGCGGATGCGGCCAGCAAGGCGGTATCGGCAGCTTCTCCCCAGCTCAAACCGATACGGCGCGATTTCTCGCACAGCTTCACAGGCGACTGGTCGGCACACCAAGCCTGCTGATACGGCAATAAGACCGTAGGGGTACGGTCTTCTGATGGGCGGGTATTTCGGATTTCAGACGGCGTCATGATGCAATCCCTAAAATATGCTTGCGGATGGCCTCGACCGATTCTTCAGACAAGCCGCCTTTCTTGGCCTGCTTGGCTACATCTTCGGCGGCCGCCTGTACTTTGGCTTTGACCTTGGCCTGATACTCTTTCAGGCGTGTGCTGGCGGAAATCAGACCGCTAATTTTCTTCGCACCCTCGGCCATCACGCCGAAACGGTCGAGCGCGTTTAATTCTTCGCTGTCCATCTCGCCTATGGCTACCAATGCGTCGAATAGTTCGGTTTGCAGCATGGCCATCAGGGCTTCGCTACGGGTATCGCCTTCATCGGCTGCGCCTTCGGCAATCAGTCGCGCGGCTTCGGTGCTGGATTTGATGGCGGCAAAACGGCGTTGCACTTTTTGGCCGTAGCGGTGGGCGGCTGAGCGGCTGATTTCATAGCCTTGGTCTTGCAGCCATTCGGCAATGGCTTGGTAGTC
This sequence comes from Neisseria sp. DTU_2021_1001991_1_SI_NGA_ILE_055, assembly GCF_032342915.1. NCBI lineage: Bacteria > Pseudomonadati > Pseudomonadota > Betaproteobacteria > Neisseriales > Neisseriaceae > Neisseria > Neisseria sp. DTU_2021_1001991_1_SI_NGA_ILE_055. The sequence continues at coordinate 257,101 of NZ_CP135440.1, read as the reverse complement.
TGAAAAACCGTTTTCTACCAGCTTCCGTTCAAATTCGTGCCGGACGGCTTCGGGGAGTTTTTCAATGCTGCTGCGTTGCGCCATGCCTAGCTCCATACTTTCTCAGGCCGTGCAATACCGGCACGGCACTCCACCGTATATTCGGCAATATCGACACCTAAACTGGTCAAGTCGGCAAACCACAGGCCGTGCGGGGCTTTATTGAGGTCTACCATTTTGCGGTCAGCCAGATAATCAAGTTGTTGGCGCAGCTCCAGTGCGGTGGTTTGCGGGTAAATCGCGTTCATGATGTCCAACAAGAAGGTTTCGCTTGTCGTGTGCGGTCGGGCTTTATTAAGGGTGTTGATAATGTTCCAACGCATACCCTCGCGCCGTTGTTTGGCGATCAGTTCCTGGCTAATCATTTTTTTACGCTTTCCATTTTGTAGATTTCAGTGAGTTTTTCTGCGACGTTGTCGAGTTTGGCTTCGAGGACGACTTGATTACGGATGTAGTCTTCGCGCAGGACGTATGTGAGCGGCAGGCCGGCATTGAATTCCGCCAGTTTGTTTTCCATGATTTCGACTTTACCCTGTAGGCGTTCCTGCTGTTTTTGGCGTTCGTCCTGCTGCTCGCGGAATTGAGCCAGCAGCATTTTGCCGAAGGTGAAACAGATGCCGAGGAATGAGAGTAAAAAGCCGACAAGTTGCCAAAACTCGATGTGAATAAAGGTTTTTTCCATTTTTAAGGCCATCCGTGTTCAAAATATTCTTGGCAGACAACGCAGCGTGTACAGCCTTTGACTGCCTGTTGTCTTGCTTTTGGTATCGGCGCACCGCAATCTTCACAATGACTGAGGCTGGCGGTGGTTTCAGACGGCGGTTGATGCTTTGCCAGGGATGCTGCGAGAAAGATGGCTTCGCGTTCGGATGCGCGGTCGGCAAAATCAGTCATTTTTCAGACGGCCTTTCTTGTACCATGTCTGCCAGCCGGAAATTTGTTTTTCCAGTTTTTGGCAGTATTCGCCATAGCGGACGGCGTGGTTTAAAAGTTGTTCGGGAGAGCCGCCACTCAGACGCTCAGGGCGTTCATGAACGAGCAGCAGCTCGGAAGAGACGGGGGGGATTTCCGCGACGGTAACGGTTTTAATCGTGGCCGAGGGCACGGTTGTAGAGTTGCACGCCGTTAGTGCCAAGGCCGTTAAAACGGTTGCCGTCTTTTTGTACAGTTTCATCAATCTGCTTCTCCAATTGAGCCGCTTGGCGGCCGATTTGCTGATAGGCGGTTGCTAAATCGCGGCTTTGTGCTTGTGCGAAATCAAACCAACGCTGTTTTTCTTCATTAGCCGCTTTGAGCTTTTCGGTATAGAGCTGCTCGGCGACCAAGGCTGAAGCCTGATAAGTAGCAATGACTTCGGCTTTTTCAGCTTCCGCCTTCTTTGCTGAGGACTTATAGCCGCAGAAATAAATCGTTGGTACTGCACCTGCTATCAGCAAAATCAGAATCAGGGTCTGCCAAATAGGGTTAAGCGTTTTCCACATCGTCTTTTCCTTTATGGATTTCAGCGACCTGCGGAATCGCCGCGATGCCGCGTTTGATTAATGCATATCCGCCGACCAATGCGCCATAAGCCCACCAGAGCCATTCCGGCGCATCCGCTGTTTGCGAGAACTTATAGGTCATAGAGGCGGCTGCCACGTTTGCCCATAGTTTGGTATGGCTGATTTTCCCTGTGGCCGGATTAGATACCAAGCCGCCCAACCATTTGAAAAAGGCGGTTATTTGCGACGCTTTTTTTTGGCTGCGCGTTTCGCGGCGGCTACCCCGCTCTTGCGGTGGGCTTGCGTCCAGCACCCCTGAGTCGGCATGGCGTAGCGAATGCCCAGGTCGCTGTGGCTGAAATCGGGCAGCATGGCTGCGGTCATTAGGGCGATGAGTGACTTTTTTGACATGGTTTGTCTCCCTTTAATCGGTGTTATCTGCAGACGCATGAATCAGGTTTTGCGCCACGCGACGAATCCAGCCTTTGCCAAAAGATCCGAACGTACCCAGCTTGGTATAAAAGACTAGACGCTCGGCGTTGAAACGGAGCAGGAGATCATTTTCAGGAAGTGAATTGATGGCTTTGAGGCTGACTGCTCCGATAACGCCGTCGTCCGGTACGCCAGCGGCGCGTTGCAGCATACGGGCAGCATTGCCATGACCGTGGTTGATGCAGGCATCGAAGAATTGGAACGCAACCGCTTCCGGCATTTGATCGGCGTGGTAACGCTCCCAAAATGCTTGACGGTAAATGCCGATCGCCTGTTCGCGCGTCATGGCACGCATGGAGCCGTTGTAGCCGTTTGCCTGAGCAGTGCGTTTGGTGATGCCCCAGTTGGTCTCGCTGCCGGGGTCTTTGGGATGATTGACATAGCCGCCCTCGTGGGAGAGGACGCGCTCAATGAATTGATTGAATTTGGTGGACATAAAAAATCCCTGTATCTATTGATAGGTACAGGGATTTTAGGCGATTGTCGTGAATGAACCTTTAAACAGAAATTAAAAACTGAAGCTTCAAAATATGTCTATTTCAAAAAACTGTGTTAATTTTTCTGCTTGATTAGGAAGCCGTCACACCCTCCTCGAAATTTTTTGCTCTCAAATTTTAAAGTTCCTCCTTTTTTCTTAGGCCAAAGAGCTTTAAGACTGGGTGAAACTCCAATTTTATTCATTTCACAAGATAATTTCGTAGCATCATACACACAGCTACCAAAAGCTTTTGGATGTTTTGCATCAGGTAATCCAGCTGCATAAATAATAGTCTGACTTTTTGCCAAGCCCACGCCAATGTTTATATCTTTTGGTAAGCGATATCTTTCATGGATTATATCGTTAACAATTTCTTTCATATCAGTAATAATATCATTTGCAGCATTGTATGCCTTATAGATATCGCTACGTTTCTTGTAACTGAAGAAACCTAAAATACCATCCCCCAAATATTCAGTTACTTGCCCACCTCTAAAATTGACTACTTTTTCCATCGCAGGCAATAGTGCAGACGTTTCAAGAAAAATTCTTCTTAATGGGTGCATAATACTATTGGCAGATTTTGCATGTTCTGTTGACTTTCTCATGTCCGCGACCAACGCAATTAATTCAGTATTTTTACTTTCATATTCGCTAATAAATTGATGATTGGGAATGCTTGTAGTTATGCTATCCATAGCGACAGATAACGATTCCGTTACTAGTATTTTTGCACTTTCTTCTTTCTCCAAATCTCCTCCGCTTTCTTTCCAAAATTGGTCTGCAATATCTAATGCGAGAGTAATGACGGTTTTAATTTCTTTTTTTTGATCCTGATTCATTATTTAATACTCGTAGTGATAGAATTGTTAAATTTTAAGGATTACTTTTAATGCAAAAAGCACTGTCCAAAAAAAACTTGCAATTAAAGAGGTACGAATACAAAAAATTTTTTTTTCACAAATTGCATGGATAGTATCCCTATCTTTTTTTAAATTTTCTACTATGCAAATTTTATCACTTGTTAAATCAATGTTTTTTTTTGTCCATTTAGGCCATATCCCAACCAGTAATGCAATTACAGAAATAATCCAAGAAAAGATTAATAAAATCAAAATTATATTTTCACAGAATGTAGATTTAGCCACATCGGTAAATAATACTTTATTAGTAAATTCAAGTTGGTTAATTGGTAATAAATAAACAATTAATAAATGGCCAATTTTTGTATCTTGAGCTCTAACAATCTCCTGTAATTCATTAATACTATCTTTATAAAATTGAATTTGGTTATCTTCAAGTTCATCTTTAGGATTCGCAGAAGTAAGAAGACAGGATAAGACCATAAGTAAGGGATTTCTCATATTTATCAATAAAATTATTAGCTTAGCTTAAGTAATTTAAATTTACTGTCTATCATCTACTCAGGCTTCGCCGTCAAAACCACGCTCGGTAAATTGGTAACAGTGACTTTATAAGCAATCCCACCACGCGCCCATTCTCGGGTTGGCTCTTTTTGCGCATTATGGCTGTCAATCGCCATTTTGATTTGGTCGCCGGTATCACGCAGCAGTGTGCGGTCTTCCGGAGCGGTTGCCGCAATCAAGGCTGCTGCGGCTTTGGACAGTTTTTCCGCTTTTTGAGGCATTGCATCTGTATTCCAGACTACTCGGACGGCAGTAATTTTGTCGGCTTTATCGGTATCAACGGTTAATGTGAGGCCGTCTGAAAAGTCATGCAGCAGATTCTTTCCTTCTGCATTATCGGTTGGGGATACATGTTCAGGCAGGGTCAGCCCGGTTTTTTGATCGGCAAGCCCTTTATTGGCTGCTGATTGATAGTCGGTATAGCTTACCGGCATGGTTTTTAATTCGGATTGTGCTTGCTCTTGAGGTTGGGCAGATGCCGGTTGTTCTTCAGATTGGCCACCACACGCAGACAAGGCAACTAAAACCGATAGTGTAAGTAAGATTTTCTTCATGAGTTTCCCTTGGTCTGATTGGTTTATTTCTTATGCTTTTTCGGACATTTCTTACCGTTGCCGCCGGGGTTGCAGTCGCAGGCTTTCCCATCACCATCACGATCTAAACTTTTCCAGCCCGGCTTCTTGGCCAAATAATACTTTTGCGCGGCTTGATGTGTCGGGAAATCTTTGCATTTGGCTGCAGCAACAGCCTGATGCGGTATCAGTAGGCACAAAACCGGCAACAATGCTGCAAAATAAGTTTTCTTCATAAGTTTTCCTTTGTTATGTCAGGTCTTTTGAGATTTGAACCACTTGGCCGATGACCTGAATATCGGGATGGTCTGCCAACATCAACGACATCGGCGGATAGGTATCATTGTCTGAAATCAGCAGCAGGCTGCCGTCAATCTGTTTTTGGATGCGTTTGACCCAAAGCGTTTCTCCTGAGCGGATAACGTAAATTTGTCCGTCTCGCGGATTGTTTTTTGAGGTATCCACCAAGAGCATGTCTTTACTATGGATGGTGGGCTCCATACTGTCTCCACGTGCGGTGACACAGTTGAGGTCTTTGGCAAACAGGCCGCGTAACTTAAGCCAGTCTTTGCGGTAAGCCAAGTGGTTGGCCGGCTCTGCCACTCCGTAGGCGGCCGCGCCATTCCCTGCGGACACTTCTACGTCATACATTGGGATGTATGCGTATTCATCTTTATCAATTTCCCCTTCAAGGTGGAAATTTCTCCCTTTCCCTATCAGCCAGTTTGCATCAATTTGAAAAATTTCCACTATAGATTGGATCATTTCTAGCGGCGGACGCTGCTTTCCTCGCAGTACATCCTTCAGTCTGGTCGGTTTTTCTCCAATTTTTTCGGCAAATTCGTCAATTGTAATCTTATTAAATTCAATAACTTGCCTAATTTTTTCCAAAACCATACCTAAAATTCCTCAAATAAGTGGAAATAAACCTTGCAATAGTGGGATATTTCCACTATTATTTACACAACATTTAACCAAGATTGTTTAAATCTTTAAACAATCAGAATTTTAACACGAGAACGAAACAGGAGATATTCCGTGAAAGCAGAAAAAATAAAAGCAGGTTTCCGCGAACGCGGTGAAACGATTAAGGATTGGTGCGATGCGCGTGGCTATGACCCGACTTATGTATCCCGGATTTTGAACGGAAACGTTAAGGCAAACCGTGGTAAGGCGCATGAAATCGCAGTTGAGTTGGGGATGAAGTCCAAATTGGATGAAGTGAAACGGAGTGCGTGATGAGTGCCAAAGGCGTACGACTTTTGAAAGTCTTTAAGGCATTGGAAGCCCATCCGATTATCGGCATCAGCAACAAGGAAATTTCAGACGGCCTCGGTATTTCGCCGGTACATGTCAGCCGGGACTTGGAAGACCTGATTGCCGAGGGTTTGGTAGTCAAGCTGGATAACGGAAATTTTGCGTACAGCATTAAAACCTTGCAAATCGCGGAACGTTTCAGACAGCAACAAGAACGTTTGACTGCACGTTTGCAGGAAATTGAACAACGAGTTTATTAAATGCGACGACGTCGTCGCATTTGCAGGAGACAAAAATGGAAGTATTAGGACACGCGGTTGGCTCAACGGCAAACGAACTGGCAATACATAGCATGGCGGTTATGGATCGTTTTTCAAATGGCGAGGCTTACAACGAGGCTGTTTGGATTGAACGGGGACGCTTTGCGGTACGCCAAACGATGGAAGGTATGTTTGAGCTGGGTCGCGCACTCATCATCATCAAAGAGCATACGCCGCATGGCCGTTTTGCTGAGATTGCCGAGAAAGAGTTTGGTTTAGGTCGCCGTGAATCACAACGCTTGATGAATGCCACGCTGCGCTTTATTGACCCAAAAATGAAACAGGCGCAGCCGCAGCTGATGAAACTTGGAAAGTCAAAACTGCTGGAGCTGCTGGTGGAAGATGACGACACCTTGCTGGAGTTTGCCGAAGGCGGCGAAATCAACGGCAATACGCTTGATGATGTCGACCGCATGACTGTTAAGGAACTGCGTGTAGCCTTGCGGGAGAGCCGCGAGACGGCGGAAGCAAAAGACAAAGTCATCGCCGACAAGAACAAAATGGTCGATGAGCTGGCCGAGAAGCTGGCCAAGAAGCAAACCGGTGTAAGAGAGCCGAAGGCGGAGGATGTGGGCAGTGAGTTGACGATGCAGTTATCAAGCCTTGAGGTCGGTATCCGCAGTCAAGTGAGCCGTCTGAAAGATTTGTTCGACCAACTTAATGCGCACAGTGAGGCGCACGGGATTAGTCATCAGGCAAAAATGGTCGGGGCGTTGAATCAGATTATTTTGGATTGCAACGGCATCCGCGAGAGCTACGCTCTACCGATGGAAGCCCCTCAAGATGAGACGCCGGAGTGGTTGGGAGAATAAATCATGAACGCCGGATTGGTAGAAAGACTGACTGAAATCGAGGCTCAAGCCGCTTTGCTTGGACGGGGAGAACGGTCGGAGTATCTGAAACGGTCGGCACAGGATTTAGGGGTATCGCTCGCTACGCTCTATCGGAAATTGGAGTCTGTGAGTGTTAAGCCGAGCCGAAAACGGCGAAGCGATGCCGGTAAAACGGAACTGAAGCTAGAAGAAGCCAAACTGATTTCGGCTGTACTGGTGGAGGCCATGAGGCGCAACGGAAAGCGGTTGATGTCGGTCAAGCAAGCAGTGGAGATGCTGCGAGCCAACGGCAAAATCGAGGCGGCGCGGATTGATGAGGAAACGGGAGAAGTAAGTCCTCTTTCTGAAAACACCATTACCCGGGCTTTACGAGAGTACAAGCTACATCCCGACCAATTACTTCAGCCTGATCCTGTCAGCCGTATGAAATCTGAACATCCGAATCATTGCTGGCAAATCGACCCTAGTTTGTGTGTTTTGTATTACCTGCCGCGACACGGCAAGGATACGGGGCTTAGGGTGATGAAAGAGGAGGAATTCTACAAAAACAAACCTAAAAATGTTGTGAAGATTGAGCAAGACCGCGTGTGGCGTTACACCGGCACCGACCATGCCAGTGGAACGATTGTCGCCCGGTACTACTTCGGTGGCGAGACGAGTGCGAACTTGTGCGATTTCTTCATCTTCATGATGCAAGCCAAGGAGGATGTACATAAGGATCCGATACGCGGTGTGCCGCGCATGGTCATGCTTGACCCGGGAAGTGCGAATACGTCGTCTGCTTTTAAAACGCTGTGCAAGTCGCTTGATGTGCATGTGCAGATCAATAAACCCGGCAACCCCCGTGCCAAAGGTCAGGTAGAGAAAGCCAATGACATTGTGGAAACGTCATTTGAAAGCGGTTTGCGCTTTACCGAGGTGCACGATATCGACCAACTGAATGCCCTGGCAGAGCGTTGGATGCGTTACTACAACGGTACACAGATTCACAGCCGTCACGGTATGACCCGCTATCAGGCGTGGAACAAAATCAAACCGGAGCAGCTGATCCTGCCGCCTCCTGCGGAATATTGCCGAGAGCTGGCAATCAGTGCGCCAAAAGAAGCCAAGGTATCGGCTGATTTAGAAATACGCTTCGGCGGTCGTTTCTACAGTGTGAAAGCCATTCAAGGCATATTGGTTGGACAGAAGGTTTTGGTAGCCAAAAACCCTTGGGAAGAGAACGGAGCACGAGCGGCAACGTTTGATGCAGACGGCCGTGAAACATGGGTGGCTGTGCCGGAAGTGGTGTTCGACGACATGGGCTTCAGAGCCGATTCGGCAGTCATCGGCGAGGAGTACAAGGCACCGGGCAATACTGCTGCCCAGCAACATGCGAAGGAGCTCGACAAGATGGCTATGGGAGCGGAAACGCTGGAGCAGGCGGCAGCCAATCGAAAAGGCAAGGCTGTACCGTTCGGCGGGTCTATAGATCCATTCAAGCACCAGGAAGATACGCTCGCTACACGCAATACGCTCTATTTGGAGCGTGGCGGCCAGCAGATGGAATACAACCGGATGGAGGTCGCCGAGCAGATGTTGAGCAAGGTGGAAATAGCGAAGCTGTTGAAGCCGCGTATCGAAGCCGAAGGTGGAGACTGGAAACAGGCTGTTGCGCTCATTACCAAACATTATCCGGACGGTGTGGCCGCCAGTCAGTTGGAAGCGGTTTTTGACAAGCTGAAAACGGCAGGCCGTCTGAAATTACATAAAACCGGTTAGGCAAATGCGACGACGTCGTCGCATTTGTAGAGAGGAAAACGATGAAACAAAGTTTTCAAAAAATCGGCAAATCCTATGCCACCGCCGCAGCCGAAATTGGATGCAGCAAGCCGATGCTGGTGGCGGTAGTCAATCACGGGCAATGGCCGAAAAAAAACGCAGCCGAGCTGCGAAGGAAATTGAAACAATTTTTTGAAAAGAATGGTGCGGAAATCCCAGCGAGCCTGAGAAACGAGCCGGAAACCGCACCTGCCCAAGCAACTTACGAAGACAAGGACAATGAGATGTTACTACGAAAAGCAACCCTGAACCAAGCCGCAAAACAGCATTTTGGATTATTCCGCGACCCGTTCAACGATGAAATCCAGTCGGCAGACGATGTGTATATGACCCCTGACGTGCGTTATGTACGTGAGGCAATGTTTCAGACGGCCTGTCATGGCGGTTTTGTGGCGGTGGTCGGTGAAAGCGGCGCGGGTAAATCCACACTGCGCGAAGACCTGCAAGACCGTATCAACCGCGAAGGCCGTCAGATTGTGTTGATTGAGCCTTATGTGCTGGCAATGGAAGACAACGACCAAAAAGGCAAAACGCTTAAGGCGGTACATATTGCCGAATCCATTCTGGAGGCGGTGTCGCCGGGAACCAGCCCGAAGCGCAGCCCGGAAGCACGTTTCCGCCAAATCCACCGCGCTTTGTCGGAAAGCGCGAAAGCAGGAAACAAACACCTGCTTTTGATTGAGGAGGCGCACGGTCTGCCGCTGCCGACCCTGAAACATCTGAAACGCTTTTTTGAGCTTAAAAACGGGTTTGAACGCCTGCTCGGGATTGTCTTAATCGGTCAGACGGAGTTGGCGCAAAAGCTCAGCGAAAACAATCCTGCTGTGCGCGAGGTGGTGCAACGTTGCGAGGTGGTTACCCTCCTTCCTCTGACTGACGGCAAGCTGGAAGGTTATTTGAAACACAAGTTTGCCCGGGTCGGTGCGGATGTTTCAAAAGTTTTGAACCAAAGTGCGGTGGATGCGGTTGCGGAACGTTTGACTGTGAAGAGCAGAACGAGCAAAGGGGTTGAACAGAACAGCCTGCTCTATCCTCTGGCCGTCAATAATCTTGTGGCTGCGGCGATGAATCAGGCGGCGGAATTGGGATTTGAACTTGTTGACGGCGATGTGGTACGGGGGGTGTGAGATAAGTATGCGTACGAAAATTAAAGTTATCTGTTTGTGTTTCATCGTTGGGGCTGGTCAAGCTTTTTTGTGGGAAACCATTAGCAGTAAATCTGTACAGCCAAACTGCGATAAAGAGGTTGCCGACCAGTTATGGGAGGCGGTGTATGGCGGAATGAGCGATACGGACAAAATGGCAGGCGTGGTTTTGGAGCCCATCGGAGCGGAAAAATGAACAGGGATTACAGCAAAATCAAAGTGTCGGTATGGCGCGAAAAAGGCGGTCATCTTGTCACTGAGCTGACAACGGTGTCGGGTAAGTTTGTGATGATGTATGTGTCATCTCGGCTATCGGATGAAATTGAGGATGTGGTTCAGACGGCATTGCGGTGTTTGAGCCGTAAGGATTTGGAGATGGTGAGATGACAATTTATCTAAATATCGCCCGTGACGGCATTATCAAGGTTACTCAGGATGCTGCTTTGGGAAACCAAGAAGGCGATACAGATTACCTGAGTAAAGAGCTGAATGAGGGCTGTACGCTTGAAGAAGTTTATGCGGTTGTCGCTGCAAATACATCTTGGAGAAATGGGTTGTTTTATTTCCCTCCGGTGGATGTAGAAGATGGAGATCAGGCATGTGATGCAGCTATTGATTTTTCCGACTTGGTTTATTGCAGCCTCAAAAGGCTGATGGAGGCAAGAACATGAAAGTACGCTGCCCTACCTGCGGTGCGGTGATGAGCTTGGATGTATTAATCGCCCATGACGATGCCCGTGAAGCCCTGATTGCCCTGACCGGCATTTCGGATGAGCTGGTCAAAGCGATGTTGCGGTATTTGACACTGTTTCGTCCGGCTGAAAAGGATTTAAGTTTTAACAGAGTTTCAAAGCTATTGGGAGATTTGCTGCCTATGATTCAGGCAAGGATGGTCGAGCGCAACCGCAAGCAATATGCGGCTCCCCGCGAAGCATGGATTTGGGCTGCGAACCGTTGCATTGAGGCGCGTGACTCAGGCCGTCTGAAAACTCCCCTAACAAGTCACGGGTTCTTACTGGAAAACATCACATTTTGGCAGCCGGAAAGAATGGCTTCAACTCCTGCTGTCTGTAATGCGGCTGAATCAGGGACAAAGCTTCGTGCCGGTGTGGGGAATTTGATGGAGTGGGCAGGAAATGGAGAACCAGCATGAATGGTTGAAAAAGGAAATCGCCAAAGGGTTTATGTTGCTATCTGCCTTAAATCTAAAAGGCCGACCGGCTGCCAAAGACCTGACGGCGGTAGCCCAAGTATGGTACGGCCTTCTGCTCAAACAAAAATGGCAGCCTGATCGTGATGTATCAAGGGTAAAAATGGCGTTTGAGAATATCGCTGTCTCACAGAACGAATGGCCGAATCCATCTGACTTAATCCGCTATCTACCGCCTTTGGAAATAAAGATGGTGCCTAGGTTGGATGAAAAACATACTCCTACTACATACGGTAAACAGCAAGCAAAAGCATTGAAACAGAAGTTGGCAGTATTGAAAACTGCGCCCTGCATGAACAGGGAATGGATACACGGCCAACGCCACCGGACGGTGGATGAATGTAGAAAGATATATGCCGACAGGCAGAAAGGTATTAAAAATGAATGAACTGGATTTGAGCAAATACCGCAAAGATGCAAAAGGTAATTTGGTGCCGGTAGACAATATTAAGGAAATGGATTTATTGCGCGACGAGCTGGTCATGGAGCTGGCAGGAAAGGCTCGGTCGGTACAAGAAAAGATTGTGGATTTCAAACGTGGTGCTGTTGAGGATATTGCGGCGTTTGTACAGCTCTCCGCCGACCGTTACGACGTATCGTTGGGCGGCAAGAAAGGCAATGTCACTCTTCACAGCTTCGACGGTCAATATCGTGTAAATCTTGCTATGCAGGACACACTGGTCTTTGATGAAGGTCTGCTTGCCGCCAAGGCTTTGATTGATGAGTGCATCAATGAGTGGACTGAGGGCAGCCGGACGGAGTTGAAAACGCTCATTAATGCGGCATTCCAGGTTGATAAAGAAGGCAATATATCTACTGCTCGTGTTCTTGGGCTGCGCCGGTTGGCAATTAAAGATGAGAAATGACAACGCGCTATGGATGCTTTGAGCGATAGTTTGCAAGTTCATACAAGCAAGCAATTTGTACGGATTTACGAACGTGGTCAAGACGGCGAGTATCAGCTGATGAACTTGGATATTGCGAAAGTGTGACTATGCTGCTGTTTTTATTTTCTGCCTCAATCTTCGTCTATTGGTTAATCCACTTGGTATTTCGGGTGGACGATTGGAAAGACCAAGATGAAGACAACTGGCTGGACGGAAAAGATTAAAGAGTTTAACCGCGCGGCACGGTCTGCCGCTTTTATTAAATCATTTGGAGTTAATCATGCATAAAACTGAATTGGTGGCCGCATTGGCCGAAAAAGCAAACGTAAGTAAATCTACTGTAGCTGATGTCTTGAATGCCTTTGAGACTGTTGTGACTAACGAGCTGATTGCCGGTGGCGAGGTTCGATTAACCGGTTTCGGTACGTTCTATGTTGTAGACAAGGCAGAACGTCAAGGTCGTAACCCTAAGACCGGCGAGGCATTGGTCATCGCTGCCCATACTACGCCTAAATTTAAAGCCGGTACGGATTTGAAAAAAGCAGTCAATCCATAGCCAGGCTATAAAAAAGGCCGTCTGAAACTTTCAGACGGCCTTTTTTATTTGCCAAATGACTACCGGCAAATGTAGAATCATGTGTAATATATTGATTTATTTAAATATATGAAACAGCGTTTCAGTATGTGAAAAGAAAGGATTAGCATGGAAACGGCAAAAGCGAAAAAACAGCGTTTAATCCGTCTGATTCACGTCGGTAAAACGCAGTTGATGATGGCCGATAGCGAGTACCGTACGCTATTGGCCAATATTTCGCGCGGGAAAACGAGCAGCACTAAGTTGTCGGTCGATGAGTTAGAACTGGTGGTAACGGCTCTGAAGGCGCGTGGTTTTGTAGTAACGACAAAAGCGCAGGCTAAAAGTGACAAGCTGGATATTAAAGTCCGGCCTGCCCATCCTGCGGTTGATGGCCAAATTAAAAAAATACGTGCGTTATGGCTTGAGCTACACGGTATCGGTGCAGTAAGAAATCCGTCCGAGCTGGCTTTGGGTAGGTTTGTAAAGCGTATGGTCGGCGTTGATTATCATGGCTGGCTTGATATTGATAATGCACAGAAGGTCATTGAACACTTGAAACAATGGTTGTTACGCGAGGAAAGAAAACTGGAGGTGCTAAGTGGCTGATGAGCGCGTACCCGAGCTGGTAACCGATTTGGAAGACCAAATGTCTGCCTGTTTATGTTCTGAGCTGCCGATGTTGGATAAAACTCAGGCGAAGGTGGTAAGTAAGAAGGTGGCAAGATTCATTACGGATAACTGGGGAGGCCAATTGATTTATATCCCGAAGAACCATATCGGCAAGGTATCGGAAAGAGACCAGCAGGTATATCGGGAATTTAATGGTAAGAATCATGCGGCATTATCCAAGAAATTTGATTTAACTGTTCAACAAATCTATCGCATTGTGAAAGCAGTCGGAGATGCGGAAAGGTCGAAAAGACAGACTGATTTGTTTGGATAAGTCTCGTAATAAAACGGAATGGCGGTCAGGTTTTATCCTGACCGCTTTTATATTGCGTTTCTCGTCTTGGTCGGGGGTTTGCTTACCTTGAGCTATAAACTCGCTAAAAATGCCGTTTTTGCGCATTTTGAGTAAAACATGTTTTAAACCGCATTAAAAGCCGTTTCAGACGGCCTTTGTCAAAATAGCCTCATCAATCCGATGGGGCTTTTTTTGTGAAAAAGTTGTTTGAAATTTTTAAATCCGGCACGCGTACTGACAATAACGGCCGAAAAGTGACGATTACCGATGCGGATGTGGCTCAGGCAGCTGCAGCTTATGACCCAAAGCTGCATGAAGCACCACTGGTCATTGGCCATCCGAAGACCGATGCTCCGGCCTATGGCTGGGTGGGCAGTCTGCAAGCCGATGGTGGTGTGCTGTCGGCCGATTTTGCGCAAATGGACGATGATTTTGTCAGTCTTGTACAAAGCGGCCGTTACAAAAAAGTGTCGGCCAGTTTCTATCCGCCCGACAGCCCGAGCAATCCGAAGCCAGGCTCTTGGTATCTGCGCCATGTCGGTTTTCTCGGTGCGCAACCACCTGCGGTAAAAGGTTTATCCGCCATTAATTTTGCTGAAGACGATGAGTATGTCGAGTTTTCCGAATATGCACACCGCCGCACGGCCTCGATTTTCCGCCGTCTGCGTGAGTGGCTGATTGAGCAGTACGACGCGGCCACCGCCGATAAAGTCGTTGCCGATTGGGAAATTCGCGACATTGAAGAATCGGCAGACTGGCAGCCCGAACCTCCCACACCGGCATTTGCCGACCCTGTAACCCCAAACGAATCTCAAACCCATGAAAACAAGGAGACCTCTATGTCGCCCGAAGAACAACTGGCAGCCGAAAAAGCCGCCCGTGAACAAGCCGAAGCTAAGGCAGCCGCTGCGGAAGCAGAGCTGAAACGCTTGCAAGACGAGCAAGACCAAGCCTTGCGTGAAGGTCAACATGATCAGAATGCCGAATTTGCCGAAGCCTTGGTAAAAGAAGGCCGTCTGAAACCCGCTGATAAGGATTTGGTGGTGCAGGTATTGGACTTCGCAGAATACCCCGAACATACCAGCGTCGATTTTGGCGAAGGCAGCACCATTGGCGAAGCGTTGCGCCAATTCTTGCGCAACCTGCCGGAAGTATTGCCAAGCGGCCACTATGCCAAAGGGACTACTCCTATGGCCGCCGCTGGACTGCCGGCCGATTTTGCCGAAGCGGCTAATCCTGATGCGCTGATCCATCACGAACGTGCTGTGGCTTTGGCAGCCAAAGAAGGCATCAGCTACGAAGAAGCGGCACGCCGTACCGCCGTTTAACCCAAAAGCGACGATGTCGTCGCATTTCAATTTGAAAGGATGAACGATGAGTTCTCATTTGCGCCGCCTTCGCGGTCAGGTCGATCCAGTTTTAACCAATCTGGCAGTCGGTTATAAAAACGCGGAATTTATTGCCGAGAAAATTTTCCCTCAAGTATTCACTGATAAAGAAGGCGTACAGGTGCCGGTGTTTGGCAAAGGCTCTTTTGTCGAATACGACACCAAGCGTGCCGTCGGTGCGGCGTCTAACGTGATTACTTTGGATGCGCCGAACTATCTGCCGATTGTGTTGGAAGAACACGATTTAGCGGCTGGTGTGGATTACCGTGAGCAAGCGGAATCGCTGTTTAACGAGCAAGCCAAAGCTACCCGTCGCGCTACCAAGGGTGTGCAACTGCGCCAAGAAATCGAAACGGCTGCTTTGCTGCAGGCGAAATCTGCTTATCAGAGTGGCCACACTAAAGATTTGGCGGCCACGAAAAAGTGGAGTGCCGATAATTCAGACCCGTTGGCCGATATTGAAAGTGCACGTGAAACCGTCCGTGCAGCTTGCGGTGTGCGCCCCGGCGTATTGGTAGTAGGTGCCAGCGTGTTGTCTCAACTCAAGCGCAATAAGGCTCTCCTCGCTTCTCTGTCCGCCAATGACCGTAAATCTCTCTTGACTGTTGAACAGTTGAAAAACCTGCTGGAACTGGATGACATCATTGTCGGTCAGGCTGTTTCATCTGTTGCAACCGGCAAACCCACCAAGGACGTTTGGGGCAAATTTGCCAGTCTGATTGTTCGACCCGAATTGGTTTCAGACGGCAATGACGAAGGCGAACCTGCATTCGGCTATACCTTCCGTCGCCGCGGCATGCCGGTGGTCGACCGTTATGAAGAAGTTGGCGGCAAAGTCGAATATGCCCGTTATACCGATATCCGCAAAGCGGCTGTGGTGGGTAGTGCGTGCGGTTTCTTGTTTGAAAACGCAGTAGATTAATTGACAAGGCCGTCTGAAACGAAAGTAGTAACCAGTCTGAAATCTTTAAAACAGTGGAGAAGTAATTTCAGACAGCCTATGGAGAAAAGATGTTTCAAATTACCAAGGAAGTTTTAGAACAAAAAATAGCCTCAGTTTCGTTTTCGCGTATCGGTGAAACGACCACGGTTTGTTCTCTGACTTTGGATAGCGGCTTCGTCGTAATCGGTCAGTCTGCCTGTATCGATCCAAAGGCATTTGACGAAAGTATCGGCTGCGATCTTGCCCGTGAAAATGCCTTAAACAAGCTTTGGGAGCTTGAGGGTTATCACGTTAAAGAAACTTTATACGCTGCCAAGATGGCACAGGAGTAAAACATGGCACAAACAAAACAAGTAGTTTTGGTAACTACCATTACCGCGACAGGCGCAATTGTGAAAAACCGCTTTGTTAATTTTAAAGGTGCACAGGCTAAAGCCGGCGAGGCCGTTTTGGGTGTCGCTCCATATGATGTTGAAACTGGTGATACTGCTGCAGTCGATGTGGTCGGTATTGCTGTTGTCGAATCAGGTGGCGCAGTGGCTATCGGTGCCGAAGTAGGTGCAGACGCACAAGGCTGTGCAGTATCCGGTGCGGCAAAAATTGCCGGTACGGCTCTGACTGCTGCAACCGCCGCAGGTGAAACTGTTCGTGTATTGTTGAAAGGTTAATCATGGCTAAGGTTTATATCGCAAACACTGCATTGATTCTTGAAGACGAAGCCGGTAAGCAATTTCGCGTGGAAGCAGGCGAAGCTATTGAGCTGACACCTGAACAATACGAATCAGTGGCCGCTCATGTGACGCCGACGACAACTACAGGCGAAGAGCTGGATGCACAACAGGCAGAAGCTCAAGAGAAAACGCCGTCTGAATCTACTGCAACTGAAGAGCCTGAGTCTCAAACCAAAACGCAACGCAAAACAAAGGCGGACGCGTAATGTACTACATCAACGCCGAGAATATGCTCAAGGCTATGAGTAAGCCGGAATTGGTGCAGTTGACCAACGATGAGCCGCGTGCGACTGAGCCGGATATGGCGGTAGTGGATGAAGCCATCCGCTATGCCAGCGACTTGGTTGACGGCTATTTGCGTGGACGCTATCCGCTGCCTCTTAAGTCGGTACCGACGGTGTTGCCGCCATTGTGTATCAACATTGCCCGCCATTTCCTGCACTCGCGCCGCATCAATCGGGCGGATTTTCCGAAGACGTTGGAGACTGCCTACAACGCGACTCTGAAAACGTTGGAAGCCATCCGCGACGGCAAAATCCATATCGGCGTTGATACTTTGGATAAAGAGGCTCAACCGGAGCCAGGTGCGTATCACACGCGTGTCGGTTCGCGTATTGACATGACGGGGTATTGATTGTGAGTGCGACACGTCCTGTTATTGACGCGGTAGTTGAGCATTTGCAGACGGCCATTCCATGGGTCATCGTGGAAGCGTTCCCCGAAAGGCCGTCTGAATACCAGTTTATCCACCCGACCGGTGCGATTTTGGTTGGCTACGGTGGCAGTAAGTTCACTAATTTGGAACATTTGGGCAACATTGCCCAGCAGCGAGACATGACGCTAGTGTTAACCGTTATCGGCAGCAATCTGCACGGCGATGAAGGCACACTGGCAATTTTAGACGAAGCTCGGTTGGCGATTGTCGGCTTCCGCCCTCCAAACTGTCTTCCGTGTCATTTATTGCAAGAGCGTTTTTTAAACGAAGATGCCGGTGCATGGCAGTATGAGCTGACCGTTCAGACGGAAACTCAACAAGTCGAAGTTTGTAAGCCCAATACCAATCCCTTGCTCATTAAGGTGCATGGCCGCTTGAATGGAAATGCATTAAACCCTGATTTAAAAACTAAGGAGAATTCATAATGGCAGCAGCCTATCATCATGGTACGGAGACCATCCGTATTGACGGTGGTTCTAATCCTGTCTATACCGTTGACGGTGCGATTACGGCTATTGTCGGTACTGCACCAGTCGGTGCGGTCAACGAATTGACTGTGTGTCAAACCAAGAAAGACTTTGCACAATTTGGCGGTGAGTTGACCGGTAAAGGCTTTACATTGCCTGACGCGGCCAATATTTGGACACGTTATGCTTCTGGTGTGGCTTATGTGATTAACGTGTGCGATCCCGCACGCCATAAGACCCAAGTACAGGACGAAGTATTGACCGTCGACAGCAATACCTTGACGGCCTATACCGACAAACCTGCACTTCTGATCGGTTATGCCCTGACTGACGGCGCAGCCGCACTGATCGAAGGCCAGCACTACACCATCAACGCGCTAACCGGCGAGATTGTGTATAAAACCAAACCGACCGCCCCGAAAATCAGTTACAGCTACGTAGACCCGACCAAAGTAACAGAGGCCGACATCATCGGTGCATATGTCGCGGCTACCGGACAGCGCACGGGCTTGGAGCTGCTCTCAGAAGGCTACAATCGCCAAGGCGCAGATGCCAAAATCATTATTGTGCCGAATTACGACAAAACGGCTACCGTCGCCGCCAAAATGATTACCGTGGCCGACAACCTGAATGCAATTGCCTATATCAACGCACCTGAAGGCACGACCTTGAGCAAAGCTCTCGAAGGCCGTGGGCCATTGGGTACGATTAATTTTCAGACATCAAGCGACCGTGCCGAGCTGTTTTTCCCGCATGTGATCGGTCTGCTGGGTATGGAATCACTGGCTACCCACGCTGCCGGTCTGCGCATGAAGACTGATGTTGAGCAGGGTTATTGGTTCAGCAAATCTAACCGCGAACTCTTGGGCGTAACCGGCGTGGAAATCGGTCTGACTGCTCGCGCCGGCGACCCGCAGTCCGAAACCAACCGCCTCAATGAAAAAGGCATTACTACCGTCTTCAATAGCTATGGTACTGGGTATCGTATGTGGGGCAACCGTCTTGCCTGTTTCCCAACTACTTCTCACATCAAGAACTTTGAGGTAGCCCAACGTACCGGCGACTTGATTGATGAGTCCATCCGTCGCGCTGAGCTGCAATATGTCGACAAACCGATTGATGATGCGTTAATCGACAGTTTGATTGAGACGGTTCGTACTTATTTGGGTACGCTGCCCTCCATTGTGGGTTTTTCGGTTGGTTTGGACTATGACTACGACCTGCCCGATGCGTTCAGTAAAGGCCAAGTGCCGATTGTTTACGACTACACACCTAAACTGCCGGCCGAGCGTCTAACCAATACCAGCGTGATGACCCGCAAGTATCTGGCCAATCTGGTATCGGCTAACTAAGGCCGTCTGAAAAGGAAAAAATATGTCTGCAATCAATGCAATCTACAATGCCAACGTCTATATCGACGGTAACAGCCTGTTGGGTAATGCTTCGGAATTCAAACTGCCTGAGTTTGAGTTCGGGCAGGACGAATACACCGGCTTAGGATTGGTCGGCACCATCAAACTGCCAAACGGCGTAGAAGCCCTGGAAGGCGAAGTTACTTGGAACAGCTTTTATCCCGAGGTGGCGAAGAAGGCATCCAACCCATTCAAGGCCGTGCAACTGATGGTGCGCGGTAACCTGCAAACCTTTAATGCAGCAGGTTTGGCGGAAGAAGTCCCTATTGTTACCACGGTAACAGCGATGTTTTCAAAAAACGCTTTAGGTGGCTACAAGCCGAAGGAAAAGGCAGAATTTAGTTCAACCTACCAAGCAACAGAAGTCCGCCAAGTCGTTGGTGGTCGCGAAGTGCTGTACTACAACGCGTTCAAAAACATCTACCGCGTGGACGGTCAGGACGTTTTGAACCAAATGCGTAAAAATATAGGCGCTTAATCTTTAAATCGGATTAAAAGCCGTTTCAGATGACCTTTGACACAATCACCGTATCTTTACCGATACGGTGATTTTTTTATTTTTATAAACGTTTTGGAGATGGAAAATGAATGAAGCCAAGAAGTTGCAAGAAGATTTGGGTGTGAATACCGTTGTGAAACTGAAATATCCGGTCCAACTGGCGACGGGGCAGATTTTGGAGCAGGTAACTGTCCGCCGTCCGCGTGTGGGTGATTTACGCGCCGTCTCGCATTTTACGAATGAGGCGGAACAGGAACTTGCCCTGTTCTCCCGCATGACTGGCATGGTGCCGGAAGACTTGGACTGTTTGGACTTGGCGGATTGGAAGCAGATGCAGGAGACGTTTCGCCGCCTCACAGAAACTGACCAAGACGGCAAATAGGCCGCTTCTTTCAAGAGCGGAAGCGCAGCGGCAACTGCTGTCTGCCGCTGCAGATTTGGCATGGTGGTTCGGTTGGAGCGTGGACGAGATTTACGCACTGACTTTGGATGAATTTGAGGACTGGCAGAAAGAAGCAACCCGCCAGATGAAGGCGGGTTATCGGAGGGGGATGTAATTCAGATTTGGTGTCGGCGTTCTTCTTCGATTTCGCGCTGCAAATCGCGACACCAACCGTTTGACAGCTCTTCAGGCTCTTTGCGGAACACTACCCAAGCAAACCATGCCAAATACAGTACCAATCCCAACAGAAGCAGGGGAAAACCGCCTGCCATCAATAAAACGAATGCCAATGCGGCAATAACAAATCCTCCATTCATCTTTTCATCCCTTCTTTGCAGATTTTTCAGGATATTACCATATGGCAAGCGATTTAGGTATATCAATCAGCGTTTCCGCCGTTGTCGGCGGGGCTTTGTCAGGCTTGACCCATATCGGCAAGGCGATGAAGACGCTGAAAATGACGACGAATGCCTTGTCCGAACGTCAGAAGGAATTGGGAAGGGTATTGGAGCGGAACAAGAGTCGTTTGAGCGTATCATCTGCCAAGCAGTTATGGCAGGAATACGAAAGAATCGGTCATTCCGTTGCCAAGTTGACCCGCCAATATGAAAAGCTCAATACTGTCCGCGCCCAAAGAGCAGCCGTCAGCAGCCAATGGGCGGACATTAAAGGGCAATGGCAGGGCGCACTTGTTGCCGCAGGTACTCTGATTCTGCCCGTCAAGATGTCGATTGAATTTGAATCGGCAATGGCGGATGTGAAAAAGGTGGTCGATTTCGATACACCGCAGCAATTCAAGGAGATGGAACGGGACATTTTGAAAATGACCCGCAAGATTCCTATGGCAGGCAAGGAAATTGCCGCCATCGTTGCCGCAGGTGGGCAGTCCGGCGTCGCTCGGGAACACTTGACGGGCTTTGCCGAAGATGCCGCCAAAATGGGGGTGGCATTCGATATGGCGGCAGGACAGGCAGGCGAATCTATGGCGACACTGTCCAACGTCTTGCAGATACCGATTTCCAAAATCGGCAGATTGGGTGACGCCATCAACCACCTTTCGGACAATGCAAACTCCAAAGCGGCGGATATTGTCAACGTCCTAACTCGTGTCGGCAGCGACATCAAGCAGTTGGGTATGACGGAAAACCAAGGTGCGGCATTGGGCAGCACCTTTCTGAGTATGGGTAAAGCCCCCGAACTCGCGGCGCAGGCAATGAAGGGCATGATTACTTCGATGTCGGTGATGAAGGCGGGCGGTGCGGAAAAAGAGCTGGCGAAGCTGGGCTTGACGACTAAGGAATTTGCCACTGCGATGGACAAAGATGCCAACGGTGCGATGCTGAACCTGTTGGCTAGGGTCAAGCAGTTGCCGAAAGCAGAACAATTCCCCATGCTGCTGGAGATGTTCGGCAGGAACTATGCCGACGACGCCATGATGCTCGCCAACAACATCGGTGAGTACAATCGCCAACTGGCATTGCTGGAAGAGCGCGATGCTTCGGGCAATTTGAAATATCTTGGGTCGATGCAACGTGAGTTTGCCAACCGTTCGGCAACGACCGCCAACCAAATCCAGCTTTTCAAAAATGGGCTGTCGGAACTCGGCATACAGTTGGGTGCGATGGTCCTGCCTGCCGTGAATGACTTTTTGAATAAGGGCATCAGAATTGCCAACATCGTCTCGGACTGGGCAGAGAAACATCCCGTATTGACGAAAGGGATTATTGGTACGGCGGCATCGCTTTTGGCTTTTAAAGTCGGTATGTTTGGTGTAATGGTCGTTGCCAACCGGTCGCGTGCGACTTATTTGGCTTTAAAAAGCGGCCTGCTCTCTTTGAAGGCGACGGCGGTTTTGACCCAGACGGTGATGCAAAGCGGCTTGGGGTTGGGCGTATTGCCTGGTCGGTTGGGAGTCGTCATGCGTGCATTGGGGGCGGCAAGAGCCGCCATGCTTGGTTTCAGCCTGTCTTCACTGGTAGCAATGTGGCCGCTGGTTTTGGCCGTCGGCGCACTTGCCCTGGTTGGATGGACAATTTACAAGGCGTGGAAGCCAATTAAGGCTTTTTTTGCCGGGTTGTGGGAAGGGCTGTTGAAAGGATTAGAGCCGTTGATGCCTGCTTTCAATGCTTTGGTTGCTGCATTGTCTGTTGCTTGGGACAGTATCTATACTGCAATTGCACCAGTTGTAGTTGCCGTTTCCTCCGTCTTGGGCGGTTTGTGGGATACGGTCAGGCCACTGGTTCAGCCGCTATTGGATTTCTTTGGAGATTTTTTCAGCACCACGCAAGTTGCCGAAGGCGGGGCACGTAGTTTCGGCCAATCGGTAGGTTTGTGGATAGGCGAGAAAATCACAGCAATCGTCGGCTGGGTCGGCAACAAAATCACTGAAATGAAAACCGCCTTTGACGGAGGTCTGAAAGGAATACTTGGTCTGATTCTGAACTGGTCGCCGCTAGGTGCGTTTTATTCCGCATTCCGCAGTGTCCTGTCTTGGTTCGGTATCGAACTACCCGAGAAATTCAGCGGTTTCGGCAGAATGCTGATAGGCGGTTTGGTTAACGGTATTAAATCAGCAGCAGCTTTAGTATATGACACGATTACCTCTATCGGTAATTCGATTAAGGCAAAATTCCAGGCGGTAATGGATATCCATTCTCCAAGTCGTGAATTCCGCCGTTTCGGTGGCTTTATCACTCAAGGTTTGGACATCGGTATCCGTCGCACGGCCAGTCGGCCAATCGGTACTATCGGCACATGGGCAGGCCGTCTGAAAGACAGTTTTACGAACCGTGTCGGTCAGTTACGTGCTGATGTCGCTGCGCGTGTATCCGGCCATCGTGCAGATTTCGAGCAGGCGCGGCAGACTGCGTCAGCCCCTGGCGGTGTGACCATCCATTTTAATCCGACTATCAACGCGCCAGGTGGTAACCCTGCACAAATTCAGACGGCCTTGCAAATGGGCTTACGCGAATTTGAAACGCTGTTTCAACGTATGATGGCCGACCGTGAACGGAGGGCTTTCTGATGTATGCAATGTTGGGCGACGTGAGATTTGAGACCTTGCAAA
Organism: Neisseria sp. DTU_2021_1001991_1_SI_NGA_ILE_055; assembly: GCF_032342915.1. Classification (NCBI taxonomy): domain Bacteria; kingdom Pseudomonadati; phylum Pseudomonadota; class Betaproteobacteria; order Neisseriales; family Neisseriaceae; genus Neisseria; species Neisseria sp. DTU_2021_1001991_1_SI_NGA_ILE_055. The sequence continues at coordinate 233,934 of NZ_CP135440.1, read as the reverse complement.
GTTTTTCCAGCCTGGAAGCGCAGCACTCGGCCAAGTTTGCCAAGCATGAAGTGCTTAAGGGAAGACCACGCCTGCAGGCGATGGAAAATGAGCTGACCACGCTGAGATTTGGGTTAAAGCTGCATTGGATGTTGGGCAATCCTGACACGGCCTACAAGGGCTTGCTGGCTGCTCTGGAGGCGCAACAAGCGGTGTCGTTGGTTTATGGTTCAGGTCGATTTGTCGGCTGGTTTGTAATTGAAAGCCTGACCGAGCGCACATTGATTCAGGATAGCAAAGGCCGTACCGCCGCGCGTGAGCTGGATGTGGAGCTGACCGAGTTTGTCGGTGACCCAAATAATCCGCTGCCAACACCAGCGATTATCAGCGGCAAACAAAATCCATTACTGTCCCTGCTGCCCGAGTCGGTTCAGGCACAGGCGTCTGAGGTAATCAAAGCGGTTGAGACAGGAGTAAAAATTTATAGGGCTGCAGAAAGTGGCATTGAACAAGTGCAAGGCATTATTACAGCGGCGAAAGAGCTAAAAAATGATCCTGCCGGACTTTTGCACTTGGTCGGTGATGCACTTGGTGTTGCTGCGCCGGTTCTACAAAACTTGAACGGCATTGGAGAAGTGACGGCTGTTGTTGGTGACTTGACGAGCGCAACAAAACTGGCAGAGCAGCTCGGTATGGCTGGAAATGCACTTGGTAATACGGTTGCAAGCCTAAGATCGGGTTATGAGAGCGGTTCAGTCGGAGGTTGGTTGGATGCCGCCGGGTCATCCATTATGACGGCAACAGAGGCGATGGCGAATGGAGCGTCAGCAGTTGAAACTTTGACTGGATGGCTTGCAACACGGAGTGATTCATGAGTGCAGTTTTACGTTATATAACTAAAGACGGTGACCGCTGGGATTTGATTGCCCATAAGCACTACGGCAATGCGCTGCTGATTGACGGCCTTATTGCGGCAAATCCGCATTTGCCGTTGGCTGAAGAGTTTGTCAGTGGTTTGACAGTATTTGTTCCAGTATTGGAAAGCAAACCTAAAAACAATCAGGCCGATTTACCGCCTTGGCTGCGTTAAGGCCGTCTGAAAAGGAAGACCATGAATATTTCGTCTTTATTGTCCGGCTTGGCCGTGCAAGGCGGTTCGGGCGGTACACACCCGGTAACCAAGCCGGATTTCACACTGAGCTACGAAAACAAAGACATCACCGGCGACATTGCACCGTATCTGATTTCCTTCGTTTATACAGATTATCTTGAGGGGCAATCTGATGAACTACAGGTAGAATTTGAAGATACCGACGGCCGCTGGCTGCGTGGCTGGTATCCTGAGCAAGGCGATGCACTTGCGTTGAGTTTGGGCGACCAATTTACCGGTTTGGTGGCATTGGGCAGCTTTGAGATCGCTGAAATTGAGTATAACCATCCTCCGTCAACGGTAAGTATGAAGGCTTTGTCTGCAGGTATCAGTAAAGCAAGCCGTACCTTAAAAGGTCGTGCGTATGAAAATACCACGCTTGCAGAGATTGTTCGTCAAGTGGCAGGCCGTTTGAAATTGCAGCTTACCGGGCAAGTTAAAGACATCAAAATAAAACGCGTAACTCAGTATCAGGAACGCGACGTTGAGTTTTTAAGCCGGTTGGCCAAAGAGTATGGCCACACCTTCAAAATTGTCGGGGATAAGCTGGTGTTTGCCGATAATGCTACCCTGAAAGAGCGTGAAGCCGTGGTGGTGTTGAGTCCGGAAGATATGATGAGAATTCGTCTACGTGACTTGATTAAAGGCGTGCCAACCCAGGTTGAGATGCGCGGTTATGACCCGAAAACCAAAAAAACGGTGTCTGCTAAGCGGAAAACAAAACCTTTACGCCCAAAATCTAAACGTGGCCACACTGGTGACACCTTGAAAATAGTGCCGAATAAAGGAGAGAGCCAAGCTCAGCTTAATGCTCGTGCCGATGCCAAACTAGCTGACGCACAAGACGATCAATGTGCCGGAAACATTACCTTGTTCGGCAACGCGCTGCTGGTTGCAGGGCAAACCGTTAGGCTGAAAAACATGGGTAAGTTTTCCGGTAAGTATTTGGTTAAACAGGCACGGCATGAATATCGCAGCAGTAGCGGCTATACGACCGAACTGGAGGTTAAGATGATTGAGTATATTGAAGACGAGGAGAAAGTAGATGTCTCAAACGCATGATTTTACGGCGACTCTACAATTTGGCATGGTATCGGCGGTAGATGAAGCCGGTCATAATCTGCGCGTTAAAATTCCTGCATTGGAAGATATGGAAACCGACTGGCTACCGATGAGCACACCAGCCGCCGGTGGTAATCAGTTTTACAGCTTACCCGACGAAGGTGAGCAAGTTGTCTGCTTGCTGGACGCGCGCGGCGAAAACGGCTGTGTGATTGGCGCAATTTACAGCACAGCCGATAAGCCTCCTGCAAGCAATAAAGACAAATGGATACGCCGATTTAAAAATGGCACTGTGATTGAGCATGATCGCAAAACGGGGGATGTATTGGTCAAAACCGGCGGCGTGGTAACAATTGATGCCGATACTGTGGTAAAAAAGACCTTGACGGTTGAAGGCCTGTTTACTTATACCGCAGGTATGTCAGGTAAAGGTGGTGGTGGTGCAGCGGCAGTAATTGATGGAAGCCTTGTTGCAACAGAAGATGTGATGGCGGCTGGTATTTCGGTAAAAGAACATATCCATGATGGCGATAGTGGTGGGAAAACCAGCCCTCCTACTTGAAAAAATTCCAAATGGCTACATTATCGGAATCCGATTATTTCTTTAAAGGATTGCGCGATGAATATCGAACAACAACGTCACAAAATTAGTCAGATTATTTTTCCAAATGAGCCTGTATATATTTATCCTGATGCCGAGTTTAGCATTTGCAAAAAAGATAATTTGATTGAATTGGCACGGTTATTTTCTAAAAAATACGAATACATTCCAGATAATAATTATGTACTATTAATTCAACTGATGTTTTCGGCAACTAGTTTGGAAATAATAACTCATGAAGACATTAGTCTCTTCTATCGACAAATAAAAGAACACGGTTGTGCCAATGCCTTAAAAACATTAGATAATTATACCCCTTATAAAAATTATATGGTTGCTGCTTCTTATGAAAAAGCTGTTGATGTATTGGATATGAGATATAAGTATTATTGCAACCCAGATTTCTCTGCAACTATTCCGCGTTAATTTGTATATACCCCCCTGTATTGCTCAAAAGTGGTTTAATCTGTATTAAAAGCGGTTTCAGGTGGCCTTATCTAAAATCCCTGTATCAAAACGATACAGGGATTTTTTTATGCAATTCACCACCCCGATTTCCAAACACTGGCAGCTCGCCCCCGGCGACAGCGGCTTGGCTCAGGGCGTGGACGATATTGATCTGTGTATTCATAACATTTTGTCTACGAGAAAAGGCTCGGATGTAACTCGTCCGGACTTTGGCAGCAACCATTTCGATTACATCGACACGCCGGAAGACGTGTTTGTGCCAAATATCGTACGTGAAGTTGTCTTGGCCATTCAGACATGGGAAAAACGAGCGGTTGTTGAGGAAGTAATTTTCAATGGCAATGCTCCACATATCGTAATGACCGTGAGCTGGAGGGTTGCTGATGATGTATCTAGTGAAGTTTATAGAACATCTATGAGCCTGGAGAACGCGACATGGATTTAAAAAATTTAAAGCGTGAAGACATTAAAGTCGTTAATGATGATCTGGCTGCGATCCTGTCTGAAACCATTGCCAAATACGAGGATGAAAGTGGCAAAACATTGCAGCCAGCACATATCGAACGCCTACTTATCAATGTTTATGCCTATCGTGAAGCACTGGCTCGCCAACAAATGAATGAAGCGTACCGCCAACAACATGTCCGTTTTGCTACTGGCACTATGTTGGACTTATGCGGAGATGATGTTGCGACGCCACGTTTGGTAGAGCAATCAGCTTTGACTACGCTTCGCTTTTCATGTGAAGCCAAACTTTCTTCAGAGCAGGTTTTTATCCCTATTGGGACTAAAGCGAGTGTGGGCGAGTTGGTTTTTGAGACCACTGCATCGGCAACTTTATCGTCAAGTAGGAAATCGGTCGAACTACCGGCGAAATGTACTGTGCCCGGTCTGGTAGGTAATGGGTGGGCAATCGGACAAATCAATACACTGGTTAATCCGCTACATGATGAGATTACGGTATCTGTTATGAATGGAACTATCCCATCTGGCGGTGTTGTGATCGAAAGTGATGATGCCTACCGCGAGCGTATTTTATTGGCCTTGGAAGCATTTTCGGTCGGTGGGCCAAAAAAATCCTATGAGTATTACGCACGCCGGGTATCACAGGCTATTGTTGACGTACATGTTGATAACGATGTTGATTCGTCGGGAAATCGTATCGGTGGAACGGTAGCGGTTACCTTACTTACGAATGACGGGTTGCCGAGCAAAGAGTTAATTGCCAAGGTCAAGGCGGAATTAAACGATGACTCCATTAGGCCATTGTGCGATACGGTGGTTGTGCGCGCCCCTAATGCCGTGGAATACCAAGTAGCGGCGGTTCTTGATTTATTAGATACGGCCAATGCTGACGATGTGTTGGTCGCTGCTGAGAAAGCATGGGAGATTTACCAGGCTGGCCGTTTTTCAAAACTTGGGGTTGATGTGGTGCCATTGGAGGTGCAGATGGCTTTAAAAGTATCCGGTGTCTACGACGTGAGGATTGATGGTTTAAGCCATATCAAGGTCGCACAAAATGAATGGGCGAAATGCGTCGGATTTCGTTTGACGATTGGGGAAAAAACAAATGGCTAAGCTGCGTTATGCTCATATTATCAATGAAGATCAAATGTATAAACGTTTGGCAGATTTGAGTCTTGGTATAGAGGATTTAGATACATCCAAACTTATGCCACGACTGACGCAGCTCGTTGATCCTGATCATTTGCCATTGTTGGCAGAGAGTAGGAGTTTAATTGATGAAGATGGATATGGCCTGGCTACGGATGATCCTGCCCGTCGGAGATTAATTAAACAAGCTATTAAGCTCCATCGTAAAAAAGGTACACCATATGCGATTAAGTTGTTCCTTAAAACCCTTGATATGGGAGAAGTCAGACTGCATGAAGGTGGACGCCACAAACAACATGATGCGGTTATTAAATATAGAGATGGTTTTCACCTGCGCGGCAGTGCAAATAAATGGGCTCATTTTCAAATTGAATTTTTAACTGAGCCGGTGCAGAAAAGTAAGCTCGATGAGATTGTGTGGGGTGTGAGAAGTTACGCACCTGCCCGCTGTATTTTGAGTGGTTTAAAACAGGCAGTCGGTGCATTAAGACACAACAAGCGAATTACACGTAACGGACAACATTATCGAGGACAAATATGGCTGACTTAAAAGAAGTTGCTGAATGGGTAAACGGCATCTATCAATTGGAAAAAGATGATCCGGTAGAGGCCGGGGAGAATGGTATTGACAATCTGCAGGCCAAGCAACTTGCAAATCGTACGTTATTTTTAAAGCAAAAAGCGGAAGAACAAGATAAAGCATTAGAAAATCACGCTACGGCAGTGAATAAGGTCAATGATGATGCAAGTGGCCTGGACTCTAAAGCACCTGTAGTTTCTCCCGAGTTGACAGGAATCCCTAAAGCACCAACAGCAACCGGATCTGAACAGTTACAGATTGTGAACGTTCAGTATTTGGCGGACACATTGTCTTTGGCTTTATTGCAGTTTGCTCAAACTAACCCTGAGTCTGTGGAGCAGATGAAAAAGCTGATTGCTTCTAAGGGTTTGGATGAGAAATTTGCGGCTTTAAATGCGTTATTGAATGGCCTTGCCGACCGAGTGGCGGTTTTAAGAACCAACGATGTCGATATGTGGTTGGCTCAGGCGGTAACAGATTCAGACGGTAAAATTGCATACGGGGTAACACAGCGCGGAGACTTTTATCAGCCTGCAGTAACCATGCAAAACGATGACAATTTCCCCGGTTGGGGGATGATTGACCGCCGAAATCGTTTACTTTTTGGTTTTCATGCTCCGAACGGAGAGATGATGTTACCCGGAGGCCATATCGGGTTGTCATCGGATTCTCCATATGTAGTCACCGATAAATCAGGACGTGTAGCTACGCATATTAAAGAAGATGGTTCTGTGCATTTCCCTGGCGGGGTACTTGATGATTCAGGGCTCGTGTACTTAAAAGATGGGGATGTCTATCGTCAGCAAGGCGGTGTTGTCACACGTATTACTAACCGTGGTGACGTGGTTGCCTGCCAGGCTTATGGACAAGCTGTACGATATGTTGCTCCACGGCGTGGGGTGATGCTTACTTATGAAGTTTCAGACGGCCAGACCAAGCAAGTCTTTTCAGACAGTTCCACTGATGGTTTTATTGTAACTGGTCAATCATTGGCAGAGGGTGGTGCGAACAGCGCAATCAGTAAGACGGCTGTCGCTGCAGGGAAAGCATATATGCTGGATACCGGCCCGATTCCTAACGCTGCCCGTGGAGCTGGGGTACGCCCGGTTGAACTTAAAGAACAAGTGTACGAGACCATCTGTAGTGGCTTTGCTGCAAAAGATGCTCAAACCAACCCTCGTAAAATAATGATGATCGGTAGTGCTTATGGCGGTAAGGTTTTTGCCAGCCTGAAAAAAGGCGGTGATTCCGGCGTGTATGAAAAAATTATTAAGCAGATTAAGACGATGCTGAACTTCCCGTTCAAACCAACCTATAAAGCACTCTTTGTGATTCACGGAGAAGGTGACGGTAATATTGGTAATGCGACGTATGACAAAAACTTGGTTCAATGGTTGGATGACTTTACGGCGGATATCCAGGTATTGACTGGTCAAAAAGAACAGCCAGTTATGTTGACCTGCCAAACCAGTAGTGCTGCTGGTTATAAGAAAACTGCACCTACACGACACCAATTCACTACGCCTCTATTGCAGTTAAAAGCCTCTGCTGAGCATCCTCGTATTTTTCTTGTTTGTCCGAAATACCAGTTTAGCTACAAAGATTATGCGCACATTTTGGCAAATGATACTAAATGGCTTAGTGAATATTACGCCAAAGTAAAGAAAATTGTAGTTGATGAGGGGCGTGATTGGCTTGGTTTACGTCCGAAGGCTTTAAGAAAGATTGATGCACGCACCGTCGAAATTGAATTTGAAGTGCCGGTCGCTCCATTAGTTTTCGATGAGTCTTTGGTTAGTAATCCTGGTAACTACGGCTTCTCGCTTTATAACGCAGGAGAAGTAGCCATTTCATCGGTTGAACTCTTGCCCGACCAAAATAAAGTACGCATTGTAGCCACGGACGAACTACCACCGACTGCCACAATTACCTATGCGTTTGACAATGGTATTGGCGGTAAAAGTGGCAAAACTGAAGGTGCCCGTGGAAATTTACGGGATTCTGACCCAGCGATGTCGTTGGATGGGAAATTTAATTTATATAACTGGGCTTTCACTTTTGAACTGCCCATCAACCAGGAGTAAGTCATGGGACAATTGGTTCGTTTAAATACAGTCTTCGGTAATAAGAAATTGCCAGTAATTATTGACCGCGATATTTCGGCACTGGAGTCAGAGATTCTGTCTTTGCCTAATTTACGTGGATTTTGGGATATGAGTGACACTGCGTCACGTACTGTGAGCGACGGTAAAATCACTAAGATTCTGGATAAATCGGCCGCCGCCAACCATCTTGTCGCAGACCATTCTTCAGCACCCGTCGTAGATAGCAGTGTTTTAGGTGGGTTGTCATCTGCTTATTTTGATGGCTCGGTAGGTATGGTATCTGAGGATAATGTTTTTAATGCGGCTTGGGATAAGGTTACTTTTGTTGTTTTTGCGGTAAAAAGCGAAATCACCAATCCGATCAACACTGTTTTGGTTGCCGGGAAAACCAATGCAACCGTAACGATTTATGCCAATAACAGCAATATTTGGATCAACTCTGCAAATCTCTTTTTAAACGGTGGCGGCAATTTGCCAGGGAAGCCAATTTCTGTGATTGCTTCGACCAATTTAACGGAGAATCGCAGCACTATTCGTTCTGAGAAATCTGTTGTGCAGCAATCTAATCTGGCTCCACGAACACTTAAAACAGAACCAATTTATATTGGCAAATGGCCAGAGAGTGCAAACAGAGAAGTAGCTATTGGCTGGAAAGGCTATATCGGGCATGTAATGGTCTTTAACAGCTATATCGAAGACAGCCAATACATTAGTGATTTATTACTTGAATACGCCCGTCGTAAATACAATACATCGGCTTGGGAAAATCGATAAGGCTGTCAGCAATGGCTCCTAAAATACAAAACTTTACCCTCTATCGCGGCGACACGCACTTGTTTAAAGTGCGGTTGACCGCTGAAGCAACTCCGTTGGATTTATCTCAGACGCATTTTCAAATGAATATCGTGTGGCCGACTTGGAAGTTGCAAAGCAGTCTGCAGCCGCAGCTGAAGAAAGTGAGGAGTTGGCTGCGGTACAAAAGAAAATCGAAGGGCAGATGGCGGATATACATGGTTGGAGGCTAAGTTCAAGAATACTTACAATGATCCAAAGGTATATCTGGCTCTTGAACATAAAACGATGGTCGTTTTGTTCCTCAATCATAACTTTGGGGCAAAAACTGGCCGTAGCGTCAGAATTCGCACTAATTATGACAAGCCTAAGATTGACGTTGATTACTCTGTCTTCTTATATGTAGAAGAATGGAGCGATTCAACCAGTTAAAAGAGAAACGGCTGCGCGGCGGTGTCCTACCACCGTTCTCCGCGCCAGCCTCGGCAGTCCAGACCTGCGTTAGCCTTTTTTACCGTACCTCGCGCGAGGCACGGTGATTCTATCACTAACGATAAGGGAACTGTGAAAAATGAAATGCCGTTGCAAAAATTGTTTTAAACTTTTGGCTGTTGGCCGTGGCTGCTTTGAAATTAAGTGCCCACGCTGCAAATTGCTGAATCAATTTAAAACGGAGTAATTCAAATCTGAGTGCCTTTGAGTACCTATGCTTATATATAAGGAGTAGTTATGACTCAAAAGCCTCTGCCTATCATCCCATGGATGGGTGGCAAACGCCGTTTGGCAAAACATTTGTTACCCATGTTCCCCGAGCATACTTGTTACGTTGAGCTGTTTGCCGGTGGTGCAGCATTATTCTTTATGCGACCGCAACCAGCAAAGGTTGAAGTATTGAATGACTTGAATGGTCAACTTATCAATCTATATCGTGTTGTACAGCACCATTTTGATGAATTTGTGCGCCAATTCCAATGGACACTAACCAGCCGAGAAGTATTTGCAAGACTCCAATCAACACCTCCTGACTGCATGACCGATATTCAGCGTGCCGCACGTTTTTTCTATCTGCAACATAATGCCTTTGGAGGCAAAATTTGCGATCAGCACTTTGGAACAGCTACAACCGGTAAGGCATGGAATGCAGCTCAAATTGCAGATAAACTTCAAGTTGCTCGTAATCGACTGAGTGGTGTATATGTGGAAAATGAATCATGGGAGCGTTGTTTTCAACGGTACGACCGAGAGCATACATTTTTCTACGCAGACCCACCGTATTGGCAAACTGCAGGTTATGATCGTTCATTTGATTGGTCTCAGTATGAGCTGCTGGCCAAAATGATGCGCGAATGCAAGGGTAAAGTCATGCTCTCTATCAACGACCATCCAGATATCCGTGAATTGTTTAAAGGCTTCCGGATAACCGAACTTAACCTAGCATATTCTATTAGCCGAGAAAAGACACAAAAAACAAGTGGAGAACTGGTTATCTGTAATTGGTAAAAAGCGACGGTGTCGTCGCGTTATAGAAAAAATCCTGCCTAAGATTGGCAGGATTTGAAAATAGCTTTCACATTATGAAATAAAAGAGCATTTCATTTTTCTCAAAAAATCGTCTTATTTATCTCGGCGCGCTTCATCAGACGGCCTTTTAGCCTTTTTTACTCAAACGGTTTCTTCTGCCAATAAAACTTGTCCTTTTTCAGACGGCCTCGGAACAAATCGTCTTGCCCTAAAACAAATACCAATGCGCCTGACAAATCTGTTCTCAACAAAGTAATGCCGTGCGCGCGGACACGATTTTGTACGGCAACGGTCGGATGTTTGTAGGCATTGGCATAGCCGCTGGATGCCACGGCATATTGCGGCGAAACCGTATGCAGAAAGCTGCCTGACGAAGCCGTGCTGCTGCCGTGATGTCCCAGTACCAACACTTGGCTATACAGCGCATTGCCGTATTTCTCAATCAAACCGGCCTCGCCCTTCACGCCCAAATCGCCGGTTATCAACAAGGCTTTGCCGTTTGCCACGACACGCAATACGCAGCTTTGGTCGTTATCTTCCTTGCCCGTATTTTCAGACGGCCGGAGCAACTCGAAATCTACGCCGTCCCATTGCCATTTGTCTTCTTGGCAAAACTCTGCATTCGGATAAAACTCAGGTTGTCCGGCAAGCAATTTATCAGCTCCGACAGCCGCAACACTTTGAAAACCGCCATCATGGTCAATATCATGGTGCGACAAAATCAGGCTGTCCAAACGGCGCACACCCATGGCGTTCAAACTCGGCACAATACCTGTTTGCGCCACTTGCTCCGTTCCCGTATCAAACAAAAGATTGCGGTTACTCGTTTGTATCAACACCGACAAACCTTGCCCCGCATCCATCACCGTAACTCTTGCCACCCCCTCCTCCAACTTGGCAGGACGGTAAAACACAAAACCCAATAAAACCAAACATGCCCAAGGTTTCAAGCCCATTCCTTTAGGCAGCAATAACAGCAAAGCCGCCATCATCGCTAACACCAGCAAAGGCACGGACGTCGCTGCAACGGCCAATTCAGGCGATACCGTAGCCAGCCATACCAAACTGCGTAAAGTATATTCCGCCAAAAATGCCGCTACCAACTGGATAAGCTCAAACGGGAAAACCGAACCCAGCAAAGCCAACGGTGTCAACACCCAAGAAAACCAGGGAATAGCCAGCGCATTAACCAACGGACTGAGCAAAGGTAACGAAGCAAACAAATATCCCAGCAATACCACCGACAATACCGTTGCCGCCCATTGCCCCCGTACAGCCAACCGCCAGCCCGACTCTTTCAGACGGCCTGACGACGCCCAAATCAAAGCAGCAACCAAACCGAAAGACAACCACGTTCCCACGCCCAATACGGCCAACGGGTCCAACAACAAAACAACGGCCAAAGCCTGCCACCATGCCGTCCAACCCGAGCCGCCACTGCCGCGCCACCATGCCCACGCAAACGCAGCCAACATCAACACACTGCGTTGCGTCGGCACGGAAAAACCGGCCAAAAGCGCATAAAACAAAGCCCCGGCAACACCACCAGCCAATATCCACACACGCGGTTTCGCCGGAATCCACGGCAAATAACGAAAAATTCGCTTAATCAGCCAGGCAAACAATACCGCCACCATCGTTACATGCAGGCCCGAAATACTGACCAAGTGCGTCAGCCCCAAAGGACGGAATGCCTGCCACAAAGGCGGCCGCAACGCAGATTGCTCGCCAATACTCAAAGCACGCATCAGCCCTATGCCGTCTGAAAACTCAGGATATTTGTCCACCGTTCCCTGCCAACTTCGGCTTACCGCATCACGCATATTGGCCAAACCGAAACCGCCGCCTTGACGCACGAGTTTCCTGTCGCGCCCCAAAGTACCCATGCCATCGATACCATTGGCCAAAGCCCATGTTTCACGGTTCAAACCGCGCACATTCACTTCACCAATCACCGGCTTTACCCGCGCCGACACAGACCACCGACTGCCTACCGCCCAATCACGCCGCTGATAATCCGACAACATCAAATTAAAAGCCTGCCCACGCTCATCCCAAGCCCTTGCCGCAAACTGCACGCGCCGACCATCATCACGCGGCATATCCGCCACTTCAACCGTCAAAACTTTAGCCGCCACCTCCCCTACAGGCCATTGACCGGCCAACACCAGCCCAGTCCGCCACAAACCAAACGCCATGCCCATGCAGACGGCCAGAGCCAACCAAGCCACAGCAAATCTTCGACACAACACAAACATGCCCATCATTACAGACAACCAAACCCACCATGGCGGCACAAACGGCAACGCAAACGAAAGCACTACCCCAACCACCCAAGCAGGCAATACAAACCGCCACGCCATGAACGTTTTCCCTTAAATTATGATTATTAGATATGTAATAATAAATGCTTTTAGTAGATTATGACAAATGTCGATTAATCGTTATCAGATAAAAGATATGCTTAAATTATTTCAAAGCCGATAGACGCAAAAAAGCGCAATCTGTTTAGATTGCGCTTTTTTATAAACTGGCACGCCCACGGGGAATCGAACCCCGGTTACCGCCGTGAAAGGGCGATGTCCTAACCGCTAGACGATGGGCGCGGAGATTTTCTGTGGCGCACCCGGAGCGATTCGAACGCCCGACCCTCTGGTTCGTAGCCAGATACTCTATCCAACTGAGCTACGGGTGCATCAAGAAAGATTTGAATTATAGAGAGTGGGCTATTTCCTGTCAAGCGTTTTATTTGGAAAACTTGCAGACCGCGTGTAAAATGCGCATTTGCTATTGAATTTACAGAGAATAAAATGTCAGATTTCGCACGCTGGCCGCTCTTATCCGAAGCATTTTCCCGTTTGGGACGGCCTGTGGTCGTGGTGGATTTGGAGACGACCGGTGGAAATTTCTATCAAGACAGAATAACGGAAGTCGCCCTTGTTCGTTTTGAGCAAGGACGCGCCACACATTACGAACAATTGGTCAATCCTTGCCGCAGCATTCCCGAATTTGTTGCCAGGCTGACCGGAATTCATGATGAAACGGTGAAAAACGCGCCTGTCTTTGCCGATATTGCAGCCGATTTGTTGCCGCTGTTGCAAGGTGCAGTGGTTGTTGCCCACAACAGCCGCTTTGACTACACCTTCCTGCGCCACGAATTTGCCCGTATCCATACTGACTTTGCCGCACCCTCGCTCTGTACGGTTCAACTGTCGCGCCGCCTGTATCCTGAGTTTTACAAACACAGCCTCGACAGCATTATCGAACGCACCGGCATTCAGACGGCCAACCGCCACCGTGCCATGACCGATGTTGCCGCATTGTGTGATTATCTCGAATTAAGTTTGGCAGAAAAAAATCACCAACAATGGGATGAACATGTCCGTGTGTTGATGAATCCGAAAATGTTGCCCACTTGGCTGCCCGATTCTCTTGCTCAACAGCTCTATGCCCTGCCCGACAGTTACGGCGTATTGGTTTGGTTTGACCATTTCGGCAAAGCCCAAGCCATTGAAGCACACGAACGCGCATACAGTGAAACCGCCACCCTGCTGCACAGCAAAAAACTGCCGCCGCACATCAAAGCCGCGGCCTCCATCCGTTTTATTCCGGCAGTCGGTCAGCTCCATACATTATGGCTCAAAGCCCAGACCATGCAGGAATACCAACTGATGCCGTCTGAAAAATCCACATCGTTTTCTACCGTCCGCTTTATCGCTGACGAACACGGCAGCCTTCAAGCACGCATTGTCTTGTTAAACAGCGGCACCAGAAACTGGCGTCCATATGGTTTGTTTGCCCACAAAAAAGCAGCCAAACGCGCTTTGGCGCAATGGTCGCAAGAACACAGGCTCTGCCCGGATTCGCTCAATATTTTGCCGACCGGCTATGCAAAAGGCGAACCCTGCCCTGTTGAGGCCGTCGGAAAATGCAACGGTGACTGCCGCCAACCCGAAGGCATCAAACATCAAAACCAACGCATTACCGAGCTTGCCCATCTACTCCCCGTAACCGATTGGGGCAAAGCGCACGAAATTGAAATTACCGAAACCGACCCCCTAACCGGAAACAGCATTACCCTGCTCTGCGCCGGCGGCGCGTTGGCATTGCCTGACGGCAGCTGGTATTTCGACAGCAGCCTGCCTATCGTGATTAAAAACAAATTCAGGCAAGACAAAGAAAATATCCGTCTGATTGCTTAAAACAAGGCCGTCTGAAAACCAAATTTTCAGACGGCCTGATGTGGATAACTTTCCGCTTTATTCTCAACACAAAAACTGCCTAAATTTTAATCAGAACTTATTTTTATAATAGCAATCAAATACTAAACCAATTTATACACAAGCTGTTCACACAATTTTCAATGAAAGCTGTGTATACCCGGCCCGACGAGTGAACCATGAACAATCCTGCAATCATCTTCTTTGACATCGACGACACCCTCTACCGCAAATACACGGATACCTTACGCCCTTCGGTTGCCCAAGCCATGCGCGCATTGAAAGCCAAAGGCATTTTGACTGCCATTGCCACCGGTCGGCCGGAAGCCGCCATTCCCGCCAAAGTCAAAGCCTTGATTCAAGAATGCGGCATCGACATGCTCGTTACCATCAACGGCCAATATATTTCCTTTCGCGGCGAACCCCTGCAAAGCTACCCCTTGGATATTGCCGACATCGAAACCGCCATCAACCTGCTTGAGCAACACAAAATAGACTACGCATTCGTCAACAACCAAGAAATTGCCGTCTCCTCCAGCTCTCCGCGCGTTGTCGAAGGTTTATCGCATATCCTGCCTAACTTTTTAACCGACAAAGAATATTTCCGCAAACAACCCGTCTATCAAATGTTGGTCTTTGTGGATGAGGAAGAAGAAAAAATCCTGCAACCGCTGATTCAACAACACGGCTTCAAATCCGTCCGCTGGCACAAACATGCCATGGACCTACTCAAACAGGAAGGTTCAAAAGCACGGGGCATCGCCCACGCAGTGGAAAAACTGGGGATTGATATGAGCAAAGTGATGGCATTCGGCGACAGCTTCAACGACTTGGAAATGCTGTCAACCGTCGGCTTTGGCGTTGCCATGGGCAATGGCGAAGAAGCGGCCAAAGCCGCCGCACAATTCGTCTGCCCAAGCGTTGATGAAGACGGCGTATTGCGCGGCTTGCAAGACTTGGGCGTAATTTAAAACATCAAATCAAAAGGCCGTCTGAACATTTTCAGACGGCCTTGTTCTATCTATAAACTTCCTGCTTATTTCGGCAATACCAAAAAGCTAATCAGCAATTCTTTGAATACAAATCCAAACACGCCCAAGCCCAAAACCAAGAAGAGCATGGCAATGCCGAATTTACCGGCTTTGGATTCTTTACCCAAGTTCCAAACGATAAAGCCCAAAAAGATAATCAGGCCGGTGAGGAGGATTTTCATTGCCCACGAGGCGAATTCTGCTTCAGACATTATTTTTTCCTTTTATTCTTAAGATGTGTGTTTGATTGCTTTCAGACGGCCTATTAAATTTTAAGGCCGTCTGAAATTTGTTTTTAGATTATTTGTTCAATGCTTGTTGCAAATCATCAATCAAATCGTCGATGTGTTCCAAACCGACAGAGAGGCGGATCAAGCCCGGGCGGATATTGGCGGCGAGTTTTTCTTCAGGCTGCATCCGGCCGTGCGTGGTTGTCCACGGATGGGTGATGGTCGAGCGCACGTCGCCGAGGTTGGCAGTACGGGAGAAAAGCGCCACACCGTCCACGACTTTCCATGCGGCTTCTTGGTCGGCGACTTCAAAGCCAATGACGATGCCGCCGCCGTTTTGTTGCTTGCGGATCAGCTCTGCCTGCGGATGGTCAGGCAAACCGGTGTAGTACACAGCTTGGACTTGCGGCTGTTGTTGCAGCCATTGGGCGATTTTCAGGGCGTTGTCGAATTGTTTTTCCATACGCAGCGACAGGGTTTCCACGCCGCTCAACAACTGCCATGCGTTAAACGGAGATATTGCCAAACCGCAAGAGTTGCAATATATGGCAACTTGCGTCATCAGCTCTTCCGAACCGGCCAATACGCCGCCCATCACGCGGCCGTGGCCGTCGATGGCTTTGGTTGCGGAAGAAACAGAAATATCCGCGCCGTGTTTCAAAGGCTGCGAACCGACGGGCGACAAGAGGCTGTTGTCCACCACCAAAAGCGCGCCGATGCTGTGCGCCAGTTCAGCCAGCGCTTCCAAATCGGCAACTTCGCCCAATGGGTTGGACGGAGTTTCCAAGAAAAACAGTTTGGTATTGGGCTTGATGGCCGCTTTCCATTCATCTACATCAACCGGCGATACATGGCTGACTTCGATGCCGAACTTAGTTACGATGTTATTAATAAAACCGACAGTCGTGCCGAACAGGCTGCGACTGGAAACAACGTGGTCGCCTGCTTGCAAGAAGGTAAAAAACGCTGCCTGAATTGCGGACATACCGGTCGAAGTGGCTACCGCGCGCTCTGCGCCTTCCAATGCGGCAATGCGTTTTTCAAAAGCGGCAGTAGTCGGATTGGCTGTACGGGTATAGGTAAAGCCTTTAATTTTTTTGGAAAACAAATCTGCCGCATGTTGCGCGCTTTCCCACATGAAGCTGCTGGTCAAAAACAGCGCCTGATTGTGTTCGCGATATTCGGTCTGCTCTTTGCCGCCCCGGATGGCCAGCGTTTGTGGATGAAGTTTTTTGTTCATTTATTCTCCAATCTACTGTGTATTCCAATGGACGGAACAATATTTTTCCGTCTGTTTAACTTGTTAACATTTTGCGCCGATTTCTACCATCTTTCAAGCCGAAGGCCGTGTTTCAGGCCGTCTGAAAAAACAGGAAAACCGTTTTTACTGATAAAGGCGGCCGTCGTGTTTCAACCAGCCGTCAGTATGCCGGCCTGACGGGTCATGGTGCGTCCAATGGATAACGCCGCCCTGCTCAGACCATTCGTATTCTCCGTAAAACGCTACTTTATCGCCTTTTTTCAAACCCTTAATCTTATCGGCAAGGTCGATATTGTGTGCCACCAAAAGCGTCTGGCCGCTGGAGAGCTTCAAGATAAAGCGTTGGTGGCGCGTGCCTTTGTTGTCATCCGGCAGGGTTTTCCATACCGTGCCCTCGCCCTCAACCTGAATATCGCTTTGTTCGTTTTCAAACGCCTGTTTCAAAACCGCTTCTGCCGATTGTTTTCCCGAACCGGTTTGCTGTTGAGCCGTATCGGCATTTTCTCCGCCCGCATTGTTTTGTTTTTGAACGGCTTCTATTTTCTGCTGATGCTGCGATTGTAGCGGCTGCTTGTTTTGTATTTTGTTATAGGCAAATACGGCAACCAGAGCAATCAGCAATACAATGATTTTGTTTTTATTCATAACAATCTCAAAAAAAATGCCCGATTCTGCATCGGGCATATCAACTATTTAGAAAGGATATTTATCACGAAAACGTGAGCCGCTATTATACACGCTTCGCAAAATTTTAAGGGAAATTTATGCCAAAGGCCGTCTGAAACTTTTCAGACGGCCCGGATACTCAGCGGCGGTATTTCATTTCAACCTTCATATCGTCCAGAATACGTTTGACATTGTGTTCCAATACATCTTCCACCAAACCCGGTGCCTGCTCGTTGAGCATTTGCTGCAACTGGTAAGTGAACACGGCCATTTGTTTTTGCACGGCAATCCGAATCATGCCGTTGACCGCATCGGCCACATGGGGGCGCAAACGTTTAATCAGACGCTCGGTCAAATCTTTTTCAGAAACGCAAAACACTTCCCGACGGCCAATCGCCTGCGGGTTCAAAACATTGATATGGACATTGACTGTCGGTTCTTTTTCAGGTTCAAGGCCGTCTGAAACCGCTCCTTCAGCCGCTTCCCCATTATCATTTTCCGATTTTTCAGTTTCTTCTGCTTCAGCCACATCAAAATCTACAGCACCCGATTTCGGATTCAGTCTGACGGTGCGCGTCGATTCGATATGACGGTCTGAAGCCGCAGCCTGCAACGCCGATTGCGCGCTCAACCAGTTGTCCTGCAAAACCACCATTGCATCGGTTTCCACTGCTTCGCCATCTTCGGCAAGGGCAGTATTGTGTTCCAACTGCCAGCGGTACAAATATTCTTCCAATACTTTTTCACGATTGTCCGCATCTAATTTATATTCTTTTTTAGACGCGGTTTTGGGCGCAACATCGACAGCCTCTTCCGATTTTTTGACCAATGGCGCATGGGTCGGCGTGGTATTGAATTGTCGTGCCTGACGCAATCTTTCCAAGCGTTTTTCCCAATTCAGATCTTCTTCCTCGAGGGCTGTGGGGTCAAGACGGTTGTTTTCCATAATAATCTCGTTTTTTCATTTTTATTGTGAACCGCATTCAAACAAAAAACGCTTGAACTGCGGCCGATGGTTGGACATATCCGGCAAGCCGGCGCAAGCGTCACATTTTAATATTAATTCACTATATAATCACTATTTTATTTAATACACCCTCAAGGATACATCATGAGCAGCATCGAACAACGCCTCGAATACTTGGAAGAAGCCAACGACGCTTTGCGTATGCAAAACCACGTCCTCGCCACCGCCCTCAAAGGCCTCATCCGTTCCCTGCCCTCCGACATGGCCAACGATGCCGTAGAATCCATCCAGCTTGCCTTTGAAGACGCGTTGGCAGAATTGAGCTACGAAGACAGCCCGCACACTGACCTCTTCCATGACGTAACCTACGCATTTTTCCGAGAAAAAGACCACTGATTTCGGCTAGTTTGTTCACAAAATTATGCTAAACTAAGATTTTATCCGTTAACATTTTATTAAGAAAGCACATCCCATGAACATGAAAAAATGGCTGGCCACTGCCCTTGCTTGTTCCGCCCTTGCCCTGACTGCCTGCGGCGGTCAAAGCAATAATGCCTCTGCTCCTGCCGATAAAGTGTACCGTGTCGGCTCCAACGCCGAGTTTGCCCCATTTGAATCTTTGGATTCTGCCGGCAAAGTAGAAGGTTTTGACGTAGATTTGATGAATGCCATGGCCAAAGCCGGCAACTTCAAAGTCGAATTCAAACACCAGCCATGGGAAAGCCTCTTCCCTTCTCTGAACAACGGCGACGTGGACATTGTTATGTCCGGCGTAACCATCACTGACGACCGCAAACAAAGCATGCTCTTCAGCGATCCATACTTTGAAATCACCCAAGTTGTCCTCGTTCCAAAAGGCAAAAAAGTAGCTTCTTCCGAAGACCTGAAAAACATGGCCAAAGTCGGCGTGGTAACCGGCTACACTGGCGACTTCTCCGTTTCCAAACTCTTGGGCAACGACAATCCGAAAATCGCCCGCTTTGAAAGCGTTCCTCTGATTATCAAAGAATTGGAAAACGGCGGTTTGGACTCCGTCGTCAGCGACAGCGCGGTCATTGCCAACTATGTGAAAAACAACCCGACCAAAGGCCTGGATTTCATCTCCCTGCCCGACTTCACCATCGAAAACTACGGTATTGCTGCACGCAAAGGCGACGAAGCCACCATCAAAATGTTGAACGATGCGCTGAAAAAAGTACGCGAAAGTGGCGAATACGACAAAATTTACGCCAAATACTTTGCTAAAGAAGGCGAAAAAACCGAAGCAGCCAAATAATCCGGTTTGACTTCCTAAACTAAAGGCCGTCTGAAAACTTTTCAGACGGCCTTTAATCTGGGTTAACGCCATTAAACGCAAGCATCCCTTATAATCCGCTGGTTTTTATCCTTCAAATAAAAGACGCGCCATGATCAAACCCCTTATCTTCAGCCTCGCTGCCGCCACTGCTTTGGCCGCCTGCTCCGTTTCTGAAAAACAAGAATCCCCCAACGTCGGCGTGGCCAATCCGGCTTCAGAGTTCTGCGTCAAACAAGGCGGTAAATCCGAAATCAAAAAAGACAAAGACGGTGGCGAATACGGCGTGTGCCACTTGCCTGACGGTAAAGTCGTTGAAGAATGGGAATATTTCCGTCAACACAACAAATAATTGCTAAACCATATAAAAGGCCGTCTGAACCCAAGTTTCAGACGGCCTTTTTCTTTTAAACAGCGATTATTTTACTTCCAGTTTGGTCACGCCACCCATATATGGTTGCAACGCAGCAGGAACATTAATGCTGCCGTCGGCGTTTTGATGGTTTTCCAATACTGCCACCAAAGTACGGCCGACTGCCAAGCCTGAGCCGTTCAAAGTATGCACCAAACGGTTTTTACCGTTTTCATCTTTGAAACGCGCTTTCATGCGGCGTGCTTGGAAATCTTCGCAGTTGGAGCAGCTGGAAATCTCACGGTAGGTGTTTTGCGCAGGAACCCAAACTTCCAAGTCGTAGGTTTTGGTTGCACCGAAACCCATATCGCCGGTGCACAAAGTAATCACGCGGTATGGCAGTTCCAACGCTTTCAAAATATTTTCAGCGTGTCCGACCATTTCTTCCAGCGCTTCGTATGATTTTTCCGGATGAACGATTTGCACCATTTCCACTTTGTCGAATTGATGCTGGCGAATCAAACCGCGCACGTCTTTGCCGTATGCGCCCGCTTCGGAACGGAAACATGGGGAATGCGCAGTCAATTTCAACGGCAAATCGCTGCCAGCCACGATGCTGTCGGCAACGGTATTGGTCAGCGTTACCTCGGCGGTCGGAATCAGATATTGCGTTTTCTTGCTCTCGTCGCCACCGCGGGTAACGTGGAACAAATCTTCTGCAAATTTAGGCAGTTGGCCCGTGCCTTGCAGGGTGGTGTCATCCACAATGTAAGGCGTGTAATGTTCGGTATAACCGTGTTTCAGCGTGTGCGTATCGAGCATGAATTGCGCCAGCGCACGGTGCAGACGGGCGATTTGGCCTTTCATCACGGTAAAGCGCGCGCCGGAAAGTTTCGCACCTCCTTCGAAATCCAAGCCCAAAGGTTCGCCCAAATCAACATGGTCTTTGATTTCAAAGTCAAATTCGCGCGGTGTGCCGACTTTGCGGACTTCGACGTTTTCGGTTTCGTCTTTACCAACAGGCACGCTTTCGTGCGGCAGGTTGGGAATGCTCAACAACCATGCGTCCAATTCTTTCTGAACCGCATCCAAATCGGCGGCGGCCTGCTCCAAATCGGTTTTCAACTCATTAACACTTGCTGTCCCATCTTTCACAAGAACATCGATAACGCCATCCTGCTGCACAATATATTCTGGCTCATCACTGTTGAATTTTTTGATAAATTCACTTGTACCAGCTCCGATACCTGCACCCAATAACGCTGCTTGAAATTTCGAGCCTTCTTTTGCCACAGATCCTCCAACTAAAGCACCTATCAAAGCCAAAGCAAGGGTCGGAGTATAATCAGGGGATTTTTCTAGTTTCTTTTGTTCAGAGCGTAATCCGCCAATATCTTTAGATACGGCATTTCTTGTGGCTTGTAGATCTTCCACTTTAATCTGCAACTGACGTCTTTTTTCTTCAAGCTCATTGAAACGCGCGGTATCAAACTCGTAACCGCGTGCGGCCAAACGTTCGGCAACTGCGGCGGTATTGCTGCGGAGCAATTGGATGTCTAACATTGTTTTCTCTCGTTAAGATTCAGAATGGCATTATTGTAAACCAATTTAAAGATATTTTCACAGCGACAGGCCGTCTGAAAACAAAAAACGCCCCTGCAAAAAGCAGGAGCGTTTTTTAAGAATTCTGGCACGCCCACGGGGATTCGAACCCCGGTTGCCGCCGTGAAAGGGCAGTGTCCTAGGCCTCTAGACGATGGGCGCGTAACCGAAGCGCGAACTATACAGAAAGCCTTTTCTTCTGTCAACAACTTTACTGCATTTTTAAAGATGCTGCCGATTTCCGTATGTTATTTTCCCTGTATAATGCCGGTTTTAATAAAAAGGAAAACTCGCCATGTGGTTTAAGCAAATCAGTTTTTATCCGCTCAACAAAGACAAATTGCCCGAATTGGAAGTCCTTGCCGACAAATTGGCGCAATCCGAATTTGCCCATTGTCAGGGTTTGGACTGGTTTAGCGAAGGCTTTGCCACGCCGGTTTCCTTTTCGCCCGAGCTGGTTTTCCCTGCCGATTATACTTGGCGCGTGGCCCTGAAAAAAGAAGAAAAAGTCCTGCCTGCCGGCGTGATCCGCGATATTTTGGATGAAAAGGTTTTGGAAATCCAAAACAACGAAGCGCGCAATGTCGGCCGCAAGGAAAAACAAGAGCTGAAAGAGCAGATTACCGACGACCTGCTGCCCCGTGCTTTTACGCGCAGCAGCCGCACACAGGCGATTTTCGACACGCGCCACGGGTATCTTTTGGTCAACAATGCCGCCTCTGCCAAAGCGGAAAACATCCTGACCAAACTGCGCGAAGCCTTGGGCGGTTTAGAAGCCTCGCTGCCCAACACCAAACAATCGCCCTCTTCCCTGATGACCAGCTGGCTGCTGCAAGGCCATTGCGAAGGCGGTTTTGAATTGGACAGCGATTGCGAACTCAAAGGCGTAGGCGATGTTGTTCCGGTCGTCAAAGTTTCCAAACAAGACCTGACCGCCGACGAAGTGGTACAACACGTCAAAAACGGCAAAACCGTTACCCAGCTGGGCTTGGTATGGCGCGAACAAATCGCGTTTATCCTCACCCAAGACTTTACGCTCAAACGCATCCAGTATCTGGACGTTTTGCAAGAAGAAGCGGAAAGCAACGGCGACGATGCCGCCAGCCTCGCCTTTGCCTCACAAATCCTGATGACCGAAGCCATCAGCACCATGTTGGAAGAACTGGTTTCTTATTTAGGCGGCTGGCAAGAGTAATTTTTCAGACGGCCTTTCGATTGGAAAATATCAAAGGCCGTCTGAAATATAAATAGAAGTATCAGAAAGGATGTCATGATGTTGGGCGCAGTCATCGGCGATATTGCCGGATCACGATTCGAGTTTGACAACTACCGTCACACCGATTTCGATATTTTCAGCCCCGACAGCGACTTTACCGATGACACGATTTGCACTGTTGCCATTGCCGATTGGGTTTTACAAGGCTGCAACAATAATTTGGCCTCTATTTTACAAGGCTGGTGTAGGGCATATTCCTGCCCCAAAGGCGCATATGGCGGACGCTTCTCACAATGGATAGAATGGAAAGATCCGGAACCTTATAATAGCTGGGGCAACGGCTCTGCCATGCGTGTTTCTGCCGTTGGCTGGGCATTTGCCACATTGGAAGAAACCCTGCATTTTGCCGAACAATCCGCCGCCGTAACGCACAACCACCCGGAAGGCATTAAAGGCGCGCAAGCCGTAGCCGCCGCCGTCTTTTGGGCGCGTACCGGTATGGGCAAAGCGCAAATCAAAGAAAACATTACGCGACAATTCGGCTACGATTTGAGCCAAAGTTGCGACCAAATCCGCCCGCATTATCATTTCAACGAAAGCTGTCAGGAAACCGTACCTCAAGCAGTTACCGCCTTTCTTGAAAGCGATGATTTTGAACACGCCATCCGACTGGCGGTTTCCCTGGGCGGAGACAGCGATACCTTGGCAGCCATTACCGGCAGCATTGCCGAAGCCTACTACGGTATCCCTGCATCCATGCGCGAACACGCTTTAGCCATCTTACCACGCCGTATTGCTGAAACCCTGCTGACTTTTGAATCCCAATATCAGGCCGTCTGAAACCGCCTGCAAAAAGGAACAATCATGATGAAATACCTCGCCCTACTTCCCGTCGCCTTCATGCTGGGTACGCCTGCCATTGCCGAAACCATCAATCCTTATCAGGAAAAGGGTTGCGTTTATGATGGCGATGTCGGCAAAGACGGCAAACCATCCGGCAAAGGCACATGGAAATGCCAAGACGGCCGCAGCTATATCGGCGCCTTTAAAAACGGCAAATTTGACGGCAAAGGCGTATATACCGTTTCCGGCAACAGCGAAACCTTTATTGAACCTTTCTCCTCCAACAGCGCTAAATTACGCAATATGACACTGGAGGGCGTGTTCAAAAAAGGCAGGGCGCACGGAAACTTTACCGCCTCTCAAAGCGGCACACCCGTCTTCATCATGAAATGCGAAGACGGTATGATTAAAGAAGTCAAACTGGCTAAGAAATCTGCTTCCAAAACCAAATAAACAGCCTTTCAGACAGCCTTATCCGGCTTTTAGGCCGTCTGAAACATCAATTGACAAGCCTGTCTAAAGGCTGTCGTGTTGATTTCAAAAAATTTCCAAACAACCCTTACCCCAGGACAACCACCATGAGCATTAAATCCGACAAATGGATACGCCGCATGGCCGAAGAACACGGCATGATTGAGCCGTTCGAGCCCAACCAAATCAAAGAGGCCAACGGTCAGCGCATCATTTCCTACGGCACATCCAGCTACGGCTACGACATCCGTTGTGCCAATGAATTCAAAATCTTCACCAATATCAACAGCACCATCGTCGACCCGAAAAATTTCGACCCGAAAAACTTCGTCACCGTCGAAGACGACTGCTGCATCATTCCGCCCAACTCCTTTGCACTGGCGCGCACAGTCGAATATTTCCGCATCCCGCGCAACGTCCTGACCGTCTGTTTGGGCAAGTCCACCTACGCACGCTGCGGCATCATCGTCAACGTTACCCCGTTCGAGCCGGAGTGGGAAGGCTACGTTACGCTTGAATTTTCCAACACCACGCCGCTACCGGCAAAAATCTACGCAGGCGAAGGCGTGGCTCAAGTCTTGTTCTTTGAAAGCGATGAAGTCTGCGAAACTTCATACAAAGACCGCAACGGCAAATACATGGGGCAAACCGGTGTTACCCTGCCCAAAACCTAATATCAAAGACCAAACAAAAGGCCGTCTGAAACTTTCAGACGGCCTTTTATCATTTCAGTTAAAAACGTCGTTTCAGCTTGCAAGCCTGCAAGATATGGACGGCGAGTTCTTCCACAGATTTGTCCGTAGTATTGGTAAACGGAATACCGTGGCGTTTAAACATATTTTGCGCATCGGCAATCTCGCTGCGGCAAGTATCGATTTTGGCATAAGTTGAATTAGGGCGGCGTTCCTGACGGATTGCCTGCAAGCGTTCAGGCTGAATGGTCAAACCGAACAGCTTGTCTTTATAAGGCTTGACCATACGCGGCAAATCGGTGGATTCCAAATCATCGGGAATCAGCGGATAGTTGGCGGCACGGATACCGTATTGCAAGGCCAGATAGAGACAGGTCGGCGTTTTGCCGGAACGGGAAACCCCCATCAAAATCACATCGGCTTCTTTTAAATTCTTATCACTGACACCGTCATCATGATTCAGTGAAAAATTGACCGCCTCCATACGTGCATCATAGCGTTGGGTATTGCCGATACTGTGGTGCCCCTGCTGGGCGGCAACCGCCTCCGTATTGAGTTCCTTTTCCAAAAGACCGAGAAAGGTTTCAAAGAAATTAATATGGAACGCATTGGCTTTCTTGATGATTTCACGGATTTCGTCATTGACCACACTGACAAAAGCAATCGGGCGCACGCCGAATTTTTCGGCAGACTGGTTGACTTTGTCTACAACAGCACGCGCTTTTTCAGGCGTATCGATAAACGGATAGGTATGGCGTTTGAACTCAACATTGCCAAATTGGTTCAGCAAGGCTTCACCGATATTTTCGGCGGTCAGGCCGGTTCGGTCGGAAATATAGAAGACTTGGCGTGGATCAGTCATAATGAATCCTCTTGAGGGTAACGTTTCAGACGGCAATCATAGCAGTTACAGCCTTTGCAATAAAGCGACTCCCGGCAGATTACACAGGATTACAACAAATTTGAACAATTTTTAAATTAGCACAATATTTTATTTTTTTCTATTTTGTAGAATTTTATCCTAAAATTGCAAAATAAATCTTGTTTATCAAATTTATTAACTTATTTTGTTTTCCATATTTAACAATAGGATAACTCACAAAAACATGAATCTGATATTCACATTTCAGAAGACTACACGCTTGAAAAGCACAGTATCACAGACGAATTTGTGATTTTAAAAAAGATAAAACACATGACAGCCATCAAACGAATGGCTACAATAAGCAGGCGGATTTGTTTCTTTTTTAACATTTTTGGATTGGATTGGACACACAAATGGCCGAAAACTACGTTATTTGGTTTGAAAACCTGCGTATGACTGACGTTGAGCGAGTGGGCGGTAAAAATGCCTCTTTGGGCGAAATGATCAGCCAACTGACTGAAAAAGGCGTACGCGTTCCCGGTGGTTTTGCGACCACTGCCGAAGCCTATCGCGCTTTCCTGGCTCACAATGGTCTGAGCGAGCGTATTTCCGAAGCCCTGAAACAACTGGATGTTGAAGACGTTGCCGAGTTGGCGCGCGTGGGTAAAGAAATCCGTCAATGGATTTTGGATACTCCGTTCCCTGAGCAGCTGGATGCTGAAATCGAAACAGCTTGGAACAAAATGGTTGCCGATGCCGGCGGTGCGGACATTTCCGTTGCCGTACGCTCTTCTGCAACAGCAGAAGACCTGCCGGACGCTTCTTTCGCCGGCCAACAAGAAACCTTCTTGAACATCAACGGCTTGGAAAACGTTAAAGAAGCCATGCGCCATGTATTCGCTTCCCTGTACAACGACCGTGCCATTTCTTACCGTGTCCACAAAGGCTTCGAACACGACATCGTTGCCCTTTCCGCAGGCGTACAACGCATGGTGCGCTCCGACAGCGGCGCGTCCGGTGTGATGTTCACCATCGATACCGAGTCCGGTTACGACCAAGTCGTTTTCGTTACCTCTTCTTACGGCCTGGGCGAAAACGTTGTACAAGGCGCGGTCAACCCTGACGAATTCTATGTATTCAAACCTACTTTGAAAGCAGGCAAACCGGCTATCCTGCGCAAAACCATGGGTTCGAAACAAATCAAAATGATCTTTACCGACAAAGCCGAAGCCGGTAAATCTGTCACCAACATCGATGTACCTGAAGAAGACCGTCAACGCTTCTCCATTACCGACGCTGAAGTAACCGAGTTGGCCCATTACGCGCTGACCATCGAAAAACACTACGGCCGCCCAATGGACATCGAATGGGGCCGCGACGGTTTGGACGGCAAACTCTACATCCTGCAAGCCCGTCCTGAGACCGTGAAATCCCAAGAAGACAGCAGCCGCAACCTGCGCCGCTTCTCCATCAACGGCGAAAAAGTTGTCTTGTGCGAAGGCCGTGCCATCGGTCAAAGAGTCGGCCAAGGCAAAGTACGCCTGGTGAAAGATGCTTCCGAGATGGATTCCGTTGAAGCAGGTGACGTACTCGTTACCGACATGACCGACCCGGATTGGGAACCGGTGATGAAACGTGCTTCCGCCATCGTGACCAACCGCGGCGGCCGTACCTGCCACGCAGCGATTATCGCACGTGAATTGGGTATTCCGGCTGTTGTAGGTTGTGGCGACGCTACCGATCTGCTGTTTGAAGGCCAAGAAGTTACCGTATCTTGTGCCGAAGGCGATACCGGCTTCATCTACTCCGGCTTGCTGGACGTACAAATTACCGATGTTGCTTTGGACAACATGCCTAAAGCCCCTGTCAAAGTCATGATGAACGTTGGTAACCCTGAATTGGCATTCAGCTTCGCCAACCTGCCTAGCGAAGGCATCGGCTTGGCACGTATGGAATTCATCATCAACCGTCAAATCGGTATCCACCCTAAAGCCTTGTTGGAATTTGACAAACAAGACGACGAATTGAAAGCGGAAATTACCCGCCGCATCGCCGGCTACGCCTCCCCTGTCGACTTCTATGTCGATAAAATTGCGGAAGGCGTGGCAACTTTGGCTGCTTCGGTTTACCCACGCAAAACCATCGTTCGTATGTCTGACTTCAAATCCAACGAGTACGCCAACTTGGTGGGTGGCAGCATCTACGAACCGCACGAAGAAAACCCAATGTTGGGCTTCCGCGGCGCGGCGCGTTATGTCGCTGACAGCTTCAAAGACTGCTTCGCACTCGAGTGCAAAGCCTTGAAACGCGTCCGTGACGAAATGGGGTTGACCAACGTCGAGATCATGATTCCATTCGTCCGCACTTTGGGTGAAGCCGAAGCTGTTGTCAAAGCCCTGAAAGAAAACGGTTTGGAACGCGGCAAAAACGGCCTGCGCCTGATCATGATGTGCGAATTGCCGAGCAACGCAGTATTGGCAGAACAATTCCTGCAATACTTCGACGGCTTCTCCATCGGCTCTAACGACATGACCCAGCTGACCCTCGGCCTCGACCGTGACAGCGGCTTGGTATCCGACTCCTTTGACGAACGCAATCCTGCCGTTAAAGTGATGTTGCACTTGGCAATCTCTGCCTGCCGCAAACAAAACAAATACGTCGGTATTTGCGGTCAAGGCCCGTCAGACCATCCGGACTTTGCCAAATGGCTGGTTCAAGAAGGTATCGAAAGCGTATCGCTCAACCCTGATACCGTGATTGAAACTTGGCTGTATCTGGCTA
Source organism: Neisseria sp. DTU_2021_1001991_1_SI_NGA_ILE_055 (assembly GCF_032342915.1). Lineage (NCBI taxonomy): Bacteria > Pseudomonadati > Pseudomonadota > Betaproteobacteria > Neisseriales > Neisseriaceae > Neisseria > Neisseria sp. DTU_2021_1001991_1_SI_NGA_ILE_055. The sequence goes on along the minus strand of NZ_CP135440.1, from coordinate 205,571 downwards.
ACGAATTGAACAAATAAGTTCGATAATACAAAAATCCCCTGCCCGTCTGTCTCGGCAGGGGATTTTTATTGCCTTATTCAATGCCGTCTGAAAGAACTTTCACGTTCTTTTACCTTTTCAAAAAAGTCCCTTTTCATCAAAAAGATATAGAAATATTCAGCCATACCCACAAATTCTCAATGGTACTATATTGCCTCTCCGCATTTTATCCCATGCCTTTTGAGTGAACCTTTTTTCACTCTTCTTATCTATCATACACAGCATAACGATACCTTTAGAAACAACCCATGAATACAAATTTTATTTCCACCTTTCAGACGGCCTTGAAACGTCTGGCACTCATCAGCACCATTGCCGTCTTAGCAGCCTGCGCCGGCAACAACACTTCTTCCAACCGCGCCGTACCCGACGGCTACTACAAAGTCCGTCCCGGCGATACCCTGACCCAAATCGCCAAACGCTACGGACAAAACGTCAATACACTGGTTGCATGGAACAATCTTCCCAACGCCTCACAAATCGAAGTCGGCCAAGTATTGCGCGTCCGCCGTCATGTTGCCTCCCGCAATACTGCTACGCAGCAACGCCAAGCAACCGCCGTTACCCCGATCAATCGGTTAAGTTTGCAATGGCCGACCGATAACGCCTCATCTTCCATTATCCAACGCTACAACGGCACAACCAGCAAAGGCATAGATATTGCAGGCACACAAGGCCAACAAATCCGTTCTGCCGCAGCCGGTACCGTCATCTACGTTGGCGAAGAAGTCCGCGGCTACGGCAAGCTGATTTTAATCAACCACAACGACTACACCATTACCGCCTATGCCCACAACGACACGCTTTTAGTACAAAAAGATCAAAAAGTCCAAGCCGGCCAAGTTATCGCCACCATGGGCAGCAGCGATACAGACAGCGTCAAGCTTCATTTTGAAGTTCGTCTAAACGGCAAAGCAGTCGATCCCCTGCCTTATTTGACCAGAACAAATTAATGCCCCAATCAAAAGGCCGTCTGAAATACTGTTATTTCAGACGGCCTTTTGATTATCTTGCTATAACAGCTATTTCAACAAAATCTTTTCCTATTTAACTTATGTTGATTGAGTGTAAACGCCGTTATACAATAACAACTCTTTTTAACATTCCATTTCAGGTGTCCTACTATGTCTCCTAACCGTATCCTTGCAACCGCATTCTTGTTTGCATCTGCATTTGCCAGCGCGGATGTCCATATTGATGAAAGCATTCCTTACCGCGATAAAGAAGAAATCGATACCCGTATTGTTTCTGAGTGTTTAGAAGTGGGCAGCATCATGTCCAAATCTTTGCAAGAAACTGCAGCCAAAAGCGATGTAACGATTGTCCGTGACGGTAAAAAACAAGGTACATACGCAGACATCGCCATTACTTCCGCCATGAGTGCAGGCAATGCCTTTATCGGCCACGCCAAAGGTATGGCTGTTTCTGCCACTTTGTATGTTGACGGTAAACAAGTCGGCAAAAAAACCTTTACCCGCAACTCTTCCGGCGGCATGTTTGGCGCTTATAAAAGCTCTTGCGCCGTCTTGAACCGCACTTCTAAAGTATTGGGTTCAGATATTGCCCAATGGGTTGTCCGCGAACAAAAAAACGCTCAAGAAAAATAAAACCCCAATTTGATAAAGGCCGTCTGAAAAACCGTATTTCAGACGGCCTTTATATTTTCTATTTCTCTAGAAACAAAGAAATAAATTATCCATTAATCATTGTCAGAAATAGAGATTTTTATTTCCAACGCCCTTGATTTTAGAATATCCACCCTCAATTATTAAAACCATAAGAATTTTGTATATGAGCAGTCAAAGGAATAACATGGCAGAAAAAAACTATTATGAAATACTGGGCGTTGCCAAAGATGCGGATGAGGCCGAAATCAAAAAAGCCTACCGAAAACTGGTGCGCAAATACCACCCCGATGTCAGCAAAGAACCTGACGCAGCCGAACGTACGGTAGAAATCAACCGTGCCTACGAAACGCTTTCCGACAAAGAAAAGCGGGCCGAATACGATGAAATGTTGGCTAATCCTTACGGACGCAGCACCGGAGGCAATCCGTTCGGTCAAGGCGGCAATCCGTTTGGCAATGGATTTAACGGCGGCGGCTTCCGCTATGAACGTCATGAAGGCGAGCCGTTCGGCGCGGGAGATTTCAATTTTGAAGATCTTTTTTCATCATTCCGCCAATCCCACACCCGTTCCGAGCAACCCCGCGGCCCAATAAAAGGCGAGGATCAACATGCTGAATTGAGTATTGATATTTACGCAGCGTATGTTGGCGCAGAACGTAGCATGACTTTGAATGTGCCGACTCTAGACGAATACGGACGTGCGGTTTATCAAAATAAAACCCTTAACGTCAAAATCCCCAAAGGCATTGCGGAAGGCCAACAAATCCGTTTGGCCGGTCAAGGTTTGCCGGGATATAACGGTGGAGAAAACGGTGACTTATACTTAAAAATCAAGTTCCACGACCAACCTGATTTATACGTCAAAAACAGGAAAGACGTATATCAAACAATAGATGTCAAACCTTGGGAAGCCGTATTGGGCGGCAAAATCATCGTCCCTACCGCATCAGGCCGCTTACAGGTCAATCTGCCTGCCAACAGCCAAAGCGGTAAAAGCATCCGCCTCAAAGGCAAAGGTATTCCTGCAAAAGAAGCCGGAGACCTTTATCTCAATATCCGCATTAATGTTCCGCCAGTAGAGAGCGAAGCCGACCGTGCCGCATGGGAAAAATTGGCTGAACACTTTGCCGCGAAACAAGCATAAGAGAAAGGATAAATTATGATTCAGTCCTCCGATGTTACCCTTACTTTTGAAGAAATCGTTGCCGCCAGCCGCTGCCGTCGCGATTGGCTGTTGGAACTTATAGCAGAAGACATCATCAGCATCGATGGTACACCCGAAAAAAGCACCTTCAGTGGTTTTCATCTTGCCCGCATCCGTCGCGCACAACGCTTAAGCCGTGATTTTGAAGCCGGTATTCCCGCATTGGGGTTGATTATGCGGCTGTTGGACGAGGTGGAAGAACTCAGAAAAATACAGCGTCCGCTGGTACTGCTCGAAGAAGAGTAAATATTGGCAAGTTGTTCGCTTAAATATTGATGACAAGACAAAGTTTTTGATGTTTATTGATATTCCATAATAAAAGGCCGTCTGAAAATATTTTCAGACGGCCTTTTTATACCTTCATTAACAACAGCGTCCGCCGTTGCCGCCGCAACGGCGTTTGCGGCAGTAGTCTTGGAATTGCAGCTCGGTCATGACCGGCGCGTTGGGATTATGTTTGCGCTGACGGGCAACGTAGTTTTCATAATCCGGGACACCGGCCATCAAGTTTGCTGTCAGCTTGATGGTTTTCCACCAAGATGCGAGCTTATGCTTCACTTTGAGCCTCCGGCTGTTTGCCGTCGCGGTACACTGCCGGAATTTCTTTAGCAGTTGGCCAACCGACTTTGCGGGCTTTCATGGCGGTACGGAAACCGTACACGGCGACAATCACGACAACTGCCAAGAACAAAGCGGTCAAACCGGCATTGATTTGGTCGTTGAAGATGATTTGTGACATTTCGCCAATGTCTTTAGCCGGGGCAAGGACTTCGCCTGAAGCCAAGGCATCGCGGTATTTGCCTGCATGCGCCAAGAAGCTGACGCGCGGGTCGCTGTGGAACAGTTTTTGCAAACCGGCATAGCAGGTTACGAACAATACGCCGACAGCCGGAACCAAAGTTACCCAAACATAGCGGTCGCGTTTCATTTTCACCAAGACAACGGTACACATAATCAACGCTACACCTGCCAGCATTTGGTTGGCGATACCGAACAGAGGCCAGAGCGAGTTGATGCCGCCCAGAGGGTCGGTTACGCCGGTATAGAGGAAGTAACCCCACAATGCCACGGCAAAGAATGTAGCAACCAGGTTGGCTGGGATAGAGTCGGTGTTACCGAATGGTTTGTAGAAGATACTGCCCAAGTCTTGAATCATGAAACGAGCAACGCGTGTACCGGCGTCAACCGCGGTCAGGATGAACAAGGCTTCAAACAGCAAGGCAAAGTGATACCAGAACGCCATCATGGCTTCGCCCGGAATCAGACGGCTCATGATGTGTGCCATACCGACTGCAAGGGTTGGCGCGCCGCCTGCACGGGACAGAATGGTGTTTTCGCCCACTTCTTTAGCAGTGTGCAACAAGGTTGCGGCATCAACAGAGAAATTCAGTTTAGTGGTAATAACTTCGGCAGCAGTGTTGGCATCAGTACCAATCAGCGCAGCCGGGCTATTCATCGCGAAGTACACGCCTGGATCAAGCGAAGCGGCGGCGGCCAGAGCCATAATGGCCACAAAGCTTTCCATAATCATGCCGCCGTAACCGATCATGCGGACGTGGGTTTCGTTTTCCACCATTTTTGGCGTGGTACCGGAAGAAATCAGCGCATGGAAGCCTGAAACCGCACCACAAGCAATGGTAATGAACAAGAATGGGAACAATGCACCGGAGAATACCGGGCCTGAACCGTCAATAAAGTGGGTAACTGCAGGCATTTGCAGGGTTGGGTTAACAATAACGATACCCAAAGCCAAAGCGGCAATCGTACCGATTTTCAGGAAGGTAGACAGATAGTCGCGCGGAGTCAGCAAGAGCCAAACCGGCAATACGGAAGCCACGAAACCGTAAATCATAATCGCCCAAGTCAGCTGAATGCCGTCAAGGTCGAACCAATGGCCGAAGGAGCTGCGGGCAACATCTTCACCGTAAATCACGGCCAACATCAGCAAAATAAAGCCGACGATGGAAATCTCGCCGATTTTGCCCGGACGGATATAACGGGTGTAGATACCCATAAATAGGGCAATCGGCATGGTTGCGGCAATGGTGAACGTACCCCAAGGGCTGTGAACCAATGCTTTCACAACGATCAGCGCCAACACCGCCATAATGATGACCATAATCATCAAAATACCGATGGATGCAATCACGCCGGGGACAGTACCGAGTTCTTGTTTCACGATATCACCCAAAGACTTACCGTCACGGCGCATAGAAACAAACAGTACCATCATATCCTGTACGGCACCGGCAAATACCACACCGAAGATAATCCACAAAGTACCGGGCAGATAACCCATTTGCGCTGCCAATACAGGACCAACCAAAGGACCTGCGCCGGCAATCGCAGCAAAGTGGTGGCCGAACAGTACGCCTTTATGTGTGGGCACATAGTCCAAGCCGTCATTGTGGCGTTCTGCCGGAGTCAGACGGTTAGGATCAAGCTGCATCACACGGTTGGCAATGTAAAGACTGTAAAAACGGTAGGCAATACAGTATACCGAAATGGCGGCCGTAACCATCCAAATCGCACTGACCTGCTCGCCGCGACTGAGGGCCAAAGTGGTAAAGGAGGCTAGGCCGACCAAAACCACAATGCCCCAAATCAAAAATGATTTGAGCGATTTCATTGATTTATCCTTAAAACGTGATACACGAAAGCTGGTTTTAGTGACAAACTGCCTTCATGCGCTTTAGAAAGACCTATCATTTTAGTCTTCATAATTGATGAGTGAAATGTCATTTCAACCCGAATTCGACAAAAAACAAAATGATTAGTTCGCCCGTAAGGTTAACACAAACAGACAATATACCCTTCATTTTTTACTTCAAATCCAAATATTCCTTAACATATAGCAAACGAAAGGCCGTCTGAAAACCCAAAGATTCAGTTTTCAGACGGCCTGACAAACGGTCAATGCTATAATCCGACATTCCCATTTCTTCTATATTGCCATACCATGCAAAACAACGATTCCGAAACCATGCGCCTCTCCAAACGCATGGCGCAATTGGGCTTATGCTCGCGCCGCGAGGCAGACAGCTACATCGAGCAAGGCTGGGTCAAAGTCAACGGCCAAACCGCCGTACTCGGTCAAAAAGTCACCGAGCGCGACCGCATCGACCTCAACAAACAAGCCCATGAAAAACAAGCCGCGCGCGTAACCATCCTGCTGAACAAACCCGTCGGCTACGTCAGCGCGCAGGCAGAAAAAGGCTATAAATCCGCCGCCGAACTCATTACCGCCGATAACCATTGGGAAGGCGACGACAGCCGTATCCCTTTCAGTGAAAAACACAAATTCGGCTTAGCCCCGGCCGGCCGCCTGGACATCGACTCTGTCGGATTATTGGTGCTTACCCAGGACGGCCGCATTGCCAAACAACTGATTGGCGAAAACAGCAGCAGCGAAAAAGAATACCTCGTCCGCGTCCGCGGCAAACTGGACGATAAAGGCCTCTCCCTGCTCAACCACGGCTTGAGTTTGGACGGAGAAAAATTGCGCCCCGCCAAAGTCGAATGGCAAAACGAAGACCAGTTGCGCTTTATTTTGCGGCAAGGCAAAAAACGCCAAATCCGCCGTATGTGCGAGCTGGTCGGCCTGCGCGTTGTCGGCTTGAAACGCATCCGCATGGGCAAAGTCAAACTCGGCAGACTGCCGCCGGGCAAATGGCGTTATTTACGCGCTGACGAATCGTTTTAATTGCAGATAACAAAAAGGCCGTCTGAAAACACATTTCAGACGGCCTGATCTTTGACTGCCTACTCGATATAAGTAAACTTCGCACGTTTAATATTACAGAGGATTTCGTACGGAATCATACCGGCAACTTCGGCAACTTCATTAATATTAATCACATCGCCCCAAAGCTCTACTTCCGCGCCCAAGCCCTCTTTCGAGGCTTCCAGCTCAACCGTAATCATATCCATAGACACCCTGCCGATAATGCGGCTGCGTTTGCCATCGATGGCGACCGGAGAATTAGTGGAAGCGCGACGCGGATAACCGTCGGCATAGCCGCAGGCAATCAAACCGACACGGGTGGATTTGCTGGTGTAGAACGTTGCGCCGTAACCAATCGGAGAATGCGGCTGCAATACGCGTTCGCCGAAAACGCGGGAAGTCAGGCGCATAACAGGTTTCAAACGCTCATCCACGCCGCCGAAAGGCGAAATACCATACAAGGCCAGACCGGCACGACCCCAATCGCGGCGCGCTTCAGGCACGTTCAAAATCGCGGCGGAATTGGCCAGGCTCTCCTCGCCTTCCAAACCCTCGCAGGCCAAATCAAATGCTTCAAGCTGCATTTCGGTCATGCCGTTTTCCGGCTCGTCCGCGCAGGCAAAATGGCTGAATTTCACAATGTTTTCAACCGATTCGGATTGTTTCAATGCCGTATAGGCGGCGGCATAGTTATGCGGAAAGAAACCGGCACGGTGCATACCAGAGTCCATTTTCAGCCATACGGTTGTCGGACGTTGCCACTCATGATGTGCAAACGCCTCCAGCTGCCATTGGCTGCCGATTGCCGGCCACAAATCATAACGGTCAACATCCGCATACTCTGCAGCCTCAAACACGCCTTCCAATAAAACAATCGGATTTTTAATGCCGTTTTGACGCAATTCCACGCCTTCATCTACCGTTGCCACCGCAAAGCCGTCGGCAATATCCGCCAACGCGTGTGCACATCTGACCGCGCCATGCCCGTAAGCATCGGCCTTAATCACAGCCAACAATTTATTGCCGTGCAACTCTTTGAGAAGACGATAATTTTGACGTAAATTATCCAAACGGATTTGCGCATTGAGCGGACGCATAATGTATTCCTCTTATCGGCATCCGTTTCAGACGGCCTGCCCTATTACTTTGAAGCGAATATTATAGGTCAAAAACCATACAGGATTCCATGAAATACACAAGATTAATATCTTCCTTCCGCCTTACCTTTAAGGATTTATGCTTCTTCTGAGCCTGTTTTAAGGTTATGATGTCATCCAAATTGAAAACGACAAGCATCAAAGCCATGAAAGAACTCGACAAAACCGACTTAAAAATTCTCAAGCTCCTGCAACAAAACGCACGCATCCCCATGACCGAATTGGCTGAAAAAGTCGGCCTCTCCACTACGCCGGTAACCGAACGCGTCCGACGCTTGGAACGCGACAACCTCATCACCGGCTATCACGCCCATCTGAATCCTCATGCCTTGGGTCAAAGCCTCTTGGTCTTTGTCGAACTGAAACTGCGTTCCAAATCCGGCAATATTTTTGAAGACTTCAAACGCGAAGTGCTGAAGATTCCGCAAATTTTGGAATGCCACTTGGTCTCCGGCGAATACGACTACCTCATCAAAGTCCGCCTGCCCAATATGTCCGCTTATCGCGATATGCTCGGCAATATCCTGCTGCAACTGCCGGCAGCAGCCGAAAGCCGCAGCTATGTTGTCATGGAAGAAGTCAAAGAAGAAGTAGTATTAGACATCTAATTCCATTCAACCAACAAAGGCCGTCTGAAAGATTACAACATTCAGACGGCCTTTGTTTTAAACAGGCAAAAAAAATGCACACATCCGATAGAATGTGTGCCAAGTCTACAAAGGAGAAATAGAGGAGAAACTATTAACTGACTACTCGAACCAGCTAACGAAACGAATTATGCAACAAGAGATTCAACCGTGCAAGTATTTTTCTTGTAAAGTTTCTTAATTATCCAATTTACAGAACTTAAATGTAATCATGTTTCAATGCAGATAAAAAAATGCGCATACCGTTTCGATATGCGCCAAGTCTACAAAGGAGAAATAGAGGAGAAAAATCAAGCTGCATCAAGCAACTCAACGGCGCGAATTATCCTAGCCTTCTACCCGACTGTCAACTGTTTTCCTGCCTATTTTCAAGCATTTTGCCAAAAAACAACAAATCCGCTATTCCCCTCTTTTTCTGGCTATTTTCGCCCATATATAAAGGAAATTTAGGGCCGTCTGAAACACATATTGCCACTGCAGGCAAACAGCCCCATACTCACACATTCATAGCCCATATCCGTCCCAACCCACGACCATGACCACCCCACTTTCCCTTGCCGTCGTCGGCCATACCAACACAGGTAAAACCTCACTCTTACGCACGCTTTTGCGCGACAGCACCTTCGGCGAAGTAAAAAATGCGCCCTCGACCACGCGCCATGTCGAAGAAGCCCTCATCAACGATGGCGACGACAGCTTGGTTTACCTATACGACACACCCGGCCTCGAAGATGCCGGCGGCGTGTTGGACTGGCTGGAAACCCACACATCCGCACGCGATGACGGTATTGAACGCATCCAACAATTTCTCAGCAACCATGAAGCGCATCACGAATTCAACCAAGAAGCCAAAGTGCTGCGCCAAGTCATGCAAAGCGACATGGCCATGTACGTCATCGATGCGCGGGAACCCGTCCTTAACAAATACAAAGACGAGCTGACCATTTTGTCTTGGTGCGCCAAGCCCATCATGCCTGTGTTCAACTTCACCCAAAATCAAGACCTGACCGCTTGGACCAATATGCTCGCCCGCAGAAACCTGCATGTTTATGCCGGTTTCGATACCGTTGCCTTCGACTTTGAAGGCGAAATCCGATTGTGGGACAACCTTGCCACCATGTTACCGAAACGCGACATCCTCGACCGCCTTATCAATATGCGCCGTCGCGAGTGGCAACGGCTGGATACGGAAGCGCGCCGTGAAATTGCCGATTTTCTACTGGATGCCGCCGCATTCACCCAAGAAATTGCCGAAAACGATGACCCTGCCCCGACTTTGGAAGTCATGCAATCGGAAATCCGCCAACTTGAGCGGCAAATGCAACAACGCCTGTTCACACTTTACCGCTTCTATCACGACGAAGTCAGCAGCGACAGCACATGGATGCCCAAAGCCTTCAAACAAGATCCGTTTGACAGCGAATTGCTCAAACATTACGGCATCCGTACCGGTACCGGCGCAACCGCAGGCGCACTCATCGGCCTAGGCTTGGACATTGCCACGCTTGGCGGCTCACTTGGTTTGGGTACCGCCATCGGCGGACTGTTGGGCGGAATTTTACCCAATGCCCAAGATATCACCGACAAAATCAACGGCCGACAAACCCTGCATACCGATCCAGAAACCCTTACCCTGCTCGCCGCACGCGCACTGGATTTGTTGCACGTCTTGCAAACGCGCGGCCATGCCGCCCAATCTCATATCGAGCTAAACGAACGCAAAGCGCCATGGAATGCGGCCAAACTGCCAAGCGAACTCAACAAAGCACGCAGCAACCGCAAATGGTCTTCGCTCAACACACACCAGCCCGAACTCAGCCGTAACGAACGCTCAGCCTATGTCGGTTCTTTAAGCGAGAAATTAAAAGTTTGAAATCGCTGTTTAACAAAAAGGCCGTCTGAAACCCAAACGTTTCAGACGGCCTTTTGATTTTAGCTGACAAAAATTATTCGTCAGCTTTGGTTTCGCGTTTCAAACCGCCACCAAGCGCTTTATACAAGTCGGCAAGGTTTTCCAGACGGGTCAGCTGATTGGCTAAAAGAGCAGTTTCTGCGCCGTAACTGCTGCGTTCGGCATCCAGCAAATCCAATGCGCTGGATACGCCATGTTTGTAACGCAGGCTGATGAGGCGCAGGCTGTCGTTGTAGGCACGGCTTTGTTTGCTCAACGCTTCATAGCTTTTATCCAGCTGTTCGCGCGCAACCAAAGCATTGGAAACGTCTTTAAATGCGGATTGAACAGCGGCTTCATAAGCAACGATTTGTACCTGTTGGCGCAGTTTGGCTACATCAAGATTGGCTTTGTTGGTACCCCAGTCAAAGATAGGCAGCGTGATGGACGGTGCAAACGCCCAAACACCTGTACCGCTCTTAAACAGGCCACTCAACTCGCCGGAAGCCGTACCGACCGAACCGGTCAGGCTGATGCGCGGGAAGAAGGCCGCACGAGCCGCACCGATATTGGCATTGGCTTGTTTGAGCGCGTGTTCGGCCGCACGGATATCCGGACGGTTGAGCAACACGTCCGAACTCAAACCGGCAGGCAGTTTGGTCAATTTGAACTGCTTGCTCAAAGGCAAATCGGCAGGCAAATCTTCGGGCAAAGGTTGATTAATCAGCATAGCCAAGGAATTGCGCGCTTGCTCGCGGTTTTTCACCGCGGATGCGTAATCGGCTTTGGCCGATTCAATCAGTGCTTCCTGTTGGCGCAAATCAACGGCGGAAATCACGCCGGCCTTATGGCGTAATTGCGAGAGCTTGTAAGTCGCTTCACGGGTTTGCAACACACGTTGTGCCAATGCCATGGTTTCTTCCGCGTAGCGTTCGTTAAAGTAGGCTTTGGCAACGGTAGAAATCAAGGTCAGATGGGCGGCATCGCGGTTGGCGGCCACATTGAAATAACCTTGCAACGCGGCTTCACTGGTACTGCGAACACGGCCGAAAAGGTCAAGTTCATAAGAGGCTGCGCCCAAACCCACGCTGTATTGGCTGCTGATGCTGCCGCCGCTCAAGCTGCCTTGACGCGAACCTGTACCGCTGGCATTGACGGTTGGTAACAAATTATTACGCGCAATCATGTACTGTTTACGGTAGATTTCCGCATTCAGCGCGGCTGTACGCAAATCAGTATTGCGTTCCAATGCGATGTCGATCAGGCGGTGAAGGCGCGGATCGGCAAAGTAATCTTGCCAACCCAATTCAGCGGCACGGATACCGTCGTCAACGGTGTCGTATTTAAACGTATCGGCAACGGCAACTTGAGGCTGCTCATATTTGGGCATCATGGTACAGGCCGATAAAGCCACGGCGGCGGCAACGGCGGTCAGTACAGGTTTGAATGTAATCTTCTTCATTTTAGAATCCTTTAGCATTTTGAGGCCGTCTGAAAAGTTTTCAGACGGCCTTTGCTTTAGTGCTTGTCTGAATCGTGTTTACCGTCTTCAATCATGCCGGCTTCAGCGGCGTGTTTGGCGGCCATCTCATGCTCGTGTGCGGTTTCTTTAAAGAATTTGCGCACAACCACATAGAACAAAGGCACAAGGAACACAGACAGAATCGTACCGATCAACATACCCCAGACCACGGTCGTACCAATCGCACGTTGGCTGGCGGAGCTGGCACCGCTGGCAACATAAAGCGGTACCACGCCCAAGATGAAGGCGAACGAGGTCATGATAATCGGACGGAAACGCAGGTGTGCGGCGGCAAGCGCAGCTTCAAGCGCGCTCTTGCCTTGCGCTTGCAGGTCTTTGGCAAATTCGATAATCAAAATCGCGTTTTTCGCACTCAAACCCATCACCGTAACGAAACCGACTTGGAAGTAGATATCGTTGGCGTATGCCGGAATACTGCCCAGCAGCGCTTCAAACATGTTGCGGCCGGTTACGCCCAATGCCGCGCCAATCAAGCCCAACGGAATCACAAGGATAACCGCCAACGGGATAGACCAGCTTTCGTACAAAGCAGCCAATACCAAGAATACAGCGGCAGCGGCCAATGCGTACAACATGACTGTTTGCGAGCTGCCTTTGGCCTCTTCACGAGACTGACCGCCCCATTCCAAACTGTAACCGCCGCCCATTTCATCAACCATTTGCTGTACCGCAGCCATGGCTTGACCGGAAGACACGCCATTAACAGGCGAGCCGGAAAGCTCCATTGCAGGATAACCATTGAAGCGGACGCTTTGTTCCATACCGTTTACCCAAGAAACAGTAGCAATGGTAGAAAGCGGTACGGCAACACCGGATTTGTTCGGCACGGTCAAGTTCAGAATATCGGCAGGCTGCATACGGGCACTCGCATCAGCTTGTACCATTACGCGTTGCAGACGGCCTTGATTCGGGAAGTCGTTTACATAAGACGAACCCAAAGAAGAAGCCAAAGCAGTACGGATGTCAGAGAACGAAATACCTTGTGCAGCTGCGGCAGAGCGATTGATGTCGATTTTCAACTGCGGCGCATCTTCCAAACCGCTCGCACGAACGGTACTTGGGTTAAACAAACCGCTTTTGCGCATTTTGTCAATCAGCTCATTGCGCTTGGCCAACAATGCAGCATGGCCGCTGTTGTTACGGTCTTGCAGGTAAATCGTCAAGCCGGAGCCTGTACCCAATTCCATAATGGCAGGAGGCACAATCGCCAAACCGAAACCGTCTTTCAGCGTAGCCATCATCATGCCGGTCAACTTACCGGAAATAGAAGTCGCATCGCTGCCCGGAGCAGTACGTTCGCTCCAGTCTTTCAGAATGACAAAGCCCAAAGCCATGTTTTGGCCGGAACCGCTAAAACTAAAGCCGGAAACGGTAACAATGTTCTCGATCTCAGGTACAGATTTCGCCAGTTGAGTGATTTGAGCCAAAGTTGCATCGGTACGCTCTTTGGTCGCGCCGGCAGGCAGCTGTACGCTCAACATCAAGTTACCTTGGTCTTCAGTCGGCAAGAAGGAAGTCGGCAGACGCATAAACAGGAATACGCCCACAACAGTCAAACCGATATAGACAACCATCATGCGCAAAGTCTTGCGCAAGACTTTGGCTACCCAGCCTTCGTAGCCGTGTGTCCAGTTGTCGAATTTCTTGTTAAACCAACCGAAGAAACCTTTTTTCTCTTCGTGATGACCATTCTGAATCGGCTTGAGCATGGTGGCACACAATGCCGGAGTCAGCGTCAAAGCAAGGAATGCGGAGAAGCCGATCGATGCCACCATGGTCAGGGCAAACTGTTTGTAAATGTTACCGGTTGCACCGCTAAACATTGCCAGCGGCACAAATACGGACATCAACACGGCAGTAATACCGATCACCGCGCCGGAAATCTGACTCATCGCTTTTTTGGTTGCAGCCTTAGGCGGCAGACCTTCACTCGCCATAATACGCTCAACGTTTTCAACGACCACAATCGCGTCATCGACCACAATACCGATCACCAATACCATCGCAAACATGGTCAATACGTTAATCGACATACCCATGTATGAGATAAAGGCAAAACCGCCCAACAGGGAAATCGGCACGACAATAGTCGGAATCAACGTATAGCGGATGTTTTGCAGGAAGAGATACATCACTAAGAATACCAATACGATGGCTTCCAAAAGCGTATGGATCACTTTCTCAATCGAAATTTCCACAAATTTGGAAGTATCGTAAGGAACTTTCCAGCTCATGCCGTCTGGAAAATACTTCTGCAAAACTGCCATTTTTTCTTTCACGGCAGTCGCCGTTGCCAAAGCGTTACCGCTGTTGGACAGCATCACTGCCATACCGGTGGTATTCACGCCGTTCAAACGTGTGGAAGTAGAATAGTCCTGCATACCCAAGCTGACTTTGGCAACGTCTTTCAGATAGACATTAGAACCATCGGTATTGGATACCAAAATGATGTTTTCGAACTCTTCAGCAGTGCTCAGCTGACCTTGAGCCGTCACAGTTGCTGAAATGGTCTGACCTGCAGCCGCCGGCAAAGAGCCGATAGAGCCTGCAGAAATTTGGATATTTTGAGTAGCCAGTGCGTTGGTTACCGTTGCAAAAGACAGGTTGTAGTTTTGCAGTTTTTTCGGGTCAACCCAAATACGCATGGCGCGTTGCGCACCAAACAATTGTACCTGCCCTACGCCGTCGATACGCTGCAGTTCAGGAATGATATTGCGCTGGGCGTAATCGTTCATTTCCTCAATGGATTGCTTTTCAGAAGAAAGCATGACCACTTGCAAGAAGTTGGAACGCGCTTTAGATACGGTTACACCATATTGCTGTACGGTAGACGGCAATGTGGACAACACTTCAGACAGTTTGTTCTGCACGTCTACCTGCGCCAAATCTTCATTGGTTTCCGGTGTAAACGTCAGACTGACGCTGCCGCTGCCGCTGGAATTGGCAGAAGTCGTCATATAGTCCAAACCTTCCACACCGTACATATTACGTTCGATAACGGCCAGTACGCTGTCTTCCATTACCTGAGCCGAAGCGCCCGGATAAGTAGCGCGCAAAGTAATGGTCGGTGCAGCAACGGACGGATATTGGGAAATCGGCAGTTTTTGAATGCCGAAAATACCCGCTGCGATAATAAAAATCGCAATAACCCATGCAAAAATGGGGCGGTCAATAAAAAACTTAGACATTCATGCGTTCCTTATTTGGCTTCAGATGCAGCTTTAGCTTCAGGCTTGGCCTCGGATGCAGCTTGGCCGTCTGAAACTGCCGGTGTTGCTGCCGCAGTGTTTGCAGGCGGCGTCCATTCTTTCGGCGTTACCTTTTTAGCACCCGACATAGCGGCAATGCTGATGCCTTCAACAATCACTTTGTCGCCGTCTTTCAGGCCGTCTGTAATAACCCAGTTGGTACCTTGCTGTTGGGCAACGGTCACGACACGCGCTTCCATTTCGCTCTTATCATTCACTACCATCACCGTATCTTGCGAACCGCGGGTCACTGCTTGTTGCGGCACCACAAATGCATTATCCACTGCCACTTGTTCCATCAATACGCGCACATATAAGCCTGGCATCAAGATATTTCTGTCATTAGGAATGGCGGCACGCAAGGTAATTTGACCGGTCGTTTCGTTAACAGTCGGATCTGCAAACAGCAGACGGCCTTTTTCAGGGTAAACCGTACCGTCGTCAAATTTGATATCCACTGCAATCGCGCCGTTTGCCGCCAACAATTTGCCTTCGGCAACCTGTTGACGCAGTTTCATGACCTCACTCGCAGATTGGGTAACGTTAACATACATCGGGTTGGTTTGTTGGATGGTGGCCAAAACAGTGGTATCGCCGGCATTCAACAGCGTACCTTCAGAAACTTTAGATTGACCGATAAAGCCGGAAATCGGCGCAGTAATACGGGAGCGGTTCAGGCTGATACCGGCAGATTTAATGGCTGCTTGTGCGGATTTGACGCTTGCTTCGGCAGAACGTTTCGCCGTTACCGCCGCATCGTAATCCTGTTTACTGATGGCATCGGCGGCAACCAGCGGCTTGTAACGCGCCAAGTCGGCATTCGCTTTGGCCAAAGTAGCTTGCGCACTCGCCAACTGAGCGCGTGCGCTTTCCAAGTTTGCTTCATAAGTCGAGCTGTCGATTTGGTACAAAGGCTGACCGGCCTGCACATAGCTGCCTTCTTGGAACAGGCGTTTTTGGATGATGCCGCCTACTTGGGCGCGGACTTCGGCAGTACGCAATGATTCCAGACGGCCCGGCAATTCAGTCGTCAACGCAACCGTTTCCGGATGCACGGTAACCACGCGGACTTCGGGCGCAGGTTGATTTTGCTGTTGCTGACTGCCTTGCGCCTGTTGGCCGACTGCCTTCTCATCGCCTTTGCCGCAAGCAGAAAGCGCCAATGCAGTAGCCGCTGCAATTGCCGCGACACGCATCATTTTAGAAGCATAAAGAGCCATAATTTTCCTATCTCTATGATAAATAAAGGTTTGACTAATTAAAAATCGATTAGTTTGATCTCATGTTTCACAAACTGAAATTGTTTATTTTTGTGAAGAACAGGCTGATTATAAAGTGTTGAGAAACACTATCAAGTATTAAATTATACATACATTCTTGCATGTTCAAAAGTAATTTTTTATAATCCGCACCATAAATTTACATTGCCACAAAATAATTATGAGAAGAACCAAAACCGAAGCTTTAAAAACCAAAGAATACCTCATGCTTGCCGCATTGGATACGTTTTATCAGAAAGGCATTGCCCGCACTTCGCTTAACGAAATCGCCCAAGCCGCAGGCGTAACGCGCGGCGCGCTGTATTGGCATTTCAAAAATAAAGAAGATTTGTTTGACGCCCTGTTCCAACGGATTTGCGACGACATCGAAAGCTGCATGAAGGAGGATTCAAACAATAATAACGAACAGGCCTGGCCAAGCTTCCGCCTGACCCTGACCCGTTTTTTCGAGCGCCTGCAACACAACGATCTTCACTATAAATTCCACAGCATTTTGTTTTTAAAATGCGAACACACCGAGCAAAACGAGGCGGTTATTGCCATCGCTAAAAAACACCAATCCTTATGGCGTGAAAAAATCGTTGCGGTACTGACCGACACAGTACAACAAAAAGCCCTGGCGGATAACTTAGACATCCACATGGCGGTCATCTTCATCAAGTCTTCATTAGACGGCTTGATTTGGCGCTGGCTTTCTTCAGGTCAAGGCTTCGATTTGGCGCAAACTGCCCCCCGCATGATTGAAATCATCATTGATACATTGGAAAACCATCCGCAATTAAGAAAACAATCCTAAACATTAAAACTAAAGGCCGTCTGAAACTTTGAAGTTTCAGACGGCCTTTTCATTCAAACCTGCTTAACGTGTTACCGGCTTGTAACGGATACGTTTCGGTTTCGCACCCTCTTCACCCAAACGGCGTTTCTTATCGGCTTCGTATTCTTGATAGTTGCCGTCGAAGAACACCCATTTCGAATCGCCTTCGCAAGCCAAAATATGCGTAGCGATTCGGTCGAGGAACCAGCGGTCGTGCGAAATCACCATCACGCTGCCGGCAAATTCCAGCAATGCATCTTCCAGCGCGCGCAGGGTTTCCACGTCGAGGTCGTTAGACGGTTCGTCCAGCAGCAACACATTGCCGCCGCTCAATAAGGTTTTTGCCAAGTGCAAACGTCCGCGTTCGCCGCCTGACAATTGACCTGCGATTTTGCTTTGGTCGCTGCCTTTGAAGTTGAAACGACCCAAATATTGGCGGGCGGGAATTTCAAACTGCCCGACCTGCAAAATGTCGCGGCCTTCGGCAATGTTGTCGAACACGGTTTTGTCGTTTTGCAAACCTTCGCGGCTTTGGTCGATCAGGCTCATTTTCACGGTTTGGCCGATTTTCACTTCGCCGGAATCGGGCTGCTCTTTGCCCGCAATCATTTTGAACAGCGTCGATTTACCCGCGCCGTTCGGGCCGATGATGCCGACAATCGCGCCAGCAGGCACTTTGAAGCTCAAATCGTCAATCAGCACTTTATCGCCAAACGATTTGGAAACATTCACAAATTCAATTACTTCGTTACCCAAACGCTCGGCGACAGGAATGAAGATTTCCTGCGTTTCATTGCGTTTTTGGTATTCATAGTTGCTCATTTCCTCAAAACGCGCCAGACGCGCTTTTGATTTGGCTTGGCGGCCTTTGGCATTCTGACGAACCCATTCCAATTCCTGTTTCATCGCCTTCACGCGCGCGACTTCGGATTTCGCCTCGTTTTCCAAACGTTTTTCTTTCTGCTCCAGCCAAGACGAGTAATTGCCTTTCCAAGGAATACCGTGTCCGCGGTCGAGTTCCAAAATCCATTCGGCGGCGTTGTCGAGGAAGTAGCGGTCGTGCGTTACCGCAACGACTGTACCGGGGAAGCGCACCAAGAATTGCTCCAGCCATTCGACCGATTCCGCATCCAAGTGGTTGGTCGGCTCGTCCAGCAAAAGCATATCGGGCTTGCTCAACAAGAGTTTGCACAAAGCGACGCGGCGTTTTTCACCGCCGGACAGATTGCCGATTTTGGCATCCCATTCCGGCAAGCGCAGCGCATCGGCGGCGATTTCCAATTCATGTTCCGCACCGCCGCCCGTAGACGAACCTGCCGCAATAATCGCTTCCAAGCGGCCCTGCTCTTCCGCCAGCGCGTCAAAATCCGCATCGGGATTGGCATACTCGGCATACACTTCTTCCAAACGTTTCTGCGCCGCAGCCACTTCGCCTAAACCGCTTTCCACTTCCTCGCGTACGGTTTTTTCAGGATCAAGCTCCGGCTCTTGCGGCAGGTAACCGATTTTGATACCACCCATCGGCACGGCTTCGCCCTCAAATTCCTTATCCACACCCGCCATAATCCGCAGAACTGTGGACTTACCCGCGCCGTTCAAACCGAGCAGGCCGATTTTCGCGCCGGGGAAGAAGGAAAGGGAAATATCTTTAATGATGGTTTTCTGCGGCGGCACAACCTTGCTCACGCGCAGCATAGAATAGACGTATTGTTGGGACATGGTTTTTCTCGATTCGGTCAAACAAATTTCAGACGGCCCATTTTAACCGATTGCTCAAATACTTGCTTGTTCAAATGCCGTCTGAAAATAGAAATCGGCATCACAATATGCAGCAAAGCCGAACCAATGCTTTCATTCTCCAAAATTTTCAACACGAAACCGTAAAAAATTTGATTTAAGCCAGTTTATCTTTGAACAAACGTTGCCAATATTCGATACGCTCCATAAAATGCGCCTATATCCTTGAAAGTACGCACACAAACAATAACGACAGAGAACACCACACCAAGGAACATTTCAGATTTCTCAATAAAAATACTTTTCAAAAAAAGGATTTACCTCATGTCGGAAAATACGCAAAAAACAGCAAAACAAGGTTTGCCGTCACTGGCAAAAAGTACGATTTGGATGCTCAGCTTCGGCTATCTCGGCGTTCAGACGGCCTTTACCCTGCAAAGCTCACAAATGAGCCGAATTTTTCAAACTTTAGGCGCTGACCCGCACAGTTTGGGCTGGTTTTTCATTCTGCCCCCATTGGCCGGTATGTTGGTTCAGCCGATTGTGGGCTACTACTCAGACCGCACTTGGATGCCGCGCTTGGGCGGCCGCCGTCTACCCTATCTGCTTTACGGCACGCTGATTGCGGTTATCGTCATGATTTTGATGCCGAACTCGGGCAGCTTCGGTTTTGGCTACGCTTCTTTGGCAGCTTTGTCGTTTGGCGCGCTGATGATTGCGCTGTTGGACGTATCTTCCAATATGGCGATGCAGCCGTTTAAGATGATGGTCGGCGACATGGTCAACGAGGAGCAGAAAAGCTACGCCTACGGGATTCAAAGTTTCTTAGCGAATACGGGCGCGGTTGTGGCGGCGATTCTGCCGTTTGTGTTCGCGTATATCGGTTTGGCGAACACGGCCGAAAAAGGCGTCGTGCCGCAGACCGTGGTTGTAGCATTCTATGTGGGCGCGGCGTTACTGATTATTACCAGTGCGTTCACCATCTTCAAAGTCAAAGAATACGATCCGGAAACCTACGCCCGCTATCACGGCATCGATGTCGCTGCGAATCAGGAAAAAGCCAACTGGTTCGAACTTTTGAAAACCGCGCCTAAAGCGTTTTGGACGGTGACTTTGGTACAATTCTTCTGCTGGTTTGCCTTCCAATATATGTGGACTTACTCGGCAGGCGCGATTGCGGAAAACGTTTGGCAGACAACCGATGCCTCTTCCGTAGGCTACCAAGAAGCAGGCAACTGGTACGGTGTATTGGCGGCGGTACAATCCATTGCTGCCGTTATCTGCTCGTTTATTCTGGCAAAAGTACCGAATAAATACCATAAAGCCGGTTATTTCGGTTGCTTGGCTTTGGGTGCGCTCGGTTTCTTCTCCGTTTTCTTCATCAGCAATCAATACGCGCTGGTGTTGTCTTACACCTTAATCGGTATTGCGTGGGCCGGTATCATTACCTATCCTTTGACGATTGTGACCAATGCGCTCTCAGGCAAACACATGGGTACTTATTTGGGCCTGTTCAACGGCTCTATCTGTATGCCTCAAATCGTCGCTTCGCTGCTAAGTTTCGTCCTCTTCCCTATGCTGGGCAGCCATCAGGCAACCATGTTCTTGGTTGCCGGCGCAGTCTTGCTGATGGGGGCTTTCTCAGTATGCCTGATTAAAGAGACCCACGGCGAATAATCCGTTTCAACACCATCGGCAAAGGCCGTCTGAAACCTTTGCCGATCTGACAATTTTAATAACAGGAGCTTCATAAATGTACACGAGAATCATGGAAGTCAGCCCTTGGACACTGCGTTCGACAAAACTGGAAAAAGAGCACAAACGACTGCAAGAGAGCCTGACCAGCTTGGGCAACGGCTATATGGGTATGCGCGGCAACTTTGAAGAAACCTATTCCGCCGACAGCCACTTGGGTACCTACATCGCCGGCGTGTGGTTCCCCGACAAAACCCGCGTCGGCTGGTGGAAAAACGGCTATCCTAAATATTTCGGCAAAGCCATCAATGCGCTCAATTTCAGCAAAGTCAAAATCTTTGTCGATGTACAGGAAGTGGACTTGGCGAAAAACGAAGTTGCCGACTTCTCCGTCGAACTCGATATGCAGCACGGCGTGTTGCGCCGCTCGTTCACCGTATTCGGCGTGCGTTTCGATGTGTGCAAATTCCTGTCCGTCGCGCAAAAAGAGCTGGCTCTCATCCGCTGGGAAGCCGTATCCGTTGACGGCAAAACCCACCAAGTCCGCATCGATTCCATCATCGATGCCGACGTGAAAAACGAAGACTCCAACTACGAAGAAAAATTCTGGCAGGTATTGGACAAAGGCGTTTCAGACGACCGCTCATACATTGCCACCCAAACCGTCGCCAATCCCTTCGGCGTGGAACAATTTATCGTCAACGCCGAGCAAACCTTCGCCGGCAGCTTCAAAGCCCTCGGCGGCAGCCAAACCGACTGGCAGGTCTCCAATTCTTTCGAGGCCGAAGTCGGCGGCACACCCGAAACCTTTGAAAAACGCGTGATTGTTACCACCAGCCGCGATTATCAGGGCTTGGAAGCCGTAAAAGCCGCAGGCCGCGCCTTGTCGGAAAAAATCGCAGGCGTTGCGTTTGAAACCTTGCTGGACGCACACAAAGCAGGCTGGCTGCACCGTTGGGAAATCGCCGACGTGGTCATCGAAGGCAGCGACGAAGCGCAGCAGGGTATCCGCTTCAATCTGTTCCAACTGTTCTCCACCTACTACGGCGAAGACGCGCGCCTGAACATCGGCCCGAAAGGCTTTACCGGCGAAAAATACGGCGGCGCAACCTATTGGGACACCGAAGCCTACGCCGTGCCGCTTTACCTCGCACTGGCGGAACCCGAAGTTACCCGCAACCTGCTGCAATATCGCCGCAACCAACTGCCGCAGGCGCAGCACAACGCGCGCGAACAGGGTTTGGCGGGCGCGCTCTATCCGATGGTAACGTTTACGGGTATCGAGTGCCATAACGAATGGGAAATCACCTTCGAGGAAATCCACCGCAACGGCGCGATTCCTTACGCCATCTACAATTACACCAACTACACCGGCGATGAAAGCTATCTTGCCAAAGAAGGCTTGGAAGTTTTGGTCGAAGTGTCCCGCTTCTGGGCGGACCGCGTCCACTTCTCCAAACGCAACGGCAAATACATGATTCACGGCGTAACCGGCCCGAACGAATACGAAAACAACATCAACAACAACTGGTACACCAACACCCTCGCCGCATGGGTATTGGACTACACCCGCGAAGCCCTGGCGAAATACCCGCGTCCGGATTTGAACGTGAGTGCCGCCGAGCTGGAAAAATGGGCGGACATCAGCGCCAATATGTACCGTCCGCATGACGAAGAACTCGGCGTATTCGTGCAGCACGACGGCTTCCTCGACAAAGACATCCGCCCCGTGTCCGCGCTTTCGCCCGATGATTTGCCACTCAACCAAAAATGGTCGTGGGACAAAATCCTGCGTTCGCCCTTCATCAAACAAGCGGACGTCTTGCAAGGCATCTACTTCTTCGGCGACCGTTTCAATATGGACGAAAAACGCCGCAACTTCGACTTCTACGAACCGATGACCGTGCACGAAAGCTCGTTGTCGCCATGTATCCACTCTATTCTCGCCGCCGAACTGGGCAAAGAAGAAAAAGCCGTGGAAATGTACCAGCGCACCGCCCGCCTGGACTTGGACAACTACAACAACGACACCGAAGACGGCCTGCACATCACCTCCATGACCGGCTCGTGGCTCGCCATCGTCCAAGGTTTCGCCCAAATGAAAACTTGGGACGGCAAACTCAGCTTCGCCCCGTTCCTGCCGAGTGCTTGGACAGGCTATGCCTTCCACATCAACTACCGAGGCCGTCTGATTAAAGTCGCCGTCGGCAAAGAAAACGTCGTCTTCACCCTACTCAAAGGCGAACCGCTCGATTTGCAGGTGTACGGCAAAGACATCACGCTCAACGGCAGCCACACCGTCGCGTTGGAAAAATAAGGAGGGCGCAAAATGACTTTCACCGCAGTCCTCTTTGACCTCGACGGCGTCATCACCGACACCGCCGAATACCACTACCGCGCATGGAAAAAGCTCGCCGAAGAACTGGGCATCAGCATCGACCGCAAGTTTAACGAGCAGCTCAAAGGCGTGTCACGCGACGATTCGCTCAAACGCATCCTCGCGCACGGCGGCAAAACCGTCAGCGAAACCGAGTTCGCCGAACTGACCCGCCGCAAAAACGACAACTACGTCGAGATGATTCAGGCAGTCAAACCCGAAGACGTGTACCCCGGCATTTTGCCGCTGCTGGAAGCATTGGGGGCAAACGGTAAAAAAATCGCCCTCGCGTCTGCCAGTAAAAACGGTCCGTTCTTACTGGAACGCATGGGGCTGACCCACTTCTTCGACGCCGTCGCCGACCCTGCAGCCGTCGCGCATTCCAAACCCGCCCCCGACATCTTCCTCGCCGCCGCCGAGGGCGTGGGCGCGGACATCCGCCAATGCATTGGCATCGAAGACGCCGCCGCCGGCGTCGCCGCCATCAAAGCCGCCGGTGCCTTGCCCATCGGCGTGGGTAAAGCCGAAGACTTGGGCAGCGACATCGCGCTGGTGTCCGACACCGCCGACCTGACCTACGCCTACCTGCAAAACGTGTGGGAACAGTCAGGCAGATAAAATATTAAGGAAGTAAAAAGGCCGTCTGAAAACCTGAATCAGGTTTTCAGACGGCCTAAGATCTTTCTAAAATCCCCTAAACTTCTACCAAGATACTTAGAGAATTTTGCAAAGCTCTTGTCGGTATTTCTAAAATGCAAGTGCCCACAGCGAACGGGCCAACAAAAACACAGATAACCCCAGTGTAATACTATTAAAGCGAGTTGCTCTCATATTGCAGCAAATTAATAGTATACAAACCAAACAACCGATTTGTATAAACGGTATCAACAGTACACCACCAGCCAACATAAACGAGGATATGATCGCCAAGGGCAACAATACCCACCAGGCAGGGATATCGTACCAACGGATTTTATTACTTAGCGATTGAAGCCGTAAATCCTGTACAACCAAAGAAACTAAAGCCAAACCTGAATAATTGACGGATGCCATCCACCAAAATACATTTTTATCTGCTAAGGCCCACCAATATAAAATAGGCGATAAGACTGTCAAAATCAGGAACACGCGCCTTGAAGATTGCAAGTAAAGTTTCCATGCCATAGCGGCATATACTGCTATCGCTGAGAAAACTGCACCCATGCCTGCTGAAATTAAAAGTTCCAAAGGCATGTTTGTAATATCATAATTCATAAGGGCACTGTGAAATTCGCTACCATTCTCCTCAGAGTAAAATGCCTCTGATACTGCGCTTGAAAAATCAGCGAAGAAAACCATGCATACGATATACAGTAGGATTAGCTGCAGTATTGAGCCTGTATATTGCCGTGGACCGCGCCCAAACTGTAACGCGTTGACAACGATCAAACAGGCAACCGTCCATGCTGTAAATGGGAGAGTTGCAAAGGAATACAGTAATTGAGGAGTTTCTCCACTATCGAGTAGTACTCCCAAACCCAATACCAACCATCCTATCGCAAACCCCACCCATGCCAGAATGGGCGCAGCCAAAACTCGTGAATAAGCCATCTGCCACGGCGATAAAGAAGACATTCGTAACTGGTCAAATGTATTGGAAGATATGTCTTGTTTAAAACTCCTTTCTATTAAAATATAACCTGCCAAAGCTGATAGTGCCAAACCAAACCCACTTACCATAATTAAATGGTCTGACCATTCAGAACCTTCCCGTTTAGTGATAGCAAACAGCCCATACAAAATAAATATACCGGCAACCATACCACAGTTTAAATTCAACCATAGCAATCGCTGAAACTCCGCGTTTACCATAATTTTTGGCGGTTTGATACGATTCATGCAGCCTCTCCCTGTTTTTTGACCTGCAAACTGTTTTGATAACTTTGCAGCAAAGTAGTTTTCACAATATCTGCCCCACTCAACGCCAAATCCCTCAACACAACATCACGGATAAGCCGTACACGTGCCTCATCACCTGAATCAATTAATACCAATAATGCAGAACCGTCTACTTTTACATCATAAACGTAATCCAGTTCTTGCAATACATCTGCCGCAATACTGATCTCCTCAGTTGCAAAACACAGGCGCACAGTTTGCCGATCAGTATTTTCATCCTGCAACGCCTGGAATGCCTGAATTTTCCCTTGCTTAATAACAAGCATATGGCTGCAATATTCGTCCAATTCAGACAAAATATGGCTGGATACCAATATCGTCATACCTTCCTTCTGCAATTTAAGCAGCAACAACGACAACTCATGCCGTGCCTCAGGATCAAGGCCGCTAGCGGGTTCATCCAACAATAAAAATTTCGGCTTGTGAATAATGACCTGACCAATACCTACGCGTTGCTTTTGACCTCGCGAAAGCTCACTGATAAAACTACCAAGCTTATCCTCCAAACCCAAAAGTTGGACAGTTTCACTCAGAATTTCAGGCAAATTTTTCTCTGGAACCCCGCGCGAACTGGCAGCATAAGTCAAACATTCCAAAACAGTAAGATCCTGCGGCAATCCAAAAATATCAGGCAAATAGCCTAATTTGGCATAACTCTCTCGAGGATTTTCTAAAACAGGCTGTCCATCTAAAAGAACCTTCCCACTACTCGGATTCTCCAAACCAGCCATACATCGCATCAGCGTCGATTTACCAGCACCATTCGGCCCAATCAGCCCTGTAATACTTCCTTGGGGAAGCTGTACCGAAATATCATGCAGCACTTGCCGTTCATCGTAATGAAAATACAGATTTTCAATGTTTATCATCAGTTGTCCTTATATTTCAGACGGCCTTATAGCCGCTGACATATTCAATAATGCATCATCATAACATTGAATGCCACCAGAAATATTTTCTAGATAGCATCAAAATTATAAAAAGGCCGTCTGAAAAAACATGGTATTTTTCAGACGGCCTTCCTTATCAAATTTACTTAATTGGTTTTAAAGTTGGCAATACGGTGTCCCAGATAGCGAGGATTTCGGCTTCGCTACGCTTCGTTCCGTCTTTCTTCTCGGTACCAAACTGCATCATGATGCGCGGATTGCCGCCGTCTCGTTCCCATATCAGCATGTATTTATTGCCCTGCCATTTGATCAGTTTTTCCGTACCCGACATGCCGTTAATGGTACGCGGGCCTTGACGAATAGTGCGGTAGCCTGTGATTTTAAAGATTTTTGCCAATGCGCTTTTTTTCGGAGCAATATCCCGTTGCAGCAGCGTCGGTTCGCCTTTCTTAAGCTCGTCACCATGCATGATTTCCAAACTCATATCATGCTGCTTGGCAAATTCGACAGTAGTATGCGCTATAAATGGCTTTTTACCGTCATCCGCAATAAAACCGCCTATCAGGCAGATACCATGCCGATTCGGTACTTCAAATTCTTGCCGCACCCGAAGGTTATTCAGAAAATCTTGGCGGAATTTTTTCTCCATGCCATCTATCAATTCTTTCTCTTTGGCTTTCCAGTTGGCAGGGGCTTTTTTATTATCGGCCGGGATATAGAAAAAACTGCGTACGATATAGGCATCGTTATTATCCAGCTTAAAATACAAATCTGCTTCGTAAGGCATACCGTCATCTCCGACAAGATCTTCCCAACCAAATCCTTTCCGCGTTACCTGCATCATCGCCTGCCCCGGAATTAGAGTACGGGTGTCAACAACAATATCGGTTCCATCATAACCACTACGTTTAAATCTATTGATGGTCCTAACGTTTCTATCCCAATCATTAAACATAACCATCACGCTCCAGCCGTTGTAATCAAGGTGTGTACTGCCGTGACGGCGTTTTGAGGGCAGGCGCAATTGATAGCGCCCGCTGCAATAGGGCTGTTCGGTCCAATAGGCGGTATCGATGACGGGCGGACTGCCTGCGGCCCGGGCGGGGACGGCGGCGGAAAGGAGGAGTGCCGTGATGATGGGGAGGCTGCGGGTCATGAGGTTTCCTTTCATTTGCGGCGGGCGGCATCGGCTTTTCAGACGGCCTTCCTTATCAAATTTACTTAATTGGTTTTAAAGTCGGCAGAACGGTATCCCAAATGGCGAGGACTTCGGCTTCGCTACGCTTCGTTCCATCTTTCTTCTCGGTACCAAACTGCATCATGATGCGCGGATTGCCGCCGTCTCGCTCCCAAATCAACATATATTTGTTGCCATCCCACTTGATCAATTTTTCCGTACCCGACATGCCGTTAATGGTACGCGGGCCTTGACGGATGGTACGGTAGCCAGTGATTTTAAAGATTTTTGCCAATGCGCTTTTTTCCGGAGCAATATCCCGTTGCAGCAGCGTCGGTTCGCCTTTCTTAAGCTCGTCACCATGCATGATTTCCAAACTCATATCATGCTGCTTGGCAAATTCGACAGTAGTATGCGCTGTAAACGGTTTTTTGCCATCGTCCGCAATAAAACCGCCTATCAGGCAGATACCATGCCGATTCGGTACTTCAAACTCTTGACGTACCCGCAGGTTATTCAGGAAATCTTGGCGGAATTTTTTCTCCATGCCATCTATCAATTCTTTCTCTTTGGCTTTCCAGTTGGCAGGAGCTTTGCCGTTTTCAGCAGGAATATAGAAATAGCTGCGTACGATATAGGCGTCATTATTATCTAGTTTGAAATATAAATAGGCTTCGTAGGGCATACCATGTTTCTTAACATATCTACCATCCCAATCAAAATCACTACGCGTTACCTGCATCATCGCTCGTCCTGGAATTAGAGTACGGGTGTCAACAACAATATCGGTCCCATCTCGACCATTTTGCTTGGTCTCATTGATGGTGCTAACGTTTCTCTTCCAGTCGTTAAACAGAACCATTACGCTCCAGCCATTGTAATTAAGGTGTGTACTGCCATGACGGCGATGGGATGGTAGGCGCAATTGATAGCGGCCGCTGCAATAGGGCTGTTCGGTCCAATAGGCAGTATCGATAGATGAAGAAGCAGTAGTCATTGAGGAATTCCTTTCTGTAAGTGGAGAAACGGCAGGGGTGCATGCAGTAAGCAGAGAAACTGTCAGCAATACAGTAGCGGTCGGTTTCATCATAAGTTCCTTTCAGGGATTAATCTTCCTGTCCGCGTAAAGCGACAGATTCTAAAACAGCAAACAAGGCGTCATGACGGGTTTCATCAAGATTATATGAAGAACCATGCTCGTAGCCGCCTACATTTTTATCTCCGGTTACCAATACATCTTTTCTATTAAAAAAGCCCTGGGTAATCGGTGCTTCTCCTGAAGCAGTAGGAACGGTACCATCTCCTTTGTCTGTCCTCTTTTTTTCAGTAAGGTGAAGAAAGTAATCTTCATCCCTCAATTTTATTTTTACCGTTCCCCTAGGCCCTGAATCTTTAGGTTTAGTCAATACCGCCTCGATCAACTCTTGCTTAGTCAAGTCTCCAGGGAAATTCCTATCACTCACCCATTTAATGGTATCCCAGGTGAGATGATCTTTACTGTCACAAAAACTGATTCGGGTTTTATTATCATCAGTCAAATAGTAAGTAGCATGCTTTTCTTGAAATTTTTCTACTCTTTCTAAGTTTTTTTCAAAAATATCCTCATCCGCTTTGTCTTTTTGAAAAATAGTCTTTGTACCATTCGGATTAAAATTAATGTAATCTATTTGCTCTTCTTGTTGTCCATCATTAAGATTTTTCGGCTTAGTCGGCCATAAACCAAACCATTTATCATGGTTTTGATAAAGCTCCTCAGTATTGAAACTGAAGCGTATATTTTTGCCCTTATCATCTGCCACATGAAGCCAAGCATTGGGATCACTTACATTATCTCCACTAAAACGGCGTGGAGTATAGTTTGGCCAAGGGGTCAGTTGCATGGCACCAGGAGAATTGAGCAAAATAGGGGAAGTTGCGCGCGAAGTAAAACCCAGCACCCCTGCAAAACCTGCATCTTTCAATGCACTTAACCATAAAGTCGGCGTGAAATATTCATAAAAACGGCGCGGTGGCGGTTCATTGCTAAATCCTGCCCTTAACCGTTTATAAAAAGCAGGAGAGCCCGTAGCAGGCATAACATTATGAAAAATACCGCAGATTTTATCAGCGTTTTTAGTACCAGCTGGCTCATCACTGGTTGCCTGCTTTGCATATGCACGCGTTACCAAACCGCCCATAGAATGGGTAAGAATTAAAAACTGCTCACTATTGCATTCTTCCAATGCGCGCTGGATCCTGCTATTCAAGTCACTAGGACCAAAGGGGAAATTGGTACCATCCTCTTTTTTTGATTCCAAATACTCTAAAGACTTCGTATGGTACCCAGTCCCCGATTCAGCATTATCACGCAACCAGTTGTAGCCGCATATATAGACAGGAAACTGATAATTCACCACTTTTTTCAGCCATTCTGCCAATATTTTCTGCGCTTCAGCGCTAGACTCTTGTTCAGACAAAGGCTTTTCCAATTCTGGCTGCTCTTTGTCGCGATTGATAATATATCGATCTATCCTTGCCAATACGGCTTTCCAAGGCTGCGTATCTTTTTTTTGAGTAACAAAATTTTCATAATCACTATCACTCAAGCAATGCGCTCCATTTTGATTTCCATTGCTGGTTTTAGCAGCATCTCGAATATCTTGAGCCAAATTATTCAGATTATTTTCTAAAAAAACCGTGAACTCTTGATAAGAATCGGCATGAACCGTTCCCCAGCCTCGAAAACGCAATTCTTCTTCTGTCAACTCGTTTTGATGGTGTTCCCCATTTTCCCATCTCTCTTTCCATTCTTCATATTTATTTTGCTCATTGCTAATTTTCCAAGAATCAGAAGAGTGACTTTTTTGCAGTTGTGCCATTTTGAGATTGTGTCGCTGCTCACCGGCCTTTAAAATCTTATCTTTCAATCGTTTTGTATTGATTATTATAGGATTTTTAGGAATATGTGTTATCGGCCCTCGCCAATCGACGGCAGTCAATTCTTGATGAATTTCACGATGACGTGCTTTTACCCTACGAAACAGACCATCTTTAAACGCTGCACCTATTGATTTTAATAGACCGTTTGGCGGCATCCATGACTTTTCTACTGTCTCCTTCTTGAGCACCTCCCAGTCCTTATCCTGATTCTCCTCTCCGTTTTCAACGTCTTTTGCCGGTTCTCCCGATTCAGATTTTTTACTGGGCTTTACCCAACCGTTTCGATATTGCAGATTGGAGCCCATAATGCCGGGGAGAAGCATAATCGGCATATAGCGGGCAATCTCCATCTGACATTTTTGCTGATCTTCCGTAGATGTCATCCTCACTTGCGCGGTCGGATTGCCGTTTTTATCCAATGTCGGATTTAATTTAATATTTGGTTCACTCATTTCTTCTTGTCCTTAGGCAAAAGAGTCAAGGTAAATTTTTCCATAGTAGAATCATTGCGCTGAATACCGGTACTGCCATTTGCATCCGTAGTCCCCCGTATTTTGGTACCGTCAGCACGTGTTAAAACAAATCGGCGGTTTGCAATCGGGCTTCCATTTGGAGTGGTAACGATTACTTCCTGATCAAATTTGGATTTAGGCATATTATTAAACATGTGGCTCAAGCTCTGCGGCCCATTCACCACCAACGGCGCCCTCACCCGCACCACCTTCGGACTCCCGATCTCAACTTCCCCATTACTCAACTTGATATACGCCCCTTTGCAGGTGATCAGAATCTCCTCCTTCGCCGCAATGGTGACTTTCCCTGCGCTGCTGGTCAGGGTGGCGTCCTTTAAGGCATTCAGCTGCAACTCGTCATTCTGTGCCTGCACTTCCACTTTGCCCTGATTGGCCTGCATCTTGATGCCGCTGCTTTGGGCAAATAGGTTAAGGCTCTCTGCCGCATGGGCGGTCAGGCTTTGACCGGCGGTAATGTCGGTGTTTGCCCCGCTGACGAGGTGGATGTTTTCATTGGCGGTGTGCAGTTGGCTTTGTTGGGTTGCGGTGGCGATGCCGGCGGGGGCTGTTTGGATCAAACCGGCCTCTTTCAGGTCTTTGAGGGCGTCTTTCAGACGGCCCCTTTGGGTTTCTTCATCGGTGTGGTGGTTGTTGGCCGTTTGGGCGGCTTTGTTCAGGCTTTTGGCCAGGGAGAGTGCTTGTTCGAGTTGGGAGATGGCATCGTCCATATCCAGCACTTTGCCGTTGGCATCCTGGTTTTGTGCGCTGACGAGTATGCCTTTACCCGCCCGTACGGCACCCCAGCCGTCGGTTCTGAGTTCGAAACCCTCTCCGTTCTCTCCGCGTTTGTTGCGGTTTGAGTCGACGATATGGCCGAGGTTGAGTTGGGATTTTTGGTAGTCGGTGGCGAGTTTGATGTGTTCCTGACCTTTTTGGTCTTCCATCCTCAGTTTGTTGTTCGCCCAGGTACGGATGACGTTCCTTGTATTCCAATCGGCAGGAATGTGGTCGGGATGGGCGCTGTCGTGCATGACGCCGGAGATATACGGACGGTCGGGATTACCTTGGACGAAGGAAAGCATCACTTCGGTGCCTTCGTGTAAGGGGAAGTGGATGCCGTATTCGGGACCGGCATAGGGTTTGGCGAGTCGGACAGGACGGCTTTCTCCGCCGGGGCTCCATTCGTCTAAATCAAACGGTAATTTGACACGGTAGCGTCCCATATCGT
This sequence comes from Neisseria sp. DTU_2021_1001991_1_SI_NGA_ILE_055, assembly GCF_032342915.1. NCBI lineage: Bacteria > Pseudomonadati > Pseudomonadota > Betaproteobacteria > Neisseriales > Neisseriaceae > Neisseria > Neisseria sp. DTU_2021_1001991_1_SI_NGA_ILE_055. The sequence continues at coordinate 173,920 of NZ_CP135440.1, read as the reverse complement.
CGATATAGGCGTAGGTGCAGTTTTCCGCCGCGGTCACCCGTGCGGGTAAGGTACCGTCGATATGCGGACGCGGGGTGGTGCGTTCGGGACGGAAGGCGAGTTGGGCGGGGATGGCGGTAAAGGTATGGCTGTAGGCGGTATCTCGGCTGCCGCTGTGTTCCATGGAAAGTACCAGCCAGCCGTCGGGGGCTTCGGTGAAGGAGACATCGGTTTGGAACACCTTCATCGGCGTCATGGAGACGACGTTGCCGCCGCCGGCTGCGACGGTTTGGCGGCAGAGGTTGGCTTCGTTCAACAGGGTCGTCTGAACTTGGGCTTCGCCGGTTGTTTTGGGATGAAGGCCCCAGTGCTGCTGTTTGCCCAATAAGACGGTATTGTCGGCTGATTCTTCGGACTGTTTGTTGTCGGTTTCGGCAAAGAGGTCGGTATCGGCGCTGCGGTAGTTGTAGTCGGCCGTGCGTATGCCTTCGACGATGGGGTTGTGGCGGATGCTTAAGCTGAACAGTGCTTCGGTACCGACACTCTCCAATCCGGCATGGGGGCGGTAGGAAACGGGTAGGCCTTGGCTGCGCAAGTAGTGTTCGGGACTGTCGCCGAAGACGACTACGTCGCCATGTTGTTCATGCTGTTCGAAGGCATACCAGATGCCTTCTTCCTCACACAGACGGTTGATAAAGGCGAAGTCGCTTTCGAGATACTGGGTGACATACTCGCGTACACTATAGGTGCGGCTCTTTTGGAAACGGTAGTCGACACCGGAGAAACCGTGGTGTTTGAAGACGGCGGCAATGATGTCGGGGACGGTTTGGTGTTGGAACAGCCGGGAAGTTTGGAAATGTTTTAAAGCCGCGAAACGCGGCTCTAAAACAAAGCGGTAAACGGTTTCATCCTTGGAGACGGACAGCTTCTCGCATGAGGTGATAATGCCCTGCCATTGCTTCGCCGGCGGGTCGTCTGAAGCAGACCCGAATGCCGCTACCGCTTCCGACAGTAAGCCTTCCTGCGGACGAATCTCAAACGCTGCGCGCTGATTGAGGTAGGAAGACAGCGGCAGGGAGGAATCGGTAGAGGTAGCGGTAATTTCGACACGATAAGCGGTATTGACCGCTTCGGATGCGCTGAAGGAGCGAACTGAAAGTGAGGGGGAAAAACGGGCAAAGGTAAGGTGGTAGGATTGGCGGGCGGTCATGACGAGACAATTTTAGAATGACAATGAATTTGATATATTAACTTGGATTATGCTGATGGTAAAGCGAATGGGATAAATGGAAAAAAGGCCGTCTGAAAGGTAATAAATCCAGTTGATTTTAATCCCCTTATCAACAAACCTTAAAACTCTCTCCAATTAAATTTTTAAGAAATTTGCGTGAATCAACTTCTAAATCTAACTATTTTTTAATAACTATACCGCCCACTCATTTCTAATGAAAAAAGTACAAATTTAATGGAAAATACACACCTTCAAACTTAATCGCCTTTAAAAAAACGAATGCGCTCCTTTCTCCACATCCTCAAGAAAATCGGCAAAATGGCGCTGATCATCCCAATTTTTGCCCTATTGTATTTTTTGTCTGCTTGGATAATGGCTTCATTGCCGATCAATGAAGAGCAGCCCAAAGGAGACATTACGTTATTTCTAGTCAGTAACGGCGTGCATACTGATGTAGTCATGCCGCTGAAGAATGATATTTTTGATTGGTCAGATGTCGTCAATCCAAAAGACACGCTCACTGCTGATCCTCAAATAACGCATATCGGTTTAGGCTGGGGGGAGCGCAATTTTTATTTATACACGCCTGAGTGGAAAGATTTGACTTTCTCCAATGCTTTAGGTGCATTAAGCGGGCTGAACCGTACGCTGATTCATGTTACTTATTATCCTTTTGAACCGCGAGAAAATAGCCACGTCGTCAAATTTTTGGTCACGCCTGAGCAATACAGGAATTTAACCAAATCGCTCTTGGCCGGTTTTCAACAAGAAAATGGGCAACCTATCTTGCTAAAAGGAATCCATCATCAATCTAACGATGCTTTTTACGAAGCCAAAGGACGCTATCATTTATTCAATACTTGTAACACCTGGTTGAATGACAAATTGGTTGAAAGCGGCCTGAAAGGCGTTTATTGGACGCCTTTCTCTTCGCCCTTGCTGGAACAATACCGATAGCCTCCACGCTTCTCAATTTTTGGTCTATTAAGACTTCAGGCCGTCTGAACCTTTTCAGACGGCCTGTATTTTAATAAAAACCCAAAGCCCTTTATTATATAAATGAAATTTTTAAATAGCATTAAATATTAATATTTATAAACAAACTGATTTTAAATTCTATAAAATAATTAAAATAAAGAAATTTTAGAATAAAATTGCTAAAACAAAAAACTAAGCCTTGTTTAATTCTGCTAAAACCTGTAATCTGTATCAAAAATAAACAAGAGAGTCCATCATGTCCCAACACCACCCTACTGACGATATTAAAATTAAAGAAGTCAAAGAGTTACTCCCTCCAATCGCGCATTTGTATGAGCTGCCTGTTACGCCTCAGGTTGCCAATTTGGTTTATAAAACACGTCATGAAATCTCGGATTTGGTTCACGGCCGCGACAACCGTTTGCTGGTCATCATCGGCCCATGCTCGATTCACGATACTAAGGCGGCGGTTGAATATGCGCAAAAATTGCTGCCCTTGCGCAAAAAATATGAGAAAGAGCTGCTGATTGTGATGCGCGTGTATTTTGAAAAACCGCGTACAACTGTTGGCTGGAAAGGTCTGATTAACGATCCTCACCTGGACGGTACGTTTGACATCAACTACGGCCTGCGCCAAGCGCGTCAGTTGTTGCTGACTTTGAACGAAATGGGCATGCCTGCTTCGACTGAATTCTTGGACATGATTACGCCGCAATACTACGCCGACCTGATTTCTTGGGGCGCGATTGGTGCGCGCACGACTGAAAGCCAAGTGCACCGCGAATTGGCCAGCGGCCTCTCCTGCCCTGTCGGTTTTAAAAACGGTACGGACGGCAATCTGAAAATCGCCATCGACGCCATCGGTGCCGCCAATCATCCGCACCACTTCCTGTCTGTAACCAAAGCCGGTCATTCCGCGATTGTCCACACCAGCGGCAACCCTGACTGCCATGCGATTTTGCGTGGCGGTAAAGAGCCTAATTACAGCGCGGAACACGTTAAAGACGCGGTAGCGCAGCTTCAAAAAGCCGGCGTGAGCAGCAAACTGATGGTGGACTGCAGCCATGCCAACAGCCGTAAAGACTTCCGCAAACAAATGGATGTGGCTCGCGATGTTGCGGAGCAGCTGAAAGCCGGTGAAGAAAACATCATGGGCGTGATGGTGGAAAGCCACTTGGTTGAAGGCCGCCAAGACAAGCCTGAAGTTTACGGTCAAAGTATTACGGATGCCTGCATCGGTTGGGATACGACTGAAGAATTGCTGGCCCTGCTTGCCGAAGCGAAAGGTTACCAAGCGTAAGTGCGAAAACATTAAAAAGACCGGATATGTTCCGGTCTTTTTTGTGCAAGATACCGAGCAATTTTTAGTCAGGTTCAACATAAAAACAATATGTCAGAAAAAATTCAGGCCGTCTGAAAACCCGATCACTCAGGTTTTCAGACGGCCTGTCCTACTTTTCTTTTCAATTAGAACGTATGTTTAACCGTTGCAGTCACACTACGCGGCGTGCCGTAAACGTGAATATCCGGCATGGTGCGGTAGCGTTTGTTGAACACGTTTTCAAAGTCCAAACTGATGCGGGTGGATTTGCCGATTTTGTAATGACCGGTCAAATCCAGCGTTGCGTACGGACGTTGGGTCAACGCGGCCGCGGCGGCTGGATTGATGTCTGCAGGGTATTCGTCCAGCGTGTGGCTGCGGCTTTGCCAGTTGACGTTGGCACCCAGGTTCAAACGGTCGGTCACGTCATACGCGGTAAAGAGTTTGAACAAATGAACCGGATAAGACGGATGCAGTTGCTTGCCTTCGCTGTCTTTGATTTTGGAACGAGCATAGGAAGCATTCAGCAGCCATCTGTCGCTCAAGCGTCCGCCGACGGCAAGTTCCCAGCCCTTGGTCGTCGTTTTATCAGCAGAGCGGTAGTATTCTTCGCCGTTTGGCAATCTACCCGCATAAACGCCCAAATGGTCACGTTTGTTCATAAAGACGGATGCAGAAGCATTCAGACGACCGTCAAACCATGAGCCTTTCAAACCGGTCTCGTAGGTTTTGCCGCGTTGCGGTTCGAGCGCCGCGCCGTCTTTGGTCAGGTAACGCACTTGCGGACGGAAGATGGTGGTGTAAGACGCATAGGCGGTCAAATTGTCGCCGATGTCGTAGGTTACGCCCAAATAAGGAATGAAAACGTTTTGTTTGTGGCTGCTGTGTGCGAATTTGTTGCGTTCAGTGCTGTAACGGTAACGCCAATCTACAAAACGGCTGCCGCCGATAAAGGCAAGCTTGTCGGTCAGTTTGAAACGGGTCGAGCCGTAAACCGACAGGTTTTTCATGCGTGAAAAACCATCGCGCAGATACGGCATATCGGGTTTGGCGATATTGCCGTTAAAGAGGCGCAAATCAGGAATCGTCGATTCGCCTTCTTCATAGAAAGACAGGTTTTCTTTGTTGTCCTGATAGCTGATGCCGACATTGAACTCGTGCGAGCGGCCCAACGCTGGATAATCGCCGTCCAAGGCCAGCGCAAAATTCTGATCGCGGTATTTGCTGCGGTCGCGGTCGGATGTAAAGAGCGCGGAGTAGTCGGGTTTAATTACAAAAGTACCGGCAATGCCTGAAACGATGTCGTTTTTACCCGAAACATGGCTGTAATCACCAGTCAGTTTCCAGCCGTTGTCAAACTCATGGCTAAGGGAAGTAAATACTTCGGCACTGGTGTCTTTGCCGTATGCCCAGCGTGCGGAAGAATTGCTGCGTGGCGAAGATTCAAACGGTTTGAATCCGTCTTTGCGATTACCTGCTGCTGTCAGATAGCTGAAACGCGAGCTGCCGGTATTGCGGAAACGGTGTATTTCCGTACCGAGGCGCCATTGGGTTTGCGGCGTGAGATCGTAAGACAAAATGCCATAGAAAGTGTGATTATGGCGCGATGTGTTCGGCAGGTAATCGCCGCCGTGGTCGCTGACCAAAATAGCGCGGCCGCGCAAGGTATTGTCGGCATTCAAAGGATGATTGGCATCAAGGACGAAACGGTAGTGGTTCCACGAACCGACACCGGCTTCCACGCTGATGGCTGGCTTGGCAGTCGGTTTTTTGCGTTCCAACGCAACCGTACCGCCCGGCTCGCCCATACCGCCGTTGGACAAACCGCTTGCGCCGCGCACGACGACGACTTGTTCGTACAATGTGCTGTCCAGATTATTGGTGCCGCGGCGGATGGCTTTACCGTCGTAAAGGAATTTAGGCGCGCCGTCTACGGAAATGCTGTCAATCGCCTGACTGCGCGAAATAAATTGGCTGTGGCCGGATACGTTGTTGCCCATTTTGCTGTGGAACACGCCCGGCGTTTGTTTCAACACGTCCTGCAAAGTATCCAAACCCTGGTCGTCCATTTGTTTTTCAGTGACGACAGACAAGGACTGCGGCGTTTCACGCTGGGTCAGGCGGATGCCTGTCGCGGCGGAGGAAGCGGGAATGGTGTAGTTGGAAGTAGTCTGTTTTCCGACACCTTGGACGGTAACTGTCGGTAAATCGACACGTTCTTGCGGCTGGGTATTTTCTACTTCGGTCGCGAAAGAATACGCCGAACACAGCGCCAGACTGACGGCAAAGCTTAATTTGCCATAGGGAAATACAGGTAGTGACATAGCCTCTCCAATTAGCTTATCTTTCAATTTGGTCGCAGATTCTATCAAAAAGATGTAGCCCGATGAAACTATGTTTTAATCATTATTTTCTAAGTATTTCGTTTAATTCAAAATATTTATTTTCAATCTAGTCCCAATTAACTAAAGGCCGTCTGAAACCAATATCATCAGGTTTTCAGACGGCCTTAATCTTTTTATTATAAGGCAATCAGTCTGCCAATTTTCTTGCCAATTCTGCCAAACGTTTACCTTGTGCAAAGGCAATATCGTTTTCTTCGGCAGTCAATGCCGGCTTGCTGTCATGGCCGGAAACATGGCTTGCGCCGTAAGGCGTGCCGCCGCTTTGGGTATTGCTGAGCGTGGACTCGGTATAGGGAATGCCGCTGATGACCATGCCGTGGTGTAACAGGGGCAGCATCATGGTCAGCAAGGTGCTTTCTTGGCCACCGTGCAGAGAAGATGTGCTGGTGAATACGGTGGCAGGCTTGCCGACGAGTTCTGCACCGAGCCAAAGGGGAATGGTGCCGTCGATAAAGTATTTCATTGCGGCGGCCATATTGCCGAAACGTGTCGGGCTGCCGAGCGCGAGGCCGGCGCAATTTTTGAGGTCATCGGCAGTCGCGTAGGGCGCGCCTTCGTCGGGAACGGATTTTTCAACGGCTTCGCAAACGGTGGAAACTTTGGGCACGGTACGCAACACGGCTTCGCAACCGTCCACGCTTTCGATACCGCGTGCGATTTGGCGGGCAAGGTTGCGCGTGCTGCCGTTTTGGGAATAAAAGAGGACGAGGATTTTCAGGGGATTTGGGTTCATTTGGGGTTTCCGTTACAATGCTGTCAGGTTTCAGACGGCCTTTTAAATACTCAGGCCGTCTGAAAAGAAGAAATTTCAATTTAAATGTGGGAAAAGGTTATGCCGTTTTCGCAATGGTGGCAAGGTTTTTTAAAGAGTAAGGGCGTGGCGTTCGCTTGGTTTGTCGTGCGCCGTTTTGATGAGGAGCGTGTACCGCAGGTAGCGGCAAGCATGACGTTTACAACGCTTTTGGCTTTGGTGCCCGTGTTGACGGTGATGGTCGTCATCGCGTCGGCCTTCCCCGTTTTTGACCAATGGTCGGGGGAATTTGTCTCTTTTATCAACCGCACCATTGTGCCGCAGGGCGCGGATATGGTGTTCGACTACATCAATGCGTTCCGCGATAAGGCCACCAAGCTGACGGCCATCGGCAGTGTGATGTTGGTCGTAACCTCGCTGATGCTGATTCGGACGATAGACAATGCGTTCAACCGGATTTGGCGCGTTAATTCGCAACGGCCCTGGATGATGCAGTTTTTGGTGTATTGGGCGTTGCTGACGTTTGGGCCTTTGTCTTTGGGCGTGGGCTTGTCGGTCGTGATCGGTCAGGTGCAAGTAGTGGGCGGTTCGGAATGGCTGAGGGTTATCACTGCGGTTTCATTTATTACAATGCTGCTGTGGGGCTTGTACCGCTTTGTGCCCAACCGTTTCGTACCGGCCAGCCATGCTTTGGTCGGCGCGGCCGTAACGGCGTTTTGCTTGGAAACGGCACGCTTTTTGTTCGCTTGGTACATGGGCAACTTTGACGGCTACAAATCGATTTACGGCGCATTTGCTGCAGTACCGTTTTTCCTGTTGTGGCTCAACCTGTTGTGGACGCTGGTATTGGGCGGCGCGGTTTTAACCTCGTCCCTGTCCTACTGGCGCGGCGAAGCGTTCCGCCGCAGTTTGGATGCGCGCGGCCGCTTTGACGATGTATTGAAAATCCTGCTGTTGCTCGATTCTGCCCAACAAAACGGCAAGGCATTGCCGGTGCAGGAGTTCAGACGGCATATCAATATGGGCTTTGACGAATTGGGCGAGCTTTTAGAAAAGCTGGCGCGACACGGTTATGTCTATTCCGGCCGTCAGGGCTGGGTCTTGAAAATGGGAGCGGAGTCCATCGACTTGGCGGAGCTGTTCAAACTCTTTGTCTACCGTCCGCAAACGCTTAATAAAGACAAGGTAAATCAAACGGTTGACCACATTATGCAGCCCTGCTTGGAAACCTTGAACATGACGCTGGCCGAGTTCAGTGCCCATACGAAAAAACAATCCTCTTAAACCTGATGCCGTCTGAAAGCAAAAATATCAAGTTTCAGACGGCCTTTGCTATAATCAGCACACTACTGAATACTACATTCAACCTACAAGGAAAAATAGATGAAAACACCAGCCCTACTCTCGCTGCTCGGTCTGATTCCATCTGCCGCTTTTGCCGCCCACGGCGTAAGCCTTGGCCAACCGCCGAAATATCCGGCCAACTTCACCGCCTTCGAATACGTCAATCCCAACGCTCCCAAAGGCGGCTCGTTTACCACGCCTTTCCTCGGTGCTTTTGACACGCTCAACCCCTTTACCCTCAAAGGCAACCACGAATACGGCATCAGCATGCTGACGCTCGACACCCTGACCGAGCAAAGCATGGACGAACCTTACGCTGTTTACGGCCTGATTGCCGAAGACATCGCCCTGGCGCCGGACGGCCTTTCCGTTACCTTCAAAATCAACCCCAAAGCCAAATTCCACAACGGCGACCCCGTTTTGGCCAAAGACGTTGCCGCTTCATTTAACATCCTGACCAAAGACAAAGCCGCCGCCCCCATGTACCACTTCTACTGGAGCGACGTGGCCAAAGTAGAAACGCCCAACGACCGCACCGTCGTGTTCCGCTTCAAGCAGCGTAACTCAGAATTGCACATGATTCTCGGCAGCCTGCCCGTCTTCTCGCATAAAAGCTATCCAAAAGGCCTGGCCGCCGCGCCCAACAGCCTGCCCATCGGCTCCGGCCCCTACCGTTTTGCCAAAGCCGAAAACGGCCGCATCAGCGAGTTTGTCCGCGACAAAAACTACTGGGCGCAAAACCTGCCCGTACGCAAAGGCCGCTACAACTACGACCACATCCGCATCAAATACGTCAAAGACGAAGTTGTCCGCATCGAAGGGTTAAAAGGCGGCCAATATGACTTCGTACAAGAAAACGTCGCCCGCAACTGGGCGCGCGCCTACTCCGACGAAGTCCTCAAAAAACGCAACCTGTCCAAACACGAATGGCTGCAAAACAGCACAGCCGGCATGCAAGGCTTCGTCATCAATATGCGCCACAAGCCCTTGGACAATATTTACGTCCGCCGCGCCTTGATTGAAAGTTTCGACTACGAAAGCGTCAACAGCCGCATCTTCTACGGCGCATACCGCCGCACCGACAGCTTCTTCACCAACAGCACCATGGCCGCAACCGGCAAACCCGACCGTGCAGAAACCGCATTGCTCAAATCATTGGGCACCAAGCTACCCGAGGGCGTATTGGATCAAGACGTCCCTATGCCGCCGGTTACCGACCCCAAACTGGGCGTGCGCCCGAACCTGCTCAAAGCACGCGCCCTGCTTGAAAAAGGCGGCTACCAATACAAAAACGGCAAAGCAGTGGACAAACAAGGCAAACCGCTGACCTTTGAATTCCTTGCACCAAGCAAAAACTACGAACGCATTACCGCCAAATGGCAGCGCGACCTCGCCAAAATCGGCATTACCATGAACGTGCGCACCGCCGATTCCGCCGTGTACCAAAAACGCATGAACGACTTCGATTTTGACGTAACTACCGGCTACTACGGCAACAGCGAAAGCCCCGGTAACGAGCAATACGACTACTTCAGCTGCGCCGCCGCCAAAACCGAAGGCAGCCGCAACCTGTCCGGCGTCTGTCATCCCGCGGTCGAAAAACTGCTGACCCATTTCAACAGCTTTACCAACCGCCAAGAGCTGCAAACCACCTCGCGCGCGCTCGACCGACTGATCCGCCACCAATACACCATCGTTCCAAACTGGTTCGCCGACCGCTACCGCGTCGTGTACCGTAACGATGTGGGCATTCCGTCCAAGCTACCGAAATACTACGATCCCATCACCTTCGCCATGACCGCAGGCTGGAAGAAAAAGTAGTCGCATTTCGACAACACGCCCAAGCGGCCGAAGCCCTTGACGCATAGCCTTTAGCATAAAAACCCATTATTCGTTTAAAACCAATTAATCCATCCAAACCAAATAACCGCAAAAGAAAAAACAACTTAAAGCCAAATCAAAGGCCGTCTGAAACATCCGCCAGCAAAATCATCTGCAACGGAACATTTCAGACGGCCTTTTCGTCTCTTTTCAATTCAGTTTCGCAACCGAAACAAAATATCAAAAATTAACAAAAAAATTGCAACACAATACCCTCAAAATTTACAAAACCGTGTACACTTCCAACTTAAGATTTTGAATTATAAGAATAATCGTAATAAGAACTACAATCATCCCAATTTAACCAACATCAAGCGTTCATATAATAAAAGGAACAAAAACATGGAAATCAAACGTCTCTCTACCATTCTCAAACTGATTGCCAACCCCGAACGCATGGCCATCCTTTTTCTGCTGCTGGACGGCGACCGCAGCATTACCGAACTGGCACAGGCGCTCGACTCCTCTCCGACCGGCATCGCCAACCACCTCGCACGCCTGCGCACCGAAGGCATCATCGATTTCACGCGTTACCACCGCATTATCGAATACCGCCTCATCTCCGAAGAAGCCGCCACCATCCTCAATACCTTGCGCACACTCAAAGACCCAGCCGAATAAACAAATTATTCCACATCACAACAACAAGGCCGTCTGAAACATCAGCTTTCAGACGGCCTGCCCCTTTCAGCCCATATCGAAAAATAAACCAATCCGCTATACAATACCGCCCATGCCCACAGGCGCTATCCGCCGTCTTCCCACCCAACAGCACACACGGAAACATCATGAAAATCGCCACTTGGAACGTCAATTCCCTCAACGTCCGCCTGCCCCAAGTACAAAACTGGCTGGCTGACCACCAAGCCGACATACTCGCCTTACAAGAACTCAAACTCGACCAAGACAAATTCCCGGCCGCCGCCCTGCAAATGATGGGCTGGCACTGCGTCTGGAGCGGCCAAAAAACCTACAACGGCGTCGCCATCATCAGCCGCCACGAACCGCAAGACGTACACTGCGGCCTGCCCGCCCTCCCCGACGACCCGCAACGCCGCGTCATCGCCGCCACCATCAACGGTGTGCGCGTCATCAACGTCTATTGCGTCAACGGCGAAGCCCTGGACAGCCCCAAATTCCAATATAAAGAACAATGGTTTGCCGCACTGACCGAGTTCGTCCGCGCCGAAATGGCCGCCCACCCCAAACTCGTCCTGCTCGGCGACTTCAACATCGCCCCGGCCGATGCCGACTGCTACGACCCCGAAAAATGGCACGAAAAAATCCATTGTTCCTCCATCGAAAGACAATGGTTTAAAAACCTGCTCGACCTCGGCTTGACCGACAGCCTGCGCAAAATCCATCCCGAAGGCGCGTTCTACACATGGTTCGACTACCGCGGCGCTATGTTCCAACGCAAACTCGGCCTGCGCATCGACCACATCCTCACCAGCCCCGAACTCGCCGCCACCCTTACCGACGTCACCGTCGACCTAGAAACCCGCGCCCAAGAACGCCCCAGCGACCATGCACCGGTAATTGCCGAGTTTGACTGCTAACACCTTGAATTAAGAAAAATAAGGCCGTCTGAAAACTGGATTTCAGACGGTCTTATTGCAAAAGGTTTTCAGACGATGTTTGAGGTTGTCTGAACGTTTGAAACAATGGTGTGAACGGCAAAGAACGCGTGCGTGCGTACCACACACACCCTACACGTCGGTTTTAAAGTTTGTGCCGCCCGCAGGTAGTGTGTGTGGCGCAGCCACGCACGCGGTTAGTGGGGATGTGGGCTACGGCTTGCTTGTTAATCAGCACATACATCTGCACGGCGGCATACCGCAAGTATCACAATATTCGCTATCGTAATGCACATCACCGCAGTATTCGCAAGAGCCTTGATAACCACGCCAGTTTAAGAGTTTCGGATTGAATACACGATATTTCATGATTATTTCCGCCGTTTCTTATCACCTGATTGTTGGGCAGGTGTTCTATCACTGCCTATATTGTAGCGGTGGTCATGGCTACCATCAGCTTTGTTTTTACCATAACTAATTACGCCATTAACAACCCCCTTAGTGGCGGAACCAAGTAGTTTCTTTAAAAAACTCATTTGTAATTTTCCCTTTATTGTTTCTTCAATCATCAAATAGCGAATATAATCCATAAGTTATTGCTCCAACTGCCAATGGAGCAGCGGCAACAATACCGATACCAACTGCCATACTTCCGCCACCGATAGTTGCCAATGTACCTGTTATGGCTGATGCACTCATTGTTGAAGCGGCAGCCCCTATGCCCGCAGCGGTACCCACACCTGAGACACTACCCGCAACTTTTGCATTTTCTTCAGACATAATAACCTTCCAAAACTTGTTATTTTTAACTAAACCGTCATGGCAATAATTCAACCATGATGTAGTTATCATATACAATTTTTTTAAAAATATCAACCATAGTCGACTAATTTCTTCCTATCGTAAATTGTTTAAAATTCAGTATCTTTCCATACTGAATAAATGGACATAAACAATGAAATACATCCGTACCGTCTGATTTTTGCCCAAAATATGCGGAAGATACGTCGCTTGAAAGAAATTTCCCAAGAGGCTCTCGCTTTTGAAGCGCAAGTTAGCCGTGCATACATCTGCGAGGTTGAACGTGGAAACAGAGCTGTTTCTATTGATGTTATGGGGCGGATTGCAGACGCTTTGGAATTACCCTTAGAGCATCTCTTATCCAAGAATGCGATAAGCCATGTCGAAGAATAAAATATTTTAAACACAGTGCTTTTAATCATAAAAAACGACCAGTCGCACAAATGGCTGGTCGTTTTATTGTTTCATTCACTCCCAAACAACAACCCTTCCTTAATCCCTCGAATCCTATCTCTCAACACAGCAGCCTCTTCAAACTGCAAATCCCTAGCCGCCTGCTGCATAGCCTTTTCCAGTTTGGCGATTTCTTTAATCGCGTCTTCTTCGTTGTGAATCTCACCGACTTTAACCTTGTTTTTACCTTTCAGACGGCCTTTAATATTTCCAATCAACCCAGTGTAACCATCTCAATCTGCTCCATACTTCTGCCTAAGAAGCGTTCGCCGATGGTGCGGAAACGCAGTGGGATATCGCTGACGTAGAAGCGGTAATCCGGATTATCGTTTTCTGTATTCAGCAAACCTTCTTGTGCTAAGGCTTTGGCGGTGGCTTCGGCGGTGGTGATGGCGGAATCGACCAAGGTGACGTTTTGTGCTTCGCGGCCGATAAGCGGTTTGAGCAGTGGGAAGTGGGTACAACCCAACACCAGCGTGTCGATGTCGTCAGCCAAAAGCGGCTTCAGGTATTCGCGCACGGTCAGGCGGGTGACTTCGTGATCGAGCCAGCCCTCTTCTACCAATGGCACAAGCAGGGGTGCGGCTTGCGTGCGTACCAGCGTGTCGTTGTTTTTTGAATGGATGGCGCGCGCGTAGGCGTTGCTGTTGACGGTGGTATTGGTTGCGATAATGCCGATTCGGTTGTTTTTGGTGGTTTGCAAAGCGGCTTCCGCACCGGCGGAGATGACGTCCAATACAGGCATATTGCCTGCTTTTTGGCGGATTTTTTGTCCGGCAACGGCGGCGATGGTGTTGCACGCGATGACGAGTGCTTTAACATCGTTTTCCAGCAGGAAATCGACAATCTGCATGGCGAAGGTTTCGATGGTGGCGCGGGATTTGGTGCCGTAGGGAACGCGTGCGGTATCGCCGAAATAGATGATGTTTTCCATCGGCAGGCGTTCCATCAGGGCGCGGACGTTGGTCAAGCCGCCGACGCCGGAATCGAATACGCCGATGGGGCGTTGTTTGCTGGTACTCATGGTTAATTTCTTCAATATAAAGTTGAGGCCGTCTGAAACCGTTTTTCAGACGGCCTGAAGGTTAAACATATTCTTTTTTATCGTTTTCCACCCAAGCCTGATGCGAGCAAACCCACAACAGTACGATACCGCACACGGTCGAGCTCAACATCATACCGGCCATCACCAAGGCGGAACCATTGTGCAGCCAAGTCGTTGCCATGCCGACCGATGCGCCGATAAGGGATTGGAATACGCCTAAAACGGCATTTGCACTGCCGCCCTCTGCGCTGAAATAGCTCATAAAGCAGGCCTGAGTGTTCGCTCCGACCAAGCCTTGCGTACCGACTGAAAACATCACGCACAGCACCAAAGCCCACAAAGGCGGCAAAGACAGCGACAACACCAAAACCGTCATCAGCAGATTGGCGGCAAATTGGACGATAATGCCCCATTTGAGGATGTTTTGCGGATGCGTACCGGTTTTCAAACGCCATGCGGTAACGCGGTTAAACGACATCATGGTAATGATATTAAGCGCAAATATCCAAGCATATTGGTTTGGTGAAACATGATACAGTTGTTGGTACACGAACGACGATTCGGTCAAAAAGGCAAACATCGAACCGAAACTGAAAGCTTGGAAAAACAAATAGCCCATCGCGGCGCGCGTTCTCAAAACACGTTTAAACCTGCCGGCCACCACGCCGAACACGTCCATGCTGATTTTGCCTTTTTGGTGCGGCTTGGGCAGGAAATACCACATCAAACCCCAAAGCAGCAGCGAATAGCAGGCCAGAAAACCGAAAATCATGCGCCAGCCGCCCAAATTCTGCAAGCCTGCACCAATCATCGGCGCCATCAGCGGCACAATCATCAAAATAATGCCGATTAAGGCAAACATCTGTGCGGCTTTGCGTCCGGAATAATAATCGCGCACCATCGCGCCGGAAATTACCACGGTCATCCCCGCACCAAACGCCTGCACGGCACGCAAGTTCAGCAGCTGCTCGACATTATTCACCATCGTCAAACCGACAACGGCGGCAAAATAAATGCTCAAGCCCACCAAGGCGACCGGTTTGCGGCCTTTAATATCCGAAACCGAACCGCCGACCACCTGACCAAACGCCACGCCAAACATAAAAAAGCTCAGGCTTTGCTCGATGCGGTGGATATCCGAACCCAGCGACTTTGCCATTTCAGGAATCGCAGGCAGATAGGCATCGACAGAAAACGGCATCAGCGCGACCAACATCGCCATCAGCACGGCCATGGTTTTTTCGCCCAAAGGGGCTTGTTGTGCAGTCATTGCGACTTTCGCTTTCGTAAAAAATATTCAAAAAACAAAGAAAACAACCGCCTTGTCAGACGGTTGCGGATTGGATGGAATTATAGCAGATTTCAACCTTGTCTAATCACTGCAAAAAAACCTTTGCAAAACTTAAGGCCGTCTGAAACTTTGCTTGGTTGAATCCCCTCGCTGCAAACGTTAAAATGCTTGTTTTTTAAGACAACACATTGTTTCACATCACGGATTCTAAGGAATAATCATGACTACATTTCAAATTGCGCGTGCCGACGGGAAAACGCTCGAAATCCAAGGCAAAATGGCCAACCGCCACGGCTTGATCGCCGGCGCGACCGGTACGGGTAAAACCGTTACCCTGCGCCGCATGGCGGAAGCCTTCAGCAGCGAAGGCGTCCCCGTATTCTTGGTCGATGTCAAAGGCGATTTGTCAGGCATTGCGCAAGCCGGTGCCAACAGCGGCAAAGTGGGCGAACGCATCGCCGAGTTTGATTTGGGCGAGCAATGGCTGCAAAGTTTCCCCGTGCGCTTTTGGGATGTTTACGGCGAAACCGGTATTCCGGTGCGCGTGACTGTTTCCGAAATGGGCCCTATGCTTTTGGCCCGCCTGATGAACCTGAACGACACGCAGGAAGGCCTGCTCAACCTCGTGTTCAAAGTTGCCGACGACAGAGGCTGGCACATTCTGGACTTGAAAGACCTGCGCAGCATGCTGAAACACGTTTCCGACCACGCTTCGGAATACCGTACGCAATACGGCAACGTCTCCGCCGCCAGTATCGGCGCGATTCAACGCCAACTGCTGACTTTGGAAAACGAAGGTGCGGAAAAATTCTTCGGCGAACCTTCCCTCAACCTGCAAGACTGGATGCAAACCGACAACGGCAAAGGCATCATCAATATCCTCAATTCCGAAAAACTGATGCGCTCACCGCGTATGTACAGCGCGTTTTTGCTGTGGATGTTGGCAGAATTGTTTGAAACCCTGCCCGAAGTCGGCGATTTGGACAAACCGAAATTCGTGATGTTCTTCGACGAAGCGCATTTGATGTTCGACAATGCCGCCAATGCACTGATCGAACAAATCGAACAAGTCGTGCGCCTGATCCGTTCAAAAGGCGTGGGCGTCTATTTCGTCACCCAAAACCCGCTCGATTTACCCGACACCATTCTCGGCCAACTGGGTAACCGCGTACAACACGCCCTGCGCGCCTTCACGCCGCGCGACCAAAAAGCGGTTAAGGCCGCTGCCGAAACCTTCCGCAGCAACCCAAATATCAAAGTTGCCGAAGCGATTGCCGAACTCGGCGTCGGCGAAGCCCTCGTTTCCTTCCTTGATGAAAAAGGTATGCCCGAGCCGGTAGAACGCGCCCTCGTCCTGCCGCCGCAATCTTCCTTGACCCCGCTTGCCGCCGAAGAGCGCAACCGCTTGTTCCAAAACGACGATTTGTATCCGACCTACAAAGACATGGTCGACAACTATTCCGCCTTTGAAGCCTTAGCCGAAGCAGACAGCCAAGCAGCCGCTGAAAAAGAAGCCGCAAATGCTGCCAAAGAGCAGGAAAAAGCACAAAAGGCCGCAGAAAAAGAAGCCGCCAATGCCGATCCAGGCATCCTCGGCGGACTGCTCGGCGGCTTGAGCGGCGGACGTAAAAAATCCGGCCAAGGTTTGGGCTACAACGTTGCCGACGCCATCGGCAGCCAAATCAACCGCCAAGTCACCAACGCCATTTCCCGCAGCGTAATGGGCATTATTAAAAATATGTTCAAATAATCAGCCTGCAAACATAAAAGGCCGTCTGAAAATCAATTTCAGACGGCCTTTTTATTCATCAATCCAATCAGTTCTTCATCGACTGCACCGGCGCAGGAATCCTGCCGCCTCGGTTGACGAACACTTCGCACGAACCTTCTTTAACCGGCATTACAGGTGCGTAGCCCAACAAGCCGCCGAACTCGACGCTGTCGCCGACGGTTTTACCGGTAACCGGAATGATGCGCACGGCAGTGGTTTTGCTGTTGATCATGCCGATGGCGGCTTCGTCGGCGATGATGCCGGAAATCGTGTGCGCGGGCGTATCGCCGGGAACGGCAATCATATCCAAACCAACGGAGCAGACGGCGGTCATCGCTTCGAGTTTATCCAGCGTCAGCACGCCTGCTTCGGCAGCGGCAATCATGCCTTCATCTTCGGAAACGGGGATAAACGCGCCGCTCAAACCGCCGACCGCGCTGGAAGCCATCATGCCGCCTTTTTTCACGGCATCGTTCAGCAATGCCAAGGCAGCCGTCGTGCCGTGTGTACCGCAGACGCTCAAACCCATCTCTTCAAGAATGCGTGCCACCGAGTCGCCGACAGCGGGGGTTGGAGCCAACGATAAATCAAGAATACCAAACGGGATATTCAGAATTTTTGAGGCTTCGCGGCCGATAAGTTCACCCACACGGGTAATTTTGAAAGCGGTTTTCTTCACAACTTCCGCAACTTCAGTCAATGTCGTTGCATCTGAATTTTCCAACGCGGCTTTTACGACACCCGGGCCCGATACGCCGACATTGATAACGGCATCCGCTTCGCCCGAACCGTGAAACGCGCCCGCCATAAACGGATTGTCTTCCACTGCATTACAGAACACGACGATTTTGGCGCAGCCGAAACCTTCGGGCGTAATTTCAGCCGTGCGTTTGATGGTCTCGCCTGCCAGCTTGACCGCATCCATATTGATACCCGCGCGCGTGCTGCCAATATTGATGGAGCTGCACACGATATCAGTGGTTTTCATGGCTTCGGGAATGGAACGGATCAACACCTCATCCGAAGGCGACATGCCTTTTTGCACCAGCGCGGAAAAGCCGCCGATAAAAGACACGCCGATGGCTTTGGCAGCTTTATCCAAAGTTTGCGCCACGCTGACGTAAGAATTGGCTTTGGTTGCCGCCGCGATTTGGGCAATCGGCGTGACGGAAATACGCTGATTCACAATCGGCACGCCGTATTTGGCAGACAGATATTTTGCCGTTGCCACCAATTCTTTGCCGACTGTAGTGATTTTGTTGTAAATGTTTTGGTTCAACACATCGATGTCGGTGCTGATACAGTCGTGCAAATCAATGCCGATGGTAATGGTGCGCACGTCAAAATTCTGGTCTGCAACCATTTTGACGGTTTCTAAAATCTCGCCGGATTGAATACTCATGGCTCTCCCTCCGACTTAAATACGGTGCATGGCTTGGAAGATTTCTTCGTTTTGCATGCGGATATCGAGCGCGAGTTTTTTGCTCTCTTCCGCAAACAAATCCAAAACCTCTTGACGCGATTTGGTGCATTTTGAAGTGTCCACCAAAATAATCATGGTAAAAAAATCGTCCATCAGCTGTTGACTGATGTTGAGAATATTGATTTGGTTTTCCGCCAAAATTTTGGAAACGTCGTACACAATGCCCACACGGTCTTTGCCGATGACGGTGATGACTGAATTGTTCATAACGCTGTTTCTCCTGATAGGATATTTGAAAAGTGTTGACAATTATAACACTCAGGCCGTCTGAAAAACTGTTTCAGACGGCCTGAGTATTCAAATTTCAATATTAATTATCGCCCTGCTTTCAAAGCCTGCCACAAGCGAACGCTGAGTTTACTCGCATCGGTTGACTTGGGAGAGACGATGAAACTTTTTTCCATCAATTCCTTACTTGGGAAAATCGATTCGTCAGAGGTGTATTTTTCATCCATTAAATCCCGCGCCGGACGGCTGGCCGGAGCATAAGTTACATAGTTGCCGTTTTTGGCCGCTGTTTCCGGGTTGAGCGTGTGATTGATGTATTTGTGTGCATTGGCCACGTTTTGTGCATCACGCGGAATCATCAGCGAATCCACCCAAATACCGACGCCGTTTTTCGGTGTCAATACTTCGATTTCTACGCCGTTTCCGGCCTCTTTGGCTCGGGTTTTGGCAATATTGAGGTCGCCGCCATAGCCTACCGATACGCAAAGATTACCGGCAGCCATATCGTCGATATAGCCCGACGAGGTAAAGCGTTTGATGTCGGGACGCACTTTTTTCATCATATCGATGGCGGCTTTGATGTCGTCAGGGTTTTCGCTGTTCGGATCTTTGCCCAAATAATGCAAGGCCAAAGGAATCTGCTCGATGGCGCTGTCGAAATAGCTGATGCCGCAGGATTTCAGTTTTCGGGTGTATTCAGGGTTGAACACCAAATCCCATTCGTTTTCAGGCAACTTGTCCGTACCCAAAGCCTTTTGAACCTGCTGCTTGTTAATCGCCAGCGTATTGATGCCCCAGAAATAAGGGACGGCATATTCGTTGCCCGGATCGACGGTTTCCATCATTTTCAACAAATCGGGATCAATATTGGCGTAATCGGGAATTTGCGATTTGTCGATTTTTTGATATGCGCCGGCTTTAATCTGGCGGCCGACATTGGCAATAGACGGCGCAACCAGATCATAACCCGACTTGCCGGTCAGCAGCTTGGCTTCCAGCGCTTCGTTGCTGTCGTAGTAATCGTAGCGGACGTTGATATGCGTTTTGTTTTCAAACGCAGACAGCGTGGCCGGATCGACATAATCCGACCAGTTGTAGATATTGAGTTTATCGGTTTGGGAAGAGGAAGTTTGAGAGGCGGAAGATTCTGCGGCGGTTCCTTGTCCGCCGCTGCACGCAGTCAAGACGAGGCTCACGATTGCCGCCGCCATCAAAGATTTTTTCATGGTTTCAGACCTTTTGTTCGGGGGGTAAAAATATTGCAGCGGTGGCAGATGCCACTTACAAAAGGGAAACTGTGGGGGCGGCCGGCATGTGTCCTTTGCCCTTGATTCAGCAAGGTTCGCATTAAACGGCAAAAAGCTTTTGAATGCAAGACCTTAAAGCAGAAAAAATTCTCCCTTTTCAGACGGCCTGAAGCTATGGTTTTATTCATAAACAACATTTTTTCAGAAACGGTTTCATGCCGTCTGGAAAAAACTGTGTGCTTATTCAGACGGCCTCAAGATTTGTCAAAACTGCCCAATTTGTGGGAAAATTGCACGATTGAATTTAATGAAGGGCGACCCCGTGTTAGACAGAGAAGGCTATCGCCCCAATGTCGGTATTATCCTGATTAACGAACGTAACGAAGTCTTTTGGGGCAAACGCGTACGCGAACATTCTTGGCAGTTTCCGCAAGGCGGCATCAAGCCGGGCGAAAGCCCTGAGACCGCCATGTACCGCGAGTTGTACGAAGAAGTCGGCCTGCTGCCGCAACATGTCAAAATTATCGGCCGCACACGCGACTGGCTGCGCTATGACGTACCCAGCCACTGGGTGCGCCGTGAATGGCGCGGTTCGTATCGCGGACAAAAACAGATTTGGTATCTTTTGCGTTTGGTCGGCCGCGACAGCGATGTCAACCTCCGCGCCTGCCATCATCCTGAATTCGACGGCTGGCGTTGGCATCAATATTGGGCGCCGGTTGACGAAGTCATCGACTTCAAGCGCGGTGTGTATTTGGGCGCATTGACCGAACTTTCCCGTTTCTTGCGCGGCATAGAAAGCTATGAAGAATTTATCCGTCGCAATCCAATAGAAAACCTATAACCCCAACGCTTTCAGGCCGTCTGAAAGCGTTGTTTTTCTTCCTTTCAGACGGCCTTTACATTATTCCTATGGCTAAAAACAATCAATACAGCGAATCCAGCATTACCGTTCTCAAAGGTTTGGAGCCGGTCAAAGAACGTCCCGGCATGTACACCCGTACCGACAGCCCGACCCATATCTGTCAGGAAGTGATTGATAACGCGGCGGACGAAGCGTTGGGCGGTTTCGCGACTGAAATTGACGTGCAAATTCATGAAGACGGTTCGCTTTCCGTGCGCGACAACGGCCGCGGTATTCCCGTCGGCCTGCACCCTGAAGAAGGCGTACCCGTAGTCGAACTCGTGTTCACCCGTCTGCACGCAGGCGGCAAGTTCAATAAAAAAGACGGCGGCAGCGCGTATGCCTTTTCGGGCGGTCTGCACGGCGTCGGCGTATCCGTCACCAACGCCCTCTCCACCCGCCTTGAGGTAACGGTCAAGCGCGAAGGCAAAATCCACCGCATCGTCTTTTCCGGTGGCGACGTCATCGAGCCTTTGACTGAAGTGGGCAAATGCGCCGTCAAAGACAGCGGCACCGAAGTGCGCGTGTGGCCGGACGGCAAATATTTCGAAAGCCCGAATTACAGCATTCCCGAACTCGAGCGCTTATTGCGCGCCAAAGCCGTGTTGTTGCCCGGCGTGCGCGTTTCCCTGACCCGTCCGGTTAAAGGCGAAGACGAAGCATACACCCAAACTTGGCACTACCCGGACGGCCTGAAAAGCTATCTGACCGACCTGATTGCCGATGCGCAAGAAGCTGTGCCTATCTTCTCTTGCGAAAACTACATTTCAGACGGCCACAACGGCGATTTCAGCATCGGCGAAGGTGCTGCGTTTGCCCTGACTTGGCTGGAAGAAGGCTCGTGCGCCAACGAAAGCTACGTCAACCTCATCCCTACTCCGTTGGGCGGCACGCACGAAGCAGGCTTGAAACAAGCCGTGTTCAACGCGGTCAACAACTTCATCAATCTGCACAACCTCCTACCGCGCGGCGTGAAAGTGCAAAGCGACGACGTGTTCGGCAAAACCGCCTTCGTCCTCTCCGCCCGTGTCCTCGACCCGCAATTCCAAGGTCAGACCAAAGACAAACTGACCAACCGCGATGCGCTGAAACTCGTTGCCGCCGTATCGGGCGACCCTTTGGAATTGTGGCTGAACCAAAACGTGGACTTCGGCAAAAAAATCGCCGAACTCGCCATCCGTCAGGCACAGGCGCGGATGCGTTCGGTTAAAAAAATCGAAAAGAAAAAAGGCAGCGGCGTCGCCGTCCTGCCCGGCAAACTGACCGACTGCGAAAGCGAAGACATCCGCGAAAACGAACTCTTTCTTGTCGAAGGCGACTCCGCCGGCGGCTCCGCCAAACTCGCCCGCGACAAAGCCACACAGGCCATCCTACCCCTGCGCGGCAAAGTGCTCAACAGCTTTGAAGTCCACCCCGACCAGCTTTTCGGCAACGCCGAAATCCACGACATTTCCGTCGCCATCGGCGTCGATCCGCACGGCATCAACGACAATCCCGATTTAAGCGGCCTGCGTTACGGCAAAATCGCCATCCTGTCCGATGCCGACGTGGACGGCTCGCATATTCAAGTTTTACTGTTGACCCTGTTCTACCGCCACTTCCCGAAACTGATTGCCGACGGACACATCTACGTCGCCCAGCCGCCGCTGTTCCGCGTCGATGTCAACGCACAAGGTAAGAGCAAACCCGCCCGTAAATTCTACGCCCTCGACCAAAACGAACTCGACAGCATTTTGGAGCGGCTGCAAAAAGAAGGTGTTAAAGAAACCGCCTATTCCATCAGCCGTTTCAAAGGCTTGGGCGAGATGAACCCCGACCAGCTCAAAGACACCACCATGCACCCCGACACCCGCCGTCTGTTGCAGGTGCAAATCCCGGAAGGCGCAGATGACGAAACACGTGACATCTTCGTCAAACTGATGGGCAAAGGCGAAGCCGCCGCCCGCCGTGCATGGATGGAAAAAGAAGGCGATACGGCAGAATTGGATATTTAATCCATTATTTCAATAGACTAAAGGCCGTCTGAAACTTTAAAAGCTTCAGACGGCCTTTTTTAAAACATAAGAAAATTAAGATTAAACAGTATTTCAATTTCAATACACTATAGTTATTTACCTGTTTCTATTTTCGCGGCTGAATTATGTCTTTAAGACAAACAAAAAAGCACTGATATAATCAGTGCTTTTTAAATAATGGCGCGGCGGACGGGGCTCGAACCCGCGACCCCCGGCGTGACAGGCCGGTACTCTAACCAACTGAGCTACCACCGCGCATCCACTGTCAAAGACAATGAAAAGGAAACTTGGTGGGTGATGACGGAGTCGAACCGCCGACATTCTGCTTGTAAGGCAGACGCTCTACCAACTGAGCTAATCACCCGATAAGCTGACATTAAATCAAAAAATCAGATTACGCGCAAGGTTTTTATTCAAATAAAAACATATCCCATTGAAAGAATATAGAATATTTTATTTAACAATAAAAATAACCGTTATGCCCGTCTATCAATCAAAAATCAAATGCCCCAATTTATCCGCCTTGGTATGCAGATAACGCTCATTTTCCACATTTTCGCCGACATGCAATGCAATCCGTTCGACCACATTAATGCCGGAATCTTTCAACGTTTGAATTTTCTCAGGGTTATTAGTCAGCAACCTGACTTCACGAATATGCAGATAATCATAAATCTGCTTGGCCAAAGTAAAGTCGCGCGCATCCACAGGAAGGCCGAGTGCAACATTGGCCTCAACCGTATCCAAGCCTTGGTCTTGCAGACGATACGCACGGATTTTGTTTATCAAACCAATGCCCCTGCCTTCTTGGCGCAAATATACGATAACACCGCGCCCTTCTTTCTGAACAGCCTGCATTGCCGCTTGAAGCTGAGGACCGCAATCACATTTCACCGAAAATAAAGCATCGCCGGTCAAGCACTCGGAATGAATACGCGACAACACAGGCAGGCCGTCTGAAACATCGCCCATCGTCAATGCGACATGTTCCTGCCCGCCCTCTTCTTCGAAGCCGTGCATGGTAAATTCGCCCCATTCCGTAGGCAAACGGCATGACGCGACAAACTTCAACGCGTTACTCATTTTCCGCTTCCTCGTTTTCAGCCACGCCCAAGAGGTTTTTCAAAGGTTCCGCCAAGGCTAATGCAAGGGCAATCCAGGCCACCAATACTTCATCAGGCGCACCGTCTTTGACATCAAACTCAGCATGTACCACGCCTAAAACCGCACCGCTGGGCATACAGACAGGAACAGAAATCTGACTCAAACCGGGATGATTGCGTTCGTCCGACAATTCACCGATTTCCTGCCAATACGCCACATTCTGGCAAACATTCATCCAGCCGCTTTGCGCCGTACGCACAGCCAAAAAAGCCTGCCCGGCCGGCTCATCGATTGGAATCACATTTTCCAACGGCACGCCCCAACGGCTCAGACGAACCAGCGACAACGCACCATCTTTCGGAAACGCAGTATAAACGGCTGCGCTTTTCAAATGCTCGGTGCGCTCGGCAACCGAGTCCAAAGCCATAAAAATCTGTTTCAGCAACCATTCATGTTCGGCATCAACATAATCCGCCAACTGCCAACCATTTTCAGACGGCCACAAAATCGAACGCTCAACCGAAGCATTGCCCATTTTAATCACAGCCTGGGCAGTCAAATAAGCAACATGTATCTCATCCGCAGGCAACTTCAAACCTTGCGTCTGCAAAAAATCTTTAATTAATAAAGCAGGCATCAGCCCTTCCTCACCAAATGGAAAGTTGAGGCCGTCTGAAAACAAACCCTGCTTTCAGACGGCCGGAATAAGTCATTATATAAGGGATAAACCGACAAATTCAAGCAAACAAGACTTTGCGCCCCCATTAATCTTGTGTATAATCCACGATTCAAATTAGTGCGGACGTGGCGAAATTGGTAGACGCACCAGATTTAGGTTCTGGCGCCGCGAGGTGTGAGAGTTCGAGTCTCTCCGTCCGCACCACACTCAAAATGAGCAGCTTTCGGGCTGCTTTTTTTACATCTATTCCACTATATACCCAAAATCAAAACTGCTTTTAATTTTTTGACCTTTGCAAAAAAGGGGTTTATTTGTGGGTATAACAGACGTTTCCATTTTATCTTTCACGGCCTATCATTTATGTTGAATCCATCGCAAAAACTTGTCGAATTGGTCCGTATCCTTGAAGAGCGTGCCTATATTTTTCCGGGAGATCCTGTACAGGCGACGGAAGCGTTGCGACATATTGACGGCGGCAATGAGGAAAAACTGATACGCCGCGCTCAAATTATCGACCGCGACAAGCATTTGAAATATGCGTTGCAACAGGTGGAGACGGGCTCGTTTTGGCTTTGGATTGTTGCGGCGACGTTGTTGTTTACGGTCGGTTTTTCCAGCACTTATCTGTTGATGGACAATCAGGGGCTGAACTTTTTTCTGGTATTGGCCGGGATTTTGGGCATGAATACGGTCATGCTGCTGGTGTGGCTGGCGACTTTATTCCTGCGTTTGAAAAATATGCACTTTATCAGCAGTCCGGCAACTTGGTTCCGTGGAAAAGACCCGGTCAATCAGGCTATTTTGCGGCTTTATATGGACGAATGGTGCAAACCACAAACGCGTTGGCTGATTGGCGCAACCTCTCACGGCCTGTGGCTTTGCACGCTGTCGGGGATGTTGGTTTCTGTTTTGCTGCTGCTTTTAGTGCGGCAATATACGTTCAACTGGGAAAGTACGCTGTTAAGCAATACGGCATTGGTGAAAACGGTTGAGGCTTTGTCATGGCTGCCGGAACGTTTGGGCTTTCCTGTTCCCGACAGTCAGGCCGTAATTGCAGGCCGTCTGAACAATCATATCGAAGATGCGCGCGCTTGGGCGGGTTTACTCATCGGCAGCATTGTCTGCTATGGCATTCTGCCGCGCTTGATTGCTTGGCTGGCTTGCAAGATTACTTTAAAAACCCTGCGCGAACGTTTGGATTTGAATCGGCCCTACTATCAAAACATTCTCCGCACATGGCAGAAGAAGATTGTTGATGCCGATGACTTTCAGGAAAACATCGTTCCCGTTTCATCCAAAATCACGCTGAACAATGCGCCTAAATGGGCTGTTACACTGGAAACGGAATGGCCTGAGCCGCTTTGGTTTTCCGGCGTTTTGGCGCAAGAGTGGATAGACAAAGGCGTAGTCGCCGGCAGAAAAGATTTGGAACAATTGGAAGCCGAATTGAAACAAACTCCGGCGCAACTTCTCATCGGCGTACGCACGCAAACTGTTCCCGATCGCGGCATTTTGCGTCAAATCAGCCGCTTGGCCGAAGCTACGGACGGCGGCGTTATCATTCAGCTTTTGAATCAAGACAGTTTCTCTGAAGATTTGGATACCAAACTGGATTATTGGCGCGATGCGCTGGCAGAAAGAAACATTGCCTGGCTGGAGCCGACCCGTTTGGCACAAGAAAAACGGCAAAGCGCTATTTGACAGATAAACCGAAGACCGTCTGAAAACTGATGTTTGGGTTTCAGACGGCCTTATTTATTGTTGAGGATTCATCTTAATGAGGTTCGTGGCGATGCTCTTGATGATGTTTGGGCTTGGCTGCGTGGTGTTTGGCTTTAGGTGCAGTTTTTTTCATTTTGTGCGGTTTGGCTTTTTCGTGGATACGCTCTTGTTTCGGATGCATGTCGTGCTTGCCATGCGCAGAAGCGACTGGAGTCAAGACCAAACCTGCAGCGGCAACCATCAAAGAGGTCATTTGAATCAGTTTTTTCATATTTATCTTCTTTCAAGAGGTTGATTTGAGGTAAAAATAAGCATTTATTCGCACTCAAGCGATGGACAAATATTAATGGCCTTGACTGCCAGCTGCTGTCAGCATTCGGCGAAATCTGTTCAAAATTCAGCAATAGAAGTATGGCGACACAATGATGTAGCAAGGTTTTAAAAGTTTACTGCCAATTTTGACAAAGCGTCTTTACACATTCCCCAAACAACAAAAAGCGCGAACTTTCGATTCGCGCTTTTTTCAGACGGCATCAATTATTTTTTGTCGTCTTTTACTTCTTCAAAGTCGGCATCTACAACGTCGTCGTCTTTCTTAGCAGAAGACTCGGCTTGTGCGCCCTCGCCTGCTTGTGCTTCGGCTTGCGCTTGAGCGTAAACCATTTCGCCCAGTTTTTGGCTGGCTGTACCCAAAGCTTCGGCTTTAGCATCGATAGCGGCTTTGTCGTCGCCTTTAACGGCTTCTTCAGCTTCTTTCAACGCAGCTTCGATTTTTTCTTTCTCGGCAGCGTCGAGTTTGTCGCCGTAGTCAGCCAAAGATTTTTTCACGGAGTGAATCAGGGCTTCGGCTTGGTTGCGTGAAGCGACCAATTCAGTCAGTTTTTTATCTTCTTCAGCGTTGGCTTCGGCATCTTTCACCATGCGTTCGATTTCTTCTTCGCTCAAACCGGAAGATCCTTGGATGGTGATGTTGGCGGCTTTGCCGGTGCCTTTGTCTTTGGCAGAAACGTGCAAGATACCGTTGGCGTCAATGTCGAAAGTAACTTCAATTTGTGGCATACCGCGTGGTGCAGGTGCAATGTCGGTCAAGTTGAACTGACCCAAAGATTTGTTGGCAGAAGCGCGTTCGCGTTCGCCTTGCAGCACATGGATGGTTACCGCGCTTTGGTTGTCTTCGGCAGTAGAGAACACTTGAGACGCTTTAGTCGGAATAGTAGTGTTCTTTTGAATCAGCTTGGTCATCACGCCGCCCATGGTTTCGATACCCAAGGACAGAGGCGTTACGTCCAGCAGCAATACGTCGCTGCGGCCGCCGCTCAATACTTCGCCTTGAATTGCTGCGCCTACGGCAACGGCTTCGTCAGGGTTCACGTCTTTGCGAGGCTCTTTGCCGAAGAAGTCTCGAACGGCTTCTTGTACTTTCGGCATACGAGACTGACCGCCGACCAAAATCACGTCGTCGATGTCGCTGGTGCTCAAGCCGGCATCTTTCAATGCGATTTTGCAAGGCTCAATAGAACGTTGGATCAAATCTTCAACCAGGCTTTCGAATTTGGCACGGGTAATTTTCATGGCCAAGTGTTTCGGACCGGTTGCGTCCATAGTAATGTACGGCAGGTTGATTTCGGTTTGCTGACCGCTGGACAATTCGATTTTGGCTTTCTCGGCAGCTTCTTTCAGGCGTTGCAGAGCCATGACGTCTTGTTTCAAATCAATGCCTTGTTCTTTTTTGAACTCGTCAATGATATAGTCGATCAAGCGTTGGTCGAAGTCTTCACCGCCCAAGAAGGTGTCGCCATTGGTGGCCAATACTTCGAATTGTTTGTCGCCGTCGATGTTGGCGATTTCGATGATGGAAATATCGAAAGTACCGCCACCCAAGTCATACACGGCGATTTTACGGTCTTTGCTGTCGCCTTTGTCCATACCAAATGCCAAAGCGGCTGCGGTCGGTTCGTTGATGATGCGTTTTACTTCCAAACCTGCGATACGGCCTGCGTCTTTAGTCGCTTGACGTTGGCTGTCGTTGAAGTAAGCAGGAACGGTAATCACGGCTTCGGTTACTTTTTCGCCCAAGTAAGCCTCGGCTGCTTCTTTCATTTTACGCAAAACTTCTGCGGAAATTTGAGGAGGAGACAGCTCTTTGCCTTGTGCTTTCACCCATGCGTCGCCGTTGTTGGCTTTGATGATTTCAAAAGGCATGGATTCGATGTCGCGTTGTACTTCTTTGTCTTCAAATTTGTGGCCGATCAAACGTTTGGCGGCGTAAATAGTGTTTTTAGCGTTGGTTACCGCTTGGCGTTTTGCTGGCGCGCCGACGAGGATTTCACCGCCGTCCAAATAAGCGATAACGGAAGGAGTGGTGCGTGCGCCTTCTGCGTTTTCGATTACTTTGGTTTGACCGTTTTCAGAAATGGCCAAACAAGAGTTGGTTGTACCTAAGTCAATACCGATTACTTTTGCCATATTATGTTGCTCCTAAATAAACTTTTCTTAATTAATAATCCTGTGGAACATTTCGTTCCGATGGCTTGTAAATAAGGTTGCTTCATTTTTTTTCAAGGCCTAATTTGAATTTTTTTTAAGATTAAATTCAAGTGCTTGATTTATTTATCCACAAGCTGTTTATTCTTTTTTCAGACGGCCCGGTTTTCATTTTCCGATTCCGGTTTATCAGAATGATTTTCCAATAGCAGAACATCGGGTTTTGAAACCGGATAAGGCCGTCTGAAAATTTTATGCTTGATAAACTTTATCAAGCGATGCCTTCAATCTTCTTTTTTCGCCACGACAACCATTGCAGGACGCAGCACGCGGTCGGCCAATGTATAGCCTTTTTTCATCACGCTGACGATGGTATTCGGCTCTTGCTCGCTGACGACTGCCTGCATCGCTTGATGTTGGTGCGGATCGAGTTTGTCGCCCGGCTGCGGGTTGATTTCTTTAATATGGGTGGCATCAAACGCTTTTTGCAGCTCGTTCAAAGTCATTTGCACGCCCATTTTCAGCGCATCGAAATTGCCGCTTTGGTCCAGCAGCGCCATTTCGAGATAATCTTTAACCGGCAACATTTCTGCTGCAAATTTTTGTCCGGCGAATTTATGGGTGTCGGCGATTTCCTGCTGATGGCGGCGGCGCAGGTTTTGCTCGTTTGCCAGACCGCGCAATTCGCTGTCTTTGAGCTGGCCTTCCAACTCGGCGACACGCGCCTGAAGTTCTTCGTAAGTCGGTTCGGCCTGTTCGGTTTCAACGGTTTCGGCAGTTTCTACGGCTGCCGCTTCTTCTGCTTCGTGTTGATGTTGTTCGTTATGCTCCGTCATTTCTGACATCCTTTTAGCGTGTTGATATTCGATGTTTCATATATAAGGCCGTCTGAAAAAACTTCAAGCATTTGAACGTCGATTATCAAATGCCTTGTTAAAAGACGTTGGAAAACGGTAAGATAGCCATCTGATTGTATTCTTCAGACGGCCTCAAACATGAAAAAAGACCATTTGAATTCAACCGATTTTAATCTGTGGCACACCATCCGCGAAGAAACCGAAGCGGCCGCCGCGGCCGAACCGATGCTGGCAAGCTTCCTGCACCAAACCGTGTTGCGCCACGATTCGCTCGATTCGGTACTTGCCTACCATCTTTCCAGCAAGCTCGGCAGCCCGATTATGGACGTGCGCGCG
Source organism: Neisseria sp. DTU_2021_1001991_1_SI_NGA_ILE_055 (assembly GCF_032342915.1). NCBI lineage: Bacteria > Pseudomonadati > Pseudomonadota > Betaproteobacteria > Neisseriales > Neisseriaceae > Neisseria > Neisseria sp. DTU_2021_1001991_1_SI_NGA_ILE_055. The sequence goes on along the minus strand of NZ_CP135440.1, from coordinate 144,033 downwards.
TTGTTTGAAATCTATCAGCAGGCTTTAAGTGCGGACACCCGCATCAGCAAATGTGTCGAGGCCGACTTGAAAGCCATTTACGAGCGCGACCCGGCTTGTGATGAATATTCGCTGCCGCTGTTGTATTTCAAAGGTTTCCACGCCGTACAGGCACACCGCATCAACCACTGGCTCTATCAAAACGGCCGCAAAACGCTGGCGTATTTCCTGCAAAACCGCATGTCGGAAGTGTTCGGCGTCGATATCCACCCGGCCGCCCGTTTCGGTCATGGTTTGATGCTCGACCATGCCACCGGTTTTGTGGCCGGCGAAACCGCCGTCTTGGGCAACAATATTTCCATCCTACACGGCGTAACGCTGGGCGGTTCGGGCAAAGAAAGCGGCGACCGCCACCCGAAAATCGGCGACGGCGTGATGATTGGTGCGAACGCTTCGATTTTGGGCAACATCCGCATCGGCAAAAATGCCAAAATCGGCGCAGGCAGCGTGGTGGTTGCCGACGTACCGTCTTCGATTACCGTTGTCGGCGTACCGGCCAAACCGGTCGGCCGCTCTTCCAAAACCCCTTCTGCCGATATGGATCAAAGCATTCAATTATCATCTACGGATTTTGTGATTTAAGTCATCTGTCATTAAAAAGGCCGTCTGAAAAAACAAATCTTTCAGACGGCCTTTTTATGTTTTGAATCTTGGCGTCAACCACGTTTGCGCAAGGCTTCCAAATGCGTTTTAACCTGCTTGACTTTCTCTTCGGTAAACAGCTTGGCAATGTTTTTCCAAATGCTGTGATAACCGTAAGGTCCATGTTGCATTTCGGCTTTTGCCTCTTCCACCGGCCAGCCTTGATAAATGATGCGGTACATTCCGGCAATCAAACCGGTACGGTCCGCGCCGTGATAACAATGGATAAGCACTGCGCCGTTTTGCTGTTGTTTTTCAATCAGGTATAGGATTTCCGCAATCTCTTTCGGCTTAATGCTCCATGACAGCAACGGACGGTTTAACAAGGTCAAACCATACGCCTTCAAATGGTCGTCATCGTTGCGGTCGAAAAAGCGCAGGTTGATCACGCTCTGAATGCCCAGCTTGACGATGGCTTCGCCATCTTCGGCAACGGGCTGCTCGCTGCGGTAAAGCTTGTCATCGATGCGATAAAGGTTGGCATCGTGTTTAATGGGTGTTGCCCACCGTTCGGGCTGAAAGGCTTGGCCGCCGTTATCCGGCGGCGCGGATAAACAGGCAACGGGCAAGCCGGAAGCGAGAAGGCACAATAAAAGACGGCGCATAAAATTCCTGTATGAAAATCAATGAGAAAACAAATATCGAAAGATTTTATCAAAACCCGTCCGGATATTCTATCCGCGCAAACCGCGTTACAATAAAACCTCTTTTTTCAGACGGCCTTTCATCATGACCTGCCTTGCTTGGAACACCACACCCACCCTTACCGACCTTTGCCGCGCCATCGAACACCATACCGCGCCGCTTTATTTGATTGTCTGTCTGCCTGAAAACCATATTCCCGATTTTCCGCTGTCAAATCATCCCTCCGAGCTTGAAGGCCGTCTGAACAACCGCCTCGTTCAAGCCATGAAATGCCTTCAGTTCAACAGCGTCAATGTTTTAGAAAACCTCTTGCCTGACGTGCACCTTTGGCTGGTTCCGCCACACCGCGCCGACTGCTTACACGAACATTTCCATCATATCGAATGGCAAACCGAAGCCATACCCCAATCCGCCCCTATTCCCCTAAAACCTTGGTTCAGACGGCCTGAACATCAAGCCGCGCCCGAACACGTCCTGATTATCGGCGCAGGCATTGCCGGTGCAGCAACCGCACGCAAACTGGCGGAACACGGCGTACGCGTTACCGTTTTAGAGGCCGGAAAAGCAGCGCAGGCAGGCAGCGGCAACCGCCAAGGCTTGCTCTACGCCAAAATCTCGCCACACGATACCGAACAAACCGAGCTGCTGCTAACAGGCTACGGCTACACGCGCCGATTGCTGGAAGACTTGCTGCCCGACTCCGACGTATGGGGCGGCGACGGCGTATTGCATTTGAATTTTGACGACAGCGAACGCAAACGCAATCAAGCCTTGGGTTTGCAACACCAGCATAAACACCTTTACCGCAGCGTATCTGCCGAAGAAGCCGCACACATTGCAGGCATAGACGTATTTTCAGACGGCCTTTACTGGCCGCAAGGCGTATGGCTGAATCCGCCCGCCGTCGTGCATGCCTTATTGAACCATCCACTGATCGAGTTGCACGAACACTCACCGCTGACCGCCGTATCGCATGACGGCACACAATGGACGGCACACACGCCAAATGCGCATTTCAACGCCAGCCATATCGTTTACTGTATGGGTGCGCACAGCCCGACTGCCGCCGACACCAATGTCTCAGCCCTGCCTTTCCGCCAAATCCGCGGCCAAACCGGCGTTGTATCCGCCAGCCCGTTTTCACAAAAGCTGCGTTGCGCCATTTCCGGCGAAAGCTACATCAGCCCGAGCTGGCAAGGCCGCCACTGCTACGGCGCAACATTTGTCCTCAACAGCAACGATGAAACTTGGTATCCGCACGAAGAAGCCGACAACCGTGCCGCCCTGCACCAGCTTAATCCGCCATTGGCACAATCCCTGTTTTCAGACGGCCTGCAAACTCCACCGCTCCAATCCACACAAGGCCATGCCGCCCTGCGTTGCGACAGCCTAGACCACTTGCCCGTTGTCGGCACACTCGGCGACATCGCCGCCATGCAGTCCGCCTACGCCAAGCTGGCATTGGACAAAAACTACCGCCTCGACAGTATCCCCTGCCCTTACCTGCCCAATGCCTACATCAATACGGCATACGGCACGCGCGGACTGGCGACAGCCCCCATCTGCGCCGCCGCCATTACAGCCGAAATACTCGGCTTGCCGCATCCGCTATCGCAAAGGCTGAGAACCGCGCTACACCCCAACCGCGTCATCATCCGCGCGATTGTTCGGCAGCAGCCGTTGTTATCCGTTTAAAAATTTCGTTTTAAATAAAAAAGGCCGTCTGAAAGTCATTAAAACTTTCAGACGGCCTTTGGCTATCCGTTAACTGCTTAGAATTTCCATTCCAGCGATACAGCGTAATTGCGGCCTGGGGCGCGATAGCGGTCTAAGCCTTTGCCATCGCGGTCAACGCCGTTGGTGGTGCTGTAGCTGTACAGACCGCGCAGAGAGTCCCAAGTAGTGTATTTGCGGTTGAACACATTATACACGCCCGCGCGCAGGGTCAGGTTTTTCACTGGTTTGTAGAAGCCGTACATATCAAACACATAAGCCGATTTGTTCAGCCATGGGTAATCTACTACTTTTTCTTGCAAAGGCGTACCCCAACCAGTGTTTTCAAACACGGTATATTGAGCGTCTTTGGCTTTTTTCGCACCTAAATAAGTCAGGCGGGAGAACACACCCCATTTTTCGCTCGGGCTTTCGTAATCGACACCGGCAATCACTTTCAGAGGCTGAGTGGACAGCAGGCTGTTGTTGCCTGACAGTTTGCTCTTCGCGTAACCGACAGAACCAAACAATTTCCAGCCTTCAGGTACAAAAGAAACCACTTGACCTAAATTCAGACGGCCTGTCAGCTCAAGACCACGGATTCGGGCCTTGTCGATGTTTTGCATCTGCCATTCCAGTTTTTCGGAATAAGGATTGCTACAAATACCATAGTAGTAATTCATCTGAGTACAGCCGACATCGCCACTGGTGGTCAGCTTCTGCTCTTCAGACAAGAAGTTGCGGTAATTGCTTTGATACAGGTTGGCATCCAAAGTACCTTTTTCGCTGCGGCCTTGCAGAGAAAGGGTATGGGTGGTGCTGCGCTCGGCTTTCAGGTTCGGATTAGGCAACCAGGTACCTGAGCCGTGGTTGTAAGTGAAATACACTTCAGACGCATTCGGCACGCGGAAACCGGAAGTTACATCGTAACCCAAACGCCATGTTTGGCTCAGCTGCGCCGCCAAGCCGACAAATCCGCTCCAGCCTTTATAAGTGTTGGCTGCAGGTGGTGTTTTGTCACAAGCATGACACTCGGCATTCAGTTGCTGCGGCGTCATTTTGGTGTAGTCGTAACGGATACCTGCGCGGCTGCTGAACACGTCGTTCCATTGGATTTGGTCAGACAGCGAGAAACCGTAGTTGTTGGTTTTCACCGGATGCTGGATGGTGCTGGCTGTTCGGACAATGCGGCCGCTGAAGAAATAATCGTCGCGGTTTAAGTTTTCAAAATCACGCTGGCTGGCAAAGGTTTTAAACGACAGGCGGTGCTGCCCGCCCAGTTGCAGCGGTTGGCTGTCCATACGCAATGTAATGCGTTTGAAGGTTGTATCCATGCTGCGGTTGTAGATTTCGTCCAAATCCTTCTGATTATAGTTGCGCGTCCAGGTAGAATAATCCATCGGGAACGAGCCTTTGTTGTTAACCGCCGCTACTTTGGTTTTCTGATAATCGAAGTCCGCTTTCAACAACGACAACCAATTCGAATCGGGCGTCCACTCGTAAAACAGGTTGGCATTGCGCCGTCTGTTTACGTCATCGGCTTCGCGCCAAGAAGAAGCGGTCAGGTTATAAGACTCTTCGATCGTGTAATTATGCCCCTGTTGGCCGTTGAGCGATGCGCCGATACGATGGTTGTCGTTGATTTGGTAAGCAATCTTACCCAAGAAGCTGTGGTATTTATGTTTGGACGGGTCAGGAATACCGCGCGCAGAACCACGGATATTCGCTCCGCTGCCGGCGCCCTCTACCGGATAACCACGCTCGCCCGCGCTTTCAGTCTCATGACCGCGACGTTGCGAATACAGCAAAGCGGCATCCACGCGGTCGTTGCTCACGCCGAAACCGAGTGTATTTGTCCATTCGCGGTTGCGGCTGCTGTAACCGTTTTTCATCATCACGCCGAACTGACGCTCAGGCAACAGCAAATCATGACCTTGCAGTGTTTGGTAATTCACGCCGCCACCCAATGCACCGCTGCCGGTATTGAAAGAGTCTGCGCCCTTCACAATTTCGATGTTGCGTACGAGTTCAGGGTCGATAGACAAACGTGAGCTGTTGAAGTTGCCATAACGGGCATACAGCGAGTTTTCTTCAGAATCAGGCAAGTTTACGCCGTCAATGCTGACGCCGACACGGTTGCCTTCCACACCGCGTACGGCAAAGCCTTTTTGATGGCGGCCGCTGTCGCTCAAGCCGACATCGGTGGAATAACGTACCAAGTCTTTGTTGTCGCGTACCATTTCTTGTTGGATACGGCCAAGGTTGACACGTTCCACGGTTGCAGGCGCATTACGCTGGCCTTTAACGCGGACTTCTTTTATCTCTGCTTTAACGGGTGTGGTTTCGGTTGCAGTTTCATCCGCTGCCAAGACTGGATTGCCGAAAATACTGCCGACCAGCGCAGCAATAGGGAGCATTTGTAATGGTTTCATATTATCAACTCAAGATGTAATGGATTGTTCATCCATCAGTTAATGCATAAAAAATTTCTGATAATCATTAATGATTAATAAGACAGCAACCCGTACAACTAAATCTGTGTCGTGTAATTAAAGGTCTCTGCAAACATCCATGCCGAGACCTTGTTTGTTTCATTATTTTTAATGTCTGTGCGGCGTCATGCCTTCGGGGGCTTCTGTGCCTTCCGGCAAACCGAAGGTTTCACGCAGAATCACTTTATAGAAGGCAAACGCTTCCTGCGCGCCTTGAATGGCTTCTGCCTCTGCTTCCGGAGTTAAGTTCAGGGCATTCAGGTGCTCGACGAAAGCGCGCCAGTGTTTGCCGCGGCCGTTGGGATGCGGGGCCAGGTGGCGTGCGCCGTGTTCGCCGTTGTATTCGAGTTTTTGAGCGTGTTTGAACAAGAAAGCGGCACCTAAATTTGAACCTTCGGCGCAATAGAGCCAGCCGATGGCTTTATTGCCTGTTTCATGCGGCAATTCTTTGTCGAATTTGTAAGGCTCTTCGCCCAAGTCTTTCAGGTCTTGGGTTACAGCATCGTAACGCGCCATGTATTCGAGTTCGGGAATGGCTTTGTTCAATTCGGCATCTTTATAGATGTGATCAACAGCTTTGTGGAAAACTGATTGGAGTTTCAAAAATTTGATGTAGTTTTCTTTGCTGACGAAAGGCTGAACAAACATAACCAAGTTATCAACGCTGTCGTGTGTAACTGTGGTTTGTTCTTTCAAGCGTTTGGCGAAAGTCAGCTCTTGTGTTTCACTCATGATGTTTCCTTTGAATAGAGGACAAACGGTTTCAGACGGCCTTTATGGTTAAAAATACCGTCTAATTTGAAAAGAATCGTTTTAAAAACAAAGAATGTAACTTTTTAAATGCTTCCGGCTCAGTGTTGGCGTGCCTTTTGCAATTCAATAAGTCTCATCTTTTTTAAATATAATATATATCATTTCTATTTCAATGACAATAAATTCAATTGGGTCTTATTAATAAAATCTAACGGCCCATAGCCAGCGTCTTCTAAAACCTTTGCTGCCTTTTCAGACGGCCTTCTTATGAAGCAGCCGCCATTCAACCAAATATCTGCTAAATTTGGGCTATCCTGCTGTTTTCCTTTATAATGCGACACTCTTTGCACCTTCTTTACCCCCTGCCGAACCATGAAACGGATTCCTGCCTACCATCGCTGGTGGCGCTACAAGTCTTATCTTCCTGATGCGACGCTGCCTGCACATACGGTGGAATGCCCGGATTGCGGCTGCCGTATGGATATTCCGCGCCTGCGTCAGGGGCAGGAAGCGCATTGTCCGGTATGCAACCATGAAATCGTAGAGGTGGAAAACAATCCGTATATCGCGCCGATTGCCTATGCGCTGACAACCTTGATTCTGATGGCGTTTGCGTACAATATGGTGTATATCCGGGTGGATTTGTTCGGTGTTACTTCGATTTTGTCGTTGCCGCAAATGATGCGGCTTTTGATTTCGCTGGATTACGGTTTTCTGGCGGAAGTGATGTTTATCCTTACTTTCGGTGCGCCTTTATTGTTTTTACTGCTCTGCCTGTATGTTTATACGGCTTTGATACGCGAAAAGGCCTACCCTGCGCTGCGCTTTGCGACGCGCGTATTGGTGCGGCTGCGTCATTGGATTATGGTGGATGTGTTTTTCATTTCCACTTTGGTGGCGTATATCAAACTCTCGTCCGTTGCTACGGTAGAGTTCGGCTCGGCGTTTTATCTGATGTTTCCGCTGTCGGTCATGCTGATTCGGACTTCGGTATCGATTCCGCAGCATTGGGTTTATTATAAGATTCACCGTTTAACCGGCGGCCATGCGGTTCAGACGGCCTCTGAAGACAAAATCTGTTGCAGCCGCTGCCTGTATTTCCGCGATAAAGACGAGCAGCCTTGCGGCGTTTGCGGTGCGGACTTATACCGCCGCCGCCCGAAAAGCCTGAGCATTTCGCTGGCGTTTTTAGTGGCGGCGTTTATCCTGTATTTCCCTGCCAACATCCTGCCGATTATGATTTCGTCCAACCCGACGGCTTTGGAGATCAATACAATTTTCAACGGCATTGTTTATATGTGGGACGACGGCGACCGGTTGATTGCGGTGATTATTTTTAGCGCGAGCATTATGGTGCCTGTATTGAAGATTATCGCGATGGCGGTTTTGATTTATTCCGCATACTTCAAGCCTGTGATGAGCGCGGACAAGATGTCGGTTTTGTATCGGATTACCGAATCCATCGGCCGCTGGTCGATGATTGATATTTTTGTGATTATTATTTTGATGAGTTCGTTCCACACCAATATGGCGCGCGTTGTGCCGGGTGGTGCGGCAGTTTATTTCTGCCTGGTCGTTATTTTGACCATGCTTTCGGCCTATTATTTCGATCCCCGTCTGATTTGGGACAAGCAACAGCAGCTTTCAGACGGCCTTGATTCTGACCAGACCTTAAAACAATGAAAAAACACGATTCTTCACCCAATTATCACGCCCCGGCGCGTGTCAAGAAAACCAATGTCTTCACGTCTGTCGTGTGGCTGATTCCGCTGATTGCGCTGATTGCCGGCGGCTGGCTTTTGGTTAAAGACATACGCAACCGAGGCCCTGTCGTTACGCTGTTGATGGACAGCGCCGAAGGCATCGAAGTCAACAACACTATTATTAAAGTGTTGAACGTCGATGTCGGACACGTTACCCGCATCAAATTGCGCGACGACCAAAAAGGCGTGGAAGTTACCGCCCAACTCAGCGCCGATGCCAAAGACCTTATCCGCAGCGATACCCAATTTTGGGTGGTCAAACCGCGTATCGACCAAAGCGGCGTTACCGGTTTGGGCACTTTGCTTTCCGGCTCCTATATCGCATTTACGCCGGGCAAAAGCAGCGAAACCCAAGATGTGTTTGTCGTGCAGGACATTCCGCCGATTGCCGCCATCGGCCAAAGCGGCCTGCGCCTGAATTTGGTCGGCAAAAACGACCGCATCCTCAATGCCAGCAGCCCGATTTTGTATGAAAACTTTATGGTCGGCCAAGTAGAAAGCGCGCATTTCGACCCGTCCGACCAAAGCGTGCATTACACCATTTTCATCCAAAGCCCCAACGACAAACTGATTAATTCGGAAAGCCGTTTCTGGTTGGAGAGCGGCATCAATATCGAAACCACAGGCAGCGGCGTCAAACTCAACTCCGCTCCTCTGCCTGCCCTGCTGTCGGGCGCGATTTCGTTTGATTCGCCGAAAACCAAAAACAGTAAAAACGTCAAAAGCGAAGACAGCTTCACGCTTTATGACAGCCGCAGCGAAGTGGCCAATCTGCCTGATGACCGCTCACTGTATTACACTGCGTTTTTCAAACAATCCGTACGCGGCCTGACTGCCGGTTCTCCCGTCGAATACAAAGGCTTGAATGTCGGCGTGGTTTCCGATGTTCCCTATTTTGACCGAAACGACAGCCTGCATTTGTTTGAAAACGGCTGGATTCCCGTGCGCATCCGCATCGAGCCTTCCCGTTTGGAAATCAATGCCGACGAACAAAGCAAAGAACATTGGAAACAACAATTTCAGACGGCCTTAAACAAAGGCCTGACTGCCACCATCTCCAGCAACAACCTGCTGACCGGCAGCAAAATGATTGAGTTGAACGATCAGCCTTCCGCCTCGCCTAAGCTGAGACCGCATACCGTTTATGCCGGCGATACCGTTATCGCAACCCAAGGCGGCGGTTTGGACGATTTGCAGGCAAAAGTCGCCGACTTGTTAGACAAGTTCAACAATCTGCCATTGGATAAAACCGTTGCCGGCTTGAACGGCTCGCTTGCCGAACTCAAGTCCACACTCAAATCCGCCAATGCCGCTTTAAGCTCTATTGACAAACTGGTCAGCAAACCGCAAACGCAAAACATTCCGAACGAGCTGAGCCAAACCCTGAAAGAGTTGCGTCAAACCCTGCAAGGTGTATCGCCGCAATCGCCTATCTACGGCGATGTACAAAATACGCTGCAAAGTTTGGACAAGACCCTCAGAGACGTTCAACCCGTGATTAATACTTTGAAAGAAAAACCCAATGCGCTGATTTTCAACAGCAGCAGCAAAGACCCTATCCCGAAAGGAAGCCGATAATGCGCCTCTTCCCGATTGCCGCCGCCCTGACGCTTGCCGCCTGCGGCACCGCGCAAAGCACACAATATTTCGTCCTGCCCGACAGCCAATACATCCGTCCGGCTGCACAAGGCAACGAAATCGCGGTCAAAGTCAACCTTGCCGAACCGCTTGCCAACGGCGGCCTCGTTTACCAAACCGACGCCTATCATGTGAATATGGCGAAAAACCACCTTTGGGCAGCACCGCTTGATGGCGCGTTGGCGGCCAACCTCAGCAACAAGCTCAACCGCCTCAATCCGCGCCATACTTTCGTCCCTGCTTCACGCAGCCAAAGCAGCCAAACCCTGAAAGTCTATATCGAAGCCTTCCAAGGCAGCTATCAGGGGCAGACCACCATCAGCGGTTATGCACAATGGCCGGACGGACGCAGCAAACCGTTTCACGCCATTACGCCGCAACAAGGCGACGGCTATACCGCCATGCTTGAATCGTTGGAAAACGGTTTGTCACAGGTTGCCGATACGATTGCTTATTAAACGAAAGGCCGTCTGAAAGATGTTCAGACGGCCTTTTTTCATGTTTCAAACATTCATTACAACGCGCGGTCAAAATACAGAGCCACGCCGGATCGCTCGCTCATCGCCAACAAATAATCCATCAATTTTTGCGGCCATTGAATACCGCGCACAACGGTCAGGTTGCGCAAAATAGGGAAAGTCAGGATATCTTCCAAACTGATTTCACCGCCCAAACCCTCGCCTTCGCACACCAGCGTTTCCAGTTCGGCCAAGTCTTGATGCAGACGTTCCAGATACTGCGCCGTTTTGTTCAGGTTGGTCTCGAAATTGCCGATATTTTTCTCTTTTTTGTCGATATAGTATTGTTTCGCTTCATCGGTCTCAAACTCGGGCAGGTCGATTTTAACCATGCGCGGCTGAACCAATTTATTATTGTATTCGCCCACTTTGTCCAACCAAGCCTGAACCTCGGGACGAACCTCTTCTTTCAGACGGCCTTGATCGATATAGTGGACAATATCCAAACTTTCACCCATAAACGAACCGTCTTCTTTTTGCAAAATCGGCACTTGTTTTGAGCCAATCATGCCAATCGGCGTAGCTTCGTCATCGTTCGCCAAGACGACCTCTTCCACCGCCACATCGCGCAAGCCGAAAATCATCCTTGCACGAACGCAAAACGGGCAATGGTCGTAAATATACAGTTTCATCGAAATGATCCTTAAAATTTCAAAACGGTTAACCATAACACCCAAGGCCGTCTGAAACAAGGCTTCCTGAAACATAGTGCCACCTTTGCATACAAATCTAGGGCTGCCGGCAATAAACTGTTACAATGGCAACGTTTTTATCAAGAAGAAAAAAACGCACGCCATGACCACTATTCGCCAAACGCCCCAAACATCGAGCGTAACGCTGGAAGGCCTCCTCGCATGGTTCGACGGCTATGTTGCCGCGCTGCCTGATCCCGATAAAAACCTGATTCAGACGGCCTTTGACCTGGCTAAAGAACATTATCCCGCCGATGCCCTAACGACTTACGGCGAGCCTTTAATGGAACATTTCCTCGGTTCGATGCAAATCGTCAGCGAACTCGACTTATTGCCCGATGCCGTAGCCGCTACGATTTTGTCCGACATCGGCAAATACGTTCCCACTTGGCAAGAATTGGTTGCCGAACGCTGCAACAGCACCGTTTGCGAGCTGGTCAAAGGCGTAGACGAAGTACAAAAACTGACCCAATTCGCACGCGTGGACAGCCTTGCCACGCCGGAAGAGCGCGCCCAACAAGCCGAAACCATGCGTAAAATGCTGTTGGCGATGGTTACCGACATCCGCGTCGTCCTGATCAAACTGGCGATGCGCACGCGCACCCTGCAATTCTTAAGCAACGTTCCCGACAATCCTGAAAAACGCGCCGTTGCCAAAGAAACCCTCGACATTTTTGCCCCGCTCGCCAACCGCTTGGGCGTGTGGCAACTCAAATGGCAGCTCGAAGATTTGGGCTTCCGCCATCAAGAACCGGAAAAATACCGCGAAATCGCCCTGCTTTTGGACGAAAAACGCACCGAGCGCCTCGAATACATCGAAAACTTCCTCAATATCCTGCGTACGGAACTGAAAAAATACAATATTCATTTTGAAGTTGCCGGAAGACCGAAGCACATCTACTCCATTTACAAAAAAATGGTGAAGAAAAAGCTCACTTTCGATGGTTTGTTCGACATCCGCGCCGTACGGATTTTGGTCGACACCGTTCCCGAGTGTTACACCACGCTGGGTATCGTCCACAGTCTCTGGCAGCCGATTCCAGGCGAGTTCGACGACTACATCGCCAACCCGAAAGGCAACGGCTATAAAAGTTTGCACACCGTTATCGTCGGCCCGGAAGACAAAGGCGTGGAAGTCCAAATCCGCACCTTCGACATGCACCAATTCAACGAATTCGGTGTCGCCGCCCACTGGCGTTATAAAGAAGGCGGCAAGGGCGATTCCGCTTACGAACAGAAAATTGCCTGGTTGCGCCAACTCTTGGACTGGCGCGAAAACATGGCCGAAAGCGGCAAGGAAGACCTCGCCGCCGCTTTCAAAACCGAGCTTTTCAACGACACGATTTACGTCCTGACCCCGCACGGCAAAGTCCTCTCCCTGCCCACCGGAGCGACCCCCATCGACTTTGCCTACGCCCTGCACAGCAGCGTGGGCGACCGTTGCCGCGGTGCAAAAGTCGAAGGACAAATCGTGCCGCTGTCCACGCCTTTGGAAAACGGACAACGTGTTGAAATCATTACTGCAAAAGAAGGAAATCCTTCCGTCAACTGGCTCTACGAAGGCTGGGTCAAATCCAACCGCGCCATCAGCAAAATCCGTGCCTTCATCCGCCAGCAAAATGCGGATACCGTGCGCGAAACAGGCCGGGCCCAACTGGACAAACAGTTGTCAAAAATCTTCCCCAAACCCAATCTGCAAGCATTGGCGGAAAAACTCGGCTTCAAAAAAACCGACGAACTCTATACGGCCATCGGTCAGGGCGAAATTTCCAACCGCGCCATCAGCAAGGCCTGCGGCGCTTTGATCGAACCGGCTCCGGTACCGGTTGACGAGACCAATATCGTCAAACAGTCCAAAATCAAAAAAGGCGGCAAAAACGGCATTCTGATTGACGGCGAAGACGGCCTGATGACCACGCTTGCCAAATGCTGCAAACCCGCGCCGCCCGACGATATTGTGGGCTTTGTTACCCGCGACCGCGGCATTTCCGTCCACCGCTGCACCTGCCCTTCTTTCCGCCACCTTGCCGAGCAGGCTCCGGAAAAAGTGTTGAACGCAAGCTGGGCAGCCCTACAGGAAGGACAAGTGTTTGCCGTCGATGTCGAAATCCGCGCCCAAGACCGCTCCGGTTTGCTGCGCGACGTTTCGGATGCGCTGGCGCGGCACAAGCTCAACGTTACCGCGGTGCAAACCCAATCACGCGATTTGGAAGCCAGTATGCGCTTTACCCTTGAAGTCCGCCAAGTCAACGACCTGCCGCGCGTATTAGCCAGTCTGGGCGACATCAAAGGCGTTTTAAGCGTAACGCGCTTATAATTTCCATTCCCCCATCTAAAGGCCGTCTGAAAGTATTGCTTTCAGACGGCCTTTCACACATCGGCTGCCAATATATAACCTACGCTTCTATCCTTACAATCAGCCGTTATTTCCTGTCCGCCATATTCTCAGGCAAACTCGCCATCCGTATGATAAAGAAAGATATTTTTATTCTTATATTAACCTTAAGGAAACTTCATGGATACACGAGACCTGTTCCCTCATGAAATTTTGCAGGACGCCATCGGCAAGAGTTGCGCCAAATCTGAATTCAGCATCAAGATGTTGGTGATTTTGAGTTTCTTGGGCGGCGGTTATGTCGGCTTCGGCTATCTTGCCTGCCTGCGCGTCATCAGCGGCATTCCTGCCGAATGGAACGGTCTGGCCGCCCTGTTGGGCGCATCCGTGTTCCCTATCGCACTGATTTGTATCTTAATCGGCGGCGGCGAGTTGGCAACAGGAAATATGATGATTATGGCTTTGGGCAGATTGACCGGCCGAGTCAGCACCCACAAACTGGTGCGCAACTGGCTGATTGTCAGCTTGGGCAATCTGGCAGGCGCCGTAGCCATGGCCTATTTCCTCGGCCACTACGTCGGCCTTGCCGAAGGACCGGCCACAGCGAAAACCATTGCCATTGCCGAAGCCAAAGTCAATATGGACTTCGGCCGCGCATTCGTTTCCGCCATCGCATGTAACTGGATGGTGTGTATGGGCATCTGGTTTTATTTCGGCGCACGCCATACTTCAGGACGAATCTTAGCCATGTGGTTCCCGGTTATGATCTTCGTATTAATCGGCTTTCAACACTTTGTTGCCAATATGTTCATCATTCCGGCCGGCATTTGGGCGGGCGCAAACGTCAGCTGGGGTCAATTTTTCTACAACATGATTCCCGTTTTCTTAGGCAACGTCCTGGGCGGCTCATCCTTTGTCGCTGCCTCTTATCTCTTTGCTTACAAACACTTATTAAAAGACGATTTTTCTATTTAATGTAGTCTTTTTTTTCTAAAAACCCCGTATCTGCCCGACACAGATACGGGGTTTCTGCACAAGGCCGTCTGAAAGTCCAAGTCGTTTAATTACTTTTTCTCTTTAATCCCCAAAAAACATCAGGAAAGATAGTTTCACACACTTTCCTTCGTCATCATCGGTAAAAATTTATATATTTTTATGTTTTTAAATGACTTAGCCAAAAGACGGCATCAATTTTGAATAAAGGCTGAGTTCTTCGCTTTGCAAAAGCGACTTTTTACGGTATGCTGGTTTAAATTATTTACAATTTAATGCATTAAGATTTCGTATTTTATTGTATTTGAAAATAATTTATCCTGTCTCTCTCGCAAAAAACAGGATTTTTAAGCTGTATTTTTATTAGAAAAAAGTTTGGGTATGAATTGCTTGCAATTTCAAAACCCGTTTTAAAAGTTAGATGAGGAATAAGTACATGAATCCCATGTATATCACTTTCGCGATCTATTTGGTCGCCGTATTACTGATCGGCCTTGCCGCCTATTTTTCAACCCGCAACTTCGACGACTACATCCTCGGCGGCCGCAGCTTGGGCCCGTTCGTGACCGCGATGTCTGCCGGTGCTTCCGATATGTCAGGTTGGCTCTTGATGGGTTTGCCCGGTGCCATTTACCTGAGCGGTTTGAATGAAGCTTGGATTGCCATTGGTCTGATTGTAGGCGCATACTTCAACTGGCTTTTGGTTGCAGGCCGTCTGCGCGTGCATACCGAATATGCCAACAACGCACTGACGCTGCCTGACTACTTCTTCCACCGCTTCGGTGCCGGCGGTCACTTGATGAAAGTGGTTTCCGCACTGATTATCTTGTTCTTCTTCACTATTTACTGTGCTTCAGGCATCGTGGCCGGTGCTACCCTGTTCCAAAGCCTGTTCCACGGTATGTCTTACACTCAAGCCATGTGGCTGGGTGCCGGTGCAACCATCGCCTATACCTTCTTGGGCGGTTTCTTAGCCGTAAGCTGGACCGATACCCTGCAGGCTTCTTTGATGATTTTTGCGTTGATCCTGACCCCTGTAATGGTGTATTTGGGCTTGGGCGGTGCAGATCAAATGAATGCCGCTATGCAACAAGTCGCCGCCTCTACCGGTAAAGAATACGGCAGTCTGTTTGCCGGTACGACCGTCATCGGCATTATCTCCACCGCGGCTTGGGGCTTGGGCTATTTCGGCCAACCGCACATCTTGGCTCGCTTCATGGCTGCCGAAAGTGCCAAATCCTTGGTTTCTGCACGCCGCATCGGTATGACTTGGATGATTCTGTGTATGGCCGGTGCCGTGGCTGTCGGCTACTTCGGTATCGCTTACTTCGGTGCCAACCCTGCCCACGTTGATGAAATGAACAGCAACCACGAACGCATCTTCATCGCTTTAGCCACCCTGCTCTTCAACCCTTGGATTGCCGGTATCATCTTGAGCGCGATTCTCGCCGCCGTAATGTCCACCCTGTCCTGCCAATTGTTGGTTTGCTCCAGCGCGATTACCGAAGACTTCTACAAAGGCTTCCTGCGTAAAAAAGCACAGCAAGCCGAGTTGGTATGGATCGGCCGTCTGATGGTTTTGGCGATTGCCGTGATTTCCATCCTGATTGCTTCTGACCCTAACAGCAAAGTATTGGGCTTGGTGGCTTACGCATGGGCAGGTTTTGGTGCCGCATTCGGTCCGGTTGTTATCCTGTCTGTACTGTGGAAACGCATTACTGCCTACGGCGCACTCTCCGGCATGATTGCAGGCGCGCTAACTGTAGTGGTTTGGGCCGAATGGATCAAAAAACCTGCTCTGGCTGCACAAGAAACAGGCTTCTCTACCGTCTATGAAATCGTTCCAGGCTTTATCGCTTGTACCCTCGTGATTGTTTTGGTCTCCCTGATCGACAAACAACCGTCACGCGAATTGCAAGAACGTTTCGAAAAAGCAGACGCAGAATACCGCGCCTCTAAATAAGGTGTTTTCAGACGGCCTGCATGATTCCGTGCAGGCCGTTTTTACGACATAAACTGTTTCAAAATAATCTGATACTTATCAGAAAAAACAGCAATTTATGCGGATGCATCTTGTATCCGCATCATAATTTTATTACGATATTACTATCCTTCAGAATGCTTGTTTTAGCAGTCTTAATTCAGGCCGTCTGAAATCATGAAAAAACCTCTGGAGAACTTAAATAATGTTTAACTTTGCTTTTCCAACACAAACTCCTCTGCGCCAAGCGATAACCGATGCCTACCGCCGTGATGAAATCGAAGCCGTACAGGATATGTTGCAACGTGCACAGATGACCGACGAAGAGCGCAACGCCGCTTCCGAGCTTGCCCGTCGTTTGGTTACCCAAGTCCGTGCCAGCCGTACCAAAGCCAGCGGTGTAGATGCCTTGATGCATGAGTTTTCCCTCTCCAGTGAAGAAGGTGTTGCACTGATGTGTCTGGCCGAAGCCCTGCTGCGTATTCCGGACAATGCCACCCGTGACCGCCTGATTGCCGACAAAATCTCTGAAGGCAACTGGAAAAGCCACTTGAACAACAGCCCTTCCCTCTTCGTTAACGCGGCCGCATGGGGTCTGCTGATTACCGGCAAACTGACCGCGACAAACGACAAACAGATGAGTTCCGCATTGAGCCGTCTGATCAGCAAAGGCGGCGCCCCTCTGATCCGTCAAGGCGTTAACTACGCCATGCGCCTGCTGGGCAAACAGTTCGTTACCGGTCAAACCATTGAAGAAGCACTGCAAAACGGTAAAGAGCGCGAGAAAATGGGTTACCGCTTCTCCTTCGATATGTTGGGCGAAGCCGCATACACCGAAGAAGATGCCAACCGCTACTACAACGACTACGTTCAAGCCATTCACGCCATCGGTAAAGATGCCGCAGGCCAAGGCGTTTACGAAGGCAACGGTATTTCCGTCAAACTTTCCGCCATCCACCCACGCTACTCACGCGCCCAACACGAACGCGTGATGAGTGAACTGCTGCCGCGCCTGAAAGAATTGTTCCTTTTGGGTAAAAAATACGATATCGGTATCAACATCGATGCCGAAGAGGCCAACCGTCTCGAATTGTCTTTGGACTTGATGGAAGCTTTGGTTTCCGATCCTGACTTGGCCGGCTACAAAGGTATCGGTTTCGTTGTTCAAGCCTACCAAAAACGCTGCCCGTTTGTTATCGACTACCTGATCGACCTGGCCCGCCGCAACAACCAAAAACTGATGATCCGTTTGGTTAAAGGCGCATACTGGGACAGCGAAGTGAAATGGGCCCAAGTAGACGGCATGGACGGCTACCCGACTTACACCCGTAAAGTCCACACCGACATCTCCTACCTCGCCTGCGCACGCAAACTCTTGGATGCGCAAGATGCCGTGTTCCCACAATTTGCCACACACAACGCCTACACCTTGGGCGCAATCTACCAAATGGGTAAAGGCAAAGACTTTGAACACCAATGTCTGCACGGCATGGGCGAAACCCTGTACGACCAAGTGGTCGGCCCGCAAAACTTAGGCCGCCGCGTACGCGTGTATGCCCCGGTCGGCACACACGAAACCCTGCTTGCCTACTTGGTACGCCGTCTGTTGGAAAACGGTGCGAACTCTTCTTTCGTGAACCAAATCGTTGACGAAAACATCAGCATCGACCGCTTGATTAAGAGCCCGTTCGACACCATCGCCGAACAAGGCATCCACCTGCATCCGGCCTTGCCTCTGCCACGCGATTTGTATGGCAAAGGCCGTCTGAACTCCCAAGGCGTCGATTTCAGCAACGAAAACGTATTGCAAAACCTGCAAGAAAAACTTAACCAAGCTTCTTCCGAAGACTTCCACGCTGCGTCTATCGTCAATGGCGAAGCGCGTAACGTGGGCGAAGCGCAACCCGTCCGCAACCCTGCAGACCACAACGATGTTGTCGGCACTGTCAGCTTTGCCGATGCAGCCTTGGCTCAAGAAGCTATTGGTGCAGCCGTTGCCGCTCTGCCGGAGTGGAGTGCCAAACCTGCTTCAGAACGTGCCGACTGCCTGCGCCGTTTTGCCGATTTGTTGGAACAACACACGCCTGCATTGATGATGCTGGCCGTCCGCGAAGCTGGTAAAACCCTGAACAACGCCGTTGCCGAAGTACGCGAAGCCGTTGACTTCTGCCGCTACTATGCCAACGAAGCTGAAAACACCCTGCCTAAAGATGCCAAAGCCGTCGGCGCAATCGTTGCCATCAGCCCATGGAACTTCCCATTGGCCATCTTTACCGGCGAAGTCGTTTCCGCCCTGGCTGCCGGTAATACCGTTATCGCCAAACCTGCCGAACAAACCAGCCTGATTGCCACTTACGCCGTTTCCCTGATGCATCAAGCCGGTATTCCGGCTTCTGCGCTGCAACTCGTACTCGGCGCAGGCGATGTCGGCTCTGCCCTGACCGGCGATGCCCGCATCGGCGGCGTGATCTTCACCGGTTCTACCGAAGTAGCGCGTCTGATCAACAAAGCCCTGTCCAAACGTGACGACAGCCCTGTCCTGATTGCCGAGACCGGTGGTCAAAACGCGATGATCGTGGACTCTACCGCCCTGCCGGAACAAGTCTGCCTCGACGTATTGAACTCTGCCTTCGACAGCGCGGGCCAACGTTGTTCCGCCCTGCGTATCTTGTGTGTTCAAGAAGATGTTGCCGATAAAATGATCAGCATCATCAAAGGCGCAATGGACGAGCTGGTTGTCGGCAAACCGATCCAACTGACCACAGACATCGGCCCTGTCATCGATGCTGAAGCCCAACAAAACCTGTTGGCCCACATCAACAAAATGAAAGGCGTAGCGAAGGCTTACCACGAAATCAAAACTGCCGCCGACGTTGATGACAACAACTCTACCTTCGTTCGTCCAATCCTGTTTGAATTGAACAACCTGAACGAGTTGCAACGCGAAGTGTTCGGTCCCGTACTGCACGTTGTCCGCTACCGCGCCAGCGAATTGGATCAACTCATCGACCAAATCAACGCCAAAGGCTATGCTCTGACCAGCGGTGTACACAGCCGTATCGAAGGTACTGTCGACCACATCCGAGACCGCATCGAAGCCGGTAACATCTACGTTAACCGCAACATCGTCGGTGCCGTTGTCGGCGTACAACCTTTCGGCGGTCACGGCTTGTCCGGTACCGGTCCAAAAGCAGGCGGTTCATTCTATCTGCAACGCCTGGTACGTACTCCTGAATGGGTTGCCCCAACCCTCAGCCGCATCGGCCAAGCAGACGAAGACGCGCTCAAACGTTTGGAAACCCTGGTTCACAAACTGCCGTTTAACGCAGAAGAGAAAAAAGCCGCAGCCGCAGCTTTGGGTCACGCCCGCGTCCGTACCCTGCGCAAAGCCGAAACCGTATTGGTCGGCCCGACCGGCGAACGCAACTCATTGAGCTGGCGCTCTCCGAAACGCGTTTGGGTACATGGCGGCAATCTGCTGCAAGCCTTCTCTGCCCTGACCGAGCTGGCAGCCGCAGGCATCCAAACCGTTGTTGAGCCTAACAGCCCGTTAGCTTCCTACTCAGCCGATTTAGACGGTTTGTTGCAAGTCAACAGCAAACCTGAAAACGCAGGCATCAGCCATGTTGCCGCTATCGAGCCTTTGAGCAGCGAGCGCAAACAAGAGTTGGCTGGCCGCGACGGTGCGCTCATCCGTATCCTGCCTTCCGAACAAGGTCTGGACATTCTGCAAGTATTTGAAGAAATCTCTTGCAGTATCAATACTACCGCTGCCGGCGGTAATGCCAGCCTGATGGCAGTTGCCGACTAATCACAGCCAAATCAAAGGCCGTCTGAAATTCAGACGGCCTTTTTTTATCTGTTTTTATTTACAGTTTTGCCGGATATTCGCACAAATCATTAATCAAACATTTGCTGCATTGCGGTTTCAAAGCCTTACATGTATAGCGGCCGTGCAAAATCAACCAATGATGGGCATCCATCAAAAATTCTTTGGGAATAAAGCGCATCAGCTTGTCTTCAACTTCACGCACATCCTTGCCCGGCGCGATTTTGGTGCGGTTGGCCACACGGAAAATATGGGTATCGACTGCCATAACAGGTTGCCCGAATGCAGTATTCAATACCACGTTGGCAGTTTTTCGGCCGACACCGGGCAAAGATTCCAAAGCCTCGCGGTCGGCAGGCACTTCGCCATTGTATTTTTCCAGCAAAATACGGCAAGTCTGCATGATGTGTTTGGATTTGGTTTTGTAGAGGCCTATGGTTTTGGTGTATTCCATCACGCCATCCAGCCCCAAATCCAACATGGCTTGCGGCGTATTGGCAACGGGAAAGAGTTTGGCAGTTGCTTTGTTCACGCCGACATCAGTCGCCTGAGCAGACAATAAAACAGCGATAAGCAGCTCAAACGGCGAGCTGAAATTCAACTCGGTAGTCGGATGCGGATTGGCAGCGCGGAAACGCTCGAAAATTTCTTGGCGGATTTGTTTGTTCATTGTTTGGATTATTTTTTTATTGGCGCAGCAATTATAGTGAAATCATGTTGATACGGCTACTTCAAGTAAAACAAGGCCGTCTGAAACGCATTCAGACGGCCTGATGATCAAACAGCCTACTGTTTATTTTTTACTCAGAGTCAGCCCTGTCCAGCCAAACACCAGCGTCAGAGCCAAGCTCAAGTAGCAGAAGAAGGCGTAAGGCAGGTATTCCCAAACAGGCACACCCAAGGCATGGCTGATGAATACGCCGCAGACGCTCCAAGGCACCAATGGGTTGATGACTGTACCCGCATCTTCCAGCGTACGGGCAAGGTTGCGCGAATGCAGGCCGAGTTTGTCATAAACCGGCTTAAAGGTTTCACCGGAAAGCAGAATACTCAAATATTGCTCGCCAATCAGGAAGTTGACACCGACCGATGTCATGGCCACGCTGAAAGTAGCACGTCCGGCATTGGTCAGGAACGCACGAATGGCTTCCAACAAAGACGGAATCACACCAATGCTGAACAACAGGCCTCCCAAGCTCATGCCGAGTATCACGATGGTTTGCGTAAAGAACATGCTTTCCAAGCCGCCGCGCGAAATCAAGCGGGCAATGTCTTTAAATGCTTCGCCTTCAAGTTTGTATCCGCTGTAAAACCACGCGCCCAGCTGTTTCAAATCAGGCGTACTGTGGAAGTAAGTCACAATCAGTGCCACTACAACAGTAAACAGCATGGCCACAATGGCATTGACGCGCATCAGGGCGAGGATAACCAATAAAGCAAACGGAATCAGCGAGTAGGCATGCACCAAACCGGTTGCTTCCAATTGCGCGCGGAAAGCCTCGACGCTGTTCATGTCATGCGCGGCCACATTGGGTAAGAGCCACAACATCAAGGCCGCACTGATCAACCACGCAGGCACAGTGGTGTACATCATGTTTTTGATGTGCTCGAACAAATCAATGCCGACAATCGAAGCAGAAATACCGGTCGTATCGGAAAGCGGCGACATTTTATCGCCGAAGAACGCACCCGACACAATCGCACCTGCCGTCATCGCCATATCGGCATGAAACGCAGCCGCCATCCCCATAAAGGCCACGCCGACAGTTGCACAAGTCGTCAAACTACTGCCGATGGAAATACCGATGACCGAGCAAAGCGCAAACGCCGAAAAATAAAAATAAGTCGGCGAAATCAATCCAAAACCGTAATACATCAGCGTCGGAATCGCACCGCTCATCATCAGCGCGCTGACCATCAGGCCGATAAAGAAAAACAGATAAATCGCACCCATGCCCTGCCCAACCGCACCTATCATACCGTTTTGCATGTCTTGATATTTCAAGCCGCGCATCAAACCGTACAACAGCAAGACCACGATCGCCGTTACAATCGACATATGCGGCAGCCATTCAAGCGAAATAATCGTATAACCCATTGCCGCCACCAAAGCCAAGGCCACCGCAATGGCCTCGAAACGCGGCATATTGAGTAAGGATTTGAAAGCAAACATTGTTCTTTGCCTTTTTAATAAGTATTTAACAGATTTTAGCATAACAGGACGTCTGAAAAACCGGTTTCAGACGGCCTGCTGATTATTTTACGAAAACAACGCTCACAAACCCTTGCCATTTTCTTTAAAATAAACGAATTATTTAGAATAAAATATTTTTTAATCAGAATAAATGGTGTTTTATTGCTTTTTAAAATATCCATCATGCAAAAATGCCACTACCTGCCCGGCAGTTTTGCGGTTGAACAGCATACCGCTATGGCTGACCGGTAAAACGACATGATCGCGCATATTCGGACAATGCGTTTCGCTGACCAAGACCGTACCATCATGTTCGCCGTGCAAACCTAAAACACGGCCCAGTCCATATGGTTTGTTACCGGCGATACTGCCCAGCTCAATACCGACAGGCAACTCAGGCATACTGCCGTCCAACGCCCCTTTGTAAGAGCCGCCCAATACCGGCTTTTGCAAACCCAAATTGAGCACGCGTTGCGCGGCACGGCTGCCTTGGTGCGGCGTACCCATGGTAACGATACGGCCGCTGACTTTATCCGGATATGCAGCCGCAAAATTGCGTAAAACCAAGCCGCCCAAACTGTGGCCGACAAAGTGCAGCGTTTCATCAGCATGGTTCTCATCGATCCATCGGGCCAAGTCCTCAACATGCCGATTCATCGAATGCAACACACTGCAATAATCGAACAGCGCAACTTCAAAACCTTCTTGTTCCAGCAAATACGCCAGCGGTCTCATGACCCACGAATGCATGTGCAAGCCATGCAGCAAAATGATTTTGGCCATTTTTTCCTCCTGTCATTTAAATCATTATGCCACAAAGTCAAAAGGCCGTCTGAAATCCCATAAGGTTTCAGACGGCCTGTTATCATGATGGATTATTCGTCAGCTTTGTAGCCTTTTATAGCAAAGAAGACGATATAGACATAACAAATCGCTGATACAATGAAAGAAATCATCAGGCCGTAAGTATCCGCAGCCCAACCTTGTACCACAGGCACAACCGCACCGCCGACAATCGCAGTACACAACACGCCGGAAGCGCTGCTGGTAAATCGACCCAGACCTTTGGTTGCCAAAGAGAAAATGGTCGGGAACATGATCGAGTTGAAGAAACCGATGGCCAACAATGCCCACATCGCAATATCCGCACTGGCTTTACCTGCCAACATAGCAACGCCCAACAAGGCAACAGCAGCAGTAGCGTTAAATGCCAAATAGCGGTTAGGCGCAATTTTCGCCATGATGGCAGAGCCTAAGAAACGGCCGACCATTGCACCGCCCCAGTAGAACGACAAATATTTCGCGGCAGATGCGTGGTCCAAACCTTTCAGATAGCCCAACACGCTGACCAATAAAGAACCGATGGATACTTCCGCACCGACATAACAGAAAATACCAGCCGCACCAAAAACCAAATGACGGTATTGCCAAACACTGTGTTTGCCATCATGGTTATGTTCGCTCTCTTCTTCGGCAATTTTACGCGCATCAGGCAAACGAATCATTTTGACAAACACAGCCAAAATAATCAGCAAACCGGCCAACCCTAAATACGGAATTTGAACGGAAGAAATTTGCTCGGCTTTGCTGACAGTTTGTGTTGCATCAGCCAAAATCAGGAATGCACCGATTTGCGGAGCAATGGTCGTACCCAAAGAGTTAAATGCCTGAACCAAAGTCAGTGTTGCAGATTCTTTACCCGGTTTGGACAGCAAAGTCACATAAGGGTTACCCGCTACTTGCAACAGTGTTACACCTGAAGCCAAAATAAACAATGCACCCAAAAAAGTTGCATAAGAATGACTGCCGGCGGCAGGATAAAAGAGCAGACAGCCGATGGCAGTCAATACGAAGCCGCTAATCACGCCGTTTTTATAGCCGATTTTGCCGACCAAATAGCCCATCGGAATCGACATAATCGCATAAGCGGTAAAGAAACAGAATTGAATCAGCATTGCCTGAACATAAGTCAGGTCGAAAATATCTTTCAAATGCGGAATCAAAATATCGTTCATGCAGGTAATGAAACCCATCATGAAAAAGAGTGTGGTTAGGACGACCAGCGCAGGAGTATGATTTTGTTGTGAATGCGCAGACATGATTTGCCTTTCGTTTTGTTAAGATTTGCTGGAAAAATGAGCTTAAATCAGTTCATTAAACTTAACACCCATTAACAGCCGCCCGTATCATACTGATAATCCGTCACTTTGAAAACTATTTTCCAACAGCCGACTACATTATCCTTCAGCCGTTTAATTTTAAAAAATTCAATAATATTGGATTTATCTTTTGATAGATTAAAAAATAAAGGCATAATCCTCTTATTAAACCTGTTATTTCTTTTTTACAATACTCATTGATATAACTCAAAATATGCCCCTTCTTTACGCTTACCTTGGCCTGGTTGCCTCTGCCTTTACTTCTGCCACACTACTTCCGGGTACATCCGAGGCGGCATACGCCGCATTTGTGTACCAATATCCGCAACATGCCCTCGGCGCATGTTTGTGTGCCGGATTGGCGAATGGCTTGGGCAGTATGGTTTCGTATTACATAGGCAGGATGTTTCCGGCCAAGAAAAGGCCGTCTGAAAAAGTATTGGCGCGTATACAAAGATGGGGAATTTGGCCGCTATTGTTTGCATGGCTGCCGATTATCGGCGATGCCCTCCCCCTTGCCGCAGGCTGGCTCAGGCTCAATGCCCTGCATTGCGCCATTATTCTGATTGCAGGCAAACTGCTGCGCTATGCGGTGATTTATTGGGGAATGAACGCAGTTGCCGGATAAGCCGCCACAACAAAAAATAAAGGCCGTCTGAATGATTCAGACGGCCTTTGCCTTTAATTCGACAATTACAACACTTTCACAATGCTCTCGCACAAATAATCGATGTTGTCATCGGTAATGCCAGCAACGTTGATGCGGCCGGAACGGACGGCATAAATGGCAAACTCGTTTTTCAAACGGTCGACTTGTTCTGGAGTCAGGCCGCTGAAAGAGAACATGCCGTTTTGTTCGATAATGAAATCAAAGTCTTGGCTTGCACCTTTGGCTTTGAGCAACTCGACAAATTTTTGGCGCATGGCTTTGATGCGGCCGCGCATTTCATCGAGTTCGGCAATCCATTGTGCTTTCAAATCATCATTTTTCAACACCAGCACAATGGTGTTCGCGCCGTGTGAAGCCGGGTTGGAATACAAGGTACGGATGATGGTTTTGACTTGGCTGTGGGCGCGGGCTGCTGTTTCTTCATCTTCAGCCACCAAAGTGAACGCGCCGACGCGTTCGTTGTACATGCCGAAGTTTTTGGAATAAGAGCTGGCAATCAGCAATTCTTTATTGTATTTCAAGAATACGCGCAAGCCGTAGGCATCTTCTTCCAAACCGTTGCCAAAGCCTTGGTAAGCAAAGTCAAACAGCGGCAACCAGCCTTTTTCGGCAGAAAGTTTTGCCAAAGTTTCCCATTGTTCGGGCGTAGGGTCGATGCCGGTAGGGTTGTGGCAGCAGCCGTGCAGCAGGACGATGTCGCCTTTTTGCGCTTGGCTCAAGTCTTCAATCATGCCGTCCCAATCCAAACCGTGTTTGGCGGCATCGTAATAACGATACGGTTTGTCTTGGATACCGACTGCTTTGGCGATGGCGTTGTGGTTTGGCCAAGTCGGATTGGAAATCCAGATGGTTTGCGCGTTCAACTGACGTTTGGCAAACTCGGCCGCAATGCGCAATGCGCCTGTGCCGCCGAGGCTTTGCGCTGTTTTGGCGCGACGGCTGGCAATGATTTCGTGGTCTTTGCCAAACAACAGGATTTGGGTTTGCTCGTTGTAATCGGCAACGCCGTCGATGGTCAGGTAATTTTTAGTCGTCTCGCTTTCCAGCAGGCGTTTTTCAGCCTCTTTGACGGCTTTGACAATAGGCGTTGCGCCGGATGCGTCTTTGTACACGCCGATGCCGAGATTGACTTTTTCGGGACGGGTTTCGGCTTTAAACGCTTCGCCCAAACCTAAAATCGGATCAGCAGGAGCAGCTTCGATATGCTTGAAGAACATGATTTTTCTCTTTACAAGTAGTAAAACGGTTGAAAAAATACAAATTTATGTAATTTTACGCCGTTTCAGGCCGTCTGAAAACGGATTATTACAGGGTTTTAACGCAAGATTGCCAACAAATCCAAAGGCGTGGCAATACGGAAATCGGCAAGCCAGTTTTCGGTTTGATCTTCGGCAGAAATATAGCCCCAATCGGCAAGCACGGTTGTCATCCCGGCATTTTTGCCTGCCTGCATGTCGCGCTCGGCATCGCCGACATAAAAACATCGCCGCGCCTCAACGCCAATCTCTTCGCATGCATAAAACATAGGCTTCACGCTGGGCTTGGGTTCATCGCAAGTATCGCCGCTGACAATCACGGCAGGAGGCACGGTAAACCCGAGTTTAGGCACGAGGACATCGGTAAAGCGCATGGGCTTGTTGGTAATAATGCCCCATTGGATACCGCGTTGAACTAAGGCTTCCAGCATTTCATTTACACCGTCGAACAAGATGGTTTGGTCGGCATAGCAGCGGCTGTATTCATCCAAAAATTCTTTGCGCCATTGCATATAGTCCGGATGCTCGGACGTAATGCCTGCACCGAGTTTGAGCAAACCGCTCGCACCGTGGCTGGCCTGCGGACGGATTTCATCCATGCTTTTTTCAGGCAAACCGTGTCGGCGCAATACCGTGTTGAGCGCGCCCCCCAAATCAAGTGCGGTATCGGCAAGCGTGCCGTCAAGGTCGAATAATACGGCTTGGGTCATAAGTGTTCCTTTGATGATTTTAGAAGGCCGTCTGAACAATTCAACAAGTTTCAGACGGCCTGAATATGGTTAATGGTGATGATGTTCATGCATTTCCTGCGAACACAAGACTTCATCTTTATGCGGATGCCGTTCGCTTTCAATCTGAATCGTACAATGTCCGATGTTGTGATGCGCCAATTCATGTTCGATGCGGTAGGCGATTTGTTCGGACTCTGCCACCGTCATGCCGCCATCTACAACAATATGGCAGGACAAAACGTGGATATTGCTGGTAATCGTCCAAACATGCAAGTCGTGAACGGATTTTACGCCTTCCGTATTGCGGATAACGCTGAGCAACTCATCGGTATGGATGTTTTCCGGTGCACCTTCCATCAAAATGTGCAAAGTCTGTTTAAACAGCGTCCAGCCGCTGCGCCCTACCAAAGCCGCCACCAATACGCTGGCAACTGTATCCGCCCATTGCCAGCCATACGCCATTATCAGCACTGCTGCGACAATCGCCCCTATCGAGCCGAATAAATCGCTGATTACATGCAGATACGCGCCACGCATATTGACGTTTTCTTCAGTATCGCCATTTTTCAACATATAAACAGCGACGCCGATGTTGACCAGCAAACCGATGATACTGACCACCAACATGCCGCCCGTCAAAATTTCCGGCGGATAAAACAATCGTTTGACTGCTTCATAAAAAATCATCGCCGCAATCAACACCAGCGACAATCCGTTAAACATCGCCGTCAAAATTTCAAAACGCTTGTAACCGAATGTCTTTTGCAGCGTGGTCTGTTTCTCGCCAAGTTTGAATGCCCACAATGCTACGCCCAGCGAAAACGCATCGCTGAACATATGCCCCGCATCGGAAAGCAGGGCCAAAGAGTTGGTCAGCCAGCCGCCGACCGCCTCAACCAGCATAAATCCGGCAATGACGAAAAATGAAATGCGCAATACCTGCTTGTTGGCGGTATGCGTATGCGCGTGCGAATGATCGTGATGATGTGCCATGATGGTTTTACCGTTTCAGACGGCCTTTTTATCCTGTTTCAAACTTTTCTCAAAATCTTCCAACATATCCAGCTCGAAACGGCTGAATCCTGCACGTTCCCGCGCTTCGATATTGACGTAGCCACGGAAGATAAACATATCGTAACGCGCAATCAGGCTGCGGAACAGGACGACCGGTTCCAAACCGCGCTCACGGCAAAGATGCTGATACCAATGATTGCCGATGGCGACATGCCCCACTTCGTCGCGGTAAATAATATCCAGCACATCGCAGGTTTCCATATCGCCGCGCTGCGCCACTTTTGCACGAATACCCGGCGTAACATCCAAACCACGCGCTTCCAACACCCGCGGTACCAAAGCCATGCGTAACAAGGGATCGTAGGCGGTTTTATACGCCATGTCCCACAAATGCCCGTGCGCTTCAAAATCGCCGTAATCGTAGCCCAAGCTGTTCAGACGGCGGCGCATCAAGCCGAAGTGAACCACTTCTTCTTTCGCCACCCTTACCCAATCGCGCACAAACTGAAACGGCATATTGCGGAAACGATACGCCGCATCCAAAGCCAGATTAATCGCGTTAAATTCAATGTGCGCAATCGCGTGCAACATCGCCGCATAGCCTTCGACCGTATTCATCTTGCGCGGCGTAACTTCCGAAGGCGCAACCAAACGCGGACGCAACGGATGGCCTGCAAAACGGCAATCCACAGGTTTCGACTCCTCAATCGTCAAACCTTCCGCCTCGCCCAATTGCGCAAACAAGGCCTGCGTCAATCTTCCCTTTTCATCCGGATTGTCCGACAGCAAAGCCTGTTCCAATAAAGGATAAGGATTCAGATACATACAAAACCATTGTTTTAAAAAGATAATTATTATAACCGTTTTAAAAAGCAAACAGAAAGACTATAATTTCACGCTTTCCGTAAAATGACATTAAATACCACACCAAGCCCTTATGCGTTTCATTAAAAAAACGTCAAAACCAAATACAGGCCGTCTGAAGAAATGAAATTATTTCAGATACTTGCTTAGTTTTTTCATATTTACACAAATTAAACCCGCCCTTCAGCCCCTTGCCTGTTACACCATAACGTCTATACTGAACCCATCTCTCCGAACAAGGAACCAAAACATGAAAACCACCCGACTGTTCACCCTGACCGCTGCCGCGCTGCTTTCTTCAGCCATCGGCTTTGCACAAGCCGGCGCAGTGGACGCCCTGAAAAAATTCAATAATGACGCCGACGGTATCAGCGGCAACTTCAGCCAAACCGTTCACAGCAAAAAGAAAACCCAAACCACATACGGCACATTCAAAATTCTGCGCCCGGGTTTGTTCAAATGGGAATACACCAAACCCTACAAACAAACCATCGTCGGCGACGGCAAAACCATTTGGCTCTATGACGTAGATTTGGCGCAAGTAACCAAGTCCTCACAAGACCAAACCATCGGCGACAGCCCTGCCGCCATCCTCTCCAACAAAACCGCATTGGACAGCAGCTACACGCTGAAAGAAGACGGCTCTGCCAACGGTATCGACTACGTTTTGGCTACGCCTAAGAAAAACAACGCCGGCTACCAATACATCCGCATCGGCTTCAAAGGCGACAACCTCGCCGCCATGCAGCTGAAAGACAGCTTCGGCAACCAAACCAGCATCAGCTTCAGCGGTTTGAACACTAAGCCTAACCTTTCCAGCGGTATGTTCAAATTCACCCCTCCTAAAGGCGTTGATGTCTTGAGCAATTAAGCTTCTAATGAAACACAAAGGCCGTCTGAACAACAGACGGCCTTTTATTTAGTTCAATTCAACATCAAACACACTGTTACTTTTGACCTTGAATGGCAGCGGCAATTTTTTCTGCACCTTTTTTCGCCCAATCCGCCTGTTTGGCTTCCACCATCACACGCACGACAGGCTCGGTACCGGATGCGCGCAAGACCACGCGGCCTTTGCCTTCGAGTTCTTTTTCCACTTCGGCCAAAGCCTCTTTAGAAGCATCCTGCCAGTTTTGGCCTTTTTTGATGCGGACGTTAATCATGGTTTGCGGATACGGCTGCCAATCGGCGCAAACGGTGGCAAGGTCTTGATTCAAGGTTTGCAATGCGGCCAAAACTTGCAGCGCGGAAATAATGCCGTCGCCGGTATTGTGTTTGTCCATGCACAAAATATGGCCGCTGGCTTCGCCGCCAATCAGCCAACCGCGTTGATGGAGCTGTTCCAACACATAGCGGTCGCCCACTTTGGCGCGGCAGAAATCAACACCCTGCTCTTTTAAAGCAACTTCCATCGCCATATTGGTCATCACTGTACCCACCACGCCGCCGATTTCCACGCCTTCGTGCGCGCGTGCTTTGGCAATCACATAAATCAAGTTGTCGCCGTCATACACTTTGCCATTGCGGTCAACCATCATCAAACGGTCGCCGTCGCCATCCAAGGCAATGCCGTAATCGGCTTCATTTTGCAACACAGCGGCTTGCAAAGCTTTCGGATGGGTCGCACCGCATTTTTCATTGATGTTGTAGCCGTTTGGCTCATTACCGATACTGACCACTTGCGCACCCAATTCATGGAATACTTTAGGCGCAACCGCATAGCCTGCACCATTAGCGGTATCAACCACCAATTTCAGACCGCGCAAGTCCAAATGACTTGGGAAAGTGGATTTACAGAACTCGATATAGCGGTCATCCGCACCATTAATCCGGCGCGCGCGGCCAAGACGGCTGGAGGGCTGGGTTTTCATTTCCTCATCGATTTTGGCTTCGATTTCCAACTCGATTTCATCGCTCAGCTTCACACCGCCTTCGGCAAAGAATTTAATGCCGTTGTCGGAATAAACGTTGTGGGAAGCAGAAATCATCACACCGGCAGACAAACGCAAAGCACGGGTCAAATACGCCACGCCCGGAGTAGGCAGAGGGCCGGTTTGAATAACATTAACACCGGCGGCGGTAAAACCAGCAATCAGCGCGGCTTCCAGCATATAGCCTGAAATACGCGTGTCTTTACCGATCAAGACAGTCGGTTTGATTTCGCCTTCGTGCTGCACCAAAACCTGACCTGCCGCATAGCCTAATTTCAGGACAAAATCAGGATTAATAGGGAATTGACCGACTTCGCCGCGCACACCGTCAGTACCGAAATATTTTTTTGCCATGAGATAACTCCGTGATTGTTTTGTCGTATGTGAATATTGTTGAACTTCTTTAAAAGAATCTTGATTGTATTCGAAGGCCGTCTGAATCTTTCAGACGACCCTTGATCATGAGAATAATTTACTACTTCAGTATTATAGCAAGATCCGGATTTCCTGCACGAAAAAAGCGCATCCTTTTGCAGAATGCGCTTTCTATTCGAGATTCGAAATCAAATCTTAGAATTTAGCACCAGACTGATTAGCCATGTAATCAACTGCAGCTTTCACTTCATCATCGCTCAGGCTACCGTTACCGCCTTTGGCAGGCATTGCGTTAAAACCTTCGAGTGCGTGTTTGTGCAGGGTGTCTTTACCTTGTTTGATACGAGGAGCCCAGTCTTCTTTTTTACCTACATGAGGAACACCTGGAACTGCACCGCCATGACATGCTTGGCAGTTGGCTTCGTAAACTTTTTTGCCGTCTGCGCCGCCGGCTGCCGGAGCTGCCGCACCTTTGTCGTCTGCTTTGGCCGCATCTGCTTTAGGGGCTTCTGCAGGAGCTGCACCTTCAGCCGCCGGAGCTGAAGCGGCTTCACCGGAAGCGGCTGCATCGGCAGGAGCTGCGGCATCAGGATCAGGGAAAGTACCGCCGGCTTTGTTGGCCATGTAAGTAATGACGCGTTTCAATTCTTGATCGGTCAAATCAGCCGCACCGCCTTTGGCAGGCATTGCGTTGAAACCGTTCAGAGCGTGTTGGAACAAGGTATCGAAACCTTGTGCAATGCGAGGCGCCCAATCGCCTTTGTTTTCAAATTTAGGCGCTTTGGGAACGATGCTGTCCGCCGCGTGACATTGAATACAGATTTTGTTGAAAATCTGATCGCCTTGACGCTCGCCGACTGGAATACCGTCGCCCAATTTCAGTTGGCCGACTGGCTGGATACGGGTTTGAGTCGCAGCTTCGGTTGTTTCGGCAACATCGCCGAATGAACCGCTTCCCGCCAGTTTGATCAGGAAGTAAATCACTGCAATGACAATAACGATACCGCTCACAAGGGTGAACAATGCAGAGCCTTGGGCTTTGTGGTCGCGGAGTTGTTTCATTTGGTAGGCCTCGCCGTTAGGTTAGGTTGTGCTGTAAATTATAGTTTATGTGTTAAACGCAGTTAACAATATTTTGCTGGATTATACTGAATTCGCAAAGGCTTTCCAATCCATCTTGAGAAAAAGATACGCAAAAATCCTCAAAAAGGCCGTCTGATTCTTGTAAACCTTTGTAGTTATTTGAATATTCCACCCATGCAAAAACGTGACCGCCATTGCCACTTTCTGACACTTTCAAGATAAACTTTGCCAACGACGCCAATATGCGTTAACCTTACGGCTCTCGCACCCATAGCTCAGTTGGAAGAGTGTCAGTTTCCGAAGCTGGAGGTCACAGGTTCGATCCCTGTTGGGTGCGCCAATTATAAAGAGGCCGTCTGAAAGATGAAAATTTTTCAGACGGCCTTTTGATTTACTTCAAATAAAACTACATTCAATTTCAGATTAAACGGCTATTGCAACACTTTGGCAAATGCTTCGGCCACATAATCGATATTCGATGCATTCAAACCGGCCACACACATCCTGCCCGAATCCAGCAGGTAAACGGCAAACTCGTCACGCAGGCGGTGTACCTGTTCTACGGTCAAGCCTGTATAGCTGAACATGCCGCGCTGTTTGATGAAATAGCTGAAATCGCGATTGGGAATTTTGGCCGTCAAAACATCATAAAGTTTCTGACGCATGGCACGGATGCGGTCGCGCATAGCATAAACTTCGTTTTCCCACAAAGCGCGCAGCTCCTCGCTGTTCATCACATCGGAAGCGATGTATGCACCATGCGCAGCAGGGCTGGAATAAATGCGGCGGACGGTAAATTTCAACTGTCCAAACACCAGCTCTGCTTCTTCCTTATTGGGACACACTGCGCTTAAGCCGCCGACGCGCTCGCCGTACAGCGACAGGTTTTTCGAAAAAGAATTGCTGACAAACAAAGGCAGGCCCATTTCGACGGCTTTACGGATTGCATAGGCATCGCTGTCCAAATCTTCGCCGAAACCTTGATAGGCAATGTCCATAAACGGAATCAGCTTGTGCGTTTTGATGATGTCCAACACTTCATCCCATTGCGCTTGCGACATATCGACGCCGGTTGGGTTTTGACAGCATGGGTGCAAAATCAAGACGCTGTTTTCCGGCAATGTTTTGAAAAACGCAGTCATTTCTTCAAATTTTACGCCGACGGTTTCAGGGTTGTAATAAGGATACGTCCCCACTTCAAAACCGGCGCCTTCAAAAATACCTTTATGGTTGTCCCAAGTCGGATCGCTGACATAGGCTTTCGCTTCAGGGAACCAACGGTGCAAAAAGTCGGCACCGACTTTCAACGCCCCCGAGCCGCCCAAAGTCTGTATGGTTGCAACGCGCCCTTCTGCCAGCGCCTGATTATCCTTGCCAAACAACAAATACTGAACCGCGCTTCGGTAAGTATCCAAACCTTCCATCGGCAGATAAGGCGATGGGCGCGGTACGGCCGCACGCTCTGCTTCTGCCCGGCGAACAGATTCCAAAACCGGCATTTTGCCTTCGTCATCAAAATAAATGCCGATGCTCAAATTGACTTTTTCAGGACGCTCGTCGCGTTTGAAGGTTTCAACCAAACTCAAAATCGGATCGCCCGGATAATACTCGACATGACGGTACATGGTGCTTCCTTTGTTTTTAGACAGAATGAGGAAGATTGTGGCACTAAAAGGCCTTATTTGCAAAATCAGGCCGTCTGAAAAAATTCAGACGGCCTGATTATTTTTAAACGCTACCAATCTACCCGTTTCAAATCATTTTGCGCCAATACGTCCGCATGCTCGCTGCGGCTTTGATATTCCCTGTCCTGCAAAATGCGGTGGGCGACATAATTCAAATGCAGTTTGGCCGCTTCCGCCGCCTCGGCCGGTTTGGCCTGGGCAATGGCTTCAAAAATAGCACGGTGCTGGGCAATCAGCGTCGGGCGCGGATCTTCGGTTTGATGGATATAGATAATGCCGCTGCGTGTTTGCTGATAAAGCATTTTGAGCAGGCTGCTGGAAAGGTGGCTGAACAGGATATTGTGTGCGGCATCGGCAATGGTTTGATGGAAGCTGACGTCTGCTTCGGCTTGATGCTCCAAATTTCCGCTTTCGCAGGCCGCTTCAAATTTCTGCCGCCAAAAGTCAATGCGTTTCAAGTCGGCATCAGTCCGTCTTTCGGCGGCCAGCGCCGCCATACAGCCTTCAACGTGACAGCTGAAATCGAATACGTCTGTTTCCCAATTGGTATGTTTGCCGAGCAAATCCTGCCAGCTTTGTAAAAAATCCTGCTGCGGTTTGACGGAAACATAATAGCCATCGCCCTGCCGCGCTTCCAAAACCTGCTTGGCAATTAAAATATTCAACGCCACCCTGACCGACGGCCGCGATACGCCGAATTCTTCAGCGAGTGTGCGTTCGGGAGGCAATTTACTGCCTTCTTCATAAATGCCGGTCGCAATACGTTCTTCCAAAACGGCTAAAACCTGATCGCTGATTTTTTGCGGACGAACCAATTTCGTCATGTTGTATTCCTGATGATTGAAGGACAGTTTTATTCAGACGGCCATAAATTGGATTGACCAATTGGCCGCCCATTCTAATCAATCCCCTATTTTTTCGTCAAGAAATGCCATTCTCCCCATCGCAAGCAGTTTAATTCAAACACATTCATTTTTATTGATTAACCTCACCAATGCCTTCAAATCAATATTTTGGTATGACCAATCTTAATAAACAACCTATACGCCAAAAATCTGAAAATATTGATTTAGATTAAAATCCCACCGCTTCTATTTTACTAGACTTTATGTATAATACTTAGGTATTAGTTAACATAATTCCCAATAATAGAGAGAAACAACATGAAATACCCACCATTACTTATCTTGCCTATCGTCTTAGCCGTATCCCAAGCATGGGCAGACACTGACCCTGTACCTGAAGAAACAGTTACCCTTTCCCCTGTCACCGTCACCGGCACGCAACAAGAAAAAGCCAATCGCGTTACTTTCAACCCCAAAGCTGCTTTGCAACCCCTCCCTGCCGGAGACGGGGCAGACCTTTTACAATCCGTGCCTAATATGAGCATCATCCGCAAAGGCGGCAGCTCGGGCGACCCATTGTTCCGTGGCTTGGGTGGCTCGCGCCTCTCCGTCAATGCCGACGACCAGTTTATTTATGGCGGTTGCGGTATGCGCATGGACCCGCCGACTGCCTATATCCACCCCAATTCGTTTGATAAAGTTGTCGTTACCAAAGGCCCGCAAACCGTTACCCAAGGTATGGGCTTGGTCAGCGGCTCGGTGCAATTTATCCGCAAAGACCCTGATTTCACTGAAAAACCTTACAACATCAACGCCACCCTGACGGCAGGCAGCAACGACCGTCTTGACGGCTCGTTGGAAGCCGAGTTCGGCGGCAAATACGGCTACGTCCGTACCAATATTTCCCATAACGAAGCCGACGATTACAAAGACGGCGACGGCAACCGCATTCACTCCAACTTCAAACGCGACAGCCAAATGCTGCAACTGGGCATCACCCCGACCGAAAACACCACCATTGCCGGCACATACGAGCGCAGCAGGGCCAAGGTTGCCTACGCCGACCGCATGATGGACGGCAGCAAGTTCGACCGTGATGCGTGGAATATCCGTTTTACCCAACGCAACCTCACCCCCTGGTTCAGCGAATTGGAACTGCGCTACGGTAAAAGTGAAATCGACCACGTCATGGACACATACAGCCTGCGTACCATCCGCAACCCTGCCGGCATGCAGATTAAAAATGCCAACAACCCTAAACGCAATACCGATACAGGCCGTCTGAAAGCTACCTTCGACTGGGACAAGCTCAACCTGCAAACCGGTTTGGATTATCTGGACGACGTCCACGTCGCGCGTCATGAGCGCGGTGGCGACGGCTACAGCCACAAGCCTTACATGCCCAACCAAAGTTTCAAACAATGGGGTATCTTCACCGAAGCCTCTTGGCAGCAAACCGACAATCAACGCTGGGTAGCAGGTTTGCGCCATGACCAAGTCAAAGCGCATTACGATACCGCGCGTGTGACCGACCCCGTTTTGAAACATCAAAAATTCAATTTGAACTCAGGCTTCCTGCGTTGGGAAAGAAATACGGACAACGGCCTGAAATACTATGCCGGATTCGGCATTGCCGAACGCGCGCCTGACTACTGGGAACGCCTGCGCTCCGAACACAAAGCCATCCGCACAGAGCAAAACCGCCAAATCGATGCAGGCATCATCTGGAAACGTCCTAACCTCCACGCATCCGTATCCGTATTCGGCAGCAACATCAAAGACTTCATCATGATGGAGCGCCAAGGCATGAATTTCAACGTGCGCAACATCAACGCTTCACGCTTTGGCGGCGAAGCCGAAGTCAAATGGACATTTGCGCCTAACTGGGAAGTCGGCACCAGCCTCGCCTACACCCACGGCAAAAACCGTACCGACGGCAAACCTTTGGCACAAACGCCGCCGCTCGAGTGGAACAACACCCTTGCCTTTGACAACGGCAAATTCAGCGCAGGCGCATTATGGCGCGTCGTGGCCAAGCAAAACCGTTACAGCAAAGGCCAAGGCAATATCGTCGGCCAAGACATCGGCGCCTCTTCGGGCTTTGGCGTACTTTCGCTCAATGCCGGTTGGAAATTCAGCAAATACGCCACATTGCAAGGCGGCGTGGACAACGTGTTCAACAAAACCTATGCTGAATTCGTCAGTCGCGGCGGCGACCCGTCTGCCGGTACCCAAACCATGCGCGTGAACGAACCCGGCCGTACTGCATGGTTGAGACTGCAAGCGAAGTTCTAATCAGCCTCACGCATCTATAAAAAGGCCGTCTGAACATTTTTCAGACGGCCTTAATATTTTTAAGGATGTTTTTAAACAAACAGTCCGGCGAAGCAATGCAACGCCGGACTGTTTGCTCACTATCGGATTAAATTAAACCCAAAGAGTTGATGAACACCACAACAATCGCAATCGGCGCAAGATAGCGAAGCGCACCCAGCCACAGGTAAAGCAGCTGTTTCGGCACGGTACTGCCCATGCCCGCATCACGCAGGACGGACTGTTTGTCCTGAACCCATGAGGTAAACACGGCAACGCTCAATGCGCCAATCGGCATGATGACGGCGGAAATGATGAAGTCCCACAAATCAAAAATGGTTTTGCCGAAAATTTTAAACTCGCCCCAAACGCCAAATGACAGCGCCGAAGGAATACCGACTATGAAAATCGCAATACCGGTTACCCAAGCGTGGCTGCTGCGCTTTTTCTCGTCTTGACGGATGGTTGCCGCGATAACGGTTTCCAGCATGGAAAACGCGGAAGTCAGCGTCGCAAAGACAACCAACAGCATGAATACGGCGAATAAATAAGTACCCATCGGCATTTTCATGAAAACCGCAGGTAACACGACAAAAATCAGGCCGGGGCCTTGGCCTGGTTCAAAACCGAAGGCAAATACCGCAGGGAAAATCACCAAACCGGCCAGCAATGATACAAACAGGTTCATCCACATAATCGTATGGCCGGAGCGGAACATATCCTGATCCTTACCCAAATACGAAGCATAGGTAATCATCGCAGACACGCCGATACTCAAGGCAAAAAATGCCTGACCCAAAGCAGTCAGCATCGTGCCCGGTTTCAAATACGACCAATCCGGTTTCAACAAGAATGCCACGCCCTCCATTGCGCCGGGCAAGGTCAGCGAACGGACAGCCAGTGCGATAAAGAGGATAAACAAACCCGGCATCAACACGCGGTTTGCCTTTTCAATGCCGTCTGAAATGCCGCCTTTAACCACCCAAATGGTAATCAGCATGAACAAGCCTTGGTAAAACAGCGAACCAAACGGTGAAGAAATCGTGTTGCCGAACAAGGCTTCAAAGTCTGCGCCGGCATGAATTTCACCGGTAAAGCTGTGCACGACGTAGTTCAACACCCAGCCGCCGACCACGCTGTAAAACGACAGCAAAATAAAACACGCAGCCACACCCATGCGGCCGACCCACGGCCACTGCGAACCCGGGCGCAATACTTTAAAGGAATCAATGGCGTTTTTACCGCCCGTACGGCCAATATAAAACTCGGCCAGTTGAACCGGTAAAGCCACCAAAATGGTGAAAATCAAAAACAAAAGAAAGAATACGGCGCCGCCGTTGGTACCGGCTGTATAAGGGAATTTCCAAATTGCACCCAAACCGATGGCCGAGCCTGCCGCAGCAAGCACAAAGCCGATTTTGGATGACCAAGACGAATGATTGCTCATGATGTAAGTTTAAGAAACGTGAAGATGCCGAATTGTAACAGGGTGAAGTCAAGCCGTGAGTGGCCGGCAGACCGCCGATAAGCAATTCGCACGGATGGTGCGTACTTACCAAGCAAATTAGCATGAATTTTTGATAATTAAACTTCTAATAGCACAAATTTTATTTTTATATTCTAAATTTGACGGTTTATTTTAAAAATAAGCATATAAAAGGCCGTCTGAAACCTTGTTTTTAAGGTTTCAGACGGCCTTTATCCTTAAGCCGCTTTATTTTTTCATAGCATCGGTCATAACTTTGACATTGTAGCGGTACATGCCGATGTAGCTGTTGGCCGGTGCGCCACCCAGTGCATCGGAATACAAACGTCCGCTGACGTTGACGCCGGTTTCTTTGGCGATACGGTCAATCATGCGTGTGTCTTTGATGTTTTCGGTAAAAACGGCTTTAATGCCCTCGCGTTTGATTTGACGGATGATGGAAGCCACTTGTTTAGCAGACGGCTCGGCTTCGTTGCTCACGCCTTGAGGGGCGATAAATTCAATATTGTAGCGTTTGCCCATGTATGTGAATGCATCGTGTCCGGTCAAAACTTTACGCTTGGCGGCAGGTACGGCATTAAAGGCAGCCTGCGCATCGCTGTGCAATTTTTTCAGCTGCATTTGATAGTTGCCCAAACGTTGCTGATAGTAGGTTTTGCCTTCAGGATCGGCTTGAATAAGCGCATTAGCAACGTTTTGCGCATAAGTACCCATCAGGACGGGGTCGGTCCAAACGTGCGGGTCAAATTCGCCGTGATCGTGATGATGGCCTTCATGATCGTGGTCATGATGATGGCCGCCCTCTTCTGCTTTCAAGGCCTGAATGCCTTTGGTCGCTTCGGCGAAAGGCACTTTGCTCTGTTTGACTGCGCGCTGTACATCGGCGGCTTCCAAGCCCAAGCCGTTGAGCAATACCAATTTGGCACTGCGGATTTTTTTGATGTCGCCGCTGGTCATGTGGTAGGCATGGCTGTCTTGGTTGGCGCCCACCAAGCTTTGAACGGCCACGCGGTCGCCGCCAATCTGTTTGGCCACGTCGCCCAAAATGCTGAAGCTGGTCACAACAGGCAACGGAGCGGCATAAGCGGCACCGGTCAATAATGCGGCAACGATGCCGAGTTTCCAATGTTTCATATTCTCTCCAGTGATATAACGTAACATTAACATCATCATAAAACAGACCGCCTGATTATTCAAGCGGCCGTCTGAAAAATCATGCCGTACGGTGTTTCTTGCGACGCAGCCATTTTGCCAAAATACCGCCTTCCCAACCGAACACGACGGAAATCAGGTAAAGCGTGCCGCAGCATAAAATAATCGCCGGGCCGGACGGGATTTCGATATGGTAGGAAAACAACAATCCTGCCAAGCCGCAAAGCAAAGCCAATGCAACCGACAAAATCATCAGCCAACCCATGCTTTTCGCCCACAGTCTGGCAGTAATCGCCGGCAACATCATCAAACCGACCGACATCAGCGTACCCAATGCCTGAAAACCGGCAACCAGATTCATCACGACCAGCACCAAAAACAGCACATGCCAAAAGCCGCCCTTACCGCCGACAGCCTTGAGGAACAAAGGGTCTATGCTTTCCAACACCAGTGGGCGGAACATGACCGCCATCAGCAAAATAGTCACACTCGCAGAAACGGCAATCAGCTGCAAAGCCGGAATATCCACCGCCAACACCGAGCCAAACAGCAAATGCAGCAAATCGACGCTGCTGCCGTTTTTGCTGACCAAAACCACGCCGATGGCAAGGCTGCTCAAATAAAATGCGGCAAAGTTCGCGTCTTCTTTCAATGAAGTAAACCGGCTGACCAAACCGGCCAGCAAAGCCATCAGCAAACCGGCCGCAAAACCGCCGACACTCATCGCAGGCAAACTCAAACCGGCAAACATATAGCCAATGGCCGCACCGGGCAAAACCGCATGGCTCAAGGCATCGCCCACTAAACTCATGCGGCGCATCACCAAAAACACACCGACAGGCGCCGCGCTCAATGCCAGGCAGAAAATCGACGCCAAGGCATAGCGCATAAAGTCGAATTCGACGAACGGCGCGACGACCAAATCATATAAATCCATGTTTTATCGCTTTTTTATTAATCTCTGAAAGCCTGAGGCCGTCTGAAAAACACTTACTTTCAGACGGCCTTGTCCATTAAACCGCGCACCAATCGGCCGCTTCCTGTTTCTGCATCATTCGGTTGGCCTGTGCCAAAAATTCATCGGTCAACACATTTTCCGTCGCACCGGCAGTCACTTTTTCACGCGCCAAAAGCAGCGTGTTGGCAAAATATGCCCTCACCTGCTCGTAATCATGCAACACGGCAATCACTGCCTGACCGTCCTGATGGCACTGGCGCAAAACTTCCAACAGCGCATAAGTCGTTCGCGCATCCACCGCGTTAAACGGTTCGTCCAGCAGCAAAAATTTGGCATCCTGCACCAGCATCCGCGCAAACAATACGCGTTGGAATTGACCATTGGACAAGTGCGCGATTTGGCGCGTGGCAAAATCCTGCATTTCCACGCGTTCCAAAGCCGCCATCACGCGCTTTTTCTGCGCTGCGTTCACGCGTCCGAAAAAGCCGATTTCATACCACAGCCCCATCGCCGCCAGTTCAAACACCGTCATCGGCTGGCTGCGGTCAATATCCGACTGCTGCGGCAGATAGGCAATATCCTTGCGCGCCATATTTTCATAGCGCACGCTGCCCGTATCCGTCTTCTGCAAGCCCATAATGGCTTTGAGCAGGGTCGATTTGCCCGCGCCGTTCGGCCCGAAAATCGTCCACATCTTGCCATCTTCAAACACCATATCGACATGGTGCACCACCGGCCTGCGCTGATAGCTGACCGTCAGATTTTCCACCACGATACTCATGGCGATACCGCCCAAAAATATACAGCCCACAACGCCGCCAATGCGACAAGCGCAATCAGCAGCCTTTGCAGCAATCCGGTCAACAATACAGAATTCATAAGCCTAAAACCGCCCTTGCCCGAATACGGACAACAGGCCGTCTGAAAGAAATTAAAACTCTAAAATGATACTGTATAACGTTAACCCTGTAAATTTCTTTCGTTTTCAGACGGCATCGGGCAAAAGGCCGAATATCGGTTACAATCCGTTTTTTATTTGATGATTGTCCTATGTCTATTCCACTCTTAAACGAAAAACTCAATACCGAAACCGCCCGCATTTCATGGGAAGAGCTGCAACCCCACTTCGCACGCGGTGCCGCCATTTATGTTGCGCCCGATTTGGATTTGATTGCCGTCGCCCGCCATGTTGCCGAAGATGAAGCCGCGCCATTGAAACAATGGATGGAACAAGGCAAATTCGGTGCCGTCAGCGATGATATGGCGCGTACTTTTCTAAAGGATAAGCAGGAAATGTGGGCGGTTGTCGTAGCGCCGTGGGTATTGGTACAGCCTTGCAAAGACTGATAAGGCCGTCTGAAAAAACAAAACCGGAACATTTTACATGCTCCGGTTTTTCATTTTTCAGACGGCCTATTGCAACGTAAAGCCTGCTTTGAATTCAAGCTTCGGCACCCCGATAACGAAACGTTTGCCGATGCTGTCTTCAAACTCATACGCGCCTTCAATACTGCCCCAAGGCGTGCTGATTTGCGAGCCGCTGTTGTACTCATAGGCTTCGCCCGGATACAAAACAGGCTGCTCTTCAATCAAGCCGGCATGACCGACCTGCTCTGTCTCACCGTGTCCGTCGGTGATTTCCCAAAAACGCTGACGCAAAGTAATGATTTCATCGCTGCGGTTGCAGATAGTAATCAGATAATTGAAGGCGTAGCGGTCGCGGTAGACGTCGCTTTGGCCGGCCATATAACGCGGCTCCACGTTAATCTCGATTTCATTCATAATTGTTTACCCCGTATGGTATTTATTTTATTTCAATCCGGAATTCCGGCGTGCCCGCCCTATTTTTGCAAAGGGTCGAAACACTTAAAACGCATCACGCGATCCAATAAAACAGGCCCAAGACCATCAAGGTCATTACAGCCGCAATCAAATCATCAAGCATAATGCCTAAACCTCCATGAATCCGTCGGTCAAACCATTTGATCGGCCATGGTTTTAACGCATCAAACAAGCGGAAAATAACAAAAGCCGCCAGCCACCAGCTCCATTTAAACGGAATCAGCGACAGCACCAGTAGCATCGCGACAATTTCATCCCAAACGATACCGCCGTAATCCTGAATGCCCAGTTCCCTCTCGGTATAACCGCAAATGCGGATGCCCCAGAAAAACAAGGCGATACACAATAAAAGCAATATCCAGCCGTCTATGCCCAACAGGCACAATACAAAAGCCAGGGGTAATGCGGCCAGCGTTCCTGCCGTACCCGGCGCAACCGGCGACAAGCCGCTGCCGAAACCGAATCCTAAAAAACACAATGGTTTGTGCAACAGCCAAGAAAAAGTAGGTTTACGTTCAGCCAAAATGATCAAATCCTAAAGAAGTCAGTTCCAATACGCCGCCTTCGGCATCCAAAATATTCAGACGGCCTGAGTCAGTCATTTTACCAATTCGGGCGACCGGTACGCCACTTTGTTCCGCCGCCTGACAAACGCGTTCTCTATCTTCTGGGGCAGCAGTAAAAATCAGTTCGTAATCATCGCCGCCGGCCAATACTGCGGACAACCATTGTTCGCGCGACAAAACATTTTTCAATTCAGGCAACGACGGCACACAATCGGCAAATATTTCCGCCCCGACAGCAGAGGCTTTTAAAATATGCCCCACATCTTGAGCCAGGCCGTCTGAAACATCTTGCGCGGCATGGGCAAACGGCAACAATGCCTGACCTAATGAAACGCGCGGCTCCGGACGGAGCAATTTATCATCGCAAACTGCCATGATTTCAGACGGCAATTGATAATGCCCAAGATGTTGGTTCAAAGCAGCGGCAGCCAAACCCAACCGACCCGATACCCAAATATCGTCGCCGACTTCGGCCCCATCACGCCGCAGGGCACGTCCTGTCGGAACTTCACCTACTATCGTTACATTAAAGACCAAATCGCCTTTGGTGGTATCGCCGCCAATCAACACCGTATCAAAACGAGCGGCCAAAGCAAAAAAGCTATCGCAAAAACGTTTGAGCCAGTCTTGATTCAATTCAGGCAACGCAGCACTGAGCAACACCCAACGCGGCTTGGCACCCATAGCGGCCATATCGGACAAATTTACTGCAAGCATTTTCCATGCCAAATCTTCAGGCAAAACATCTTCAAAAAAATGTCTACCCTTAACCAACATATCAGCGCTAAAACATAAATCAAATCCGTTACTTGGGCGAATAATAGCGGCATCGTCCCCTATGCCTAAAATCAGACCTTCCGATTTTTGTCGCTGCAAATATTGTCTGATAAAGTCAAATTCCGTCATATTTATCCAATATAACTATAACTTAGATTACTATATCTAATTTTGTGCCAGCCTGATTTTGCCTGTTAATACGTCAAACA
Source organism: Neisseria sp. DTU_2021_1001991_1_SI_NGA_ILE_055 (assembly GCF_032342915.1). Classification (NCBI taxonomy): domain Bacteria; kingdom Pseudomonadati; phylum Pseudomonadota; class Betaproteobacteria; order Neisseriales; family Neisseriaceae; genus Neisseria; species Neisseria sp. DTU_2021_1001991_1_SI_NGA_ILE_055. The sequence continues at coordinate 99,890 of NZ_CP135440.1, read as the reverse complement.
TCAAACTTCCATATTATTTAGATATAAAACTCAATAAGTTAAAGGCCGTCTGAAAATATAGATTTCAGACGGCCTCATGTTCTTAAACCACTCTGAGCAGGTAGATTTACAGATAGACGATTTCGCCTGTCCGCCCCCTGCTCTCTTGGCTTGCCCACCAAATAAATTGCGGCAGGACATCTTCGTAGTTTTTACGTTCGCTTTTCGATTCGCCCGGATGAGATTTGATACGTTGCGGCGAATTGATGGCACCCGGCACCAAAACATTGGCACGCAGGTTGTCAAAACGTTCCCACTCATCCGCGGCCACTTTACACAAATAATTGAGCGCGGCTTTGGAGGCACCGAAACCGCCCCAATAGGCTTGCGGCTTCTCGCCGTGACTTTCGCCGACAAAAATTACAGAAGCGTCTTCGGATTGCTTCAACAATGGAAACAGCGCACGGGTCAAGCCCATAGGCGCAACGGTATTGATGCGGTATTGGTTGACCCATTCCGATACAGTTTGGAAGTCCAATGGCGACAAAGCATAGAAATAGCTGGCGCAATGCACCACGCCATCCAGTTTTCCGCCTGTGGCTTCATCAATGGTTTCTGCGAATTGCTTAAACTCTTTCTCCTCCGCGCTCATCAAATCAAAGCAGATGGCAAACGGTTCTGGGCTGCCCGCAGCCACAATGGCATCATATACTTTTTCCAAACGCTTTTGATGACGCGCCACCAAAATGACAGTCGCTCCGGCCGCCGCATAGGCTTTGGCAACCTGCTCGCCCAAACCTTGGGATGCGCCGGTAACCAAGATGGTTTTGTCCGCTAATGTCGTCATGACTTTTCCTTGAACTTTATGGTTTCGGATATTGTATCGGCTTGGTAAGTTTTGTAAAGTCAAAAAGGCCGTCTGAACATTCAGACAGCCTCAGTTTATTCAACCCGCAAATCCAACATAAGCTTTTCAGCCGCGGCAAAACCTGACTGAACCGCCGCTTCCAAGGTTGCCGGATAGCGCGGATGGAGATAGTCGCCGGCCGGATAAATACGGCGATGGTGCAGCCATGAGAAATCAGGTTGTACAAAATCAACCGTTGCCGCCGTAGTCGCGCGTTTTTCCGTAATAATGCGTATAGCTTCGGGTTTATCCAAATCCGGACAAACCCGCTTAATGTCCGCATGAATTTTCTCGGCTAAATCTTTGTCCTTCCAAGCCTCGGTGTAATCGGAAACGCTGATGACGACCGCGACTTCATTATCCGGCAAACCTAACGCCCCCCGATGCAGTACCCACTGCGCTGTACCATCGGCAAACCCGGTTAAAGGCGCAGGCAGTTTGACTGCTTGGGCATAACTCAAATAAACCGTAGTAATCGCATGATAGTGCAACGATTGATAGGCCGTCTGAATATAGTTAGGCGTATCTTCAGGCAAAAGCGCATCAACATGATATGGCGCAACAGCCAAAATCACCGCATCAAATACTTCGCCATTGATTTCAATTCGGCCATCAATATGATGGTTTAAATGTGTAATACGGGTTTCAAGATGGATTTTTGCACCATGCTTGTGTAGGAAATCCAAAGCCGGTTTGGCTACGACCTGCCCTAAATCCTGCTTGGGCAAAAGATAATCGCTGTTCGCCTTTTCAGACCACACGCCATCATTCAATACATTGCATAAAATGCGTAACGATGCCTGTTCTAACGGCGTATTTAAAGCACCCCAGACCAAAGGTTGCCAAAATTGCCCAAGCAGGCTGCGGGGAACATTTCGTGTTCTCAACCACTTTGCAACGGTCAAATCAGTTTTATGATGGCCTGCCCAACGTTGCAATGCCGACATATCCGACAGCAATTTGATTCTCAATGAAAAGGAAAGATTTTTCGCACGCAGGATACCGACAAGCAAATGCCAAGGCGCAGGCAGAGAGGCCGTCTGAAACTGCAATCCCTCATGGGTGTACCATTGCAAAGGCTGGCGTAAAAAGGCTGATTCAGGTTGAGCGCCAATATGTTGCATCAAAGTTTGAACACCATGATACGCACCCAGCAAGATATGCTGCCCATTATCCAAAAAGCTGAATCCATCATTTTTCCCGGCTAAGGCACGCGCCCTACCACCAGCCTGCCTCCCGGCTTCAAACAAAGCAATATCAGCTCGATGAATCAGGGAAACCGCCGCAGACAAACCTGCCCAACCGGCACCAATCACAGCAATTTTTGGACGCCAAATATTCATGGTTTAAATCCAAACAGCCAAGTTTTCAAAGCAATACGTTTTTTACGGGGAGAAGGAATCGCAATTTTGTAAGTCAACACATTTTGTGCGCCATCACGGTCGATTTCATTTAACAACGCATAATAAATGGCCGCCATAATCAGGCCGACTTTTTGCGATTTCTTATCCGCAGCCGGCAAAAGCAACATAGCCTCACGATAAGTTTCACGCGCCCTATCCACTTGAAACTGCATTAATTTCGCAAAATTGTCTGTCGGTTTGCACTGCATAATGACGTTGGCAGGCACATCAAATTTTTGCATTTCCTCTATCGGCAAATAAATTCTTCCCTGCCGTGCATCTTCGCCCACATCACGAATAATGTTCGTCAACTGCAAAGCCAAGCCCATTTTGTCCGCATATTCCAAAGTTTGAGGATTTGAAAAACCTAAAATCCGTGCAATAAGACACCCTACTACTCCGGCAACACGGTGGCAATACAGCTTTAATTCATCAAAACTACCATAACGAGCCTGCTCCAAATCCATCTGCATGCCATCAATCAAAGCTTCAAATTCATTCTTCGGCAAATCAAAACTTGCCCGAATATCTTTTAAAGCTTGATGAACAGGATGTTCAGGCATCTCATTATTAAACACTTTCTCCAAATCACTGCGCCACCAATTCAAGGTAATCTGAGCCACATTCGGATCGGTACAGCCATCGACCACATCATCCAGTTCGCGACAAAAAGCATATAAAACAGTGATCGCATTTCGTTTTTCTACTGATAAAAAACGAAAACCGGATAAAAAACTGGAATGGCTTTCCGCAGCCTTTTGACGACAATAATCTAAAGCAAGCACTGTGTATCCTAAAAATATTGTTATAAATAATTAGCAGGGATTTTATCCGTATTTAAAAAAGTACGCCAATATCAAAACTCATCTTACGACAAGGCCGTCTGAAAGCTGATTTCAGCATCTTTCAGACGGCTTAAGACCTTGCGATAATATAAGTTACTAAAATTTTATGATCGATCCCATTTTCAAAATACAAAAACTTTCTAATTTTCCAACTTCTTGTTCAATATGAGGAAAATTTTAGTCAATTAAAAATTTTATGGCGCATTTTTATGCATCAAATGTCGTCAACAGACTGAGACCTTTGCAAAATTCAACCTTTCAGACAGGCTTTTTTCCGTTAATCCTTATCCCTTTACCATTGGCATTATCACAGATACTATATTAAATTCATTGTCATAATTTAATTATCGGTCAGTTTATCTGTCAAAGAAAATTTATGTTACACCGTATTCCATTAATCTCTACACTGTTTCTCTCTACCACACTTTCTACCGTCCAGGCAGTAGATAAGCCATTTGCTGCCGATAATGCATATTGGACGGCGCAGCCATTTTGTAGTGGGCGTTACCAAATTAACTTACCATCTAACCGTATAAGTGGAACTGGTTGGCTTAAATACAATGGTTGGCAGATAAGAGTGCGACCAGATTATTGGAATCTAGAAGTAGAATCCGCATTAGAGGTTAAAGAAAAAGGATATAATGGAAGTGATAGTTTTATAGAAAACCGTACAGTTATTCCTAATAAAGCGATAGCTATAGTGACACAGGCTCCGGGTTCTTGGGAACACTCGGTGTCAAAGCATCTAAAAGGGATGATCTATTATGTCGATTTCTATTTCAAGCTAGGTAAGAACGATGCCTATTCCATTAGAGCTTTTGTACGCATTATGCCTGTCAATGGTAAAGAGCCACCAAACCTTAAACAGCTGGAAAAAAGTAAAGTTGACGAAGCTATTAGGCATATACGAAATGATTTTTTCGATAAATTGAGAGATCGTAATGAAAGTGAAATTCCGCAGCAACAGGGTATCTGTTTAACAGAGGGATTTATTGTCGATAAGGGAACTGAGCCGTTTTTTGGCAGTGCGGGCATCAAAATCAAAAACTATAAAGACGTTTATGCCGAGCTAACGACAGGTGGATCTTTGGAGAAAGATGACAAACCTTTATTGAAGCGAGATCTTGTTAAGAAAAATAGTGTTATGGGCAGACTTATGTCATTGGCAAAATATAGCACGATTCGCCAGGGAAGCCGGAACATCAACGGCATGGCCGGCAGTGAGAAACTTGTTAAGTGGCAGGGGAAACGATATCTATTTATTTGGGAAAAAGATGATGGCAGTGTGAGATTTAAGATGACTTTCGGTACCAGTGATAACAATTCTGCCGGTTCCCCATTAAGTGAACAGGAGGCTTTAACGGCTTGGGATGCAATATTGCCGACATTGAAAAAACGGATTTAATTAGATTTTTAATGAATAGAAACTTACCAAATTTATTAGCTTTAAAGCTTAAGAAAGAGACAAAAATGAACCATAAATATCGTAGAAAAAATATATTTAAGTTTGGCTTATTATATGGTGCTATAGCAATAGTATTAACAGGATGTCGCTCTTGTTGGCCGATGTGTATCTAGAAACATTGTCTTTATAATAACAGGCTGTCTGAAACCTTAAGTTAGATTTCAGACGGCCTTAGACATTTTAAAATAGTTTTCTTTACTATTTTCACGATGGCTGAAACTCAAACATAGGGTTTCGGCTATTTTAGCTTTAAATCCCCCTCTTATTCTCCTCAGGCATCCCAGATACCCAATAATTAGGTATCAGTGTCCCTTTTCTGGCACAAACAGGTACTTCAATAGTGTAAAAACACGCCATTTCCCCAATCAAAACGGGGGATACCAAATCTCATCCCAATCTATATTGTGAACGCTTATTTTGCAGAGCTGCTGACTTGTTTCATCCAGGTAAACAGTTCGTCCAAGTCATAATCGCCGCCGTGGCCGATATCCCAAGGCAGGGCGCAGTCGACGGTTTTGCCGTTGTTTTGCAGTTTGGCGGCAGGTTTGCGCCCGGTTTGCCGATGTAGTTGAGTGGGTTCATGATTTTGATGGTTTTTCATTTGTGATCTTTGCAAAATACCCAAAAAGTCTTTTAAATATTTTTGTGGGATTTAGGAGATTTTTGGAAATTATGCAAAGATCTCAAGCTCTCATTTCCGCCGCCAAACAAAGCCGCCCCGGGCCCAACCGGCAAACGGTTCGGCCGCAGGGCGGCATACAGGCAGAGACCTTTGCAAAATTCCTTTCCTTCCGACAGCCGAGATCCAAACAAAGATTTTCGGCTGTTTTTGTTTCAAATATGCACTGCTTCTACTCAAATCCCCCCTTAATCCCCCTTGGATACCTGATTAATCAGGCATCCGGGCCGCCTTTTAGGCGGCAACAGGCACGTTTAGCCTGTTGGCGGCTTTCAACAGGTTCAAACACATCGCCTTCAGATGGCTTTGCGCACTCACTTTGATCAGCCCGAAATAGGCTGCCCGCGCATAGCGGAATTTACGGTGCAGCGTACCGAAGCTTTGTTCGACCACATAACGGGTCTTCGACAAATATCGGTTACGTTTGGTTTGCGCTTCCGTCAGCGGACGGTTGCGGTGGGCTTTGCGCATAATGCCGTCCTGTAACCGATGCTCTTCCAGATGTTGCCGGTTTTCCTCACTGTCATAGCCTTTATCGGCATAGACGGTCGTACCTTTGGGCAGACCTTCCAACAAAGGCGACAGGTGTTTGCACTCATGGGCATTGGCGGGGGTGATGTGCAGTTTCTCGATATAGCCTTCCGCATCGGTACGGGTATGTTGTTTGTAACCGAGTTTGTAGAGGCCGTTTTTCTTTATCCAACGGGCATCGCTGTCTTTACTCGGTGTGGCTTGGCCGCTGACTTGTCCTTCCTCGTCGACTTCTATGGCCTGGCGCTGTTTGCTGCCGGCGGTCTGAATAATAGTGGCATCAACGACGGCGGCGGATGCTTTCTCTATTTTTAGGCCTTTTTCGGTCAGTTGGCGGTTGATCAGCTCCAGTAGTTCGGACAGGGTGTCGTCTTGCGCCAGCCAGTTGCGGTAGCGGCATAAGGTGCTGTAATCGGGGATGCTCAGTTCGTCAAAACGGCAAAACAGGTTGAAATCGATGCGGGTGATGAGGCTGTGTTCGAGTTCGGGATCGGAGAGGCTGTGCCATTGTCCGAGCAGGACGGCTTTGAACATGGACAACAGGGGATAGGCGGGACGGCCGCGGTGGTCTCGGAGGTAACGGATTTTTTGACGATTCAGGTATTGTTCGATCGGTTGCCAATCAATCACCTGATCCAACTTCAATAGCGGGAAGCGGTCGATGTGTTTGGCAATCATGGCTTGTGCGGTTTGCTGGAAGAAGGTACTCATGAAAAATCCCCTAAATGTCTTTGTGGGAATTTAGGGGATTTTGAGGAATTTTGCAAAGGTCTCAGGCAGAGTCCGGCTTATTTTTTCACGGCAGGTTGGGCGGCCTTAGGCGCGGCAGAAGAAACCGTCGCCTCCGCCTTCAACTTGTTCAGCACCGCATCACCGATGCCCTTCACGTTTTTCAGCTCCTCCACCGATTTGAACGCACCGTTCTTCTGACGGTATTCCACAATCGCCTTCGCCTTAGCCGGGCCGATACCCGGCAATGCCTCCAGTTCCGCAGAAGAGGCCGTATTGACGTTCACGGCAGCCAAAGAGAACGCCGTACAAACGGCGGCAACTACACCAAATAAAAATTTCTTCATCAGGGTTTTCCTATAACGTGTCAGATTGAATCAACCGGGCCGTCTGCAGGACGGTTTTCCCCACCCCGCCGACACTGCCACACGACAGTAGAACACGGCCCCATTCCATATAAATGCATACGACATATTAACGCAAATACCGTTCGATTTCAAACATTCCAAACGGTTAACCGTAACTTTCGGTACTTTTGTGCAAGAATAACAACAGGATAAATATTTCTAATTCAAATGCCAAGATGCACGAATACTCCATAAACACCGGTACATCACTATCCCAATGTTTGACCCCAACACCTGTTATCCCAATTCTGCCGCCAAACCGATAGAAACGACAGGCATATAAAAAGCCCCCGACATCAGTCGGGGGCTTCGGAATGGGTGTTTGGCGGTGACCTACTTTCACATGGAAGAACCACACTATCATCGGCGCTGAGTCGTTTCACGGTCCTGTTCGGGATGGGAAGGCGTGGGACCAACTCGCTATGGCCGCCAAACTTAAACTGTTACAAATCGGTAAAGCCTTAATCAATTATTCGGTGATGACTGAATCAGTCAGTAAGCTTTTATTATTTGAAGTTCTTCAAATGATAGAGTCAAGCCTCACGAGCAATTAGTATGGGTTAGCTTCACGCGTTACCGCGCTTCCACACCCCACCTATCAACGTCCTGGTCTCGAACGACTCTTTAGTGTGGTTAAACCACAAGGGAAGTCTCATCTTCAGGCGAGTTTCGCGCTTAGATGCTTTCAGCGCTTATCTCTTCCGAACTTAGCTACCCGGCTATGCAACTGGCGTTACAACCGGTACACCAGAGGTTCGTCCACTCCGGTCCTCTCGTACTAGGAGCAGCCCCCGTCAAACTTCCAACGCCCACTGCAGATAGGGACCAAACTGTCTCACGACGTTTTAAACCCAGCTCACGTACCACTTTAAATGGCGAACAGCCATACCCTTGGGACCGACTACAGCCCCAGGATGTGATGAGCCGACATCGAGGTGCCAAACTCCGCCGTCGATATGAACTCTTGGGCGGAATCAGCCTGTTATCCCCGGAGTACCTTTTATCCGTTGAGCGATGGCCCTTCCATACAGAACCACCGGATCACTATGTCCTGCTTTCGCACCTGCTCGACTTGTCGGTCTCGCAGTTAAGCTACCTTTTGCCATTGCACTATCAGTCCGATTTCCGACCGGACCTAGGTAACCTTCGAACTCCTCCGTTACTCTTTGGGAGGAGACCGCCCCAGTCAAACTGCCTACCATGCACGGTCCCCGACCCGGATTACGGGTCTGGGTTAGAACCTCAAAGACACCAGGGTGGTATTTCAAGGACGGCTCCACAGAGACTGGCGTCTCTGCTTCAAAGCCTCCCACCTATCCTACACAAGTGACTTCAAAGTCCAATGCAAAGCTACAGTAAAGGTTCACGGGGTCTTTCCGTCTAGCAGCGGGTAGATTGCATCTTCACAACCACTTCAACTTCGCTGAGTCTCGGGAGGAGACAGTGTGGCCATCGTTACGCCATTCGTGCGGGTCGGAACTTACCCGACAAGGAATTTCGCTACCTTAGGACCGTTATAGTTACGGCCGCCGTTTACTGGGGCTTCGATCCGATGCTTGCACATCTTCAATTAACCTTCCAGCACCGGGCAGGCGTCACACCCTATACGTCCACTTTCGTGTTAGCAGAGTGCTGTGTTTTTAATAAACAGTCGCAGCCACCTATTCTCTGCGACCCTCCAGGGCTTACGGAGCAAGTCCTTAACCTTAGAGGGCATACCTTCTCCCGAAGTTACGGTATCAATTTGCCGAGTTCCTTCTCCCGAGTTCTCTCAAGCGCCTTAGAATTCTCATCCTGCCCACCTGTGTCGGTTTGCGGTACGGTTCGATTCAAACTGAAGCTTAGTGGCTTTTCCTGGAAGCGTGGTATCGGTTACTTCATGTCCGTAGACACTCGTCGTCACTTCTCGGTGTTAAGAAGACCCGGATTTGCCTAAGTCTTCCACCTACCGGCTTAAACAAGCTATTCCAACAGCTTGCTAACCTAACCTTCTCCGTCCCCACATCGCATTTGAATCAAGTACAGGAATATTAACCTGTTTCCCATCGACTACGCATTTCTGCCTCGCCTTAGGGGCCGACTCACCCTACGCCGATGAACGTTGCGTAGGAAACCTTGGGCTTTCGGCGAGCGGGCTTTTCACCCGCTTTATCGCTACTCATGTCAACATTCGCACTTCTGATACCTCCAGCACACTTTACAATGCACCTTCATCGGCCTACAGAACGCTCCCCTACCATGCCAGTAAACTGGCATCCGCAGCTTCGGTTATAGATTTGAGCCCCGTTACATCTTCCGCGCAGGACGACTCGACCAGTGAGCTATTACGCTTTCTTTAAATGATGGCTGCTTCTAAGCCAACATCCTGGCTGTCTGGGCCTTCCCACTTCGTTTACCACTTAATCTATCATTTGGGACCTTAGCTGGCGGTCTGGGTTGTTTCCCTCTTGACAACGGACGTTAGCACCCGCTGTCTGTCTCCCGAGGAACCACTTGATGGTATTCTTAGTTTGCCATGGGTTGGTAAGTTGCAATAACCCCCTAGCCATAACAGTGCTTTACCCCCATCAGTGTCTTGCTCGAGGCACTACCTAAATAGTTTTCGGGGAGAACCAGCTATCTCCGAGTTTGTTTAGCCTTTCACCCCTATCCACAGCTCATCCCCGCATTTTGCAACATGCGTGGGTTCGGTCCTCCAGTACCTGTTACGGCACCTTCAACCTGGCCATGGATAGATCACTCGGTTTCGGGTCTACACCCAGCAACTGTTCGCCCTATTAAGACTCGGTTTCCCTACGCCTCCCCTATTCGGTTAAGCTCGCTACTGAATGTAAGTCGTTGACCCATTATACAAAAGGTACGCAGTCACACCACAAGGGTGCTCCCACTGTTTGTATGCATCAGGTTTCAGGTTCTATTTCACTCCCCTCCCGGGGTTCTTTTCGCCTTTCCCTCACGGTACTGGTTCACTATCGGTCGATGATGAGTATTTAGCCTTGGAGGATGGTCCCCCCATATTCAGACAGGATTTCACGTGTCCCGCCCTACTTTTCGTACGCTTAGTACCACTGTTGAGATTTCGAATACGGGACTATCACCCACTATGGTCAAGCTTCCCAGCTTGTTCTTCTATCTCGACAGTTATCACGTACAGGCTCCTCCGCGTTCGCTCGCCACTACTTGCGGAATCTCGGTTGATTTCTTTTCCTCCGGGTACTTAGATGGTTCAGTTCTCCGGGTTCGCTTCGCTTATCCTATGTATTCAGATAAGGATACCTCCTAAGAGGTGGGTTTCCCCATTCGGACACCGCGGGATCATAGCTTTATTGCCAGCTCCCCCGCGCTTTTCGCAGGCTTACACGTCCTTCGTCGCCTATCATCGCCAAGGCATCCACCTGATGCACTTATTCACTTGACTCTATCATTTCAAGAACCTCTCTGACTTTGTTTACCTACCCGTTGACTAGGGAAGCAAACTTGAAATTCCTACTTTGATAAAGCTTACTGCTTGTTGTGTCTTAATCCTGCCTTTTGTGTTTCAGGATTAAGTCGATACAATCATCACCCAAATACTGTGTTTGTTTTCTTTTCTCTTGCGAGAGATTTTTTATCCTTTGCAAAGAATAAAAAATCAAAACAAACTCATTGTCTTTGTTTGTTGATTTCGGCTTTCCAATTTGTTAAAGATCGATGCGTCGATATTTCACTTCGCAAATCAAAATAAGCTGCTAAGTATAGCAGGCTTCCTTTGATTTGTAAAGTGCTTGGTGGAGGCAAACGGGATCGAACCGATGACCCCCTGCTTGCAAAGCAGGTGCTCTACCAACTGAGCTATGCCCCCGTTCTTGGTGGGTCTGGGAGGACTTGAACCTCCGACCCCACGCTTATCAAGCGTGTGCTCTAACCAGCTGAGCTACAAACCCGGATTCTCTTCTTAAGCGAATCTTGTCTTCACTCAAGCTTTTCTCTTCCGCATCTTTTACAGTTTACCGATAAGTGTGAATGCATCAGTCCTCTTCTTTCTCTAGAAAGGAGGTGATCCAGCCGCAGGTTCCCCTACGGCTACCTTGTTACGACTTCACCCCAGTCATGAAGCATACCGTGGTAAGCGGGCTCCTTGCGGTTACCCTACCTACTTCTGGTATCCCCCACTCCCATGGTGTGACGGGCGGTGTGTACAAGACCCGGGAACGTATTCACCGCAGTATGCTGACCTGCGATTACTAGCGATTCCGACTTCATGCACTCGAGTTGCAGAGTGCAATCCGGACTACGATCGGTTTTGTGAGATTGGCTCCGCCTCGCGGCTTGGCTACCCTCTGTACCGACCATTGTATGACGTGTGAAGCCCTGGTCATAAGGGCCATGAGGACTTGACGTCATCCCCACCTTCCTCCGGCTTGTCACCGGCAGTCTCATTAGAGTGCCCAACTTAATGATGGCAACTAATGACAAGGGTTGCGCTCGTTGCGGGACTTAACCCAACATCTCACGACACGAGCTGACGACAGCCATGCAGCACCTGTGTTACAGCTCCCGAAGGCACTCCTCCGTCTCTGGAGGATTCCGTACATGTCAAGACCAGGTAAGGTTCTTCGCGTTGCATCGAATTAATCCACATCATCCACCGCTTGTGCGGGTCCCCGTCAATTCCTTTGAGTTTTAATCTTGCGACCGTACTCCCCAGGCGGTCAATTTCACGCGTTAGCTACGCTACTAAGCAATCAAGTTGCCCAACAGCTAATTGACATCGTTTAGGGCGTGGACTACCAGGGTATCTAATCCTGTTTGCTACCCACGCTTTCGAGCATGAACGTCAGTGTTATCCCAGGAGGCTGCCTTCGCCATCGGTATTCCTCCACATCTCTACGCATTTCACTGCTACACGTGGAATTCTACCTCCCTCTGACACACTCTAGTCACCCAGTTCAGAACGCAGTTCCCAGGTTGAGCCCGGGGATTTCACATCCTGCTTAAGTAACCGTCTGCGCTCGCTTTACGCCCAGTAATTCCGATTAACGCTCGCACCCTACGTATTACCGCGGCTGCTGGCACGTAGTTAGCCGGTGCTTATTCTTCAGGTACCGTCATCAGCTGTCGGTATTAGCAACAGCCTTTTCTTCCCTGACAAAAGTCCTTTACAACCCGAAGGCCTTCTTCAGACACGCGGCATGGCTGGATCAGGCTTGCGCCCATTGTCCAAAATTCCCCACTGCTGCCTCCCGTAGGAGTCTGGGCCGTGTCTCAGTCCCAGTGTGGCGGATCATCCTCTCAGACCCGCTACTGATCGTCGCCTTGGTAGGCCTTTACCCCACCAACTAGCTAATCAGATATCGGCCGCTCGAATAACGCAAGGCCCGAAGGTCCCCTGCTTTCCTCCTCAGAGAATATGCGGTATTAGCTAATCTTTCGATTAGTTATCCCCCATTACTCGGTACGTTCCGATATGTTACTCACCCGTTCGCCACTCGCCACCCAAGAAGCAAGCTTCTCTGTGCTGCCGTCCGACTTGCATGTGTAAAGCATGCCGCCAGCGTTCAATCTGAGCCAGGATCAAACTCTTATGTTCAATCTCTAACTTATAACTTCTGGTCTGCTTCAAAGAAACCGACAGGACAATGTCTAAAACATCATCTTGTCTGTCTTTCAAACAGTGTGAGGCCTAATGCACTCACACTTATCGGTAATCTGTTTTTTAAAGAGCGAATCGAATTATACAGTACAATTTTCAAAAGTCAACTAAAATTATCGAAAATTTCAACCAACTGTGTTATACTGTCTGCTTCGTTTTCTTCACCGCGTCAGCAGCGAAGAACCGAACTATACGCCTCCCAACAAAACCAGTCAACACCTTTCTCGAAATTATTTTCGAAAATTTAATCACTCCCCTGTTTTAACAGGTTTTTTATTTTTCTAAAAACATTCAAATCTTCCCTATTCGCTTCCAATATCCAACCCGGTTCAATACTAAGGCCGTCTGAAATCTTGGTTTCAGACGGCCTTTTGAATTTGACCTATGCTTTAATTTATATTGTTGCCGCTTGTTTTTTGGTATGATGTTTCTTTGATTTTATTTCAGCTTCGAGTTTGCTATGTCTGTCTATACCAGTGTTTCCGACGCTCAAATGCGCGATTTCTTGCTGCAATATGATTTGGGAGATTTTGTCTCTTTGCAGGGGATTGCTCAAGGAATTACTAACAGTAATTATTTTCTAACTACCTCAACTGGTCGTTATGTGTTGACTGTTTTTGAGGTTTTAAAATCAGAGGAACTGCCTTTCTTTTTAGAGCTAAATCAACACTTGAGCCAAAATGGCGTTGCCTGCGCCGCTCCGATTGCTCGTAAAGATGGTGGACTGCATTCTATGTTAGCCGGAAAACCTGCTTGCTTGGTAACCTGTTTGAATGGCTCCGATACCGGCTGGCCGACTGAGGCACAATGTTTCCACACTGGTGCGATGTTGGCCAAAATGCATTTAGCCGGCCAAGATTTTCCTTTAAAAATGAAAAATCCCCGTTATGATGGCTGGTGGCACGATGCCTGCACTCAGTTGCTCCCGGTTTTAGATAGCGAAGATGCCAAACTGCTTCAAGCTGAAATTGCTGCTTTAGATGAAAATCTTGGAGAACATTTGCCTTCCGGTATTATCCATGCCGATTTATTTAAAGACAACGTATTGCTTAATGGAGATGAAGTTTCCGGCTTTATCGATTTTTATTATGCGTGCAATGGTAATTTCATGTACGACTTGGCCATTGCAGTTAACGACTGGGCGCGGACAGCCGATAATAAATTAGACCCTGCTCTTTATGATGCTTTTATCCATGGCTATGAAAGCGTGCGTCCTTTATCTGATGAAGAACGTGCATATTTCCCTACGGCACAAAGAGCCGGATGTATCCGTTTCTGGGTGTCCCGCCTACTGGATTTCCATTTTCCTCAATCAGGTGAAATGACATTTATTAAAGATCCGAATGCATTTAGAGATCTGCTATTGAGTCTTAATAAGGCATAGTTATAAGATCATCCAAATCTAAATTATAAGAATCTGAAATTTTTTCTCCTTACTAAGATCCTTTTAGAGACTTAAGACCTTTACATAAAAACTCGAAACCTTGTTCATCCAACCAGGCACATCATTTCACACACGAATTGTCTAAAACGACCGAGACATCGTGTTCGACTTTATTCATATACGTCATGTGGACTTTCTTGCCTTTGAATTCTGCTTCGACAACGGATTCCAGCGTGGCAACATCTCGGATGAAGCTGAACTTTTTGTCGTTTGCGGCAATAAATTTGACCGGTTTTTCATGAAATAACGAATAGAAAGACACGCCTTTATTATCTGCAGTCACGACGCATTGCGTTTTGCTGTCGATGGCGATGACGGAGGAAAGCGTATGGGGCTTATGGGTGCGGTCGGCGAAGGTGGTGTAGGAATCATACGACCCGAAGCTGGTTCTTAATGCGAAAGTATTGCCAAGCCATTCATGGCTTGTCCTGTCTTCGGGAAGATTTTTCTCGATGACTTTTTTGCCTGCAAAGAAAGAGCATTCTTGGGTTTTATGGTTGCAGACTTTTCTGATGCTGAACTGCTTGTCCGAAGAAGTAATGATGGTTTCGGCGGCAAGACTGTTTGAGACCTTTGCAAAAAAGCCCTTCCCGCAACAGCCGAAATACCAACACAGATTTTCGGCTGTTTTCGTTCCAAGTACCCACTGGTTCTACCCAAACACCCCCTTAATCCTCCCTAGATACCCGATAATCAGGCATCCGGGCCGCCTTTCAGGCAGCAACAGGCACACTTAGCCTGTTGGCGGCTTTCAACAGGTTCAAACACATCGCCTTCAGATGGCTTTGCGCACTCACTTTGATCAGCCCGAAATAGGCTGCCCGGGCGTAGCGGAATTTACGGTGCAGCGTACCGAAGCTTTGTTCGACCACATAACGGGTCTTCGACAAATATCGGTTGCGTTTGGTTTGTGCTTCCGTCAGCGGACGGTTGCGGTGGGCTTTACGCATAATGCCGTCTAACAACCGATGCTCTTTCAGATGTTGCCGGTTTTCCTTACTGTCGTAGCCTTTGTCGGCATAGACGGTCGTGCCTTCGGCAATACCCTCCAACAAAGGGGAAAGATGGTTGCACTCATGGACATTGGCGGGAGTGATGTGCAGTTTCTCGATATAGCCTTCCTCATCGGTACGGGTATGTTGTTTGTAACCAAGTTTGTAGAGACCGTTTTTCTTTATCCAACGGGCATCGCTGTCTTTACTCGGTGTGGCTTGGCCGCTGACTTGTCCTTCTTCATCAACTTCTATGGCCTGGCGCTGTTTGCTGCCGGCGGTCTGAATAATAGTGGCATCAACGACGGCGGCGGATGCTTTCTCTATTTTTAGGCCTTTTTCGGTCAGTTGGCGGTTGATCAGTTCCAGTAGTTCGGACAGGGTGTCGTCTTGCGCCAGCCAGTTGCGGTAGCGGCATAAGGTGCTGTAATCGGGGATGCTCAGTTCGTCAAAACGGCAAAACAGGTTGAAATCGATGCGGGTGATGAGGCTGTGTTCGAGTTCGGGATCGGAGAGGCTGTGCCATTGTCCGAGCAGGACGGCTTTGAACATGGACAACAGGGGATAGGCGGGACGGCCGCGGTGGTCTCGGAGGTAACGGATTTTTTGACGATTCAGGTATTGTTCGATCGGTTGCCAATCAATCACCTGATCCAACTTCAATAGTGGGAAGCGGTCGATGTGTTTGGCAATCATGGCTTGTGCGGTTTGCCGGAAGAAGGTGCTCATGGGAAATACCCTAAATGTCTTGATGGGAATTTAGGGGATTTTGAGGAATTTTGCAAAGGTCTCGGCTTGTGCGGTTTGCTGGAAGAAGGTGCTCATGGAAAATCCCCTAAATGTCTTGATGGGAATTTAGGGGATTTTGGGGAATTTTGTAAAGGTCTCTGTTCGCACCTAAACGGAGACCAAGATGCCCGATTATCATGTGTCTAAATAAGGATTATAAGGAGTATTTAGTATGAAAAGTCGAAAACCTGTATTTAGATTTTAGCTATCAGGAAAGAGGAATTTTGTAAAATTCTCAACCTTCTTCTATATCAATGGTTAAATTAATTTTTCATTTAGGTAGCATGAAGAATATGAATAAAAAAAGAGCCTGCATAAAACAGGCTCTTTTTCATACTAATCCGAAGATTAGAATTTGTGACGCAGGCCAACCAAACCAGAGATGGTTTCAACTTTGTGAGGGCCAGACTCAGCACCACGCAACCAGCCGGCAGAAACCAGAGCAGTAGTGCGTTTAGAGAAGTCGTAGTCAGCACCAACGATAACTTGGTCGTATTGAGTGCCTTTCAGTTTTTCGCCGTCAACTTTAGCTTTGAAGCCGTGAGCGTAAGAAACGCGAGGAGTTACGTTACCAGCGCGGTAAGCGGCAGTAGCAGCAACTTCAACAGTTTCAACACCTTTGCCATCCAATTTAGTATCAGTACCGAATACTACGTTAGAAGCGTTAACTGGATGAGTGGTTCTTTCACGCATTTCTTTAGTTACAACGCCGTTAGACTGAGCTTGAGCATAGTCACCCAAAGTTTCCCAGTTTTTAGCGTATTGGCCGGCTACAGATACGAACAGGTTGTTAGCATCGTAACCAGCTACCAAACGTTGTACGTGACCGTCTTTATAACCGTTTTTAGTCTCTACAGAGTTTTTACGGAAACCACCGGCGTATTGACCGAAGAAACCAGAGTTTTCGTAGTTCAGGCCAGCATAGTAAGTGTCACGGGTAGCGTCGTTGTGAGTGTATTTATCTTTAGGGTTAGCATTGTCGCGTGGAGTGTATTGTACGCTTGCGCTGAAGCCTGCAAATACAGGGCTGTCGTAACGTACAGATACTGCACGCTCGTCAACACGAGTGAATACAGACATGTTCAAAGCACCGTTGCTGCTTTCCCATTGGTCAACGTTGTCGCTAGAGTCTTTAACAGTAGAGTTCAATTTACCGGCACGAATTTTACCGAAGCCGCCTTCCAAACCGATGAAAGATTCGCGAGAAGCCCACTCTTTGTCGCCACCGGCAATAGAAGTGTCTTGTTCAACTTGCCAGATGGCATTCAGGTTGTTACCCAAGTGTTCGTGGCCTTTAAAGCCGATGCGTGAACCGAAGTCAGCGATTTCAGTAGCAGTTTTAGAGCTTTTCTCGTGACCCAGTTTAGCAGCAGTTTTTTCACCCAATTTCACTTTGGATACTTCAACGCCGGCTTTAATTTGACCGTACAGAGTTACGTCAGCCATAGCTGCAACAGGCAGAGCCGCCAGAGTCAGGGCAATCAGGGATTTTTTCATTGCTGTTTTCCTTTTTTAAGTGTGAAGAAGCGAGATTCGTTCTTCTTATTACGATATCGTTCTGTTTCAACGATTCCATAACCATAATATAAAGGTTATGGCTTAAGAAAACAAATTTTCCTCTTGTTTTAGGCGTATTTTTGATTGGAAACGTTGTTTTTTGCAGACAGAGTGGATATGGAAAGTAGTCGTTTATTCTATAATATCTTTTTCTAAAAGAGGATTTTTACAAAGGCCCCAGGCCGTCTGAAACCAATCGGTTTCAGACGGCCTTTAGTCTATCTATCCCTATTGCCAAATTACAATAAGGTCAACAGACAAGCTTTATTTTTCATTCAGAATCTTACCGACAATCTCGCCCACATCCTTGGACAAACCTTCTTGTGCATTGATGCGTTGCAATTCTTTGGTCATGACGGCTTTGCGGTTGGCTTCCAATTTGTTGCAGATGTTGAAAGCCTGCACCAGTCGGGCGGCAACTTGCGGGTTAAAGCGGTCGATTTCCATCACTTTATCGGCTACAAAGCGGTAGCCGCTGCCGTCTTCTGCATGGAAATGCGGAATATTGCGGCTGAAGCTGATCAACAAAGAACGGGCTTTATTCGGGTTTTCAATGCTGAACTTAGGATGATTCAAGGCCGTCTGAACTTGCTGTAAAGTATCTTTACGGCGGCTGGAAGCAATCAGGGCAAAGTATTTATCCATTACCAAGGCATCATCGGCGAATTTATCGGCAAATTGCGTCAACAAACGATCGCGGATTTCGCTTTCATTGCTGTTGATTGCGGATAAGATGCCCCATTCGTGGGTCATGTTTTGCGCCATTGCCTCGTAATTTTCCGCAACGTGTTCGATATGCGCTGCGTCAGCACGAAGGATAAATGCCCTGCAAGCATTGCGCAAGGTACGCCAGCCGGCCAATTCCGGGCTGTATTCATAACGAACAGCAGCATCAGCCTGATTTTCTTGCTCGGCAGCTTGACGGTTCAGCTCGCGCCATTGAGACAGGAACTTGACGGCAACGGCATTGAGCAAGGCTTCACGCGCCTGATGAACTTGAATCGGGTCAATATTTTCTTCTTCCGCCCATACATCGGTCTCAGACGGCATTTGCAGCAAAATAGCACGGAATGCCGGGTCGAAATCACCGGAGACCACCAAAGCCAAAGCATCCATCAATGCTTTGTGTTCAGGCAGAGGACGGCCTTCTGCCAATGCCTGACGGTTGGCGTTAATGGCGCGATGGTACAAGGTTTGAGCAGCTTCCCAACGGGCAAACTCATTTTCATCTGCCGCCAGTAAAGTCGCCAATTCTTGCTCGCTGTACGGATAGTTCAGGGTAACCGGTGCAGAGAAATCTCGCAGCAGAGACGGGATAACCGGCTCATTGACGCCGCCCAACACAAAAGTCTGCTCCGCTTCAGTCAATACCAAAACCGCCTCTTTCACACGTTTGCCTTGATATTCAAACTCAACCACTTCGCCTTTTTCGTTCAGCAAACCGGTTTTGACCGGAATCATCATCGGCTGTTTGTCTGCCATATCGGGCGTGGCTGGAATGGTTTGTTTGATGGTTAATTCAAACGCACCATCTTTCAGACGGCCTTGAGCATCTAAAACCGGCGTACCGGCTTGGCTGTACCACAAAGCGAACTGATCAAGATTGATGCCGTTTGCGTCTGCCATTGCGGCACGGAAATCATCGCAGGTTACCGCCTGACCGTCGTGGCGTTGGAAATACAGCTTCATGCCTTTTTGGAAGCCCTCTTCTCCGAGCAAGGTGTGATACATGCGCACGACTTCCGCACCTTTTTCATAGACAGTCATGGTGTAGAAATTGTTCATCTCTTCATAGCTGGCCGGGCGGACAGGATGCGCAGTCGGGCCTGCATCTTCAGGGAATTGGAACAAGCGCAGCATACGGACATTGTCGATACGGCGTACCACGCGGCTGGCTCGGTCGCCGGAAAACTCTTGATCTCGGAATACGGTCAAACCTTCTTTCAGCGACAATTGGAACCAATCGCGGCAGGTCACGCGGTTGCCCGTCCAGTTGTGGAAATATTCGTGTCCGACCACAGATTCGATACCTTCAAAGTCAGTATCGGTCGCGGTACGGCTATTGGCCAGCACAAACTTGGTGTTGAAAATATTCAAACCTTTGTTTTCCATCGCGCCCATATTGAAATCACCCACGGCAACGACCATGAAAATATCCAAGTCGTATTCCAAACCAAAGCGTGTTTCGTCCCATTTCATCGCATTTTTCAACGATTCCACGGCAAAACCGACTTTAGGTTTGTCTGTCTCAGTGGTGTAGAACTCGATTTTGACCTTACGGCCGCTCATGGTCGTAAAATAATCTTCAGTTACCGCCAAATCGCCTGCCACCAAAGCAAAGAGGTAGCTCGGTTTGGCAAACGGGTCTTCCCATTTCACCCAATGACGGCCGTCTGAAAACTCGCCGCCATCGATTTTATTGCCGTTAGACAGCAACACCGGATAGCGTTTTTTGTCTGCAACGATGGTGGTGGTAAATTTAGACATGACATCCGGACGGTCGATGTAGAAGGTAATTTTGCGGAAACCTTCCGGTTCGCATTGGGTGAACAGGTTGCCGCCGGAAGCATACAGACCCATCAGCGATTTGTTTTCAGTCGGCAGTATTTCAGTTTCCACTTCCAACGTGAAGTTTTCAGACGGCACGCCGGCAATCGTCAGTTTTTCGTCTTCCAGCACATAATCTACGGCCCGGCCGTTTACTTTCACAGACAGCAGTTTTGCCGAACCATCCAATACCAATGGTTCCCCTGCTCTTTCAGGTTGAACGGTCAGACTGGATTTGACGATGGTTTGCGGTTCTAAAATATCGAAATGCAGGTCAGTTTTCAGAATACGGTACGCTGGCGCGGCGTAGTCTTTCAAATAATGGACGGTTTTGCTCATTTTTTCTCTTTCAGAGTCATGCGGTAAATAGATGAAGCATATCGTTTCAGATAGCCTAAATTCAAGTGTTTTCAGAAAAAAAAGGCCGTCTGAAACCTAAAATTTCAGACGGCCTCCCTATTCAGGCAGCAAATCTAGTTGCCTGTCATTGCCAACTTACCACTGATACAGCGCACCGGCACCGACACCGACATGACCGTCGGTATTGGCCGAGAAGTTGCCTTTGACAATCCAGTTGCCGCCGTCGCTCATCGCAGACACGCCGATGGCCATGGCAGACTGACCGCCGTAGTAGCCGCTGCCGACACCGATACCGGTCGCACCCGGACGGGTTACTTGCGGAATCGAGCCTTGGGCAATCGCACCGGCCACACCCGCATAGGCTTTCTTACCTACTTGGTTGATGTTGTTCTGCAACTCGGTACCCAAACCAATCAACTGGTTCACGTTTGCCGCGTCTGTACCGTCTTTACCCGGAGCCACGTTGGTAATGCGTTGGCCGCCGTTGTTCAGACCGACAGGAGACAATTTGACTTGGTTGTTCGGATTGTTTTCAGTCGGTGCAGCGATGGTTACGCCGTCGTTGTTGACCACGGTATTGCCTGCGGTCAGACCGTCTTTGTTCAACGCAACTTTATCGCCGACTTTCACGCCGTCTTTATTCATCACAGTATCGCCTGCTTTGAAGGTATCGGCATTCACGGTCTTCACGCTGATCTCGTCAGCCAACTTCAGCTGAGCGCCACCGGCAACGGTTTCGCTGATGATGTTGCTGTCGCCTTTGACGTTGATGGTAGAACCCAACGCGTAGTTGTTGCTGCCGGTGGTACCGCCGAAGTTAATACCTTTGGCGATCGTCGCAGCATTGTTGGCAACGTTTTGGTTGGTTGCGTGCAACTGGCTGCCGTTGACGGCATCTTTGCTGTTTGCATTGAGGTCGCCATCCGCTACGTTGGTTACTTTGTTGCCCGCATTATCCAAGCCGTCTTTCGTCAGGTTTACCTTGCCTGCTTTCAAGCCGTCTTTATTCAATGCAACATCGTCACCCACTTTCACACCATCAGTATTGACTACGGTATCGCCAGCTTTCACGCTGTCAACATCCAAGTCTTTATCGGTTGCCACCTCGTAAACAGTTTGACCCTTGTCGCCTGTTTTCTGAGTCACAACAATGTTCTTACCTTGAACGACTTCAGTCTTAGACGCAGCGGCAGCTTGTTTCAGTTGGGAAACATTGACTGCATCGGCGTCATCCGTACCGGCTGCAACGTTGGTAATCTTATTGCCGCCGTTGTTCAAGCCAGCTTTGGTCAGGTTCACATCGCCTGCTTTCAAGCCGTCTTTGTTCAAGGCAACATCATCGCCGACTTTCACACCGTCATTATTCATCACAGTGTCGCCTGCGGTAACGCTGTCAACTTTCAGGTTTTTATCGGTCGCCACTTTGTAAATGGTTTGGCCATTGGCGCCGACATCCTGAGTAACAACAATGTTATCGCCTTGAACGACTTCAGTCTTAGCCGCAGCCGCAGCTTTGTTCAACTGAGCAACATTCACCGCATCAGTATCATCGGTACCGGCTGCAACGTTGGTAATCTTGTTGCCGCCGTTGTTCAAGCCGGCTTTAGTCAGGTTGACATCGCCAACTTTCACGCCGTCAGTATTGACTGTGGTATCGCCGGCTTTCACGCTGTCAACTGCCAAGTCTTTAGCCAATTTGACTTCCAACTTATCAGAGCCATTCGCTACAACGCCGATATTGCCGTCTGAAAGTTTGGCTACATCGGTTTGACCGCCGACAATATTCAGCTTCGTACCCGGTTTGCGTTCAACGTCTTTGCCGCTGTCGCCGCCGAAAGTCAAAGGCAGATTGGCAGTTGCATTAACGGCTTTGATCGCATCGTGGATGTTGTTCTCACCCGTACCGCCAATATCGGTCATGCTGATGTTGCCGCCGTTATTAGCCGCATTGCCACCCAATACATTTACCAACTGATCTTGGGCCGCATTCAGCTGCTCTTCGGTCGCCGCACGTTTGCCTTGGGCAAAATCGCTGCCACCCAAAGTCGTATTGCTCAAGCCGCTGACTTCGCCTTTGTCGCCATCGATTTTCACCGGAGCCGCTTGACCGACATTCAACACATCGGCCAGTTTCAGCTGTGCACCACCGGCTACGGTTTCGCTGATGATGTTGCTGTCGCCTTTGACATTGATGGTGTCGCCCAATGCGTAGTTGTTGCTGCCGGTGGTACCGCCGAAGTTGATGCCTTTGGCGATATTGGCGGCGTTGTTGGCGACGTTTTGGTTGGTCGCAAACAGTTGGCTGCCGTTGACGGCGTCTTTGCTGTTGGCATTGAGGTCGCCGTCGGCTACGTTGGTCACTTTGTTGCCGGCGGCATCGATACCGGACTTGGTCAGGCTAGGACCGCCTGCGACTTTCACACCGTCGTTGTTCACGGTGGTGTCGCCGGCTTTGACGCTGTTCACTACCAGGTCTTTTTTCAGCTTAACGGTCACTTTATCGCCTTGGGCTGCGGTGGTGATGTTGTCGTCGCCGGCAACGGTCACGGTAGAGCCGAGTTTTTCGATATTGGTGCTGCCGCTGTCGCCGTTGAAGGTCAGGCCTTTGCTGTCAACGGTGGTTTTGGCGTCCACACCTTTTTGGATGTCGTCTTTGGTGCCATCAGCCAAGTCGATGCTGTAGTCGGTCACGTTGTTCGCGTCTGCTGCTGAAGCAGTGACGGTCACTTTGTCGGAACCGGCGCTCGCGGTGGTGCCTTTGGCGTTGACGGTGTAAACGTCTTGGCCGTTGGTATCGACGGTTTTAACCACGTCTTTGATGTTGGTACCGGCACGTACTTCGGTACGGGCGGCGGCGCTTTGCTGTTTCAGCTGGCTGTAGTTGACGGCGTCGGTGTCATCGGTACCGGCGGCTACGTTGGTGATCTTGTTGCCGGCGGCATTGATGCCTGACTTGGTCACACTCGGGCCACCGGTAATGGTGAGGCCGTCTGAATTCAGTTTGCTGTCGCCTGCGGTAACGCTGTCAACAGTGATGTCTTTGGCCAGTTTCAGCTGTGCACCACCGGCTACGGTTTCGCTGATGATGTTGCTGTCGCCTTTGACATTGATGGTGTCGCCCAATGCGTAGTTGTTGCTGCCGGTGGTACCGCCGAAGTTGATGCCTTTGGCGATATTGGCGGCGTTGTTGGCGACGTTTTGGTTGGTCGCAAACAGTTGGCTGCCGTTGACGGCGTCTTTGCTGTTGGCATTGAGGTCGCCGTCGGCTACGTTGGTCACTTTGTTGCCGGCGGCATCGATACCGGACTTGGTCAGGCTAGGACCGCCTGCGACTTTCACACCGTCGTTGTTCACGGTGGTGTCGCCGGCTTTGACGCTGTTCACTACCAGGTCTTTTTTCAGCTTAACGGTCACTTTATCGCCTTGGGCTGCGGTGGTGATGTTGTCGTCGCCGGCAACGGTCACGGTAGAGCCGAGTTTTTCGATATTGGTGCTGCCGCTGTCGCCGTTGAAGGTCAGGCCTTTGGTGTCAACGGTGGTTTTGGCGTCCACGCCTTTTTGGATGTCGTTTTTGGTGTCTTGCGCCAAGTCGATGCTGTAGTCGGTCACGTTGTTCGCGTCTGCTGCTGAAGCAGTGACGGTCACTTTGTCGGAACCGGCGCTCGCGGTGGTGCCTTTGGCGTTGACGGTGTAAACGTCTTGGCCGTTGGTATCGACGGTTTTAACCACGTCTTTGATGTTGGTACCGGCACGTACTTCGGTACGGGCGGCGGCGCTTTGCTGTTTCAGCTGGCTGTAGTTGACGGCGTCGGTGTCATCGGTACCGGCGGCTACGTTGGTGATCTTGTTGCCGGCGGCATTGATGCCTGACTTGGTCACACTCGGGCCACCGGTAATGGTGAGGCCGTCTGAATTCAGTTTGCTGTCGCCTGCGGTAACGCTGTCAACAGTGATGTCTTTGGCCAGTTTCAGCTGTGCACCACCGGCTACGGTTTCGCTGATGATGTTGCTGTCGCCTTTGACATTGATGGTGTCGCCCAATGCGTAGTTGTTGCTGCCGGTGGTACCGCCGAAGTTGATGCCTTTGGCGATATTGGCGGCGTTGTTGGCGACGTTTTGGTTGGTCGCAAACAGTTGGCTGCCGTTGACGGCGTCTTTGCTGTTGGCATTGAGGTCGCCGTCGGCCACGTTGGTCACTTTGTTGCCTGCGGCATCGATACCGGACTTGGTCAGGCTAGGACCGCCTGCGACTTTCACACCGTCGTTGTTCACGGTGGTGTCGCCGGCTTTGACGCTGTTCACTACCAGGTCTTTTTTCAGCTTAACGGTCACTTTATCGCCTTGGGCTGCGGTGGTGATGTTGTCGTCGCCGGCAACGGTCACGGTAGAGCCGAGTTTTTCGATATTGGTGCTGCCGCTGTCGCCGTTGAAGGTCAGGCCTTTGGTGTCAACGGTGGTTTTGGCGTCCACGCCTTTTTGGATGTCGTTTTTGGTGTCTTGCGCCAAGTCGATGCTGTAGTCGGTCACGTTGTTCGCGTCTGCTGCTGAAGCAGTGACGGTCACTTTGTCGGAACCGGCGCTCGCGGTGGTGCCTTTGGCGTTGACGGTGTAAACGTCTTGGCCGTTGGTATCGACGGTTTTAACCACGTCTTTGATGTTGGTACCGGCACGTACTTCGGTACGGGCGGCGGCGCTTTGCTGTTTCAGCTGGCTGTAGTTGACGGCGTCGGTGTCATCGGTACCGGCGGCTACGTTGGTGATCTTGTTGCCGGCGGCATTGATGCCTGACTTGGTCACACTCGGGCCACCGGTAATGGTGAGGCCGTCTGAATTCAGTTTGCTGTCGCCTGCGGTAACGCTGTCAACAGTGATGTCTTTGGCCAGTTTGAAGTCAATCTGGTTGTCGGACACGGTGGTGACGATATTGTGGTCGCTGCTGCGGTAGGCAACGGTTTCGCCCAGTTGGACGTTGTCGTCGCTGCCGTTATCGGCGGCAATGTTCAGACCTTTGGCCACATTGGCATTGGTCTCTTTCAGCTGACCGTAGTTAACGGCGTCGGTGTCGTCGGTACCGGCGGCTACGTTGGTAATCTTGTTACCGGCGTTGTTCAAACCGTCTTTGGTCAGTTTGACATCGCCCGCTTTAACGCCGTCTTGGGTCAATGCGACATCGTCGCCGACTTTCACACCGTCGTTGTTAACGGTGGTGTCGCCGGCTTTGACGCTGTCTACGATCAGGTCTTTGTTCAGCTTAACGGTTACTTTATCGTCTTGGGCTTCGGTGGTGATGTTGTCGTCGCCGGCAACGGTCACGGTGGAGCCAAGTTTTTCAACATTGGTGCTGCCGCTGTCGCCGTTGAAGGTCAGGCCTTTGCTGTCAACGGTGGTTTTGGCGTCTACGCCTTTTTGGATGTTATCTTTAGTGCTTTGAGCGAGATCGATACTGTAATTAGTTGTGACGGCACCATCGGCTGCAGTTGTGGTATTAGAGTTCAAATTCAAAGCATTGGAAACTTGTACCGTTGCTTTATCTGCGCTGACGGTATAAGTGGTTTCTTTGCCTGAAGTTGTTTTATTAACGTGCGCGTTATTGCCTGCCTCCACCTTGGTTGTGGTTTTGGCATTATTGATGGCATTGGCTACATCACCAGCAGTCGCTACACCGGCAGTCGGTGCGGACACTGTGCCATTATTATTGACAGACAATGTGCCTTGAGTGACGTTGATTTGGACTTTTGATGCATTCTCGCCATCGGTAACTGCAACGGTCGTCAAGTTGCCATTAGCGTAGTTGACTGTACCGTTGTTGTTGATACGGGATTTGTCGGTACCGTTTTGTTGGATATTGTGTCCAACATTGTTCATAACTGTGTACAGCTGGCTACCATTAACTGCATCGGTTGAAGTGGCGGAAATACGGCCTGCAGCGACATTGTGGATTTGGCGTTCATTGCCTGCGCTGCCTACAGAAACCGCACCTGTTTTGGCAGATGAAGAAGCCGCATAGCTGACATTGGTCGTCGCACCGCTATCGTTTTTGAATGTCGCATTTTTAGCTGTTGCATCAAAATTATTGGCGGTACCAACAGCACCATTACCCAATGCAACAGAGCTACCGATCGTAGTCGTCGCGCCACTACCCAAAGCAACTGAATCGCTTCCAGTCGCTTTTGCATTATTACCACCGGCAAAACTATTCTGCCCGGCAGCTTGGGCTGAGGAACCAATAGCGGTGGAATAAAGGCCTGAACTGTTTGCCTGCTTACCAATGGCGATAGAATAAGCTTGCGTTGTCTGCGCCTGATGACCGATTGCAACAGAATCATCACCGACTGCATTTGACAAATAGCCCATTGCCGTACCGTTATTTTGTGCCGCTGCCCTTGCACCGACAACGGTTGCATTTTCGTAGTTGGCTCTACTGTGTGCACCGACGACTATAGAGTAATTGCGATCATTTTCTGTATTCAAACCTATGGCAATAGAGCCTGTTCCACGAGAATTGGCATTAGAGCCTAAAGCCACGGCACCCACAGTTCCTGAAGTTACAGTTGCATTTGGGCCAACGGCAACAGAAGACGAACCAAGTACGTTAGCATTATGCCCCAAGGAAACACTGCCCGTCGCACCTGTACTTGTTGCCGCATTCGGTCCGATGGCAATCGAATTGGTTGCTTTTGCACCATCATTGTTCCAGTTTTTCGTACCGTCAGTTTTGCCTTCTTCTGACTTAACAGAGAAATAGCGGACACGTTCAATTGCATTCAAGACACCATAAAGCTGTGAGCCGTTGATCGCATCAGTGGAAGTAGCGGAAATATCGCCAGGGGATACATTGATGATTTGGCGTTCATAACCTCTAGAACCAACAGACACAACATCACCGGCATCGGTAGTTGCACCGCCTGCCCAAGTGTAGGTCACACCCATGATTTCACGTTGAACGTATGACCGGCCTTCTTTATCGGTTTTAGAAGCCGTACCCAAAGCTACAGAGTTCAGCAAAGTTGCCTTTGCACCTGTACCCACAGCCACACCACCAAATGAGGAGGCTTGAGACCTTGTACCAACAGCCAAAGATAAATCAGAAGTAGCGTTGGCTTGAACACCCAAGGCAACTGAGCCTTGACCGGCAAGTGTAGTTGGATAGCCGCTAATGACGTCACCAGTCATCTTTGTATAGATCGTACCTAAGTTTTTGCCGGTCAGTGCATAACGCTCTCTAACACTACCGTCTGCATTGTAATAAACAAACTGGTCAGAAGCGTTACCCGAATATGAAGTATTTGTTACAGCCACTAAATCGTCACCACCAATAGCAACAGATGAGTTGCCATTAGCCACAACATTACCACCAATGGCAATAGATTGGTCACCGCGTGCCCATGCACCTTCAGGTCTACCTTCTGTATCAATATCTCTGTAATTACCCGAACCAATTGCAATAGACTGACTTACACTATTTTTTGCAGCTTTATCGCCTACACGTGCAGTATTACCGATAGCAATATTATTAGCCGTTGTGTTAGTTGGATTCTGAATCTCTAGCCCAGCTTCACGACCGATTGAGATTGCGCCCCAGCTACTTGCATTAGCTTCCAAACCAATTGCAATGGCACTTGCAGGCACATCTTTTCTACCTGGAATTTTTGTAGCAATACCAGGAGAATTTGTAACTGCGCCTCTACCGATAGCAATAGTGTTTGCACTTTGAGCCTGTGCCGAGCTACCTACAGCGATAGATTCTGTAACCTTACCTACCGCATTCGTACCGATTGCAATGGCATTCTCTGCATTTGCAGAAGCCTCGCTACCAACACCGATTGCAACCCCATTACTTCCTCGAGAAACACTGGATTGGCCTAAAGCAATAGAGCCTATACCAAATGCTTGTGCCGAATTGCCTAATGCCGTTGTACCCGTATTATTGGCAAGAGCATTCTTACCTACCGCTGTCGCTTGCGTACCATTTGCTTTGGAATCTGCGCCCAATGCTGTTGAATCTGCAGAAACAGCATTGGCACTTTTACCTATCGCTGTTGCATGTGAACTACTTGCACTTGTATCTGCACCCATCGCAACAGCATGAGTTTGAGTAGCCTTGGCATTTGTACCAACAGCAAGGCTATTATTATGTGTTGCATTTGCACTCGTACCTACCGCAACTGCACCGTTAGCCGTAGCATTGGCTGATGCTCCTACTGACAGAGCACCAATACCGGTCGCTGTTGCACCGCTGACCGCGGTCGCACTGGTTACAGCATCAAATTCAATTTTTCCTCGTACTGCAGTTGCCGCATACGAATTACCTGCACCCAAAAGAGCTGCCGAAATCACTGTCAATCTGAAAACTGTCGCAATACCATTTTTACCGGATTCGGCAGATACATCTGTACTGTTTTGTTCCGCAGACGATTTCACACGGCCTTTGGCCAATTCGGACGTTACAACGAAAGATTGAATCGTACGGTTCCAAACGACTTTAAATATCTTATTCATTAGTGTGTCTTTCTCTTTTTATGATGGATAAAAGCGTAGGCGTGAGCATGACGCTACTTTAAAAAATCTATTGCGGAGGATTTCCCTGCAAAATGCTTGCTTCGAGCTGACGTTTATTGTCACTTTAAGACGAAATTTAGGTCTTTCACTATCTCGAAATGAAATAGTATTTCATACTTACTAAATATCCGCTAGTCAGAAATATCAACCGATTATCTTTAATTTCTAAATAAAATTACGGCTTTCAACCAAAAAACCAATTATCAAAAGTTCTCCGGTCATGTTTTTATTAATAAGCGTAATGTTGTATTCCGTCGACAAGCCATCAGCAAACACAGTAATCATGCAAGCCACGTGCCAATTACTTGGAATTTTATTTAAAATGAATTGTTTTCTAAGAAATGGAAAAGGCCGTCTGAAAGATTTCAGACGGCCTTTGATGAAATGATTTTGAACAATTGCTTAATTGAATAATTTGTTTTTTGAGCTATCAATAAAATTGGCAATATGCTTTTAATACATCATAGAAAGAATACGCATATCCCTACTTATACAGACGCGGATGGTTTTACAAACCAAATACGGCAATATCGCCCTTACCTTGACGAATCAGCTCGGTGCCATCGGTCATATCGATAACCGTCGTCGGTTCAGTACCGCACCAGCCGCCATCGATAACCAGATCGACAGCATGCTCAAGACGGTCTCGAATTTCGTATGGATCGGTCAACGGCTCTTCGTCTTCGGGCAGCATGAGGGTGCAACTTAAAATAGGTTCGCCCAATTCTTGCAAAAGTGCCAAGGCGGTGGCGTTATCAGGAACACGCAGGCCGATGGTTTTACGCTTGGGATGAAGCGTACGATTGGGCACTTCTTTGGTTGCCTGCAGGATAAAGGTGTAGCTTCCGGGCGTAGCTGCTTTGAGCTGGCGAAATTGGGCATTATCTACTTTGGCATAAGTACCCAATTCGCTCAAATCGGCACACATCAGGGTCAGATGGTGTTTTTGATCGATTTTACGAATCGCGAGAATGCGCTCCATCGCATTTTTGTCGCCGAGTTTGCAACCCAGCGCGTAGCAGGAGTCTGTAGGATAAACGATAACGCCGCCACTGCGGACAATGTCGGCGGCTTGTTTGATGAGGCGGTCTTGGGGATTATCGGGATGGATGGCGAAAAATTGTGCCATGTTTTTTCCTTATCATTCTAATGGTTTGTTGTTTGACATTTTAAAACTTATTTGGCCGTCTGAATATTGGATTTCCACCACCATGAATGGATTTAGCCTCAGCTACAACACCTTAGATATCATTTTGATTTACTGCTAATATCGAAAGTCAATTTGATACACTATATAATGCATTATTTTGTTTGAAAGCCATCTCAATGTCTGCTTCTTCCCTACCTTCACGCCGCTTGTCTGTTGCCCCCATGCTCGATTGGACAGACAGACACTATCGCTTTATGGCGCGACAAATTACGCGCAATGCCTGGCTTTATAGCGAAATGGTCAATTCAGGCGCGGTGGTTTATGGAGATAAAGACCACTTTTTAAGTTTCAACGAAGGCGAGCAGCCGGTAGCTTTACAGCTTGGCGGTTCAGATCCGCATGACTTGGCAATCGCCACCAAAGCGGCTGAGGCGTATGGCTATAATGAAGTCAACCTAAATTGCGGCTGCCCCAGCCCACGCGTTCAAAAAGGCGCTTTCGGCGCTTGCCTGATGAATGATGTAGATTTGGTGGCAGATTGTTTGAATGCGATGCAGGATGCAGTTGAAATTCCGGTAACGGTCAAACACCGCATTGGTGTAGACAGACAGACAGAATATCAAGTCGTAACAGATTTTGTGGGAACATTACGCGAAAAAACAGCCTGCCGCACATTTATCGTCCATGCGCGTAATGCCTGGTTGGACGGTTTATCCCCGAAAGAAAACCGCGAAGTCCCGCAACTCAAATATGAATACGTGTACCGTTTGAAACAAGAATTTCCAGACTTAGAAATTTTGATTAACGGCGGTATTACCACCAACGAAGAAATCGCCGAACACTTAAAATTTGTCGATGGCGTCATGATCGGGCGCGAGGCTTATCACAATCCAATGCTGATGCGCGATTGGGATGCACTGTTTTACAACGACGCACACGCACCAATCCAATACGCAGATTTAGCGGCTTGGCTATACGCATACAGCCGCGAACAAATCGCTTCAGGACGCGGCACCATCCTGCGCCACATCGTCCGCCACGCACTAGGCTTAATGCACGGCCTAAAAAATGCCCGCACTTGGCGCCGTATGCTCTCAGATGCTACTTTGCTGAAAGACAACGACGGCAGCCTGATTCTAGACGCATGGAAAGAAGTCGAACGCGCAAATATTTGGGATTAATGCCATATAGTGCGAATAAATGAAAGGCCGTCTGAAACATCCGTTTTCAGACGGCCTTCATCTTTTCACAACTACATAAAACAAATTCGCAACACCCTTTATAAGACAATTTGTCGCACATCTGAACTCAATATATAATTTAACCATGCAAGTCTTTATTTTTAAGCATTTTTCATTTTCAAAACATATATTATCGACACTGGGAGAACCATCATGCCTCATCTAAACTTGGATAAAACGGATTTAAAGATTCTGCAGGTTTTGCAGGAAAATGGACGGTTGAGCAATGTTGAGCTTTCTGAAAAGGTGGCGCTTTCCCCTTCTCCCTGCCTGCGCCGTCTCAAGCAGCTTGAAGATGCGGGCATTATTCAAAAATACGCCGCCCAGCTTTCCCCTGTTTCTTTGGGCTTGGGTTTGCAGGCTTTTATCCGTGTATCGATTAGTAAGGCAAAAGATGCGCGCGAGGATTTTTCCGAATCTGTCCGCGCTTGGCCGGAAGTATTGAGCTGCTTTGCGTTAACGGGTGAAACCGACTACCTGCTCCATGCCTTTTTTACCGATATGAACGCGTTTTCCCATTTTGTTTTGGATACGCTGCTTTCTCACCACGGCGTGCAAGATGCGCAATCGAGTTTTGTGTTGAAAGAAATTAAAAACACGACCGCTCTGCCTTTGGTTCATTTGGTTCAGGATTAATGATTTGAAACTGATAAAGGCCGTCTGTTGTTCAGACGGCCTTTTAAATTTCTATGGTTTGCGTTCACATCCATACACTTGTATACTTTTTAAGAATAATTCACATAAGCTTTTACCATGACTGACACCGCCCATCTCGACGCCCATACTGTTGCAGAACATACCAAACAATGGCTGGAAAAAGCCGTTATCGGCCTAAATCTCTGCCCGTTTGCCAAAGCGCCGCACGTTAAAAATCTGGTTCGCATCGTTGTCAGCGAAGCCCGTCATTTGGACGGTTTCCTTGAAGACTTGGATCGTGAATTGCAGCTTTTGGGCAATACGCCTGCTTCGGAATTGGAAACCACTTTACTGGTTCATCCAACGCTGTTCCCTGACTTTGAAACCTTCAACCAAATGTTGGAAATCGCCGATGATGCCGTTGTAGAAAACGAATTGGAAGGCATTGTCCAAATTGCGCCGTTCCATCCTGATTTTCAATTTGAAGGCACAGAAGCCGACGACATCAGCAACTACACCAACCGCTCGCCCTACCCGACCTTGCATCTGATCCGTGAAGACAGTATTGCCAAAGCGGCTGAAGCATTTCCCGATGCCTCGGCAATTTTCGACCGCAATATCGCGTTGCTGGAAAAAATGGGACATGAAGGTTGGGATAAGTTAGACATTCCGCGTTGTCCATTTCCGCATCACAAGCCGTCTGAAAACAAATAATTGGTGATGGAAGATGGTTCGTCATCTATTGATTTTTTGCGGCGCATTGTCGCTTGTCTTGGGCGTTATCGGCATTTTCCTGCCATTACTGCCGACTACGCCTTTCATTTTATTGACCGCTACTTGCTGGGCACAGGCTTCGCCGCGTTTTCACAATTGGCTCTATCATCACAGCTATTTCGGCCCGATCATACAAAACTGGGAAAACAACGGCGCAGTGCCTCGCAAGGCAAAGTTCTTCGCTATCGGCATGATGGCCCTTTCTTGCCTGTTTATGTTTTGGCAATTTCCGGAACGCTGGTGGATTGGTGTCGTATCATCAATCTTCTGCAGCTGCGTGGCAGTGTGGATGTGGTTACGGCCGGAGGCATAAAATAAAGCAGGTGGGCATTTTTGCTCACCTGCTTTATTTTCATACTAAATTTATCCATCAAAACAATCAGTAAGAACTAAAACACTCTATTCAACCCTCATTTTTCAGACGGCCTCCATTTATTCAATCAAATGTAAATTTTAGCTAAAATTAATCTAAATTGTTTTTCTGATAGAGCAATTATTAATAACCCAAACTCCTGTTTCAAAACCACTTTTCTACTACTTTCGACTACTTCCCTCCCTTTTATTTCTTTATTTGTATCAACATTTCTTTTGATTCCAATACTCTAAACCGTCCCTTAACACTTGCTTTGCGTTATACTTTCCCCTGACACAACCGCGCAGTTCGTCTGGATATTTTCAGACGGCCTGAATATTTCACCGCCGTGCTTTCTCAACGAAGTTCCTAACGGCGCAACAGAATAAAAAGGAAATACTATGCGCTACCTCTCGTTTTTACTGCTACTTGCCGCCTTCCCGGCAGCGGCATCCGATTTTGACGGCTCGTCCGCCAGCCTGCTTTGGGGGCTGCCGTTTGCCCTGATTCTCTTGTCTATCGCACTCGGACCTCTGTTTTTCTCCCGTATTTGGCACCACCACTTCGGCAAAATTACCGCGTTTTGGACGCTGCTGTTTCTGACGCCGTTTATCGTAACCTTTGGTTTCAGCGCCGGCGTACATACCGTTGCCCATGCGTTGGTCGAAGAATACATTCCGTTTATCCTGCTGCTTTTGGCGCTCTATACCATTTCGGGCGGTATTTTTGTCAGCGGCGACTTGCATGGCTCGCCGAAATTAAACACCACCCTGTTGGCAGTCGGTACGGCTTTGTCATCCGTCATGGGCACGACAGGCGCGGCGATGTTGATGATTCGCCCGCTTTTAAAAGCCAACCATAATCGCTACTATCGTGTTCACATCGTGATTTTCTTCATTTTCTTGGTAGCGAATATCGGCGGCGGCTTGACGCCGTTGGGCGATCCTCCGTTGTTTTTGGGTTTCCTGAAAGGCGTAGATTTCATGTGGACCGTCAAACATATGCTGATGCCTGTGTTGATCAGTTCCGTGGTTTTGCTGACTGTTTTCTACATCATCGACAGCAGACATTTTCATCGTGAACAACGCGAACACCTTGTCCCTGCTTCTACCGAAACCGAAGAGAAAGTCAAAATTTACGGCAAATGGAATTTCCTGTTGCTGGCAGGTGTAGTCGGCGCAGTTTTGCTCTCCGGCCTGTGGCAGCCGAATCATCCGGGTTTCGAGATTTTGGGCAGCCACTATGCACTGCAAAACTTAGCACGCGATGGTATTTTGCTGGCTCTGACCGCCGTATCTTGGATTATTACGCCCAAACAAGTACGCGCAGGCAATGAGTTCAACTTCGAGCCGATTGCCGAAGTAGGCAAACTGTTTTTGGGTATTTTCATTACCATTTCGCCTGTTTTGGCTATTTTGAAAGCCGGTGAAGCAGGCGCACTGGGCGCTGTCGTGTCTCTGGTTCACGACGCGGCAGGCAACCCGATTAATGTGATGTATTTCTGGATGAGCGGTTTGTTGTCGGCATTCTTGGATAACGCGCCGACTTATTTGGTGTTCTTCAATATGGCCGGTGGCGATGCCCAAGCCTTGATGACAGGCCACCTGTTCCATTCTCTGCTGGCAGTATCCATGGGTTCCGTATTTATGGGCGCGCTCACTTATATCGGTAATGCGCCGAACTTCATGGTAAAAGCCATTGCCGAACAACGCGGCGTACCGATGCCTTCCTTCTTCGGCTACATGGCATGGTCGGTGATTGTATTGGTACCGCTGTTTGCCCTGCATACGATGATTTTCTTCGTTTGGCAGCTCTTTTAAACTTAGAGGCCGTCTGAATTTCAGACGGCCTTTTATTTTCAGCTACATCATCAAACATAGCGTTTAAATATCAATCAGTTAAAAATTATTCCCCTTAACACTCGATTACATATTCCTACTTTTTTCCCACTTTTCCCGTAAAAATAAGCGTAAAACTGACATAAAGCAGCCTATACCTGATAAAATCTAAAGCTTTGTTGTTTGCGTTTATTCGTTGTTTTTATAGCAAACCTCTGCTTTTTTCAGACGGCCCGTCCTTTGTTTCAAAGCATTACATGCCGTCTGAAAAAACAATCCGACATCCGAATCTCAACCCACCAAAAAGTAACGCATCCTTATGATTAAGATAAAAAAAGGCTTAGACCTGCCTATCGCGGGCAGACCGGAGCAAGTCATTTATGACGGCCCGGCCATTACCGAAGTCGCGTTGCTTGGCGAAGAATATGTCGGCATGCGCCCCTCGATGAAAATCAAGGAAGGCGAAGCCGTCAAAAAAGGCCAAGTGCTGTTTGAAGACAAAAAGAATCCGGGCGTAGTATTTACCGCGCCGGCTTCAGGCAAAATCGCCGCGATTCACCGTGGCGAAAAGCGCGTACTTCAGTCAGTCGTGATTGCCGTCGAAGGCAACGACGAAATCGAGTTCGAACGCTACGCACCTGAAGCGTTGGCAAAATTGAGCAACGAAGAGGTGCGCCGCAACCTGATTCAATCCGGTTTGTGGACTGCGCTGCGCACCCGTCCGTTCAGCAAAATTCCTGCCGTCGATGCCGAGCCGTTCGCCATCTTCGTCAATGCGATGGACACCAATCCGCTGGCTGCCGATCCTACGGTCATCATCAAAGAAGCCGCCGAAGACTTCAAACACGGCCTGTTGGTATTGAGTCGCCTGACTGAGCGTAAAATTCATGTGTGCAAAGCTGCCGGTGCAGACGTACCGTCTGAAAACGCCGCCAATATTGAAACACATGAATTTAGCGGCCCGCATCCTGCCGGTTTGAGCGGTACGCACATTCATTTCATCGAGCCAGTCGGCGCGAATAAAACCGTTTGGACCATCAATTATCAAGACGTGATTGCCATCGGACGTTTGTTTACCACAGGCCGTCTGAACACCGAGCGCGTGATTGCCTTAGGTGGCTCTCAAGTCAACAAACCGCGCCTTTTGCGTACCGTTTTGGGTGCAAAAGTATCGCAAATTACCGCCGGCGAATTAGTTGAAGCAGACAACCGCGTGATTTCCGGCTCGGTATTGAACGGCGCGATTGCACAAGGCGCACACGATTACCTCGGCCGCTACCACAATCAGATTTCCGTTATCGAAGAAGGCCGCAGCAAAGAGCTGTTCGGCTGGGTTGCGCCGCAGCCGGACAAATATTCCATCACGCGCACAACCCTCGGTCATTTCCTGAAAAACAAACTCTTCAAGTTCAACACAGCCGTCAACGGCGACGACCGCGCCATGGTTCCCATCGGTACTTACGAGCGCGTGATGCCATTGGATATCCTGCCTACCCTGCTCTTGCGCGATTTAATCGTCGGCGATACCGACAGCGCTCAGGCACTGGGTTGCTTGGAATTGGACGAAGAAGACCTCGCTTTGTGCAGCTTCGTCTGCCCGGGCAAATACGAATACGGCCCGCTGTTGCGCAAGGTGCTGGAAACCATTGAGAAGGAAGGCTGATTATGGGCTTGAAACATTTTCTTGAAAAAATCGAACCGCACTTCCTGCCGGGCGGCAAACATGAAAAATGGTATGCCCTCTACGAAGCTGCGGCGACGATTTTCTACACATCCGGCGCGGTAACGCGCAAAGCGGCACACGTCCGCGACGCGCTCGACTCCAAACGCATGATGATTTTGGTGTGGCTGGCTCTGTTCCCTGCCATGTTCTACGGCATGTACAACGTTGGTGTACAGGCATTCGGTGCGTTAACGCCCGATTTGTTGCAACAAAACATCGCCAACGACTGGCATTACGCCCTTGCCAACGCTTTGGGCATCAATATGTCGTCTGAAGCGGGCGTGTTGGGCAAAATGCTGTTCGGCGCGATTTACTTCCTGCCTATTTACGCGACTGTATTTGTCGTGGGCGGCTTCTGGGAAGTTTTGTTCGCCACCGTGCGTAAACACGAAATCAACGAAGGTTTCTTCGTGACTTCGATTTTGTTCGCCTTAATCGTTCCGCCTACCCTGCCGCTGTGGCAGGCTGCCTTGGGTATTACCTTCGGCGTGGTGGTTGCAAAAGAGGTATTCGGCGGTACGGGTAAAAACTTTATGAACCCTGCGCTGGCAGGCCGTGCCTTCTTGTTCTTCGCCTATCCTGCCAATATTACCGGCGACACCGTTTGGACGGCGGTTGACGGCTATTCCGGCGCAACCGCGCTGGCTCAATGGGCGGCACACGGTGCAGACGGCCTGCAAAATGCCGTTACCGGTAAATCCATCACTTGGATGGATGCGTTTATCGGTAATCTGCCCGGCTCTATCGGCGAAGTATCCACTTTGGCGCTTTTAATCGGCGGCGCGTTTATCGTGTTTGCCCGCATCGCTTCTTGGCGCATTATTGCCGGCGTGATGATCGGTATGATTGCCATGTCTTCGCTGTTTAACTTTATCGGTTCGGACACCAATCCGATGTTCAGCATGCCTTGGTATTGGCATCTGGTTGTCGGTGGCTTTGCCATTGGTATGCTGTTTATGGCGACCGACCCTGTTTCCGCTTCCTTTACCAATGTCGGCAAATGGTGGTACGGCGCGCTGATTGGTGTGATGTGCGTATTGATCCGCGTGGTCAACCCTGCTTACCCCGAAGGCATGATGTTGGCAATTCTGTTTGCCAACCTGTTTGCCCCGATTTTCGACTATTTCGTCGCACAAGCGAACATCAAACGCAGAAAGGCGCGCAGCAATGGCTAAGAAATTCGATAAAGACAGCTTCAGTGGCACGCTGATTGTGGTATTGGTTGTCAGCCTGATTTGTTCCATCATCGTTGCCGGTGCGGTCGTCGGCTTGAAACCCATCCAAGAGAAACAAAAACTCCAAGACAAACAAGGCTATATCTTGAGTGTAGCCGGTTTGATGGATAAAAACACCGACATCAGCAAAACCTTTGCCGAGCGTATCGAGCAACGCGTTGTCGATTTGGCAACCGGCGAATACGTGAAAGATGCGCCGAAAGACTTCAGCGCGCGCATCGCAGGCAAAGACCCTGCCCAAAGCATCCAAATCAAACCCGAAGACGATTTGGCAGGTATCAAGAGCCGTGCCAAATACACCGAGGTTTATCTGGTAAAAGGCGATGACGGCAAAGTCAGCCAAATCATCCTGCCTATGCACGGTAACGGTTTGTGGTCTGTTATGTACGGCTTTGTCGCCATCCAACCCGACGGCAACACCATCAACGGCATCACTTACTACGACCAAGGCGAAACCCCGGGCTTGGGCGGCGAAATCGGCAATCCGTTGTGGCAACAAAAATTCGTCGGCAAAAAACTGTTTGACGAACAAGGCAAACTCGCCCTGCATGTCGGCAAAGGCGCAAGTTCGGACAAAGAACACGGCGTAGATGCCCTCTCCGGCGCATCGCTGACATCTAAAGGCGTGCAAGGTTCGTTCGCCTACTGGTTCGGCGAAAACGGCTATATCCCCTACCTGAACAAATTGAAATCAGCAGGAGCACAATAATGGCTGACATGAAACGCTTGAAATATTTGATGTTTTCACCCTTTATCGACAACAACCCGATTGCCTTGCAGGTTTTGGGTATTTGTTCGGCTTTGGCAGTTACCACCAAGCTTCAGACGGCCATCGTGATGGGTATTTCTGTGAGTTTGGTAACCGGTTTTTCCAGCTTTTTCATCTCATTGGTACGCAACTACATCCCCAACAGCATCCGTATTATTGTGCAAATGGCGATTGTTGCCTCTTTGGTAACGCTGGTTGACCAACTGCTTCAGGCCTTTGCCTATGAACTGTCCAAACAGCTGTCCGTATTCGTCGGCCTGATTATTACCAACTGTATCGTGATGGGCCGTGCCGAAGCATTCGCCATGAAAGAGCCTCCTTTGGAGAGCTTGGTTGACGGTATCGGCAACGGCGCAGGTTACGGCATGATGTTGATCATCATCGCAACCATCCGCGAACTGATCGGCTCAGGCAAGCTCTTTGGCTACACCATTTTCCAAACCGTACAAGATGGCGGCTGGTATCAAACCAACGGCTTGTTCCTGCTCGCCCCTAGCGCGTTCTTCATCATCGGTTTCTTGGTATGGGGTCTGCGCACTTGGAAACCTGAACAGGCGGAGAAATAACACATGGAACATTACTTAAGCCTCTTTGTAAAATCCGTCTTTCTGGAAAACATGGCACTTTCCTTCTTCTTGGGGATGTGTACATTTTTGGCGGTATCTAAAAAAGTATCCACTGCATTCGGTTTGGGCGTTGCCGTCACTTTCGTACTCGGCCTGTCCGTCCCAGCCAACCAACTTGTTTATTCGCTGTTGAAAGACGGCGCACTGGTTGAAGGCGTGGACCTGACCTTCCTGAAATTCATCACCTTCATCGGCGTGATTGCTGCTTTGGTGCAGATTCTGGAAATGTTCTTGGACAAATTCGTCCCTGCCCTCTACAACGCATTGGGTATCTACCTGCCCCTGATTACCGTAAACTGCGCGATTTTCGGTGCCGTATCGTTTATGGCGCAACGCGAATACAACTTCGGCGAGTCCGTTGTATACGGTTTCGGCGCAGGCTTGGGCTGGCTTTTGGCTATTGTCGCTTTGGCGGGCATTACCGAAAAAATGAAATATTCGGATGTCCCTAAAGGCCTCAAAGGCTTGGGCATTACCTTTATCGCTGCTGGCCTGATGGCAATGGCGTTTATGTCGTTCTCCGGCATCCAGTTATAAGAAAGGAATCGGCATGGAGATTATTTTAGGTATCGTGATGTTTACCGTCATCGTCTTGGTTTTGGCACTGATGATTCTGTTTGCCAAATCCAAGTTGGTGAGCGAAGGCGACATCACTATCAAAGTCAATAACGAAAAAGAGCTGACGATGCCTGCCGGCGGCAAACTGCTGGGTGCGCTTGCCAGCCAAGGTATCTTCGTTCCTTCCGCCTGCGGTGGCGGCGGCTCATGCGGTCAGTGCCGCGTTGTCGTGAAAAGCGGCGGCGGCGACATTCTGCCGACCGAGTTGTCCCACATCAGCAAACGCGAAGCACGCGAAGGCTGCCGTCTGTCTTGTCAGGTCAACGTCAAAACCGACATGGACATCGAAGTACCGGAAGAAGTGTTCGGCGTGAAAAAATGGGAATGTACTGTCATCTCCAATGACAACAAAGCCACGTTCATTAAAGAACTCAAACTTGCCATTCCCGAAGGCGAAGAAGTTCCCTTCCGCGCCGGCGGCTACATCCAAATTGAAGCCCCTCCTCACACTGTTGCCTACAAAGACTTCGATATTCCTAAGGAATACCACGAAGACTGGGACAAATACAATCTATGGCAATACGTTTCCAAAGTGGACGAGCCGATTTTGCGCGCTTACTCTATGGCTTCATATCCAGAAGAGAAAGGCATCATCATGCTGAACGTGCGTATCGCCACACCGCCTCCGCGCGTACCTGATGCGCCTCCGGGACAAATGTCGTCCTACATCTGGTCGCTCAAACCCGGTGATAAAGTAACGATTTCCGGTCCGTTTGGCGAATTCTTTGCCAAAGATACCGATGCCGAAATGGTATTTATCGGCGGCGGTGCAGGTATGGCGCCGATGCGTTCCCACATTTTCGACCAGCTGAAACGTTTGAACTCCAAACGTAAGATTACCTTCTGGTATGGTGCACGTTCTAAACGCGAGATGTTCTATGTCGAAGACTTCGACCAACTCGCAGCAGAATTCCCGAACTTCACATGGCACGTTGCCTTGTCCGACCCATTGCCTGAAGACAACTGGGACGGTTACACAGGCTTCATCCACAACGTGGTTTACGAAAACCACCTAAAAAACCATGAAGCACCGGAAGACTGCGAATTCTACATGTGCGGCCCTCCAATCATGAACCAGTCCGTGATCAAAATGCTCAAAGATTTGGGCGTGGAAGACGAAAACATCCTCTTGGACGATTTCGGCGGTTAACAGACAAAAAGGAAGAGACTTCGGTTTCTTCCTTTTTTATTGCCAGGCCGTCTGAAAATCATACTTTCAGACGGCCTGAACCTTTCTTTTACGATACAATAAAGGCTTCAAAAAATAATCCGCAAATCCCTTATGCCGTTTCTTTCCAATTCGTTTTACCGTCCGATAATCGGTTGCACCGTTGCCATCTTTTCCGCATTTACACTCTCTGCCTGCCAACCTGAAAAACAACAACAAACCATCACCCTGCAAGGCGAGACCATGGGCACGACCTATACCGTCAAATACCTTTCAGACGGCCAAGACAAACTCCCCTCCCCTGCCGAAATACAAAAACGCATTGATGACGCGCTTAAAGAAGTCAATCGGCAAATGTCTACCTACCAGACCGATTCCGAAATCAGCCAATTCAACCAGCTGCATACCGTCAATCAGGCAATGCCCATTTCCCAAGACTTTGCCTATGTAACCGGCGAAGCCTTACGTTTAAACAAACTGACGCACGGCGCACTGGACGTAACCGTCGGCCCTTTGGTCAACCTTTGGGGATTCGGCCCGCAAAAAGAAATCACGCACGAA
Source organism: Neisseria sp. DTU_2021_1001991_1_SI_NGA_ILE_055 (assembly GCF_032342915.1). Classification (NCBI taxonomy): domain Bacteria; kingdom Pseudomonadati; phylum Pseudomonadota; class Betaproteobacteria; order Neisseriales; family Neisseriaceae; genus Neisseria; species Neisseria sp. DTU_2021_1001991_1_SI_NGA_ILE_055. The sequence goes on along the minus strand of NZ_CP135440.1, from coordinate 58,374 downwards.
CCGACTGCACAAGAAATCCAACATGCTTCAGAAATGGTCGGTACGGACAAACTCAAACTTTCCCAAGACGGACAACGGCCTACACTTGCCAAAACCCACCCCGAAGTCTATTTAGACCTATCCTCCATCGCCAAAGGATTCGGCGTGGATAAAACCGCCGCCGAACTTGAAAAACTCAATATCGGCAATTATTTGGTTGAAATCGGCGGCGAGTTGCATGGCAAAGGTCGCAATGCGCAAGGCAACCCTTGGCGTATCGGCATCGAGCAGCCCAATATCGTTCAAGGCGGCACCACTCAAATTACCATTCCATTGGACAATAAATCACTGGCCACATCCGGCGACTACCGCATTTTCCATGTCGATAAGTCAGGCCGTCGCCTTTCCCATATCATCAACCCCAAAACCAAACAACCCATCAGCCACAACCTTGCTTCCATCAGCGTAGTAGCAGAAAACGCCACACTTGCAGACGGCCTTTCTACCGGATTGTTCGTCCTCGGAGAAACTGAAGCGCTTAAACTTGCCGAGCAAGAAAATCTCGCCGTTTTCCTTATCATCCGAACTCCGCAAGGCGGCTACCATACTAAAATGTCCAGCGCATTCAAGAAATTATTAAACTAACCTTCAGGAATACACACATGAAAACCCTCCTTCTGACTTTCGGCATCTTTATCATCGTCATCCTCGGCATGGCAGTCGGCTATATTTTCTCCAAACGCACCATCAAAGGCAGCTGCGGTGGCATTTCCTCTCTCGGTATGAAGAAAATGTGTGATTGCGACACGCCATGCGATACCTTGCAAAAAGAGCTGGATAAAAAACAACATTCCGACAATCAAGGCATCAAGGTTGATCATTAAGTCGTTTTTGAATGTTTATTCATGATTTAAGGCTGTTTATCCCCCATCAGGCCGTCTGAAAAACAAAAGAGCGTGATCCCAATGGATATACGCTCTTTTTTTGCCTCTTCCAAAGCAATCCCAAAATATCTTGCCCACCCGTTTAAATCAAGACCACTCCAAACCAATCATAAAACAAAAAGAAAAGCTCCTGCAAAACAGGAGCTTTTTCTTGGAAGAAACCGGATTATTTCAATTTAGTTTCTTTGTAAATAACGTGTTTACGGGCTACTGGGTCAAATTTTTTGATTTCCAGTTTGCCAGGCATAGTACGTTTGTTTTTAGTAGTTGTGTAGAAGTGACCAGTACCAGCGCTGGACTCCAGTTTGATTTTATCGCGCATTGCAGTAATCCTTAATTAATGGTGTTTAAATTAAGCTTCGCCGCGAGCACGCAAATCAGCCAATACGACATCAATGCCTACTTTATCGATGGTGCGCAATGCAGCGTTAGAAACGCGCAGGCGAACCCAGCGGTTTTCACTTTCTACCCAGAAACGACGTGATTGCAAGTTAGGCAAAAAACGACGTTTGGTTTTGTTGTTGGCGTGTGATACGTTATTGCCAGACATCGGGCGCTTACCGGTCACTTTGCAAACTCGTGCCATGGTTAGTCTCCAAACTTCTAAAATAGTAAAACGCGATTTATACCACGAAATCCGCCTTCAGTTCAAGTCGTTTACTGAAAAAACGGGATTTGTGGAAATAAACCTTCTCAATATGTTGCATCTGCGAAACGGTATCTCGCAAAGCCTTAACTTTTCAATTATAACGGATTTCTTCAAAAAAATCATCTGTCGTTTGCTTGGTCGGCGAAATAAACAGGCCGTCTGAACATTTCAGACGGCCTGTTTATCGTCACGCTTTTTTCTTCAACGCCGCATTCAAAATGCAGCCGAGTATAAAGCAGGCTAAAGAAGGAACAACCCACCCTAAACCGATATGGTAAAACGGCAATGCGCGCTCGATGGCGGCAGCGGTATCGGCACCCAATCCAAACGCGGCCTTATAAGCATCGAGCAAACCGACCATAAGGGCCGCCATCATGGTGCAGAAATAGACAATACGGCCGCCGCCGAACAGTTTATCCGTCAAAGCCAGCAGAATGATGACGATGGTCAGCGGATACAACAGCATCAGCATTGGGATGGAAAACTGTAAAATCGCTGACAGGCCTTTATTGGCCAACAGGATAGACACCACCGTATTCAGTATTACAAAGACTTTATAAGAAATACCCGGGCAAAGACGGTTGAAATATTCGGCGCATGAAGTAATCAAGCCAACCGCCGTACTCAGACAAGCCAGCAGCACCATGACGCCAAGCAACACAATACCGGCCGTACCGAAATAATGCTGTGCGGTTTTAGACAAAACCGACGCGCCGTTTTCCTGCAAGCCGATACCGGCCACGCCTGTCGCACCCATATAGCCGATAAACAGGTAAACCACTGCCAAACAAGAAGCCGCCAACACACCGGAAATCGTCGTGGTCTTCAGCAAATCCGCGCGGTTGTCCACGCCCATGGCGCGAACGGCATCGATGACGATAATGGCAAACACCAGCGAAGCCAGCGCGTCCATGGTGCCGTAGCCTTCCAAAATACCTTTAACCAACGGATGAGCGGCAAAATCGCCTTGTGCAGTCTGCGGCATACCCATCGGGTTAATAGCGGCATAGCCGACCAATATTGCAATTGCCAGCAATAAAACGGGCGTAAGGATTTTACCGATACGGTCAACCAGTTTCCCCGGAGAAATCGACAGCCAATAAGTCATGCCGAAAAACACCAGGCTGAATACGGCCAATGCGATGTTTTTCCAAGATTCATCAATGAAAGGGGAAATTGCGGTTTCAAAAGACACTGTCGCCGTACGCGGCATGGCAAACAGAGGGCCAATTGCCAAATAAAGCGCAGTGGCAAAAGTCACGCCGTACCAAGGCGCAACACGGGAAGCCAGTGCCTCCACATCACGCGAGCCAGAATAGCCGACGGCAATCACGCCCAATAATGGCAAACCCGCCCCTGTCAGCAGAAAGCCGAACATTGCCGAAAGCCAGTTTTCGCCGGCCTGCTGCCCCAAATAAGCCGGGTAAATTAAGTTACCCGCGCCGAAAAACAGCGCAAACAGCATCAAACCCACCGCCCATAAAGAGGCCTTGCTGCGACTTGTCGTCGAATTCATCTTAAATTCTCTTTTTCCAAATACCCGTTATCGGCTTCATCGATTTCAAGGCCGTCTGAAAGCATTTCGGCTTCGTTTGTTTCCAAACCGTCTTTCAGGCTGATTTCGATTTCGCCATAATTTTCCGGCTGTACGATACGCACCAAGCCTTCTTTGGCCAGTTCCAGCAATGCAATAAAATTGACCACCACATACGTCGCGCCCTGCTCCGGCTTAAACAAATCGCTGAACTTGCTGATACCGCTTTCGTTCAAACGGCGCAAAATCGCCGTCATCTGCGCGCGCACGGAAATGGTTTCCCGCACCACTTCATGACTGCGCGTATGCTTGGCACGCGATAAAATACCCAACCAAGCCTGCGTCAAATCGGCAACGTACACTTCCGGCAACTTCGCTTCGACCGCAATTTCCAACGGCAAATATGCCCAAGCGAAATCACGTCCGGCACGCGGCAATGCGTCCAAGCCCTGAGCCGCCAGTTTCATCTGTTCGTAAGCCAACAGACGGCGCACCAACTCGGCACGCGGATCCGCCTCTTCATCCTCGACCTCTTCAGGACGCGGCAACAGCAGGCGCGATTTAATTTCAATCAGCATTGCTGCCATCAGCAGGTATTCCGCTGCCAAATCAAACTGATACGCTTCCATTTGGGCAATATAGTGCAGATACTGCTCGGTAATCTTCACCATCGGAATATCAAGGACATCGATATTTTGCTTGCGGATAAGGTACAGCAGCAAATCCAACGGCCCTTGGAAGCTGCTCAATACCACCTTCAACGCATCAGGCGGAATAAACAAATCCTGCGGCACATCGGTAACAGGCTGACCGAACACCCACGCAACGGTATGTTCAGACGGCGTTGCGGCAGTGGAAGGAATAAGGTGTTCTGAAGGCATGGTTAAAGGGTCTTTTTCTTTTTAAGTTTAGTAAGAAGTTTCATCAACAACAGGCCGTCTGAAACAAGGACAACCCATTTTTAATATAAAAATCAGCGTTTTTTACGATTGATTTGCAAAGAAACAATGGCGACGGCAAAGGTCTGCGCCAAGGCCATACCCAACAGCGGCAGGCTGGCGAAAACTGTACCCGTCAGTACCGAACTGATATCTCGGGACAACACAAAACCATCCCTCGCAAGCATCGCCACTATCAAAGCCAACAGCAGCAAACTTTCGCAGCCGACCAAAAGCCAAATCATTTTAACCGTATGGCATTTGCGCCATTTCATGATACCGGCGTGCACAAGGCTGAATATCACAACGGACAGAAACGGATAAAGAAAAGTGGTGAACGGGCGGGTATAACCGCTTTGCACACACAAATAATCGCCGGGCAACGTATTGCATTCCATCACATCGAGAAACATCGGATCGACAGCATACATCAACACGCCGAACCATACCGCATAAATCAGGCTGGAGATAAAGTAGGCTTTAAAAAATCGGCTCTTACCCATTTCCTACCCCTCACTTCCGCCCTGCGATATGCTCCACCGCAGCCTGCGCGCAATACAGCCCAAACGAAGCCGTCACCAGCATACTCGCCCCATAGCCCGCGCAGGACAAACCTTGCGGCGCGGCATCGGTCGAACACGCTTCGCCGGATTGCGGCGGCGTAATATTCTCGGTTGAATAAACGCAAGGCACGCGCATTTTTTCTTTGGTATCGCGGCTAAAGCCGTAGCGTTTGCGCAAGGTGTAGCGCAAGTTGGAAAGCAGCGGATCGTGGGTAACGCGGCTCAAATCGGCGGTTTGAATCAACGCCGGATTCTTCTGTCCGCCCGCTCCGCCGCTGATAATAAACGGTTGTTTATGTTGCACGAAATACGCCGCCATCGCCGCCTTGACACGGATTTGGTCGATGGCGTCGATGACAAAATCAAAAGGCCGTCTGAAAAGCTCGTCCAGATTGTCTTCCGTCACAAAATCTTCAATTTCCGTCACTTCGCATTGCGGATTGATTTGGGCAATGCGTTCGCGTAAAGCGGTAACTTTTGCCTTACCGAAATCATCGGTCAAGGCGTGCAATTGGCGGTTGACATTGGATTCGGCAACATTGTCCAAATCAATCAGCGTTAAACGACCGATGCCGCTCCTCGCCAATGCCTCCACCGCCCACGAGCCGACGCCGCCGACGCCGACCACGCACACATGCGCACGCGAAAAGCGCACCAGTGCTTCGTCTCCGTAAAGTCTGGCAATGCCGCCAAAGCGGCGCGAAGAAAGAAAAGCGGCGTCCTGCATAAGCAACCTTGTGATATATCAATAAATTAATGAAAAACGCGACAGGCGATTCGGACAGACATTATACTTGAAAGCAGATGGGCTGTTGTACCTGCCCGAAAGAGTTTATAATCGTTTCACATTCAGACAAGTTCTGATTTCATATTAAACGAAAGTGCCGCTACTCGGCGCAAAAGGAGAATGAATATGTACAAACATCTGGTTGTAGCCGTTGACGGTAGCGAGACCTCCCTCAATGCATTGAAACATGCCGCCGAACTGGCAAGCCTCAACAAAGCCCAACTGACTTTGGTTCACGTTGCCAACCCTGCCGAATACATGGCTTTGGCGCCTGAATTCCTGCAACACGAAAGCTACGAAGCCGCCGCCGTTGCCCAAGGTAACGAAGTTTTGGATTTCGCAGAAAAAACAGCGCGTGAAAACGGCGTTGAAAACATCGTGAAACACCTGTTGGTCGCCAACAAAGGCGCGCGCGAAATGGCTCAAGACTTGGTTGACTACGCCGACGAAAACGGCGCCGACCTGCTGGTACTCGGCACACACGGCCGCACCGGTCTGATGCACCTGCTGATGGGCAGCTTCGCCGAGACCGTAATGCGCCAAAGCCACCTGCCTCTGCTGATTATCCGCAGCAAAGCTGAAGAAGCATAATCAAGCATTGATTTAAAATAGCGAAAGGCCGTCTGAATATTTTTCAGACGGCCTTTTTTCATATGACAGCTTCAGCTTTTATTTCGCCATTTCTTTGAACACTTCGTGTGCCGCAGCAATGGTTTCGTCAATCAGCTCGGGCGTATGCGCGGCGGAAACAAAGCCGGCTTCATAAGCCGACGGGCCGAAGGCAACATTGCGGTCGAGCATACCGTGGAAGAAATGTTTGAAACCTTCAATATTGGAACGCGCCATATCGGCGTAGTTTTGCGGTGCATGGTTGGCAAAATACAAGCCGAACATGCCGCCCACGCTGTCGGCCGTAAATTCAACGCCGTGCGCTTTGGCCGCGTCGGCAATACCGTTGGCGAGGCGTTGGGTCAGGGCAGTCAGGTTTTCATAGAAGCCTTCGCGCTGAATGATTTCCAGCGTTTTCAAACCGGCGGCAACCGCAATCGGATTGCCGGACAATGTACCTGCCTGATACACGCCGCCCAACGGAGAAATACATTCCATAATGTCTTTACGGCCGCCGAACGCCGCCAAAGGCATACCGCCGCCGATTACTTTGCCCATGGTGGTCAAATCGGGTTTGATGCCGTGCAAAGATTGCGCGCCGCCCAGCGCCACGCGGAAACCGGTCATCACTTCGTCGTAAATCAATACGGCACCGTGTTTTTCAGTCAATTCGCGCAAGGCTTTGACAAAGGCTTCAGACGGCCTAACCAGATTCATATTGCCGACAAATGGCTCCAAAATCACACAGGCGATGTCATTGCCACTTTGGGCAAAGGCTTCTTCCAGTTGGGCGATATTGTTGTATTCGAGTACCAAAGTGTGTTTGGTAAAGTCGGCAGGTACACCGGCGGAAGAAGGATTGCCAAACGTCAGCAGACCGCTGCCTGCTTTAACCAACAGGCTGTCAGAATGGCCGTGGTAGCAGCCTTCAAACTTGATGATTTTGTCACGGCCGGTAAAACCGCGTGCCAGACGGATAGCGGTCATCGTCGCTTCCGTACCGGAGCTGACAAGGCGCAGCTGCTCGACCGACGGCATGATTTTGGCGATTTCTTCGGCAATGACAATTTCGCCTTCAGTCGGCGCACCAAACGACAAACCGCCCAATGCCGCCTCGCGCACAGCTTCAATGACTTCAGGATGGGAGTGGCCGACAATCGCAGGGCCCCAAGAGCCGACATAGTCGGTATAACGCGTGCCGTTTTCGTCCCAAACATACGCACCTTCTGCCTTTTTGATAAAGCGCGGTACGCCGCCGACGCTGCCGAATGCGCGCACAGGAGAGTTCACGCCGCCGGGAATAATGGCTTTGGCGCGGTTGAACAAGCTTTCATTACGGTTCATGGTCAATTCTTTCGTAAGAGGTCGTCTGAAAATCAAATTGATGCCATTTTAACACCAAATCCTTTTCAGACGGCCCAAGCTTCAAAATAAGAATCGGGCGCAAAATCAAAATTATTCTTTAAAAACAAACACTCTATCCACATTTTTCCTGCTTGTGCTATAATCCGCGACCTATTGAAACAATAAAAGAAAAGCATCATGTTACGCGGATTCATACTCAGCCTCGCCCTTTTGGCGTCCTCCCTCGTCCATGCACAACGCAGCCTGCCCGACGATATGGATGTGGCCGTTTTAAAGACTGTCGATTTGCCTTATCTGAAAGTCAGCAAAGGCGGTTTTTCTTGGACGCGCCTACTGACCTTAGGCATTGTGGACGGCAATGCGGCCAAACTGCAAATCACGCGCTTTACCAAAATCCACGATGAAAACGACCGTTTCATCCCCATGGGCCGCCTGCTGAATCAAACCGGCAAAGCCGTCGCATTCAAATACAACGAAGAAAGCCGCCTCGTCCGCGAAATCTGGATTCTGACCGACGCCGAGGCCGACAGGTTTGCCGCTCACGCCAAAGCGCAAAAACAGGCGGAAGAATAACTTTCAGACGGCCCGGATATTCACAGGCCGTCTGAACCCTTTTACAACAAGCAAGTCAATCAAAACAAACCATGAAAAAAGTATTTATCCGCACCTTCGGGTGCCAAATGAACGAGTACGACAGCGAAAAAATGCTGTCCGTCCTCGCCGAAGAACACGGCGGCATCGAACAGGTTACCCAACCTGACGACGCCGACATCATCTTGTTCAACACCTGCTCCGTGCGTGAAAAAGCGCAAGAAAAAGTCTTCTCCGACTTGGGTCGCGTCCGCCCGCTCAAAGAAAAAAATCCCGACCTCATCATCGGCGTTGCCGGCTGCGTTGCCTCTCAAGAAGGCGAAAACATCGTCAAACGCGCTCCGTATGTGGACGTGGTTTTTGGTCCGCAAACGCTGCACCGCCTGCCCAAACTCATCGTCGATAAAGAAACCACCGGCCTGTCTCAAATCGACATTTCCTTCCCCGAAATCGAGAAATTCGACCACCTGCCGCCTGCGCACGTAGAAGGCGGCTCGGCATTCATTTCCATTATGGAAGGCTGTTCCAAATACTGCTCTTACTGCGTCGTCCCTTATACCCGCGGCGAAGAATTCTCCCGCCCGCTCAATGATGTATTGACCGAGATTGCCGGTTTGGCGCAACAAGGTGTTAAAGAAATCAACCTCTTAGGCCAAAACGTCAATGCCTATCGCGGCGAAATGGAAAACGGCGAAATCTGCGACTTTGCCACTTTGTTGCGCATCGTCCACGAAATCCCGGGCATCGAACGCCTGCGCTTTACCACCAGCCATCCGCGCGAATTTACCGATGCGATTATCGAGTGCTACCGCGACCTGCCGAAGCTGGTTTCCCACCTGCACCTGCCGATTCAAAGCGGTTCCGACCGCGTATTGAGCGCGATGAAACGCGGCTATACCGCCTTGGAATACAAATCCATCATCCGCAAACTGCGCGCCATCCGTCCTGATTTGTGCCTCAGTTCCGACTTTATCGTCGGCTTCCCGGGCGAGACCGAGCGCGAGTTCGAGCAAACCTTGAAACTGGTCAAAGACATTGCCTTCGACTTGAGCTTCGTCTTTATTTACAGTCCGCGCCCCGGTACGCCTGCCGCCAACCTGCACGACGACACGCCGCACGAAGAAAAAGTGCGCCGCCTCGAAGCTTTGAACGAAGTCATCGAAGCCGAAACCGCGCGCATCAATCAAACCATGGTCGGCACGGTTCAACGCTGCTTGGTCGAAGGCATTTCCAAAAAAGACCCCGACCAACTGCAAGCCCGTACCGCCAACAACCGCGTGGTCAACTTTACCGGCACACCCGACATGATCAACCAAATGATCGATTTGGAAATCACCGAAGCCTACACCTTCTCCCTGAAAGGCAAACCGGTATAAGCACACACAAACAAAGGCCGTCTGAAACTGTTCAGACGGCCTTTATCTTGGTTCGGCCCGGCATTATCTGATTCATGTATTTTTATTACCCGAACAAAAGGCTTTTCAGTATAATACCGCCCGAAAATTCCCTTATCTGTTGAGAAGTTAAGGCCAAAAACCAAACTTTTTACAGACCAATCCGACGATGCCGTCCCGCAAGCGGCTTTCCCAAAAGGAATATTTTTAAATGAGTTCTTCAAATCAAAGCGTTTTGGAACGATTGTTCAACCTGAGTGCCAATCAGACCAACGTCCGCACTGAAATCATGGCCGGTTTGACCACCTTCCTCGCCATGTGTTACATCATCATCGTCAACCCCCTGATTTTGGGCGAAACCGGCATGGATATGGGCGCAGTATTTGTGGCCACCTGTATCGCCTCCGCCATCGGCTGTTTCGTGATGGGCTTTGTCGGCAACTACCCGATCGCCCTCGCGCCGGGCATGGGTTTGAACGCCTACTTTACCTTTGCCGTCGTCAAAGGCATGGGCGTGGACTGGCGTGTGGCTTTGGGTGCCGTTTTCATCTCCGGCATCATTTTTATCCTGTTCAGCTTCTTTAAAGTGCGTGAAATGCTGGTCAACGCCCTGCCTATGGGCTTGAAAATGTCGATTGCCGCAGGTATCGGCCTCTTCTTGGCATTGATTGCACTCAAAGGCGCGGGCGTGATTGTGGCCAATCCTGCCACATTGGTCGGCTTGGGCGACATCCACCAACCTACCGCCCTGCTGGCGATGGCAGGCTTTGTCATGGTGGTTGCACTCGGCCATTTCCGCGTTAAAGGCTCCATCATCATTACCATTCTGACGCTGACCGCCGTCTCCACCGTCTTGGGTTTGAGCGAGTTCAAAGGCGTGGTCGGCGAAGTCCCAAGCATTGCGCCGACTTTCATGCAGATGGACTTCAAAGGCTTGTTTACCGTCAGCATGGTCAGCGTGATTTTTGTATTCTTCCTGGTTGACCTGTTTGACTCTACCGGCACATTGGTCGGCGTTTCCCACCGCGCAGGCCTGTTGCAAGACGGCAAACTGCCGCGTTTGAAACGCGCCCTGCTTGCCGACTCAACCGCCATCGTCGCCGGCGCCGCCTTGGGTACGTCTTCTACCACCCCTTACGTTGAAAGCGCGGCAGGTGTTTCTGCCGGCGGCCGCACCGGCCTGACTGCCGTTACCGTCGGCGTCCTGATGCTGGCCTGCCTGATTTTCTCGCCGCTGGTTCAAAGCATTCCTGCATTCGCTACCGCTCCCGCCCTGCTCTATGTTGGCGCGCAAATGTTGCGCAGCGCGCGCGAAATCGATTGGGACGACATGACCGAAGCTGCACCGGCATTCCTGACCATCGTCTTCATGCCGTTTACCTACTCGATTGCCGACGGTATTGCGTTTGGCTTTATCAGCTACGCACTCATCAAGCTCTTGTGCAACCGCACCCAAGACGTACCGCCTATGGTATGGATTGTCGCCGTATTGTGGGCATTGAAATTCTGGTTCTTAGGTTAAACCGCTCAAAAGAACAGGCCGTCTGAAAACTTTTCAGACGGCCTGTTTTATTTTACTCAGCGTTTAAAGCTGTCGGTAAAAAATTATTTTTTTGCTTTTTTAGCAGCTGGTTTAGCGGCAGCTTTCGCGCCTTTGTCCAATGCGCAGAAGCGGGTCAGGATTTGATCAACCACTTCTTGTTTGCCGTTTACTTCGGTAGTACCACGGACAGTCAGCATATTACCGTCAACTTTGTCTACGTTGGCTGCAGTAGCTGCTTCAGCAACCCAAGCAACGTTGCCGCCCCAGAATGCGTTTACATCTTTGCTGCTGTCAGTGATACGGAACAGGTTTTCAGTGACTTGGCCTTTGTATTTTACTTGTGCAGCAACAACTTCGTTGCCTTTGAAGCCGTACATGACGCTCAGAGGCTCTTTGCCGTCTTTACCGCATTTGTAGTGAACTTCTTTAGTACCGTCGATAGAGTCTACTTTCAAAGTATTAGGTACTGGAGCTTGAGCTTGTTGAGCCTGAGCTTGAGTTTGTTGTTGCGCAGTAGGAGCAGCTTTGGCTTCAGGTTTAGCTTTAGAACCGCTGCTACATGCAGTCAGGGCAACAGCCGCCAAAACGGCAGGAACGATTAATTTAACATTCATATTCATAATTGACTCCCAAATGGTTTCAATAAAAAACCGGCAAACGCCGGCTGACATTTACACATTAACAGAGATATTCCGTCTTGTCTTTATCTCAGACGGCATTTTTTAGGAAAAGTTCAAATAAATATTTTTATTTTATAAAATCAAGAAATTATAAATATGAAATCATGTAAATTCAGGTTTGGGAATTTTTAAGATGAATACTATTGTCAATAAATCGGGTTTTGACAATGGTAAAATGAGGTTGAAAAACGCATAGAAACGACAAAAAGTCTGGGCAATTGATTTTACAAACTTCTGCCTCTTGAGTTGCTAAGCGTTTCAGACGGCCTTAGAACACAAACAGTAAATGCAATAAAAAAACGCAATCTGAAACAGATTGCGTTTTTTTGAAAACTGGCACGCCCACGGGGAATCGAACCCCGGTTACCGCCGTGAAAGGGCGATGTCCTAACCGCTAGACGATGGGCGCGGATAAATCTTGTGGCGCACCCGGAGCGATTCGAACGCCCGACCCTCTGGTTCGTAGCCAGATACTCTATCCAACTGAGCTACGGGTGCATCCTCATCACTTCGCTAGTGCGTTGTGAATCAAGAAGACCGAATAATATAGGCTTTACTAAAACCTGTCTACTCTTTTCGCAGATATTTTTTATATTTTTATTTAACCAATTGAAATTAAAAAATATAAAATTAACGTAAAATCCCTACTCCTGACAAATCCTGCGCCATTTTAGCGGCGGAGTTATCGGTCATGCCACCGACAAAATCCAAAATCTTCATATAGGCCTGATACAGACTGTCTTCAGGAAGAATCGGATTGTGCTTTTTCAATAATTCCAACGCCAAAGACTGACGCGTTGCCAATTGTTTTTCAGCAATCAGGGCATAAGCGGCAGGGACAAGCAAATCCAAGATGGAGCCTAAACATGGGAATGTGGCGATTTCGGTCAAGAGTTTGGTGTGATGGCGGAAAATCCGTGTTTGCGCCAATTCTTTCGCTTTTGCCAAAGTGTTTTGCACTTGCGGGCTGCACAGAGCAAGCAAGTCTTTGCCTTTGAATGTTCCATCCAGCAAATCGGACTGATGCAACATAAAGGTTTGCGCGACATCATCAATCGCCTTGCCGATCGCAATGCCGCGCAACATGGCGCAACGCTGACGGCTGGAACTGGCGTGCCACGCGCTTTCGGCAAAGGTCAGTTCGGACAAAATACTTTCTACTTCCGTGTCCGTGAGCAAATCCAATTCGACGGCATCTTCCAAGTCCAGCAAGGCATAGCAAATATCGTCGGCGGCCTCCATCAAATAAGACAAAGGATGGCGCGCCCAGCTGTCTGCTCCTGCGGAAACCAGCCCCAATTCGTCGGCAACTTGACGGATAAACGGCAACTCGGTTTGATAAATATTGAATTTTTTTCTGCCGTTCGGATGTTGCGTTGTCCACGGATACTTCAACAATGCGCCGATGGCTGCCGCAGTCAGGCGCATTCCGCCCGCCTCGGGATACATTTCAAGGCTGGCGACGATACGCAGGCTATGCGCATTACCTTCATAGGTTTGAATGTCGTTGCGTTCCGCTTCGTTTAATGTGTTCAGATAAATTTGATGTTCAGGCCGTCTGAACCAATCGCGCAAAGCATCTTCGCCGGTATGACCAAACGGCGGATTACCCAAATCATGCGCCAAACAGGCAACCTGCACCACGGCACCAATATCGCTGGGCGTATTGCCCTGTGGCAGAAAACCGCCGTTGTGCAACATTACGCCCACGCGATTGCCCAAGCTCCTGCCCACGCTGGCAACTTCAACGCTGTGCGTCAGGCGGTTGTGCGTCAAGTCATGTTGCGCCAGCGGATGCACTTGCGTTTTTCGGCCAAGTCGGCGGAAGGCTCCGGAAAAAACAACCCGGTCGTAGTCGATGTGAAAATCCGTACGCAAAGCATCGGCACCTTCCTGAGTCGAAGGGGTAACGGTCGGCACGATTTCGCCGTTTTTGGGACGGAAGCGTTGGGTGGACAATAAGTTTTGCCAATTCATTCGGGTATTCATAAGCGTTTCCTAAAATGAAGCAAAGGCCGTCTGAAACATATTCAGACGGCCCTATGTTTATTTACCGCGCATCAATTCAAAGAAATCGTCATTGTTTTTGGAGTCTTTGAGTTTGCCCACCAAAAACTCGGTCGCTTCGATTTCGTCCATCGGATGGAGGAATTTACGCAAGAGCCACATGCGCTGCAACTGATCGTTCGGCACCAGCAATTCTTCGCGGCGCGTACCGGATTTATTGATGCTGATGGCCGGGAACAGGCGTTTTTCTGCCATACGGCGGTCAAGGTGCAATTCCATATTGCCCGTACCTTTGAACTCTTCGTAAATCACGTCGTCCATGCGGCTGCCGGTTTCAACAAGCGCTGTCGCAATGATAGTGAGCGAACCGCCTTCTTCCACATTACGCGCGGCACCGAAGAAGCGTTTCGGACGGTGCAAGGCGTTGGCATCGACACCGCCGGTCAAAATTTTGCCCGAAGTCGGCACGACGGTATTGTAGGCGCGCGCCAAACGGGTAATCGAATCCAGCAGGATGACCACGTCTTTTTTGTGTTCGACCATGCGTTTGGCTTTTTCAATCACCATCTCGGCCACTTGTACATGGCGTTGCGCAGGCTCGTCAAACGTAGAGGAAACGACTTCGCCGCGTACAGAACGGCTCATTTCGGTTACTTCTTCCGGACGCTCGTCAATCAACAGGACAATCAGCTCGACATCGGGATAATTGGCGGTAATGGCGTGGGCGATGTTTTGCAACATCACGGTTTTACCGGTTTTAGGCGGCGCAACCAACAATGCACGTTGGCCTTTACCGATCGGGGAAACCAAGTCGATGGCGCGGCCGGTCAGATTCTCTTCGGCTTTGATGTCGCGCTCAAGTTTGAATTGTTCGGTTGGGAATAAAGGCGTAAGGTTTTCAAAAAGGATTTTGTGTTTGCAGACTTCGGGCGGATCGCCGTTGATGGTGTCGAGGCGGACAAGCGCGAAATAGCGCTCGTTGTCTTTCGGCACGCGCACGCTGCCTTCGATGGTGTCGCCGGTGTGCAGATTGAAGCGGCGGATTTGCGTGGGCGAAACATAAATATCGTCAGGACCGGCAAGATAAGAAGTATCTGCGCTGCGCAGGAAACCGAAGCCGTCGGGCAGGATTTCCAGTGTACCGGAACAGGTAAAGCTGACATTCTGCTTCATCATCTGGCGGACGATGGCAAAAACGAGGTCTTGTTTGCGGAAACGGTTGGCGTTTTCAATGCCATGTTCTTCTGCCATTTCCAAGAGTTTGGAAATGTGGAGGGTTTGGAGTTCTGAAACGTGCATAGTATTGATATATTTTGGATGGTATCAGAGAGATGGCACACAGGCCGTCTGAAAGTATGAAATCGTGCCGCAGGATACGGTAGATTTTTGAGAAAGTTGAATTTTAGGCAGTTGGAGGCAGGGTGTCAAATTTTTAAATCGAACACTGAGCCGAGACCATAATCTTACCCTGCAATAAGATTATGGCCGGCAACAGCTTAGCAATCGCAACCCCATCGCCCAAAATCCGAGTATTTACCCAACTTCAGACGGCCTTTTGCCCGTACCGCATCAGCGTCATGCCGCCGACCGCCGCCGCACAGCCCGCAACCAGCGAAATATGCAGCGGTTCGCCCAAAAACCACGCCGAAGACAGCACACCGAAAATCGGCACAAGCGTAATATACGCCGCCGCGCTGCCTGCGCCCAAAGTCTTCACGCCTTCGAAATACCACGCATAGGCCAATACCGTCGCACCGATGACCAGCCACGCCAAGGCCGTCCAACCGCGCCCATCCATTGCCGCTATCGCCTCAAACGGCACTCCGTCCGTCCACAACGCCACCACCGACAACATCAACGCACCAATGAACGACGTTGCCGTCGTTACCGTCAGCGCATCTATCCCGCGCAAAACCGCGCGACCGATTAAGGTATAAGCCGCCCAACAGACCACGCAGCCGAAAATCAGCCACTCCCCCGCCTTGATGCCGCCCGACAATACCGTCAACGGCTGCCCTTGCGTTACCACCATAATGGCACCGCCGACCGCCAGCAGCATACCCGCCAAAATCTTCGCATTTAAACGCTCGCCGAAAAACCAAGTTGCCAACAGCAGCGTCAACACAGGGTTCACCGCCACGACCACCGCCGCCTTACCTGCCGGCATAGTCTGCAAACCCAGCATAAAAAACACCGCATAGCCGCACACGCCGACGGAAGCAGCCGCCGTCAAACCCAGCCATTGCCGCGCCGACAAAGCCGCCAAAGTCGCGAACCTGCTGCGCGCAAACAACCAGCCCAGCAACAAAACCGAAGCCAAGACAAACCGAACCGCCCCGCCCGTCAGCGGCGGCAGCGACTGCCCCAGCATCCGCCCCATCGGCCAAGACGCGCCCCACAACACCGCCATTCCCAGCAGTTTCAAATGTACAGAATAACGTTCCATCTCATTCCTTTTATCGACAAAGGCCGTCTGAAAACCGGATTTCACGTTTTCAGACGGCCTTCAATATAGCGACTACAAACAGATTACTTAGGCTGCCAAGAATCTTTCAGCGTGACCGTTCGGTTAAACACCGGCGTGTCTTTGCTGTGGTCTTTGCGGTCGGTGACGAAATAGCCGATGCGTTCAAACTGCCAACGGCTCTCCGCCGGCAAATCTTTTGCGACAGGCTCGGCGTAGGCGGTGATTTCCTTGATGGATTCTGGATTAAGGAAATCGGTAAACGGCAGGTAGTTGCCGTCTTCGCCGCGCACGGCATCGGGACGCTCGACGGTAAAGAGGCGGTCGTATAGGCGGACTTTGATTTCGGCGGCGTGTTCGGCAGACACCCAGTGAATCACGCCTTTGACTTTTCGGCCTTCGGGATTTTTGCCCAAGGTATCGTGGTCGATGCTGCACTTGAGTTCAACCACATTGCCTGCCTCGTCTTTTACTACTTCATCACACTTGATGACATAGCCGTGGCGCAAGCGCACTTCGCCGCCGGGAATCAGGCGTTTGAAGCCTTTGGGCGGATTTTCGGCAAAGTCGTCGGCTTCGATGTAGATGGTTTGTGAAATAGGCACTTCGCGATCGCCCATTTCTTCGTGGTTCGGATGGAACGCGGCACGGCGGCTTTGGGTTTTGCCGGCTTCAAAGTTGGTCAGGGTCACTTTGAGCGGATTCAAAACCGCCATCAGGCGCGGTGCGGAGTTTTCCAGCTCTTCGCGAATCGCGCCTTCCAACACGCTCATATCGACGATGTTTTCAGATTTGGAAATACCGGCGCGTTTGGCAAATAGGCGCAGGCCTTCGGGCGTGTAGCCGCGGCGGCGCATACCGGAAATCGTCGGCATACGCGGATCGTCCCAGCCGGTAACGTGACCGTCTGAAACCAGTTGGTTCAGCTTGCGTTTGGAGGTGATGGAATACAAAAGCTCTAAACGGGAAAACTCGTATTGGCGCGGGCGTGTGGCGTGCGGCGCGGGGATGTTGTCCAACACCCAATCGTACAGCGGGCGGTGGGCTTCAAATTCGAGCGTACACAAGGAATGCGTGATGCCTTCGATGGCATCGGAAATGCAGTGCGTGTAGTCGTACATCGGGTAGATGCACCATTTGTCGCCGGTGTTGTGGTGATGGGCGCGGCGGATGCGGTAGATGACGGGGTCGCGCATATTGATGTTGCCTGATGCCATGTCGATTTTCAGGCGCAGGGTTTTGCTGCCGTCGGGGAATTCGCCGTTTTTCATGCGTGTGAACAGGTCGAGGTTTTCTTCGACGCTGCGGTCGCGGTAAGGACTGTTTTTGCCCGCTTCGGTCAGCGTACCGCGATATTCACGCATTTCTTCGGGCGTCAAATCATCGACATAGGCCTTGCCGTCTTTGATTAAACCGACGGCGTAGTCGTAAAGCTGGTCGAAATAATTGGAAGCGAAACGCGGCTCGCCCGCCCAATGGAAACCGAGCCACTCGACGTCTTCTTTGATGGCGTTGACGTATTCGTCGTTTTCTTTTTCGGGGTTGGTATCGTCGAAACGCAGGTTGCACAAACCATCGTAAATATAAGCCAAACCGAAGTTCAGGCAGATGGATTTGGCGTGGCCGATGTGCAAATAGCCGTTGGGCTCGGGCGGGAAACGGGTTTGGATGGCTGTATGCTTACCGCTTTTGAGGTCTTCTTCGATAATGGTGCGGATAAAGTGGTTGTCCGCGAATTGGTCTTTATTCAACATAATATTTCTTTGATGGAAAGATGATTTTCTGTTTTCAGACGGCCCGGGCATTCAATCAGGCCGTCTGAAAGGAATGGAATGATGGCTCAATTGTACCCGACTTGGCTACTTTGATACAGGGTCGGCAACCTGCCACGCCACGCCGCGCTCGTTTAGGGTTTTCTGCATGGCGGCGGATGGTGGACGGTCGGTAAACAGCTTATCGAATGCGCCGATATCGCCCAGTCGGACCAAGGCATTGCTGTTGAACTTGCTGTGGTCGACGCCAAGATAGCGCACACGGGCATTGTTCACCATCGCCTGCATGACGCTGACTTCCTTGTAATCGTCATCCAAAAGCGAGCCGTCGTTTTCTATGCCGTGGGTGCTCATGATGGCATAGTCGACTTTGAATTGGTTGATGAAATCGACAGTCGCCACGCCGGTAATACCGCCGTCCAAGGGGCGGACCACGCCGGAAGCGATAATAACCGTGTAGTCGGTACGCGCCGCAGTGATGGAGGCAGCGTAGATGTTGTTGGTGATAATCCGCAGGTTTTTACGCTGTCTGACCAACTCGGCGGCGACGGCTTCCATGGTGGTGCCGATGCTGATAAAGAGCGAGGCATTGTCGGGAATGGTGGAAGCAATCAACCGGGCAATGGCGTTTTTTTCCTGCTGCTGATGGTTGCGCCGCTCCTGCCCTGCCGTTACGACTGAAACGTCGCCCAAAGACGCGCCGCCGTGATAGCGTTTGAGCTGTCCGGTTTCGCTCAATTCCTGCACATCGCGGCGTATGGTTTGCGGCGTCACATCCAAATTTGCCGCCAACTCTTCCACCGTCATGAAGTTATGTTCGCGGATAAGGGTGAGGATATGTTCGTGTCTCTGGATTTTGGGTTTCATGGCGTTTTGCTTTGCAGGGATAAACCAATGGCCGTCTGAATATTTCAGACGGCCTTTTTATTGTCAAACCGATTACATTTCGAGTTTTTGTTCCAAGCGTTCGATGCACGCGCTCAAGTGGCGGCGCATGACTTTGGTCACACGGTTGCGCTTGCCGGCCACCAACAAATCGAGGATTTCGCGGTGTTCATGGTGCGAATTGGAATTAATGGTGCGCTTTTCTTTGCGAAGCGGATCGGAAACGGCCACAATCAGTGAAGAACGCGCGCACAAGGTATTCATGATTTCAAACAGGACGTCGTTGTCCAGCAACCTCGCCAATTCGACATGGAAGGCATTGGACAGGCGGTTCCAACCCACGCGGTCGCCGCTTTCGGAGGCTGCGGCCTCTTGCTCAATCATGGCGTAAAGCGGTTGCAGGCGCGTTTCCAAATCAGGCATATCGATGAGGACGCTCAAAATCATGCTTTCCATTTCGATACGCGTGTTGAACACGTCTTTCATTTCTTTCAAGTCCGGCACATGGACAAATGCGCCGCGGTTGGGCTGCAAATCGACGATTTTATCGTGCGCCAAAAGCGATAATGCGCCACGCACGGTATTGCGCGAGCAAACCATTTGCCGGCACAGCTCGGACTCGGTCAATTTTTTGCCCGGCAGCAGCAGATGGTCGGTAATCCCGTCCAAAATCAATGCGTACACGCGAAAAAGCTCGGAATCGTGACGCTCTTCCAAAATAAGCGATGAAGTTGCAGGCGCAACGTTGGTATTATTTTCGTAATCCATAATGTTTCCCCAGTATTTGTGTTGAGGCGCAATGACTTGCAGACTTGCATATTTCAGGGTTGGTTAAAATATAATTAAAAATTGTTGACAATGTTAAACGAAACTTGCACAATGAGGTCAACAAGCCAAGTTATAAAGGCTGATAGAGAGAGAGAAAAAGGAATAAAAAGCAAGCAGATATATTCATGTTAATGCGTGAATATATCTGCTTTTTTTTGTGGGTAGCCGTTTCACGCTCCGGCTTTTTCCTTGAAAACCGCCCTATTCTGTTTCGACGATCTCGAAGCTGTGGCTCATTTTTGCCGCTTTGCCCAGCATAATCGATGCGGAGCAATATTTTTCGGCAGACATCTGTACGGCGCGTTCAATCGCGCTTTCCTGCAAATCCCGACCATACACTTTGAAATGGATATGGATTTCGGTAAACACGCGCGGCGCGGTGTCGGCGCGTTTGGCAGTCACTTCGGCACGGCAGTCGGTGATTTTTTGGCGTTGTTTCTCGGCAATCATCACCACATCGATGCTGGAGCAGCCTGCTACACCCAACAACAGCATTTCCATCGGGCTGGGGCCGCGTTTGACTTCGCCTTCAGCCGCCGCGCCTTCCATCACAACGCTGTGTCCGTTTGCCGTTGTGCCGACGAAGCACATTCCGTCTATCCATTTTGAAGTCACTTGCATGGTGTGTTTTTTATCCGTAAAAGCATTAATCTGATATTGTAAACAATTCCTAGTAATAAACCTAGTCAGGCCGTCTGAAAAATACAATCAATTACAATCGGATCGAACGCGTTATTCGTCCCGATACGCCCAATGGTTGACCGGCCCATGCCCTGCGCCGATGCCCAGAGGATGGGAAATGGCGGCGGCGATATAGTTTTTTGCCGTCTGAACTGCTTCGGGAACGCCAAACCCTTTTGCCAGCTCGGCAGCAATACAGGCTGAAAACGTGCAGCCTGTGCCATGCGTATGCGGCGTTGGGAAACGTTTGCTGTTCAGCTCGATGGTTTCGTTTGGCGTAAACAGCCAGTCGGTGCAATATTCGCTTTGGCTGTCGGCAAGATGACCGCCTTTAATCACCACATTTTTCACGCCCCAATCCTGAAGAATTTTGGCGGCGCGTTCCGCATCTTGGCGGTTTTCAATATTGATGCCCGTCAAGGCCTGCGCTTCGGGCAGATTGGGCGTCAAGACGTCCGTATGCGGCAGCAGCAGGCGTTTCATGGCTTCGACGGCTGAGTTTTCCAACAACGGTGCACCGCCTTTGGCAATCATGACCGGATCCAACACGCGTTTGCCGAAGTCGCATTCGGCGGTTTGTTCCGCCACGCATTCGATGATTTCCGCCGTACCCAGCATGCCGATTTTATAAGCGCGGATTTGAAAATCCTCCTGAATCGCGGCAATCTGCGCGGCAATCATGTCGGTCGGTATCGGATGCACCGCCGATACGCCCAAAGTATTTTGTGCGGTAACCGCGGTCAGTACGCTGGTGCCGAACACGCCGCGCATCTGAAACGTCTTCAAATCCGCCTGTACGCCTGCGCCGCCGCCGGAATCGGAGCCGGCAATCGTCAGCGTTTGAATAAAAAGTTCATCCATCGTGTCCTCCTGTTTTTCAGACGGCCTTTTGCTTATCGTTGTTGAAAGCCGTTTTGGTTTTATCCGCAAATAAAGGCATTTACCGTCTATTTTTCCGAATGCCTTATCTGTTGTTTTACCCAAAACAAACGTACGTTCTCGGGCGGAATATCTTAACAAACAAAAGGCCGTCTGAAAACTATTTTCATTTTCAGACAGCCTGTTCAATGTTAAACCTATTCAGGCTTAATCTTCATATGCGTCAATCGGCAAGCAGGAGCAAACCAGATTGCGGTCGCCATAGACCTCATCCAAACGTTTCACGCTCGGCCAGAATTTGTTTTCACGCACAAACGGCAACGGGAAGACAGCTTCTTCGCGGGAATACGGGTGCGCCCATTCACCGGTTACGTCGGCGGCGGTGTGCGGGGCGTTGACCAGCGGGTTGTCGTCTTTCGTCCATTCGCCGCGCTCGACTTTCAGCACTTCCTGTTTGATTTGTTTCAGGGCGGCGATGAAGCGGTCGAGTTCGGCTTTGCTTTCACTCTCGGTCGGTTCAATCATCAGCGTGCCGGCAACAGGGAAGGAAACCGTCGGGGCGTGGAAGCCGTAGTCCATCAGGCGTTTGGCAATGTCGGTTTCTGTGATGCCGCTTTCGGCTTTGAGCGGACGCAAATCGACAATACATTCGTGCGCGACGCGGCCGTTTTTGCCTGCATACAGAATCGGATAGTCTTCGCTCAAGCGTTTGGCGACATAGTTGGCGTTGAGCAATGCCCAGCGCGTTGCCTGTTCCATGCCTTGTTTGCCCATCATGGTCAGGTACATCCAAGTAATCGGCAGGATGGACGCCGAACCGAAGGCCGCAGCAGCAACGGCGGTTTGGTCGGCACTGGCGCTGTGGGTGTCGGTCAAAGCGTGTCCCGGTGCAAACGGAGCGAGGTGGGCTTTCAAACCGATAGGGCCAACGCCCGGACCGCCGCCGCCGTGAGGGATGCAGAAGGTTTTGTGCAGGTTCATGTGCAACACATCCGCACCGACCTCCGCAGGCTGCATGATGCCGATTTGGGCGTTGAGGTTGGCGCCGTCCATGTAAACCTGTCCGCCGTTTTCATGGATGATGCGGCAGATGTCGCGGATGCCTTCTTCGTACACGCCGTGGGTGGACGGGTAGGTAATCATGATGGCGGACAAAGCGTCGCGGTGTTGCTCGGCTTTGGCTTTCAAATCGTCGATGTTAACGTTGCCGTGTTCGTCGGTATCGACAACGACGACTTTCAAACCCAGCATGGCCGCAGTCGCAGGGTTGGTGCCGTGGGCGGATTTGGGAATCAGGCAGATGTTGCGGTGTCCCTCACCGTTGGCTTCTTGATAGCGGCGGATGGAGAGCATGCCGCTGTATTCGCCCTGCGCGCCGGAGTTGGGCTGGAAGGAAATTGCGTCAAAGCCGGTGATGGCTTTCAGGCTGTTTTCCATGTCGGTCAAGAGTTCGCGGTAGCCTGCGGCTTGGTCTTTGGGGGCGTAGGGGTGGATGTCAGTGAACTCTGCCCAAGTAATCGGCAACATTTCCGCAGTCGCGTTGAGCTTCATGGTGCAGCTACCGAGCGAAATCATGCTGCGGTTCATCGCCAAGTCGCGGTCTTCGAGTTTTTTCAGATAGCGTAACATTTCGTGTTCGGTGTGGTAACGGTTGAACACGGGATGTTGCAGAATATCGTCTTGACGCAGCAATTCGGCATTCAGACGGCCTTTGACGTCATCGGCAAATGTAGCCGTATCCTTGCCGGTAAACGCGCGGTACAAATCGGTTAAATCTTCGCGTGTCGAAGTTTCATGGAATGCAGCCGCAACTTGAGTATCGTTGACACGGCGCAGGTTGTAGCCCAGTTCCAAAGCGGTTTGGAACACTTGGTCTGCTTTCTCTTTGCTGCCGAAATCGACGGTAACGGTATCGAAGAAGACTTTGTGAACCACATTCAGGCCGTCTGAAACCAGCGCATCGGCAAAGGCAGAAGCCAGCGCATGAATGCGGTTGGCAATGCGTTTCACGCCTTCAGGGCCGTGGTAAACGGCATACATACCGGCCAAGTTCGCCAGCAATGCCTGCGCGGTACAAATATTGGATGTCGCCTTTTCGCGGCGGATGTGTTGCTCGCGGGTGGACAAAGCCATGCGCAAGGCAGGTTTGCCCGATGCGTCTTTGGATACGCCGATGATGCGGCCCGGGGCGGAACGCTTGAACTCGTCTTTAAACGCGAAATAAGCAGCGTGCGGACCACCGAAGCCCATCGGCACGCCGAAGCGTTGTGTGTTGCCCAAAGCAATATCCGCGCCCAACTCGGCAGGCGATTTCAGCAAAACCAAGCTCATGATGTCGGCGGCAACGGCCACGATTGTGCCTTTGGCTTTCAGACGGCCGATAACGTCCTGCAAGTCTTGCACGTCGCCGTCTTTACCGACGTATTGGAACAACGCGCCGAAGTATTCGCCCTCATCCGCTTTGGCAAAATCGCCGACCACCAGCTCGAAGCCGAAATATTTGGCGCGGGTTTTCATCACGTCCAACGTCTGCGGATACACGCGCGCATCCACAAAGAAACGCTCGGATTTCACTTTGCCCACGCGGTGCGCCATCGCCATCGCTTCAGCGGCGGCAGTCGCCTCGTCCAGCAAAGACGCACCTGCCACAGGGAAACCGGTCAAATCGATACACACTTGTTGAAAGTTCAACAACGCTTCCAAACGACCTTGGGCAATTTCCGCCTGATACGGCGTGTAGGCAGTGTACCAACCCGGATTTTCCAATACGTTGCGCAAAATCACATTCGGCACACGGGTCGGGTAATAGCCCAAACCGATATAGGACTTATTGATCACGTTTTTAGACGCAATGCCTTTCAATTTCGCCAATGCGTCCGCCTCGGTCAAAGCCTCGGGCAAATCGAGTTCGGACGGCATACGGATGCTTTGCGGCACGGTATTGCCGACAAATTCGTCCATGCTCTTCTCGCCGAGCGCTTCCAAAAGCGCAGCCTCGTCGCCAAAACTCAAATGGCGCGCGGCAAATTCGTTCGGGTTGAACAATTCAGATAGTTTCATTTCTACTCCTTCGGTGTTGTAGGAATCTGCCGTTGGGCAGGTGTTTTTACGGCGTTCATCATCCTTTTGCAGGAAAATTACCGTCCAAATTAAACTGATTAAAATACTGCCAAAAAATGCAATCTCAAAAAAAACAACCAAATCCCCGAGGCAACCGACTCCGCAACTTCCGCTGTTGCGGCTCAGGAAGGCATTAATATGACCGACAGCATAAAGAATCACGCAGAATTCAGGAATGGCCATCAACCAAATGCCTAAAACATTCAACCATTTCATCAGTGTTTTTCAACCTCGTTTTTTTCCATTTTAGGCAGCATGATGGAAATATCTGTTCCCGGAACAGGGCAAAGAAACAAAATCAGCAACAAATCAATGATAAACATCGGCAATCCCCATATCAAATTGGCGTGCATATAAGCCCGATAAGGATTGAAATCTTCCGCTGGTAAATATTCCATAATCTTTCTTCGTAAACTGTACAAATGACATTTACTTTAAACACTTATACCTCGCCATACAAGATTTGTATCACGTTTTTTCTTTAAAGATCGTCTGGAAACAGATTTTGCCCAAAACCGTTTTCAGACGACCTCTGCCCATTTCGGGCGGCATTTTAAAACTTCTTGATAAACCGGACAGGTTTCCACATGCGCGCCGAGTAGGTAGCCGGTACTCATCAGAAATTCGCCGACGATTTCGCCGCCGACAAATTTGAAATGTTTTTTAAACAGCTTCACCCATTCGGCTTTGTCGAGCGGATGGTGTGCATCCAGCCAGTTTTTGAATGAGCCGTATTCTTGCTGTATTTGTTTGATTTGTCGCGCGTTATAAATGGCTGCGTTGATTTTCAGGCGGTTGCGGACGATGCCTGCATCGGCAAGCAGTCGCTCAATATCGGCTTCGTCAAATGCGGCGACCGTATCGATGTCGAAACCTTTAAATGCCGTCTGAAATGCCTGCTGCTTCTTCAGCATCAGCGTCCAACTCAATCCTGCCTGATTGATTTCCAACACCAGCCGCCCAAACAATTCATTGTCGTCCTCAATCGGAAAACCGTATTGCGTGTCGTGATAATGCTGGTTGGGGTTGTCCGTATCGTCGGGTAGCGTGGCGACAAATTCGCAGTAATTCATGTTTATTGAGGAAAAATTGAAACAAAGGCCGTCTGAAAGTATTTTTCAGACGACCTAAGACCTGCACCATCAAACAGGCGCAAAACCTGTTTGGATGTTTGCAAAAATCAAGCTACTTCGCCTGCGTATTGTTCGGCAGTCAACAGACCGTCGTAATCGGCAGGGTTGGCAGGTTTGATTTTGAAGAACCAGCCTGCGCCGTAAGGGTCACTGTTGGCAGTTTCCGGCGCGCTTGGCAAATCTTCGTTGACGGCAACGACTTCGCCTGCAATCGGCGCGTACACGTCGGACGCGGCTTTCACAGACTCAACCACACCGGCTTGCTCTTCGGCAGCCAAGTTTGCGCCGACTTCGGGCAGCTCGACGAACACGATGTCGCCCAACAGCTCTTGCGCGTGGTGGGTAATACCGACAGTGATGGTACCGTCTTCTTCAAGGCGCAGCCATTCATGGCTGGCAACGTATTTCAGTTCGGCTGGGATGTTGCTCATGGTTTGATTCTCCATTGATAGGGGTTATTTTCAGACGGCCTCTGCGTGAATCAATATCCACAGATGCCTTGTTCAATGCTTTCTACAAACGTCCGTAACGGACGACAATTAAAACCTGCTTTCAGACGGCCCTTAACAAATAAAGGCCGTCTAAATCGATATTAATCAAACTGTTTTTGACCGTTGCGCACAAACGGCAGCTTCAGTACGCGTACATTGACTTCTTTGCCGCGAATCAGTACTTTGGCGGTATCGCCGTCAAAATCTTTCGGTACGCGGGCGATGGCGATGGATTGTTTCAGGCTGGGCGAGAATACGCCACTGGTGGTTTCGCCTTTGCCTTTGTCGGTCAACACTTCCATATGCGCGCGCAGGATGCCGCCTTTGTCGAGCAGCAAACCGACTTGTTTGACGGCAACGCCTTTTTCTTTCAATGCCAGCAAGGCGGCTTTGCCGACGAAGTCGCGGCTTTCGTCTTTCAAATCAACGGTCCAACCCATGCCTGCTTCGAGCGGGCTGGTGTCGTCGTCCATATCGTTGCCGTAGAGGTTCATGCCGGCTTCCATGCGCAGGGTGTCGCGCGCGCCAAGGCCGCAGGGCTGCACGCCGGCTTGTTGCAGGGCTTTGAAGAATGCGACGGCTTCGGTGCCGGGCAGGATGACTTCGACGCCGTCTTCGCCGGTGTAGCCGGTGCGGGCGACAAACCAGTCGTTACCCAAATCCGCGCCTTGGAACGGTTTGAGGTTGTTGACGACATCCGTCCATTCGGGTTTGACGGTCAGGAGTTTTTCGATGGCTTTAGGACCTTGTACGGCGAGCATGCCGAGGTCGTAGCGCGGATTGAAGGCAACGCCGAACTCTTGTCCGACTTTGTGGAATTGGGCAGTGTCTTTCTCGCGGGTCGCGCCGTTGGACACGATGCGGTATTGGGTTTCGGCTTCGTTGGTGCGGTAAACGATCAAGTCGTCGATCACGCCGCCGTTATCGTTGAGCAGCGCGGAATAAAGGGCTTTGCCGACGAAGGCGAGTTTGGCAACGTCGTTGGCAATCAGTTTGCGGAAAAAGGCTTTGGCATTTGCGCCTGCTACGTCGGTAACAAGCATGTGTGATACGTCAAACATACCGGCGTCGGTGCGCACGGCTTCGTGTTCGGCGATTTGTGAACCATAATGGATGGGCAGCTCCCAGCCGGCAAAATCTACCAGCTTCGCGCCTGCATCTTGATGGGCTTGATGAAATGGGGTGGTTTTCAGAGCAGTCATTCTCAAGTTTCTCCGGATTTTTTGTTCAGATGCCGCCCGCGCACCTGTGCGCGGATGACCCTATCTGTCCTTGAACCTGAGATTTTCGGCCGTATCCGCTGGATGGCAAACCAGTCTGCTCACTGCTTTGCGCGGTTGTCTGAATGGTGGTTCAGACGGCCTTCTCCCCTTCGGTGGACGTTATTCCAACGCCGCTCTCCAGATTGTTTGTTTCAATGTGCAGTCCCTGATACCTGAGCGATTTAAGGGTGTCTGCGCCTTCGGTGGCCACATGTAGTTGGATGTAGCTCTCTCCTGCACATTTCTCGATTATGGCTTGAATCGGCGGTTTGGGCAAGTGGCCGACGAATATTTATGATGTGAATATTCATCTTTTTATCAAAACGGCCGACCGCAAACCTTTGCTAAATTGCCGGATATGCGGCAAACATTTTTGCAAAAGTCTCAGGCCGTCTGAAGCCCTTACCCGTTTTTCCTATATAATTCTGTTTTTTCGATTTATCCGCGCCCACTATGAACCGCCTCAAACGCATCAAAACCATCCTCTGCACGCTCTACCGCTACCGCCTCGCCGAGCTGATTGCCTCGCTGGTCCGTCCGGGTTGGGCGCGGACTTTTCTCAATATGCTGCCGCAGTCGTCCAAGTTCAAACACGAGACGCCTGCCGTGCGCCTGCGTCTGGCTTTGGAAAGCCTGGGGCCGATTTTCATCAAATTCGGACAGGTATTGTCCACGCGCCCCGATTTGATTCCGCATGATTACGCGGTCGAACTGGCCAGGCTGCAAGACAAAGTGCCGCCGTTTGACGCGCAGCTTTCGCGCTCGCAAATCGAAAAATCTTTGGGTCAATCCATCGACACTTTATACGCGGAATTTGAAACCGAGCCCGTCGCCAGCGCGTCCATCGCCCAGGTACACAAAGCCCGCCTGCATTCGGGCGAACAGGTCGCAGTGAAAGTCTTGCGCCCCAACCTTTTGCCCGTTATCGAACAGGATTTGTCGCTGATGCGCTTTGGCGCAGGCTGGGTGGAGCGTTTGTTTTCAGACGGCAAGCGTTTGAAGCCACGCGAAGTGGTGGCCGAATTTGACAAATACCTGCACGACGAATTGGACTTGATGCGCGAAGCCGCCAATGCCAGCCAGCTCGGTCGCAATTTCCAAAACAGCGATATGCTGATTGTGCCGAAGGTGTTTTACGACTACTGCACCAGCGACGTACTGACCATCGAATGGATGGACGGCACGCCGGTATCCGATATTGCCAAACTCAAAGCCGAGGGCATCGATTTGCACAAACTGGCCGATTACGGCGTGGAAATCTTCTTCACGCAAGTTTTCCGCGACGGCTTTTTCCATGCGGATATGCACCCCGGCAATATTTTGGTCGCCGCCGACAACCGCTACATCGCCCTCGATTTCGGCATCGTCGGCACGCTGACCGACTACGACAAACGCTATCTCGCCATCAACTTCCTCGCCTTCTTCAACCGCGATTACCACCGCGTCGCCACCGCCCACATCGAATCAGGCTGGGTACCTGCCGACACGCGCGCGGAAGAATTGGAAGCCGCCGTCCGCGCCGTGTGCGAGCCTGTGTTCAACAAACCGATTTCGCAGATTTCCTTCGGCTTGGTGCTGATGCGCCTGTTTGAAGTCAGCCGCCGCTTCAATGTCGAAATCCAGCCGCAGCTTGTGTTGCTGCAAAAAACGCTGCTCAACATCGAAGGCTTGGGCCGCCAGCTTGATCCCGATTTGGACTTGTGGAAAACCGCCAAACCGTTTTTGGTGCGCTGGATGAACGAACAGGTCGGCCCCAAAGCCCTTTGGCGCAACCTCAAAAACGAAGCCCCCGACTGGGCGCAAATCATCCCTTCCCTGCCGCGCAAAATCAATGCGTTGGTTGATGAAAACCGCCAGCAGGAAATGCGCGATGCCTATGTGCACTTGGTCAAAGTACAGCAACGCCAAAGTTTGTGGCTGGGTATGATTGCGGTTGTTTTGTTGCTGATTTTGCTGTTTAAGTAAACCGTAATACAGCTTTAAACGACATATAAAAGGCCGTCTGAAATCTGATTTTCAGACGGCCTTTTATATGCCTATCTATTCTTTTTTCTCGTGCGGAACATGTCCGCTTTCGGCTTCGATATGCCGTCTGAAGCGCAAACCTGCGGCATGGTAAAACGGATGCGGCGAGAATTGGCGCGAGACTTGCGAAGCGAAGATGCACGTCAGCAGCATCCAAAACAGCAAATTCTGTCCGCCTGTCATTTCCATTACCACCACGGCGGCGGTCAACGGCGATTGGGTCGCGGCGGCAAGGAATGCGGCCATGCAGAGCAAAACCGCGACATTGGACGCGTCGCCCAGTTGCGCGAAAGAAGCCATGTGTTCGCCTATCATCGCGCCGATGGTTAAAGACGGCGTGAAGATGCCACCGGGAATGCCTGCCCAATAGCTGAACACGGTTGCCGCCCATTTTGCGGCGGCCAAGCCGAACGGCGCTTCATACGCGCCTTTGAGTGCGGCAGCGGCTTCGTGATAGCCCGTGCCATAGGTTTTGCCTTGATAAAACGTACCGATCAACGCCAGCAAAATACCCATTGCAAAGGCGACCACCAACAAATGACGGCGGATGAAACTGCGCCAGCGTACCGGTGCGAATGCCGCCGCGCCACGATACAAAAAGCTGCCGAACAATCCGCCAGCCACGCCGCAGATGATGCCCGACACCACGGCCCACATCAGCATGTTTGGCAGCTCATGCCCTTGAAAACCTGAAAAATACGGGTTATTGCCCTGTATCGCCACTTGAATGAAACCGGCCGCCAACACACCCATCAGGATTTGACGCTCCCAACGCAAAAGCACGCCGCGCCCCAATTCTTCGATGGCAAAGACCACACCGGCCAAAGGCGCGTTAAACGCCGCCGCCAAACCGCCCGCCGCGCCTGCGGCAATCAAATCGTTTTCCTGCATGCCCCTAAACGCCAGCCCGTGCTTTTTACACCACGCACCCCAAGCGTTCATCACTGCCGCGCCCACTTGTACAGACGGCCCTTCCCTGCCGACAGACGCACCCAACAGCATGGCGCAAAACGTCAGCGGAATTTTGAAAAAGGTTTCGCCCAAACGAATCAAACGGGTTTTCTGCGCACCATAAGGCAAAGACAAAGAGGCGATGACCTGCGGAATACCGCTGCCGGAAGTGTACGGCGCAAATTTGCGCGTAAACCATGCCAAAAGCGGCAAACCCAGCGGCAAAGCTACCCACGCAAACCACGGATATTTCCCCACCAACAAAGCGTTCCATTCCAAAGCCAAATCCGCCAAGTACGCAAACATCAAAGCCGTCAGGGCAACCAGTGCCGATCCTGCCAGCAAAAACAGAAAGGCAATGCTCTTTTTCGACAGGCGTTTGGTTTGGCGGATTTTGTGGGCAAGGCGCGCCGCCCAAGTCTGGGGAAATTTCATAATAAACACGCAGTCAATGTGTTCAGACGGCCTTGATACTTTTCTCAAAGGCCGTCTGAAAACAAAGATAAAGGTTTTTAAGAACGGTAATCCGCGTTAATCGACACATATTCGTGCGACAAATCGCAGGTATAAACAACCGCCGTCGTATCGCCGCGTTGCAAATCGATGCGGACGGTGATTTCCGGACGGTTCATCACCGCTTGTCCTGCTTCTTCGGTATAGCTTTCCGCGCGGCCGCCATTTTCGGCAACCAACACGTCATCCAGCCACATTTTCAAAGCATCGACATCCAAGTCTTCAATACCGGCATAGCCGACGGCTGCCAACAGACGGCCCAAGTTCGGGTCGGAGGCAAAGAAAGCGGTTTTCACCAAAGGCGAATGGGCGACGGCATAAGCCACTTTGCGCGCCTCTTCGCGGGTTTTCGCGTTTTGCACTTCAATCGTGATGAACTTAGTCGCACCCTCGCCATCACGGACAATCGCCTGCGCCAACTCCAAAGCCAGCGAACCGAGCAATGCTTTGAGCTGCGCATAGCGCGGATCGGCGGTATTGTCGATTTCGCTTTGACCGCAACGGCCCGTCGCCATAATCACGAAGCTGTCGTTGGTGCTGGTATCGCCGTCCACGGTAATCGTATTGAAACTTTCGTCTGCGATTTCTTGTGTCATCAGCTGCAAAATCGGTTGGGACACTTTGGCATCGGTGGCGATAAACGACAACATGGTCGCCATGTTCGGATGAATCATGCCCGAGCCTTTGGCGATACCGGTGGCGCGGACTGTGTGTTTCTCGCCGACCAAGCCTGTGCGCGAAGCGGCTTTCGGTACAGTATCCGTCGTCATGATGGCACGTGCCGCGTCCGACCAGAATGCAGGGCGCACTTGCGGCAAAGCGGCCACGATTTTATCCACAGGCAGAGGCTCCAAAATCACGCCGGTCGAAAACGGCATAATCTGATTGGATTGACAGCCGACCTGTTCCGCCGCCGCCGCGCACACTTTAATCGCGTCCAGACGGCCTTGTGCGCCGGTACCTGCATTGGCATTGCCCGTATTGATGACTAAGGCACACACGCCGTCTTGGTCAAACAGATGCGACTTGGCGATATGCACCGGCGCGGCGCAGAAACGGTTTTGCGTAAACACCGCGCCCACCGTATGTCCACCGCCCAACACCATCAGCGTCAAATCGTCGCGGTCTTGTTGCTTGATGCCGGCACGACCTGTAAACAGACGGATGCCGTCGATTTCCAACAATTCGTCTGCACGTTTTTCAGTCAAATTTACAGCCATATCATTTTCTCCTGTTTACACTATTTTCAGACGGCCTAAACGCTATACGCCCAATAAGGGGATCAAGATAGGCACCAATATCGCCGTCAACACGCCGTTGAGCGTCAAGCCCAAGCCGGCATATGCGGCCATACGGCGGCCGTATTCCAAAGACGCCGCAATACCCATCGCATGTGAGGCTGTCCCCAAAGACATTCCCACTGAAGAAGGCATATATAACGTCCCTTTCAACACTTTATATCCGGCCATCTGTCCAAAAAGTCCGGCAATAATCACCGTTGCCGCCGTAATCGCCGGAATACCGCCGATAGACGCCGTGATTTCAATCGCAATCGGGTTGGTTACGGATTTGGAAGCCAGCGACAAAACCACATCGCGCGAAGCGCCCAGCCATTTGGCAAAATACACACCCGTAACAATGCCTGTCACGCTGCCCGCCAACTGCGACAACACCACCGGAAACCACTGGCTGCGGATACGGTCCCAATTTCGATAAAGCGGCACGGCCAGCAACACGACTGCCGGTTTCAACCAAAAATCAATAAAGTGCGAAGCAGAATGGTATAGCTCGTAATCGATGGCAAAAACCTTCAAATAACCCATCAACACCAGCGTACTGATCAATACCGGATTACACAGCACATTCCCCGTGCGCGCCCGAATCTGCACCGCCAAAGCATACACGGCCAAAGTCAGGAACAGCATGACCGAGGGCATGCGTAACAGCCCGTCTATATTCATCACATCCACCTCCTGACCCACTCATGCACTTTGCCGGTCACCAACAATACGCAGATCGTACTGCCGATTGTGGCCGTCAAAATCGAAAACCAGTCGTTTGCAATCACATCCAAATAGCTGATGACGGCCACGCAAGGCGGCACCAAAAACAAAGTCAGGTTCGCCATCAAAATGTCCGCCAGCTCTTCCACCCAAGACAACTTGACCCAGCCGGCCTGAAGCGCGGCAAACAGCAAACCCATGCCGACAATGCTGCCCGGCAGCTTCAACCCCAAAATCCAAACGGCCGCCTCGCCCAAAGTCAGGCAACCCAATACCACCAATAAGGCACGAATAATATTCATTAAGCCGGTTTCTCCCTATCTTTTTCAGACGGCCTCAAAAAATTTATTAATCATTGAATCATATCGTGCCACAGGCCGTCTGAAAAGGGAAGAAACGCCTTCTTTCAAGTTTAATGAAAGATAAGCATGATTGCTCCGGCGGATTGGCTTCGGAGCATTGAAACCCTTGCCCTGCTTTTGTCTTTAATGGCCGCCGCAAACCGGGCATTCGGGATTACGTCTCACCCCGTATTGCTGCCATTTTCCACTCAACGCGTTATAGGTGGAAAGTTTGCCGTGCGACGGCGTACCGATACCGATCAGCACTTTAAGCGCTTCGGCGGCTTGGGTCGTTCCGATAACGCCGACCAATGGCGAAAAAACGCCGAACAATGCACAAGCACCGTCGTCGGCTTGTTCGCCGTCAAACAGGCAGGCATAGCAGGGCGTATTGGGAAGATCGGGACGGTACACGGCAATTTGTCCGTCAAAGCCGACGGTCGCGGCGGAAACCAAAGGCGTGCGCATGGCAACGGCGGCGCGGTTGACCGCTTGGCGCGTGGGATAATTGTCGGAACAATCAAGAATGATGTCGGCTGCGTTTGCCAATTCGACAAGCCTGGCTTCATCGAGAAATTCGGTAATGGCTGTAATGTGTGTTTGGCTGTTGATCTGTTTCAGACGGCCTTGCATCACCAAAGCCTTGTTTTTGCCGATGTCGGCTTCGGTAAATGTGATTTGGCGTTGAAGGTTGGTCTCGTCAATGGTATCGGCATCGGCAATCGTCAGGCTGCCGATACCAGCGGCGGCAAGATACGGCAAGGCCGCTGCACCCAGCCCGCCGCAACCGACAACAAGCACATGGGCGGCCAAGAGTTTTTCTTGGCCTTCGATACCGATTTCGTCAAGCAGGATATGGCGGCTGAACCGCAGGAGTTGTTGATCGTTCATCATAATAATAAGGCCGTCTGAAACCCAATGTTCAGACGGCCTGAGTGGTTTAGAAATTAATATTTTCGTATGCGTTATCAAACAGGAAAGGACGGCCTTCGCTGCTGGTTTCGGATTCGAGGCGGATGCCGCTGAGCATCATATTGCGGTCAACGTCTTTCATCATGTCGTAAACGCTCAAGAGCGCCAAATTGAGGCCGGTCAGGGCTTCGGTGGCAATGCTGCCGTTGCTGTGCGCTTGAACGGTCAGCATGGCCTTCAGGCAGGCCAACTCAACGTTAATATCGAAATCAACCTGCACGCCGATGATGCGGCCGGGCAGGTGCAGCGGAATCAGGTTGGCGGTCTGTTTGATGCTCTGAATGGCGGCAACGCGGGCGATGGTCAGGATACTTGCCTTTTCGGTGGCATTCTCTATCAACACCCTTATCGCCTGCTGGCTCATGTTGATGGTACCGACGGCGACGGCGGTGTGTTGCTCAGGAAAATCGGGCTGGTTGGGAAATTCAATCATGGGTTTCTCGCCTCTGTTTTGATGGGCAATATTTTACGGCATTTTACAGACAGCGACCACGCGGCGGATACCGACGGCCGTTTTCCGGTTTGAAATGTATCGGATGTTACCATTGGCAGTTTATAAAAATCTGCTATACAATGGATTCACGATATACCCAAATTAACATTTAAATAAGAGAAAAATCATGCAACTGCATATCTTAAATAATCCAAAAGATGCCGCTCTGGCAGCGGATGCGGAATTTTTAAAACAGTCTCTTTTCAATCTGCTGCATGAGGAAGCGTCGCCTTTGGTGGTCGAAACCGTTAAGTTATTATCGACTTCAGACGACAGTGCTGCCTTGATTGAGAAGGTGTTGCCGCAATTGGACGAACAACAAACCCACGATTTAACCTTGGCCTGCGGCCTGTTCGCACAAATTTTGAACATCGCCGAAGACGTGCACCACGAACGCCGCCGCCAAATCCACGAAGATGCCGGCCACAGCGCAGCAGAAGGCAGCCTGACGGAAACCGTGCGCAAGCTCAAAGCCGGAAAAGTCAACGGCAAAGCGTTGCAACAACAACTGGACAATACAGTCGTTACCGCCGTTTTGACCGCGCACCCGACCGAAGTGCAACGCCAAACCGTCTTAAGCTTCAACCGCCGCATCCGCGCGCTGCTGCCGCAACGCGAACGCTGTACCAACCCCGAAGCGCTGGCTCAGTTGCGCCGCGAAATCGACACTGTCCTTTTGGGCCTGTGGCAGACCAGCGAAACGCGCCGCCACAAACTTAGCGTCAACGACGAGATCAACAACGGTGTATCCATCTTCCCAATGAGCTTCTTTGAAGCCCTGCCCAAGCTCTACCGCACAATGGAACGCGATTTTCAGACGGCCTATCCCGGCGTCCGCGTTCCGAATATCCTTAAAATCGGCGGCTGGATCGGCGGCGACCGCGACGGCAACCCGTTCGTTTCTGCCGAAACCTTGCGTTTTGCGTTCAGACGGCATGCCGACGCAGTGTTCCGTTTCTATCGCGGCGAACTCGACAAACTTTACCGCGAATTGCCACTCTCCATCCGCCGCGTCAAAGTCAACGACGATGTGATGGCACTGGCCGCCCTCTCGCCTGACGAAGAAATCGCCCGCACCGAAGAACCCTACCGCCGCGCCATCGCCTACATCATGGCACGCGCTATGGGCAAGGCACGCTCACTCGGTTTGGGCATGGGCTGCAAATTCGGCTTCCTCGAGCCTTATGCCACGGTCGAAGAGTTCCTCAACGACCTGAAAAAACTGCAACGCTCGCTCCACGAAAACGGCAGCCAACTGCTGGCAGAAGGCCGTCTGTCCGACATTATCCGCAGCGTGTCCGTGTTCGGCTTCCACATGATGCCGCTCGACCTGCGCCAACACGCAGGCAAACACGCCGATGTGGTTGCCGAGCTTTTCCAACACGCAGGCTTGGAAGACTACAACAGCCTGAACGAAGAGCAAAAACAAACCGCCCTGTTGCGCGAGTTGAGCCATCAACGTCCGCTGTACAGCCCGTTTATCACATACAGCGACCATACCCGCCACGAACTGGCGATTTTCAACGAAGCGCGCAAAATCAAAGACGAATTTGGCGAAGATGCCGTCACACAAAGCATTATTTCCAACTGCGAACAACCCAGCGACCTGCTCGCCTTGGCCTTGCTGCTGAAAGAAAGCGGCCTGTTGACGGTTGAAAACGGCAAACCGCGCAGCCGCATCAACATCGTGCCTCTGTTTGAAACCATCGAAGCGCTCGAAAACGCCTGCCCGGTCATGGAAACCATGTTCCGCCTCGACTGGTATGACGCCCTGCTCGAAAGCCGCGGCAACATCCAAGAAATCATGCTCGGCTACTCCGACTCCAACAAAGACGGCGGCTACGTTACCAGCTCATGGTGTCTGTATCAGGCAGAGTTGGGCTTGGTCGAACTCTTCAAAAAATACGAGGTCCGCATGCGCCTGTTCCACGGCCGCGGTGGCAGTGTAGGTCGCGGCGGCGGCCCTTCTTACCAAGCCATCTTGGCGCAACCTGCGGGCAGTGTTGCCGGACAAATCCGCATTACCGAGCAAGGCGAAGTCATTACCGCCAAATACGCCGACCCGGGCAATGCCCAACGCAACTTGGAAACCTTGGTTGCCGCGACTTTGGAAGCCAGCATCCTGCCGGACAAAAAAGACCCTGATGACAAACTGATGCAGGACTTGTCGGACGTATCGTTCAAATACTACCGCGAACTGATTACCCACCCCGACTTCATCGACTACTTCCTGCAAACCAGCCCGATTCAGGAAATTGCCACCCTCAACCTCGGCAGCCGTCCCGCCAGCCGCAAAACCCTGGCGCGGATTCAGGACTTGCGCGCGATTCCGTGGGTATTCTCTTGGATGCAAAACCGCCTCATGCTGCCGGCTTGGTACGGTTTCGGCAGCGCAGTGGAAACCTTGTGCGAAGGTAAACCCGAAACCCTTGCCGCCCTGCGCGAACACGCCCAAAACAACCCGTTCTTCCAAGCCATGCTCTCCAATATGGAGCAAGTAATGGCAAAAACCGACATCACCTTGGCGGAAAACTATGCCGGCTTGAGCGAATCACCCGACAAAGCAAAAGTCATCTTCGGCATGATCAAGGAAGAATACCAACGCAGCCGCAAAGCACTGCTCGACCTGCTGCAAACCGAAGAGCTTCTGCGCGACAACCGCAGCCTCGCCCGTTCGCTTGCCTTGAGGATTCCATACCTGAATGCCCTCAACGGCCTGCAAGTCGCCATGCTCAAACGCCTGCGCAAAGATCCCGACAATCCGCACGCCCTGCTGATGGTTCACCTGACCATCAACGGCGTGGCGCAAGGTTTGCGTAATACCGGTTAAAGCAGTACGGAAAAAAGGCCGTCTGAAACAGTTTTCAGACGGCCTTTCAACCAACTGCGAATCATAGCAAAGGCTTTATCCATAAGCCTCATAATGTTTCTCAACCTGCTTGCCACTCTTACCCTATTCATTAAGCTTGTCCTGTATTTCGGACTATTTTGGGCAATAGCAGATAACCCGCTACAAAATCAATGTGTTCAATGAAGCATGGCAACCGCTTCAGCACGATGATAGTCAACTTACTGACATACCTTAATGCGGCACTGCCCCATATCGCAGCACAATAAGCTTTCAGACCACCCAGAGGCCGTCTGAAAAATAAAAATACCTCACACCAAGGCAACCATCATTATGTTTGACATTGTATTTATCTTGTTATTCGGCAGGCTTCAGCCCCACAAAACAGCCGATTCATCCGACACGCCTGTCACTTTTGGGAGTTCGGCGGCAGGCTCGGCTTTAATTTATTTATGCATACGCATAGGGACAATCATCCTTTATGGGTCGATTTCCGAAGCCATTGACAGCCTCCCCATCATTCTGTTTCAAACAATCTGCATGTTCGGCTGTCTGGTTTTGTATTTCAAAATGTTGCGTACCGCATCCGACCCGAAATACCGTCAGATGATTTATTGGGTACTGGGCATTCTTTTGGGTTTAATCTTAAGCCTCCTGTCCGAAAGATTGTTTTATTTAATGGCTTTATTCATTTACTCATTCTTCGGAAGAACAATAGGCTGAATGCCTGCCCCTCTTTTTTTCAGACGGCCTTTTATTATAAGAACACACCAGCATTGCGGCTGTTTTGAGTACCTCCACAATATGCTATAATCCGCCGTTAAACTTTTAACTTTTCAGGAAAAACCATGAGCTTGAAATGCGGCATCGTCGGTTTGCCCAACGTCGGCAAATCCACCCTCTTTAACGCGCTGACCCAATCGGGTATCGAAGCGGCAAACTATCCTTTCTGTACCATCGAACCCAACGTCGGCATCGTTGAAGTCCCTGATCCGCGTATGGCCGAATTGGCAAAAATCGTCAATCCGCAAAAAATGCAGCCTGCCATCGTCGAATTCGTCGACATTGCCGGTTTGGTTGCAGGCGCGAGCAAAGGCGAAGGCTTGGGCAACCAGTTCCTCGCCAACATCCGCGAGACTGACGCGATTGTTAACGTCGTACGTTGCTTTGACGACGACAACATCGTCCACGTTGCAGGCAAAGTCGATCCTATTGCCGACATCGAAACCATCGGCACCGAATTGGCACTGGCCGACTTGGCCAGCGTCGAAAAAGCCATCGTCCGCGAAGAAAAACGCGCACGCTCAGGCGACAAAGACGCGCAAAAACTGGTCGAGCTGTGCAAAAAACTGCTGCCGCATCTGGATGAAGGCAAACCCGTCCGCTCCTTCGGTTTGGACGCGGAAGAACTCGCCATGCTCAAACCGTTGTTCCTGCTGACCGCCAAACCTGCCATGTATGTCGGCAACGTTTCCGAAGACGGTTTTGAAAACAACCCGCACCTCGACCGCCTGAAAGAATTGGCTGAAAAAGAAAACGCGCCGGTTGTGGCCGTCTGCGCCGCGATGGAAAGCGAAATCGCCGAATTGGAAGACGATGAAAAAGCCGAATTCCTCGCCGAAATGGGCTTGGAAGAACCGGGCCTGAACCGCCTGATTCGTGCCGGCTACGACCTCTTGGGCCTGCAAACCTACTTCACCGCCGGTGTCAAAGAAGTCCGCGCCTGGACCATCCACAAAGGCGACACTGCGCCGCAAGCCGCCGGCGTGATTCACACCGACTTTGAACGCGGCTTCATCCGCGCCCAAGTTATCTCCTACGAAGACTTCATCGCTTTAGGCGGCGAAGCCAAAGCCAAAGAAGCCGGCAAAATGCGTGTGGAAGGCAAAGAATACGTCGTACAAGACGGCGATGTGATGCACTTCCTGTTTAACGTATAAACCCGGTAAAACGCTTTTTCAGACGGCCTTTTCTAAGATTAAGGCCGTCTGAATTTATTTTCAGACGGCCTTACGTCTTGAAATATCAACAAAACAAGACATTATCTCCATAATAAATACGGGCATGGCTCGTAATTTTTCTCTCTTTAAATCTCCCATCTCTTGCCAACACCTTACCTAAAAATAGCGCAAGGTTACATCATCAATAACAATATCATTGATATGACAATAAATAATTAAACAATACCACATCGTATTGATTCATTATAAAAACAACATATTAAATATTATGTTGAAACTATCAACTTTATTCCTACTCTAATCCATTACTATTCAAACGCATATCATCAGCAATCATTCTAAGAAGGCAAACAAACTGCCCTGTTCCGACAAACGATGGCCGACCTCCGAAATACCGCCATTCTCGGCAGGAATCACTTTTCAGACGACGCCATTAATATAAACTAATTAAAATCAAAATATTATGAGCAAAGTTTTATCTTACCGCCCAGATATTGATACATTGCGTGCCGTTGCTGTTCTATCCGTTGTCGTTTTCCATATTGAAAAAAACTGGCTGCCTGGCGGCTTTCTTGGTGTTGATATCTTTTTTGTCATTTCCGGCTTTCTGATCACGATGATTATCCATCGTGAAATGAGCAGTGGAATTTTCTCGTTCAAAAAGTTTTACATCCGCCGTATCAAGCGGATACTGCCCGCATTTTTTACCGTATTGGCGGCAACGCTGATATGCGGCTTTCTTTTATTCACCAAAGATGATTTTTCCCTTTTATGGAGGACAGCCCTGTCCACCTTGGGGTTCATCTCCAATATCTTTTTTGCAAAGGGTCAGGGCTATTTCGATCCCATACAAGAAGAAAAACCTTTGCTTCACATTTGGTCTTTATCGGTCGAAGAACAATATTATTTCGTCTTTCCGATATTGCTGTTACTGGTGGTCCGCAAAAGCTGGCGCACTCAGTTTGCCTTCCTTATCACGCTATGCGTATTCAGTATTTTGGTTTCTTTTATACCGACTTCGCTGGATAAATATTACCTGCCCCATCTGCGCGCCTGCGAAATGCTGATCGGCTCGTTGACGGCCGTGTGGATGCAATATCGGCAACAACAAGGGCTGGATACCGGCAAACCATATGCGGCGGCAGGCGCATTACTTTCTGTATGCATACTGTTTGCCTGTCTGTTTGCCTATACGGAAAAAACCGCCTATTTCCCGGGGCCTGCCGCCATCATTCCTTGTTTGGCCGCCGCCGCATTCATTTATTTCAATCAATTTGAACACCGGCTGAAACAATTTTTCCAATGGAAGATTACCGTCGGCATAGGCTTAATTTCCTATTCGCTGTATCTGTGGCATTGGCCTGTATTGGCTTTTATGAGATACATAGGTTCAAACAATCTGCCTTCGTATTCGACTGCGGCCGCGATTGTCTTAATGTTTGCACTCTCCCTGTTTTCTTATTATTTTGTCGAGAAACCGTTTAAAAAGTGGAAAGGCTCTTTTGCCCAGTCTGTGGTATGGATTTATGCCGTCCCCATGCTTGTTTTGGCCATAACGCCTTTTCTTGCCATGAAGCTTCCGTTTATGGAGCAATACGATCGTATGGGATTGGCGCGTTCCTACACTTCTTGCCACAACAATACCGACAAACAATGTGTTTGGGGCGATACCGACAAACAGCCGGAATTACTGATTTTAGGCGATTCGCATGCCGACCAATATAAAACGTTTTTTGATACCGTCGGCAAAAAAGAAAAATGGTCGGCAACGATGGTCACGGCGGACAGTTGTGCCTATGTAGAAGGTTATGCCGCACCCATATTCAAGCAAAACGCTTCCTGCCGTGCCGTTTATGAGTATGCCAAAGAGCATCTGCCCCAATACTCAAAAGTGCTTTTGGCCATGCGCTGGGGCAGCCAAATGCCTGAAAACAGCCACTCCCTTGCTTACGATACCGATTTTTTCAAAAAATTCGACCTCATGTTGCAAAAACTTTCTTCGGAAAAACAAGCGGTTTACCTGATGCTGGACAACCCTAATCTGTCATACAACGGTTTGCGCGCCTATATTTTGTCTTACCGCATACCGGGATTTAATCAAAATCTTGTTATTGATGAACAAAACACTTTTAAAGGAAATGAACGCATCAAAAAATTAGCCGAAAAATATGCCAATGTGTATATTATCGATGCCACCGCCTATATTCCGCACAATTTCAAAATCAACGGATTGCCGGTTTATTCCGATAGAGACCACATCAACCCTTACGGCGGTAGAGAACTGGCCAAGCGTTTTTCTGAAAAACACACGCTTCTTCAGTAAGCCATAGCCATTCATCCGATGAAATTTGTTACAATTAGCAGTTTGTAAAACTGCTAATTTTTTTGGAAGACATCAATGAGCGTCATCAAAGACCTACAATCGCGTGGCTTAATCGCGCAAACTACCGACATCGAAGCCTTAGACGCTTTGTTAAACGAACAAAAAATTTCCCTCTATTGCGGTTTTGACCCGACGGCCGACAGCCTACATATCGGCCACTTGCTGCCTGTATTGGCATTGCGCCGTTTCCAACAAGCCGGCCATACGCCGATTGCTTTGGTGGGCGGTGCGACCGGCATGATCGGCGACCCAAGCTTTAAAGCGACAGAACGCAGCTTGAATTCTGCCGAAACCGTTGCCGGCTGGGTGGAAAGCATCCGCAACCAATTGACCCCTTTCTTAAGCTTTGAAGGCGATAACGCGGCCATTATGGCCAACAACGCCGACTGGTTCGGCAGCATGAACTGCCTCGACTTCCTGCGCGACATCGGCAAGCATTTCTCCGTCAACGCCATGCTGAACAAGGAATCCGTCAAACAACGTATCGAACGCGACGACGTGGGCATTTCCTTTACCGAGTTCGCCTACTCTCTGCTGCAAGGCTACGACTTTGCCGAATTGA
Organism: Neisseria sp. DTU_2021_1001991_1_SI_NGA_ILE_055; assembly: GCF_032342915.1. Lineage (NCBI taxonomy): Bacteria > Pseudomonadati > Pseudomonadota > Betaproteobacteria > Neisseriales > Neisseriaceae > Neisseria > Neisseria sp. DTU_2021_1001991_1_SI_NGA_ILE_055. Next base: position 16,224 of record NZ_CP135440.1, on the reverse strand, counting down.
ACAAACGTCATGGTGCAGTTTTGGAAATCGGCGGTTCCGACCAATGGGGCAACATTACCGCCGGTATCGACTTGACCCGCCGTCTGCACCAAAAACAAGTATTCGGCCTGACCCTGCCTTTGGTTACCAAATCAGACGGCACCAAATTCGGTAAAACCGAAGGCGGCGCGGTATGGCTGAACGCGAAGAAAACTTCTCCGTATCAGTTCTACCAATTCTGGCTGAAAGTGGCCGACGCCGATGTGTATAAATTCCTGAAATACTTCACCTTCCTGTCTATCGAAGAAATCGATGCCATCGAAGCGAAAGACAAAGCCAGCGGCACCAAACCAGAAGCGCAACGCATTCTCGCCGAAGAAATGACCCGTCTGATTCACGGCGAAGAAGCCCTTGCCGCCGCCCAACGCATTTCAGAAAGCCTATTTGCCGAAGACCAAAGCCATCTCACCGAAAGCGACTTCGAGCAGCTGGCACTCGACGGCCTGCCGACTTTTGAAGTTTCCGAGAGCCTCAACGTGGTGGAGACTTTGGTGAAAACCGGTTTGGCGTCTTCCAACAAAGAAGCACGCGGTTTTGTCAACAGCAAAGCGGTTTTGCTCAACGGCAAACCTGCCGAAGCCAATAATCCGAACCATGCCGCTGAAAAACCTGACGATGCCTATATGCTGACCGACGAACACAAACGTTTCGGCAAATACACCATCGTCCGCCGCGGCAAACGCAACCACGCTTTGTTGGTTTGGAAATAATCTTTAAACATTAAACGCATCGTTTAAAACAATCATGCCGTCTGAAATCAGCCTACGCTTTTTTCAGACGGCATTTTCTATTGATGATATTCAGTTTTCCCAAAAAGAAAGGACAGGTATTACACCTGCCCTTCTATTAAATAATCCAATTTTTTAAGCAACTTTTATCGCTTACTTACTGCAAACGCTCATTCTCTTGACGGACGGCATTCACCACGTCCGCGCCAAACAAAGCGTTGACATCGGTTTCATCAAACACATATTTGCTATGGCAGAAATCGCAGTCAATTTGAATGCTGCCTTGTTCCGCCACCACGCCGCCGACTTCCTGACCGCCAAGCATCAACAGCATATCGCTGACTTTGCCGCGGGAGCAGGTGCAGGCAAATTCAATAGTCTCCGGTTCAAAAACGCGGGGTGGGGTTTCATGGTAAAGGCGGTAAAGGGCGTGATGCGCGTCCAAACCGGTCAATTCTTGCGGAGTAAGCGTTTGCGCAAGCGTGGTCACATGCTCCCAAGCGGCATCATCCAATTCTTCTTCCGGCAGGCGTTGCAGCAATAATGCGCCTGCGGCGTGGTCGTCGGCGGCAAGCGTAATATAGGTATCGAGCTGCTCGGAACGTTTCATATAGTTGACCAGCATTTGCGCAATGCTGTCGCCTTCCAGTGGGACAACACCTTGCCAAGGGTCGGCATCTTTAGGCTGATGGGTCAAAACGAACACGCTGTTTTCGCCCAACAGCGCAGTCAGGCTTTCGTCATCATGAATTTCGGCGTTTTCGTCCCATCGGGCGGTAGCACGGACAGTATTTTCAGAAGTCGCTTCCACCACCAACATTTTCAGACGGCCCTGACCTTGAACTTGAACAATCAGCGTGCCTTCGTTTTTAAGGTTGGCAGACAATAAAGAGCCGGCGGCCAGCAACTCGCCCAAAGCGCGGCGGATGGCGACAGGATAATGTTTTTGGTTGACGATGTGTTGCCAAACCTTTTCAAGGCGGATGTGCATACCGCGGATAGGCATATCGTCAAAGATAAAGCGTGTACGGATATCGCTGTGATTTTGTGTCATGTCAGTCTCTGAAAATAAATCAATGAATGCCGCTTATATGGTTGCAGCGGCGGATAAATCAAGCGAAACCGCGCCTGATGTTTTTCTAGTTCTTTTGGAAACAAGGGTTTAACGCAAAATAACAGCAGTTTTTTTGCCAAAAAGACAGTTTTTTAATACAATCAAGCAGATAACAAGAGAATGATACGGGATAACATCTCAGAAACCGGCAATGTGCCTGCAATCGGCAGGGAATGCCTTCTGAAACGGAAGTTTGTACAATGAATTTTTTACTCCGGCTCGCAGCAGTTTGGACTTCGGTCGCCATGCTCGCGAGCGTCAATTTTTCTTACGCCGATGATTTGGAAAACCTGATTACCACCCGTCAGCGTGTTTTAAACCAATTCAACGACAATGCCAATGTTTACGGCAATACGCGTCAGGCAACCCCTGTCCATCCCACCAATACCTATTCTGCCGCAAGCAACAATACGCGTGCACCTTCGGGCAATGCAGATGAGTTAATCGGCAGCGCCATGGGCTTGCTCGGCGTGGCCTACCGCTACGGCGGCACATCGGCTTCCACCGGCTTTGACTGCAGCGGCTTCATGCAACACATCTTTAAACGCGCCATGGGCCTGAACCTGCCGCGCACTTCTGCCGAACAAGCGCAAATGGGCGTTGCCGTGAGCCGTTCCGAATTGCAGCCGGGCGACATGGTCTTTTTCCGCACCATGGGTCGCGGCCGTATTTCCCACGTCGGCCTTTACATCGGCAACAACAATTTCATTCACGCGCCGAGAACGGGCAAACGTATCGAAATTACCAGCCTCGGCCACAAATATTGGAACGGAAAATACGCCTTTGCCCGTCGCGTGAAGAAAAACGATCCATCCCGTTTCTTAAACTGAGGTGCACGATGGCGATGCCGCAAATGCCCAAATGGTATGACGACGACGGTCAAATCGTTTCCTGCACCGAAAAAGTCAAAGTCATGACCGAAAACTTAAACGAACTGTACCAAATAGCGCAGGACGCATTTGAAGACGCGCTGCTGATGGGTTGCTCCGAAAAACAGTTGCGCGAATACTTCCGCGACTTAATGGCCGGGCTGGAAAACCCTTATCAAAAAAACAGTTAGTTCTTCAATCCATACAAAAAAGGCCGTCTGAAAGTTTTTCAGACGGCCTTTTTTATTGGGCAATTGCCCTATTCTATTTCTAACATTCCACCACGCGCACGGATACGGGGACGGCTTTTTTCTGCAAGGTAACGGCCAGGCCGGCAAGTGAGGTTTCTTTGTAGGTTGCCTTCATATCGCGGCCGGTTTGCAGCATGGTTTGAATCACTTCATCAAGTGAAACTTTTTTGTCTGTACCATCTTCCAAAAGCGCAAGGGTGGCGAGCTTGAGGGCTTTTTCGGCAGCGATGCCGTTGCGTTCGATGCAGGGAATTTGCACCAAGCCGCCGACAGGGTCGCAGGTCAGGCCCAAGTGGTGTTCCATGGCCATTTCGGCGGCGTTTTCCACTTGTTTCGGGGTTCCGCCGATAACTTCGGCGTATGCCCCCGCCGCCATAGAACACGCTACGCCGACTTCGCCTTGGCAGCCGACGTCCGCGCCGGAAATCGATGCGTTGGTTTTGTACAAAATGCCGATGGCGCCGGCAGTCAGCAGGAAGTCTTCGACACGCGATTGGTTGGCGTGCGGATTAAATTTGCGGAAATAGTGCAAGACGGCAGGAATAATGCCTGCCGCGCCGTTGGTCGGTGCGGTTACGACACGGCCGCCGGCGGCATTTTCTTCGTTGACCGCCATGGCGTACACCATCGGCCAAAGTTGGGTATTGACGATTTCGCTCTCGCGCAGGACTTTGAGTTTGGCCGCCAACTGCGGCGCGCGGCGGCGCACGTTCAAGCCGCCAGGCAGCTGCCCTTCCGCACCCAAGCCGCGCTTAATGCAGGTTTCCATCACATCGGCTACGGCGGCCACCCGGCGGCGCACTTCCGCTTCATCACAACCTGCCAACGCTGCTTCATTGGCCAACACGACTTCGGAAATATTCAACTGGTTCAGACGGCATTGTGCCAGCAACTCGTCGCAGTTTTTGTATGGATACGGCACATCGCCATTTTCCTGCGCCTCTTGTGCAAACCCTTCGTCTGTAACGATAAAACCGCCGCCAACCGAATAATAGATCTGCTCTTTCAGCTTCAGGCCGTCTGAATGGTAGGCGATAAAATTCAGGCCGTTCGGATGTTTGGGCAACACTTTGTCGCCGCGGATATCCAAATCTTTTTCGGGATTGAAGGCCATTTCGCGGCCGTTGAGTTTTAAAACGTGCTGCGTGCGAATGCGTTCCAAGCGTTGAGGGATGTCTGCCAGCGGAATATCGTGCGGCAGACTGCCCTCCAAACCGAGCAATAATGCATCGAATGTGCCGTGTCCGATACCGGTCAAGGCAAGCGAGCCGTACACTTCAATGACAATGCGCTCCACTTGTGTGTCCAAGTTTTCGGCATGCAGCAAATCGGCAAAGGCAGCCGCGGCCTTCATCGGGCCGACGGTGTGCGAGCTGGACGGGCCGATGCCGATTTTAAAAATATCAAAGATGCTGATCATGGTGTTCTCTTAACTTTCACCATCAAATAACGGAGTGCGACAAACCATTCGACTTTGTCAAAGGCAAGCCCTTCTCTTGGTTGAGTTCTTCCACTTCAACGTTATCCGCAAAGACAGACGCTGATGTTTTAAGAGCTTTTTGCAGTAGCTCTTTAGTGCTAATTTCTACTAGAAAATTTTAGTTGTCATTTTGTATCTCTTAATTATTTTTTTCAAAACTATGTTCATATTTCAATTATGTTGATGTATTATTTCGTTAACAAAGTTGCTTAGTAATTCTAATTTTTAAAATTAATATTTATGTTACAAATATATAAATATCCTCCTAAATTACTCAATATCATTTATTTTCATCAATAAAGTTAGATAACGAAATCTAAATCCCTATCATTAAACCAAATTATTAACTACCTAATATTTCCCTATCAAGATCTTTAGGTATTGATGCCACTAAGCTCTTAACTTCAGATTTTTTTAAATTTTGCTTATACCTTATTATTAACCTGTGCAATAGCTTCTTGTTCTCTATTAGCTTTTACTATATAAATGAATCTCTCTATCGGGAATTCAAAACATAAAAAGTTAGACGATATTATTTCATTCTATTTTCTTAGCTATCAAACTATTTTCTTAGCTATCAAATTTTAATCTATTTATTATACCCTATAGATTTTTTCCTCCTCCCAGCAGCGCTCTTACCCATTTTAATACGATCATTTTTATAATTTTTTTCGTACATACAATCAATCACCTTATCAATGAAATCTTGGATCTCATGTTCGTCTCCTGATAAATGTCTTAAATTATATTTCTTAATTTCGTGATAAATATCCTTTAATTTTTCACCCTCTTTCATATATAAGTCAGAATAATTGCGAGTTGCGTTGATTAAAATAATAGACGAAAGACATTGTCCGTTTCTCTCTTTTTCCTTTTGTTCTTTTTCTTTGAGAGCTCTTACCCTAGCCTCTTCTAAGTCCTCTTCAAGATCCTTTTTTCTTTTTATTTTTTTAAATAATTCAAGTTCTTTTTTTCTTGTTTCTAATTCATTTTCTTTAAAATTATTGTAATCATTTATTTCACTATCTAGAAAATACTTAAGTTTAAATGCATAAATTTCTTTATGATAAACAGCGTGTTCAGGATAAGCATCTGCATACTCTACTTCATACTTTTCTGGAGGATACAAACCATCATCTATATCATCTATATCATCTATATCATCTATATCATCTATATCATCTATATCATCTATATCATCTATATATGGGTATCTCTCATTTTCGTCATGAATATAATGATAAAACCGTTTTTTCTGAATTTCAATCTTTCCTTTTGAACATTTAAAGCCAATTTTATCTATAAAAGGATCTTTACCAAAAAGGTATTCAATATATTGATTTTTTAAATTTTTATCATAGATATAATAATCAAAACAATCATCCTCTAAAGTATCATATGATGATGCTAATATAAAAGCACCATCTAGAAAATAACTTCTTCTGATCATTCTATCTTCTAATATTGGATCTATATAATAATTCTGAAGAAACTCAATTGCTTCTTCAAAGTTTATAAAAATAAGTCTATTTTTTCTATTTTTAGTAACTCCATAGTATTTAGTTAGCTTAGGCTCTTTAGGCTCTCTAGCAAACCAATAACTAGGAAATTCACCACCTGTCTGAGTGAAATCGAAATCACCATTTAATTTTTCTGGAAAAACCATAATTAATACCTTTATTTTCGTAGGGAATTTGAATTGACACAATTTACACACAAGATGGAATATTTAATCGTGTGTGAGACTTCGTTTCACACACTCCACAATTATTATGGTAAAAACCTCTCTTCCACTCGTTCCACCGCTAAATGCAACCACTTTTCCAACACTTCTTTACTCGGCAATACCGCCACATATTCCGTAATATGAATATAGGATTTTTTTAGATCCAGCAATCCCACTTGTTCTTGCTTTTTCGAAGTGCAGAGATTAATCCCACACGGTGGATTTCCCGCGTGTTTTCAGACTGCATGTGTGTGTTTATTCGCTTGTTTTTGTTTCAGATTGCCATCGAGTGATACGTTTTCCAACGGCTTCGGCATTCAGCCCCAAATCGGCTAAGAGTTTTTTCGGGTCACCGTGTTCGGTAACTTTGTCTTCTACACCCAACAGCAACACCGGTTTGCAGATGCCGTGTTTCGCCAACACTTCCAACACCGCGCTGCCTGCACCGCCTTGTTCGGCGTTTTCTTCGGCGGTAACGATGTAATCGTGGCTTCGGGCGAGACGGACGATCAGTTCTTCGTCTATCGGTTTGACAAAGCGCATATCGGCAACGGTCGCGTTCAACTTGTCGGCAGCGGCCAATGATGGGGCAACCATGCTGCCAAAGGCGATAACGGCAATTTTCTCGCCTTCGCGACGGATGATGCCTTTGCCGATTTCAACGGTTTCTAGGCCGTCTGAAACGGTTGCCCCCGTGCCTGTACCGCGCGGATAACGGACGGCGGACGGCGAATTTGCCTGATAGCAGGTTGAGAGCAGCAGGCGGCATTCGTTTTCGTCGCTGGGTGCGGCAATAATCATATTCGGCACGCAACGCAAAAAGCTCAAGTCGTACAAACCGGCATGGGTCGGGCCGTCTGCACCGACAATGCCTGCGCGGTCGATGGCGAACAAAACAGGCAGGTTTTGCAAGGCAACGTCGTGTACCAACTGGTCGTAAGCGCGTTGCAGGAAAGTGGAGTAAATCGCCACGACAGGCTTGATGCCTTCGCACGCCAAACCGCCGGCAAAGGTAACGGCGTGTTGCTCGGCGATGCCGACGTCGAAATAGCGGTCGGGGAATTGCTGTTCAAACTCAACCAAGCCGCTGCCTTCGCGCATGGCTGGCGTGATGGCAACCAAACGCTCGTCCGCCGCCGCTTGGTCGCACAGCCATTGGCCGAACACTTGCGTATAAGTCGGTTTGGACGCGGCAGGTTTGACTTCCGGCGCAGGCACTTCGCTCGGCAGCTTGGCGACAGCGTGGTATTTGACAGGATCGTTTTCGGCGAATTTGTAACCGTTGCCTTTTTTGGTGATGACGTGCAGCAACTGAGGGCCTTTGCGGCCGCGCAAGTCTTTTAATACGTCCACCAAATTTTCAACGTTGTGGCCGTCCACCGGGCCGGTGTAACGGAAACCGAAGTTTTCAAACAAAGACAGCGACTGTTTGGCGTGCTCCGCTTCGCCTGCCAAGGTTTTGATTTTATTTTCGACTTTTTGGGCAAGCTCCATCGCGCCGGGCAATTTGTCCAACACTTTGCTCGATTGTGCTTTGATGGTGCTCAACAGGCCGTGCATATCGCGCACGACGTTGCTGGCGAGGTATTTTGGCAGCGCGCCGACATTGGGGGAAATCGACATTTCGTTGTCGTTGAGGATGACCAGCAAATCGACATCCATATCGCCTGCACAGTTCAGGGCTTCAAACGCCTGACCCGCCGTCATGGCGCCGTCGCCGATGATGGCGACGCTGCGGCGCTTGTTGCCCAACTGTTTGTCCGCAACGGCCATGCCCAAGGCCGCGCCGATGGATGTGGAAGAATGGCCCACGCCGAACGCGTCGTATTCCGACTCGCTGCGTTTCGGAAAACCGGCCAAACCGCCGTATTGGCGCATGGTGTGCATTTGATTTTTGCGGCCGGTCAGGATTTTGTGCGGATAGCTTTGATGGCCGACATCCCAGACCAAATGGTCTTCGGGCGTGTCGTACACATAATGCAGCGCCACCGTCAGCTCGACCGCGCCCAAGTTGCTGGCGAAATGGCCGCCCGTCTTACCGACGGAATCCAACAGAAATTCGCGCAATTCGGCGGCGACTTGCGGCAGCTGTTTTTTCTCCAGACAGCGCAAGTCCTGAGGCGTATCGATCATATCGAGCAAAGGGCTTGGGTTCATGATTTTTGGCGGTGATTTTTTGTGTAACGGACGATTATATCAAGAGATTGCACAACTTGTTACAAATGCTTTCAGACGGCCCGAACCTTTATCCTTTATAATACTGCCAACTGAAAACACAAGGCCGTCTGAAATGACCCAAAACGCAAACAACCTCTGCTGGCTCGATATGGAAATGACCGGCCTCAACCCGGAACACGACCGCATTATCGAAGTCGCCATGATCATTACCGACTCCGATTTGAACGTACTGGCGCAATCGGACGTTTACGTCATCCATCAAAGCGACGAATTGCTCGACAGCATGGACGAGTGGAACACCGCCACCCACGGCCGCACCGGCCTGACCCAACGCGTGCGCGAATCCAAACTGACCGAAGCCGAAGTCGAGCAAAACCTGCTGGACTTCATGTCCGCATGGATACCCGAGAAATCCACGCCCATGTGCGGCAACTCCATCCATCAAGACCGCCGCTTCATGGTCAAATACATGCCGCGCTTGGAAGCCTATTTCCACTACCGCAACTTAGACGTATCCACGCTGAAAGAATTGGCCAAACGCTGGAATCCGGCCGTTGCCAAAAGCGTGGTCAAACGCGGTTCGCACAAGGCATTGGACGACATCCTCGAAAGCATCGAAGAAATGCGCCATTATCGCGAGCATTTCCTCAAACTCCCTTCCGAACAATAATCCCAAGGCCGTCTGAAACCGGTTTTACACTATTCAGACGGCCTCATCGGCTTCCTTCATCTCATGAAAATCACCAAAATCTTTACCTTCGATTCCTCCCACATGCTCGACGGGCATGACGGCAAATGCCAAAACCTGCACGGCCATACCTACAAACTCGAAATCACTGTCTCCGCGCCCGTTATCCAAGGCGGCGCAAAAGACGGCATGGTGATGGACTTTACCGACCTGAAAGCCATCGTCAAACAACACATTACCGACCCGTTCGACCATGCCTTCATCTATCACGGCGACAACGAACGCGAAAGCCAAATCGCCGCGCTTTTGGAAGGCTGGAACATGAAAACCCTGCGCCTGCCCTGCCGCACCACTGCCGAAAACATGAGCGTAGAAATGTATGGCCGTCTGAAAAACGCCGGTGTCAAAGTGTGCAGCGTGAAATTATGGGAAACGCCGACTTCGTGTGCGGAATATGAAGGGGAATAAACCGGCATTTTGTATTTTTCAGACGGCCTGTTCCCATAAATACCTCATACACTAAACATCAAAAGGAATCTTCATGAAACTCCTCTCCACCCTCCTCGTCCTCTTCGTCGCTGTCGAACATTTCTACATCGCCTGGCTCGAAATGACACAAATCCCAAGCGAAAAAGCGTCAGAGCTGTTCAACATGCCTTACGAATTTATGGAACAAAAACGCGTACAAACCCTGTTTTCCAACCAAGGCCTGTACAACGGCTTCCTCGCCATCGGCTTGGTATGGGCGCGCTTTGCCGCGCCCGATAACGCGGTTTACGGCGCAACCATCCTGTTCCTCGGCTTTGTCCTCATCGCCGCCGCATGGGGCGCGTTTTCGTCCGGTAACAAAGGCATTTTGTTCAAACAAGGCTTGCCGGCATTTTTGGCCGCCGCAGCCGTCATTGCCGCTTAAATACACACCAGCCATTCTTTCCCATTGAACTAACAGAAAGAATGGCTGCCTCACATTACTTCTTCAAACGCTTCACGACAACAATTCAATCCCGCACACCCAACATTCATGACCATTCACATCACGCCGAACAATCCCCAATACCGCATTGTCGAAATTTTTGAAAGCCTGCAAGGCGAAGGCTGGAACACAGGCATGCCCGCCGTTTTCATCCGCTTGGGCAAATGCAATCTTGCATGCAGCTGGTGCGATACCGACTACCTCAAATTCGGCATGATGAGCCTGTCCGATATTTTAGGCCGTCTGAAAACCTACACGGCGCGCAACATCATCATTACCGGTGGCGAACCCACCATCCAACCGCATTTGGATGCCCTGCTCAACGCACTCAAAGCCGAAGGCTATTTTCTGTGTATCGAAACCAACGGCCTCAATCCCGCACCGCCGCAAATCGACTACGTTGCCACCAGTCCTAAAGCCTGCTACGCCGCCAAATATGAAAAAAGCTGCATCGAAAAAGCAGACGAAGTGCGCATTGTCGCCGACGGCGAAGTCATTGCGTTTTGTCAGGAAATGGAACGCAAAATCCGCGCCCGACATTACTACCTCTCGCCTTGCGAACAAGACGGCGCGATGAATATCTACGACACCATCCGCCAAATCGGCGTGTTAAACAGCCGAGCCGATACCCCCGTCCATTGGCAACTGAGCGTGCAAACGCATAAATGGGCAGGAATAGAATAATTCGTTTAAAATCAATCAAAAATTAAACCTTTACAAAATATTGAATGTAAATACCATTCGATATTCGACCAAATGCACTACTGGCAAAGCGCTCAGGCCGTCTGAAACCCTATTTCAGACGGCCTTTTTTGTTATAAAACTCTTGACCGATTACATAAGATTACGTAAAGTGTGCAACAGTTTTCATAAATTGGTAAAACCAATTTACCTGATAACTAAACGCATCTGAGGATGCAAATATCTATTCGAAAAACATTTATTGCTCAACACATCGCATCAAACCGCCATTGATTGACGGTTATGATGCTTGTTTTGCCCCGAGGATAATCCCATGGCTCTCTTTCTCAGTATTTTTCCCATCGTGCTGCTGATCTGGCTGATGGTTAAGAAAAACAGTATGCCGTCTTACATTGCGCTGCCGATTACCGCCGCGCTGATTTACGTCATCAAACTGTTTTATTTCGGCGACAACGCCATGTTGCTCAACGCAACGGCAGCGTCAGGCCTCGTTTCTACCCTGACCCCGATTACTGTGATTTTCGGTGCCATTATGTTCAACCGCATGATGGAAACCACCGGTTGTATCGACGTCATCCGCAAATGGCTGGCCACCATCAGCCCGAACCCGATTGCCCAATTGATGATCATCGGCTGGTCTTTCGCCTTTATGATCGAAGGCGCGTCCGGTTTCGGTACGCCTGCCGCCATTGCCGCGCCGATTCTGATGAGCTTGGGCTTTAATCCGCTGAAAGTAGCCATCTTCACTTTGGTGATGAACTCCGTACCCGTTTCCTTCGGCGCGGTAGGCACACCGACTTGGTTCGGTTTCGCACCTTTGGGCCTGGATCAAAAAAGCATTATGGAAATCGGTATGCAAACCGGCGTCATGCACTTCTTCGCAGGTTTCATCATCCCCGTCATCGGCTTGAGCTTCATCGTGCCTTGGGCTGAAATCCGCAAAAACTTGGGCTTCATCGGCATTGCCGTCTTCTCCTGTACCCTTCCTTATGTTGCATTGGCGATGGTCAACGAAGAATTCCCATCTCTGGTTGCCGGCGCAATCGGCCTGATGGTTTCCGTATTCGCAGCAAACCGCGGCTGGGGCTTGAGCAAAGATTACGCCAAAGACCCGAATGCAGAAAAAGTACCTTTCGCCCAAGTTGCCAAAGCACTGGCTCCTTTGGGTATGCTGATCGGCATGCTGGTGGTCACCCGCATCAAACAGCTGGGCATCAAAGGCCTGCTGACCAGCAAAGAAGAATGGTTCAGCTTCCAACTGCCGTTTGATTTGTCCAAAATCACCGTCAGCGACTCTCTGACCATCACCTTCGGCAACATCTTCGGCCAAGGAGTGAACGCTTCCTACCAAACCCTCTACGTTCCGGCATGGATTCCGTTTGTCTTCACCGTTTGGATCTGCATCCTGCTGTACAAAACCAAGTTCAAAGATGCGTGGTCTTTCTACGCTGCAACCTTCAACCAAACCAAAAAACCGCTGCTTGCCCTGATGGGTGCGCTGATTATGGTTCAGCTGATGATGGTTGGCGGCGATGACTCCATGGTGAAAATCATCGGTAAAGAGTTTGCCGCGATGGCGGGCGAACACTGGGTGTACTTCTCCCCTTACCTTGGCGCAATCGGTGCATTCTTCTCAGGCTCCAACACTGTATCCAACCTGACCTTCGGCCCGATTCAACAACAAATCGCGCTTGATACCGGCCTGTCCGTGACCCTCATCCTCGCCCTGCAATCCGTCGGCGGCGCAATGGGCAACATGGTCTGCATCAACAACATTATCGCCGTGTGCAGCGTATTGAACGTAAACAACGCCGAAGGCGCGATCATCAAGAAAACTGTCATCCCGATGAGCATCTATGGCGTCATCGCCGTGACTATCGCTTCAATTTTCTTCTTGTAAACCGCTTCATATCAAAGGCCGTCTGAATATTCAGACGGCCTTTTTTGTATTCTTTCGCTATATTTCTTAAAGAATCATTAATGTATATATTCCGCAACAATCCGCATAACCACTTTGCAACACCAAATTACAAACAACTTTCTATTAATAAACAATCAGGTAATCATAAGTAAACACTGTTTTGCAATTTACCCAATTGCCACTACCGACAAAAAGCCTAAAATACGCTTCATCTGCAAACGGAAACTCATTCTCACTTTGCAAGATAACACACAACCCTCATATGGAGCTTAGATCATGAAATTACTTTCTGTTATCACTGCAGCCGCATTGGCTACTGTTTCCTTCTCTGCTGCCGCTGCGCCTGCCGGCTTCGTTTCTTACCGTTGTGACGGCGGCAAATCACTGAACGTGATGTACGGTTTCGACCGCAGCGGTCGCGCAGTTACTGCCGACGTAAACGCCGGTGGTAAAAAAGCCTCTTTGGTTGTCGACAAAAAACGTTCTGACAGCACTGGCACTACTTTCACCAACCGTAAAGGCTATGTAATGTCTGCCGGTTTCATCGACAAAAACACCCATACTACTTCTGAAGTTGTCGGCGTGAACGCCCCTAACGGCTCATTCCTGGTGAAAAACTGCGAACCACGTCCACGTTAATCCCAGTTTTCCTATTTAACCGAATCATCCCGGTTTAATCAAAAGGCCGTCTGAAAAACAATTTTCAGACGGCCTTTTGATTCGAGCCTATAAAAAAGAGCGTGTACCGTATACGCTCTTTTTGTTTGTTTTCCAAATCAAATACGCATCGGCATTACGATGTATTTGAAGTTCGGATTGTTCGGCATAGTAAACAGCGTTGAGCGGTTGGCATCGCCGAAGGCAAGCTGCATATCGTCGGAGTGGATATTACGCAACACATCCATCAGGTAGCCGATGTTGAAACCGACTTCGAGTTCTCCGCCTTGATAAGCGATTTCCAACTCTTCGCGTGCTTCTTCCTGCTCGTTGTTGCTACATACGACACTCAGCAAACCTGGCTGCAGGAACAGTCGCGCGCCGCGGAATTTTTCATTGGCAAGAATGGCGGCACGCTCAAGCGCACCCAAAAGCTGGGTACGGGATACGAGGAAAATCTTGTCGTTATCCAAAGGAATCACGCGGTTAAAGTCGGGGAACTTGCCGTCGATGACTTTGCTGACAATGGTCGTGCCGTTGCATTGGAAGCGTACTTGATTGTCCAAAAGCTCAACGGTGATGGATTCGGACGGATTATTCAGCAGTTTGAAGAGTTCCAATACCGTTTTACGCGGCAGGATGACTTCTGTTTTCGGCAGTTCCGCTTCAATTTGGCTGGCCGCATAAGCAAGGCGGTGGCCGTCGGTTGCAACAAGGCGCAGTTGGTTGCCTTCGACCTGCATCAGCAAGCCGTTGAGATAATAGCGGATGTCTTGAACCGCCATGCTGTATTGCACTTGCGAAAGCATGGTTTTGAAGGTTTCTTGAGTCAGCGAGAAAGTCGCGCTGACATCGTTGCCGACACTCATCAAAGGAAAGTCTTCTGCCGGCAGGGTTTGCAGGGCAAAACGGGATTTGCCCGCGCGCAGAGTCAAACGGTTGTCCGCCCAATCTAAAGACACCAGCGCACTGTCAGGCAGGGCGCGCAGGATGTCTTGGAATTTTTTAGCGTTGGTCGTAATGCGGAAATCGCCTGCCTGACTTTCAGGGCCGGCGGTATTGATTTGGATTTCCAAGTCGGTTGCCAAAAGTTTGGTTTGTCCGTCTTTGCTTTCCAGCAACACATTGGACAGAATCGGCAGAGTATGGCGACGCTCAACGATACCGGTAACGGCTTGCAACGGCTTGAGCAGACTGTCGCGGTCGGCTTGTAAAATCAGCATGTTCCATTCCTTTGAATTTGAAATCGGTTGATTTGGGTATTTTAAAATATTTTTTGTTTTCAGACGGCCTCTCATTGACATCAGGCCGTCTGAATGTTGCATTGGGTCAGTTTTGAATCAAAATCAGCAGTTTTTCGTAGTCTTGCGCCAATTCGGGGTCTTCTTCGCGCAGTTTCGCCACCGCTTTCACGCCGTGCATCACAGTCGTATGGTCGCGGCCGCCAAAGGCATCACCGATAGAAGGCAGGCTGAGCGTGGTCAGCTCTTTGGTCAGGCTCATGGCGACTTGGCGCGGTCGGGCAATGTTGCGCGTGCGTTTTTTGCCCAATATATCGCTAATTTTAATCCGATAATATTTGGCCGTCGCATCGATAATGGTGTCGGCGGTAATGACTTTGTGTTTCTCGGCAATAATATCCTGTAAAGCCGTACGCGCCAAATCCATGTCGATAACAGGGCGGTTCATAAAACGGCTGCTGGCGCTGACTCGGTTGAACGCGCCTTCCAACTCGCGCACATTAGAGCGGATTAGGTTGGCGATAAACAAAGCAGCTTCGTCTTCGATACTGATACCGGCGGCTTCTGCCTTTTTCTGCAAAATCGCCACACGCATTTCCAATTCGGGCGGTTCGAGTTCCAAAGTCAAACCCCATGAGAAACGCGATTTGAGACGGTCGTCCATGCCTTCGATTTTGGCAGGCAATACGTCGCAAGTGAGGATCAGTTGTTTTTTCTCGTTGTGAAAATGGTTGTACAGATAGAAGAACTCTTCCATCGTACGGTCTTTGCCTTTGATGAACTGAATATCGTCGATAATCAGCAGATCGTATTGTTTGTATTGTTGCTTGAACACATCATAAGTGTTGTTGCGCACCGCCTTCATAAAGCTGCGGATATAGTCGTCCGAGTGCATATAGCGCACTTTGGCATCAGGACGGTTTTTCAGCAATTCGTTGCCGATGGCCTGCACCAAGTGGGTTTTACCCAAACCGGTGCTGCCGTATAAGAAAAACGGGTTGTAGCCCTGCCCTGGATTTTCAGCAATCGCCTGGGCTGCGGCGGCGGCAAGGCGGTTGCCCTTACCTTCCACCAAAGTTTCAAATGTATAGTCGCGCGACAGATTGGTTTGCTCATAGCGCGCTTCTTCCGCATCGTGTTGCGCGTCGGTTTTTGCTTTGGCAACTGCTTTAGACTCAACCGGAGCGGCAGTTTGCACTTGAGGCTCATGCGGCAGGTTTTTCATGCGCTGCGCCAAAATCTCCGCAGCCGTCTTGGCTGCGGCAGGTTTGGACACCGTTTCAGACGGCCTGTCTTCTTCTACTGCCGCAACGGTTTGCAAAGGCATTTGAACAGGATCTACACATTCTTCGACTTCAACAACTTCTTGCACTTGCACCGGCGCAACAGCCTGAGCCGCCATTTCATAATGCGTACCTACGCCCGGCTTAAACGCGAAAGCCACCTGATGAGGCACCAATTCGGCACGCACGGCGTCAATTTTGGCGGCAAACTGGCTTTTGAGCATATTGCAGGCAAATTGGTTTTTACCATACACCACCCATACGCCGTTTTCTTCGCCCACGGTCAAAGGCGCAATCCATTGCGCAAACTGCCTGGCAGGCAACATTTCGTGAAGGCGGCAAAGGCACAGCGGCCAAAATTCAGCTAACGTCAT